>CBDDQA010000006.1:0-1796764 GCA_965232605.1 uncultured Binatia bacterium (SeqCode) | reverse complement strand
ACACGAGCCGGACATTATTGCGCTTGAGGTTGTCTACTTTCGCATCCGGCTGTGGGGGATAGGTTTTTCGGTTGCCATTGGCGCGCTGAGTGGCTTCTTCTACGGCATGCACCGACCCAAGGTCCCCCTGGTTGCTACGGTGATTGCCAATATCGCCAACGTCTGTTTCGCCTACACCTTGATCTTCGGCAAATTTGGCGCACCAGCCCTGGGTCTCACGGGGGCGGCTCTGGCGATGGTGTTCAGCTTTGTCGTCCAGTTCGCGGTGCTCTTCCGGGTCTTTCTCTCCCAGCCGTACGCAACCCAGTTTGCCACCCGTGCGGTCTGGAAGCCAAACTTGGCGGCGGCCCGCCGGCTGCTGCATATCGGCTTGCCCGCCGGGACGCAAATGGCCATCGATGTCTTGGGCTGGGGCGTCTTGATTATTTTGATGGTTGGCCAGTTTGGCAAACAGCAACTGGCCGCCAGCAATATCGCCATTCAATACATGACGGTCTCATTCATGCCCACGCTGGGACTCGGCCAGGCGCTGACCGCGCTGGTCGGCCGCTATATTGGAGAGGGCAAGCCCGACCTTGCCGTTCAACGCACGTATGAAGCGTTCCTTCTGGCCATGGTGTATATGGCGCTGATGGGCCTGGGCTATGTCCTGTTTCGTTTCTCTTTCCTGAGTTTTTTCAGTCAGGACCCGGTCGTTATTCAGGTCGGCAGCACCTTGCTGATATGCGCGGCCCTGCTGCAAGTTTTTGACAGCATGGGCATTACCTTTGCCGGCGCCCTGCGCGGGGCGGGGGATACGTACTGGATTGCCGGGCTGACGATGACACTTTTAGTGTGTGTCTTCACGCCGCTCAGCCTAGGTTCGGTACTCTTTACCAATCTCGAATCCCTCGGACCGTGGCTGGCCGGCACCATCAACGTCTCTCTGTTCGGCTTGGGTTTGTGGTGGCGCTTCTCCCGAGGACGCTGGCGGGAGATTGATATTTTCGCTACGCGGCGTAAGAAGAGAGAGCAGGCAGCCGTCCTTTCGCCCCCCCGCCCTTCGCTCGCTCCGGGCGGCCCCCCAGAAGAAAAGGGGGGGCGACCTGGCGCGCAGGCCGCAGACTGATGACCACTTCCGCCTCAGATTCACCCTTTCCGTCCCCACCCGACTACGCGCCGTTCAAGGCCGGACCGTTTCGGCTCTCAATGGGGCTCATGCCGCTTGAGATCAAGGACTGGATCGAGCCCGATGCCCAGTGCGTCGCTGAACTCAAAGAGAAAGAACTCCTCCTCGCCGAACGCCACGCCGAGGTCTTTGCCGCCCTGCCTGAAGCGGCTCCAGGTTCGGCTGAGGCCCTGGCCCTGCTTGTCGAGCATCTCCCCAGCCGATTTCCAGAATTGTACAAGAAAAGCGGGGAGCGGCTCGACAATCTTGCCACCGGCCAGCAGTGGCAGATTCACACTACGCCCCTGCATCCACTCGACCTGGCCGGGCGGCTTGTCCAGGAGGATTTATGTCTCATGCAGCGGCAGGCACACAGCCAGGTCTACCGTCTGGTCGGCGCGTCTCTCTGCTTTCCTACGCGCTGGCGTTTAGCGGACAAAATTGGCAAGCCGCTCAATACGATTCATGCGCCGATTCCCGGCTATGCAGCCCAGCTTGCCCCAACCATGGACAAGTTTTTTGACCGGCTGAAAGTCGAGAGGCCCGTCTGGCGGCTCAACTGGGCCCTGATGGACGACCCGACCCTTTTTCAGCCGACCAGGAACCGTCAAAAACACACCGACATCACGCCGGAGAATGCCGGCGACCGCATCTGGCTACGCATCGAACGACAGACCCTCCGCCGTCTGCCGCATACCCGCGATATTCTGTTCACCATCCGCGTCTACGTCAGACCCCTCGCCCAGCTCGCCGCCCAGCCGGACCGGGCTGCTCAGCTTGCCGCGGCCCTGCGCGCCCTTCCGCCAGGTATGCGCCGGTATAAAAACCTGACGCCGTTTCTTGACGCGAGTCTGGCCTGGTTGGATCGAGCGGCCACGGAGAGTGGAGGAAAGACAACGCCTACGAGCGATGCACCCCTGTCTGAATAGACCTTTTCCCGCCGGGGCTTTTTCTTCCTCGCCGCTCACAGTAAAAGAGAGTCATGCAAAATTTAACCCTCTTAGGACGGACGGTAGGCGAGTTGCTCAAGACGCATAAGCACACGATTGCGGTCGCCGAGTCTTCAGCCGGCGGTTTGATTTCGGCGGCTCTGCTGACCGTACCGGGAGCGTCGGCGTATTTTCTGGGCGGCGGGGTGATCTATACCCATGAAGCGCGTCGGTCCCTGCTGGCCCTGCCCGACGAAGCGCTTGAGGGCATTCGCGCCAGCACCGAGGAATATGCGCTACGCCTTGCCCGTCAGGTGCAGGAGCGTTTTGAGACCACCTGGGGGCTGAGTGAAACCGGCGCAACCGGACCGACCGGCAACCGTTACGGTGATGCAGCCGGCCATGCGTGCTTTGCTATCGTTGGACCGGTTGAAGAAACCCTGACCTTAGAGACCGGCAGCCCAGACCGGGAAGCAAATATGTGGACATTCACCCAGACCGCTCTTGATTTATTAGCCCAGTCCATTCAAAAAAGCACCGCGTAAGGAGATTTGCATGTCGCGTCGCATACGCAGAGCACTGAGAACAGTAGGCAGCGGCTCCGTTTTCCAGCCTCCGGCTGTCCCTAGCGCCGCCCCCTCACCCCAGCCCTCTCCCTCCAGGGGAGAGGGGGGCATTATTCCCTCCCCCTTGAGGGGAGGGTTAGGGAGGGGGAAGCGCAACAGGGCACGCGCCCGCACAGGGGACACCGGCTCCGTTTTCCAGCCTCCGGCTGTCCACAGCGCCGCCCCCTCCCCCCAGCCCTCTCCCTCCAGGGGAGAGGGGGGCATTGTTCCCTCCCCCTTGAGGGGAGGGGCAGGGAGGGGGAAGCGCAACAGGGCACGCGCCCGAACAGAGGACAGCCGCTCCGCTTTCCAGCCTCCTGCTGTCCACAGCGCCGCCCCCTCACCCCAGCCCTCTCCCTCCAGGGGAGAGGGAGGCATTATTCCCTCCCCCTTGAGGGGAGGGTTAGGGAGGGGGAAACGCAACAGGGCACGCGCCCGAACAGTGCTCCTCCTCATCTGTTGCCTGAGCCTGCTGCCCGTCCCCTCGGTCTGGGCGCAAGGCGGAGTCGGGGTGGGCGGCGACCGACCCTCGGCCAAGACCCGGCGCTTTCCTTTCAAAGTGGTGGTGACCGGCTTTCTCAATACGGACCCGGCCCCTGATGCCTTGGCGGTCATCCAGCTGGGCGTGACCGGCTATCGGGGCGATTTCCAACTCGAAGTCACCAATGTGACTGCACCCAACTCGCCCCGGCTGACCCCGCGACAGATTTTTCTGCACCGGGCCGGCAAGAGAAAGGCCGACCTCGATGTGACCGGCCCTCGTGACGCGCTCGCAAAAATCGCTCAGGCCCAGCCCGGCACCCCGCTTGAACTCACCGGCTGGTACGCCCAGCGTGACGGTGAGTTCCGGCTCGAAAACGTGCGGATCGTCGGCTTTGAGTAGATGACTCGCCGCCATTCCCGAGTACGCCCTGTCCTGCTCGCGCTCCCGCTTCTTGCCTGTAGCGCCGTACAGGCACAGCCAGAACGACCGCTCACGATGCCGGCGCAGCCAGCCAGTTTTCAGCAATCCGCAGGAGCGCTCCCCTTGCCAGCAGGGGCCGAAATCCTTCGTGACCCGCACCGGGGAACAATCACTTTTTTGAAAGCGCCGAATCTGTCCGAACGCCTGGAGCAGGACACCGATTTTGCCCGGCTGCAAGCGAGCCGGCAGTTTGGCGACTTGGCCCGCGCATTCATGCAGGCCTACCGGGCGGATTTTCGGCTCACTGACCCCGCCAACGAACTCCAGGTCCACTCAGTCACGACCGACGACCTGGGGCTGACCCACGTTCGTCTGCAACAGACCTTTCACAGTGTCCCGGTCTGGGCCGCCGAGTTGGTTATACACCTGAACACGGCCGCCCAGGTCTACCTCGTCCAGGGACGCTATATCCCGACTCCGCGCGGTCTGTCCACTAACCCAAGTCTGACAGAACAGGCCGCCCTCCAACGGACTGCCGACCATCTGGGCCACTCCCTCACCGGGTGTCTCAAATGTGAGGTCGCTCTCGTAGTCTTTGCCGCGGAAGGCAAAGCGCCGCGTCTGGCCTATCACGTCCTGGCCCTGCTGAGCCTGGCCGAAGGCTGGGAGGTGATGATTGACGCCCAGACGGGCGAGGTCCTGCAAAAACTGTCAGCCATACGCACCACGCAATAACCTTCCAGTCTGATATCATCCCCGCCTCGCGTTGACATTTTCCCCTTCATCCAGCATCTTCGTCCCTGCTAAGCACCAGCATGGAACCCGCTAAGTCGGGTCGCCTGCTGAATAGAACAGCCACTATAGGCGCGGGAGTAGCTACCCGCGCCGTGGTGAATACGCAGGACTCACTTCATTTCTATGCTGTGTGCTTAGTACGGCCCGGCACTCCCGCCGGAGCCAGTGATTCGCAGGGGGAAGCGATGTTCGACCGAAGAAAGCGTTTTCGCCAACGGCAGGGAAAAGCGACACGCTGGCTGTGCAGTGGAATCGTGCTGCTGACAACGCTCCTGCTGAGCCAGCATCTGGCCGACGGCAACAGCCCGGCCTTTCATTTCCATCCGCTGTCTCCGCCCAACACGCTTGCGCCAACAAGCCAGCCGTCCGCACAGACCGACCCGGACCCCCGGGCGATAGCGTTGGCCCAGCGTCTCCGCCAACATCTGAACGGCCACCAGACGGCCACAGCGCACCAGACGACCGCCCAGCTCACATTCAAACAGAGCCACGCGCTGTCCCAACTGCGGGACCGCCTCCAGGAGGCCGTCTCCGTTCGGCTCCGTCCCAATGTTGGCACGCCCATACAGATCAAGGGCAAGGCCCTGGAGCGCTCCCAGGCCGGTTTCTTCTCCCGTTTTTTCTCCGGTCAAGAGACCCACGCGGCAACGGCCCGCACATTTCTCCAGACGAATCGCGCCCTGCTGCGCCTGGACGACCCACAGGCCGAACTCACTCTGACCCGGCAGCAGACCGACGCCCTGAGCCGCACCCATCTGCGTTTTGACCAGCAGTATAAGGGTCTGCCGGTGTGGCCGGCCGAGGTGATTGTCCATCTTGACCCGAGCGGCCACGTCGATTCACTGAATGGCGCCTTCGTGCCCACCCCGAAAAAGCTCGACACGGTTCCGGTCATTGACGAAGCCACCGCGGTCGAATACGCCCGCACCGGGCTGACCGACGGCGACAAAGCCGAGGTCGCTACAGCCGAACTCATCATTTACGCCCCCGGCGACACCCCGCCCCGGCTGGCCTGGAAACTGGAACTGCATATCTCCCTGACCTCCCATTGGCTGGTCATCATTGACGCCATCAACGGCGACGAGTTGACCGCCTATAACCAGGTCATGCACCAGAACGTCTCCGGCTCAGGCGTGGACCTGTTTGGCGTTCGCCGTCCGCTCAACGTCTGGTACTGGCAGGCAAGAGACATTTTCCAGATGGCTGATACCAGTAAGCCGATGTTTAACCCCAATTCGGGCGAGGGTGTCATCCTGATTTACGATGCGCTGAATCTGCCACCAACATCTGACCATGAGGTTATACAAGCCTGGTTTCCTGTCGTTGTCGGTGGTGCCCCAATCGTCGCATCGCGCAGTGCGACCTCCGGCTGGCTGCCCGATGCGGTCAGCGCGGCGTACAACTTCTCTGAGGTCTACGACTATTATCGGGAGCGGCACAATCGGAATTCACTTGATGGTCAGGGCGCGTCGATTCGTGCGATAGTGCGTCTTGGTCAGAACTTTTCTAATGCACTATATAGTCCCGGCCTCAAGCTAATGGCGTTCGGCAATGGAGACCGGTTTGCCGGGGCGCTTGACGTGATTGGCCACGAACTGACCCACGGTGTCATCGACCACTCGGCGAATCTGATCTATCAAAACCAGCCCGGCGCGCTGAACGAGGCATTTTCGGACATCTTTGGGGAAATGATCGAAGCCCGGACCACAGGTAGGCCGGACTGGATTGTTGGTACAGGGCTTGGCAGACCGATGCGCAATATGGCCAACCCTGCTTCTCTGCAATTCGTCTCTGGTTGTTTCTATCCGCAACGCATGAGGGATTTTTTTGAGCGAAACGACCCCTGTCTGACCCGTCTTCGGGACCAAGATAACGGCGGCGTGCACATCAACAGCAGTATTATCAACCGCGCGTATTATCTGCTCGCCGCTGGCCTCAACGGAGCCATTGGCCTGCGGGACGCCGAACGGATTTTCTACCGCGCCCTGACGGTCTATCTCACCCGAAACTCCCAATTTATTGACGCCCGTCTAGCCTGTATTCAATCGGCGGAAGACCTCTTTGGGGCGGGGTCAACCCAGGCCCGAAAAACCGCCGAGGCGTTTGATGCCATCGAGATTGGGGCCGCCGCCCCTCCCACCCCGGACCCACCGGATATTCCCGCCGTTCAAGGGCCGGATGCCGCTCTCTTTCTGTATCAGGACCAGTATGGCAACTTCCGGCTGGGACGGCTGGAAGACGCCCGCGGCGACAAGGCCCCCGGTATTCAACTCGCCGACGCCACCCTAGCTGCGGCCCGGCCCTCCGTCTCCCGCGACGGCTCGTTTGCCGTTTTTGTCAATGCTCAGAACGATGTCTGCTTTATCGGGACCGATGGTAGCGAGGAAGAATGCCTCGGGTTTCCCGGTCTGGTCCATTCGATTGCCATGTCACCCGACAGCCAGTTGTCTGGAGTTGTCTTTCGGGATGCTCAGGGCAACCCGGATAAGAAGATAAGCGTGGTTAACTCGGCAACCGGTGAATCACAAACCTTCACCCTCAAAGCCCCGTCCTACGATGGCCCGGCAACAGACACCATTCTCCATGCAGACGCGATGGATTTCACCAATGACGGGCAGTGGGTCATCTACGACGCCCTCAACGCGATAAACCTCGCCGACGGCTCCCGACTGAGACAGTGGAGTCTGTACGCCTTGCATCTGGCTACAGGCACGAACTTGCCTCTGATCCGACCCATACCCGGCCTTGACATCGCCTATCCAGCCCTGAGCCAGACCAGCGATAACTTTCTGACCTTCGATGTCTTTGACGAGGCTCTGAATCAATCCACCATCTACACTGCCAATCTGAATACCAGCGACCTGAAGCCCATTGCGACCGTGGCGGGCGACTACGGGGTGCCCGGCTATACCGGGGACGACAGGGCGATTGTGTACTCACAGCACGACCGGAATGTTTCAAGCGGACCTTCCCTGGTCAGGCAGCCCTTGGCCGCCGACCGCATTACGCCCCAGGGTCAAGCGTCGGTTTGGCTGCGGAATGCCGATTTTGGCGTGATCTACCGCCGTCAGAGCGCGCCTTCGAGTCCGGGGGTGGGCGCGTTAGAAAACCCCTCCCCCAACTCGTTCCAGAGCGGTATCGGCCTGTTCTCCGGCTGGGTGTGTGACGCCGGACGGGTGGAGATTGAAATGAACGGCGCCAAACTTGAGGCTGCGTATGGCACCATTCGGGGCGATACGACCAGCGTGTGTGGCGACAGCAATAACGGCTTTGCCCTCCTCTATAACTGGAATCTGCTCGGCGACGGCACGCATACGGTCCGCGCCCTGGCCGACGGTCGGGAGTTCGGCCGGGCGACGTTTACCGTCACCACGCTGGGAAGCGAGTTCCTGACGGGAGTCAGCGCAGGCTACTGGCTCCCGGATTTCCCACAAGCCGGCGAGCGGGTCGGTGTTGAATGGCAGCAAGCCTCACAGAACTTCGTGATTGCCGAGGGCAGTCGCCCGACAGGAGCGGCGCAGACCGGGATCCCCGGGATAGGCAGCCTGGAGAATCCGAGTGTCAACTCGTTTCAAAGCGGTATCGGGCTCATCTCGGGCTGGGTCTGCGACGCCGATCGGGTGGAGGTGCGCCTTAACGGCCAGGCCATTGCTGCGGCCTACGGCACCGAGCGGACGGACACGGCCGTGGTGTGTGGCGACACGGACAACGGCTTTGGCTTGTTGTTCAACTGGAACCTGCTCGGCGACGGCGAGCACACGGTCGAGGCGCTGGCCGACGGGACAGTGTTCGGGCGGACGCGGGTGCGGGTGACGACGCTGGGAACCGAGTTTCTGAGAGGGGTCAGTGGCCGCTATTGGCTGTCTGATTTTCCAAACGCCGGTGAGACTGCCTGGATTGACTGGCAGGAGGCTTCGCAGAACTTTGTGATTACCGGGGTGGAGTAGCATCACAGTGGCGAATTCCCCTCCCCGTTTAGCCTCCTCCTTGGCCGTGGAATGCACCTGACACGGCCCGAAGCGTCCTTCGACTGCGCCCCTGCGGGGCGACGCCCTTCGACTCGGCTCAGGACAGGCTCAGCACGAACGGCCTCTCCGTTCACCCTGAGCGTAGCGCAAGCGAAGTCGAAGGGCCGGGTGCCTGTTCGCCTTCGGACCGTAGAATTTTGAGATTACCGGGATGCAGTAAAGAATTCAGTGCTGCCGAGTCCCGGCTAAAATGGCCGCCACCCGTTCTTCTGTCCGGTCGGAGGATTGCTTGACTTCCAGGAGTATCTGCCCCATGTCGCGCAGCATGGCCTGCGACTCGTGCAGCATGGCCCGCGACTCCTGACGCTGGCGGTCGGAGTCCCGCTTCATTTCCCGCAACATGGCCTGCGACTCCTGATGCTGACGCGCCGAGTCCTGCTTGGCCAGCGCCACCAACTGTGCCAGATAGCTCGTCTGCTTGGCCAGCGCCTTGTCGTCGTCTCCCAGCGTGTTCAGCTTCTGCAGCAGCTTATCTAGCTTCTTATGCACATTGGTCTGGTTCGCGGCCATACCATCACCCCTTTCGCTTCCTGGCCTTCTTTCCGTCACCTTTACTGTCCGTAAGGTGTACACGCCGTGTCTTCTTCGACTCCCTACGCTCAAGCTCCGAGTCCTGCCTGACCAGCGCCACCAACTGCCCCAGATAGCTCGTCTGCTTGGCCAGCGCCTTGTCGTCGTCTCCCAGCGTGTCCAACTTCCGGAGGACCTTATCTATCTTCTTGCTCACCTTGGTCTGGTTCGCGGCCATGTCTTGTCGCCTCCCGCGTCTCGCGCCGCCGACCCTACAGATCAATCGGCAACTCAAGATACTCACGATAGATGAAGTCACGGTGTTCGAACAGTATCGGCTTTACCGCGGCCTGCACCACCGGGTCGGTGTTGATGTACATGGCCCGAAAGGCATTGGGCATCGGACATAGCTCGTGCGGCAGCGGCTGGATGAGCGCGGCAAACGTAGCCCAATAGATGTCGAGGGCGGACAACTGCGTGCCGATAAAAAACCGGCTGCCAGCGTTGTGCTGCTGTTCCAGGCGGGAGCCGAGCGTCGTCACAATGTTGGCCACTCGGGCCGGCGCAGCCGCGGCGTCTTCCTGAGTATAGCCGTATTTATTTCCCATATGCGTGGCAAAGGCCCGTGCCGAGTCGTCCGCGTCCGGGTCGGTCAGGACCGTGTGGAGCAGCATCAGACGTTTGGACCAGCCATAGCCGTGCTCGCCGCACAGCTCGTTGCAATAGCCGAACATCCGCATCCGATCCTCGATATTGTCCGGTATCAAAGCCGGAGTCGGCTCAAGGCGCTCGGCCAGAAAAAGCTGCTCTATCCAGGTTGAACGCGGCGGTTCATCGTTCCAGATCGCGACCGGCGCCGT
Organism: uncultured Binatia bacterium (SeqCode); assembly: GCA_965232605.1. Classification (GTDB taxonomy): domain Bacteria; phylum Desulfobacterota; class Binatia; order Bin18; family Bin18; genus Bin18. The sequence goes on along the minus strand of CBDDQA010000006.1, from coordinate 1,786,986 downwards.
CGCCTGCGCGGTCCATTCGGTCAGTTCCGGGTTGGGGCCGCCGAGTTCCTGACGGACGCGCACATAGGGAATTTTTTTGATATATAGAATGCCCTTGGCGGCCTCGCTCCACGGACCCGGTACACCCAGCGTCAGCACGAGTCGCAATCCTGACAGTTTTCTGGCCTCCGCAACCTCAACAAATTCGCCCATGATCGTCCTCCTTGTGTCTGTGGACCGGCAGCCGATCAGGCCTCCGGGGTGATCAGGATATTACCATACGCATCGACTCGACCGATATGGTCGGACAGAATCAGACTGGTCGAGTCCATTTCCATGACAATGGCCGGACCGCGAATAACGTCCTGGGCACACAACTGCGCCCGGTCATAGATCACGGCCGGCCGGTCCGTGTTATTGAGAAACACCGGCTGTTCCCCCATTGCCGCGCGGGCCGGATTGCCGTCTCCCGGCTCGGCGCGATAGGGCGTCACCGTGGTGGCCGTACCCTGCACAACGGCCCGGATATTGACCAGTTCGCGGTCGGAGTCGAGCGCAAAGGTGTACAACTGCTCGTGCAGGCGGTCAAACCGCTCCCCAACTGCCGCCAAACCCCCGTGCTGCAACTCCTGCCGCTCCAGCTCCAGGGTGAGCAGCGTGCCCTGACCGTGGTAGCGGACATCGACCTCAAAGCTGGTCGTCTGGTCTGCGCGCGGCACGTTTTCGGCATCAAGAGCACGCGCCGCGGCCTGGGCGAGTTCGTCGCATACCGTCATCACCTCGGCCGTCTCAAGCTGCGAGAACGGGCGCAGCAGGGTGCGGGAGGTTTCGTTCCGCAAGCGCGTGGTGGCGTCCCCATAGGCGCACAGCACGCCCGGCCCTCTGGGGATAATCACCGGCCAGGCCCCGAGCAGCCTGGCCAGGGCATTGGCGTGCAAAGGACCCGCCCCGCCAAAGGCGGTCAGCGCGTAGTCGCGCGGATCAATACCCTGCTGGACCGAGATCAGCCGCAGGGCGCTGAACATTTTTTCATTCACAATATCGATGATGCCGGCCGCGGCCTGTTTGATCGACATGTCCAGACCGCGCGCGACCGTACCAACGGCCTGCTCGGCCGCGGCGAGATCAAGCACCATTTCTCCGCCCAGCCGGGTCGCCGCCGGCAGATAGCCAAGCACGAGGTTGGCATCTGTGACGGTGGGCTCATCGCCGCCCTTGCCATAGCAGGCCGGGCCGGGGTCGGCGCCGGCACTGTGCGGGCCGACCCGCAGGGCCGCGGTCAGTTCCGGTACGTGGGCAATCGAGCCACCGCCCGCCCCGACCGAGCGCACGTCAACCGAGGACGCCCGGACCGTCACATCTCCGACCGTGGTCTCTCGCCGGAGCTGGGCCTTGCCGTCTTGAACCAGGGCCACATCGGTCGAGGTGCCGCCCATATCAAACGTCAGCAGGTTCCGGTATCCGGCCTGACCGGCCACCCAGATGGCTCCCGAAACCCCGCCGGCGGGTCCGCTCATCAGCAGATTCACCGGATAGTGGCCGGCAGCCTGGGCCGAGGCCAGCCCGCCGTCCGAGCGCAGGATGTGGAGCTTGGGCTCCCGCATGGTCTTGGCCAGTTCGGTCTTCATGTTGCGCACATAGGTTTCGACCACGGGCCGAACATAGGAATTGGCCACCGTGGTAATGGTCCGCTCATACTCCTGCATTTCAGGGATGACTTCGGACGACAGGGAAACCGGCAGACCGGGCAGTTCTTCCGCCGCCAGCGCACGCAGGCGTTGTTCGTGCGTGCCGTTGGCATAGGCATTGATAAGAGAAATGGTCAGGGATTCGATCTGCCGGGCACGCAGGCTGCGCAGGGCCTGGCGGGCCTGGGCTTCATCCAGGGGGTCCACGATCTCGCCCGTGGCACTGATACGTTCGGACACCTCAACCGTACATTCCAGCGCGGCCAGGGGTTCACTTTTGTTATACAACACCCAGCCGCTCAGCGCGCCGGGCACAAAAGAGCGCGCAATCTGTAACACCTGGCGGTAGCCCTGGGTTGTCACCAGGCCCACCCGGGCGCCGCTGCCGGTCAGGATCGCATTGGTCGCAACGGTGGTGCCGTGCAGCACATGGGCGATATCGCGAGCGTCCGCCCCGGCCCGTTCGCACACCAGCACAATCCCGTTGAGCACGCCCAGAGACGGGTCGGCCGGGGTTGACAGCACCTTGGCCGTGACGGCACTGCCGCGTTCTTCGTCAATCAGCAGGCAGTCGGTAAACGTACCGCCCACGTCAACACCAAGACGGTAGGACATCAGGTTTCAATACTCGCCGGCCCTTCGACGTTGCTCCGGACAGGAACGGGCAGGCGCTCCCTGGCACTGCTTGTAGAAGCTTTGTCTCGTCCTGGCAAGACATACGATAGTGGGCAGCACCCGTTCGTGGCCAGTCTTTCGATGCCGCCCGGAACAGGCTAAGTAACAAGCCCATGCGGCAGGAATTGACGGTCTACTCCATCTCCGTCGGGCTGGCCCTGGCCGTGATCATGGGTGCGGCCAACGTCTATCTGGGCCTCAAGGTCGGCATGACGGTGTCGGCCTCCATTCCGGCCGCGGTCGTCTCCCTGCTGCTCTTGCGCGGCCTGCTGGGCAGACAGTCGGTGCTGGAAGCCAACCAGGCTCAGACCGCAGCGTCCGCGGGCGAGTCTCTGGCCGCCGGCATTATTTTTACCATGCCAGCCCTGGTTCTGGTTGGCGTGTGGCACGAGTTTGACATGCTGTTGACCACGCTGGTCGCCCTGGCTGGCGGCCTGTTGGGGGTCGTGCTCATGATTCCGATGCGCAGAGTGTTTGTCAGCGCTGGCAGCCTGCCCTTTCCCGAAGGGGTGGCGTGTGCCGCGGTGCTGCAAACCGGTCAAGGGGCCGGCGACCGGGACACGCGCCAGGTCGTTCAGGGTGCCCTGTTCGGCTTTGTCTTCAAGGCGCTGGTGAGTTTTGTCGGCGTCCTCAAGGGAACGCTCGAAGGGGCCTGGCTGGTGGGCAAGAGCGTCGTCTATCTGGGCAGCGATCTGTCCGTCGCCCTCTTGGGCGTGGGCCTGATCGTCCGGCTCAATATCGCGTCCCTCGTCTTTCTGGGAGGCGGGCTGGGTTGGCTGCTGACCTTGCCCATTTTGAGTGCGGCTATCTCCAGCCCCGACAATCCGGTTGAACGCGCCTATGCGGTGTGGTCACAGCAGGTGCGCTATATCGGGGTCGGCGCTATGGTCGTGGGTGGCGTGGTGACCATCGGGCAGGTGTGGAGCGGCTTGGGGGCAGCCGTCCGGGCGCTGCTGCCGGCTGCCCGGACAGGAACTCGGGACGGGTCTCGGGATATGCCGCTGCCCTGGGTCGGCGGCCTGATGCTGGGCTGCCTGGTGCTCACCGGCAGTGTGTATTTTGTGTTTACCGGGCGGGTGGATGTGACCCTGACGGCCAGCACGCTCATGTTCGTCATGGCCCTCTTTTTTACCGCGGTGGCCAGTTATATTGTTGGCCTGGTTGGCAACTCCAACAGTCCGGTCTCGGGCATGACCATCACCACCGTCCTGGCGACCGGGCTGATGCTCGTTCTGTTCGGCTTTACGGGCACGACCGGTATGCTGGCCCTCCTGGGTGTGGCCGCGGTGGTGTGCTGTACGGCCTGCACAGCCGGTGATGTGTGCAACGACCTCAAGACCGGCCAGTTGGTCGGCGCTTCGCCCCGCCGCCAGCAGATCATGCAGATCGGCGGTGTGGCCGTGGCCGCGCTGATTATGGCGCCCGTCCTGCAACTGCTCCATGATTACACGCCCGGCGGTATTGGCGGCAAGGAACTCGCCGCGCCTCAGGCGCAACTGTTTGCCAGTCTGGCGCGCGGTTTTTTTGGTGACGGTCATCTGCCGTGGCATCTGGTCGGGAGCGGAGCCGTGATCGGTCTCGGGCTGGTTGGGGCGGACCGGCTGCTCGCCCGACGGGGGGTGGCTTTCCGACTCCACCTCATGCCGGTCGCAGTCGGCATGTATCTGCCGTTCGGGCTGAGCGTCCCGATTTTTCTGGGCGGTCTGCTGTCTGCTCTCCTGCACCGCCGGCGGCCCTCATCCCCAGAAACCGCGACTTCTCAGCCCGGCGTGCTGCTGGCCTCGGGAGCCATTGCCGGCGAGGCCCTGACCGGCGTGGGCATTGCACTGGCCGCCAGCCTGGGCTTGAGCCGCCTTGAGCTTGGCCTGCCGGACGGCCTGCAAACCGGGCTGAGCGTTCTTGCCGCGCTGGCCGCGCTGCTGTTTTTTTATCAACGCAGTCGGTGACATACCGCGTTCCCAAGACCTTCTCCTGGGGCCGGTTTCGTGATTGAATCTCCGCATGGTCGCTGTGAAGAGTCAACCCACGCTGGCCCAACTGCTGGCGGTACTCGGCGAGTATCTCACGCTCGACGACACCGACTGCCTCAGCCTGCCGCCCGCAGCCTACCGCTCGTCCGAGCTGTACGCCTTGGAGATCGAGAAAATTTTCAAGCACGCCTGGATATGTGTCGGGCGCGCGGAATATATCCCTAATCCGGGCGACTATTACGCCTTCGATGTCCTGGGTGACATGCTCATCATCGTGCGCGGCGGCGATGGCGAGGTCCGGGCGTTGTCAAACATCTGCCGGCACCGTTTCATGCCGCTGGTGCAGGACGCGGGCAACACGCGCCGGTTTGTCTGTCCCTATCATGCCTGGACGTATGCGACCGACGGCCGCTTGCTGTCCGCGCCGCATATGGAGGGCGCGGGCCGCTTCGACCGCGAGCAGTGCAGCCTGCCGCGCTACCGGCTCGAAGAATGGTTCGGCTTCCTGTTTGTCAACCTGAATGAAGACGCGCCCCCGCTCGCCGCCCAAATGCGAACGCTCGAAGGCTATATCGCCAACTATCGCGTGGCCGAGCAAAAAGAGATTTTTCACTACGAGTCCGTCTGGGACGGCAACTGGAAGCTCTCGGCCGAGAACTCGATGGAGTACTACCACCACATGGGGCTGCACAGCGACACGGTGCAGGACTATATGCCGGGCCAGAATTCGTATACCCCGCCGCCACCCGCGGATTTGTCCTTCACCCATATGCGCTGCGGTATGAACGAGGCGTTCAAATCCGGCGGCCACACCATGTCACCCAGAGGACGCCTGGACACCTTCACCGAAGAAGACCTCACCACCGGCTATCTGGTCTATATCTGGCCGGCGTTTACCATGGCGATGCGGCCCAACGGCAACAACTGGTTGAGCTTTCACCCCCAGGGACCCGAGCGCACCGGGATTCTGGGCGGCTATCTGGCGTCGCCGGACCTGCTCGAAGTTGCCCCGGATATCGGCGCGCAGCGGCGCGGGGTCATGGAACGCGTCAACGAACAGGACAAGCTGGCGACCACCGAACTCGCCAAGGCGATGCATTCGAGCAAGGCGGCGCGCGGGCCGCTGAGTCCGTTCGAGCAGACCATTGCCCAGTTCTACCGCTGGCTCGCCCGGGAACTGGTCGGCCAGCCAGTCTTGTAGGCCGGGAACCTGGATTCCTGCTTCCGCAGGAATGACGGCCGGCTGCACATGCGTCGGGGCCTCAGCTCTGCTCATAGGCATACGCGGCCCGCAGCAGCACGTCGTCTTCAAAGTGGCGGCCGACCAGTTGCAGGCCGACTGGCAGCCCCTCGCGCTCGCCGCAGGGAACAGTGAGCGCCGGATGGCCGGTCGCGTTGAACGACCCGGTATTGTGGATCATGTTGGCAAAAATCGACAGAAACTCATACGGCGAGAGTTCTTCTTCGGGCATGGGCGGAGCGGTAAACGGGATCGTCGGCATGAGCAGCACATCCACGTCCTCAAATACCCGCTCGTAGGCGGCCCGCAGTGCGCGAGTGAGGTTCTGGGCCTTGGCATAATAGTGCATGCCGTAGCGCTGGTAGGTGTATTCACCGAGCAGCAGCACGAGCTTCAGGCCCAGCGGCAGGTCGTTCGCGCGCGCCTTGACGGCCCGGTGCATGAAGTTGACGTGATCCAGGGCGTAGTGGCCCGACCAGCCGTGTCCCCAGCCATCCTGCTTATTGGTCTCGTTCCCGCCCTGAATCATGAGCGGCCACAGAATGGCGTTGCCGTCCAGGTGCATCGGAACCGAAACATCGGCCAGCGTCGCCCCGGCACGCTCCAGCACCTGCGCGGCCTCGCGCACCGCCGCGTCCACCTCGGGCATGGATTGAGCGTGGTCGAAACCCTGGGTGAGGATGCCTATCCGCAGGCCGTCAACCCCCTCTTCGAGGTGGGCGGTGTAATCCGAGACCCGGACGTCTTTCTGGCGCGGGTCCAGACCGTCCGCACCGGCCACGGCCTGCAAGGCCAGGGCGCAGTCGCGCACCGTTTTCGTCATCGGCCCGGTATGATCGACCGTGGGGTCAAGGCCGGCCAGGCCGGTATGCGGCACCAGACCGAAGGTCGGTTTGAGTCCCACAATGCCGCACCAGGCCGCGGGAATGCGAATCGAGCCGCCCTGGTCGCCGCCCATGGTGATATCCGCGTCACCGTTGGCGACCACGACCGCGCTGCCGTTTGACGACCCGCCGGCGCAGTGGCGACCCGTGGCCGGATTGATCGGCTGTGGTCCAGGATAGATGCTGAGCCCGATCGCGTCGAAACAGTGCGAGCCGTTCACCACCTTGCCGATGATCTCGGCCCCGGCGTCGAGCAGGCGGGTGACGATGGTCGCGTCTTCGGCCGGTACATAGCCTTCCATGAGGCTGGAGCTGTTCATCATCGGAATGCCGGCCACGCGCACATGGTCCTTCAGCCCGACCGTCTTGCCGGCCAGCGGGCCGTCGGGCGCGCCGGGGATGGAGCACCGCCACGCCCAGCCGTTGTCGCGGTTGTCCTCGGTCGCCGGCCGCGCTCCGAAATCCCGCCGCGGATACTTGACCGCAACGGTGGGGGCGACCAACTCGTCCAGGCGGCGGTAGGCCGGCAGCATCTCGCGGATATACTGCGAGAATCCGTCAACCTCCTCGTCATGCACGTCAAAACCGAAGCGCCGACCGGCATCGCGCAAATCCTGAGGGGTGGGCATACGCACAGGCATGGGCAGCCTCCTTCTTTTTACGGAACCATACGGCACCCCATCCCGCGAATGCAAACGAGGCGCGGTTCCGCGATGCCACTCTCAGGAAGCACCGGCCTTAACGGGCCGGTGAGGATTGAAACCCACTGCCGGGAATAATATACCTTTACAGGATGACGAAGCACCAGCCTTAATGGGTCAGTGAGAATGGAAACAAACAAACAAGCGGAGGGAAGCCAATGGGCAAATACATGTTTCACGCAACGTATACGCAGTCAGGGTTGACCGGTTTACTGAAGGAAGGTGGCACGCGACGGCGGGAGGCATTAACCCAGACCATTGAGGGCATGGGCGGCAGCGTGGAGGTGCTGTACTACGCCTTCGGGGAACCCGACCTGTACATCATTGCCGATCTTCCCGACGACGCCACAGCATCGGCCGTGTCCCTGACGATCGGCGCCGCCGGCGCCCTCAACATCGGCATCACCGTGCTCGTGACACCCGAGACCGTGGACGAGGCCATAGGCAAAAGCGTCCCCTACCGGCCCCCGGGAGCCTGATGCACGATGGCCTAGGCGGGCGACTGTCCGTCCGCCGTTTATATTCTCTCCTGTCCTGAATATCCCCTCTCCCCTGGGGGCTGACTCCCTGTGGTTGCCCGTCCGGGAATTTTTGTAGCCGTTCCCTGACCGCAACGCAGCGGCTATAAAGACATGCTGGTAAAGGAACGGACGAGCGCATGATAGAGCGTATTATTTCACTCCTACCCAGCAGTACGGAAATTGTCTGTGCGCTGGGTCTGCGCGAGCATCTCGTCGGCGTCTCTCACGAGTGTGACTATCCTTCGGACGTTGTCGGGCTTCCCATCCTGACCGAACCCAAGCTTGACCCCCGCGGGACCAGCGGTGACATCGATACTCGCGTCCGCGAGATTGTGCAGGAGGGGTTGAGCGTCTACCGTCTGCAAACCGAGACATTACAAAGGTTGAAACCGGACCTCATCGTGACCCAAGATCAGTGTGAGGTGTGTGCCGTTTCCCTGCCCGAGGTCGAAAACGCCGTGCAGTGTTTTCTGACGCCGGACGTGACCGTCGTATCGCTCAGACCGGAGAAACTCGACGATATCTGGACGGATATCCGTCGGGTCGCCCAGGCCACCAATCAGGAAAAAACCGCAGAGACACTGATCGAGGACGCAGAAGAACGGCTCCAGAAAATCACCCAAAGAACACAGCATTTACCCCGTCCGCGGGTGGCTTGTCTGGAATGGCTCGATCCCCTCATGGCGGCGGGCAACTGGATTCCAGAACTGGTGGATAGTGCGGGTGGGGAATATGGCCTGGTTGAGGCCGGCGCGCACACGCCAACGATGACCTGGGAGGCCCTGGTTTCCTACCAGCCGGAGGTTATTGTTATCACCCCGTGTGGCTTCAAAATCCCACAGTCGCAGGCGGACCTGCCGCAACTGACGGCGCATCCGGACTGGCGATCACTACCGGCCGTGGAAAAGAACCGGGTATATGTGGCGGACGGCAATGCCTATTATAACCGGCCCGGTCCGCGCATTGTAGAGAGTGCGGAAATCCTCGCCGAGATGCTGCATCCGGAAGCATGCGCGGGTATGGCGGTGCCGGGCTCCTATATTCGGGTCTGAGCAGGGCGCGGCTTTGCCACCTCTCCCCATCTCCCCTCCTTGGAGGTGTGGCCCGAAGGATCGGGGTGGGTTCCTTCGTTTGTCCAAAACCCACCCCGCCGCTTACGCGGCACCTCACCCAAGAGGGGAGCAGGTGGAAACAGGGCGGTGTTCCTCTCACTCGCTGGGGTCAAGAATCTCAATCTTGCCCTCTCGGAAAGCCTGGCCTCGTTCTTTTACCATGTGAGGGTAGCTGTGGTAGAACTGTCCGCCGAGACGCAGGAAGGATTCCACTTCGGTCTCTTCAAGCTCGAGGTCTTCAATGGCGCGAACCGCGTCCGTCTGGCTGGTCGTGTTGACTAACACGTCAAAAATCAGTTGGCTTTCCGCGGTCTGGAAATCCTCGCGGCTCGGCAGCTCGTCACGGTTCTGCATACTCTCGGGATGGTTATCCAGAAGATAGCGGAGCGCCTTGAGTTCATGCCGCTGTTGATCCAGCTTTCGTATTTTTTCAGGCATGGGTAGTCCCCTCTGTCCTGGCAGGGGCGGGTTTCAAACTCGCCCCTGCCTAGTATATACACAGGAGCTATGGCTGTAACAGAGCATAAAGGCAAAGCCCACCGCACGGTCCGTTGCGCCGTGATCACCCTGAGCGACACCCGGACTGAAGAGACGGATACGAGCGGCAAACGCATCAAAGACCTCCTGGCCGAGCAGGGTCAGCCCGTTGTTGCGTATCGTATTCTGAAGGACGAACCCGAACAGATCACGGCGGCCGTTCAGGCCCTGCTGGACCAGGCCGAGGTTGACGCGATTATCACTACCGGCGGAACCGGGATTGCGCCGCGCGATACGACGTTCGAGGCAATCCAGGGTCTGCTCGAAAAAGAAATCACCGGCTTTGGCGAGATGTTCCGTATGCTGAGTTACGCAGACATCGGTGCTGCGGCCATGCTGACCCGTGCTACCGCGGGGGTCGCGAACGGGAAAGTCATTATTTCTCTGCCCGGTTCAACCGGCGCGGTCGAGCTGGGTATGACCAAACTGGTTTTGCCGCAACTCGGCCATATGATGTTCCTGCTACGGGGGGAACGCCATGCACATTAAGCTCCGCTTTTTTGCCTCGCTCCGAGAGCGACTCGGCCGCAGCGAAGACAGTTGCGAAGTGCCGGAAGGCGCAACGGTCAGGACGGTCTGGGAGACGCTCAAACAAGAGCAGCCGGCCCTCGTCGAGGTTGAGCGTTCGCTCGCCTTTGCGGTCGCCCAGGAATACGTTGATGGCGATCACCCCCTGCGCGATAACGACGAGCTGGCCTTTATCCCGCCGGTCAGCGGCGGCGTGCTGACGGACAGTCGTCTGTCCTGTCGGATCACCCAGGACCCGATTCGCCTGGACGAGTTGACCGCCTTTGTGGCCGACCCCGGCGCGGGCGCCATGGCAACCTTTGTCGGCACGACCCGAGACACCAATGAGGGTCGACGGGTCGTTCGGCTGGAATATGAGTGTTATCCCGGCATGGCGGAAAAAGAGATGGAGAAGATCGGACAAGAAGTCCTGGAGCGCTGGCCAGTAAAAAAAGTCGCCATGCTGCATCGGCTCGGTCGGGTCGATATCGGAGAGGCCAGTGTGGCCATAGCCGTATCGTCCGGTCACCGCCACGCCGCGTTTGAGGCGTGCCATTACGCGATCAATCAGCTCAAGGAAACGGTCCCGATCTGGAAGAAAGAACTGTACGAGGGGGGCGAGGTGTGGATCGGCTCGCAGACGGGAAAAAACGGCACCCTCCACCCGAGCGGAAGCACCGAGCAGTGATTCATCTCAGCAGAAGTGGACACCAGGCGTATGACAACAGACATCCAGACAGTTGGGATTGTCGGCTCAGGGCAAATGGGGAATGGGATCGGTCAGGTTGCCGCGCAGGCGGGCATGTCGGTGTTGCTCTACGACATCAACCAGGAAATCGTTGACCGCGCGCTGGGGAACATCCACAAGGGGCTCGTGCGCTTGACGGACCGGGGCAAGTTGTCGCCTGATGAGCGAGACGCCATGCTCGGTCGTTTGCGTGGCACAGCCGTGCTCGCAGACCTGAGTGCTGCCGACGTCATTATCGAGGCCGCCCCGGAAGACTCCGCCATCAAGGAGAATATCTTTCGGCAGCTCGACCAGATCGCTCGGCCGGAGGTCATCCTGGCCAGCAATACCTCGTCCATCTCACTGACCCAGCTCGGGGCGGTCACCAACCGGCCGGAAAAAGTCATTGGGATGCACTTCATGAACCCGCCGGTCGTCATGCAACTGGTCGAGATTGTGCGCGGTCTGGCCACCGCTGACGAGACCTATACGACGATTGACGGGTTGGCCAGGAAAATGGGCAAGACCACAATTCAGGCCAAGGACTATGCCGGCTTTGTGGTCAACCGCATCCTGCTGCCCATGATCAACGAGGCGATCTATGCCTTATACGAAGGGGTGGGCGGCGTAGAGGATATTGACCAGGGCATGAAGCTCGGCACCAACCAGCCCATGGGCCCGCTCGCCCTGGCCGACCTCATCGGACTGGACACCTGCCTGGCGGTCCTGGAACGCCTGCACCACGGCCTGGGCGACGACAAATACCGCCCCTGCCCGCTGCTGCGCAACTATGTCGCGGCCCGCTACCTGGGCAAAAAGTCCGGCAGGGGGTTTTATGAGTATGGGTAGGGGCTGGGGATTGGGGATTGTTACAAGGCGGCAGCCGCTTCTTTGCAGGCGTCAATATACTCCGTCTCCGCTTGGGCACAGGACTCGGCTCGCTGTTGGTTGTCCGGGTATAACGACAAGAGGACCTCGCCGGTCGCGGCGTAACAGGCTGCTTTTGAAGCCGTGTCAAGCCGACGACAAAACGCCAATCCACGCTGTGGGTCGGCATGGGTCAAGATAAAATCCTTCACCGCGCCGACAAGACACGCTGTCGCCTGCTCCGGGCTGCCCTGCTGACACAGGCTCAGGGTCTTCTCGGCATTACGCAGGGTGAAACCGCTCACATCGCGGCCCAGGCTTTCATAGCAGACAGACACAAATGCCGCCGGTGCGCCGGCACACACTTGAAAAGCCTTTGCGAAATCGTGCTGCGAAAAGGTCAGGATGGCTGAGGATTGCATCCGATAACAGGCGCGTTGGTAGGGCTCATCCACCGCGGTACAGGGATACAAGGGGTCTTCCGGCCGAAGCAAGCTTCTTGGACGGTCGGCGTGGCCCGCATGGCCCTCCTGATGCGTGTGATGGGGCTGGAGAAAGGCCACGACATTCTCCATAAAGACACCGCTGTAGCACGACTCGCGCTCCCAGGGCGAGGCTAAGGCATCGCAGCCTTCGAGCGCGGTAGGAAGTTGGTAATCAAAGTATAAGGTGAGACCATGCCCCAGGCCGTGCAGACATTGATACTGCAAGAACGTGGACTGCCAGGCATCAATCTCCCTGGTACACACCGCTGCGATGGTGTCAGCCCGTACCTCGGGCAGACTGCGCAGATAGCCTTCCAGCACGCCGTGGTAACAGCCCGACCAGAAGGTCTCCCGGCACCGGGCAAATGCCTCGGCCACATCCTTATAGTACGCAAAGGATGCCCGGCCGAGATGATGGGTGTAGGGATGGGCGTCACGCAACACATCGGGGTCTTTCTGTGTCAGCATGTCCAGCGTGGCCAGCGCGTGTTCGGTGCCCTGGGCGCGCAGGATTTTTTCCAGCCCGGTATGGTAACACTGCCGCTTTTGGGGCTGGTGTTGATGCCCACCGCACTGCCCCCGGAGTTGCTCGGCCTCATTCTTTTCCTGGGCAAAACTCGGCGGCGTCAGGATGCCGATAATCCCAGCGAACAGGATGCTTGATAGTATATGCCCCATGGTCTTCTCCTTCTCCGTGTATATCAGAGCATCAGGTCCGATACTGAACACCCTCAAGCAGAGCGGAGAGCTTGCGGACCACGCTCCAGTGCGCGGGCTGCTGATTCCAGGCTGCGCGCGCACCCTCAACGCCTCCCAGAGCGGCTAGGCCGCGTTGCCCGACCTCATAGACTATTTCTCCAATCCCCCACTCCAGGTGTTGGGCGGCACGTTTCTTTTCAAGACGAGCGGTCGCTTGCAGATGTTGCCAGTGCGCACGCAGGGCCTGGTTGAGCGTGTCCATATTCAGATTGGTTGCCGCGCTGACGGCCAGCACCGGACTGTCCCAGGTTTCGGCCTCAGGAGGGGCTGGCCGTCGTGCCAGGGCGAGCGCCGCCTGAGTATCAGACAGCGCCTTTTGCGCCAGCGTCTGATTATCCGCCTTGTTCACTGCCAGAATGTCCGGGATCTCCATCACCCCGGCTTTGATAAACTGAAGCAGGTCGCCGGAAAACGGCTGGACGACCAGGACGGTCGTATCGGCCAGGGCAGCAATATCGGTCTCGCTTTGGCCCACCCCAACCGTTTCCACCAGGATGATATCGCAGCAATGTCGCAGCAGAAACACCGCCGAAAACGCCTCACGACTCAGGCCGCCCAGACGGTCCCGCGCCGCGTAACTGCGGGCATAGACCTCGGCAGATAACTGCATCCGGCCACGATCACCCAATAGCGCTCCGCCCGACACCTTACTCGACGGATCGACCGCAATAATGGCGACCCGGCGGCCCTCTTGTACCTGCGGCTCGATCAGCCGTGAGATCAGCGAGCTTTTGCCCACACCGGGCGGGCCGGTCAGGCCGACGACATGGGCCGCCGCGGGCAGGGTCGAAAGGGCATCCAGGAGCGTGAGCGCTTGAGTCTGGCGATTTGGACGCCGGTCTTCGAGCAGGTTGAGCGCACGCGCAATGGCCTGACGATCAAAATCAACCAGAGCGGCAACGGTGCTGGGGGGGGGCATGGGGAGGGGTTAGGGGTTAGGGATTGGGGATTGGGGGTTGGGGATTGGGGATTGGGGATTGGGGATTGGGGGTTAGGGATTGGGGGTTGGTCATTAGAGCGTTTCCCGATGAGTTGTAGCCGTGCCAGTACGTTCTCGTCATGCCGGACCCCGGATCATGTCCGGGGCAGTCTGTGAGCCGGCCTCCAGAGGCCGGGAGGCCCCGACTTCGCTTATCCTGAGCGTAGCCCCGCAGGGGCGAAGTCGAAGGACGCTCAGGGTGAACGGCGAGGCTGGATTCCCGCGTGCGCGGGAATGACGGGCGACTGCACAGCATCGTTATTTGCTCCAGCCCCTAGCCCCTAGTCCCTAGTCCCTAGCCCCTAGCCCCTTCCCTACCCCCCAGCCACCTCAACCATATCAGACAAAATACGCAGCATTTCAAAATCCTTCGGGGTATAGACCCGCGCAACGCCGGCCTGCCGTAAATCCTCCGCGTCATCCTCGGGAATAATACCGCCGACCACGACCGGAACGTCGCTGAGGCCCTCCGCGCGCAGGCCGGTGAGCACCTCGGGAACGAGGCGCAGGTGGGAGCCGGACAGGATACTCAGACCGACCAGATGCACGCCTTCATCACGCACGCTGGTGACGATTTGCTCAGGCGACAGACGAATGCCCTCGTACACGACTTCCATGCCGGCGTCGCGACACCAGACGGCGATTTGCTCGGCACCGTTGGAGTGTCCGTCCAGGCCCGGCTTTCCGATCAGCACCTTGAGCGGTCGGCCCAGCGTGGCGGCGCTTTTTCGCACTCTCGCCCGCAGGTCCTCAAGCTCTTGGGCAGTCTCCCCATCGACCGTTCGCGCAGCCGCGGCGCCGCCAATACCGGTTGGCGCCCGGAATTCTCCAAAAATATCCCGCAGGGTCCGGGTCCACTCGCCCGTGGTCACACCGGCCAGCGCGCACCGTATGGAGGCCGGCATGATATTCTCGCCGTTGAGCACGGCGGCGCGCAGCCCGGAGAGAGCCGTCTCCACCTCGGCCTGATTGCGGGTTGCGCGAAACGCTTGCAGGCGCGCCACCTGCTCCTGCTCGGCCGCTTCGTCCACTTTGAGAATAGCCGACGAATCACCGCGGTAGAGGGGAGAGGCCGCGCTCTCGGTAAATTTGTTGACCCCCACCACAGTATGATCTCCGGCAGTGATATTCCGCACCCGTTCCGTATGGCTGGCCACGAGCTGCTCTTTGATATAGCCCAGGGCCGCAATCACGCCGCCCATGTCTGTCACGCGCTCGACTTCTGCCCAGGCCGCGTTTTTAATCGCGCTCGTTTTTCCCTCAACCACCGTGCTCCCTGCAAAAATATCACCGTACTCCAACAGGTCGGTTTCAAAGGCCAGGATCTGCTGAATCCGCAGGCTCCACTGCTGGTCCCAGGGACGCGGCAAGCCCAGGGCTTCGTTCCAGGCCGGCAACTGCATGGCCCGGCAGCGCGCATCCTTGCTGAGCGTCACACCTAAAGCCTCCAGGACAATCCGGGGGATATTGTTCTCCGGCTGGGCTTCGGTCAGCCCCAGAGAATTGACCTGGACCCCATACCGAAAGCGGCGCAACTTCGGGTTCTCAACGCCGTAGCGTTCGCGCGTCAACTCGTCCCAGAGTTGACCAAAAGCGCGCAGCTTGCACACCTCTTCAATAAAACGGACACCGGAATTGACAAAGAAGCTGATCCGCCCGACCGCAGCGGTAAACTCGGCCGCGTCGAGCCGCCCGGAGGCGCGCACCGTATCGAGCACCGCAATCGCCGTACACAGCGCATAAGCGACCTCCTGGACAGGCGTGGCGCCGGCTTCCTGGAGATGGTAGGAGCACACATTGACCGGGTTCCATTTAGGAACGTTTTTGACCGTATAGGTGATCACATCGCTCGTCAGGCGCAGGCTCGGCTCGGGCGGAAAGATATACGTGCCCCGCGACAGGTATTCTTTCACGATGTCGTTCTGCGTCGTGCCCTGGAGGGCCTGAGACTCCACCCCCTGGCGCTCTGCCGCAGCAATATACAGGGCCAGCAGCCAGGCCGCCGTCCCGTTAATCGTCATGGACGTATTCATCTGGTCAAGCGGAATATCGGCAAACAGGGTTTCCATATCACCGATATGGCAAATCGGGACGCCGACTTTTCCAACCTCTCCACGTGCCAGGGCGTGGTCGCTGTCGTAGCCGGTCTGCGTCGGCAAGTCGAAGGCAACCGACAGGCCGGTCTGACCTTTACTCAGATTGAGCCGATAGAGTTCATTACTCGCCTGTGCGGTCGAGTGACCGGAATAGGTCCGCATGACCCAGGGCCGGTCTTTGGGTCGGTCTGTTTCCATGTGTCATCCTTTGGGTTTGTTGAGTCAGTTGGGTCGGTTGGGTCGGTTGGGTCGGTTGAGTCCTTTGAGTCCTTTGGGTCAGTTGAGTCCTTTGAGTCGGTGTTGTTCTCCCTAACCCCTAATCCCCAGTCCCCAACCCCTATTTTTACCCTACCCTTCGCATCTGTTCCAGAATATCGTAGCCGGTGATGGCCTTGCTCTTGGCGGCCTGTTCGGCCAGATAGGCCGGCTCGACGGCCTCGGCCTGAACGGCCTTGGCCAGGTCCATCAGCGCGATCTTGATGGTCGCTTCGTCGATCATCTCGCCGGTTTCCGGGTCGGGCATCGAGCCGCCGCCTTGCTCGTGGTAGAGGTCGAGGACGCGGGAGGCATATCTGACCTGCTCGTCGTTCGGCGTATAGCAGGCGTTGGCGATGGCGGCCTGCTGCGGGTGGATGACCCAGGTGCCGTCCATGCCGAGGTTGGCCGCACCAATATTTTTCTCGCGCAGGCCGGCCTCGATTTCCCGGACTTTCTCTTCGGGGTCGTTTTTCCGCCATAGTGGCAGATAGACATTATCGACCGCGTGCAGGCCGGCGGCCTTGGCCGCCACCACCACGGCCTGCTTGGAGTACAGAAAATTGATGTTCTGGTCTTTCACGACTTCACGAATGCCCAGGGTGGCGGCAAAGTCGGCTATGCCGAAAACGAGGCCGGCCATGCGGTCCGAGGCGGTCGCAATAGCGTAGGCGTTCACAATCGCCTGGGGGATTTCGATCAGGGATTCGATCTGCACCCGCGATTTCCAGCCGGCTTCCTGTTCGAGATTATCGAGCAGGCTGGAGACGTATTTGATATCGTCCGGCCCGTGCGTCTTGGGCAGGATAATGCCATGAAATTTATCCGGCGCGCCTTTGACGATGGCTTCCAGGTCGCCCAGAAAAAACTCGGAGCGGATATTATTGGGCCGCACGGTAATGACTTTCTTGCCAAAATCCAGCGTGTTGAGCGCTTCGACGACGCACTGCCGACTCTGCGGTCCCTTGAATTCGTATGGGCAGGCGTCTTCAAAATCCATCATCACATGGTCAACCGGCGATTTGACCGGGTCGGCCGCGTTGCGGTGCAGCTTCATGCTGTGGCCGGGATAGGTCATCTCGGTACGGGGAATGACGAAACGTGTTCCCTCATCGACTACGAACATACGGTCCTCCTCTATCGCAGTATCTTCTGATCGGCGGTCTGTCCCTCTATCAGATTCACCCCACTCGCCCAAGCTCCCTTACCCTCATCCACACCAGCGGGACACGCTCCCTCTTTTGTGGTATTTTGCGCCCTTCTACTTTTTCATAAGGAGAACTGCATGTCCGACACGCTCCAACAAACCGGCCTGATCGTTGACGCGCTCCAAAAAGTCCGCGATGAGGCGCTCCAGCATGGCCGCAGCCTGACCGACAACGGCAAAAGCATCGACGCCCATCAGGTGCATGCCGAGCGGCTGGCCTATCTGGCGACCGAAGTCGAAGCCGCCCGCTCCTGCCTGCACTACGCCCAAGCCGCCGGAGAAAAGAGCGCTGACGAGAACACGGCCACTATGGCTTTGGGGTTTGCTGCCGAAGTCGGCCAGCGCCTGGTCGGACAAGCCAGTACCCATATTGAAGATTTCGGATTTGACGAGGCGCTTCTGAACGACACGCTGGGACAACCTCAGGTCAAGGCCGCCATCCGGGACGGCGCGCATGAGAGCCGCTTTCGCGCAATCGGTCAGACTGTTTTGGCGACGAAAGGCGTAAATCATTCGTGGCTGGAGAGTGATATCGCGGAAATGACGCGGGACTCGGTGCGCCAGTTTGCCAGGAGCGAAGTCGCGCCCATTGCGGAACGCGTCCATCGCAATGACGAGTTGATTCCGGAATCCGTGATCAAAAACATGTCAGAGCTGGGCTATTTCGGCATGTCGGTGCCCGAAGAGTACGGCGGCGGCGGCATGGGCAATCTGGCCATGATTATCACCACCGAGGAACTCTCTGCGGCCTCCCTCGGCGTGGCCGGCAGTCTGATCACCCGACCGGAAATTCTGACCAAGGCCCTGCTGCGCGGCGGCACCGAAGACCAGAAGAAGACTTGGCTGCCATCGATTGCCAGCGGAGAGCTGATGGTCGCCATTTCCGTAACCGAACCGGACACCGGCTCCGACGTGGCCTCGGTCAAATGCCGCGCCGAGCCGGCCACGGTCAACGGGCAGAGCGGTTTTGTGATTGACGGAGCCAAGGCGTGGTGCACGTTCGCCGGACGGGCCAACATTATCGCCCTGCTCGCCCGGACAAATCCCGAGACCAGTTCCGGCGCGCGTGGGTTGTCCTTATTCATTGTTGAAAAAGACGCCTTTCCGGGCCACTCGTTCGAGATGAAACAGGAGACCGGCGGGGTGCTCCAGGGGGACGCCATTCCGACCCTGGGCTACCGGGGAATGCACTCCTATGTGTTGAACCTCGATAAATACTTTGTCCCGGCCGAGAACCTCGTTGGCGGAGAGGCCGGGCTGAACAAGGGCTTTTATTTGCAGATGGCCGGCTTTGCCGCGGGACGGCTCCAGACCGGAGGACGCGCCACCGGGCTGGCCCAGGCTGCGCTGGAGGTCAGCGCGGCCTACGCGGACGAGCGCAAGCAGTTTAAGAAATCGCTCGGAGACTTTCAGCTTACCCAGTACAAGCTGGGCCGCATGGCCGCCCATATTACCGCCGCCCGCCAGATTACCTATGCCGCGGCGCCGGCCATGGACAAGGACGAAGCGGCCACGCTGACCGCGGCCATGGCCAAACTGCTGGCCTGCGACGTGGCGGTCTGGGTCACTCAGGAAGGCCAGCTCATTCACGGCGGCTGGGGCTATGGCGAAGAGTACGCCATCTCGCGCTATGTCGTGGACGCCCTGGTGCTACCCATTTTTGAGGGCGTCAAGCCCATTCTGGAACTCAAGGTCATCGCCCGTACGTTGCTGGCCTAGAGTAATCACGTCCTAAGAGCGCGGGCATCCCGCTCACCTCCATGTTCAGCGCGAGCAGACGCTCAGAGTGGCTCAACTCAGCCTATTAGACAAGCAATTTCCCGGCATGTATAAGAGGCACCGCACGTCATCGGCTGCTGAGGGTTGGGTCTTTGATACGGCTGCTGGCTCCAGTCTCTTTATTCCCTACGTCAGCCTCCGTATGATGAAAAGAGTAAACGTGCCAACATCTGTGTATCTATTGGAGGACACGTTTACTCTTTAAGGACTCAGGTGGGAAATGTGAACGACAGACTCCCTTCGCTATCGGCTCGGGCCAGTGATCTGTGCGCCCTCCTGTCTGAGCGGGTGCTGCTCTTTGATGGGGCCATGGGGACGTCCATCCAGGCCCAGAATCTGAGCCCGGAAGATTTCGGCGGCCTGGCCTACGAAGGCTGTAATGAACACCTGGTGTTGACCTGCCCCGAGGCGATCACCCGGATTCACGCTGGCTTCCTGCAAGCCGGCGCGGATATCATTGAAACGAATACCTTTGGCGCTACGAGCATCGTCCTGGCCGAGTATGGTCTGCACGAGCAGACGGGCGCCATCAACCAGGCCGCGGCCCAACTCGCCCGGGCCTGTGCTCAACGCCATAGCTCCCCACACCGACCCCGCTTTGTGGCCGGCTCCATGGGGCCAACGACCAAAACGATTTCGGTCACCGGCGGTGTGACCTTCGGCCAACTGCGGCGGGCCTATGCGGAACAAGCAGAGGGATTGCTGCGGGGTGGCGTGGACCTGCTGCTGATGGAAACGACCCAGGATACGCTCAACCTGAAAGCCGGCCTGTTGGGGATCGACGACGCGTTTCGGACGCTCGGGCACAGCGTACCCGTGGCTGTCTCCGTCACGATTGAGACGATGGGCACGATGTTGGCCGGGCAGGGGGTGGAGGCGCTTTATACCGCTGTGGCGCATCGGGACCTGTTCGCGCTCGGGCTGAACTGTGCGACCGGACCCGATTTCATGACCGATCATCTCCGCACCCTGGCGGAGTGCTCCCGTTTTCCGGCTTTATGTATACCGAACGCCGGGTTGCCGGACGAAGAGGGGCACTACAACGAATCACCCGAGATGATCGTGGCCAAGCTCGAACGTTTTGTCGACGCCGGTTGGCTCAATATGCTGGGCGGCTGCTGCGGCACGACACAAGCGCATATCGCACTGCTCAGTCAGATGCTGGCGGACAAGCGGCCGCGCCGGCTGCCGACGACCAAACGGAGCGTGGTCTCCGGACTCGACCCCCTGGTGATCGACGAAGACAAACGCCCGATGCTGGTCGGTGAGCGGACGAACGTGATTGGCTCACGCAAATTCAAGCGGCTCATCCGTGACGGCGCGTTTGAAGAGGGCGCGGAGATCGGCCGCCGGCAGGTGCGGGGCGGCGCTCACATCGTGGATGTGTGTCTGGCCGACCCGGACCGCGAAGAACTGAGCGATATGACCGCCTTCCTGGATATGCTGGTGCGGAAGATCAAAGTCCCCCTGATGATCGACTCGACCGACACCCGGGTTATTGAAGCCGCGCTCGAACGCTCACAAGGGAAGGCGGTCATCAACTCCATCAACCTGGAAGACGGCGAGGAACGCTTTGCCCAGGTCGTGCCGCTCATCAAACGCTACGGCGCGGCGGTGGTGGTGGGCTGCATCGATGAAGACCCGGAACAGGGCATGGCGGTCAGCCGGCAGCGGAAACTCGCCGTGGCGAGACGGAGCTATGAGCTGCTCACCCGTAAATACGGTCTGGACGCCGAAGATATTATTTTCGATCCGCTGGTGTTTCCCCTTGGCACCGGTGACCGCAACTATATTGGCGCTGGCGAAGAGACGGTCGAAGGCGTCCGGCTGATTAAACAGGCGCTCCCGGCCTGCAAGACCATCCTGGGTATCAGCAATGTGTCCTTTGGTCTGCCGCCGGCCGGTCGTGAGGTGTTAAACTCCGTGTTTCTCTACCACTGCGTCAAGGCGGGTCTCGACCTGGCGATTGTGAACACGGAAAAGCTGGAGCGTTATGCCTCGATTGCCGAAGAGGAAAAACAACTTGCCAATGATCTGATTTACTGGCGCGGCGAGGACCCGGTGGCCGCTTTTGCCGCCCACTTTCGACAGAAAAAAGAAAGCGTCATTCAGGATACGCGCGCCGACCTGCCGCTGGATGAGCGGCTGGCGCGGTATATCATCGAGGGCTCCAAAGACGGGCTGACAGACGACCTCAACACCGCCCTCAACGAGCAGGCGCCCCTGGACATTATCAACGGTCCCCTCATGGCCGGCATGGATGAGGTCGGCCGCCTGTTTAACAACAACGAACTCATCGTGGCCGAGGTCCTGCAAAGCGCCGAGTCCATGAAGGCTGCCGTCGGCCACCTCGAACCCTTTATGGAAAAAACGGACGGTGGGTTCAAAGGCACGGTCATCCTGGCCACCGTCAAGGGTGATGTGCATGATATCGGCAAAAATCTGGTGGAGATCATCCTGGCCAACAACGGCTACCGGGTGGTCAATCTCGGCATTAAAGTCGCACCCGAAACCTTGATAGCAGCCGTGCGTGAACATCAACCCGACCTGGTGGGTCTGTCCGGTCTGCTGGTCAAATCGGCCCAGCAGATGGTGGTCACGGCCCAGGACCTCACCACGGCCCAAGTGACCTGCCCCATGCTGGTTGGCGGGGCTGCGCTGACGCCACGTTTTACCGCCAATAAAATTGCGCCCGAGTACGCCGGCCTGGTCTGTTACGCCAACGACGCCATGCGCGGTCTGGACCTGGCCAACCAGATTACGGATAAAGACCGGTACGCGAGGCTTGTGCTGGACCTGGAGAAAGAGCGGGAACGTCTGGCCCAACAGGAGCGCGCGCCAAAACAAGACACATCCCAAGCGCGGCGTGTCCGGCCCGCTACACTCTCACACGACCAGCCAGCCCCCCATCCGCCCGACCTGCGGCTGCATACGCTCGACGATTATGACCTGGACACGGTCTTCGCCTATCTCAACCCGACCATGCTGTACGGCAAGCACCTCGGGCTGAGGGGGAATCTTGAGACCTTATTAGGGCAAGGCAACGAAAAAGCCATCGAGTTGCACCAGCAGGTCGAGGCCGTGATGGATGAGGTGGTTGCAAAAAAATTGCTGCGCGCGCAGGCGGTGTATCAATTCTTTCCGGCCCAGGCCGACGGCGACAGCCTGCGACTGTATCGTGCCAACGGCAAAGATATTGCCGCAAGGTTTCTCTTTCCCCGCCAGCAGCATGGCGAGGGCCTGTGTCTGAGTGACTTCGCGGCTCCGACGAGCAGCGGCAAGCAGGACTATATTGCGCTGTTCGCCGTGACCTGTGGCCACGGAGTCCGCGAACTCGCCGAACAGTACCGCGCGTCGGGCCGCTACCTCCAGTCTCATATCCTGCAAGCCCTGGCGATTGAGGGCGCAGAGGCGTTTGCCGAACTGCTCCACCAGCGCCTGCGGGAGATGTGGGGCTTTGCCGACCCGCCGGAGCTGAGCATGCGGGAGCGCTTCAAGGCCCGCTATCGCGGCGTCCGGGTGAGTTTCGGCTATCCGGCCTGCCCGCGCCTCGAAGACCAGGAGCGTTTGTTTCAGGTGTTGCCCGTCACCGCCGCAATCGGCGTCGAGCTGACCGAGGGCTATATGATGGAGCCGGAAGCCTCGGTCTCGGCCCTCGTCTTCCATCACCCCCAAGCCAGATATTTCAACATTCTGGACGACGAGCTGGCCGCTTTCGAGCGGCGGCTGGCCGAGCGTGCAAACGATCTCGGCGTGGCGGCGCTGTAGCCGGCTCCTCCGGGAGCGGTCATCTCAGGGATGAAGCGCTGACTCGGCACGCTGAGGAAGGAAACCCGGGAATCATCATGTCGGAACAGCAGCGGCCAGTCTTTCAATCGGTTGAGGCCGTCCAGGCAGCATTTGCCCAGTGGAATTATATTGCCGACCGGGCGCTCGCCCTGACCGTCAAGCTTGCCGCCGATCTGGAAAAACCCTTATTGCTCGAAGGGGAAGCCGGCGTAGGCAAGACGGAAGTGGCCAAAGTGCTGGCCAGCGTACTCGATACGCCGCTGATCCGCTTGCAGTGCTACGAGGGGCTGGACGCACAGACGACGCTGTACGAATGGAATTATGCCCGGCAAATCCTGCATATTCGCATGGCCGAACAACAGCCGCAGGAGCGCCCACTGCTTGAGCGCACCATCTTCAGTGATGAATTTCTGCTGAATCGTCCCCTGCTTGAAGCCATTCGTCATCCGGGCCCCCGGCCGGTCGTCCTCCTGATTGATGAGGTCGATCGCGCGGACGAGGAGTTTGAGGCATTTCTCCTGGAAATCCTGTCCGACTTTCAGGTCAGCGTGCCCGAGATCGGGACTTTTACCGCCAGGCAGCCGCCCTGTGTTGTCCTGACCTCAAACCGAACCCGGGAACTGCACGAGGCCCTCAAGCGACGCTGTCTCTACCTCTGGATCGACTACCCGACGCCGGACAAAGAGCGTGAGATCATCCTGCGCCGGGTGCCGGGGATTCGGACTGTGCTGGCTGAGCGCATTGTCACCGTGATGCAGGCGCTCCGTCAAATAGACTTCTACAAACGCCCCGGCGTTGCCGAGAGTGTGGACTGGAGTCGCGCCTTACTCGGACTTGGGGTTGACGAACTCCGGGCCGACACCCTGGAGGACACTGCCGGTGTGATTCTGAAATACCATGACGATATTGAGCGCTTACAGACCATTGGGGCGGAGACCATCCTGAGGGGCGGCACGGAGTGAGTAACAGTGGTCAGTGGCTAGGGGTCAGTGGTCAGTGGTTAGTGGGGGACAGGCTGATGGAAGACTCGCCTCACGCAGGAGCCTCGGCTGTGAGCGCGCTGCCCGAGACCTTGCTCACGCGCACGCTTGAGCTGTGTCGATTAGCCAGGCAGGCCGGACTCGGCGTAACCCCGGGCCGAGTCATTGATGTCGCCCGCTCCCTGCGCGGTATCCAGTTTGGCAATGAGGCCGACTTCCGCCTTGCCCTGCGGACGAATCTGGCCAGCAGTCGAGCGGAAGAACAACGATTTGATCGGGTATTCAACGCCTACTGGTACGGAGCAGCAGAGAACGAGGGTTACCGCCTGGGGGTACAGACCGAGTTGCTCCGCGGAAACTTTGAGCAGGGCCTCCAGGAGGCGCACCAGGATATTATCGGCCAGCTTGAAGACAGCAGCGCACAGGAAACCCACCGAGACCTGAACCTGACGGCGCGCTGGGATGAGGCGGCGCCACCCATCGAACACACCGTCCGTGCCCTGGCCAAGCGTCTCGCCACGCGCCCCAGCCGGCGGCTCAAACCGTCCCCACGCGGTCGGCGGATAGACCTGCGACGCTCACTCCGGCGCAATATGCGGCACGGCATGGATATGCTGGAACTCGCCCGGGTCCACCGCCGGGTGCGCAAGACCCGCCTCGTCCTGCTGTGCGACGTGAGTGGGTCCATGGATGCGTTTAATCCCTTTCTTTTGCAGCTCATGCTGGGGATTCAGAAGGAACTCAAGAACGCGCGCACAGTGGTTTTCAGCACGGCCGTCACCGAAATCACGTCCGTGCTGCGGCGGCGCTCGGTGCAACACACCTTGCAGCAGGTCGGTGAGACGGTCCGCCACTGGTCCGGCGGCACGGATATCGGCGGGGCACTCACCAGGTTGAACCGGAGCGTCCTGCGGGAAGGCTCAACCCGCTCAACCGTGGCCATTATTATCAGCGACGGGTACGACAGTGGCCGCACCGAGATCATTGAACGCGAAATGCGCGCCCTGCGGCGACGGGTGCGCACCGTGGTCTGGATCAACCCCATGTACGGGGCCTCTAGCTTTGAGCCGCGCGCCCAAGGCATGCAGGCCGCCCTGCCCTATATCGACCATTTTTTGCCGGCGTATAATGCCCACTCGTTGCAGGTCCTGGTGCGCGAGCTGGCGCGGGTCTGAGGGGGCGTAATTTTGAAACTAAAAAGCGACAGATGAGCCGAGGCTGTTCAGTGACAAGTCCCCCCTGTTATAAATGCACCTCAACCGTTAGCGTCTCATACCCAACCCGAGGCGCTTTTTTTCGACTAACCCCACTCTCTATTTCAACGAGTCCCAACGAGACGAGCAGGCTCAGGTCATCGGCTACGTTCTTCACATTGCGCCCCGCTACCGTTGCCAGTGCTCGGATCGAGTCGGGCCGATGGTCATGGATCGTCTTCAACAATTCTAAACGTCTTGGGGTAAGCACCTTTCCCATTTCCCGTACATCGGAAAAATACAGCCACTCACTTTGGGCCCGCACCTGCCTTCCTGACTCCAGCTGCTGGAGAACTTCGGTCGCCTCATCAAAAATTGTCCCCGGAGGACGGACACCAATCTTGACACGCTTGACTTTCATACCTCCCCCTTCATTTTTGTTCCTTGTTTTTGTAAATGCTCTGAAACTTCACGCTGGAACCTCTGTAGCAACTCGCTGACACTGGAGGCCACTACTGGTGACTCCACGCCTTGGAAATGCCTGTGATCTCCTTTCCCATGATGATTGTCATAACCAACCAAGATTTCCCGACTCGGCCCCGGTCCGATAAAGTAGAAGGCGTACTTAATCCCAAGTGGAAAAATCTTGCTCTTTCCCACTTGCCAGATACGAATCTCCGTTAGGCTTCCGTCGGGGTATAACTCCTTCTTTTTGAAAATGAGACGTGCCTTCATATACGTTGGTGTACTATACCATCATAAAAGATGCGCCGAAAGACGTGAGACGAGAAGCCCGAGTCACCGCGCAGACCGGAACCCTTGACAAATTCGACCCTGCCCGATTAGTCAGGTGGCAGTTTTTTCAAAGCGAGGGGATATGCCAAGCAAGTATGTTGATGTTGACGGCTATGCGGTGCATTACTTTCACACCGGCCAGACAACGCTGCCGCCGGTTGTGCCTGATGTCAGCACAGGCCGGCTCTTTTTATACGTCCACGGGGCGGGCAGTAATGGCCATTTCGCTCACAAAATGCTGGATATGCTCTCGGCCGCCCACAGTCCGCTCGCCTTCGACTTTCCGGGCCATGGGCGTTCGAGCGGAACGGAAAGCCTGGGAAGCGTGGCCGCCTATAGCGACTTCACCTATCGTCTGTGGCAGGCCCTGGACGTGCGCCCGGTGGTTATTATTGGCCACTCCATGGGTGGCGCCGTTGCCATGGACCTGGCCCTGCGCCACGCGGATATGGTTGAGGGCGTCGCCCTGACCTGTACGGCGGCGAAGTTCAACATCTCGGATGAGCTGCTCGGCACCTGGCAGGCGGTCATGAAAGGCCGCCAGGGACAGCCCTTCACCAAGGTGTCATGCTCGCCTCAGACACCGCAGGAGATCATTCAAGAAGGCTGGATGGAGCAGATCAAGACCGACCCGCGCGTCCGCTACTTTGATTTGCTGGCCTGCCAGCAGGTTGACCTGAGGGCACAGCTCGGACAGATCGACCTGCCCACGCTGGTGCTGGCCGGAGCGGATGACGCCACCACGCCAGTCGCCCAGGCCGAAGAGTTGCGGGACCAGATTCCGCATGCCCAACTGGCGGTCATTCCTGAGGCCGGACACTGGCTGCCACTCGAACAACCCCAGGCCGCCTGCGACGCCATTCAGGCCTTCTTCAACTAGAGGGGAATAGCATGAGTATCAGTCGAAAAGCCGCGCTGGCCGGTGTCTACGAGCACCCGCTCCGTTGGGCCCCGCATAAAACCCAATACCAGATCATGGCCGAAAGCGCCCGAGGCGCCCTAGACGATGCCGGGCTGAGCATAAGAGATGTCAACGGCCTGTTTACCTCGGGGGTCGGTGGGATGGGGATTATCGCTCTGGCCGAGCATCTGAATATCAACCCCGATTTTCTGGACTCCAACTCGATTGGGGGCTCGTCCTTTGTTTCGCATACGGCCCACGCCGCGGCGGCGATTGCCGCCGGCTACTGCGATGTTGGCCTGATTCTGTACGGCAGCAAATGGTCCTCGGACCGTTTTGCCGTTGGCACCGGAGGCGGCGGGAGCGGCGACCCGCCCGAACAGTTTGAAGGCTGCTACGGCCCGACCACCGTTGGCGACTACGCCCTGGCCGCGCAGCGGCATATGTACGAATTCGGCACGACCAGCGAGCAACTGGCCGAGATCGCCGTGACGACGCGTAAACATGCCTCGCTGAATCCACACGCAAAGTTTCGCGACCCGATTAGCGTTGACGACGTCCTGGCTTCGCGTGAGGTGTCTTCACCGCTCCACCTGCTGGACTGCTGCATGATCTCCGATGGCGGCGGCGCCCTGGTTGTCACCTCTGCCGAACGGGCACGCGATCTCAGAAAGAAGCCGGTCTATCTCCTGAGTGCGGCAGAGTCCTGCGCCCATACCAGTGCCGGGATGCGCGATATTACTGACGCGGCGGCCAAGCAGTCCGGCCCGAAGGCCATGGCACGAGCCGGGGTGAGCCAGAGCGACTTTGACATGGCCATGATCTACGACTCCTTCACCATTACCGTGTGCATCACTCTTGAGAGCCTGGGGTTTTGTCAAAAAGGGGAAGGCGGAGCGTATGTCCAGAACGGTCGGATTGGTCTGGGCGGTGAACTCCCGATCAATACCGACGGCGGTGGGCTGTCCTCCAACCACCCCGGTATGCGCGGGATTTTTTTGGTGATCGAGGCGGTCAAACAGTTGCGGGGCGAGTGCGGGGAACGCCAGGTCAAGGATTGTGCACTCGCCTTTTGTCATGGAACGGGCGGAACGCTCGGGCTCCGGCACAGCGGAGCCTCGCTGGTCCTCGGCGTATAGCCGCAGTCCAGAACGAGGGAGTGATTATGGCTGATGAGAAAAAGAAACCGAACCGTCCGGTCCCACGGGTGGATGAAGAGTCGCGGCCGTTCTGGGAAGCCTGCGCCCGGCACGAACTGTATGTCCAGAAATGTCGCGGGTGTGGAACGGCCTTTTACTATCCGCGCGCCTTTTGCCCGGAAGACCTGTCGCCGGACTTTGAGTGGCTGCGCTGTAGCGGCAAAGGAACCGTCTATACCTTTACGATTACCCGCCAGAATCAAAGTTCAGGCTTTCGGAACAAAGTGCCCTATGTCATGGCCTATGTCGAGTTGGAAGAAGGGGTGCGGCTGCTGACCAATATCGTAGCTTGTGACCCGGAGAGCGTCACCATCGGCATGCCGGTCGAAGTCACCTTCGAGGACGTAACGCCGGAAGTCTCGGTGCCGCTGTTCAAGCCGACTTTATAGTCCATTGAGTCTATTGAGTCGGTTGAGTCTGACCCAATAGACCCAACCGACTCATATATCTTGACTCAAATCGTTTGCTTCTGGCACTATAGGCAACTCGCAATCAGAAAAAACTGCTTCGACTCTCAGATATCCCATGGCACGAGTCATTGACCTCCACCTGCATTCTGAAGCCTCGGACGACAGCCGCGCGCCGGTTGAGGCATATCTTAAATGGCTGGCCCGGAAGCGCGACGAACGGCCGCTGGACGGCATCGTGCTGACCGAACACCGCCAGTTCGACACCCAGAGCGACTACCGGGCGCTTGAGGACAAGTATGGCCTGTTGATCCTCAAAGCCTCGGAGGTCGAAACCGAGTACGGGCATGTCCTGGTGTATGGGGTCAATGACGCCATGCTGCAACGCTTCGACTTCTCCAACGTCCGCCTGCGGGCTCAAGAGGTGATTGACGAAGTGGCCCGCATGGGCGGGGTGGCTATGCCGTGTCACCCTGGACGGCCCACCATTGGCTTGATTGAGCACTATGAAAACCGCCCTCCGCTTGAGGGCGTTGTTGGCGTCGAAGCCCTGAACGGCGGAAGCAAAAAAGGCGAGAACGAGCGCGTTGCTGAGCTGCTCGACACGTATGGCTACCACGCCTTTGGGGGAAGCGATGCCCATCTGGTGAGCTTTGTCGGGATTTGTGCCACCGAGTTTGAAAAAGATATTACGAATACGGAAGAGTTGGTTGCGGCGCTGCGAACGGGCGGCTACCGCCCGGTTGATTTTCGTGTCCGGCGCGCCCCGGCTCAGCCGGCGGCCAGCGGCGCCTAGGGGAGACGTGGATGGCGCTTGAATTCGATCGGTCCATTTTAGGCCAGGTGTTCGACGAAACGGACTTTCCGCCGGTCGAGAAAGCCGACCTCTTACGTTTTGCGGACGCGCTGGGAGAAACCAACCCGCTCTACACCGATGAAGCAGCAGCGGTGAATGGGCCCTATGGCGGTCTGGTGGCGGCTCCGACCTATGTGACTCGACTCCGACCCAAAAAGATGACACCCGAGCATATGCCGCGCTTCGGCAAGGTCGGCTTTGACGGCGGACGTGATGTTGAGATTTTCGCCCCGGTCCGGCCGGGTGACAGGCTGAAAATGGTCAGCACCATACACGATATTTACGAGAAAACCGGGCGCAGTGGCTCTATGTATTTCATCGTCCTGCGGAATGAGATCTCAAACCAGGACGGTCAGCAGGTTGCCATTGTTGACCATAGGATTATGCAGCGATGAAAACACTCTATTTTGAGGAGGTCGAAGAGGGCGATGAGCTGCCGCCTATCGACCTGCTTCTGACCAAAGACTTTGTCCGCAGGTACGCCAGGACGGCCGGCATGGATTTTCCACGCTTCACGGACGACGAAGGGGCGCGCCAGGAGGGTCTGCCAGGTATGATCGCGCCTGGGGTCTTGAGTATGGGGCTGCTGGCCCGACTGATCGGCGAGTGGAACCAGGCGGCGCAGATTACCCGGATCGGCACGACGTTTCGCAGCCCGGTCCTGCCTGACTGTGCGATTCACCTGCTGGGCTTTGTCACCCAAAAGGATGCAGAGCAACATACGGCTGAGTGTGATATCTGGATGGAGAACGATGACGGAGAACGCTGGGTCATTGGCACGGCGACCGTTCTGCTGCCAACCCGGAACGCCTAGTATTCAGCTCCTGGTATACAGAGAGTAGAACGATACAGAGAGTAGAACAATGCAAAAACGACGACTTGGCTGGGTTATGGTTCTCTGTTTGGTCGGGGTCCTCGGGCTTGGCCTGCATGGGCCAACAGCTTTTGCTCAGAATGGCGCAATGCAGCCGGGGCTGGATGACTCACTGGACATGCTTGACAGCCCCACCCCGGTGTACGAACCGTCCGTTTTTGAACCCTTTAATGAAAAGATGTTCTCCTTCAACATCTGGATGGATGAACATATCCTCCGACCGGTTGCCCGCTCCTATGCCGGGGCTGTACCGGAGCCGGCGCGGCTCAGCGTGCGCCGTTTTTTCCATAATATCGGGGTCGTGCCGCGCTTCGCGAATAGTCTCTTTCAGCTCAAGCTGGACGGGGCGGCGCGCGAAGCCGGACGCTTTATGATCAACACGACGATTGGCGGTCTCGGCTTTTTCGATGTGGCCAGAAACAAGTTCGGGCTCGAAATAAGCGAAGAAGACTTTGGTCAAACCCTCGGGACCTATGGCGTGGGACCGGGCCCATATCTGGTGTTGCCCTTTATCGGGCCTTCCACGGTGCGTGACGCCATTGGTCGGGTCGCGGACGGAGCCATGGACCCGAAGACCTATTTTTTATCCACAGTCGAAGTCACGTCAACGGATGCTGGCACGGTGCTCACCAGTGCGGTCAACGAACGCTCCCTCAATCTGGAACTCTTCGAGAGTGTGGACCGCTACTCGCTTGATATGTATAGCGCCGTGCAGGACTTCTACCTGCAAAACCGGGAGAGGCAGATCGCGGAATAAGCCTCCGGCCTCTTGCAAACACCAGAAAAACAGCGTCTGGCGTGTCGAGGAGTGTGATCGTGCTCACAACTCTATCAGGATTGAAGGATTTACAGGATGATCCTGGGAAGTACATCATCCTGGTCCTGCTGGTGACAGGTCTCCTTTTTCCTCGGCTCGGCTGGGCCGATTCTCCGGCGGAGGTGACCCAACGGCTGCTCTCGACCATGCAAGCGTGCGGCCAGGACTTTGGTTTGCCCTCCGCTCCCCCGCAGTGCACGAATGAAGAGATCGAAAAAAACCTGGCCATTGTGCAACTGTCGCACTGGCTGATGGGACCGCACTGGGACACCCTCGGCCCAGAGAAGCAGGCTGATTTCATCGGCCTGCTCACTCGCCTGCTGCGTGAGTTGGCCTATCCCAAAGCGTCGGAGTTTCTGGCTGACACACAGTTCGAATACGGCGACACGCAGCAGCAGGGGAATGAGGCCCTGACCGAGGTCTCGGTCGTGAATCCAGATGAAGGGCGGGTCACCATCGGTTTTCGGCTCAACCAGTCGGAGGGTGTGTGGAAGATATGGGACGTCCGGCTCGATGGGGTCAGCATGGCCAGCAACCTGCGCAAACAAGTGCAATCGCTCATGTCCAAGCAGTCCTACGAAGAGTTGGTGGAGCGGATGCAGCGGACCATCGCGAACGCCAAGACCGAAGAGGCCGGATAAGCGCGGACCGCCCCTCCGCCGCTATTGGCAGATATCGTGACCCATCCCCCGAGCCGACCGACGTTCCAGCGCTGAGTGGAGACCAGCCGTGCCGGCGATCCCTGCGTCTTTGAAGCAAGGCCTCGTTGCCCTGGAAAAACAGGCTCTGCGCGCCTGCGCTCGGGGGATCGTTGCGTACGCAAAGACGGCCCTGGTCCTCTGTCTGCTGCTGACGGTTGCGGCCTCACTCTACACCGCACAACATCTCGAACTCGTCACCGGCCGCAATGATCTGATCTCGACCGAAAAGCGCTACCTGCAACTCGATGAGGAGTATGCCGAAGAGTTTGTCGGCGTGGACCAGGTGGCCGTGGTTGTTGAACCGCAAGATATCCCTCAGGGCAAAGCCTTTGTGACGCGCCTGGGTGAACGACTCGCCCAAGAGCAGGACCATATTGCTGAGATTTTTTACCGCGTCGATGTTTCCTCCCTGGAAGGCAAAAAGCTGCTCTACCTGCCGGCTGAGGATTTGCGCGATTTACAGCGGAGTCTTGAAGACTCGCAAGAGATTATTCATGAGCTGCTGACGAACCCCGGTCTGAATACGCTCTTCGAAGCGATTAACACCCAAGTCAGCAGCGCCGTTGTTTCGCACCTGGTTGACGACATCCTTGGGCTGGGAGTCCCACTGGATGAAGATTCCGGCGAGTTCTCCGACTCTCAGTTGTCCTTTCTCACCGCGTTGTTACAAGAGATCGCGCGAGCGCTGTACGGACAAGACTACCGCTACCGTTCGCCCTGGGCCGAGTTTTTTGGCGGGACGGCCCAGCTCGATGACGACGGCTTCCTCATTGCCGAGAACCGCAAGTATATATTCCTCATGGTCGAGGCGAAAGAGGACGCCGCGGCGGGTTTCAACGACCTTCAGGATTCGATGGCGGCTATTCGGCAGGCGATTACCGACCTCAAAGCGGAGTTTCCGGGTCTGGAGGCTGGCGTCACCGGCACGAAGGCCCTGGGCAATGATGAAATGCTCAGCGCCCAGCACGATACGGCCGTGGCAACGGTGGTATCCCTGTCGGGTATTGCGCTCCTCTATCTGGTCTTTTTCCGACGCATTCGGCATCCGCTCTTCATCGTCTCAGCGCTCATGGTCGGCCTGAGCTGGACGCTGGGTTTTGTCACCCTGTCGGTCGGTCATCTGACGATTATTACCGTCTTCATCGCGCCGATGCTGCTCGGTCTGGCCGACGACTTCGGCGTCCACTTCATGACTCGCTATGAGGAGGAACGTGGCAAGGGCAAGGACCAGGCCGAAGCCATTACCATTGTGTTTGAACAGACCGTCCCCAGTATTATTGCGGGGGCCTTGACCACCTCGCTCGCCTTTTTTGCAGTCATCCTGGCGGACTTTCGCGGGGTTCAGGAACTCGGCATTATTTCGGGCGGAGGCATCCTGCTGTCCGTTCTCGCGATTCTGACTTTCCTGCCAGCCTTGATCGTCGCGATGGACTCGTTCTGGCCCTGGCGTGTTCCCGTGGGCCAGCAGACGGCCTTGCAGACAGCGTTTTCCGGTCTGGGCCGCTCCGTCGAACGGAAGAGAGGCCTCCTTTTCGGTATCGCCGGACTAGGAACGGCAGCCAGCCTGCTGGCCCTGCCGTGGGTCTCTTTTGACTATAATTTGCTGAACCTCCAGGCTCACGGCACAGAGTCGGTGGAGTGGGAAAAGCGCATTATTGCAAACTCCGAACGTTCGTCCTGGAACGCCCTGGCCACGGCGCCGACACCGGAAGCGGCGCGTCACAAGGCGCAGGCGTTTGCGGCCCTGCCCAGCGTGGAAACCGTTGAGAGCGTGGCGTCGCTGATTCCGGACGGACAGCCGGAGCGCCTCCATCTTCTTGCAATCATCCGCCCGCTGTTGAGTGAACTCCCTCCGCTCAGCACCGATCCCCAGGAAGTGGAGGTCAAGCAGCTCGAACTGACCCTGGATAAACTCCGCCTCAAAATTCGCGACCAGGAAAACGGCAGCGCCACGCTCCTGCACGAGGCGCGCCAACACCTGCTGGCCGTTTTTGAAGCGCTCCGAACGCTGCCCGAACAGAACGTCCACCAGCGGCTGGCCTTTTTTCAGAACGCGCTGTTTCTCGACTTTCAGGATAAATGGTCCCTGCTCAGCAATAACCTGTCTCCGGCCGGCCCGATTACCTTTGCCGATGTCCCGCCGCAGTTGCGCAGCCGCTTTGTCAGCCGGGACGGCCAGCGGTTTCTTTTGCAGGTCTATCCCAAGGAAAACATCTGGGAGCGCGAGCCGCTGACGGAGTTCGTTCGGCAGTTGCGCACGGTTGACCCGGATGTGACCGGCTCCCCGATTATTGGCTACGAGTCGATCGGGGCGATGCAGGCTGGCTACATTGAGGCGGCCTGGTACGCGTTTCTCGCCATCCTGGTTGTCACCTTTCTGGCGCTCCGACGTGTCACGGACGCCCTGCTGGCCGTCCTGCCGCTCGGTCTGGGTATGATCTGGACCGCCGGCCTGATGTGGCTGTGGGATGTGCAATTCAACCTGGCGAATATGGTTGCCGCCCCCCTGATTATTGGCATCGGTGTGGAGAATGGTATCCATCTCGTCCATCGTTTCCGAGTCGGCCGTGACGTCTCGGTCGTCAGCCTGATTGCCGGCAGCACCGGCCAGGCGGTTGTCCTGTTCTCGCTGACGACCATGGTCGGGTTCGGCAGCCTCATGGTCGCCCAGTACTACGGAATTTTCAGCATGGGCCTCCTGCTGACCCTGGCAGTCGGCAGTGTCCTGGTCGCCTCGATTGTAATCCTCCCGCTGCTCTTATATGAGTCCATTGAGTCGGTTGAGTCGGTTGAGACTCTTGAGTCTCTTGAGCCCTAGAGTCTCTTACGTCGGACCCAACAGACCCAACAGACCCAACAGACCCAACAGACCCAACGGACCCAACAGACTCTCATGGTTAGCGGACCCCAATTTGTGCAACACCTCAGGAATGCCGGCTTCGATTTTTTCACCGGGGTGCCCTGCTCTTTGGTCAAGGGGGTAATTGCCACGCTCGAAGAACGGGGCGGCTATATTGCCGAGACGCGTGAAGACGCGGCGGTGGGCCTGGCGGCAGGAGCCTATATGGCCGGTAAACAACCGGTTGTCATTATGCAGAACTCGGGTCTGGGGGTCTGCCTGAACGCGCTGTCTTCTCTCAGTTTGATCTACGCCCTGCCCTGTCTGCTGCTGATTACGTGGCGAGGCTATCAGGGCAAGGACGCACCGGAGCACATCATTATGGGAGATATCCTGCCCGACCTGTTATCCACCCTGAACATTCCGTATCGGGTGCTTGAAGAACCGACCCTGGAGGACGCGATTGGCTGGGCCGCCGCGACCCTCAAGCAGACGCGTCGTCCGACGGCACTCGTCCTCCCGCCTGGAGTTGCCGCATGAACCTGGCCCAGGCCCTGAGCATAGTTATCCCTGCCCTCCAGGACGCCCTGGTTGTCCATGCGAATGGGTTTATTTCGCGGGAGTCCTTCAATCTTGAGGATCGTCTCGGCAACTTCTATATGATTGGCTCAATGGGCCTGGCCTCATCTATTGCGCTCGGCCTGGCCCTGAATAAACCCGAGCGGCGCGTGGTCGTCTTTGACGGTGATGGCAATGTCCTCATGAATATGGGCGCACTGGCCCTGATTGGCGCGCAGCAGCCACGTAATCTGGTCCACCTTGTTTTTGACAACGAAGTCTACGGCTCGACCGGCAACCAGCCGACGATCTCCAGTCGCGTAGCGCTCGATAAAGTGGCGCGCGCGAGCGGCTATGTCGATGTGCGCCGTGTTGAAGATACCGACCAACTGCGCGCCGCGGCGCAGGAGTTGCTGGCAAAAGACGGACCGTCATTTCTGCTGATTAAAATTGAGCCGGACCGGGAAGCGCGGCATATTGGGCGGATTACGCACGAGCCGCAGCATATCGTCCGGCGCTTTATGGAAGCCATAGAATGACGATTCTCTCTCGCCACTAACCCCTAACCCCTAACCCCTAACCCCTAACCCCTGAAACGATGCAGCAATACATTCTTCTGAACCCCGGCCCAGTCAACGTTTCTCCGCGCGTCCGGCAGGCCCTCCTGCGTGGAGACCTCTGCCACCGGGAAGATGAGTTTTCCGACCTGCTGGCCGCGGTTCGCGCCAAACTGCTACAGGCCTTCGCCCCGGAGGGCTATACCGCAGTGGTGGTAAGCGGTTCGGGCACCCTGGCGGTTGAAGCCATGCTCTCCTCGGCCCTGGTTGAGGGAGGAAAACTCCTCGTGATTAACAACGGCGTCTATGGCGACCGGATGCGCCAGATGGCCGAAGCCCACCGTATCCCGACCGGAGAATTGACCTATGCCTGGACCGAAGCGCCACGCCCGGAACAGATTGAATCCGCCCTGAGAGATGACCCCGCTATCGCGGCGGTGGCCCTGGTCCAGCATGAGACCACTACCGGCCTGCTGAATCCCGTGACTGAAATTGGCCGGATCGTGCGTCAGCAGGGTCGGCTGTTTCTGCTTGACGCGGTGAGCGCATTGGGTGGCGAAGACCTCGATGTTGTGCGTGACCGCGTGGACCTGTGTGCCTGTACGGCGAACAAATGCATCCAGGGCCAGCCGGGTGTCGCCTTTGTGTTGGTTCGGAACGAAGTCATGGCGGCCCTGCAGGGCTATCCCCGCCGTTCGTTATACCTCCACCTGCCGCTCCACTGGGAAGCACAGGAACGCCGGAGCATTCCATTTACTCCGGCCATCCCGGCCTGGTATGCGCTGGATGCCGCCCTTGACGAACTCCTGGAGGAAACACCGGCAGGACGGGTCGAACGCTATCGTCGGGCCGCCCGGTTTCTGCGTGACGGCTTTGCGGAACTCGACCTCGCCTTTCTCCTTCCCCCGAAATTACGCTCCAACTCCCTGACCTCTCTGGCCTTACCCCAAGGTGTTTCGTATCCCCGTTTGCATGACGGTCTCAAGCAACGGGGCTTTGTCATTTACGAGGGACAGGGAAAACTCCGCACCGATATTTTCCGGGTGGCCAATATGGGCCATCTGACCCTGGACGATTTTCGGCGTTTTCTTGACGCCCTGACAGACGTGTTGTCAGGTGGGAAGTTATGAAGGCAATTATCCTTGCGGCCGGTGTGGGCAAACGCTTTCAGACCATCACCGACCAGCGGCCCAAATGTTTGATTCAGGTCAGTGGCAAAACCCTGCTCGAACGCACCCTCACCGCTTTAGGCGCTGCCGGGGTCAAAGAAGCGGTCATCGTGATCGGCTATCGTGGGGACATGATAGTCGAAGAAATCGGCGAGCGGTGCGGCCCGGTGACCGTGCGCTATATCCGGAACGAGCAGTACGAAAAGGGCGCAATCCTGTCGCTCTGGAGCGCCCGCAACGAGTTTGACGCTGACCTGCTGATCATGGATGCCGACGTCTTGTTCCCGGTCCGTTTGCTGCAACGCCTGGTTCACTCCAGGCACGCAAGCTGTTTTCTCCTGGACGCGAGTTCCGAGAACACCGGCGAGGAACAAATGCTGCTCACCCGGGCCGGGCGGGTGCTGACGATTATCCGGGGCGGGGCGGGCGACTACGACCTGGTAGGCGAGTCGGTCGGTTTTCTCAAAGTCGCCCACGACGCCGCGCCGCTCCTCCGCGCTATTCTCGATGACTGTGTGGCCCAGGGCCGAGACACGATCGAGCACGAAGAAGCCTACCCGGTGTTTCTGGCCCAGCATCATGTTGGCTTTGAACGGGTTGACGATCTGCCCTGGACGGAAATCGATTTTCCGCAAGACCTCGAACACGCCGAACGTGACATCCTGCCCGATATCGAACGGCTCGATGCGCAGGATGAGGGGTTGGGGATTGGGGGTTAGGGATTGGGAGTATGCTCCCCTTTTATTCCCTCTCCCCTTGAGGGAGAGGGCTAGGGTGAGGGGGGTTCCGTGCCGTTAAAGGCAGGGGATGGGCCTGGCGCCCGCTATCTCATCGTCAATGGGGACGACTTCGGCCTGTCCGCTCAGGTCAATGCCGGCATACTCCACGCCCATCGGCACGGCATTCTGACCAATACCAGCCTCATGGTCACGGCTCCGGCCTGGAAGGAAGCGGTTGCGCTCGCCCGCTCAACACCCAGCCTCGGGGTTGGGCTGCATCTGACCTTGGTCCAGGGGCGGGCCGTTCTCTCCAAACAGCACCTCCGCACGATTATCGACGGCGAGGGGAATTTTGCCCACGCCCCAACCCGGGCCGGATTACAGTATTATTTCTCCCGGCGGGCGCGGGAAGAAATCCGGGTCGAGTGCCGGGCTCAGCTTGAGCGTTTTCTGGAAACGGGCTTACCCCTGTCCCATATTGATGGACATCTCAACATCCAGATGCACCCGGTCGTTATGGACGCTCTCCTGGCCCTCGCACAGGAATACCCCATTCCGGCCATGCGCCTGACCCGAGAAGACCTGACGACCAGCCTGACGCTCGACCCGCGTCATGCCTTGAGGAAACGCTGGGAGTCCGTTGTCTTTACACTCCTCGCCCGGACGACGGAAAAAAAACTGCGCCGCGCCCGTCTTCCCTACCCGGATCGTCTGTTTGGCCTGCATCAAAGTGGCGCGCTGGATGAATCGTATCTGCTCGGCCTGTTCCCGCGACTGCAAGCCGGTGTAACGGAGCTGTACTGCCATCCTGCCCGCCTGCCGTGTCCCGAGGTCGAACGGTGGACGCCGACCTATTGCAGAGATATTGAGCTTGCGGCGCTCACGAGTCCAACGGTGCGGGCAGCGGCAGATGAAGAGGGCATCCGGTTCGTGAGTTACCGCGACCTCCCGTCGCTACGTGAAGGAACACCCCCCTTCGTCAGGGGGGACATGGGGGGTTGACGCGCACCATACGACCGTCTTTTTGGAGCCGGAAGGTATACTCTCGCCAGCGGACCGTGTTGCCCTGCAAGCTGGTGCACCAGACAATAAAAGAAAGAAGGTCGGTGAGGAGGGTCAGCAGAATGGCGGGGCGCGGCAGCCTCGATTGCAGAAAGACCGTGTTCATCAGAGCGGCGGTCAGGAGGCGCACCCCGATGACGCTGAGGGCGAGAAGGGTCATCTCTACGGACGTCCAAAAACAGAGCAGGCTCACACCGGCCCAGACCGTGCCAAACGTCACAACCGTACCGATATACCCGCCGGGACGACAGTTTCGTTGCGTTCGCGCCCAGCGCAACTGATGGGAAAACAAGCCGCGCAGTGAGCCGACATCGGGACGGGTTTCCACGACAGTGGGCAGGACGCGCAGCCGATACCCGGCCTGGGCGATGAGATGTCCAAGGTAGTAGTCATCCGCCAGATAATCGGACAGCCTGGCAAACCCCCCAATCGCGTCGAGGCAGGCGCGTTTGAACGCCATGGTTGCTCCGAAGGCATACGCGGGCTGTTCTATCTGGCTGGCGACCACGACCTGGGTGGTAAAGGTCGTATTGATCATGAGCGATTCCAGTAGGGCCGGCAGGGGGTGTCCGGAACCGCCGCGATACACGCAGGTGACCAGGCCGGTTTCCGCCGGCGTCAGGGGCGGGATAATCGTCTGCAAGTAATCGGGCTCGACACAGACATCACTATCGGTGATGACGAGATAGTCATACTTCATCCGAGGCGTCAGATGGTGCAGGGTGCTGACCTTGTAATTGGTCCCGATCACCGCGGGCGCAACAACCAAGGCAATATCGCACTGGGGAAAGTCATGCTGCACTTTGGTAACAACAGCAACCGCGGGATCATTGGGGTCGCGGACGCCGCAGAGGATTTGAAAGATCGGGTAATCGAGCCGACAAAAGCTCGCCAGACTGTCGTACAGATCGGGCGGCGCGCCTTTGAGCGGCTTGAGAAGAGTGACTGGCGG
Organism: uncultured Binatia bacterium (SeqCode); assembly: GCA_965232605.1. GTDB lineage: Bacteria > Desulfobacterota > Binatia > Bin18 > Bin18 > Bin18. Next base: position 1,747,650 of record CBDDQA010000006.1, on the reverse strand, counting down.
AAGCGCCGTGTCAGCAGTCGAACTCGGCCGGAAAAAGCGCCAGGCCGCATAGATACTAAAGAGATAATAGACCAGGGCAATACACAGCAGGCCGGCCAGGGACCAGAAGGCAAGCAGAGGCATGGCGTCAGACACGGTCTCCTCCCGGTCGCATGTGAGGCAGATTGCGTTATCTTACAGCCTGAGGACAACCCACCCCGGCCCTACGGGCCACCCCTCCAAGGAGGGGAACAGAATATCCCCTCTTGGACAGCCCGAGGACAACCCACCCCGGCCCTACGGGCCACCCCTCCGAGGAGGGGAACAGAATATCCCCTCTTGGGAGGGGTGCCGCGCCAGCGGCGGGGTGGGTTTGACGGACGGTCGCGCCCGGCACCCACCCGGATCTTTGACGGGGCTCGGGAAAGGCCCGACTCGCCACCCCCTGCTAACCACACACGTCCCGGACTCATCAGGCAGCCGGAGAAGACGTGACGTTCATCTCTCGCCGTTTCCGCATGGTGCGGAAGAAATCTTTGCCTTCCTGCCACATCCGTTTCCGCTCCTCCGGGTCACGCGCCATCTTTTTGACGGCTTTGAAGATATAGCGCGGGCGGAGGTAATACGAGCGGTAAAATTTCTCAACCGTTTCAAAAATTTCTTCCCCGGACAGGTTCGGGTAGTTGATCACGCACTGCTGATAGCCCGACTCGCCCACCATGTCCTCGGCCTTGATATAGCCGTTGTCGAGGGCGAAATCGTAAAAGGCGGTGCCGGGATAGGGGGAGGCCAAAGAGACCTGAATGGTCTCCGGATTCATCTCCCGGGCGAAACGCATGGTCTCCTGCATGGTCTCGCGGGTTTCCCCCGGCAGGCCCAGAATAAAGGTGCCGTGGATCAAAATGCCAAGCGTGTGGCAGTCCCGAGTAAACCGCCGCGAGGTTTCGAGGGCCACGCCTTTTTTAATATTCTTGAGAATGGCCGCGTTGCCCGACTCATAGCCGACCACAAACAGCCGCAGCCCGCCGTCTTTCAGCACCTTGAGGGTCTCGTAGTCAACATTGCCGCGCGCATTAGTGGACCAGCACAGGCCCATGGCGCCCATTTTCTTTGCGATCTCCCGCGCCCGTTTCGGGTCGGCCGTAAACGTATCGTCATCAAAAAAGACCTCCTTCATACCCGGAAAGAGACGCTTCATTTCCTGCACTTCCTCAATGACGTTGCCCACTGAGCGAGTGCGGTAGGAATGGCCGGTGGTCACCTGCGGCCACAGACAAAACGTGCAGCGCGCCGGACAGCCCCGGCCGGTGTACAGCGACACATAGGGATACTGGCAATACGGGCTGTTATACTTGCGAAAGTCCAAATCCCGGTCATAAATCCGGGTCACAAAGGGCAACTGGTCGAGTTCATCATCGGTCAGCGTCGGTCGTTCAAGATTATGATGAATCTGTCCATCCTGGCGATAGCTGATACCGCGGATGTCCTTCCAGTCCCAGCCCTCGGCCACCTCTTTCATGGAGTAGTCAAACTCTTTGCGCGCGGCAATATCGATGGCTTCAGAAATCTGTAAGGTCTTCTCCGGCTCAGCCGTGGCCTGACCGCCTACAAACGCGATGCGGCAGTCCGGATTTTTTTCCTTGATCAACTCTGCGGTCTGCGCGTCCAGTTTCACCGACGGCGTGCTGGTGTGCAGCACGACAAAATCGTACTCTTTGGCGATCTCAACGGTCTGGGCTTGGTTCAGTCCTTCGGGCGGCGCGTCCAGAACGCGGCTGTTCTCTATCATGCCGGCCGGATAACACAGCCAGGTCGGATACCAGAACGACCAGACCTCACGGGTCGCCTGATAGCGTGAGCCTGCTCCCCCATCAAAATTTTCATATGCAGGCGGATTCAAAAACAAGGTACGCATGCGTGCATCTCTCCTTCCCCGCCACAGCCCTCAGGAGCGCTGCGGTTCTGCCGAAGGCATGTATTATACATGGGAAAAGAAGGAAAGCGAGTAGTGTTTCACACAGCGCTTTCCTATGGGTTGGGGCAAGGGACAACAGGCCCATATCCCCAGTAGACAGACCGGGACATTTGGGAGAAAATAGCAAGCCGAAGTACGCTCGTCCGGCTCTTCTCAGATGTGTCTATCCAGTGTATGGTCTGAGTCCGCTCACAGTGTACGTTAGGTAGAGAAAAAATTCTGAAGTGTGTACATTATAGGTAGAGAAAAAATTCTGAGGGAGGGAAGCAGCATGAGCAAAATGAAGTGGTGGCAGCCCTATCTTCTCGCAAGTGTATTGGCCTTGACGGGGGCATCTGCGGTCGGTGCACAAGAGGCGGAGCCACAAGAGCCGGCCGAGGCACAGGACACAGGGTCGCAAGAACAGGTCCTGGAACTTGGAGAACTCAGGGTGGTCGGCTCGCGTGTAGCGGGTCGTTCGGCTCAGGATTCGCCGGTGCCGGTCGATGTCATTCAGGGCGAAGACTTACAGACCTACGGCATCCGGGACATGGACTCCCTGCTGTCCGCGACCGTCCCCTCCTATAATGTCAGTCAGGAGCCCATCAGCGACGAGGCTACCTTTGTTCGGCCGGCCACGCTGCGCGGTCTGCCGCCGGACTCCACCCTGGTCCTGGTCAACGGCAAACGCCGCCACCGTGGCTCGGTGATTAACTTCCTGGGTGCTCCGAATTCCAGAGGATCACAGGGGGCCGATATCTCCAACATCCCGTCCATTGCCCTGGAGCGCGTTGAAGTCCTGCGCGACGGAGCCGCGGCCCAGTACGGCTCAGACGCCATTGCCGGCGTGCTGAACTTCAGACTCAGGGAAGACACCGAGGGCCTGACCGTGCAGACGAGCTACGGCCAGAACTACCACGGCGACGGCGACAAGGTGAACGTGGCCGCCAACCTGGGCGTACCGCTGACCGAGAATGGCTTTGCCAACTTCAGCTTCGAGTTCAACAACGTGGACGAAACCAGCCGCAGCGTACAGCGCAGCGACGCGCGGGGCTTGATCGAGGCCGGCAATATGGACGTGCGGCGGCCGGCGGCGCAGATCTGGGGCGCGCCCGAAATTCAATACGACTACAAATTCTTCGGCAACCTGGGCTTGGACCTGGAGGAAATCAACAGCCGCCTCTATGCCTTCGGTAACTATGCAGAGCGCAAGGTCGAGGGTGGTTTCTACTTCCGCAATCCCAATACGCGCGGCGGGGTGTTCCGCGGTCCCGGCAACCTCCACAAAGTTATTGACATCGGAGACGATTTCGACCCGAGGCCCATCTCGGAGGGCGGCAATTTGCTCGAAAACGGCTTGTCCAGCCGTTGCCCCGAGGTGCAGAAGCACCCGGCAGCCGACTACTCGAACGTGTCGCTGCCCGACCATTGTGCCATATTCAACACCCAGTTTCCGGGCGGCTTCACCCCGCGCTTCGGCGGGTATGTGCAGGACTGGAGCATCGCCTTTGGCCTGCGTGGAACGCTGGAAGACCTGGAGGGCGCTTATGCGCTGCTCAACGACTGGTCCTACGACGTCAGCGCCTACTTCGGCGAGAACAGCGTTGACTATTTCATGATCAATACCATCAACCCCCAACTCCTGGCGGTCAACCGGACCGTTCCGACGGAATACCGGCCCGGCGGCGTCTCCCAGCTTGAGAAGACGTTTAACCTGGACGTTTCGCGTCCGGTCGACCTCGGCCTCTTCCACTCGCCGCTGAACATGGCCTTTGGCTTCGAGTACCACATCGAAGAGTACGAGGTGAAACTCGGTGGGGAAAACGCCTGGTATGTGGCCCCCGGAAACCGGCTGACGGCGCAGGGCCTCGGTGTCGGCTCGAACGGTTTCACCGGATTCGGACCCAACATCATCGGCGATTATGAGCGGAATAACTACGCCCTGTATATGGACCTGGAGGCCGAAGTGATCCGGTCCCTCACCCTGGGCGTCGCCGGGCGGTATGAGAACTTTGACGAGCCGATCGGCGAGTCCGTCAACGGCAAGGTGTCGGCCAGGTGGCAGGCGCTGGAAATGCTGGCCATGCGCGGGGCGGTCAGCTCGGGTTTCCGCGCCCCCACACCCGGCCAGGCCAATGTGAACAAAATCACCACCTCCTTTGACGCCGACCTTGGCGGGCTGGTGGACGACGCCACGTTTCCGGCCCACCATCCGGCCTCGGGCTTCTTCGGCGCCAGCGATCTGACCCCGGAAAAATCCGTCAACTACTCGGCCGGCATTGTCTTCAACGTGGCCGAGGTCGATGTCACCGTCGACTACTACCGGATCAAAATGCAGGATCGCATCGTCCGCAGCAGCCGATTTAATGTGGCGGACGAACTCGCCAAGCGGGGGATCAGCCGGGCGGAATTCGACGCCGCAGTCGGACCGAATCAGATTTCGGTGCTCCGCTTCTACACCAACGACTTTGACACCACCACCCAGGGCGTCGACGTGGTAGCGACCTATCCGTTGCAATCGGTTGCTGGCTTCACCCAATTCACGCTTGTCGCGAACTGGAATAAGACCGAGGTGGACAGCCGGACTCCAGAGTTCATCAGTGATAAGCTCGTACGACAAATCGAAGAGGGCTTGCCGCAGTTCCGGTTCTCACTGACGGCCGATCACAACTGGGGGCCGTGGCGCTTCCTGTCCCGTCTGTACTACTATGACCGCTTCCGCGACTACCCGACCGATAGCAGCTTCGGCTTTAATGCCGGCGAGCGCTTTCTGATGGATATGGAACTCTCGTACACCTTCCTGAACCTGCCGTTCATGGAGGCGGCCACCTTTGCGGTCGGTGCGGAAAACATCTTTGATCAGTATCCGCGTCGGAACCCGCAAGCGACTGGCGCCGGCCTGAAATACCCGGAAACCTCACCCTACGGTTTCAACGGCGGGTTCTACTATCTGCGGGCCGGCTTCGAGTTCTAAGCACGGTCCGAGCATCGTTGCGATAAATAGTCGCGATAAGGGGGACGGGCATGAGGCCCGTCCCCCTTTATTTTTGTCCTCAAGGCGGTAAGAGGGAGGGCCACAGATAAAGAGGCCGGGAATGAGGATGTACAGTGTGATGGTCGCTCTGGGTATCAGCCTGGGAGCCGCGCCGACCGGCGCCCAGGCTGCGGACCAGCCAGAGCCGGTCGCAACAGCAGCGCAAGAGACAGAGCTGCCAGAAGAAGTCGTAGAACTCGGAGAACTCAGGGTAGTCGGCTCACGCGTGGCCGGCCGCTCGGCCCAGGACTCACTGGTGCCGGTGGACATTATCCAGGGCGCAGACCTCCAGACCTACGGCATCCGGGACATGGACACGCTGCTGTCCGCCAGCGTGCCCTCCTATAACGTCAACAGGCGTGCCGGCGATGCCGCCGCACTGGTCCGTCCGGCCAATCTGCGCGGCCTGCCGCCCGACTCCACCCTGGTGCTGGTCAACGGCAAGCGCCGGCATCGCGCCGCAGTGATTACTTTTCTGGGCAACGGCATTTCGGACGGCGCGCAGGGGGCCGATATTTCGGTCATCCCGGCCATTGCGCTCAAGCGGCTGGAAGTGTTGCGCGACGGCGCTTCGTCCCAGTACGGCTCCGACGCCATTGCCGGAGCGTTGAATTTCGTGCTGCGCGACGACTCCGAGGGGGCCAGGCTGGAGGCGCGCTGGGGCCAGAACTATCACGGCGACGGCGACAAGGTGAGCGTGGCCGGCAACCTCGGCCTGCCGTTGACCGAGCAGGGCTTTGCCAACCTCAGCTTCGAGTTCATGAATGGAGACGAGACCAGTCGCAGCGTCCAGCGCAACGATGCGCGGGGGCTGATTGCCGCCGGCAACGACCACGTTCGTCAGCCGGCCCAATTTTTCGGCACCCCTGCCGTGCGGTATCATTACAAATTCTTTGGCAATCTGGGCCTGGACCTGACCGACAGGCAGAGCCTGTATGCGTTTGGCAACTATGCCGCACGCCAGGCCGAGGGCCACTTCTTTTTCCGTAATCCCAACACCCGCAGCGGGGTGTTCCGGGGCGCCCCGCTTGAAGACGGCACGCCGACGGTCCGAGTGGCCGACCTGTCCGACAATCTCAAAGGCTGTCCGGTGGTCCCGGCCAACCCGGCCGCAGACTACACCAGGGTGAATCTGCCGGCCCACTGCTTTCTTTTCAACGAGCGCTTTCCGGGCGGTTTTGCGCCACGGTTCGGTGGCGCTATGCAGGACTGGAGCGCCACCTTCGGCCTGCGCGGGGCACTGTCCGACAGGCTGGACGGCTGGCGCTACGATATGAGCGCCAGCTTCGGCCGAAACAGCATTGATTTCTTCATGCACAACACCATCAACCCCCAGCTCGCCCATCTGCGAACCGCCATTCCGACCTCGTACAAACCCGGCAGTTACAGCGAGTTCGACAAGGTGTTCAATTTCGACCTCTCCAGGCCGTTCGACCTGGGCCTCTTCTCTTCCAGCCTGAACCTGGCCTTTGGGCTGGAGTACCGCGAAGAAGAATTTTCAGCAAACGCGGGTGAGCCGAACTCCTGGAAAATCGAAGAAAGCCTGGCCCGTCAGGGTTTTGGCATCGGCTCCAACGGCTTTCCCGGCCTCAGCCCCACGCATGCCGGTACGTTCAATCGGGGCAGTTATGCCGGTTATCTCGACCTGGAAGCCGAGGTGATCAAAAACCTGACCCTCGGCCTGGCCGGGCGGTATGAGGCGTATGAAGGCATAGCGGATACCCTGGACGGCAAGCTCTCGGCCCGCTGGACCCTCCCCATCCCCCCTGACAGAGGGGAGTTGGCCATGCGCGGCTCGGTCGGCTCCGGCTTTCGCGCCCCGACCGTGGGCCAGGCAAACATCCGCAATGTGACCACCTCGCTCATCGACGGCAGGCTGGCGGACGAAGCCACCCTCTCCCCGACCGACCCGATTGCGCGCCAGAAGGGCGGCAAGGCGTTGGAGCCGGAAAAATCGGTCAACTATTCCGTGGGCACGGTCTTCAGCCTGGGCAGGCTGGACGTGACCCTCGACTATTACCGCATCAAGATGCAGGACCGCATCGGGTTGACGAAGACGCTGACCCTGACCGAATCGGATATCGCGACGCTCCTGGCCCGAGGCAGCGCGGACGCGAGCAGTTTTACCGGGGTACGATATTTTACCAACGATTTCGATACCACCACGCAGGGTGTTGACCTCGTGGCGACCTACCCGCTGGAGACCTTCGCCGGCAGCACGCGGTTCACCTTTGTGGGCAACTGGAATACGACCAGGGTTGACAGCCGCAATCCGACTATTATTGACGATACGCGGGTGCGGCAGTTGGAGGACAATCTGCCGGAGTTTCGTTTCTCACTCACCAGTGACCACACCTACGGGCCGTGGCGGCTTTTGACCCGGCTGCATTTCTACGACGGTTTTTATGCGGCCTATCTGCGGGACCTGCCCATACAGGCCGGCGAACGCTGGCTGGTGGACGCGGAACTCTCGTACAGGTTCATGAACCTGCCGGTCATGGGGGCGCTGACCCTCGCCTTCGGCGCCGAGAACCTGTTTGATCAGTACCCGGCCAGAAACCCGTATGCACGTCTCGCCGGGGCAAAATACCCGGCCTCCTCACCCTACGGCTTTGGCGGCGGTTTCTACTATGTGCGGGCCGGCTTTGAGTTCTAGCGGAGAGCAAGATGCAGATAACGCGGTGGCCCTGCTGGGGAGTAGTGGCGCTCTTCATCCTGCTGGGAGCAGTGACAGCCAGACCGCAGGACACGGAGGTCGTCGGGCTTGACACTTTGCAGGTGGTCGGCTCGCGTCTGGCCGGGCGCTCGGCCCAGGACTCGCCGGTGCCGGTGGATATCATTCAGGCTGAGGACTTGCAGACCTATGGCATCCGGGACATGGACGCGCTGCTGTCCGCGACCGTGCCGTCCTATAATGTCGCCCAGCATCCCATCAGCCAGGACGCCACTTTTATCCGGCCGGCCAATCTGCGCGGGATGCCGTCCGACGCCACCCTGGTCCTCATCAACGGCAAACGCCGTCACCGCTCTGCGGTGGTGGCCCTGGCCGCGGACGGCATCAATCACGGCTCCCAGGGCGCGGACTTGTCCGTCATCCCGACTATCGCCCTGGAACGGGTCGAAGTGCTGCGCGACGGGGCTGCGGCCCAGTACGGCTCGGATGCCATCGCCGGGATTCTGAACTTCAAGCTCAAGGAGGCCACCGAGGGCCTGTCGCTCCACACCAGTTGGGGCCAGCACTACCACGGTGACGGGGACAAGGTGCAGGTCGCCGCCAACCTGGGCCTGCCGCTGACCGACAAGGGTTTTGCCAACTTCAGCTTCGAGTTTCTGAACGCCGACGAAACCAGCCGTAGCGTGCAGCGCCGGGATGCGCGCGGGTTGATTGAGGCCGGCAATACCCACGTGCGCCGCCCCGCGGCCCAGATTTGGGGCGCGCCCGAACTCCAGTACGACTACAAGTTCTTCGGCAATCTCGGCCTGGACCTGGAGGCCCTCAAGGCCCGGCTGTACGCCTTTGGCAACTATGCCGAGCGGAGGGTGGAGAACGGCTTTTTCTTCCGTAATCCCAACACGCGCGGCGGGATATTCCGGGGCGACCCGCTCGCCGACGGCACGCCCACCGTTCGGGTGGCCGACCTGTCCGGCGCCGGCCTGGGCTGCCCGGCGGTGCCGGCCAACCCCGCGGCTGACTACACCGGTGTGCATCTGCCCGAGCACTGCTTTCTCTTCAACCAGCGTTTTCCCGGCGGGTTTACGCCGCGCTTTGGCGGCTACCTCCGGGACTGGAGCATTGCCTTTGGCCTGCGCGGGGAACTGGAAAGCGCCTCCGGCTTGCTGAACGGCTGGTCATACGACGCCAGCGCCAGCTTCGGCTCCAACAGTATTGATTTCTTCATCCACAACACCGTCAACCCGCAGTTGGCCGCCCGGCGCACCGCCATCCCTACCAAATACCGACCGGGTGCAAACGCGCAGTTTGATCGGACCTTCAACCTGGATATTGCCCGGCCCCTGGATATCGGCCTCTTCCACTCGCCGCTGAACGTGGCCTTCGGCTTCGAGTATCGCCTGGAGGAATTTGAGCAGAAAACCGGGGAAGCGCAGTCCTGGTTTATCGATGAAAACCTGAGACGTCAGGGTTTTACCATTGGCTCCAACGGGTTTGCGGGCTACCCGCCGCAGTCGGCCGGCGTGTTCGAGCGCAACAACTATGCGCTGTATATGGACCTGGAAGCCGCAGTCCTGCCCTCCCTCAGACTCGGTCTGGCCGGACGGTATGAAAACTTCGACAGCGCCATCGGCGAGTCGCTGAACGGCAAGGCGTCTTTCCGCTGGACCCCGTCCATCCTCTCCCTGTCAGAGGAGGGATGGGGGGAGGTGGCCCTGCGCGGTTCGGTCGGTTCGGGTTTCCGTGCCCCGACGCCGGGACAGGCCAACATCCGCAAAATCAACTCGCAGTTTACCACCGCCGGCCTGGTCGACCAGGGCATTTTCCCCTCGCAGCACCCGGTTGCGACCTTCTTCGGCGGCCAGCCACTGGAATCGGAAAAATCGGTCAACTACTCCGTGGGCAGCGTGTTCACCGCCGGCGACTTCAGCCTGACCATCGACTATTATCGGGTCAAAATTCAGGACCGCATCGGGCTGACACAGGATTTCAGAGTCGCAGCCGCACAGCGGGCAGCCTTCAACCGCCTGGCTCCCGACGCCAGTACCCTCACCTCGGTGCGCTACTTCACCAATGCGTTTGACACGACCGCGCAAGGGGTCGATATCGTGGCCACCTATCCGCTGGCAACCCGGGTCGGTGACACCCTGCTGACCTTTGCCGGCAACTGGAACCGGTTGAACCTTGACCGCTTCGACCCGCATGTCATCAATACCAAGCAGGTGCGTCAGATAGAGGATGGCTTGCCGCAGTTCCGTTTCTCGCTGACCGCGGATCACACCTCCGGGCCGTGGCGCTTCCTGACCCGCGTCCATTTCTACGACGAATTCTTTGAAGCCCACGCCAACACCAACACCCGCTTCCTGACCGCCGGCGCGCGCTGGCTGATGGATGTCGAAGCCTCCTACACCCTGCTGACGTTGCCCTTCACCCAGGCCGTGGTCCTTGCGGTGGGGGCAGAAAACATGTTCGACACCTATCCGCGCCGCAACCCGTACGCGCGCGACCTGGGCTCCAAATACCCCGAACTGACACCCTATGGCTTTGGCGGCGGGTTTTACTATGTGCGGGCCGGCTTGGAGTTCTAGGGCATTTAACGATAAGTCGTAGCCATGCCGGTACGCGCCCGTCATGCCGGACCCCGGACCGTGTCCGGGGTCCGGCATCCAGAGGCCGGGGGGTCGGGGGCTAGAGCAGTTTCCTCCGTGGTGTAGCGAGGTGCTCTCCAGAAGTTCCGTAGGGTGCATCCCCTGCACCCCCTTTACTGGTGCGCAGGGCGCACCCTACTGATCGGGAAACGTGCGGAGGCCATTGGGCGCTACACTCATGTGAATTTTGCGCTAGATTCCTGCTTCCGCAGGAATGACGGGTGGCGACACAGTATCGTTATTGGCTCTAACCCGACGACGAGTCGGCCGCGGATCAGGTCGGGGACGCTTTCTCCGGGAAGAAGGCGTAGCCGGCGCGGGCCAGGACGAGCAGGCCGACCGCGTTGTAGACGGCCTCACGCGCGCGTTTGAGGAGCATGAGCGTCAGGCCGGCGCTCTCCTCAATACCGAGCAGACGGCACAGGAAGACCCCACCCGCTTCCCGTACCCCCAGCGCGCCGGGGATAATCAACGCCGCGGCTGTGACGGGTTGAATCATGGTCTCAATAATAAGGGCGTCCATCCAACTGACCGGAGCGCCGATCAGGATCAAAAACACATAGACTTCCACCGCCCCAACCGCCCAGCCCAGAAAGTGATACAGGCTGGCCGCAATGAAATCCTTGGCGTCTCCGTCGTATAAATGAAAGAGATGCGCGTCGATGTGCTTGGCCCGCTCCTGCCAGTGCGCCAGGCGGCTCCAGCCGGGAAATCGGCGCCGTAGCCAGCCGACGCATTTTTCAATCAGACCCCGCTGCTGCCAGCGTACAATAACCATCACAAACCCGTACGCCATGACCAAAACGGCGCCGAATATCCACCAGGCATGGTAGCCGATATCCAGGCGATACAGAAAAAACGGCAGGCCCAGCACAATAAAGGCCACCTGAGAGACGGTCAGGGCCGTCTTGGCGGCGACCACCGAGGCCGCGCCAACATCGGAGGCCACGCCGTGTTGGCGCAGCAGATAGACCTTGACGGCCTCGCCGCCAACATTCGCCGTTGGGGTCAGATTGTTGATGGCCTCGCCGGCCAGTCGGGTCAGCGAAAGCTGAAGCAGGGAGAGCTGCCTGGCGGCCGCTGAGTTGCCCAGGGTATAGCCCCAACCCTTGGCGTCAAACAGCGCCACAAAGCTCTGGGGGAGCAGGACCAGGGGAGCCAGCCAGCCAATGCGGTAGAGATGCTGGGAGACCTCAGCAAGGCCGACCTTCCAGAAAAGAATCCCCAGCAGGCTGAGGCCGAGCAGAACGGCGCCAAGCTGGAGGGCCCGGCTCTTTTTCTGCTCCGCTGTCATACTGAGTCTGTTGGGTTGCTTGGGTTTCTTGGGTCGGACCCAAAGGGCCTAACCGACTCAACGGCGGCAGCTACTCAGGGGCTCCGGACGGGAGGCCGGCCATCTCTCGGATAACAGTCGCCAGCGCGCCCCAGTCGAGGTCGCCCCGTCCTCTGGCAAAGGCGGCCCGCAAATGATTGTCAGCCAGGTCGGCCAGCGGCAGGGGCGCGGCCACGTCTTTGGCCAGCTTTTGCATCAGCCCGACATCTTTCAGTCCCAGCGCCAGGGCAAAGCCGGCAGGAAGAAACTCCTGTTTGGCGATCCGGCTGCCATAGCCTTGAAACAGCGGCACGGGCAGCAACGCCCGGATCAACTCCAGAACGGTCTCGTTTTGCAAGCCGCCCTTCTCGGCCAAAGTCAGCGCCTCACTGATGGTTTCAATGCCGGCAATCACAAAAAAGTTGCCCACCAGCTTGAGGACATTGGCGAGGTGGGGCTCTTCACCCACCACGATGACTCCCTGCCCCATAGCCTCAAACGCGGGCCGGCAACGGTCGATGGCCGCGGCCGGGCCGGCCGGACAGATCCACAGTTTTGCCGCGGCCGCGGCCTCTGGTCGGCCAAAAACCGGCGAGGCCACAAAATGCGCTCCCCGGTCGTGATACCGCGGCGCCAGTTCTCTGGTCACATCGGGTGAGACGGTACTCATATCAACATGAATCCCGTCCGGCTTGAGGCCGGCCAGAATGCCGTTCTCACCAGCGCAATCGCCCGGAGCGCGGCATCATCGGCAATAATGCTGATCACAATATCGGACTGCGCGGCCAGCTCGCGGGGAGAATCGGCCCACTGCGCTCCGTTTTGGCGCAAAGCATCGGCCCGTGAGGCCGTGCGATAAAAACCGCGAGAGGAAAATCGGCCTTGAGCAGATGCTGCGCCATGGGCAGGCCCATCCGGCCCAGTCCGATAAAGCCAATCGAAGAAGTCATGTCTGTGTCCTTTGAGTCCGACCGAATCTCAGTGCATGGCGTGCGGTTCGCGTAGAATAAATTCGGCGATTTCCGCATCAAACTGCTCGCCGTCAGTCGTGGTCATCTGATAGCTGCCGCGCATGGAGCCAAAGGGTGTCGTCAGCGGACAGCCCGAGGTGTACTCAAAGGATTGGCCCTGCGCCAGGACGGGCTGCTCGCCCACCACACCGGGTCCTTTGACTTCCTCCACATGACCGGTCGCGTCGGTAATGATCCAATGACGGGTCATGAGCTGAGCGGTGACCGACCCTTCGTTGGTGATACGGATGGTGTACAGGAAGAACCACTGGCTCTGCTGAGGAGAAGAGCGGGTCGGGTCGTATTGGGTTTCCACGCTGATGCGTATCCCTCGGGTGACTGCTTCAGAGGCTGGCACGCTGTCTCCTCCTCTTTCTCTCATTGGTCCGCATGTCGGCTCAACATGTCGGGAGTGTATGACCGCCCCGCCAGCGCGTCAACCAAGGACGTCAACTTACTCCTTGGCCAGGGCCGCTGCGATATCGGCCGCCAGTTGCTGGCCCGTTTCGTTGTCCAGCGTGCCTGCCGGCCACTCAATGCCGAGCCCCGCGCCCTCGGCCGAACCCGGGAATCTGGGAATAATATGGAAGTGGACGTGCAGCACGGCCTGGTGTGCGCTGGCGCCGTTATTTTGCAGGACGTTGAACGCCGTGGCCCCGGTGGCTTTGAGGACGGCCCGGCTCAGCCGGGGTAAAACCCGGCCAAGGGCCGCCGCGGCTTCATCCGAGAGCCGGTCGAGCGTTTCTGCCGGCTCTTTTGGGATGAGCAGGGTATGGCCGGCGGCTCAACGGACCAATATCGAGAAAGGCGAAGACCTGGTCGTCTTCATAGACTTTGTGACACGGAATCTCGCCGGCAATAATTTTCAGAAAGATCGTTTCTGCCATGCCCCGAGAGTAGCGCATGGCGAAACGGGCGGCTAGGGTTTGGGGCCTTCGCTTCCCCTCCTGGGACGTGTGCAGCGTATTCTCCCTGTCGGATGACGCTACGCTAAGCCGACCGACGAACGGGGGCGGGCGGCGGCCAAGGCGCGCTTCCAGGCTCCAGGTGTTAGGCTCAGGACCTATAAATGATTCTTTCTGGAGTGTAGCGTGGTGAGTGTTGGATGTGGGTGCAATCAGTCAGATATTCTCCCCTCCTTTCCTTCCATTATGACAAACTGAGTTCGGGGGAAATTTAGTATTTTTTGTTTGGACGGGTTGGAGCGCTACTCGTCTGCCCTCGGCCCGGACTCTCGTAGGGTGCACCCTGCACACCAGGCAGGTGGTGCATGGGATGCACCCTACGGAAGGGAACGGCGAGCTATACGGAAGCGTGATTTGCTCTCGGGCAGTTGTCACCGTCGTGTAGCGGACGGGCACCCACAGGGGGGTTCCCCTACAACAGGCATTCCCTCTCCCCTGGAGGGAGAGGGCTAGGGTGAGGGGGCTGGATTCCTGCTTTCGCAGGAATGACGAGTGGCTCCATAGCAGCGTGATTTGCACTCGGGGGGGCGGCGGGCGGTCGCTCTGTTCCCCCGGCCTCACCTGCCTCACATGTCCGAGGCGGGCGAGACGCTGGCGTCTCAGGGTTGTCTGGCGGCGGCATGTGCGCTATCTGGATGCGTACATTTGGTATGCCAAGCAAGGAGGTCAGCCATGTTCGCGTTGCAGGATTCGTTCCCGGAGCGTCTACACCCTGCCCATAACGCCACCGCCCGGCTGCGGGGGGGGGGGGGGGGGGGGGGGGGGAATGATGCAGCGCGCGTTCATTCTGGCCCTCTTTGTCCTGGCGCTGCTGCTCGAAGCCCGCACGGCCTCTTCACAAGGACGAGACACAGAAGACTATCTCTTCACTTTCAGCGGCGCGGGCACTGCGTCACTCTTCACCCATACAGATGCTGCGGACGGAAAGGAAAGCCGCATCGTCCGCGTCATCACCATCAACGAGGGCCAAACCGCCGACCTGATGATCCAGGTTCATAAAAACCAGGGATGGCTATTTGAGAGCAATAACAATAACGACAGGGTACTGATCCCGATTGTCAGGCTCACACGATACAACCACGCTCATTACACTGGGGCTCACGACGGTAGGAACAACAAGGACTGGCAGCGGGTGTGGATTAACAGCCACCTGCCCGACTCCAACGAGACAAAATGGCGGGGTGGACTGACCAACTTTACCATCTCCAACCGGAACACCCCCCAGACCATCCAGCTGCTGGCGCGCCAGGATGCCGACACAGAGAACGACGAGTATCTATTGATCGTCAGAGCCGCGGGTGACGCTGCTCGGCACCCGACCAGTGGGGTGACCCTGCAGATCATGGTCATCGACGACGACACGGTCGGCACTAACCTCGGTTGTCCAGCAATCTCCTGGGGACGGCGACACCGACGAGCCGGAGGCCCCGGTGGAGGCCCCGGTGGTCGCCAACGACTCACCGCCCGAGGACAGCGACACCGGCGAGACGGTGGCGCCCGTAGAGGTGTCCGTGTCCGAGGCGCAGACGCTGGTCACGATCGGCGGGCCGACAGGCCAGATGGCGTTCCGGGTGGGGCTGAACCGGGCTGTGCAGGCCGCGGACGGGGCGGTCTCGGTCGCCTACACGACCCGCGCGGAGAGTGCGCAGGCCGGGCTGCACTACACCGAGACGACGGGCCAACTCGTCTTTGCGGTAGGCGAGGAGCACAAGCGGGTCGATGTGCCGGTGCTGACCGCGGTGCCGGAGGCCGGGCTGAAGACCCTGCGCTTAGTGGCGACCGCGGCCGTGAATGCCACACTCGTGAAGAGCGAAGGGGTGGGCTATATCGACTACGCCGACCCCCCGCCGGCCCCGGCGAACAGCGGCGGCGGGAACAGCGGCGGCAACGTGACCTTCGCGTCGCCGCCGGTCCGGGCTGCCGCGTCGCCGCCGGTCCCGACGTCCACCCCGCTCCAGGGGGCCTTGGAGAACCCGAGCCCGCATTCGTTTCAGAGCGGCATCGGGCTGATTTCGGGCTGGGTGTGTGAGGCCGAGCAGATTGAGGTGCGCCTCAATGGGCAGACCCAGACGGCGGCCTATGGCACGGCGCGGACGGACACCGCGACGGTGTGTGGCGACGCGGACAACGGCTTTGGCCTGCTGTTCAACTGGAACCTGCTCGGCGACGGCACGCATACCGTGGTGGCCTTGGCCGACGGGGAAGAGTTCGGACGGGCGACCGTCACGGTGACGACGCTGGGCGAGGAGTTCGTGCCGGGGGCTGAGGGGGCGTGCGTGGTCGAGGACTTTCCGCAGGCCGGTCAGCGCGTCCGCCTGGTGTGGCAGACAGCCCAGCAGAAC
Source organism: uncultured Binatia bacterium (SeqCode) (assembly GCA_965232605.1). Taxonomy (GTDB): domain Bacteria; phylum Desulfobacterota; class Binatia; order Bin18; family Bin18; genus Bin18. Next base: position 1,731,735 of record CBDDQA010000006.1, on the reverse strand, counting down.
TTCGTGATCGCGGCCGGCAGCGCGCCGACCGGGGCGATCCAGGCCGGGACAGCCGGCCTGGGGTTTCTGGAGAACCCGAGCCCGAACTCGTTTCAGAGCGGCATCGGGCTGATTTCGGGCTGGGTATGTGAGGCCGAGCGGGTTGAGGTGCGCCTCAACGGGCAGACCCAGCCGGCGGCCTACGGCATGGCGCGGACGGACACCACGACGGTGTGTGGCGACGCGGACAACGGCTTTGGCCTGCTGTTCAACTGGAACCTGCTTGGCGACGGCGAGCACGATGTGGTAGCCGTCGCCGACGACGTGGCGTTCGGGCAGGCGCGGGTGCGGGTGACGACATTGGGGGCGGAGTTCGTGAAAGACGTGGCCGGCAGTTGCACGGTGGCGGAGTTTCCGAGTCCGGGCGAGAGTGTCACGCTGGAGTGGCAGGAAGCGCAACAGAACTTTGTGATAACGGCGGTACGGTAGGGGCGACCGGCCGGTCGCCCCGACGCTGGCCGGCGTGCCAGGGAAATCAGCCGGCGGGCAACTACAGGGGGTTGTCCCTACAAGACGTGTGAGGCGTATGAGGGGGCTGGTGCGCAGGGCGCACCCTACTACCGGGTCCAGGCTAAAAGGGTGCACAAGAAGAGGCCGGTTGCCCCCTCCGTTCAGTCTGAGCGTAGCGCCAGCGAAGTCGAAGACCTGCACGGGGAGCGCCCTTCGACTTTGCCGCTCACGCGGCGACGCTCAGGACGAACGAGAGCACGATGCATCATTTTAAGGTAGACACGGTACTACAATAGGCTGCCTGCCCCTACGGCCCGGTCGGGCCGGGTGTCCGGCCGGCGCGGGGGGAGGCCAAGCCGCTCAACACGTTCACCTGCCTTACACGTCCCAAGAGGGCATGGCGTCGGCTCAGGGCAATCCGGCACCCGGCACCTCAACCTGGACCGTTTCGATAGCAGCCTCGGACTTCCCCTGGGCCAGCTCCTCCACGCTTGTGGCCGCGGTCAGCATGAAGAGCGTCCGCCGCCCTTCCCCGCCCAACATGCAGGCAACGGCCCGTTTGTCCGGGACAGGAACACGATGCGTGACCTCTCCGCCATCTTTGACCCGAAGAAATTCACCGCCCCCGAACGAACTCACCCAGACCGCCCCTTCGGCGTCCAGACAAATCCCGTCAGGGGTCGCTTCCCCCAGTTGGGCAAATACGCGCCGGTCCGACAGCGAACCATCGGCGGCGATACTGAAAGCGCTCAGACAGTTCGCAAACGTCTCGGCAACAATGAAAGTGCCCCCGTCCGGGCTGATCACGCTGCCGTTCGGGAAGCCCAGACCGTCCGCGACCACGCGGGCCTGTCCGTCCGGCGTGACCATGACGATATTGGCCGGCTTGGCTTCTTCGCCACCCATCAGGTCGTAGCCAAAGCTCCCGATATAGGACCGGCCCTGGGCATCAACGACCATATCGTTGATATCGCCCCGGACGAGCGCCGAGACATCCGCGACTTCCGCGAGGCCGTTCGGGTCCTGCCGGAGCAGTTTTTTATCGTGCATGGAGACGATGAGCAGGCGGCCGTCCGGCAGGAAGCCCAGTCCCGACGGACGCTGCGGCACCGTTGCGACCAACTCGGTATTGCCCTGCGCATCCACGGTGAGCACTGTCTCGGCAAACATGTCGGAAACCCAGAGTTTACCGTCGTGCCAGCGCGGGCCTTCGAGAAAAACAAATCCATCGGCGAGCAACTGCGGATCGAGTTGAGCAGCCATACTGTCCCTCCTTATCATCCTTAACGGCCCCGGAAGACCGGTTGCCGTTTGTCCATAAACGCGTTGACGCCTTCCTGATGATCTTCCGTCTGGCCACAGCGCAGATGCGTTTCCGCCTCCCGGTCGAGCATGGTCCGAAAATCCACCCCACCCGCGGCGTTGACGTTGGCCTTCATATAGCGGTAGCTGACCAGGGGGCCGGCGGCGATCCGTTCGGCCAGTTCCAGCGCTTCGTTCATGAGCCGGTCGTGGTCAAAGACGCGGTTGACCAGACCGATCCGCAGGGCTTCATCCGCGTTAATCATGTCCGGCAAAAAGAACAACTCCTTGGCCTTGGCCTGGCCGACCAGACGGCTGAGCTGCCAGGTCGTGCCGTAGTCGCCGCCGTAGCCCACCCGCGCGTAGGCCGTCCCAAGCCGGGCCCGGTCGGAGGCAAAACGCAGGTCGCACGACAGGGCGATACCCAAACCGGCGCCGGCAGCCGGGCCGTTAATGACCGCAATCGTGACCTTGGGCATGTGGTGCAGCAGCCAGGGCCAGGTATGACCCTCGCGGAGTTCGTCGACCTGCTGCTCAAGGGTGGAATCCCGGGTGCCGATTTCCTCCCCCTTCTGCATGGCTGACACATCGCCCCCCGCGCAAAAACCCCGACCCGCGCCCGTCAGCACAACCGCGCCCACCTCGGGGTCTGCCGACATCTCGCGCAGCGCCGCCACCGCCGCCTGGTTCATGTCTCTGGTGAGCGCGTTGAGCTTATCGGGACGATTCATGGTCAGAATGCCGACCCGGTTTGTGACTTCGATATTGAGATCCGCCATCCGTCTGCCTCCTTATTTCCCTGAGAATGAAGCTTGCACTTTATCGCGTTTTGCGTAGAAAGGAAGGGACAATGGACTGGATAAAGGAGACGGACATGACGGCAAGCGCAGACCCGCATCAAATTACGAGTGTGGAACAGCTTCGTGAACGCATTGGATCGCCGAGCGAGCTTGTCCCGCATAAGCTCTGGACCGAGTTGGACGAGTCGTGCATGGACTTCATCGCCCGCTCGCCGTTTCTCCTGCTCGCCACGGCGGATGCCGAAGGGAATCAGGATGTCTCGCCCAAAGGGGACGGGCCGGGGTTTGTCTGTATCGAGGATGCCCACACGCTGCTCATCCCGGACCGGGCCGGCAACAAGCTGGTCTTCGGGCTGACCAATATCATTGAGAACCCCCATATCGGCCTGATTTTCCTGCTGCCGGGCACGCCGGAAACCATGCGGGTCAATGGCACGGCCGAGCTCACGGCCGACCCGGCAGTCCTGGAGCGCCTGTCCGCGCGTGGCAAACCCGCGGTGGTGGCCATCCGGGTCCATATCAAAGAGGTGTTCTACCACTGCGCCAAGGCGTTTATCCGGTCACAACTCTGGAAGCCCGATACGTGGGAGGAGCGCCTGAAAATTTCGTTCGGCAAAATTCTGGCCGCCAAGATGGGCGGCGATGCCGGCATGGCCAACAAGATTGATGAATTTGTCGAACAGGACTATCGGACCAATCTGTAGGCTTCCGCTCTTCCCCCTCGCCCCTCCCCTCTCCCTCCAGGGGAGAGGGAGCAGAAAATTCCCTCCCCCTGGAGGGGAGGGTTAGGGAGGGGGGCCTGCTTCTTACAACAGTTCCAACCCCCTCCGCTCCCATTCCATGGCTACCACCCGGCCCAGCCCCGACTCCGTAATATACAAAGTCCTCGAATCGACACCGCCGAAGGCGATATTCGTGACCGCCCTGTCCTCGCTCGGAATCCGATCGACCTGCCGCCCGTGCGGGTCAAAGACAAGAATGCCCCCTCCCAGCACACCACAGACCAGAACGTAGCCGGCTTCATCCAGACAAAAGCCATCGGGATAATGGCCGGCCGGCAGTTGACAGAATGGCCGGCGCTGGCCGAGTTCGCCTGGGGCAAGAATGGGAAAGGCGCACAGGCCGGCGGCAAAGGTTTCCGCCACGAGCAGGGTTTTACCGTCCGGGGTGAGGCCGATACCGTTTGGATGTTGCAGATTGGTAGCGACGCGCCGAATCCGGGTCCCATCCGGACTGGCGTAGTAGACGCTGCCCTGGCGCCGCGTTGGCGCATCCATTGGTTCAGGCCGCGCGGGGTCGCGCTGGGTCGGATCGGTAAAATAGCAATTCCCCTCGGCATCAAACACCAGATCGTTTGGCGCGCTGAGTGGCACGCCGTCACACGAGGTATATAAGCGTTCGACCTTGCCCTGGGTGTCAATCCGCTCAAGGCGTCCGGTCTCGTAGTCCGCAGCCGGTCCAATGGGCAGCCCCTCGCGCCAGCGAAAGCCGCCGTTATTCGTGACGTAGAGGGCTCCGTCCGGCCCTCGGGCGGCCCCGTTCGGACCACCGCCCGGAGTGGCGCAGGTGGAGAGTGTTCCGTCAGGCGCAATTTTCCGAACGCGGCCCCCACGGATTTCCACACAATACACGCTGCCGTCCGGGTCGCAGACCGGACCTTCCGGGAAGGCCAGGCCGGTTGCAATAACGGTGTGACTCATAAGGGCGAGCGTACCCGGCTTACGCTCAAAGGTTCAGGCCGCCTGCTGCTCTTTGTGTTTCAGCAGCTTGCCAGCAATCTGGTCCATAACCTGGTCGGCCAGCACGCGGACTTCATCCTCGAGCTTGGGCTGAATAGGATGCGGGACCAGAATGGGCTCATACTGAGGCATACCAAGGGCCGCACATTGGGCGTGGGCGGCGCTCAGAAACTCCGTGGTCGTGATATTTGCAGTCGGAACCCCTCTCTCTTCCAGCGCGATGACATCGTGCGAACTGCACGATATGCAGCCGCCTCAATCGCTGAGCGCTTCAATGACGGCGTCGCACTTTTCTTGCAGCTCCCGCTGAATAGCTTCAGCCGCAGGCCGACCCGGAGTCAGTTTCGTCCGCCGCAGCACCTCCTTGACGCCGTACTGCTCGCGCAGGATTTCTTCCAGGCGGTCCAGGAAGAATACGCCTTTGGCCTTGTTAATATCCAAGAGACCAATCGTGGTACCGGACAGGCTGTCCAGCCGGGTCGCAAAGGCTTTGGGCGATTGGTCGGCCTGCGAGGTCGGGTCCAGTAATACGGTTCCCATACATTTCTCCTTTCTTAGGCATGAATCTCTTTTGTGGTGATGGTACTCCCGGAACTCCCCCGGACCAGGCCTGGAACAGCCGCAGAAAAACGGCCGGCCGTTCCACCCGCGACCACAATAAGAAGACTCTCCGGGGCGGGAAACTTCGGATAGAGGGTGTCATCAGTCGGCGGTTCGGTCTGGGTGTTGACGCCAGCCAGCATACTCACGCCAGCGCCCTCTCCGCCGTTGACCCCAGGCCGCAGTTCGCGTAGCGGGCGACGAATGTGTTCATATAAAAATTGACGCAGATCATTTTTCGACCATCCATCCTGGGCAAAGGTCTTGGCATGCTCCGGTCCGACAATCAGCGCCGTATCCGAGAACACCGGAAAATTCTTGTGATTCCAGACCGAGGCCATAGTCCAGCCCAGCGAGAGGGCCAACTGCTCTGCACTGCGACTGGCATGGTCATTGATCTGAAGCGGGGAGTGACCACCAAACAGGGTGACGGTACTCTGTTCCGGACGAAAACCTTTCTCTACGTGCAGCGGCTCCCACGGACTCTCCTCTTCGGCCTCGCCAATACAGAACGTGAATTGGGCCGGATGCCCCAGGGTTGCCTTGCAAATCTCTTGTGGCTTTGCGCCGCCAATGTTGAGAATAATCAGGCGCAGCGCGCGCCCGATGGTGGCATTCGCCCGAAATCCATGGCCCAGGGCATTATGCCCGCAATTCACCCCAATGGCATGACGTATGGGACCGTTAATAATCGTCAGTGGGGTGGCCGAGAATGTGGTGACGTTAATAGCGTGGGCCGCAAACTGTTCTTCACACAAGGCCTCCACTGCGGCAACGACAACCGGAAAATACGACGCCTGACATCCCGCCATCACCGCATTAATCGCAACTTTTTCAAGACTGGCCGGTCCGTAGTTGGGCCCCACCGTCCCCAAGACCTCTTGCGGGTCGCGGTCCACTGCGGCGAGCAGCGCCATAACGCGCTCTGCGGTTGGCGGAACAACCGGCAGCCCATCGGTCAGCCCGCTTGAAAAGAGGGCTTCAAAAGGGTCGTTCTCCTGAATATCGATGGGTTGTGAATGGAATGCGGCAGCGTCCGCCATGTTTCCCCTCCAAGCCGGCCCAGCCTTTCACCCTTGCCGTGTAGCTGTCAATCGTGTGGGCCAGTCGGCTCAGGCGAGCGATTTTTCTTCGAGCACATCGTCCGCACTATACTGCGCCTGAAACGCCTGAAGCGCACGATTGAAAGCCGGGTCTTCTTCCGCATCACTCAGCGCGTCCGCCGCGGGCGGACCGAGCCGGGCCACGGCCGCCTGCCAGCGCTCCAGTTGCGGCGGAGACAGGGGAACGGACACGGTGTAGTGCAGTCCGGTATCGTCGCTGAGCAGGATAACCGTCAGCTTCTCCTGTCGGACGAGCTTGTGCAGAATAGCGGTGTCGCTCGCCTGTCTCGGGTTGAGATAAAACACGCCGCCCTTGCTCCCCCCGACCGTCGGGTGCAGTTGGTAGCCGATGGCCACCACCCATATCCCCTTTGGGCTCTGCCACGGACACAGGCTCAGGCTGAGCGGCAGGGGCGCGTCGATAAACCAGTCCAGGTCTTCGACCCGGCTGACAACGGCCAGCTCTTGTGTGCCTTCACGGTCAATAAACCGGACGGAGTACACGGGTTCTTCCATCAAGAGCAGCCAACTCTCTCGGTTAATCACCACACCGGTCGGTTGCATTGAGGGTGCTCCTCTTCTCCTGTGCTTGACCCACAGGCACGCATCTATCATACATGGCACTCGCATGGCAGGTTCGACACCGGACCACCCAGGGGCCACGGCGGGGCGTTCGGTGCAAAGGGCGCAGACACCGGTCATCATACAAGGAGGGACCATGGCGAGGCCGGTCAGGTATAGGATCGTAGGGCTGCTGTTCTCCGGAACCATCATCAACTACATCGACCGGGTGAATATCTCTGTTGCCGCGCCGGTTATCATGGCCGACTCCGGCTGGAGCAAGAGCGAGTTCGGAATGGTCTTCTCCGCCTTCCTGGTCGGCTACGCCGTGCTCCAGTTGCCGGGCGGCCTGGTGGCCGACCGCTGGAGCGCGCGGAAGGTGTTGGCCCTCGCCTTTTGTGGTTTCTCGCTTTTCACGGCCCTGACCCCGCCGGCCATTGCCGCCTTTTGGCTGCTGCTCAGCGCGCGTTTTCTGGTCGGCATGTTTGAGTCCGTGACCATTCCGGCGCTGACCTCGGTCAACGCCCGCTGGATTCCGCGGGCCGAGTTTGGCCGCGCCCAGACCCTGAGCGTGTCCGGCGTGACGGTCGGTCAAATGATTGCCTACCCGCTCACCACCTGGATTATTCTCCACTTCTCCTGGCAGCTCGTCTTCTATTTTAACGCCCTGCTCGGCTTTGTCTGGGCGGCGGTGTGGCTGTGGTCTTCCACGGACACGCCCGGTGAGCATCCAAAGATTGATGCAGCGGAACGCGCCTATATCGAATCAAACCTGCCGTCCCGTCCGGCCGTTCCGCTGCCGTTGTGGACCGTGTTTTCCAGCGCCTCGCTGCTGACCGTGACCCTGGCCTTTATGTGTTATGCCTACGTGCTGTGGATGTTTCTGTTCTGGTTTCCGACCTATCTGGTCGAGGCGCGCGGCATGTCTCTGGGGGTCATGGGCACGGTCGGCATTTTTATGCACGGCGCGTCCTTCCTCGGCGTTATCGGAGCCGGGATGCTGTCGGACTGGCTGCTGCGCAACGGCTGGAGTGCGCAGTTCGCCCGGGTGCGCTTCGGCGCTTTCGGCCTCACCCTGGCCCTGCCCTGCCTGGTGCTGGCGGCTCAGACCTCTTCGCCACTGCTCTGTACCGTTTTTCTGGTGCTTTTTTACGGGCTGTTCAGCATGGGCATCGGGGTGTTTACCACGGTTGCCCTGGAGTTTAATCCGCACCAGGCCGGCGCTATCTTCGGCATGATGAATACGCTCGGCACCTTCGCCGGGGTGCTGGGTCCCTGGTCCGCCGGGCAGATGATTGAATACAGCGGAGGAGATTGGACCATCCCGCTGTTTGTCGCGACCGGGGTGGGAGCGGTCAGCGCTCTCATCCTGTTTGTGGTCAAGATCAGAAAGATTGAAATAAAGGGCGTTGCCCTGGCGGAGGCAGCGCAAGGCGGTTCGTGAGGATATACGAAAGAGAACAGTGACACAGAGGAGGACCCTATGGCAGACCGACAGAAACTCTCGGATACGGACATTCAGGCCAGGCTGGGCAGTATGCCGGGCTGGAGCGTGGCCGACGGGAAGTTGCACCGGGAGTATAAATTCCAGGACTTTGTCCACGCCTTTGGTTTTATGGCCAGTGCGGCCCTGGTGGCGGAATCCATGAATCACCATCCCGAGTGGTTCAACGTCTACAGCACGGTGAACGTTGACCTGGCCACCCACGACGCCGGCGGCATTACCGAGCTGGACTTTACCTTGGCCGGGAAGATGGAAGAACTCGCCGGCGCGGACAGCTGAAAACCGTTCAAGGTCGAAAAAAGCCGCTTCCGTATTCCTTCAGTTCCCTCTCCCCTGGAGGGAGAGGGCTCGGGTGAGGGGGTTCCCACCGGGGGACAGCCCGCGGCTGTCCTGCTCCTGCGTCAGATAACGCCCGCTTGTTCGAGCTTTTGCAGCTTTTCTGCGGAGAGGCCCAGCAGCCCCTGGTACACGTCTCCATTGTGCTGACCGAGCAGGGGGGCCGGGGTGACTTCGACCGGGGAGTCGTCGAGTTGGACCGCGCAGCCGGGCATGGTGATGGTGCCGCGGGTTGGGTGTTCAACGGTGGCGACCATGCCGCGTTCGCGCAGCTGTGGGTGGGTGAAAATATCGTGTGAGTCAAAGATCGCTCCGCACGGTACGCCGGCCTCTCCGAATCGCTCCATGACCTCGAACTTGGTGTGTTGTGTGGTCCAGGCCCGAATGATGTCATACACCTCGTCAAAGCGAGTGTTACGCTCGGACGTGGCGGTATAGCGCGGGTCGCCGATCAGATCTTCGCGCTCAATCGTGCGCAGCAGACTCTCCCACATGCGCGGCGTCGTGGACATGAGATAGACGTAGTCGTTGGGTCCCCCTGGCGCGCAGGGATAGGTGTCTGTAGGAGCAGCATGGCTGAGGCGGTTGCCGCTACGCTGCACCACGGTATCGGCCTGAAGATGGTGGCGCATGGGCACCCGCATGTAATTGACCACCGCGTCCTGCATGGACACTTCCACGTGCTGCCCCTTGCCCGTTTTGCCCCGCTGCAACAGGGCGGCCAGAATGCCGACGGCGCAGTGGATGCCCGTACCGGTATCGCCGATAGTCGGGCCGGGTTTGAGCGGCGGCGAGTCGGGCAGGCCGGTAATGCTCAGGGCTCCGCCGGTTGACAGGGCAATCGAGTTGAAACTCTTATACTCGCTCCACGGCCCGGATGTGCCAAAGCCCTTGATGGTGGCATAGATCAGCCGCGGGTCGAGCGGCTGCAAGTCGGCATAGCCGAGGCCCAGCCGTTCCATGGTGCCCGGAGAGAAATTCTCCAACACGACATCGACCTGCGGGATCAGAGAACGGAAGAGATCACGGCCCGGCTCGGTCTTGAGATTGAGGGTAATGCTGCGTTTATTGGCGTTCAGCAGAATAAAGAAATGCGAATCGAGCCCCGGCTCGTTGCTCAGAAAGTTCCGCCCCGACTCGCCGGTGCGGGGTGGTTCGACCTTAATCACGTCCGCGCCCAGAAAGGCCAATAACTCCGTACACGACGGACCGGCCTCAAAATGCGACAAATCGAGAATACGCACATGATCGAGAGCGAGCATCGATTTTCTCCTTTTTTCTCAGCGCCTGATACCCTACCACCTGGGTCGCGTCTCTGCCAAGCTTGTCAAATGGAGAACGGCAAGAGATAATCAGAACGCAGACTTTCAATCAGGGAGGGACAGCAGGTTATGCAGAACAAGAAAACCTACGATCGCAGCACGCAGGATGTCGGGAATATCATTGGGATGGAACATGTGAACGTCACCGTGCCGGACCAGGCGATTGCTTCGACCTTCTATATCTCCGGCCTCGGCTTCACCCGCGACCCGTATATGATGGTCGGGCCGGGCAATATGTGGGTGAACGTTGGCCAGCAACAGTTTCATCTCCCGGCGAGCGACCCCCAGGTGTTCAGAGGCCATATCGGGCTGGTGGTCCCGGACTTGAATACCTTGCAGACGCGGCTGGAGCGAGTCCAAAAACGCCTGGCCGATACGGCCTTTCGCTGGTCAGCTAAAAAAAGCTATGTCGCAGTGACGTGCCCGTGGGGAAATCAGTTGCGCTGTTACGCGCCAAGTCCGCAGTTTGGCAGCATGACGCTGGGCCTGCCCTATGTTGAGATGCCGGTCGCACCCCGCACGGCCCGCGGGATTTGCCAATTCTATCAGGATGTGATGAACACCCCGGCCAGAGTCATCCAAGAGCGCGGTGCGGCGGTGGCCCAAGTCCAGGTCGGACGTTCTCAGGTCTTACGTTTTCGGGAAACCTCGAAAACCATCCCCGCCTACGACGGCCATCATATCGCCGTCTACGTTGCCAACTTCTCCGCTCCGCACGCCTTCCTGAAACGTCACAAACTGATTACCCAGGAGAGCGACGATCATCAGTATCGTTTTCAGGCCATCGTCAACCCCAAAACCGGCAAGCTATTGTGCGAGCTTGAGCACGAGGTTCGCAGCCTGTTTCATCCCATGTACGAACGGGAGTTAGTCAACCGCAACGCTGGTCAGAGCATTTTCGCCTATCAGAAAGGCCAGGACGCGTTTGCCGCCTGAGCGGGGTTACGGGGGAAACCCAGCCCCTAACCCCCAATCCCAATCCCTAATCCCTAACCCCTAACCCCCAACCCCTAATACCCCCCGCGCTTGTCCACGACATTATCCATGGGCTCGCCACGCAGATACTGGCCCAGAATCGGTCGGAACAGGGCCACCGCGTGCTCCCAGTAGTGAGAGCGGATGCCGGAATAATGCGGCGTCAGAATAACATTCGGCAGGTGGAAGAGCTCGCTGTCCGCCTCCGGTGGCTCGGGGTCGGTGACGTCCAGCCCGGCCCCGCCGAGACGGTCTTCCTTGAGGGCTTGAATGAGGGCCGTTTCCTGAATAATCGCCCCGCGTCCGACATTCAGAATAAAGGCCCCCGGCTTCATCAACCGCAGTTCGGGCTCTCCGATCAGACCCCTGGTTTCCGGCGTCAGCGGGGCGGCCACCACCACATAGTCTGACTGGGCCAGGAGTTGGGGCAGCTCGTTTGGCCCGAGCAATTCATCCACACAGGCCGGCTTGTCGCCCCCCCGGCGCTTGTTGGCGACCACCCGCATGCCGAAGGCCCGACAGCGTTCGGCCACGGCCAGGCCAATACTGCCCAGCCCGATAATACCGACAGTCCGACCGTGCAGCTCGGCGATCAGCGAAAACCGGCTGATCATTTCCTGACGCGCCCACTTGCCCTCCCCCTGGAGGCGGTACGCCTCGTGCAGGCGGCGCGCAAACATGAGCATCATGCCCAGCACCTGCTCGGCAATCGGAACGCCGTACAGGCCGCGCGAGTTGGTGACGATGACCTCGCTCTCGACCAGCTCCGGGAACAAGACGTGGGTGGCTCCGGCCGAGGTGAGGTGGAGCCATTTGAGCTGGGTGGCGACCGCCAGGTCCTTCTTGCTGAAGCGGACGGCGCACAGCACCTCGGTATCGGCCAGTTCGGCCAGCCGCCGGTCCGGGTCCTGGATCAGATTGATGTGGGCCTGTGGAAATGCGTCTTGCAGTTGCCGGACGAGCGCCAGGGGAAAATCCGGCCAGCCGGCCAGCCCGGCCGCGCCGGCAAACGAAATACTCACTTTGGTCATGGCGGTCCTCTTGACGGGCCTATTCGCCGCCTTCCATTTGCGTATCCCGCCAATAGCTCCACGGCACGGGATAGTGCACCAGCTCCAATTTGATGCCGTCCGGGTCGGCAAAGAACACGGCGTAATAATGCGGCCCGTACTCGGGATAGTCCGCCGGCGGATCGAGGACGGTGATGCCCTCGGCCAGCAGAAAATCGTGAAAGCGGTCCACATCGGCCTTGTGCCTGACCTTGAGGGCCAGATGGTGCAGGCCGGCGCGAAAGCGGTTATGGCCGAGCGCCCTTTCTTCGGCCGCGGCTTCCTTGATGCCGATGATCAGGTGGGCGTTGTGGAAGCCGTTGTAGTGCGGGTGGACGAGCTTGCGAAATCCGAGCGCGCCCAGAATTTTTTCATAAAACGGCAGCGAACGGCTCACATCCGTGACCGTCAGGTCCAGATGATCGACGCCCAGAACCTCAAAGGTCTCGAAATCGGGAGGAATCGTTTCCAGCGGAACCGAGCCCGGAATGACCGCGCTTTTCAGATGGTCGGCGTGAAAGAGTTCGGATGGAGACATCGCAATCCTCCTTTGCCTGAGCAGACCGCGTGCAGGTGCCCCCAGGCCCGGGAGCGTTCACCCGGTGTCGTCCCGCAGACGGGAGCGGCACCCTGGGTGAGCGTTCTCGGAGCCCTGAAACGGCTCCTAATCCAGCACCTTCTCTTCTTTGAGTCGCGCAATCTCTTGCGGCGCATAGCCCAGCACGTCCCGCATGATCTCGTCCGTATGCTGGCCGAGCAGCGGCGCGGGCGCGCGAACGCCGTTGGGCGATTCGGCCAGGAGCCAGGGGATGCCCATATGCAGCCGGGAGCCGACTTCCGGATGCGGCAGGCGCGCAAACGCCCCGCGCGCCTCCAACTGCTTGTCCTCTGCCAGGTCGGACGCACTCAGCGCCGGAAAGGCGGCCACACCGGCCTCCTGGAGCACCTGCGTGACTGCCCAGCGGTCGCGCTGGCTGGTCCACGCGGTCAGGAGTTTTTCCAACTCGTCTTCGTTGGCTTTCCGGTCGGCAGCGGTATCAAAGCGCGGGTCACTCGCCAGTTGGGGCTCGCCCATAGCCTGACACAGGGCCTGCCATTCTTCGTCCGAGCCACACGCGATCGAGACCCAGGCGTCTTCGCCGGTGCAACGAAAACAGTTATGCGGGGCCATGACGGGATCGTGGTTGCCGTCGCGCTGGGGCTGGGTACCGTTCATGACGTAGTCCATCCAGCCTTCGGACACCAGGGCCGCCACCGCATCAAACAGCGACACGTCAATATACTGGCCCTGGCCGGTGCGTTGCCGGGCGACCAGCGCGGCACAGACTGCCGCGGCGGCGTGAATGCCGCTGTTCGGGTCGCCGTACGAAATTCCGACCTCTTGCGGCGAGCCGCCCCGATAGCCGCTCAGGGAAGATAAACCGCTGACCGGAGCCATGGCCGGGCCATAGCCCATATACTTTTTCCGCGGGCCGGAATGGCCGAAGCCCGAGATCGAAGCTACAATGATATCCGGCTTGATCTGCTTGAGCTCGTCATAACTGAGCCCCAGATTGTCCATCACGCCAGTCGCAAAATTATCCACCACCACATCGCTCTGCTTGATGAGTTCTTTGATAATCTCCATCCCCTGCGGTTTGGCGACGTTGAGAAGCAGACTCTTCTTGCCCATGCTCCACTCGTTAAAAATACCGGAGCGGTTCACCCCGGCTTCCATACCCTTCGGGTAGATCGGCAGCCGACGGGTAATATCCACCCGCGCGTTGGATTCGATCTTGATCACCTCAGCCCCCAGGTGAGCCAGATGCATGGTGCCAAACGGCCCGGCCCAGACCCAGGTAAAATCCGTCACTCGCACGCCGGCCAGGGGGAGGCGGGGGTTGGGGGTTGGGGGTTGGGGGTTGGGGGTTGGGGATGAAGCTGGCAGTTCGGCGAAGACTTCGGCAGTATGCTCTCCCAGTTGTGGGGCGGGCCGGCGAACCTGCCACCACGGCTCGCGCAGCCGGTAGGGTGCGCCGAGTTGGGTCAGCTTGCCCGCTTTGGGATGTTCCACATCCACGAAAAACCCGCGCGCGCGGAGATGCTCGTCTTCGGCCAGTTGGGCCATGGTCTGCACCGGAGCAAAACAGATCCTGCGCTCCTGGCCCATCCGAAACAGTTCATGCACCTTCTGCTGCTGGAACCACTCATCCAGATACATTTTAAGCACGTCCTGGTTCTTGGCCCGCTCTATCCCGCCCTGAAAGATCTCCCAGCTCCCCCACTCGGGATTCCCCATCAGGTCAACCAGGCGTTCCCACTGGTCTTCTTCCGCAACGACCAGAAAGATCAGGCCGTCCTGACACGCATAAATACCCCAGGGGTACAACAGCCGTTTGCCCAGGCGCGAGGCGACCCGCTCGCTATACGTATAATGGACGAAGCTCTGTTCCATAAAAGAGGACACATAGGCCTGAGTGCTGAGATCGATATGTTCTCCACGCCCGGTTTCCAGCGCCCGATAATAGGCGCCAAGCGTTGCGACCGTGGCGGCCAGCCCGCCCTGGAATCCCGTCTGCTGGCCATACGCCTTGAGGGGCGGCAGGTCCGGATAGTCCGACGCCCCAGGGCTCAACCAGGCCCAGCCGCCGGCGTTGGCGACGGTGATGTCGTAGGCCTTGTAGTCTTTATACGGGCCGGTCAGACCAAAGGGCGTAATCGAACACATCACCAGGCGTGGGTTGAGTGCCCGAAAGGCCGGATAATCAATGCTCAGCTCCGCCATACGTGGCGGCGCATAATCATGGACCAGGATGTCGGCCCACTGCACGAGTTGAGCCAGGCGGTCTTGCTCCTGCGCCACGTCAAGCGTGACGCTGCGCTTATTGGTATTGAGGGATAAGAAGAGGCCGCTCTGCTCGGGGTCTGCTTTGACCGCCCGGAAAAGGCCCGCGCCAACGGGACTGGTCGCCGCCCGGTTCTTCGGCTTTGACGACATTCGCGCCAAGGTCAGCCATGAGTTTTGTGGCGTAGGCGGCCGGAGCAAGATGGCCGAGTTCCAGCACTTTGACATCTTCGAGACCCTGCATACACTCCCTCCTTCGCCGGAGCGGGTCAGACGGCTCCGACATCTGTCTCATTATCGCTCAGAGCACACGTTTCTACCATTGATCGAACGAATTTCCTAACCTTCTTCCCGGTTCTATGCCCGACTCACGATTTGATCTCTTGCCGGGACCTGGGGTAGTATTCCTGTCCACGGATTGAAAGAGTAAACATGTTCCTTCACCTGATTCCAAGCTGTTGTACACGTTTACTCTTTGAGGTCAATCCAGAAGGAGCGCACTTCGAAGCGGAGAGCTGGAGCAGGTTATATGCGTGGGATACGTCGTCGTCTGGTCATAGGCATCAGTCTGTTGGGCATCAGCCTACTGTCCGGCATTGGGGGGGAGTCTGTGCGGGCGGATGATCTGGCCGACATCCAACAGGCCTTTGAGGCGGATATCCGATTGTTCAACGGACAGGACCCCACGGCGTTCACGGCCACGGCCCACGAGCATGTCGTCTTGTTCGGCCCCTTGTCTCCCTTTGCGGTCGAGGGCAAAGCGGCCATTCAGCAACTCGTGCAGGAGTATTTTACAAACCACGATTACATCAAATGGCGTTCGGTCAACGCGAAATTCCTGGTGATTGAAACGAGCGGGCTGGCCTGGGGGCATTATACCGTGCGCGAGCAGCCCAGGGTCGGGCCACGGCGGATACTGCACGGACGCTACACCTTCACCTATGCCAAGGAGGAGAACAAATGGCTGGTCGTGGCCCTGGACTTCTCACCGCTGTCATGAGGACAAACCGGAGCCGACAATACTTCGCCCCCTCTCCCCTGGAGGGAGAGGGCCGGGGTGAGGGGGATAAGACCAAGTGAAACACCACTCGCTGCTACGCCTCTATCTGGTCTGTGTCTTGAGTCTGGTGCTGGGTGGACTGTCTCCGGCCCTCGGGCAATCGGAACGCGAGGCCCTCATCACCGCTTTCAGCACCGAGATTGAAGCCCTCAATACCGGAGACCTGAACGCGGCGGTTGCCGCTGTCCACGACAAGATCGTCCTGTACGGGCTGTACTCGCCGTTTCCCATTGAGGGCAAGGAGGCTTTTCGACAGGCGGTTCAGGACTACTTTGATGAGCAGGAGCACGCCACGCTCGAAATCGTCCATCCGCAATACCGCCTGACCGGGGCAACCGGGGTGGCGTGGGGCCACTACCAGCTCACCCGCAAACTCAAGGGCGAGCCGGTCGGTATCACGCCCGGCCAGTATATGCTGACCTATGTGCAGACCGATGGCGCCTGGCTAGTGATGAGCATGCACTTTGCGCCCCTCCCGCAATAACGGCCGTGGTTCAGTTTGCTTCTTCCCCCTCACCCCGACCCTCTCCCGCCCAGGGGAGAGGGGGTAAATATTCCCTCCCCCTAGAGGGGAGGGCTAGGGAGGGGGGCGCTCCGCAGGCGGATGCCGCTTAATCCACGGACCGCTACCTAACTCATTCCATAAAACTGCTTCGCGCTCTCCGCTAAGACCTTGTGTTTGTTCTCATCCGAGAGCTTCTCGGCAATCATTTGCGGCGCCCCAGGGAAGAAGCCGTCCGGGTGCGGATAATCGGTGGCCCACAGAATCTTTTCCGCGCCAACATAGTCCACCAGATGGGCCAGGCTGCCCTCAACCGGTTCGTACGAGATCCAGCACTGGCGCTTGAAATACTCGCTCGGGAGCAGTGTGAGGGGTGAGTCCGTAAACACCCCATGATCGTCGCAGTGGCGGTCCATACGATCCAGCCAAGGGGCAATCCAGCCACCGCCCGATTCCAAAAACGCAATGCGCAACTTCGGAAAACGCTCGCACACGCCGTCCCAGATGATACTCAAACTGGCCAGCATCATTTCCACGGTATGCGAAACAATATGGCGCGGGGCCAGTTCCTCAAAGCGGTCGGCTCCCGCCGCCGGCATCCCACCCGTCCCCTCGTGAATGCCGATGGCAAAGTCGAGCTCTTGGGCTTCAGCCCAGAAGACATCGTAGTCGCGATGCCCCAGCATGCGGTCGTTATATGGGTTGGGACGCAGAAAGCCGCTCCGCATCCCCAGCTCATGCCGAGCGTAGCGCATTTCTTCGATCGCCAGCTCGATGGACTGCATGGGCAGCATGGCCACCCCGAACAGCCGGTCGGGATAGGGCTTGCAGTAGTCGGCCAGCCAGCGGTTATACGCCCGGCAGGTGGCCGCGGCGAGTTGGGGGTCTGCTATCGCCCCGGAAAAAAGGCCCAGGGTGGGATACAGAAAAACGGCGTCGATGCCGTCCAGCTCCATGTCCGGCATCCGTGCGTGCGGGTCAAAACCGCCTTTGCGGCCTTCGGTGTATTTAATATCGGTCGAAGTCCGGCCGTCCCGCGCACCAATGGCACCGGCAAAGCCCAGCCCTTTTTGGCCTCCCAGGACACGGCCTTCAATCCGCAGGCGCTCTTTGCCGTCCGTATCGACAATCAGTTCGGGCACCCGGTCCCGGTAGGCCGGGTCAATATAGTCGGCCCAGAAATCGGGCGGTTCCAAGACGTGGCCGTCCGAATCAATAACATTATAAGTGCGACTCATTGGCGTTCCCTCCCTAGCGTTGCCTTGCCTCCTACCACCTTCTCCGGAGGGGTACAAGCTTTGCCCGCCCGTGTCGGTATGCCCACACGGCTTGAAACCGAGCGGGGCAGGACATATGCTCCCGGTAACACATCCTATCTCTCAAGGAGGAACGACGCATGAGACCACCAGAAGTTCAATCCAGTATGATGCAGTATCCTGGCCAGGGTGATACGCCGGTCAACGCCTATTTGAGCCAGCCAACCACCGATGGTCCGCATCCCGGCGTGATCGTCATCATGGAAGCCTTTGGCTTAAACGATCATATCAAAGACGTGGCCGACCGCTTTGCCCGCGAAGGCTATATTGCGCTGGCCCCGGATATGTATACGCGCGAGGGCAACCCCGACCCCAGCGATATCAACGATGTGATCAAAGTGATGTTCTCCGTCCCGGACTCTCAGGCCATGTCCGACCTGGACGCCGCCGCCCGGTATATCAAAGGCCAGGCAGGCTCCAACGGGAAAGTGGGCGCCATCGGTTTTTGTTCCGGTGGACGCTACACCCTCATGTTTGGCTGCACGAGTCAAAACCTTGATGCCGCAGTGGATTCGGCCGGCGGTTTTATCATTCAGGACGATTTTCCGCCGACCCGGCCGACCTCTCCGATTGATCTGGTCAAGGACCTGTCCTGTCCCCTGCTCGGATTATTTGGCGAAGAGGACCCCAATCCTTCGCCCGAACACGCCGACCGCCTCAAAGAGGAACTCGACAAGCACGGCAAGACGTATGAGATGCGCATGTATCCCAACGCCGGCCATGCTTTTTTCGCCGACTATCGGGACAGTTACCGCCCGGTGGCGGCCCAGGACATGTGGCATCGCGTGCTGCTGTTCTACGGCAAACATCTCAGCAACTAGCCCCCTCTCCCCTCGTGGGAGAGGGCCGGGGTGAGGGGCCTCTATCTCCCCTACCCTGCTCACCAATACTCACAAAAGGAGACATCACAATGGCAGTAGAAAAATTCCCCGTCGAAGCGAGCCATATCCTCATGTTTGCTCGTTCCGTGGGCGACTATAATGAGATTTATGCCGACGAAGAGTACGCCCAGACCACCGAGCCTGGGTCCGTTATTGCCCCACCGACCTTTGTTCAGGCGAGCGCCCAGTTTGATCCTGATTATTTTCTGCGGCCCAAACCGGGCACGCCGTGGTTCGGCTCGGGCAAAGAGCCCACGGGTATAAAAAAAGAAGGCAGTGGCGGGGGTGGAGGCGGCGGGGGCGGCCTGCACGCCGAACAGCACTATGTCTACCACCGTCATCCCAAACCGGGCGATGTCCTGACCGCCACGGTCAAACCGGGCAAGAAATGGGAAAAACAGGGCAAGCGTTCAGGCAAACTGCTCTTTTCCGAGACCGTGACCGAGTATCGCGACCAGAGCGGCGACCTCGTCGTCACCGCCCGGAGCGTTGGCGTCCAAACCGAGCGGCCCGTCGATCAGTAGGAGGAAAAACATGGCCTTATCAGCGAGCAACCTCAAAGTCGGAGATACCCACGAAGAGCAGGTGGTCGAAGACCTCAAACGCACCCAACTCGTCCAATACGCCGGCGCGTCGGGCGACTATAACCCGGTTCATACGGATGAAGTTTTTGTGACCAAAGTAGCGGGTTATCCGACCGTGTTTGCCCACGGCATGCTGTCCATGGGCATGACCGGCAAGATGTTGACCAATTACGTCGGCGACGGCCGTCTCACCCAATACGGCGTGCGCTTTACCCGCCAGGTCTGGCCCGGCGACTCCCTGACCGCCAAAGCCACGGTCAAAGCCATCCGTCAAGAAGAAGGCAGCCACATCGTTGATCTGGACGTCTCGACCGTCAATCAGGACGGAGTCGAGGTCGTCAGCGGCTACGCCTCGGCACGGGTTGATCCGTAGGTTTCTTTCTCAAGGCTTTCCATCCCGCCCTCTCCCTCTGAGCCTGTTGGGAGAGGGCGCTGGATTGTTATTCTACTTTTCCATTGCAGACCGTGGTACAAAGAAAACGTGGAACATGCCGTTCTCGACCGTTTTCTGAGGCCATTCGCTGAATGCCTGACACCAGAAGTCGCTCAGCGTATCGTGGACCTCGAACTCGACCCACACTCTCAATCGAGGCTAGACGAGCTTGCTGCTAAAGCCAATAAGGGACATTTGACCGACGACGAACGACAGGAATATGAGGAGTTTGTCGAAGGTATTGACCTTATGGGTATCCTCAAAGCCCGAGCGCGAACTGGGCCTGGTAAAGCACGCCTCATAATGGACGCTGCTGCCTACCACTTGGCACCCCAGCGAGCCAGGAAGGAAGGTCAATAGGTGAGGAGAAAGTAGGCAATGACGTTGGTATCTACGACGCCTCTCACCGCCGCCCTTCTTGTCTCCAGGAATCGATTTCCCGGGCCGACGGTGATCGACTTTGAGAATCCCATGAACGCTTAATCTGCTCACTTGCCGCCAGCCGGTCTCCAACGTAGCGCTCAATCATCTCGCGGATTTCTTGCTCCATGGAACGATGATTGCGTTGTGCAAGAAGTTTGAGGGATTCGATCATTTCTGGTGATAGATTACGAATCGTTAAGGCCGCCATGACTGCAATACGCCAGCATCTGAGTTGGCCGCAGGCAACACGGAGGAAGCATGGACACGCACAACGAAGCCGTTCGCCAAGCCCGCATTGATCTCACGGCCATACTGCGCTGGGCAGACCGGCTCGGCCTGAGTGAGGGCATCTGTAATCACTTCAGCCTGGTCGTCCCAGGCACGACGGACCGCTTTCTGATCAACCCGCAGGGCCTCCATTGGTCGGAGATGCAGACCAGCGATCTGCTCGTCGTCGACCCGGACGGGAACGTGACCGAAGGCAAGTGGCAGGTTGAGCCCACGGCCTTCTTCATCCACTCCCAGATTCACCGCGGCAACCCGTCTGCCCGGTGCGTGCTCCATACTCATATGCCGTATGCGACCGCCCTGTGCGCCATCGACGGCGGCCGTCTCGAATGGATCAGCCAGAATGCGTTGCGCTTCTATCAGCGGGTTGCGTACGAAGAGGAATACAACGGCCTTGCCCTGGACGAGGCGGAAGGCCAGCGGCTCAGGGAAAAGCTGACCGAAGGGAAGGTTGCCTTTCTCGCCAACCACGGTGTCATCGTGACCGGGCCGGACGTGGCAACCGCGTTCGACGACTTATACTACCTGGAACGGGCCTGCATGGTTCAGGTGCTGGCCCACTCAACCGGCCTGCCGCTCAAACGTATCTCCGCTCAAGTGAGTCGTCACACCAGTGAGCAGTTTGAAACAGCCCGCCAACAAGCCGCCCTCCATCTGGAAGCCATCAAGCGCATGCTGAAACGCGAAGACCCGGCCTTTCTGGAGTAAACGACTGAGACGCGCTGGAGAAAGTCAGCCTGTGAAACAGAAAGAGGGTCCTCCCGGACCCTCTTCTCATCCTGATAATCCTCTCATCCAATAATCCCGGTCAGACGTCGAGACGATAGCCGGCGCCGTCCCGGACCAGCTTGCCTGCGGTCGGCCCGGCAAAATGGGTGCCGATGATCAGCGTCGGGGTATCCGCAAACTGCTCAAAGGTCCGCCAGCGGGTGGCCAGCGCCATATTGTTATCGACATCGAACGGCGTGCAGATATTCGGGTCGTGGAACTGGATCGGGTGGTGAATGAAGTCCCCGGTAATCATGGCCGCCTCACCGTTGGACTCAACCACGACCGAGCAGTGGCCGGGGGTATGACCCGGCGTCGGAATTAGCCGCACCCCTTCACAAATCGTCGTCGGCGCGTCGATCGACTTGGCCAGACCGGCGTCAAAGACCGGCTGCATGGAGTCCTCAAACACGCGGCGTTGAATATTGAAGAAGTCCACCGCATCGGCCGGCAGGCTGGCGATCATGTCATCGTCAATATTGCCAAACAGATCCAACTCTTTCTGATCCATCAGATAGGACGCGTTCGGAAAGGTCGGGACCCATTTGCCGTCAACCAACTTTGTGTTCCAGCCCACATGGTCAAGATGCAGGTGGGTACACATGACGTAGTCGATGCCGTCCGGGTCGTAACCGGCCGCCTTCATGTCGTCCAGAAACGAGGTCGAAAGATTGCTCATGATGTCCAGGGGAGCGCGGTCGCGACTGTTGCCGATACAGGTGTCCACCACCACGGTCGCACCGGGCGTGTCCACGATCAGCGCATGAATGCTCAGGGAGAGCATGCCTTCGGGCGTCACAAAGTGGGGAAAGAGCCACTCGACCTGTTTCACGACCTCGGGGGTTGCGGTCGGTAGCACATCCGAAAATTCCGGATACACGATCTCCTCAACCTTGGTGATTTTGGTATCACCGATCTGCCAATGCATAATATCCTCCTGTTCTCTGCATTGTTCTGACGTTTTTGTTGCTTGGTGTTGGGCCTTTTTCCCGATCCCACCGGGGGAGCGGGCTTGCTTTGCAACTGGTCTATAGCGGTCCCGGTCGGACGGGGTCCTTGCCGTCCCAATTTTTTGCTGCGTCCTCAACTAGCATAAACAAATCCTTGAAGACAGCATTATTGTCCCACAGCTCGGTATAATGACCGATGGTGTTGACCGTGTCAAAATACACCAGCTCGGCATTGCCGACCGTGCACTCAAACGCGGCCTCATGGCCCAGCTCTTGATACTGGGCATAGGCAGCCTTGTAGTCCTCGGGCATCAGGCCGAAATGATGGACGCCGACCCGACCGGCATCCAGAAACTCCTTGTAGACGGACGGCTCGTCGTTATGTTGCACGATCAACTCGATCTGGAGGGCGCCGCTATTGCCCAGGGCTAAGGTCACATCCACGTTCGAGGGATTGCCCCGGTAGCGCTGGTTTCTAAGCGGACAGTGTTCAAACAAATAGAACGGTCCGACCTTCAGCACATCCACCCAGTATTTGAGCGCGGCGTCCATGTCTTTGACCACATAGGCCAACTGACGAACGGTATACAGCGGTTGTGTCATCTGCGTCCCCCCTTGTGTAAATATTCGATCACGGTCAGCATAAACCAGGATGAGTCAGGATGAACAGGATAAGCAGGATAAGCGGGTTGAGCTTGCCCGGACTGTTAGCGTCTTAGCTTACATCGAAGTGATCGACAAGGATGAGGGCCCATCCGTGTGAGCAGGCGGGCGAAGAGCCCGGCTGACCTGCCCGGAGCGGGTGTCCGCGTCAAGAGGAGGCGTCTCTGGACTCGCCAAAAATTGAGTATCCGTGCATCTGGTCATTCAAGATCATTGGTTCTGATCCCGCCCAGATCACGGATACCGTAGTCGTGATGCTCGAAGCGTTCGAATATCAGTTCAGCGAATCGCGCCACAGTCGGACGGGGAAATACACGTCGTTTAATCTCTCCGTTCACGTCAAGAGCGAACAAGAGCGGCTGGCCATATTCAACGGCCTCAAGCATATTCCGAGTGTCAAAGTAATCCTGTAAGTAAGGAGACGCCGTCAGGAAGGAGACTCTCTATGAAGTTCATGTATTTTTGTCTGCCGTCCATTCCCGCCACTCCCCGGGAGCGAAAAGACCTCCGACCGATTGCCCACCACACCGAGCGCTGGCAAAAAATGTTCGACGAGGTGGCCGAGATTGCGCGCATGGTGGAAGACCTGGGCTTCACCGGCGTCGCCTTCCCCGAGCACCATCTGCATACCGAAGGCATCGAGATCGGTAGCCTGCCCTTGCTGACCCAATACGTCATTCACCAGACCTCAACGCTCAAGGTCGGCCCCATCGGCTACGTCCTGCCGGGCTGGAACCCCCTGCGGCTCGCCCTGGAAATTGCCTGGCTCGACCAACTCACCAAGGGGCGCACCCATGTCGGGTTTGCCCGCGGCTATCAATCCCGCTGGCTCAGTCCCATGGCCCAGAAAATTCACGTCGGCGCGACGGCCAGCGATCAGAGCGATGTCGATATGCGGAATCGCGAGGCGTTTGAAGAAGTCTTTCAGGTTTTGAAACTGGCCTGGAAGGATGAGCCCTTTCGGTTCAAGGGTAAACACTACGAGTATCCGTATCCCTATGAGGAGGGTACGCCCTGGCCGGCCCACGAATGGACGCGCGGACATGGCTCTCCGGGCGAGGTCGATGACAACGGCCGGGTCCAGATGATCGACATCGTGCCCAAACCCTACCAGAAGCCCCACCCCACCCTCTTCCAGGCATTCTCCATGAGTGAGGCCACTGTCCGCTGGTGTGCCAGGGAGAACATCGTGCCGACCCTGTTCATTTCCGACCACGACCAGGTGCGCTTTTTCGCCGAGACCCATGTCGAAGAAGCCAAGACCGCCGGCCGTGCACTCAAGTTCGGTGAGTCGCTCGGCGTGCTGCGCGCCATCTATCCCGGAGACACTCAAGAAGCGGCCAAGAAGATGCTCGCTGCGGGTTTTTGTGGCTACGGCTTTCAGAATTTCTTCTACCATTTCGGCTTTCTGGAAGCCTTCCGGACCGAAGCCGACAACAAAAAATACGGTGAGGGGCCGATGCCGGCCTCCGAAGCCACCCCCGAGCGGATGATCGGCTCGAACTTTGCCCTGGCCGGAACAACGAGCGATATCCGTCGCGGCATGGATCGGCTCATCGAAGCGGGAAACCCGGAGTGGTTTATCTGGCAGGGCGACCAGGGGCTCCTGCCGATTGAGGAAATCAAACGCGCCATCAGGAAAGTCGGCGAGGAGGTCCTGCCGCACTATATGTAGGGCGTTCTTGACGGGTATCGAAGAATCTCGCCTGCTCGATTATCCGCAATGTTGACAGGGCCAGGCAGGGTGCTATGGGGGTAGAAATAAGGGTGTATGGGATGAAGTAGAAGTGCACGCTGGCCTCTCCACCCATCGATTCAGGAGGAGAAATCGATGCAAAGAGCAACGCACATGCCGCAGGAGACCGGTAATGGCCCAGCTCCCCACCAGCCCGACACCTCACAACGACAAGTCGTACGCGAGCCGCCAACGGGTCAGGAATTTCTCGAAGGACTCCGTGACGGACGGGTCATCTATTTCGATGGTGAGTTAGTCAAAGATGTCACCACCCACCCAGCCTTTGCCACCAGCGCCCGCTCGTATGCCCGCATGTACGACACACTCCACGACCCAGAGAAGCATGACCTCTTAACCTATGAGACAGAGCGGGGAGCCCGTTCACACAAGTTCTACAAACTCCCCCGTACCCCTCAAGACCTCCTCGAAGCCCGGGATGCCATCGCCGAGTGGGCGCGCTTGAGTTGGGGCACACTCTCGCGCGGTCCCGATTATAAGGCCGCGTTGGTCGGAACGCTGGCCGGGGATGTCGACTTTTATGGTGAGTATGCTCCGAACGTCCAGCGTTGGTACGAGAAGATCGCCGACGAGGTGATGTTCGTCAATCTGAGCTTGATCAATCCGGCCGGCGATCGCTCAAAGCCGCCGATCGAACAGCGCGATGTGTATATGCACGTCGTGAAAGAGCGTGATGATGGCATTGTCGTGCGTGGGGCGCGCATGGTCTCCACCGGGGCCGCCTTCAGCCATGTCACCTACATGAGTCAGTATATCCAGCCGACCGGACTGGCCAATGGCGAAGATGACTTCGCCATTGGCTTCTTCGTGCCCTTCAACGCTCCAGGCCTCACCTTTATGGGTCGCTATTCTTACGAATACCTGGCGAAAAAAATCGGCTCCCCCTTCGACTATCCTCTCTCCAGCCGTTTCGACGAGTCTGATCTGAGTATCGTACTCGACGACGTGTTTATCCCCTGGGAAGACGTGACGGTCTATCGTAACCCAGCCGTTGTCAACGGCCTCTTCCCACGCGGCTTTGCCCAGCGGTTTGCCTTTCACGCCGCGGCACGAACCGCGGTCAAGCTTGATTTTATTTGCGGCTTACTCCTCCGGGCGACAGAAATGCAGCAGAAGACCGGCTTCCGCGAGGTCCAAGCGAGGATTGGCGAGTTGCTCGGCAGGCGGCACAACCTCTGGGCACTGTCCACGGCAATGGCAGCCGAGGCCGAGCCTGGACCAGGGGGCTATCTCCTGCCAAAGACCGAGTACGCGCTTCAGTGGCGCAATATCTACGGCGATATTTTCAGTACGGCTCGGACGATATTCCACAATCTCCTTTCCGGCAATTTGATCCAGATCCCCTCCTCGGCCAAGGATTTTAAGAACCCGGCCACCCGTCCGTTGCTCGACCGCTACTGGAAAGGGGCCACTGCCCCGGCCGAAGAACGAGTGAAGCTATTACGTATCATCTGGGACTTGTTTCTCACCGAGTTCGCCGGCCGCACAGAGGCCCACGAGCGGAACTTCGCCGGTGGTTATGAACCGAATCGGGTCGAGACCTATCAGGCGGCCGAGCATTCGGGTCTGAATGCCTCGATGAAAGCGATGGTCGACGAGTGCATGAGCCACTACGATCTGGATGGCTGGACAGATTCTACGTGGGCAGACGTGCCTTGGTCACTCCCGGATTCAGAATAGGCCACGAAGCCTGGTGTCGCGATGGATGAAGGAGGAAACCAATGAATGAATCGAACAGCGTGGCTGCCGAAGCCAGGCCTGTGCACGGCTCGGAGCGAGGCATGCCGATCGATCCCCCCGAGCCGAACCTCACGCCCGAAGCGGTGGTGGCTCGAGCTCGCGAGTTCGTACCGCGCCTCCGCGAGCGGGCGGCGGCGGCGGACCGTCTGCGCACGCTCCCGCCCGAAACCTACAAGGAATTTTTGGACGCGGGTTTCTACCGGCTCCTGCAGCCGCGCCGCTTCGGTGGCTACGAGTTCGATCTGCGGACCTTTTGCGACGTCATGATCGAGATCACGCGGGGCTGCGGCTCATCGGGCTGGGTGCTCTGCCTGACGGCGGCCCACGTCTTCCACATGGCCGGGGTATCCGAGGAGGGGCAGATCGAGATGTACGGGGACGACGGAGACTTCCGCGCGCCGATGACCTTCGCACCGCAGGGGACGGCCACCCCCGTCGACGGGGGATACCGCATCAATGGCCGCTGGAACTACAACTCCGGCGGCGACTACGCGAACTGGATCGGCGTCTCCGCGGTCGTTCCCGGCGATACGGCGGGCGGGCCTCCCCGGGACACGATCCTCGCCTACCTCCGGCAGGAGGAATGCGAGGTCTTCGACGACTGGTTCGTCATGGGCCTGCGCGGAACCGGCTCGAAGCAGGCGATCATCGAGGACGTCTTTGTCCCCGAGCGGCGCGTGCTCTCCCAGCTTCCCTGGTTCGCGGGTCGGGCCCCGGGTTACGGCGTCCACGAGAATCCCTTCTACCGGACGTCGCCGTTCGACGTCTTCCTCGCCGAGCTGGCGTGCATCTGCGTGGGCCTCGCAGAGTCAGCCATCGACGCCTTTTACGAGCGGGCGATGACGAAGGTCAATAGCTATCCGCCGTTTACGCCCGTAAAGAACGAGCGATCGGTACAACGCCTCATCGGTCTCGCGCGCGCCAAGACCGACGCCGCCCAGGCGGTGCTCCAACGCATCATCGATGATCAGAAGCGTCGCATGGAGCAGATCGCGCAGAGCGGTCCCGTCGACGTGACCGAGGAAGAGACGCGACGGACCTTCATGCTCGCCCACCAGACGCTCCACCTCGCCCGCGAGGCCGTGGAGCCGCTCTTCGATGCGAGCGGCACGAGCGCCGCTCTGACCGGTCAGCCTATGGAACGGATCTTCCGGGACCTCAACATGGTTCGAACCCACTACATGATGAACGGCGACCGGACCGCCGAGAACTGGGGGGCCACGTTCTTTGGGCAGGAGGCGTACAGCCTGTTCTAGGGCGGCGGCAACGATTCGGGGGGAAGTGGGCCATTTCGGGCTTTCCCTGGTCGAGAGTGTTGTCGTCGGAGGCGGCGAAGCCGTGTGCGCACCTTCTCACCAGCTGCCTTTGCGCTGAGAGCCGCCCGGTCCGCTATAGGAGGCGGTAAAGCCGGGCTCTTGTTGGAACAAATCTTTCGGCATCGACTGAACCGCCCGCTTCCAGGCGGCGACCAAGCGATCCTCGGCCGCATAGTCAAACGGGTCTTGCAGCATCACTTCCTCCCGCCCCCCATATGCCAATGGATGGTCGCGTAACCAGACCGCCGCCTGTTTGATGCCCTCAACCGGCGAGACAATATCCCGATAGCCAAATTCTGATTTGATTTTGGTGAGATCAAACACCCGGTGGGTCGTCCAGGGTTGGGAGATTAACGGTCTGGCGCTGACGGCCAGATCGTACGGCATCGAGATCATCTCCCACTCGTGACCGAGCGCTTCGGCACACAGCTGCACGACCTGCTTTAAGGTCAAGACATGATCATCGCCACAGTTATACACCTGCCCGGCGGCAACCTCGGGTTGATCCACGGCCAACAGCAGGGCGTGCGCGGCGTTGGCAGCAGCGCCGGAGTGATTGAGCGATAGGCCGTCGTCCGGGAGGATGATGAACGTCCGCCTGTCCAGGATGCGGCGGACAATGGACCATTCGCGTGGCACGACTTGATAGGCGCCATAGATTTGGGGATACCGAAAATGCGTGGCGTTCGGGTGGTGTGTGAAAACCACCTCTTCCGAGCGATATACCCGGTAGCCTTTGCCATCTTCCGCCTCGCTCGTCGTCTTGACCGCGTCCTCCCCGGTGGGCACAGGCAGGCCCGGCGGGTGGACCATAGCCGCGTTCATAAAGCCCCGGTAGGCCGGCCCGCCCCCGACCGAGATAAACCGCTCCGTCCGGCCAACCATAATCTCGGCCACCCGTCGTAAGCGGCCGTACATGGCGAGGGTGATATCAAAATGGGAATCATCGAGAGCGTCAATCAACGCCTGCTCATCGAACGGATTGGTATGAATGTGGACGACGGATGCGGGAATCTCAGCCACTTCGTGGTTCCCCGTGTGTAGAATAGCGACATCGTATCCGCGCTCAAGCAATCCGTTGACAATAAAGTGACCGGTCGGTCCGGTCCCGCCGATAACCAGGGCTCGCATGATTCGTTCACTCCAGCAGGCTTTTCATTCATTCTCCCTGGTGTGCGTCATACCACCTCAGCGACACGCGCGATATATGAGCCAGAAGATTGACCCCATAGCAACGAAACCTTTATGAGGGAGTGAGCCGGTGGAGCTTGCGCACACCGTTCTGACGCATTGATGACACAATCGAGATGACACTGGAGGGATACCCATGGCAGAGCCCGATACCCTGTGTGGCTGGGGAGATCAGGACAAAGTTGACTATTTTGTACGGCGGAGTGCGTTCTTGATTCCGAAGCGCCTTGAGCAACTCAGTACCTTACTCGACCTCTTTCCTTGGCCGGCTGATGCACCGATTCGCGTGCTCGATTTAGGCGCGGGCTATGGTGCGGTCACGGAGACGATTCTCTCCCGTTATCCACACGCAACAGTCACCTGGGTTGACGGCTCGACCGCCATGCACGAGCATGCCGAGCCGCGCCTCAACAAATATGGCTCGCAGGTCGGATTTTTTCTGCGCGACCTGGCTGATCCCGCCTGGCACGTCGGTCTGCCCGGACCGTTTCATGCCGCCGTCTCAGCCATTGCGCTGCATCACCTGACTGACAGTCGTAAAGGACGATTATGTGCCGAGGTGTTCAACCTGCTCCAACCCGGTGGTCTGTTTCTGAACAATGATGTCGTTGCCGGCGACCCGGCGTTACGCGACCAGTTTACGCCCCTGGCTGATCGCATGATTCAGCAGCAGGTCCAGGAACAGACCGGACAGCTCCACTCGCTCGAAGAAATCCGCCAAGCGCGGACCGCCCTGCCGCGTCCCGAGGGGCAGCGCAGCCACATCGCTCCGCTGGAGCCTCAGCTCAATTGGTGGCGAGCGGCCGGCTTTACGCTTGTGGACTGCTATTGGAAGTTTCTGAATTTTGCGATTTTCGGTGGCTTCAAGCCCCAGGCCGATGAAGCGTGAGTGCGCGCTTCAGTTCGGTCCAGCACTCGTCTGAACGAGTTCGTGCTCTTCTCCAAAAACAATCTGCCCAGCCGCATCCTGGGCGCGAATACGCGCTTCAATGACAGGTGACAACTGCACGTTTCGCTCCTCGGGAAACTTGTCCTTGTATACGTGCGGGCGTAAAAAGAATTCTTCTGGCGTTCTGATGATCGCTTGAGTTTTTAAGGGGACCGGGAACCAGCCGCGGCGCATGAAGTCGGGCGAGAAGAACACGTCCACGTCTTTCTGCGACCATGCTTTGACCTGCATGGCATCATGCACCGTGTAGCCATAATAGTCTGCCTGGGCATCCCACCAGACCGCAATCAGGTTGTGATAGCCGCGCTCCCCGAGGTTCGGATTCATCATCTTGGTAATCCGCTCCTCAACAAAGATGAGCTCATCCTGCCGTCCATACACCTCCATCCGAAGCGGATAAAAGTAGTGTTGCTCCAGCCAGTACACCACCTTACTGGCGTAATAATCCGGCAGCCAGTCCGACTTTGGACGCGCTTCCAGGACGTAGGTTCGCACGCCGCCACTCGGCTGATAATGTGGATATGCGTCTCCCATGATTTTCAGGTCTTGGACGGGCACATCGGTAAAGGACCCCTCCGGCGTGGCCAGCGTCATCACCGGGCGCGTTTTCGGAAAGCGAACCGTCTCGGTCAGGATATCGGTTCCCAATATGCGCCATGAAAACTCCCAGGCGTCGCGCCCGAGCGAGTCGTCAAACGTCATCGGCCAGGTGGCCATTTTGTCCTCGCGCTGGGGCTGCGGGAAACGGCGGACCCGACGGATGGCCGGCGAATAGCCAAACAGGTCGGCCTTGGTGCGCTTCTCCCGGTCGGTCCGGTAAGTAATGAAGAGCATTTGGTTGCCGTAATTTTCAGGCGGAGAGAGATCCTGCGTCAACCAGTGGGCCAACAGTTCTCCCGGTTGCGCGGTCAGGTGACCCATCAGGCCCTCGGGTTTCCGATAATGGACCAGGACGAGAATTTGGGCACTGGACAGCGAGCCGCTGGGAGTCAGCAGCCCCATATCTTCGACCTGGACACAGTTCCAGCGCGGCATATGCGGGAATTCCATAGCCCGAAAGCCCATTTCCTCGGCCGTATAGGGAGCGCGGAACGGATAGGCTTCGGCCGGCAGATACGGGATGGTCGCATCGCGCGGCGTGTCCTGCGCCATATCGATCGCGGTCCGCTCCTCTTCAGAGAGCTCGGCCAGCGTCTTCCAGGTTTTCTCCGCTCGCCCGTTCTGGTCTTCCACGGCCCAGAGGGGCTGCACGTAAAAAACGAGGCTGAAACCAAGAAGGCCAACAAGTCCTGCGCTCAGGCCGATCAGATATTCAAGATGGTTGAGATGTCCGGGCTGGCTCCGCATCCAGTCTCTCCTTTCGCTTTCGTCACGCTCATGACCTATTGGGCGGCATATCCCCCGTCAACCGTGAACACCGAACCAGTGACCCATGACGACTCATCCGAGGCCAGAAAGAGCCCCATGGACGCCACGTCTTCTGGCGTGCCCACACGACCGAGGGGGTGGCTCTTGGCCACGCGTTCCAGGCGTTTGGGATTGGAACCGTGCAGCACGTGGGCCATCATCGGCGTATCCACAGCGCCGGGACAGATCGCGTTGCAGCGGATGTTCTTGGCAGCATAGGCCGTCGCAATCGCTTTGGTCAGCGAAACAACGCCACCTTTGGCCGCGGTATAGGCGTGGACATTCCCAACGCCAAGGATTCCGGCCAACGAAGAAACGTTGATAATCGATCCACCGCCGACCTTGGTCATTTCGGGAATCGCATATTTACAGCCCAGGTAGACGCTCTTGAGATTCACATTCAGAACGAAATCCCACATCTCCTCTTCAAGGTTGGTGACGGTCGTGTCGTGCTTATGCAGGACAGCCGCGTTGTTATACATGATGTGTAAACCACCGTAGGCCTCGACCGCGCAGTCAACCGCCGCTTTGATAGCGGCTGCATTTGAGACGTCCGTCTCTTGAAACACTGCCTCTCCCCCGGCCGCTTTGACCAACTCGACCGTCTCGTCGCCGCCCTCGACTTTAATGTCAGTGACAACGACCTTTGCGCCTTCTTGGGCGAACATCACTGCGGCGGCCCGTCCCTGTCCACCGCCGGAGCCGGTGATTAATGCGACCTTGTCCGCTAATCGTCCTGGCATAAGCATCTCTCCTCATTCGACCTCTACGCAAACGCGACTGCAATGTGCTCTAACAGAACACGGCGAGAAGCACTATACG
The DNA here is from genome assembly GCA_965232605.1 of uncultured Binatia bacterium (SeqCode). GTDB lineage: Bacteria > Desulfobacterota > Binatia > Bin18 > Bin18 > Bin18. The sequence goes on along the minus strand of CBDDQA010000006.1, from coordinate 1,700,085 downwards.
CGGCTGCGCCTTGGCCTTCATCTTCCGACCGATTACGATGAGTGCGCTCTCCGCTACTGGACGAAAAAGATGAAAAAGTCGCTTGGCTGGGCCTACCTCTTATTTGCTTTGAGTCTTTTTGGCCTGTTTGGCTTGCATACGATCTACTTGGGAAAGCCGCTGAAGGGTGTCTTTTTTCTGCTGGCGACCTGGGCAGGACTCTGGGCCCTCACCCAAGTGCTCATTCTTCCTTCTCCGAGTATCCCGCTTGTCATTGGTCTGGCGCTCCCAAGGCTCTATCAGAATTTTGTGCTCACCATCCCCTCCCCGAGCCTGCCCCTGATGAGTGGGCTACTGGCGCTGCCTGTTCTTGGGGTACGGTGGTGGATCGATCTCTTGACCCTGCCCCGGCAGACGCGAAAGGCAAACGAGAAGGTTGAAACCATACTGCTGTAATCACCGTGGGCAATGGAAAGTTCAGTATTTTCAGGAGGATCACGCGCGTCACGCCAGAGCGGAGCCGATCGCTGGCCCGGCTGGGAATCATCGACATCTGCCCAAACTTCCAGTACAGTGCGCTCTAAGAATCGGACAGGTGATGCAAAAAGGAACCCACCTCAGCCTACGGCCACCCCTCCGAGGAGGGGAGCAGCCTCATCCCCTCTTGGGAGGGGTGCCGCGGCAGCGGCGGGGTGGGTTATTCCCGGCCCGGCAGTCCTCGCATATCTGGCGAGCACGAGTTCCTGAGAATGTGCATCACACGTAAATGAGGTATGTATGGCCACTGAAATCATCAAAACCGATATAAGAGACTATATTGCCACGGTCACGATTGATCGCCCGCCCGTGAATGCCATGAACCGGCAGATGTTTGATGAGATTCAAGCCTCGTTTGACGCACTGAATAATCGGACCGATGTCCGGGTGGCCATCTTTACCGGGGCGGGGAAATGTTTTTGCGCGGGCGCGGATATGAAAGCGCGTTCGCGCTCGTTGGATGACGGCGCACAACAACCGCGTCACGGGGCCATGTGGGCTCACTCGCGGGCCGCCCGCGAAGCTTTTCATTCCATTCTGGAGTGTTCGGTCCCCGTCATCGGTGCGATCAACGGCCCAGCTCTCGGTGGAGGGCTGGCCCTGGTGGCATCCTGCGACCTGCTGATTGCGTCAGAACGGGCGCTGCTCGGTCTGCCTGAGATCGATGTTGGCCTGTTGGGCGGTGGCCGCCATACCCAACGCCTGTTTGGTATCTATAAAGCCCGCAAGATGATGTACACGGGCGAGCGGGTCGGCGCCGAGGAGTTATACCGTCGGGGCATTGTTGAAAAAGTTGTGCCGCCGGAGCAACTCATGGACGAGGCTCGGGCTCAGGCCCAGGTGATTGCCGACAAAAGTCCGCTGGCCATCCGGCTTGCCAAACATGCCATGAATGCGATTGAGTCTATGGATCTGCGCGATGGTTACCGCTTTGAGCAGAATATGACGCACGAGCTGACGGGGAGCGAGGATGCCAAAGAGGCAGCCCGGGCGTTTGTGGAAAAACGAAAGCCTGTATTTACAGGACAATAAACACGACTGGAAGGAGACAGGGGTATGCTGTTTGGCTATTTTACTGAGCGGCCGTATCGGTGGATCAACGAAGACGAGGTGCTTGAGCACCGGGGGTTCTTTGCCCTGCCCAACTCGCGCTTTGACCGCGATAAAGCCGCTGATGACTATAATTTTTTTCTGGACGAATACTGCTATGCCGAAGAAGTCGGTTTTGATGCGCTCATGCTGAACGAGCATCACGGCAACCCCTTCTGCATGGGCAGCGTCATGAATGTCGAAGCCGCCATCCTGGCGCGGATTACCAGCAAGGCCAAGATCGTTCTGATCGGCAACCCGTTGCCGGTGCTGAAGCATCCGTTGCGGATGGCTGAAGAGTTGGCGGAAATCGATCTCATCTCGCGCGGGCGCTTAGTGACCGGTTGGGTGCGCGGCGCGGGCAGCGAACAGTTCTTCAATAATGCCAACCCGGCCTATAACCGGGAGATGTTCAACGAGGCCCACGATTTCATTATCCAGGCCTGGACCAAGCCGGGGCCGTGGCGCTACGAGGGCAAGCATTTTCACTATCGGCATGTGAACCCGTGGGCGCTGCCCTACCAGAAGCCGCATCCGCAAATGTGGATTCCCGGGGTGCTGAGCCCGGAGACCGTGCACTGGGCGGCCCAGCATAACTATCCCTATCTGGCCCTGGTGACCGCCCTGAGTCCCACCTGCGACCTGCTGGACTATTACGCCGATACCGCGGCGGAAAACGGCTATCAGGCCGGCACGGAAAATTTTGCCTATTTGATTGGGGTGTTCTGTGCGGACACGGACGAAAAGGCGCAGGAGCTGGGCAAAGGGTTTGTGTGGGGCGGTGGAGCGAGTGCCTTCTCCAGACCCGAACACACTCTACCGCCGGGCTATAATTCCAAAAACGCCATCCGCCTGCTGGCCCAGCGTCCGAGCGGCGGCTGGGTCGGGGTTGATTCGGATCGGCTCAAGGAGGCGCAGCAGGGCCGCAAGAAAAAGAAGAGCACAGACCTGAATGAGGTCCGCCACAAGCTGGAGAAATCGTATCAACGCGCCCAGGACGACTACCTGATGATCGTCGGCTCGCCCAAGACGGTCATTGAAAAGATCAAGACCATGATCCGCGTGCTACGGCCGGGAACGTTCGCCTGCTTCCAGGTTCAAGGGCCGGTCGGTAACGAGGACCGGATGAACAGCATCCGGCTGATGGGCCAGGAGGTCATTCCCGCGGTCAAAGAATACGCCAAGGAAATCGAGTTGGTCGATCAGTTCACCCGCGTACCGGGCTCGGTCAAACTCACGCCAGGCACCCGCCGCCTGCCAGTCGTGGACCGCACGCCGCTGGTAGACCTTGGGATGCAGCCGAAGGCGTAGGAGGTAGGATGCGAATGTGCATGAGTGAGATAATCCCCTCTTGAGAGGAGTGCCGCGTAGCGGCGGGGTGTATTTGCTCCCCCGGGGAACCCACCCCGGCCTACGGCCACCCCTCCAAGGAGGGGATAAAACGCCCCGTAAGGGAGGCGAGAATGGCTATTGATGATACGCATGTTCGGGGGCTGATTGAAAAAATCCGCCTCCTGCCCCCGGCGAAAGTCTCCGAGGTCGAAGACTTTATCGATTTTCTTTGTCAGCGTGATGCCGACCGTCGCCTGAGCCAAGCCGCAACCAAGTTATCCGAATCAGCCTTTGCCCGAGTCTGGGACAACCCAGACGATGCCGACTATGACCAGCTATGAGTTCGGAGACATCGTCCTCGCGCCATTTCAAATATGAAACGATTTCGCATCGTCCTGGAAAGTCGTCCGTACACAGGCGCTTCAAAATGATAACGCTATGACGCCCAGCCAGTTTATTACCAAGTGGCGCGCCTCAGAGTTGAAAGAACGCTCGGCGTCGCAAGAGCATTTCATTGACCTGTGCCGCTTGCTGGGTGAACCCACACCCGCCGCCGCCGACCCTACCGGCGACCGTTACTGCTTTGAGCGCGGTGCGCGTAAAGACACCGGCGGCAAGGGTTGGGCCGATGTGTGGAAACGCCATCATTTCGCCTGGGAGTACAAAGGCAAGCACAAGAATCTGGACGCGGCCTTCAATCAGTTACGGCAGTACGCCCTGGCGTTGGAGAACCCGCCTCTGTTGATTGTCTCGGACATGGCGCGGTTCCGTATCCGCACCAACTGGACCAACACTGTCAGCGAGACCCACGAGTTTACGCTGGACGATCTCGCGGACGCAGCCACGCGCAGCATACTCAAGTGGGCGATGTCCGAGCCCGAACGGCTGCGGCCCGGCGAGACGCGCCAAGCCGTCACCGAACGTGCAGCCACCACGTTCGCCGCCCTGGCGCAGGCATTGCGGGAACGGGGCCACGAGAGTCACATTGTTGCGCATTTCGTCAACCGGCTGGTGTTCTGCATGTTCGCCGAAGATGTGGGCTTATTGCCAAACAATATGTTCACCCGGATGCTGGAGCGCAGCCGGCTCAAGCCGGAGCAGTTTGTCGAGTATGCATCGCGCCTATTTAGCGCAATGTCCACGGGTGGCGATGTCGGCTTCGAGGAAGTGGCGTGGTTCAACGGCGGGTTGTTTGACGACGATACGGCCCTGCCGCTGGAGAAAGCCGACATTGATACCGTCCTCACGGCTGCGGCCCTCGACTGGTCGGAGATTGATCCCTCAATTCTCGGTACACTGTTCGAGCGCGGGCTTGACCCGGACAAGCGCTCGCAACTGGGCGCGCATTACACCGACCGGGACAAGATCATGCTGATCGTCGAGCCGGTGATCATTCGCCCCTGGCTGGCCGAGTGGGAGACGGCCAAGGCCGAGATTGTGTCGAATCTGGAAAAGGAAACTACCGCCAAGTCAGCCGCCACCCAGACCCGGCGGCGCAGGGAGGCCGAGCGGCTGCTGAGCGATCTTCTCAAACGGCTCCGCGCCTTTACGGTGCTTGACCCTGCCTGTGGGTCAGGCAACTTCCTGTATCTGGCGCTGCACGCCCTCAAGGACCTGGAACATCGCATCCAGTTGGAAGCCGAGACAATGGGCTTTCCTCGCAGGTTTCCTGTAGTCGGCCCAGCCAACGTCAAGGGGATAGAAATCAATCCGTATGCCGCTGAACTCGCTCGCGTCTCGGTGTGGATTGGCCAAATACAGTGGATGCGACGCAACGGCTTTAGCGGATTTCCCAAGCCGATCCTCACGCCGCTCGACACCATCGAGTGCCGCGACGCCATTCTGACGCCGGAGGGGAGGGAGCCCGAGTGGCCGGAAGCAGACGTGGTAATCGGCAATCCGCCGTTTCTGGGGAACAAGAGGATGCGTCAAGTTCTTGGCGACGCCTATACGGAAAGCCTTTATCGATCCCGAGAAGGATTGGTACCGGCCTTCGCTGATCTCGTTTGCTACTGGTTCGACAAGGCTGCTCGTTTGGTTGCCAATCGCGGGAGCGTTCGGGCAGGTTTAGTCGCGACAAATTCGATCCGCGACGGAAAAAATCGTGCCGTGCTGAGTTGGATTGTCAAGCATTCGACGATTTATGATGCTTGGTCAGATGAGCCTTGGGTTGTCGATGGTGCCGCTGTCCGCGTGTCTCTAGTTTGCTTTACCTCCAAAACGTCCAATCTAAGCGTTCGACTCAATGGATGTTCCACTCCGCAAATCAACGCCGATCTAACAGGTGGCCTTGTCGATCTTACGAAAGCCCAAGAGCAAAAGCGAAATAGACAGGTGGCCTTTCGAGGTGGATACAAAAGGGGAAGTTTTGATATTTCAGGCGATCGGGCACGAGAACTGCTCTGTCTGCCCGCGAACCCGAACGGTAAGCCCAACACAGATGTTCTGAAGCCGTGGATCAACGGCTTGGACGTGACACGGAGGCCGGCCGGTAAATGGATCATCGACTTTGGGCACGAAATGAGCGAAGCCGAAGCGGCGTTTTATGAAGCGCCGTTCGCCTGTGTCCAGAAACAGGTAAGACCCGAAAGGAGCATGAACAGGCGGGCTGACTTGCGAAAAAGCTGGTGGCGACATGATCGTTCGGGCCAGACTATGTTTGAGAAGATTAAAACTGTGTCGCGCTATATTGCAACGCCAATGACGGCTAAATACCGTCTGTTCGTCTGGTGCGCTCCAATAATCTACCCCGAGAATGTCTTGGTTGTCATTGCCCGCGATGACGATACGACTTTCGGTATTCTGCACAGTCGGTTTCACGAGATGTGGTCGCTCAGGCTCGGTACTACTCTGGAAGATCGTCCGCGTTACACGCCGACCACCACTTTTGGGACCTTTCCCTTCCCCGAAGGACTAACGCCCGACATTCCCGCTGCCGACTATGCCGACAATTCTCGTGCTGTCGCCATTGCCGAGGCTGCTCGGCGGCTGGTCGAACTGCGTGACCGCTGGCTCAACCCGCCCGAATGGGTAGAGTGGGTAGACGAGCCGGTGCCCGGCTATCCCAAGCGCCCGGTGCCACGCAACGAAGATGCAGCCAAGGAACTCAAGAAACGCACCCTGACCAATCTCTACAACGCCCGTCCGCAATGGCTGGCCGACGCACATGTGAGTCTTGATGCTGCTGTGGCAGCGGCCTACGGCTGGTCTGCCGATATTTCTGACGATGACGCATTGCAGGAATTGCTGACGCTTAATTTGGAGACTTGATACTTGGCTCGTTATAAGACGGAGCGGACTGGTTGGCTGAGCGTTAGTATAGTAAAATCAAGGGGTTACAGGCTGAGGCCGGCCGCGCCTAACTGAACGATTTTAGGGAAACGGCACCCTGGCCGAAGAATGCTCAGATCGGGAGGAGAAACAGCAGCTATGAAGCCCGGAATTGCCCCACCCCGGCTCAATTTCAAGGAGACAGCATCATGAGTTTCGGGCGGGCTGCTCGGAGACGTGCGGCCAAAATTCAGGCTAAACAGCGCGCAAGCGCTCTCACCGTGAATGAACGGCAGCCTGCTGTACCAGCAGACATAGCGACCAAGTACGCGAACTGTATGGAGGAAATCAAGAAGCGGACAGAGGTTGTCCATGGGTTTTTACGGCGCGAATTACACGCGAAATACCTTCAAACAACCGTCGAGTCGATATGCTTGCAAATCCGCAAGATACTGGAGTTGATCGCGCTGGCCTCACTTGCCGCGAACAAGGCTGAGTACGAGAAGCATAGGAAGAACTTCCACCGCGACTGGAACGCGAAACAGATATTGAAGACGCTCGATAAGGCTAATCCGCAATTCTATCCGTACCCGTCGGAACAGGTAATCAGTCCTGAGACTGACAAGGTAGTTGAGACGAAACCTATTACGTCTGGCTATTTGTCAAGAGCGGATTATGAGGATTTGTACGATGAGTGCAGCGATATACTTCATGCCTCAAATCCATTCTCGAGCGAGCAACAAAAAATCCAGTCATTCCTTGCTAAAACTCCCGAATGGATGGAGAAGATCCGGGTCTTACTGAATCACCATCACGTGCAATTGATTGATGAGAGAGTGCAACTTTGGGTGCTTATGAAGGCCAAGAGTGATGGCAAGGTTCATGTCACTGAGTTTGGGAGATTGGACTAGCCTTCTTTGGCCAAGTTGAGCGTAATCTGGATTGCATGAACGGCAGCGGATGCCGGATCAAGTCCGGCATGACGGGAGAACGAAGGGGCGGCTGTTCTCAATTGTATAGTCTTGCCGGGCTGGAAGACCCGCACTCGGCCTTCGGCCAGTCGGTTACACCGGGGCTTCGTGCATCCGCCACGACTTTTTCCCTGCGGGCAGATTGAACAGCCTGGCGGCATTCTCCCGCATGATGTCCTGGCGTTGCGCCTCTGTGATATGGGCGGCGTGGTCGGCCAGTAGTTGCTGGGAGCGCGGCCAGGTGGAATCCGTATGCGGAAAATCACTGGCCCACAGCAACTGCTGATGCGGCATGATATCGACCGCATGAAACGCGGTCGGGTCGTCCTGGAAGGTCATCCAGACGTTGCTCTTGATGTATGCGCTGGGCAGTTTTGACAGACCGTCGATAATCCCGCCCTCGGCGTTAATCCTGGCGGCGTGGTCCATGCGGTACATATAGTGCGGCATCCAGCCGGCGTCGCCCTCGGCACACACGAGCTTCAGACGCGGATGACGCTCGAAAACCCCACCCAGGACCATGAGGCCAACAACATCTTGGACAGCCCGGATAATACCCAGAAAATTATTCATCTCATGACCCCGGTGCGGCATGTTCAGGCTGCCCTCGCGCGAGGTCAGAATATGAAAACAGATGGGCAGTCCAAGGTCGGTCGCGCACTCCCACAGGGCGTCGTAGTCGGCGTGGTCATAGTCTTCGTAGATGGGCCGACCCGGCATCATCATGCCGACCATGCCCATGTCCTTGGCGCACCGGAAATCCTCAATCGCGCTGTCCACGCTCAAGACCGCGGTCTGCGCCAAACCCAGGACGCGGTTCGGCGCTTCGCTGCACGTCGCCTGCAACCAGCGGTTATAGGCCAGCATGCAGGCGTTCTTATAGTCCGGGTCACGGTGCATGCACAGGCCCATGCCGATAGAGGCGTAGATGACCTCAGCCGCAATCCCGTCCTGGTCCATATACGGAATCCGCGCCTGGCCGCCATAGGCTCCCTCGCGGATATCCGGGAACCTGATTTTTGCCGCCCGGCTGTTACGTTCTGTGACCGTAAAGCCGGCACCGTCAATGAATCCCAATTGAATCGGACGCTTCATGCCGTGGACGACAAAGGCGTCCGTGCCATCCGGTTGTTCCACGATGCGCGGCGCGACGTCCCGGTATTTGGGTTCGATATAGTCGATATAACAATTGGCCGGCTCACACACATGGCCGTCGGCTGAAATGATTCCTGCCGGTATCTCTTGCATCTTGCTCTCCGTTCCAGATCGAATTGGTGATGACATATGCGGCCCAGAGTACGGAAAGCGTACCCTCTTTTCAAGAAAGCAGGCGAAACCGTGATTTCTACAGGAACTTGTGGTAGGGGGGACACAAGGTCAGAGGAGGGGGCCATGCCAGCACCAAGCAGCACACTCACCCAAGGACTCCGCGTCGGCATCATCGGGGGGTCGATTGCCGGCTGTACCACGGCGATCGAACTGCTGCGGTCAGGCTGCGAGGTGACGCTTTTGGAGCGCACGGGCGACACCCTGAAAGACAGGGGGGCGGGCATCGGCGTTCCACCCTCGGTCATGGACACCTTTATTGAACGCGACCTGGTCGATGCGGAGACCCCCTTCTTCGCCGGTCATGCGTTTACGCGTATCTGGCGAACCGAAAAAGAGCGCCGTTACGGCTATCTCGCCTGGGACCAGCCCGCGAACCTGGCTTTGCTCAACTGGGGTGGCTTGTACAGCAACCTTCGCACACGCGTTCCGGACAGGGTGTATCGCTCGGGGCAGCGCGCCGTGGCATTACACGAGCGGCCTGACGGAACGGTCCGGGTGGAGTTGGCCGATGGCTCCGCGCATGCCTTTGACCTGGTGGTCTGTGCTGATGGCTACACCTCGCTCGGGCGACGGACCCTCTTTCCCGATAGCACCCTGAGGTATGCCGGCTATGTCTTGTGGCGGGGCTTCCTGTTTGAAGAGGAACTTGAAGAATCACAGCCGCTCGAAAGCGGTGTCCGCTGTTTGGGCTATCCGGGCGGACACGGTATTTTTTATTTTGTGCCGGGTCCGGGCGGAGCGACCGCGCCGGGTCAGCGTCTGGTGAATTGGGGTCTGTATGTCCCGGTTGCCGCCTCCGCGCTGACCGATTTTCTGACTGACAAAGACGGCAACGCGCACTCGGGCTCGCTCCCCCCCGGCGGTATGCCCCTGGTCACGGAAGCCGAGTTGAAACGGCGCGCCTACGAACGGCTGCCCGACTATTACGCCGAGATTGTCGATACATGCCAGGACACATTTGCCTATGCCATTTATGATTGTGAAGTCCCAGCCTACCGCAAAGACCGGATCTGTCTGGTGGGCGACGCCGGGGCCTTCGCCCGCCCACATACGGCAGCCGGCGCGCTCAAGGGGATTAACGATGCCATCGCGCTGGGCGAAGCGCTCACGACTCATGGCTCATTGGAAACGGCGCTCAGCCAGTGGGACACAACCCGGACCGATACGAACAACGACTTGGTGAGATTCGGCAACCAGCTCGGGCGGGCGCTCGTCCTGGAGATTCCCGACTGGTCGCAGATGGACGCTCGGAGCATGGAAGAGTGGTTCACGTCGATCGTGACGATCAAAACCGAAGTCCTCAACCCCGACCTGCAGAGTGCAGACGCCGCGCAGCCGTGACAAAATTCACGCGAAAGCGTTGATTTCCGGTATTGAGAAGGAGTAGAGAAGGAAGGAGAGACTGCAAGAGTTGGGTAAAGGAGGGGTTATGCTCACCATCCTTGCGATAACAGTTTCATTTCTCGTCTTTTTGGTTCTCATCGGCCTGCTCGCCCAACGGGCAGACCGGATACGAGACGAGGACGCTCAGGGGGAAGCAGACAACCCCTAGTCGTCACCGTCGCCTGCTACACGTCGGGTGAGAAATCAGGGATTCTCCGCGGGGCACAGTCTTCCCTTCATCATCAGGCGTGTGGACAATCGCGGCCGGCGGTTCTGGTCCCAGCGCTCTCGTGCGGGCGCTGAAGCCTGTGTGGCCGTCGGAAAACAGCCTGCCAAAGATATGTGGACGCTTGACTCTTTCCTTGAGAAAAGTGGATAACAACACAGATTCAAACCGGCAGTCAGGCGTGTCAGTCAGAGATAAAGGGGGAACAATCCATGCCAGCGACCGCGGAACGTACACCAGAGGCACAGCGCATTTTTCAACAGGCCGTGGAAACCACGCTCCAGGAGAACGGCGAGATCGGGATGCAGGTCGCCGTGTATCTCGATGGCGAGCAAGTCGTGGATGTCTGGGGGGGTATTGCCGACGAGACCACTGGACGGGCAGTCGATGGGGATACGCTCTTCCCCTCCTTCTCCGTTATCAAGGCGACCACGGCCACTGCGCTCCATCTCCAAGCCGAACGTGGCTTGATTGAGTATGATACGCCGATTGCGCACTACTGGCCCGAGTTCGCGGCGCACGGCAAGGACACCGCAACCGTCCGGGATGCGCTGAGCCACCGCCTGGGCATTCCGTATATGCCCGAGGGCGTCACACCGGAACTCATGAGCAATTATGACTGGATGGTTGAGCAACTGGCCAATATGAAGCCGCTGTTTGTGGCCGGCACGCAGAATGCCTATATGTGTTACACCTTCGGCTGGGTCATTGCCGAGTGCGTGCGCCGGACCGATCCCAAACACCGGCCCTACGGCACTTTCGTACAGGAAGAGATATGTGCGCCCCTGGGCATGACGGATCTCTGGATCGGGATTCCTGAAGAAGCCGAACCGCGCGTGGCGCGGCTGAAGAACGCGCCTCCGCTGCCATTGCCGGCAGATGCTCCGATCCTGCGGGCCATGCCGCCTCAGGTCGGAGCGACTGAGGAGGTCTTCGGCCGTTCCGATATGCGACGCGGCTGTATTCCGGGTGCCCACGGCATTATGAACGCCCGCAGCTCGGCCCGGCTGTTTGCCATGCTGGCCAATGGTGGAGAACTGAACGGCGTTCGCTTACTGTCCGAAGAGCGAGTGAAGACGTTTAGCACCCCGCGTCCGGATACGGATCAGCCGGACACGGTACTGGGCATGGCGATCCGCATGGGCACCGCCGGGCTGTGGGTCGGTGGAGTAAAAGATTCCAAATACCCGTTCCGCCTGGCCGGTTTGAATCCACGTACGGTGTTCCATCCGGGCGCTGGCGGAGCAATTGCCTGGGCCGACCCGGACGCGCGCCTGGCGGTTGCGATCTGTCATAATCGCATGGTCCATAATCCCACGCTGACCTTCAAGCCCGTTCAGACTGCGGTCGAGCAGGTCTTTGGGGTCGTGTAAGGGGGGCAGGATGACGCTGCCGGATTCTGCAATCGTACTTCAGCGTGGAGAGGGCGATTCGGTCGCCATCGGGACGGGCACCCGGTGTACGTTCAAGGTCAGGGGAAAAGACACCGAGGGTCATTTTGGTCTGTTCGAGTATATAATGGAACCTGGGACTGAGGGACCGCGCCGCCATATTCACCGTCAGATGGCGGAAATATTCTACGTGGTCGAGGGAGCCATCGAACTCCTCGTCGGGGACGAGAAGATGACGGCCCGGGCCGGCACGACCGCCCTCGTCCCCAAGGAAGCGATACACGCCTTTTCCAACCCAGGCGCACGGCGCTCCGTACTGTTGATTATGTTTTGCCCGGCCGACTCGCGCGAGAAATACTTCGAGGGTCTGGCCGAACTCACCAAAGGCGGAAAACCGCCGGACCAACGCGCCCTCCTTGAGTTAATGCGTAAGTATGACACGGAGCCCGTGGCGGAACCGCTCTATGGAGAAGCGGAGACACCGTAAACGATCTGCGGCTCACACCCAAACAGACTGACAACACAACCTTTCGATTCGGCGAAAGGGTCTTTCATTGCGATGACTAGACCCATGGATTGGTTGGAGGTCGGTCGGCTCGATTGACCCGATCGAGATCGTCGGCGAAGCGATCATCGCTTGGCTCGGTTCCAACCCAGACGCTAAACGCTTCGCGCAACGTTGTGTCTGAATGCGACGGAAGGGGCGAGAGCTTGGCCACAGCCTCACCGTTTCGTTCAACGACGAAAACGTCCCTGCGGTATCGAACCTTGCCCAGGATGTCGCCCAACCTCCGCGCTAACTCCGTTGCGCTGACCTTGGTTTGCATGGTGCGTGTTATACATAAATGCGTATTTTATGGAAGAGGAATAGCTCTGTTGAAATCCACCTTCAATTGACAGCTCACCTGACCTGACTAGGATTTTCCCATGAAGACAATGCCCGTGTCTGAATTCAAAGCAAAGTGCATCGCTGTACCCAAGGAAGAGAATCCCCGGCGCTACACGCCTTGAGCGCTCTCCCTGGCTGGCGCTCTCCGGCGCGACGAGTATGCTCGTGTTGGCGACGGGTTGGAGATCGATCAACCTGATTGATCTGATCAGGGTTGTGCGCGAAGCGGTCGTCTCAGGCGCTGAGCGCTTCGCGCATCAGTAATGCTAACTCCCCCCTCGGCTCACTCGAACGAGGCTAGCAACCCTTCAAGCCGTTTACGGGTTGCGGATTGGACCCGAGAGATTCCAATAGCTTTTGTTATATCCCGCATAGGCTCCGCTGATCCTGCCTCCTTCACATTCTGAATGAGTGCTCTTAATTCTTCTTGACAGATTTCCTCAGCCGACCGATAGGCATCTTTGTCCTCAGGAGCTCTAAAGATTGACCATTTGTCCGGCTGCGCTCCCGCAGGCCAGTAAAATTTTCTCTGGCCTTCCGTACTAGGGCGTGTCAGCAGTGAGCGAGCGCCCCCGGTCGGCTTTCCGGTCTCGGCTCGGTATACTTCCCTGGTCCACAGGAGAGAGGAGCCACACTGTCGAGACGGTATGCGGTGCGGGCTGACCAGGGGGAGCGGATTCAGGGGCGCTTGCCAGGGCGAGCGGGCCAGGTGGGGGGTACGGCGCAGGAGAATCGGTTGGTTGTGGAAGCGGGGCTGTCCCGCTATCGGGCTGGCATTCCTTGGCGGGCCCTCCCCGCGCGGTTTGGGGATTGTCGGGTGATTCATACCCGGCATATGCGCTGGAGTCGGAGCGGGGTGGGGGCGCGAGTGTTCAAGCCCCTTGCGGCCGACGCTGCCAACGAAGACGCCCTGCTTGATGCCTCGATTATCCGTGCCCAGCACCATGCCGCCGGGGCACAAGGGGGGCCCCAGAGACAGAATGCCTCGGCCGCTCCCGCGGGGGCTTGAGTCCCCAACTCCACGCGCCCTGTGATGCCTTGGGCAATCCGCCCAGCTTCCATCTCCCGCCGGGCCACGCCTCGGACCTCGCTGGCGCGGAGGCGTGGCTCCCGGAGTTGGGGCCGCACCTCCAGGCCGTGCTCGCGGACCGAGCGGATGAGGCTCAAGCGCGCGTCCTGGCCGGGTTGGAGCAGGCGGCGGGGACGGCGGTGCTTCCCCCCAAGCCGAAGCGGCGCCAGCCCCGCCCCTATGACAAGTCCCTCTATCAGGCGCGCCCTCTGCTTGAAAACTTCTTCGCTAAACTCAAACAATATCGCGCCCTTGCCACTCGCTATGACAAACGGGCCGGCAGCTTTCTGGGAGCTCTCTATCTTGCCGCCTCGGTCATCCTCCTTAACTGCTGACACGCCCTAGCAGTTCAACAGGCTGCGTGGCCGAGGCGAGTACGGTTGAATCGTTATCCTTAGTATGAAGGGTAAAGCGAGCGTTTCCAGAAACTGCTTCATTGAGGCCTAACAGATATTCCCCGCTCAACATGACATCCAAGTCATCTATGTGCAGGATATCGTCGGTTCGCAAGCGGTCGATTGTCCAGTTTCTTGGTGTGAAAAAAATTGGGTCGGATGAGAACTTCAGAGTCAGATTCTCATAGTCAGACTCTGAGACGTTATGAAGAGACAACTCTCTAATAAGCGGGACAGAGTTTTGATGCGACGCAAAAGTGATCTTCTTAGCAACGGTTGCGCGAATTTGAATGCCGCTCATACAGACCTCTGGGTTCTTTTGGATAAGCTCCCCACCTCAATTGGATTAAACAGCACTTAACACCTGAGAGGGTCTCACAATAGTACGGCCAGATTTCATTAGAGGGCCTTGTTGAGAGGAGACACCGTTGGTCCAACATTGGGGAGGGGGGAACTGTCTCTGGCTGCTCTTGCCTTTATTGAGACCTAACTTGACCAGGTCACTTGACCTAGTTAGAATTTGCCCATGAAGACAATGCTTGTGTCTGAATTCAAAGCAAAGTGCATCGCTGTACTCAAGGAAGTCCATCGCTCCCGCGAGCCTATGATCGTGACGCTGCGTGGGAAACCCCTTGTGACTATCCAGCCACTCGCAGCACTCCCTTCGGGCAAACAACTCGGCGGGTTGAAGGGCAAGATGATTATTCACGGCGATCTCGTCCACACTGACTCGACCGATGATTGGGACATGCTGGCGTGACGCTGTTGCTCGACACCCATGTCTGGGTCTGGTCTCAGGAGCGGCCTGAGAAGTTGGGACGACAAACGGCGCAAGTGCTACTGGACTCAGAGCACACCAACACTGTCTGTACAATATCCACGCTGGAAATTGCTCGTCTGTTAGCCGTTGGTACAATCTCACTGGCCATCCCGCTCAGCGACTGGATTGCCCATTCTCTGAGCAGTCTGGATGCAACAACATTACCCGTGACTCATGAGATTGCTGCCGAAGCGTATGCCCTCCCCTCCACCTTCCATAAGGACCCGGCAGATCGTATCCTCGTAGCCGCCGCTCGTCTGCATGAACTGACCCTGCTGACGGCCGATGAACGGATTCTGCAATATCCCCATGTGCGAACAATGGCCGCCCAGAGTTAGATGAGTGCTGTTCATCAGTCACCTGACAAGAGAACACGCCTTGAGCGTCACACCACGCTGGGCTAACGTGTCGGCATGAACGCCCAACAGGAATTTCAGCCGCACGAGACGCTCACCTTCGATAATCGTTTTACGCGGGAGCTGCCCGCCGACCCTGAAATCGGAAACACTCGCCGTCAGGTCTCCCGGGCGTGTTATTCCCGCGTCCAGCCGACACAGGTCGCTCAGCCCCAATTGCTTGCCTATGCCTGGGAAGTGGCCGAGGAATTGGGCCTGTCCCGCGCGTTTTGCGAGTCGGACGATTTCCCCCATATCTTCTCGGGCAATCGGGTGCTGGACGGCATGGACCCCTACGCGATGTGTTACGGCGGCCATCAGTTCGGCAACTGGGCCGGGCAGCTCGGGGACGGTCGGGCCATTAATCTGGGCGAACTCATCGGGCCGACCGGAAAACGCTGGGTGGTCCAGCTCAAGGGGGCTGGCCTGACGCCCTATTCGCGGAGCGCGGACGGACTGGCCGTCCTGCGCTCGTCCATCCGAGAATTCTTGTGCAGCGAAGCCATGTACCACCTCGGTGTCCCGACCACCCGCGCGCTCAGCCTGGTCTCGACCGGTGAACACGTCATCCGCGATATGTTTTATGATGGCAATCCCAAACCCGAGCCGGGAGCCGTGGTGTGTCGGGTCGCGCCGTCTTTTGTGCGCTTTGGCAATTTTCAGCTCTTTGCCGCCCGCGGAGAAATCGACGTCTTGCAGCAGTTGGTAGACTACACCATCCGCACCGACTTTCCCCATTTGGGCGAGCCGTCCCGGGCGACCTATCTGGCTTGGTTCGAGGAAGTCTGCCGGACAACGGCCCAGATGATCGTACACTGGCTGCGGGTCGGCTTTGTCCACGGGGTGATGAACACGGATAATATGTCCATCCTGGGGTTGACGATAGACTACGGCCCGTACGGCTGGCTGGAAAACTATGACCCCAACTGGACGCCCAATACCACCGATGCCGCGAGTCATCGCTATGCCTTTGGCAAACAGCCCCAGATTGCCCATTGGAACCTGGTCCAGCTTGCCAACGCCCTCTACCCCCTGATTGAGCAGACGGAACCGCTGGTAGAGGCGCTCAACAGCTATGGGCAGGAATTTGAGTCGGGCTGGCAATCCACGATGACCCATAAACTGGGACTCCGAGCCTTCAAGCCCGACCTGGACGATGGCCTGATCGCCGGTCTGCTGGAAATTTTGCAACTGGCCGAGACCGACATGACCATCTTCTATCGGCGGCTGGCGAGCCTTGATCTCGACACTCAACCTGGAGACCGGATCGACGACGCCACTTTTATCGAGCCGCTATTGGACGCCTACTACGTCCCGGAACAGCTCACCCCGGAGACAACGGCCCGTATCGCCGCCTGGCTGCGCCGCTATCACGACCGGGTGAGAGAAGATGGAACGGATAACGAGACGCGCCGGAAACGGATGAATGCGGTCAACCCCAAATATGTGCTGCGCAACTATCTCGCCCAGATCGCTATCGACAAGGCCGAGCAGGGCGACCCGTCCATGGTGCACGACTTGCTGGCACTCCTCCGCCATCCCTATGCTGAACAGCCGGACAAAGAGGCCTACGCCCAAAAACGGCCCGACTGGGCCCGCCAGCGTCCGGGCTGTTCCATGCTGTCGTGCAGCTCGTGAGTCCCACGCACGGACAGGAGTATGAACCACCGACTCAAAACTCACCTGTTGGCGATAACATGGCTCCTGGTATAGGATTCAGACCAATGGAAGTCCGATTACGAAAACCCGAACGCGAAGACCTCTTGATACACTTCACGCTCGTCCCGTTCATCACCCAATGGGCCTCGACTCAAGAGAGGTTCATGACCGCAATCACCCGAGAACTTGGAGATTTATTGTCGGTTCGCCCACAAGACTTTTACACAAATCCTTCAATAGGTCTTGGAGAAGTGTGGTGCAAGTACAGGATATTTGGGGGTGCAAGCACAATCGTCCTCCATCCCGATGCCTTGCGACTAGATTTTAAGAGCGTGAACGAAAACGACCAGCTAACTATCATTGAAATAATCCGACGGTCGGCATCTATGTTGCAGCAGGATATAGGCGGCTACGCACAGTGCTACGTTTCGCTGACGTCTAATAGGCATGTTAGAGCGGTCGGCGATGGAAGCGCCGACCGCTTTCTCGATCAGTTTGCGTTGCAGAAAACTGCCGATATGGTCAAGACCGATTCGAATCTAGAGTACAGCCCCACGGCAAAAGTCATACTCTCGAATGAAAAAGAGGGAGACTGGTCAGTCCATAGACTGGTCGAAAAGTCTGGCCCTCTGCCTGACGGTCTATTCGTCTACACGCTTATATTTATTCCGTCATTTGAACTTGCGGAATTCGATAAACAAAGGAAGTTAATAGATCGAATCTTTGATCTGGCCGATAAGGCGGTCGGATTGAACTATGTCGGAGACAGCGATGCAGACGCCAACTCTTAGCCCCTCTGCCCCTGATAGGGGATTCGCTTATGATTGGGAAGTGCGGAAAAACAGCGAGCAATCGGAGATGATCCATCATTCGCAGTCGCTCGAACATTTTCCATCGGATTTTCGTCGCCCAGGACCATTCACTGAGACTCTCCAGGGCCTATACGGACAGATTGTCACGAGAGAGTTGGACAACCAACGGGAAGCCCTTCGCCACATGCAGGCAGATAGCCCAGGCACACGGTGGCTTACGGGCGTGATAGGGGAATTAGCAGAGATAGACAACGAGGTGGCCGAGGAAGCATTGCCGGAGCTGCTTGCCGACACCAAGCAACACGCCCGGAGAATTATTTTCGCACTTGCAAAGCAGTCTATCGCTCCGACCGTCTACCCCACTACGGACGGCGAGATCGCTCTGTATTTCAAGTCACCGGTTGCGGCGTCTTCTGTTTTGATCCTGATAGGAAACAATGGGCAGGCCGCGTGTTTTTCGTATATCAACGGGAAAAATCGGCGTGCTCGGTACGACGACGCAGCGGACCTCCCAGACGAATTTGTGAAGGCACAGATAGGGGCACTCAAGGGCCCGGCGTTTCCGTAAGAATACGTAGACATGCCGCTTCCAAGCTTAAAGGACTCCGAGAACATCGGAAGGAGCGTTTTCTCAAGTGGTGCGGCGAAGCGAGCCAGACGGCGGAGGATAATCATCCCGGAGGTTTTTCTTGAAAGCCGGGAAGCAAACTCGATTTCAGTAGATCGAACGGATCATGCATCGCCATCTGTTCTAGCTGCGCTCTCGACACAGACAGGACAAAATAGGACCCCTCCTCGAAACTTTTATGGTTGGGCAACCTTGACAGTCAGTGACGCAGCATCCAACGGAAGAACCGTGGAGGCGACTCCTACCGATGCCAACATCTACCACGCCGATATCGTTCTTCATCTGTCCGATGATAATGAACGACGCGATCAACAGAAGCAGCACGCCAACGAGTTAGCCGCACTCGCACAGTGGAGGGATGCACCCTAGCCGTCTTGTTTTGTCGTGTGAGACTTTACAAGAGCCGCGCAGTTCGCGACCTCGACGGACTCAGAAAAAATTCAGAAGGAGAGAATCATGGCACATCTGACAACCCTCCCGGCAACGGCGGACACCGCGGCTATCCTCCCGATCATTGAAAGAGACGGGGCGGTTATCCTGAAGGATATGCTCCCCCCTGCCGGGGTCGATCGGGTGCTGAGCGAAACCGGACCGTATATCGAAGCCACGCGCAACGGCCAGGACCCGTTCGTCGGGCTGCGGACTACACGCACGGGCGCGCTGGTGGCCCGCTCGCCGGCGTGCCGAGACCTAGTGACCAATCAGGCCGTGCTTGGAGCCGCCCAGACCTTTCTGGCACCCTACTGCTCCCGCATTCAACTCCATCTCGGCCAGATTATTCGTATTCGACCCGGCCAACCCAAGCAGGCAATCCACCGTGACCGCTGGGCCTGGGGAACCTATCTGAAAGGCATCGAGCCCCAGTTCAACACCATGTGGGCGCTGACCGATTTTACCCGTGAAAACGGAGCCACGCGGGTTATTCCGGGCAGTCCGGACTGGCCGGATGGACGCCGGGCGGATAAGGACGAAATTGCCCAGGCCGAGATGACGCGCGGTTCAGTGCTGCTGTATACCGGCTCGGTCTTGCACGCCGCCGGCGCGAATGACTCGGCCGACGACCGGATCGGCCTGAATATCACCTACTCGCTGGCCTGGCTGCGCCAGGAGGAAAACCAGTACCTGTCCTGTCCGCCCGAGATTGCCAAAACCTTATCAACCGAATTGCAGGACCTGCTTGGCTATACGCTGGGGAGTTACGCCCTGGGCTATTACACGCCGCCGCTGCCACCGGGAGAAGGCCCCGAGTCCATCGGACCGCAATACGCCCTGGGACGCGAGCAGGACGGAGAGGGCCTGGGCAGCGCGGAATTGCGCCGGGAAATCCAGAACGCGACCGGCCTGACCAGCGCAAACACCGCAGACAAGGGGAATCCATGATCAAGCGTAATTTTGAGATGATTCACACCAACGGAGTCCGGCTTCGGACTGTTGTCGAGGGCGACGGACCGCTGGTGATTCTGCTCCACGGCTGGCCGCAGTGCTGGTATCTGTGGCGTCACCAGATTGACCCGCTCGTGGCCGCCGGCTATCGCGTCGCCGTGCCCGACCAACGCGGCTATGGCGGCAGTGAGTGTCCGCCCAACGTCTCGGATTATAATATTCGCACGCTGGCCGCCGACGTGGCCGGTCTCGCCCCGGCCCTGGGCTATGATGAATTCACCCTCATCGGCCATGATTGGGGCTGTGTGGTGGCCTGGAATACCGCCCTGCTCCACGAGGAGAGCTGTACCGCCGTAATGGGCCTGTCCGTTCCCTTTTGGCGCATGACGGAGGCCGCGCTGAATCCGCCGGGCATGGACGACCAATTCTGGTATATCCGCTACTTTCAGGAAGAGGGCCGGGTGGAAGCCGAGCTTGAAAAAGATTTAGAGCGCAGCCTGCGTATCCTGTACTACGGGCTGTGTGCTGACGCGCCGGCGCAGAGTTGGATGAAGCAACTGGAGCACCCCAGGTCGAGCGGCCTGCTGGACGCGCTGCCCGAGCCACAGCAGTTGCCAGGCTGGCTCAGCCAGGAAGACCTGGCCTATTACGTCGAGCAGTACCGCACGAGCGGTTTCCGGGGGCCGGTCAACTGGTACCGCAATATCCCGACGAATAATGGCATTACGCCCGAGCTCGAAGGCAAGAAATTCTCCCAGCCGGCGGCCTTTGTTGCCGGGGCGGCAGACGATGTCCTGCTCTACGATCCCAACTGGCGCGCCACGTTTCCGGACGCGTTTGCAGACCTGCGCTTTCTCGAAATCATTGAAGGCGCCGGTCACTGGGTGCAGGCGGAAAAGCCGCAGGAAACAACCGCGTGCATCCTGCGCTTTTTACGCGGCCTGTAAAACGGAGCGCCTGCGTCAGACTACTTGCCGGCCGCCTTGGCCCGCTCAAGCGAGGGCCGGGCATAACACGCCTCTGCCCAGCGCTTCACGTTGGCGTAGGTCGAGTAGTCGAATTTCACCATCGAGAGCAGCATCATCACCCCGGAGACGTTGAGGTCGGCGATGCTAAAGGCGTCACCGACCAGCCAGTCTCTTTTGGCCAAGGTGTCATCAAGCACCTTCAGGGGGCGGGCCAGCGTTTTCTCGGCGGCAGCGAGAACCGCCGCGTTCCGCTTTTCCTCAGGCGTAAAAAACTTTTGGACCACGATGTCCATCTGGGGCGGCTCGATCTCGGTCATGACCCACACACTCCATTGCCAGACCAGGGCTTCATCGGCAGGATTACTGGGATAGAGATCGCCGCCATAGGTTTTGGCCAGATAGAGATTGATCGCCATGGACTCAAACAGGGTCACATCGCCATCCTGCAAGGCGGGAATGCGACCGTTCGGATTCACCGCCAGATACTCCGGCGTTTTCGACTCGTCCATGAAATTGACCGAAACGTGCTCATACTCAACGCCCACTTCCTCAATCGCCCAGAGCGAACGTATCGCCCGCGAGCCAGGAATCCCGTACAGCTTAGGTCTTGCCATGTTTGCATTCCTTTCCGTTGCTTTTTACCGAGGCGTATCATTTTATCCGGTCAACGTCTGCCCGGTGGTACGCCCATACGCGGACCTGCGACAGCGACCCGACAATCTGGTATATCGCTATATCAGGAAAGGAGACACCGCATGACTCAGATCCGAGATGAAGTTATCGCCGCCAACGCCGCCTACGCCCAGGGTTTTGGCAAGAAAGCCGAATTACCAGCCCCGCCCGGCAGACGTTTTGCCATTCTGACCTGCATGGACGCCCGGCTCGATCCGGCAAAATACGCCGGCCTGGCGGAGGGCGACGCGCATGTAATCCGCAACGCGGGCGGACGGGCGAGTGACGACGCCATCCGCTCCTTCGTGATTTCGTACAAACTCCTGGGAACACGGGAGTGGTTCGTGATTCATCATACGCAGTGCGGCATGGCGACTTTCACCGATGAGGTGATGCGCGGCCTCCTCGCCAGCAGCCTCCAGACCGCCACAATGGGCGCTTCGGGTTGGCAGGACTCCGGCCAGGGGCCTGGTTCGACAGAGGGGAGCTATATCGATTGGCTGACGATCTCGGATAGCACAAAAAGTCTGGTCGAAGATGTGACGCGCATCCGCAATCATCCCCTGGTTCCCGGCGATATCCCCATTTACGGCTATATCTACGACGTCAAAACGGGTAGGCTTGAAGAGGCGCCTGAGGCAACGGAAGCAGGGAAAGTTCCTTAATGGACGATCCCAAGCACATAAAGACCATTACCGGCTACTGTGAACCACTCTCACTCCGCGCCGGGGAAGCAATCCGCTGTATGGCCTCCAGCCACACGCCCGGTCCCGCCCGACTCGATCTCGTCCGTCTTATCTGTGGCGACCCGACCCGGAGCGGGCCGGGCTTCAAAGAAATAGAAGTACCGAGCGAACTGCCCACCGAGGTCACGCTTACTGAGCAGTGTTTACAGACCGGCTCTTACGGCGAAGTCGATTTGTCGGGTCTCTCGGTCACACGACAGACGCAATTGAAGATTCACGTCTTCGCAACGCGACCGGATCAGGATCAGACCCTGTTTTCGGTCGTCGGTGAATCTGGACCGCTGCTGGTGCTGAGGCTGTCGAACAGGCGTCTTGTGACTCGTATTGAGAAAACCGAGTTGCCCCTGCGAGATCAACCACTCCAAGCCAAGCGCTGGTACCAAGTCGAAATCGCCGCCGACCTGAAGAACGGCACTGTCACGGGCACACTCACCCCGCAGCCAAGTCGTTCACCCGGTCAGGACATCTTTGAGCGATTCGAGCCCCATACCGTGAGCGCCGCACTCGGCGAAATACCAACGGGACGGCTCCACCGTTGTTTATTCGCGGCTTCCTCTGATGGTGCTCACTTCGACGGTCGCCTGGCCAGGCCCGTGCTGACATTCGATGCGACGACCCTGGAATGGGACTTCTCCAAAGACATGGGCGGGAGGCAGATCGTTGACGTCAGTGGTCATGAGCGCCACGGCCTCCTCCACCAGCTTCCCGCGCGGGCGGTCACGGGTCCCGACTGGGACGGCAGCCATCACGCCTGGACCGCCATGCCATCGCATTATGACGCCATTCATTTTCATAGTGACGATGTATATGACGCCGGCTGGCCAGCCATCGCAGAGCTGAATCTACCAGCCGATCTTGCGAGCGGCATCTATGCCTTTCGTCTCCGAACCGCTCATGGCCAGGATCGGATCCCGTTTCTCGTTCGTCCCGCCCGGCATGCACCAACGACAGATGTCGCCCTCCTCATGCCCTCATTCACCTATATGGCCTACGCCAATCACCGGATGCTGTTTGAAGGTGCGGACTTTATCGCCACGCGATCTCGACTGCGGCCTGAGCACGAATACCTGCGTCACCATCCCGAAGTTGGTCGGTCCACGTACGAGAAACATGCGGATGGCAGCGGCGTCATGTTCAGCTCTCGACGCCGCCCGGTTCTCCAACTCCGGCCCGGTGCGGACGGTTGGAATTTCACCCCGGACACGGACATTAACGCCTTCCTCGACCATCTCCGGATTGGTCACGATATTCTCGCTGACGAAGATGTCCATACCGAAGGGATTGATGCGCTGGCTCCGTACCGGGTCATCGTGACCGGGACCCATCCGGAGTATTGGTCGACCCGGACGCTCGACACTCTTGAAGAATGGCTGCGACGTGGCGGGCGGCTGATGTATCTCGGCGGTAACGGATTTTATTGGCGTGTCGCGCTGAGCGACGCCTGGCCTGGGGCGGTTGAATTACGGCGGGCTGAGGACGGCGTACGCAACTGGCAAACCGAACCGGGAGAGTCATACCACGCTTTTACCGGTGAGTACGGCGGCTTGTGGCGGCGTTTAGGCCGGGCGCCGAATACCCTCGTAGGGGTGGGATTTGCCGCTCAGGGATTTAAACGGGCTATCGGCTATAAGCGTAGTCTGGAGAGCCATACTTCCCGTGCCGCGTGGATCTTTGAAGGTGTGACGGATGAAGAGATTGGCACCTCAGGGCTCGGCGGCGGTGCTGCCGGCCAGGAGGTTGACCGCTATAGCCAAACGCTGGGTTCCCCTGCCCACGCCGTTATCCTTGCTTCCGCAACGGAGTTTGGGCCTGACATGACCCGGACCAAAGAAGAGCTCCAGGCGTCGACCAGCGTGCCCTCCCCCGATCCGGTTGTCCGGGCAGACCTGGTGTTTTTTGAGACCCCGGCCGGTGGGGCCGTGTTTTCCGTTGGCTCGATTTCGTGGTTTGGCGCGCTTGCTCGCAATGGTTATGACAACGATATCGCTCAGATCACGGCCAATGTGGTGCGTCGCTTCGCCGATCCGACCCCCTTCGCTCTCCCGGAATCCGAGCCGCCTGAGCAGAGAGAAGCTCCTGAGTCGTTGCTCCAATAAAGGAGGAAGTAGATGAGCACGTCGGCACAGCAATCACAAAGTCCCGATCTGTCACGCGTGTGGGAACCGCTGAAGCTCGGCAATCTCACGCTGCGGAATCGGATTCTGCAACCCGCCCACAGCTCGCAGCACGGCGACCCCCGCGACCATGTTTTCTCCGACCGGCAGATCGCGTATTTTCGCGAGCGGGCCAAAGGTGGGGTTGCGCTGTGCATTACCGAAACCGTGGCGGCCGCCCGGAGCGCGCTGGGTTCGTTTTTCCATATCGTCGATGTCTGGAGCGAGCGTTGTATTCCGTCCATGGGCAAGCTGGCCGAGGCCGTGCATCAGCAGGGCGCCAGCATCTTTGTCCAGCTCGCCTCCATGGGCGTCCACGATCGCGGCCGGATGTTCATCGACCGCAACAAACCCATCTGGGGGGCGTCGCGCATCCCCTCAGTCGTCCACAATGAAATTCCCCTGGTGATGGGGCCTGACGAGATCGCGGAACTCACGCGCGACTTTGGGCAGTCGGCGGCAAACGTCAAACAAGCCGGACTTGATGGGGTCGAGTTGCACGGGGCGCATAGTTACGGCCTGGGCCAGTTTATGAGCCCAACCTACAATAAGCGCGACGACGCCTACGGCGGGACACCGGCCAAGCGCTGTCAACTGCTCATCGAGTGTGCCGAGCAGGTGCGCAAGCGGGTTGGGGCTGATTTTGTGGTAGGGGTCCGGCTGTCGTGGGACGAATTCCTTGGCCCCGAGGGTGGGATTACCCCGGAGCAGGCGGAAGAACAGATCGAGGTGCTGGCGGCGACCGGCTTGTTTGACTTCTTCAACATCTCGGCCGGGGGCTATCACACCCTCCATCTGGCCCTGCCCAGTATGGAAGGAGACGAGCCGGACGGCTGGCTGGCGCCGTTCAGCAAACGCGCCAAGGAAATCGTGGGCGACCGGGGCAAGGTCTTTGTTGTGGGCAAGGTCCGTGATCTCCACACGGCTGAGGCCATATTGGAAAGCGGCGCGGCAGACATGGTTGCCATGGCCAGACAGCTTCTGACCGACCCCTTTACGGTCAAAAAGACGCGCGAAGGGCGCGAACACGAAATCATCCGCTGCAATCGGTGTAATGAGTGCGGGGCGCGGCTGTTTGAACACCGCGAACTCATCTGCACCCTGAATCCAATCAGCGGTAGAGAAGCCTACTGGGGAGAGGGTTCCCTGCAGAGCGTCCCGGAGGCGGACCAGAAGCATATCGCGGTCATCGGTGGCGGGCCGGCCGGGATGAAAGCCGCCGCGGTGGCCGCCAAGCGCGGTCACGCGGTGACCTTGCTTGAACGCGCTGACCGGTTGGGCGGCCATTTACGGGTGCTGGAGCAACTGCCGGGCCTGACCTCCTGGTCGATTGCGATCGACAACCTGGAGCGGGAGGTCGCAAATGCGGGGGTCGAGGTCCAGTGTGGCGTTGAGGTCACACCGCAATCACTGCGGAATATCGAGGCGTCGAGCGTTGTGGTTGCAACCGGCGCCTCTTACGAACGCACCGGCGAGAGCCTCTATCGTCCCGAGCGCCAGGCCATTCCCGGCACTGCTCTCCCCCACGTGCTTGATGTTGGTACGGCAACCAGGCGGGTCCTCGAAGACACCCAGGCACTCGGCTCGCGCGTTCTCATCCTGGATGAGACGGGCGGCCACTTGCCTTTTGCCCTGGCCCAGGTTCTGGCCAAAGCCGGCGTCGAGGTCGAGGTTCTCAGCCCGCGTATGTTTGCCGGCGAACGCCTCTTTCGCAACCTGGACATCATGTATATCTTCCCCAGGCTGAAGAAGCTGGGCATTCGGATTACCCAGCAATATTTTGTCGAGGCGATCCGTCCCGGCGCAGTCGATGTGTATGATATCTGGGTCGGGCCGGAAGGGCTGGAAACCCGCGAGCGGATCGATAGCGTGGTGATGTCGATTCTCCGCGCGCCCAACGATGCACTCTATATTGCGGCCAAGGACGCTTTCCCGGAAGTCGTCAGAGTCGGCGATGTGGCTGCCCCGCGAGATGTGACGGCCGCCATTTTTGATGGCGAGCAATGTGGTCGTGAACTATAGGTTACCGGAACGGAGGAACTCGACAACAGGTCCGACGCGAGGCGAACGTGTTGAGCCAAGAACCCTCCTGACCTTCAACCCAGAAGAAGAGAGAACCAGGAGTAAAGGAAGAGTACGCTATGAGTCATTCGGTTACCTATACCAAAGAGGACGGCATCGGCATCATTACCGTCAACAATCCGCCCGTGAACGCGCTGAGCCAGCATGTTCGCCAGGGTCTGTTGGAGAGCTTTACCGAAGCCGGTACAGACGACACCATCGCGACGGTTCTCATTTGCGCCGGTCGGACCTTTATCGCCGGTGCGGACATTACCGAATTCGGCAAACCGCTCCAGCCGCCGAATTTTCTCGATACCATGGAGATTATTGAGAACCTCTCCAAGCCGGTGGTGGCGGCCATTCACGGCACGGCCCTGGGCGGCGGCCTCGAAACCGCGCTGTGCTGCCACTATCGCGTTGCCGTGCCGTCGGCCCGGGTCGGGCTGCCCGAGGTCTCCCTGGGATTGTTACCCGGCGGCGGCGGGACCCAGCGCCTGCCGCGGTTGATCGGCCCCGAGGCCGCCCTTGAGGTCATCACCTCAGGTGTGCCGATGCGGGCCGGCCTGGCGCAGAGCGTTGGCGTGATTGACCAGATCGTTGACGAGGGCAGTCTGCTCGACGGCGCAAAAGCCTTTGTCCGTCAGCTCGTCGCCGACGGGGCCACCCTCAAAAAGGTGCGCGACCTGAACGACAAGGTCACCGGCGTTGACCTGACCATCTTTGATGCGGCCCGCAAACAGGCCAGCAAAACACGGCGTGGCTTTGAGGCCCCTCAGCGCTGCATCGACTGTGTCGAGGCGGCCTGCACCCTACCGTTTGACGAGGGCTTGGCCAAGGAGCAGGCACTCTTCCGCCAGGTTCTGACCAGCCAGCAGTCGGCCGCCCAACGCCATATTTTCTTTGCCGAGCGCGCCGCGGCAAAGGTCAGCGATATGCCGAAAGACACCCCGACCCGCACCATTCAAAAAGTGGGCATCATCGGGGCCGGCACAATGGGTGGCGGCATTGCCATGAATTTCGCCAATGCGGGTATTCCGGTCACCATCCTCGAAACCGGCCAAGAATTTCTGGACAAGGGTCTGGCAGTGGTGCGCAGCAATTATGAACGCAGTGCCAGGAGAGGCCGATTCACGCCGGAACAGGTGGAAGAGCGTATGGGTCTCATCACGCCGGCCCTGGACTACGCGACACTCGGCGAGGTTGACCTGGTGGTGGAAGCCGTGTTCGAGAACATGGAGGTCAAAAAGCAGGTCTTCGCCCAATTGGATACGGTCACCAGGCCCGAGTGTATCCTGGCGACCAATACGTCCACGCTCAACGTTGATGAAATTGCGTCGGTGACCACACGCCCAGACAAGGTCATCGGCACCCATTTCTTCAGCCCGGCCAATGTCATGCGCCTGCTCGAAATCGTCCGCGGCGCCGAGACGAGCTTTGAGACCCTGGCCACGACCCAGGCGGTCGGTAAGGCCATTCAAAAAATCGGCGTGGTCGTTGGGGTGCGCGACGGTTTTGTCGGCAACCGCATGCTGCACAAATACGGCGCGCAGGCCCAGTACCTGCTGGAAGAGGGGAGTCTGCCCCAGGATGTGGACGGCGCGGTCTACGACCTGGGTCTGGCGATGGGACCGTTTGCCATGGGCGACCTGGCCGGTCTCGACGTGGGCTGGCGCATTCGTCAGGGGAAAGGGCTGCCAGACAGCCTGCCCGCGGGTGCGCGCTACTGCGCGATTCCCGACCGCATTTGCGAGCTCGGACGTTACGGTCAAAAGACCGGCGCCGGATATTACACCTACGCACCCGGCGACCGCACCCCCCGGCCCGATCCGGCCATTGAGGAGTTAATCGTCAACTACTCCAAAGAAAAGGGCATGACGCGGCGGTCTATCAGCCGGGAGGAAATCGTCGAGCGGTTGATGTACGCCCTGGTGAACGAGGGAGCCAAGATTCTGGAAGAAGGCATTGCCCAGCGCGCCAGCGATATCGATGTTATCTACGTCTACGGCTATGGCTTCCCGGCCTATCTGGGCGGTCCCATGTTTTACGCTGACACTGTCGGTCTCAAAAAGGTGTATGAGCGCGTCTGCGCCTTTGCAGAACATGACCCCTCGTCCTGGCAGCCAGCGCCGCTGCTCCAGAAACTGGCCGGAGAGGGCGGAACGTTTCATTGACCGGGATGTATGGGGATTTTCAGGATTCCAGAAAAACAGCCTTCACTCCTCTGACCCGTCGAAGCACGCTCGGCAAGGAGCGGAGGGAGCAATGGATCAACACCAGTTCAACCAGGCCCTGACCGAATTCCTGGCAGCATCGCCAACCCCGTTCCACGCGGTCGCCCAAATGGCCGCGCGCCTGGCGGATACGGGCTTTGAGCGCCTGGACGAGTCCGAGGCGTGGCAGATTGTCCCAGGAGGTCGCTATTGGCTCAGCCGCAACGACTCGTCCATTATTGCCTGGAGGATGCCGACGCGCTGTGCCTCGTCCGAGAGTGGCTTTCGCATGGTCGGCGCTCACACGGATTCGCCGTGCCTGAAGGTCAAGCCCCAGCCCGAACTGCATCGCCACGGCTATGTGCAACTCGGGGTCGAGGTGTATGGCGGCGCCTTGCTCAACCCCTGGTTTGATCGTGATTTATCGATTGCCGGGCGCGTCAGCTATCTGAGTCAGCGCAACGAGGTGGCCCACGCGCTGCTCGACTTCGCTCAAGCGGTCGCCGTCATCCCCAGCCTGGCCATTCATCTCGACCGGGAGGCAAACCAGAGCCGCTCGATCAACGCCCAGACCTATCTGCCGCCCATTCTCGGCCAGACTGACGAAAAGCCGGATTTTAAGGCGCTCCTGCACAAACGGCTCGAAGCGGCCAGTGTCACCGATGTGCGTCAGGTGCTGGACTACGAACTGTTTTTCTATGACACCCAGCCGCCGCAGTTGGTCGGCCTGGCAAACGAGTTCATTACCTCGGCCCGCCTGGACAACCTGTTGAGCTGTTTTGTCGGCCTCCAGACCCTCACGACCAGTGCGAGCGAACACGGTACGCTGCTGGTGTGTAACGATCACGAAGAGGTCGGCAGTACGTCGGCGGCCGGCGCGTGTGGACCCATGCTCAAACACATGCTGGAACGCGTCATACCGGATGCGGAGGAACGCGGACGCGCCCTGGCCCGCTCCATGCTGATCTCGACCGACAACGCCCACGGCGTGCATCCGAACTTTTCCGACCGGCACGACGACAATCACGGTCCCCGCCTCAACCACGGCCTGGTCATTAAACTCAACGCCAACCAGCGCTATGCGAGCAACAGCGAGACCAGCGCCATCCTGCACAAACTGGCCGCGGACACGGACGTGCCGGTCCAGGCTTTTGTGGTACGCAGCGACATGGCCTGCGGCAGCACCATCGGACCGCTGACCGCGGCCGAGATTGGGGTGCGCACCATAGATGTCGGCGTCCCGCAGTGGGCGATGCACTCTATTCGGGAAGTCGCGGGAACCGCCGACGCGTTTCATCTGCACCGGCTATTACGGCGCTTCTTCGACACGGAACGGCTCTGAACCTGGAACCATTTTCCTTGCCCATATTCCCATGACCATAGTACGGCGCTGAACTCATCACAAAGGACAGAAACATCCGAACGTTTCCGCTTGTCCGGCCTGTCTGGTGATCTTTCACAAACGGACTCGGAACCGCTCGCTACCTACCCCGTCAACTCGGGAACGTGAACGGAGGGTCTGCGGTGCCGGGTGAGTTGTTCATACGCGTAGGCCAACGAAAGGATGTCCGCCTCACGATACGGCAGGCCGACGATCTCCAGACCCACGGGCAGGCCGTCGGGGGTAAAACCCGCCGGCACGCTCACGGCCGGCATCCAGGTCTGAGCCGCGATAAGCGTATTGGTCGGAAAGTCCATCGTGGGCCATTTGCCGGCGTCAAGCTCGGCCCGTGAGGGCGAGGGCACTTGCGTGGTGGGAAAGGCGAGCGCGGTGGCCCCGGCCTTTGCCATTGCATTGATGACGACCCGCTGGAACTGTTCGCGGGCGGTATAGCGTTGATAGTACTCGGGGTCGGAGCAGGGGTCTTCGGGGCCGGCGACCAGCGCCTCAATGAGATCACATTTGGGATGGTATTTTTTCGCCTCGACGATGGCCTTCAAGGTTTTCAGCGGCAGTTGAGGGCGGGCTGCCAAAAAGCCATCAATGTCGTGGCGCGAGTGAGTGACGTACATGGAAGATAATTCGATATAGTGCGGTAAATCGGGAATCTCGATATCAACCAGGATGGCGCCCGCTGCGGTCATCGCCGCCAGTGCCGCTTCGATGACCGCATTGACCTCGGCGGCCAGCGGGTCGGCGGCATCTCCAAAGACCTCACGCACCACACCGACCCGTACACCCGAGAGAGCGGTCTTGTCGAGCAGTGCCGAATACTTGACCGCGCCCACAATAGCCGCGGTTGCGGTATAGGGGTCGGCCGGGTCAAACCCGACCAGCGCCTCAAGCATTTTTGCCGTGTCCGTGACCGTGCGACACATGGGTCCGGCAGAGTCCTGGAAGACCACCAACGGCGACATGCCGGCCCGGCTGATGAGGCCGGGCGTGACCTTGAGGCCGACCAGATTATCAAACGAAGACGGCAAGCGAATCGAGCCGCCAGTGTCTTCGCCCAGGCCGATGGCGCCCAGGTTGGCGGCAACGGCAGCGCCCGTTCCGCCACTGGAGCCGCCCGGATCATGCCCCGGATCATACGGGTTCCTGGTCGTGCCGGACTTGGACGAGTAGCCGAACCAGGAAGTGGCAAAGTCCGGCATGGCGGTCTTGGCCAGAATAATCGCACCGGCCGCCCGGAGCTTGGCGATGGCGGTGGCATCCGTGGTGGGAATATACCCGTCCAGGGCTATCGAGCCAAAGCAGGTCATAATCCCGGCCGTTTCTGCCTGATCCTTCACAACAATGGGTATCCCGTGTAAAGGGCCTGCCAACTGGCCGGAGGCGGCGAGTTGCGCGTCGAGCCGGGCGGCCTCGTCCCGAGCGTGCGGATTGACGGTTACGATAGCATTGAGCGTGGGACCGCTCCGGTCGTAGGCCTCAATCCGGGCCAGATAGCCCTCCACGAGGCCCACGCAGGTGACCTCGCCCGCGCGTAAAGCAGTATGAATCTTTGCAATGGTCGTTTCTTCCAGCTTGAACGACATGGCCTGCCTCCTCCATCTCTCCCCTCCTTGGAGGGAAAGAGTAAACGTGCCCTCCATATCATACCCAGTGTTGGCACGTTTACTCTTTATAGTCCGTCCGGGCCGGGGTGGGTTTCAGTCCTCCGATCTTTTTGCGCCATAGCACGTGTACCGTCCGGTGAGTAGGGGCAGATTTTCAATCCACCCTCCCATAGCGACCGTCACCCCAGCTTGGGCTTCGTGACCTTCACCGCCGCCCACAACGCGACCAGGAAAAAACTCGTCAGGAAAATGAAATCCTGCGCGACGGCGGCAAAGTCCGCACCTTTCAGAATAATGGAGCGCAGCGCATGGGCGAAATAGCGGGCGGGCAGGCAGTGGGACAGGAAGCTGACAAAGGGAGGATAATTCTCGGTCGGGACCAGGATGCCGGTGATAATCACTGAGGGAAACATCACAAAGAAGCTCAGAAAAACCGCCTGCTGCTGGTTATCCGCCCACGCCGAGCAAAAAATGCCAAAGGCGAGCGTCGCCAGCATAAACACCAGCGCAACGGCAAACAGCAGGAGCAGGCTGCCCTGCACGCTGATACCGAAGCTGAGATAGCTGCCGGTCAGCATAATGCACAAGCCGAGATAGCCCACACCCACATACGGCAACATCTTGCCAATCATAATCTCGGTGAGTGACAGCGGCGTGGACAAAAGCTGCTCAAAGGTACCGCGTTCACGTTCGCGGACCAGCGAAATTGCCGCGATCATAAAGAGAATCTGCGTCAGCATATTGGCCGGCATGGCGGACAAGAACCCGTAGCGGTCTTGGATCCCGGGGTTGTACCAGTAGCGTTTTTCTATGGAGATGGCGGCGTTTGTCACGCGCCGTTCAGCTCGGTCACGGCTGGGGAGCTGACTGAGAGAAAACGCGCTGGCGGCTTGGTTGATATAATTTGTCAGCCGCAGGGCGCTGGTTGGCTTTGCACCATTGATCAAGACCTGAATGGGAGCGGGCTCACCACGCTGCAGTTTGTCGTCGAAGTTCCAGGGCACCACAACGCCGACCATACCGTCCTGACGACGCAGGAAGTCGACGACCGCATCCTCGCTTGAGGCGAGCGCCGGTGGCCGGAGGGCCGTCATGGAAGACAAATCACGAATGAGCCGACGCGAGATGACTGACTGCGACTGGTCGTACACGATCCAAGGCGCGTGATTGACGTCGTTGGTAATCGCCAGACCAAACAGAATAAGATACAGCACCGGCTGGGCAAGAATGGCGGCCAGCAAGGCATGATCGTGCAACATGGTCCGGCCCTCTTTGCGAACCATGGCCAAGACATTGCGAAGACGGAAACGCATGCTCCTCAATCCTTATGCCGCCTGCTTCTGAATCCCCTTGGCCGCGCGGACGAGCAGCAACACCAGAAAGCCGACCAAAAAGGCGATTTCAATCCAGAGCTCATCCAGCCCCTGGCCCTTGAGATAAATCCCCCGCGTAATGCGTATGTAATGGGTCAAGGGGATGAGCTCCCCAATGATTTGGAATGGTGTCGCCATGAGCGAGAGCGGAAAAATGGCGTCCGAGAGCATCAATTGAGGCACCATGGTTAAGACCGAGCGTTCGACCGCTTCCCCGGACGAGGTCGCCGAATTTGATATGAGCAGGCCGATGGAGAGACCGATCAGCAAAAAGATGGGTGTCACCGCGAGAAGCAGAAGCAGGCTCCCCTTGGGAATAACGCCAAAAAACAGCCAGCCAACCGCCACGATAAGCATCGCCGCCACCATGGCGACCCCACCAAAAGGCAGAATCTTTCCGAACACCATCTCGGTTGACGTCACCGGGGTTACCAGGAGTTGTTCGAGCGTACCGGCGTCCCGCTCGCGGACCATGGCCAGGGTGGTGTTGAGTACGGTCACAAAAAGCGTGATCAAACCCAGCAAGCCGGGGATCATATAGGCCGTTCCCGACAGGCTCGGGTTAAACAGCACGCGCCGGGTCGTCGTCACCTGCCCGACCGGTCGCAGATTTCGTTCCGTGAGCGGGGTGCGCTCCAGCCGGCTCTGGGTGTAATAGGTCGTCGCAATAGCCGTCAGAAATCCTTCGGTGCTGGTACTGAGGGTGGTGTCTGAGCCGTCCAGCAAGAGTCCCAGCCGGACCTCTTTCCCGTTGACGATGGTCTCGCTGAAGTTCGACGGGATGACCAAAGCGGCCCGGCTCTGTTCCCGGCCGAACATATGATGGATTTCGTCCAGGTCGTGCAGCGGCAGAACGGTGAAATATCCGGTGGCTTCGATGGCTTCCAGCAGAGCTCGACTGTGACGCGTACGGGACTGGTCAAGGACACCCAGGGGCAGATGATCGAAGTCAGTGGTAATGATGTAGGAGAATAACACCAGCTGCAGGACCGGCATCAAAAACAAGACCCCCAGCGTAAAACGGTCACGGCGCAGTTCGAGCGACTCGCGCCACAGCAGGGTCAGCAGGCGTGCCAGCTTGGCCCGCACACGACGCATCAAGGCGCCTCCTGGCGTTGGCGGATCATGCCGGCAAAGACCTCTTCGATGGAGGGCAGGGCCGGGGCGAACCCCAGTGCGGGATCAATCGTTGTCAACGCGTGGCGGAGATGCTCGACCGTCCGTGCCGCGTCATCCGGCAGGAGGAGAAAGGCCGAGTGCTCTCCTGCTTCGGAGCGTGCCGCAGGATGCCAGAGGCGATAGGTCTCGGACAAGCGTTGCGCCGCATTGTGGGCGATTGTTTGATCCGTATGGACCAAGCGGACCCGATAGCCACCGGCGAAATGGATCTTGAGGCCGGTCGGGGTATCCAGACCAATCAACTGGCCTCGATCAATAAAGCCCATCCGATCGGTGTACTCCATCTCGTCCAGGTAATGGGTGGTGACAAACAGCGTCTTGCCTTCCTGGGCCAGCTCTCGGATCAGCCGCCAGAAGACCTGTCGGTTGACGACATCCACCCCGGCCGTGGGCTCGTCCAGAAAGATGATGTCCGGGTCATGCAGGAGAGAGCAGACCAGAGCGACCCGATGCTTGATGCCGCTCGGCAGTGCATGCACAAAAGCCCGGTCGAGCCCATCGAGGCCCAAACGAGGATAGAAGTGCTGTTTCTGCTGTTCAACTTTTTGATTTGAGACACCGTACAGACCGGAAAAAAAGCTGATATTTTCCGCCACGGTGAGATTGGCATAGAGGGAAACCTTCTGGGACATATAGCCAATGCGCGAACGCACCTCTTCGGCCTGGGTCTGAATATCGATGCCCGCAACCCGGGCGGTCCCTTCGGTTGGGGCCAATAAACCGCAGAACATCCGAATCGTGGTTGACTTGCCGCCCCCGTTGGAACCCAGGAACCCAAAAACCTCACCCCGCCGTACCTGAAAGCTGACGTGATCGACCGCCGTAAAATCTCCAAATCGCCGCGTCAGGTCTTCGGCGACAAGAACCGCTTCTGCGCTATCGACCGCCGGCGTCATGGGCCTGGGCCTCGTGGGTAAGATGCGTAAAGACGAGCTCCAAGGTCGGCGGCAGCGGCTCTACCCACACCTCTGTCATGCCCAACTCGTGCAGCGTGGCACGGACCTGGGCAATATCCACCGTTGACTCCAGCACAACACTGCCGGCCAGCGTTTGCGTTCGGACGAACCACACCGCAGGCTGAAGTGCGGCGCATGCCTCCGCTACGTTCCTGCCGACCAGACGACAGGCGTGATACGGGTAGTTTGATCGAATATCGTCCGGCGTGCCACGGGTACGGATACGGCCCTCGTACAGATAGATCAACTCATCGCACCGCTCGGCCTCGTCAAGATAGCCGGTGGACATGATAATGGTCACGTCCTGCAAGCGGTGCAGGATCTCCCACACCTCACTCCGGGCAATGACATCCACGCCGGTATTCGGCTCGTCTAAAACCAGGAGTTGAGGGCGATGGATCAACGCACAGATCACCGCGAGCTTCTGTTTCATCCCGCCCGACAAGTCACCCACCGCGCGGGTGTGAAAATCCTTGAGCCCGGCAATAGTCAGCAACTCGTCCGAGCGCTGCCGAAACGTGGAAGGTGCAATAGCGTGAATATCGGCAAAGAACCTGAGGTTATGCAGCACACTGAGCTCAGGGTAGAGCCCAAATGCCTGCGGCACATAACCGAGACGTTCTCGAATGTGGTACGGTTCGCGCGCAATATCGTAGCCCAGGACGTTGGCCTGGGCGGCCTCAAACTCCAGCAGCCCAACCAGAGACCGCAACAGGGTGGTCTTCCCCGCACCATCCGGACCCACCACGCCAAAGATACACGGCCGCTTGATGACGAGATCAATCCCGTCCAGGGCAACGGTGGAATCGAACTGCTTATGGAGCCGCGTCAGGCGGACAATCGGTGTCTGGGGTGCTGTCATGGCGCGGCCTGCGCCTCTTGGAGACGCTCCGCCGGCTCGGCCTGCTGCGCGGTCTGGCGCGCGCCGTTCAGGTACACGGTTCCTTCCATGCCCGGCTTCAGGCGTTCGAGCTGGTCTAAAATCCGCACTTTGGTCGCAAACACCTGGGTCATCCGGTCACTCTTGATTTCAATATTTTTGGGGGTGAACTGAGCGATGTCTTCTATGAAGCTGATCTCACCAGGAATCAGCACACCCGGCAGGGCGTCGGGTTCAACGCTGACCGTATCGCCGATATGAACTTTGCCCAAGTCGGGCACGGGGACGTAGACGCGCACATATTTATCGAGCGGGTCGAGCAGGGTTGCAATGCCCGTGCCCGGATCAACGTACTCACCGGCGCGGATCAAACGGGTCTGGACCGTACAGGCGCACGGAGCGCGAATCGTATACTTGTCCAGGATGATACGCATTTGCTCAAGCTTTTCGGTGTCCACGGCCAATTCGCGTTTCTGGACTTCGAGCGCGGTTTCAGCCAGTTCTATTTGACGCAGATTGGCTTCCGCCTGCGCCAGGGCCGCGCGCTCACGGGTCAACACGGCCTGGGCCGTCTCCAGTTGGTTTTCAGCTCGGTCGTAGGACTGTTGGCTCAGATATTCCGTATCGAGCAAGTCCTGCCGCCGCATCAGTTCTTTTTCGGCAAAGGTGACGTCCGAGCTGGCCTTTGCAATATTTGCTCTCGCCGTCCGAAGCTGGATCGGATAGGTATCCCGGGCAAGGGCGAGTTGGGTCTCCAATTGGC
Source organism: uncultured Binatia bacterium (SeqCode) (assembly GCA_965232605.1). Taxonomy (GTDB): domain Bacteria; phylum Desulfobacterota; class Binatia; order Bin18; family Bin18; genus Bin18. Next base: position 1,663,567 of record CBDDQA010000006.1, on the reverse strand, counting down.
GGATTTTCGCTTTACGGAGTTCCAGGCTGAGTTCCTGTTGTATCACCTGCGAGCGATATTCCCGAGCGTCTATCTGGGCGAGCAGGTCGTCCTGTTGAACCCGGCTGCCATCGGTAAACGCGACCGTCTCAACCCGGCCACTAATCTCACTCTTGATGACTTTCTCTTCGCCTTCAACGAAACCGGTGAACGAGAGCTGCTCAATCTTCTCGGCTCTCATGTAAAGAAACACGCCGACCCCAATGGCGATAAGACCGAGCAGCATGAATGGGAGACGTTTCTTCATCCAGTACGCAAGCCTAAGCGACTTGCGGAGTTACGGCAATAGGACGGACTGAGGGAGACGGATAAAAGAAATTGAATTTACAATACAACTCGGGCCGGACGACCGTCTACGAGAAACCCATGTGAGAGAAAAGGGGCGGATTCTTGATTTCGCCGTACAATATGAAACGCGCCAGCGCGGGAAATGGGCTCCGGTTGTGCGTTATGATACGGCCCACGGATTTGCTCATCGAGACCTCTATAATGTCCGAGGTGAAACGGTGCAGACCCCCCTGGTTATTTTGAGCTATAATCAGGCGCTGACATTTGCAGAGTCAGACCTGAGGGCAAATTGGCAATTATATCGGGAGCGATTTCTCAGGGAGAGGCGATAATGAGGAACACGACCTTGGTCGAGAAAAATATCGAGCTGAGTTTTGAGTTCACTCGCTACCTCTTAGACCATCCGGAACTCGAAGACCGCATCCCGAAGGGGGCACAAGTCGTGTTGCTGCCCGAGTACGATGAGAAGCTCAAGCACTTCAATATGCAAACGGCTAAAAAACAACAGACAGAAGGGCAACCTGTTGTCTATGTGGGCATCAAACGACTTGCCCTCGACAGAGCCTCTCGATTGGTCGGAACAAAGATCGAACGCATTGAGCACGCGGCGTAGGATCAATGGAGGACGGCCTACTGCGTTAGCTCTGCTCCGGTTGCTCTCTTGTGCCGTCGATCAGCACAAACGCAATCCGACACGGCCGGCCCGAGCGATTACTCCAGGCATGATTGGTACCACGCTGGATAATGACATCACCAGCCGTGACCAATACCTCCGAGTTGTCCAGGACCATATAGCATTCACCCGAAAGCACGAGCGCGTAATCAATCGTCTCGGTCTTGTGCATCAGCGGATGTCGTGGCTGCTCGGAGTCGTCCAGTGCCTGCTCCGCTCCGAATGAGGCGAAGCTTTCCCGGGCGGCCTTGCGGTCGATCTGATCGATCCAGCCCTTTTCCGGCGAGAACTCGACAATCCGGAAGACCGTACCGTTGGCGGGAGGAATCAGGGCGACCGGACCCAGCGTCCGGTCGGTTGCGTCGGTCAGGCGTGCAGGCGTCTCGGTTGTGACCCACAGATTGGTGACCTCAACCCCAGGCCTGTTCTGTGGGTGGAAGACTGGCGCTGAGGTGTCGGAGAGGACCGTTGCCCGCCCGTTTGTGTCGTGCCCGGTCACGATGCGTCGTGTGCTGTTCGGCATGATGGCTCCTTCCTATCATTCGAGCGCGCCTCTCCGCTCACGTAAGCCGGCGAGAAATTACTCGGTACTCTTTCCTTTGAAACGAAAGTTGGTGTAGCCTGCCCCAGTGGAGCACTCCCTCAATATGACGCTGGCGGAGGAAGCGCAATGCAAGGCAAAGTGATGACCGTTCTTGGCCCGATCGAGCCCGACGCTCTGGGGATTACCCTGACGCACGAACACCTGCTCATCGATCTCCGGGTGTGGTGCGAAGAACCTGAAGACGAGGAGCAAAAGGCGTTCGTGCGCGCGCCGGTTGAAATGGCGACGCTCGGCGCCATTCGTCGCGAACCATTCGGCAATCTGGATAACTGCGTCCTCGATGACGCGGCCCTGGCGATTGAGGAATTGCGCCGGTTTAAGACTGCCGGCGGCGGCAGCGTGGTGGACTGTACGAATAACGGCCTGGGCCGCACGCCGCTGGCCTTGGCGGAAATTGCCCAGGCGACCGGGATCAATATCGTTATGGGTTCAGGCTATTATATCGGCCGTTCCCACCCCTACGACATGGTCGATCGGTCGGTTGAGATGATCGCCGCTGAGATTGAATCCGATCTCATGCAGGGCGTGGCCGATACCGGGGTGCGCTCCGGCCTCATCGGCGAGATCGGCACCAGCTTCAAGGTGCGCGAGAACGAACAGAAGGTCTTGCGTGCCGCTGCCCGCGCCCAGCGGCGAACCGGAGCGCCGATCAGCGTCCATCTGCTGCCGTGGCAGAAAAACGGGATCGAAGTCCTCGATATTCTTGAAGGCCAAGGCGCAAACCCGCATCAGGTCATCCTGTGTCATCTCAGCCCGACGAGCGACGACCTGGAATATCATACGACCTTGGCCAAACGCGGCGCTTACGTCGAGTACGACTTCTTCGGCATGGAATTCTACGTGGACAGCGTTGGCCGCTATACGGGCTCGGATGCCGGGAGTGTCACGGCGCTGAAACGCCTGATCGACGCAGGCTGTTTGGAGCGCCTGCTCCTGTCTCACGATATTGCGATGAAGGTCCAACTCACCCGCTACGGCGGATGGGGCTACGCCCACCTGGTCAAGAACGTGGTGCCCATGCTGAGTCGAAGCGGACTGAGTGCCGAACAGATCGACACTTTGATCGTGGCGAACCCCCGGCGGGTGCTGACCTGGGGCGCACCGGTGTAAACGCGAGCATGACTCGAAAACGAGCCCGAGGATATTCGCGTCCGTGAGAGGAGGCAAAGGATGGCCGGTAGACTGACGGATAAAATCGCTATTGTGACCGGTGGCGCTTCAGGGATTGGGCGGGCGACGGTGCTTCGCTTTGCCGAAGAGGGGGCCGCGGTCGTGGCCGCCGACCGGAATCCGGACGGTCTGGAACAGACCAAAAGCCTGGTGCAAGAGATCGGCCCGGATATCGAGACCGTGACCGTCGATGTCTCCAAGCTGGACCAGGTCGAGCGTATGATTGATACGACGGTTGAACGTTTCGGTCGTCTGGACGTCCTGGTCAACGCGGCTGGGGTCCTGATTCTGACGCCGCCGCTGGCCGAAGTCGACGAACGGCACTGGGACCTGATGATGTCCACCAACCTCAAGGGACTCTTCTTTTGCTGCAAAGCCGCCATCCCGGCCATGCTGCAAAACGGCGGCGGCTCCATCGTCAACATTGCCTCCATGGCCGGTGTCCAGGCCTACAGCCAGTCTCTGCCCTATGCGGTCAGTAAGGCCGGCATCATCCATCTCAACTCGGTCGCCGCCAGCCAATACACCGCTCAGGGCATTCGGATGAACTGCATTGCCCCTGGTTTCGTGGACACCCCGCAGGCGCGCGGCAGCACCCAGAGCACGGAAGCCATAGAGAAAGCGGCCCGCTATCATCCCCTGGGACGGATTGGCCGGCCCGAGGAGATTGCGAACACGATTCTCTTTCTGGCCTCGGACGAATCCTCCTACATCAGCGGTTCAACCTTTGTCGTGGACGGGGGTTCCTGGTCGGTTGCCAGCCGGCTCTAAGGGGGGAGTATGGAAAAGCTCATCGAGATTACCAATAAGGCCGTGGCCGATTACGGCTTTCGGCAGATCGTCCAGTGGAGCCCCGAGGACATCGTTGCCCAGTGGCAGCTCTCAACCCGCGAGGCCGAGGTCCTGACCGGCATCGTCAAGGACGAGCTGGACCGCCTGCCCATCCCGGTCGAACCTTCAGATGTGCCGCAAGAACAGGAGCGGGTGGCCGGTATCATCCGGCAGGCGTTGAGTTAGGCTGTCCCGGCCGAATCGCTCCGGACCGGCAGCCTGAGGCGGGACGGACAGGCCGGCGTGTGCCAAACACTGTTCGTCGCAATCCGGGGTTGGGCCAGATCGGCGAGCCGGCCAAACCGGTTCAGACTGCGGGCAAACCACGGAAAATCACTACTGGTTATACTGACCCGCATACGGTGGCCGGGCAAAAAGACATAGTGGGTGGGCCAGAGTTCCACCGCAAACCGTGTCACCGCTCCGGGGACGAGCGGCGTGGGTTGTTGCAGCGACTCCCGGTACGAGGCGCGCAGACACCCCTGGCTGACCTTCATCGAGCGTCCGTCGGGATACACATCGGTCAGCTTGACGTGCCACTCCGTGTCGTCACAATCGCTCGCAGCGAACAGGTCGATATGCGGCCAGCCCGAGACGACCACTTCTTCCGTCAAGACAGCGCTGGTGTAGCAGATAACATCGGGCCGGGCCTCAACCGCGTCCTGATTGAGCGGAATATCCTCAAGTGGATATTGCTTGACGTCCATCTGGGTTGGGGCCGGGTCGTTCGGGTCATAGCGATAGGTCTGCGCGGGTTCATCAGATGCGGGAGACGTGGCAGACAGAGAGCCATGGGTTCCGTCGAAGTGCAAATAGAGCGCCCGCTCCGCATCGCTCAGCGGCCAGTGGTCCGTCTCCAGCCAGACGTTTCGTCCGGTTTCAAAAAGACGGACCGGCGGGTCGTGCTGAGCACCGTTGTCCCGGCCTTTGAGCCAGTGGTCAAACCAGCGTAAATGGACCTGATGCATGTCGAGCGCCGCGTCCGGTCCGAAGTTCAGCCCGGCATACTGGTCGTGCGGCCAGCGGCAGTTGACGTGGCTCCACGGTCCGACGATCAACTGCTGCCGGCTGCGGGCCGGAGAGGCCTGCATCATGTGCTCATAGTGATGAAAGGCGCCGGTCAGATCCTCCAGATCAAACCAGCCCGTCACATGGAGACAGGGCACATCGATCTGATCGTAGCGCTCATCAAAACGCAGCGCCTGCCAGTGCGCGTCCAGGGTGTCGTGCGTCAGCATGTCGTTCCAGGTTTCCCCGACCGGATCGATATACTCGCCAATGGCGGTCAGCGGCAGACGGCGCAGGACGTCGTCCCAGTCGTGGACTTCGAGCCCGTGGAATTCGGCAATCCGCCGCCGGACGAGGTATACCCACCAGCCAAAATAGAGCTGAAACACGCCCCAGGTGTACGGAATCTCCTGTTGCCAACGGCCGGCCGCAGAGGTGGAGACCATACAGCGCAGATGTGGCGGCCGTTCCGCGGCCGCCGCCCACTGGGTCCAGCCCATATAGCTTAACCCGGTCGTGCCGACCTTGCCGCTGCACCAGTCCTGACGCGCCACCCACTCAATCACATCATGCGTATCCGGCCCGTCGTGCACAAACGCCCGCCACCGCCCCTCGGATTTTCCCCGCCCGCGCACGTCGTGCACAATGACGGCATAGCCCCGTTCCTGGTAAAAGCGTGCCTCGTCCAAGAAGAAGGCTGCGGTACTCTTGTCGTAGGGCGTGGACTGGACGATCGCCGGCGCGGGCCGTTCGTCCGGGCGCGGGAGATAGACATCCGCGGCCAACTCGACTCCGTCCCGCATCGGAATACCGGTTTCAAACACGGGCCGGTCTGTCGCCGCCGCTCGGATGGGCTCCTCAAAATAGCGCTGGCGGGGCGTTTTGGTGGGCATGGCGGTCATCTCGCTGCTACCGGCGACCTCAGTCCTGCTTCTGCGCCTGGACCGCTTCCTCGGCGGTCATGACTACCACGTCGCCCGGCCCGGCACTGACCTCGCCGCCATCCACCACATAGGTCATGCTGGTCGCAAACGTCCCGGCCGGACTGGCCAGGAAGAGGGCCAGCCCGGCGATTTCGTTTGGCTCGCCCACCCGCTTCTGCGGGTTGATCGGAGAGCCGCTGGTCTCAACCGCCTCGACCAAATCCTTTGCCAGGTCGGTCCGGATCAACCCTGGGGCGATACAGGTCACCCGAATTTTATCGGCCGCCCACTCCTTGCCCAGGAGTTGGGCCATATTGATCAGGGCCGACTTGGACAGGGCATACGTGCCGATGCCCATGGACGGCCGAACGCCCTCATTTGAGGTGATGTTAATCACCGCGCCTCCGCCGCGTTGGCGCATGGACTCGCGACACAGGCGGGCCAGATGCAGCGGCGCCCACACATTGGTCCTCATCACCCTGAGGAAATCCTCTTCGTTTTCCTCAGCCAGGGTCACCAGTGAAACACCGGCGGCGTTATTGACCAGGATGTCGACGCCGCCGAACTCCTCGAGCGCTGCCTGATACAGCTTGTCGCAGTCCGCGCTGACCGACATGTCGGCCTGTACGGTCAAAACGCGACGGCCTGTCGCCGCGACATCCTGTTTGGCCCGCTCCAGGGCTTCCGGCCGGCGCGCGGCCAGCACGAGGTCCGCGCCATGCTCGGCAAAGGCCAGCGCAATCGCCCGGCCTATACCTTTGGAGCCACCCGTCACAATGGCGACTTTGCCGTCCAAAGAAAAATCAACGATACCCATATGCTCCTCCTTAAATACACGGATCGTCATTCCCGTGGAAACGGGCATCCAGAGGGCGCGCAGGACACCCGTCCACCTGTCGGGCCGGCGCGCTGGATACCTGCTTCCGCAGGTATGACATAACACGGATCGTCACTCCCGTGGAAACGGGAATCCAGAGAGCAGGACTGACATTCCGCTCTTACCACGACTCGGAACGGGAGCCAAAACGCTTTTCTCTTGACTGTGATGCCTGACGAAGACTAGCATCCGAGCAGAGCAAAGGGGGCGGTATGAATTTCGAGCTGACGACCCAACACAAACGCATTCAGGCCCAGTGCCGGGAACTGGCGGCAGACTTTGCCACCAGGGCGGCCGAGCACGACCGCGAGGCAACCAATCCGGTCGAGAATTATGCTCTGCTGCGTGAGGCCGGGTTTCACACGCTCAACATCCCCACCGAGCTGGGTGGCTGGGGAGAACAACTGTTCGGCCACTCGCTCGCCCTGGAACAGTTGGCCCAGGGCTGCCCGGCCACGGCCCTGTCCTTCAATATGCATCTGGCCTGGATCGGCTATCTGATGGAAAATATCGAGATTACATCCGACGTGAAGCAACGCGTGGCAGACTGGGTGGTACAGGGCAAGAATCTGGTGGCCGGTTCCACGTCCGAGGCGAGCACGTCGGCCCTGCTGGCGTCGTACGCCCCGGCCACCCAGGCGAGACAGGTGGACGGCGGCTATGTCATCAACGGCAAGAAGTTTTTTTCGTCCATGGTTGGGGCGGCGGATTTTCGGGCCGTGCCGGCGCGACGCGAGGACGCCACCACGCCTGGGGCGGCGATCGTTTTTCTGGTCCCGCGGGAGGCTTCAGGGCAGACGGTTGAGGAGGTGTGGGATGTCCTGGGAATGCGCGGCACCCGGAGCGACTGCCTGCTCTTGGAAGACTGCTTTGTGCCCGAAGAATCGGTCGTGTTTGACACCGATAATTTCTTTCCGTCCATTGCTCGCGGGGCGAACTGGTTCTGGGCCTCGTATACGGCGGTCTATTTGGGGGTAGCCGCAGCGATCTACGCCGAAATCCTGAAGGTCGTTCAGGAGCGGGTGCCGCGGGGCTTTACCCAACCCATGGCCTATCATCCCGACGTGCGCCGAAAAATTGCAGAGATGAACGCCGACCTCGAATCGGCACGGCTGAGCGTCTATCACTCGGCCTGGCTAAGCGATGCCGAAGGCCCGACGCAGAACGCCATCGCGGCCCTCTATCGGGCCAAATATCTGGTCGGTGAAGCCACAGCCCGTATCGGGCGTAGCGCCATGACTCTTGGCGGCGCCCACGCCTTGTTCAAGAGTGCGCCGCTGGAGCGTTTATTCCGCGACGGTACGGTCGGGGCGATTCAGTTTCCGCCCAGCGATTTCTGTCTGGCGAGCCTCGGGTCGTTGGAGCTGGGGCTGGACCCGCAGGAGATACCGCCGCCGATTAAGTAGCCCTGCGTGACGTCTACGATTCGGTCGGTGTTTCCCAGTATTCCTCGAAGAACGGATTGTCGATCAGCGTGCGCCAGGTGCCGTCAGGCTGGCGGCGTACGACATTGACGGCCCGGCCAGAGATGGTTTCTTGTGTACCGTCGGCTCTCGTGCGCTTCATGCTCCAGGGAATCCAGGACAGGGCGATATCTCCAGCCTGTACGACGTGTCTGACCTCGACCGAGAGCTCAGGATGCGCATCGGTAAACGTACGCAAGTGCTCGCGCAGGGCCTGCTCCCCTTGGACCGGAGCCTGTCCCGGTTCGGGTACGAACACCGTGTCCGACTCATAGAGCGCCAGCATCGCGTCAATATCGCGGGCGTTCATCGCCTCAGGGAAGAGGTCTTCTACTTCCTTAGGGGTGCGAGCCGGCATGGGGGTGCTTTCTCCGCACGACCCTACGGCCGGGCCCGGGTTGCTTCGGAACGGTCCGCGCGGGTCGGGTCGTATGCCTCCCCAATGCTCGCGCCCAGCAGCCGGATGGGGCCGGTTGACGGGGTTTCGGCCCAGTGCAGCGTATTGGCCGGCAGGTCGAGCCGGTCGCCGGGTTTGAGGACCCACTTCTGGTCGCCAACGCCCATGGTAATTTCACCCAAGACCGCAACCAGCACCTCGTCGTTCGGGTGGGTGTGTGCCTCGTAGGAATGGTTGGGTTCGTCGTCTTCGATATAGGCGGCCAGCCCTTCGGCCTCCAGGGCGCGAACCAACTCTGACTGGGTCGGCGGTTCGGGCTTATGCCAACGGGTCACTTTGAGTTCCATAGCATCCCTCCTGCAAATGGTATTACTCCCTGCCCCCCCTGTAACGCCAAAGGACGGGCGGGTCAATGCAAAAATCGGTAGAATTCCTTGATTTCGATTGACAAAATTGCGCCTCCAGACGGATAATGCGGGCACAACTGTTCTTTACCATAAGACCGAGCTTTCCATAAGGAGGGAATCGTATGCCAAAGCACAAAGTGATTTCGTCGGACGATCATATTTTTGAACCGCTCGACCTGTGGACGACGCGGCTGGATAAAAAATTTCGCGACCGCGCCCCGCGGGTGATCCCGGCCGAGGACGGCGACTGGTGGTATTGCGAGGGCATTAAAGTCCAGACCGCGGCGGCCGCCGCCCAGGCCGGCCTGCGCTTCGAGAACCCGGACAGACTGAGCTTTCAGGATAAGGTGGAGAATATCCGACCCGGCGCCTACATTCCGGAGGAGCATATCAAGGATATGGACGCCGACGGTATCGACATGGGGCTGGTGTATCCGACCGTCGGGTTGCAACTCTACCAGCGCATTCAGGACAGCGAGCTACTGACTGTCCTGTTTCGGACCTATAACGACTGGCTGGCCGAGTTCTGCGACACCTATCCGGACCGCCTACGGGGCATCGCCATGATCAACCTTGACGATATTCCGTCGGGGATCGAGGAAATGGAGCACTGCGCCAAGCTGGGCCATCGCGGCATTATGATTACTATTCAGCCTGTAGGCGGCATGAGCTACGACCGGCCGGAGTACGAGCCCGTGTGGGCCGCGGCCCAGGACTTGGCCCTGCCCATCAGCCTGCACGTCACCACCAACCGGCCCGACCCGGACGACCCCAGCGCCCTCCTCCTCGACGCGGCCAAGCCGTCCTTTTTTGTCAACCTGGATCACTGGCCGCGGGTGTGTCTGACCGACATGATTTTCAGCGGCGTGTTTGAGCGCTATCCCAGACTCCAGGTCGGCTCGGTCGAAATGGAGCTGTCCTGGGTGCCTCACTTCCTGGATCGCCTGGACTATAACTACACCCAGCGCGCCCGCGAGATTGCCGGGGAACGCTTCAAAGAAGACATCATGCCCAGCGAGTTCTTTCACCGCCACGTCTTTCTGAGTTTTCAGGAAGACGGGCTGGGGATTCGTGACCGGGAGATCATCGGCGTGGACAGTCTGTTGTGGGGTTCCGACTACCCCCATTTCGAATCGACCTTTCCCAAGAGCCAGGAGTTTCTCGGTGACCTGCTCTCCGACTGTACCGAAGAAGAGTGGGCCAAGATTGTCGGCGGCAATGCCGCCCGGGTGTATCAGCTAGGCTAGGGGCAGGTGGGAGGCTGAGGGTGGAACTCAAAGAGAAAATCATCGTCGTCACCGGTGGGGCGAGCGGCATCGGCAAGGCCCTGTGCCGGCGCTTTACGGCCGAGGGCGCGCGAGCGGTCGTGGTGGTCGATCTGAACGCGGACGGGGCGGCGGAGGTCGCGGCCGAAATTGGCTCGGTCGCCATGACGGCCGATGTGTCCAAAGAGGCCGACGTGGTGCGGGTGGTTGAGCAGACTGAGCGCGACATCGGCCCGATTGATCTCTTCTGTTCCAACGCCGGTATTGCCGCGACCGGTGGCGTGGAAACCTCGGATGCGGACTGGCAGAAGAGCTGGGACGTGAACGTCATGTCGCATATCTACGCGGCCCGCACGTTGGTGCCGCGCATGATTGCCCGGGGCGGCGGCTATCTGCTGAACACCGCCTCTGCCGCGGGTTTGCTCAATCAGATCGGTTCGGCCTCCTACGGCGTGACCAAGCATGCCGCGGTCGGCTTTGGGGAGTGGCTGGCGCTGACGCACGCGCATCAGGGCATTCAGGTCTCCCTGCTGTGTCCCCAAGCGGTCAGAACCCCCATGCTGGTGGACAACGAGGGCACCCGGGCGGCGAGCGTGGACGGCCTGATGGAGCCGGAAGAGTTGGCCGAGGTTGTCGTCGAGGGCCTGCGGGCCGAGCGCTTCCTGATTTTGCCCCACCCCCAGGTCCTGGAGTATATGCAACGCAAAACCGGCGACTATGATCGCTGGCTCAGGGGCATGAACCGTTTGCAGGAACGCCTGGGCGCGGCCAGGGACGAGAAGGGCCGGCCATGAGCTTTGCCCCCAGCGACAAAGTGTTGGCCCTGCGCGAGCGGCTTGAGCGCTTCATGGATGAGCATATCTATCCGGTCGAGCACGCCTATTACGAGTTTGTCGAGGACCAGCACAATCTGTGGCAATATCCCCCCTTCTTTGAAGACCTCAAGCACAAGGCCAAAGCGGCCGGTATCTGGAACTGGTTCCTGCCGCGCGAATATGGGCCCTGGAGTCCGGGTCTGTCCAACCTGGAATTCGCACCGCTCATGGAGGTCATGGCCAAGGTGTTCTGGTCCCAGGAGGTCTTCAACTGTAGCGCACCGGACCGGGGCAATATGGAGGTCCTGGCAAAATACGGCACCCCGGCCCAGCAGGAGCAGTGGCTCAAGCCCTTACTGAACGGGGAAATCCGCTCGGCCTATGCCATGACCGAACCCCAGGTTGCCTCCTCGGACGCAACCAATATGGAACTGGCTATCGTGCGCGACGGGGACCACTATGTGCTCAACGGGCGCAAGTGGTGGATCACAGGAGTGCTGAGCGCGCGCTGCAAGGTCATGCTGGTCATGGGCAAGTCGAATCCCGAGGCGGACCGCCACTCCCAGCACTCGACCATCCTGGTCCCGGTTGACACGCCGGGCTTTCGGATTGTCCGGCCGCTCAAAGCCTTTGGCAGCTATCACTCTCCCGGAGGAGAAGGCGAGCTCGTGTTTGAGGATGTCCGGGTCCCCAAGGAGAATCTCATTCTCGGCGAAGGCCGCGGCTTTGAGATTGCCCAGGGCCGGCTCGGGCCGGGCCGCTTTCAGTACGCCATGATGTTTGTTGGCATGGCCCAGCGCTGTCTCGATCTCATGTGCCAGCGGGTTGGCGAGCGGGTGGCGTTTGGCGAGACCCTCATCAAGAAGACCAGCATCCAACACGAAATCGCCCGCTCCCGGTGTGATATCGAGCAGTGTCGGCTGCTGGTGCTGGCGGCGGCCGATAAAATGGACCGCGAGGGATCGAAGGGCGCGCGCGATTTCATTTCCATGGTCAAGATCGTGGCCCCGCAGATGTGCCAGACCGTGGCCGACCGGGCCATTCAGGCGTTCGGCGGAAAGGGCGTCAGTCAGGACGTACCTATGCACCACGTGTTTCTGACCAGCCGCTTTTGTCGCATCGCCGATGGACCGGACGAAGTGCATATGTCACAACTCGGTCGCTGGACTCAGCGCGATGCCAAAGGGGTGCGCTAAGTGGACCGGGCCGGGTCGAATCGACCGTTTATCGCCGGTATGGTCCTGACCTGCCCGGAGCCGACCTGCGGCTATGCGCTGTACGAAATTACGCGCTGGGCCCTCACCCAGGACTTGCTGGAAGACAACCAGCACTATATGAAGCCGCTCCACGCGGCGATTCGCCCGCGCTCGGTATGGTCTTCGCTCAAATGCGGGTTTTGCGGCACCTCGCTGTACGACTATAAGCGGCGCGCGCTACATACCTTTGAGTTGGGTTGGTGGTAGGCCCAGGATCTCCAGGGTCGGGCAGAAGCAAGTAGGTCGGATTAGCATAGCGTAATTCGACAGGTACGGGCCGTCGGGTTACGCCTACGGCTAACCCGACCTACGAGGCTGGAAAACACTAGGCCCGCGTAGCGCGGGCTGTGAGCCCTAGCGGCGCTTGAGCGGTGCAAAACCTCACCCTACCCCTCCTGACCCACTTCGTTGGCGACGGCGAGCAGCACATCGGCGTGGCAGTCTTCATCCAGCGGACACCAGCAGGCCAGATTCTTGCCTTTCAAGTGATGCTGAATGGTCTCCGCCGAGGGCGGAGGCGGGAGCGCGTCGCCGCCCTTAAAAAGCGCGGCCAGCCCCGGGACCAGCTGATCATTCAGCCACAGCTTGTACACAGCCACCAGAAAGCCCCGGTCAACCGCCATGTCGGGTTGCTCCTTGAGCCGAAAGAACGGGTTGCCCCACTTGCCGGGCCGGCCGACATAGACGGCGTTTTTCGGCATTTTCCAGTCCTTGGTGCGTTTGCGTTGAATCCGCTTTGGAGGTCTTTTACGTGCCATGCGCCCAGCATAAGACGGTCCGGTGTTCAGAGCAAGCGTTGCCGGACGCTCGACAAGGCCGCCCTGAACGCAGTAGGCTAGGGGCATTCGTGTATCGCTGATGAGGATACGGCTATGCCCAAGCACATCCATCTCGCCGGCTTCGCCCTCTTTACCCCGGCTCCGCATATGCCGCTGTCGTGGATCTATCCGCGCGAGAAGATTCGTCACAAATGGTATGAGGGCGAGTACTGGGAATCCGTGGTCCGGACCCTGGAGCGCGGCAAGTTCGACATGCTGTTTTTCGCGGATAGCCTGGCGGGTGGCACGCAGCCCGACCAGGTACGCTACGCCATCCAATTCCCCAGCCACGACCCGGTCTCTCTGATCACCTATCTCTCGGCAGTCGCCAAAAAACTCGGCTTTGCCGTCACCATGTCCACGACCTTTTACCCGCCGTTTCTGCTGGCCCGGACTCTATCGACCCTCGATCATCTCACCAAGGGCCGGATCGGCTGGAATATCGTATCCTCGACCTCAACGGCCGAGGCCAGAAACTTCGGGCTGGAGAGCCTGCCGGCGCATGACGACCGCTATGAGCGCGCCGACGAGTATATGCAGGTCTGCTACGACCTGTGGAACAGTTGGGACCCGGATGCCGTGCAGATGGACATGGAGCGCAAGGTCTTTGCCGACCCGTCCAAAGTCCACCGCGTCGACTTTCAGGGCCAGTGGTATCGGGTCCAGGGGCCGTTTACGGTCATCCCCTCTGCCCGCCGGCGGCCGTTTCTGTTTCAGGCCGGCCAGTCGGACCGGGGTCGGGCCTTTGCCGCCCGACACGCCGAGGGCATCTTCAGCGCCGCCCGCGGCGTCAAGCAGATGCGGGCATTCTGCGAGGATATCGCCAGCCGGGCCGAACGCCTGGGCCGCAACCCGGACGACATTCCCATCATGTGGGCCGGCCAGCCACTGGTGGCCGAGAGCGCGTCCGAGGCGCGCGAACGCTGGGCCGCCATTCGCGCCCGGATTCCGCTCGAAGCCTCATTGGCCCAGATGTCGATGCACTTCAACCTCGATCTGTCCCGGTTTGATATTGACGTGCCGGTCCAGGATTTGGACGTGCCCGGCACCAGGGGCCTGTTCGAGATGTATCAAAAATACGACGTGAACATCACGCTGCGTGATATCGCCAAAACCTATCTGACCGGCAGCGATACCAACCCGCTGGTCGGCAGCCCGTCGCAGGTGGCGGACGCCATGCAGCACTTTCTCGAAGAAGGCGGCGGCAGCGGCTTCCAGATCACACCACCGTTCTACGCGCCCGACTATTATGAAGACTTGGTGAACCTGCTGGTTCCAGAACTCCAGAAGCGCGGAGTCTACCGGGACGACTACGCGGGCACGACCCTGCGGGAACACCTGTGCGAGGCTATTTCCCCGCAGGAGTAACAGCCTCGTATTCCACCGGCAGGAGATTTCCTAGATTGACATGTTTGGAGGCGTCCAGAATCTCTATCCCAACGATTTGGCCACCCTCACCCATATCTAAGACAATATCCTCGGACAGCCGTCTGTTCATCACCTGACGCTTTTGATCGTCGAGGCGTAGATACAGAAGATCAGACCGCACGTCATACTGAATCCGCATTAGGTTTCTCCCACCTGCCATAAAAAACGTAGACCGTCACAGTAATGAGCAGATCGCCTTCGACAGTATACACCACCTCAACCCTCTTCTCCTCATAATACCGGCCACCCCATCTCTCTTGGAACTGAAAGATACGAGCTTTGGCTCTGCGCCCGTGTCTGGCTGGAATGGGGGAACCGGCATGAATGACCTCTCTGATTTCTTCCGCGTTCGTTCCTCGCTCTTCAGCCCGCTCCAAAGTATGAGGATCAATTCTGATCTCCATTTATCTTAGGGCAGCTGAATTATCGATTTGAGCCGCTAAATGGCAGCGGCATTATGACTCTACGCCGCCTGAGTGTCCGCCGGCAGCTCCATATAGGTCTCACGCCACTCGCCGGTTTCGTCCCAGCGAAAGGGCGTTTGCAGCGTCGTCAGTGGATAGCGCGCGGTCTCAAGCAGGTCGAGGGCCATGCCGACGATGGCCCGCTGCATGTTCGTATCTCCCGGCTTGCCGCACGGGTTGCCGAGCGGGAAGTCGGTAAAGACAAAGCGCGGCACCCCGCACTGCTCAACAATATCGCGGGCCGAGCCAAGAACGACCGTTGGGATACCGTGCGCTTCAAGATGCCGGGCGACCAGACTCACGGTCTGGTGACACACCGGTCATAGGGCGACCAGCAGGGCGATATCGACCCCATCCTCACGGCAGAAGTCGAGCACGGCCGGGGCATCCTCATGAATGGTCCGCCGCGCGCTATAGACCGTGGGTACGCCGTAGAAGCGCGACGACAGGCTGCCAAGCCGGCCTTCGGCTATGTACTCGGTCAAGCGGCGGACGGGCAGAAAGGTTTCAACATCGTCGGTATGGGTGGCCGTTTTGTGCCACGACAGATGATGGGTGTAGAGCGCCTCGGGCGCCGGTTGGGCGGGCGCGGCATACCGGCCGCGCTTCCGCCCGCCGTGCAAATCCAGGGCCGCGGTGGTGACCAGAGCGACCCGGCTTTCGCTCAGCGGTTTGGTCAGCGACGTGAACGGCGCGTCCGGGTTGGACGCCCAGCGGTAGGGATTGCCGTAGCCCTTCGCCAGATAGAATTCGCGCGATTTGTCGATATAGCTGACAAAGCCGCGCAGGGTTGGGTCGTAATCGCTCATTGCTGTTCTCCCCTCATCGCGGAAGGCTGGGGTTGGGAGATGGACCGACCGGCTCCCGCTTGCAGGAGCCGGTCAGCCAGATGAAGCTCAGGCGGCCATCAGTTCGGCCAGAGCCTCGGCATCGCTGACGGGACCGGGTCGGCCGTTGGCCAGGGGCCGCGAGCCGGGTTTCTGCTCAAACGGATCAACCAGCCCCAGCGTCTTGCCGTGCTCGCGCATGGCCGGAATGACATCACGGTTGAGCAGTTCCAGACAGCGCAGCCGGTCCTTGGCCGGCACCGGGCCGTCCAGCCAGAAGGAGAAGATACCCGGCCGCAGGATGTCCTGGATTTTCTTGAGCTTGGGAATCACATTGTCGGGCGTACCCGCGATCATGACCATGTCCTTGATGACACCGGGATAGCTGTCGTAAATGGTCTTTTTGACCGCCTCAATCTCTTCGACCGTCGTTTCCCCGCCCTCGCCGTACAGCGGCCCGGCGGAGGCATTGACGCCGAAATTGGTCTGGGCCAGCCGGCGGGTCGCGGCCTTCGAGTTATAGCCTGGGGGGAACATCCATTCGGGCCGGGCAAAATGGGCAAAGGCGCCACCATACAGAATACGCTTGCCCATTTCTTCGGCGCGTTCCTGCGTATCCGCGACCATGACCGGTTGCAGATAGCCAAAATTCTCCGGTCCGGCCTGATAGCCCTCACGAGCCGCGGCTTGATTGTAGAAATCCCACAGTTCCAAAGTCGGCTCGAGCCGGGTGGCGAGGGCCACATAGGGGTAACGGTTCCTGGCGCACCAGGCCGCGGTTTCCGGGCTGATGAGGCCGGGAATCCAGAACGGCGGATGCGGCTCCTGGACGGGCAGCACCCAGGGATTCACGTGTCGGAAGTGAAAATGTTTGCCCTCATATCGGAACGGGCCGGGCTTGGTCCACGACTGGACGATAAAGTCGATGCCCTCTTCAAAGTATTCGCGGTTAAAGGCCGGGTTGGCGTTATTGGCGAGCTGTTCGCTGCCCGCGCCGCGGACCCAGCCGGAGATCAAGCGCCCGTTGGAAATCAGGTCGATCATGGCCAGCTCTTCGGCCAGCCGGAGCGCGTTCGATACGGTCGGAACCGGGTTGCCGAGCAGCGCCATTCTGACCCGGCTGGTCGCCTTGGCCAGGATCGAGGCTTCGACATCCATGACCGCGCCCAGGCAGAAGGGGGTGGCGTGGTGCTCGTTGAGCATGATGCCGTCAAAGTTCATCAGTTCCTGGTCGGTGTAGATCTTCTCGTCAAGATACTGGTTGAGCAGCCGCGCGCCGTGCTGGCGATCAAAAAAGCGGTTCGGCGTTCCGAAAAAGCTGCGTTTGCGAACAATCTCGTTTTCGAGATCACGGTATTGCTCCGGATGTTCCTCCGGGTCGTAGTGATACGCACGTTCCGTAAACCACATGAAATGCATAATCTGTCCTCCTGCTGTGAAAAAACTAGAAATATAAGAGACGGGCGGTGGAGGCAAGAGGAAACGTAGCGATCAGACGTTGAATGTGAGCACCGTCTCGGTTCGCATCCGAGCATCTAGGGCGTTTGTTCCGTCACCGGGAGGGGGAAGATAACGGCGACGTGCTGGTATCTCTCTAACCTGTCGAGCCTTAAGTTGAAAGCCAATACTGTCGGCGAGTGACTCTATGAGCCTAGCGTTGTCGATAATTGTCCCTCGAAGGAATGAGTTGCCGAGGACCAGTACGACTTGGCCATTTTTCTTGACGACTCTCCTAAGTTGGCGAAGGACGGCGTCCATATCGGAAGCGTAGCGCCTTGCCCAACCCCGATGGCGGGACTTTATGGCCGATCCGTTCCGTTCAATAACGAAGCGTGAAATGTCGTGGGGTGCTTCAGTTTCGTGTATCGTTCTCTCAGCACCAACACTGGTGGACCGTATTTCTCTAAGCGATCTAATTTCGTAACCTAGCCACACGAGTGCCAGTCGATGTCCACGCAAGTAGTCAATCGCATTAAAGTATGGGGGAGAAGTAAGCACGAGATCGAAACTGGCGTCTTCTATTCCTTCGAGTGTTCCTGCGTCTACACGGCGAATGTCGGCTTGTCCTTTGATCAGATGAGGTTTCAAACGTGCAGCTACCTGGTGTGCGGAGCGCAAGAGTCCAGCATATACCTCGAAGTTGTTGGAATCAGCTACCTTATGAGGGCGACTGTGAGATGTGTCCCGAGCCAGTGACGCCATCATTTCTTTAGATATAGAAATGATGCGATTCAAAGCGACAGCTAATACGCCTTTCATCGGCTCACCCTGTCGTTGAAGCACGGTTGCGAGCCGTGCCAGTTTGTCCTTTTGCTGCGGAGCGAACCAATAGGAGATAAAGTGTTCTGTTTCCGAATTTGATGTCCGTTCGACAGCGCTAGGGTCCGGCCTCAGAACGGGGGTGTTCCGGGACAGCAGATGGTGTTGCTCTCTTCTCCCCTCTGGCGGGAAGAGGTCCTGGCCACCCAGTGCTGGCTTGCGGACCGGCCATGCGCGCGGCGCCGCCCGGCGATGGCCCCCGCCCCCCTCGCCGCCAGCGCCCTCTCTGGGTTCTGAGGCCGGACCCTAGGGCGCCGTACGGTTGAGACGCCGCCCTGAGACCCGGCCCAGGACCCCGGGCGTCTTGCCGTCCTCTGGAAAAAGTTCTTAGTATGGTCTCTCAGCGCAGCAGCGCAGAATCGACCGGACGCAGGACCAGAGAGGAGTAGACGATGAAGATCGGCCTTGGCCCATATGGAATGCAAGCCCCGCCGGAGAGCGGGTTCAGCCACGTTCAGCTCTACCGCGAGATGCTGGAACAGATCGAGGCCGCCGAGGAGTTGGGCTATGATTCGGTCTGGCTCACCGAGCATCATTTTCTGCCGGACGGTTATCTCCCGGCGCTGCTGGCCTGTGCCGCGGGTATGGCGACACGAACAAGCCGCATTAAAATCGGTCTCGGCGTGATCCTGCTGCCCCTCTACGACCCGATTCACCTGGCCGAAGAAGCGGCGGTTGTCGATCTGCTGTCGGAAGGACGTTTGATATTCGGCATTGCCCCAGGATACCGGCCCGAGGAATTCGCCGGATTTCGTATCCCCCGCGAAAAACGCGGCGCGCGCATGGAAGAAATCATGAATATCCTCATCCGGGCCTGGACCCAGGAGCGCTTCTCGTTTGCGGGGAAATTTTATTCCTACACGGATATGGCGGTGACGCCGAAGCCGGTCCAAAAACCCCATCCGCCCATCTGGATAGGCGCTTCCATTAAAGCGGGTGTGCGCCGGGTGGCCAAATACGGCCTGCCGCTCTTGGCCTCTCCGCGCCATCGTCTCGAGGAGCTTGAAGCTCATTACGCCATGTACCAGGACTTTTGCGACGCGTTTGGTACCCAGGGCCCGCTCAGGCCTGTCATGCGGGATGTGTATGTGGCAGAGACGACCGCCCAGGCGGAAGCAGAGGCCAGAGAGCACGTGGTGTATATCCACCGCGAGTGGTATGGCGCCTGGTCGCAGTGGCGTCCGTTCACCACCGATCAGGGCAAACGGGTCGCCGACAAGTCTGAGGTGCAGTTTGAGGAGATTCGGGGGCGCTTCATCATTGGCGATCCGGATAGTGTGAGTCAGGAAATCGAGCGGTATCGGCAGAAGCTCGGGATGGATTATCTGATTGTGCGGATGCAGTTTCCCGGCCTGGCCCACGACAAGGCGCTTCGCTCGATGCGTTTGTTTGCCAAGGAAGTCATGCCGCGCTTTGCCGACCACTGATGGGGCGGGCGGCTCGGAGAGGAACGATGGCTCCGTTTTTTTACGGTGGATGTTTTGGGTGCGACGGTCCGGACCTGGTGAGCGAGCAGCCTGAGGGTGGTCTGACCCGCCGCCAGCTCCTGGTACAGGGCGGTTTGGCCGGGGCGGCTTTTGGAGCGACCGGCGCTCAGGCTCCGCCGTCCCTCTTTGCCGGCCCGTCGCCACCGCCAGACCAACCACCACACCACGATTGCATCATCGAAGCGCCGTGGGGACTGGTTTTTCGCGAGGGTCGCCTCGCGCTTTTACCGGACTGCTCGCTCCGGGTTCGTGGAGACCGTATCGAAGAAGTCAAAAGCGGCCGGCTCCAGGGCGATACGCCGCGGCTCCGAGCCAGCGGTCAACTCCTGCTACCGGGGTTTATTTCGGGTCACACTCACACCTGTTCGGCCACCCCGACCCGCGGGATTATTGAGGGCGGCCGGTCATACGCCCGACCGCTCGAACTGGTCGAGTCTTTGAGCACCGAAGACCTTGACGCCCTGACCGCCTATAATCTTGCCGAACTGCTCCGCTCGGGTTGTACGACTCAGGTGGAAATGAGTCTGAGCCTCCGTCAGGCCGAGTCCTACGTCCGCGTTGCCCAGCGTTGGGGGGCGCGCGGCTATCCCGGCGGGATGATTCCCGGTATCGCCCGGCTGTTCCCCATCTGGTTTCGGCGTTCGGACCAGGTCCTGACCGACTCAGAACAGATGACCCTGGCCGAGATTGCCGCCAACCGACAATTTGCCCTGACTCACAACGGCGACGAAGACGGGCGGATTCGGCCCCAAATGGCCCCGCATGCCACGGACACGCATACACCTACGACGATGGCGGCCATTCTGACCGCGGCCAAGGAAATCGGTAACGGGATTCATATTCACCTCTCCCAGAGCGCCCAAGAGACCCAGACCGTCCAGCGGGTCTGGGGCAAACGGCCGGCCGAGTGGTTGGACGAACTGGGCTTTTATTCCGAGCGTATTTTTGGTGCCCACCTGACCGGGATTGATGTCCAGCACGACCTGCCGTTTTTGGCCGACAAGAATCTGACCTATGCGCACTGTCCTTCGGGCAATGGCGCCGGCGGTAGCAGTGGCACCCAACCCTATCCGGAAGCGCTTGCCGCTGGCGTGCGCACGACGGTCGGCATCGATACCCACTCAAACGACTACATCGAAAACCTGAAACTCGCCGTTCTGTACGGCCGGGCGCGCGCCCGGCTCTTACACGCCAGCAGCCCCGTTCCACTACACCTGCCGACCATTTGGGATGCCGTCCACGGCGCGACCCTGGGCGCCGCTCAAGGGCTCGGACGAGAGGACCTGGGTCGTCTTGCGCCCGGCGCCAAAGCAGACCTGTGTACGGTTGATGTCAGCGGCTTCCTGACGGGGACCGGAGCCGTACCGCCCGAACCCCTCAATAATCTGCTCTACGCCCATGGCCTGAGCGTGCGGCATGTGATGGTTGACGGGAAATTTCAGGTTTCTCACGGTCAGTTCGTCAGCGATGATACCGCGCGGGTGCAGCGCCAGGGTGGGGCCGTCGTCCAAAAAATCTGGGCTCAACTGCGGGATGAAAAATGGTTCACCTGAACTCGCCTGCCGCTCTGTCCGACTCCAGCAGGCAAATTGCTTGGAAACAGGGTCGGACGCGACCGAGCCAAACGGCCAGCGGACTGGGAATGAGGGGATGACGGCTCAGCGGGAACAATACAAGGGAGGGAGCTATGCGCGACAATTCCCGGACTGCTCTGACAACGGACGCTCTGCTTGAGCGTGCCCGACGCGCTGATGCAGGCGCTGAAAGACTCCGAGTTGCTGCGTGTTCTCCAGCCCGCCTACATTGCCCTGCACTATGAGGCGGGGCTGGAAGCCTACGGCCGCACGCTGGTCGGGCTGCCGAGCGGGTCACCGCTGTAGAGACCGCCCTTTACTTGATGCCTTCGCCGCTGGGGTCGTCGACGATGAAGCGCCACGTCCCGTCCGCCTGCTTGCGGACGACCTCCAC
This sequence comes from uncultured Binatia bacterium (SeqCode), assembly GCA_965232605.1. GTDB lineage: Bacteria > Desulfobacterota > Binatia > Bin18 > Bin18 > Bin18. The sequence goes on along the minus strand of CBDDQA010000006.1, from coordinate 1,642,240 downwards.
ACTGTGCAGCGGCGCCGTGACCGGATTGCCATCCGGCCCAGGGCTGGTACTGCTGCCCTTCACCCGCGTGACCGCCACCGTTCCGTCCGTGCTCGTCACCGCCGTGACCGCCTCGACGTTGAACGTGGCCTGGGCGTCCATAAAGCCCTGCATGACCTCACGGATAGCGTCGTGGCCTTTGACCACCTGCTCGGGCGACACCACAAAGGTGGCGTCCGGCTCATAGAGCGAGATGGCCGTCTCCATATCGCCGGCTTTGATTGCTTCGAGCAACAGCAGATCGCACTCTTCGGGTTTCTGTGCTGGCATATCCGCTTCCTCCTTTGATGTGAGTTATACGCTCAGACTGTCCTAGGCCGCTCTGTCAGGCCGGTCCCCTTCGTAGTACGGCGACCGCCCCGGTTTGTCCTTGAGATGAACAAAGACCTTGTGCGAGAACCACTCGGTATACTCGCGGACCGTGACCGGTCGGTACTTGGGCGGATGGTCCGCGTCGCAGCAGGTCTCCACGCACTCAATCAGGGTGTCCGGGCTGGGGCTGTAGAAGAACGGAATCGCGTACCGGTCGCGCCCCGAGCGGTTAATGGCCCGGTGAAACGTAGCCCGAAATCGGCCGTTGCTCCACAGACGAAGAATCTCGCCGGCGTTGACCAGAAAGGTCTCGGGCAGCGCCGGGGCCTGAATCCATTTTTTCTCCGAGGTGCGCAGCTCCAGACCGGGCACCCCGGACTGAGCCAAAAACGTCATAAAGTCGCCGTCGATATGCGGCGAGGCATTGAACTGGTTTTCCTCACAGGTAGTTCCGGGATAGTGGGACACGCGCAGAATGCCCATCGGGCGCGAGTGCAGAAAGGCGTCGTCAAAGAAATGCTCGGGCAAGTCCAGGGCCGCGGCGTAGACCGGCAGCAGGCGCAGGCTGAGCGCTTCCATGGCCTCAAAATACTCGACCAGAGTCTCTCGAAAGCCGGGCAAATCCGCCGGCCATTGGTTGCCGCCCTGATAGAGCGGGTCGGGCGAGTCGCCGGCCCGGCCCCGGACCTCGCGCCCGATGAAAAACGCCTCGCCAATATCCGGCTTGCGGTCGGGCTCGTCCTGACTGTATTTGGGTTGCTGAAGCCCCTGCGGCATATAGCCAATGCCTTTGCTATCGACCTTGACGGCAAGTTTGCGCTCAAGCGGGAGCGCATGAAAACGGGCGTTTTCCGTAAACACGCGGTCAACCAGGTCCTGGGGCACGCCGTGGTTTTTAATGAAAAAGAAACCGATGTCTTCCAGCGCCTGACAGACTTCCCGACCCAGGCCGGCCAGCGCGCCGGGCTCTCCGGCCAGAAACGGCCCGAGGTCCAGTACCGGAATGATATCTTCAGCGCTCACCGGGCAGGATTTTTTCACAAAGACGCGGTCCGTGTTTACTTGGCTCATATCTTCCCCTCGCCGGATGTCGCCCCAAGCATACACAACCACCATGCGGAAGCAAGAGAACGACCTGGGCTTGTGTGAGATTTCTTTTTCTCCGCTCTGCTGCTACGGAAGGTCTGGCAGATACTAGAGAGCGAACAGGACGTTGTTCTGTTTCGACCTGAGAGGAGCAATCTATGACGACAGAGGTAGCCCTGATCGTCGGGGGCGGTCCGGGAATCAGCGCGAGTTGCGCCCGGCTTTTTTCCCGCGAGGGCATGCGGGTAGCAGTAGCCGCCCGCACCCCGGACAAACCCGCGCTCAAGCAACTGGAGAGCGAGTATGGCGTGCGGTGTTATGCGTGCGACGCACGGGAGCCCGGGGCGGTGACGGCGCTGTTTCAGGCGGTACAGGCCGATCTCGGACGGCCCACGCTGGTGGTGCACAATATCGACGGCCGGACCATGGACATCTTCCGCAAAGACATTGACGAGGCCGACCCCGGCTTGGTGCTCGACACCCTGCTGAACTCCGCGTATAGCGCCTTCCTCGTGGGCCAGCAGGCGGCGAAGGACATGCTGGCCCACCCGCCCGGCGCCAGCGGTCACCGGGGCACCATTATTTTCACCAATGCGAGCGCGGCCTATAAGGGCTACCCGCGGAGTGGGGCGTTTGCGATGGCCTGTCAGGGCAAATCGGGTCTGGCCGAGAGTATGGCTCGAGAGCTGATGCCCAAGGGCATCCATATTGCCCACGTGCCGATTGACGCGGCCATTGGTTGGACTCAGGAAGACGGAACCCGCTGGCACCGCCTGGCCGGAACAACGGTCGACGACAATATGGCGGACCCGGACTCTATTGCCGAGACCTATCTGCAACTCCACCGGCAGCCCCGCTCGACCTGGGCCTTTGAGGTGGTACTGCGGCCGTGGGTTGAAACGTGGTAGGGCCGACAGATATCCAGGAGAGCAGACAGCTTTCAATACAAGGAGGAAGGCATGAAATATGGTATTGTCATGTTCGCTACGGATTACGCCATCCGTCCCGACGATTTTGCCAAAGAGTGCGAAGACCGCGGCTTTGAGTCGGTCTGGTATCCGGAACACACCCATATTCCGGCCAGTCGGCGCAGCCCGTGGCCGGGTGGCGGGGAGTTACCCCGAGACTATTGGCATACCCACGATCTGTTCGCGTCCCTGATGGCCGCCGCGGCCGCCACGACAACGATCAAGGTCGGCAGCGGCATCTGCCTGGTGCAGGAGCACGACCCCATCAAGCTGGCCAAGGAAGTAGCCACGGTAGACCAGCTCTCGAACGGCCGCCTGCTGTTCGGGATCGGCGGCGGCTGGAATGCCGAAGAAATGGAAAACCACGGCACCCCCTTTGACCGCCGCTGGAAGATTCTGAGAGAAAAAATCGAGGCCATGAAGGCGATCTGGACGGAGGAGGAAGCCGAGTATCACGGCGAGTTTGTGAACTTCGATCCGATCTGGTCCTACCCCAAACCGCTGCAGAAACCCTATCCGCCCATTCTGTTAGGCGCTCACACCCCAGGTGGGTTGAACCGGGTGGCCAACTACTGCGACGGCTGGATTCCGATCGGGCCGAGAATTCCCGATCTCAAGGGCTGGATCGGCGATATGCATGCGCGGGCGGAAAAGTTCGGGCGTCAGGCCTCGGACCTGGCCGTCTCCGCTTTTATGGCTCCGGCCGAGGAAGCGGTTATCAACCAGTATCAGGAACTGGGGATTGAACGCTCCATCTTCGCCGTCCCGTCCGAGAGCCGAGACAAGGTCCTGCCGATTCTGGATAAATACGCCGCGTTTATGTCGAGTATGAGCTAGACGAACCAACCCTCAGGAGGAGGAACGTATGATTGATTTACACTACTGGCCCACCCCGAACGGCAAGAAAGTCACCATTCTGCTGGAAGAGTGCGGCATGCCGTACAATATGATCCCGTGCAATATCGCCCAGGGAGATCAGTTCACGGACGAGTTTCTCGGAATCTGCCCCAATAACCGGATGCCGGCCCTGGTGGACCACGAGCCGCTCGGCGGGGGCGAGCCGGTCAGTATTTTCGAGTCCGGGGCGATGATGATGTATATCGCCGAGAAGGCCGGACAGTTTTATCCCCAGGATGTCCGCGTGCGTTACGATGTCAATCAGTGGGTGATGTGGCAGATGGCCAACCAGGGCCCCAAGAGTGGCGAGTGCGGCCATTTCCGTCGTTTGGGCGACGACCAGGGCGATCAGACTTACGCGGTCCGGCGTTTTACGGATGAGGTCAACCGCCTGTTCGGCGTGCTGAACAACCAGTTATATCGGCATCCCTATCTGGCCGGAAACGAATACACTATTGCCGACATGATCTGTTACCCCTGGACGGTCAACTGGGAGTCCCAGGGTCAGGACATCAACGAGTTCAAATACTTCAAGCGCTGGTTTGACGAACTCTCGGAACGCGAGGGCGTCAAAAAAGGCATGGCCGTCGGCAGCGATCTCGGGTTCGACGTCACCAAGCTCTCTCAGGAAGAGAAAGACCAACTGCGTAAAATGCTCTACAACCAACGCGCCCGCCCGGTCCCGGAATAGTTGTGAATCCTGTGGTTCTGGGTAACGTACCGCTCACCCGGAACCACATTATCTCTCCACCCGTACGCTTCTGACTGCCAAATCTAGGGAAGTGCGAACAATGAAAAATGTGGAAGAGCTCCAGCTAGGCTACCGAGACGCCGAGAACTACCGACGCCGCGAAAATAAATCAACGCAGAATACATTATTCATCAGGACACCTGAGCTTGATCTGCTTGCTGATACTGGCAAGTACTTTCTGGTTGGCGAGAAGGGAACAGGAAAGACCGCGTTTGCGGTTTATCTCTCCAATAACAATTATCACAATATACGTGCGTCACACCGCTACATTCGAGAGACGGAATACCAAAAATTCTTAGAGCTGAAAGAGAGACAGAACCTTACGCTATCCGATTACACGGATATCTGGAAAGTCATAATCTACCTTCTTCTAGCTGAGTATATAATTCGCCACGAGAGTGGCTCTTTCCTCGCCTCATTCGGTCGACTTCGTGCACTCAAGGAAGCGATGGACGAGTACTATCAGTCTGCCTTTTCTCCGGAGATAATGTACGCCATTAACATGGTAGAGGATTCGAAGCGCGCAGCAGAACTGCTAGCGAAACACATGAAATTGGGGGGAGAAAAACATACGAGAACAGATTTTTCTGAAAGCAGATTCCAGACTCACTTGCTTTACATACAGAGGCAATTCCAGGAAGCTTTAGGTTCACTAAAACTGGGAGAGAATTATGTGCTGTTTATTGATGGGATAGATATCAGGCCCCACGGCATTCCCTATCCAGATTACTTGAACTGTATCAAAGGCCTCGCAAATGCCGTCTGGAGTGTTGACAACGATTTTTTCTCAAATATTCGAGATTCTAAGGGTCGAATGCGCTGCGTATTGTTAGTTCGGCCTGATATACTTGATTCACTAAACCTGCAAAATACAAACGCCAAAGTAAAAGACAATTCCGTAGTCTTGAATTGGCTCACCACATACCCTGTACACAGGCAGTCACACCTTTTTGCTCTAGCAGATCGACTACTCGCTTACGAGCAGGGCACACTTAGGCCCGTAGGGGAGGCATGGGATTACTACTTTCCCTTCGATGCAAGCAATGTTCACACAAAGTTCCCAACGCACTCCTCATTTATTACTCTCCTCCGATATTCATTCTACCGACCTCGTGACGTTCTTACTATTTTAAGCATTTTGCAAGAGAATCTCGTCGAGGCAGGGGATGACAAAACGCGAGTATTCGAAGAATCTGACTTTCAGAGCCCAGAGTTCACTCGTAAATACTCAGACTACTTACTGGGGGAGGCGAAAGATCATCTCTCTTTCTATTACAAGCGAGAAGACTATGAAGCTTTCTTGAAATTTTTCCAGTATCTGAATGGACACTCGAAATTTACCTACGATGAGTTCCTGACCGCCTATAAGGATTTTAAAAAGTTCCTGGAAAATCAGACAACAGAGCCTCCGCAGTTTTGTGGATCGCCGGACGAATTTCTTCAATTCCTGTACGAATTGAATGTCCTTGCTTATGTCCTCGAAACTAATGATGGTCCATTTTTTGGTTATTGTTTTAGAGAGAGATCGCCATCGAACATCAGACCAAAGGTAAGAACACATGTCCGGTACCAAGTTCACTACGGTCTGATGAAGGCTCTGGATTTAGGCAAACACTTTGCTCCTCATGGCGCTGGGATAGACGGCTAATAATTAGGAAGTCGTCAAACGAAGTTGCTTCTCGTCGACATGACAGGAGGACGTTGCGTCGGTCAGTGTCGAGCCACTCATGCTATACAAGGAGGGTCGCCGCGTCGATGAAGAATCCGCCACACCCCGGCAAGGTTGTCCGGGTATCCTGTCTGGAACCGCTCGGATTGAATATCACAGAAGGCGCAAGGGTGCTTGGCGTCAGCCGTAAAGCCCTCTCGAACTTGGTGAATTGCCGTACCGTATGTCTACTGACATGGCGGTTCGACTGGCGAAAGCTTTTAGCTCTACAACGGAGACACGGATACGTTTACAGGCTGATTACGATGTTATGCAGGCGCAAGCGCGTGAGGATGAAATCGAGGTCGAGCGCTACGAACCGCGATCAGCGACGGGATAATTTTCTCTCTGTATTGTTCCCCTTGGTCCCTCCATCACCTGCATGAAGGGTTGACAAGGAGTATCTTACTTCAGATAATTCCCCTAACGCCGCGGACAAAGTTCGGACTCATGTGCCGTGAGAGCCTTCGGGCTCCTATATCCGCGGCTTTTCCTCTCTCTCCTCAATACTTTCGAGGGAATACCGTATCTAATGTCGGGCGGTTGTCACCGGTGAAGAAAGTTCCGTGTGGGCGACCGTGGTGGAGGTCGTGGATCTCGGCTATCTGCGGCCACATCATGTCGAGGAAACGGGGCTCGCGCCGTTCATAGAAGCGTTGAACGGCCCACAGGAAGTAGTCAACCGCCTGGAGACAGATGACAGTATTGGGGTCCGAGACGATGATGCGCGCCGGGCTCCGTCGGAATCCGAAGCTCTGTTCAAAGTCGCCCTCAGCGTTCTCAATGGCCCGTGTCAAGGCCCTACTCTGATCGCTCTTATGCCGCCGGGCAATCCAGATATGATATTCGTCAGCGACGCGGTGAAACTTAGCATAGAGATTGCGGAGCAGATCGTTATAGAGAGAGTTCGGCTGGTAGCGCGCCTTAGGGTTTGTCTCGCGCCGCTTCATCTCTCTGGCAGCGATGACGGTTTTGTCCGCAACCATGGCGTGAAACCGGAGGGCGGCGCCGAGTTCGCGGAGGAGCCCGAAGACGCGGTAGCGGACCTCAGGCAGATCGCTGTTGGCGTGAAACCCATGGGCCGTCCCGCGTCCTTCGGGCTTGAAGGACGGTACACCAGTGAAGTAGGGATCAGCCAGGAGTTCGTGACGGAGCTTGGTCAGTCTGTCCGAAAGGGTGACGGGATCGCCGACCTCCAGCTTGCCTATGATGAAAAACTTCGAGCAGCCTTCTTGGCCGACAATGACACCACTGCCGCGTTTACTGCCAAAAATGGTCGGGTCGCCTGCCTCATCAACGTAGCTGTAGAGCTGGTCGCTCATCACTGCTCGGTTTGATCCGACGTGACGAATGTGTCAGGCCAACCGCCGTGGGATTCGATGAGTTCGTCAATTTCTGTCATGAGACGAATGGTTTCGGTGAGGGCGATGACAATCTTCTGGTAGTGGGCAATACCCTCGTCCGTGAGGGTGCGGCCGGAATTGTCCTTCTTCGGTCCTCGGTCTTTGAGCCATTTTTCGCAGACCTGATAGCCACCGATGCGGAAGTTCCAGACTTCCTCTGGAACGGGGTAGAAGCCGTCGGTGCCGGGCTTGAAGTTGGTCTTGCTGCCTTTGCCGTCGATCCAGACAGTTCCGCTGTTGTCGGGCGTCCAGCAGACTTTTCTGATTTGGCGGTTGTCACCGAAAAATTCGGCGCGAGGTGTGTCGAGGGCGGGTGATTCCAGCAAGTGAAGGGCGACGAGTTCGCCGCCTAGACGGACAAGTTCACGGAAGAGGTCGAAGCTGTCGGTTAGAGGCAGGCGAGGGAAATCCATTTTCAGAAGCTCAAAGTAGCGATTCCGGTAGCCAGGACTGTAGAAGACGGCGTAGATGTAATAGAAAAGGTCTTCGTATGTTAGAGCTGAATCCCCAACGCCAACCAGATTTCTGATCGTCGTCAGAAACTGCGCCGTAAAATTACTCCGTCCTGCCGGCTGTTTTGTAAGCAAATCGCTGAATACAAGAAGCGGAGCAAAGTAGTCCTGACCCTTGTTTCCGAGGTAAAACGTGCCGGTGAAGATTGGGATGCGCGCGACGCCGAAGTGCGAAACGCTATCCCCTACAATCTGACGATTGAAAATGAGGCCGAGATTCTTGCGTCCAACGATATGCTGCATGACGGCGCGTCGCGGATAGGCGAGAAAACCTTTGGTTTTTCCTGTCCAATACGTCCATCTCATATCGAAAGGGCGATAGAGTATTGGGGTCAGCCAGCGTTCGCTGAGTCCATGTTCCTCAATGTCCTCACGCGCGTCAGCTATCGTCCAGTCTCGTCCATCTTGTCCGAGACCAAATTCCTCACGTGCGGCCTCGACCGGTAATGAGTAAAACTTGCGAACTTTATCCCACATCTCAGTCTTGGTGAACGCAACGCAGAGACTATCACGCTTTGTTTGGATGCCGGACGAACGGACACCGAATACGCTATTGAGCTGAGGCCAAGATGAATACTCGGACTCTGCTGTAGCGCTCATTTCTGCGGAAAAGGGAACCCAGCGATAATACGGTGGATTTGCGCTGACTTCCCCAAGCTCCCCGTCAATAGGCGTCTTTTCGATCAAGTCGCTGTATTTTCTTTGGCGAAACCCAACACGCGAAGTAAAATGAAGCTGGGGGCGAGAGCTCTGGGTACATAAAAGGGCGATCCCGACTCCTTGTGTAATATCGAAAACATTATCGTCTGCGATATTGCCTTTCACGTCTCCGTTTAAGTCCACGGCAATACGGAGCGGAAATGACTGCCCGAGATGTTTCCGCATCTGACGTTTCGTGATTCCATCGAGGAAATCACGATTTATGATGAACCCAAGGACTCCGGTACCTGTTGTCGCGCACAGGTACTGGCCAAGCCGAAGAAATTTCCATTCCTCGCGGTTCAGATCGCTCTTTGTCTCATTGAGGCCACGCTTCCAATCGTCGATAAGCCGCATCAGCCACTTGGGCTCGGATATGGATGATGAATATGGCGGGTTCCCAATGACAACGGTGAACCGCTTAAGCCGCTTTATTTCGTTCACGGTTTCAGCTTCATGAGCGAGAGCCTCAAAGTCAGGGAATTTGGGCTCTTCTACCCACGCTTCGAGGGCGTTGGTGAGGTAGAGGCGGGCGCGTTCCTCCGTTGCGAAACGATAGCCGGTCTCGGCAAGCTTGAGGCCAATTTTCATGTGGGCGATAGCGTAGGGAGCCATCATGAGTTCGTAGCCGTGCAGACGTGGCAGCAGGTGCTTTGGAACGTATGCGTTCCACTCGCCTTTTCGCCGGGCCGCGTCCCATCCCTTGGCCTGCCATTTCTTGCTGAGATGCTTGTGAACAACGTCGATGACTTCGACGAGAAAAGTAGCCGTGCCGGTCGCGGGGTCGAGAATCTGGACGAAGGATTCATCGGGTGAGATGGTCCTTGTCTCGTCCGATAGATCGGTAAGTGGCGGTAATTTCAGAGCCGGGTGCTTTTCCAGCATCTCGCTCCAGGTAATGGTAGAGGCGAGACCATCTTCGAGGCCGAATTCGGTTTGCAGGAGTTCGTGGACGCTGCGGACGATATAAGAGACGACGGGCTGCGGGGTGTAGAAGACGCCGCGCTCGATTTTCAACTCGGCGTTGTAGGCTTTGAGGAATTCTTCGTAGAAGTAGATGACCGGATCTTCGCCGGGCTTGCGTTTGCCGAAATCGAGCAGGATGGCGGGCAGGTCGGTTTCGTCGCCACGCAGGAGTTCGACGACTTCGTTGATGCCGAGTTCATCGAAGTCAATGCCGCCGCTGCGTCCTCCCGCTGTCAGAAACTCCTGCAACATCTCTTTGAGAAACGGGTTGGTTACCGGGACCATAGCGGTGATATCGTCCGAGGTCAGGGCGGTGCCGTGACGACCTTCGCTCATCTCGGTGCGGGAGATGGCTGCGGTGAGTAGACCGTAGGTAATGGTCTGAGCGTACATGTCGGCGAAGTCTGTTTCGCTGAGGTCGTGAATAAGCGCTGACTTGAAGGCGCGGTGGAGTTTGCGGAGTTGCCCCTTGGTCTCGGACTCATGCGCTATGATGGTCGTGGCGGCGTCACGAATCTTGCGAGCGAATCCGGCAAGCGTATCAGCAAGGCCGCTGGCGGTCCTGATGACGTGGCCGGGCCGGCGACGGAAGGCGCCGGTCCATTGGGTGCGCCAATCGTCGTGGTCGGCTGTGTCCTCTGGCCAACGGAGGCGCTGTTTCAGAACGTCGGCAACATGCTCCAATTTGAGCGGGGTATCGTTGGAGCCACTCCAACCGAGTACGTGGAGGACAGGGATTTCAGTAGTATCGGGGGTCGTGTGGAAATGAGCAAAGGCGATCTCGCGGTTATCGTCTTCGCCAAAGGCGGAGATAAAAATCAGATCGGCAGTGTTCCAGCGCTGGCGGTCACCAGGGTTGGCTGAAGCGCGTTTCTTGACAACGAGGGCGTTGAGGATGCGGCGCAGAACGACGACGGGGAGCCGGCCCCCGCTGAACTCGATAAAGAAAATACCGAAAGGTTGACCGCCTGGCAGTGGGCGAAGCTGGCGGATAGAGCCATCTGCGAGTTTCTCCGCTTCCTCTTCTCTGAGACCGAGGTCGTCAGCGTCGTACTCGAAGGTAAGATCATCGAGACCATAATCTTCGATAGGCCAGTCAAGCTCTTCGCCAAGCCATTCAAGGAGGTCGTCGAAAGTGTTGATGGAGTGAAGGGTGTCAGGCATAGCACGAATCCGTCGAAGTCGGTTCAGTTGATTTCCATCCAGCACTTGAGGATGGGTGCAACGCCAACGGGCGCTTGCAAGGGAAGAAGGTGGGTTTTGGTGAGTTGCTTCTCAGCCTTCTCGCGGAGCTTGGTAAGCGCGGCCTGATCAAATCTGCATCGGCGCGGTGTGTTGGGTTCGGCACGCACGAAGTTGGCGAGACGGACGGGTTCAGACGCCACCGTCCTGCCGTCGATGTCCAACAAGAGCCACACCGTGTCGCCGGCGGACTCGGCCCAGCGCGGTTCGCCGGTTTTTTTATCCAGAGTCTCAGGGTCGGGCCGCGGGATGCGGAAACAGAAGAAGACGGCTCGGGTATCGGCAGCAGGTGAAGTCTTGCCCGAGAAGGTCTTGAGCGGGTAGCCAGACAGGCGTTCGACAAGTTCCGGGTACTCCTGGGCGAGTTGCTCGTATTCCAGCGCAAGCCTTTCGGAAGCGGTCTGTTCGCCTTCGAACTGTTCGTTGATCTCCTTGACAGGATCGAAGTCGTCCTCGGGGTGAAGGAGCTTGCGCCCCTCAATGCCGAACGCTTTGGAGATAACCAAGGTCTTACGGTTGACGCGGTTGTAGAGCCGCAGGAGAGTTTCGAGTTCGTCGGGCGGCAAAAAATTCCAGTACACTACGGTCTCGCGGGCGTCTTCGAGGTCTGGATGCGCCGCGAGCAGGCGCTTCTCAATGTCGGGGTCTCTGCGCCGGTCAACCCGGCCAATGCGTTGCATGAGACGGACGGGATTCCAGTGGAGATCGAAGTTGACGAGTCGGTTGGCGTCCTGCAGGTTCAACCCCTCGGCGAGAACATCAGTGGCAATGAGGATGTCGATTTGTTCGGTGGAGCCAAGAGAGTCAAGGCGGTTATAGAAAGGCGCAAAGTGGCGGATAGCGTCGCTACGCTGCTCTTGCGAGCTGTTACCGTCGATACGTTCGATGTGTCCAAGTTCCTTTTTTTTGCGAAGCTGAGTTTCAATATAATCAGCAGTGTCCGAAAACTCGGTGAAGATGATAACCTTCCGGCCGGCAAGATCCTTGTTCCTCTGAAGAAGTCTGGTGAGGGCGGTGAGCTTGGAATCGCGCTCTGGACGAACGTCTCCAACGAGCCCGAGGAAGTCGGCAACCTGTTCCAAGTCATCCAGGGTGTCGTCAAGCATGTCGTCGACGCGGTAGTGCTCTGGGTCCAAACGGTTCACCGCATCGAGATCATCGTTGGTGATGAATTCGTCCCCGTCGTCATCATCGGCCCAGAAATCGTCTTGAGCAGCATCCACGTGGCCGACTCGGTCGAGAAGTTTGGCATGCTTCGTCTTCCATCTGGTGAGACGACCTTTATCGTGGTCCCGCTCAGCATGAACTTCTGCCCACGCAAGCAGGCGGCGCAGCAAGCGAAAGCAGGACAGCTCGAATGCCCTGGCAGAGCTTTCAAAGCGCTTGAGGAATAGAGTACGGATCAGGGCAACGACCTGCTTTTGCCTGCCGACTTCAAAATCCTGCTCCTCTGGAGGTGTGACGAGATAGGACAAGGGGTTGTAGATGGCCAGCGCAAACAGTGGCTTCTCCCGGTCGAAGGCTGCGGCCACCGAGTCGAGGAGCCGGCCATAAGTAATTTTGAGTTGGTAGGAAGCGACCCGGGGTGCTTCGCGATTGGGGAAAACAACCTTGCTGGTAGACTCCAACCTTTCGCTTGCACGTACGTACCCCCGGCTGCGTTGCACTACGAGTTCCCCGAAAATCTCTCGGCTCTCGCTCATCTGGTGTAGCGCGTCGAGGTACTCCGTTTCGTGGAGACCGCCATCGACCGCTTGTTGCTGGAACTTGCGTTCAAGCTCATTGAAATGGCTTCGTAGGTTGTGGATGCCGAGATTGCGCCCGCCCTCGCTGAAGTATGCTTGGTTATCGCCTGTCACCAGTCCGAGGATATGGCGGAAGTCATGGACGGAGTTATTGATGGGCGTTGCCGTGAGGTAGAAGACCTGCTTGGGGCGGCCTCCAGATTGGTTGAAGTAGCTTTGGAGCTTACGATAGCGGGACGGTGCCCGCTCGCCCGTGCCGGCCACGCCGGGATTGCGGAAATGGTGGGCCTCATCGATTAGAACGACATCCGCATCCTTGACGGTACGGGCGATTCGCTGTGGCCAAGTGCCTTTGCGATGCAGGTCGGTGTGGTTGTAGCAGACGAGTGGTTGAAAGTCGCTTGAGAGGTGAGGCAGGAGGTCTCCCATAAGGGGTTCCCATACATCTTCTCGGGCTGCCTTGGGAGCGAATAGCACGACCTGTCTACCGTGATGGGCTATCATACGCTCAATGAGCATAAGACCGACGTGGGTTTTGCCGAGGCCCACGCCGTCGCAAAGGAAGGCCGCGCCGTAGCGGGCGGCAATCTCAACGAGGTTCTTGTAAGCGTCGCGCTGGTAGCCCGCGAGCTTGGGAAAGATTACAGAGTTTTCCCGATCCCACTGGTCGGGTGATGGCCCTCTGCCGCGGGCGTATTCAAAGAGTGCCTTTGCCCAGACTTCAAACGGACTGCGTTCTCGGGTGTGATGCTGGACGACCCTCAGGATGTCGGGAGTGACGTCTTCCGCTTCCACCCAATGGTGGTCATACCACTCCTGGAGGGCGGTTACCTGCGTACCAGTAATCTGCACATTTAGCTCGACATTGTCGCAGATGCCAGGCCAAGTCAGGTTGGAGGAGCCTACAAGGGCGGCGGACCCGATCACCTCACGCTCCGCGTGGGTGATGTACGCCTTGGCGTGAAACTTGGCCTTCCGGTACACCCGACACTTGATTTGTCCAGACTTCAGGGCTTCGACGATTGCTGGAACGCCTTTGAGGAAGTCGTTTTTCGCCTTCTCGGATTCGATACTGTGGTTGAGGCGGGCCTTGATTTCGGTGAGCCCTTCGGTGAATGCCCTTTTCGTCTTCATGGAGACCTCGTCCCCCATGAGGATGCGGATGGCGGGCACGGTTTGCCAGGCGCCGTCAAGTGCGAGCAAGCCGCCGACTTCAAAGAAGCCTGTGGCGACATCCATGCCCTGGGAATAATCGCACCACTCCTTGAGATAGCGGCGGACTTTCCAGTCGGCGTCGCTGTTATCGACGATAAAGAGGTCGGAGCCGGATTTACTCATATCGTCACAGCGCTAGAGTGGTAGGTAGGGTAACAGTGGCAGGCGTTCAGCGGAATGACCCCCTTACCAGCATCCTTCCAGGGTCAATCCCTAGGCCCGGCTGACCTAGTGAATATTTGACCAATGGAAGAATTAAGAGGCAGCCTAGGATTTTGTGATGATCGGGTGTGAGGTAAGGGGCGACCGGCGGTGCCCCTACCGGTCACTATGCCACCGCTTTTTGGTCCACCTGCTGCAAGCGCGGCATGACCTCGGCCGCGAACAGACGCATGCTCTGCTCGCTGTCTTCATACGGCATGCCGCCATAGCTGAACACACCGGTGAAGGCGTCGCAGCCGATCTTGGAACGAATCTCCAGAACTTTCTCAAAACACTGGTCCGGCGTGCCCCAGACCTGGAGGTTGAGGAAAAAGTCGGTCACGCCCTCGACACTGCCCATGGCCTCAGACATCTTGCCGTAGTATTCGTAGCCCTTGGTCTTGGCGAAATGGTCACCACCAAAATTGTAGTGCTTCATGGCCGACTGCCAGTAGGCACCGATGTAGCGCCGGGCCATCTCTTCGGCGCGGCCAGCATCCTTATCGCAGAAGACCCAGCCGCCGGCGACCGGCGCCGGTGCCTCGGTCCCGTTGGCCTCACGATAGACCGTCCGGTACGTATCCAACTCGACCGCTACGTCTTCCCACGGCTTCTGAGGAATGATCAGAATGCCGACACCCAGACGGGCCATGATCTCGGACGACTCGGGTGACACCGCGGCGGCATATGTCCGGCCCTTAAAGGATTTGAACGGCTTGGGACGGATATCTTTCTTGGGCTGGGTATAATACTGACCCTGATACTCGCAGTAGCCCTGTTCGAGTCCGGTCAGGACCATATCCGCGGCCTCAACAAAGCGTTCGCGAGACTCGCCCATATCGACCCGGAAGCCCTCGAACTCGACCTGCCCGGCGCCGCGGCCAAGCCCCAGAATCAACCGCCCGTCGCACATATCGTCCAACATCGCAATTTCTTCCGCCGCCCGCATGGGATCGTGCCAGGGCAGCACGACGACCATCGAGCCCAGCTTCACTGTCTTGGTCCGACCGGCCATATAGGTCAGGAACTGGAGCACGTCGGGCACCATGGTGTAATCGGTAAAGTGGTGCTCAACGCTCCAAATTGAATCAAAGCCCAGCGGCTCGGCCAAATCGGCCAGCCGCATTTCATTTTTGTAGACCTCATAGTCCGAGATCTTCTGGGCCGGGTTCTGGCAGATTGCAGCCATGCCAATCTGCATCGGCGAATCGAGTTGTGTCATGCTGTGTATCCTCCTTCGGGTCGTAGCAATCTTCTAACGCTCGTCTTCAGAAGCTCGGCAGCATAGCGCAGGTGAAAAAAGAAAGATAGCTGGCGATCCGCTGTCACGCGGATGCTGAAAACTACCCTGCAAGAGCGAAGAGCGGTCCAGGCTTTACATTTGGGGTGCGTCACATTTAGGGTGCGTCGTATAGTAGGTTGCGCAGAGGAGTGAGCATATGAGCAAGCGACAATCTCGACAGGCGTTGTTCGGAGCACTGCTGGCGACCGTCCTCGTGTGGGGTTATCCGGCCACTGGACAAGAATGGACGCAATCGAAGTGGGGGCCGGAGGACGAGATCGGAAGCGCAAACTACATCACGCCTGAACGCGTCAAGCTCGCGGCCAGCCTGGTCAAGACCGGCAAGACGTACGCGCTCGGGATGGTGACCGGCCCCGATACGCCGGCCTACCCGCCCCGCCACTACAAGGTGTACGTCTGGGATACCGTGCTGGGGGGACCGAACGAGCTTACCACTACCGACGACTTGGCCGTTACCTGGCTGGGGGTCGGCAGCCAGATCGACGGGTTTGGCCACGTCGGCATCGATCACGTGCATTACAATGGCTGGAAGACGCAGGACTTCATCTCGCTCACGGGCATCAAGAAGT
This sequence comes from uncultured Binatia bacterium (SeqCode), assembly GCA_965232605.1. Lineage (GTDB taxonomy): Bacteria > Desulfobacterota > Binatia > Bin18 > Bin18 > Bin18. The sequence continues at coordinate 1,626,624 of CBDDQA010000006.1, read as the reverse complement.
TCGGCGTGGAGAACATCCCACCCATCGTGGCGCGTGGCGTGCTGCTGGATATGACGAAATACTATGCGGTCGATATCGTGCCCAATGGTACGGCCTTCAACAGTAAGGAGATCGACGAGACCGCGCAGAGACAAGGGGTAGAAATCCGAGAAGGCGACGTGGTGCTGTTCCACACCGGCTGGCTGAAGCAATTCGCGCAGATGGGTGAGGGCGAGCCGGGGCTAGGCTTTCCCGAACCGGGCATTGGCGTCGAGGGCGCGCGCTACCTGGCCGGGAAGGGTGTCGTGGCGGTCGGGGCGGATACCTGGGCACTGGAGGCCATTCCGTTCGAGAAGGAGGCCGAGCGCTTTCCGGTCCACCAGGAGCTATTGGCCAAGAACGGCACCTATATCCTCGAGAACATGGACACGGCCGCGCTGGCCGCAGATGCGGCCTACGAGTTCATGTTCGTGCTCGGCACGCCGCGCATGGCCGGGGCGGTGCAGACGATTGTGAATCCCGTCGCGATCCGCTGACTCTTCCAGGTCTGAGGCCCTTGCCTTTGCTTGACATTGGTATAGACAATTGTACAATTTTATGCCTCCGAAGGAGACTATATTGGACATTGTGATTGATACATCTGCGCTTATCGCGGTGATCGTAGGTGAGTCCGAGCGGGATGCGATTGTGTCGGTTACAGAGGGCCAGACGCTTATCGGTCCCGGTTCTATCTCCTGGGAAGTTGGGAATGCCTTCACGGCAATGATAAAGCAGCGACGTATTGAAGTTGCCGAGGCTCAAAGAGGATTGGAAATTTTCGACAATATCCCGTTGCGATATGTGAATATCAATATGGCCAATGTTGTATCTATTGCGGCAGAAGCAAACATCTATGCGTATGATGCGTATTTTTTGGATTGCGCCGTACGGTACCGTGCACCCCTGTTGACATTAGATCGGCCACTGAGACGCGCCGCGGAAGGACTCGGCATCAAGCTCATAAATCCAGAGGTGTAGAATGGAGATTTATTCGTACTCAGAGGCCAGACAGAAACTTTCCAGCGTGCTCGACGAGGCCGAATCAACGGGCAAAGTATTCATACGTAGAAGAGACGGCAGAACTTATGCTCTAGTACCAGAGCGCATGTCCACATCACCCCTGGACGTTCCCTCTGTCAATGCAGATCTCTCGACACAAGAGATCGTCGCCGTTGTCAGGCGTGAGCGAGGCAGAACAAGGGGATTGAGACAGCGCGCCTGACGGGCAGGGGCGTGATGACAACATCAACCGCTTACTGAAAGCGGCGGGCGTCTTCTCCGGCGTAGCGCGCAACCACCGTATCAATCTGTGATGTCCGTTCCACTTTATCGAGAACCTCGGCCAGACGTCGGGCGGAAATAGCACACGTCATCTCGGTGGCCTGCATGCCAGTACGCGCCCGGCTCAGCGCGCAGCCGACACTCACGGCGACCTGGCCGTCTTTCGCCATGGCCACGATATGACACTGCGGCTTCCCCTCGATCTTGAGATCGGGCAGGGCGTCCGAGAGCACCATGGCGGCGTGCGGGTTGATCCGGAGCAGCACAACGTCGGGATCAATCGGCGTTTGCGCCAGCGGTCCATAGGTCACGGCCCCAGGCTTGTCCGCTACCGTTGGAATATGGGGGAAAACCTCCTCCGCCACCCAGCCGCTGTCCAGCAAGGTCGCCACGTCTTCGCCCTGGGCGGCCTCTTCCAAGGTTTTGAAACCGTGGGTAAGACTGCCCACGCTACAGTTGCCGTGGTCTTCGGCAACCGTGCTGAAGGTGCGCTCCCCGACCTTGATCCAGAACACACAGCCGGCGGGTACCCGTCCGGTCCGCCCATCCGGCGTGGGGTCGGCCAGCGGCTCGTCAAAGGCCGGAATGTTTTCCGGTCGGACCGGGCTAAAGGTAATCGCCAGCGGCGCGGCCACCGGGCGCAGCGCTCTGGTTAGGCGTTCGGCCAAGCTGTTCCAATCCGCTGTGGTCATGGCATTTACTCCTTCGGAGAGCACACCGTCTCACGTTTCAATAATCTGGAACGCATGTGTGTCGATCTCGGTTGAGACCTCAATCTCGCCGTCCTGCACGCTCCAGTTGTTCCAGTCCTGACCATCCATGAGCACCCGACAGGTACCCGGCTGCTCCAGGTTCTTGACGCGGAAGCTGGTCGGTCGTCCCTGGACGGCCGGGTCAGCCGTATAGGTCCGCAGGACCAGGGTCTTCTTCTCCCGGTCGTAATATGCCTGCGACAAACCCATGCTTGGAAAGTCCACCCCGTACACGGTGGGCTGGTCGAACTTCTCCAGGTTCGGCTCGGTATAGATGCGCGACCACGCGCCTGGGCCGCCGACCTCGGCCACCATCAGATTGGCGTTATACTGCCCGCGCGGATAGGGCTCGTTCAAGCCAAAGCCATAATAGAACTCGCCCGTGTCCCGATCCCAGGTTGGCTCGTAGTTGGCCTCGGCATGGGCACGTATTTTCCTGGCCGTCTCCGTGTCACCCAGGTCCTGGGCCAGACTCAGGGCGCGGACCGTCATATACGGATGGTCTTCGGTCGCACCAGGCGCGAAGGTTACATGCGCCGTGCCGTCCGGCTTTTCGACCAGATAGTCTCGCTTGACGGTCTCATAAAAGCGGGTGGCCATGGCCCGGTCGTTCGGCAACAGGTAAAATCCCCACATAATCCAGCTAAAGACGGCCGGCAGGGTGTTGTTGTAATCAATCAACGGGTCGTAATAGATGGTCACCCACTCGGGCAGGAGCGGGTCTTCGGACGGGGCAATATAGTTTTTCTTGGCGTACTCGTACCACTGCTCAAACGCGCGGAACGTGTTGCCGTTATAGAAGATGTCGTAAAGCCTCAGACCGAGGCTGGTGACCGTGAGTCACAACGGCCACACTTTAGTGTTCTCTCAATGCGAGCCTTCGGGCCTGCCACACCACTGATCGCTGATGTACTCGTTCATGCTGGTGTGGGTGTAGTGAAACGTATGCTCGCCGTTATTCACGACGCTGAAGCCGTCGTTATATTTCCGGTCACCCGACACATACAGATGGAGGCCCATGGTCAGCGACAGAAAGCCTTTGTAGTAAATCGCCCCGGCGGCCTTGATCGGGTCGGGCTCATAGCCCCACGGCTCAACACCGTTTGCGGCCCAGCCCGGCGTGTCGTATTTCCCGCGCAGCTCGTTAGGAATAAGCAAGGGAAAAAACTCGTCCGGATAGTGCTCGCGTTGCGGGTCGGGGCCGATCTGCTCGGACCAGTCATAGGTCCCCCAGTAGTCGGTAATGCGGTCAACCAGGCTTTCCAGAATCTTGCCGTACACCTCGCGCCAGGCCGGCGTGATGTCGCTCATCAGGGCGACCGCGTAGGATGAATCTACGGCGTCGAAGCGATGAAAATTCCCCATGGGGGGCAGGCTTTTATCGTCCCACATGTCGGATGGCCGACCGTCTTTGGACCAGTCGTCATCCACCATGGCCTTGCGGTACAGGTATTTGAGCCAGCCGCGCGCCCGTTCGGACAACTCGGTCTGGACCGTCTCGTCTGCCATAGCGCCCTCCTCTCGTTTTGTCGCTCATATTTGAGTCTATGACACTCTGCATTTAGCCACGTGCGCTTGAGAAAAACAATCGGAGCGGTCTATACTCAGCGCCGATCACCTAGGGGTCTTCTGCGGACCCGACTTTGACGACGAGGAGGGGATGCCCATGTCCAACGCTGATCTCTCGCCGCTGTTCGAGCCCATCAAGATCGGCAAGTTGAACCTCAAGAACCGGATCGTGATGGCGCCGATGTGCTCGCGTTTGCCGACGGCGGACGGGGAGGTCACGCCGGCGTTGATCGATCACTACGCGGTACGCGCAAAAGGCGGCGCCAGCATGCTCATCATCGAGTTCGCCCACGTCGACGAAAAGCTCTCGTCGGCGGAATGGGGCATGCTGAGCGCGAGCAGCGACCGCTATCTGGTGGGCCTGAGCCTGCTCGCCGAGACCATTACCCTCAACGGCGCGCGGGCGTGCCTGCAACTCGCGCATGCCGGCCGTCAGAGTTCGTATGCGCAACCCTGTCTGTCACCGTCCGCGGTTCCGGACAAGGTCTACGCAGCGCTCTACGGTGATCACTATCAAGTCCGGGAGATCACACCGGACGAAATCGAGGAAGTGCTCGACAAATTTGCCGAAGCCGCGCGGCGCGCCAAGAACGCCGGTTTCGAAGCGGTCGAGATCCATGGCGCGCACGGCTACCTGCCCGGTACCTTTCTGTCACCCTACGGCAATAAGCGCACCGACGAGTGGGGCGGATCGCTCGAGAACCGGGCGCGCTTTTCGCTCGAGATCGTGCGCCGTTCCCGTGCGCTGGTCGGCCCCGATTTCCCGATCATCTATCGGTACAACGGCGACGATTTCTCGCCCGAGGCGTTCGCCATAGAAGAAGCCCGCGAGTTCGCCCTGATGCTGGAGGCGGCAGGCATCGATGCGCGTCACGTGTCGGGGTCGATCGGAGAGAGCTGGGAGGAGTGCTGTGCGCCCATCTACGCGCCGCGCGGCAACCTCGTGCATCTCGCCGACGCGGTGAAGCAGGTCGCGACCCTGCCGATCATCACCGTAGGCGCGATAGACGTTCCGATGGCGGCGGAGGTAGTGCGTGACAGAAAGGCCGACATCATCGCTATCGGCCGTGGTTTTTTGACCGACCCCGAGATCCCCAACCACGCCGCAACGGGTGACGTCAGGGCCGTCCGGCCGTGTATTCGCTGCAACGAGAGTTGTCTGAACGGCGAGATGCTGGGGCGCCCGCAACGCTGTGACGTGAATTTCCAGTGCGGGCGCGAAAGCACCTATCCGATGCGCGCCGCCGATGCGCGCCGCCGCGTGGTCGTGCTCGGCGGCGGCGCTGCCGGCATGGAGGTGGCGCGGGTCGCCTGCCTGCGGGGGCACGAGGTCACGCTGTTCGAAAAGACTGGTCGATTGGGCGGCCAGCTGCAAATAGCCGCGCAGCTCGGTTTCAAGGACGACCTGCGCGCGCTGATGGATCACATGGCCTACGAGGTCACGCGCCTGGACGTCGATATCCGCATGGAGACAGAGGCAACGCCCGAGCTGATCCGCCCGTTGAATCCGGACCTGCTGATCGTAGCCTGCGGCGTACAATCGAAGTTTCGCGACGTCACCGGCGTCGATCTACCGCACGTCTCCTTTCCCGTCGACCTGCTGGAAGAGAAAGTGACGGCGGGCGACCGCGTCATTGTCGTCGGTGGCGGCTGGCTGGGCTGCGACATCTCGGTCTACCTCGCCCGCCTCGGCAAAAAGGTCGTGCTGACCACTGTCAAGGAAGCCGCCGACGATCTGATTCCCGATCTCGAGCCCTTCAGCCGCAAAGTGTTCATGGACATGCTGATCGGCAACGGCGTCGAGATTAAGGGCAACCACCGCATCGCCAAGATCACGGAGGAGGGCGCCCGGTTCACCGGCGACGACGGCCAGATCATCGATCTCGAAGCTGACACCGTCGTGCCGGCCTGGGGTTTCCGGCCCGACAGAGAATTCGACGGTGTTGCGCAAGAGCTCGCCCCCGCGTCGCGCTTCGTCGGCGATTGCGTGCGGCTCGGCAACCTGCGCAGTTGTATCTGGCCGGGGTTTCTTGCCGGGTACGAGGCGTGAGGATTATCCTGAAAGGAAGGAGTCACTGATGGCTGCACGACGTTATACCTGGCCCGACGGGCACTGGGACTGGCCCATACACGTGACGCATAAGCACGGGGTGCGGTGCGGCGAGATGATCTTCTTCGGCGGCCAGGTCGATCTCGACTCCGCGGGCAACGTCCGCAATCCGGGTGACCTCACCGCGCAGACCCGGGCCGCGATGGCGTACATCCGCGTCATTCTGGCCGAACTCGACGCAGACATGGACGATCTCGTCAAGCTCATCTGTTTCTACGTTCACGAGCACGACGAGGACCGGGATCGCCTGCTCGCGGAAGTCGCGGCGGCGCTCGGCGAGGGGCCGGGACCGGTGATCTCCCTCGTTCCATTGCCGGCGCTCGCTTATGAGGACATGGTCGTCGAGATCGAGGGCGTGGCGATGCGCGGCACCGACGGTGCGCGTCCGGCGCGAACAGCGTCCAGCGCCGGCATACCGACGCTCCTGCCCGCGCCGTTCAGTCACGCCTTGCGATGCGGCCACATGCTGTTCGTCGGCGGACAGACGGCGCTCGATGCCGATGGCGGCGTCGCCGAGGCCGGCGGTCTCGTCGCGCAGAGCCGCCTAGTTGCGGAGCGTATCGGCGTGCTGCTCGGTGACCTCGGGGCCGGTTACAGCGACGTCGTCAAGGTCAACCGGTACTACGTCGCCGGCGGTACGGCCGCAGAATGGGAGGGATCGGCGCTGGCGGTCGCGAGTTACTTTGCGGAACCCGGTCCTGCGGCGACCGGCATTCCCATCCCGGCGCTCTTTCGCGACGGATTGATGATCTCCGTCGAAGTGACGGCCCTGCTGGGTGAGGACGGCAGCCTTCTGCCGCGCCAGCACGCGTGGCCGGCAGGGCATTGGGACTGGCCGGTGCACCTTCCCTATAAGCACGGCGTCAAGTGCGGGAACATGATCTACGTTGGCGGTCAGGTATCGATCGATTCTCACGGCGTGGTCATCGATCCTGGCGACCTCGTCACGCAGACGCGCACCAGCATGGCGAACATCGCCAAGGTGCTCGGCGAGTTCGGCCTCGGGCTGGACGACGTCGTCAAGGTGACGGCGTTCTACGCGGGCAATGCGTCGGCCGAGGTCCTGCACGATAACTTAAGTATCCGCTCGTCCAGTTTCACCGAGCCCGGGCCCGCCACGACGGGCATCCCGCTGCCGTGCCTGGCCTACGAAAAGATGGAGATCGAGATCGAAGTGGTGGCCATGACGGATTGAGGGGGCGTCTTCTCCAGCGTCGCACGCAACCAGCGGATCAATCTGTGCTGCCCGTTTGACTATGTCGAGGAGCTCGGCGAGACGGCGGGCGGCACCCGACTATTTCCCGCCTCTGGTCTGGTAATAGCCGAAGGCGCTCCAGCCGCCGTCGATAACCATGATCTCGCCGGTCATGAAACCGGCGTCCTCGCTGGCGACAAAGCGCACGGCTTTGGCAATGTCCGCATTCGAGCCCAGCCGCCGTTGGGGTGTACGCTTGATTAAATCGATCGCGGTCAGCTTGCCGTCAGCCTCAAGACCCTCGATCATGTCCGACTCGATATAGCCCGGCGCGACACAGTTCACACGAATGCCATACCTGGCCCACTCGATCGCCATGACCCTGGTCATGTGATCTACCGCGGCTTTCGAGGTGCAGTACCCGAGCGTGGCCGGGAAGGCGTTACGGCCCAAAATCGAACCGATGTTGATAATGCAGCCGCCGCCGTGCTGCGTCATTTGACGTGCCGCGGCCTGGGAGCACAGGAAAATGGACTTTACGTTGATGTCCATATGCTGATCCCAGTTCTCTTCGGTCATCTCCAATGTCAACTGCGGACGGGTGATCCCGGCATTATTGACCAGAATATCAACCGGTCCGAGCTGCTCCTCAACCTCGGCAAACAGGCGCGTGACCTCGTCCGCCCGCTCGACATGGCAGCCGAAGGCGCTCGCCTCTCCCCCCTGACTTGTGATCTCAGCAACCGTCCCGGTCGCGTTTTCGGCCCGGGTCGCCACGCAGGCCAGCCGCGCGCCAGCCTCCGCCAGCTCAATCGCGATAGGTTTGCCAAGGCCGCGGCTGGCACCGGTCACGACGGTGACTTTCCCAGAAAAAATACCCATGCCCTATTTCTCTCGTGGATGTGCGGCGTTGTACTCACGGATGGCCTTCAAAATCGCTCCGCCCGCCTTGTCCATCAGTTCCTTCTTGTTGGCTGACACCCGCTCTGCCGAGGTCTCCAGCCGCCGCAGCAATCCCTGTGTGTGCGGCATCACATGCCGCGCCAGGAGCTCATAGCTCTTGCGGGCCAAGTCCGGCGGCGTCCAGTCGTGGACAAAGCACAGCAGCGTACCGAAACCACCCGAGAGTTCTTGGAGGTGGGTGATTTTTTCCAGCGCGTCTTCGGGCGTGCCGAAAATACCCCCGCCGTGTTCATCCAAGCTCCGCGCCGCCCGATAGCCATCCTCAAACGGCTTGCGTTTTGGCGTGCCGAGGGTGCCGACAATATACTCGTTCTGCCAGTGCTGAAGCCCGTCGGCCACCTCGCGGTAGGCTTGTTCCTTTGAGGAAGACAAATGAAAGGGCATCACAATACGCCAGTCCGCCCGGTCGAGCCGTTGGCCGTGCTCACGGGCTGAGGTTTGGCCCCAGCCCCACTGCGTTGGCAGCGCGGTCAGCCCTTCTTCCAAATACGACGCAATTGACAGCACGCCGACGCCGTACTTGCCCGCCGCTTTCATACCAGCCGGAGAGATTGAGGAGGCAACGGCCACAGGAATCTCATCCTGGAGCGGGCGCAATTGTAAGGCCGCTTCGTGCAGCCTGAACCAGTCGCTCTCCACCGTAATCGGCTCGTCTTCGTTCAGCAGACGCAGGACCACACCCAGCCCCTCATCCATCCGGTCGCGCTGCGTGCTTGGGTCTATGCCCAGCATCACCGCGTCCGATGGCAATGCTCCTGGGCCTACGCCGAGTATGGCCCGGCCACGACTCAGGTGGTCGAGGTGAACGATGCGCTGGGCGATATTAAAAGGATGGTGATACGGCACGGAAATCACTCCGGTCCCCAGCCGGATGCGCTGGGTACGCTCCGCGGTGGCGACCAGAAACATTTCCGGTGAGCCGATGGTTTCCCAGCCGGCCGAGTGATGCTCCCCGACCCAGAACTCATCGAACTGGAGATCATCCAGAAACGCGGCTAGTTCGAGGTCACGCTGAAATTGCAGTGTCGGATGTTCCCCCAGCGGGTGGTGGGGGGCAAGAAAAGCACCGAAGCGAAGGCGTTGACGCATAATGGCTCCATTCCTCACAGCGTTTCGCTGAACTGTACCAAAACCGTTCCGGGGGAACCAGGGACGCCTCCCGCGCTTGGCGATACACGTGTTGCCGATCCGTTTTATTATGGATACACTATGTACATAAAGGTGCAAAATGGAATGGACGTGGGACGAGGAGAAAAACGCTCGTAATTTTGTGAAACACGGCGTGGCATTTGAAGCAGCTTTGCAAGTGTTCAACGATCCAGGTGGAATCGAAAAAGAGGATATGGCCCATTCCTCGATTACAGAACAGCGACGTTGGAGGACGGGAAGGCTCAGCAACGGGAGGATTGTGACTGTTGTCTATACTCGTAGAGAGCAGGTCATCCGCTTGATCTCCGCCCAAGAACGGCGCAGAGAAAGAAGAGAATATGAAGAAGCCAACCGAAAAGAAAAGTCATAGTCGTTTCCGTCACATCTCTAAGCCCCAGATCTTCACAAAAGAGGAGACGGATCTCTCCAACGCCAAGGTCAATATTCATATCCGTCTGGACGCTGATATTGTTCTCTATTTTAAGGAGAAGGCAGCTCGGGAGGGGGGGAAATACCAGACCTTGCTCAACCAACACCTGCGTCAGACCATCTGGCCAGAGCGCGAGCCGGAGTACAAATTGGAGCAGCGCGTTCGGCTTATTGAAGAGCGACTCGGCTTGTCGTCTTAGACTGCCCAAGGGAACCTTATGCTGAAAACAATGATTACCGGCAGTTTGCCGCGCCCGACGTGGCTCGCCCCGCAGAACCAGATCTCATCTGTCTCCCTACGGCTTGCGACCGATACCTTACCCGAGGGCCAGGACGATGCCGTGCGTCTGGCCGTGCTCGATCAGCACGAAGCCGGCATGAATATTGTCACGGACGGAGAGCAGCGACGCCGGCATTATATCTGGGGATTTACCGAGGAACTGAGCGGGATTGATTTCAGCCGCATGGTTCAAAAGGAAACACGCGGCGGGCGGTATGGAACCAAGGTCGCAGTCGCCCGTGTCACCGGCCCAATCCACCGACCACGCGCCATTTTTCTGGACGCGCTACGCTTCCTCAAACGGCACACGACTCAGCCGGTGAAAGTCACCCTTCCGGGTCCGATGACAACCGCGGATACCCTGGCGGATGAGTATTATGGAGAGCCGCGGCGGCTCGCCGTGGATTTGGCGGCCGTCCTCAATAATGAGGCGCACGAGTTGGCCGAGAACGGCTGTGACATCATTCAGTTTGATGAACCCTGCTTTAATATCTATCTCGATGCGGTTGAGGAGTGGGGTATCGCCACGCTCGAAGCCGCAGCCAAGGGAGTCCAGGCCAAGACCGCGGTCCACATCTGCTACGGCTATGGCGTTCCCCAGGTCCTGGCCTGGAAGACAACGAATACGGACTGGCATCACTACCACCACACGCTCCCCCTTCTTCGCACCAGTACGATCGATATGATCTCGGTCGAATGCGCGGCCTCTGGGGTTAATCCCTCCGTCCTCGAACTGGCCCAGGGAAAAGATCTCATGGTTGGGGTTATTGATGTCGGAACGGAAGAGATCGAAACCCCCGCGACCGTTGCGGAACGCATCCGAGCCGTCCTGCCCTATGTCGCGCCGGACAAGCTCTACCCGTGTACGGACTGCGGTATGATCCCTCGCAGCCGCGAAGCGGCCCGCGGAAAAATGAAAGCCCTGGCGGACGGAGCCCGGATCGTCCGCACGGAACTGGCCAGCGGAATGATCGCCGGCATCCCGCGAGTGGGTCGGCCACAATAGCGCCCGGAAGGATTATGCATGGCACGCACACAAATAAATGGCGTCAGCCTCCATGTTGAAGAGACCGGCTCTGGCGAGCCGATTATCTTTGTCCACGAGTTTGGCGGCGATGCACGAAGCTGGCAGCCGCAGGTTGAGCATTTCTCTCAGCACTATCGGTGCGTCGTCTATAATGCCCGGGGCTATCCACCCTCGGACGTTCCTGAAGACGAGACGCTCTACGGCCAGCACCTCTCTACCGCTGATCTGAAGGGCGTGCTTGATGCACTCGATATTGAGCAGGCCTTTGTCGTCGGCCTGAGTATGGGGGCCTATACGGGATTGATGCTCACCATGCAGCACCCTGAACGCGTCCGCGCGCTCGTGTTTGCCAGTGGTGGTTCGGGCGCGTATCCAGAAACGCGCAAACAGTTCTTAGCCGATACCAAAGCAGTGGCGGAGAAAATATCACAGACGAACTCGGTCGATGCGGCAGGAATTTCCTCCGGCCCCAGCCGGGTACAGCTTCAGAACAAAAGCCCCGCAGTCTGGGAGCAGTTTGCGGCTCATCTATCCGAACACTCTGCCTTGGGCTCAGCCTATACCCTGCGCCACGTCCAGGCCGAACGGCCCTCGCTGTACGATCTCACCGCTGACCTGCGCGCGGTGAGTACGCCGACACTCTTGGTTGTCGGCGATGAAGATGAATCCTGTCTGGATGTCAATCTGTATCTCAAACGCACCATGCCCTACGCAGGACTCAGTATCTTCCCGAAAAGCGGCCATCTGTTGAACCTGGAAGAGCCCGAACGCTTTAATGCGTTGATCGACGAATTCTTTCAGACGGTACAAGCCGGACAGTGGAGCCGCCGGGACCCACGCTCGGAGACGGTGAGCGCGTTTGGGCAAAAGACGTAGTGCGGGTCGCTGGGAAGAACATTCCCTTGAGACTCCTCCGCCCCCTTTTTATAGCCCTACTGGGCAACCCAACCGCCATCGACAACCATTGGATGGCCGGTCACAAACGACGCCGCATCCGAGCAGAGCCAGACCACGGCATCGGCAATCTCCTCGGGTCTTCCCAGGCGACCAATCGGCTCTCTGGCGGTCATCCCGTCCTCTATGCGTGGGTCCAGTTCCATGCCGCGCTCGAACATCGGGGTGCGGATGACCCCTGGACAGACGGCGTTCACGCGAATACCGGATTTGGCATATTCCAAGGCCGCGGTTTTGGTCAGTCCGACCACCCCGTGCTTTGCGGCCACATACGCAGGCCCACTCCGAAAACCAACCAGACCGGCAACCGAGGCGGTATTGACAATCACACCGCTGCCTTGCGTCAGCATATGTCGCAGCTCATACTTCATACACAGCCACACCCCGGTCAGGTTAATCGCAATCACCCGGTCCCAGTGTTTCGGTGTATAATCGCCGGTCCGAGCAGCAGCCCCCGCAATGCCAGCGTTGTTGAACGCGCAGTCAAGCCGGCCATACGTCTCAACCGCTCGCGTGACTAATGCCTCGACTTCCGCGGCCTGGGCCACGTCGGTTTGCACGAACACCGCCTCGCCCCCGGCGGATTTGATGAGACGGACCGTCTCCTCTCCACCTTCAATAACCACGTCGGACACAACGACCGTCGCGCCTTCGCGGGCGAACGCTAAGGACGTAGACCGACCAATACCCGACCCCCCGCCCGTCACTAACGCAATTTTTCCGTCAACTTGCCCTGCCATGATGCTGTATTCCTCCTCGCGCTATTACACAGCGTTTCTTCTAGCGTGTCGGGGGCGATCAATAAAGGGAGAGTAGAGCTCGGTCGTGGTTCAGCCGGCTGGGCCACCACAGGGGGTCGCCCCTACTTTTTTGCTCCCTCACCCCTGGAGGGAGAGAGCTGGGGTGAGGGGGAGGTCAGCAAACTGAACCACGCCCTTCTCCTACGGCCTGACGACGTTCCAAAAAAAAGATGCTATAGGACCCCGGTATGAGCGACCAGATCAAATATCTATTGGAAGAAGGCCAGATGCCCACGGCGTGGTATAATATCAATGCCGATATGCCCGTGCGCCTGATGCCGCCGCTCCACCCGGAAACCAGACAGCCGGTCACGCCCGAGTACCTGGCTTCCTTTACGCCAACAGCGCTCCTCGCTCAGGATGTCAGCCAGGAGCAGTATATTGAGATCCCGGAGCCGGTCCGCGATATCTATAAACTCTGGCGGCCGACTCCCTTTTTTCGGGCGCGCCGCCTGGAGCAGGCGCTCCGGACCCCGGCCCATATCTACTACAAATACGAGGGAGTCAGTCCGGTTGGTTCGCATAAGCCGAACACGGCCGTGGCCCAGGCCTTTTACGCCAAGCAAGAAGGGATCGAGACGCTGACCACGGAAACGGGCGCGGGCCAGTGGGGCACCGCCTTGGCCATGGCCTGCAATATGTTCGGGCTGGGCTGCGAGGTGTATATGGTCCGTATCTCGTATCAGCAAAAACCCTACCGCCGCCACGTGATTACGACCTATGGCGCCGAGGTGTTTGCCAGTCCGTCCGACCGCACCGCAGTGGGCCGGCGGTTTCTGGCCGACAACCCGGACCATCCCGGCTCCTTGGGGCTGGCGGTCTCCGAAGGAATCGAAGCGGCCCAAACGTCTAGGGGGACAAAAAAGTACAGTCTGGGCTCTTTTCTCCCGCATGTCCTGTTGCACCAGACCATTATTGGTGAAGAGGCCCTGCTGCAAATGGAAATGGCCGGCGAATACCCGGACATTGTGATTGGTTGCGCCGGAGGAGGCTCGAATTTTGCCGGTTTTGCCTTTCCCTTTGTCCGGGAAAAACTCAAGCACGGTAAAAACACACGTATCATCGCGGTTGAGCCGGCCGCCTGCCCGACCTTAACCAAAGGCACCTTCACCTGGGATTGGGCCGACGCCGGCGGCGTGGCACCGATCTGTCAGATGTATACGCTGGGTCATTCGTTTATGCCGGCCACCATCCATGCCGGCGGGCTGCGCTATCACGGCATGGCTCCGCACGTGAGTGCGCTTTTACACGGCGGCCATATTGAAGCCACCGCGTTCGATCAGCTGGCGACCTTTGAGGCCGGTGTGGCGTTCGCCAGAGCCGAAGGGATAGTGCCGGCGCCCGAGTCCAACCACGCGGTCTGCGCCGCGCTGAATGAGGCCGTGCAGTGCCGGGAAAGCGGCGCAAAGAAAGTCATTGCGTTTAATCTGAGCGGCCACGGTCATTTTGATATGAGCGCCTATGCCGACTACCACGCCGGGAAACTCGAACGCTACGAGTATCCGGCTGAGGCGATTGAACGAGCCATGCAAACCGTGCCTGAGGTGACCTTTCCGGGCTGAGGCGAGATTGTCGGCCGGGCGGACAGGGTCATTCGGCGGCTCTCACCGTTTCGCCTTCCCCCGCGTCAAGCGGCTCAGGAGCCACCCGCAGCTCCCCCTTCTCCCCGCCACCAACGCTTTGAGGGCAGCCGGCTCCCAAAACCCAGGGCAAGGTCAAGCCGCAACATCAGCTTGCGGAAGCGCGTGCCGGCCAGCCAGCGTCCGAGCCGCGTATACCATTTGGAGAAGTCCTTGTTGTAGGGACACACCCGGATACAAATCGAGCAGTCACTATTCTGGGCGGCCCAATAGCCGAAACATTTTTCTCCATCGACCGTCCATTTCACCACCCCTTTGATGTTGGACTGATTGTAGATTGCGTCCGACGGGGCGTTCGAGGGAATGGCGTTCACCGGACAGCCCTCAGCACACCGCCGACACGTATCGCAAAACTCCTTCACCCCAAACCGAATCGGTCTATCGGGCGCAAGCGGCAGGTCGGTAAAAATTTTGCCGAGCCGGACGCGAGGGCCGAACTCTTTGGTAATTAACAGCCCAAGCCGCCCATACTCGCCCAAGCCGGCCTTGATCGCATACGGAATCGCCAGCGCGGTATCGTTCATACTCGCAATCGCATTATAGCCGAGGTTGCGGATGTACTGGGCGAGTGACAGCACGACGAGCGCGTCGTGCGAATACCCCAGGCCGGTAGCCGCCCCGCTGAGGGCCGACGGAACGGTCCGAATCAGGTCGTAGTCCATGGCCTGAGCAACCACAATGACAGACGACAGGCCCTCGGGTATTTCTTGTGGCTTTTCGCGTTTGCTCATGTCGCTGAATTTATGCACGTACATCCAGCGTTCGTCGTACTCGGCAACGCCAATCAGATCTGCGCCAAAGGATTTTCCGACCCGTTTTATCTCGGACGCGGCTTGAGCCGGCGTCCCCAGGTCCATCTGCTCTGCGGCCACGTCTCGGTACAAGGTAAACTCGTCGGAAAAGCCTTCTCGACGGTCCTGGTCTTGTTTAAGTTCAGTGAAGAGGTCGCTGACATGCCAGGCGGCGTTGCGCAGCGCATAATCCTTTTGGGTAAAGCCATCAACCTTGCGCCAGGTTTTGAGCGGCTCTCTATACGTCTCGTAGAATAACTCGCTCTTCCGGGTCCGAATACGTTCATCCCACCACGAGCGACGAAACACGTCATCTTTTTGGTTGAAGCGCTTAAAGTGCGGCAGGAGACGGAAGCCAGCGGCTGTATCCGATTCCGAGACCGGGTCGTTTTTCATCTTTGGCATGCAGTCTTCCTCACACAGCAGTCTATAGCCCCATGAGGATACGCAGACGATCCTCGACCACAGCCAGCGTCGTCGGGGAGATGCGTCCCCAGCGACGCGTGAGTCGCTCTTTGGCAATGGAGCGGACAGTATCGCACAAAATGACACTGCGGTTTTTGAGTCCCCCCTCAGGCGGCTCTATAGGGACATGAATGGGGACGCCACGGTCTGTCGCAGTCACCGGCAGGACGACCACTAAGCCGGCCGGTCCCTGATTAAACACGTCTTCGGAAATCACGATAACGGGACGATGTCCGGCCTGCTCACGCCCTCGCGTCGGGTTCAGGTTCGCAGCCCAGACCTCACCTCGGGCGGGCTGTCTACGTACTTCTTTTCTTTCGCTCACGACTGCTGTGCTCCGACCCGATTCCGGCCTCCTCCTTCGGTAGGCCGTCCCCAAGCGCGATGTCCCATTCACTCCGCTCCTGCTCAACCGCTCTCCAGGTCTTAGCGTTCTGGCGGAGAGGCATATAGGCGGCATTGACTTCCTCAAGAAACCGCCGGCGCCGATAAAGTTCCACGGCTTCGTCAACCACGCTCTGCATCGACTCTCCGGTCTGAGCGGCCAATTCCCGCAGCGTATCCCGGCAGCGCGCGCTCACGCGCAACATGACGCTTTGCATACGGCTCCTCTCTGGCTGTATACGGGGATGTATACTTCTATCCGAGCAACAACGTCAACCGTGAAGCCGGCCGCTTGATCGCCCGCAGCACCCTAGTACACTGATGAAGAGATACGATACTATGCCGACTTGGCTCTCAGGATATTGCTCCAGAAGGAGGAGAAGCGATGACAGAAGTTTTTGATGTCGAGCGGGCGGTCAAAGCCCGCTACGCAGTGGGAGCACAGCAGGAGGAAGCGGCGCTGTGTTGTCCGATAGACTATGACCAGCGCCTTCTGGCGCTCATCCCCGAAGAAATTCTTGTCCGCGATTACGGCTGTGGAGACCCCTCGCAGCACCTCCGGCCCGGCGAAACCGTGCTTGATCTCGGCTCGGGCGCGGGCAAGATCTGTTATATCGCCGCCCAGGTCGTGGGGGCCGAAGGTCGGGTTATCGGCGTTGATATGACGCCGGAGATGTTGGCCCTGGCGGAGAAATACCGTCACTCCATTGGCGAACAACTGGGCTATCACAACGTCGAGTTTCACCGCGGCAGAATCCAGGATTTGCGGACCGACCTCGATGCCGCAGATGTTTATCTGCGCGCGCACCCTGTCGCCTCGTTTGAAGAACTCCACGCCTTTGAGGCCGTCATGGCCGAACAGCGCGCGCAGCGGCCGCTGATTGCCGATGGTTGTGTTGACGTTGTCGTCTCGAACTGCGTGCTCAACCTAGTTCAGGACGCAGACAAACGGCAACTGTTCGGGGAAATTTTTCGGGTGCTGGGCCAGGACGGGCGAACGGTCATCTCCGATATTGTTGCCGACGAACCGGTGCCGGCCCACCTGAAGGCCGACCCCGAACTATGGAGCGGCTGCGTCTCTGGAGCCATGCAGGAAAAGGAATTCATCACAGCGTTCGAAGAAGCCGGTTTCTCCGGTATCGCCGTCCTCAAGCGTGACGCGCAGCCGTGGCGAACGGTCGAAGGGATCGCCTTCCGGTCCGTGACTGTGGTTGCCCATAAGGGCGAGCCCGGCACCCAGGACCTCGATTACCGGGCGACCGCCGAGGCGTGCTGTGCGCCGAGTAAATGCTGCTAGGAGTGGATACACGCGCATGCACGCCGCCGAACCATCTCTTCAGCCTTTTACCGAGCGGCTACGCCAGGAAGGGGGCCTGCTCCTCAAACGGGCCGAACTGGAGACCGTTCAGATCAACCTGGGCAAGCTGTGCAATCAGGCCTGTCTCCACTGTCATGTGGACGCCGGTCCGAAACGGACCGAGATCATGGCCCCGCGGACAGCCGAACTGGCCCTCGAACTCATCCGTGCGGCCAAGGCCCGAACGGTCGATCTGACCGGCGGCGCGCCCGAGTTGAATCCGTCCTTCCGCTTTCTGGTCGAGCAAAACCGCCAGGACGGTCGGCAGGTGCTGGACCGCTGTAATTTGACCGTCCTGTTTGAGCCCGGCCAGGAAGACCTGGCCGAGTTCCTGGCCGAACATCAGGTGAAAATCTTTGCCAGTTTACCCTGTTACTCGGAAGAGAATGTCTCGGCGCAACGCGGCCACGGCGTCTACGAGAAATCCATGCGCGCTCTCCGCCAATTGAACGCCCTCGGCTACGGGCAGGCCGGTTCGGGCCTGGTTCTCAATCTTATCTACAACCCGGTTGGCGCCCACCTGCCGCCGCCTCAGAAAAACCTGGAGGCGGATTACAAACGAGAACTCGGCCAACGCTTTGGACTGAGGTTTAACAGTCTGCTGACGATTACGAATATGCCCATCGCCCGCTTTGCCCATAGCTTGGAGCGAGAGGGCAAGCTGGCCGCATACATGGAACTCTTGGCCCAGGCCTTCAATCCGGCCACGCTTGAGAGCCTGATGTGCCGCCACCTGGTGAGCGTCTCCTGGGACGGCTATGTGTACGACTGCGATTTTAACCAGATGCTTGATCTGCGGCTGGGCAACGGCGCTCCGTTGCGCTTAGGCGAACACTCAGCCGACAGCCTGGTCCGGCAGCTTATCGGCCGGGATATTCGTCTGGATGCCCATTGCTATGGCTGCACCGCCGGTGCGGGCAGCTCCTGCGGCGGAGCGCTGTCGGAATAGGGCTCAGTGTTCGGCGGGAATATATCCTTTTTCGTTAAGCCAACCCTCTCCAGCGCTCAGACGAAAGCATTTTTTACGAGCTGTGCCAGCGTCAACTCGCTCAGTTCGTGCGCAATGGGATCAGCCTGCGTAGCGAGCCGTTGAGCTACCGCCCGTTGATCCACCAGCGGTCTGTTCTGACCAAGTTTGAATTTTCCTTCAATACGCGTGATATCAATCACAAATCCGACAATGGCCTTGAGGAGCTTTTGCTTAAAGTCCACCGGAATATCTCCTGGCCATGGTTGCGGCATCCCAGACTCGTAGACGGTGGTGAGCCGGTCAACCAAAGTCGCGAGCCGCTCGCTATCCTCGATAATACGAGGCACGCCATACACGTGCACCGTTGCATAATTCCAAGTTGGCACGGCGGGCGTCGTCTCGTACCAACTCGGGGAGATATAGGAGTGCGGCCCTTGAAATATGGCAAGCACCTCCTGAATGCCCTCGAAAGTTTGCCACTGCGGATTGGCTCGCGCCATGTGACCAAGCAGTGCCCCGTGCGCTGACGTGCTGGCGTCAAGAAGGAGGGGCAGATGCGTCGCAAAAGGATGTCCGTCTACGGTGCTGACTAACGTGGCAAAGCTATATTGCTCGATAAAACTCTGGAGCTGTTCGGGGTCTGAAACCGCAAACGCCTCTGGGCAGTACATCATGTCCCTCCGGAACGTTGATAATCCTTCGCGTACTCCGGCAGGGCGATACCGGCCCGGAGTTGCGGGTCGGCGACCGGCTGTTGCGGCACCAGGTGCAACGGCAGCTCTCCCGCCCAGCAGTTGAGCTGATAGTCTTCCTCCGCGTCCACCGGCGGCCCGGTACGGATTTTTGCCGACACCTCCTCCAAGGGCACACGGATCACACTCGTGGCCTTGAGTTCCTGAGCCGACGGCTCGCGAACGTCCGCCCAGCGTTCGGACATGACGTGATCGACAATGGCTTTGAGGGCGGTCTGCTTTTCGTCTGGATCGGTGACTTCTGTCGCCTGACCGAGAATCACCACGGAGCGATAATTCATCGAATGATGAAAGGCCGAACGAGCCAGCACAAGACCGTCGAGCAGGGTGACGGTGACGCAGACCGGCAGGCTCCCCCCAATCGTGCGCAGCATCCGGCTCGCAGCCGAACCGTGAACATATAGACGATCCTCAATATGCGCGTATATCGTGGGGATCACATACGGTTGGCTGTCAACGCTGAAGCCGACATGACAGTACAAGCCTTCTGCCAGAATGGCTCCAACGACTGCGGTGTCGTATGAAGCACGCTCCGGCATGCGGCGCAATCGGGTTCGCTCGGTTCTCTCAAAATGCGACATGGGCACCCACCTTTCTTTCATTGGTGCAGACTTGTTCCCCGTATACCATATCTCTCGACAGCACCCTGAGAGAAGCGTTAGAAGAGGAGGTAAAAGAAAACAGGAGGGGAACAGATGAGCCAATTAGAAGATTATGCCAATAAGTACGAGACAATGAAAATGCAGCGTCGCAACGGCATTCTCGAAGTCACCTTTCACGTCAACGATGGCCCGCTGGTCTGGAATGAACCGGCCCACCGCGAAATCGGCCACGCCTGCGTTGATATCGGAGCCGACCCGGAGAATAAAGTTGTTATTCTGGCCGGAACGGGCGACAGCTATTGTGCGGATATCGATTTTGCCAGCTTTGGGGATAGCCTGGGTACGCCACGCGGCTGGGACACCGTGTACTGGGAGGGCAAGCGCCTGCTGATGAATCTGCTCGACATTCCCGTGCCGATGATATCCGCAGTCAACGGGCCGGCCCTCATTCATGCCGAGATCCCCGTGCTGTGCGATATCGTGCTGGCGTCCGAGACCGCGGCGTTTCAGGACGCTCCTCATTTTCCAAACGGTATTGTGCCGGGTGACGGCGTTCATCTGGTCTGGCCGCTGCTTTTGGGGGCCAACCGGGGGCGCTATTTTCTGCTGACCGGGCAAAAGCTGTCCGCCCAGGAGGCGCTCACCCTCGGGGTGGTAAACGAGGTACTGCCACCGGACCAACTGTCCGCCCGCGCCTGGGAGCTGGCCGAACAATTGGCCAAACAGCCCCCCCTGACCCTGCGGTATGCCCGTATATCCATTACCCATCAGATCAAAAAACTGATGCTTGACGGTCTGGGCTATGGGCTGGCTCTGGAGGGCATGGCCGTTATGGATATGCCGAGGTCCTGAGCGAGGAGGAGCCGTCCGCTGGTGTTGGGGCTCCTACTCTGAGGCAGCCGGCAGCGCCGGCGGCTTGTCCAACTCTCGTTTGTACTGGGCACACTCGGCGGCGTCGGCAGACCCGTGCTCGACCCGGCACTGCCAGTACTGCTCCTCCAGTTCCGCCCGTTTGCCCAATATCCGGGCAAGCTGGGGGTCGCGCCTCGACTCGGTAAAAGACAATGTGTACTGAAGCGTTTGGCAGCCCGCGAGGAACATCCCAAGGACTACCAGGACGCCCCCCATGAGTCGAAGCCGCCACCGCCAGCCCGCTCTTTTTTTCTGGAGTCGTATAGCAGAGATAGGCCCACACATAAAAATTTCGCCAAGCCTCGACGTTTATGCTTCCGTATTTCTTGCTGCCCGTTTTCTGTCACCCTCCTTTCCTATCTTCCCTCCACAACAAGCACAACGTCTGACCTCTTTATTTTACCGTCTTTGGCGCCAGGCGGGATGAGTCGAGTTGCTCCATCCAAGCCATTGGGAATCGTGTCGGCTTGTTTGCATTGATGCTCTTGCTGGTCTTGTGTTAGGCTGCACCTATGGCCGTTATTGCTATCCCCCGTCCGCTTCGAGAGAAATTAGGCGACGAAGGAGCCGACGCTCTGGTTGATCTCCTGGGAAGAGTCAGCGAGGGCGAACGCGGAGATATTTTGGCTCTTGCCGAGGAAAAGTTTGAACGTCGGCTGGCCACGGTTGAAGCAACCCTCATCAAATGGATGTCCATTTTCTGGGCTGGCCAGATTGGGGTTATCACCGGTATCCTGTTCGCCTTCTTCAAACGCTGATCGCCAGTTCCTCCCACACTCAAAACGATCAGAGCCGTTGTGAGAGCCGGTCGATGGACCGCGCGCTACCGCCCTCCCGGACTCCACACGGCACACCTCTTCTCTTGACCCCCTGAGAGGCGTTCGGTAGTCTTCGTCCTCAGAGACCGAGGGAGTCTGAATCATGCGATCCTACCTCGCCGCGGCCGTGCAAATGACCGCGTCTTCTTCCAAAGAAGAGAATCTGGCCAAGGCCGAAACGTTTGTCCGCCTGGCCGCAGAACGGGGCGCCGCCCTGGTCGTGCTGCCGGAGGTCTTTTCCTGGCGCGGGCGGCATAGAAAAGAGCCCGAACAGGTCGAGCCTATCCCCGGCCCGACTACCCACCGTCTGCAAGACCTGGCAACCCAACTCGGGGTCCACCTGCTGGCCGGCTCCTTCCTCGAAAAATCGGACGAAGCCCGTGCCTATAATACCAGCCTGCTGATCAACCCGCAGGGCGACCTGCTGGCCCAGTACCGTAAAATTCATCTCTTTGACGTTGATATCCCGGGGCAGGTCAGCATCAGGGAGTCCGACAGCATGAAGCCGGGGGAAGAGGTCGTTGTGGCCCCCACGCCGCTCGGCACGGTGGGTCTTTCGGTCTGCTACGATCTCCGCTTCCCTGAACTCTACCGGGGGCTCTCCCGCCAGGGCGCGGAAATCATCTCCGTTCCGTCGGCGTTTACCTTTCCGACCGGCGCGGCCCATTGGGAAGCCCTGCTGCGGGCGCGGGCCATTGAAAACCAGGTGTATATCATTGCCCCGAACCAGATCGGAAAAAACGTGTACGGTTTTGCCGACTATGGCAACTCCATGATTATCGATCCGTGGGGTAAGATTCTTGCCCGGGCGCCCGACCGCGAGTGTTTCATTACCGCCGAGATTGATCTCGATTATCTGGAAAAAGTGCGAAAGGAACTGCCGTGCCTCGCGCATCAGCGGCTCTAGCTCCGGCCCCGGTCAAAGCCTTTTTTCGGGTGGTGACGTCCGAGGAAGCCCGCAGCCAGCTTGCCGCCTTTGCCCCCCAGACCAAAAGCGAACAGATTCCGGTCCTCGACGCCTGCGGGCGGACGCTGGCCAGGCCCCTGACCTCGCCGGTCGATCTGCCCCATTTCAACCGCACGAATATGGACGGCTATGCGGTTCGCGCCCAGGACACCTTTGGGGCGTCGGCCAGTCTGCCGGCCTACCTGAAACTCGTGGGGGCCATCGAGATGGGCTCGGAAGCGAAACGTCGGCTCAAGAAGGGCGAGACCATGCGGATTGCGACCGGCGGTATGCTCCCGCCAGGCGCGAACTCCATGGTCATGGTGGAATACACCGAGGAGCTGGGCGACGGGACGGTCGAAATTTTACGCAGCGTGTCGCCGTGGGAAAACATTCTCCGGGTTGGCGAGGATATCAAAAAGAAGAAGCCGATTTTTCCTGCCGGCCGTCGCCTGCGCGCCCACGATATCGGCGCGCTGACCGGTGTGGGGATTACCAAGGTACCGGTCCATAAGCGCCCGACCGTGGCCTTGATTTCCACGGGCGATGAAATCATCCCGCCCTCACGCTCTCCCCGGCCCGGTCAGATTCGGAACGTGAACCAGTATTCTCTCCACGCCATGATTACCGAGTGTGGCGGGACCGTGACGGACCTGGGGGTTATCAAAGATGATTCGCAGGCGTTTACCCAGGCGCTCTCCACCGCGCTGAAAACCACCGACGTCGTGATGGTGTCCGGCGGCAGTTCGGTGGGCATCAAGGACATGGCGCTGGACGTGATCTGTTCATTCCCCCGCTCGGAACTCTTCTTTCACGGTATTTCCATTGCTCCGGGCAAGCCGACGATCTTTGCCCGCGCCGCCGGCAAGCCGGTCATGGGTCTGCCCGGTCATCCGGTGTCGGCGCTGGTCGTTTTTGCCCTTTTTGGCGCGCCGCTGGTACGAATGATCGGCGGCGAGTCCGCGGACACGGCCTTTGTGCCGCTACGCACGACCCGCGCCCGGCTGGCCCAGAACATTGCCTCCGCCCCCGGACGGGAGGATTACGTCCGGGTCACGCTGCAAAACGCCTCTCCAAATGGCGAGCGCGGCGTTCGGCTGGCCCAGCCGCTACCGGGAAAATCCGGCGCGATCTTCAGCCTGGTGCAGGCCGACGGCATGGTCTGCATTCCCCATAACGAAGAAGGCCGCGAGGCCGGAGAAGAAGTTGACGTGATTCTGTTCTAGTGATTCACCATGCACGATCGTCACCCGCCTGGACAGCCCGCCGCCAAAACCGACCGCAAGCGCTATCTCAAAAAGAAATCGCTGGAGGACGCCCTCGATATTTTTCTGGGCGCCGTCCCGCCCCGTCCCAAAACCGAACGGGTCCCGGTCGAAAAGGCACTCCACCGCACCACCGCCGCACCCATTTTCGCGCTGCTGTCCGCCCCGCATTACCACGGCGCGGCTATGGACGGCATTGCCGTGCGCGCCGAGGACACGTTCGGCGCTAGTGAGTTTGCTCCGCTGACGCTCAAGCGGGTCGCAAAAGACGTCCAGCCGCCCCCCTCACAGACCAACCCCCAGTCCCCAACCCCCAACCCCCAATCCGCCGCCCCCCCGCCTCCGTTTCAATATGTCGATACCGGCCACCCCATTCCGACTTGGGCCAATGCGGTCGTCATGATTGAGCGGGTGTTTAAGAAAAACAACGCCGAGATTGAAATTCGTGATTCCGCCACTCCGTGGCAGCACGTGCGTCTCGTCGGCGAGGACATTGTTGCCACCGAACCGCTGCTGCCGCGCGGCCATAAGCTGCGGCCGTACGATCTGGGCGCGCTGCTGGCCGCCGGTCACACCACCATTCCGGTCATAGCCCCGCCGACGGTCGGCATTATCCCGACCGGCTCGGAACTGATCGAACCCGGCGACCCGGCCGAGCCGGGCCGGATTATCGAATTCAACTCCCGGGTTGCCGGGGCTTTTGTCGAAGAGTGGGGCGGTACGCCCAAACGGCTGCCCCGCGTCGTGGACGACCTCAAAACCATTACCCGCGCGCTGGCAAAAGCGGTCAAGCGGCACGATATCGTCATCATCATTGCCGGCTCTTCGGCCGGTGAACACGATTTCACGCTACGGGCCCTGGAATCGCTGGGCGACGTCCTGGTCCACGGCATTGACGTCATGCCGGGCAAGCCCGCAATTCTGGCGGTTCTTGACGGCACACCGGTCATAGGGCTGCCCGGCTATCCGGTTTCCGCGGTCGTAATCTGTCAGCAGGTTCTGCGCCAACTGATCGCCCATTCTCTCGGCCGGCCGGCAGAGGAGCCCGCGAAGATCAGGGCGGTCCTGCCGCGCAAGGTCCCGTCGCGGCTCGGCCTGGAGGAGTTTGTCCGGGTCAACCTCGGGCAGGTTGGCGACACGATCGTGGCCAACCCCATCGGCCGTGGCGCCGGGGTCATCACTACTATGGTCAAAGCCGACGGGGTGTTGCGCATTCCGTCTCTGGACGAGGGCTTGAACGCCGGCACGCAGGTGCAGGTCGAACTCCTGCGTCCGGCAGAAGAAATCGCCAACACGATTCTGTTTACCGGCAGCAACGACCTGACCATCGGCGTGCTTGACGATCAACTCCGCGCCCAGCATCCGGGTCTCAAAATATCCGCCAGCAATATTGGTTCACTCGGCGGTCTGGTCGCCCTGAGACGGGGCGAGGCCC
Source organism: uncultured Binatia bacterium (SeqCode) (assembly GCA_965232605.1). Classification (GTDB taxonomy): domain Bacteria; phylum Desulfobacterota; class Binatia; order Bin18; family Bin18; genus Bin18. The sequence goes on along the minus strand of CBDDQA010000006.1, from coordinate 1,601,760 downwards.
ATCTGGTCGGCGCCCACCTGCTTGACCCCGCCAGCGGCGTCTACAACCTGCCCGACCTCAAAAAACAGCGGCTGCTCACCAAATCGGTCGTGATGAATCTGGTCATTCGGGAGCAGGGCCTGATCGTTCCCAAAGGCAATCCCAGAAAGATCAAGAATCTCAGAGACCTGACGCGCAAGGACCTCACCTTTATCAATCGCCAGCCCGGAGCGGGCACCCGCGTACTGTTGGACTACAAGCTCGGGAAGCTCCGCATCAAACCGGAGCGCATCCAGGGCTACGAACGCGAAGAAACCACCCATATGGCGGTCGCGGTGGCCATTGCCAGCGGTCTGATGGATACCGGTCTCGGCGTCAAATCAGCCGCCAAAGCCCTGGGGCTCGACTTTGTTCCCATTGAGCGCGAGGAGTACGACCTCGTCTTTCAGAAAGCCTTTTTCAACAGCGACACAGGCCGGCGGCTCGTTGCCGTCATTCGTTCTGACTCGTTCAAACGCGCCGTCGAACAACTGGACGGCTACGACACCACCCAGACGGGGAAGGTTAAGAGGGGGTTGGGGATTAGGGGTTAGGGAACCGCCCCACCCGCTTCTTCCTGATCCTGTTCATCCTTTAATCCTGAGCATCCTGATCGCTGTGTGGGCTGCGCCGACCTGGGCGGCCTTGGGATTCAGAATGATACGGACCGGCATATCCCGCAGAAGCTGGCTGAAGCGTCCCTTGTCCGTAAAGGACCGCATAAACCCGCCGGCCGTCATCTTGGGCAGCAACTTGGTCACGATCCCACCGCCAATATACACCCCGCCGACACTCATCACCGTCAACGCCAGATTGCCGGCCTGAGCCCCGTACAAACTCACAAACAGGTCCACCGCTTCCTCGCAGGTCCGGCAACTGCCGGTGACACCCGCCTCGCCGATGACCGCGGCCGCGTCCTCGGTGTGCAGGCGCGCCCACAGGGCCTCAGCCACAGGCCGCTGCAAGACCTGGTGTAAGAAATTGAAGATGCTCACCAGACCGGGACCGGACAGCACCCGCTCAGAGGACACCCGTCCGTTGTGCTGCTTTCTGAGGAAGTGCAGCAGGGCTATTTCTGTGTCGTTCCGCGGCGGGAAGTCAACATGGCCGCCTTCCGTGGCCGCGGGCCGATAGCCTTGTCCGTCCCAGAACAGAAACGCCTGCCCCAGGCCGGTGCCGGCCGCAACCACCGCACAGTTGCCGCGCCGGGGTTTGCCGGCATTGAGCGTCAGGATTTCATCTGCGGGCAGGAACAGCGCCCCATAGGCGGTTGCCTCCAGGTCGTTCATGAGCCGGACCAAGCCACCGCCGATGGCCTGGCGGACGCTGAGAGCGTCAACTTTCCAGGGCAGATTTGTCGCTTCGACCCGGCCGTCAAGAACCGGCCCGGCAATACCAAACGCACCGGCCGCTATGACCACGTCCGTCTGCCTGGCGCGAAGAGGGGGCTCGGGGGAAACGCCCCCCGCAAGAAAGTCGGCAATGACATCTTCCAACCCGGCGTACTGCGCGCTCGGAAAAGACGATTCCCGAACGAGGCGGAGCTTATCCTCTCCCTCAAGCGCGTACAGGGCCAGATTGGTCTTGGTCCCGCCAATATCACCGGCCAGGACATGGGTTATCATAGGAAGAAAGCCCTCACCCCCGCCCCCTCTCCCGCGAGGAGAGGGGAGAACGTGGCGGTTCAACGTGCCCGCCAAACTTGAAGCGCATGGCCGATAAAATTTTCTCGGCAAAGGTATGAGCCTGACGGGACCGAAAGCGCGCGTAGAGCGCTGCTGACAGCACATCGGCAGGAACCGCTTCCTCAATGGCTGTCGCAATCGTCCAGCGGCCCTCGCCCGAATCCCGAACCTCGCCGGAGAACTCGGACAGCTCCGAGCTGTCCGCCAGGGCCATCGCCGTCAAATCCAGCAGCCAGGAGCCCACCACGCTGCCGCGACGCCACACCTCGGCAATATCCGGCAGATTCAACTCATAGTGATATTCCAGCCCGCTGGCGCCGGCGCCCCGCAGAATATCAAAGCCTTCGGCATAGGCTTGCATCAGCCCGTACTCGATGCCGTTATGGATCATTTTCACAAAATGTCCGGCTCCGGCCGGGCCGCAGTGCAAATAGCCCTGTTCGGCCGTGCCGTTCATCTGTTCACGACCCGGCGTTTCTGGAATGTCTCCCTTGCCGGGGGCCAGGGTGCGGAAGATCGGGTCGAGCCGCCGGACCGGTTCTGGTTCCCCGCCGATTGTCAGACAATAGCCGCGCTCGACTCCCCACACCCCGCCGCTCGTCCCCACATCCACGTAATGCAGCCCTTTCGGTTTGAGGGCTTTGGCCCGTCGAATGTCGTCCTTAAAATGCGAGTTTCCGCCATCAATAATAATGTCGTCCGCATCCATTCTCTCGGCTAGGGCGGTCACCGTTTCATCGGTTGCTGCGCCCGCCGGCAGCATGACCCACACGGCGCGGGGTGCCGTGAGTTTTTGGATGAGATCATCGAGGGAAGCAGCTCCGGTCGCCCCGTCCCGCTCGTACTGTTTGACCGTCTGGGTATCCAGATCAAACACCACACACGCATGTCCGCCGCGCATGAGGCGGCGGACCATACTGCCACCCATCCGTCCTAGACCAATCATGCCGAGTTGCATCGTGTCGGCTCCGTTTCAAAGTGGAAGAGGGGAGAACCCACCCCGGCCTGCGGCCACCCCTCCGAGGAGGGGATTTTGCACGGGGTGATATTGAAGGGACATTTTTACTTGCTGAGCGCGGGACCGCCCAGCACCGTTCGTATAGCTACCGGGATTATTTCGCCGCGGTCCGCACGCCGATTGCGCCGCTTCCGCGCAACTGCTCAAGCTCTCCGGTATCAAAGCCCCAATCGCGCAGGGCCTCTTCCGTATGCTCGCCCGGGCTGGCGGGCGGGCGCTGGATGGCGCTCGGGGTGCGGCTGAAGCGCGGCGCCGGAGCCGGCTGCGGGACCCCCTCGACCTCGACAAACGTAGCGCGTTCCTGGTTGTGCGGATGGTTGGGCGCGTCGGCCATATTCAGGACGGGCGCGTAGCAGATGTCACTGCCCTCCAGGAGTTCGTTCCACTCCGCCAGGGTCCTGGTCTTGAAAATAGTGGCCAGTTTCTCGGTCAGCGCCGGCCACTCGGCCCGGTTGTTCTGGTGGGGCAACTCTTCCCGCTCCAGCCCGGTCAAACGCAGCAGTTCCGCATAGAACTTGGCTTCAATCGAACCGATGGAGAGGTACTGGCCGTCACTGGTCTCGTACACATTATAGTAATGCGCGCCCGTATCCAGAATGTTTTCTCCCCGGTTGTCCGTCCACTTGCCGGCCGCGCGCAGACCGTAGATGGCGGTCATCAGCGACGCCGCGCCATCGATCATGGCCACGTCAATGACCTGGCCCTTACCCGATTTCTGGGTTTCCAGCAGGGCGCCGACCACGCCCAGCGCCAGGAACACCCCACCGCCGCCAAAGTCGCCCACCAGATTGAGCGGCGGAACCGGCGCTTCGCCCTTCCGCCCAATCGAATGGAGCGCCCCAATCAGGGCAATATAGTTAATGTCATGCCCAACCGCATTGGCCAGCGGTCCCTCCTGGCCCCAGCCGGTCATACGCCCAAAGACCAGACGGGGATTGCGGGCCAGACACACCTCGGGGCTGAGCCCCAGCCGTTCCATTACCCCAGGCCGGAAGCCTTCGATGAGCGCATCGGCCTGTTCGATCAGCTTGAGGGCCGCCTCTGTTCCCTCCGGCTTTTTGAGGTCAATCGCCACCGAGCGGCGGCCACGCCCGAGCAGGTTGAACTTGGCCTCGGTCGGCACGCCGAGGTCGGCATCTTCGGCCCGGTCTATACGCAGCACCTCGGCTCCCATGTCCGAGAGCAGCATCGCGCACATTGGAGCCGGCCCGATGCCCGCAAACTCAACAACTTTATACCCAGATAATACGCCCATACTTTCCCCTTCCCAGATGTGTTCCGTGGCCGCTCAGGCAGCCACGCAGGCCATTATACAGGGATTTTTTGCGATGAGAACCAATGGGGATGAGGGGCAGTGATGCGCCCCTGCACGAGAGACGAACTGGAACCCCTCTCCTCTTGACAAATTGTCGTTTGCATCCTCAAATTGTCAGGATGTGGATACACAGACAGATTTCTGACCGGCTCAAACAACTGGCTACGGCTTTTCCTGCGGTTATTCTGACCGGGGCGCGGCAAACTGGTAAAACCTCCCTCCTCCGACGTCTCTTTCCCGATTACCACTATGTCAGTCTGGACCTGCAACTCCTCGCCGAACAGGCTGAAGACGCCCCGGAAAGCTTTTTGCAGGACCATCCTCCTCCCCTCGTGATTGACGAAGTGCAGTACGCTCCGGGGCTGTTTCGATATCTCAAACTCGCCATCGACCGCCAGCGCCAGCGCAAAGGGCAGTTCATTCTCACCGGCTCACAAAAGTTTACCCTGATGCGGGAAGTCAGTGACAGCCTGGCCGGGCGCTGTGCGCTGCTCAGCCTGCCCGGTCTGTGCGTGGCAGAGATCAAGACGACCGGCTGGCCGGCGGCGACCGATTCACACCCCGGGCTGCTTATCCGGGGCGGATTTCCAGAACTGTGGGCCGACCCCGCCGTGCCGGTCCGAGACTTCTATCAGGCCTATGTCAGCACCTATCTGGAACGCGACCTGCGGCAGATTCTGAATGTGGGCAGCCTGCGCGACTTTGAGCGTTTTCTGCGCGCCTGTGCGGCCCGAGCCGGTCAACTGCTGAATAAATCCGAACTGGCCCGTGATGTGGGGGTTGCCCAAACAACGGTCAGCCAATGGCTGTCGGCCCTTGAGGCCGGCAACCAGATTACGCTCCTGGAGCCGTTTTTTGCCAATGTCGGCAAGCGGCTGGTCAAGTCTCCCAAGCTCTACTTTAACGATACCGGACTGCTCTGTTTCCTGTTGGGCCTGAGCCCCGATTCTTTTGGCCGCTCTCCTCTGACCGGGCCGGTCTGGGAGAATTTTGTCCTGACCGAGCTGAGCAAATGGCGCGACCTCAGCCGCCCGGAGTGGAGCCTGTGGTTCTATCGCGACCAAAACAACCGTGAAGCCGATTTTCTCATCCAGGGGCCGTATGACCATATCCGGCTGCTCGACGCCAAGTGGTCAGAAATCCCACACCCCCAATCCTTTGTCGGGCTGGAGAAAGTGGCCGGCCTGCTTGGCCGTGCGGCAGGCATAACCCACACCGAAGCAGCGGTCGTCGGGCGTATGACACGCAGTGTCCAACTCGGCAACAATCGGCGGGCAGTCTCGGCGTTTGCCCTGGCGGACTATGTGCAGAAGAGTGGTGCGCCGTAGGGAAAATTCATGAATTGCCCCTACCGAGTGAGGCATATTTACTCTTTGTCGCACTGACAGATGACATAGTGACATTTTTCACACAGCTGCCTCGGGCGCAGACCGGGGTGAGAGATGCTCTGCCGGCTGTCCACAAACTGCGTCGCCGCCTCCAGGTCTATGTCCATCAGCGGGCGCTTGGCGCACTGGATACAGCCTTCGGTTCGGGTGTTGTTTTCGATGCACCAGCGCAGCAGAACCGTGGAGCGGCAGCCAATGGTCCGGGACGACTCCATCCCGAAAAAATGAAATCCGGTCCCCTGACGATTGGTGACATAATCCAGCCGCGTTCCCTGGAGATGTTGGGCGCTGTTCGGGTCGAGGAAGGCTTTGATCCCATCCTGCACGACCACCGTATCGTCCGCTTGCGCGGTCCGCTCAAGGTTCAGGCTGTACTGGAAGCCTTTGCAGCCGCCGCCCGCGACCGTCAGCCGAATACCACCGTCCCGCAGGCCCTTCAGTCGCATAGCGTGCCTGATCATCTCGACCGCTTTGGCGGTAAAGGCGAGCACCGGCTCGGCTGTCTGGTCGGTGTGGACACCCTGCTCCATGATTCCCCCCTTTGTGAGCAGCCTTATCTGCAAGCCCTTAGCGTGCCAACGCGCCGGCTGTCAATCTTCGGACGGATCGGCGGAGAGTTTGACAAGCTTATTGCAATGCGTACTATACACATTGCAACAAGCATGACCAGCGGGGATATCATTCGGAAGCTCAAGCGAGAGGGGTGGGTAGTGCGGAACACCAAGGGGAGCCACCACCAGTTCGTTCACCCCCAAAAGCCCGGACAGGTGACGGTCAAGCATCCGACAAAGGATATTCCAATCGGGACACTGCGCAACATCTTTCGACAGGCCGGCTGGAAATGGGAGGACCGCTGATGCGTTTTCCAATTGTCATCCATAAAGACCGTAACAGCGGCTATGGTGTCACCGTGCCCGATCTACCTGGCTGTTTTTCGGCTGGCGACTCCCTGGACGAAGCCATCGACTCGACGCACGAAGCCATTACTTGCCATCTTGAAGGGCTGCTGATGGACGGGGAAACGATTCCCGAGCAGGCACCGTTGGAAGCTCACCGCGCCAACAAGGAATTCAGAGGCGGAACCTGGGCCCTCGTATCGGTTGATATCTCGAAGCTGTCGAGCAAAGCCAAACGAGTCAATATCACCATACCGGCGCGGGTGCTGGCGATTGTGGACGAAGCTGCCGCCCGCGAAGGAGAAACGCGCTCGGGCTTTCTCGCCCGCGCGGCGCTCAGCTACGTGGAAAGACATTCGATCAAATCTTGACTTTCCTCCGACAGAAAACTTGCTCGCCTGCTACAGCGATGGCCACTAACCAAAAGAAACGCCGTATACCTCGTCAAAGACAAGGAAGACTCGGCCGTAACGATCCCTGCTGGTGTAGGTCGGGAGAGAAGTATAAACGTTGCCACACCTTGAAGCGTGCGCAGAGGAAGACCCGGGCGACGGCAGTCTGATTCGCGCCGCACTGAACGATATTGCGCACGCCCAAAACATGAGCCAATTGGCCCGTGACGTTGGCATGACCCGCGAAGGGCTCTACAAGGCGTTGTCTGAGAGCGGCAACCCGACTTTCAGCACGGTCATGAAAATTACCCGTGCTCTGGGGATGCAGGTACGCATCGCTGTTTAAGGTGCCACGTGCCAGCATCAGCGTCCCATCGGCCATGGCGAAGCGACGGATTGAGAGCCAGCGCGAAGAATCAGTCTCGAACGGCACCGATAATAAACAGTCCAGTGTCAAGGAGAATGTCGTTGCAGCGCTCGCCTAAGGATTGTTCAAGATCAGAGATTGCTGCGGCTTGGAAATCCGGTGGGACATAGACATCAAGACCTGCGTCTTCGTCCTCATAACGCTCAGCAGCGATCTCTACTCGCGCGTCTGGCGAAAGCTCTCTGATCAACGCGGTGAGTTCGGACAGCTTGGCTTCAAGAAGCGCTTGGTGATTTGAGCTTTTCCCCTTAGGCATGAAGTATCTCCTTGGCGAGAAGTTGGACAAATTCCCGCGCTAAGCGAACCGCTCGCTCGGCTGACCGTTGACTGACTCCTCTTTGTTCATAATCCCCAGTATGACGTAGGTGCATTAGGGTTGGAGTTGAGTATGGATTCCGAGTGTTTGAGGAACTGCATGTAGGCAGGAGACGAGCCGAGATTCTGACTCCGCATCAGTCTTGAAGCAGGCCGCGATATCACAATCTTCTGCACACATTCCTCCGAAGAAGCGACTTATGAGTCTTTCCGAAATTCTTGCTCTGGTTCGTCGAGTAGATTTTTCCTGACGGCTTAGCGATCAGATTCGTATTCTTAAAATCCTGCTGGAGAGCCCGATCGTTGGAGTACAGCAATCGGGCTCCACTGACTTGAGCTAAAGCCACAACATGTTCGTCATTCGACCGGCACGAGTCCTGCCTCTTCAGCTCTTTCGTTCTGCCATCAACTTCCCCATCCTTCACTCTCGTGGCTCTTCCAGCGAGAAGTGCCCCCTGCCACCACTCTCTGAATTTATGGCTTTCGCACAGTTCCTGAAAGAGCTTGCCACCGGCCACCAAGCGTCCCCTCCCTGTATTGATCCACTCAAAGAATTGCTCTCCAGCCTCCGAGCGTCCGTCGGGCTCGAACACTTCGGCCACAACGTTTGCATCAAGAATCACGCACATCGTTTAGAGTCCGAGAGACCGTTGTGTTTCCTCCATAAAAAACTGGCGATAGCTCGGCGGAGCGTCCAGGACATTCCCCAGGTCGTCCAGTCGGAGCGAATGAATATGTACGTCCAATTCACCGCGTTCAAAGAACAGTACGGAAACGTCGTCTGGTTTTAACGGCACCTTGCCGTCACGAACATCCATGCGTATCCGGTCAAGCAGATGGTCGCTGTGGGTTTCAACAACAAGCTGACGATCAGACTCGGCAAGCTGACAGAACAAGCTTCCCAGAGCAGCTTGGGCGCTGGGGTGCAGGTGGACTTCCGGCTGCTGGAGCAAGAAGATAGGCAAATCAGAGAAAGGCTGCCAAAGGTCCGGGCGAAGCAACTCAGCGATAACAGGGAGCACCTGACTGACCCCATAGCCCACATCAATCAGGTTCCGCCAAGGTCCCTTTCGTTTCTTTCCAAACCTCCTGACCTGGATTTGAAACGGATCACCCTCCCTTTTGCTGAAAGACTTGATAGCGATTTCATTGAAGAGCCCCGCCGCCTGCCCAAACGCCTCAAGTCGCTTCTTGAGAGCTGTCCACCTCTCCTTGTCCTCGAAGTACATACGGGAGAGATACATCGGAATATAATCACCTTCGGGGTCTTCTATCGGAGGGAAGGGGTCATATGTCCGGCGCGGGTGGGAACGGACAGGAGCGCTGGCAAAGGGCCGCACTTTTTCAAGAGGTATTGCTTCTCTAAACGGGACTGGAACTCTCCTGTACACATAATCGAAAAACGGTTGGAGCGCGTGCCAGTCCGCCTCGGTAAGCGGCGGACTGGCACCTAATGGCGTGATCCCCTTGTTTGCTTCTTCTAAGTTCTCTCCGAAAATAGGACTCGCCAGAGGGCCAAACAGGGGACCACGAGAAGGCTTGTCCTTCCGTTGCCAAACGCCTCTTTGTGTTCCAAAACGTGCGTGCCAGGGTGAGCCTTCTTCCAGACATTCTTCGACCCACGTCTTCCCATGGCTGAGTTTTCTCTGTACCAGAACCGGGGCGGCTCCCTTCTTGCCGAAGGTGAACTCAAAGCGGTGCGGACTATTCTTGTTACCTCGTCCAAGAATATTTATCGGAGTCACATCAAATCCTGCGGTGAAGGTATCGGCCTGACCGCCTACACCCCGGTGGTGAGCAATTTCGCCAAAACTTCCCAGGTCGTAAGGCTCCTCCTTGAAATCAGGAGGATCAGGGGAATAAGCCACATCCCAGAGTGCCCGAATCAGGGCCATGAAGGAGGTCTTTCCGGTGCTGTTCTCTCCAACGAGCAGCGTTAGCGGCGCTAAGCGGGCTACCTGCTCTTGGTGAAAGCAGCGAAAATCCCTGAGTGTCATCTTCTCAAACAAGGCGGCGACTCCTTTCCTCCTTAGCGGTGCGGCTACCAGTGACCCCTAAAATACCATTTTTTCACGTTTGAAGCGCCCGGTCTTCTTTCCCATCAGCCCCATGCCCCTCTCCGCCCCGCCTCACTCGCTCAGCGGCCCCTCGGCGGCGAAGCGGCGCAGGACGTTGTCGGTAATGCGCGAGACGGTGTTCTCGTACTGGTTGTGAGACAAGGCCCCGTCCCAGGCGATCGAGCTGGCCGAAAAAACCGCGCCGCCCTGGGGATACTCGAAATACACCATATCGGCTCGGACCTTGGGATTGACGCTGCCGCCCTGTTGCGAATCGCTCAGCAAGACCTCTTCAATCACATGCTGATAGGAATCCGAATGGCCGGAAGAGGAGGCTAACACCAGGGCGTGGGCGGGTGTCCCCAGAGACCGCTCGGCCCGGTCCAACTCGAAACCGGCCGCCCCGTAGTTGAGAACCAGGGACTCAAAGTCGCCAATGGCCTCTTCGTCGCTAATCCCCTCAAAAATAAACGCCGCCCGCGGATCAAAGCTGTCGGACTTACGCTCGTAGGGTGCGCTGTTATCAAAGCCCTGGGTGGTGAAGCCGACACCGACCAGGCGCTGAGGCGTTCGGCCCCGGTCCCGCCAGAGGCCGCCGGGTTCGCCGGTGGTGCTGTGGTGGTATTCGCCGGGCCTGGCATGCCAGCTCCGGGTGCCGACCCGGCGCCGCACCTCAACCACGTGGGGGCGTCCGGGAGCAAACGAGGTGATCCAGTAAAACCCGTTACCGCCCAAATACATCAGCCGCCCACCGGTGTTCAGATAGGTTTCCAAAGCGTCCAGCATCGGCCCGGACCAGTACTCGGGATGGCTGCCGGTGATGATGACCTTGTACGGGGCGAGCAGGTCCAGACCCTCGGCGTGCAGGTCTTCGTCGGTCATCACGTCATAGGCGTGACCCTTGGCTTCGAGCCAGTCGATCAGGTGCAGGTCGGCGGGCAACTGGTGCGGGCAGTTGAGCGCCCGCATGTGGTAGCGCGGGCGCATATTGATGATGGGCCGCAGCCGGCTGGAGTAACACACCCCGCTGCCGTCGGCATGACTGTCGTACAGGCTCAGCAAATGGTTCTCTCTGATGTAGCGGTCGTCCGGCGCAAGCTCGCCCTGCTTTCGATTGGGAAACAGTGCCGGCGGGAGGGTGGTGAGTTGCTCGTTGGCGTAGGCCAGATAACTGTTGGTCGGGGCCAGGAAGGCAATGTCCGCGCTGGCCCGGCCCCGTGGCGGACGGATAAAGAACGGAATGTGGTCTTCGCCGCCCTCGGTCCGCAGGCGCGCGGCATACACCCCGCTTCGACACTCGGCCGGCAATGTCCAGCTAAAATCGACCTGCCAGCCGGCGTCCTCAAGGTCGTCGTCATGAAAATGAATCGCGCCGTACTCGTGCGGGGTATTGCGGAAATCCGTCTCCGCACCGCTCCAGTTATAACCGGTCATGGCCCGGGCCGGCATGTTGACCGCTCGGCCGTGCAGACCGTGGGGTGAGGAGTCGATGATGGTGTCGGAGGCAACCTCGGCCGAAAAATCCCAGGCCGCGACGAGGTCATCGCCAAAGGTCAGCGGCGAGGCTCCGCGCCGGAGCGAGAGCAACTCGTCCCGACTCAGGGCTCGCCGGAACACCCCCGGGCGGTCGATCTTGCCGTTAAAATGGCGGCCAACCCGGGACTCGCCGTCATCACCCGTCTGCCACAGGCCAGCCATCACGCAATCGACCTGAGTCGTGGGAGTGGCCTGGAGTTGGGTTGTGGCCGTTGCGGTCGCCCGGGTCTGGTCCTGTGGCCACGTCCGTAGCGGCTCCTGATACACGGCGATCTGACTGCTGCGAGTGTCAAACGTAGCCGCCACAAAATACCAGTCCAGGGAGCGGAGCGGAGTATTGATCCGTACCTGCTCGGTGCGGCCTGCCGGGTCAGTCAGCCACACGGCCAGGACCCCGCCCTCGTCGAGCACCAGACCATAGCCGCCGTCCGCCTCGGACCACTTGGCGAGAATGCCCTGCACGCCCTTTTGCGGGGTTGTGGGATATATCCAGGCGTGCAGGGTGAAGCCGTCGCGCAGACCCAGCAGCGGCACGTCGGGCACGATAATGTGGGAGCCGGTGTGGATATCCTGGCGACGGCCCGGATACTCGCCGCTGACCGGCGTTGCAACGAACTCCTCTTTGAAGCCCGGACCCTTTGGGTTGGGGTCGCCATGGATCAAGCGCACAATGTCGGCCTGATAGCTGGGCTGCATACAGCTCACATGAAATCGAACCGTCTCCCCCGGCGCGACACTGAACCGGTCGGCATAACCAACAATTTCCATGCTTCCCTCCTTATGACATGGACGGGCTAGTGCCCGAGTCCCGGAATTTCTTCCAAATGCGGCAAGGGGCGACCCAGCACGTCGGAGAACAGGGTCAGGACACGCAGGGTGATACCCCAGATCATCTGATCCTGAAAACAAATCGCCGGATAGTACAGCGTCTTGCCGTCCGCAGACAGCTTGAGGTGAGTGGCGTTCTCGGCCTCCCAGGGATGCGACAGCGGCATCCAGTAGGCCGCGGCAACCTCATGATTCAGCGTCAATGTCGGGAGGGCCGGTCCCAGATAATAGACCGCAGGAAACAGGGCCAGGGGCTGTTCCCGGCCGCTCAGCCAGATGGAGAGGGGGGCGAGCGATCCCAGACGGTGGGCCGGGTCCAGGCGCAAGCCAACTTCTTCGCGCGTTTCACGCTCGGCCGTGACGCGAAGGTCGGCATCCTGGGGAGAATAGCGTCCACCCGGAAGGGCCATATGGCTCGACCAGGGGTCGCCCGGTTTTTCGGCTCGCCGGATCACGCACAGTGTGGGATTGTCCTCCGGTCCCGCGAGTATCAGGGCCACCGCGGCACAACTGTGGTCGGTATTGAGACGACCGGGAGCGGGCTGACGAGCGGCCAGGGCGTTCCGTATTGCTTCGACGCTCAGCACACTGGACCTCCGCCCATCTCAAAACACGGCCAGCGGATTGAGCGGCGAGCCCGTTCCGCCAGGGACCCGCAGGGGCGCGGCCACAAAGAGGAAGGTCCAGCGCTGGCGTGCCTGCGCTTCGCGGGCCAGGTCTTCGAGGTTCAGGTTATCCAACAGCGGCATACCCAGGGCAACCACGGCCAGGCGATGAATAGGAAACGGCATACCCTCAATCCTGGACGGGAAGACTTCGTTCGTGCCGTCAGAGCCAACCGTTGCCACGTCGCGCGCCTTGAGCCAGGGCACGACCGCAGCGTGCAGGCCTGCAGCCCCCTGGGTGAGGTCCCAGGAGCCGACCTCCTGGTATCGCTTGTATAGCCCGGTGCGCACCAGCAGCACATCGCCGCTCTCGATCTGTATGCCGGTCTTTTGCTCCCAGGCTTCCAGGTCTGCGACCCGGACCGCGGTGCCCGGTTCGAGATAGGGCACATCCTTTAACCAGGGGATATCCACCAGGATACCGCGGGTGAAAATCCCTTGGTGCATAGTCTGTACGCCGAGCTGCTCCGAGCCCGAGGGTTTGACCGCCGAACGCGGGAAGCCGTTATACATCTTGCCCTGATGGAAAATATGACACAGCGCATCCACATGCGAATGGGCAAAGCCATGATACCGGATCGTATAGATATCCTCGGCAAAGACGTTGCCGTCGTCATCATGCACCATGAGGCTGTGCTCAAGCGGAAACTCATTATTGGGGCTGGCCTCTTTTGCCAGGTCAAAGGCCAGAGAAACCGAGACGCCCTCGGTCACCAGTGTGGCGGCCTGACGCCGTTTCTCGGGGGTAATCAGATTGAGCGTGCCGAGCTGATCGTCCTCTCCCCAGCGTCCCCAATTTGAGAGGCTGGCCATCCACTGCTCCAGCGTCGCCGCCGTGAGCTGGGGGAGGGGGTCTGCCGCCTGAGCGCCGCTCGGACGTTCCAACAGAAGAACGGTTGCCAGGAATACACTCACCGGCAATGCCAGGGCTCGATATTTCATCACTCCCCTCCTCGCTGGCATGTGTACTCGGGATGAGACCGAAGAGCAAGACAAGAGGGGGACGCGCCCGCCGGAATCCGACACCGCTGGAGTCTTTTGTATCAGCCCGGCCACAGATAAGTATGGACGGGATGGATGAGAGGGATAAAAGGAGCCACGCAACATGCCACGCCTAAGCAAGCTGAGTCGCTCAATCAAAGGAAAAATTGCGCTGGTGACCGGAGCCGCCAGCGGCATGGGACGGGCAACCGCCCATCTCTTTGCCGACGAAGAGGCTCAGGTTGCCGTTCTGGACAGAAACACGGAAGGCGTTGCCCGAGTCGTCGAGGAGATCGCCCAAGCCGGCGGGACGGCTGCCGGATGGACCCTGGACCTTGCCAACGCTGCGGAGATCGAACCAACGCTGACCCGGATCGTCGAACATTTCGGCGGGCTCGACATTCTGGTCAATAATGCCGGTATCGATGCCTCCGCCCGTATTCAGAGCAGCCGATACGAAGAGGTCTGGGAGCGCTGTTTCAGTGTGAACCTGGCGGCCCATCAGCGCCTCATTCGCGCCGCCCTGCCGCATCTCACAAAAAGCGGGGCCGGACGAATTGTCAACATTGCTTCGACTGAAGCGGTCGGCGGCAGCGCCTTTGCCAGCCCCTATACCGCGGCAAAGCACGGCGTTATGGGTCTCACCCGAGCGCTGGCGGTGGAACTGGCTACCCAGGGTGTCACCGTCAACTGCATTTGTCCGGGCGCGATTCATACCGGCCTGACCGCCGCCATCCCGGACAAGGCAAAAGGCATTTTTGCCCGGAGGCGCGTGCCGCTCAAACGCTACGGCGACCCCGAAGAAGTCGCCCACGCGACGCTGAGCCTCGTCCTGCCGGCCGCATCATACATCAACGGAGCCACGCTGGTGGTTGATGGCGGTTTTACGATTCAAAATAACGGCGGAGCGTTGAGCCGGTGAAATGCGTTCTTCTTTTAGAGGCTGGCCAGAAAAGGTAAGATGCATGAGGAGCCACACACGAACCCTTGCGCCGTATGGTGTGAAACCGCCATGGAAACGAGAAGGGAAAGATATACCCCACAGGTGACGGACTCGCTTCTAAGCGACATGGTGCGGGCCATTGTGGCTGAAGTTGATCCCGAGCAAGTCATTCTGTTCGGCTCGCGGGCGCGAGGCGACGCGCGCGAAGACTCGGATGTGGACTTGCTCGTGATCGAATCCACCCCATTCGGCAACGGCAGGAGCCGGCGCCAGGAGGCGGCCCGCCTATGGAGAACCGTATCGGGCCTCGGCGTTACAAAGGATATTTTGGTGTACGGCCGTGATGAGGTCGAATACTGGCGCGACTCGCTGAATCACGTTCTGGCGCGGGCACTGCGCGAGGGACGGGTGCTGTATGAGCGACCTTAAAGAGGCTCGTACTCTTATTGGAGCGGCGGAACGAGATATATCGGCGCTGCGGGGTATGCATGACACTGATGTCTTCGCTGATAAATTTTTGGGTTCCACGTACAGCAGGCCGCCGAGAAACTGCTCAAGGCGTGGCTTGCCCTCCTGGACGAGGTTTATCCCCTGACCCACGATCTCGATTTGTTGTTGGACCTTCTACAAAAGCGGGCGTCCGACTCGGCTCGTTTTCGCGATTTAGTTGAGTTTGTTCCGTATGCCGTACAATTCCGATACGACGTTGACCCCGACCCAGAGGTGCTGGACCGTGTGTCGGCACTACAACGCGTCGAAGACTTACTGAAACACGTCCAGCAAAGACTCACAGAAGCGGAAAGCGACTGATTATATCTGGAGAATCAGGATAAACTGAGGAGCGCCTGCTCCCCCCGAACCGGCTTTTTCTATTCCGCCAGAGCCCGTCGCGCGGCCAAGTGCTTGACCTGACCGGCGACCACGCGCACCTTGCGCGGACTGGCCATCCACATGCTGCCAATGGAGATAAAAGCGAACGCCAGCGCAATCCAGAAGGCGGTTGTATAACTGCCGGTGCGGTCGAAGAGCAGGCCGGTCACCCAGGGCCCGGTCCCGCCGCCCAGACTGCCGGCAATGGTCAGCGTGCCGTAGATGCGGCCATACTGTTTGCCCTGAAAAATCTCGGCCGGGATGGCTCCGAACACCGAGACCGTGCCGTAGCCCAACACGCCCTGGGCCGCGACCATGGCGTACAACAGCACAAGGCTCGGTTGCTCGGGCATGCTGAGCAGGATGACGTAGCACAGGACAAAGCCCATCATGCTGATGGTCCAGACCCATTCACGTCCGATCCGGTCGGAGAGCAGACCCAGGCCAATCTGACCGCCGCAGGAGGTCAGTCCAACCAGGCCCAGGGCAAAGGCCGCCGCCTCGGATGAAAAGCCGCTATCGGTCAGGTATTTGGTTTGATGCACCTGGATGGCGTACCAGGCGTACAGGCTGCTGAAGAAAGCGGCACCCAACCACCAGAAACGGGAGGTGCGGATGGCGCGGGCCAGGGTCCAGTCGATCGCGGCCCAGGCGTGGTCCACAACATTATCGGCCGGGCGCTGCGCACCGTGAGCGGCGGGTGGGGCGCGGTCTCCGTCGGGCGCCAAGCCGAGGTCCTCGGGCCGGCGGCGTTGCAGGATCACATTCAACGGAAACACGATCACTATCAGGGTGCCGGCCACCACCCAGCACGCCTCACGCCAGCCGGCCTGGTCAATAATGCTCTGGATCCACGGAAAGAGCAGGATGGAACCGACCCCCACCCCGGAAAAGGCCACCCCCAGGGCCAGTCCGCGCCGCCGCACAAACCAGTAGGGCAGAAACAGGGAGTGACCGAGATAGCTGATGGAGGTGCTCGCGCCGCCAACCAAAATGCCGAAGGTGAGATACAGGTGCCACGGCTGAGAAACCAGGGTAATCGCCACCATGCCGCTACTGACCAGCACCGCGCCCAGCGGGATGACCAGGCGCGGCCCCCAGCGGTCCATGAGCATGCCGACCATGGGCGCATACACGGTTGCCGCCAGAAAACCGCAAGAAAAGGCCGCGGCCGTACTGCCCCGGTCCCAGCCGAACTCCTCCAGAATGGGCGGAAACAGCAGGGAGAAGGTCGTGCGCGTGTTCACGCCAATGGCCAGCGTAATAAAGGCCACGGCCACGACCGCCCAGCCATAATAAAAGGGAAATTCTTTTTGCCGCATCGGATAGCGTCGCGCTGACAGATGTAGAGGCGCACCCTATACAAAGTCGGCGGCTTTGTCTGTGGCCGACACAGCCATTGTCTTCCGTCCCCGGAGCGATTACCCTCGCCCCAGCGTTGATATTCAGGTGAGCGGCTACACACAAGGAGGAAGCGCATGGAATTTGAAACCCTGGCCACCGGCTACGGACTCATAGAAGGGCCACGGACCGATGAGCAGAACCGGCTCTATTACAGCGATGTGCGCGGCGGCGGTGTCTTCCGGCGCAGCCCCGACGGCGAGATTGAAACCCTCATAGCGGACCGGAAGTTTGTGGGCGGTATCGCCCTGAACGCGGGCGGCGGCATCCTGGTGACGGGTCTGTCTCTGGCGCAGTGGGACGAGCAGTCCGGCGAACTGCGGAATATCTTTGCCGAATGGCAGGGAAAGCCGCTGTTCGGCCTGAACGACCTGACCATGGATGACCAGGGCAGTATCTGGGTCGGTTCGTTTGGCTGCGATATTCATACCTTCGATTTCAAGAGTACACCGCCGCCGGGCTCGCTCTTCCGCATCGACCCGCCGGGCCAGGTGACGCATCTCTGGGAGGGGGTCGAGGTGACCAACGGCCTGGGCTTCAGCCCGGACCGCAAGCTGCTCTACCACTGCGACTCCACCACCAAGGCCGTCTGGGCCTATGAGGTGCGGGCCGACCGCACGGTCAGCGACCGGCAACTGTTCGCGCAACTGCCCGAGGGCATGCCCGACGGCATGACCGTTGATGTCGAAGGCGGAGTGTGGGTCGCCACGGTGGCCGGACGGGGTGAAATCGTCCGCTTCAAGCCGGACGGCACAGTCGACCGACGCATCAAGGTGCCGGCCAAAACAATCACCAGCGTGGCCTTTGGCGGACCCGACATGTCGGACCTGTACGTAGTCACCGCCAACAACGATCAACGCGAGCTCAAGGGCAGCGTCTTTCGGGCGCGCTCGGATATCCCTGGGCTGCCCGTGCCCCAGGCCCGCTTCTCAGGAGGGAAACCATGTTAAAGTTTATGGGCGCCGTGCGGCGTCTGGAGCATGTTTCGCATGACGAGCTGGTCCACGTCTGGGAGCATGTGCACGCCCCGCACGTTGTTTCGCTGGTCAAGCCGGAACGCTATCGCATCACCTTCTTTGATCCGCCCTCGGACGGTGCCGATGCGGACAGCCGTCCGCCGGACGGTATGGCCGAGTTGTGGTTCCGGGACAGAGAGCATTTTGAGACCACGATCGGCCGGCAGGCCCCACCCAATATCGACGCCGACAAATTCAGCACCTATGCCACCATACAGCCGGGCTGCAATCTGTTTGTGACCGAGCATCTCAACGTTGACGGGCCGACGACCCGCGACACCACCAAGCTCGTCTTCTTTATCAAGCGACGCCAGGGCATTGAGCGTGCCCACCTGGACGACTACTGGCTGAACGTCCATGTGCCGAACGTTGTCGCGGCCATCAATAATACGCCGGACGCGGTGCGCTATTCCGTGGACCTGGTTGACCTGGACGACGCTGAGCGAGAGCGCGCCTACGACGGTGTGGCCCAAATCTGCATCGACCACCCCAACGCCACGTTTGCCGACATTCAGGGCTATGAGCCGGACGGTTTCGGCGAACTGGTCGAACCCATGCTGGTATGCAGCGGGCACGAGGTGCGTATTGTGGGCTGACGGACCTCAGTAATATGCGATGGTCCTGCTTATTGTCAGGAGCGGGGTAATCCAGCAAAGGGATCGATTGCCGGGACGCCGAGCGGCATAAAGTGGCGCAGGTTGCGCGTCAGGATCGTCAGGCCGTAGCTTTCGGCTGTAGCCGCCGGTAAAGCCAGACGACCGACAGGAAAAGCCTGCTCGAATGCGTCTCCATCCAGTCGATCAATGTCGTGGACCAGCTCACCCGGCCGGGAGCCCCGACCGACAGTACATTGGTATCGACCAGGTACAAGAATCGTTCCTAGAGTGCAGCGTCCCGCGGCGGGCTCATGTCGCGCGGCGGCCCGCCCCTGGGGCGGCCACAGCGGCTGGCGCCGCGCGCATGGCCGGTCCGCAAGCCAGCACTGGGTGGCCAGGACCTCTTCCCGCCAGAGGGGAGAAGAGAGCAACACCATCTGCGGTCTCGGAACACCCCCGTTCTGAGGCCGGACCCTAGTACACATCCGCATACAGGCGCCTGACGTCGGCTGGATCTTTGTCTTGAAGAAATGCGATCTCTCCAGCCTTGTGAGCCAGAAACACATCTATGAATTCCCCTGGGAACCACGATCGCAGCAGCCGCTCATTATCGAGCACGTCGAGGGCGGACTGAAGGTCGGACGGCAATCTGACGATACCGATTTTCGCCAGTTGGTCGTTCGTCAGCAGACTGAGGTCACCGGTCGTCGGGGTTGGTGCCGGTTCCTTGTCTCGAATGCCTTGTAAGCCGGCTCTGGCCAGAACGGCCAGTTGCAAATAGGGGTTGGCGGTAGCGTCGGCGGCTCTGTATTCCACGCGGAATTGTGACTCTGCGGTGAACCCTTCGAGTCCAATCACCGGGCACACGCGCAGCGCCGCCTCCCGGTCATTCTCGGCAAAATTGTTGAAAGCGGCACTCCACCGATGCGGCTGCAAGCGCTCATACGACACCACGCTGGACGCCGTCAGCGCAAGCAGGCTTGGCAGGTATTTCCGAATACCGCCAAAGAAACTCCCGGCCACGGGGGTCGAACGCGCAGAACTGGTGGCGTCGTAGGTACAGGGAACACCGTCCCGATCAACAAGGCTGATATGAATATGGAGTCCGTTGCCGGTGCCCTCGTTCACAACCGGAGAAAAGCTCACTTTTCGGCCCGTTCTTTTGGCGACGGCACGGACCATTTCCCTGACAATGACACACTCGTCGGCAGCCCGGAGGCCCAGGCTGGGCGCAACCGTGACCTCGTATTGATCCTGCCCGTATTCCGGTAAGAAGGTATCGGGGGTGAGGCCGGCTGACCGCAAGGCGGCGAGCAGCGTCCGTCCGAACTCCGCGCAGCGTCTGAAGCTGCCTAAACCGAAGCTCGACCACGGCACCGCCTCGTCCGTAACGCTCCAAAACTCATGTTCAAAGGCGACTTTCAGTTGCACGCCGGCCTCAGAGAGCAGGTCAGTCAAGACGGTTTGCAAGATCGACCGCGGACAAAAATTCCAGGCCGCGCCGTCCAAAGTCCGAATGTCCCCAAGCATGAAATGTTCCGGCGCACTGCCGTCGTCAAAAGCAACCCGCACTTCCGCACGTTCGTCCGGGACGAGCAACAGGTCACCGAGCGACCCGAAAGGACCATCCGCAATCGTGTTGAAACAGGTGATCAAGCTATTGGTCGGTACCCAACCAACCCCCCGGCGGACCCGCGTTTCTCGCTCGCTGGCGGGGAAGCCCTTGCCGCGCACCTGGTTCGCCAAATCCGCGCAGACGACCATAATGAGGTCTTCGCTAATCATCGGGGCCTTTACTGAGATGCGCGATTTCGGCAATCAGGTCCGCTGTCACGACCTGGCGACAGTAGCCCCTGATCGCATTCTCGCTGGCGTGCTGTCGGGCGGCCGAGTATGTGGCACACGCGTCGGTGACCATGGTGACGAGATAGCCAAGATCACAGGCGTCACGGATGGCGCTCTCCACGCATTGATCGGTTGCGACCCCAGCCATCACTATTTGTTTGACTCCGAGAGAACGCAGCACGTAGTCGATATTCGTCGAGTTGAAAACACTCGACGCCGTCTTGCTGATGACAATCTCATCACCCACCGGGGCAATGGCGTCGAGGACCTGGGCGTCCCAGGAACCTTTCGGGACGTTAAAGCCGGTAATCTTATAGTCGAGGCCCCGATCCCGTCCGTCCTGGGTGAGGTTTTCGATAACGCAGAACATCACTTCTATGCCAGCGGCGCGGCAGCAGCGCTGTAGACGGGCAATGTTCTTGACGGCTGGTTTGAGGGCGGCAAAGAAGAAGTCGCGTTCGGCTCGTTGTGCTTCCGGTATCGAACGAACCTCTTCTCCATCTGGATGCGCGCAGTAGTTTTGTACATCGATAATGAGAAAAGCCGACTCGCCTCTGTGGAGCGGCAGATCACGACTCAAGGGCATAGCCGCAGCTCCTCAAGACAGCGCTGAAGCGAGCGGGTCAATACCCGCTCCCAGCGCGCCTGTCCCACCGTGTTGCGGATAAGATCGTTCCGTATCTCGATTAACACGTGGGGGATACGACGCGCCTCACCGAACCGCGGAATAGTATGGTCTTCCTCATCAGCCACAACGTAGGGCTCGTTCATACCGATGACGGTATCGGCTGCTTCGACGCGCAGGTGACGGGCCAGCAGGGTCGCCAGCGCGTCGTCGCGATTGAACAAGAGCCCCATATGCCAGGGTCGATCGACCCCGTTCAGGGTTGGGGTAAAACTATGGATACACACCAGAACAGTCGGTACTGATCGTTGCGCTCGGTCGTCGAGTGTCTGCTCGATGCTATCACTGAAAGGCTGCCAAATCTCACGTACGCGTTGCGCTCGTTGCGCGTCCGAAAGACTCGCGTTACCTGGGACTCTGACCCCTGCTGAGACTGCGGGAATCAAATCGGGCACCCCAAGGGGTCTATTACAATCCACCACCAGGCGTGAGTATTTCTGGTAGATGAGTTCGCCCGGAAGCGTATGCGCCAACTCCCGCGCAACGGCGAACGCTCCGATGTCCCAGCCAATATGGCTCTGCCATTCGGCCTGCGAGAGCCCGAGCGTACCGAGTCGTGACGGGATGGCGTTTCCCGCGTGCTCGCAGACAAGGAGAACAGGCGTGTTCGTATGCTGATGGAGATGGCCGACCGGAGGGACATCATGAGGTTGGAGCAGCGATGGTTCGGGGGGGTCCAAGGGGCGAGCGTACAAAAACGAGAGCCGTATTTCAACGTTGCCGCTTTTGCTTTGTCTCCGCATACAGCCGCTGAGCCCGTACGCTTGCGTCTCAGCCCATGGGGTCATACTAAGGACTTTGAGCCGGGCCGGGCAAAACGCACGGCGACTCTGGCAGGTGTGCGGGACATACGGCGAAGGGAGAAGTGATGACGCAGCGTACATATGGACGGCCTTTGCTCGGCTGGGCAGGAGTGGTCGGACTGCTCCTGATCGGAGTTGCGGCCGCCTCGGCCCATCAGCGGCATCCGAACGGCCGCCTGCCCCTGGCGTGGCGGGCTGAGCACATCCGGGCGGTAACGGCCATTGATATGGACGCTCGCACGAGCGGGGCGGCGCCGTTCCGGGAGACCGGGGCGGCCAGGGTTGAGTGGCGGGATGGACGCCAGTGCGTGGTCGGGGCGCTGCTGATGTTCGACGTCGATGACGCCTTTGCGTTCAATATTGACGAAGGCGTGAGCGTCGAACTCGTTCTGGACCGTCAGACCAGCAACGGTGTGGTGTATTATCACGACCGGGCCGGTCAGCGCCCGCAGGCCAAGACGGTCCGTCTTGGCCCGGATGGGCCGCGCTGGGCGAGCGTCAAGCTGGACCTGGAGCGCGCCCGCTTTGCCAATCGGCTCCTGGCGGCGGCCGATTTTGCGTTGGCCGCGCCGGGGATAGACCTGAGTGCGTCACAAGCCGGAGACGCGCTGGAGATTGCGGTGTGCGGGCTGCACCTCAACCGCGAGGGTCGGCCAGCCGTGCACGGCGGCCCGACCGGGACCCTCAGGCTGAGCGTGCGTGACGCCACCACGGGTGAGCTGACGCCGGCCCGTATCGGCCTGTACGATGCGCACGGCCGTCTGCC
Source organism: uncultured Binatia bacterium (SeqCode) (assembly GCA_965232605.1). GTDB lineage: Bacteria > Desulfobacterota > Binatia > Bin18 > Bin18 > Bin18. Next base: position 1,579,314 of record CBDDQA010000006.1, on the reverse strand, counting down.
GCTGCCGGGTCAGGCGGCGCTCAGGTTTCGGCGCTGGGAGGACGAGACGATCGTGCAGAGCGAACTCATCCCAGGCGTCGAAAACTGGCCCCACGACGGGCGCTATGTCTTTTTCGTTGACGGCAGCTATGAGGCCGAACTGGAGGCCGGCAGCTATGAGTTGGTGGTGGGTAAGGGACCGGAGTATCGTGTGCACCAGCAGCCGGTCAGGCTGACGCCAGGGGGGCTCACGACGCTTGAGGTGGCCTTGTCACGCTGGATAGATATGCCGGCCCGCGGTTGGTACTCCGGAGACGACCATATCCACCTCCGGCGGACCGCGGCGGATAACGGCTGGATTTCGGTCCTCATGCGGGCGCAGGACCTCCACGTCGCCAACCTGCTCCAGATGGGCAATCCGGGCGGCTATTTTTTTCCGCAGTACGCCTTCGGACCCGCTGGGCAGCATGTGGTCGATGGCTACGTCCTGGTGACCGGCCAGGAATCACCCCGCACCATGCAACTCGGCCATACGATTGGCCTGAACGGCAAGCGCTATCACCATCCCTTGGAGTATTTCCTGTATGACCGCACGGCCGCCGCCGTGCGGCAGGACGGCGGCTTGTTCGGCTATGCCCACACCGGGTTGGATTTCTTTGCCGAGCGCTCGGGAGCGCCGGCCGGTCTGGCTTTGGATCTGGTAGACGGCCTGGTCGATTTCGTGGAGGTTCTCCAGTTCGGACAGCTCGGCACCGGGCTGTTGTACGATTTTCTGAACCTCGGGTTTCGACTCTCGCCCTCGGCCGGCTCGGACTGGCCCTATCTGAGCCTGCCGGGCGCCGATCGTTACTACGTTCAGCTTGCCGGCGCGTTCTCCCCCCAGGCTTTCTTTGACGGCATGAAGGCCGGGCGGCTGTTTGTCACCAACGGTCCTCTGCTTGAGCTGGAGGTCGACGGACAGCCCATGGGGGCGGAACTCCGGGTGCCGTCCGGGCAGGCGGTTACGCTCAAGGCGGGGGCGCGCCAGAACCCCGACATCGGTCCGCTTGACCGTTTGGAGCTAGTCGTGCACGGCGACGTGGTGAAAACCGTGCGGGCCCAGCCCGGGGCCGAGACCCTGGAGCTGACCCATACCCTCCAGCCCCAGACGAGCCTGTGGTTGGCCGTGCGGGCCTTTGGCACGGAGATGGGCGTCGCCCACAGCGCGCCCGTCTATATTGTGGTCGACGGTCACCAGCGCTGTTGGAAGCGGGGCGCTGTGCCGGAACTGGTCGGGCGCTACAAGGGGGCCGTGGAGGCGCTGTCGGCCCTGGAGATCAATTGGGCCGCCCAGCACGAGAAGGACAGCCTGTCGCCGGAACTCCTCCGCCTCCACTGGAACGCGCAGCGAGCGGCCCTGCAACACCGGGTGCAGGCCGCCCTGAACTTTTATGACGCCTTACTGGCAGACGCGACGGCCGAGCTTGCCGACTGACACGCGCACCCCTTCCGCCTGCTCGGTCAGGGTCGGTGGCCGCGCAGGACTACAAGAAGTGCGGCATGAGATGGGCCTTGACCGCCTCCAGGGTGGCCGCGGGCCCGATACCCGGCACCTCGAACGCGACTGGATTGGTGAGTCCGGCATCGACCAGGGCGGCCAGCCTGTGACGGCAGTGCTCCGGGTCGCCGGCAATCGCAAAGGTGTCGATCATCCAATCCGTTACCAGATCGACGGCCAGGTCGCCTGCGGCAAACCGCTCGCCGAAACGCTGCACGTCGCTGGCGGCAAGACCAGGGCAGGAGAAGAGCGGATGCTCTGGCTGGCCGCTTAACAGCCCGACCCAGGTGGCCAGAAAGGGCTTGACGGCCTCACGGGCGGCAGCCGCGTCTTCGGCAACGGCAATAGTCAGCAGGCCGCCGACCTCAAAGTCCGCCCAGTCTTTGCCCGCGGCGTCCGCTCCTTGTCTGAGACACTCTACCGCGTGGCGCACATAGGCCGGGCTCAGCAGCACGGCCAGCAGAGCCCCGTCGGCAATCCGGCCGGCCAGGGTCAGGTTCTGCGGGCCCAGCACCCCCAGGTGGATCGGCACGTCCGGCCGGGGGGGCTGAAAATTGAAGCGGGCGGACGTGGTCTGGAACACCTGTCCGGTATGCGTCACCGCCTCACCCCGAAAGAGCGCCCGGATAATCTCCACGCCTTCCCGCATTGAGGTGGCTGGCTTAGCGTACGGAATCCCGAGCTGCCCCTCTATCCAGGGAGCGACACTCGCGCCCACACCCAACACCGCGCGGCCGTCGGATATTTCTTCCAGAGACCCCAGCTCCATCGCCGTCAGTACGGGGTGGCGCGTATAGGGGTTGAGCACGCCTATACCGATACGGAGCGAGGTCGTGCAGGCCGCGATGGCGCTGGCCAGGCTGAACGCCCCGCGATGCACATAATCTTCCGGCACCCAATAGGTCCCAAAGCCGTCGGCTTCGGCCTGCCGGGCCGTCGCCATACATTCCCGGGCCGTCAGATGCTGGAAGCTCACCCCAAATTCCTTCACCTGTCCCATCGCAACCTCTCAGTGTGATTTTGAGACGGGTTTTGAAACCCTTTTTACCTTGCGTTTTTCTGTTCTTCGTAGGCGCTGGCAAAATCTTCCAGGCTGAGCGTTACATTGACGTTGAGGTCGTCGTCCAGCTCCTCGAATAACACGCCATCCTTGCCCCGCACGCTGTAAAAAACGACCCCGCCGCCATCACCAGCGCCTTCTCGATGCGGGTCGCCCGGTAGACTGGAGGTGTAGCTGCCCACGGGACGAATCTCCACGAGCGAACCGTCGGGCTCATACAGCCGGTGCTCGCCCTGCACGACAAAGGTGTTGGTGAGCGCCAAATGTCTATGCAAAAATATCTGCTCGTGGGCCGGGAATTTAAGCATGAAGTCGACGATGAGCTTTTCGCGATCAACATCGAGCATGGCAAACACAAAATGCTCGAAATCGCCTAATCTGTACCAGCGCGTATTGCGGTCATCGAAGGTATACCGCAGGGTCTCGGCCGTGTGAGTGGTTGTCATATCGTGCCCTCTCTCGGTTGGTGTTGTCATCTGTCTTTGTGACACGGCGCGTTAGGCGCTGCCGATGTCGCTATAATCTCCGTGTCGCCCCTTCCCACTGCTGAACCGCATGGCACCCGCGAGACCTTCTGTCTCAACGATATCGACGCTGTTTTCCCACTCGGTCCGCAGGGCGTCAGCGACCGGTAAGCCATGCTGCCGATAGACCGAGCGGCGGTCCGCGCGCACGCAGCCCTGCGGGAAACGGGCAATCTCCCGGGCGAGCGCCTCGGCCGCTTCTCGCGAGCGCCCGTCAGCGACCACCTGCTCGCAGGCGCCGATGCGCAGACACTCCTCGGCTGGTACTTTGCGACCGGTCAGGATGATTTCGAGGGCGCGACCCTGTCCGACCAGTCGCGGCAGGCGTACCGTACCCCCGTCGATCAACGGCACTCCCCAGCGTCGGCAGTAGACGCCGAAGTAGGCGCTCTGCTCCATCACGCGGATATCGCACCACAACGCCAGCTCGAAGCCGCCCGCGACCGCCGGACCCGCGACCGCAGCAATCACCGGTTTCGACAGCTCAAGCCGGGTCGGCCCCATGGCGCCACGCGGAGGCGTGCTGCCGTCTTTTGGAAAGTCGAGGTCCCGGAGCGGTTTTGCGCGCCCTTGGAGTGCGCTCGCGTACTTCAGATCCCAGCCGGCGCAGAACGCCCCGCCTTCACCCCAGAGAACGGCCACACTGGCATCCGGATCAGCCTCGAAACGCTCGAAGGCCGCCACCAATGCCTCCGCGCTGTCGGGGTCCATGGCGTTGCGCGCTTCGGGGCGGCTGTGAATGACGGTCGTCACGGGACCATTTTTTTCAATGCGTACGGTCATCACTCTCTCCTTCGTCGCTCAGGTTTGCCGAGCCTGTAGGCTGTGTTTCGTTTCTTGTAAGCCGGGACGGGAATTCCCATCAAAACCCCTGTTGATCGGGCCGGGCCGCGCTGAGCGGGTCCTTTTTGTACGGTCCGCCCCGGTTGCTGTCAACAAAGGCTACCGCGAGCGTTTGCCACGCTCTTGCCGCCTTCGCCTCTCGCCGGGTATCGTGCCCTCGGCCCAGTATCGGCCCGCTCGGAACCTGACCCATGCCACACCACGTCCTCCAGTCCTCAGTTCTTATCGCCAGTGCCAGCGCCGTGCTGGTCTCGCTCGATACGTCCGTGAATATCGCCTTCCCGGCAATTACGGCAGCCTTTGGTCTGGACGTCACAGCCATGCAGTGGGTTGTGGTCAGCTATGTCCTGACCTATGCCAGCCTGCTGCTCGGCTGCGGCAAGGTCGCCGATGTATGGGGTCACCGCCGCGTCCTGAGCTGGGGTCTGATCGCCATCGCCGTCGCCCTGCTGCTATGCGGCTTGGCGCCCACCTTCCACCTACTGCTCGGAGCCCGGGTTGTTCAGGGCATCGCCGTCGCCCTTATTTTTGCCGCGGCCCCGGCGCTGGCCACGCTGTCGGTCCCGCCACCCGCCCGGGGTCGCGTCCTCGGCATTTTTCAGATGAGTGCGGCGGTCGGCTTTGCCCTGGGGCCCCTCGTCGGTGGCCTCTTGATCGGCAGCTTTGGCTGGCGCGCGGTGTATCTGTTTCGGGTCGTGCCGGCCCTGGTGCTGGGCTGGTGGGCGTTCAGACAGCCCCCGGCGGCCACCAAGCAGACCGCCCGGCCCGCCTTTGACGCCCTCGGCATGCTCAGCCTGGCGGGCGGTATCGCCGGATTTCTGCTGGCCATGAGTCGGGGCCAGACCGCTGGCTGGCATTCACCCCTCGTCCTGACCCTGCTGGGGCTCTCGGGCCTGAGCTTTGCCCTGTTTGTGAAGGTCGAAAGCACGGCCAGCACCCCGGTCGTGGACCTCAGCCTGTTCCGCCGACCGGCCTTTACTCTGGCCAACGCCCTGAATGTGCTGGCGAACGGCGCCATGTTTGCGATTTGGCTTCTCGTTCCCCACTATACCGTGCAGGTCCTCGGGCATCCCGAAACCACCGCCGGGCTGGTATTGGTAGCCACCCCCCTGGCTACCGCCCTGGTGGCTCCGCTGGCAGGTGCGCTCACAGATCGGATAGGGACCAGGCTGTTGAGTTCTGTGGGGCTCGGTCTTGAGGCCTGCGGGCTGTGGCTGATGAGTACGCTATCCGGCGAAACCGCCACCCTGTCGGCCATGCTGACGCTCGGCCTGGTTGGAGCGGGCGTCGGGCTCTTCCAGGTGCCCAATATGAGCTTTGTGATGGGGGCGATTCCCCGCGACCAGCAGGGGGTCGCGGGCGGGATGAGCCAGATGATGCGGACGCTGGGCGTCGTCCTCGGCGTGACCGGCGCCAGTACGCTGTTTGCCGGCCGCAAGATGGTGTATGCGGCGTCCGGCTCCGGGGCGTATGCGGACCCGTTTGTGCCGGCCTTCCAGGACGTGTTCCTGGTCTGCGCGGGGGTCTGTTTGTGTGCGTGTGTGCTGTCCGTGCTCCGTCGGGGAACAACGGGCTGAGTGCAGGCCGCTCTAGGCTAGAGCAGTTTCCTCCGTGGTGGAGCGAGGTGCTCTCCAGAGTTCCGTAGGGTGCATCCCATGCACCATCTTGACCCGGTGCGCAGGGCGCACCCTACTTCTCGGGAAACGCGCGGCGGCCGGTAGACGCTACACTCATGTGAATTTTGCTCTAGTCCGTGCCCGAGAGCCACGAGTGAGCCGTGACGAGGTCGTCCCCCCACCCGGCATCAGGTACGGTTGGAGCCCGTCACCTCACCGGCCAAAACTGGGGGTGATCCTGGTGTGGATTTAGTCGGGTCGTGGTTTGTCACTCTCAATTCTGTCTCGTTGCTTGCGCGGCTGCCATCAATTCCTCGATCATGGCATTCACATCATACTTGTCATCGCCTTCGTTATATGGCGCTTGGACATCAAACGCGGTCAGAATCTCGGCGGACCGCTCCTCGACGCCTTTGCGGACGTGGGAATGGGTGACAATATAGAAATCGCCTCGCTCAACGCCGGCAACGGCCTGGCGGCCAATCTCACGGACATCCATGCCGGCTGCCATTAAGAGTTGGGCCTGGGGGGACCCGTCCTCCGGACCGCCAAACGCTTCGGGCCGATTCCGCGTCGCGTTCCACAAGTCTGTTTTGACGATCCCCGGACAGAGAATGCTCACGCTGATGTTGTCAGGTGCCTCTCGGCGCAGCACATCAGATAGGGCCAGGACAGCGTGTTTCGTTGCGGTATAGAAACCAGCCTGCACGTGCGGGACCCCCAGGCTATGCTCCGAGCCCGTGTTGATAATGTGGGCTGGCGTACCCTGGTTTCGGAAGCGTTGCCCAAAAACTTTGCAGCCGTACCAGACCCCAAAGACATTGACGTTAAAGAGCCAGTACAGCTCGCTCGCCGGAGTGTCTAAAAGCGGACCGCCACCGACTACTCCGGCATTATTAAACAGCAGGTCCACATGCTCGAAATGCGACCAGGCACGCCCGGCGAGTTTTTCCACCGCACTCAGGTCCGATACGTCACACTGCACTGCCAGGGTCCGCACTCCGCCCTGGGCGATCTCCCGGGCGGCCTCTTCCGCTCTGGCTTGCTCGATGTCTGCCACGACCACGTGTGTACCTTTTTCGGCTAAGGCCAAGCCGATACTCTTACCAATCCCACTCGCACCACCCGTGACAACGGCAACTTTATCTTTCAAATCCTGCACGGTGTTCTCTCTTTACTCCGATTCTACTCAGCGGTCATACCGCTTGTGAAACTGGAAGCTGGCCCGTACAGGTCCCGGTCAGTTTTTGTTGTCCTACGTTTGGTCTTGGATTCTGACCTCAACGAAAACCGCGCCGGTCCATTCCGCCCGCATATAGGTCCACGGGCGCAGCTTCCTGAACCCCGCACCGCTGCGCTCGGAATCATCGAGAATGGGGGTGGCCCAGCCGCTGACCTCCGTTCCCTGGATGAGCATGGTGACTTCCGCCCCGCCCTCAAGGTGTTTCCACCAGTCGGAATCACTCCCGATATAGACCATATTCCCCTCGCGCATATAATCCACCGGAAAGGTTTTCAGCTCCGACGAGTCGCGCTGCTTGAGGGTAATGAGCATGACCCCATCGCTCAGCAGTCCGTGCCGCTCGGATTGCAGGATGATCGGCACGAGCGGATGGTAGGCCGCGGCGAGGACGGAGAGGCCGGCCAATACGGAAATAATAGTGATCATACGTTTTCTCACAATTGTTTGTTCCATTCTCCTATTGGAATTTACCGAGTCGGCCGAATACGGTAGCGAATCGGGACGTGCTTGGGACCGCCAACAAACGTAGTTGCTGTGTACTCGGGTTCTCCGTTCAGTGCAATCGAGTCGAGACGTGACAGCAGCTCCTGAAAGAAGATTTTCATTTCCATTCGGGCCAAATGTACCCCTAAACAAAAGTGAACCCCCAGGCCAAAAGCAAGATGGTCTGCCGCATTCTTGCGTCGAATATCGAAGCGGTCTGACTCGGAGAAGACGGTCTCGTCACGATTGGCCGACAAATACGATAACAGCAGTACATCACCGGTCTGAATGGGCGTGCCGTTCAACAGGTAGTCTCGTTGCGCGGTCCGAAGAAAATGGCGCACCGGCGAGACCCAGCGGATTATTTCGTCAATCGCAGTGTCGAGAAGGCTGAGATCATCACGTAGCGCACGGAACTGGTCGGGATGCTGGAGTAATGCCGCCAGGCCGCCGGCCAGTGAGCTCGACGTGGTATCGTGGCCTGCGGTCGCAATAATGATGTAATACCCAAGCGTCTGAAAGTCGCCCAAAGGCTCGCCATTGAGCGTCGCGTTGGCAATGGTCGAGGCGATATCATTCCGAGGCCGAGCGCGCCGGTCTGCGGTCATGTGGTTAAAGTATTGCATCATGTCACGCAGGGCAGAGATGACGGCTTTCTCCCGGTCACCGCCAAAGTCCGGGTCTTCGCCGCTAAAGAGTTTCTGTGTCAGCGCCAGCATGAGCGGCTCGTCAGATTCAGGCACCCCGAGTACGCTCATAATCACCCGGAGCGGGTAATACAGCGCAATGTCCGCCGCAAAATCACACCCTCCATCGAATTCGAGCATGCGGTCGACAAACAGACGGGCGAGTCGTTTCATTTCGACCTCAAGCGTTCGGCGCAAGTTGGCCGGCTTGAACCAATCATTGGTGATCTGTCGATAGGCTCGGTGCTCGGTACCGTCCATATGGATCAGGGTCTTGATAGCGGCCCCCTGGGCACGGGCGGCCTCAGCCGCACCGCGTTCACGCAGGGTGGAGTTCATGGTGTTCCAGAAAATGTCGTTCCGACGCTCAATTTCGGTCACGTCAGCATGCCGAGTGATTGCCCAAAACGGATCATAGCCTTCGGCGTTGACACGCAGGACGGGGCTCTCGCGTCGAAGCTGGGCGGCGCTCTCGTGCCAGATATCAAGGTCGGCATACGCCTGGGGATCAACAAAGATGCGGCCAATCTCGGGTTCACAAGCCAGGCTCATATATGTCCTCCTTTAGGAACTAAAAGAGTAAACGTGTCCTCCATATAGAGACTAGATGCTGGATACGTTACTCTTTTGCGGCATACGTTACACCCGTGCGCTGCTCCGACAGTTCCCACAGCCTGGTGGCGCTCTCGTCGTTCCGGGCGTGCTTGCTCATATACGCCTGAGCCGGCGGGCCGGTCATCTTGAATGGACCGCCAGGCCCGAAGTAGTCACCGCCGCTGACATCCCCAGCCGTGGCCGCATAGAGCGTTGGCAGCGCGCCGGCCGGCGGGTCTTGCGCTATAAGCGGGAAACTCATGAGAAGCCGAAAACCTGGTTTATACTGCTGGAGATTGGTGCGGGTTGACCCAGGGTGGGCCGCGGTGGAGAGCAGAGAGCCTTTCTCCGTGTGATAGCGACGTTGCAGCTCTCGCATGAACAGCAGATTGGCCAGCTTGCTATAGCTATACGCCCTGCTCGGTGAATATTTCTTTTCCGCATCCAGATTGTCGAAATGCAGGGGGCTATACCGATGCATGATACTGCTCACAGTCACAACGCGTGCGTTTTCTGTTTTGAGTAAGAGCGCCAGTAAGCGCCCGGTCAGCGCAAAGTGGCCGAGATGATTCGTGCCAAACTGTCGCTCGAAACCGTCCGCTGTCCGCTCCAAAGCAGGCACCATCATGATCCCCGCGTTGTTGATCAACAGGTCGAGGTTTTGATAGGCGGCGGTAAAATTCTCAGCGAACGTTTTAACGGACTCCAAGCTCGCCAAGTCGAGTGGTTGACATTCGATCTTGGCCTGCGGAGCGCTGTGCCGAATATCCGCACACGCGGCTTCGCCTTTTTCTTTATTCCGACAGGCGAGGATCACCTGAGCGCCTTTTTGTGCCAGAACGCGGGCCGTCTCCAGGCCGATACCGCTATTTGCACCGGTCACAATCGCAAGTCGTCCGGTTTGATCCGGAACGTCCTTTTCGCTCCACGCCATAGTCGCTCCTCCTTCGACTGAGTTGCTTCTGTTGAGAGATGACATTCTGACAGATTGACTTATTATGTCAATAAGTTATTCCATTTCTCATAATGGGTAAGGAAATTGACAGGCCGGCAGGGTCTGTCATGATGTCTCGACTATGAGCATGGCCGTAGAACAGACGCGTAGTGAAAGCCGACGCGCCGCGATTTTAGAGGCCGCCCAAACCTGTTTCTTTCAGTACGGCTTGGAACGGACGCGGATGGAGGACATCGCCCGTCTCGCTCATATTTCAAGACCAGCGCTGTACGAGCACTTCGAGAACAAGTCGGCTATTTTTCTGGCCCTAGCACATTCCATCATGACCTCTCAGTTGCAAGAGGCAGCGGTGGAACTCCAGCATTCCGGCCCAATCTGGAAGCGTGTGATCTCCGCTTTTGAAGCCTGGTCGGTAAAGCCCCTGGAAATGATCGCAGCAGCGCCGCATGCTGACGATATTATTCAGGCGGGCTCGGGATTAGCGGCAGATGTGTATCGCGAAGGACGCGAAAATTTCTGTAAACTGCTCTCCGCCGCCCTCCAAGAGGCCGTCCGAAAAGGCGAACTGGATCTAAAAAAATCAGGGCTTACGGCAATGTCGGCAGCAGACCTGCTTGTTGCCGCGTCGACTGGCGCGAAAGGCGATTGGAAAAATACCGCCCTGTACAGAAAGCGCCTCGCCGGCTTTATCCGCGTGTTTGCTGCGGCAACTTCACCGCAGGAATAGAGAACAGCTCATCCGTAGGTATTCGCTCATAAAACGGTGCTGACATCGTAGCGTCATCCATCCCTCATGGGTGTGACACCGTCTCTGGCGTCGTCTGCCCTTCTGCGGCGAAGACATCGGTCCGTGTTCCCTTGACAGACCAGCCCGCTGAGAGGCCAAGATGAAACCAGCCGAACGCCAGTATGCCTATTGCGAAAATCGTGTCTCCAATCACTCGCAGCCACCGAAACGTATCGAGCACGGGCGTTTGTAAGAACTCGGCCGAGCGAGCATACCACATCCCGTGTTCTACGCTTGCCCAGGTCTGCGCCAGCCCGACCGGCAGGAGACTGAGGAGCACCTGTAACCCCATGCCGATATTCATTGCCCAGAACGCAAATCCGAGTGCCGTTGTGTTCCACTCCTGGCGCATGGTGAGCAGCCGGAGACTCAAGAGGGACAAACCTATTCCGAGCATGCCGTACACGCCAAACAGGGCCGTATGGGCATGCACAGGGGTCGTGTTGAGACCCTGCATATAGTACAGCGCAATGGGGGGATTAATGAGAAACCCAAACAGACCCGCCCCGACCAGATTCCAAAAAGCCACAGCAACAAACCAGTAAATCGGCCATTTATAGTGCTTGACCCAAGGCGTGAGATGGACCACCGACCAGTTCTCATAGGCTTCAAAGCCGATGAGAACCAGCGGCATGAGTTCCAGGGCGCTGAACGTCCCGCCCAGGACCAGAATGATGGGCGTTGTCCCGGTGAAGTAGAGATGATGAAACATCCCGAGGACGCCACCGGTCAGATACAGAATCGTGGTGAATAATATCGCCATTGTCGCCGAGCGCACCCGGACGAGTCCCAATCGGGTGAACGCAAAAGCAATTACCGTGACGGCAAAAACCTCGAAAAATCCTTCCACCCACAGATGGACGACCCACCAGCGCCAATACTCCGCAATGGCCAGGTTCGTGTGCCGCTCCCACATCAGCCCCGCGGAGTAAAACAGCGCAATAGAGATCACGGCCAGGACAAAGATGCCGAGTAACTGTTTGTTTGCTCCCTGGGCGGTACACAGCGCCGGCCACAACGCACGGAGCATCAGACCCACCCAGAGAAAGAGCCCGACAAGCAGCAGAATCTGCCAAAAGCGCCCCAGTTCAACGTACTCAAACCCCTGGTGCCCAAACCAGAAGTTAGTTCCGCCCTCTAACTGATGATGGATTGCCAGGGCTTGGCCCGCCATCGAGCCGGCAACAACAAAGACAAGGGCGACAAAAAGAACGTTGACCCCCAGACGTTGGCAGCCAGGTTCTCGCCCGGCAATGGCCGGGGCAAGGCACAGACCGGTCGCCAGCCAGGACGTTGCAATCCACAGGATGCCAAGTTGAACGTGCCAGGTCCGGGCCAGAGAGTACGGCAGCCAGTCGGCCAGGGGGATACCGTAGAAGCCGGTTCCTTCGACTCCGTAATGGGCCGTGACAATGCCCATCAACATTTGGACAATCAGCAGCGCCCCAACGACCCAGAAGTACTTCTGAGTGGCATACATTGAGGGGGTGGGCGTCAGCCCTCGGAGGGGATCGCTAGATGGCCGGTCATGCATATTACGCCAGAATTCCCGCGTTGCGGCGTAGAACCAGGCAAGCCCGCCAATGCCGCCCAACAGCAGGACAAAACTCGCCACTGAAACGACGATCATCACCCCCGTTGGAACGTTTCCAACTAGCCTGTCGGGCGGCCAGTTGTTTGTATACGTTATGACCTCGCCGGGCCGTTCGGTCACACACGCCCAGGTCGCCCAGAAGAAGAAGGCGGTCAGTTGGCGCGCGTGCTCAGGGGTGGCCACCGTCCCCGCCGGCATCGCATAGCTCTCGCGCAGGGCGTCATACTGAGGGTCCAGACCAAACAGACCGAGGTAGTGCGCCTGCACCTCGTGAAGGGCCCTCGCTCTTAACTCCGATACGGTTATCGTTTCTGCCGCGGGGTCATAGGTGTTCGTCCGCATTTCACGCTGGAGCCGAGCCCGAAGGGCGGCTTGGTGTTCTTCTTCAATATCCTCATAGCTACGTCCCCTTTCCGCGTGTGCCCAGTGGTTGAGCAGCCAGACTGCCTCGCGGTGCAACCAGTCAGCGGTCCAGTCCGGGGCCGTGTAGGAGCCATGACCCCAGATGGACCCCAACTCGTGTCCGCCGATTGAGCGCCACACATCCTGACCCGCTCGAATATCGTCTCCGGTGAAGACAACCGTACCGCCAGGAGTCAGGATACGCTCCGGAACCGGTGGTGCCATCTGGTAGACTTCGCGGCCGTAATAGAGCAACGCGCCGAACGATACGATGACCACACCGGCGAGCACCATCCACAGTAAACGGAGGCCCCGGTTCTCCTGCCACGCTGCTACCATACGGAGGTCCCCTATCGGCGGGGTGTGACTCGGACGGCAACCATCTTGCTGGCCTGAACCCGTCCGGCCAGCGGCATAGCCCAATACGTCAACCAGGCCACCCAGTATTTTTTCTTATATGCCGCATTGATCCGATCTAGGATCACGGGATCGGTTACGATTTGGGTTTCCCCGCTAAAAGCTGGATCTCGCTTCTCGTCCAGCCAGACCAGGACCGGGCTCCCCCTCCGAATCCGGCGGGCTTTGAATGAGGTCGGAGCAGTGATGAAATAGATCGCATCATCCTCATACGCGAACCAGATAGGGGCCGGGCGGCTCCAGTCGCCATTGGGGCGCTTGGTGGCCACGGAGATTAACTTTTGTGTCTTCAGGAAAGTTTTAAGCGATGAGCTCAATGCGCCTCCGCTGTCTGCCATGCTCCCACTACTCACGCTAAGAGTGAGAATAATTCCAAGGAGCCTTTTCAGAGTCATGATGGCCTCTCGGTGACTGCTGCACGCGCGACATTGCCCAGCCGGTCAGCCACCCAGACCGGAGAGGTACACAAGCTGGGACTGGGACCGTCGCGCTGCCTCACTTGGCGACAATCGTGGTGGCCCGTCAAATCCCAAAGAAGCGACCGGCATTCCCGCCCAGAATTTTATCCACCGACTCGGGCGGCAGCGAAGACAGGGTTTCGCGCGCTTTGCGCACCGGCTCCACAAAACCTTCCGCGTGGGGGTAGTCGGAGCCGACAAAGAATTTTTCGTCCCCGGCAAACTGGACGATGAGGGGAAACATCCGCTCTTCGGGATCACCGTTAATCCAGATATTGCGCTCGAAGTATTCGGACGCCGGGCGCTCCATCTGCGAGGTATGACCCATGTATTTATACCGGTAGTCCAGTCGCTCCAGCCATTCGCCTATCCAGCCGACCATGGCTTCTATAGTGGCCACCCGCAGGCGGGGGAAGCGCTCCAGCACACCATCGTAGACCATGGTGGTCAGCGCCATACGTGGGTCCTGGATCAGATTCATGGTCACGAACATCATGCCGGGGTCGCGGTCGCGGTACCATTCCCGCCCGGTCGAATGCTTGTGGCCGGTCAGGTGGATGCCGACGCTCAGGTCCAGGTCCTGCACGGCAGCCCAGATGGGGTCCAAATCCGGGTGGCCGAAGCTACGACCGTTGATGGGAGCCGCGGCCACAAAGATCGTCCGGCAGCCCAGCCTGGCGACCCGGTTGAGTTCGCGCACGGCCAGCTCTGCGTCACGCAGAGAGATATGCGCCGCGGGAAACAGCCGGTCGCTATGGCCGGAACACAGTTCAAACGCCCAGGTGTTATAGGCCCGGCTCAGGGCGTCGGCAAAGACCGGGTCCTCCACGGTGCCTTCCCATAAGAGGCCGAGCGTGGGGTAGATGACCTGGGCGTGAATACCTTCGGCATCCAAAAACTCGACCCGCTTGTCCATATTCTGCCAATCCGGGCTGAGCGCCAGATATTGATCGAAGTGGCCGACGTCCCGGCCCATTTCTTTCTGCCCGTAGGCCACCACTGCGGCCAGCAGGTCGGTGGCGTTGACCAGCTTGAGGGGCTTGCCGTCCACCAGAATGACCGGCTCCCCGCTGGTCGCGTCCTTTTCCACCCGCATGGCCCGCTCCCGAAAGGCCGGGTCAATATAGCGGGGGTAGAGGTCAAGCGGCTCCATAAAGTGGCTGTCACCATCGATCACGTTCATTGACATGCTCCTCTCAATTCGACTCCGGCAAAAAATTCCGCTCAAGGACCTGCTCCAGAACAAACGGGCAAGCGGCCGGAAACGTCACAATGGGCAAGCCGCTCTCATCCGCGGCCGCTTCACGCGCGTCCTGGTAGCAATCATCAAGAATGCGTTCAATATACGGTCGAAGACTTGGACTGTCGGCCAGTTCGTCGCGCACGCGGCGTCGGTGCTCTCGTATGGTTGCCCGCCAACTATTGGTCCGACGGTCTGGCTGATAGCGATACTTCAGGAGATGACTCAGGATGATGATGAGCGCGCTTTTCACCGCCCGTCGCTGGCTTCTCCCCATGTCCTCAATCTCCTCAGCCAAGTTCTCGATATCCAGCCTGTGCGTCTGGCCGGACCGTAGCGCTCCCACCTGTTCTTCAACCCAGGCGAAGAAGTCCTGTTCATACAATCCGGCCGGTTGAGAGGCTTGAGGCTTTTCTAAGGGCTGCGCTCTGGGCATGTGGATCACTCTACCATGGGTACAGGTGTTGAGAAATATCGCTACACACCGGCTTGTTCGGCGCTCTGCACGGCGGTTGCCGTGTCCTTCCCACCGGCTTGCTTGCCCCACACCGCGTCGTACGCAAAGTCACTGCCAAGCCGTGCCAGCTCGGCTCGGCACGTCGTATCGATGAAATCCTGCTGTTCGGAAGATAAGAGCTCGGACGACCCACCGCTGACTCCACGACGGATCATCTGCCGGTTGGGCGACGACCACGGGGTGAGCGCCGGTGGTTTGAACTTCTCGTCTATGCTTTTCATATAGGCGAATGAACTCTTCTCGCATACCTCGGCAAATTCTTCTGAGGTCAACTCGACCTGCATGAACTCGGCAATGCGCCGCACGGCTGCGGCCAGGTCCTGCGTCATCTCGTCAAAGGTCAGGATCAGCAGGTTGGGCAGGTGGCGGTTTTTCCAGTAGCTGTGCAGGTGTTCGGACCAGTTGAACGGCGTGTCAGCGGAAAAGAAGAGCCGCAGCCAGACCGGCACGGCCGGCATCAGCGGGCCGAACATGACATCACGGACAAAGGGATAATTCGACACAAAGGCGTCCTTGGGGTCGCGCAGAATACAGATGTAGCGGGCGTCCGGGGTATAGGGAATCCGCTCCCACTCCAGGTGGGTTTTAATCACCCGCAGGCCGGTCGGCGCGGCCCGGCGGGCGGTCTCGTCCGACAGGGGCACGACGAGGTCCTGCCGGGCAAAATCGGGCCACGGAGCGACATCGTGAATATGCCCGAACTCGCCCTGGCCCCGCATGGCGATCTGATAGGCGATCTGCATGGTCCAGTTCGTGCCGCATTTGGGAAACGTACACACCACCACATCGTGCCGGCTGGGACGGTAGTCGCCAAAATCATGGCTGGTCAGCATCTTGGCCTTCATCTTGCGGCCGACGGCGGTCCAGAATCGGTCCGTATACCCGGCCGCATGGACTAGCCACAGCAGCGGTTTGAGCAGGACGTAGGTCAAGACCAGCACGGGATACCGAATATAGGCGGGGAACAGATCGTGATGAAACGAGCGGTGCGAAGCAGCCATGGTTTCTCTCTTGTCTCTTGTCCGGGCAACGTTCCCTTATTCCACCTTTTGGACCAGCTCGATGCCAAATTGTTCGGCGGCATTGCCGCCCAGCATCCGGGCCAGGCTGGGCTCGTCGATATTGGCCTGGCTCAGGGTCTCAATCGCTTCCCAGGCGCTGGTCGTATCCTGCTGCGGATAGCGCGAGCCCCAGACGATTTTGTGGGCAAAGGTGTGGGGCAACTGCCGGATCAGCCGCTCCTCGGCGTCAAAGGCGAGCAGTACCCGGCCCTCTTCCCACATGTCTTCCACATCGGTCCGCACCGGATAGTAGTGCAGGGGTGGAATCGTCAGGGTAGACGCTTCCATCTTCTCCAGCACCTCTTCCATCCAGGACGCCTGCCCGCCGGCCATCACCACCTTCAGCTTCGGGTAGCGCTGCATGACGGTAAAACCGATCAGGGTCGCGGCCACGAACATATGATTATCCAGCCACGGAGACAGGATCGGCGCGACCGGATGCCCGATCGGCTGCTGGGCGCCGAAGGTAAAATTCGGCCCGTTACCACCGCCCGCGAACGGGCCGCCGCCGGCCTCTCTGAACAGGGTCACTTGCGTGAGCCGACGGTTGACCTTCTCGATAAACGGGGCGTGGGAGGTCCACTCCGGGTTCCATAAACCGCTGGCCGGATGGACGGCCAGCGTCAGGTCGAGGCGCTCAAGCTCGGCCCAGAACGGATCGTAGTAGGGATGGGTATAATAGCGTCCCTGTACGAACAGCGGCCGCAGAAACACGCCCCGAAAGCACGGCATGGACACGATCCGTTGCAGTTCCGCCAGCGCATAATCCATGTTTTGCAGGGGGATCATGGCCGCGGCGTACAGGCGGTCGGGCGCGGCCTGACAGAAGTCGGCGATCCAGTTGTTATACGCCCGGGCGAGGGCGTTGGCGCTGTCCGGGTCCTTGACCAGGGGGAAGCCCTCGGCAAACCAGGTCGGGTAGAGCAAGGTCTGATCTACGCCCATGGCGTCCATGTCCCGCAGCCGGGCCTGGGGGTCAGCCGCCCCTTCGGTCATGGCGTGCCGGGTATCGGGGTCGAGCTCTCCGACCTGCTCGCAGGTCATGCCCGGTCGCCAGATGGCGTAGCGAGGGATGTTAGGGTTGACCTGGTCGTGGTGGGCCTCGCCGTTGATTTTGAGGTAGGAGGCGTACTGGCCGTCTTCCCGCCACAGGGAGAATTTGCCCAGGGCACGATAGTCCGGCTCCAGATAGGTCTCCCAGAGCGCGGGCGACTCAACAATGTGGGAGTTGGCATCAAAAACGGCAAAACGCTTGGTCATGCCCGGGCTCCTGCGGCCGCCCGGCCGTTGGGCCGCCGGCCGCGCTCGCGCGGGGGCCGGCTGAGGGCGGCCTCGGGCTCCAGGGCCCGCTTGACCTCGGCCTCGGTCGGCCACCAGTCCGGCCGTTCAATTGCGGTCACCCGCTCCCGGATGAAGGTTTTCGGGGCCTCGATATGGTAGAGCTTGCGCGCGTTGTCTCCCAGGAATCGGCGCTGGTAGGACTCCGGCAGCTCACACGCGCGCATGGTCTCAAGCGCCCGCCACACATCGTCGCCGTCGTGATGGTAGACATCCGACGACCAGGCCAGGATGTCCTTATAGAACTCGGGCAGACGCGAGGGCGGAGCCTCATCGCCCTCAAAGCCGGTCACGCAGTGGGCGAAAAAGGTTTCGCTCGGCAGGCGCGTGAGCGGCGGCAACTCACGCTCGTTGCGGTACAGTTTGTAGAACTTATCGCAGCGGTCGAGCAGAAAGCTCAGCCAGGTCGAGGAGGCTTCAAACACCGCGGCCCGCAGCCGGGGATGACGCTCAAAAAAGCCCGACATCAGGACCATGGTGACCCACAGCCCGGCCTCGGCCTGAAAATTCTGGACATTGGTCAGAAACGAGTGGGGCAGCCCCGCGGAGATAATGGTCCGGGCGATCAACTCCGCGCCCGAGTACTGTTCGGCATAGCCGGCCGGCTTGAGCGAGCCAAAGGCCGGAAAGGGGTGCATACCGTACACCACACCGGTCTCCTCCATGGCCCGCCACACCTGCTCATACTTGGGCTGGAGGGGGTAATTGCCCATGGCGTCCACGGGCCGGACCAGACCCACCCGACAGCCCTTGTCCGCCACCCGATAGACTTCCCGGGCCGCGTACTTCGGGTCCTGCATGGGCAGCATGGCCGCAAAATACAGCCGCTCGGGGTCTTCCTGACAGTAGTCATACGCCCACTCGTTATAGGCTTTGCACATGGCCTTGGCCCCGAGCGCATTTTGCAGCCAGGGATAGGTGTCGATATCGGTCGGGATAATCATCACCTGGTCGATGCCCTGAATGTCCATATCCCGCAGCCGCTCGCGCGGCTTGTATGAACCCTTGTGGTCCAGATAGTCGGCCTGCTCGGCCGTCAGCGCGGTCTTGGGGTGCAGGTTGCGAACGTACAGGGCACGCTGGATATCGTGTTTCAGCCCCGGCCCGGCAAAGGAAATGGCGTGGATGCGACCCCGCCGGCCGCCGATCAGTTGCGAGCCTATACCCGACCCAGGCACGCCGTTGACAATCAGTTGCTGGCTCTCGGTGTCGAACCACATGGTCGCCTTGAGGGCTTCCAGTTCGTCCTTGGTCAGCCAGTCCTTGGCCCGCTCCCAAATCCAGGGCGGTTCGGTCACATGGGCGTCACAGTCAAAGGTCGGAAAGTCTTTGCTCATGGGAGCGAATGTTTGAACCGGCATGTCCGAGTCCTTTCAACGAAGCGTCACGCGGCCAACCTGGACACAAAGCTCGTGATAAAGGCATTCACCTGGTCCGGGACTTCGAGCTGCAGGAAGTGGCCCGTGCCAATGGCCTGGGCAAACTCGACCTGCTTGAAACAGGATTTCAGATGCTTCAGGTCGGCCGCCTGCGGAAAAGCGTCCGCCATCCACGGGCCGACCATGACCAGTGTCGGCTGCGACATGGCCGCGGCCAGTGTGGCGGAGTCGGCAGCCATCAGCCGGATTTCCTTGACGCGCACGTCTACGGGCGTGCGACAGGCCTCACCGACCGCGGTCTCGACCATAGCCCGGTCGGCCTGGGGACCAAAAAAGCTGGTGTATAGCTCGCGGAAATAGGGCTCGCCGTCCGGGGCCGTGAGTTTGGCGACCATCTCGGCGTAAAACCGCTCGGTCCCGGTGGTGGGGTTATCGAGGTCGGCTTCGGGCATCACCGCCGAGTCAACCAGGATAAAGGCGCGCACCAGGTCCGGGTAGTCGTGGCTGAAAGCGACCCCCGCCGGGCCGCCGCCGGCGTGAGCGACCGCCACCGCCTTGGTGAAGCCTTCGTGGCGGGCCAGGGCCGCGATGTCCGCGGCGTGCTGTCGGGGCGTATGGCCGGTGCCCGGCGTGGTCGATTGGCCCATGCCGCGCCGGTCCATGCGCAGAATGCGATGGGTGTCCCGAAAATACGCGGCCTGCTCCTGCCAGTGGTTCAGGTTCGAGCACCAGCCGTGGATGAAAATCAGGTCAGGATTGCCACAGTCCTGACCCTCGACCTGATAGTGCAGCTCGGCTCCGTCGTCGGTTCTGAATGTCGGCATTTTTTCCTCCTTGTGGGCATTCCCTCATATCATACTGGTTCCGCTTGACCACTCGCCTGCTGACGTGTGGTGCAAATGAACTGGTCCGGCGGCTTTTCCCTCACCCCACCCCCTCGCCCGCTGGGAGAGAGTGGCCCGCAGAGCCTGCCCCGTACTGGATACGGGGGCCGGGTGAGGGCGCGGACGGGCGGCTCGGGGGGGGTATGCAACACAATACGCATCACACGTCTTGGAAGCCGTAGGGGCCATTCATGAATTGCCCCTAGAACAAATTACGATGCTGTGTAGCCGTCTGTCTTTCCTGCGAAAGCAGGAATCCCGGCCCCCGGCCCCCCGTTCGTCCTGAGCGTAGCAAAGCGAAGTCGAAGGACTGGATGCCGGATCAAAGCCTGCCCCGGACACGATCCGGGGTCCGGCATGACGAGAGCGGACTGGCACGGCTACAACTTATCGTAAACTGCTCTAGTCAAGCAGTTGGTGCGTAGGACGCACCCTACGGGAGAGGGTCCGGTAGTAGGGTGCGTCCTACGCACCAGTCCCCTGCGGGGTCGGGCCAGCCGCGCCCCGAGGCCGACTCTTCCTTTCCACTGTTCGCTGTGTTTTCCTGTGTGATGAGCCCAGGACGGACCGCATTCGGCGAGGCAGGCTCGAAGAGTGATACCAGCAGCCAGCACAGCGAGCGGAGCGCACGGCCGGCAGCGCGCGGCTGAAACCCGAGCCCGTGGGCAACCGGGCGGAGCCTCCCCCGCGCCGCGGCTGCACCGGACTCGTCCCGCCGTCAGCCGGCTGATAGCCCTGCTGGCGGCGGCCCTGCTGCTCGGGCCCGTCCGGGCGACAGCGGACTTCGACCACACCACAGCTTTCAACCAACTCTCGGCAGACCGTTTCAAGGAGATAAAGGACTTTTATACTGACCCTGACAAATACCCCTGGTATGTCAGCAATTACAACTTCGCCAAATACAGCGGCTACCAGGAACTGCTGCAGAAATTCGACCGCTATCTGCCCACCGGAAAAGGGCTCACCATCCTGCAAGCCGAAAGCAGTCATACCCCCGACTCAATCGGTGACGTGAAGCATTTGTTCGACTACGAAGGCTCAAACAGACATAGCGAGACGGTGGCCAAATTGCTGAGCGAACTCAGCACGTATCCTAATATCTATACGAGATATTCGACCTTCTCGAAGGATCTGGACAAATTTCATACGGCCGACACCGCCGACCTGCGGGCGTTTTTCCCCACGATGAGCAGCACCCTCCTGTATCCCGCCACCAGTTACGACAATGAGACGATTACGCCGGCGAAGCTGCTGAATGTGAGCAACACCAATGGCGGGTCAAACGCCACACTCGTCCGGCAGTTCGATAGATTCGTTGAGCGGAACGACATAGTCGCCTGCACGGCGCAGAGCAGCTTGAGCTCGGGCAACTGGACCACCAGCGGCATGGCCTATAACAGCCTTGTGGTCGATCAGTATTACGTCAACACGAACAACTTTGATGGCGCCAAGCTGAACGATCATGGGAAGCCGCGCTATAAACCGGACCTGATTGCCCGGGCAAGCACCGGTACGGCGTCGAGTTACGCGACCCCCGTCGTGTGTTCCGCGGCCGCGATGCTGCTCGAGCGGGCCAATGTGGACAGTGCGGTGACCAATGCCGACAACAGTGAGGTCATCAAGGCCATCCTGATGGCCGGCGCCACGCGCTTCAACTACCGGCTCAGCCTCGGATGGACGACCAGTTCGGATGCCTTGCCGTTGTTTTTTTACGGCGAGTGGCAGCGTACCTCGGACACGCTGCCCACCAGTCCGAAATACGGCGCCGGGCATCTGCACGTGTTGGCGGCCTATAACATCCTCGACGCGGGCGAGTTCGACGCGACCAGTGCGGAAGACGCAGACAGCGCGGATGACGACGACAGCGCGGAAGCGGTGGGTAGCCACGGCTGGGACTACGCGACCGGCTTGGCGGAAGGGGATGTCAACACCTACCCCCTCAGCCTCGACGCGGAGTCCATGTTTTCCGCGGTCCTGGCCTGGCACAGATATATTGCCGACGATGACGACCTCAGCAGTTATCTCCCCGATTACGAGGTCAGCGTGTACGACGAGGACGAGACACGGGTCGCGCACAGTGACAGCTCGACCTCCAACGTCGAACTCATAGAGGTCAAGCTGGCGGCTGGCGACTATCGCCTGGAGGTGGATGTCAAATCAGATGGAGACAGCGCTAATGACGGCGACGACCTGGCCTACGACCTGGCCTACGGCCTCGCCTGGCTCACCAAAGAGATTGTTCCCGCACCGCAGAACCTGAGCGTCTCCGAATCTTCCGGGTCGAAATGGAAGCTGAGCTGGGATTTGGGCACAGAGCAGAAAACGAAGGACCACAAATACCGGCTCCAGGTCAGCGCAAACGCCAAGTTTTCGACAATCGAAAAGGAGGTCTATCTCGACGGGAGCGAGTACACCTATACGACGCCTTCCGGCCAACCGACGAGACATTTCCGAGTCTATACCTACCCGAAGGACGCCAAAGTAGCCGACTTCTACCCGTCCTCACCCCTTTCACTCCGCTGGCCCACGGCGGCCAACGCCAATGCAACGCCGGCCTTCACCGAGGGGACCACGGCCACGCGCAGTGTGATCGAGAACACCGCCAAGGGCCAGAACATCGGCAAGGCCCTGGCCGCCACCGACGGCGACGGCGATACCCTGACCTACAGTCTGGGCGGCACCGACGCGGCCAGTTTTGCGCTCGACACGGCCACCGGTCAACTCCGGACCAAGGCCGCCTTGGACTACGAGACCAAAACCACGTACACCGTCACCGTCACGGTCACCGACAGTCTGCCCGACACCACGGTCGATGCCACCCTCACCGTCACTGTCAGTGTCACTCCAGTCAACCGGGCGCCGGTCTTCAGCCCCGCCACGGCCACGCGCAGTGTGGCCGAGAACACCGCCAAGAGTCAGAACATCGGCAGCCCCCTGACCGCTACCGATGCTGATGGCGACACCCTCACCTACAGTCTGAGCGGCACCGACGCGACCGCCTTTACCCTGGGCGCGTCGACCGGCCAACTCCAGACCAAGGCCGCCTTGGATTACGAGACCAAGACCAGTTATACCGTCACTGTCACGGCCACCGACCCGGATAGCCTCACGGCCACCCTCACCGTCACTATCAGCGTCACCGATGTCAACGAAACTCCGGTCTTCAGCCCCGCCACAGCCACGCGTAGTGTGGCCGAGAACACCGCCAAGAGTCAGAACATCGGCAGCCCCCTGACCGCTACCGATGCTGATGGCGACACCCTCACCTACAGTCTGAGCGGCACCGACGCGACCGCCTTTACCCTGGGCGCGTCGACCGGCCAACTCCAGACCAAGGCCGCCTTGGATTACGAGACCAAGACCACGTATACCGTCACTGTCACGGCCACCGACCCGGATAGCAGTACGGCCAGCCTGACCGTCACTGTCAGTGTGACCGATGTCAACGAAAACCCAGCCTTCAGCCCCGCCACAGCCACGCGCAGTGTGGCCGAGAACACCGCCAAGAGTCAGAACATCGGCAGTCCCCTGACCGCCACCGACCCGGACGGCGATACTCTGACCTACAGTCTGAGCGGCACCGACGCGACCGCCTTTACCCTGGGCGCGTCGACCGGCCAACTCCAGACCAAGGCCGCCTTGGATTACGAAACCAAGACCAGTTATACCGTCACCGTCACCGCCACCGACCCGGATAGCCTCACGGCCAGCCTGACCGTCACTGTCAGCGTCACCAATGTCAACGAAACTCCGGCCTTCAGCTCCGCCACGGCTAAGCGCAGCGTGGCCGAGAACACCGCCGCAGGTCAGAAGATCGGCAGTCCCCTGACCGCCACCGACCCGGACGGCGATACCCTCACCTACAGCTTGAGCGGCACCGACGCAGCCGCCTTTACCCTGGGCGCGTCGACCGGCCAACTCCAGACCAAGGCCGCCTTGGACTTCGAGACCAAGGCTACGTACTTCGTCACCGTCACGGTCACCGACCCGGATAGCAGTACGGCCACCCTCGCCGTCACTATCAGCGTCACCGATGTCAACGAAAACCCAGCCTTCAGCCCCGCCACGGCCAAGCGCAGTGTGGCCGAGAATACCGCCAAGAGCCAGAAGATCGGCAGCCCCCTGACCGCCGCCACCGACCCGGACGGCGATACCCTCACCTACAGTGTGGGCGGCATCGACGCAGCCAGCTTTACTGTCGACACGACCAACGGCCAACTCCAGACCAAGGCGGCCTTGGACTACGAGACCAAGGCTACGTACACCTTCACTGTCACGGCCACCGACCCGGATGGCCTCACGGCCAGCCTGACCGTCACCATCAGCGTGACCGACGCGAACGACGCGCCGACCTTCAGCGCCGCCACCGCCAAGCACAGTGTGGCCGAGAACACCGCTGCGGGTCAGAACATCGGCACGCCCCTGACTGCCACCGACCCGGACGGCGATACCCTCACCTACAGTCTGAGCGGCACCGACGCGACCGCCTTTACCCTGGGCGCGTCGACCGGCCAACTCCAAACCAAGGCCGCCTTGGACTACGAGACCAAGACCAGTTATACCGTCACCGTCACGGCCACCGACCCGGATAGCCTCACGGCCAGCCTGACCGTCACCATCAGTGTGACCGATGTCAACGAAAACCCAGCCAACCGGGCTCCGACCTTCAGCGCCGCCACGGCTAAGCGCAGCGTGGCCGAGAACACCGCCAAGAGCCAGAACATCGGCACGCCCCTGACCGCCACCGACCCGGACGGCGATACCCTCACCTACAGTGTGGGCGGCATCGACGCAGCCAGCTTTACTGTCGACACGACCAACGGCCAACTCCAGACCAAGGCGGCCTTGGACTACGAGACCAAGGCTACGTACACCTTCACTGTCACGGCCACCGACCCGGATGGCCTCACGGCCAGCCTGACCGTCACCATCAGCGTGACCGACGCGAACGACGCGCCGACCTTCAGCGCCGCCACCGCCAAGCACAGTGTGGCCGAGAACACCGCTGCGGGTCAGAACATCGGCACGCCCCTGACTGCCACCGACCCGGACGGCGATACCCTCACCTACAGTCTGAGCGGCACCGACGCGACCGCCTTTACCCTGGGCGCGTCGACCGGCCAACTCCAAACCAAGGCCGCCTTGGACTACGAGACCAAGACCAGTTATACCGTCACCGTCACGGCCACCGACCCGGATAGCCTCACGGCCAGCCTGACCGTCACCATCAGTGTGACCGATGTCAACGAAAACCCAGCCAACCGGGCTCCGACCTTCAGCGCCGCCACGGCTAAGCGCAGCGTGGCCGAGAACACCGCCAAGAGCCAGAACATCGGCACGCCCCTGACTGCCACCGACCCGGACGGCGACACCCTCACCTACAGTCTGAGCGGCACCGACGCGGCCGCCTTTACCCTGGGCGCGTCGACCGGCCAACTCCAGACCGAGGCCGCCTTGGACTACGAGACCAAAACCACTTACACCGTCACCGTTACCGCCACCGACCCGGATGGCCTCACGGCCACCCTGACCGTCACCATCAGCGTCACCGATGTCGACGAAACTCCAGCCAACCGGACCCCGGTCACCCCGCCGAGTAGCGGTGGCGGTGGAGGCGGGGGCGGCGGTGGGGGCGGGAGCGGCAGTCCTGCCCAGGACCTACACGGCAATCATCCTGCCCAGGCCAGTGTCATCGAGCTGGCCACTCCAACCGCTGGGGCTATCTATCCGGCCGAAGACCTGGATTATTTTATGGTCACCGCCCCGGACCGGGGCCTCGTCTTTGCGAACACGACCGGCCGGACCAATATCAGGGGAACCCTGTGGCAAAACGGAGTGGCCTTGGCGTCCGCCACTATGGGCGGGCCGCAACCGGACGCCGGCCTCGGAACTCGCGTGCAGGCCGGCCCCGTCCTTGTGTCCGCACAGGGGCAGAGTGGAGCGACCGGGCCGTACGAAGTGGTTGTCACCTTTACCCAGGGATTTCTGGAGAATCCGGGGGCGAACTCCTTTCAGAGCGGTATCGGGCTGATCTCGGGCTGGGTGTGTGAGGCCGAGGAGGTCGCCATTGAAATCGGCGACCTCGGCTGGCAAGCCGCAGCCTATGGGACGGAGCGGACGGACACGGCCGCGGTCTGTGGCGATACGGACAACGGCTTTGGGCTGCTGTTCAACTGGAATCTGCTCGGGGATGGCGAGCATCCGGTGGTGGCGCAGGTGGATGGGGTGGAATTAGGCCGCGCCACAGTCCGGGTCACGACGCTGGGCGAGGAGTTTGCACGGGACGTGGCGGGCCGCTGTGTGGCGGAGGACTTCCCCGAGCCTGGACAGACGGTGACGCTGGAGTGGCAACAGAATAGCCAGAACTTCGTGATTGCGGATGGAGCGGCGCCGACCGGGGACACCCGTTCCGGGGAAGCGGGGGTGGGATTTCTGGAGAATCCGGGGGCGAACTCCTTTCAGAGCGGTATCGGGCTGATCTCGGGCTGGGTGTGTGAGGCCGAGGAGGTCGCCATTGAAATCGGCGACTTCGGCTGGCAAGCCGCAGCCTATGGGACGGAGCGGACGGACACGGCCGCGGTCTGTGGCGATACGGACAACGGCTTTGGGCTGCTGTTCAACTGGAATCTGCTCGGGGATGGCGAGCATCCGGTGGTGGCGCAGGTGGATGGGGTGGAATTAGGCCGCGCCACAGTCCGGGTCACGACGCTGGGCGAGGAGTTTGCACGGGACGTGGCGGGCCGCTGTGTGGCGGAGGACTTCCCCGAGCCTGGACAGACGGTGACGCTGGAGTGGCAACAGAACAGCCAGAACTTCGTCATGACCGAGCTGGAGTGAGCGGGGGTCGGCAAAATTTACGAGTGGCGCGAGTATTACGACAACGAACACTGGAGCAAGAACGGCGGCCCGAGCCTGGTGCTCTAAAAGCTCACAACCTGACACGGCCGCCCCGGCCCTGGTGCACATTACGATTCCGTATAGCCAACCGTTCCCTTCCGTAGGGTGCATGGGATGCACCCGACGAGAGCCCGGGCCGAGGGCATGACAACCTCGCGGGAAACGCGCTAGACCTTGGGGAGAATGTCGTACACGAGGCGTCGCATATCCCCGATGGTCTTGGCGGTGGGTGTCCCGCTGAACGGCGGCCACAGGAGGGGCATGGTCAGCCCGGCGTCCCGATACCGTTTGAGATTGTCCGCGATCTGCTCTGCGGTGCCGACCAGCGTTGGCGTCAGCTTGCCCCGTGGCGTCTGGTCCGTTTTGTCGCGGGTGATCTCAAACGGCAGCATGCTCGAAATTTCGATAGCGTCGATGGAATGCCCGCCGCCGAGCTTTTCCAACTCGGCCTTGATGGCGGTTCGCCAGGTCGCAATCGCGTCCGGCGTGTCCATGATCCCGATCCAACCCTCAAGGCCATACTTGGCCACGCGCGCGGCCGCGAGGTCGGGCCGGCCCAAGCCGCCAAAAAACATCGGTGGCCGTGGCTTTTGGACGGGCTTCACGCCAAAGCCGCATTTTGGAAAGTCGGCGAATTCTCCGTGGTACTCGAACAACTCGTTGGCCCACACCCCCTGCATCACTTCGATCGTTTCTCTCACGTGCGTGTTGCGCTTCTTATAGACGTGAGCGGCGCTTGAGGCGGCGAACTCCTCCGGCATCCAGCCCGAGCCGACGCCGACGTTCAGCCGCCCGCCCGACAGGTGATCCCAGGTCGCGAGTTCGGCGGCCAACACGCCGGGAGCGCGATAGGGGGTCACAATGATGCTGACCCCCAGCCGCACGCGCTTGGTCAGAGCCGCCAGATACGGAATGAGCGGCATGCCGTGCAGGAACTCCGCCCGGGCACTCACCGGCAGCGCCTTCGGAAACTCCGACATGAAGCCAAACGACTTTTCGAGTGCCTGGCGGTCCGAGGCTTCGGGCACCACGATACGGTCCAGCGACCACACCGAGTCGAAGGCCAGGTCCTCCGCCTCACGGGCCAGGTCTACGATTTCACTGACCGTGATCTTGTCACGGAGATTCGGCAGATACAGCGCGAGCTTCATAGTACGGTCTCCTTTATTGTCGTGTGCGCTATGGATTGCTCAAGTCTTTTACCTGTTGCCGGGTGCATCTTTCTGCGTGGCTCGATTATTGTCAAGGTTCAGCTAACACCGTTGACGAAATATCATAGCGTGGCTATTGAAATGTAGTTACACAAGGTTGGACCGTTGCGCTGGACATGGGACGAAAACAAGAACCGCCTCAACACGCAAAAGCATGGCCTGAGCTTTGAGACGGCGCAGCTCGTGTTCGACGATCCGCTCATGGCACATCGACCCGACCCGTATGCGGACGAGGAGCGCTGGCACACGATTGGCATGATCGGTGATGTGGTCGTGATTGTGTCACACACTTGGCCTCAACCAGAACCCGGCACCGGTGTTGAAGTGGGACGCATCATCAGCGCTCGGAAAGCAACGGCGCACGAAAGGAGAGCCTATGAAGAGGGGAACTTCTAGGAAACTCACCAAGGCGCAAAAGGCGGAGCTCCAAGCACTTGCGGCTCTGCCCGACGAGCAGATTGATACGAGTGACATCCCCGAGATTCGGAATTGGTCCGGCACTCGGCGCAATCTCCTGTATCGGCCACTCAAGCAGCAGATCACCCTGCGGCTGGACGCCGACGTGGTGGCGTGGTTCAAAGCAGGTGCTCCCGGCGGCCGGGGCTATCAGACCGAGATCAACCGCGTGCTGCGCACGCACGCTTTGCGCTCGCAGAAGAGGCGTGCCGTCATCCGTAGGGCATCTGGAATATCACAGCAGGGCACCACACCGGGAAAAACGCGCTAATAGCCCAAGGCCCGCGCCGCGCCTTCCAGGACAACGGGCACGGACCAAGCTGTACGAGCGAGGCGAATATCATCGCTCTGGCCCGAGGCGTACAGACCAGCCGCGCTCATCCAGAAAGCGGCCGAGCGCAGTTGATACAACATGCCGTAGTACCGGCAGACCGCTTCGTCGATCTCAATGCCCGTAGCTTTCTCGTAGTCCCGAAAAAAATCGTCCCGCTCAACCAGGTGAGATAAAAGATCACTGCCTTCGCGGTTGAGGTCGGTCAGGACATAGGCCACGTCGTACATCGGGTCGCCGATGACTTGCAGTTCCCAGTCGAGGACCGCCGATATCTCGTCGTTGTCGATGAGCAGATTGCCGGTCCGATAGGCTCCGTGGACTAAAGTGAGGCGCTGGGTTTCCGGAGCGTTGGCCTTGAGCCAGCCGATGAGATCGACCAGGATCGGGTGTGGCTCTAACCGCGAGAGTTCGACCAGCTCGCACCATTTCTGGACCTCGCGCAGCGCAAAGTCGTTGCCCGGTTCGGGTACGCCCAAGAACGACAGGCCGGCCGCTTCCCAATCGATGGTATGCAACGTTGCCAGGGCCTGGGTAAAACTCTTTGGCAGGCTCCCCCGCGCGGCAGCCTCGGCGTAAAATTTCCTACCTGCCGAACCCCAGGGGCTCGGGCAGGTCCCGGCGACTTTTTCCATGACGAGAAACGGTTTGTCGAGAATGCTCGGGTCGCTTTCGTACCAGTATGGTGTAGGGGTCGGGAGCCGTGTGGGCGCTAAACTCTGAAGGACCCGAAACTGCACGCCGAGATCGGAGAAGTGTCGCAGCAGCGCATTGCCGGGGTCACGCCGCAGACAGAGAGCCTGGGTTTTTGATTCCCCGTTCTCCGTCCAATGCGCGTCAAACAGCCAGGTTTCATGCGACCAGCCGACGGCAATCCGTTCCAGTGCTTCGAGGTGCAGGTTTGAGGCGTTCGGCAGCCGGGTCTCAATGTAGCGGCGGATGCGTTCCGCCATATCCTGTTCGTCCGTCGCCTGTTGCGTCGTGCTCATGCGGCGTACACCATCTCACGGTCAATACGGGCGCGGAGTCGTGTGCGGACACGGCCCATCAGGTCGGCAAAGCGCATCTCACCCAGCTCGGACCGGGTTGCGTAGAGGGTTTCAATCAGACTTGACACACTCGCCGTATCGCGGTCTTGGCGGACAGCATTGACGGCGGCCCGCAGCGAAGGGGGTGTCTCTTGGGAGACCGTCAGCGGATCAAGTTCTTCGGCGAGTGCTTGCAAATCGCGTTGACTCGCGGCGGCGTGTTCGTCGGCCAGCCGCAACTGGCCGGCGAGTTTCTGGAGCACCACCGCCGCCATGAAGGCTTGCGTCTTGGGATAGGCGTCCTCAACCGCCGGGCCGATCTCTTTTTTGAGCGTCCGAGCCAGGCGTTCCAGGAGTGCGTCCGGGGCTAATTCGATGTAGTCGGCCATCAGGCGTTTCCTCCGTTTGCTGACCGCCTCCGTTTGCTGATCAAGAGTGACGACGCATCCGGGACCAGCGATGGACCGGCCACATGTCCTGGTCCTCACCGTAACCGCCCTCACCATTGATCTCCCAGCGCATCAGGCTGTTGATATCGATAAAGGTGTGACGATTAATCACGATCCGACTCAACGGCTCGCCCAGCGCGTGGAGGGTCCGGCCTTCGGTATCGTGGGCCTGAATCTCGACGCGGGTGATCCAGCCGTTGTCTCTGTCACGCTCAACCCGGCGCTCGCCCTGCGTCAGGGGCAGCGTCCGTCCATCGCGGTGGAGAAAACCATACGCGACCGGGTTCCGGTCGGCCTCCACGTTGGTGACGGCCAGAAAGCCGTGTCGGGCCGTGGCCACGCCGGTGACGTAGGCGGCCTGACGCGGACGGTCCTCCCGCCGCCGGCCCCAGGTGCGGTCGCGGACGGCCAAACAGTCAATCGGAATGGTCTCGCCGTGCAGGACGATCTCTCCGCTCACCCGTCCGATCTGGTCGAAATGGTGCGAGCGCCCAAAGGTCGAACCCGTGCTGGTCAGCGGCGCGGGCGGCATCACGCCCTCAAAACGCAGTGAGGCCCGCAAACGCGGCTCATCGCTATACCCCAGCGCATAGGACAGGCAGGGTTCGAGCACCCGAATCGAAACGCCGGTCGGGAGCGTCACGTCGTCCAGGTCTTGATCGCGCGGCAGCTCCAGAGCGGTATAGTTTGCGGAGTAGAGCGCTTCCCAGGGCAGATGGGCCGAGTCGTCCCAGACCCAGGCCCCGCCGGCGACGGTGCCGATAGTGGGCCGCGCCAGGGTGTACAGCCAGCCGCCCAGGCGGCGTTCCGGGTGAGAGAATGAGAACCAGGCCGTCTCCGTTGACCACCAGTCCCCGGCCAGTTCGTCGAAGTGAAAACGGTCGTCTCGGGCCGTAAAGATGCGTTGTTCTGCCATAGAGAGAATTTTCTCCGGTCACGGATGCACGGGCATTATTCTACCGTGAGTGCGCTGGCATGACTCACGATCGTGACGCATTGGTAGGCCCGCGTACGGATTTTCCCCGCCACACTGTCGTCCGGCTGGCTCCCGAAATGATCCGTCCAGACGCCGAACGCGGTCGCGTTGGGAAAGCGCTCCAGGACAATATAGACGCCTTGCTGAGAACTGTGGAGGGGCGCGAGCAGTTCATACGTGCCGCCCCCGTTGTCTTTGGCATAGGCGGCCACGTCGTTTACGATTTTTGATAATTGCTCCAGGGTGCAGCCTTCCTGGAGCTTGACGGTGACGACATCGTACATGGCGGAGCGGGCGGGCAGGCTCTGCCCGAGCAGCAGGATGAGTCCGGCCAAGGCTCCGATTATGGTTTTCATTCTTCCCTCCCGTGTCAGACCGTGACTGCGGACCGAGCGGCACCGCCCAGCGCGTGCTCAGAGCCGGGCCGCTTTAGCGCAACTCGAAGCCTTCGTAGCCCTTGGCTGCAACGTCAGCAAAAATTTTACGGTAGAGCGGCACGCCGCCGGCAAACAAGAGGAAGCGGCCGCGCACGTTCTCGGGATTGGTACTGCCGAAGAACCACGAATCCTGCATCTCATTGATGAGCAGCCCCTGGGCCGAGTCATAGCAGCGCCGGGTCCAGGCGTCTTCGGCCGCGGCGGTTGTGGTCATGGTCTCGAATCCGTGCTCGCGCATATAGCGGATGCAGGCGACGATCCACTCGACGTTGCTCTCGGCACAGCGGGTGATATTGCAGAACACCGCCGGATTGTGCGGCCCCATGACGGCCCACAGGTTCGGAAAGCCCGAGAACTGCACGCCCAGGTTGGTGCGTGGCCCGTCGGACCAGTGCTCTTGCAGGCTACGCCCGTGTAGGCCACGGATATCCATACGCAGCAGCTCGCCGGTCACGCTATGAAAGCCGGTGGCGTAAATAATCACGTCGAGTTCGTGCAAGGCGCTGCCGGTTGCAACCCCGGTGGGGGTGATTTTCGTGATCGGCGTTGCGCGCAGATCAACCAGACTGACATTGTTGCGGTTGAAGGTCTCGTAGAAATTCTTCTCGCCCGGACAGCGCTTAGTGCCGAAAGTGTGCTTCGGGATCAGCTTTTCGGCCAGGGCCGGGTCGGTGACGCGCTCGCGAATTTTGTTGGCGAGGAACTCGGCGACCTCATCCGCGGCCGGCCGGGACATGAAGGAGTCGCGGTAATTGCCCAGCCACAGCGCGAACCCGCCGCGCTCGTACAATTTCTGGTAGCGGGCCAGGCGTTCCGCTTTCGGCACGTCCAGCGCGGCCCGCGGGTCCGGTTCGTGAATAAAGCCCGCCCAGGTGCGTTTGCACAGGGCAAAAATCTCGTCCGCGTTCTTTTTGAATTCGTGTTGCTCCGCTGCGGTAATCGGACGGTTGCGCAGCGGGGTGCACCAATTGGCGGTCCGCTGAAAAACGGTCAGCTGGCCACACTCGGGGGCGATGGTCTGAATGATCTGGACACCGGTCGGGCCGGTACCGATAATGCCGACGCGCTTGCCCGTGAAATCGACCGGTTCTTTCGGCCAGCGAGCGCTGTGCAGCGACAGGCCCGCAAAGTCTTCAACGCCGGCATAGTCCGGAAACTGATGGGCCGACAGGAGCCCGGTAGCGCAGATGACGTAGCGCGCCCGGGCGCGCCTGCCGTTGTGGGTCGTAATCTCCCAGTGCTTGTCCGTTTCGTCGTAGACGACGGTTGCAACCCGGGCGTTACACTCGATGTCACGCTTCAGATCGAATTTGTCCGCGACAAAATGCAGATACCGTTCGACTTCCGGTTGGCCCGAGAAATGCTCGCTCCACTCCCATTCGTCGATCAGTTCCTGGGAAAAAGAGTATTGGTAGGAATAGCTCTCGGAGTCGAAACGAGCGCCTGGGTAGCGATTCCAGTACCAGGTGCCGCCGATATCAGTGCCGGCCTCGAACACTCGGGCCGAGAGGCCGAGCTCGCGGAGTTTATACAGCGCATACAGGCCGGACACGCCGGCCCCGATAACAATCGCATCATGGGTCACGATCAAAGCCTCCTGTAGTCAGCGACCGGTTTGCCTCTCAGCCGGCGACGGCTCCGCGTTGCTCTCTCGTCTGAGCACCCTGCCCGGACTGTTGCCGGCTGATTGCGGTCGGCGCAAGGATGCCACCTAACCAGTTGCTCAGAGACTGTCAAGTAATGGGGAAGGAGAGCGGTACGCAGGTCGGAGAGGCCGATTTCCTGACAGCCGGGCAGTCACGCCTCTTCCGCCTCAGTCTCTTCCGCCTCAGTATAGCCGAGGCGGCGCATGTCCTGCCCGTGTCCCTGCCGGGTGATGGTGTATTTGCTGACCAGATAGATCGAAATCCAGGGCAGGCTCAGGCTGAGGCCGACATGAAAAATGGCCAGATTGCGGATCGGCTCCTGCATGGCCGCCACGCTCGGATTGGGGACCGAGAAGCCGAAGGCCGACAGCAGCAGACCCACGATGAGCACGCCGCCGGCGCTGATCATCTTCTGGGCCAGGGCCGGCCCGGTGGTCAACAGGCCCTCGCTGCGCCGACCGGTCTGGCGCTGGCTTTCCTCCACGATGTCCGCGGTCATGGAGCCGACCAGGATAAAGCCCGTCACCACCAGTGAGACCACGAAGGTGCTGTGCAGCAGCAGCAACCACCACAACACGGCGGTTCCGTTGGCCGGAAACAACGCGACGGACACCAGCGGGTCGAGCAGCCGCAGTATGACCGGCAGCGGTCCCAGCGTGGCCGACAGCAGAAACAGGCCGATCGCGGTGCGCTTCTTGTCCCGCCCGCGTGTCAGCGGATAGGCCAGCAGCCCGCAACCGATAGCAATGAACATATGCACGACCGGAAAGACCTGGACGCGCTCCGGCGTCCACTGCCAGAAATACAGGTCGTAATAGCGGTCCGTATTGCTGTGCAGGCCGACGTACAGGGCAAAGACCAGCCCCGCGGCAAACAGCATCAACCACGAACGGTTCGACAGCGTCTCGATGATTTCCCGTCTCAGCCGGCGCAGGCTGAACCCCGCCCCAGACTCAGCCTCGGGAACGTGCAGGGCGGGGATGTGGCGGTGCAGGCCGAGGGTTGAGATCATGCCGGTCACGAAAATGAGCACCCCCCCTATCCAGGCCATGTTGCGATAGCCGTCCGGGTTCAGATAGGCCCGCGAGCCCTGATACTCGGCCGTCTCCGGTAATAAAAAGGCCAGGGTCAGCCAGGCGAATCCGGCGCCCCCAAACCAGCCGTAGGAGGTACTCCAGCCGACCAGCTGCGTCCGCTGGTCGTAGTCCTTGGTCAGCTCCGGACCGAGGGCAGCCCGCGGGATTTCGTACAAGGTCATCGACACCCGCACGGCCACGGCCAGACACAGCAGCCGCACGAACAGGCCGTTCTGGCTCAGATCGGACGGCGGCTGGAGCAGCGCGTAGAACGAGACGGCAAACGGCAGGATACCGGCGTACATGAAGGGGTGGCGGCGGCCCCAGCGCGTGCGCGCCCGGTCCGACCAGACGCCGACCAGCGGGTCGGTGATCGCATCGACCACCAGAGCCAGGGCCAAGGCCAGGCCGGCCAGGGCCGGGTCCAGCCCCAGCACCTGATTATAGTAGACCAGCACCCAGCCGCCGAAGACGTGGTTCTTGACGCCGCTGGCAATAGCGCCGAACCCGAATGCGTTCAGGGTGCCACGGCTGGCGCGGTGGGTGTCCACGTCGGCTACGTGAGTTCCACGCCCTCCAGCCGGCCGGTGGACCGCCAGTCGTCGAGGATACGGAAAAACTTGATGGGTCCGGCCCCATAGGTGCCGGCGAAAAACCCGTTGTCAGTATCGAGCTTGCCCTCGTTGTTGTAATAGCCCGGTGTGCACTCGGCAT
This sequence comes from uncultured Binatia bacterium (SeqCode), assembly GCA_965232605.1. GTDB lineage: Bacteria > Desulfobacterota > Binatia > Bin18 > Bin18 > Bin18. Next base: position 1,544,496 of record CBDDQA010000006.1, on the reverse strand, counting down.
AAAACCGCTCGGCAATGCGCGACTTGTCCTGCATCTCGGCCAGCCACATGTCTTCGGCTTCGAGCGTGGCCTCAATCCGGGTTGCGCCCCGCTGGCGGGCCTGGTCGAGGATATAGGTGACGTGCTTGGCCTGCTCGTTCAGGGCGTGCGGGACGTTGACCGACAGGGCGGTCTGGGTGAAGCCGAGGAAAAAACAGTTCGGGAAACCGTTGGCCTGGAGTCCGAACAGCGTCCGCCAGCCCGTGGCCCATTTGTCGCTCAGGGAGAGACCGTGGCGACCGATGATGTCGTAACCGGCCCGACGGGTATAGCTGGTGCCGACCTCGAAGCCGGTGGCGAAGACGATACAATCGACCGGATACTCGGTCCCGTTGGCTACGATACCACGCTCGGTAATCCGCTCGACGCCCCTGCCGTCGGTATCGACCAGGCTCACGTTCGGCCGGTTGAAGGTCGGCAGGTATTCGTCGTGGAAGCAGGGCCGCTTGCAGAACTGCCGGTACCAGGGCTTGAGGGCCTCGGCCGTGTCCGGGTCGTTGACGATGGCTTCGGCCCGGTCGCGGACCTGATTCATCTTCTGGAAGTCGAGCAGCTCCATGAGCTGGCCCTTCTCGCGTGAGGTCAGACGCCGACCCAGCTCGCGCGCGGTCGTCTTGGCGGCAATGCCGGTCAGGTTGCGGAAAATCTCGGTCCAGCCGTCGGCCACGAGGTCTTCGTCCTGGTCGCCCCCGCTGACCAGGATATTGAAGTTGTCCATACGTCGCTGCTGCCAGCCCGGTTCGAGCTGCTGGGCAAAGTCCGGCCCGGTTTCCCGGTTGTTGCGCACGTCGATGGACGAGGGGGTGCGCTGGAACACGTACAGCTGCTGGGCCCACTCGCCGAGGTGGGGAATGCACTGGACCGCGGTCGCGCCCGTGCCGATGATGGCGACGCGTTTATCGCGCAGGCCGGTGAGATTCCCGTCCGAGTCGCCGCCGGTATAGTCGTAGTCCCAGCGGCTGGTGTGAAAGGTGTGGCCCTTGAAGCTGGTCATACCGGGGAGGCCGGGCAGCTTGGGCCGGTTGAGCGGCCCGTTGGCCATGGCCACGAATTGCGCCCGGATAGCGTCGCCCCGGTCGGTGTGGATGATCCAGCGCCCGCTCGGGTCGTCCCAGCCCATCCCGCTGACCCCGGTTTGGAGGCAGGCGTTTTTATACAGGTCGTAGTGGCGGGCGATGGCCTTGCTGTGTTCAAAAATTTCGGGCGCGTAGGAGTATTTATGCTTGGGAATATAGTTCAGCTCTTCGAGCAGCGGCAGATAGCAGTACGACTCGACGTCGCACATGGCGCCGGGATAGCGGTTCCAATACCAGGTGCCGCCAAAGTCACCGGCCTTTTCAATAACTCGGATATCGTTAAAGCCGGCTTCGCGCAGCCGACCGCCCATCAGCAGTCCGCCGAAGCCGCCGCCGATAATGGCGACCTGGACCTCGTCGTTCAGCGGCTCGCGCTCGACCCACTCGGTATAGGGGTCGTCGGTATAGCTGGCAAACTCGTCAGCGACTTCCTGGTATTGCGCGTTGCCGTCCTCGCGCAGTCGCTTATCGCGCTCGGAGCGATACTTGGCCCGCAGCTCAACCGGGTCAAAGCCTAATTTTTCCTTTGTGTCCCCCTCCAACAGGTCGATGCTCATGCGTCTCTCCTCGGTCCGACTTCCCGCTCTGGCGTTGATTCTTCAACCGGTTGCTCTGTATAGTGCGCGGGCAGTCTAAAGAATATTCGCCGGGGCGTCTATTGGGCCACCGGACACTCGGAGGAGAGCCACGTGAGCCAGCCGGCCGAATACGATGCCATTGCCGAAGCCTACCAGGACTCCAAGCAACTGCCGTTTCGGGCCTATGTCGAGCGCTACACCCTGTTCGACCTGCTGGGCGAGGTGCGCGGCAAGACGGTGCTGGACCTGGCCTGTGGCGAGGGGTTCTACACCCGGCTGCTCAAACAGGCCGGGGCCGCGGCAGTCACAGGTGTCGATATCTCCGCGGCCATGATTCAGCTGGCGGAACAAGCAGAACGCCGCCACCCTCTGGGCTGCCGCTATCTGCACCGGGACGTGGCGCAGTTTACGCCGTCCGCACCGGTTGATGTGGTCGTGGCCCTGTATCTGCTGAGCTATGCCAGCAGCCGGGACATGCTCGACCGTTTCTGTCAGGTCTGTTATGCGGCGCTCCGCCCGGGCGGGCGGTTCGTCGGTATCGGCGACAATGTCCACAATCCGCCCAGGGGCCGGATGTCGCTGGCGAAATACGGCCTGAAAAGAACCTGCGCCTCCCCCCCGAGCGAGGGCGACAGCGTACACTACACCATCACCAACCCGGACGGGCAGCAGTTCGAGTTCGACAACTTCTTCCTCAAACCGGAAACCTATGCGGAGGCGTTTCGGGCCACCGGCTTCCGGGATTTTGCCTGGGTGCCGGCCTCCTTGCATCCCGCCCAGCGCGCCAATCCTTTCTGGGACGACTTCTTGCGGGACCCGCCGATTATCGCCTTTTCCGCGCTGAAATAAGGCTAGGGAATCGTTCTTGCCAGGCGGAAGCCGAGGCTGATGTTGCGGTCTTTGGGCGTATAGGGGTGGCGGTTCACCGCGCGACACGAAGCGGTGGTACTGCGCCACCCACACCCGCGCCGAATCCGGCCAATGCCCGTGGCCGGGCCTTGGGGGTCCGTGACCGCCTCGGTGGGATAGTCTCCATACCAGTCCGCTACCCACTCCCAGACGTTGCCGTGCATATCGTACAGCCCCCACTGATTGGGCTGATAACTCCCGACCGGGGCCGGCCCGCTGGCAACACCGTCCGAACAGGCCCTGTTCCGCCAGGCCAGGTCCGTGCTGCTGTCGGCATGATTCGCATACTGGCAGAGTGCGGACTCTGCGTCGCCAAAGTGATATCGCGTCTGGGTTCCGGCCCGGGCCGCGTACTCCCATTCAGCTTCGGTCGGCAGCCGGTAGGTCGTCTCTCCGGTCCGCGCGTTCAACTCCGCGATAAAGGTCTCGACCTCCTCCCAGGAGATGCCTTCCACCGGGCAGGTATCGCCGCAGTGGCGGAAAAACGACGGGTTGTCGCCCATCACCGCGCGCCACTGCGCCTGGGTAACTTCGTACTTTCCCAAATAAAACGGCTGGCTGAGCGTCACCTGGTGGAGTGTTTCGTCCTCTTCATGGTCCTCCGCTTCCGCCGGCGAGCCCATCTGAAACGTGCCGGCCTCAATCCGCACAAACTCCATCGTCAGGCGGTTGAGCAGGTCCGCGCCCTCCGGCCCCCGCACCATCTCCAGGTGTTGCGTGCTCTGGTTCCACTCAAACCGCACACTCTCCCCAGGCGAGGGGAAATCCAGCACCCGAACCTGGGCGCTCGCCCCTATCACAAACTCTTCCCCGGCGGTTGCCACCTCGAACGTGCTCCGCGCAAACTCCGCCCCATTGTCGTAGGCTACGGCGGTGTGGGTCCCCTCACCCAGATGCGCCCAGTTCCAGACCGTACTGAAGCCGTTGTCTGTATCGCCGCACACCCCGGCGGTATCGGACCGCTCACGGCCGTACGGCAGGGAAATCGGGTCGCCGTCGTTGAAACGGACCGTAATCGGTCCGCTGGCCTCACACTTCCAGCCCGAGATGACCCCGATGCCCGACAGCTTGGCTGCATTGCCGGGAATCTCAAGCACAGCGGCATGAAGCAGAGCCGGAACCAGCACAACAACAAGGCCACACAGACGGAGTAAGAAACGCATAAGGTCCTCCTCATCGAGCGCTGGGTTCGATATAGCACGCGGTTCCGGCTGGTTCATCGGGGGTAGGTGAGTACGACTAGGCTCCGGCATATGAGCTAGGGCAAGTGTCCGTCCCTCACTCTCTACCAAGCCGTTCCAAGGCTTCACGGGCAGTCACCGTAGGGAGGCCCTGAACCTCTCCGAGTGCGAGCAGGTGTTTCTTATCACCAGAGACGATCAAGTCAGCTTTCCCGGCGATTGCCGCCGCCAAGATCGGGTTATCCTTTGGGTCGGGGGATAAGTACACGCCGGGGGGCTCGTCAAGGACGAGGGCGCGGGTACCGAGGTTCTCAACAATAGCTGCCGCTTCATCGGTGTCGATAAACCTACGGAGGCGGGGTCGGGCGAGAACATCGGCAAGTTCGGCCAGTTGTGCGGTTGACGTGACAAGCTCAAACTCACCTCGTAGCCATGCCTGATACAATAGGTCGGGTGGAGTGCCCTTAGTGATAAGGGCACCAATCAGGATATTGGTATCAAGCACGACCCGCACGTGCGGTGTCCACTTCCTCGTCAATCAGGTCAAGGATAGCCTGTTGGTCTTGTTGGGCGTTACGGTCCTTGATCTGGCGCACGGTGAGGTCCAACATGCGACGGCGCACGGCTTCATCAACGAACCGGGACAAGGCGCCCTTCTTGCCGCCGGTACGGGCTAGAAAGGTGCGAACCGTCCGGTCCGTCTTTTCAGAGATAGAGAGATTCCAACGGGTCATAGGCCAATTCCCCACATACGTATATGCACTTACGCTACCACGCCCTAGCCAGTACCGTCAATTTCCCGCATGAGATTGCCGCTGATACTTCCGATGCTGACTAGGTTTTTGTCCCAGGGCTGTATACTATCGCCGCTTGACGGAACTTTTGTACCAAGTTCATCACGCCTCATCTTATTTCAGTCGGGTGGGATATTCATAACCAGGTACGTGAAGAAGTCAGCTTCACCGACGGCCGGATTTATGTCCGGGGGAAAATCCACACCCGTGGGGCCCGGAAGCGGGCCGACTATATTCTCTATTACAAACCAAACATTCCCATCGCCGTCATTGAGGCGAAGGACAATAAACACGCAGTTGGTGCGGGCATCCGGCAAGCGATTGATGAACCGCCGTGCGCTGGAGGTGGAGATTGAGCAGGCTCGTCACCACGCCGCCCGGCTTTTGCAATCCGTTCTGAAAGAGGCGTTTACCCCAGCATCCTGAGTTTCCTCATGACGGCCCCAATACCCGACTTCGGTCGCAATTCAGTCCTCCCTCCCCACAGAGGCGACCCGAGAGAGCCCTAGATTCGGGAAGCGATCTTGGCACATGAAGATGAGGCATTTGATAGTTTTCTCCGCTACCACCGTCCGTTCAAACCGCTCTTTGAAGTTCTTCGCGGCGATTTCGAGTTGGCGCTCCAACAAAAAGGCGACGCCAAAAGGCAAGAACGCCATCATGGAGAGCCGGCCGACCCTCTCGGGCGGCACTTGTTCACCTACTATTTGTGGGACATGTATCCACTGAGGGGAGAAACGAGTCTGCTTGAGCGGTACTATCAACAGACGGACGTCGATTTCTCGTATTGGGCGGATTTGCTCGACTACACGGGCCGAGCATTGCGAAATAGCGGCAAACATCTCGATGATGCCCTAAAAGGCAGGGCTATGCAGTTTCTTGACTGGCGAATTGAAGTTGGAGAGCCGACAGAGCTTGAACGGTTTTCCTTCTGGATGGAAGCAGAGTGTCTGGAACCTAAATGGCGACTGGATGCCTATTCCAGGATTCTGGACGCTATCGACTCGAAAGGTATGAAAATCTTCGGCACGTTAAGAATATTGGGGAAAATGCTTCCAGATCATACCCCAAAGGTAGTCGAGTGTTTTGCCAAGATTACCGATAGGCTCGAAAATGACACGCTCTTCATCGACACCGACAGCGCGAAAACCATCCTGAAAGCGGGTCTCCAAAGCAGTGACGAGATTGTACACAACAATGCCGAACGCGCCCGTGAAACTCTACTCCGTGGGGGCCGATTTAATTTTTTGAATATAGACGATTGACGCCGCTGAGTTTCAAGGCTTGCCAGCGCTGCCGTCACTGTCCAATCAGACAAACTTCCCCGGAGAAACCCGGAAGATTCCGGCCAGTTTGCGAGCTGTTTTCATACTCACCGGGCGGATACCACGTTCCATATTGGAAACATGCTGACGGGGAATCCCACCGAGCATTTCGCCTAATTGGGCCTGCGTCAGCCCATGATTCTCTCGGTAAATCTTGAGGGTATCCCCCGGGGTCGTCTTCGATTGAATCTCTCGATACCAATCGGTTGCAAAAATGTCCAAGGTCTCCTCGTCACCCTCTTCTGTAAGAAGAAGTTCTTTGCCAAATTCTTCTTCCAAAACCGCAATCAGCTTAGGAGAGAGTTCCCCCCTAATGTTGACCTTAATACGGGGCGTTTTCACGACTGCCTGCATAGGACACCTCAATGACGACGGAATTACGCTCATGAGACCAGCAAGCCACCCAACTATGGGCTAGGTGGCAATGGTATTGGTCTTTTCCAAGTTTGCTGAAATTTGGCCAATCGTTTCTTATTGGACCCTTGTCACGTAAATCTTCTACAAGATTGGCCATCTTCTTCTGAATAGGCTCAGGCATTCTTCTGGTGCTCTTGAGCATTTTTCTCTTGATGATGACCTTGTACATATCAGGGCATGTAACCGTTATTTGATTACATAGCAAATTATCTACGCGTCTGTATACTATGCGGCAATTACGGAACCGGCCGGGGAGGTGATTCCCCCTCACCCCGGCCCTCTCCCTCCAGGGGAGAGGGAGGAAGATAAAGGAGCAGGACTATGCGACTCCAACTGGCGCTTAACGTTCGGGACCTCAATGAGGCGGTTGAGTATTACTCGAAGCTGTTTGCGGTCAAACCGCACAAGCTGAGAGACGGCTATGCCAATTTTGCGATTGATACGCCGCCGCTCAAGCTGGTCTTGTTCGAGAACCCGGAGGCCGAGGAACGGCTGAATCATCTCGGGGTCGAGGTGTTTGATGAGGCCGAGGTCGCCTCTGCCGCGGCGCGCTTCGAGGCCGCGGGGATTGCGCCCGAGGTCCAGCGCAATAAGACGTGTTGCCACGCGACCCAGAACAAGGTGTGGGCCCTGGAACCGCAAGGACTGCGTTGGGAATGGTATCGAATTACCGACGATGAACCTGTGGAGTGAGGGATGAGCTCGATGAATATGGAAGAGCTGGCCAAACGCCTCCAGGTGTTGGAAGACATTGAGGCGATTAAAAAAATGAAGGCTGAATTCCACGCCCTGTGTGATGAGGGCTATCAAGACCTGGACGGGATCATGGATTTCTTTGTCGAGGATGGGGTGTGGGACGGAGAGGCGTTTGGCAGGTATGAAGGTCGGGCCGCTATCCGGGCGCTTTTTGCGGACGTGCCGAAAACGCTGCCGTTTGTCCGCCATCAGGTCATGAATCCGATTATTGAGGTCGACGGCGATACCGCGACCGGCCAGTGGTATTTATTCCAGCCGACGACCATGGTCGGGGACGCTGGGGCGCAAGCCGTCTGGGGCTCAGCCAAATACGACGAGACGTATATCCGGGTGGATGGGCAATGGAAGTTCCAGCGGCTCGGGGTCACCCTGGGATTCTGGACGCCGTACGACCAGGGCTGGGCGAAGAAGTGGACGCTCCTGGGTTAGAGACATATGGAGAAACCGTCGGGCATCATGGAGCCTATGGAGTCACAAACCATTGAGTTAGGGGCGGATACCCTCCAGGCCTTGGCCGCTATAGCGAATCCCGGAATGCTTCCGGGAGACTGGATAGCGCTGGGTGTGGGCTTGGTTCAATGTGCTCTTATTGGCTACGGCTTACGCCTGATGAGCAAGAGCAATGACGAACGAGCGGGGCAGACCAGAGCCATGCGGGAAGAGAACCAGGCCCAACATGCAGAAAATATGGCCAGACTCAAGGGCCAGCATGAGGAGAGCATGACCGCGCTCAAGGTTCTGATAGAACGGACAGCCCGGCCACATGCGTAATATCTTCGATCAATACAGCCAGCCTGAGAACCGCGTCACCCATGCGTTGATGACCGCACTCAACGAGGACCGGACGCTTCTTGACGCATTCCTGAAGGATATTGCAAAACATATTCCGCCAAAGAAGAGCGGCCCGTTGTCTATCACGGAGCAGAGCTATCCGGGGAGCGTTGTGTCCGATGGGATTGACGAGGACGAAATTGAGCGGCGCGGCATTCCCGACGCATGGATTACCACGGATGAGGAGTGGTGCCTGGTTATTGAAAACAAAGTGCTCGACGCTCCGTCGAACGATCAGCTTCGTCGGCATATAGTGACAGCGCGGCGTTTGGGCTTTCCTGCGCCGAAGCTGCTGCTTCTCACGGTTCGGCCAGGCAGAGATCTGCCGGACGATGTTGAGGTCGTTCCGTGGAGTGCAATCTACACATGGCTGCAAAAGCCCACCGCTCGGAGCGTCTGGGCGCAACGTTTGACTGATTATCTTGAAGTCATGGAGGCGCGGATGACCGACCGTGGGCAAATGGTATCAGGCACCTTGACAGCTTTTAATGGTTTCAGGTTCGGAGAAGACAACCCGTTCAACGAGCTTGAAGGCAAGCGTATCCTGGGGCTTGCCATGGACGCGCTACGCGGGCGAACCGACCTGCCTTCCGCTATAGGCGTTGACCCGAAGCTGCCTGGCAGGGGGGCCATCAAGGGGGCTTGGGATTTCCTTGCCTTCGCCCGTGACGCCGATGGCCAAAATTTTACCGCGTATCCGCATCTCACCTTTGGTATTGGTACAGAGGCCGTGGCAGCAATGGTGACGCTGCCTGACAAGGCAGGGAAGGCGTGGCGGCGTCTCAGGAATCTCGATGAGGAAGATTTCAAAGGTGTGGTAGATGAGGTGCTGGAAAAAATGCGTCCACTCTTGTCGCAATGCCCCGGCATAGAGCCGCGCTTAAGAATATACCAGCGGCACTGGCCAAAGGGTCGATCCGGCCCGTCCCAAACCGACGCGTATCTCGATATCGATCTGCGTACGTATGGCAACAAAGACGATGATAAAACCAAGTTTCAGCCCGAGTGGATCAAGGCAGTCTTTGATATCTTGAAGAGCAAGAAATCCAACATCGAAATGCAGATCGGCGCGGAGTTCCCCTATCGGACGTGTAAAGCGATTCAGGAGCCCCAGGCGCTCGACTTCGTGGCTGCGGCCTGGATTGCGTGCAAGCCTTATGTTTCCGCGCTTGGAGTCTTGCGAGGCCGGACAGGGGCAGAAACCATGTCAACGCTGAATGAAGGAGGATAATATGACCATGACCGATCGACTCGACCCGGAACTGGCCGCGCCGCTCGAAACCTTTCTGCACCTGACCGGAGGTGGGCTCAACCTGCACGATATCCCGGCGACCCGGCGCACGATGGAGGAGATGGCCGCAGCGCAGCTGGCCAAGGCGCCCCCCATCACGGGCCTCACCACCGCGGACCGGCAGGTACCCGGACCCGACGGAGAGGTGTTCGTTCGCATCTATCAGCCAACCGAGCGGCCCGACACGCTGCCGGCCCTCCTCTGGATTCACGGCGGGGGTTATGTGCTGGGCAGCGTTGAGCGGGACGACCTGCTGGCCGCCCATTTAGCCAAGGTCGCGCAGTGCGTGGTGGTATCGGTTGAGTACCGGCTCGCGCCCGAGCACCCCTTTCCGGCTCCGGTCGAGGATTGTTATGCCGCCCTCAAATGGCTGGCGACCCATACCGGCGAACTCGGCGTTGCGCCCTCCCGGATTGCCATTGGCGGAGCGAGCGCCGGCGGGGGTCTGGCCGCCGGCCTGGCCCTGTTGACACGCGACCGGGCCGAGGTCGAGCTGGCCTTTCAACTGCTGATCTATCCCATGCTTGACGACCGCAACGTCGCCCCTGCCAGCGACACGCGGCCCGATACCTTTGTGTGGACCCGGGAAAACAATCTCATGGGCTGGCGCGCCTACCTGGGACGGGAACCCGGCGGAGCGGATGTGTCGCCGTATGCCGCGGCCGCTCGGGCCGACGACCTCGCGGGGTTACCGCCGGCCTATATTCCGGTGGGCGACCTCGACTTGTTCCTGGACGAGAACATCGAGTACGCCCGGCGTCTGCTGGCGGCTGGAGTGCCGACCGAACTGCACGTCTATCCGGGCGGCTATCACGGCTTTAACGGTTTTGACCCCGGTGCGGAGATTGCCCAGCGCTTCAATAATGAACGCGACGAGGCGCTGAGACGCATCCTCCACCGTTAATCGACCAAGGGAAATTTTCTGATACCCCTATCGAACCCCGGCTGAATATGATTTGTAAGGCTCTTACCCGGCTGGACGGCTGCTGGGTTGTTGCGTTTATTTTCTGGCCAGAGGAGGCACTGTTGTGATGAGGCTATTTGTTGGAAATCTTTCATGGGACGCCACCCCGGCCGATCTCGAAGCGTTATTCGGCGAAGTCGGGACGGTCACCTCAGCGAACATTATTACGGACAGGGAAAGCGGGCGTTCTCGCGGGTTTGGCTTTGTTGAAATGGAAAACGACGACGAAGCCCGGACGGCGATTGAGCGTCTGCATGACTATGAGTTTATGGGACGGCCCCTGACGGTCAACGAAGCCCGACCCAGGGAGCGCCGCGAACGCCGGTGGTAGAGGTATGCCAGGAAGAGCAAAACCAACCAGTTTTCTCAAGCGCCAACGGGAACAGTACCGTCAGCAAAAGCAAAAAGAGAAGGCGGAACGCCGGCGCGAGGCTAAAGCCCGCAAAGCGGCCAATGTGCGCGCCGAGGGAGACGAGGACCCCGATATTGCCGGTATTCGACCCGGCCCGCAGCCTCTTCCCGAGCAGTGGAATGTGATCGAGGAAGAAGAGGATAAGCCCGACTGACTTCGGCGCCTCAGCAGCATCGAGGCGCTGACCGATACGGGGGTTTTCTTCCTATCCGCGCCGTTTTTTCATACTGCTGCCAACTCGGTGCTGCTCCTTGTTGCCTGAGAGGCGCAACCTACTCGGCCTGCTGTTTGTTTACAGGAGTGGCTCCAACTCGGCGGCCCGTGTTGGAACGGTGCTCCGCGCGTGGTCGAGGCGCTGTTGGCGCGCGGCCTGACGGACGAGATCAATCCCCTCGACGGCCGTGGGGTGCTGTTCGAGGAAAGTCCGGGCTTGGCGGTGCCGCTCAAGCCAGGCCTGACTGACGTACCAGACATCCTGTTCACCGACGGCAATGCGGGTGTCCTGGCCTTCCCATACCAGCCAGGACAGGGCGTAGGACCAGTCGGTCACACTGGAGTCCTGCCAGCCCGCATCTGGTAAGGAACGGATATCGAGGCCGTCCCACTGGGTGGTGAGTCCCTGGGGCCGGCCGTATTTCTTCACCACGGCCAGGCGCATGGGGGCGCGGTGTTCCAGGTCATAGAGTTCGGCATCGTCGGTCTCAATCGCGTGCTGAACCGCTTCGGGCACCAACTCGATACCCAGCGCGTACAGGCCGAAAGCGCGATCAATCCGAAAGGTCACCGTCCGCGTCTGCCAGGTGGCGTACAAGAGGATTTCAGGACCCGAGCGGATGGTGGCCGAGGCTTTCAGGTCGCCGCCGGCTGCGCGTTCCAGGCCGGGTAACTGCTCTATTTGGATCAGCGTTGACTGCCACTCCACACCGAGCGGCAGGTGGGTCGTCGATTGGGCCTGCGCAAACGAGGAGATGCTTCCCAGCAGCAGAAACATCGCAGTCAACAAACGAAGCGGCATGAAAAGAGTCTCCATTCGTGGCAGGTTTCGCCCGTCCCTGACCCCCAATCCCTAACCCCTGGCCCCTCACTATCAATAGCCATCAAATCGCGCGACCCGCTCGCGGTGATAGGCGGCCGCGCCAAAGGCGAACTCGTTCCACTTGGCCCGTTTGAACCAGAAGTGCATATCGTGCTCCCAGGTAAAACCAATCCCGCCGTGCATCTGTACGGCCTTGTTGGTCGTGCGCGTATAGACCTCGGACAGGCGGGCCTTGGCAACAGACGCCGCCCGGGACGTATCTTTGGCGCGGGTGTCAAACGCATAGGCCGCGTACCAGACCAGGGACCGGGCCGGTTCGATCTCGCTGATTATTTCAGCCGCCATGTGTTTGAGGGCCTGGAAGGAGGCGATCGGCCGGTTGAACTGCTCACGGACTTTGGTGTACTCGACCGCCATGTCGAGTGCCTGCTGCGCGCCGCCGAGACTGTCGGCAGAGAGGGCAACGCAGGCCAGGTCCTGAAGCCGGGCCAGTAGTTTCCAGCCTTTTCCGGCCTTGCCGAGCAAGCCGGAGATCGGCACCTGCTTGAACCGGACCTCGTATACCCGGCGCGTCCGATCAAATATGTCCAGCGGTCGGATGGTCAGGCCCGGAGCGTCCCGCTCGACCAGCGCCAGACTGACACCCTTTTCGCCTTTTCCACCGGTACGGACGGCCACTATCAGGATGTCGGCTACGGCGGCAAACGGGACGAACATCTTGGTGCCGCTCAGCAGATAGCCGTCACGCTTTTTCCTGGCCTTGAGAGTAATACCGGCGGCGTCCAGGCGGTCGCTGGATTCGAGAAAAGCCAGGCTGCCGATGGCGTCGCCCGAGGCGAGCCGGGGCAACCAGGCCTTTTTCTGAGCAGCGCTCCCGCCACGCATCAGGGCGAAGGTGACCAGGGCTGAGGAAAACAGAAACGGACCCGGCACGACGGCGCGGCCCATCTCTTCGAGCAGCAGGGCCATATCGAGCAGCCCCAGCCCGAGCCCGCCGAATTTTTCCGGAACGAGCAGACCGGTCCAGCCCAGCTCTGCCATTTTCCGGTGCAACTCAGGGGAAAATCCGTGCTCGTCGTCCATGAGCGCCCGCACGAACTGGGGGGAGCATTCCTGGGTCAGAAACTCTCGGGCCGAGCGCTGGAGCAGGTCTTGTTCTTCCGACAGGCCGAAGTCCATACTGATTCCCTGGTGTGTGCCTTAGCGCGACTTGGGCATACCAAGCCCACGTTCGCTAATGATGTTTTTCTGAATCTGGGACGTTCCGCCCCCGATAATGAGACCCAGCGTGAACATGAACTCATACGGCCAGACGCCGTTGTCAATCACGTGTGAGGCTCCCCGGTTGAGCGGGGCGTAGGAATTCATGATTTCAAGGGCCAGCGCGCAAATATCGTGGTTCAGTTCGGTTCCGACCAGTTTGTTCACCATAGCCCCGATACCGGGCTGACGGCCTTTGGTGGCGTCCGTGAGTTGCCGAAAAGAGTGGTATTTCATGGCTTCGACCCGGGTCGTCAGGTCGGCCAACTGCTGACGGATGCTCGGGTCTTCCGCCGCCGGCTGGCCATAACGGCTGTGGCTGCGGGCCAGGCGGACAAGGTTTTGCAGCATGAGTTGGGTCCGGGTGGTCGAGCCCAGCATATTGCGTTCATGAAACAGGGTGGCGTTGGCGACCAGCCAGCCCTGGTTGAGTTCGCCGACCAGATTCTCGCGCGGGACACGGACATCCTCGAAAAAGACCTCGTTAAAGCCGGCGTCACCCGTCATTTGGACCAGGGGGCGGACCGTGATCCCCGGGGTCTGCATATCGATCAAAATATAGGAGATACCGCGATGCTTGGGCGCCTCCGGGTCGGTCCTGACCAGACAGAACATCCAGTCCGAGAACTGGGCCCCGGAAGTCCAGACCTTTTGGCCGTTGACGATAAATTCGTCGCCCACGAGTTCGGCTCTGGTCCGCAGCGAGGCCAGGTCCGAGCCCGAACCGGGCTCGGAATAGCCCTGGCACCAGATTTCTTCCGCAGTGAGGACCTTGGGCAAATAGCGCTGTTTCTGCTCTTCCGTACCAACTTGCAGCAGGGTGGGACCGAGCATGGTCAGACCGGACGCGCCGATCAGACCCGGCGCGCGCGCCAGGACCAGTTCTTCGTTCACAATGGTCTGGCGCATAATGTCGGTGTCGCCCTGACCGCCGTAGGCATTGGGCCAGCCCAGGGCGACATAGCCGGCCTCATACAGCCGGCGCTGCCAGTCCTTGGCGCGCTGGATACGGCGCGGGTCGTGCGGCGGCAGGTCGCTCAGGGTCTTGTCTTTTTTGGGTACGTTGGCCTTGAGCCAGGTCCGTACCGTTTTCCGAAACGCCTCGTCCTCTTTGGAATATGCCAGGTCCACGCCGGCTCCCCCTTCAATGTTTAGAGATTATACAAGCGCTGGGCGTTCTCGCCGATGATTTTTTGCTGGGAGCGGGTCGGGAGTTTTGCGCAGGAGGCTCTGACTTCATCGACTACACCGGGAAAGGTGCAGTCGAAGTGGGGATAGTCCGACCCCCAAATGACACACTCCTCAAGCCCCATCTCGGCAATACTGCTCAGCGTGCTCTCGTCCGGGTCCATAGAAATGAAGCACTGCTCGCGAAAATGCTCGCTCGGGCGCTTTGTGAGCCACGGAACATAATGGCCTATGGTGTCAAAATGGCTGTCCATCCGGTCCAGCCAATAGCCGAGCCAGCCGACCCCGGACTCCAGAAACGCGACTTTGAGGCCGGGGAACCGGGACAGCACACCACCACAGATAATGTCCATACAGGCCGCCTGCTGTTCCCAGGGGTGACAGACCATATGAAAAAAGAACGGGTCCTTGTAGCGCTCTTGGCCCAGGGTCGGCATCTTGGTGCCGAAACTGCCGTGAATGGCAACCGGCACGTCGAGTTCCTGGGCTTCCTGCCAGAGGGGATGATAGGCCGGGTCGTTGAGCCGACGACCGTTAAACGGGTTGGGCCGAATAAAGACGGCGCGCATCCCGAGTTCTTTGACCACGCGACGCATCTCGGTCACGGCCGTCTCGACATCTTGTAATGGCAGCGGAGCCACACCGTAAAAACGCTGCGGGCAGGCTTGGCAGAAGTCGGCCAGCCAGTTGTTATAGGCTCGGCAGGCTGCGGCCGCGACCTGGGGGTCGATGATGTCGCCGTAGATGAGCCATAGCGTCGGATAGAAAAAGGCGACCTCAATGCCCTCAAGGTCCATATCTTTGAGCCGTTCGTGCGGGTCGTAGCCGCCGGGGACAATCTCGTCCCAGGACATCGTGCGTGCCCGCCGGGCGTCTGACATGCCACCGGGTGTGCAGGCCGCGGCAATCGCCATATTGCGGTCGCGCCGCAGCTCACCGTTGATTTTGAGACAGTCGATCCCTTCCGCATCCTTGGCAATCTGAATCACCTGTGTCCGGTAGGCCGGCTCGGCGTATTCTTGCCACACGCTGGGTGGCTCAAGCAGGTGACCGTCTGCGTCAATGATGGTTGCCATGACTCCCTCCTGTGAGTAATACGACAGACTATTGGGGCGGCTCCGGCGGCAGGACGCGCACATGATTGCTGATCCGCTCGTAGGTCCCCCCCTCTTCCACCAGCCCCTTTAAGGACACCACACAACACTCGTCCTTGTCGCTCAATTCCTGCCAGTCAACGGATTGGGGGGGAATACCGATCTTCACGATGACGGTATCGACCGACAGGATAAATTCTTCCAGGGCGGCAAAAATTTTTACCTGCGGCTCCAGCGGAGAGACAACGATTTCCTTGTAGGGCAGAGGCAGGCGTTCCGCAGGGACGAGTTCATAGTCCAGGGTCACGCGCAGGACATCTTCAGCCGGACGGCTGAGTTCCGCATTCGAAATTTCGACGAGCGGTTTATACACCTCGGGCTCGGAGCAACCGCCCACGAGGACAAGGAGCGGCAAGAGACGCAGCATGAAAAATCCAGGCATAGAACCTTTTCCACATCTTTCGTGCTTGTGGCTTATCACGTGCAGAAAGGGAAGAAAAACCCGCACAGGGAACGGCTCGCCTCTCGAGTGTGGTCAGGAACCGAGTTGGGCTCTGGCTTCATGGCTTGATTGCGGCCGCGTAGAGCACGTTGGCTTCGACCGCGGCCACGCCATCGGTACGGATAGCGGCGAGGTTGGCCGTGCGGATCTGCTCACGCTCAGCTGGCTCCAACCGCTCAATCGTCCCCCTGTAGCCCGACCCGAGAACGGCGGCCCACCAGTCTTCTGGCGAGCGGAGGGCGTGGACGCCGGTCTCGCTGTCAACCTGCGCATCGCGGACACCGCCCTCTTCCAGCATGGCCCGCAGGGTGGCGGGGTCGGAGATGCGATCCCAGGGGTTGAAGCCCTTGTAGAGCTCGGGCCGGACCGTGGCGACGGCCTTCCAAAAGGCCGTGTTGGCAGGCTCAAAGAAACGCGGCCCCCAGGTGGTGATGGCGAGCACGCCCCCCGGCGCGACCATCCGCCAGAGTTCTCTGACCGCCCCAGGCATATCGGGAATAAAGAATATGCCAAACACACAGACCACGGCATCGAAGTGGCTGTCGGGCAGGCCGAGGTCCAACATATCACCGGCCCGGAACTCGATGTTCTCAATCCCTTGTCGCGTGGCCTTGGCGCGCGCCAGCTCCAATAGCCTCTCGGCAAGGTCAACCCCGAGCACGGAGCCATGGGGCGCCACCTTTTTCGCCGCGGGTATGGCCGACGCCCCACTGCCGCAACAGACATCGAGGCAGCGGGCGTCTGACGACAGGTCAAGCCGGTCGATCGTCCGCCGGCCGAAGCGGTCCCAGAACGAGTTGGCATCCAGGTCGAAGGCGTCAGCCGCCGCGTTATAGGTCTGGGCCGCTTTTGTCCTGGCCTCACTTGGGGTCGGCATAGCTGCGTGTTCCTGCTTCCTGGGAGGAGCGACCGGGCAGACGCGCGCCGCCGGACTACACGAGGCGCACATCCCGGGCGAATTTTTCCATCATGTTCATCATGTCGGCATACGTCCGGGCGAAATTGAAGAAGGCCAGATACAGATAGCTTGCGCCGAGTTCCTGGTAGCGGGGAATATCGTCAAGGAGTTCGTCCGGCTTCTTGCCACGTGGGGAAACGCACAGGGTAATCTCGGCCAGGTCGCGGCCAGCCTTTGCCGCTTTTTCTTTGAGTTTCTCCACCCGCTCGGCAAACTCCTGCGGACTGAACACCACGGCCGGCCAGCCGTCGCCGTATGCGACCACGCGGCGTAGCGCCGGGCCGGTATGGCCACCAATCCAAATGGGCGGATGGGGCTTTTGGACGGGACGTGGCTCACAGCCGACCTCGCTGAATTGGTGGAAGCGGCCCGTAAACGAGGGGTTGTCGTTGGTCCACAACTCTTTCATGACCGCGATGGTTTCTTCGCTGAGCGGGCCGCGGTCGGCAAAGGGCGCATTCAGAATGTTGAACTCCTCTTCCATCCAGCCGACCCCCACGCCGCAGATGAGCCGCCCGGCTGATAGGACATCGAGGGTGGCCAGCGTCTTTGCCGTGACCACGGCGTTGCGGTGCGGCAGCACGAGTACGGCCGTACCCAACCGCACTTTGTGGGTGCAGGCGGCCACAAAACTCAGCACACTCAGGGGTTCAAGCAGGGGCGCCTGCGGGTCGAGGGGAAAGGCGCCGTTCGGGCTGTAGGGGTAGCGGGAGGCGATCTGCTTTGGCGTAATAATATGATCGGCAACCCAAACAGAATCAAAGCCCAGCGCTTCGGCGGTTTGGGCCGTAGTCTTGAGGCGGTTGAGGACATCCCCCCGTGCCAGTGGTCCAAGATGGGGAAGAAACGCACCGTACTGCATGGTCATCCTCCGCGGGTAGAAAATCCACCCCCTGCTACCATACCCTCAGATGAAATGCCAATCGTCCGCTGGGGACGATTCCAGAGAGCATCGGGCGGGCGACTCGAGTCTTGTAGCCATCCCCGCAAGGACATGCTACAGAGCGGTACCGAGGCCAGCCATGCCGAGTGACGTCAGGGATGCAAAGAGGAAAGCTGAGGGGGTTCGGGTCTTCTTGGTCCGACACGGAGAGACCATCTGGAATCAGGAAAACCGCTGGCAGGGCCAGGCCGATACGCCGCTCAGCCGGACGGGCCATGACCAGGCGTGGCAGCTCGCCCGGCGCTTCCAGCATGAAGAACGGGTTATTCAGGCGATTTACACCAGCGATCTCCGGCGGGCACGGGACACCGCAGATATTCTGGGCCAGGCGCTCAGCGTCATGCCGGTCGAGACGACGGCGTGGCGCGAGATGGATATTGGCACCTGGAGTGGACTGACAACCGCCGAGGTAGCCAGCCGGCACGCCGAAGAATGGGCGCGGCTGCGACAGGGCGAAGACCTGCCACGCGGCGGAGGCGAAACATTTGCCCAGTTCCAAGGCCGCCTCGTGCAGTCGAGTCAATGCTTTGTCCGAGACCACAGGGGCGAACAGATTATCGTAGTGACCCACGGGGGCGCGGTACGGGCCTTCCTGTTGCACTGTCGTGGTCTGAACATGAACCAATTCGGCCAGATTGAGAAAATTGGTAACACCGGCGTCAGCGCAGTCTCCCTCTTTCCGGGCGGAGAGGCCAAGATTCACATGATTAACAGCACTGCTCATCTCAACGGGGCGGTGCTGTCTGGCGAGACGGTTGACGCCTAAGGTGAGGGGGTTAGGGATTGGGGGCTGGGGGCTGGGTTGCCCCAACCCCTAACCCCTAGTCCCCAACCCCCAATTGAAGGATACCCCGCTGTTACGTTTTTTGTCCTCGCGCTGGTTCAAAGTGAGCCTGAGTCTGGGGCTTTTATTCATTCTTGTCTCTTCGGTGGATATGGCTCACCTTATCCGACAACTGCGCGCGGCCCGCCTTGACTATATTGGGTTGGTTTTCTGTGGCTATTTGCTGGGACAGACGCTGAGTGCCTATCGGTGGCGTCTGCTGGCCCGCCCGCTCGGATTTGAACACCCATTGAAAACCTTTATCGCCTACTATTTTGCCGGCATGTATCTGAATGTGTTTGCCCCGAGCGTCGTGGCCGGGGATGTGGGTCGGAGCTATCTGCTGGCGCGAGGCCGTGGTCGTTTGGGCGCTGCGCTCCAGTCCGTCCTTGCCGACCGGGTGAGCGGCCTGGTGATGCTGGTCTGGGTGAGTGCGGGCGGTTTTCTGCTGTGGGGCCCAAGCGTGCTGCCGGTTGAGCTGTATTATGGCATGCTGACCGCGGCCGGCGGGAGCGTCGCCCTGTGGTGGAGCCTCCCCCGGCTGGTTGAGCGCTGCACGCCACCGGGCAATATCGTTCGGCGCTATGTAGACCAGCTCAGCCTGCCCTACCGTACGGACCTGGCCCTGCTCGGCTCCGTGTGTGGCCTGTCTCTCGGCTTTCATCTTTTTCAGATCGGCTTACACGCGGTGGTGGCGGCGGCCCTCGGACTGGCGATCCCGTTCTGGTACCTCGTCCTCTTTATCCCGGTGGTCCAGATATTGAGCGCCCTGCCCGTCAGTTTTGGCGGGCTGGGGATACGAGAGGGAGGCTATGTGCTGTGTCTTGCCCTGTGGGGGATAGGGCGGGACGAGGCACTCGCCTTTGGCTTGGTCTGGAGCGCCATCGTACTGGGAGCAAATATCTGTGGCGGCTTGGCCTTCCTCGTCTTTCCAGAGCTTGGTTTCTCAACCGCCACGCTTAAAAAAACGTTGGACGAATCAAAATAGTTTCTTCTCGACCGGCCCCAACGGAAATCATTTTGACCGGGACGTTCACCAGTTCTTCGAGACGTTCGACGTACTGACGGGCGTTGCGCGGCAGGGCGTCCAGGCTGCGCATAGCGGTCAGCGGCTCGGTCCAGCCGGGGAGTTCCTCATAGATGGGGGTGACCTGTTCGAGGATGTGCGCGCCCGCTGGCACCTCGTCATATTCCTGTCCCCGGTAGCGATACCCCGTGCACACCCGCAGGGTGGGCAGACCGCTCAGCACGTCGATCTTGGTCAGCGCCATGGCGTTCAGACCACTCAGCCGCGCCGCCGTCCGCACCACAACGGCATCGAACCAGCCGCAGCGCCGAGGCCGGCCGGTGACGGTTCCAAATTCACCGCCATCGCGACGCAGCTTTTCGCCGTCCGGGCCGTGCTCTTCGGTCGGGAAAGGCCCGCTGCCGACCCGCGTGGTATACGCCTTGGAGATACCAATGACGTTACGAAGCTGCTGCGGTGCAATCCCCGCTCCAGTACACACCGCCCCGGCAATGGTGTTGGATGAAGTCACAAATGGATAGGTGCCGTGGTCCACGTCGAGCATGGTGCCCTGCGCGCCTTCGAACAACACCTTCTGGCCGGTCTCAATCGCGTCGTGAATATAGCGCGAGGTATTGGTGACATAGGGGGCCAGACGGTCGCGCAGGCGGCGGTAGTGGTCAAAGATGTGTTGATACTCAAGGGGCTGTTCTTTCAGCAGGGTACCGAGGTAAATGTTTTTCTCTTCAAGGTTGCGTTCCAGCTTCCGGGCGAACACGCCTTCGTCCAAGAGATCGACAAGGCGAATCCCGACGCGGGCCATCTTATCTTCATACGTGGGACCGATCCCCCGGCCGGTCGTCCCGATCTTGCCCTCGCCGCGGAGCCGTTCTCGAGCCAGATCGATGGCCTTGTGGTAGGGGGTAATCAGGTGGGCGATTTCACTGATTTTGAGTGAGTCTGGGTCAGACAGGCGTCCCTGCTGTTGAAGGGCATCGATTTCCTCAACCAGAACTTCGGGGTTGACCACAACACCATTGCCGATTACGCACACCTTGCCGTCGTGCAAAACGCCCGACGGAATGAGCCGGACGATGGTTTTCTTCCCCCCAACAACCAGGGTGTGCCCTGCGTTGTTCCCACCCTGAAAACGGACAATGACGTCCGCTTCGCGGGAGAGCAGGTCCACCACCTTGCCTTTGCCTTCATCGCCCCACTGGACGCCGACAACAACGAGCGTGCTCATTGGCTGCTTGCTCCTTCTTTCCGCATCAACACTCATAAACGGATCAGTTGGGCCGACAGAATGGGGTCAAGTCTGCGTAACGCGGCCAGGACCTCAGGCGAGATCTGGTCATCGACATGAATCAGGGAGATGGCTTCTCCACCGATTTTCTCTCGACCCAGTTCCAGGCCGGCAATGTTGATCCCCAGGGTACCGAGGAGGGTGCCTACCTGGCCGACCACACCAGGAACATCTTTGTTATTCAGCAGCAGAATCGTTCCCTCGGGAACGGCTTCTAGATGAAAATGGTTGACCCGCACCAGACGTACGGTCTGATTGCTGAAGACCGCCCCCGCGGCAGAGTTGACACTGTCCCTGGTCTGCACGCTGACATCGATGGAATTTAAGAAATCACTCGGAGTGCTGCTACGCGACTCGACGACGCGGATACCGCGCTCACGCGCAACGAGCGGCGCATTCACCACATTGATCGCCTGTTCGAGAATCGGACTGAGTATCCCGCGCAGAACCGCCGCGGTGGCTGGCGCGACCTCATACGCGGTGATTTCCCCGCTGTACTCGATATGGATCTCGCGCGGGGCGTGCGGCGTAATCTGGGCGAGAAAGCTGCCGAGCTTTTCGCCCAGGAAAAGATAGGGTTCCAAGATGGCCAGTTGCTCGTGACTCAGGGCGGGAAAATTGACCGCGTTCTGAATTACCCCGCGCTGGAGGAAATGAACGACTTGGTCGGCAATGGCAATGGCGACGTTGATCTGAGCCTCGTCTGTGGCGGCACCCAAATGTGGGGTGCAGATCACATCCTGTCGCTGTAAGAGGGGGTGGTCTGCGGGGGGCGGCTCGTCGACAAAGACATCCAGGGCTGCGCCCGTGACCTTACCACTCTTCAGCGCGTCAAGCAGGGCGGCTTCGACGATGATACCGCCCCGCGCGCAATTGATAATGCGCACACCGTCTTTCATCCGGGCTAGGGCGTGGGCGTCGATCAAATCGCGCGTTTCCTTGGTCAGCGGCGTGTGCACGCTAATAAAATCCGCTTGTCGATAGAGCTCCTCTAGCGGGACGAGTTCGACGTTCATTCTGGCGGCCGCTTCCGAGGTGACGAAAGGATCGTAGGCGACGACTCGCATCCGCAGCCCGAGGGCGCGCTCGGCGACAATGGTTCCGATATTGCCCAGGCCGACCAAGCCGAGCACTTTATTGCAGACTTCGGTTCCCGTGAATTGTGAGCGCTGCCAGTGGCCGGCCTTGAGCGAGGCCGTGGCTTGCGGAATATTGCGCGCCAGGGCGAGGAGCAGAGAGATGGTATGCTCGGCTGTGGTGACGTTGTTCCCGCCCGGCGTGTTCATGACCACGATGCCACGTCTGGTTGCGGCCTCAACATCGATATTATCAACGCCGATGCCCGCCCGACCGATCACGCGCAGGTTTTGGGCTGCTGTAATGACCTCCGGCGTGACTCGTGTCCCGCTCCGAATAATCAGGCCCTGATACGGAGCGATCCGCTCGGCAAGTTCCTGTTCGGTCAGTCCCGGTTGGACGGCGCAGGCGATATCCGACTGGGCTTGCAGCCGCTCCACCCCCTGCGGGGCGAGCGGGTCGGTGATAAGCACTTTATGTGACATGCGGGTACTCGTCACTCGGGTCAATCATTCGGCCGGCGGCCAGCTTGGTAGGAGAACGGCTTCGGCGGCTCGGATGCCACTGCCCAACGTCAGCGTGACCCCAAACCGATTCAGGGCCATTTCAAGGCTGCTGATGGCCGTAATGACATCAAAAGGGCCGGCATAGCCAAGGTGAGAAATGCGCACGATTTTCCCTTTGAGCTGGTCCTGTCCACCGGCAAGATCAACACCCATCCGGTCGCGCATATAGGTCAGCAACCGCACGCCATCAACGGTGGGCGGAAGCCATATGCCGGTTGCGGCTGGGCTGGGCTGGGTCGCGGCTAAGAGACGGAGGCCCAGGGCACGCACGGCAGCATGGGTCGCGGTCATCAACAACGTATGGCGAGCCCAGACCTGTTCGAGCCCTTCTGCCTGAAGTTGCTGAAGCGCCTCGTGCAAGCCGCTAATCAGAGAAATGGCCGGGGTGTAGGCGGTGGTATGTTTGGCTTGTTCCATGCGCTCCTTTGGGAGGTCAAAGTAGAAACGGGGAAGCTGAGCCCGTTCCGTATACTGCCAGGCTCTCGGGCTGAGGGCGATAAACGCCAGCCCTGGGGGTAGCATCAGGGCCTTTTGTGAGCCGGTGATGAGCACATCAATCCCGGAGCGGTCCATGGGGATATCCGTTGCACCAACCGCAGTAATGCCATCGACAATGAGCAAGGTCTCAGAGTCCCGCGTCAGGGCGGCGATGTCTCGGACCGGGTGGAGGACCGTTGTCGAAGTTTCACTGGCCTGCATCAGAATAGCCTTGGCTTTGGGCTTATGCCGCAGTGCCTTAGCGACCGCCTCAACCGTCACGGCCTGCCCCCATTCGACCGCAATCTCTTCGGTTTGCACGCCAAACGCCGCGCAGATTTTCAGCCAGCGTTCACCGAATTTCCCACCATTGACGACAATGACGCGGTCTCCGGGCGAGCAGGTATTCGTGACGGCCGCTTCCATCGCCCCGGAGCCCGAGGCCGCCAGAATGAGTACGGCCTGGGTGGTTTGGAACAGCCATTGGAGGCCGCGCTGGACCTCGGCGAAGAGTTGGCTGAACTCAGGGGTGCGATGATGAATGAGGGGCTGCGACATGCGCAGCAGGACTTCGGGCGGAACCTGCGTCGGCCCCGGAGTGAGTAAATATCGCTTTAGCATCGGCATACCCACGCTACACGCATAAAAAAGCCCGGATGGGCTCCCCGTATCCAGGCTGTCGTCTCTCCCCCCCCTTGGTAAGGACATGATGTATCGAAGCCATGAGGCGGAGTCAATGCTCCTGACAAGTCTTCTTATGCGCGCCTAACCTGCCTAAAAGTCTTTGGTTTTCGCTTGACACGAAAAATGGCGCATACTATAGTCGTGGGAGAAAGTGGGAGAAAGTGGGGATAAGAGCAAACGAGGATAAATAAAAGGTAGATTCGTGTTTCGCGGGAGTTTTGAACATACGATTGACGAGAAAGGCCGGGTCAGTATTCCCTCGAAATTTCGAGAGATATTGGTCGGGCGGAACGACGCGCGACTGATTGTCACGAAGTTTATCCTGGCCTCCTTCCGCTGTCTTGATGTGTACCCCTATGCGGAATGGGAAAGCTTTGAGCAGGACCTGAGAAAAAAGCCCCGTTTTGATCAAAACTTCTTAAAAATCGAGACCTTTTATCTCTCTAACGCTCAGGAATGTGCCGTTGATAAGCAGGGCCGTATTTTAATTCCTCCGCTCCTCAGAGAATATGCCAGCCTGAAGAAGGACGTCATGTTTGCCGCCGCGCTTGAGAAATTTCGTATATGGGACAAGGCAGTATGGCAGGAATTTAATGAAGAATCTGAAAAAGACCTCGCTCAAGACCCACGACTGTTCAGTAATTTGAACGCAGGGGTGGCAGCAGACATATAGGAACAGGTCCCAGACGAGCAGAGCCCCCATGCACGCAGCATCCCTCTCTTCAGACTCGATTCAGCCCATCCAAGCGCCCAGGCACCTGCCTGTCATGCTGGACCAGGTCCTCTCCTTTCTGCAACCCTGTCTTGGCGGTGATATGCTCGACGGGACGCTCGGGGGGGGCGGACACGCTGCGGCACTGTTGGAATCCAGTCGTGGAAAAGGCCGGCTGCTGGGGCTTGACCGTGATCCATGTGCGCTGCTGGTCGCGCGACAACGGTTAGCTCCGTTCGTCGGTCAGCATGTCATCCTTCAAGCGAATTTCAGTCAGGCGGCCGCCGTCCTGTGTGAGGTGGGATGGACGGGAGTCGACGGCCTCCTCCTGGACCTGGGTTTTTCCTCACTCCAGGTCGAAGACGGGGCACGCGGCTTTAGTTTTTTACGCCCGGGGCCACTCGATATGCGGATGGACCAAAGTGGCGGGCAGAGCGCCGCGGATATTGTGAATGCTTCGAGTGAAGAAGCATTACACCGGATTCTCCGAGAATACGGAGAAGAGCGGGCGGCCAGAGCGATTGCCCGGGCCATCCTCCGGGAACGTGTACACGGACCGATCACAACGACAACGGCTCTTGCGAAAATCATTGAGCGCAGTGTCCGCCGGCCGGCCCGTCAGCGGCGGCCTCAAAAGAAGAAACGTGTCTTACACCAGCCAAAGATGGACACGTTTCCTCTTCGGGTCCATGCGGCAACCCAGACCTTTCAGGCCCTGCGCATCGCAGTGAATCAGGAACTTCAGCACTTAGCGGCATTCTTACAGGCGGGATATACCTTGCTGCGGCCTGGAGGGCGGATGGTGGTGCTCTCCTACCACTCGCTTGAGGATCGTCTGGTGAAAACCGCCTTCCGGCGCTGGGCCTCCGCCTGTATCTGTCCGCCCCAACTCCAGGTCTGTGCCTGTGACTGGGAGCCACAGGTCCGGGTGCTGACCCCCAAGCCGCTGACACCGACCGGCCAGGAGGTCATGGAGAATACGCGGGCGCGGAGTGCGCGTCTGCGCGCAGTGGAGCGCTGCGAAGGAGGAGGATGATGTGGAAGTTGCCCGGCTGGGGTAAGTGTGGCGTCCTGGCGGTCGTTGGATTGGCCCTGGTTCTGTCCCACCTCTGGATTCGACTTCAGGTGGTCTCTGCGGGGTATGCGCTTGCCGATACGCGGCAGCTCATCAGCGCCCTGCAAGAGGAACACCACACTCTCAGCATAGAATGGGAAGCGGCCACGGCTCCCAGCCACCTGTCTCAACTCGCCGGCGACCGGCTCGGGCTCTCCGAACCCCGCCCTGAGCAGATCGTTATCCTGCCGTAGGAGGACCGCATGTCAAGACGGGTCGGCCTCGTGGCGGGGGTATTGGGGGTGGGCTTGTTTCTCATTGTCGCCCGTCTCGTCCACCTCACGGTGGTGCAGAGGGATACGCTCGCCCAGCGGGCTGCCGGACAATACCGTCACCGTGAGACCGTGACGCCCCAGCGTGGTGCTATTGTTGATCGCAACGGGCGGCGGCTGGCCTTTAGCGTTGGGGCCGAGTCCCTGTATGTCCATCCGGCAAAACTCCCGGACGATGTGGATGACATGGTTCCCGTGCTGGCCCACC
Source organism: uncultured Binatia bacterium (SeqCode) (assembly GCA_965232605.1). Taxonomy (GTDB): domain Bacteria; phylum Desulfobacterota; class Binatia; order Bin18; family Bin18; genus Bin18. The sequence goes on along the minus strand of CBDDQA010000006.1, from coordinate 1,518,697 downwards.
ATCTCTCCCTGCCGGCACAACAGGTCGATGCTATCCTCCATTCTTCCAAGCCCTTTGTCTGGCTCAAACGCGGAGTCTTCCCCCAAGAGGCCAGTCAAATCAAATCACTCGGCGTGTCTGGCCTCGACAGCAAAAGCACCCAGCGCCGCGTGTATCCGTACCGGACCTTAGCCGCCTCCCTGCTCGGATTTGTCAATGTCGATGCACAAGGCCTGGAGGGGATCGAAAAAGCGTATAATCGCTATTTGCTCGGCCCAGTGAGCCACACCCTGGGCGAGCGTGACGGGCGTCAACGAGCGATCCTGATTCGTGGCGGCGGTCAGCAACCTGAAACATTCCGCGTGCGTTTGACTCTGGATACGACCCTCCAGTATGTGGCTGAGCGCGAGTTGGCGCGTGCCGTGCGGCACACTCAGGCTGCGGCCGGGTCGGTGGTCATCCTTGACCCCCAGACCTTTGCCATTCTTGCCCTGGCTCAGGTGCCGACCTTCGATCCGAATACGCCTGGAGATTTTCCACCGGATGCGCGCCGCAACCGGGTGGTCGGCGACTCTTACGAGCCCGGCTCGACGCTCAAGGCCTTATTAGTGGCCGCGGCCCTGGATGCCGGACAGGTCAGCGAGACCGATTCCATTTTTTGCGAAAATGGAGCCTACCGCGTTGGCCGGCGTACCATCCGCGACGTCCATCCCTACGGCGAACTCAGCGTTGACGGGGTCTTGGCCAAATCGAGCAATATCGGTGCGGCAAAGATCGCCGCACTGCTCGGCAAAGAGCGCTATTCTGCCTACCTGCGGGCCTTTGGGCTCGGACAGAAAACCGGCCTTGATCTGCCTGGGGAAGCCAGCGGAACCCTCCCTGCCCTCCAGGCCTGGTCTCGGATCAAGCTGGTCACATCCAGTTATGGCTACGGGCTAACGGTTACGCCCTTACAGTTGGCGAGCGCCTATGCGGCGCTCGCCAATGAAGGCCTGCTCATGCGTCCCTATGTCGTGAGTGAAATCGTGAGTCATACCGGGGAAGTCGTCCACGCCAACGGTCCGACCCCCATCAGGCAGGTAATCCAACCCGAAACCGCGCGGCGCATACGGACCTTGCTTGCGCACGTTGTCGAGCCGGGGGGAACAGGCCGGCGCGCCCACATCCAGGGGTTTCGCGTGGCGGGAAAAACAGGAACCACAGAAAAAATAGACCCCCGGGGCGGGTATTCGACGACCAGTCACATCGCGTCTTTTATTGGCCTGGTTCCCGCCGACCAGCCTCGGCTGGTGATTTTAGTGGTCATCGATGAGCCCAGGACGGCCACCTATGGCGGGGTGGTCGCGGCCCCGGTGTTTCAAGCGATTGCCCGGCAAGCCCTGACCTATCTCGGGGTTGCCGGCAGTGCGGGAGAAGGAACGGATCTCAAGTGGGCAAGCCGGCCGTCTTTCTCGCCCGCCAGGCTCTCCGCTGAATCCGCGTTTTTGCCCGAAGCCTCTAGCGCGGGAGGGGATGGCTCGGTAGCCGACCGCTCTGCCGATGACTTTATCGGGCTCAGTCTGCGGGCGGCTATGCGAAAAGCGGCGACGAGCGGGCTGCGGGTCGTTGCCCACGGGAGCGGCTATGTCACGGCTCAGGGGGTCCGCAATAAGGCGCAGACTGGTGAAGCGGTGTATGAACTCAGGCTGGAAGCGGACGAGTGAGGTGTGATGTGACGTGTTTGCGGCAACTCCTGCCGCTTGAGGCATCCGGGTTCACCGACCCGACGTTCCAGATTCACGGTTCGGTCGATATACCAATCGAGTCGCTGGGGTATGATTCTCGCCGGGTGACGCCAGGGGCGCTCTTTTTTGCCCTTCCGGGAACAAAGACGGAAGGGACAGCCTTTCTTGAACAAGCGCTCGACCGGGGGGTACGGGCCATTGTCGCACCGCCAGGTACGGAGGTGCCCCCAGGTGTGACTCTGATCACCTCGGAGCAGCCACGCCGGCTGCTCGGGGCAATCGCCGATCAATTTTATCGGCGGCCGAGTGAACGGCTGACCCTGATCGGGGTGACTGGAACGAGTGGGAAAACCACAACCACGTATGTGTTGGAAGCCATAGGCAAGGCGCTGGGCTGGTCGGTTGGCGTGATCGGAACGGTGAACTATCGCTATGCAGACCGGGAGCGGCCCGCCCCCCTGACCACCCCGGAGGCGGTTGAACTGCACGCCCTTTTATCCGACATGGTCAGAGCTGGAGTGAGTCATGTCATTATGGAGGTCTCGTCTCATGCCTTGGCCCAAGAGCGGGTCTGGGGCTGTCGCTGGAACGGTGGAGTCTTTACAAACCTTGGCCGTGACCACCTCGATTACCATCTGAATACGGCGGCGTATTTTGCCGCAAAGGCCCGGCTTTTTCGTAACGGGCTGGCCAAGTCGCCAAAACGCGACCGCTTTGCGGTCATCAACACGGATGACCCTTGGGGCCAGAAGCTACTTACAGAGCAATTTGCCTATCCCGTGCTGACCTATAGCCTCCACCAGGATGCGACGGTCTCTGTCCGGCACGTCAACTATAGTTTGGCTGGCATCCGGGCTGAGTTGCAGGTCGGACAAGAGATGCTTTCCGTCGCGTCGCCTTTGATTGGCGAGCCGCACGTTTATAACATCCTTGCGGCTGTCACTGTTGCGCACGCCCTTGGGGCCCCACTCAAACAGGTGAGTGAAGGGATCGCGCAATGTCGCCATGTGCCAGGCCGCCTGGAAGCCCTCTCGGTCGGACAACAATTTGAGGTCTTCGTCGATTATGCCCATAAGCCCGACGCGCTGGAGAAGGCGCTGGCAGCCTTGCGGTCCCTCACAGCAAAGCGGCTGATTACTGTCTTCGGCTGCGGCGGAGACCGGGACAGGGGCAAGCGGCCGCTGATGGGGGAAGTCGCCGGCCGCTTGAGTGACGTGGTGGTTTTAACCTCGGACAACCCCCGCACCGAAAACCCGGACCGGATATTAACCGAAACGGAATCGGGCCTCAGTCGGACCGGGATGCCCCGCGCGGAGTCCGAGCGGGTGACAGGAGCGGCGCTCTCTGGTTCGTACCTGGTCATTGCCGACCGACGCAGCGCTATCCAACGCGCGCTGGACGAAGCCCAAGCCGGCGATGTGGTCGTCATTGCCGGCAAGGGACACGAGGATTATCAGATTATCGGCACGACCCGCGCTCATTTTGATGATGCGGAAGAGGTCCGGCGCTATCTGTCGGTGGAGGGTGGTGCGTAATGCTGTACGCCTTTCTCTACGCCCTCCATACGACCTACTCCGGGTTTAACGTCTTTCGCTATATTACGTTCAGAACCCTGTTGGCCGGCTTATTAGCCCTGAGCGTTTCCTTTATCCTCGGACCGTGGCTGATTGCGCGCCTGACCGCGCTCAAGGCCGGTCAGCCCATCCGCTCAGATGGACCCGCGGCGCATATGAGTAAAGCTGGCACGCCGACCATGGGAGGGACGTTGATTCTTTTCTCCCTCACGCTGGCGACGCTCTTGTTAGCCGATTTGACCAATGCGTATGTCTGGCTGGTGCTGGGCGTTACTATCGGTTTTGGCCTGATTGGATTTCTCGACGATTACAAAAAACTCAGCCAGCAGAACTCGGCCGGTTTACGCGGCAGGGATAAACTCCTGGCGCAGGGTGTGATTGCCCTGGCAGCGGCCTGGTGGCTGTTTGCCCAGCCGGGCTTTGACACCACGCTGACCATTCCCTTCCTCAAAGACGTGCGGCCGGCCCTGGGCTGGTGGTATATTCCCTTTGCCGCCCTGGTGGTGGTGGGAGCCTCGAACGCGGTCAATCTCACCGATGGTCTGGATGGATTGGCCATTGGGCCGGTGATGATCGCCGGGGTGACCTATGCCATTTTCACCTATGTGAGCGGGCATAGTGGCATGGCGGAATACTTACAGGTGCCCTATGTGGCCGGCTCCGGCGAGGTGGCTGTCTTCTGTGGGGCGCTGGCCGCGGCCGGGCTGGGCTTTTTGTGGTTTAACGCCTACCCGGCCCAGATGTTTATGGGTGATGTAGGCTCCCTCTCCCTCGGGGCGGCGCTGGGTATTGTCGCGCTGATCAGTAAACAGGAGATCGTTTTGGCGGTCGTGGGCGGCGTTTTTGTGATTGAGGCGGCCTCGGTCATCTTTCAGGTGAGCTCGTATAAATTGAGGCGGAAACGCATCTTCCGCATGGCTCCGCTGCACCACCACTTTGAGTTGCTGGGCTGGCCGGAGCCGCTGATCATCGTTCGCTTTTGGATTGTGTCCATCATCTGTGCGCTGGCGGCATTGAGCACGCTCAAACTGCGCTGAGAAGACGAAGATGAACCTGACGGGGAAAACCGTACTGATCATCGGCCTGGGACGAACGGGGGAAAGCGTGGCGCGTTGTGTGCTTGCGCACGGCGGCCACGTCCGTATCGCAGACAGTCATGCCGATATAGTTGCAGCGGCCCGCACTCAGTTTGATGGCCAGCCTGTAGAAATTCGCTCAGACGACGCTGACGGTCTCCTGCGCGGGGTGCAGCTCGTGATTCCCAGTCCAGGTGTGCCGGCGACCCATCCCCTGCTGCGGGAGGCGGTCCGGCGACGGGTTGCTGTGCAGAGTGAAATCGAGCTGGCCTATCGGCTGCTGAGCTGTCCGCTGGTGGCCGTCACCGGCACGAACGGGAAAAGCACAACGACGGCCCTCCTCGGCGAGCTGCTCCGGCAGTCCGGCCAAGAGACCTTTACCGGCGGGAACCTGGGAACCCCACTCATTGACGCTGTAGAAACGGCCTGTGCGGTTGCGGTTGCCGAGATTTCCAGCTTTCAACTCGAATGGGTCGAGCAGTTCCGTCCACGGATTGGTGTCTTCCTCAATCTGAGTGCAGATCACCTCGACCGACACGGCAGTTTTGAACACTATGGCCGGACCAAGCGGCGCTTATTTGCCCGGCAGCGTCAGTCCGATTGGGTGGTCATGAATCGAGACGACACGAACGTCCGGGCCTTGTGTCACGGGCTCCCCGGACGGCTGTTTTCTTTTGGCTGGACGCCTGTGACCGGGGACCAGAGCGAGGGAGCCTGGGTTGAGGCAGAGACCCTCGTGCTTCGTCACGCCGGCTGCGAGACGCGCTATGCGATTGATGACATCCAGCTCCGTGGCCGGCATAATATCGCCAACGTCATGGCCGCGGTGAGTGCGGCAACGTTGTGGGGGGTCCCCCCGGCGGTCATCCAGACCGTATTGGCCTCTTTTACCGGCTTACCCCATCGGCTCGAACTCGTCGCGGAGAAAAACGGGGTGGCCTATATCAATGACTCCAAAGGGACGAATATCGACGCCGTGGTCCAATCGCTCAACAGTTTTTCCGAGCCGGTTATTCTACTGGCCGGCGGGGTAGAAAAAGGCGGCGATTATCGTCCCCTTCGAGCGGTTGTCCAGGCCAAGGTGAAAAAGCTCATTCTCTTTGGCCAGGCCCAGCGTTCCTTATACGCGGCCTTGGGGCAAGATACCGAGACACTGCTGGTCGAGGCATTGGACGAGGCGGTTCAGGCCGCCCAGCGGGGAGCCCGAGCGGGGGATATCGTCCTCCTCTCTCCGGCCTGCGCGAGTTTTGATCAATTTCAGAACTATGCCCAGCGTGGGGAGGCGTTCCGGTCCTACGTGGAAGCGCTATGAAGAAGAAAAAGGGATTAGAGATACGGGGTTGGGGGTTGGGGGAAGCGAACCCCCAACCCCTAACCCCTAACCCCCTCCCACGTGGTCCGGTTGACTCATGGCTGCTCGGAGCGGTGCTCCTGCTGATCTTGAGTGGGGAGTTGTTTGTCCTGAATACGACGTATTTTTATGCGTTCGACCGCTTCGATGATGCCTACCTGTTTGTTCGGAAACATAATGTCGCCTTAGTGATCGGCTGCCTTGGTTGTCTCGTGGCCCTGATGCTCCCTTCGACGGTCTTCCGCACCCTCGCCTATCCGGCCTTAATCGCAGCATTCGTCAGCCTCTGTCTTGTCCTGCTGCCGGGCTTCAGCCACGGCAACGTGCAGCGCTGGCTGTCCTTTGGCGGTCTGAATTTCCAACCCTCTGAACTCGCCAAGGGAGCCGTCGTGCTCTACCTGGCCTATGCGCTGACGAAAAAGGCGGACCGCATCCACAGCTTTATGTATGGCCTGCTCCCGCCCCTGCTGGTGGTCGGGTGCATCGTGGCGCTCATTGCCCTGGAGCCGGATTTGGGGGGCGCTGTCTTCGTCAGCCTGCTTTTAGCGGCGCTGCTTTTTGTTGCCGGCGCACGGAGTCGGCATCTTGCCGGACTGGCCCTCGTCGGGCTGCTGGGTCTCAGCTATGGCGTCCTGAGCGCCGACTATCGGACGGAGCGTTTCCTGACGTTTCTGAACCAGTCGGCGGACTTAAAGGGCGAAGGCTATCAACTCGATCAGTCCCGCCTGGCCTTTGGGGCCGGCGGGGTCTCTGGGGTTGGGCTGGGAGAAAGTCGCCAGAAGATGTTTTATTTGCCCGAGGCCCACACGGACTTCATCTTTGCCGTGATTGGCGAAGAAACCGGTTTATGGGGGACCACGGGCATCGTTCTCCTCTTTGGTCTCTTGGGCGCTCGGGGGCTGCGGGTCGCATCGCACCACCCGACACAGTTTGGTCGCCTGCTCGCCTTTGGCTGCACCTTCCTGATCGTCTGTCAGGCCGGCATCAATATGGCGGTGGTCGTCGGCCTGCTCCCCATCACCGGCCTGCCCTTGCCCTTCGTCAGCTACGGAGGGTCTGCCTTGGTCATCATTCTTTGCTGTACCGGCATGTTGCTGGGGCTCTCGCGTGAAATCCAACCGCAGGAGGGTGCTCATGCCTAGGCCGCCCCGCCTCCTCCTCGCCGCGGGAGGCACCGGCGGACACCTCTTCCCTGGAGTTGCCGTGGCAGAGCTTGCGCAGCAACAGGCTGGGGCCGCGGTGTTGTTTGTTGGCACCGCCGGCGGCATGGAAAAAGAGGTCATCCCCCAGCTTGGATTTTCTTTACGTTTCATCCCTGCCGAACAGCTTCGCGGACGAACGACATGGGGAAAAATCCGCGCTATGGGGGTCGCCGGCTATGGCGTTGGGGCGGCCTGGCGCATCGTTCGTGAGTTCGCCCCCGACGTGATCTTCAGCATCGGTGGCTATGCGTCTGCTCCGACCGTCCTGGCTGGCTGGCTACAGCGTATCCCCTGCGTCCTGCTTGAACCCAACGCGATTCCTGGGCTGGCCAATCGCTTCCTGAGCTGGTTTGCCAGCCGCGTCTGTCTCGGCTTTGAAACAGCCGCCCGCTTTTTCCCCGCCCATAAAGTTGTCCATACTGGCAACCCGGTCCGCTCGGCCTTACGGCCAGCGCTCCAGCCGGCCGCACCGGATAAACCCTTGACCATTCTCGTCTTTGGTGGCAGTGCCGGCGCCCATCGGCTCAACCTCATCGCGCCGCACGCCCTGGCCCGGTTACATAAGACACAGAGTGACCACAAGGATGTAGACCCAGCGCAAACAATACAGATCATCCACCAGACCGGTCAGGCCGAGTACGCGGCCGTCTCAGCCTCGTATGCGACGCTCGGGATAGCGGCCCGGGTGGTCCCGTTTATTGACGCCATGCAGGAGGTCTACGCCGAGGCCGACCTCGTGATTTGCCGGGCTGGAGCAATCACAACCGCGGAGCTGACCCTGCTCGGCAAGCCGGCCATCCTGATTCCCTACCCCTACGCGGCCGACGACCACCAGCGCGCCAATGCCGAGGCCCTTGTGCAGGCCGGCGCGGCGGTGATGCTCCTGGACCACAGGCTGTCCCCCGAGGCGCTCGAACAGACGGTTGCGCGCCTGGTCCAGCATCGAGACACCCTGGGCAATATGGCCCGAGCGGCAGCGACTTTAGGCCGCCCCGACGCGACCGCTGCCGTCGTCCAGACCTGCTTTGCCTGCGCCCCTTATACGTCTTCTTCCGATCAGGAGGTTTCGTGCCAGGAAAGATAAAAGGACGGGAACCGGACGGCACCGGAGGCCGCCAGGCAACCAGAGCCGCTACGCCGCCGCCCATAGCCGTGGGGCTTCAGATGCCACACAGAGTACGCATGTCCTCCCGTCAGCCAAAAAAGCCGGATACGTTTCCTCTTTCTGCCCGGGCCACCCTTCCCCCCCGCGCGACCGCTGTGTTTGAGACGCCGGTCTTGTTCAATACCAAGCGGCGGATTCACTTTGTCGGAATTGGCGGAGTCGGCATGAGCGGTATTGCCGAGGTCTTGCTCAATCTGGGCTATCAGATCAGCGGCTCGGACCTGACCGAATCCGAAACGACGCGGCAATTGAAACGCAACGGGGCACATATTGTGTATGGCCACCAGCCCCAGCATGTGCATCCCGATACCGATGTGGTGGTCATCTCGTCGGCTGTCAAATATGCGAATCCGGAAGTCGTGCGGGCCCGTGCGCTCAGTATTCCGGTCATTCCTCGGGCCGAAATGCTGGCTGAGTTGATGCGCCTTAAATATGGTATCGCTATTGCCGGGACGCATGGCAAGACGACGACGACCTCCTTAATCGCCACCGCCCTGGCCCATGCCCACTTTGATCCAACCATGGTCATTGGTGGACGGCTCAACGTGCTGGGGTCCAACGCCCGGCTGGGACAGGGACGTTTTCTCGTGGCCGAAGCCGACGAGAGTGACGGGACGTTTCTCCTGCTCAGCCCGACGATTGTTGTGGTGACCAATATTGATCCCGAGCACCTTGACTACTATGGACATATGGACCGCGTCCAAGCCGCCTATCTTGACTTTATCAATCGGATTCCCTTTTACGGCCGCGCCGTACTGTGCCTGGACAGCGTGCATGTCCGTGCGCTGCTTCCCCAGGTCCGCAAGCGGTTTGTGACCTATGGCCTGAGTCCCGAAGCGGATGTGCAGGCCAAACAGCTGACGGTCTCCGGCCTCACCACCCGGTGTGAGGTCTGGCGCGGACCAGAGCGCCTGGGCGCTATCCAACTGAACCTGCCCGGACGCCACGCTGCGCTGAATGCCCTGGCCGCAGTGGCAGTCGCCCTTGAACTGGAGATTCCGTTTTCTCAAGTCCAGGAGGCCCTGTACGAATTTACGGGGATTCAGCGACGCTTTGAGATCAAGGGAGAAGCGGCGGAGGTGTTAGTGGTTGACGACTACGCCCATCACCCGGAAGAATTACGCGCCACCTTGCGGGCTGCCAGAGAGGGCTTTGGTCGCCGTTTGGTCGCGCTCTTCCAGCCCCATCGCTACTCACGCACCGCTTCCCTGTTTGACGACTTCCTGTCTGCGTTTGACGATGCGGACGTTCTGGTCCTGACGGAAATTTACCCCGCTGGTGAGGAGCCACAGACTGATATCTCGGGGGAAAAACTCTATCACGCCATCAAACGGCGCGGCCATGCTGAGGTCTATTTTGTCCCGCACCGCGCAGAGCTGGCACAGACGGTGCGGCCCATCGTCCGGGCGGGGGACTTAGTGTTGACCTTAGGGGCCGGGGATATTGTCCGGACCGGGCCCGAGTTGCTCGCCCAACTGCGGAGTGGAGGCGTCCATGCCGGCTGAGGTGCGGACAGCGTTGAAGACGCAGCTGCGACGCGCCCTCGGTCCGTGCGTGCGCTTTGACGTGGGTCTGGCCCGCTACACGTCGTTTCGTATTGGGGGGCCGGCCGATATTTTTGCCGAACCGAACACCCTGAAAGAGCTTCAGGCGCTGATGCGCCTGGTGACGGAATATGGAGTCCCCTGCTTCCTCCTCGGAGGGGGGACGAATGTCCTCGTCAGCGACAAAGGGGTGCGTGGGGTCGTGATTCGGCTGGGGCGGGGTTTCGACTACGCGGAGTGGAAGACCCAGCCCGAGCATCAGACCGCACGGGTTCGTGTCGGCGCCGGCCGTTCATTGGGCCGCTTCGTGCGAGAAGCTGCACACAAAGGGTGGGGGGGAGTGGAATTTGCCGAGGGGATTCCTGGGCGCGTGGGGGGAGGCCTCTTGATGAATGCGGGAGCCTTTGGGGGCGAGCTGAGTGAAGTGGTTGAGACCATTACGGGGGTAACCCACACAGGCCAGTCTCGGCGATTATCCAATACCTCGATTGGCTTTGCCTATCGAACGACGGCACTCCCGCCGCAATTTATGGTGAGTGAGGTGGCGTTCCGGCTCCGCCAAAAGCCCCGAGCCAGTATTACGTCCGCGATGCAACAGGCGCGCGAAAAACGGCATAACAGCCAGCCCCACGGATACCCGAACGCGGGGTCCATTTTTAAGAATCCACCGGGACGCTATGCGGGGCGCATGATTGAGGCGGTGGGCTGCAAGGGCAGCCGGCTGGGACAGGCCCAGGTTTCTGAGCAGCACGCCAATTTTATTGTGAATACGGGAGGGGCCACGGCGAGCCAGGTCTGGCGTCTCATAGAACAGGTGCAACGCCAGGTCTGGCAAGAAGAACGGGTCTGGCTTGAGCCCGAGGTCCGAAGGGTTGGAGAATGGTAGCCGAGATGAAATCCGAACAGCGGGTCGGGGTGCTCTGGGGCGGACTGTCGGCGGAACGGGAGATTTCCCGGCTGACCGGGGAGGCGGTCTGTGCGGCGCTGGAGGCGCGCGGCTATCGCGTCCAGGCTATCCCGGTTGAACCCGATGGCGGCTGGATTGCTCAGGCGCAAAAGACGGATGTCATTTTTATCGCTCTGCATGGGAAGTTCGGAGAAGATGGGGCGGTGCAAGGCGTCCTGGAAACCCTGGGGATTCCGTACACGGGGTCCGGCGTCTTGGCAAGCGCCGTCGCCATGAATAAGCCGATGGCAAAACGAATCTGGCAAACCTATGATTTACCAACACCCGACTGGCAGATTGTTGAGCGGGGAACGCCGGCTGAGCAGGTCGTATGCTCCTATCCGGTCGTGGTCAAACCGGTTGCGGAAGGATCGAGTGTCGGCGTGAGTATCGTCCGCTCCGAGGCGAGGCTCACGCCCGCCCTGACTCAGGCGTTTCAGTATGACACGGCGTGTCTGGTGGAAGCCTATATTCCCGGTCAAGAGGTAACAGTCGGTATTCTCAAGGGACAGGCGATTGGCGCAATGGAAGTGATTGCCAAGGGTGAATTCCATTCCTATGAGGTCAAATATACGCCGGGGCGGGAAGAATTTCTCATGCCGGCCCCGCTACCGGAAGCAACCTATGCGCAGGTCCTCAAGCTGGCCCGGCAGGCGCATCGTGCCCTCGAGTGCGGCGGATATAGTCGAGTCGACATGCGGGTCAGTCCGGCCGGGGAGATTTTTCTGATCGAGTTGAACTCGCTACCTGGCTTGACAGGATTGAGTTATTTACCACGCATCGCCGCCCATCATGGACTGTCCTATGAGGGTCTCGTGGAGGCTATCCTGCAGCAGGCCACCCTCTATATTCCGCGAGGAGAAGTATGAATCCCCCAGCCCACAAAAAGTCCTCTGGGTCGTTGGGTCGTTGGGTCGTTGGGTCTCATAGACTCTACCGACTCAAGAGACGCTTCATCTTATGGGGGCTCGTTTGCATCGGTTGCAGCATCGGGGGGGTCGTCCTGGTCCAGTATGCCGAGCAGCACCCGTACTTCGCCGCGACAGATATTGTTGTCTCAACTGACGGCCGGCTCACAGCGGACGAGATCAGACAGTGGGCAGGGGTGGCGCCGGGGATGAATATTATCGCTCTGGACGTCCAGGCAATGAAGCGGCGTTTACGCCACCACCCCTGGATCCACACTGCCGTTGTCACCCGGGAGTTTCCGCAGCGTCTTTATCTGACGATCCGGGAGCGACACCCCATAGCGCGCATCCGGCATCCAGAAGCCGCGTATCTGGACGGGAACGGTGACAGTTTTGTCGCCCCCGCATCGAGTGCGCACGATCTGCCATATGTGAGCGGACTTGAGCGTGTACCCCTGGAAACACAGACCGTCAGGACGGTCCTGGCCGGAGCGCGGTTGTGTCTCTCGCTGATACAGGAATGGGACGTTGCGCTGTCCGAAATTCATTGGGACGACCAGCGAGGATATACGCTGTTTTTGTCCGACCGTCAGGTCATGATTCGGCTGGGTCAGCAGATCCGCCCCACCGTGTTTGTGCTGATGCAACGGGTACTGGAACGCTGGCCAGACCGACGGGCAACCGTTTTTGATGCGCGCTTTACTGATCAGATTGTGGCGTCCCCTCTTCCATTGAGACTGGATAGGGGGAAAGGGAGGAAACGTGTCCAGCATCTCCTGTCTACTGGGGGACACGTTCCCTCTTTGAGACGTGGACTTAACTCGCACGCTTAGGGGGACGGTATGGAGAATATGGAGAACAAGGATTCCCTACTGGTGAGTGTTGATATTGGAACGTATCAGACATCGGTGGTCGTTGCGGAAAGAACGCACGATGGGCTGGCCGCTTTGGGGCTGGGGACCGCACCGTCTCAAGGCGTACGCAAGGGCCTCGTCACCAATGTTGAGAACGCGGCCCAGGGGCTCCAACAGGCGGTGGCTGAAGCCGAGGCCAGTGCAAGCTGCGAAATTCATAATGTGTCTGTCAGCCTGACCGGTGGACACATGGAGGGAATTTCGAGTCAGGGCGTTGTCCGAATCAAAGGGGGCGAGGTGTCTGCGGACGATGTGCAGGAAGTGGTTGCGGTAGCCCGGACGATCGCCCTGCCCCCGGAGTGTGAGATTTTGCACGTCTTTCCACAGGGGTTTCTGGTGGATGGCCAGGAGCGTGGCCGCGACCCCGTTGGGGCGAGTGGCGTGCGGCTTGAGACCGATGTCCATGTGATCAGCGTTTCTTCAACCGCCCTGTACGCCCTCCAGAAATGCTGTGAGCGAGCGGGGCTCTATCTCAACGGTGTGTACTATGGCGCGCTGGCGGCAGCCGAGGCCGTCTTGACTCCGGAGGAGAAAGAGCTGGGTGTTGTGGTGATCGACATCGGGGCGGGTACGACCAGTGTGGCAGCTTTTTGTCAAGGCGTCGTCTCTTATACTGCGGTCCTGCCGGTTGGTGGGGAAAACGTGACCAACGATCTGGCCGTGGGGCTCTGTATTCCGGTGGCAGAGGCAGAACGGCTGAAACAGCAGCACGGCTGTGCGTTGACCAGCCTGATTGCGCCGGGCGAGGTGATCGAGATGCCTCGTATCGGCGAGCGTGATGCCGCTCCGCTCCCCCGACGAAAAATGAGCGGGATTATTGAACCGCGGCTTGAAGAGATCTTTGAGCTCGTCCGAGAGCAACTTGATTTTGGGGGCCTCTCAGACCGGCTCGGCGCAGGGGTGGTCCTCACCGGTGGGGGTGCGCTCCTTGAGGGCGTACCGGATCTCGCCCAACGCGTCTTCCGTATGGCGGCGCGGCGCGGTGCGCCGCGGTGGACGAGCGATGCGATTGATCCAGCCCAGAGTCCCATGTATGCGGCCAGCATCGGCCTGGTCCTGTGTCATGCGCAGGAGACGCTCCGCCCGCTGGCCCAGGTACGGAACGGACAGAACTGGCAACATATGCGAGAACGAGTCGTCGAATGGTTTCGGGAATTTTTTTAGACCATAGCCTCTCCTGTGGAGGCATGCTAACTGAAGATGAAGGAGGTGGGAGATGATTGAGTTTGTGGAAAATGAGGGTAGTGGGGCTCAGCTCCGGATCATTGGGATTGGAGGGGCTGGAGGGAATGCCATCAATACGATGATCAGTGGTGGGCTGTCCGGCGTGGACTTTATTGTGGCGAATACTGACGCACAGGCGTTGCGGGTCAATTTGGCACCGACCAAGATTCAACTTGGCTCCGAGTTGACCAAGGGACTCGGGGCAGGCGCCAATCCTGAGATCGGTCGTAATGCCACGCTGGAAACCGAGGACGAGCTGCGGCAGCAGCTGGTTGGGGCCGATATGGTTTTCGTTACGGCGGGGATGGGCGGAGGAACCGGCACCGGTGGAGCCCCCATTGTCGCGCGGCTGGCAAAGGAAAGCGGGGCATTAACCGTTGGGGTTGTGACCAAGCCGTTTCTCTTTGAGGGGAAGCGGCGCATGCGGCAGGCCGATGAGGGCATGCACGAGTTGAAAGAAAACGTGGATACGCTGATTTGTATTCCGAACCAACGTTTATTGGCGGTGGCGAGCCGCAGCCAGCCACTCATCGAAGCCTTTCACAAGGCGGATGAGGTCTTACTCCAGGCCGTTCGAGGCATTTCTGACCTGATTATGGTGAGTGGTCTGATTAACCTCGACTTTGCTGATGTGCGGACCATCATGGCCGAGATGGGGATGGCGATTATGGGGGCCGCTACAGCGAGTGGAGAGAACCGGGCAGAAGAGGCCGCGCGGCGGGCCATTGCCAGCCCGCTGCTTGAAGATATTTCCATCAGCGGGGCGCGTGGGGTGCTGATCAACGTGACCGGTGGACGAAGTCTCACCCTGCACGAAGTGAATGAGGCGGCCTCGCTGATCCAAGAAGAAGCGGCGGAGGATGCCAACATTATCTTTGGCGCGGTCATTGACGAGACCATGGAGGAAGAGTTGCTCATTACGGTCATTGCTACCGGATTCGGTGAAAAGGAATTGGAGCGGCCGAAAACGCCAATGCTCAGCGCGGTGTCTGGTGGAAGACGGAATACAAAAGGATCGCTCGGAACATTTGATCCGGCAGTGCTGGAACAACCAGCCTATGCCCGGAGACGCACGCTCGGGCAGGGTTCGGTCATCTCTTCGACAAAAAATCTGGACTCGGAGCAGAGCGATGAGCTGGCCGAAGGTATGCCCGTATTTCTCAGAAAGCAGGCGAATTGAGAGGAGCGACCCCATTCGGCCATCCATAATGCGGGCTGCCGGCCCGCACCCCGAAGCCCTGACTCCCGTGCGTGTGGGAGGAGAACGCTGCTGGTATGTGGCTGACCACCGAACGGGCGCGTAACCGTCTGGCGGCTGAAAAGTCCATTTTTTCAGCCGCCATCGATGGCGACATTCCGCTCTGCCTCATTTATCCAAACGAGTATGCGGTCGGGATGTCGAATCTGGGTTTCCAGGCCGCCTATAAAATCTTTACCCAACATGAGAGCTGCCGCTGTGAGCGAGCATTTCTCCCTGACCCGGATGAGGCCGCCGCGCTGAGGCGGACTGGTGTGCCGTTCGCCTCACTCGAGACGCAACGGCCCCTGGCCGACTTTGAAATCCTGGCCTTCTCGATTTCGTTTGAAACGGACTACCTGCATATCCTTGATATTCTGGCAGCGGCGCATATTCCGCTCCGGGCCGTGGAACGGACGCTGCACCATCCCTTGGTTATTGCCGGTGGACCAGCAACCTTTCTCAACCCCGAACCGATTGCCGATTTTATTGATCTCTTCCTGGTCGGTGAGGGTGAGGAAATGATCCCAGAGTTTCTGGAGCGCTATGCGTCTCTGGAGCGGGAGACGAACGACCCGGCACTGCGCTTGCAGGCGCTCAGCACCATAGCCGGCGCCTATGTGCCGGCCTTGTTCCATCCCGCGTATGAGGCGACTGGGCAGCTGGCCCAGGTGACCCAGGAGACACCGCCTGCCCGGACTCCTCAGACGGTCCAGGACGTGCAGGCGAGCAGTCAGGCGCCGACTGTACAGCGGCGCTTAGTCAGGGATTTGGACGCTTATCCGACAACGTCGCAGCTCCTGACCCAGGAAACCGTCTTTGGCGAGATGTTTCTCGTTGAGGCGAGCCGAGGCTGTGAGTGGGGCTGTCGGTTCTGTGCAGCCGGCTTTATGTATCGCCCCGTTCGCTATCGCAGTACGGCAGCCTTAACACAACAAGTGACACACGGTTTACAGGAACGGCAGACCATTGGCCTGATTGGAGCGGAGATGGCCAGCCAGCCGGGCATTGCCGGTTTGTGCGAGTTTATTGGTCAGGCCGGTGGCCGCGCCTCTCCGTCCTCCTTAAAAGCCGATGTGATCACCCAGGATTTGGCGCGCGCGGTTGGACGCAATAATACCCACTCGGTCACTGTCGCACCGGAAGCGGGTTCGGAGCGGATGCGCCGGGTGATTAATAAGAACCTGACCGAACCGGAGATCCTGCGCGCAACGGAGCTATTAGTCGGTGGAGGGGTCCAAGCTCTCAAGCTGTACTTCATGCTGGGCCTGCCAACCGAGACCCAGGACGACGTTGATGCCATTGCAGCGCTGACGCACAAAATTCACAGCCGGTTTTGCGGCAAACGGGCCAAGATCGGGAGGATTACCTTATCGATCAATGCCTTTGTGCCCAAACCGTGGACTCCCCTTCAGTGGGAGCCCATGGAGGAACTCCCCGCTCTCCGGCGCAAGATGGCGCGCTTGCAGAAACAACTCGCTCGTCTGCCGCGCGTAACCGTCGATATCGAGTCGCCGCGTGAGGCATATTACCAGACCGTCCTCTCCCGTGGAGACCGGCGCGTCGGTCAGCTCCTGCTCGATATCCATGCCCACGGGGGCGATTGGTGGAATGTAGTCCAACGTTGGCGGCGTGAGGCAAAGCGCCGACCCGACGCCCTCAACCCCGACTTTTTTGTTCACCGCCGGTATGACTCGGATGAGCGGCTACCCTGGGACTTTATCGATCACGGGGTGGACAAACACTATCTGTGGGTCGAATGGCGTAAGGCATTATTAGAACGGCAAACGCCACCGTGTGATGTGACCTCGTGCCGAAGTTGCGCCGCGTGTTAGCCAGAGGGCGCGAACGATGATTTTTGGCATAGGCAACGACCTGGCCGAGGTCGATCGCGTCCGGGCTGCACTCGAACGCCCCCGAACGGGCCGGCGCTTCCGCGAGCGCGTCTTCACCGCTGGTGAGCAGGCCTATTGCGAGCGCCGGGGTAAAGGCAAGTATCAGAGTTATGCCGCGCGCTTTGCGGCCAAAGAAGCCACCATGAAAGCCCTGGGGCGTGGCTGGGGCCGCGCCGTTGGCTGGCGTGATGTTGAGGTCGTGCGGCAGCGTGGCTCACGTCCCGAGATTGTCCTGCACGGGAAGGCAAAAGCGTACGCCGCCGCGCAAGGTATCCGCCGTTTTCACTTGGCGCTGACCCACACGGCGACACTGGCAGAAGCCCAGGTTATAGCCGAGTTGTAAGCATTGGAGGGGCGCGGTCGTCGCCCCCCTCCGCTCGACCCGTTACCTGGCGTCGAGTGAGACCCTGTTCCCGTGGGCCAGCAGGTCGGCCACGGTCTGGAGAAACGCGCCGGCAGGGGCTCCATCTATCACGCGGTGATCGAACGTCAGGCTCAAGACCATCATCGAACGCCTGGTGACTTCGCCACGGTAGATCGCCGGTTTTTCAACAATCCGACCAACACCGAGAATGCCGGACTGCGGGGTATTGATGATGGGCGTGAAGGCATCAACACCGTACATGCCGAGGTTAGAAACGGTAAACGTCCCACCCGACACTTCTTCGAGCTTGAGCTGACTCGCTCGGGCTTTCTCGGCCAGGGTCTTGGCCTCCGCGGCAATGTCCTTGAGCGATTTTTTGTCCGCATCCCGGACGACCGGAACGATCAGGCCCTCGTCCAGAGCCACCGCCAGACCCACGTGGATGTCGCCGTGCACATGGATGGTATTCCCTTCGAGGGAGGCGTTCATGCGCGGGTGCTGTCTCAGGGCGTGGGCGCAGGCCTGGACAATAAAATCGGTATACGTGACGTTGAATTCCTGACGGACTTCCTGGCGGCGATCGATCAACTGCGTGACATCGACCTCGGTGCTGATTGTGAGCTGGGCACTGTCCTGGAGGCTTTGATGCATACGCTCGGCGATCACTTTGCGCATACCGCGTAGGGGGATATCTTCCGCGGCGGCCGGCGTTGCGGCTGGCGCCGGCGGCGGAGCGGCTTGACCTCCGCTGTCAATGATTTTCTGCACATCCTCGCGGGTGATCCGACCGCGTGGACCGGTCCCGGTTACGCCGGAGAGATCAATACTGTGCTCTTTTGCCAGCTTCCGGGCCGCGGGAGTGACAGGCACGCGGCCGCGCTTCTCTGCCGCGGCCGGGGGGGCCGTTGAAGCCGCTACTGGGGCGGGCTCAGGCGGAGCGGCGACCGGAGCGGCCGCTGCGTCTGCGTAGCGCGCGGCGACTTCAGCCACTTCCTCACCGGCTTCCGCGATAATGGCAACGGGCAGCCCGACGCCAACCACGGCCTCGATCGCGTACAGCAATTTGGCGACCGTCCCATCCGCAGTCGCTTCGACTTCATACAGCACTTTTTCGGTTTCGACCTCAAACAGGGCCTCGCCAGCTTTGATCGTGTCGCCCTCGGATTTGAACCACTGTTGGATCGTGCCTTCGGTCATGGTCAGGCCGAACTTTGGCATTACGACTTCTACGGCCACAGGTACATCCTTTCTCTCCGCGGGAGCTGGCGTAGCGCTAGCCCAGCATCTCCTTGACGGTTGCGGTGATCTTCTTGTCGTTGGGAAGAACGAATTTTTCCATAGGCGGGCTGAACGGGATCGGAACATCCGGGGCGGCCAGGCGTTTGACCGGGGCGTCCAGGGAGTCAAAGCCCTTATCCGCAATAACGGCAGAGATTTCGGCTGCCGCGCCACAGCGCAGATGGCCCTCATCAACCACCAGGACGTTATGCGTCTTGGCCACAGAGGAAAGGATGGTTTCTTCATCCAGCGGAATCAGGCTGCGCGGGTCGATGACTTCAGCAGAAATCCCGTCCTCTGCCAAAGATTTTGCGGCCTTGAGCGCTTGGGGGACCATATAGCCAATGGCAATAATGGTGACGTCTGAGCCTTCACGTTTCACCGCAGCTTGCCCGATGGGCACAAGATACTCCTCTTCCGGGACTTCTTCTCTGCTTCGGCCCAGCTTGAGGTGCTCAAAGACCAGGACGGGGTTATTGTCCCGAATGGCGCTTTTGAGGAGGCCCTTCATATCATAGGCACCCGAGGGAACCACAATTTTGAGCCCTGGCACACTCATGAACTGGGAATAGACCGTCTCGGAATGCTGGGCGGCTGCCGAGCCAACCGCACCGCACACAGCCCGGAAGGTAATAGGCATGTCGGCTTGGCCACCCGACATATAGCGCAGCTTGGCCGCCTGATTACAGACCTGATCCCAGCAGCAGTAGAAAAAGCTGGCAAACTCGATTTCAACAATCGGCCGCATCCCTGCCATAGCTGCGCCCACCCCAGCGCCCGCATAGCCGGCTTCTGAAATAGGAGCGTTCAGAATCCGCTCGGCCCCGAACTCATCCGTCAAACCGCTGGTTGCGCCAAAGGCACCAACCCAGATGTCCAGACCCATCATGAAGGTAGCCGGGTCGTGTCGGAGTTCCTCGGCGAGGGCCGTATTAATCGCTTGAATAAAATTCATTTCAGGCATGATTTCCCCCTAGGCGGTAAAGAGTAAACGTGTCCTCCAATACACAGGCGGATGCTGGACACGTTTACTCTTTTGAGAACATATCATCCAGGGCTTCCTCAGGTTGTGGATACGGGCTGTCCTGAGCAAACTGAACGGCGTCATCAATGGCCTGCTTCACCTCGGCCTGGACGACACCGATTTCTTCCGGGCTGAAGGTGTCCGGCACGAAACGTTGCTCAAAGGTCATGAGCGGACAGCGCTTCTTCCACGCTTCTATTTCGTCTGAGGGACGATAGCTGCGCTTGCCGAGAAAGGCTTCCTCGCCCACCACGTGGCCTTCCCAGCGGTAGGTTTTACACTCAATCAGGGTCGGGCCTTCACCCTGGCGTGCGCGTTCGACCGCCTGGCTGGTGGCTTCGTAGACCTCGACAACGTCATTGCCGTTGACCACAACGCCGGGCATATCGTGGCCGCGCGCCCGGTCGGCAATATCCTTGACCGAGGTCACATCCTTACCGGCAGTGAACTCCCCGTACAAATTGTTTTCACACACATAGATTACGGGTAGTTTCCAGGACGAGGCGATATTGAGCGACTCGTGAAACGTGCCCTCGTTCGAAGCGCCATCACCGAAGAAACAGGCGGCGACCTCACCGCTGCCACGCACTTTTGCCGCCAATCCCGCGCCGGTCGCAATCGGTAACCCGGCGCCCACAATACCGTTCGCGCCCAGGATACCCAGATCAAAATTGGCAATATGCATGGAGCCGCCCTTGCCCTTGCAGTAGCCGGTCTTTTTTCCAAACAGCTCCGCCATCATGGGTTTAACCTCGCCGCCCTTGGCGATCAAATGGCCGTGACCGCGGTGGGTGCTGGTAATATAGTCCTGCTCGGTCAGGGCGGCGGCGACTCCGGTGGCCGAGGCTTCTTCGCCAATCGAGACATGAACAAAGCCAGGGATTTGGCCCTCTTGAAAAATATCTCGTACACGGGACTCAAACTGTCGGATCGTCTGCATCGTGCGATACATATCGAGCAGCTTGTCTGTACTCAGGCTGGTATCCGCCATAGACATTTCCTCCTTTTATGTTTGCGCGGAAAGCCCCGTCTTCATAGTCTGAAACAGGGGCGAAGGTCAACAACGCCGCCGCGGGGTGGCCCACGATACACGGACGGAGCGGAGCCAATCAGCTTATCAGAGCATTAAAACGCTCAGAGTGAACGGAGGGGAAACCTGCGAACGGGACAGCGCCTTCACAATCGGTCGTTGCGTTATTGCGGCGGAAGGATGGTCGATACGGCAATGGCCTGGCCGCCCGGAGGGAGCACGGTATCGTCTTCGCCCTTTACCTGCTCATGCTGATATTGGTCTCTTGACGGGTTCGTCAGAATGGAAACGGTACGGTCGGCGAGGTTCACAACCCAATATTCCGGGATGCCGCTGGCCGCATACGCCCGGGCCTTCTGCCCCTGATCGTAGATCAGGGAGCTGTCTGCAACTTCTATAACGACCATAACCTGGTCCGCCCGCGGGTGGTGCTGAGCGTAATCGGTTGGGTCAGGTTGACAGATGACAATATCCGGTTCGGGCTCGCTCCAATCGTCCAAAACAATCGGCGCTTGGACGCGAATATAGGCAGCATCTCCCACGACCGGCAAAAGCGTGAATAAGAGACGGTGAATGGTTGCCGCATGGGGGCTGTTCTGTGGACTCATGGTAATAATGACTCCATCAAGCAGTTCGACACGCTCATCTGCCAGGAGACGAGACTCTGCCAGACGGTGGTACTCTTGACGGGTAAAACGATGGGGCCTTGGAGCTGCCGGCGCGCTGTGCGTCATGGGCCTAGTCTAGTCTCCTTGGTGGGGGCAGACAATAAAGTAGGTTCCCGTTTCCACGAGACCGCGTCAGGTCCTTACCCGTACGCGGTAGCCGATTTTCACTTCGCCGTTTTTCGGCACCGTGACCTCAAGTTGCAGAAAAATTCACCGAGCTCCTAGGCCATCTCAAAGCGGGTCAGTAAACCCAGTTTCTTGGCCTGATAGAGCGCGTACTGAAAATAGGCAATGGACAGAATAAACAGCACGGCCGTCAAACCGAGAGATATCAGCAGCGGCTGCCAGGCTAATGTCCCGGTGGCAATGGCGTATCGCAGTCCTTCAAACACATGTGTACTGGGCAGGGTGACGGCAATGCCCTGAACCCAGCCCGGCATACTGTCGAGCGGATAAAAAACACAACTGAAAGGCTGAATAATAAAGCCTACTGACCAGGCCAGGATCTGAATACGGAGTCCGTAGCGAAAGATCAGGGCAGCGATGAGAATACCGATGACCCAGCCGAAGAGCAGCAGGACGCTGGTGAAGACGGCGATGGCCGTACCGCCAATATCCATAATATTAAAGGCGTACAGGCCCCAGGCGAGGAAGGTGAGAAAAAGAAAACTCAGGATGCAGCGAATGAGGCCAATAAGACCAATCGCCACAAAGAGTTCGATCGAGGTGACTGGCGAGGCAAACAGGTTGTAGACGTTGCGACTCCAGAAATCTTCGAGGATAAACGTCCCGACATCGGTCTGCGCCCGCCAGAACAAGCTCCACAGCACGGCCCCGCCAAGAAAGAACTCCATGACTCCGGAGAACGAAGACGTTGACGCAATAAACATGCTGGTGAACCCCCACAACAGGAGGGAGATGACCGGCCAGTACACAATGTCAAAAATACGGTCCAGACTGCGATAGCACAGACAGGTAAACTTATAGACCAAGCCCCAAATTGCCATGGTTGAAAAGCCATAGTCCTGAGAGTCCAAAAAGCGCACGCGGCTCAGAGCTCCCCTCGGGCGACCTTGATGAAGACATCCTCAAGCGTTGGGCGTGAGACATGGATGTCGACAATAGGGCGACCGCTCTGTGTCAGGTGTCGGAGTAAGGGGTCGAGTTGGCGGGTTGGATCATCGAGGACAAAACGCAAGGCATAATCTCCGTTCTGCTCAATCCGAGATATGCCATTGAGCTGACGGATGGGGGTGAGGTCGGACCCGGCTTGAAAGGTCACCTCGACGACCTGGTGTGGAATGAGCCGCGTAATATGAGTAGCCGTATCAACGCGGAGAATCTGGCCTTGACTTAAAAAGGCAATCCGCCCACACAGCTCTTCGACTTCGTTCATATTATGGGAAGTGAACAGAATGGTGGTCTTTCGTTCCCGTTGAACGATTTGCAGCGCTCGCCGGGTTTTTTCAGCAATGTCCGGATCGAGGCCAACGGTACACTCATCGAGCAGCAAGAGCTCCGGGTCGTTCAGAAAGCCTTTGCACAAGGTGACACGGGTATGTTGACCCGAGCTGAGGTGCTGTAAGCGGCGTTTGGCCAAGTCTGTAATCTCGAAGCGTTCAAGCAGTTCGTCGATTTTCCGGGGAAGCTGTCTGACGCCATAAATATGGCCATAAACCATCAGGTTTTCCCACACGGTCAGCACGCCGTTCATACTGGTAAACGCCGCGGCCACATTCATCCGGCGCCGAATGGCAACATGGTTGGAGGCAAAATCGTGGTCGAAAATTCGGATTGAACCGCTGTCGGCAATGATGAGGCCAAGCAGGATATTGATCGTGGTCGATTTCCCTGCGCCGTTCGGGCCGAGCAAGCCAAAGAATTCTCCCCGCTCCACGTCTAAGGAGAGGCCCTGGAGGGCTTCAACCGTACCATAACGTTTCCGCAGATCACGGATTTCAAGGAGAGCCATTGGCGAGTAATGAGAGGTGAATAAGCGGCGTGAACATGGGACGAGGCATGCCCCGCCCCATACGCTCAGATCACGCCTTTTTCTTTGAGCTGAGCCACTTCTTCGCGGCTGAGTCCGGCAAAATGCGTATAAATCTGCTCGTTGTCATGGCCAACCGGCACGGACCCGCGCCAGACCTTGCCCGGTGTGGCGGAAAAGGACGGACTCACGCCAGTCCCTTTGACCCGGCCAACCTGATTGTCCTCCCACTCGACATGGACATTCCGGGCCTCGTAGTGCGGGTCTTCCGCCATATCTTTGCTATTCATAATCGGACAGCAGGCGACCTGTGCGGCGTTCAACTGTTCGACCGCTTCGGCGACCGTGCGTTCGGCAATCCAGCCGCGCAGCAGGGCGTCAAACTCGATGCCTTCCAGGCCGTTGACATCGACGCTGGCTCGTTGCCATTTCTCTTCTTCTGGGTCAAGACCCAACACTCGGCACACCCGGGAAAAAACCGCCAGGCCGACCGCACCGACCACCACCCAGCCATCGCTGGCCTGGAACGCGTCGTAGGGTTGAAACGCGGTGGCCTTATTGCCGGTTCGTTCACGCACAAAGCCATTGCTGAAATACTCGACCATCGTCCCGGAGAGCAGGCGGTGAATCGCCTCGAACTGCGAGATATCAACGACCTGCCCCGTGCCGGTACGTTGCGCGGAAATATAGCCGGCCAGGGACGACCACAGGCAAAACAAGGCCGTAATATAGTCAGCCGTCCAGGGGTTGGCCCGCACCGGCGGGTCGGGGTCGGGAAAGCCGGTCTGGTACATCAGTCCACCAAAAGCCTGGCCGATCATGTCGTACGAGGCCCGACCCAGATAGTCCTGATGCCCGGTCTGACCATAGCCGGAGACATGGGCAATAACGAGCTTGGGGTTGGCCTGGAGTACGGCCTCGTCGGTCAGTCCCCATTTGGTATAGGAGCCGGGCTTTGAACTCTCCATCCAGATATCGCACGACTTGACCAGCTTGAGAAACAGTTCCTTGCCCTCGGGCTTGCTAAAGTCCAGCGTGACGTACCACTCGTTCCGCCGTTCCTGAATCCAGGTGGTTGCCACCTGGCCCTGGCCATCTGAGGTCGGCAATTGCATCCCCAAATGCCGCCAGGCCGCGTCGCCCTCTCCGGTTCGTTCGATCTGGATGACCTCGGCCCCCATTTCCGCAGCCAGGACCGCGGCAAACGGCTGGGCGACTAAGGTTCCGCTCGATACAATCCGCACGCCCTGCAACGGGCCGAACTGTTCGGGTAGCAGTGATGCCGGACGTGTCTCCATACCGATCCTCCCATATATCCTGCAATATGCTGTCCATCCCTAACGGAAATCGAGAATGAAGAAAAGACTGCTTGAACGGCTGAGGGCAAGGCTGTATACCGCAGAGCAGACCGGCCCGGCGATACGCTCTCGGATCGGTCGGGAAAAGGAGGACCTATGTATAAAGTCATTGGGATTCTCAAGCGGCCCGAGGGGATGGGGATGGCAGATTTTCGCCGCTGGTGGCTGGAAGAACACGCCCCCAAGGTGAAGCAATGGCCCGGCTTGAAACGGTACTGTATTAACCTGGCGACAACCGACGACCAGCGCTACGATGGCGTGGCCGAGGTCTGGTTTGAGACCAGAGAAGATATGGACAAGGTCTTTGGAACCTCTGAAGGCCAGACGGCCAGAAACAGCGCGACGGGCGGCTCGGCGGAAATCGTGATCTTATTAACGGAAGAAAACGTGATGGTGGACGGCTGAGAAGAGCGAGAGAGAACGGGGCGGTCTGGACGCCGCCCCCTTGTTTTTTCGTGATCCGTTTTTTAGCGATCCGTACTGCGCAACACCTGTCCGGGTAAGCCCCCCTGATATTCATCATCCTGGTACAGCACCTGACCGGAGACGACCGTCGTCTTGATCCCTTTGGATTTGGCAACAAAGCGTTTCCCGCCGCCAGGCAGGTCCCAGACATATTCCGGGTCTTTTGCATCAACCGTATCGGGATCAAACAGCGTCAGGTCGGCCACCAGGCCCGGGGCAATGCGCCCCCGGTTAGGAATGCCGAACAGGTCGGCCGGGACTGAGGTCAGCCGCCGGACGCCTTCCTCAATCGTCAACACCTGGTTGTCCCGCACCCAGCGACCGAGCAGATAGGTCGCGTACCCTGCGTCGCACAGCATATCCACGTGCGCCCCGCCGTCGGACAGGCCGACCAGAAAGCGGGGATCACTGACCAGGTTCTTCACCCCTTCGGGTTCAAAATTGAACGCCTGAAGGTCGAACATGAGTTCCAGCCGGTCGGCCACCGCCAGGTCGAGAAAGGCGTCAACCACGTCCTTGCCCTGGTCGCGGGCAATCTCGGCCACCGTCTTCTTGCTGGCGACATGCGGTTTGACCTCCTCGCTGTGGGCATCAATCACGGTCATCCGACCCCACTGGCCACGGAAGATCCGGCGCGTATCCATCTCCTCGCGAAAAGCGTTGCGAAAGCCTGGATCGGCGTAAATCTGCATCTGCTCTTCAACGCTCTTATTGAAGACGTGGTGCCAGGCCGAAAAAATAGCGAAGATAAACGGGTTCCGCATATTGAACTGGACCCGCAGCGGACGGCAGGTGATCTGCGGTACGGCCTTGTCCCAGCCGAGGATGGGTTGAACTTTCTCCACGGCATTCAGATAGGACTCCGGCTTGCCCGGCTTATTGAACAAGGCCAGAAAGGTGACCGGACGCTGGCTCTCATCAACCAGGAATTTGAGCAGATCATATTCGTCGTCCGAGACCTGGCCGACATTGGTCCCGGTCAGGGCAATCTCGATCGTGCCGCGGCCCTCGTCTTTCATGACCTGGCACAGCGCGCTCCACTCGGCCCGGCTGGTATTACGGCAGGCGAGCGGGCGGCCTTCAAAGCCGATATGGTTGTTGAGAATGGTGCTGGTCAGGCCAAACGCGCCGGCGCGCATGGCGGTGCGAAACAGCCGTTGCATCTCGCCGATTTCGTCCGGGCTGGCTTCCCGCTCAAACGACTCTTCGCCCATCACATAGTGCCGCAGGGGCGTGAGGGCGGCTAAGGAGGCCACGTTGATACCCATGCCGCGCTTTTGCAGGACATCGAGATATTCGGCGTGGGTTTCCCACTGCCAGTCAATGCCCCGCTCCATGACCTCGAACGGGATCGCCTCGACATTCACCAGGTCCCACATGACAATATCACGGGCTTTGGGTCGAACCGGCGCAACACCCACCCCGCAGTTGCCCATCACCACCGTGGTAATGCCGTGCCAGGAGGAGCAGGTCACCAGAGGGTCCCAGGCGACCTGGGCATCGTAGTGGGTATGCGGATCGATAAACCCCGGTGCCAGCACCAAGCCGTCGGCCTTGATTTTCTTGTGGGCCGCTTCACCATTGCCCTTGCCCACCGCGGCAATCAGACCGTCTTTGACCGCCACATTGCCGTGGAAGCTCGGTGTGCCCGTGCCGTCGCAGATACGGGCGTTTTCAATAATCAGGTCATACATGTTTCAATCCTCATCAGCCCGTTAAGGCCGGTGCTTCTTCTCTTGACCAATTTTTCTCAAAAAGAGTGAACGTATCCTCCAATACCCATGCAGATATTGGATACGTTTACTCTTTTCAACCCAGGTCAACCCGGACGCCGGTATCCAGGCCCATCGCAACCCGATACCCACCCTCCTGAGCCGCCTGGAATTTCTCACACCACCCCGTGATGCTGTCTCGGATCTTCCGCTGCCGTTCGGTTGTGGTGGCATATTCGCGCACCATGTCAAAAACGGGCTCGCCGTGGGCTTCGGCCTCACCGGCATGGGCGTAGAAGAATTCAAGGTCGTGCCTGGTCAGGCCGTATTTTTCTTTGAGCGCGCCCACCAGGCCCTTCATGGAATCATCGCTGCGCGTCTCGCCGCCAATCGACATGGCCGCCAGGGTGACGAGGCCGTACTCCTTGCGGCCAAGCTCAATCACCCAGTCAACATAGGCGACCGACTCCTGGGCAACGACCGGCTGCCGGACCTCCTCAGCGGTGGCGCCGAGCGCCTGGGCCAGTCGCATGGACAGCATCCAGTGAGCGTCTTCCCCACGACCCATAATGGTTTCTTCGTCAATCAGATTTTCAACAATATGGCGACGGATTTTCCGGTCGAGCGATCCGAGACCGGTATTCATAAAAATCCCGCCAAAGGCCCGGATATGCTGGCCGGTGACATAAAAGAGGTTGAGCGCCCATTTTTTCAGTTGCGGGCGAGACAGCTCCCCGGCCAGCAGGCCCCGATAAAAGCTGGGGCCAAGCAGGGGTTTTTCATCTTGGTGTTGGATATAGCCGCGCAAGTCAGCCAGAAAGGTATCAACCGTTGCCATAGCCCCCTCCTTCTCCCGTCATTATGTATCCCTTTGCAGGAACGCCGCGCAAGAGAGAACTTTTCAGCAGGGTCTCAGCAAGGCGGGCAACCACAGGGGGTTGCCCCTACGAGACATATTCCCTCTCCCCTGGAGGGAGAGGGCTAGGGTGAGGGGGCCAGTAGGCTTCCCGCAGGGTCCACCACACCATGTGCATAACACGTCTGAACGGGGACCCTACTTTACGATTCACGGCGTCCCGCCGGGCCTACCCGCGACGGGTCGAGATGGACAATGGTCGCGCCCCAACCGCCCGCCCCCATTGGCGCATCGGCAAAGTCTTCCACATAGGGCAGGCGAGTGAGCAGTGAACGAATGCTCTCGCGCTGGACTCCCTTACCTTTGCCATGGATGAGGCGCACCTGGGTAAACCCTGCGGCGCAACACTCGCGTAAATATTCCTCTACGACACTACGAATTTCCTTGGGCGCAAAGGGATGGAGATCAATCACATCCTCAATGGGCATGACGATAGGATCAGGGAAGGGGCTGTCGTCGAGTTCTTCCGAGGTAGAGGGAGGTGGTGCGTTGTCTTTTTTTGCACGCGTATTCTTTCTTGGTATCGGTAAGAGAGCCCAGATCGTACGCATTTTTCCTCGACCGGTTCTCTTTCTGGCCATCTGCTACCCATCCTCCTCCCGCAGTACCATTTCAACCGACCAGCGCACTTCCTCTTCTTTGAAAAAGAGGGCCCCGCGTTTTTTGCGGGGGAGACGGTCGGCTATGCGTGGATAGCGCTGTTGCGCGGTCATGAAGACCTCCCGCAGGATGCCGCGCGCCTCAACAGGCAGATCCGTATGGATGATGGTCAGGATGTACTGGTGCTCAAGCAGGTCGGTTGTCAGCGCTTCGACCAGGGCAATAGCATCCTCATCCTGCCCGTCTGCGACCGGTGGAAGCGCCTGCTCGGCCCGGTCGATATAATACCAATAGTGCTCCAGCGCGACCTGGGCAGCGTCTGTATCCTGGGCGGTCAGCATGGCTTCGGCTTCTGCCAGTTTTTCCCAGGCAAAGCCGAGCGAGAGATCAACGACCTGCCGGGCGGTCGTGGCCAGCCAGAGTTGCCCCGCTTCGGACCAGGAGTCGAGCTGATACCCCACGGTGTCCGGTGTACGGCCGGGGTCCGGCAACCATTCGATATCACCAAAGGTTGTGACGAAACCGTGGCCGGCCACTGCCGGGGACGAAACGAGCAGAAAGTAGGCGGCCAAAACGTTTTGAAGGGAGCGGGATTTCACGACGAGACCTGCCTGTTGGGTGTGGTGGGTCGTGCGGATTCTTGCAGGATGGAATGAATCGTTATATCCGCGTCGTCCGTGTACTCGGCAACCGTGACCAGAAAATCAACCGGCAGATACTCGCCGTTGGGCGCCAACTCCAGGAAGACTTTATATACGCCGGCGGTGGGGAAGACGTGATGCAGCGGTACGTCCGGGCCAAAATACTCCTGCTTTGCCGGGCGGCTCATGAGCTGGACCATAAGCCGGGCCATCTGGTCCGACGACATGCTGTGACCACGCATACCTTCCATAAAACGGGCCATCTCCGCTGTGTAGGTGTGCTGATGGCCGAAATGCGCACCGTCCAGCCGCCAGCTTGCCATATGGACCTCGGTACCGAGATAGAGACCCAAATTTCTGATCGGGACCCCCTCTGCGGAGGTGAGGTGACACACAATCTCTACCTCGTGGCCGGCAATGGGTGGAGAGGGCGAAGTGCGTAAGGCAACCCGATACGCACCGAACTGTTTTTCCTGACGGAAATCGAGCCCTTCGACTGTGCTCAGGACAGGCTCGGGCGACGGGCCGGACTCTCCCGTGACTGTGACAGTGAAGTGTTTGGTCCAGCTTCTGTCCTTGTGGGTAAACTCATTGACAATGAGATACTGCCCCGCCTTGGGAAACGTATAGGGAAAATGAAACCGCGCACGCTGGAGGTCCTGGTCGGTGAGCGGCGTATAGTCCTCGTGGTGGGTGTGGGTAAAGGTGGATAAGTCACGGCTCACGATAAAGGTGTGGAGGGCGCGTTCGTGCAATATCTGCAAATCAGCAACCGCTTGTTGTGTCCTGGTATGGGTCAGGTGAAAGGTCAGGGTTGTTTCCTGGCCAGCCTGCGGGAGCGTTGATCCAAGGTCCAGTGTCAGCTGATATGGCCCGGCCGGCCGGGCCACGAGTCGGGTGTCTGCGCTACCCCAACATCCACTCAGGCCGTGCAGCAAGAGACCCAGCACTCCGCTCCAGAGCACAACGTCCAGCCACGAGCCTGTTCTGAGCCAGGTCGCAGAGGAGGAATCTGGTATAAACAGGGAAGGCAGGTCCATCACCGCTACGGTATAAAAAAATGGAGTATTTGTCGATGTTTAGCGCACTATTGAGGTTCTTGCTTTTCTGTGACCGTTACTCTATACCGAGAGAAGCCTTCGGGGGTACACATCTCTTCTCGGCGAGAAGAGCATAGGGCTTTTCGGGTGGAAGGTGAACACACTATGTCTGTAGATCCGCGGATGATCCATTTATACAGCTACTACCGCGACGCCGAACTACGGGGCGCGACACTGCTCTTAAAACTGACCATGCGTGTCGAAAACATTGAGGCTCAAGTCAAATTATCTCGGCATCTGGCTGACGAAACCCGCCACGCCTGGTTGTGGACGAAACGCATTACCGACCTGGGCTATGAACCGGTCCACGTTGACGATGGCTACCAGACCCGCATTGGCAGAGCGGTTGGCATCCCTCGCTCGTTGATTGACCTCTTCGCGCTCACGGTCGTGGTCGAAGAGCGCGCCCAGCGTCGCTATCTCGAACATGCCAAACGGACAGATGTCGATCCCGAGACGCTCGCCATCCTGCACGAAGTCACCAAAGACGAGAAATGGCATATCGGCTGGATCAAAAACGAGTTGAAAGAGATGGCGAGAGCAAACGGTGGGGAGGGAAAGATGCGGGAAACCCTGCAACGTTACCGGGATATTGACCGACAGGTCGTTGCCGACCTGGTGGCCAAGGAACGGGAAGTGTTTGGTTTTTCGTTCTCTGATGCCCCGGCAGCCTAGTCATCAGTCCAGTCTCTCTCGGAGTCATGCCAGAAGGGATCAGAGGCGCGGTCCACGATAGCGCTGAGCCTGCCCCCGCTGTTTCACAACAGGACCGGCCCCGTCGCAAAAAACGTATCCGGCCGGCGCGTGAGAAAAGACACCTGCTCGCCCGGATTGAATATGTCCTGTTCCTGGCCCTCTTCGCCTTCTTTCGCGCCTTGCCCTTTCGCCTCGCGTTTCGGGTCGGCGAAGGGATAGGCACCCTCCTGTATTGGATAGACCGGCCGCATCGTCGGGTGGGGTTAACGAATCTGGCCCTGGCTTTTCCGACCAAGGCCAAAGCGGAACGACACCGTATCCTGCGGGAAAGTTTCCGCAATCTTGGCCGCTTGCTGGCTGAGTTCTGCCATCTGCGTTCTCTCACACCAGAGAATATCCACGAGCGGGTGCAGTTCGAGAACGAAGCCGAATGGCGTCAGTTGGTTGACAAGCTGCGCCAGACCGGTGCCCTGATTCTCACCGGACATTTTGGTAACTGGGAACTCTTCGCCCATGCGGCTGCGTGTTACGGACTCCCCATCCACATCATCCATCGCCGTTTGCGCAACGTCTTTATTGAAAAAGTGTTGACCACCGAGCGCGAACGGTGCGGGACTAAAGTGATTAAGAAAACGACTGCCGGGATTGAGGTCTTCCGGGCGATTAAGAAAAAGAGTGCGGTTGTTGCTGCAGTTGATCAAAACGCCTCCGGGCGGATGGGTGTGTTTGTGCCGTTTTTTTCACGCCTGGCCTCAACCTCAGCCGGCCTTGCCGGCTTGGCTCTGACAACAGGTGTCCCGGTTGTTCCGGCTTTTCTGGTTCGGGAAAACGGCTCGTGCCAGCATAAGATCGTGATCTTACCGTTGATCGAGCCAATCCGGACTGGTAACCAGGAAGAAGATATTCGCGCCACGACCGCAAAGTTCACCGCCATATTTCAGGATATGGTCGAGCGCTACCCAGACCACTGGCTGTGGATACACAAGCGCTGGAAGCGTCGTCCGGATGGTGACGCCCCCGTTTATCGCTAGACGTGCGCATGGAGGAAAAAATGAAGAGGAGCCACGCCGGGCTCAGCGCCCTTGATATTTTGATTACGGTGCTTGTTCTGTCTGTCCTCTTGTTAGCGGCCGCCTATCAATTTGGCGCGTATGACGGATTATCCGCTCAACCCACAGCCCAATCGGACGAAACGCAAGAATAGAGACGCTGGCCCGGCGTCCCTGCCGGAGCCGGGCGTATGTCTCGCTGGTCTACGGTTCAACCTGCTGCAATTCGACCTGAGAGGAAGCCAGCAACTCCTGGACGGTGTGGAGCTTATACGCCCTCTCGTAGAAGATGCGTCGGATACCGGTATTCACCAGCACCTTGAGACAATGGATACACGGGGTGTGGGTAACATAGATATCCGCCCCATTGATATTGGTACCGTTCTTTGCGGCTTGGGCAATGGCATTGATCTCCGCATGGATGGTCCGGTAGCAGTTCTGCTCGATCTCTCCGGTCGGCGTTTTTGATTCGTAAATCAGGCAGCCAACCTCGGTGCAGTGAGGCTGTCCGGCTGGTGCACCGTTATAGCCCGTAGTCAGGATATTCCGCTCGCGGACAATCACCGCGCCAACTTTGGCGCGTTCACAGGTCGAACGCTCGGCCACTTGGCGCGTGATGGTCATGAAATATTGATCCCAGGACAGGCGCGCGGTCATGGCTGGTACACCAACGTCCAGGGGGGTAAGGCTGGCGACGAGGGCCGGTGTTCGAGATGGTAGGCCACTGGGGTCACCTCCTCTCGGAGTGGGAAATTCGCCGATATGGTGATGGGGACCGGCGTGAAAGTCAAGACAAAAAGCCCGACGGTACACCAGCCGTAGATGGTCCGCTTACGATCAAGGGGCAGCACTGGATCGGCTGTCGGCGGGTGGTCGATGCCCAAGACGGCTAACAGGACGACCCACACAAACCAGCCCTGCCAGCCCTGAAAGCCCAGCACCAGAATAACCAGCAGAAAGGCGCGCGAGACCCAGCGGTGAACCGGCCCAAAGAGCGAGTAGACCACATGGCCACCATCGAGTTGGCCAACCGGCAGGAGATTGAGAAAGGTGACAAACAGGCCGAACCAGCCGGCAAGCGCAATGGGATGCAGGATGACTCTGACTTCATCGGGGGTCACGTCAAGAACGAGCGTGATTAAGGCAGAGAACAGGACGGAGTCGCCCAGAATGATGCCACCCGAAAGTGGATCGAGCGGCTGCACCTCGGAGAGTGTTAGGCCAACGATCACCGCGGGAATGGCAAAGCAGACCCCGGCCCAGGGTCCGGCCGCGCCAATATCAAACAGCGCGGAGCGATTGGCCGGCGCCGATTTCATCCGAATGAACGCGCCAAAAGTCCCGACAAAGAACGGCGGGCCGGGAATGAAATACGGCAGGCTGGCCCAGACCCCGTGGATGCGGGCCAGGACGTAATGCCCCATCTCATGGCTGAGCAGGATGAGCAGCAAGGTGAGGGCAAACGGCAATCCCAACACCAGCGCAGACGGGTCCCTGAGAGGGTCCCCGCCTGCCTGAAAGGTTCCGGCCAGCGTTGTGGTCAAGAGGGTTGCCCCAAACAGGACGATATGGATGAGCGGGATGGTTCTGGGCGGAACGGTCCGGGGAGACACAACCGATGACGACAAATTCGACGGGATAGAGTGATTGAGCGATGGTTGCGTCATGCACTATATCCCAATTTATACGTGACCAGCCCCTTGGCAATCCGCTCGCCGGTCGAAGCCGTGACATCAACCTCAATAAAGACAAGACTCCGTCCACGCCGCAGGACGCGGGCTTCAGCAATAAGATCGACGGCGTGCGCCGCGGATAGATAGCTGACCGAGAGGTCGGCCGTTGCGCCACGGGTGGCGCTCGGGTCGGCCTGCGACCAGGCGGCGATAACCCCGGCACTGTCAATCAGGGTCGCAATGACCCCACCATGCACAACATCGCCGGCGGTCCGCAGTTCGGACTTGAAGGGCAGACTGAGACGGCAGAAGTCTGGCGCCATCCGGTCGAGGCGGAAACCTAACAACACCTGAAATGGATCGAGCTGAGGCTGGAAATCGGTCACAACTGCGTCCTGGTCAGAACCCCCCTGTATCCCCCCTTACCAGGGGGGAATATGGAGACAGGGGGAATAGAAGGGAGACGGGCTGCAACGGTCTCGACGCCGCGGATTTCTCCTGGAGCGGATCAACGCTGAACGGCAGACGGACCGGCTGATTGAGGGGGGACTCGGTCTCCTCCTGGTGTGAGGGGTCGGGCAAGAGGTCCGACTCTTGAGGGCCGTCATAGGGGAAGAAGGTGACGGCAATGACAATATACAAGATGCACCATAAGGCCATGAACGGCGTGCGCTCGGTGAATTTCAGCGGACCGATTTCAATCTCTTTTGTGCCTTGGACCGCACGCAGCAAGAAGATAATGGGGACGGCAACCAGCCCCGCGGCCAGGGCCGGATACAGCATGAACGAAGCGGGCGTATACGTTTCGCCGGCGTCAATATAGGGCCTGAGCCGCAGGCCGGACACAATGGCCGCGGATAATATGGACAGGGCGGTCACCAGCATTCCCAGGAGTTCTTTTTTCATACCCCCCAAACAAACAATCCCAGCGCGCGGAAGTCAAGGTGGCGCAAAGCGGCTCTGTCGGCTACGCTCCTTTCACATCCGGCGGAACGGCCCCGTTCGGTCCACGGATAAGCGTGAGTCAAGACCGTGAAAATTTCCAGCGTTGAGTTTGCCGGCGCCGCGATGCAGCCGGGACGATATCCAAGGCTCTCTCAGCCGGAGATCGCCTTTGCCGGACGCTCCAATGTCGGCAAGTCTTCGTTAATCAACCGACTCCTGAACCGGACAATTGCCCGGACGAGTCAGACTCCGGGTCGCACCCGACAGCTCAATTTTTTTACCATCAACCAGGCCCTGACCTTTGTGGACCTGCCCGGCTACGGCTATGCCAAGGTTGCCAAGTCTGAACGGACGGCCTGGCAGCGACTGATTGAAGACTATCTGATACACGCGCCGAACCTGTGTGGGGTGGTCATCCTTCTCGATATCCGCCGTGGTCCGGAAGCCGAGGAGGCAGCCCTGGCCGACTTTCTCGCCTATCACGACCGCCCCTTTTTTTTTGTGGCGACCAAATGTGACAAGCTCAAGCGCAACCAGCAGGAGAAACAGCGCCACATCCTGATGCAGCAAATCGGTGGTGCGCCCCCGCTCCTTTTTTCCGCTCGGGATGGTCAAGGCACGGACGCGCTGTGGCAGGCGATGCTCGCGCTGACCACCGCACGCGCAACGAAGAGAACCTGAGATGCCGAGCGTTTCGACTATCATACCGACCTGTAATCGCCCCGCCTTTCTGCGTGAGGCGCTGGCCTCCGTCCTGGCTCAGACGTATCAGGATAATGAAATTCTTGTTGTAGACGACGGCTCAACAAACGCAGCCCGAGACGCAACCCGGCAGATCGTCGAAGAATATGCCCGCGCCCGGTCCGGTCCCATACGCTACCTCTTTCAGCCCCAGCGGGGCGTCTCCGCCGCACGCAATCGGGGGGTCGCCGCCAGTCAGGGTGAACTCCTCGCCTTTCTCGATTCCGACGACATCTGGCAGCCCGAAAAACTGGCTCACCAGGTCGCCTTTTTTGCAGCGCAGCCGACCGCCCAGATTTGCCAAACCCAGGAAATCTGGCTTCGGCATGGAGTACGGGTCAACCCGCACAAGAAACATCGCAAACCCCACGGGGATATTTTTATCCCCAGCCTCGCCGCCTGTCTGGTCAGTCCCTCGGCCGTTATGCTGCGCCGGGCATTGTTTGAGCGGATGGATGGTTTTGATGAGCAGCTCCCGGCCTGTGAAGATTATGACCTGTGGCTGCGCATCAGCGTGCGGGAGCCGGTCCACCTGATTGATACGCCTCTGGTTCTGAAACGCGGCGGTCACGCCGACCAATTATCCCGTCAGTTCTGGGGCATGGACCGGTTTCGGCTTGTCGCGCTCCGTAAACTGCTCGACTCGGACCGCCTCTCTCTCCAGCAACGTCAGGCTACCCTGTCCATGCTCCACAAGAAGTGTCAAATCCTGGCCAATGGGGCGCGCAAGCGTGGCAAATCGGCGGCACCCTACCTGACCCTGATGGCACGCTATCCGCGTACGCAACAGGAGGCGTATGGCCACACAGGATGAGCCGGCACGGCAGATAGCGGACTATGCCCAGCGCAAACGTCTGAGCGGCCCAACGCTGGCCCGCTGGCAGGCCTGGCCAGAGACAGACCAGGCCGCGCTGTTCTCCCTGCTGCAAGACCTCCAGTGCGGCGAAAATCATCTCAAGGACTTGCTGGATTGGTTCGAGGAAATCGCTGCGCGGGATGAGCAGACCGTTGCTGACATTCTCGAACGGCGAGAACTCCGCAGCGCACGGGCCACACCAGGCTCACGCCACGACAAACTCAAGGCGGTCAAGACCGCGTTACGCAAGCTCCGCTACCCGCGCCTGACCCGCCTGGAGGAAAATGTCCGCCAGGCGGTCAAAGCCCTCGACTTGGGCAGGACAGGGCGGGTGTCTTTCCCGTCAGACTTTGAGGGCGATGAGGTCACGCTCACCCTGACGGTCCGGAATGTGCACGAGCTTCAGGACGGTCTCTCGCGGCTTCAGCAACGGCTCGACGACGGCCGCTTTCAGCGCGTGTTCGACGCTCTGGATGAGGTGTGAGTCCTGCGGCATAATGCTTGGCAATGTATCGACCAACTGAAATTCTGATCGAACGCGGCGAGGAAGAGGCGCCGGTCGTTCAACGCGCCTTAGCCAGGCTGCCGGAGCTGCCGGTCCGCATTGTCGAAAAAGACTGGGAGCGGCAGGAAGCGCGCCCTGCGGGCAACGACCCGTTCGGGGCCGGCAAGCGGCGGCTGTTCTTTACCCGCCAGCGCGCCCGCTTTCTCGAACACTGTCCGGCCGGCACGCCTGGGCTGGTGTGCTGCAACTATCTGGTCGTCAGCCTGATCTCCAACTGCCCAATGGATTGCAGCTATTGTTTTTTGCAGGACTATCTGGCCCATAACCCCACCCTCACCGTCTTCACCAATAGTGACGACCTGCTGGACGAAGTCGCCCAGGTCGTCGACCGTCAGCCGTGGAGACAGTTTCGGATTGGAACCGGTGAACTGTCCGACAGCCTGGCCCTGGATACGCTGCTGGGTTTCTCAACGGACCTGGTACCTTTCTTCGCCGCTCGGAAGAACGTCCTGCTCGAACTCAAAACGAAAAGCGCCTGTATTGATAATTTGCTCGGGCTCGAGTCGCACGGACGCGTCGTGGTATCCTGGAGTCTGACGCCACCGGCGATTGCCGATACGGAAGAGCACGGCACGGCGTCGTTTGCCGCACGCCTCCGGGCCGCCCAGCGTGTCCAGCAGGCCGGCTATAAAACAGGTTTTCACTTTGATCCGCTCGTCGAGTACCCCAACTGGGAGACGGATTATCGGCAGGCGCTGGAGCAGGTCTTTACGACCGTTGACCCGAGCGGGGTCGCCTGGGTCAGTTTCGGCAGCCTCCGCATCACCCCGTCCCTGCGGACAGTCATTCGTCAACGCTTCCCGCAGACCCGTCTCTTATCCGGTGAGCAGGTCTTATGCGATGACGGGAAATGGCGCACCTTTCAGGCCCTGCGCGTCAAGATGTACCGCCGCCTCATCTCCCAGTTGAACCGCCTTGCTCCCACGGTTCCGGTGTATATGTGCATGGAAACTGCCCCGGTGTGGCAAAAGGTCTTCGGGCGCGCTCCGGGCTGTGACAAGGATGTCGCGCGGTCCCTGACCGCGCCGAATCTGAGCGACGGGAGCGCGCCTCAGGAGAACATGCAGAGCAATTGACAGCCTGGGAGGCGCTCTGGTAGCAGTCAGAGAACTTCTGTACCGATCGGGGAGGCAGCATGGCAATTGATGGACGAGAATTACGCAACGCAATGGGGCTGTTTGCAACCGGGGTCACGATCATCACCACGAAAGATGCCACAGGCAAGCCGTTCGGCCTGACCGCCAATGCGTTTAGCTCGCTGTCTCTGGACCCGCCGATGCTTTTGATCTGTGTGGATAAAGGCGTTGACTGCTACAACTGTTTTGAGGAATCCAGGGTTTTTGCCGTCAACTTCCTGAGTCTGGCCCAAGAAGAGCTGTCCACCCGTTTTGCCACAAAAGGCATTGAGAAGTTTGCGGGCTTATCCTACAGCCTCGGAGAACTCGGGGTGGCCCTGCTTGAGGGAGCCCTGGCGCATTTTGAATGCACCGTCGCCCATGCCTACGAGGGCGGGGATCACACAATTTATGTGGGAGAGATTCAGCGCCTCGTGACCGCGCCGGGCGACCCGCTCCTCTTTTATCAGGGGAAATATCGTTCCCTGGCTCCGTAGTAGTCAATGCGGTGAGGGATTGGGGATCGGGTTTTATTCCCTCTCCCCTGGAGGGAGAGGGTTAGGGTGAGGGGGTTGCTGAGAGACTCCGTTTACCCCTGACTATCGGCTTACAAGACCTCTTTTGACTGGACGTTTCCCTCGGCGTCAATCTCGTACACCACCGGGACGCCGGTTCCCAACTCAAGGCTGAGGACGGCCTCTCGGCTCAGTTGGTCGAGGTGCATGATGATCGAACGCAGGCTATTGCCATGTGCCGCAACCAACACATGCTGGCCGGCTTGGACCGTTGGGAGAATCCGGTCTTTCAAGTAGGGCAGCGTCCGCGCGGCCGTGTTTTCCAGGCTTTCCCCGCCCGGTGGGGCAATATCATAGCTCCGTCGCCAGAGTCGCACCTGCTCGTCGCCAAACTTCTTGGCCGTTTCGGCTTTATTGAGTCCCTGCAGGTCGCCGTAATGGCGTTCGTTGAGGGCCTGGTCCTGTTCGACGGGAAGGTGCGGCTGGCCGAGCGCCTCCAAGACCAATTCGAGCGTTCGGATGGCACGCTGAAGGACTGAGGTAAAGGTGGTATCAAATTGCAGACCGGCGGCTTTGATCTTTGCTCCGGCCTGTCGTGCCTCTGCCTCGCCCTTTTCCGTCAGGGCAACGTCAACCCAGCCGGTAAAGCGGTTTTCCAGATTCCATTGTGATTGGCCATGTCGAAGAAGTACAAGATATGCCATCTATGCTCCGAGTTTCCCAGCATCCTCAGATCAGAGCGGTTTACGATAAGGTGTCGCTATACTATTCCGTCTTCGTCATGCCGGACGTGATCCGGCATCCAGAGGTGGGGGACAGGGCTGGATTCCTGCTTGCGCAGGAATGACGGGCGACTACGCAGCATCGTCATCTGCTCTCGTGTCGAGGCTTCAGTCTTTCCGCCCGCCATACCAGTCCGGCTATCTCCGGGCAAGCGGGGTGGAACACATGGCGACGTCGGGCGCAGCGCCGGCCGCTACCGCCGGATAACGAGTTCCACCAGATAGAGCGCCATGGCAAGCGGGATGAGATACGGCCAGAGCGGGAGTTGCTCGGCGGGTCCAAGCGGCGGGCTGAGGCTTGCCAACTCAGGGTCCAGTGCGCCGCCCGTTGCCTCGGCCAGCGTTTCAAAGAGGCGGAGATTGGGCTGGGGCTGCGGGGTTTCACGCGGCCGGAGACGAGGTAGCGTATAGCCGAGAGGACCAAACCGCTCCCCGCTGGGAAGGGTGCCCTCAAGG
Source organism: uncultured Binatia bacterium (SeqCode) (assembly GCA_965232605.1). GTDB lineage: Bacteria > Desulfobacterota > Binatia > Bin18 > Bin18 > Bin18. The sequence continues at coordinate 1,479,419 of CBDDQA010000006.1, read as the reverse complement.
CTATAGTCGCCCGACGTGCGGGTGTCGTACTTGCCTTGATAGTGGCCGGGCGCCAGGCGTTCAAAAAGCAGACGGGTGGTCGCCCCATCCGGTGTCGTGAGCCTGGCCGTGAGCGTTGCGTCGGCCTGGGCCGGCTCTTTCGTTCCATAGAAAAACGCTTCGACCAGCAGCCCTGTTTCATCCTGCCCGACCTCGACGGAAAACGGAGAGGCGTACTGTCCGTTGCGTTCGTCTCCCTCCTCTCGGGTAAAACTCCAGCGGACGGTTTGATTCCAGAACTGGCTGTAGCGGTCCCAGCCCACCCACGGCGCCGACCAGCGCCCGTTCGCGTCTGAGGTGAACACCGCGGCTCTGCCCTGGCCATAGGACCAGGAGGCTAACAGGGGCAGTCGCGTGTCCGCATCCCGAACCGACAGGTCTGCCCGCGCGCCCTCTTTGAGTCGGGTTTGTACATAGCCTTTGACTGCCGGCAGTCGCTGCCGGGCCAGGTCTTTGAGCAGGGGAGAGCGCGGATTCGGAATGGGGTGCAGGAGTCGCTCAACCATCGTCTTTTCTTCCGGTTTCTCTTCCAACTCATCGAGAAAGAGGTCGGGTAAGCTCGACGGGTCGGTTGTATGGTAGAAGGCTCCTCCGCCGTAGTCCGCCAAACGAGATAACAGCCGCAGGTTTGCCTGTTTGCCCACGGCAATGGTTGAAATCGTGATCTTGAGGTCGTTGCGCAGCACTGAAGCAAGGTCCAGATAGTCGCTGCCGCTGCCACCGGTCTCACCGTCGGTCAGGAGCACAATATGTTTGCGGGTGGCATGTTGCCGTTCCAACTGGCGTTTGGCCTCTTGCAGAGCGGGCAGCAGAAACGTGCCGCCGGACGGCTTCAAGCGGTCAATCCGACCAGCAAGCTGGGCGCGGGTTTTGCCCAGATAGTCGAGTGGGGCCACCACGAACGGGGTCTTATCAAAGCCGATGACCCCAAACAGGTCGGTATCGGTCAGGTTCCGGGCAACCGCCCGGGCGCCCAGTTTCGCGTACAGCAGTTTCCGCTGTTTCCGCATACTGCCGGATTTATCAATAATCAGCAGCATGGCCGTCCGCTGCTCCTCTTTTTGGGGAGGGACAAGCCGTACAGGAAGAGCTTTTTCAATTGCCGTGCCAGCATAGTGGCCCAGACCGAGGCTGCTTTCTCCGCCGACCATAATCAGACCACCCCCGTTTTTGACATAGGCGTCCAGCCCGCGCGCCAAGGCCGCGGGAAGTTGCCGGTGCGCGATATTATTGAGGATCACCGCAGTAACGGTGTTGAGCGCGGGGACCGAAGCGGGCTGGGCAGGCAGCGCAAGGGCTGTCACGGCGAGTCCACGACTGCGTAAAGCCTGTTCGAGATAGCGATTGTCACGCGGTGTTGTACCAAGCAGCAAGACGCTTGACTGCGGCGCAACCTGCACCCAGGCGGTTGCCTGGTTGTCGTAGGGAATGGCGTCAGGCGCTTCAGGATGCGGGGCGAAACTTGCGTGCAGGGGAACGAGACCACTGCCGGATAAACGCAACGAATGGGTGAGCAGGGAGGCTCCTGGGCGGAGTTCGGTTTCCTGCTGCCACACGACCGTCTCGCGCTCACGCACCGTCAGCTCACCCCGGACAGCTTGCAGCGCGGTATTCTCCAACGCAACCGTAATCTCGATAGCGTCTCCGCCCGAGGTGAACTGCGGTGCGCCAAAACGCCGGAGCGTGATATTAGGCGCGCGTTCTGCCGGCGGCGGGGGCAGTGGGTAGAGACGGAGACCCTGCTTTGCCAGCGTAGGGAGCAGGCTGGTCGCCGTTCCCCGCGTTTCCCAGCCATCGCTCAAGACATAGACCGGTCGGGGCTGGGCTTCTTCCAAAAGCTGACTCAGGGCGGCCTCGATATTGGTCTCTTCCGGCTGTAGGCCTGCCGGGGGAGTGACCAGAAGAGGGGGAACATCCTGCCAGGCGAGCCGCTGGGCGCTTCCCCCGAAGAGCACCACCAGGGTGTCCGCAGCGGGCCGGATACGGTCCGTAATCGTTTGCTGTATCCACCGCCGTTGGGTAGCGGTCAGGCTGTCTGAAACATCAATGACCAGGATGGGAGGAATAGGCTGTTGTTTGCCTCGGGTAGAGGGGCCGGCGGCCGTGAGGATGAGGACGACCAGGAAAAGCCCGCGCAGCGCCAGGCTCAGCCAGGAAGGACGCTGACGGAAAGCAAAACGTTGCAACAAGAGGAAGAAAGGGACTGCAACAAGCCCGTACAGCACCGCCGGCCGGCTCCAGTCCAGCGGCGGAAGGAGATCGGTCAGCAGCGTTAAGCCCTCCATAGTCACACCCACCCGTTCAATCCTGCTCTCGGGCCGTCTCTTTTCGCGCGACCCACCACCACTCCAGACTGCACAGGACGAGCACGCCGAGCAAGAGCCACGGCCAGAGCGGCCGCGCAGGTGTTCGGCCCGCGCGGTTGGTCTGGGGGAGATGAGACGGTCCGTCAGGAACCCCCCTTATATTCCCCCCTGATAGGGGGGATACAGAGGGGATATTCCCCCCTGATAGGGGGACAGAGGGGATATTCCCCCCTGATAGGAGGGATACAGGGGGGTTGAGGGAGAGCGGCCGGCCCAGGTCAGTCTCTTCCGGGCTCAGCAGATTGACGGCCACGAGACCTTCCCTGCCCTTTTCACGAAACGTATACACCCCCTGCCGGTCCAATGAGAGGCTGCGCTCCACAGGTTGAAAGCGCGTATCCCCAGGCAACCGAACGTGGAGATGAGTCCGTTGAGTCTGTTGAGTCCTGGAGTCTGTTGAGTCTGACCCAAAGGACTCAACGGACTCAAAGGACCCAAGAGACCCACCATGCGGGCTCAGCACGGTCCCGGTTTTATACAGCGTAGATTGCGAGGCCCGGTCCGAGAGCCAGCCTAAGATATTCAGCGTTAAAATGGAGGCAGGCAGGTTGCGCCTTCCCAGGTAGGGCAAGAGGTCGAATCCGGTCACGACATAGCGCCGTCCGGCCCGTTCTCCGGCCAACAGGAGCGGGCCGACCGTACTCTCGATAATGGGCGTATTCCACCCAGAGGGGTGCAGGGCTTGGGCATAGGCCGGGGTGAGTAGAGGAAATCTCACATACGAGGTCAGGGGATGACCGTGAGTCCAATGGGTGAGCACGGGCTGCTGTGCGCTCTGTCCCAAGGAGAAGAGCGGGTTGTCGTCCGGCGGCAGAAAAAAAGCCGCCGGCATCGGGGGCAGGACCTCGGGCGCGGTTAGGTGAAAGAGGATGCATATGAACTCGGAGGCTGACGTAACCGCAGTGGGGTCATAGTCCTGGGGGGTCATCAGCGTCAGTTTGATATTTGGTATCTGCTCAAGACTGTCACCGATTTCAGGCGTTGGGCTGACGAGTAAGACAGCAATTTCTTCGAGAGGCGGCAGAACGGCGTAGGCTTCATTATCAACGGCCAGTCCATCCACCCCCTCACCCAAAAGAATCCGGGCTCGGTAGCTCGGCGCGAGCGGGAGCCGCGAAAAGGAGAAGGTCTGCGCTGCCGAACCCCCCTTTTCTTCCCCCCTATCAGGGGGGATTGAGGGGGGTAGAGGAAGCGCGGCGAGGCGCTGCCAGGTCTGACCATCTTCGATGACAATCTGCCTCAGAGGTAACTGAGAGGGGGCGTCCTCGGTAGCGTGTATGCCGACCGTGGCGTGAATCTCATCTGGGAAAAATGGGCTCCGGTATAAGCGGAATGTACTGATTCCGATATTGGGCTGGGCAGCGTCCAGCGTCATCGTGCGTAGCGCCCGCTCGAACAGTTGTCCACCTGGGGGCTGTGTGACGGGGCGATCAGTCACAAACAAGACGTGCTCAAAATCGTGATCGCGCAAGAGCCGGGCAAAAAAGGCGGAGAGCGTTGCATCACTCGGGTCGGGCGCATCGCTGACGCGTACCAACTCCAACACGGCCCGCAGGTCGGAGCCGACCGTGAGGGGCTCTTCAGCATCGGCCGAACCGACAAGAGGATCGAACAAATCCTCGGGGGCCGCTCCAAGAGGATTGGTCATAAAAATGCTGAGGGAGTACCCCGACGGGATATTTGCCAGTTCCTGTTGCACCCTCTCTTTCGCGCTCTCAAAAAGTGAGGTCTGGCCCGACGGGTCGCGCGCCTGCATACTGGCCGAGGTGTCGAGGACGATCGCCATTTTTCCAACGGTGTCGTATTGCAAGACCGGACGGGCGGCAATGGCAACCAACAACAGCAGGATGAGGAGCTGGAGCAAAAAGAGCGGCGACAGCCGGAGCCGGCCCCACAGGTGTCGCCGCGCCGTGGAAGAAATATCCTGGTAGAGAAAGAGCGCCGGAACGACCTGGCGTTGGTGTCGCTGTCGGAGCAGATACGGCACAAGCAGCAAGGGGAGCGCGAGCAGGAGGGAGAAGGCAGCCGGAGAAAGAAAACTCAAACTCATATCAGGATTACAGGATTATAGGATTAGCAGGATATGACCCCGCTCAACCGACCCAACAGACCCTAGAGACTCAACAGACTCAACAGACTCAACAGACTCAACAGACCCAATAGACCTATACTACATCAACAGCCCCATCTCCGGCAGCTCACGTAAGATAAAGTGGGGCAGGTCTTGATGGGTAATAAAACGGGCATAGTGCACCCCGGCCTGATGGCAGGAACTCTGGAGTTCTCGATTGTGGCGGTCCAAGCGTTGCATATAGGTCTGTTTGGCCCGGGTGTCGAAATAGACCACGCTTTCCGCTCCGCTTTCGCTGTCCGTCAGGCGGGCGCCGCCCGGAAAGAGCGGCGGGTCGGTCTCCTCATGGCCGAGAACCTGAATCAGCGCCAGGTCAAAGTTGGCGTCGCGCATCAGACTCAAACCGGTGCGGACATCGGCCAGCGGGAATAAAAAATCGGAAACCCAGACCGCCTTGCCCGGATGGTGGGACTGCTGCAACTGTTGGGCCAGCGATTGGACGACGTTGACCCGACCCGCCGGATTATAGACGTCAAGAAATTCCGCCACCGTGCCCAACCGCTGGCGGCCCCGGCAGAATGGCGTTGTTGCTGGGGCCGTTGTCTCCGCACCGACAAGAGACAGCTTGACGGCATCATTACTGGCCAGAACAACATGGGCCAGCGACAGGACAATATCCCGCGCGGCTGCGGCCTTTCCGTCTTGAGCGGGGTGGGCCATAGAAGCGCTTCCATCCAGGAAGAGCGAGGTATAGAGGTCCTCTTCTTCCTGAAACTGTTTGACATACAGCCGGTCCGTCCGGCCGTACAGATTCCAGTCAATATAGCGCAGGTCATCGCCGGGGGTATAGCGACGATACTCCGCAAATTCGAGCCCCGCTCCACGGCGCAGCGAAACATGGCCACCGGGACGACTGCCCAGAAAGCGGCGTCTGGTCTGAATGCGTAAGGTTTCCAGCCGAGACAAATAGTCTGACGTAAATAACGGTGGTAACACCCGGGGCTCCTGTGTTCTCGATGGTCTCCAGGAGATTATACCAGGGCTATTTCTTTGTCGATTTGAAGTGATATATCTTCTGGCCACTATGAACTCCGACAGCGACACGGAGCGGACTTTGAAGAATGGTGGCAAGAACACTTCGGGCACGCCTTCGATTGCCTTACTCAATCGGAGGCTCGGTATCTCGCCCGCTCCCCGGATGTTGACACCATACGAGATAAACTTGCTGCGGCAGTGCGTGCAGGAGGTGGCAGAGGTCACGCACGAAGTCCTCGCGAGCAAAGACAATACATAAAAGACCTGAAAACCCGTTTGAAAGACCGTTTTCCCAACGGTCAACCCGTAAGCCTGCGCCCGAGTCCGGGCCGCTGGCAGGGATATGCTCGAACGCAAGGAACAGTTTCCGTGGCAATATCTCAGTCGGTTTTTGATCCGCGCCTGATTGTCCTCACTATCAAAGGCCGGCAGGTCTCCTTGCCGTCCACACTCAAACTGACAGAGGCTCTACGCGGCCTGTTGATGCGAGCTTGTTCCGAACAACCGCCGCCCGAGTGGTTCAGCGGTCATCGCTCGGACGGTATCCCCACCACCGCCCCACATCTCGCGCTGACTCCTCTTCCATTCGTCGGCTCGGAGCACGCAGACGGTCGCATCATGGGGCTCGCTCTGGTTCTGCCGGCGGGACTGGACCCGCAGGAGGGCGGACGCTGCCTTGAATCTTTTCTACATGAGACCGATACGGGCTTGCCGCGTGAGCACGCTTTGTTCAGCGGCCAATGGTTCGAGTGTAGCGTCGAGATCGAAACACGCGAGCGTCCGCCCGAGTCCGGTCGGCATATCCCAGGCTGACACGCCTGGGCCTCATTGAAGCAGGAAGGAAACTGAAACTCTCGTAGCTGGCTGATACCGTGTAGCGACGCACCCATTTTTCCGTCTTTGAGTACCCTCTCGCCATTGACGGGCCGGGTCACATGCAGTAGCAGGAAGTCCATGACCGCCCTCGCCTTCGACACCTATAAAGCCGTCAAGACGCTTCGGGAAGCCGGGGCCGACGAAGCCCTGGCCGAGGCTGTCGTTGCCACGGTCGGTGACGCGATAGGCGGCAATGTTGCTACCAAAGCCGACCTCGCCGAAGTCAATGCTGCGTTAAAAGCGGATATTGCCGAACTCAAGGCCGAACTCAAGGGCGATATTGCCGCAGTCAAAACCGAGGTTGCCATAGTCAACACCGAACTCAAGGGCGATATTGCCGAACTCAAGGGCGATATTGCCGCAGTCAAAACCGGGATTGCTGAAGTAGAGGCCCGGCTCTACCGCCACCTGTGGGTGATGGCCGCCGGTATTGTCGGCCTGACCGTCAGCCTCACCGTCGCATTAGTCAGGCTGACATCCTGATTGGATTCAGAGGCGAAACCCGCCTCTGAGTTCAGGTGCTTGTCTTGCGTTCAAGCAGAAATTATCTTGAGTTCAACTTGAAAGGGGCGTGACCATGCCTGAAATGATCAGCGCTAAGCAGCTTCGAGAACAACTCCAGGACGTTGTTGAAAAAGTGCGACACGGGGAGCGCTTCACCGTTTTGTATCGGAGCCGCCCGGCCTTCGACATCGTACCGGTTGGGAATCCGCCGCTCGACAGCACGCCATTGGATTCAGACCCGCTGTACCAGGCCCCGGCTGTTGGCGCGTCCGAATCGGGCGACGCTGCTACCCGGCATGACGAGGTGCTGTACCGGTGAGGCAAATGTTCGTGGACACGGCCGCGTGGGTTGCCGCCGCAGATAGCCGGGATACGGCGGGCGCGGCTGTACGGAAAGCGCGAGATCAGTGGCTGTCGTCCGAGGGCGTACTGACGACGACCGACTATGTGATTGACGAGACGCTGACTACCATACGGTTTCGCTTAGGGCTTGATGCGGCCGAAGCGTGGTGGCTGCAAATCGACGGCTCGTCTCGACTCCGAATCGAGTCCATTGATGAATCGCGAAGAGAGCGCGCGCGGGCGCTCTTCTTCCGGTATCGAGATAAAGACTTCTCCTTCACCGACTGCTGTAGTTTTGCGGTCATGCGAGAGTTGCGCATTCGGCGCGTATTGACGCTGGACCATCACTTCCGGCAGATGCGCTTTGAGGTCGTTCCGTGAGCGGAGTCCCTTGCTTGGCCGGGTGGAAAGCGACCCACCCCGGCGCTCACGCGCCACCCCTCCAAGGAGGGGATTGTTTGTAGGAAGGTCAGCCCTCGACAGGGACAAAGGCGGACGAACGATCTGGTGCCAAACAGCGCTCCAGAGCCCAGCGGGCGGCCAAGGCGTCGTCCCGAGCGTACTTGGATAAGAGCTCAAGCGCGGCTGAGGCCGGCTTCCAATCAAAACAGGCCTCCGACGGGACAACGACCGCGGCCGGTCTGGCAGCCCAGGGCTGAGCGCAAAGGATGATGGTCCTATAGGACGATTGCGCCTGAAACCAGGCGAGTATGCGTGGCGCTATTTTTTTTGCGGCCCGGGTGAGACGATCCAGATCAGTAAAAGGCAGGGGCTCGGGACGGAGGCGGTCGAGACGAACCAAAACGAGTTCTTGGATACGTGCCCAATAATCCCTGGGTGAGGTAAGCAGGGCGGCGCGGTCGCTCAGCCTGATAGTCCGAAACTCCTCGGGGTCGAGGGTAAAAGCAAGCATGCAGGTCGGATATGGAAACTCAACCGCGCGGTCATGCCACGGATACCACCGGCCGGTCAGATCAAAAAAATGACGGACAATAAGCAGGCGATTCGTACTTAGCGGGTAAGGGCCGGAATCAATCGTCCCGAGATATGCCTCCGCATTCACAATAAAGGTGTAGGATTCGAGCGCAGCCAGAAATTGTTCGGTCACCCGTCGCATTTCGGCATCAACGGGCACCAGCATGGTGGACAGTTGCTGAACGATTTCCCTGGGGAGGTAGGGGTTCGTCCAGCCGGCCGCGCTGTTGTCCTGATGTCCGTCGGTTCGCGAGATGGCTGCACACTGGTTCCAGCAGTCTAAGACCAGTTCAATATCCTCGGCGTGGTCGCTGGCTTTGATCACCCCAAAATCAAGCAGAATCTCTCGCCCAACCAGGAAGGAATACCCAAACATCCAGATGGCCAGCGGAGAGAGAGTGGTGTCGAGTCGTCCGCTCCTCTGGGCAATCACCTGCGGGGTAGCCCGAGAAGAAAAGCGTCGAATATGACCCGGAAGCGTCCAGAAAAGATGGGTGGCCGCAAGGGAAAACGCTTGATTGACCGGAAGACGGGTTGGGGTGGGACCGACCGGCCGGAGAATTTCTTTGCGAAATTTCACCCCCATGCTGTGGATGAGATGATTTGTTGCTCCCCGGTCATATGTGGGTGCTTGGCTCACTCTTGTCGGAGTAGCGCAGACGCGGCGGACGGGTCAAGGCAGGAGCGTTTCCCATGTAGCCATGTTGTTCCGCTCTCGTCATGCCGGACCCCGGATCATGTCCGGGACAGGCTTTGATCCGGCATCCAGAAACCGGGGCCCTTCGACTTCGCTCCGCTCAGGGTGAACGGAGGGTCTGGATGCCTGCCTGCGCCGGAATGACGGAAGGCTACATAGCAGCGTGAATTGCTCTACGCTTCTTTCGCACGGGCGGCCATCAAGGAGCGTTTCAAGGCACTCTGGAAGGCGGATTCGTGGCGGTCGCGCTGAGAGGTTGGGGGGAGGCGGTCCAACAGGTCGAGGCCGGTTTGCAGGTGACGAATGGCTTCCTCGTTCGCGGACTGCCCGACGGCGCGTTCTCCGGCCCGATACCAGTACGGCAGGGCCTCTGCTATCAGCCCGGCCTGGGTGTAGTGATGAGCCCAGAGTTCGGGATGGAGGGCGCCGGTTTCCGGGAAATGCGCGGCCAGGGTGCGCGCAGTCCGCTCATGATAGTATTGCCGCCGGCTCTTCAGCAGGGATTGATAGGCGGCATCCTGTATCAGGGCGTGTTTGAAGGTGTACTGGGCGTTGGGCACAATGCCGTGCTGGTACAGGAGTTCGGCCTTGACCAGGGCCGAGAGGGCCGCCTGAAGGTCCGGCTCGGGCACAGCGGCCACGGCTTTGATGAGTGCGTATGAAAATTCCCGGCCCAAGGTTGCGCCGAGTTGGGCGACCTCCCGGACAGAAGCGAGCCGGTCCAGGCGGGCCATGAGCGAATCTTGCAGCGTGGTCGGAATGGCCAGATTGGGGAGCGGCCCGACCAGAGCGTAGCCCTCAGCCTCCTCTTTGAGAAAATCCGCCCCCATGACCATCTTGGTCAGTTCTTCGACAAACAGCGGGACGCCATCGGTTTTGCGGGCAATCTGTTCCACAACTTCGCTCGGCAGGGTCTTTCCCTTGGTGACATTGGCGATCATGACCTCAATATGCCGGCGCGGCAGGCGGCTGAGCGCGATGTGGGTGATATGCGAGCGGAGCGGCCAGGGCGGATTAAACTCCGGGCGACAGGTCAGCAGTAACAGCAGACGCGCCCTGGGAATATGATCGATCAACAGCAGGAGAAATTCGAGGGACGAGGGGTCGCCCCAATGCAGGTCTTCGACCACACAATGGACCGGCTGTTTCTCCGCTTCCTGAAGAAACCAGGTCACCATCGCTTCGTGCAGGGTTTGCTTCTGCTGTTGAGGGGTGCCGCGCGGTGGCGGACAGTCCTCGGGATGCGGCAGTGACAGGAGATCGGCAAAGAGCGGCAGGACCGTGTCTCGCGGGAAGTGCTGCTGAGCCAGGCCACGGGCCAGTTTATCGAGTTTCTGGTGCGGGGTTTCCTCGGTCTTGAAGTTGAGGAGGCGCTGGAGAAAATCGATCAAGGGGTAAAAGGCCGTGTTCCGATAGTAGGGCAAACAGCGATACTCAACCATCGTGGCCGCGGTGGTCTTCGCAATATACTCTGCCTGGGCCTGAATCAGCCGCGACTTGCCAATACCGGCTTCGCCGCTCAATAGGACGACCTGCCCATGCCGCTCCTGGACCTGCTCCCAGCGTTCAAGCAGCAGACCGGCTTCTTCCTCTCGTCCGGTCAAAGGCGTCAGGCCGGCCTGCATGGACACCTCAAAATGACTCCGCACACTACTCTCACCCACGATTCGACAGACCTCGACCGGCTCGGAAACGCCTCTGAGTCGCTGCCGGCCGAGATCATGCGAAGTAAACAGGCCGTGAGCGAGCCGGTGAGTGTCCCCACTGGCCACCAGCGTGCCCGGCTGGGCAAATGCCTGAAGTCGAGCCGCAATATGCGGCGTGGTGCCGACGATATCCAGAGCGTCGTTGCCCACCTCGCCGGCCACCACCAGGCCGGTATGCACCCCAATGCGGACCGTGAGCGGCTGGTGCAGCCGCTCGCTGAGCTGCTGCATTTCGCGGAGGATGCCCAAACCGGTGTGGAGCGAACGCGGCGCGTCGTCTTCGTGGGCGGTCGGGTAGCCAAAGAACACGAGCAGGCCGTCGCCCAGATATTTGGCAATATGCCCGTCAAAGCGCTCAATGATCTGACGACAGGCCGCCTGATACGCGCCGAGCACATCGCGCCACTCCTCGGGGTCAAGTTGTTCGGATAACCGCGTCGAACCCACCAAGTCACAGAACATGACCGTAACTTGCCGCCGCTCGCCGGCCACGGGCGGGCGCTCCGCAGGGGTGGGTTTCAAATCCGCCTCCCCTGTGGGGACGGCCGGCTCAGGTGTGGTCTGGTCAGCGGCCCGGGGGGAGGTGACGGCTTGTGCGGTGAGGGCCTGACCGCATTCGCCGCAGAATTTTGCTCGCGGTGGATTCTCGAAATTGCAGCCCGGACACCGATTGGCCAGCCGGCTGCCACACTCGGTACAGAACTTCATCCCGGTCTGATTCTCAAAACCACAACTCGTGCACTGCATACGCCTTAGCTCTATAGCCGGGGCTGTCAGAATTGCCAACCGTTTTACCTCCCCTACGACTTGATTTACCGCCGGTTAGTTTTTAGTTTCGAGTCTTGAGCAACCCCTAACCCCTGACCACTACCCACATGGAACGACTCTATCTGCTCGTCGTCAACCGGCCGAAGACCCTGCTCCTTCTTCTCTTCCTGCTCACCTGCGTCTTGGGTGTCTTCGCCAAAGACATTCGTCTGGACAGTTCGGTTGAAAGCCTGCTGAGCCACGACAACCCGGACAGCCAGTATTATGCCGAAGTGCGTCAGCTCTTTGGCAGCGATGAAGTCGGGGTGGTCGGGCTGCTGGCCGATGACATTTATACTCCAGACGTCCTGCACAAAATTGCGCGCCTGACTCACGCATTGGGGAAGGTCGAGGGGGTTCAGGAGGTGCTCAGCCTGACCAATGCGCTTGACCCGATTGCCGATGTGGTCGAGCCGCCGCCTTTGGTCACGCAGATTCCGACCGACCGGGCCGGTCTGGATGATCTCCGCGAGACGCTGGCCGACCGGCCCATTTATCTCAAGAACCTGGTCGCTGAAGACGGACAGGCCGCGGCCATCAATATCTTCTTCGCCGATATGGACGACGAGGAGTTTATGCAGCGGGGTATTGATGAGCAAATTCAAACCATCCTCGATACGGAACGCAAAACCGGGCCGGAGCAACTGTTGTATACCGGCCTGCCCCGCTTCAAGGTCTATTCCGCGCGGGCCATGCAGAGCGATTTGAGCCGTTTTATTCCGCTGACCCTCCTCGCTATTGTTCTTGTGCTCTTTGTGAGCTTTCGCTCCCTGCGTGGAGTCTTGTTGCCCGCCCTGACGATTCTGGTCAGTCTGATTTGGACGCTGGGCATCATGGTGCTCGCCGGGAGCAGCCTCAGCCTGGGGAGTATCGCCCTGCCGCCCCTGATTCTGGTCCTGGGCACGGCCTATTCGCTCCACATGGTGGCCGAGTATTACGAGTTGGCCCGGCCGGACGGAACGGTCCGGGAGGTTGTGCTGGAGGCCCTCAGAAAAACCAGCCCGCCGATTTGCATTACCGCGTTGACAACCGTGCTCGGCTTCCTCTCTTTGGGAGTGAACCCGCTCGCCAGCATTCGCGTCATGGGGGTTTTCTCGTCGGTCGGCATTCTGATTGCTTTTCTCCTCTCCATTCTCCTGGTCCCGGCCGTGCTCATGCAGCTGCGGCTACCGGCCAAGCCGGCGGCCGCGTTTGCCCCTGGGGTCACCACGGGTCTGCGGCGCATCGGGCGCTTTGCCATCCACAACCGCCGGAGCGTTATTGGCGTGGCCTTGCTTTTGGCCGTCGTGGCGCTCTGGAACCTCTCCTCGATTCGGGTCGATTCGAACTTTCAGTCCTTCTTTCGTCCCAATGACCCGGTTCGCCAGGCCACCGACGCGATTAACGAACATCTGGTCGGCAGCATGGCTTTTTATGTGGTGATTGACGGGGCAGAAAAAGACGTCATGAAACAGTGGGATACCTTACGCCGGATCAAGGACCTGCAAGCCTATATCAACGGTCTGCCCGGCGTGGATAAAACCGTGTCGTTTGTGGACTATTGTGAGCTGCTCGACCGCGGGGCGCAGTCCGGTGGCGGCGGGCTGCTGGTCGGGCCGGACGGCGAGATTATGCCGGCTCCGCCCCCGGACACGCTCACCACCTTCTGGCAGGAGCCGTCTCAACTCCGCGCCGTCATGCAGCTCGTCGCCGGCAGCCCGACCAGTTTTCGGTCGGTCGCCAGCCCGGACTTTGCGCGCTCGAATATCCTGGTCCGCACAACCCTCTCCGGCTCACGGGAGATTTCCAACCTCGCCGAGCGTATCAGTACCTACGCTCAGGCGCATTTCCCGCCCGACCTCAAGGTGCGTCCCACCGGCAATCTGATTCTCCTGACCGAGACCACCGGCGATATCATTACCGGCCAGATTCGGAGTCTGTCCCTGGCCGTCAGCGTCATCTTTGTCATTATGTCGGCCATGTTTCTGTCGGCCCGGGTCGGGCTGATCGCCATGGTCCCGAACATCTTTCCGATTGTCATCTTTTTCGGACTGATGGGGCTGTCCGGCGCGGTGCTCAACCTGGGGACCAGCATTATCGCCGCCATCGCCCTGGGCATAGCCGTGGACAATACGGTCCACCTGATGACCCGGCTGAGCGCCGCGGTACACGCGACACCAGACCAGGAAACCGCCCTGCTCCACACCCTGGGCACCGTCGGCAAGCCGAGCCTGTATGCCTCCGTCATCCTGTTTCTGGGCTTTCTGGTGTTGTATTTTTCGACGTTTGTCCCCATCCAGGAATTTGGGCTGCTCTCGGCGGCCACCATGGTTGTCGCCTTTGGGGCGGATGTGCTCCTGCTGCCGGCCTTGCTCGCCACCACCAGGATCATCACCCTGTGGGAAGTCTTATACCTGAAACTCGGACGTGACCCGCAGAAAACGATACCGCTCTTTGCCGGGCTGCGTCCGGTGCAAGCCAAAATTGTCACGCTAATGGGCGAGTTTCGGACCTTTAATAAAGGCGACCTGATCGTCAGGCAGGGAGAGATGGGTCGGGAGATGTTCGTCCTGATCAATGGCCGGGCAGACGCCCGGCTCAATATCGACGGCACGTCAAGGCTGCTCCGCAGTATGGGACGCGGCGATGTGATTGGCGAGATGGCCCTTATTCGTCAGAATCAGCGAACCGCGGACGTGATTGCCGTAGACGACGCGGAGGCGATTGTGGTGGACGAGCGCTTCCTGCATCGGATGCAAAAACGCTACCCGCGGATTGGTGCCCGGATATTCCTGAATATCGCCAGGATATTGAGCGATCGTCTGGACGACGCGTCTCGACGCGGGGTGGCAGACGCTTTGGAAGAGCAGCCGGGAAACTGACGGCCGGCGCGACTGGAAAACCGCTCTATGCTGCGTCATCTGCACGTGAAAAACCTCGCCCTGATCGACGACCTGGAACTGTCGTTCGAGTCCGGCCTGAATGTGATTACCGGAGAGACGGGCGCGGGCAAAAGCCTGCTCATGCAGGCTATCGGCCTGGCCCTGGGCGGGCGGGCGACCGCCGACCTGATTCGACGCGATACCACCGAATCCGTTGTCGAGGCAGTCTTCGGCCTCGACACCACACGCCTCACCCCCCTCTTTGCGGAGCATGGTCTGCGTGAAGCCGAAGACATCCTCGTCCGCCGTGTCATTACGGCCAGCGGGCGGAGCCGGGTGTATCTGAATGACGCGCTGACCACGGTGGCGCGGCTGCGGCAGCTCAGCGCCGGGCTGCTGCACGTCTACGGACAGCATGAGCAACAGGTTTTGCGCGAGGCGGATTCGGCCCTCTCCCTGCTCGACGATTTCGCCGAGACGACGCACCGCGTCCAGGAAATGGCAACCCGCTACCAGACCCTGCGCCAGGCCTGGGAACGCTTGCGGGCGCTGACCGAGGACAAAGAGGCGGCTGAGGCCCGCCAGGACTTCGTTCGTTTTCAGGTCGATGAGATTCGCCGCGCCGCCCTGCGGCCCGGCGAAGAAGAGGAGCTGCGGCAAGAACGGACCATTCTCGTTCACGCCGAAAGGCTCTACCAGACGACATCCGGCGGCGAAGCGATACTCACAACGAGTGACGGCGCGGTCACGGATCAGCTCGGGCGACTGGTCGCCCAACTGCGCGACCTGACTCGGGTGGATGCCAGCCTGAACGAAGCGGTCTCACTCCTGAGTGACGGGCTGGCCCAGGTCGAAGAGGCGGCCCTCTTCCTGCGTAGATATGGTGAGCGCCTCAGCCCGAATCCCGAGCGTCTGGAAGAGATTGACGCGCGCCTGGCCCTGCTGGCGCGTCTCAAGAAAAAATACGGTGGGAGCATTGAGACGATACTGGCCCGGCAGGCTGGGCTGGAACAGGAGTTGGAGCATATTGAAGGTGGGGAAGAGGCGATTGCCGCATTGCAGCAGGAGGTTGCCCAGGCCGCTGACACGGCCTGGGTCTGGGCGGACGAACTGTCACAGGAGCGGCGCGGAGCCGCCCGGAATCTGGAGCGCAGCATCCAGACCGAGCTCGGCCAGCTCGGGATGCAGGGTGCGCATTTTGGCGTCCAGTTTCCGCAGCCGGAAGAGGACGGCGCGAGCCCGTCGGATTCACCGTTTGCGCACAATGGCCGGCGGCTCGGAGAGCGTGGCTATGATCGGGTCGAATTTTATCTGTCCGCCAATCCTGGGGAGCCGCTCTTACCACTCGTCCAGGTTGCCTCCGGCGGAGAACTCTCCCGCCTGATGCTGGCCCTCAAAGCCCTCAGCGCGGCCGCGGAAGCCACGCCGACCCTGATTTTTGACGAGGTGGACGCGGGCATCGGCGGGGGGGTGGCCGAGGTCGTCGGGCGACGGCTCAAGGCCCTGGCCGACCAGCATCAGGTGTTGTGCATCACGCATCTGCCCCAGATCGCGGCCTTTGCCGACCACGCCTACACCGTGACCAAAACGGTCACGCACGGCCGCACGATTTCTTCAGCCAAACGTCTGACCCAGCGTGAACGTCTCCAGGAACTCGCCCGGATGCTGGGCGGGGTGGAAATCACACCCGAAGCCCGCCGCCACGCGCGCGAAATGCTTGCCGGCGCGCGGCGGGGCGAGAAAACCGGGAGTGGCTCAGTTTGAATGTTCTCCTCACCCCAGCCCCTTCGACTTCGCTCCGCTCAGGGTGAACGGCTCACCCGCCACGTCACTCCCGCGCAAGCGGGAGTCCAGAGCGGGGCGGCCAGGCGGGGGTTGCCTCGTGGCGCTGCCCCGGCCGCTGGATTCCGGGTCAAGCCCGGAATGACGTCGGGGGACGGAGGACCGGCTCTTTTCAGTGAATGGGTCGGATTACAAGCTGCTGGCCGAAGGGTATATGCCCCGCGCTACGATCGCGGCCAGAAGCGGCCAGCTCTCTGACGACGCCCTGTTGATCAATCCGGGTCGTCCAGATGAGAGCTACCTGGTAGAAAAAATATCCGTGGACACACCCACCCACGGCGGATAGTCATGGGTAGGAAACGAACACCGGCATGGTCGGACGCGACCGGGAACGCGCAGAGGGCTCAAGGCGTGGCCTGGAAACCAACGACCAGACGCCGGCCGGTGACTGCCAGGGCCGCTTCGAGCCGGGGCAGTTTCGACGGATGGCGGGGGTCCAGTAAACGGCGCACCTCTTTTTCGTCACAGCCCAGTCGTTTTGCCAAGCCAGCCTTTGTCATCCGGGCTTCCTGAAGGGCGAGATAGAGCGCGGCCTTGGCCGCGCGGTGGGCGGCCAGGAGCACCGGGTAACATCCCTGCTCGACACCAGACGGGAGGGGGATGGGCAGGCCCATGACCATCCGGTTGACAATGGCTTCGTCGAGACAATCGGCTGCCTCGTGCAGGGCATCTTCGACGTCTTCTCCCTGCGTGGTGGCTTCGGGCAAATCGGCGAAGGTGACGACAAAACCGCCCTCGACCGGCTCGGGTCTCAGCCGAGCGGGATACATCAAGCTTTGCATAGGCTTCTCCTACAAGTCGTCGATACCGAGTTGGTTCAGCATGGCCCGTAGCGTTCCTGTTTTGAGTTCAGCTTGAGGATTCCGAACGATTGTGAACCGTGAACCATAGAATAACGTTCCGTGACTGCCCTTCCCGCGACGGGCCACAAACTGCACTTTCACTCTATTTGCTCTGCCCAGTTTTCTCACCCTGCGGATAAACTCATTTTCCGTCGCGGCTCATATAACGGACATTTTCGCCCGCCTGTCAAGCTGCTGGCCAAAGGGCAAAAGCCTGACCCGTCCTGACTGAGCTGGCGGGTCTGTTTGTCAAGCGGGACTATTGTATATCTATCTGGTATTATTCTATGTCCGTATTTGGTTATATTAAGGAAATGTTCTGGACGTATCATATCGGACACCGCCAATTGTCATGTACACTAATGTCTTGGTGGCAGGCGCTTGTCGCCATGAATCCAGTCTTGCCTACCGAGTAGTAACGGGTGTCCTCGAAGACGAAATTCCATTGATACTCACCGCTGCGATTGCTCTGGAGTATCTCGATGTTCTCCAACGTCCGCGTGTGATGGAACTGACAGGACTGACCCATGCACAGGCAGTTGACTTGGTGACAGAGATCATCGCGCTCTCACGACACGTTCAACTCCGTTTTAGCTGGCGACCGAATCTCCATGACGAGAGCGACAACAAATTTGTGGAAGCCGCAATCCACGCTTCAGCAATTATTGTCACCTATAATGAGAGACATTTTGGCGCGGCCGACCTGCCCCAATGGGGATGGCGTGTCATGAGTCCTCAGGAGTTCGTGGCCCGTTATCTATAAGAGACAGGAGGCGCTCACACTATGGCAACTCTTTCCCTCCGTATGCGTGACGACTTGAAGCGCAAAGCTCAAGACCTCGCCCACCGCCAGGGCGTTTCCTTAAACAACTTTATCAATGCCACCATCGCCGCTTCTATCGCGCAGGAGGAAACGCTCACCTTCTTCCATGAGCGCCTCAAAGATATGGACCGAGAGGCCCTTCACCAACGGGTGATGGCTGTTCTCACGCAGGCTAAGCCTGGGTCGGGTCCGACCATTGAAGACCTGAAGCGGGCTATGGGAGATTCGTTTTGAGTCGCGCCGGAGAGCGTGAAGAATATACTCGAAGCCCAGCGGCGCGCGCCGAGCATACTCGAGGACGGATGAGGCTACGGGAACACGACCGTGCTGGACTTGCTCAAGAAACATTTCGGTTATGACCGGTTCCGTCCGCTGCAAGCGGAGATCATCGCCGGGGTGCTGGAGCGACGCGACACCCTGGTTCTGATGCCGACCGGCGGCGGCAAATCCCTGTGCTATCAGTTACCCGCGCTCCGCTTCGATGGGCTGACGCTGGTCGTCTCACCGCTGGTCGCCCTGATGAAAGACCAGGTCGATACGCTCAAGGCCAACGGCATCGCCGCCGAGTTCATCAATAGCAGTCTGACCTACCCGGAACTGAACCGCGTGCAGAGACGCGTACAGCGGAATGCAGTCAAAATCCTGTATCTTGCCCCGGAGCGGCTGGCCGTGGCCGGCTTCCTGGATTTCCTGGCCGGGCTGACGGTCAGCCTGGTGGCCGTGGACGAGGCGCACTGCATCTCCATGTGGGGCCACGAGTTCCGGCCCGATTACCGGAATCTCCTCGCCCTGCGTCACGCCTTGCCCGGTGTCCCGTGTATCGCCCTGACCGCCACGGCGACCGAACAGGTCCGACACGATATTGCCGAACAGCTCGAACTGACGCAGCCACAGGAGTTCCTGGCCAGTTTCAACCGCGCCAACCTGACCTATAGTGTGCATCCGAAACGTCACTCCGTTGATGCGCTGGCGGACCTGCTGAACGAGTATCGGGGCGAGTCCTGTATCGTGTACTGCTTTTCGCGCAAGAGCACGCAGGACCTGGCCACTGCGCTGGGCGAGCGGGGTCTGTCCGCCCTGCCCTACCACGCCGGCCTGGAGACGACGGTACGGAGCGAGACCCAGGAGAAATTCATCCGTGACGAGGTTCCGATCATCGTGGCGACCATCGCCTTCGGGATGGGCATCGACAAACCCGACGTCCGGCTGGTCGTACACTACGACCTGCCCAAGTCGCTCGAAGGCTATTACCAGGAGACGGGCCGCGCCGGGCGCGACGGCCTGCCCAGCGAGTGCGCCCTGTTCTACTCTTACGGCGACAAGGTCAAGCAGGATTTCTTCATCGACCAGATAGAAGACGCGGCCGAGCAACGGAACGCGCGGGACAAGCTGGCGCGAGTGGTCGCGTTCTGCGACCTGCAAACCTGCCGCCGCAAATATCTGCTGGCCTACTTCGGCGAAGACTGGCAGCAGGACAACTGCGAGGGGTGTGACATATGCCTCACCCCCAGGGAGGAGTTCGACGCCACTGTCATCGCCCAGAAAATCCTGTCAGCCGTCGTCCGCACAGGAGAGCGGTTTGGCATAGCGCACCTGAGCCAGGTCCTGCGCGGCGCGCATACCAGGCGCATTCGGGAATTGCGGCACGACAGGCTGAGCGTGTACGGCATTGTCGATGACTTCTCGGACAGTGAACTCAAAGAAATGGCCAGCTTGCTGCACGCCGAGGGCCTGCTGCGCAAGGACAGCTATGCCAGCCTGAGTCTGACACGGGCCGGCCGGGCCTTCCTCAAAAACCGCGAGCAACTGACCCTCACGCGCGCCAAACGGGCCGAACCGGCTCCCCGCGCCGACTCCGACCCGGCCCAGATATGGCGCAGACGGGATGCGCCGCCCCTGGCGGATGAGCAGGCTGACATTGCGGTTGACGCGGATCTGTTCGAGCAACTGCGCACCCTGCGCCGCCGGCTGGCCGAAGAGCGCAACGTGCCGCCCTACGTCATCTTCGGCGACGTGACGCTCAGACAGATGGCGGCCTGTTTCCCCCAGAGCCACGACAGCCTGGCGCGTATCTCGGGTGTGGGCGCGGCCAAGCTGGAGCGCTGGGGCGAGGCGTTTCTGGAGCTTATTCGCACCTACGCCGGCGAGCAGGGTCTGGCGGAGCGGCCTGTACCGGGCACACGGCGCAGCAGGGAGCCGCAAGAGAGTCAGGCGAGTCGGAAAGGTTCAACGTATACCGCAACGAAACAGTTGCTTGAGCAGGGCCGCTCCATTGCCGAGGTCGCAGCGGAACGCGGCCTCTCGCCCCGCACGGTCGTCAGCCATATTGAAAAGCTGGTTGCCGACGGCGAGGACATTGACCTTGGCCCCTTGCTCCCGGCGTCGGATCGTCTGGAGACTATTCAACACACACTGGACCGTTCCGGCACCACCGCCCTGGCTCCGGTCAAAGCCATGCTGGGCAAAGACTATACCTATGAGGAGATCCGCCTGGCGCGGGCCTTCCTGCGCCAAACCCGCTGATTGTAGGGGCAACCCCCTGTGGTTGCCCGTCCGCCGAAGGGGGAGAGAAGGCAGACCCCTCTCCCCCGCATCAAGTGCGGGGCCGGCCCCCTCTCCCTAGCCCTCTCCCTCCAGGGGAGAGGGAAAAAGGAGCCCCTCTCCCACGTATGCTGCGGATGAGCAAAGGGTGGAGGCAATACAGCGTCACTCCCGCGTAAGCGGGAGCCCAGGAGATCGTTATGCCTCGTCGGCGCACCAGGAAAAGTCACTCCCGCGTAAGCGGGAGCCCAGGGCGGTAGCGGGCGCAAGGCGCTGGCCCCGCCGAGGCTTCTGGAGCGGCTGGATTCCGGGTCACGCCCGGCATGACGCCGGGGGGCGGAGGACCGGCGCTTTTCAAGGAAGGTGCATCACACGTCTGGGGAGAGGGAATGCTTTTGTAGGGTGCGTCCTACGCACCATCTGCCGGCCGTCGGGGCAAGCCCGGAATGACCCCGCCGGCCGGCTCGCCTTGCAATCGCCGAACCGGTGTAGTTTACTCTGGACAAAAGTCTGAAATGTGGACCAGGAGAACGATCGACTCCGAGGAGTACCCTTCATGGATAAGACCCTTATGCTTGCGCTCTACCGCGACATGATTCGCATTCGGCGCTTTGAGGAAGAAGCGGCGCGCTCGTATTCGCGGGGCAAAATTGGTGGCTTTCTACACCTGTATAATGGCCAGGAGGCGGTGGCGGTTGGGGCGATGTCGGCGGTTGAGCCTACGGATTATATCGTGGCGACCTATCGGGACCACGGCCATTATCTGGCCCGGGTTGGAGATATGAATGCGGCCATGGCGGAACTGTTCGGCAAGGTGGATGGCTGTGCCAAGGGCCGGGGCGGCTCCATGCACTATTTTGACGTGGCCAAACGCTTCATGGGCGGCCACGCCATTGTCGGCGGCCATGTGCCCATCGCCGCCGGCATTGCCTTTGCCTCGAAATATCGGGGCGAGCCGGATGTGACCCTGTGCTTCTTTGGCGAAGGAACGGCCAATATGGGCGCTTTTCACGAGGGCCTGTCGCTGGCCGCGCTGTGGAAACTGCCCGTCATTTTTATTTGCGAGAATAATCTCTATTCCATGGGCACGCCCCTCTATCGGACCCTGTCGGTCGAGGACGTCGCCGTGCGGGCCAAGGGCTATCCGATGGCCCAGGAGATCGTGAACGGCGACGATGTACTTGAGGTCCGGGAGGTCATTCGCCACGCGGCCAAACGCGCTCGCGCCGAGAGTTTGCCGATTCTCATTGAAGCCAAGACCTACCGTTTTCGGGGCCATTCCATGTCCGACCCCGCAAAATACCGCACCAAAGAAGAGGTCAAAGAGTGGATGAAGCGTGACCCCATCCGGCTTCTGGCCGAGCGCATCTACGCCTTGGGCATCGCCAATGAGGAGCAGCTCAAAGCCATCGACGAAGCTGCGAAACAAGAGGTCGCGGGGGCGGTGAATTTTGCCGACGAATCACCGTCGCCCGACTCGTCCACGCTGTTTGACGACATCTACTACGAACCGGATCACCACGAGCAGGACGAAAAGGTTGTGCCGCTCGAAAAGCGCCGGCAGCAGGCGAGCGTGTAAGAACCCTTCGACTTCGCTTCGCTCCGCTACGCTCAGGATAAACGGAAGAGTGTCCGTTCGTACCGAGCGTAGTCCCAGAGGGACGAAGTCGAAGTATTTTCAGAAACCGGAAGCGGAGAGCAGGCAGATGCGAGAGCTGACATACCGAGAGGCGTTGCGAGAAGCCATGGCGGAAGAGATGGAACGCGACGAACGCGTGTTTCTCATGGGCGAAGAGGTCGGCCACTATAACGGCGCGTACAAAGTGTCCGAGGGCCTACTCGACCGTTTTGGTGAGCGCCGGGTGGTGGACACACCGATTGCGGAAACCGGCTTTGCCGGGGTGGGGATAGGCGCGGCCATGGTCGGGCTGCGACCTATCATTGAGTTCATGACCTGGAATTTTTCGCTGTGCGCCTATGACCAGCTCGTCAATAACGCGGCCAAGCTGCGCTATATGTCGGGTGGACAGATTACCCTGCCGATCGTCTTTCGTGGCCCGGGCGGGGCTGCGCATCAACTGGCCGCCCAGCACTCCCAGGCGGTCGAGAGCCTGTACGCCTATGTGCCGGGGCTGAAGGTCGTTGCGCCCTCAACCCCGGCCGATGCCAAGGGTTTGCTGAAGACTGCCATCCGGGACGAAAACCCGGTCATTTTTATTGAGGGCGAAGTCCTGTACGGACGCAAGGGCCCGGTCCGGGACGAGGAGTATCGGATTCCGCTCGGACAGGGCGAGGTTAAACGGACGGGCCAGGACGTGACGATTATCGCCTGGTCCAAGATGGTACACGCCGCCCTGGACGCCGCCACCGAACTGGCAAAAGAAGGCATCGAACTCGAAGTCATTGACCCGCGCACCCTGCGCCCGCTGGACGACCGGATGATTTTCGATTCCGTCAAAAAGACCAACCGCTGTATTATTGTCGAGGAAGGCTGGCCGTTTGCCGGCCTGGGAGCGGAAATCGCCTACCGCATTATGAAGGAAGGCTTTGATTATCTAGACGCGCCGGTCGTGCGGGTCACGGGTGAAGACGTGCCCATGCCCTATGCCAAAAACCTGGAGCACGAAGCCTTCCCAGGCGTGGAAAAAATCGTTCGCGCAGTCAGGGATGTGCTGTACAGTTAGAGGGTGGCCCGGACTGGATACGGGGGGCGGGTTTTCTTTTTTCTCCTGGGATGTGTGGCCCTCATCCCAACCCCTCTCCCCCGCATCAGGTGCGGGGCAGGCTCTAGCCCTCTCCCTCCAGGGGAGAGGGAATGTTTTTTGTAGGGGGCGTCTTACGCACCACCTGCCGACCCCATCTGGGGACAATCTCCCTCAAGGGGAGAGGGAATGTTTTTTGTAGGGGGCGTCCGACGCACCACCTGCGTTTTCTCTCCCCTCCTGGGATATGTGAGGCGGATGAACTGGTCGGGCGGTGTGGCCCTCACCGCGGTTTTGCCCTCACCCCAACCCCTCTCCCTCAAGGGGAGAGGGGCTTTTTTTTACCCTCTCCCCTTGAGGGCTCAGAACCCGACAGTTTTGGGTAAGATGGGGAGATGGGGGACGAAGGTGAAGTCGTAGGGGAAGGGGTGGCCGAAGGCGCGCCAACGGGAGAAGAGGCGTAAGCCGAGTTGGAGGACACTATGGTGCCAGCGTTTGCCATACGTCACTTCCCGGCGCAGGTGGGGGTGGCGGATGACCTGTGTGCCCACACTCATCATCCAGGCCGAGGCGAGGGCAAGGACGAGCCACAGGCGATTGGCGTGGGCGGGCGAGCGAATCCGGGAGCGCTGCCACTGCCAGCCGCCCGATTTCACATCTCGAAAGGCTGCTTCCTCCCACATCCGCAGGCTATACCACTTCGCTTGGGCGTGGGCCAATTGGTCAGGAGCAGCCAAGGCTGGGCCGCGCGCCCTTGCCAGTGGCCCACAGCCCAACACGGCCGCCAGCCCCATTTCTTGAACGCGCGCACCGCCCCCGCCCAGCGCGCCCCCGGCTTGGAGACCAAGGCCCCAAACTCCACCTCCTGCTCTTCCACCTGAAGGCGCACCGTGCGCTGCACGCGCACCAGGAAGTACCAGCCGAGCGCCTCAATCGCCGCTAGCAAGGCCGGGCTACACCCAATCCCCCGGTCGGCTTGGACCAGGACGGGGCAGCCCGCCGGGACATGCGGCGCGATCTGGTGCAGCAGGGTGGTAATCAAAGCCACTTGCCCCAGCGGCCACGCCTGGGGGCGATAACACCACCACGCCAGCGGCAGGGCGCGCCCGCGATAGGCCAGACTGACCACCATGACCTTGAGATGGGCCTGGAGACTGGTCTCATCGACCAGCAGCACGAGCGGGCTGGGAGAAGGGAAGCGGCGCAGAATCCAGGCCGCCAAGCCTTGCGCCCCCACGCGCCAATCAAGCCGCGGGTTGGCCACAAAGCGTTGCAAGCGCCGCTCCACCGTGTCCGGCTTGCCCAAGGTGGGCAACGCTTCGGCCACCCCCCGTTGCGAACACTGCCGCGCCACCGCCACCCCCCAACTCCAGGCCGCCCAGACTTTCGCCTGGGACTTCCGCACCTGGGGAATCTGGCGTGCAACCGTCTCCATCCACTGATATACTGCGTGCTGTTGACTCATGGGGACCTCCCGGGACTGTGGACTGGTGAGAGAGCCCACCATGCCCCGGCCACCCCCCATGCGTCAACGTCTCCAAACTGTCGGGTAGTCAGCCTCTGAGGGGGAGGGTGGCCCAGAGGGCCGGGTGAGGGGTCTTCGGTCCCCCGAGGCCGCCCGCTACGCGACGGGGGGAGAGGGAATGTTTTTTGGAGGGGGCGTCCGACGCACCATCTGCCGCCCGAGGGCGAGAGAAGGCAAGACCCCCCATCCCCGCATCACGTGCGGGGCAGGCTCTGGCCTTCCCCCTCAAGGGAGACCTTTGCATAAGTGCCTGCGGGCGTGGGAGGCGGGGGCGGCAGTCGCCCCGCTGTGGCCCCGGGACCTCAGCCGCCCTCGCGCCCCAGGCGGGGCGGCGCCCCGAGCCGCCCCCGCTGCCCCTAGGCGTCCGCCGTTGCCATTAACGTCTCCGCCCGCCGGAGATTATAGGCGATACACTTGCACCAGAGTTCGGTCGCATTGCGCGCCAGCCCCCGGTAGCGCACCCGCGTGTAGTGATAGCTTCGCTTGAGGGTTCCAAAGACTTTCTCCACGGCCGCCCGCCGGGGCGCGATCAACGCATTGCGCCGCTGCTGCCACACCGGCAACCGGGCTTGATGTTTATGGGAGCGATGCATAATGCGGTCCTTAATCCCCTGGGCCTTGAGCCCCTGCCGGCGCCGCTGCGATTCATACGCCCGATCCGCATACACCGCCCCCTCATCCCCACTCACCAAGCGGTCGGCGACTTCGCTCTCGTACACCCGGGCCGTCGTCAGCCACGCCCGCCGGATCAGCCCTGAGTCCGCATCCACCCCCACATGCACCTTGTAGCCAAAGTGCCCCCGCCGCCCCCGTCCCCCGCGCGTCCACGTGGCCTCTGGGTCCCGCGGATTGCCCGCCCCCAGCCCCGCCGAGGGCGGCGGCTGCCGCACCTGCGCCGCCACCAGGGTCGCATCCAGCAATGTCCCCTGCTTCACCACCAAGCCCCGCGCTTCTAACTGGCGGCCCACTGCCCGGAATAACCGCTCGGCCACGCCCCGGCGCGTCACCTCCGCCCGAAACCGACTAATGGTCGAATGGTCCGGCGTCGGGTCCTGCAAGCCTAAGCCCACAAACTGCCGGAAGGAGAGCCGGTCCCCCAAGGCTGCCTCCATCTCGGGGTCCGAGGCATTATACCATTGCTGCAACAACAGCACTTTCACCATCAGCAGCGGGGGATAGCTCGGCCGGCCCGTCCGCTTCGCATACACCCCCGCCACCAGCGCCGCCAGCGGCTCCCAATCCACCAGCGCCGCGATCCGCTCCAGGCGCGCGTTGCGCCCCACCCCCGCCGCTAAGCCCGCCTCCCACTCGCTCCCCGCGCCCATCTGCCGGTGCATACTCGCCTCCTTGCCTCTCGCCTGTTCGTGATCCCCTAGCTTGCCGCAGACCACCCCCTTATGCAAAGGTCTCCTCAAGGGGGGAAGGAAGGGAATGGCCCCTACTGCACGTCGGTGATCACGAAGTTCTGCCGGCTCTGCTGCCACTCCAACGTGACGCTCTCGTTCGCACTCGGAAATGCCTCTGCCGTGCAACTCCCCGCTGCTCCCCGCACGAACTCTTCGCCCAGCGTCGTCACCCGCACCCGCGTCCGCCCGAACACCACCCCGTCGGCCAGCGCTTCCACCTCATGCTCGCCATCGCCGAGCAGGTTCCAGTTGAACAGCAGGCCAAAGCCGTTATTCGTGTCCCCACACACCGAGGCCGTGTCCGCCCGCGCGGTGCCGTAGGCCGCCGTAATAGCTGGGCCGGTGTTGAGCCGCACCGTGACCCGCGTGGCGTTGCACACCCAGCCCGAGATCAAGCCGATGCCGCTCTGATACGAGTTGACACTTGGGTTCTCCAGGGTGCCTACGCCTTCTGTCCCGGACTGCGCCGTCCCGGTCGGACGACTCCCTGCCGCAATCACGAAGTTCTGCTGGGCTGTCTGCCACACCAGGCGGGTCGTGTCGCCCGTGTCGGGAAAGTCTGCTACCGTGCATTCCCCGTCCGCCCCCCGCACGAACTCTTCGCCCAGCGTGGTCACGGTCACGGTCGCCCGACCGAACACCTCGCCGTCGGCCCGCGCTACGAGGGTATGCGTGCCGTCGCCGAGCAGGTTCCAGTTAAGTAACAACCCAAAGCCGTTGTTCCGGTCGCCACATACGGAGGCGGTGTCGGCCCGGTCGGTGCCGTAGGCGGCGGTCAGGGTTTGGGCCTCGTCCGTACCCGGATTGAGCACGAGGGTCACTTGGTCGGCCTCACACACCCAGCCGGACAGGAGGCCGATACCGCTCTGGGAGGAGCCGGGGCCGGGGTTCTCCAGGCTGCCCTGGGTGGGGGTCGGGGCCGGGGGCGTCGGGGCTCCGCCGCCCCCACCGCCACCGCCGGACGAGGGCGGGGACGGCGGCCGCGGCGGGGTCGTTCGCGCAAACGTCAAATTGCCGCTCAGGGTGTAGGCGTTGAGCAGCCGGTTGCCCACCTCGTCGGTGGTGGCGGTGCCGACCACGGTGTCGAAAGACAGGTAGTCGGACGACCGGGTCGTGTAGCGGCACAGATAGGTCGTGGTGGGCGGGGCGCTGGTCGGCTGGCACTGGCGGCTGGCCAGCGTGGCGGTGCTGGCGACGATAGCGTACTGCCTGGACGTGCCACTCGGGCCACCGATGCGGTAGTCGATCTTGGGGCGGGCGCTGGACCCGCTGCCGGCCACGTGTTTGAGATCCTCGCTGAAGACGAGCTTGGTGTAGATGTCGTCGCCGACGGGGACTTCGCCGCTGAGAGAGGTGGGGGGGTCCGCAGTGTCGCTGTAGTAGGTCCCGCTGGTAACGGTGGGCGCGGTGGTGTCGATGGTGATCGCGCTGGCGTGGGTGTACTTGGCCGCCAGGGCGTTGTCGGCGCCGTCCTTGGTGTTGGTGCCGACGCGGAAATCGAAGTCGCCGCTGGCGAGGGTGGTGGTGGTGTAGAGGCATTTGTACACGTTTCGGTTGGTGGCGTGGTTCGGCTGGCAGTCGCCGCTGGCGAGGGTGGCGGTGGCCGCCACGATGTGGAACTGCGTCTCGGTGCCGCCAACGATCTGGTAGAAAATCTCGGGCCGCGCGGCGGCGAGGTCGCTCACGGTATGGCCGACGTGCTCGCTGAACGTCACCTTCACGTAGATGTCCGTGCTCGCCTTGACCGAGTCGGGGAGCGCCGTGGAGAGCGCGGCGTCCTGGTAGTAGCCGCTGCTGGTCGCGGTGACGGTCGGGGGGGTGGTGTCCACGGTGAAGGTGGCGTTGGCGGTACTGCCCTGGTTGCCGGCTGTGTCGTAGAAGCCGCTGCCGACCTCGATGTAGACGTCCCCGTCGGACAGGTCGTCGTCCGGGTTCACGGTCACCACCGTGTTGGCGGCGTTGATGGTGGCGGCGAAGTCGATGTCGGAGCCGGTGTCGTTGTCTTCCTTCAACTCGATGAGCGTTCCCAGATCGCTCGCACCGAACTCGGCCTGCGAGGAATCCTTGTAGACCGCTTCGCTGAAGGTCAGGGTGAGGTTGGCCGCCTTGGCTTTGGTGCGCACTCCGTTGGCGGGGCTGAAGGTCACGGTGGGCGCGGTGTTGTCCACGGTAACGGTGATGTGGAAGGTGATGGTGTCCTCGTCGGTGGAGGCGGTGTTGTTGTCTCCGTCCGACACGGTGTAGGTGTATTGCGTCCTCGCCGAGGTGCCGGTCGGCGTGCCGGAGAGCGTGCGCGTGCTGGCGGTGAAGCTCAGCCCGGCGGGCAGGGCGGGCGTGATGGCGTAGCTGAGCGTGAGGTTGCCGGCGCTGGCCGCGGGCAGCGTCACCGCCGTCATGGGCGTGTTCCGGAGCAGGCTCTGATCGACGATGGTGGCGGTGCCAAAGGTCGGCGCGGCGTCTCCGATCGAGAAGGTGTCGCTCGCGGCCGAGCCCTGTATATGGTCTTGGGCGCGGTTATAGGCCCCATAACCATCGGTGATTGAGACAGAGATGTTGGTGTTGGTCGGCAGGTCGGCGTCCGGCGTGATGAGAAAATTGTCATGCCAGTGATTGCCCGCTCCCCTTTCTGTATTCTCCCATGCGACGCTGAAGGGGATATTGGCGTTGGTATCGATCCGCTTGAGCGTGAGGATAGCCTTGAGCTTGGTTAAATCCTGCTCGAAGGCTTTGTTTAGTACACTTCCTGTCTGTAGGGGAAATGGCCACGCGTAATGTTTGTATGTATCGTCTGGTGTTGATGCATCGGTATCGAAGATGATGCGTATCTTGGATTTCTCGACTACGCCTTCCGTGACGAGCTCGAACGAGACCGTCGGCGCAGCCCAGGCCGACACGGAAGACAGCAGCAGGACGAGCGCCAACACGGCAAGACCGGCAAAGCGACTCATTGCGCCACCCCCAAAGGTGCGGGGGGGGGGGGGGGGGGGGGAGGGGAGAGATTGAAGCGGGGCCGGGGACCGGTCGGTGACGGTCAACATAGTCAGTCCTCCTTGGGGGGATTGTGTGCGTGAGTACAGAACGCTGGTACGGACTCTGCGCTGTTTTGTCAATCGCTGGGCGCGGAAAAGAAGGAAGAAGGCAAAAGGAAGAAGGAAGAAGAGGGAAGGAAGAGGGAGTATTCGCCCTGGCTCTATGGAGATGGGGGCGGGCCGCCCAACTCTTCCAGTTGGCGTTGGGCGCGTGAAAAACGAGGATTGATCCGGAGCGCCGCTTCAAATGCCGTCCGGGCCGCTTGGGTCTGACCCAGCCGCAGATAGACCTCGCCCAGTTCATAGTGGGCCACGTCGTCGTTCGGACAAAGTGCCAGACCGGCCTGATATGAGGCGATGGCGGTTGCGTCATCGGTCGCCTTTCGGGCTGCGTCAAAGTCGTTAAACGCCCGGTTGCACGCCTCGGTCTGCTGTTGTTGCTGGGCCTGCTGGTGTTGGAGGGCCGCGGTCTCCTGGCGCAACTGCTCGGCTTCCTGGCGTAGACGCTCGATTTCCGCGCGCTGCTGTTCGAGGACGGTCGTGTCGAACAGGCTGCACGCGGCCAGGGATATGCACAGCCCTAGAAAGAGAGCGGGAAATGAAGAGGTGGACATGGCGTTTGGGTCTCTCCTGACCCCCTCACCCTAGCCCTCTCCCTCCAGGGGAGAGGGAATGGGGCTTGGAGGGGCAACCCTTGTGGTTGCCCGCCCGCTCCTCAACAGACCCATTAGAAGTTGTCTTTCAGATAACGGGTCTTTTCCAGGACGGACACGGGGTCGAGGGAGAGGCCGGGGAAGGACTGCTGGACGTGGGCTTGCAGTTCGGCGCTGTCTACCCGGACAAAGGGGTTGATCTCTTTTTCTTCGCCTATCGTGCCGGGGATGGTCGGCTGGTTTCTGGCCCGCTGATCTTTGGCCCAGCGCAGTTTTTCCTGGAGCTTCACATTGCCCGGCTCCAGGCTGAGGGCAAAGTTCAGATTGGTGACGGTGTACTCATGCCCAAAGTAAATCCTGGTGTCGTCCGGCAACTGCATCAGCTTGAGCATATTGTTGTGCATGTCCGAAGCGGTTCCCTCAAACAGGCGGCCACAGCCGGCCATAAAGAGCGTATCGCCGGTAAAAACCGATTGTTCCGCTGCAAAATAGGCGGCAATATGCCCGCTGGTATGACACGGGATAAAGAGAAAACGCGCTTCGAGGTTGCCGATACGAACCGTATCGCCCTCATCAACCATATTGGTAATGCACGGCGTGCGCGTCTCGTCCCGTTTATGGCCGTAGACTTTGAGCTGCGGAAATTCCTTCACCAGCTCTTTATTCCCGCCCACATGGTCCCAGTGGTGATGGGTATTGATGATGGTCGTAAAATGCACGCCCTCGCGCTTGATCGCCGCAGCAACCGGACCGGCCTCGGACGGGTCCACCACGCCAGCCTCGTTGGTCGCTTCATCAATCAGCACATAGGCGTAATTATCGGACAACACCGGGATAGGAAGGATCTTCATGGGTTTCTCCTGACTGCGCTGTGTTACTGCTCCATGGGAAAGCCGTACAGCTTGGCCGCGTTTTCGTAGACGAGCTTGCGCCGCACGTCTTCGGACAGGTGGGCGAGCTGCTTGTGCAGAAATTCCTGGGAGTCCGGCCATACTCCGTCGGGATGCGGAAAGTCCGAGCCCCACATCACGTTGTTGACGCCGACCCGCTCGATCATGTCCAGGCCGGTCTGGTCCTGCTGAAAGGTGGCGTACATCTGGCGATACCAGTACTCGCTGGGCTTCATGCTGAGTTCGAGGTCCTGAAACTGGTCTTCCCACTCATAGTCCATGCGTTCCAGGACATAGGGAATCCAGCCGATCCCGGCCTCGCCAATCACCACCCGGCACTGCGGGTAGCGCTCCAATGCGCCGCCATAGATCACCGCCCCGATGAAGCCGGCGGTGGCAATCTGAAATTCGGTCAGCACGGTGGCCAGCCACATCCGCTTGGAGCGGCGGTCTGTGGCCCAGGTCTGGTCGAGCTTGGGACCGATGGTATGCAGATGAATCGGCAGGCCGGTATCGTGCGAGGCTTCCCAGACCGGGTTCCAGTCAAGATGCCATAGCGGCATCATACCGTGGCGGACGGGCAGCTCGGCCCCTTTGAGGCCCATTTTCGCACAGCGACGGACTTCCTCGGCCGTTTTCTCGGGAGACGAAGCCGGCAGGCTCGCCACCGCGGCAAAACGACCGGGCGCGGCGCGGCAAAAGTCCGCCGCAAAATCGTTGTAAATCCTGACGACCGTGTCGGTCACCTCGGGGTCATCAATCCGAAAGGCGGCGCCGAGAATGCCGTAGATGACCTCGCCCACAACGCCGTCCCGGTCCTGATCCTTGAGCCGCAGCTCGGGCACGGTCGTGCGCATAATCCCCTTGCCCTGATCCTCGTACAGGCCGGTTGAGGCCATCCGGTCGGCCCGGTGAATCTGGCCTGGGATATACTGCCGGCCGGCCGAACCCATCCCGCCGACCAACCCCATACTGGTTCCGTTGTGGGCGACCCAGGTTTTCCCCTCCGCTGCCTCGACCACCCGAGGCATTTTGTCTTTGAGGTGGGCCGGAGCATTCTCGGTAAAAAGAGAGGCCGGCAAACACGGGATGTCCATATGCCCGTCGGCCGAGATGACCGGGTGATTAAACATAGCGAGTCCTCCATCACACTGAACGAATGTCGGGGCAGCCCCCTGTGGCTGCCCACGCGCTGCGAGTCTTCTCTTAGCAGAAAGCGGCGAGCGGGGGAAAGCGTGTCGTTGCCTTGCCGGACGAGGGGGCGTGTGAAACAAGAACGCTGTCCCTAGGCCACTCCCGGACTCGTATTTTGAACTGGCGCGTTTTCTACAGCCTGAACCTCGCGATTTTCACGTCTATGCTCGGCATGGGCATCGTGATTCCGTTCATGCCGATTTACGCCAAGGAACTGGGTGCGACCGGGGTCAGTATCGGGGTGTTTTTTGCCAGCTTTCCCCTGGCGCAAATCCTGTTCATGCCGCTCATTGGCCGGCTGTCCGACCGGCACGGGCGCAAGGCGTTTATTGCCGCCGGTCTGCTGCTCAGCAGCCTGATGTCGCTGGTCTATGTGTCTGCGCCCAACATCGTGTACTTGACCCTGGGTCGATTTTTCCAGGGGATTGCAGTGGCCCTCATTATTCCCATCTCGACCGCCTACGTCGGCGACCTGGCTCCCGTGGAAAAACGGGGCGAGTTGATGGGTATCTTCAATCTGGCCCTGACCAGCAGTATCGGCGTCGGCCCCCTGTTCGGGGGCTGGGTCAGCGAGACGTATGGCATGGCGCTCAGTTTTTATGTGATGGGCAGCCTGAACGGACTGGCCTTTCTCTTCGTCCTGTTCTTTCTGCATGAAACCCGCTCTCCCCATGCCGCGGTACAGCGACCGCCGTCCTACCGCGAACTTCTGCGCCGCCCCAGTGTGCGCGGGATCAGCCTGTATCGCATGGTCACGTCCATTCAGATGGGGCTGTGGTTTTCCTTCCTGCCACTGCTGGCCGTCGAAGTCTTGCAGCTCAGCCAGTCCCGTATCGGGATCATCATGGCGACCTATATGCTTGTGAACAGCCTCGTCCAGGTTCCGTTCGGACGCCTGGCCGACCGCTATAGCAAGCGGCTGTTGATTATCATCAGCGGCTACCTGGCCTCCCTGGCGTTTGTGACCATCCTCTTTTCCGCCGGCTTCTGGGACCTGCTGCTCATTAGCGCCTTCACCGGCATCATGGGCGCATTGTCCGGGCCAGCCCTGACCGCCCTGGCCGTGGGAGAGGGCAGACAAGGCGGGATGGGCGCGATGATGGGCGTGCTGAATATGGCGCTGAGCGTCGGCATGATGCTCGGCCCGGTCGTCGCCGGAATGCTGTCGGATAGTATCGGCCTGCGGCCCTTGTTCGGTTTTGGCGCGGTGGCCGGCGGGCTTGGGACGCTGGCGTTTACCTGGCTGACCACGGAGAAGCCGGTGACAGCGGCGGGCGAGAAGGAAATGGGAGCCGGCTAGAGCGGTTTTCATTCTGCTGTAGCGAGGTGCTCTCCCGAGGAGCGCAGCCCCCGAACCCCCTCTCCCCCGCATCACGTGCGGGGCAGGCTCTAACCCTCTCCCTCCAGGGGAGAGGGGATGTTTTTTGTAGGGGCAACCCCCTGCGGTTGCCCGCCCGCTACGCTACGGTGAAAGTCGCTCCAGGCTCGGGAGGCGGCCAACCACCCTCTCCCGGAGCTTGCGCTGGATTATTTACGTCTGTTACAAACGCACCCTTGACAGCGCCAGGAACCACGGAAAACCATGCCAGTTGATCTCAAGACGCTCCGCGGAGATATCTTCGGGGGGATCGCCTCAGCCGTGGTGGCCCTACCCCTGGCCCTGGCCTTTGGCGTGGCCTCCGGCTTGGGGCCGGTCGCCGGATTATACGGTGCGATAGTAGTCGGGTTCCTGGCCGTGGTACTGGGCGGAACACCGACGCAGATATCCGGGCCGACCGGGCCGACCGCGATTGCCACGGCGGTCATCGTCACCCAGCATGCTGACAATCTCGCCGAGGTGGCAACCATCGTCATCCTGAGCGGGCTGCTCCAGATTGCTTTCGGCCTGCTCCGGCTCGGACGGTTCGTCACCTATACGCCCTATTCCGTTGTCTCGGGGTTTATGTCCGGCATCGGTGTTATCATCATTCTCCTGCAGACTTTGCCTCTTCTGGGGACATCAGCGGCGGGCGGAGGACCGCTCGACGCCGTCCGGGCGTGGCCCGTCGCGCTGGCCAACCTCAACCCGGATGCCCTGCTCATCGCCGTCGTAGCCCTCGGGGTGGGCATCGCCTGGCCCCGACGGTTACACAATATATTGCCCTCGCCGCTGGCGGCCCTGCTCCTCGGAACGGTCGTGGCAGAACTCTGGTTTTCCAC
This sequence comes from uncultured Binatia bacterium (SeqCode), assembly GCA_965232605.1. GTDB lineage: Bacteria > Desulfobacterota > Binatia > Bin18 > Bin18 > Bin18. The sequence continues at coordinate 1,445,494 of CBDDQA010000006.1, read as the reverse complement.
CGCGCCGGTGATTGGCGCCGTTCCCACCGGGTTTCCCGAGCCGCAATGGCCCGTCCTGTCCGGAGGGTTTTTGCTCAAAACGCTGGAGCCGGCGCTGATTCTCGCCCTGGTGAACTCCATCGACAGTTTGTTGACCTCGCTGGTCGCCGATTCCATGACCCGGACGCAACACAACTCGGACCGGGAATTGTTTGGTCAGGGCGTGGGCAACGTGGCGGCCGGTCTGCTCGGGGTCATGCCTGGGGCGGGCGCGACCATGCGAACGGTCATCAATATACGGGTCGGTGGGAGAACCGCGCTCTCCGGGGCCTTACACGCCGTACTCATCCTGACCTTCATATTTGGCCTCGGCCCGCTCGTCGAGCGAGTCCCGGAAGCCTGCCTGGCCGGCATCCTGATGAAGGTAGGCTGGGATATTATCGACTGGCGCTTCCTGCTGCGGATTCGTCACGCGACGACGGAAAACGTGGTCATCATGCTGCTGACGCTGGTGCTGACCGTGTTCGTCGATCTCATCATGGCGGTTGGTGTGGGGCTGATCGTGGCCGGCTTCGTCTCGGCGCGGCGCCTGGAGCCCGAAGAGTTGAAGAAGGTCGTATCCGTACCGCTGCTGGATGCCATTGTCTCTCCGGAGGCAGAGACATCCTACGATGCCCGTGTCGGGCTGGTCGCCCTGCCCGGCCACTTTTCCGTGGCGTCTGCCCGGGAGCTGGCCCGGTCGGTCGGGGCGGATATCAAGGACCACGAGGTGGTCATCTTCGATTTTTCGGACGTGACCTACATCGACGACAGCGCGGCCCTGGTGATCGAGGACCTGGCCGCGGTTTCCCAAACGGAGGCCAAGGGCTGCGTGGTCGCAGGCTTGTCCGGTCCGGCTGAGGAGGCGCTGCGGCTGTTCGGCATCCATGACCGCATTCCTTCAGAGCATTTTGTGCCCGACCTTGAGGCGGCGAAAAAATTGGCCTGGGAACTGGTCAACGGATGAAGCGTGGGAGAGGAAAACGGAACGTAGCACTGCTCCGGATACGGGTGACCGTAACGTTCCTGGTGTGATAGAAGCGCGAGAAGAGATTACAGACAGGCGAAAGGAGACTATGACTATGCCAGCCTATCTCGTTGGTGGAGTAGATGTGAGTGATCCTGCCTGGGTGGCAGAGTATGGACCCAAGGTTGAGGCCCTGGTGGAGAAGCACGGCGGTCGCTATCTGGTACGCGGTGGGGAGATGGATGTCGTAGAAGGCACGACGCCGGCCGGTCGGGTGATGGTCGTCGTTGAGTTCCCATCCCTGGAGGCCGCCCGGGCCTGGTATAACGACCCGGACTACGCCCCGCTGATTAAGCTGCGCCAAACCGGCTCCGAGGCCGAGATTGTCCTGGTTGAAGGACTGTAGGGCAGATGACGCTGCTGTGTAGCCGCCCGTCATTCCTGCGCAAGAACGTCACCCCTGTGAAAACAGGGGCAGGAATCAGCGCGGTGCTCTCCCGAGGCACGCAGCCCCCGAACCCCCTCACCCCCGCATCACGTGCGGGGCAGGCTCTAACCCTCTCCCTCCAGGGGAGAGGGAATGTGTCGTGTAGGCTCTAGCCCTCTCCCTCCGGGGGAGAGGGAATGTGTCGTGTAGCGGGCGGGCAACCGCTCTAGCCGCTCAGGCGCTGGAGTGCGGCCTCTATCTGATTGAGGCCCTGCTCAAGATTCTGCATGGACGTGGCGTACGAAATGCGGACGTGCTCCGCGGAGCCAAAACCCTCGCCGGCTACCAGCGCGACCTTGGCCTCTTCCAGCAGATAGAGCGAGAGGTCCATGGCCGACGCAATGGTCTTGTCCTGCCACTGGGACCCGAAACAACCCGAGACCCGTGGAAAAACATAGAACGCGCCCTCCGGCAAGGTGCAGGTGATACCGGGGATGGCCCGGAGGCGGTCCACCACATACTTGCGGCGCTTGGCAAACTCTTTGGCCATGACGCCGACCGGTTCCTGGTCGCCGGTCAGGGCCTCAATCGCCGCGGCCTGGGCGATCGAGTTCGGGTTTGAGGTGCTCTGGCTCTGAATGGTTTCCATCGCCTTAATGACTGCCTGCGGGCCGGCGGCATAGCCCAAACGCCAGCCGGTCATGGCGTAGGTTTTTGAGACCGAATTGGCTATGAGCACCCGGTCGCGCAGACCCGGCTTGAGGGCGAGCAGATGGGCGCAGCGCGGGGCGTCGTACAGAAATTTCTCGTACACGTCGTCAGAAATGGTAAAGAGGTCGCTGGACTCGATCACCTCAGCAATCCGGCTGAGTTCGTCTTCGGTATAGGCGGCCCCGGTCGGATTGGACGGGCTGTTGAGCAATAACGCCTTGCTGTGCGGACTGAGTGCGTCGCGGAGTTGGGCGTCCGTAATTTTGAAGCCCGTGTCTTCCGTTGTGGGCAGGAGTTTCGGTATCCCGCCGGCCAGCACCACGATGTCGGAATAGCTGACCCAATAGGGCGCGGGGATGAGCACTTCATCTCCGGGGCCGAGCAGGGCGTGAAAGGCATTAAAGAGGATGTGTTTCCCACCACAACCGGTCGTGACTTCCGGGAGAGTGTATGCGAGGCCATTGTCGCGCTGGAGTTTCGCAATAATGGCCTCCTTGACGTCCGCGGTTCCGCCAACCGGCGTATACTTGGTCTGGCCGTGTTTGAGCGCGGCAATCGCCGCGTCTTTAATATGTTCCGGGGTATCAAAATCGGGCTCGCCAGCCCCGAAATCAATGACCTCAATCCCCTCGCGACGGAGCGCCGCAACTTTCACCGTGACCATGAGGGTCGGCGATGGTTTGACCTGATCCAGACGTGGTGACAGACGCATTTTTTCCTTACACTCCTCTTGTCGGACACGCGGTCTGCATGCCGCTCAGACAACGACGTGCAGCGTCATACGCGCGCGCATAGACATTCAGGCTCTCTGCGCGAATTTCTCGCGGAGTCGTCTTTCAACATGGGGCGGGACGAGACCCTTCACGGAACCGTCCAGACTGGCAATTTCTTTGACCAGGCGGGCCGCGGTATAAAAATGGGCCGCCCCGGTCGTCAGAAAAACCGTATCAATATCAGGCTTCATATGACGGTTCATGAGCGCCATCTGAAACTCGTATTCAAAATCCGAGGCTGCGCGTAACCCCCGGATGATAATCTTGGCCTGCATGCGCTCAACGTAATCGACCAGCAAGCCATGAAAGCTGTCGTAGATCACCCGGTCGCCCGCCTCCTTCAACTCCTCGCGGAACATGTCGAGCCGTTCCTGGGGAGTGAACAGATAGTTCTCTTTCTGGGGGTTATACACAACGGCAACCACGACTTCGTCGGTAAGCTCAAGGCTCCGTCGGACGATGTCAATATGGCCATAGGTCGGTGGGTCAAAAGAGCCAGGGTATATAGCGCGGCGTTTCACTCGGATTCCTCATTCTCATGCGGGCTCATGCTGGTAAAAAGACACCTCGGTTGTGCCGTAACGGCGACGGTCCGTCAATACCAAGGGGGGGTAGGTCGGGGCTCCGGATTCCTGCCGTGCGTGCTCGACAACGACCCAGGCTCCTGGGAGGAGCGCCGGGCTGCGGGCCAGACGCCGCAGGGTTTTATCCACCCAGCCTTCCCCATACGGCGGGTCCAGAAACACCCCGCCAAAACGGAGCCCCTGGTCTTCCACGATACGGATGCCGGTCAGGGCGGAGGCTCGCAGCAGACGGCCACGATGGAGCAGCTTTGTCGTTTTGAGGTTGGTGCGAATCACCTTCTGGGCGTCCGGACTGGCGTCAACGAACACGCCGGAGCGCCCGCCCCGGCTCAAGGCTTCGATACCGAGTCCGCCGGTCCCGGCGAACAGATCGAGAATGTCGATATCGGTGAGGGAAAATCGACTGGCCAGGATATTGAAAACCGACTCTCTGACTCGGTCGGCAGTGGGCCGGACCCTGTGTCCCTTGGGCACCACCAGGGTGAGCCCACCTGCCGAGCCGGAGATGACCCGCATTTAGACGCTAAGAATATGAACGGCCAGAGCGGCCGCCTCGCCGCGGACCATGCCGCCGCCATTCTCGGTCAGTCCAACTTTGGCGCCCTCGACCTGGCGTTTTCCGGCTTCACCGCGGAGTTGCCAGAAAATCTCGGCAATCTGCGCCGTGCCGGTAGCCCCAACCGGATGGCCCTTGGCCAGCAGACCGCCGCTCGGATTCACCGGAGTTTTCCCGCCAAGCGCCGTCGCCCCTTCGTCAATCAAGCGGCCGCCCTCACCCTGTTGGCAGAGACCGAGCTCTTCATAAATGATGAGTTCGGCCGGCGCGGAGGCGTCGTGGACTTCAGCCACGTCCAGGTCTTCGGGACCGATGCCGGCCACTTCGTAGGCCTTTTTCGCCATGCGTTCCGTCACGCCGGGGTCCCCAGGCTGGTGGTCCCGGCCCGAGCCCAGCACCGAGGCTTTGACAGAGACCGGCCTGGTGGTGAATTCTTTCGCTTTCTCTGCGCTGGTAAGCACCAGAGCCGCGGCGCCGTCGCCAATGGGGGAACACATCATCCGCGTCAGCGGGTCGGCGATCATGGGCGAGGCGAGCACGTCTTCCATGCTGCGCGGCGTCTGGAACTGGGCGTGGGGGTTCAGGCTACCGTTGGTGTGGTTTTTGGCGGCAATCTGGGCATAGTGCTCTTTGGTCGTGCCATATTTCCGCATATGGCTGCGGGCAAACTCGGCATAAAAATCCATGAACATGCTGCGCGACTTGCCGGCCCCCTCGCCTTTCTCCTGAGTCGCCTTTTTCATGTCCGCCAGCGTTTTTTGCATCAGCTCGACATCAATGGCGCTGCCAATGGCGGCAAACGATTTCTTCTTGTCCTCGTGGTAGAGCTTTTCCATGCCCAGGGCGAGCACGACATCGTACATGCCCGACGCGACGTACAGCCAGGCCAGATGGAAGGCGGTGGCCGCGCTGGCGCAGGCGTTTTCGGTGTTAATGACCGGAATGCCGCCAATCCCCATTTCACGCAGGACGACTTGTCCGCGGATACATTCCTGGCCGGTAATCAGGCCGGCCATCGCATTCCCGACCGCGACTGCCTCCAGGGCCTTGGATTCAATCCCGGCGGATTTGAGGGCTCCTTCAATAGCCTCGCGGGACAACTCTTTCATGCCTTTATCCAGATGCTTGGCAAAACGGGTCATACCCGCACCAACCAGGGCAACCTCTCTCATATGCTTCCTCCTTTGATCTGGATTATAGGATTCAAGGATGTTCAGGATCAAGAGGGGCCATCCGCCATAGTACAGGGGAGTACGCTTCCATCCTGGGAATCCCGAGAAGCCTGCCCATCCTGAGCATCCCGAGAATCCTGGCCATCCTGATCTCCCTCTTGTTCTGCAAGGCGAATTTCTTCAGGATAGCGCGTGTGAATTTTGTTCTGGTTCCCATCAAAGCCCTCTCCCAGGGCAAGAGCCGCCTGTCCGCGCTCTTGTCCGACGCCCAGCGGCAGAGCCTGTCTCAGGCCATGTTGTGCGACGTCCTGACGCAGCTGCGCCGGGCGGCGACGGTGGATCGCTTTGGGGTCGTGACTGCGGACCAGGCCCTGCTCGACCTCGCCCGCGGTTTAGGCGCGGACGCCATTGACGAGGGCCATCCACGAGGACTGAACGGGGCGGTCGCGGTTGGGGAAGAGTTTTGTCTGCAACAGGGCGGTACAACGCTGCTGGTCCTGCTGTCAGACCTGCCGCTGGTCACTTCTGAGGACGTTGACCTGCTCTTGTGTGAGGCAACGGATAAGCCCGAAGTGCTGTTGGTGACGTGTAAAGAGGGCGAGGGCACCAATGCGCTCCTGCGCACCCCGCCGCTGGTTATCCCGACCTGTTTTGGCGGTCCAAGCCTGGACGCCCACCAGGCCCGGGCTCGGCAGGAGCATATCGCCTGCCGGGTGATTGAGGCTCCGCGTATTGCGTTTGATATTGACTCGGTTGAAGACTTGACGCTTTTTGCCTCAGAACCAACGGCGACGCATACCTATCAGGCATTACAGGATTTGGATGTTCTGCCTGCCCTTGGGGTTGATCCAGCGGAGTGATACGCCGGCAAGAGAAGCCCCTGGTGCATCTCACGCGCCTACTGTGATCTATGGGAAAGCCACAGGTTGTTGTTATTACCGGTCCGACCGCCACAGGAAAAACCGCGCTCGCACTCACTCTGGCCCAACGCTATAACGCGGAGATTATTAGCGCGGATTCACGCCAGGTGTATCGCTACCTGGACATTGGCACGGCAAAGCCAACAGCGGCAGAACAGGCCCTGGTGCCGCATCATGTGATTGATGTGGTCAATCCAGATGAGCATTTCGATGTGGCCCGCTTTCGGACACTGGCGCACGAGGCGCTTGCCGCGCTGACCCGGCGCGGCAGGCGCGTTTTTGTGGTGGGGGGAACCGGCCTCTATATTCGGGCTTTGACCCGGGGGCTGTTTGTTGGACCGCAAGCCGACCCCGCCCTGCGTGCACGTCTGAGCGCTCAGGAGCAAGCGCACGGCCCTGGTTTTCTGCACGATTGGCTGCGCCGGGTTGATGCGGACACAGCTCGTCGGCTCCATCCAAACGACCGAACTCGGTTGATTCGGGCCTTGGAAGTCTGGCTGTTGAGTGGGAAGCCGATGAGCGTCTGGCAGCGGGAGCACGGCTTCCGTGAGCGCCCGTTTTCGACGCTCCTGGTGTCCCTGGTCCTGGAACGGGAGGTCCTGGCCCGGCGTATTCAACAGCGCTGTCAGCAGATGATGCGGGATGGCCTTGTTGACGAGGTCCGTCGGGTCTGGGATATGGGGTTTGGTGAGCAGTTGCCTGTATTCCGCACCATCGGCTATGCTCAGATTGTGGACCTCTTACATGGACGGTCCAGCCTGGAGGAGGCAGTCGCCCGTATGTCTACGGCAACCCGGCGGCTGGCCAAACGGCAACTGATCTGGTTGCGAGCAGAACCCGGGGTGCAATGGTATACGCCAGCCCAAGAGCAAGACATCGACCGTGCGGTACAGCACTTCTTTGAAGGGGCAGGAGCAACGTAACGAGGCAGCCGACAGAGACCGGTCGGGACGCTCGACTCCCGACGTTTCACACCGGCTGTATTGAAGGAGCAATCGTGCAGACAAGCTATCTCGATTTTGAGCGCCGGCTGGAGGAGTTGGACAAACAGATGTCCGCCCTCAGCCAGTTGGAAAACCGGTCGGCACGGCAACAGACTGAACTCGCCGCACTGGAAGAACAGCTCCGGCAGAGCGAGGCTGAGGTGTTCACCGCTCTCTCACCGTGGCAACGGGTGCAGCTCTCGCGGCACCCGGACCGGCCCTATACGCTCGATTATATTGAGGTGCTATGCTCCGAATTCGTGGAGCTGCACGGCGACCGCGTCTTTGGCGATGATCCGGCAATTATCGGCGGTCTGGCGCGTTTTCGGGGTACACCAGTGGTGGTGGTCGGTCATCAGCGCGGGAAGACGGTGACCGAAAAAGTGCACCGGAATTTTGGCATGCCCCGGCCCGAGGGCTATCGCAAGGCGCTCCGCCTCTTTCATCTCGCCGAACGGTTCCAGCGGCCGGTGCTGAGCTTTGTCGATACCCAGGGGGCCTATCCCGGCGTTGGTGCTGAGGAGCGCGGTCAGGCCGAAGCCATTGCCAGGAATATCCAGGAAATGGCCGGTCTCAGGACTCCCATCATTGTCACGGTGATTGGAGAAGGGGGAAGTGGCGGCGCCCTAGCCCTCGGGGTGGGCGACCGGTTACTGATGCAGGAAAACGCCTGCTATTCGGTCATTACCCCCGAAGGCTGCGCGGCGATTCTGTTTGGAGAACGCACCCCGGAACGTTCGGTCTGGGCCGCCGAGGCGCTCAAGGTCACGGCTCCGCACCTGCTCAATCTCGGCGTGATTGATGAGATGATTGCCGAGCCGTCAGGGGGAGCCCACCGGCATACCCAGACGGCGATTAGCGATGTTGGAGCCGCAATCGACCGCCATCTGCAAGCGGTGAGCGACTTGTCCGTCGCCGAGCTTATGGACCGGCGCTACACGAAATTCCGTCGGATGGGAGAGGTCGGTATTGTCGATACCGCAGAAGAGTCGACGACCGGGGTCAATGAGAGTAGCGCAACACGCTGAACCGCCGCTGTCCCGCCTGGGGAGAGACCCGAGGGGGCCAGGGGGAAACTTCCCCCTCACAAACAACTGCGCCAGGGGGAAACTTCCCCCTCACAAACAACTGCGCCAGGGGGAAACTTCCCCCTCACAAACAACTGCGTAGACTGACTCAGCAAATCCCAGCCGCGTAGACGGCCTTGATAAATCATAGTACAAAGCGCCGTGTGACGAACAAACGTTCTGCCTCTTCGCAGCTGGCATTAGAGACCTTCAGAGAAAAAATCGATCAGGTCGATACCCAAATCCTCAGGCTGTTGAATCGCCGCGCCCGTCTGGCGCAACGGATTGGAAACGCGAAAGGGGAGACTGGCCCGGTCTATATACCGGGCCGGGAGCGAGCCATTCTCGCCCGTCTGGCAGAGATGAACACCGGGCCGCTGCCGGACGAGTCCGTTCAGACCATTTATCGCGAGATTATTTCCGCTTCGCGCGCGCTCGAAACGTCTTTGCGAGTTGCCTATCTCGGACCAGAGGCGAGCTATGCGCATATGGCCAGCAAGGAGCAGTTTGGCTCAAAGGCCGAGTTTGTCCCGGTCGAGACGATTCCCCAGATTTTCTCGACAGTAGAAAACGGGCAGGTCGACTACGGGGTTGCGCCAGTCGAAAACTCGAGTCAAGGCTCGGTCGCTCTCACCCTCGATCTTTTTATTGAAACGAATCTGCATATTATTGCCGAGCGGTCCTTGGCCATTCGGCACTGTTTGCTCAGCCGGTCCACAAAGCGGGAGCGCATTCAGCGCGTCCTGGCCCATCCGCAGTCTCTGGCCCAGTGTCAGCACTGGCTGGCCACGCATCTGCCAGGTGTACCCACGGAGGGGGCGTCGAGCAATTCTCGCGCGGCTGAACTGGTGCGGCGGGACACGCGGGCCGCAGCCATTGCCGGACGCTTGGCCGCCGAGCGCTATCGGCTCAACATCATCGACGCGGATATTCAGGACCAGGCGGCAAACTACACCCGTTTCGCCATTCTGAGCCGGACGCAGCAGCCGGGCACGCCAAGCGGGGCTGACAAAACGTCCCTGGTGCTGTCGGTCCGGGATGAGCCGGGGATCCTGTATCAGGTGCTGAGGCCGTTTGCCGCGCACAGCATGAGCCTGCTGCGGATTGAATCCCGACCGCTCAAGGGGCGGCCCTGGGAATACGTTTTTTTTATCGATGTTGAGGGGCATGTGGGCGATCGGGCTCTGGCTGACGCTCTGCGTGAGATCGAACCCTGCTGCATGTCGGTCAAAGTGCTGGGTTCGTATACTTCCTTTGGGTCGGCGACCGGGTCGGCGCGGCAAAAACGGTGAACGCGTATGGATATACGAAAGTATGTGCCGGATTGGGTCTTGAGCCTCACCCCGTATCAGCCGGGCAAGCCGATTGAAGAGGTGGAGCGGGAATACGGGATCAGCAACTCGGTGAAAATCGCCTCAAACGAGAATCCCCTTGGTCCGTCTCCAAAGGCGCTTGAGGCGATTCGGGCGGCCCTGCCCCAGCTCAATCTGTATCCTGACGGCGACGCCTTTTATCTCAAGCAGCGCCTGGCCGAGAAATTCGGGCTGGACCGGTCGCGGATCATTATCGGTAACGGCTCGAACGAGTTGATCGAGATGATCGTGCGCACCTTTTTGCGCGTGGGCGAATCGATTGTTGCCGCGGAGCACGCCTTTGCCATTTATCATCTGTGTGTGCACGCGGCCGGTGGCCGCACAATTACCGTTCCGCACACCGGCCCTTCGACCCGGCTCAGGACAGGTTTTGCCTTTGATCTGGACGCCATGGCGCGAGCGGTTGAAGCCGATACGCGTATTATCTTTCTGGATAACCCAAACAATCCTACCGGCACGATTTATACCAGGACGGACTGGGAGGCGTTTCTGGAGCGGGTGCCGCCGAGCGTGGTGATTGTGGTTGATGAGGCGTATTTTGAATTTGTCGACGACCCGGACTACCCCGACTCGCTCGACTACCATTCGGGGGAGCGGGCGCTCATCACCCTGCGCACGTTCTCCAAAATATGCGGTCTGGCCGGCGTGCGCGTGGGCTATGGCATATCTTCACCGGAAGTGATTGACACTCTCAACCGCATTCGCCAGCCCTTTAATGTCAATACGCTCGCCCAGGTGGGAGCCTTAGCCGCGCTTGACGATACCGAGCATATTCGCCGCACCCAGGACAATAATCGTCAAGGGCTGGCCTATCTGCGCCAGGAGTTGGACCGTCTGGATATCGAATACGCGCCAAGTTGGGGGAATTTCCTCCTGGTCAAGGTTGGCCCCGGCGTCTCACAACAGCTTTTGCCCCAGGGTATTATCATTCGGCCCATGGAAGGCTATGGCTATCCCGGCTATGCCCGCGTGAGTGTAGGCTTGGCCGAGGAAAACGAACGCTTTATTGCGGCCCTGGAAAAGCTGCAAGCGCAGGCATAGCCTGCGCCTCATACCGTATGTCACCACTCTTTCATCGTCTGCTTATCGTCGGGGTTGGTCTGATTGGTGGCTCGCTCGGACTGGCGGCCAAAGCCCGGGGGCTGGTTGAGCAGGTGGTTGGCTTTGGTCGGACTGAAGCCAATCTGAAAATTGCACTCGACCGCGGCCTGATTGATGCCTATACCTTCGACCCGGCCGAGGCGGCCCAGGGAACCGACTGCGTGCTGCTTGCCGTTCCCGTCCAGGCGACCGGTCCAGCCATACAGCAGTTTCTGCCCTATCTCTCGCCAGGCTGTATTGTGACGGATGCCGGCAGTGTCAAAGCGCCGATCGTTGCCACCCTCGAATCGCTTGTCCCCGACTCGCTGCCGTGTGTGGCCGCGCATCCCATTGCCGGGACTGAAAATGCCGGGGCCGGGGCGGCCTTTGCCACTCTCTTTGAGGGGCGTTTATGTGTTTTGACGCCGACCGACAAAACCAATGCCAACGCCCTGGTGCGGGTTCGGGCCTTATGGGAAGGCGTTGGGATGCGCGTCGAAGCAATGGACCCCGCGGTCCACGACCGCATTCTCGCCCAGGTCAGCCATCTACCCCATCTCATTGCGTTCAGTGTGATGAACGGTCTCCTTCAGGCGTTTCCTCTTGCAACCCGACCGCAGTCGGAGCAGGTCGACCCGCTCGTGTATGCCGGCAGTGCGTTTGCCGACCTGACTCGGGTGGCCGCCAGCCCGGTCGAGATGTGGCGCGACATCTGTCTTGAGAATCGCGCCGCCTTGCTCGCTGCGATTTCCGGTTTTGAAGCCGCGCTGGCGCAGATGAAAGCCGCCGTGGCTGAGGGAGACGGACAAGCGCTCTCGGCGGATATGACGCGCGCCCGACAGGAACGGCAGCGCCTGACTCGTTTGCGTGAACAAGAGTAAACGTGTTCTCCACTAGACACGAGAGGCTGGACACGTTTACTCTTTTGGGGACATGACACCAGCGGTGACGATCCCTCCCGCTCCTCACGGCATACGGGGCGAAATCCGCCTGCCGGGTGATAAATCCATCAGTCACCGGGCCGTGCTGTTTGCGGCCCTGGCCACAGGAGAGAGCTGCATTCGGGGCTGCTCGCTGGGTGAGGACAATCTGCGGACGATCCGGGCGGTCCAATTGTTGGGAGTCGATATCGTCCGGCAGGACACGACGGTGAGCGTGAAAAGTCAGGGCTGGCAGGCTTTCCAGCCTCCGAGCACTGCGGCCGGCACCATCGACTGTGGGAATTCCGGCACCACGCTGCGCCTGCTGTCGGGTATCCTGGCCGGGTGTTCTTTTGCCTCCCGCCTGGATGGCGATGCCTCGCTGCGGCGGCGTCCCATGAGACGGGTGATTGAGCCCCTCCGGCTGATGGGGGCCACGATTGAGAGTGAAGGCGGACACGCGCCGTTGCGGATTGCAGGCCAGAGTGAACGCCTCACCGGCCTGACCTATACGAGTCCTGTGGCCAGCGCCCAGGTCAAGTCCGCCATCCTTTTGGCTGGTCTGCACGCCAACGGGCGGACGACGGTCAGAGAGCCTGAACGTTCCCGTGATCATACGGAGCGCCTGTTGCCGGCATTTGGCGGGCGGCTGACGGTGCAGGGCCGAACGGTGTCCGTTGAGGGCGGAATACCGCTGCACGCCCAGGATGTGGATGTCCCCGGCGATCTCTCTTCCGCGGCCTTTTTTATTGCCGCCGCCCTCCTGCTGCCTCGCTCGGAGTTGCGGATTCGTCAGATTGGACTGAATCCCACTCGGACGGGGATAGTCGATATCTTGCGCGCAATGGGAGCCCGGATCGAGACACACAATGCGCGCAAGGTCTGCGGAGAGCCGGTCGGAGACCTGCTGGTCCGCTCCAGCTCCTTGCGGGGGATAACAGTTGACGGTGAGCTGATTGTCCGCGCCATTGATGAGCTGCCGATGCTTGCCGTAGTGATGGCGTTTGCCCACGGCAGGTCTGTCATTCGTGGGGCCGCAGAGCTGCGCGTCAAGGAGAGTGACCGCATTCGCGCCCTGGCCGTCGCCCTGACTGCCCTCGGCGTGCCGGTGGAAGAACTGCCGGACGGGCTGGTCATCACCGGGCAGGGTCGCGTGCGCGGCGGCACGGTTCACAGTCAGGGCGATCACCGGATCGCGATGGCGCTCTCCGTGGCCGGACTCGGTTCGGACGAGGGCGTTGTTGTCCAGGAGCCGGAGTGCATTGCCATTTCCTTTCCCGGATATTACCGCCTGGTCCAAGAGGTGACCGGAGTCCGGCTGGGGACAGGCTGATGGCGAAGACGAAGAAGGGCCTGATCATCGCCATCGACGGCCCGGCTGGCGCCGGCAAGAGTACAGTCAGTCGTCTTTTGGCCGAACGGCTCGGCTATCGCTATATCGATACCGGGGCGCTCTACCGGACGATTGGTTTGCTCGCGTGGGAACAGGGGGTGAGTCCGGACGACGGCGAGCGCCTGGCGGCCTTGTGTGACGCGGCGGATATTACGCTCTCGGACACGCGGGTGCTGGTGGGCGGTCGGGATATTACGGAGGATATTCGCCGTCCGGAAATAAGCCAGCTGGCCTCACACGTCTCGGCTGAGCCGCAGGTTCGCCGCGCCCTCCTCGGGCTGCAACGTCGGCTCGGAGGGACCGGCGCGGCCATTCTTGAGGGGCGTGATATCGGGACGGTTGTTTTTCCGGACGCGGATATCAAGATATTTCTCGACGCCTCAATCGAAGAACGGGGACGCCGGCGGTATGCCGAGTTGCAACACCGGGGAGAGGCCACGGTTTCGCTTGCGCAGACCCTTCAGGATATGGCGGAACGCGACCGCCGAGACAGCCAACGCGCCCATGCGCCACTCCGACCCGCGGCTGATGCCGTCCGCCTCGATACCACCACATTGACCCAAGCGGACGTAGTTGACAGCATGGCCGAATTAGTCCATGCCCATGCAAGTCTTGAAAGCCAAAAGGAAAAGCCGGGCTCGTAGCTCTTGCAAGCTCGCCACGAGGAGAGTATGCAAGGGCGATGTCCGGGAGCTTCGTAGGGGGTAAACCATAACATGGAACATAACGAACAGCACAACGTTGCAGAAACGACGCCAGCGCACAGCGAGGCCACCACCCAAGAGCAGACCCAAACCGGGACCGTTGCCACGGACAGTCAGGCAGCACACGAGAGCCCGTCGGGAGAGACGGCGGGCACCGGCAGTGAGACTGCGCCCGTGGCGCCCGCTCAGCCGGGCAAAGGCGCTGGGGAAGACTTCGGGCAGATGTTTGAAGAAAGCATGCGCTCGGTGCAACCGGGGGAGATCGTCCGTGGCCGGGTGGTGAACATCGGACCGGAATTTGTCACGATTGATATTGGCTATAAATCGGAAGGCCATATTCCGCTGGCCGAATTTCGCCAGCGTGACGGGCAGCTCACGGTCAGTGAGGGAGATGAAATAGAGGTCTACTTTGACTCGGCTGACGCTGAGCAAGAGGGGATTGTTTTATCCCGAGCGAAAGCGGAGCAATTCCGTATCTGGCGAGACATTGAGGCAGCGTTCAACAACCATACGCCCGTCAACGGTTCCATTGTTGGCAAAGTAAAAGGCGGGCTGCGCGTCGATATTGGTGTAGCCGCGTTTTTACCGGGCTCGCATGTGGACATTCGCCCTATCCGCGACCTGGATCAATTCCTGGGGAAAACGGGTAAATTTGCCATCCTCAAATACAATCGAGCCCGTTCCAATGTGGTCGTATCACGCCGGGCCGTGCTGGAGCAGGAACGCGCCGCGCTGCGGGAAGAGACGCTGAAGGTGCTCGATGAAGGGATCATCCTTGAGGGCACCGTCAAGAATATTACGGATTACGGGGCCTTTGTTGATCTGGGGGGGCTGGATGGCCTCCTGCACATCACCGATATGTCCTGGGGGCGGATCGGTCACCCGTCTGAGATGATCAAAACCGGGGAGACGATTCAGGTCGTTGTGCTCAAGTTTGACGCAGAAAAAGAGCGGGTGTCACTCGGTCTGAAACAACTCGTTCCCGACCCGTGGGGGTCGGTCGCAGACCGCTATCTGCCCGGCAGTCGGGTCCAGGGCAAGGTCGTGAGCCTGGCCGATTACGGCGCTTTTGTGGAACTGGAGCAGGGAGTAGAGGGCCTCTTGCACGTCTCCGAAATGTCGTGGACCAAGCGGATTGCCCACCCCTCGAAACTGCTCTCCGTCGGCGATCAGGTCGAAATCGTGGTTCTCGACCTTGACCCCGCCCACCGGCGCATATCCTTGGGGCTCAAGCAGGTCTCGCCGAACCCCTGGGAGACGGTGCGGGCCACCAACCCGGTGGGCAGCCGCATCCACGGGAGAGTCAAAAGCATTACTGATTTTGGTGTCTTTATCGAGGTCGAGGAAGGGATCGACGGCTTGGCCCATATCTCGGACCTGCATTGGACCCGGAAGATTAAGCACCCCTCGGAGTTGTTCAAGAAAGGCGATGAGGTTGACGCCGTTATTCTCGGTATTGATGTGGAAAACGAGCGCATTTCGCTCGGGATTAAACAATCGGTCGCCGATCCCTGGGTCACCCTGCAACAAGAACATCCAGTCGGCAGTCGGATTAACGGCAAGGTCACGAGTGTGACCGACTTCGGTGTCTTTGTCGAAGTGGCCGACGGTATTGAAGGGTTGATTCACATCTCTCAGCTCTCAACGGAGCGAGTCGAGAAGCCCTCAGCGCTGTTTGAGGTCGGCAATCTGGTTGAGGCCGAGGTGATCCATATTGATCCCCGTGAACACAAAATGGGACTGAGCGTGAAGGCCTTACGACGCAGTGAAGAGCGCAAGGAAATGGAGGCCTACCTCCAGCGCGAACGAGAAGGGGCGCGCTTCTCCTTTGAGGACATCTTGGGAGAAGAGCTGCGTCTGGACCGGGATGACGGAGATCCGCAGAAATCATAAGGCTTGCTGACGGGGGATGGTAGCGTGACCAAAAGAGACCTGATCGAGGAAGTCGCCCAGCGCCATCCTCGTTTTTCACGCCGGGATGCCGAGGTCATGGTCAATACGGTATTCGACAGTATGACCGAGGCCCTGGCAGGGACGGAACGGATTGAAATCCGCGGATTCGGCAGTTTTATTGTCAAACAGCGCCCGGCGCGGGAAGGCCGGAACCCGAGAACTGGGGAGGTCGTCGCGGTTGCGGCCAAAAAAGTGCCACTCTTTAAGGTCGGGAAGGAGTTACGCCTGCGCGTTGACGGTCAGCCCCTTACGGCAGCCGAACCCGAGACGGAGACCAAGACTGGGAACTAGGGGCTGGGGATTGGGGGGAAGGGTTTTACCAACCCCGAATCCCCAGCCCCCAATCCCCACACACAAACGCCCCATTCCAGACAGCGCCTCTTGATACGCAACAGACGGGAATGCTCCACATAAAGGCAGGCAGGATTGTGCAACAGACGACTCCAATTGAAACGCTCCGTCGTGAAGTCCAGACGGTTGGTGATCTCAAGAAAATAGACTATCAGGTTCTCCCCGTACGAGAAGAGATGCGGGCGAATCTGATTCGGATGCTCGCCGCCGGGGAACACTTGCTCCCCGGCATTATCGGCTATGACGAAACCGTCATTCCGGAGATCGAAAACGCGGTCCTGGCCGGCCATCATATCGTGTTTCTGGGCGAACGCGGGCAGGCGAAATCGCGGGTGATCCGGGGCCTGATCGCCCTGCTGGACGACTATGTGCCAACCATCCGTGATAGTGAGATTCCGGAGAATCCGCTGGCGCCCATCTCTCCGCAGGCCTGTCGTCTGGCCGCGGAACGCGGCGAGGCGCTTGAAGTCCGCTGGCTGCCGCGCGACGAGCGCTATGCCGAGAAGCTGGCCACACCGGATGTGTCCGTTGCCGATCTCATCGGTGAGGTGGACCCGATCAAAGTTGCCGAAGGGCGCTATCTGGCCGACGAGGAGACCATCCACTACGGGTTAATCCCCCGGACAAACCGCGGTATCTTCGCGGTCAACGAATTGCCCGACCTGACCGAGAAAGTACAGGTTGGCCTGTTCAACCTGATGGAAGAACAGGATTTTCAGGTCAAAGGCTTCAAGGTCCGCCTGCCGCTCGATGTGATTATTGTGGCGAGTGCGAACCCCGAGGACTATACCAGTCGGGGACGCATTATCACCCCGCTGAAAGATCGGTTTGATGTGCAGATTCGCACTCACTATCCACGCTCAATTGAGGAAGAAATTGCCATTATGGAGCAGGAAGCGGTCCAGTTCGCCCACGACGGCCTGGTGTTCCATACCCCACCGTTCATGAAGGAGATCTGCGCCCAGCTGACTATGGAAGCCCGAAATTCCAATGAGATCAATCAGTCGTCCGGGGTGAGCGTCCGCATGACGATTAATAATTTTGAAAGTGTGATCAGCAATGCGGAGAAGCGGGCCGTGCGCCTGGGCGAGAGCGAAGTTGTGCCGCGCATCAGCGACCTGTACGCCCTCTATCCCTCGACCGCGGGCAAGATCGAGCTGGAATACATGGGCGAAGAGCAGAAAGATGGAGACCTGATTGAGCGTCTGGTCAATCGGTCCGTTCAGAAAGTCTTCGACAAATACATGCGGGTCGAAAGTTTACAGCCGGTCATCGACTATTTCGTGAACGGCGGGGGCGTTGAGATTTCGGATATGATGCCGTCTCAACACTACGCCGAGGGCATCCAAAACATTCAGGGGCTCCAGGAGAGCCTGGCGGCCTTAGGAGTTGACGGTCAGCCGAGCTTCATCTCCACCGCCACCGAATTCATCCTGGAAGGCCTGCACCTGCATCAGAAGCTCAACAAAGAGCGCCAGGGCGGCCGCCAGACCTATCGCGCCTGACCGATGTCTGCGGCGGGGCGCCGACCCGTGAGAAAGCGCACCCGTAGTGCTGACCGAAGCCGACACCTGCCGCACCTTCGTTGTGCCCAAACTCCAGACCGCCGGCTGGGACACGCCACCCCACGCCATTAACGAGCAGCGCACCTTTACCGACGGACGCATTTACTTTGCCGGACGCACGGCCCGTCGTGGTCGGCTGGCGTCCGAGTACGGGCGAGTTGGACCGCTATGGCCGGACGATTCCCGACCGGGAATATACCACCCAGGACTTCGAGCGCGTCGTCGCCCTGCGCCAGCGTACCCAGGCCATCGCCCGCCATCTGACCGATTTTCTCAAACACACCGACCGCTTCGCCAAGACCATCGTTTTTTGTGTCGATCAGGAACACGCCCTGGAAATGCCCGAGGCCGACCTGTTCGACCTGTTGTGCTACTACGCCTACAACCTGCCGTTCCGAACCCGACGCGAACGGGCCGAGCGCCTCAGGCGTGAGGAAACTGCTTTCCTGCAACAATTCGGTCCGGACGCCAGCCAGGTGCTTGACGCCCTGATTGAAAAATACGCCGAACACGGCAGCGCGCAGTTCAAGCTGCCGGAGGTGCTGGAGGTGCCGCCTTTTAACGAGTGGGGTAATGTCGTTGAGTTGGCTGCGCGTTTTGGCGGCGGCCGTCAGTTGCGGGCGGCGGTGGGCGACCTGCAACGCCGGCTGTACGCGGCCTGAGTACAGCTTGTTTGACTTTCCGGTTCGGTCGGTATTGTATACTGCCATGCTGCGTAGATTCTTCACCAGTTGGGTTTTGGCGAGCCTGCTTCTGCCCGGCCCGTTGTGGGCGGTGGAAGCGGCCCCGGCCCTGACTGACCGGGAGATAGCGGAACGTTTGGCTCGACTGGAGGAAGGGCTGCACGGGGTACGGACTGAGGTCGGCCTGCTCCGGGCCGATATGGGGCAACTCCGGGCTGACCTGGGGCAATTGCGGGCCGATATGAATGAGCAGAGTCAACAACTCCGGGCTGAAATGAGTCAATTGCGGGCCGACATGAATGAGCAGAATCGTCAACTTCGTGAAGACATGAACCTCCAGTTCACCTACCAGTTTCGTCTCACCCTCGCCCTGCTGGGCGCTTTTACCGTGCTGGTGACGGCCACCATCAGCTTTGCCCTGTGGGACCGCCGGACCATGATGCAGCCCCTTGAGGGACGGGTGAAAAGCCTGGAGAAAGACTTCGCGCTCAACCAACCCCGCGCCCAGGCATTGCTGGAAGCCTTGCGCAATCTCAGTCAGCGCAACCCCGAGCTCGCCTCGGTGCTCAAGAACTTTAATCTGTGAGGAGCGGACAGAGAAGAGAAAGGGCACGGACCCTACGGTTGTTTACTCGCCCACCAGAGAAGGGGCCATCCGACGGCAAGACCGATGAGTAATAACAAGAGATAGTCCACTGTTATGTCCTCCCTTGCGGCGGTTCGGACAAGAGCACAGCGAAAGTCAGAAAGACAAGGCCAACTCCTATGAGAACCGTTGAGGAAAGAAACGAAGTACGGAGGAGAGTACCTGCGCCAATGAAAGATGCTACCGCCATAGTTTTCCCCACATCGGTCAGCACCTTCGCCCGTTCTATTCCAGGTTGCTCTCGAAACCGCTTGAACCACTGTCCAACCACGCTTCCTCCTCAGGTCTCAATCTCACTCCCATCAATCTTGGTCGCAAGCCGGGAATTTACTTGATACATCTGCCAGTGAAGAGAGTATCGTGACCAAATCCGCCCGCAGGAAACCCGCACCAAAACCTCTCACCACGGCCCAGCGTCTGGACGGCATCATCAAGTCGGCGCGCAAGATCATGCGCAAGGACAAGGGCCTGAACGGCGACCTGGACCGCCTGCCCATGCTGACCTGGGTCATGTTCCTCAAGTTTCTGGACGACCTGGAACGCATTGAAGAAGAGCGCGCCGAACTGGCCGGACGCACCTATCGCGGTACGGTGGCCGCGCCCTACCGCTGGCGCGCCTGGGCCGCCCCGGCCGACGGCCTGACCGGTCCCGACCTGCTGGAGCAGTTCAATCTGCACACCGTGGTTCGTCTGCCCGAAGGCGTGTTCGCACCCTACACCGACATTCCGACCAATCTGATTTTCTTTGACACCAGCGGCCCGACCGAGGGCATCTGGTACTACGAGCAGCCCCGGCCCCAGGGCCGCAAGAAATACTCCAAGACCGCGCCCCTGCTGTACGAAGAGTTTGCCGCCTGTCTGGCCTGGTGGAACGACCGCCAGGAAAACGAACATGCCTGGCAGGTGGACGCTACGGGCTTGGTGCAACGTGACGAGCAGGGCCGCGTCACAGCCTGCAACCTGGACCTCAAGAACCCCCACTCCGGCGAAACCGTAGACCATCGCTCCCCGACTGAGATTGTGGACAGCATCATCGACAAGGAGCGGCGCATTCTGTCCATCATGGACGAGATTAAAGCTGCGCTGGCGGAGGGGTATGATGGGCTGGCGCGGTTCACGCCAGGCTGTAGTTATACTGCTCTACTCTCGTCATGCCGGACCCCGGATCGGGTCCGGGGCGGGCTTTGATCCGGCATCCAGAGGCCGGGAGCTGGGAGCCTGGATTCCTGCTTGCGCAGGAATGACGGACGGCTACACAGCAGCGTGAATTGCTCTAGCCGTCGGAGATGGTAGAGTTTGTTGACTATCGGAGGGTGACGTGTCTGAAAAGAAGCTGCCGCCGGTCCATCCCGGTGAAATCCTGCGTGACGAATTCCTCATACCGCTGAACATCTCGCAGTATCGTTTGGCCAAGGATATCAACGTGTCTACGCGCCGGATCAATGAGACCGTGCATGGTAAGCGCGGCATCACTGCGGATACTGCACTACGGCTGGCGCGCTACTTCGGCTCTTCTGAGCGTCTCTGGCTCAATTTGCAGACCCGTTACGACCTGGAGGTCGAAAAGGATCGTCTTGGGCAGCGCCTGGAGTATGAGGTCACGGCCCGAACCGTCTGAAGCCGAAAACAGGGCAAAGCCAGAGAAAGCAAGACGGTGTTGACGGAGGGGATGTAATGGGCTGGCCAGTGGTTGCTTTGGGGGAGGTGGCAAAACGAGTTCAACGGTCTGAGCCGCCTCAACCTGGAACGCCGTATCGCCAAATCGGCGTGCGCCTGTGGGGACAGGGCGCTTACCAACGCGAAACCGTTGACGGTTCTGAGACAAAGTATCCGGTATTTTATCGCGTTCAAAAGGACGACATCATTGTCAACAAGATATGGGCGCGGAATGGTAGTGTGGCCGTTGTGACCGCTAATCTTGACGGTTCGTTCGGTTCCTCGGAATTTCCTACCTACGAGGTTGATAGGACGGTCCTTTTACCCGGTTGGTTCGCTTGGTTCACCAAGACACCTGAACTCTGGGGGCAATGTGACAATCTGTCGCGGGGGACGAGTGGTCAGAATCGTCTGCGTCCAGAACGTTTTCTGGATGTTCTCCTACCCTTTCCACCCCTCAACGAGCAGCAACGGATTGTCGCCAAGCTGGACCGGATGGCGGGGTTGGTGGGGGAGGCCAAAGCGACCAGGGCAAACATACGTCATGAGGTTCAAGTGTTGCTTCGAGCATTGGCTCACGGTGCTCCTGAACAGCCTCACCCAACGGTTCCCTTCGGAGAAGTCGCGTTACAGCGTCCTGTTGATACTGAAGTCGAGCCTGACTCTGAGTATCAGTTTGCGGGAGTGTATAGCTTCGGGAGGGGTGTCTTTCGGAGTGGAGTGAAAGCAGGTTCCGAGGTCAGCTACAAAAAACTTACCCGCCTTGAGCGAGACGATTTTACCTATCCCAAACTTATGGCCTGGGAAGGAGCACTTGGTGTTGTCCCCGAGGAATGTGCCGGCTGTTATGTGTCGCCCGAGTTTCCCGTGTTTCAGATCAACAAGGAAACCTTGCACCCCACAGCCGTCGATGCCTACTTCAAAGACCCCTTGGTTTGGCCGAGTCTCGTCGGCACGAGCAAGGGGACAAACGCCCGCCGTCGCCGCCTACACCCAGACACTCTTCGCACCCATCACATACCGATTCCGCCGAAGGGGATTCAACAGACGATCCGGGATATTGTGGAACGCTTGAACCCTTCCTCAGTTGAAAAGGAAGTTACCGAACTGGACGCGCTTATTCCCACCCTACTGAACCGAGTGTTCAATAACGAAAATGCTTCCTTCCTCGATTAAGGTTGTTCCACAAGAGAGTCAGGGCACTGACAGGTAATGTCGCTTTTCACTCTCTGGTTGGGCATTGCCAAGCCGAAGCCACGCCTACCTCATTTATCTGAGGCTTGTGGGACAGACTCTTCTGATTTCTCAGGCTGTGTAGAATCTGCACCGGACCTTAAATCCTTGAAAAAATGAATTGGGATGGGTAGACGGTAGTGGCGACAAGCTACCAAGATCAAAGGCCAGAAATCGTATTTGAACGCAGAAAGTTCTTTGAACTGAGGAGAGCGGTCACATTCTCCGAAGATTTGGTCTGCAAATGCTTCAAGGGGCTGATCGACATTAATATCGGAGAGTGCCGCGCCGTGGTCTTCTGCATTGGTGTAAAAATTCTGTTCGGACGTGCAGGCGGGAAACCACAATTGAAAGTTACAGTGTTGCAGATGGTCTGACTTGATCTTCTTCACTCCCTCAAAGACTTGTTCGTCTCCATAGAGACTGGCCCAAAGACCGATCATTGGGTAGAGGATACTTCCATAAGTATTCTCCGTAAGATAATTTTCGTCCCCTCGGGGATGATCCAGCAGATCAGCGTAGGATTCAATGTTGCAGGGGTACTTTCCGTTTGCGCGATGACAAAAAATTGCCCGTTGCGCCAACTCATTTAGCCATAATCTGATATCGTTTGCGCTCGAACCTTCGATCATCAGGAAAAAAACGGCGATGGATATATCTATCACCTGACTATCTTTGATCGGTAAGAGCAGGGTCGGGTTATTGGATAGCAGGTCTTTTATAGCGTTGGCACGATTTCTCAATTCTTCAATGAGTGCCTCTTTCGTCTCGGCCTTTTGCTCTGAGTCCGTTTCTTGACTCGAAAGGTCAACAAGACGTAAGGAGAAGAATAACCACAATCCGCCTAGAGCCAGCCGGCCGAGAATATCGAACATTCGCAAATTGATATCTAAATCGCAGGAGCCACCGACTGCAGCTGACAAAGCATGTCGCTTATCCACAAAGGGTAGGACCTTTTCTGTTAGGAAATAATCACAAATTTGTTCATAGGTGGATAAGAGGGAGGAAAATGTTTCGTTTATTGAGTTCGCTATCTTGGTAGATTTCTCGAAGTACGTTCTGGTGATATTCCAACCGTGAAGAAGTGTAATTTCACTCGATAGATAAGCTGATTCGACGTTATCTACATCACGCGCCCAAGCGTACAGAATCCACAAGCAGATGTTCATTTGTCGTAGGGCGGTTAGTTGTTCCTTATCCTCCTTGCCCTCGACGGCCCCCAAGCTGCGAATCAAGTTAGCGAAATAGCGATAAGAAGCCTCCGGTTCGTCCAGTAGCGCGAGTGCTTTGCGCAGTTGCGATCTGGATTCCTCTGGCAACAACTCCTCTCTCAGGAAATTAGATTGGATGAGGTCTGCCAGCTTGTCGCCATTCCATTCTTGGCAGGAGACAGAACGACCACAATCAAACTGGCGGAGATAGCCTTCAACTGATGCACTAACATTCTCCTTTATTTCCCCACCGAGACAAATACAAATAACGATTTCTTTGTCTTGGTGTTCCACCGGCAGTCGGTTAGGAATATAGGCATCCCGTATTTCATCGAGAGAAGGTCTTAAGGCTTGAGGAGTATTACCATTCCAGCCGGAGCGCGTGAGATCACCGGCTTTGATAGAAAACAAATACACTTTATCAGTGTCATCACCTTCGAGTTTCCCTACGGCTGCAACGTCAACCCCGTCTTGTCTGGTGCCTCTACTTGGTCGCGAGTACACATTGAGCCCAAGCTCGCTTAACAAGTCCGGCAGAATGGCATCAAGTTCGCCACGTTCTTTCAGCGAAGCGAGGTATTGTCGGATTTCTAGCTTCATGCGTGAATCTTCTCGTGTCTAAAAGCATACAAAATGTAATCTAGGCTGAAGGGATCAATGTTGTGTAGACGAGGTATCTCCATGCTAAACGAATGTTTTTGTAGCGGTATCTCCATACGCCTGTTCCGGGCATAGGGTTCTCCGATATAATTTATAGACTTCGTGCCATACAGAAGAACGGATTTCTTGACTAATTGCATCATCACCGACTGTTTTTCATCTTCACGCCTGCCTTGCTGCATTTGGCGTGAATAACGCCTCATAAATACCTCATGATGAGTCACCGATGGACGATGTTCCGATAGCTTTTCTACGCCGCTCATATCTTCAATATATTTTGCGTACGCCTGGATTGCTTCCTGAGATGTGGCTTTACTAGGATCATCCGCGTTGCTCTGCTCTTCTAAGTAACCCCCTACTTCTCCGGGATAGTTCAATAACATGGGCTCAAAAATTAGCTGTGTAATTTCTGAACTAGTTTCCTCATCTTTTGCACAAGGCACCAGCGATAATAGGATGCTTGTCGCAGTGACCGGATGAAAAAATAAATAGCCGGTCACTTTTCTTGCTAAGAATATCAGACGTATGGAATCGGCATTCGTCAATTCTTTTGAGGCGACCGCTAGAATGGGCTTCTTGTCGTGGCTCAGTTTGATTATCTGCTCAATCGCATGGCATAGGGCCTGCTCACCTCCAAGGAGCCAGCGGGTCATCAGGTGATTCAAAAGACCATTTTCGTTCTGGAGAAGTCGCTGTACTGCGCTATCGAACACCTCTACTTCTATGCCGCTGTTTGTCAGCAACTGTTCCAAAAATACAATAGCGGCATCTTGAGTGTTTTCGGTCGTCAACAGTTTCTCAAGTCCAAAATCAATGTTACCGAGAGTACCTTTGTGTTCTGGCAGAACATTGACCAGATGTTTAAGCAGTATATTCAGCAGAGGCGCTGGAATTTCGTCAGTATGAAATCCAAGGACCTCGGATGTTGCATTCAGCGTAATTTCAGCCCCTTTTTCCAAAGCGTCGCTAAAGACGGAGGCGACTTGGGCAACGTTGGAAGGGTTTTGGCTGTAGATGTCGAACGCTGATTTTACAGCCTTCCCAAGTAAATGATCGTCGTCTTCTAAAGCTACCGTTTCGGCTATGAACTTAATCGCCATGTTCATGAGTATTTTCTTAGTCTGATATTGAATTCTACCCAGAGCGAAAATGGCTCGTTTCCTCACTTCAAGGTCAGAGTGTTTGGAAAATTCAAGCGCTTTTTGAACGTGTAAAACCACGTTGTGTCTAGCGCCGGCGACGAGTGTCGGCGAGAGCAGGTCCATCAAACTATCGGGGTCTTCTTGGATCGCTCTGAGTGCTTCATGAGAACGTGACGGTATTTTAGAACAGAATTCAGTGTATGGCCCAATCAACGTGTGGGAAGCCAAGTCTTGACCCGCCTCATTCGTCAAACGAATGACACATTTCATAACGCTCAATACGTTGGCATTGAGTTCAAGTAGCGCCGCTTCCAATACGCGACGGATCAGGAAAAAGTCGGGATTTTCCGGTGCATTTCTCAACGCGCCAAAAGCGGTAACAACATCTATCTTTGAAGTATTGTGAAGGTCTACTAATGCGTTAGTGAGGTCTTTTTTCTCCTGCTCTGGTAGCCTGATGGATAGTTCATAAACAGTATCGAGAAACTTACCATCTCGATGAGCCTGTATGAGTTCGTCTTGCAGGTTGTTCATTCGCACGTCTTCAGGTCGAAACTCGGTGGCCCGTCCAGGCGTGAGATGTCCCCGGCGAATCGCCCCAACCTGCTTGACGCTTGTCACCAAGCGCTCAAAATCCTTTTGCTTCACTCGAATTCCTCCTTGACCAATTGTCGTAGGATTACCCTCTGCCTAGGGGTCAGGTCTTCTTGGTCATTCTTACGATACATCGTCAGCATATAGAATGTTTCGGACATCGCCTCCCAAAAGTAAATCGCACGTAATCCGCCCCGCTTCCCCATGCCAGGACGCCGCCAGCGTAGCTTGCGCAAGCCTCCAGAACCCCGAATGAGGTCGCCTTGCGTAGGCCGAAGCAGTAAGGCTAACTGAAGTTGTCTGTATTCCTCCAATGAGAGTTCACGTTCAATGTCCTCTGTGAAGATGGGAGTTTCGATAAATCTCACCCTGACTAAATACGCCACTGACGGAGGAGCGGCAATTCTTTCACCGGTTCCCCTAACATACGTCATCACGTCTGGCAGGATGTCTATGCAGTACCTCGCTACAGACACCCGCGTGTGCGGGGGACG
This sequence comes from uncultured Binatia bacterium (SeqCode), assembly GCA_965232605.1. Lineage (GTDB taxonomy): Bacteria > Desulfobacterota > Binatia > Bin18 > Bin18 > Bin18. The sequence goes on along the minus strand of CBDDQA010000006.1, from coordinate 1,419,658 downwards.
ATTGATTTTCCGGGGCACCCGTATTCTGGTGGCAGATGCCCTGGAACTGCTCCAGGCCGGATGGAAACCCGACCAAATTGCCCAGGAGTATAAGAGCTTGGTTTCGGCTGAGGCGGTGCGGGAAGCGCTCAGTTTCAGCCAACAGGGAATCGCCCGCGAGGTCCTGCCAAAGGCGAAAACCGCGGCGTGATTATCCTCGATCACGACATTCCTGAGCATCAAGTCGAGAGCTTGCATCTAGCACGGCTCAGACCGCAACAGATAGGCCGCAACATAGGCCGTCCAGAGTGGCAGGACCTCGAAGAAATTTTTCGCTATCTTCATAGCAGAAAGTCCGAAACATTCTTTACCCGCGATGAGGGTTTTTTTCGTCGCCAATTGTGCCACCAAAACTATTGCATTGTCTTTATCAGTGTCTCCGTGCTTGAGACCTCTCTGTATATTCAACGATTCCTCCGACACAGGACCTTTCGTACCAGGAAGATTGGTCATTGCGTATCACAATTGGGGAACACTTCAGCAATCACTCTTACCGCTCCGCCGGACGGCGGGGATAGTCAAGGCGGGCGGGTTGCTCTATGATCCCGTCATTCCGTGACCGTGCCTCCAGACTGACATGATCACCATCCGCTATACCGACTGGGACGGCAGCCAGCGTGTCCGGCTGTCGGCCGACAAAATTTTTGAAGAGCTGGCCGAACATCTGTCCTCGACGGACGATATGCAGAAGGCCCTGGAGCAGCTCATGCGCCAGGGCCTCGGAGAGGAAGACGACAAGCTCAAGGGCCTGGACGACCTCGTGCGCGACCTGCGCGAGGAGATGCGCAAACGCTACCGCGAGTCCAATATGCGCTCCTCGCTCGATGAGATGCAGGACCGGCTGGACTCCATTCTGAATCAGGAGCAGCGCACGCTGGAGGAGCGGCGACCGCAGCAGCCCGAACTCGAAGAGAAGGAGCAGTTTCTCCAGCAGTTGCCGCAGCGCCTGAGCGAGAAAATGGAGAAGCTGTCGCACTATGAGTTCGAGGACGAGGCCGCCCAGGCCGCGTTTGACGAACTCATGCAGGAGTTTGACAATATCCAATCGCTGGAGAACTTTCAGCGCCGTTTCAACGACCTGTTCAACGGACCCCGCCCGCTCAGCTATCAGGAAGCGCTGGAACTGATGGAGGAAATGGAGCAGCTCCAGGAGATGGAGCAAAACCTGCTGTCCGGACAGCCGGAGAAGATCGACCCGGACCAGCTCCAGGAATTGATTGGCCAGGCCGCCAGCCAGGACTTCCAGAATCTCCAGCAGATGCAGTCGTTATTGGAAGAAGCCGGGTTTTTGGTCTACCGCGAGGGCCGGGTGCAGTTGTCGCCCAAAGGTGTACGGCGGATTGGCCAGCTCGCCCTGCAAGACATCTATACCAATCTGCTGCGCGACCGGAACGGCTCACACGCCACCGACCATCGCGGTCTGGCCGAGATCAAAATAGACGAGACCCGGCCCTATCAGTACGGCGACCCGATGCATCTCGACCTGGTCGGGACGCTCAAAAAATCCATACAGCGGACCCCAGGCGTCCCCGTGTCCATCCAGCCGGGGGATTTCACGATCTTCGATACCGACCACACGACCACCACCTCGACCGTCCTGCTGCTCGATATGAGCTGGTCCATGAGCTGGGAGGGTCGCTTTGGCGCGGCGAAAAAAGTCGCGCTGGCGCTGGAGAGCTTGATCCGCACCCGCTATCCGCGTGATTATTTCTCGATTGTCGGGTTTTTCACGCGGGCCGTGGAACTCAAGCTCAAAGACCTGCCCGAGGCGAGTTGGAATATGGGCGACCCGTTTACCAATCTCCAGGACGGCCTGCGGCTGGCCGGGGACCTGCTGCGCCGCCATCCGAGTCATAATCAACACATTATTGTGGTGACGGATGGCCAGCCCACCGCCTATTTTTCGCGGGGCCGGCTCTACTGCGAATGGCCCCTGTCTTTTGGGGGCATCAGTATGCGGGCGGCCCAGGAGACCCTGCGAGAGGTGGAGAAAGTCACCAAGCGGGGGGTCACGATTAACACCTTCATGCTCGACGACAGCCCGAGCCTGCGCACCTTTGTGGACAAAATGACCAAGATGAATCGCGGTCGCGCCTTTTACACCCGCCCGGACAATCTGGGGGAATATCTCCTGGTCGACTACGTGGCGAACCAGAAAAAGAGGATTTGAGCAGCGCGCAGTCTCTAACTGGTTTCGTCCGGTCCAACCTGGGCAAGGGCGCGCTGTTCCTCTTGCTGCATGTCGGCGAAAACCGCCGCCTCGATCTCCCGATAGTGCTGGAGGGCGGCATCCACCTTTTCCTTGCCCTCCTTGGCTTCGAGTTCAGCGATCTTTTCCGTGATCCAGGTCAGGTGCGTCTTCTCGTCGGCCTGCATCTCGTGCAGAATCTTGAGCGTCTCCGGGGCGACATCGGGCCGAGCGGCGTGTTCCGTGTAGCGTCTGTGCGCTCGTTCAGCCACCACACAGGTGAGGGCCAGCAGGTCAAGAAAATTCGCCGGCAGGCCGGCCTTGCGCCGGAGTTGACGGTGGTAACCATTCTCAATCCGCATGGGCGCACCGCCGAGCGCCAGAATACGCTCGGTCCAGAGCCAGGCGTGATTGGTCGCATCCGCTAAATGGCGGGCCAGCTTTTCCTGGATGTTCTGGTTCTCCGCAAGGTTGATCAACCGTAGAATCAAGTCGGCCCCGCGCAATTCGGCATCCCGATAATAATTGAACAACAGGATTTTATAGGCGTTTTTTTCCATGCCGGTCTCTTCTGGCTCGCAGTGCCTCAGCTATCAGTGGGAGGCTGTTCGGGCAAGGGTGTAAGCAGCGGAAGAGAACAGTCCGGGCAGACCCTAGAGTTGGTCGAGACAGGCTGGTAGCGCCGAGAGATGGGTAATCTCAAAATCGGGCTGGGCCAACCGGTCAAGGCCGTCAGCCGTATGGGCTTGCAGGACTTCATGTCGGGGCCGCCTCTTCCGATTGAGCCAGATGCTATGCAGACCGCTGTTTCGAGCGCCCACGACATCGTGCAGCAGAGAGTCGCCGATATACACGGCCTCTTCGGGGCGGCAATTGGCAGCGCTGAGGGCGGCGGAGAAGATAAAAGGGGCGGGTTTACCCTGGTCAAATTCGCCACCGACGAAGATATCCCGGAAATACGCCTGGAGACCGGCCGCTTTTACTTTGGCCCGCTGCATGCTGGGTGCGCCGTTGGTGAGCAGACTGACATGAAAGCGCTGGGTCAGGTCTGCGAGAAAGGGCAGCACGTCGGGATACGGGCGGCAGCTGCGTAACCGCTTCTGCCAATAGGTCGTGGCCGCGGCGTGGGCGACTTCTGCGTCATTATGGCCAAATCTTTCAAGGGTTTGTTGCCACAGGGAGGCGAGCATGGCCTCCGCTGACTCCAGGGGACGCAGGTAGCGATCATAATCTCCCCAGGCGCGGTCGGAGATCTCACGATAGGTTGATTCAAGCGCCGCTGCACTGAGGTCCGGCCAGCGTTCGCATATCACCCCAAACGCAGTCCTGAGGGCCTGATCAATCGTTGCCCCATCGTCGGCCAGGGTTCCATCAAAATCAAAAAAGACAGCTTTCAGCATAACGCTTTCTTGCGCCGTAACAAGTTTGGACACATCTTGCGCTTCCTGGGCCAGACGCGCAACGCCACCCCGCTTTTCCTCTTGACAGGCCCCAGAATGACAGGACAATGGGCGCGCCTGGGCAGTCCTGCCTTCAAGAGTCGATTGCAGTCTGCTGTCAGTGATGGTGTAATGCTGTCATGCCAGTACAAATTACAATACGAGGCGTCCCCGAGACCGTACGCGACATACTCGCGGCGCGTGCCGCACGGCAGCATCAGTCCATGCAGGAATTCTTGCGTGGAGAGCTGGAGCGCATCGCGTCCCGGCCGGCCGTTGACGAATGGCTCCAAGGTGTGCGCGACCGCAAGGACGCCGCGGGAACCCGGGTCCGACCGGCCCGTATTCTGCACGCCCGTGATGCGGACCGGACATGACGAGAGTCGTTGATGCGTCCGTACTCGTCGCAGCCTTGGTCGACTCGGGGCAGGCGGGACAGTGGGCGGAAGCCGCGCTGGCCGAAGGTCCCTTGGCCGGGCCGGAGTTGGCCTTGGTTGAGGCCAGTCATATTCTGCGCCGCTTGGAGCAGGCCGGTGAAATATCGCGTCTTGAGGCGACGAGCGCACACAGGGACCTCTTGCGGCTGGCCCTTGAGTTGTTCCCTTTTGCGCCGTTTGCCGAGCGCGTCTGGGCGTTACGGGCCAACCTGACCAGCTACGACGCCTGGTATGTCGCCCTGGCCGAGACGCTCGACTGTCCGCTGATGACGCTGGACCGCCGGCTCAGCCGCGCCAGCGGCCCTCGGTGCGACATCATCGCGCCGTCCCACTCGGAGTGAGGGTCGGGAAAAAGCAAAAGTGTAGGGAGGAGACGATTTTGCACAACGGTACGCCCCGGCGCGAGGATATTCGGAACGTCGCCATTATCGCCCATGTCGATCATGGCAAAACCACCCTGATTGACGCTCTGCTCAAACAGAGCGGCACCTTTCGGGACAATGAACAGGTGGCCGAGCGGGTGATGGACTCGTTTGCCCTGGAACGGGAACGCGGCATCACCATTCTGGCCAAGAACGCGGCCCTCTCGTACCGTGGCGTGAAAATCAATTTTGTCGATACGCCGGGTCATGCGGATTTTGGCGGCGAGGTTGAGCGCGCGCTGGCCATGGTTGATGGAGTCATGCTCCTGGTGGACGCCTCGGAAGGCCCGTTGCCCCAGACGCGCTTTGTTCTGAAGAAAGCCCTGGAGGCCGGGCTGCCGTCGATTGTCTGTATTAACAAAATTGACCGACGGGACGCACGAGTCTCCGCAGTGCTGGATGCCATCTATGATCTCTTCATCGATCTCGATGCCTCAGACGAGCAGCTTGCCTTTCCCGTGGTGTACACCAACGCCCGGGCCGGGGTTGCCAAACGCGAGCTGGACGAAGAGGGACATACTCTTCAGCCCCTCTTTGACCTGATTGTCTCGGCCCTGCCCGGGCCGGCCTACGCGCTGGACGGTCCGGTGCAGTTCCACGTGAACAACCTGGACTATAATGAGTATGTCGGCCGGATCGCCATCGGACGCATTCTCCAGGGCGAGCTGCAGAGCGCGGCAGCCTATACACTGTGCCGCGCCGACGGCTCCCGCCGGCCGTGTAAAGTTGCCCAGCTGTATAGCTGGCAGGGGCTCAAACGGCGCGAGATCGCTTCGGCCCAGGCCGGCGATATTGTGGCGGTGGCCGGGATTGACGAGATTCAGATCGGAGAGACGATCTCCGATAGCGATAATCCGGTGGCCCTGCCCACGATTCAGATCGATGATCCGACGCTGGCCATGATCTTTGGGGTGAACACGAGTCCCTGGGCGGGCCGGGAGGGGCAATATGTGACGTCGCGTCGTCTCCGCGAACGGCTCTTGGCCGAGATGCACAGAAACGTGAGTCTGCGTGTGGAGGAGACCGACTCCCCCGACGCCTTTCGGGTCATGGGGCGGGGCGAACTTCAGCTCTCGGTGGTGATCGAGACCATGCGACGCGAGGGCTACGAACTCCAGGTTTCCAAGCCCACGGTCATTGTCAAAGAAACCGAGGGCCAACTCCAGGAACCGATGGAGCTGGTCTTCATCGATGTCCAGGAGGACTATGTTGGTCAGGTCTCTCAGCTCATGGCCCAGCGCAAAGGATTCCTGACAAACATGGCTCCCCCGGAATCGGGCCGGGTCGGTCTGGAGTTTGCCGTTCCCTCGCGCGGTTTGATCGGCTTTCGGTCGCGCTTTCTCACGGAGACGCGCGGGACGGGCGTTATCCATACGCTCTTCAACGGCTATGCCGCCTGGCAGGGTCCGATCCAGAATCGGAGTAACGGAGCCCTGGTTGCCGACCGTGAGGGACAGGCGACCCCCTATTCGCTTTTTCATTTGCAGGAGCGAGGGGTCTTCTTTATTCCGGCCGGCACCCGCGTGTATGAGGGCATGGTGGTCGGAGAGAATGCGCGCGACAAGGACCTCGATGTGAACGTGTGTCGGGAGAAGAAGTTGACCAATGTGCGTGCGGCGGGACGAGATGAGGCGGTTCGCCTCGTTCCGTATAAAGACCTGGATTTGGAAGACGCCCTGGAATGGATTGCCGCGGATGAACTGGTCGAAGTCACGCCCCTGTCCATCCGCCTGCGCAAGCAGGTGCTGGCCCAGAACCTACGGCCCAAACGTCGCGCTGACGGCCTGCTCGCTGCGACCATTGACCAACCGTTCGGATAAGCCGATGTCGCTCACGGATGATCTGACAGCGCTGCTTTCCTCGGAGCAGGTTTCCACCCGGCCCGCTGACCTGGAGCTTGCCTCACACGACGAGTCGGCCTGTCCGCCGACATTGCCAGAGGTGGTGGTCTGGCCCCAGACGACCGAGGATGTGCGCCGGGTCGTGCGCTATGCTTATGAGCAGGCTGTGGCGCTGACGGCGCGAGGAGCGGGGTCGAGCCTGGAAGGCAACCCGATTCCGGTCCGAGGCGGAATCGTGGCGGACCTCTCACGGATGGACCGTGTTGTCACCGTACACGCAGAGGACCTTCAGGTCACGGTTCAACCCGGCATTGTCTACAAGGACCTGAATGACCAGCTCAAAGCCTACGGCCTGTTTTTCCCACCGTCGCCCGGCGGCAGTTCCGATGTGGCGACGATCGGCGGGATGGTGGCGAATAATGCCAGCGGTATCTATTCGGTCAAATACGGCGGGACGCGCGATCATGTCAAAGCCGCCACCGTGGTGACCGGTACGGGCGAGGTCCTGGCACTGGGAACGCGCAGTCGCAAAACGTCGTCGGGCTATCATCTGCTGGGCCTGCTCGTCGGCTCTGAGGGGACCTTGGGCATTGCGACCGAACTGACGCTCTCCCTGGTCGGTCTGCCACACGGACGGCAACAGGGCGCGTTTACCTTTCCGTCCGAAAAAGCGGCGGTCACGGCTATCGCGGCAATGATGCGTTACGGGGTTGATCTGGCCGCAGTCGAGTTTCTTGACCGACGTTCCATCGCCGCCCTCAACCGTTTTCAGGATTTCGGGCTCACCGAGCAGCCCTCATTGTTTCTTGAGGTCCACGGTTCCGAGAGCGCGGTTGAGGACGTGTTCGATACCGCCCGAAGCCTGTGTGAAGAGCAGCGGGGCGAGCGGATTGTCCTGCCCGGCGGACGCAATCCGTGGGAGATTCGCCATTTCACGACCCGCGCGATTCAGGCCCTCAAGCCGCGCGCCAAAACGATTCGCACGGATATGGGCTTTCCCGTCTCGCATCTGCCCGAGGTCATTGATCAGAGCTATGCGATTGCCGAGCGGCACGGCACCGTCTTGCACACCTTTGGTCACGCCGGACTCGGCATTCTGCACGCTCTCTTGCGTGAAGACCCAGCGGACGAACAGCGCTGGGCCAGCGCCAATCGGGCCAAAGATGAGGTTGTGGCCTTTGTCCTGTCTATTGGAGGCACCGCCTCAGGCGAGCACGGTATTGGGCTCGGCAGCCAGAAATATGTCGCCCAGGAACACGGCCCGGCGCTTGAGCTGATGAAGGGCATCAAGCGCGTCTTTGATCCCAAGGGTATTCTGAATCCGGGGAAAATCTGGCTCTAGCCCGCGTCCGCCTTCTGCTGCGCCAGCCGGTCACCAGCCTGTCGAATATCGGAAAAACTCACCCCGGCAATGGGCAGGGCGATGAGCCCCTGGCCAATGAGGGTCAGAAACTGAACGGCGTTGAGGACCAGACCATAGGCCAGGCCATCAGCGTCGCTGACCCCATAGATGCCAAGGGCGAGCTGACACGCATACTGATACGGCCCGATCATGCCCGGCAGATTCGGCAGCGCCGTGCCAAAGCTGATAAAAATGAAAATGACCAGGGCCGCGCTGAAAGGGGCGGACAGATCAAAGGCGCGGATCATGATATAGCTCGACACAATAGGCAGAAACCAGACGGCCAGAGAGACCGCAAAGACGGCCAGGAGCAGGCCGGGATTGGGCAGAATCCGCATCCCGTCGGTGATAGCGGCCAGAATGCTTTTGACCCGGTCGCCAAAGCGTGCCGGGAGCAGGCGGAGGACCCAGCGATCGACAAACGCCTCGCCCTTCCACCAGAACAGCAGGACGACGGACACGAAGACAGCGGCAATCACGGCCGGAACCAGCGCGCCGCGACGGACCCACACGGGCAGGCTTTCAATCAGCAGCAGGCCGGCCAGTAGATAGAAGACGATACAAATCGAGTCCATCATCTTCTCGACCACCAGATTGCCGACCACGTTTGAGATGGATACCTGAGAGCGGCGGGATAAGAGCCAGGGGCGGACGACCTCGCCCAGACGCACCGGCAGCAGATTGATGGCCATATAGGCGACCGAGGTCACGACCCACAGCCGGCCGACCGGCACCTGTTCGAGAGGGCGGAGTTCCAGCTGCCAGCGCCAGGCGCGCAGCACCATGATGAGCAGGCTGACGACAACGGCCAGGCACAGCCAGCCAGGCTGCACCCGGCCGAGGGCGACGCCCAATTCATCCAGTTCAACATTACGAAACGCCAGATACAGAAAACCCCCGCTCACCATCAGGCTGAGGGCGAGATTCAATACACGACGACCGGAGGATGAGTGTTCTGCCATATCCGCTCCTTTGCTGCGCCATCCATTCCCAAGGCCGATAATATAGGCGAATGCCCGGATTGTGTATAAGATGACCCTCTGAAAGGAACCAGACCAATGAGCCGAGACCAAAACCTTGCCGTTGCCCAGTCCGTCCGCTTGCAGCCGATTGAAGAAATCGCCACGCAGCTTTCGTTGCCGTCAGCATACCTTGAGCCCTACGGCCGCGTGAAGGCGAAAATCGCGCTGGAAGCGCTCTCTGGCGCATCCGCTGAGACCCAGGGCAAGCTGATTCTCGTTTCTGCCATTAACCCAACCCCTGCGGGTGAGGGCAAGACCACGACGACGATAGGCCTGGGCCAGGCCCTGACCCGTCTGGGGAAAAAGGCAACCGTAGCGGTGCGCGAACCCTCAATGGGGCCGGTCTTTGGGGTGAAAGGCGGAGGCTGTGGCGGGGGTCGCTCTCAAGTCCTGCCCATGGAAGATATCAACCTGCACTTTACCGGCGATATTCACGCCGTCAGCTCCGCGCACAATCTGCTGTCGGCCATGCTGGACGCCGCCATGTTTCACCGAACGGTGGATGTGGATGTCCGCCAGATTCGCTGGCGGCGCGTCATGGACATGAATGACCGCGCGTTGCGGCAAATCGTGATGGGTCTTGGCGGGCGTCTCATGGGCGTCCCGCGTGAAGAGGGTTTTGATATCACCGCGGCCTCGGAAGTCATGGCGATTCTGGCTCTGACGAGCGGACCGGCGGACCTGATTCAGCGTCTGTCACGCATTGTGCTGGGCTATTCATCCCAGGGGGAGGCGGTCACTGCGGACCGGATTCACGCGCCGGAGGCGATGGCCATTATTCTGAAAGACGCTCTCAAGCCCAACCTGGTTCAGACCGTGGAAGGCGTACCGGCCTTCATCCACGCCGGACCGTTCGGCAATATCGCCCACGGCTGTAACAGTATTCTCGCCACGCGCCTCGCCCTGAACTACGCCGATTATGTCGTGACTGAGGCCGGCTTCGGGTTTGATCTGGGTGGAGAGAAATTCCTCAATATCAAATGCCGCGCGGCCGACCTGTGGCCCACCGCGGTGGTCCTGGTCGCAACGGTCAAGGCGCTCAAAATGCACGGCGGTACACCAGTGGCAGAGGTGAACGCGCCCGATCTGTCAACCCTGAAGCAGGGCATGGAAAACCTGGCCAAACACGTCGAGAGCCTGGGCGCGTTCGGCCTCCGACCGATTGTGGCGGTCAATCGGTTTGCCACCGATACCGAGGAGGAATTGCAACTGGTGGTAGAGGAAAGCAAAGCCCTGGGCGTAGAGGCAATGGTCATCGACGTGTTTGGCCAGGGGGGAGCAGGCGGGCTGGAGTTGGCCGAGGCGGTAGTGAAAGCCTGCGACGGACCGGCTCCGGTACAGCGTTTTCTATATCCAGCGGAAATGCCGATTGAGGACAAGATTCGGACCATTGCCCAAAAAGTCTACGGCGCGGCGGATATCACCCTGCTGCCGCGCGCGCGTACCGACCTCAAGCGAATCAACGACCTGGGGTATGACCAGGTGCCCATTTGCATGGCCAAGACCCAGATGTCGCTGTCTGACGACCCAAAGCGCTACGGCCGGCCGCGTGACTTTGTGCTGAGCGTGCGCGAAATCCGCCTCTCGGCCGGGGCCGGCTTCTGTGTCCCACTCACCGGGGACATGCTGACCATGCCCGGCCTGGGTGCAAAACCTGCCGCGGCCGGGATGCGGATGGATGAGAACGGCAAAATTTCGGGTATGTTCTGAACTCGGCAATAGCGTCGCTGGTCACGCGGCCTGCCGCCGGGTAAGCTCCGCATAGCAATAGACCAGGGCCAGCCCACGATAGGGCCGCCACCGCTCGGCAAAGGCGCGCATTTCGGTTTCGGTTGCCTTTTCTTTTTTGCCCAACATGCCCTGGGCAAGGTATTTGACCACGCCCAGGTCGCCGCCCGGAAACACATCAGGTCTGGCCAGGCCGCGCATCAGCGCGGTTTCCGCCGACCAGCGGCCAATGCCTTTGAGTTGAATCAGGGCTTCAATCGCTGCTTCGTCTGGAAGTTGGGCGATGTCGCTGTGCTGCAAAGCCCGAGAGGCGAACGCGTCGCCCAGGCGGATCAGCGTACTGGCCTTAGCATTGCTCAGCCGAAAGCCGCGCATGGTCTCCAGGCTCTGGCTCGCAAACCGGACTGGATCGGGAAACGCGTAATACGTACACCCCTTGTAACGCCATTTGCGGCCAAACGCTTCAACCAGCTCCTTTTTAATAGAGTAGGCAAAGGTGAGGTTGACCTGCTGTGAGAGGACGGCCATGACCAGCGCCTCGAACAGCGTTGGGCTGGAGATGATGCGCAGCCCGCGAAAACGCTTGACCAGCGGCGCCAGCATCTCGTCCTGACGCGCCAATCGATAAAACGGTCTGATGTCAAAGTCGGTACACAGAATATGACGCAGTTGGGCATGGAACTCCGCCGACTTGAGGGCCGCCCTGGATGGACTGCGCAACTCCACCGTCAGCCTCGGCTTGGCCAGCGTGCCAACATCCGTCACCGTAGCCAGCGCCAGTTGGCGACCGGCCGCGAGCAGGCGTTGGTATTGCTTGCCTGTGGTCAGATCGACATTCTCGCTCGCAAAGCGCTGGAAGCGGGCGACGGTGAGATCAAAAGAGTAAGGCGCGCGCGGGATGATATCGAAAGTATGCCTGGTCTTCACGGTCTTCAGTCATAGGCGGCCGGTCTGCGAGCGGCCGAGTTCTTCCTGAACAATTGAGGGCCGCTTTTCAAGCAGGGCCAGAAGCACGCGGGCCGGTCCCTCCGGGCGGCGGCGGCCTTGCTCCCAATTCTTGAGGGTGCCAAGTGACACGCCGATGCTTTTGGCAAAGACCGGTTGCGACAGGCCCGTCTTGCCTCGGATGGCCACGACATCGGGGTCGGGAACCTTGACTTCATGAACCGCGCAACCGCTACGCTTGCCGTTCAAATAGACCCGAGCATCTTCCAGCCCGGCCATGACCTTGTTGAAGGCTTTGCTCATGTGCGTCTCCTATAATCCTCAACCATCTGCTTCGCGGCCTTAACCAGCCCGGCCCGCTCCTTAGGGGTGAGATTCGCTTTCTCGTTTTTGGCGAAGACGGTGAGTAAAAATACTGGAATGTCTTCCCCGGCAAACAGGAACACCACACGTCCTCCACCGCTTTTCCCGTGTCCTTGGCGGGGAATGCCTATTTTTCTCACACCGCCGCCGAGTGCCACACCCGCCTCGGGATTCCTGGCCACTGTATCGACGACTTCGACCCGTTCGGCGTCGGATAACACGCCCTTGGCTGCCGTGAGATATGCAGGTGTCTCGACGACGGTTTGCAGGCGGGTAGGCATGAAGAGAGGCTAGACGCCAATGGCGTCGGAGTCAATGACGCCTGTTGCACAAGCCCCAACCCCAAATCCCCAGCCCCCAACCCCTTTCTTAAATCACTTCCTCTTCTCTCAACTTGGCCACATCTTCCCACGAGTAGTCGAGCAGCTCGGTGAGGATGCGTTCGGTGTGTTCGCCGAACTCCGGGGCCGCACCTCTGGGGTCACCGGGGGTTTTGCTCAAGCGCACGGGAACGCCGACCAACTGCGTCTTGCCGATACTGGGATGCTCATAATCGACAATATATTCGTTGGCGAGCATCTGTTCGTCGGTGGGCAGGTCAGCAATCGTGTTGACCACCGTGTAAATGAAGTCTCCGCCTTCCTTGAGGGCCTGCATCCAGGCGTCGCGAGGCCGGGAGGCAAACGCGGCATCCAGAATGGGAATCAAATCTTTGGCGTTGTCGGCTCGGTCTCCCATAGTCGCAAAGCGGGGATCGTCCAGGACGTGCTCAATGCCCAGCACTTTGCAGAAATCGGCCCAGTAGCGATCCTGCTGCGGCATGGCCAGGCAGATCCACTTGTCATCGCCGCATTTGTAATGGTTCCATAATGGACTCGGCGCCGCGGCGCGTGGCATGCGCTTGAACTCCTTGCCGAGAATGGCTTTACACGCCACGTTGAGCCCCTGGAGCGCAGTCATGCTGCCCAGATGAGAGATATCGACCTCCTGACCCATGCCATATTTTTCGCGCGCCAGCAGGGCGGCCATGACACCGTAGGCCAACATGATGGCACCCATCTGATCGGCGATGCCACCGGCGATGCTGAGGGGTTCCATCTGAGGCTCACCCACCGCAGTCATGATGCCCGAGCGCGCCAGCCCCATATAGTCAAAGGAGGGCTCGCCGGAATCCGGTCCGAACGGACCGTAGCCGGTTGCACTGGCGTAGATGAGTTGCGGGTTGCGCTGAGAGAGCGCCTCATAGCCGATGCCCAACTTGTCTGCCACGCCTTTCCGGAAGTTCTGGACAAAGACGTCGGATTTCTCCGCCAGTTGATAGACAATCTCTCTGGCCTTGGGGTTTTTGAGATCAAGGGTGAGACTCTGCTTATGCCGGTTATTGGCCTCAAAATAGAAATTCGGACCACTCGTCGCCCCAACCAGTGCACCGGCAATACTCAACACCCCTCGGCCCGGGTCCCCGCCGACGCGCTCTTCGATCTTGATGACTTCGGCGCCCAGGTCGGCTAACATCATGGTTGAGACCGGCCCTTGTTGCCAAATCGTCCAGTCAATAATGCGGACGCCATCTAATGGTCGTTTCATAGCTTCCCCTCCTGATGGAATAGCCTCAGTGACAGAGCTGCGGTAAGCGGACTGTAGCACAGGCCGAGCGGGGAACAAAAGGAAGCGAATGAGAAAGTCCAGCCTAGTCTGAACGGGGACACCGGATTGCACTCTTGCCGGCGTATGCAGAAGACGGTATAGAAAGGCGGCCTACGAAACGGGAGCGTAGCAGAAACCATGCGGATTGATTTCCACGTTCATACGACACGCGGCAGCTCTGACAGCAATCTTGACCCCTTGCTGATGGTCGACCAGGCGCACACCATCGGCCTGGAGGGGATTTGCATCACCGAACACGACAATGCCTGGACGGACCCGGAAATCGAGGAGTACGCCCGTGACCGTGGGGTGACCTTATTTCTGGGGATTGAGGTCACGACCGAATGGGGCCACGTCGGTGCCTTTGGCCTCGACCGCTATGTCGGCGGTATCTATAAGGTCAAGGAGTTGCGCCGCATTATCGATCAGGTTGACGGCTTTCTGATTGCCAACCACCCGTTTCGCTACAAGCTCGACCCGCGCTTCCAGTTTATCCATAAAACCGCCCCGATCGACCAAGCCGATCCTGTGTCCGGGAGTAAAGCCCTCGAAGTGCTGGAATATGTAGATGCCATTGAGGTGGTGAACGGTGCCTGCTCAGAGGAAGAAAATCGATACGCCCAGGCGGTGGCCGAGCATGTCGGGTGCAAGCGTATTGGCGGCAGTGACAGCCACTCGGCCTCTTCCATTGGCTGCGCGGTAACGATTTTTGAGCGTCCCCTTTCGACGACACGGGAACTCATTGATGAGCTCAAAGCCGGCCGCTATGCCACCGGCCAGGGGTTGAACACGGGCGAGTTGCGCGTGTTCCCCTAGCCAGCGTCATTTCCTGTAGACCGCGGGTGCGAGATACTCAGGCCATGACACGCCCCAAAGCCTTGACCATTGCCGGGTCGGATAGTGGCGGTGGGGCCGGTATTCAGGCCGATCTCAAAACCTTTATGGCGCGCAGTGTCTATGGCCTGAGCGTGCTGACCGCGGTGACCGCCCAGAACACGCTGGGCGTCCAGGCCGTTGTGGAACTCCCGCCTGCTTTTGTCGCCCAGGAGTTTGATAGCGTGTTCGGCGATATGCAGATCCAGGCTGCAAAGACTGGCATGCTGTCATCCATTCCACTCGTTGAGGTGGTGAGTCGCAAGATAGAAGAATACCGTGTCCGCAAGCTGGTCGTTGACCCGGTGATGGTTGCCAAAGGAGGCCACGCCCTTCTCCAGGCAGACGCTCGCCAGGTACTGACCGAGAAACTGCTCCCACTGGCGTTTGTAGTGACACCCAATCTGCACGAGGCCGGGTTGCTGTCCGGCCTGGAAGTGGTCCGTCGCTCCGATATGGAAGAGGCGGCCCGCCGTATTAAAGCCTTGGGGCCGGCCTATGTGGTGGTAAAGGGCGGGCACCTCGAAGCAGACGCCTGTGATCTGCTGTTCGACGGCAGCACTTTCCGGGCCTACTCCTGTCAGAAAATAGACACCGTGTGTACGCATGGAGCGGGATGCACCTTCTCGGCCGCGATCACGGCCGCGCTCGCCAAAGGCGAAACGGTCGAGGAAGCGGTCGCGCACGCGAAAGACTTTGTGACGCGCGCGATCTCTACCGGGTTCCGGATTGGACACGGACATGCTCCGCTGAATCATCAAGTTGATCTGTAGGACAACTTGAGGTCTCCAGCCTGCAAGACGGGACTGCGGGGGAACCCGTGCCTTGTGGCTCCCCAGGGCCTTCGATAGAATGTGGCCCCTTACTTTATGAGTGAATCTTCAAAAACTGCCGTTCAAAAACAGTCCGAGGGACGAGTCCGGCCAGAGCCGCGGTCTCCACAGCCGCCCGGGCTCCACCTGCTCGAAGATATTGACGCCCTCTCCTCTCATGCCCACGACTTACGGGGCACACTACAGGACATTACCGAGATTATTACCCAGCGAATGGGGACCGATGTCTGTTCGCTCTATCTCCTCGATTCCAGGGGGGAGCGGCTGACGCTCTGGGCAACAACTGGTTTGGATCAGACGGCTGTCGGGAAAGTCAGTCTGGACAAACATGAAGGGCTGACGGGTCTCGTGATTGAAACGCAGGAACCCGTTGTCGCTCCTGATGCCATGACGCACGAACGGAATAAATACTTTCCGGAAACCGGAGAGGAGCGCTTCCATTCATTTCTGGGCCTCCCGATGAGCGACAAGGACACGGTGCTTGGCGTACTCATAGTCCAGAGTCGGAGTCGTCGCCGTTTTCCACAGGCAGAGGTCCGTCTGCTCAAAACGATTGCAACCCAGGTTGCAGGCATCGTCGTTCAAGCCCGCGCGCAGGACTCGCTCAAAACAAAAGAGCGAGAGCGTCAGGATTATCGGGCGCGCATGTTGGCCGCCATTCAACGCCCGAGTGCCTATGAACGCCGGCGGGCACAGCGAACACAGAGGCCGGGGCGAGCGAGTCGTTTACGTCTAACCGGGGTGAGTGCTTCGCCTGGGATCGGCTCCGGTCAGGCTCATCTTGTCCACCCGGTTGTGCGTCTTGACGCGATTGAGGAGCATCGCACGGACAACCCGGATGCCGAACTCCAGCACCTGCACGCCGCTCTGACGCGGTCGATTCAAGAGATTGATGCGCTCAAAGAACGCGTCCAAGAGCGGTTGCCAGAGATCGACCGGGCGATTTTTGATGTGCATCGCATGATGCTGGAAGATGCGGCGTTTATCGAAAAGATTGAAGCGCAGATCCGGGATGGCTATGCCGCAGATACTGCTCTGAAGAAAATCACAGAAGGCTATGTCGAGACGCTGGAACGAACAGGCGGCGAGCACCTGCGTGACCGGGCAGCCGATGTGCGCGATATCGGCCAGCGTGTCCTCCGCCAGCTGCTCGGCTTAGAGGAGAAGAGCGGACCACAGGGGGAGAATCTGATTCTTGTGGCGGACGATCTCTCTCTGTCCGACCTCTGTCGAGTGGATCATCGTCAGTTGAAGGGGGTTGTCCTGGCCAACGGCGGCGCAACCTCACATACGTCTATTCTGGCGAAGTCCTTTGAAATCCCCACCGTTGTTGGGGTCGAGCGCGCTGCCGTTATCCAGCAGGGCGATGCGGTGATTGTGGACGGGAATGCCGGGGTGGCCTATGTGAATCCTGGCACCGAAATCGTCCGCGAGTATAGCCGCTTTGACCGTGAGTATCGCGCGTTTAACCGCAATCTTGAAGAAATTCACGACCTCCCCGCAGAAACGCAGGACGGGGTGCGTATTGCGCTCGGCGCCAATGTCGGCTTGCTGAGCGACGTTGATTTTGCCCGGCGCCACGGAGCCGAAAACGTGGGGCTCTACCGGACCGAAGTCCCCTTCCTGACCTATA
This sequence comes from uncultured Binatia bacterium (SeqCode), assembly GCA_965232605.1. GTDB lineage: Bacteria > Desulfobacterota > Binatia > Bin18 > Bin18 > Bin18. Next base: position 1,402,846 of record CBDDQA010000006.1, on the reverse strand, counting down.
GCGATTTCCCGGACGAGCAGACCCAGCTAGCGCTGTATCAAAGGGTGTTGACTGGTATGGAGGGAAAACCGGTCACCATCCGCACCTTGGATCTCGGACCCGATAAATATCCGCCCTATATGAAGCTGCCCCAGGAAGATAATCCCTTCCTGGGCTGGCGCTCGATTCGGATCTCTTTGGAGATGGCCGACCTCTTTAAGGTGCAGTTGCGTGCTATTTTACGTGCCGGCGTGCATGGGCCGGTTCGCATTTTGTTTCCCATGATCTCCAGCGTAGAAGAACTGCTCCAAGTCAAGAACCTGCTGGCGCAGGCAAAAGATGAATTACAACGCGAGGGAAAACCGTTCGACCCGTTGATGCCGGTCGGCATGATGGTTGAGGTGCCGGCGGCAGTCTGGTTAGCCGACCGGCTCGCTCAGGAAGTGGACTTCTTCAGTATTGGGACGAATGACCTCATTCAGTATCTGCTTGCGGTAGACCGGAATAACCGCAAGGTCGCCTCTCTCTATGAGCCTCTCCATCCGGCGGTCTTGAATGCCATCGCCACTACCGTCCGCGCCGCCCAGCACGCCGGGAAACGCGTCAGCATGTGCGGCGAAATGGCTTCCGACCCGCTGTGTACACTGGTGCTGCTCGGCATCGGCTTGGATGAGCTCAGTATGGAACCGTTCTTTGTCCCAGTTATCAAACGCCTCATTCGTGCGCTCTCCTATACCGACGCCCAATCTCTCACCCAGGAGCTTGTTCAACTGGGAACGGCTCGCGAGGTGAAGGGCCGCCTGTTTTCCACGCTCAAAGATCTCGACATGATCGAACTAGTCGAGATGTATCGCTAGATTACGGCTGTTTTTGCCTGATTTTATTGACATTCCCAAGCCTGACGGATAAAAATTGAAGAGATGGATTTGGCTCTGAGTGCGAGACTTGCCTTTCTCATTTCTGCCCGGAGTCGGCCGTCTCATGTTGTGCTAGCGGAAGGAGGATGAGAGGAGGACACGGGTAGAAGAAGTGACCGATGAGTAGCGGAGTAGATAAGCAAATGGTGAGTCGGGGGCGCTTCGTGGCAAGACCTTTCGACTTCTGGTGTGGGATGTAGAGTAGAACCCAATCGGGTGAGGAGGTTGGTAGCATGACGAAGACCGAGATGGTGAAAAAACTTGGTGAGACGTGGGGGGAAGCCTCGAACCGTGCGGCAGCCGACAAGCTGGACTCCTTTGTGGAGTTCATCACAAAAACGGTCAAAAAAGACAAAGAGTTGAAAATTCCCAACCTGGGGACCTTTCGGCTCCGTCAGTTGAAGCGCCGTAAGGGACGCAACCCGCAGACCGGGGAGGTGATTACCATTCCGGCTCGGAAAAAGGTTGCCTTCACGCCGGCAAAAGTGTTTAAGGAATCCATTCTCGGCCCGGCAAGGAAGGCGGCGGCAAAGAAGACGGCAGCGAAGAAGGTCGCCCGCAAGAGAAGGTAAGCCCGAGAGTCTTGTATCCACGGATATTTCCCCTCTTTCCTCTTCCGGGTCCGATAAGGGACGTCTTCGGCGTCCCTTTCTTTTTTTATGAGCTACGCGGTCAAAGAAATTTTTTATACCCTCCAGGGCGAAGGCGCTCACACCGGCCGACCGGCGGTCTTCTGTCGTTTTACCGGCTGCAATTTATGGTCTGGGCTGGAGAAGGACCGAGCTACGGCGGTCTGCCAGTTCTGCGATACCGATTTCGTTGGGACGGATGGCTCCGGGGGGGGACGTTTCGCGTCTGCCCACGACCTGGCTCGGACCGTCGCTGCTACCTGGCCGACCCAGCCGGCCCCTCACGGTGTCCGGTTTGTGGTGTGTACCGGCGGCGAACCCTTGCTCCAGCTTGATACCCCGCTTGTTGACGCCCTGCACGCAGAAGGCTTCGAGATTGCGATTGAGACAAATGGAACGCTGCTTCCCCCGCCGGGCCTCGATTGGATCTGTGTCAGTCCCAAGGCTGGCTCGACCCTGGCCCTCAGGCGTGGCAGCGAACTGAAGCTCGTTTTTCCCCAGTTCGGGGCCGAGCCAGAGCGCTTTGAGCAACTCGATTTTCAGGAGTTTTTCCTGCAACCAATGGATGGTCCTGAGCGAGAGCGCAATACCCAACTGGCGCTGCAATACTGTCTCGCTCACCCGCGCTGGCGGCTCAGTCTGCAAACCCATAAACTGCTCGGCATTCCGTAGTCCGACCCGTTCATGAGCATGATCGAGAAGACCCCGTGAGAGACGACCTCGGCCAACAAGAAAAGCTCCTGCGGCTTGCCGCACAGCAAGCCGCCCGACAGGGGAAAAGTGTCGCCCGGTATCTCCGAGAACTGCAAACGAAAGTCTCACGCCAAGAACGCGTTTCCGTTCGAGGCGCAGAACCCCGGCAGCAGGAGCCTCGCGCGAAATATGTGACGCTGACTCGTCGGGAGGTTGAGCGGTTCTTTGCCCAGATCACAGACGAGCGCGACCGGGCGCTGTTTGCCGCCATGTACGCCTTCGGACTGCGCGCCTCTGAGGTCGGCCTCTTACTGCGCGAGCACGTCGACTTTCAGACCCGCCGCATTCATATCCCACGCCTCAAGAGCGGCGTCGCCGGGGAGAAACCGCTGACCGCAGAGTATCTGCGTCTGCTCCGAGCGTATCTGCAAAACCGGCGAGACACTCTGCCCTACCTCTTTCCGTCGCGGAACGCGCGTCCGGTCAGTCGCCAGCGTATTGATCGACTCTTCCGCCTGTACGCAGAGCAGGCCAGGCTTCCGCCGTCGAAGCGCCACAGCCATTGTTTACGCCATTCCGTTGCCGCTCATCTGCTTGAGGACGGACATGCCCTGGAGGAAGTGCAGGCGCATTTGGGGCATAAGTCTATTCACTCAACAGTCGTCTATACGAAAACCACTGCACCACGTCACCGCCCGCTCTCCGTGCGTATCCAACCGTCCGGAAGCCCGCGAACGGTCATACCAGTCATAAAAAAGTCGGGACCACGCTAGGCTGCCCTGATCGGATTCGAGAGGAAATTGTGTCTTTGTATGAACGAGTCAAAATTTTTATTGTGACCCCTTGACTCGTGGTCGATCGTCCTTACGTTTGTCTTGTGTCAGACAACAACCCAAACACACAGGAGGTAGAGACAATGAGACGAGAATTGAGTGTATGGCGAGGACCGTTTGGAACGATGCAGCCCTGGCGGCATGATCTGGAATCTGTGGTCAATGACTTTTTCTCTTCCCGCGGCTGGCCGGGGGTACGCACGGGAATGCCCTCGGAAGCGTCGTTCAGGATTGACAGCTATGTGGACGACAACCGGCTGCATATCAAAGCGGATCTGCCCGGAGTGGAACCCCAGGATGTTGAGATTGCGCTGGACGGCAACCGCCTGACGGTCAAGGGCGAGCGCAAGGCAGAGCACGAAGGGCAGAGCGGCGGATATTTTCATCAAGAGCGTTCATACGGCTCGTTTGCCCGGTCGTTTGTTTTGCCGAAGGGCATAGACGCGGAGAAGATCGAAGCGAGTGCCAGGAACGGCACGCTCGAAGTCGTGGTGCCCTTCCCGGAAGAGGTCAAGCCGAGACGGATTCCGATCGATGTGAAACCTGAAATCGCGACCGATGCAGCCTCAGACTGATTGCTGCCCTCCTTTCTCTCCACGCGTTGGGGGCTCCCGGAGGAGCCCCCATTTTTTCGACCGGACGTGGAGCCTAGCCGCGTTCTTCCAACCACTGGTTAAAGCCTTCCGGCGTATTGCCATACGGCAGGCCGGCCGCATAGTAATCCTCAAGCAGGCGCATATCGTTTTCTGAGAGCGTCAGAAAGCCGCGCTGCTTTTGCTCCTCCTTGCGCCACGCCCGGTCCAGCATCTCCCGAATTTCACGGTCACGCTCGCTCATTGTCTCCTCGCTTTGTCAGGACTCTGTACACTCCCCCTCCTCCCCCGCCTCCACTCTTACCCGATAACACCATCGACACCAGAAATCACTTCTCGTACATTGCCCCTGTGAAAATTTTCATGACTTTTGTATGGTTCTTGCGCGGCGCAAACGAGACGCCGCCACGTAGACGGACGCTCACGGAGGGAGAAAATCATGGAACTGACCTCGTTTTCGGCGACAACGCTGGCTCGATTTATTCGGACAAATCTCGTCTCTTCGGTTGCTGTGGTGGATGCGCATCTGGCCCGCCTCGAAGCCGCCAATCCCAAGCTCAACGCCGTAGTACAGCTTCAGGCCGAAGCCGCGCGGCAACAGGCGCGGGCAGCCGACGAAGCCGTCTCGCGGGGAGAACGCCTCGGCCCACTGCACGGTGTCCCCATCACGCTCAAGGATTCGTTAGACACTGCGGACATGGTGAGTACCTGGGGAACAACGGGTCGCGCCGATTTTACTCCTGAGCGCGATGCCACAGTGGTGGCGCGTTTGCGGGCCGCGGGAGCCATCATCCTGGGCAAAACCAATACGCCGGAGTTCACCCTGGCGGGGATTACGGACAACGACGTCTATGGCCGGACAAATAATCCGTATGATGTGGAGCGCTCGCCGGCGGGCAGTAGTGGGGGGGCTGGGGCGATTCTTGCGGCCGGCGGCTCGGCGCTCGACCTGGGGAGCGACACGGGCGGCAGCATTCGGATGCCGTCTCACTATTGCGGGATTGCCGGTATCAAACCCACCTCGGGCCGCGTGCCCCGCACCGGGCACGCCATTTCGTTTGAGGTCGGCGGCCTGGATGCCTTCACCCAGATTGGCCCTATGGCGCGCCAGGTCGAAGACCTGGGTCTGACCTTATCCATTATTGCCGGCCCGGATGGGCACGACCCGGCGGTTGTGCCGGCCCCGTTGGGCGACCCCCAAGACGTGAGCGTGAGAGACCTGCGGGTCGCCTTCTACACGGACAACGGGATTAAATCCCCGAGCCCGGACACCGTCAGCACCGTTCGAGCCGCGGCCAGCGTGCTGACCGACCATGGCGTTGCGGTCACAGAAGATCGGCCGCAGGGTGTGAGCGACGCCGAGCGACTGTGGTATAGTCTCTATCTTGCGGATGGAGGAGCCTGGATACGTCGGCTCATCCACGCCGCCGGGACTGAGCGCCTGTCTTCCGCCCTGGATTGGATGCAAACGGCTCAGCCGGTATCACTCCCGGAGTTCACCCAGGAAATGAGCCGATGGAATGTCTACCGGAGTGAAATGCTGGCGTTTATGGAGCCCTACGATGTGCTGCTGTGTCCGGTCAGCGCCACACCCGCCACGCGCCATGACGACTCCGACGGCCCGGATTTTACCTACACCTTCGCCCATAATCTGACCGGCTGGCCGGGCGCGGTCGTGCGCTGTGGGACGTCTGCCGAGGGGCTGCCGATTGGGGTCCAGATCGTCGCCCGTCCCTGGCGTGAGGATGTCGCCCTGGCCGTCGCCCAGTATCTGGAGACGAATCTTGGCGGGTGGCAAAGCCCGTCCGTGTAGCGTCGGGTTTGACTTTTAGGCTGGCGGGGAGCCTCAACGCTCCTGCTCGCCCACCTCAAACACCAGCCGTCCGGCGGCCTCCTGGGCCTGGATACGGGCTATAATCTCAGGAGGGATTCGGAGCGGGCGCTCCTCGGGAAATTTCCCTTCCTCCAAGGCGGGCCGTAGGAAAAAGAGGTCGGGGGAAGGCACTTGAGCCTGGGTCTTGACAGAAGAATCGAGAGACCACTGTCGGCGCATGAAATCCGGACTAAAGAAAAGATCGATCTCCTGAGGATTCCAGGCGGTTACCCGGTGACTGTCGTTCACAAAATATGACATCAGGTCATCGGCAATATCCCAGTACACGGTAAACAGCGAGCCATATCCCCGCTCCCCCAAATCTGGATTAAAAATCTCAGCCAGCCTGACCTCAATATCGATGAGCTTGCCGTCGGGACCGTATTTCTCGATACGCAGGGGAAAAAAAGAATGTTCTTCCAACCAAAACAGGAGTCGTGGCACATAGTAATCGGGTAGCCATTCGGGGCGGGCCTGGGCCTCCACAACATAGCACCTGACCCCACCCTCGGCCGTATAATACCGATAGCTGTCTCCCATCAGCTTGAGCTCAGCCGTCCGCCGCTCTTGAAACTGGCCGGTCTGTCCATTCCGTAACATGACGGTGGGGCGCGTATTGGGAAAGCGTACGGTTTGATACAGCGTATCCAGCCCCAGTATCCGCCAAGAAAACTCCCAGGCGTCACGTCCATAATTGTCGTCGGGTGTGAGCGCCATATTGGGGACCTTCCCCTGCCGTCGGAGTGGCGCGTCGTGGCGAACCCGACGCTTGGCCTGCGAGTATCGGAATCGTTCTTCCTTTTTGATGAATTCTTTGCCCGTGCGATAGCGAATCGAGAGGCGTTGCGACCCTTCTGCAGCTGGGGGAGCAGTACGCTGGCTGAGAGAGCGGTAGATTTCTTCGCCAGGTTTGAGGGCGAGTTCCGCCTCCACACCAGCCGCGCTTGCGTTATAGGCCAAAAAATTGGTGGCACTGCCTGGGCTGAGGAGCACACCCTGGGTGGAAATCGACGACCACGCCCTGGCAAACACGGCCGACCAACGTGGACGGGAGGTGAACTCCATGAGCCGATAGCCCATCTCCTCAGCCGTATAGGGCGGCGTAAAAGGATAAGGCTCAGCCGGTAGATACGGCACCTGGGGATGGCGTGGAGTGTCAACCGCAAGGTCCAGCTTCTGGCGTTCCTGTGGAGAGAGGTCGGCGACCGTTTGCCAGGTGCGGGGCCGGGAGTTGTTCATCTCTTCAGCCGCGGCAGGGAGACCAGCCCCAAGCGTCAGGATGCAGGCTGAAAGCAACCAGAAGAACAGGCACGCGACCATGAGGCGCAATTAAACACAGGGCACGAGAGTTTTCCAGCTTTTTATTAGAGCAAGCAGGCCCTCGAAAATGCGGCTCCCTCTTGAAATTTGGGGGGGTCAGCGTTAGCGGGGAGGTATTCACCCGGCAGTGGCTCGAACTCCCGACAGAGAGGCGGCGTATGGAAAATCCCAGGCAGTATACAGGCTATCAATCCTACCAGTATTTAGACGCGCCGCGCGATTACAAGCGCTTTCGGCTGGCCAAAGAAGTCGGGCGGGTGGCGTCTTCTCGGATTGTGCTCACACCGGCCGAGGAAGCGCGCGTGCAGAGCTTGTTGGCCGAGCATATTGCGGTCTCCATGCACGACCATCCGGTCGTGGTCCCGGAGGAGATCAACGAGATCTTCGAACAAAAGCGCCTGGGTCGGGACTTCACCGGCTTTCAGGGACTGGCGCTCTCTGGGCTGGACGGCATCTTTGACAATTTGATGAACGGCCTGTGTACGATTACCTCGCAGGCCGGCTGGAAGTGGAATGATGTCACCCACGACTTGGGCATGCGTTTGTGCGACCTGGCCCACCAGGATTTTATTCTGGTCTGCGACGGCGTTCGAGATATTATCGCGGCGCACGAGACCCGGCGGCTTGCCCTGGTGCCGACGCTTGAGTCCGCAACGCCGATAGAGAACGAACTGGACCGGCTCGATGTCCTGTATGGATTTGGCGTGCGCAGCATGGGCGTCGCCTACAGTGAGGCCAATGCTTTGGGCAGCGGTTTGCGAGAGGGACGAGACGCCGGACTGACCGATTTTGGGCGCCAGGCCGTCCGGCGTATGAATAAACTTGGCATCCTGATTGATGCGGCCCATTGCGGCGATCAGACGACGTTGGACATTATTGAGGAAAGCGAACTCCCCATCGTGATCTCCCATGCTGGGGCGCGAGCATTATGGGACACCCCGCGACTCAAACCGGACCACGTGCTGGAGGCCATGGCGGCCAAGGGAGGCATACTGGGAATCGAAGCGGCCCCGCATACGACCCTGACCGAGCGGCATCCGCACCACAGCATAGAGTCGTGCATGGAACACTTTGAGTATGCAGTCCGGCTGATCGGTATGGAGCATGTGGGGTTTGGACCGGACACCATGTTCGGCGATCATGTCGGTCTGCACCGTGCCTACGCGGCCCAGCTCTCGGTTGACAAGATACTGGGCAATAAAGCGTTTGATCCGGTCGAGTACGTTGATGGCCTGGAGAATCCTGCCGACTTTCCCAACATCGTCCGGTGGCTGGTCAAACAGGGCTATGCGGATGCAGACATTGCCAGGGTTATGGGCGGTAACGTGCTGCGCGTCCTGACACAGGTGTGGGTGCGCTGAGGGACGGTTCAAACAGGTCAGTGTCCATACTGGGCGACAAATTCCTCCAGCACTTGGTTAAATTCAAGCGGCCGTTCGATCTCGTAGCAGTGGCCGACCTCCTTGATCACACGCAGTTCGGCTCCGGGAATCCGCTCGGCCAGAAAGCGGTTGGCCGCAACGGGGGTGGCCTGGTCTTCCTCGCCGACCAGGACCAGGGTCGGTTGAGTAATCTCCTGTAAGCGGTCTGAGATATCCCACTGCCACACACCGTTGGGGTCTTCCAAACAGGCCAGGGCCACCCGGCGCGGAAAGCCGCCCTCGTTCAGAAAATTGTGCTTAATCATCTGGCACACCTCGGGCCGCTCGGTCCGCGTCCTGACCGAGAAGCAGCGGCTGACCAGGTTTTCCGCGGCGGCCTCGTAATCGTTCTGGAAGCTGGCAATCAACTCGGCGGTATCCAGGGTCTGGTGCAGCTTGGTCGCACTGCTGATGATGACATTCCCGGCGACCAGATGCGGATAGTCAAGACTCATCTGCATGGCCCGCATCCCGCCCATCGAGTTGCCGACCAGAATGGCGCGGTCGATACCCAGGGCGGCCAGGACGGCGGCATCGTCGGCCGCCATATCCTGAATGGCATAGCCCGTGAGCGGCTTGGAGGAGAGCCCGTGTCCGCGCGCCTCAATGACAACGCAGTGGTATTTATGGGCCAGAACCGGAGCCTGATAGGCCCAGAGCCAGGCGTTGGCCGAAAAGCCGTGTAAAAAGACCAGGGGAAACCCTTTCCCATAGTGGTTGTAGTGAATCCGCACTCCCTTTTCCCTCTCAATATACGGCATGGATGCCCTCCTGTGTCTTTTGTCCGCGTCCCGCCTCTCTCCGCCTGCGCCATCCGTCCTCTCGGAGGAGGCTTTCAAGCCTAGAGTCGAGATGGGGGTTCTTTTCAGCCATAACGGTTATACTCCTTCATGCGACATAAGGGCGACACCACGCTCACCTTCGCCCGTTCCCACTGAGACCTCTCAACCAGTTGTCTACCCTGAGTCCGGGGACGCGAGAAAACCCACGTATATTGTCAGTGACGACTATGGAGTCCAACGCAAGCGCATGGGCGGCGATGAGCATATCATTCGGACCGATAAGTTGCCCCCGTTTTTCCAAATGTGCTCGAAGCTCCGCATAGCGTTGATCGGCCGGTTCCCGGAGAGGCAGGATTTCCAAACGAGCAAGGATCGTCTCCAGTTGCGCCGTCAGTCGGTCCGAGCCACGTTTCACCGCAGCGTACCGCAATTCCCCGGCAACCACGACACTTGTGCAGATATTTTTCTCCCCTTCTTTCGCAATCCGCCTCGCCACTACCCCTTGGGGATAACGCACCAGATTGGAGAGGATATGCGTATCCAGGAGATAGCGGAGCGCGGCCATCGTGAAAATCACAACTCCGTGTCGTCCAGCGCTGGCAATGTTTCGTCCACATCCGGGAACGTGTCTGCAACCGGCTCCAGGGTCGCAAGTAAGGCAAGCAGTCCGTCCGTGCTGACAGGCTCAACGATCAAGCGCTCCCCATCTTTATGGATGGTGGCTTCATTGCCCTCCAACTCAAACTCTCGCGGAATGCGTAAGGCCTGGTTACGGCCATTACGGAACAGCCGAACTTTTCGCTTTGCAGGCATAGTCATGACCTCTCGTTACAGGAGCATATGCCATAGACATATGCCTGTCCAGCTTTGGACTTTTGCTCCGCTTACAACACCCCCAGCCGTCAGGCCCACAAGGCTCCAATCGGCACGGCAAATAAAGCGTCGCCGAAGGCGGTGGTGTGGTCGCCATCGTAGAGCAAAATACCTAGCCTGAAGCGCTCTCCGGCGATGTTTTGGAAGCGTTTCAGACCGGAGAAATCTTTTGCAACCAGGGTTGCTGCGGCTTTGACCTCGATACCGAAACAATCTCCCGAGGCGTTTTCGATAATGACATCAACCTCTGTCTTGTCCTTGTCCCGATAGTGATGGAAGCTGAGCGGTTCGTCTATCCAGACCGCCTGCTTGCGGAGCTCGGCGTAGACAAAGGACTCCAACAACGCTCCGAACTCGGCCGGCTGTCTGTGCAGCCGTTCCTGGGTCAGCCCGCGCATGGCACAGGTCATACCCGTGTCGATAGCGTGCAACTTCGGAGCTTTGACCAGCCGTTTATACTCGTTCGGATGCCACGCCGGAAGCTGTTCCATCAGAAAGAGCCGTTCAAGCAGCGCCATGTATTTCTTGACGGTCTGACGGTCCAGTGTCAGCTTATTTCCCAACTCGGTAAGATTGACGAGTTTCCCGGTATAGAATGCCGTCAACTTCAACAGCGTGGTCAGCGCCTCGGGGCGGTCGATATGCGTGAAGTCCCGGATGTCCCGCTGAATCAAGGTATTGACGTACTGTCGATACCAGGCACTACTGCGCCGTTCGCTTGCACGTTGCGCCGGTTCTGGAAAGCACCCCTTAACCAAGCGCTGAAGCAGATAATCCCTGACACGCAGCTCCTGTGTCGAAGGTGCCTCTTGGCGTAGCAGCTTGGGTAGGAAGGTGGATTCGCTGCCTCGTATTTCACATTCCGACAGCGGTGTGAGTTGTACGGACTCCATCCTTCCCGCGAGAGAATCTGACAATTTTGGGAGCAGGAGGGCGTTGGCCGACCCGGTAAGCAGAAACCGACCGGGCACCCTGTCTTCATCTACAGATTGTTTTATGGATACGAATAGCTCTGGAACACGCTGTACCTCATCCAGTGCGATTCTTTTGGGGGGTAGATTTCGGACAAACCCTACGGGGTCTGTGCGGGTAATCTCGTACTGCGCCCGGTCGTCCAGGGTGATGTATTCCCAGGTATCATCAATCAACGTCTTGACCAGGGTCGTTTTGCCGGATTGGCGCGGTCCCATGAGAAAGACGACGGGCGTATCGGTAAGCGCCTCTTGTATCTTGTTTACAGAAAAACGTGGAAACATCGGAATCCAGGCCAAAGCAACCGAGGGCGATAAAGCGGCCAATCGGGATTATAGAGGCGGCCAATCGGGATTGCAATGTCGGTTTCGGATTTGCCACGTAGCGCTTGGTTAAGCCGTGAGGTACGGTGAGTTAAGCGCGGAAGATGACATGGAAAAGGTTTTTATCTACTGGGACGACTCGAATATCTTCATTAGCGCCCAGGCCCTCGCAACAGAACGCGAGGGCGAGGAGGCGCGTCCTCGGGTGCGTCTGCACTTCCGCAATCTTCTGGAGTTGGCGCACGCGGGGAGACCGATTCACCGCGCGGTTGCTGTCGGCTCCATTCCGCCGGAGTTACGTCACGTGTGGAACCGCCTGGAAGGCGACAGATTCCTCAAGTATCTCCCTCTTGGCTCGATCTCTAATCTGGCCTTTGCCGGACGTCCACGGGTCGGTGGAGTGCCCTTTTGTGGGTAGACTTGCCTTGAACTCAATCTGTTCGCCCTCAGGCACCTTGGACTCAATCAACGCTGCTATATCGTGAATGTCGATATGATCGACGGGTTTGGAAAGCACGCTAATCACTGATTCGCTCCGTCAGTGGCTGTGGTAGTCGTAAGCATATTCAGAATGGCTGTAGGTGTCTAGTTCGCCCAATATACCAGCATTGGCTTCGGATTGAGTACGTAGCACCTGGTTGAGTCATGGGAGGCGGTTAGGATAACATCCGTCAGTCCTGGCACGGAGGAAAAAATGGAAAGGGGTTTTGTCTACTTGGCAGAGCAGGGAGACGCTGGTGCCCAGTACCACCTAGGACTCATGTACGAACACGGCTTGGACGTCCCTCAAGATGACCGCCAAGCCGTGACCTGGTATCGCAAGGCCGCCGAGCAAGGACATGCCGATGCCCAATCCTCCCTCGGTGCCATGTACGCCGACGGCAGGGGCGTGTCCCAGGATGACCGCCAAGCTGTGACCTGGTTTCGTAAGGCCGCCGAGCAAGGACATGCCGATGCCCAATCCTCCCTCGGTGTCATATACGCCGACGGCAGGGGCGTGCCCCAGGATGACCGCCAAGCTGTGACCTGGTTTCGTAAGGCCGCCGACCAGGGAGACGCTAGCGCCCAATCCTTCCTCGGTTTCATGTACGCCAAGGGCAGGGGCGTGCCCCAGGATGATCGCCAAGCCATGACCTGGTATCGTAGGGCCGCCGACCAGGGAGACGCTGGCGCCCAATTCCGCCTCGGTATCATGTACGCCAAGGGCAGGGGCGTGCCCCAGGATGATCGCCAAGCCATGACCTGGTATCGTAAGGCCGCCGACCAGGGAGACGCTGGCGCCCAATTCCGCCTCGGTATCATGTACGCCAAGGGCAGGGGCGTGCCCCAGGATGATCGCCAAGCCGTGACCTGGTATCGTAAGGCCGCCGACCAGGGAGACGCTAGCGCCCAATCCATCCTTGGTGCCATGTACGAACACGGCTTGGGCGTCCCTCAAGATGACCGCCAAGCTGTGACCTGGTTTCGTAAGGCCGTCGACCAGGGAGACGCTATCGCCCAATTCTTCCTTGGTGACATGTACGCCAAGGGCAGGGGCGTGCCCCAGGATGACCGCCAAGCTGTGACCTGGTATCGCAAGGCCGCCGACCAGGGATACGCTATCGCCCAAGCCTCCCTCGGTATCATGTACGCCGACGGCAGGGGCGTGCCCCAGGATGACCGCCAAGCTGTGACCTGGTATCGCAAGGCCGCCGACCAGGGGGACGCTGACGCCCAAGCCTCCCTCGGTATCATGTACGCCGACGGCAGGGGCGTGCCCCAGGATGATCGCCAAGCCGTGACCTGGTATCGTAAGGCCGCCGACCAGGGAGACGCTAGCGCCCAATTCCGCCTCGGTATCATGTACGACGAGGGCAGGGGCGTGCCCCAGGATGATCGCCAAGCCATGACCTGGTATCGTAAGGCCGCCGACCAGGGAGACGCTGGCGCCCAATTCCGCCTCTGTGGCATGTACACCGTAGGCAGGGGCGTGCCCCAGGATGGCCGCCAAGCTGTGACCTGGTGTCGTAAGGCCGCGGATCAGGGAGACGCTGGCGCCCAGGCCGTCCTCGGTTTCATGTACGCCAAGGGCATAGGGGTCCCCCAGGATGATCGCCAAGCCGTGACCTGGTATCGCAAGGCCGCGGACCAGGGAAACGCTGACGCCCAAGCCTTCCTCGGTTTCATGTACGCCGAGGGCAGGGGGGTGCCCCAGGATTATGTTCAAGGTTATGCTTGGCTTAACCTTGCCGCTGCGCAGGGATACGATCCGGCCAAGGACGACCGGGACGCAATCCGACAACGTATGACCCGCGAGCAGATTGCCGAGGGCCAGAAGCTGAGCCGTGAACTTGCCGCGCGGATTGCCGGTCAAGGAAGCCCAACGCCGTGACACTGGCGGAGCGCTGAACCCATCCAAAACATAGGAGGCAACAAAGAGAGGGGCCGTCTTTGTCGGCGTAATCGCCCTGCCCCCTATGGCGGACCCAGCCCTTGGGCGAGCAGTGTCGCGGCCAGTTGATTCAGGCTGACCCCCTCGCTCGCCGCGCGCTTGGCGAGCCGCATATGTAGGGTCTTGGGAAGGCGCTGCACGAATTGTCCGCTGTAGGTTCTTGGCGCGGGCAGTTCTCCCTTGTCTTCCCGTTCGGCCATTGTCCACGCAGTGAAGGCGTCGCGGGCTTCCGCTATGGCTATGTCAATAGTCTCGCCATCCGCGATACAGCCAGGCAGGTCGGGCAGGGACACCAGATAGCCGCCGCCTTCCTCTTCGGGGATGGGGGCGATATTGATCGCATAGTCCTCAAATCTCATTGGGCTGCCATACTTCCCGAGTAGCGCCTCATTTCCGCCCAAGGTCCTAATGCTGGCGAAGTTCAAGCTCAAGGTGCATACCGACAGCGGCGGCGGCACGCCTGAGAGTATGCAGCGTCACGCCTTCGTTCTCCGGGTCAAGCAAACGGTCTAGCTGAGAGCGGCTTGTCTCCATACGTTTGGCCATTCGCGCCTTGGAAAGGTTTTGCGCCTTCATCGCTTCTTCCAATTTGTAAGCAAGAATCGCCTTGATCGCATACGTCTTTGCGTCTTCGTAGGTGCCATCCTCTCGGAGTAAGCTTTCAAGCGTAGAGCCGAGGTGTGGATTCTTTTTAGCCATAACGGTTGTACTCCTTCATTCGACGCTCCGCGGTCTTCAATTCTTTCTGGGGCGTCAGCTGGGTTTTCTTGAGAAAGCCATGCAATAGCACCATATTCCTCCCCGTTACGATGAAAAACACTCTGGCTATACGTCTTCCCGTCAGGGTGCTACGGACTTCATACAAACTCTCATAACCAGTCAGCCGTTTACACAGTGGCGGACCGCACGGCCAGCCGAATTCGACCTTCATTATATCCTGGCCAATCTGTTTACGATCCTTCGAAGGTAACTTTCCGAGCCACTCGCGCGCAGGTTCCCGTCCGCTTGCCAGCCTGTAAAATTTGGCGACAATAATCTTCTCAGGCGTCTTCATTAAAGGAAGGGAGGCTGCCTGCCTCACTCACCCCCGATCCAAGGCCCGGTACTGAATGGCCTGGGCGATATGGGCGCCGGTGATGTGTTCCTCGCCGGCGAGATCGGCAATGGTGCGGGCGACTTTGAGAATGCGGGTATAGGCGCGGGCGCTCAGCCCCAGGCGCTGCATGGCGTTTTCCAGGAGCTTTTCACCAGCCGTGTCGGGCTGACAATACGTGCGGATATCCCGGCTGGACATTTGCGCGTTGCAGAAAATTTTGCGCTGCTGAAAGCGCCGAAGCTGCACTTCGCGGGCACGGTTCACGCGCGTCCGAATGGTCGCCGAGTCCTCCCCTGTGGCTTTGTCACTCAGTTCTTTATACTTGACCGCCGGGACTTCGACCTGAATGTCAATACGATCCAGCAAGGGACCGGAAATCCTTGCTCGATAGCGCTGGACCTGCTGCGGGGAGCAACTGCATTCGTGCTGCGGGTCGCCGAAGAAGCCGCAACTGCACGGATTCATCGCCGCAACCAGCATGATGTCCGCCGGATAGGTAATGGACCCGACGGCGCGCGAGATCGTGACCCGAGCGTCTTCCAGGGGCTGACGCAGGACTTCGAGCACGTTTTTGCGGAACTCCGGCAGTTCGTCCAGAAAGAGCACGCCATGATGAGCCAGGGAGACCTCGCCCGGTTTGGGGACCGTCCCACCGCCGATCATGCCGGCATCCGAGATGGTGTGGTGCGGGCTACGGAAGGGCCGGGTGGCAACCAGGGCCTTGCCGTTCAGGCTGCCGGCGACGCTGTGAACCTTGGTCGTTTCAATCGCTTCGGTCAGGGTCAGCGTGGGCAGCACGGTTGGCAGGCGTCTGGCCAGCATGGTCTTGCCCGACCCCGGCGGACCCACGAGCAGCAGGTTATGCCCGCCACTGGCCGCGACTTCGAGGGCGCGCTTGACGTGCTCCTGGCCTTTCACATCATGAAAATCAACTTCGTAAGCGGAGTGCCGGGTAAAGAGGGTGTTGACATCAACAACGGTCGCCTCGCGTGGCCGCTCACCGTTGAGCAGCAGAAAGGCTTCACTCAGTGTGGACACGCCAAAGACCGCGACTTCATCAACAACCGCGGCCTCGGGCGCGTTTTCCGTGGGCACGATCAGGCCCTTGAGCCCCTTTTGCTTGGCCATCACGGCTAAGGGGAGAGCCCCGTGGACGGGCTTGACTCGGCCGTCGAGGGAGAGTTCGCCCAGGACCGCATAGGATGGCAGGAGTTCTTTGGTCAGCCAGCCTTCCGCCGCCAGAATGCCGAGGGCAATCGGCAGGTCATAGGCTGCGCCTTCTTTTTTGACGGCCGCGGGGGCCAGGTTGACGGTAATACGGCGGGCGGGAAATTCGTAGCCGGAGTTCTTGATAGCCGAGCGGACCCGGTCCTTGCTCTCTCGGACGGCCCCCTCGGGCAGGCCGACAGTCGTGAACTGCGGCAAACCCAGCGCCACATCAACCTCGACCTCAACCAACAACCCGTCAATACCGACCAGAGCCCCGGATACCGCTGTCGCAAGCATGCCTTGCTGCTAACGGAAAGAGCCCCAGAAATCAATAAACGAGGCCGGCCGCGTTCTCTTGCCTGGCCGTGGAGAGGTGATAGGCTGCCCCCCGCATTGAAATACGAACTGGCCAGAAAAAGGAGGTATGACTATGGCCCGAATCGGAGTAGTTGCCGCCAATATGTCAGGACTGACGTTTCCCGAGTTGCAGAACTTGGCCAAGAGCGCCGAGGAGGCTGGGTTTGAGGCGATTTTCTCACCGGAGTTCATGAACGACTCGCTGATCAACTGCCAGATCATGGCCCAGGCCACCTCGCGGATTAAGGTTGGCACCTGGATTGCGAATATCTATCTGCGCCACCCGGCGCTGTGCGCGCAAACGGCCATCGCGATTGACGACACCTCGCACGGCCGGCTGATTCTGGGCCTCGGGGTAAGTCACCGGCCCATTGTTGAGGGCCTCTACCAGGAAAAAATGGAAAAACCGCGGACCTTTATGCGCCAGTATATTGGTGCGATCCGGGACATGGCCGCCGGCAAAGAGCTGCCCGGCATGGCCATGCAGCCCCGCGCGGCAACCCACCACGTTCCCCTCTACATCGCCGCCCTGGCCCTGGGCACCGCCACCCTCAGCGGCGAGCTGGCCGACGGGGTCATGCTGTATCTCTGTCCCAAGAGTCGGCTGCCCACAGCCATAGCCGCGGTCGAGAAGGGCGCGGCCAAAGCCGGGCGGGCGCTTTCGGAGATTGATATTACGACGGGCATTCCGTCCTGCATTCACGACGATATGGACGCGGCCATGCAGGCCGCAAAGGCCAACCTGGGGTTTTATGGCGGTCTGCCGTTCTATAACAAGCTGTTTCACGACAGCGGGTTTGCAGCGGAAGCAGCCCAACTCGCAGATGGCCAGGGACAGGGAGCCACAGACACGATGGCGGATGAACTGTCAGTCGTCGGACCGCCCGCCCGCTGCCGGGAGCAACTCGCCGCCTTCCGCGCAGCCGGCGTTCAGTTGCCGATCCTCAATCCGGTGCCGGTCGGAGACCAGACCTACGCCCAGGCCGTCCAGCAGGCGATCGAGACGTTTGCCCAGTGACCTGAAACCCAGGGGCGCGGCCTGCCGCGCCCCTGTTGCCCTCACGGAATTTCCCACCGTTCGCCAACCGCGAAAATTTTAATGGGACCGAGCGTCCCGCCGGCCCGCTCAACCACCCGTTGCAGCTCGCGCGGCGGTTCGTCTATGGGCTCGTCGGTGAGTCGAAACGTGCCCCAGTGGCAGGGCAGCATCCAGCGCGCCTTGAGGTCCAGAAACGCCTGATAGGCTTCGGTCGGGTTCAGATGAGAATAGCGCATGATCCAGCGGGGCTCATAGGCTCCAATAGGCAGGATGGCCACATCGATCGGACCGAATTTCTGCCCGACCTCGGTAAAGCCGTGGAAATAGCCTGTATCGCCGGCGAAGAAATAGGTCCGTTCGGCGTTGGCAACGACCCAGCCGCACCACAGGCTGGCATCCCGCGCCTGCTCAATACGTTGCGACCAGTGTTGCGCCGGCACACAGGTGACCCGCCAGCGACCGTGCTGGGCGGTTTGCCACCAGTCGAGTTCGACCGCTGTTCTGCCCTTTTTTTCGATCCACTCGCCGAGCCCCATTGGCACAAACCAGGTCACGCTCTGAGGCAGATGCTCAACCGTGTAGGTATCGAGATGGTCGTAGTGATTATGGGAGACCACGGCAAAAGCGTCAGCCGGAATAGACGTAATGGGCACGCCAGGCGGATGGAAGCGGGCCGGAATCAGCGCTCGCTTGCCAAAGTGGGGGTCGGTCAGAAAGACATCCCCCATGTCATGGATAGCAAAAGTCGAATGGCCGACCCAGGTGACGGCAGCCGAGCTTGCAGGGTTGGTAAACGAGCGACCGTCGTTGTCCACCCGCCGCACGAGCGGCGGGTCGCGCCACTCGCCGGTATAGGCGCTCCGCGAGACCGCCCAGCGGAACAGGTCGGTCCAGTGCTTGGGTGAAGGCCGCCAGGGATTGAACCACGCCCCCGGCCGGCCGTGGGCCGCATACAGCAACGACGGGTCGGGGTTCAACTCGGGCGTGCGGTCCGGGGGAACCGAACAGGAGAGAGAAAAGAAAACCAGAAGGACGCCGGCGAGGATGCGAGTAGCCATGAGAGATTCTGCTCTATCCCGCCCTCTCCGAGAAGAAAAGTCCTCCTGCGCCTCCGCTGCGCTCCGCTCAGGACCGACGGAGGGAGACTGCGCGCCTCCTGAGCCGCCCCGGAGGAGCGAAGTCGCAGGGTCAGCAGCCTGTCTTTATGTCTGATACAGAGACGCCACAAACTCTCCATAGCCGTTGTAGGGCAGGGTGGCCTTGATCTCTCTCGTTCCCAGGATGCGCTCGCTCGCCTGGGACCAGCGGGGGTGCGGGATGGCGGGATTCACATTGGCAACAAAGTCGTACTCCCAGGGGATGAGGGTATTCCAGAAGGTCCTTGGCTGTTCTTCGACAAACTCCAGGCGCACAATCGACTTGATGCTTTTATAGCCATACTTCCACGGCACCACGAGCCGAATCGGCGCGCCGTGCTGTTTGGTCAGCTCATGGCCGTAGATGCCGGTCACGAACAGGGACAGCTCATTGGTGGCCTCGGCCAGGCTGAGTCCTTCGTGATACGGCCACGGATAGGTGTCGTTGCGCAGGCCGGGCGCCGCTTGCGGATCGTGAAAAGTGACCATGCGCAGGTATTTGGCCGAGGCAAGGGGCTGGACAAGATCGACCAGCGCCTTAATGGGGAAACCGGTCCAGGGCACGCTCATGGACCAGGCTTCTACGCAGCGGTGCCGGTAGAGGCGTTCTTCCAGCGGCATCTTCCGCACCAGAGTGTCGATATCAAAGGTCTGCGGCTTGTGGACCAGACCGCCCACCTCGACCTGCCAGGGGCGGGTCTGCCACGGCTCGACCAGGCGCGCGACCAGCTCTTTGCGCGAACTGAACTCGTAGAAATTATTGTAATTGGCCGCATCCACTTCGGCCGTCAACGGCCGGTCCAGGGTAAACCGTTCGTTGCGCCGTGCCGGGTAGAGGGCGGCGGTGGCGCTTGGTTCGGGCCGGCCGCGAATCTCGGGAGCTTCTTTTGCGCCCGAGCTTGCACACCCGGCCAGCGTACTGATACCGGCAATCCCGAGCGCTTGCAGAAAGCTGCGCCGGTTAAGGGAGACATCTTCCGAGGTTGCCGTGCGCTCGGGGATTTCCCAGCCGCGAGGGATTTTGATCAACATGCCATGTCCTTTCTGCTGCGGGCCGGCCTTGAGGCCGTCCTCTCACGCGCCTCATCCTAGGCGACTGGCGGCGGGAGTCAATCAGACAGAGGCCGTATTGTGCATTCCGGGTTGATCCGTCACAATCCAACAGGCCGTAGCGCTGCGGCCACTCTGAGGAGGAGATATGACTGACAAGAAAAACGGGACACACAAACTCCTGTCCGGGATAACCGTGCTCGACTTTACCCAATATCTCGCCGGCCCGTCCGCCACCCGGATTCTGGCCGACCTCGGGGCGGATGTGATCAAAATTGAACGCGCCCCCGGCGGCGACCTGGGACGGCAGATTCATCTTGTCGAGCACGGCCAAAGCGCGCTCTATCTGGCCGCCTGCGCCGGCAAGAAAAGCGTCTGTGTTGAGATCAAGCACCCCAAGGGCAAAGAAATCGTCTATCAACTGGTCCGCAAGGCTGACGTGGTGGTCGAAAATTACAGCCCTGGTGTCATGGCCCGGCACGGGCTGGACTATGACACGCTCAAAGAGCTGAACGCCAAACTGATCATGTGCTCGGTGTCAGGCTACGGGCAGGACGGGCCGTACGCCAGCCATACCAGCTTTGACATTATCGCTCAGGCCCAGAGCGGCGTGATGGCCATGACCGGCGAGCCGGATGGGCCACCGACCTATGTCGGCAACTATTTCGGGGACCCGAATACGGGTATTCATGGCGCCCTCGCTATCTGTGCCGCGCTCTTTCACCGCGCCGGCAGCGGGCAGGGCCAGTATATTGACGTGTCGCAGCTCGAATCCCTGGTTTATCTGGACTACGTTAATTTTCCGCTGTTTCTGATGAGTCAGGGCGCGATCGTGCCGCAACGTTTTGGCGCAGACTTTTTCAATGTGTGCCCCTATGGGGTGTACAAGGCAAAAAAAGGCTATCTGGTTTTTGCCGTTGCCGGGCATCAATGGCCGGCCCTCACCCAGGCGATGGGCAAGCCGGAACTGGCTACGGACGAACGCTACGCCAGCATGGAAGACCGGGTCGAGCGCAGCGCGGAGGTACGGAAATATATCGAAGACTGGCTCCAGACCTTTGAAGACGACGAGACGCCGCTGAAAATTCTGGCCGAAGCCCGCGTGCCGGCCGCGCCGATCCTGGATATTCCCGGTGCTGCGGCCCACCCCCAGTTGCAGGCGCGCGGCCTGTTTCAGGATGTACCGCATCCGCTGCTCGGTCCGACTCCGATTGCCAAATCGCCCTTTCATTTTTCCAACGCGCACGTCGAGATTCCCTTTCGCGCGGCCTTCCTGGGCGAGCATAATGAGGAGGTCTTGCAGGAGCGCCTGGCCTATTCGGAAGAGCAGGTCGCCGCGCTGTATGCAGACGGCGCCATTGTGCAGGAGGCGCAGGTCAAAGAGCTGCGAGCGGCGGGGAAGTTGTAAGCTGCTATGACTGACCGGAGATGGTGAGAGCGCGGTTTGGAGAATACAAAAGCGACATCGAAAAAATCGCGCTCTCAGGGCTATCTTCACCAGACAGTAGAAACCAGACCAGAGCCGCTGATATTGGCATCTTTGGTCAGAATTGCCACAGTCTCGCCTCGGTCTCTGAGTAGCAAGGCTGTTGCGACAATGTGTCGATCATGCATTTCCGTGATCTCCTTGAGAGGGAAAGTCCTTTGAAGAACCAGGCGATCAAGGGGCATGATGGTGACACGCGGGTCGGTCTCTACTGTTTGCAGAAAAGCGTCACCTGTGGGGATACTGGTCTTCCCATGTTCAATCATCCAACACGCTTCTGATAGGGCAATAATCGGGACGATCAGCTGACTCGTTTGATCTTCCATAACATCTCGGGCAAGTGGTCCAAGACGGGAGTTCCCTTCCAAGAACCAGACGAGAGCATGGGTATCCACAACATATTTTGTTGCCATTCTACTTTTTCAGCGGCCTCGCCACTCTGCAATCAGAAAGTCTTCCTCTGAGGACAGGACCTCGCCGGCGAACTGGCCATAGGTCATATGGCTAGGTGAAGTTTCTGCCACAGAAGGGAGAAAGGTGACGAGGACTCTGGCGTGTTTGACTCCTGCCGGCGACTCGGAGAGTTCGATTTTCCCGTCCGCATAGGTTCCTTCTACGGTGACGTGCATACTCGTTACCTCGCAGAGTATCTTTCCATACTCAATGCTCAAAGGAAAGCGATGAGAACTCTTCCCAGCCCACTATGGGAAGCGTGAGAAAGCGCGCCTTTAGCGCATCTCCACCCCCGATGAGGAATGGCGACTCATACATCCTTACGTCTCCTGACGGGCGTCCCGCCCCACTTGCTCAAGCCGAGCGATGACTTCTTTGGGGTTAATCCGATTCTTAAAAAAGAACACCCGGCCCGGCACGTCGGTAAAGTCGTCCTGGCTGACGTTCAGCTTGGCCGACACGGCAATCACCATGTCCTGCCGGCCTGAACGGCGCAGCTTCATGAGCTTCTTTTTCAGGTACTCCGGCCGCCAATAGCCCACGATTTCCATCAGCGCGGTGCGCCCGTCCGTGTGCCGAAAGGCAAAGTCCGGAATAAAAACGGTCTCTTTCAGATTGATAATGGCCACCTCGCGTTCAATCTGCCAGCCGCTCTCAGTCGCGTGAAAGCGTTCGGCGAAGGTCTTTTCGAGGAGGGAGTCGTACATGCTGCTGTCCCGATAGTGAGAGACGAGCCTGGCACTCTCGTCGAGGGGGAAATAGCGCTGCTCGCCGGCGGCGGTGACAATCTCGGCCTCCATCTTCCAGCGGGTACACAACAGCAGGGCCGGCAGGAAAACGGCCAGCTTGAGGCCGTACTTCTGGGACAGACGGAACATGCTGACCGGCCCGTCCAGCAGCACCTCATAGCCGCTGTCAAGATCACCCTCAATGGCGTGCATGAGCTGATAGAATTTGATGAACTTGAAGAGTTGCTTGTAACGGCTCGGAATGTTCCGAAAGACCGACAGCTTCATCCGCACGCAGCGGTACAGCAGGGCCTGCGCCAGGGCGACATTATAGCGTTGGAGCAACCACGCCGGCTCGGGCGGATCAAAGCGGGTCAGGATATGGTTTTCGGCCAGGTCGGCGTAGAGCGCCCAGGCAATCTGTTCCGGCTCGGCTTTGTACTCGCGCGCGACCTCGGCCATCAGCTCGTCTTTGGTCACGGGATGAATATGGTCGGGCTGCAAGACAACGGGGTGGTTTTCGCGCGCCAGGGCGAACAGGCGGCGGCGGATTTCCAGCGGCGGGGCGACGGCCTGTTCCTCAAATTCGCACCGGTCGTCGCGCAGCAGCTTGGCCAGCCCGCGCTGGATACGAAAGTCGGTCCGGTCTTCCGCGTACTGATTCAGCGCCAGGACCAACTCTCGTCGGGGCTTGCCCTGATGGGCGGCGTAGATGGCGATCAACTCCTCAGCCATCCGGGTAAAGCGTGGCGCGTCAGTCCGCACATAGCGTGGATAGAGGTACGGGCCTTGGGTGCGCGTCAGCAGGAGGTCTGAGGTCAGCATGGTTCTGTCGAGTCTGGAGATTTTCGCCGTTGAGAGCAAGAGGGATGGGCTAGACTGTTCGGCCTGGTTCGCTATGGTTTGTCAAATTAGGAGGGGCTATGACGTATCAGAACCTGATCTTCGAGAAGAAGGATGCCATCGGCTATCTGACCCTCAACCGGCCGCAGAAGCTCAATTCGTTCAGCAAGGAATTAATGGCCGAACTGGGCGAAGCGCTCGATGCGATTGAGGCCGATGACGCTCTCCGGGTCGTGATTCTGACCGGCGCCGGCCGGGCGTTTTCCGCGGGGTTCAATATCGCGCCGCCAGAGGGCGAGCCCGAACTCTACGACCGCTCTGCGGATAGCTGGCGGACTGATCTGAAGTCCAACATCGAGATTTTTCTCAAGATCTGGCATTCCAGCAAACCGTATATCGCCGCGATTAACGGCTATGCCCTGGCTGGCGCGTGTGAACTCGCCCAGTTATGCGATATCAAAATTGCCTCTGAGCAGGCGGTATTGGGCGAGCCGGAAATCCGGTTTGGGACCGGCCCCCCGGTCCTGGTCACACCGTTCAGCGTCGGGTTTGCCAAGGCCAAGGAACTGCTCCTGACCGGGGAAATGATCTCCGCCCAGGAGGCCGAACGCCTGGGCATGATTAACCGTGTCGTACCGCACGACCAGCTCATGCGTGAGTGCGAGAAAACGGCCCGCAAGCTGGTCAAGATCGCTCAGGTCGGCGTGAAGTTTAACAAGGCCGCCATTAACCGGGCGTATGAGAACATGGGCTTTCTGAACAGCATCTACCAGAATCTTGACCTAGTTGTCATGTTTGACACCACCCGGACGCAAGAGCAGGAAACGTTCAACCAGATCCGGCAGGAAAAAGGCCTGCGCGCCGCGCTCGACTGGCGCGATGCGCTATTCAAGGAAGACGACTGATATCTCTGCTCATCGCAGCGCTGGCCGTGCTGGCGCTAGCCACTGCAGCCGCGGCCGATACGCCGACGGCACAGTCCGGGAGCACCCTTCAGACCATTCCCCTGGAGGATATGGAAGTCTCGGTGTTTGCTCCGGTCGCGTTGCAGGCCGTACGCATTCCCTACTCCATCACCCTCGACGGGCGGCTGACCGAGCCGGCCTGGCAGAGCGCGCCGGTCGGCAGCGACTTTCGCCAACGCGAGCCCGACGAAGGCGCCCCGGCCTCCCAACCGACCGAGGTGCGCGTCCTGTACACGGCGACCCATCTCTACGTCGGGGTGATCTGTCACGACTCCGACCCGAGCGCGGCGGTTGCCACCCGCTTCAACCGGGACGCGGACCTGGCCGCGGATGATCGGGTGACGCTCCTGTTCGATACGTTTGCCGATCGTCGCAACGCGTTCAAATTTCAGACCAACTCGGTTGGGGCGCGGGTGGATGAACTCATTGGAGACGAGGGGGAGACCGAAAACCGGGACTGGAACGGTATCTGGAACGTCAGGACTGCGCGCTCACTGAGCGGCTGGAGCGCGGAATTTGAAATTCCGTTTCAGACCCTCAGCTATGCCCCGGGGCAATCGAGCTGGGGGTTTAATGTCCAGCGCATCATCAAGCGAGTGAACGAGGAAACGGTTTGGAGTGGCTACCTCCAGAGCCTGGACTTCAACCGGGTCTCACGCGCCGGCCGCCTCACCGGACTGCGCGACAGGTCCCAGGGTCTGGGGCTCGATTTTTCCCCGTTTCTGACCACCGAGGTGCGTCGCGATGCCGCGTCCTTTAAGCCGGGCTTTGACCTGTTCTACAAACCCACCCCCGGCCTGACGCTCAGCCTGACGCTCAATACCGACTTTTCCGAGGCCGAAACGGACGATGTGCAGGTCAACCTGACGCGCTTCTCGCTCTTTTTCCCGGAAAAGCGGCAGTTCTTTCTGGAGGACGCGCCCAATTTTGCGGTGGACGGTTTGACCCCGACCTCAGGGCCGTTGGTGATTATCCCCTTTTTCAGCCGGCGGGTCGGCATTGCCGACGACGGCAAACCGGTTGACCTGATTGGCGGCGCGAAACTCAGCGGTCGGGTGGGCAAATACTCCCTGGGGCTACTCAGCGCCCAGACCCAGGAACGCGACCCTGTACCGGGCGAGAATTTCAGCGTGGTCCGGCTCAAGCGCGATGTCGGAGAGCATGCCTCGATGGGGCTGATCGCCACCCGTCGGACACCGGAGAACGGGGACCCGACCGGCCTCTACGGGCACGACTTTCTGTATAAAACCACCGACTTTCTGGGCCGGCGCAACCTCACCGTATCTTCGTTTGTCTTAAAGAGTTTTCGTCCCACGGCGCGCAAGAACTGGGCCTGGGGCAGTCAGATCAATCTGCCCAACGATACCTGGACGATATTCGGCACCTATCGTGAGGTGCAACGGGATTTTGAGGCCAGCATGGGCTTTGTGCCGCGCACCGGCATTCGACGCTTCGGCTGGTTCCTTCAGGCCGCCCCGCGGCCTGGGCGCTGGGGAACACGGCAGGTCGCCTGCGCCTTTGACGGCAATTATATTACCGACCAGGCCACGAACCGCCTCCTCACCCGCAACATCGTCTTTCCCTGTGAGTGGCGCTTCGACAGCGGCGACACCCTCCTGTTTCGGGCTTGGCAGCAGTCGGAACGCCTGACCGAGGATTTTGAGATCAGCCGCGGTGTCCGCCTGTTGCCCGACCGCTACACCTTTCGCCGCTATATGGTCAAGGCCGAGACCGCGGACAAACGCAAGCTGTCGGCCAGTCTGGCCTATTTCTGGGGCGACTATTACAGCGGTCGGCGAGACAGTTGGAACCTGCGTCTCAATTTTCAGCCCGGCCCGCGCCTGTTCCTGAGCCCGGAATATCTCCAGAGCGATGTCCGTCTGCCTGAGGGCAATTTTGTCACGCGCCTGTTGCGGGTACGGCTGGACATCGCCGTCAACCCCAATCTGTCCTGGTTCAGTCTGATCCAGTACGACAACGTGTCGGACATATTCAGCTTCAACACGCGCATCCGCTGGATTATCGAACCGGGCAACGACATCTTTCTGGTCTTCAACCAGCGCTGGCTGGACGAGGAGGGGAGCTTTCACTCCATCGGCCGCGAGGGCCGCTTCAAGGTGCGCTATACGTATCGGTTTTGAGGACGGGGTAGGCGTTCTCTCTTTAAGGAGAGAGAAATGCTGCATCAGTGAGGGCGAGGCGAAGGGTCTGGACCCGGATGGCCCCTTGGCATCATCCAGCCGCTTATTTACTCTTTTCCACGAGCCGCAAGCTTGTCTTGCTCTCTTTCTGAGGCCCGCGCTCCGGTGCGGGCTTTCGTGTATCTGGAGGGAGGCAGAGGAGATCAAGACCCCATACCGTCATGGCGAAAGCCTCAGCCTTGCTGCCGGAGATGGTAACACGGTCTCAACCCGATAACTCTTGCCGTCGCTTCGCACCGTTCCCGTTGTCTCCGCTTCCGCTTCATCGCCAACGGCGCGGCTATCTCCCGATACAACCCCAACAGACCTTCCACCTGACCCTGACCCATTCTTGACCTCATGCGGTCATAACGCTATGCGGGGGGCAGTATGGCGGTCACACAGATTACGCTTCGGAATATCGATGCCGAACTTTCACACCGGCTTCGCGCCATTAGCGAGGAACGGGGAGAGAGTTTGCACCGCACTGTCCTGGCTCTCCTACGAGACGCGGTGGACCTGGAGACTCGGCGTACCCGTTTGCGTCGCTATGTGACGTGGACACCCGCTGACCTCGACGAGTTTACCGCTGCGTTGCATTCGCAACGAGTCCTTGACCAACGGTATTGGGGATGAAACCGACCGAGCGTCTGGTTCTTGATACAAGTGCGTACTCGCATCTGCACGCCGGACATTTCGAGGTGCTTGAATTCGTGGCCGGTGCTGCGGTAGTTATCATGCCTGTCACCGTGCTTGGAGAACTTGAAGTGGGTTTCGAGTTGGGGAGCCTGACAGGCTCCTGGACCGTTTCACACTAGCGCGATTTACGATTCTGTGTTGCCGTCCCGCTCTCGTCATGCCGGACCCCGGATCATGTCCGGGGCAGGCTGTGATCCGGCATCCAGAAGCCGGGGGGCCGGGGGCCTGGATTCCTGCTTGCGCAGGAATGACGGGTGGCTACATAGCATCGTTATTTACTCCAGCCCTCTCCGGTGGTAACTGCCTCCCTCAGAGACTGTCAAGTTATACTCGTACCCGGAGTAATCCGTCTCGCAACTTCACTATGGCAAGAAGGTCTCCACCCGATAACGCTTGCCGTCGCTCCGCACCGTGACCGTTCCTACCTGGTCCGTTCTGAGCACGGTCGTGCCCTGCCGCTCATAGCGGTCCACCACCTCCGGGGCCGGAAAGCGAAAACGGTTCCGATAGCCGAGCGAAGCGACCGCCACCTCGGGGGACACGGCGTCAAGAAAGGGCTGGGTGCTTGAGCTGCGGCTGCCGTGATGGGGGACTTTGAGAATCTCGCTCTCAAGCTGGGCCGCTGTGACGAGCAGGCTGCGCTCTCCCGCGGCCTCAACGTCCCCGGAAAACAGCATATCCACCTCCCCGTGACTGAGACGCAGCACCAGGGAAGCGTCGTTAGTGTTCAGTCCGGTCTGGCCGCAGGGTGGATGCAGGATTTGGATCTGCACCCCACCGATTTCCCAGTCCGGCGTCTCGCGGCATAGGGTGTGAATTTGGATATCGTTCTCTTGCAACGTGGCCATGAGTCGTCTGAAACGCCGACTGTCTGGCCGCTCTTCACCATTGAACCAGAAGGCTGTAACGCCAAAGTGCTCGGCCAGAAACTCCAGCCCGCCATAGTGATCGAGGTTGGGATGACTGAGGACCAGCGTGTCTATGCGTCCGATTTTCCGCTGCCACAGGAAAGGCGCAACCAGAGCCCGACCCGAATCGAAGGTCTGGCTCATGAACCCGCCGGCGTCAATGAGCATGACGTGGGAGCCGGGAAACTCGACCACAGCCGCATCACCCTGTCCGACATCGAGAAAAGAGACTCGCAGCTCGGTCTGAAAATAGCGTTGGGTCAGCCAGTACAGACCATCAAAGAGCATCAGGCTGAACAGGCAGGAGAGAAAGACCCATCGCAGCCCGGCGGGCCGGAGGCGTGAGGAGAACAGCAGGGAAACGCAGCAGGTATAAAACACAAGCAGTTCAAAAAGCGTGAGGGTCACAAAGTGAGTGGCGGCAAAGGGCAAAGCGGCCAGGGCTTCGACCATCCATACACCAAGCGAAACCACGGCTCCGGCACACCACACAACCAGGGTCGCAACGCCCGTGTGAATAAACACCAGCGCTGCCGTAGCCAGACCCAACACCACGGCGGCACTCCCCAGGAAAGGGACCAACAGCAGGTTGGACACAAATCCAACCAGCGGGACAGTATGAAAATGGGTCGCAACCAGCGGGAGCGTCCCGACCGTCGCACTGAGAGAGACCAAGCCGTAGAGGACCGCCCAGCGACGGAGTCGCCGTCGCCACAGGGAGAGGTAGACCGCCTGCGTTTCGTCTCGATTATCCCACCAGGACTGGAAACGATGCAGACCGAGAAAAATGGCCAGGACAGCCACAAAGGAAAGCTGAAAAGATATGTCGAAGATCGCCCCCGGCCAGAGCAGCGATACGATCAGGGCGGCCAGGGCGAGGCTGCGGAAGACCTCCTCTTTCTGGTCCAGCAGCAGTGCAGTGAGAAAGACCGTCACCATAATGACCGCGCGCAGGGTCGAAACACTGCCGCCGGCAAGCCCGGCGTACAGCAGCACGACCGGCAGCGTACACAGCGCAGCCAGTTTGGGTACCGACCACATCAACAGCACGGACTGACTCCGCGCCAGGAGCCACCACCAGGCCCCATACGCCAGGGTTGCCACCAAACCGATGTGCAGCCCAGAAATGGCCAGGACGTGGGCCACACCGACCCGCGTGAAGCTGTCGCGCAGCTCCGGCTCGAGTCGGCTTTTATCGCCGATAATCAGCGCGCGGAGAATGGCCGCGGCTGTGGTTGAAAGCTGCGCGTCAAAGAAGGTGCCGACGGTCCGACGGATGTTTTCAAGCCGGTGACGCAGCCAAGTACCGGGCTTGTTGGCCGGTTCGATCTTTTCGATTTTCCGGTCATCCCACACAAAAGCAGTGAGATAGATACCCCGCCGGGCCAGATAGCCGGCATAATCAAAACTGCCCGGCGTCTGAAAATTGCGCGGGACGCGGAGTTTGATAGCAAGCCGCACCACCTCACCGTACTGCCAGCGGTCCTGGAGATGCCGCACGGTGACGAGCACCTTGCCGGTTGCCGGTCGTGGCTGCCCGTCTTGCCAGACCCGTTGCGCCTCAAGGTATAACCGGCCACGGGCCGGACCCCGTTCCGGTTCCCGGAACAGCCAGCCTTCAAGGAGGACTTTTTGGGGTAAAGCCAACTGCCGAAGGTGGTGTGACGGGAAATCGGGAGTGTAAACCCGATGCAGGCTGAGATTGCCGGCCAGGAAAGCGCCGCTCAGCAGACTGACCAGAACGGCCAGACGGAGGCCGCCGATGATCCAACCGGCCACGCTGAGGGTCAGCAGTCCGCCCAGCCAGAGGGGCGCAGCCACCTGCCAGCCCCAGGCCACGCCGGCCTGACCCAAGAGATAGGCCAGAGCGAGATGGATGAGCATCGACCGGAGAAGAAGGGATGAGATTCCCGTTTGCACGGGAATGACGGCTGTTTTTGCGGGAATGGCAGACCCTCCTGATTCCCTCTCCACTAGAGCGTTTCACGATACGTTGGAGCAAGGGATGAGATTCCCGTTTGCACGGGAATGACGGGCTCTCCTGATTCCCTAACCCCCAACCCCTAATCCCCAACCCCCAACCCCTAACCCCTCCCCACTAGCGCGGAGCGGGATGTGCCCGTAAGTGCTGGTGTATTTTTTCTGCGAGGGCCGAGGTGATCCCCGCGACCTGGCCCAGCGCTTCGGGTGCGGCGGCACGCACGCGTTTCAGACTGCCAAAATGCCGTAAGAGCGCTTTGCGCCTGGCCGGGCCAACGCCGGCAATCGCCTCAAGCGGCGAACTGAGCCGCTCTTTGGCCCGCAGGTTGCGGTGATAGGTAATGGCAAAGCGGTGGGCCTCATCCCGGATGCGTTGCAGAAGGAAGAGCGCCGTGGCGTTGGGCTTGAGCACGACCGGATTCTTGCGACCGGGCAGAAAGACGCGCTCGGAGGAATGGGCGACTTCTTCGGCAAACGGGTCCCGCTCGGTCCGCATCTTGGCCAGGCCAATGACATCGACCTCGGTAATTCCCAATTCTTGCAGCACCGTGACGGCCACGCCGAGTTGGCCTTTGCCGCCGTCCACCATGAGGAGGTCCGGCAGGTCGTGTTCCGCCAGGGCGCGCTGATAGCGGCGGGTCAGGACTTCATACATCATGCCGAAATCATCCGCGCCTGCGACGGTTTTGATCCGAAAACGGCGGTAGCGGTTCCTATCCGGCTCGCACTCGTCAAAGACCACCATGGAACCGACGGAGAGACTGCCCTGGGTATTTGAGATATCGAAACACTCAATCCGTTTTGGCGCGTTTCGCAGACGCAGCGCCCGGCGGAGGTTCTCCAGGGTTTTCTCCTTGTGTTCTTCTCCCCGCCGCTTTTCGACAAAGCTGTGACGCGCATTTTCCTGGGCCATTTCCACCAGCCGCAGTTTGGCTCCGCGCTGCGGACAGAGCAGGCCGACCTTCTTGCCCTTCCGTTCCGAGAGGAGTTCCGCCCGGATGTCGGCATCGTCAAGTCCGACCGGGACAAGAATCTCGTCGGGGACAAACCGACCGCCCTGGTAGAATTGGCTCAGGAACTCAGCCACGACCTCTGCGTCGGGGAACTCATTGTCAGTAAAACTATAGGCCAGGTTGCCGACCAGTTTCCCGCTGCGCACAAACAGGACTTGGCCTTCGATCAGCCCGCCCTCGCGGTACAGGCCGAACACGTCCTGGTCGTTCCCCAGGGGAGTGGCGACCTGCTGTTTTTCCGCGGTCTTTGTCATGGCCCGGATTTGATCCCGCAGCCGGGCGGCTTCTTCAAAACGCAGGGCGTCAGCGGCCGCGTTCATCTGCCGGGTGAGGCGGTCTGTCAGTTGGGTGCTTTTACCTTCAAGCAGCAGCAGGGCATTTTTCAGTTGGTGCTGATAGTCTTCGGGGTCAACCGGCAGGGTACAGGGACCGAGGCAGCGTTTGATCTGATATTCCAGACACGGCCGGGTGCGGTTGCGAAAGACGGTGTCCGTACAGGTTCGCAGGGGAAAGACGCGGCGGATGATTTCCAGGGTCTCCTGGACTGCCGTGCTGGAGTGGAAGGGGCCCAGATATCGACTGCCGTCTTTCGCAATCTGACGGGTCAGGAGCAGGCGTGGCCACTGGTCGTGCTGGGTGACCTTGACGTGCCAATAGGCGGTATTGTCCTTGAGCCGGATATTATACCGAGGCCGGAACTGCTTGATCAGGGTGTCTTCGAGCAGCAGAGCTTCTTTTTCGGTTTGGGTAACAATGACCTCGACATCGGTCAGTTGGGCGAGGAGAAAACGGATTTGCGCGCGGCCGTCCCCACCGCGGGCGTATTGTCTGACCCTGGCGCGCAGATTATTCGCTTTCCCGACATAGATCACGCTGCCGGTGCGGTCCGTGAACTTATAGACGCCGGGACTGGTCGGCAGGGTGGTCAGCTTGGCTTCGAGTTCGGCGTTACGGGAGAAAGAGTCAACGTGCGCCACACGAATCCTCAAAAAAGAAGGGCGACCCCGCAGGCCGCCCCGATAGCATTGTTCAGATGCGCCGCTGTTCCGTTGCCGGCGTCGCCGGTTATTCGCTGGCCCCGGCGGTGATTTGCGCTTTCAGTTTCTCAAGCGTCTTCTCACCAATACCTTTGACATTTTTCAGATCGTCTACAGTCGCAAACGGGCCGTTTGCGTCGCGATGGGCAATAATGGCCGCGGCTTTTGTTTCACCGATACCGGGCAGCGTCTGCAAAGCGGCAGCGTCCGCCATGTTGATGTCAATCGGCCCGGCGGCCTCAGGCGTCTGCTCATCAGCAGCCTCAGCCGTCTCTTCTGCCTTCTCATGGTGATCCGCCCAGGCCGGCGTCCCGATGAGGCAGCCGGCCGCAAAGACCCCCAGCAGCGACCAGAGCAGTTTCTGTTTCATACGTCCTCCTTATGGGAATGAAATGAGGAGAACACACTAGGTCTGCAATCCATATCTGTCAATACGTCAGCGCCCGGTTGCGTTGACCGAGCGGGGTAAACCCGTTAGATGAAGGGCTGCTATCCTCAGCGGGCGACAACCGGCCCGCTTGCAGAAGGAGAACCGTTCAGTATGGCGACGATAATCACCGAGGACTGTATTAACTGCGGGGCGTGTGAGCCCGAGTGTCCCAATACCGCCATCTATCAAGGCGGGGTGGAATGGGACTTGAACGACGCCACCCATCCGGCCATTGATGAGGACATCTTTTATATCGTGCCGGACAAATGCACGGAGTGCGTGGGCTTTTTCGACGAAGAAGCGTGTGCGGCCGTGTGTCCGGTGGACTGCTGTATCCCGAACCCGGACATTGTGGAGACGGAAGAGGTGTTACTGGCGCGGGCCAAGGAGCTCCATCCCGAGCAGACGTTTGGGGATGATTTCCCCTCTCGCTTCAAGGGCGAAGGGGGCGAGGCCGCTCCGGCTGAGGCCCCAACATCTGAAGCCGCTCCGGCGGCCAATGGCGCGGCGGCCCCGGTGGCCGCACCGGCTTCAGCCACCGCGCCTGCTGCGGTGGCGCCCGTTGCCGTAGCGCCAGCAGTGACGGCGCCAACACCCAAACCGGTAGCGCCCAAAAAGGTTGTTCAGGAAAAGGTCTTTGAAGGCGAACTGGCCGGCACCTACGCCCAGGCCCTGGCCCGCGTCCAGCCGACGCAAAACCATTCAATTCTGGGAACGCTCCTGGCCTCGGCTCAGCCCATCCTTGGTGCGCTGCCGCTCTCAACCAAGCGCGCTCTGGAGCAGGCTATTGGGGATACGCGCTATTTTCATGTCGGAACGGCGACCAGCCTGAATATCCTGTTCAATATGGTCCTGTATCCAATTATTCTCCTGGCCGTTTATAGTGCTGTTTTAGGAGGAGATCTCTTCAGTCAGGCGGCGAATAAATTTATCTTTCTCGGTGTTCTGATTGCCTCGGTCGAGACCCTCATCCGCCTGCGCGAATCTTTCTTTCAGGGCGTCCCAACCGAAGAAACTCCGCTGCGTGGAACTTTCTATGGCCTCCCCCTTGCTCCGGCGATGGCCCCTTTTCTCGGTGCTTCCGGCGGACGGACGCCGGATAAGGGCGACCAGCCGATTGAGGGCTATTACACGCCGGAGTTTGATGAAAAGACTGAACGTTCACGTCGCTACGGCGAGCGATACACGGTCGAGGAACAGGGCAATGCCTATATCCTGCACATGGAATTCCCCCGTCGTGTCCCGGTTTCTGCGGCCAAGCGGGAAATGGGGATTGGCGATGACATGCCCGACTACGAGTACACGCTCTCTCTGAGGGATGGCAATTTCTTTGTCCGCGGCAGTGTCGATGACCCTGATATCCGCAAACTCGCCGCGGTGTCGTCCGCGTTTCCCCCCGACTTCAACAAACGTATTGGTGTGAGGGGAACGATATCGAGTTTCAAGCACCGCTATAGCGATAAAACGCTCGAAGTGGTGCTGTTCAAGCGCTAGGACGGTTTCCGATAAGGGGCGGGGCTGGATTCCTGCCCCTGTTTTCACAGGGGTGACGTTCTTGTGCAGGAATGACGGGTGACGACACAGCAGCGTCATCTGCTCTCAGGCGCCCCTCCGGCGATACGAGCGGCCCCCGCCAAGGCCGCCGTTCACTTTGAACGGAGTCGCAGGGCCGGCCCCGCGGGCGGGCCACCACAGGGGCTTGCCCCGACAAGATGCGGGGGTGAGGGGACCGGCGACGCAAGCTGCCGCGCGCTCAGGCTGGCAGCGCTTGCAAAAACCTGACCTGCCCCATAAGCAGGGAAACATGTTGCAAAAGCGAGTATTTCTGTCCGACTCGCTTGCCGTCCTGCAAGAGGCGCTCATTGCCGCTGTCCACACGCTGAAAACGGCCGACCCGTTGACGCCACTCACGATTATTGTTCCCAGTGATGTCATCGGGACGCAGCTCAGCGCCGCCATTGCCAGGGCGGGTAACGGGCATATCGGCCTGCGGTTTACGACGCTGCTCGACTATGCGGCGCGCCTGACCGAAGCGCGACTGAAACGGGAAGGAAAACGTCGGGTCTCAGCCGCGCTGGCGCCGCTGCTCGTCAAATATCTCTTGCTGGGACAGACGCAGCTCGCCCGGCAGCCCCGGTTTCCCCAATTCTTGAGCGAGACCCTGGCAGACCTCAAGCAGGCGGGTGTCCGGCCCCACCATCTGCGCGCTTTGTATACCCGGATTCCTGCGCGAGACGTCTTGTATCGAGAGAAAATACAGCGTTTGCTGGACTTCTATACGCGGTATGAAGCCTACCTGGACGAACGGCGGCTCGTTGATGACGCCAGTCTGTTCACCGGCCAGGCCCAAACAGGGGTTTTGAGTGACGAGCCGCTGCTTGTGTATGGCGGTCTTGAGTATACCGCTCAACAGCAGCATTTTCTGGAGACGCTGTTCACCCACAGGGATACGCTGGTCTTTCTTCCCTGGCGAGATGGCTCGGCCTACGAGGCCGTGACCCCCACATTGAGCTGGCTCAGCCGGCTCGGCTTTCAGTCCTCTGCCTTAGCCCGCCCGCAGGCCCCCTCCTGTGCCCTCTCTCAGGTTCAGACCCGGCTTTTTGAACGCGCCGCGGAGCCGCGGCCGGCCTCCACGCTCCCGGATGCCTCTCTTCATATCATTTCCGCGCCAGACCAGACCCAGGAGGCGCGGGAGATTGCCCGCATGATCTTTTCGCTGGTGCGGGATCAGGACTATGCCTTTGACGAGATTGGCGTGCTCCTCACCGAGTCGAAAACATACGGTCCGCTGCTGCTGGAAACGCTCTCCCGCCTCGGGATTCCGTGTCGCTGTGTTGGGGAGCGGCCCGTGCTGGCCACACCACAGGGAAAAGCCATGCAGGCGCTATGTCACCTCTTGTCAGAAGACTGTTCACGGTCGCGCCTGTTCGCCTTTCTCAGGTTGGCTCGCCCTCCATTTCAAGACCTGATCGGGGAAGCTGTTTCAGCAGCGCAGATCGCCCAGTGGGAAGCCCTGTGTCTGGAGGCCGGGATAGGACGCGGTGGCCAGGAATGGCGCGTTCGACTCGCCGCCCTGGAAGCACGCTACCAAAACATGCCAAAGGGACGTACCGAACGGCTCGCGCCCGCCCTCCGTTTGCTTGTCAGGTTTATGGACCGTTTGCTGGCGGATGTGAAAACGGTTCAAGCCCAACAGACCTGGGAAGGCTGGCTGGCCCACTTCCTGCGCTTCCTGCAGATGTATGAAGACTATGCGTCCGGCGAGACCGCGTGGAGCGACGGGGAACCGGCTATGGCGGAGACCCTCTGGACTCTCTCTCCGCTCCTGGCTGAAACAACTCGCCCTGAGGAATGGCTTGAGGCCGTGTTGACCTGTCTTGCCTGGAGAAAGGTGCGACCCCGAAAAACGCACACGACCGGCGTCTTTCTTGGCGATGTGACCCAGGCGGCCGGTCTCCGCTTTCGAGCGATCATCATGCCGGGCCTTGCGCAGGAATCCGGGGTTCGCCTCCCCTCTCAGGACCCTGTTTTGTCTGACACCGAGCGCCAGCATCTGGCCGAAGTGCTGACCATGGACGTGCCGGCCCGCCGCCGGGCGGTCGAACACCAACAGCTCCTTTTCATGCTGGCGACCCAGGGTGCGCAGGAGATGTTATGTCTGAGCTACCCACGCACTGTCCAGGGAATAGCCTGCCCTCCCGCTACGCTCCTCTTACAGACAGTCAGTGTGCTGTGTGGCCGTCAGGCAACGCTGGCAGACCTGCAACACCGGAGCCGCTGGGTATCAACGACTGGAGGGTATACCCAGCGCACCCAACAGGCGGTGGACGCACTGGAGTTCCACCTGGCCTATGCGTTTACTCATGCGCATCACCTCAACCACAGCACCGCTGTGCAGACGGTTCAGCCCGGTCTACAGACAATGCCGTTCTTTGTTCCTGCGGCCCGGGCGCTGGCGCAACGTGAGCAGCCGCGCCTCACGGCCTTTGACGGCTGTATGCAGGCCGAGAGCGTCACAAACACGCTACGTCGGCACATCTTCCCGCAGGGCTTGTGTTTGTCCGCAAGCAGCCTGGAAACCTATGCGCGCTGTCCGTTTCGATATTTTCTGGAGACCGTGCTGGCGCTCAAGCCGTGGGAAGAACCGGAACAGATTCTTACCCTCCTGCCGCGCGACCGTGGCGTGTTAGTCCATGCCATCCTGTACGAGTTTTTCTCCCGCCTCCAACACACGGACCAATTGCCCCTGTCGGCGCAACGGCGTGATGACGAGCAGCGACTGCTGACCCAGATAGCAGAAGAGCAGTTTGCGCTATGTGCGCAGACACGGCCGGTCGGCCTGCCCCTGCTCTGGGAGTTGGAGCGTGAACGCCTGCTGCGGCGTTTGCACGCCTTTCTCCAGCGCGAGCGCCAGACGACGCACGGTTTTTGTCCAGTCGCGTTTGAGGTATTTTTTGGCCCCGGAACAGAGGGACCAGGGGCGGGGAGTCAGGAATCGGAGCAAACCCCTAAGCCCCGATTCCTAACCCCTGATATGCCCGTTCCCTTTCGCCTCGATACGGGGGAAGAAATCCAGCTTCGAGGTCGGATTGACCGGATTGATATTTCGGCGGAGCGCATTGACCTTGTGCAACCCAGGCAGGCCCGCATTCTGGACTACAAGACGGGTCGGACACCAACTCGGGGCTTTGCCGGTGGAACCACGCTCCAACTGCCCCTCTATCTCTATGCCGCTCAGCATCTCCGCCCGGACCTGGACTGGGTCGGAGCGGAATATACGAGTGTGGACGGCACGACTCAGCCCGACAAAAAGTCCCTGACCGCAGAGACCCAGGCGGCAAGGCTCGGAACCCTCCGGACGATCATCACCCGCCTGGCCGAGGGCCTGACTGCCGGACTGTTCTTTCCCACTCCAGATACCTGCCAGTCCTGCGCCTTTCCCGCAATCTGCTCTCCGCACGGCGCTGAGTGGGCGACACAGAAACTACAGGACCCCCACACAACGGCCTGGCGCTGGGTACGGTCACAGACATGACCCAGGCTCTCCTTTCGGACAACGACGCTCAGCAGCGTATCGTCTCGGATTTTCAGACCACGTTCTTACTGGAAGCCGGAGCGGGAACCGGCAAGACACAACTCTTGCTGAATCGTTTGCTGGCCCTGCTGCGCACCGGCCGGAGTCCGCTGGGCCGGGTCGCGGTTATCACCTTTACGGAGAAAGCCGCGGCGGAACTGCGGACGCGACTCCGCGCGGCGCTTGAGTCCGCCCTCCAAACTGCCCTGCCCGAGGCAGAGCGCACGGCCTTACAGGCAGCCCTGTCCGAGCTTGAGCGGGCGCTGGTGATGACCATCCACGCCTTCTGCGCGACCCTGTTACGCGAACGAGCTTTGGAGTTCGAGCTGGACCCGGCTTTTACGGTCTTGAACCAGGCCGAGGCCAGCCGGCTGCGCGACCAGGTCTGGCAGACCTGGCTCAGCCAGGAGCTGCAACCTGGGAGCGACAGCGCGCACCTGATACGCCAGGCGTTTCGCGCCGGTCTCTCCCTGCCCCATCTCAAGGCGCTGTGCGATTTTCTGGTCGAACAGCGCGACTGCCTGGACTGGCTGCCGGCGGCCGTCGA
This sequence comes from uncultured Binatia bacterium (SeqCode), assembly GCA_965232605.1. GTDB lineage: Bacteria > Desulfobacterota > Binatia > Bin18 > Bin18 > Bin18. Next base: position 1,364,977 of record CBDDQA010000006.1, on the reverse strand, counting down.
TGCCGATATCCCGGCATACTGTACCGAGACCCACCGGGCTGTCGCCCGGCTGACGGCGCTGCGGGACTGTTGTCACGACCCAACAGACCCGGCCTTCGAGCAAATCGCGACCCTGACCGATATCGTTCCAACCGCTGCCTGGCAGGACAATGCCGCGGCCTGGGAACACTTTCTGTTACACCGCCTGACCGTCCGGCCTCGCAAGGGGAGACGGACGAACTGGCAACCGACCGCCGCGCTCGACGAAGCGCGGACGCTGCTCGCCCAACTCAAGGCCCTGCATCTCAAGACCCGAGCCGCCTGGCTGCATAATCTGGCGGTTGGCCTGGCCGGCTGGCTGGGCGGCTATCTGCGCGCCTATCAGGCCAGGAAACAGCGACAGGGCAGCCTCGATTTTCCGGACCTGCTGATGCTGATACGCGACGGCCTCAAGCAGAACCGTGAACTGCGGCGCTATTTTCAACGCAAATTCGACTTCCTGCTGGTTGATGAAGTCCAGGACACCGACCCCTTGCAAGCCGAAATTCTGTTCTTCCTGGCCGAGGATCAACCCCGAACAGAGCGCTGGACGCAGGTTGCCCTCCGCGCCGGGAAACTGTTTCTGGTCGGCGACCCCCAGCAATCCATTTATCGCTTTCGGCGGGCTGACCTCGAAGTCTATCAGCTGCTTCGCTCAGCGCTTGAACGACAGGGGAGCGTCCTCAGCCTCTCGACGAATTTTCGGATGCGAACGGCCCTGGTGACACAGATGAACGCCCTCTTTTCACAGGTGCTGGACAATACGGACGACCCGGACCAACCGGGGTATCTGCCCCTGCGTACGGTGAGCAGTGATGAGAACGAAGCGGGGCCGACGTTCTTGCTCTTGGACCTGCCTCCCGCAGCGCCACTCGAACAGACGAATCAGGACGCGCTCGAAGCGCGCTGCACAGCACAATTTATCCGTCACAATGTTGAGCAGCAGACGCTGGCAACACAGACAGGCCAATCTCTGAGGTATGGCGATATCGCGATCCTGTGTCGAACGAATCGGGGCGTAGAGCTGTATGAGCGAGCCCTGCGAGAGGCCGGTATCCCGTGCCGGAGCACGGGCGGGCGGCGGGTTACGGCAAGTCAGGAACGGACCGATATACAGGCGTGTGTACGAACGTTGATCCATCCGGCGGACGCCACGGCCCTGGTGGCAACCCTGCGCTCGTCACTCTTTGGCTTTTCAGACGAAGAGCTGGCGCAATTTCGCTGTGCCGGCGGGACCTTCGACTATCTCGGCGGCAGAATCCCGGAACAGTTGCCCTGTGCCGACCGGCTGCATGCCGCTTTTGCGGTGCTGCGTACCCTCCACCAGAGACTGTCCCGCATTGTACAGAGTGCCCAGAGTGGCGGGGCCGGGCTTTCGGCTCTGCTCACCGAGATGTATGCCCACACCCCCTTACTCCCGCTGTTGGCCGGCCGTCCCCACGGACAACAGGGGCTCCATAAACAGCAGGGGCTCCACACGATGCTCCAATGTGTTGAGGCGCTCCGCGATATGTCCGGCCAATACGGCGCTGCGCAGGATTTCTCCCTGGACTTTTTCGACCGTCAGCTCGCCTCTGCGCTGGATGAATCCGATGAAAAGCAGACCGAACAAGCGAGCGCTCTTGATGAGCCGCAAGACGCACTCCACGTCCTGACCATTCACAAGGCCAAAGGACTGGAATTTCCGCTGGTCGTGGTGGCGGAGTCCGGAGCGCCGCCCAACCGGTTGACCCGTCCCGGCCTGGTGAGACGCACAGATAATCGTCTTGAACTCCACCTTGGTCCGCGCACCCTCCAGTGTTGCACCCTGGGCTGGCAGGAGGCTGAGGCCCGAGAACGCCAGCGGGAAGCTGCCGAGGAGAGACGGCTGTGGTATGTGGCAGCTACGCGCGCCCGGGAATACGTCGTGTTTCCCGTACCTCCGCCGTCAGAGACACAAAAAAAGAACAGCGTGCTGCATACGGTCCTGCGCGACCTCCCCGGCACAGAGCGGCAGGCTATCCCTCAGAGCGATGCCGACCGGACGGACCTTTCGTCCGTGCCCGAGTCGCCTGACTCCCAAGAAGAGCTGGTTGCCGCTGCCGGGCAGCCTTCCGATATAGACTGGGTAACGGACAGACGGCGACTCATTGCCAAGGGACGGCGCACGCGCCAGCCCCAGACCAGACCTCAGCGGGGAACGGCCTCGCGGCAACAAGCGCAGTTGGACCGTCTTATGACGCAGACAGTGGTACACCTGAGGCAGGACTACTCCGTGGCAGCGGCGCTCCAGGCGGCCGCTGCCGGGCAGGACAGCGCGGACACGCCTTTGGCTGACGAGGTGCGGCAGGTCGGGGCCGCCCTCTGGCCACGTATACGCAGCGCTCCCGAATGCCTTGTAGACGAGGAATTTGTTCTGCATGGCGGCAATACGCTCCTCACCGGGCGGATTCCACTGGCGTTTCTCGAAGACGGGAAATGGGTTATTGCTGATTTTTCCCTGGGAGAAACAGACCTCTCAGGCAAAGAGCACAGCGTTGTGTATACGCGGCTGGGGCCCAGCGCTCTGGCCCTTGAGCACTTGACCCCGTTTCCGGTGCGGGACCTGCTCCTGTTTGTGGTCGCCCGACAGCAGGAAATCTGCCTGGCCTGGGAGAGTCCGGGGAAGGACAGTCTCCGAAAACAATTATTGGGCTGAGAAGCCTGGTGAGAAACCGAGATGAAAACCACACGGCCTGATTTTTCAACCGCGGAGCGGGATTTCTACCTCAAGGAATTTCGGGAAAAGAGCCTGCTGTTCGCCCTGCGGGCAAAAGATATCACCGCGCCCAGGGACCGAGACGCGGTCCAGGCGGTCTTGTGCGCGCTTGGGTTGAATGAAACCCGCGTGATTTTGCTCATGGAAACAGACGCATCCACACCAGAGCGCCAGGCGGTTGAGGAACTGCATACACAGTTATCTCACGCGCTGAACGGCCTCCCTGCCCCCGTCCTCCTGTCGCCCGAGGGCGATGAAGAGCAGCGCTGCCTCATCATTCTGGAAACCCTGCGGACGGTTCCCGTTTTCATAGGGCTCTGGCCGGCCCAGACCCGCCTGCCGGCTCTCGCGAGCGCCCGGCGACTCGCCAATCGCCTCACCGTTTACAAGCTCGTGATTCTGGACCCGCGGGGTGGATTAACGGCCAGCGGCGCGCCCTTATCCTTTCTGAACGGTTCGCACCTGGAAGAATTGCAGGCTCATGGTGCGCGCGGGGAGATGCCTCACGAGCGACACCGGCAACTGGAAACAGCGCGGTTAGCCCTGGAAGGCGGCGTCGCCTCAGTCTCCCTGTGCTCGCCGGCGAGCCTGGCAAAAGAACTCTTTACCTACGAAGGGTGTGGGACGTTTTTTACCCTGACCGACTACTGTCAGGCGGAACGCCTGGCCCTGGATGATTTCCCCGAAGCCGAACGGCTCATACAGCGAGGCGAACAAGAAGGCGCGCTCAAAAAACGGACTCCCTCCGAGATCAGTCAGTTGTTGCTGCACGGCTATGGGGCGCGCCTGGGGAAAGAGCGCGACCTCGTCGGGTTATGCGCGTTGTTGCCGTATGCCGATGATAATGCAGGGGAAATAGCTGGGCTCTACACCCTCAGGCGCTTCCACGGCGAAGGCATTGGCAGCCGCCTGGTCGGAAAAGCGATCACCGAAGGGCAGGCACGCGGCCTGACCTATCTCTTCGCCTGTACCAATCAAGCCGGCGCGCGCCGGCTTTTCGAGCGGTTTGAGTTTCGTCAGGTCAAACCGGACGCAGTCCCGGCAACAAAATGGCACGCCTATGCACCCGAGCGGAAACGGGCCGTGAACGTATATAAGCGTGAATTGTCGTGAAATTGTAATGGGTATAGAGTCGCCTAGCGGACCAGCCAGTCCAGGAACCTGTTCAGCAGGACCGCAAGGCCGGCAATCGTGATTCCGGCCTTCATCACGAAAACCTTGATTTCAGCGATGTCCGCCTTGGTTGCCAACTCGTGGCTGATAGGAATGACTTCGGCCGCAGCCCTGGCCTTAGCTTCCGAGGCCCCTGCCTCAATCAGGGCGTCGTACACTTCGCTTGCCATGAACCCCATCGCCGCCCCCTGAATTCCTGCTCTCTGTCAATCTCTTCCGTACCAGCCTATCATACTTCATTCCTTGCACAAAGAGACTAAGGCTGCAATGGTCCGCAACACCGCTTGGATGATCCCCGCACGCATACGCCCCCAGCAGCTTCTTCTCAGGCTGAGCGTTTTGATAATTAGGACCGGCGGCACAACCAATACCCTTGCAGGAAGCGATTGATTTTTTCTGGAAGTTTGTCGCGTCCGTGCAACCAACGACCGTTATCGACAACCAACAGTTCCCCAGCCTGGAGTCGGACTTGGCGATGGCCGAAGCCAGGACCGCGTGGTCCGTATAAGAAAAGAATTTCAAACCGACCCACTCCCCTTTCTTGAGATACATACCAATGGTATGTTATTCTTCATTCTTGATAGTAGAGTCTATGTGAGGGGTCTGTCGTGGCGGGAATATCAAAGGCCGAACAGTTTCAGAAAACCCAGCGAATCTTGCTGAAAACGGCCCGAGAGCTATTTACCCAGAACGGATATGCCGACACCTCGACCGAAGAAATTGTCCGCCGTTCCAGGGTGACAAGAGGCGCACTGTATTATCATTATGAGGACAAAGCCGACATCTTTGCCGCGGTCTTTGAGGAAGTAAGGGCCGATTCGGTACGATTCATTAGAGGAGAAATGAAGGCGGCCGAAGATGCCGGGGCCGATTTATGGCGGCAGGTGATAGTCGGGTGCCACGCCTCCGAGGAGGGGAGTTTTTCCTATCTCCTCTTGGGAGGGGTGACGCGACAGCGCCGGGGTGGGTTTGGTCCGTGTTTTTCCGACAGCGCCTGTCATTGGCCGAGGTTGCCCAGCATCTCCATGGTCGAGACAAAAGCCGGTCCCGCAACCAGCAGTAGGGTCCCCGGCGTCACCAGCAGCAGCATGGGCATGCTCATCAGCACCGGCAGCCTGGCAACCTGAACCTCAATCCGGGCCGCGCGCTGCTGCCACTCGCTGTGGGCGATATTTCGCATAGATTGGGCCAGCGGCGTGCCGTAGCGCTCACCCTGGGTAATGGTCGTGGACAGGTCGCGCAACCCCTCCACCCCAGTGCGGAGGTGCAGGTCGTTCAGCACCTTTTTACGGTCGGTGCCGAGCCGCAGTTCTGCCTCGGCCAGAGCGAACTCGCGCGCCCAGGTCGAGTGCCATGGTCTCCAGCTCCTGCACCACCCGAGACAGGGCACGCTCAAAGGTCAACCCGGACTCAAGGCAGAGCGTCATCAGGTCCAGGGCGTCCGGGAGCGCCATCGCCATTCGGCGTTGCCGGCGGGCGCTGAGTTGGTCCAGACACATCTCGGGCAAAATTCCGCCCAGGACCGCACCGGCCAGACCGGCCAGCAGGATAGTGGGCGTTGTGGTGTATTCCCCCAACCACTGTCCCACTGACATCTGGAAGCCGAGAAGGGTGCCGCCGGCCAGCGTGGCGACAAGCTTGACCGTCATGAATATCGACAAGGCGTCGGACCGACGAAAACCCGCTTTCACGACCAAGTCTCTCAGCTTGGCCCGCTCAGCCGCACCAACCGGAACCAGCCGGGAGGAAACATTCAGAATAGCGGACGACAGCAGACGCAGAGACCCCCCTCCTCCTGTTTACGCCGTTTCTGCGGCTCGCCATAAACTGCCACGGCCCATGTCCGTACCCCGGCGAGTCGACGGTCCATCACCTGGGCATTCCGAGTGCTGCGAAAGACCATCACGCCGGCAACCGCCATGCAGGTAAGTGTTGTGAGGGCGACGAGCCAGAACATTAGGGTCAGGACTCATAACGGGGGTGTTCCCATGAGGCCGTTCAGCGTCAGATTCAGGAGAATACCGGGTTGGCGCTGGCTTTGGAATGACGTAATATGGGGACAATACCGTCATTAGGAAAGTCAAGATGAAGAAGGCCGAGCAGTCGGAAGTCACCCGTAAGGCGTTACTCAAGGTGGCCCGAGAACTCTTTACTGAGCGTGGCTATGCGAATGCCTCGACTCAGGAAATCGTCGAGCGGGCAGGGGTGACGCGAGGAGCGCTCTACTATCAGTTCCGTGACAAGACCGATATCTTTCGTGCGGTCTTTGAAGACATCAGTCTGAATATTGTGACCCAAGTCGCGAGTGCCGTGCAGTCCGCCCAAGGGGACCTCTGGGATCGGTTCGTCCGCGTGGCCACGGGCGCGCATCTGGATGTCTGTCTTGATCCGGCTGTCCAACGCATCGTGCTGATTGATGCCGTTTCCGTCTTGGGCGGGGAGGAAAAGCATGCTTTGGATGAGAAACATGGGCTTGGCTTTCTACGCGATATCCTCCAAGAACTCATGGACGCCGGGCTCATTGCTCCGCAACCGCTTGAACCACTGGCCCACCTTGTCTTAGGCGCAGGGCGTGAAGCAGCCCTGCATATTGCCCGCGCAGATGATATACCCGTTGCGCGCAAGGAGATGGGAGCAAGTTTGGAACGTCTTTTTGATGGTCTGCGGGTGAAGAACTGAACACCCATCCATCTGATACTCTTCAGTGTTCCGGTTAACAGGGGACCACGTAGACATCTATCCCTGTGTATTGGAAAGGAAGAGTGTATGGCTTGGACAAAACTGGCTCCGTTCATCGCACTGCTAGGGCTTGCTTTCGCGCTCTGGCGCTATCTTGATCGGAAATTTGAGCGTATTGACACGCAATCTATTGCGCTCAATCGAGAGATCGGGAAGATGGAAGGCCGGTTGGATGCCGTACAATCTCAGATCAATGCCCCGGACTAGGGAAAGCTCGACACCGGCAGCAGCGGGTTCAACGTCGTGCGACGCGGCACGGGAAGCAAGCTACGCACGCCTTCCCCACGATCAAGCGCGACAGGAAACAAGATGGCCGTGCGATATTGCAGATATCCTCGCGTTACCGGATTCAAACTGAATCACTACCCCATCTTCTCTTGACTTCCTCTCTGACTGGTCCTAGTATGGGCGAGGTTCTTATTCTTTCAACGCTTTGGCCAAGCTTGTCGGCCTGCCCATAAATTCTTTTGGATCAACGAAGCAGTCCTGTCGGAGCAGTCAATCCTTTCCCCTGCCTTCTCTATGCGTTGGGATGAAGGCAAAGTTTCGTCTTGTCGTGTTTTGATGCTGTTCATGTAAAGGGGGCTGAGGCGTCTTATGGAAAAAAAGAAAAACAGAAAAATGGCGACGGTTTCGCAGGCCCCCCAAAAGACATCCCCAAAAATAGCGGCGCAGCAGGCTGTAAAGTCCATACTGATAAAAGCCCGGGCTGCTTCAACGTCGGAAGAGGAGAAACCGGCCCGAGAAATGGAAATCATGTCCATTCTTGAAGATATGGATATTGAGACGGTGAATGTTCTTGAGGAAGGGGCCTCCAGCAACATTGAAGAAGAGGAGACCGCTGCTTCCGAGACGGTGAAACAGGACGAAGAGAGCTGGGGAGAGAGAGTGGTAACGGCCGGGGAGCCGGTGACGGGAGACACTTCAGACCCTGTCCGCATGTATCTCCAGGAGATGGGTAATATCCCCCTCCTGAGCCGTGAAGAGGAGGTGGCGATCGCAAAAGAGATCGAGGCTGGAGAGAAGTGCATTCGCCAGGAAATTTTCTCCACTCCTTTGGCGCTCCAATATATTCTCTCTCTGGGGAATCGGCTCAAACTGGACGAGACTGAAGCGCGGCGTATTTTTGGCGACGAAGAAGAGGATACGGATACGTCCGGCAAGGAAGACCAGCGGATTACGCTCTTTCTGAGTCGTATGGGACCGCTCAAACGCCTGTCCGGAGAGCGGGAAAAAGCGGCAAATTTGTCTCGCAAGCGGAGTCCGGTCGCAGAGCGGGAGAAGGCGCTGAAGCGGCTGGGCACGCTGCGCGAGAAGATCAAGGTTTCACTGGATAGTCTGCCTTTGGGACGGCGTCATATTACGGTGGTGACCGATAAACTCAAGGAAGTCGGCGTCATGCTGGACAAGCAGGAGCGGACTATCCGCAGACAGGAGTCCGTCCTGAATTGCAAGGCGTCTGAGATTCTTGCCCTGGCGCGTGCGTCCACCCCGAAGAATGGGCGGACCCGGCCGCGAGCGGCCGCGAGCGGTGGAAAAGCCCAGGAACAGAAAATCCAGGAAGCCAGTCAGACGATCAAGGACGCCCGCAGAGAAATTCAGCATCTTGAGCGGCAGCTTGGCACAAATCGTGAGGAACTGCGGCAGGCCCTGAAGACGATCGCGCGGGGAGAAGCCCAGGCGCAAGAAGGCAAGCGCCGTCTCATTGAAGCCAATCTGCGCCTGGTGGTGAGTATTGCCAAACGCTATGTCAACCGCGGGCTGGGATTTCTGGACCTGATCCAGGAGGGCAATATCGGCCTGATGCGCGCGGTTGAGAAATTTGAGTATCAACGCGGCTATAAATTCTCGACCTATGCCACGTGGTGGATTCGACAGTCAGTGAGTCGCGCCATCGCCGACCAGGCCCGGACGATTCGGATCCCGGTCCATATGATTGAGACGATCAACAAAGTGCTGCGGACCTCTCGCTACCTGGTCCAACAGCTCGGCCGGGAGCCTTCGCCGGAAGAGATTGCCACCCAGATGGAAGTGCCGGCGGACAAAGTCCGCAAAGTCCTCAAAATTGTCAAAGAGCCGGTCTCCCTGGAGACGCCGATTGGCGATGATGAAGAAAGTTCGCTGGGGGATTTTGTCGAAGACCGGCAGACCCTCTCTCCGGCAGACGCCGCCATGGCCCTGAGTTTGGAGGAACAGACACGCAAAGTCCTTGCTACCCTGACACCGCGCGAGGAGCAGATATTGCGGATGCGGTTCGGCATTGACGAAAAAACAGACTATACACTTGAAGAAGTTGGACAGCGCTTCGCCGTGACCCGTGAGCGTATCCGTCAGATTGAGGCCAAAGCCTTACGGAAACTGCGCAACCCGACCCGAGCGAAGAGTCTGGAAGCCTTCATCGATAGCTAAATTGAGTCGGTTGAGTCCTTTGGGTCCTTTGAGTTGATTGAGTCCGACTCAACAGACCCTATAGACCCCAGAGACCCAATTGGAGGAACGAGTGAATTCGAAAGACCTGGAACAACAACTCAGGCGGTGGCGGGAAGAACGGGGACGTAAGCCAGTCCAGCAGCCTGCTCCGACCGCAGAGAAACGGACCGTTCGAGTCAACGGCCAGAATGTAGTTGTTGTGAAGCGCTCCCGGAGCAAATCCTCGGGACAGATTTCCCCGCAAACATCGTAAGAGCCAAGGTACTCTTAATCAAAGAGTACGTTCTGGACCGCAGCGCAGAACGTTGTTGTTGAGGCGGCTCCGCCCTGGTCGGGCGGCAGGGTCTCGCCGGCGGCGTATACCTGCGCGATTGCGTTCTCAAGGCGCTGGGCCTCGCCGGTCCAGCCCAGATAGTCGAGCAGCAGCGCGGCGGAGAGCAGGGTTGCGGTCGGATTAATGATGTTCTGGCCGGCAATATCGGGTGCGGAGCCGTGGACGGACTCAAAATAGGCGTAGGTGTCGCCGTAGCACCCGCTCGGGGCGAGTCCGAGGCCACCAATGGTGCCGGCCGCCACGTCGGACAGGATATCACCGTACAAATTCGGCATGACAACGACGTCGAATTGCGACGGGCTGGCGACGAGACGCCGCGCAAAATCATCGACAATATATTGCTCATAGCCCAGGTCGGGATATTCTTTGGCCGTGGCTTCAACCACTTCACGGAATAAGCCGTCACTTTTTCGCAGCATATTGTACTTGCTGGTACAAGTGACGAGCCCCTTGCCACCCTGGGCTTTGCGCTTGCGCGCCAGTTCAAAGGCAAAGCGGGCAATGCGGCGGGAGCCGTGCTCGGTAATCGCTTTAATGGCAAACAGGCCCTGGGCCGTGGTATCGAGCGGCTCACGCGTGATCGCACTCGTCAAGCCGAGCGGCGCAAGCGTATGCAGGTCGCCCTCCACCCCCATATACAGGTCTTCCAGGTTTTCTCGGACCACCACGAAATCAATGGATTCCGGGTTTTTGAGCGGGCTCTGAAACCCCGGCCGCCAGCGTGCCGGACGGACGTTGGCATACGTCTGCTTGCCCCAGCGGAGATATCCGATCCCGCCGGTTGTGCCATTGGTCGAGCCAAAGAGGGTCGAGTCCGAGCGGTCGATGGCTTCACGTAGCGCACGCTCGAACCCCTTCCGTGAGCCGTACTGCTTCACTCCCTGTTCACCCGATGGAAACTCGGTGAAGCGCAGGTCCAACGCGAAGGTTTTCAGGATTTCGACTGTGGGCGCCATTGCCTCGGGTGCCGCGTCATCACCGGGAATCACCACAACGCGCTTTGCCATATTATTGCCCTCTCTGTTCGTTCAACCGCACATCACGATAGTTCTTACCAGGAACAATTTTTCCAAGGACGGCCGGTAGCCGCGCGCCGGTTGCGCTCGGTACGTTCGAGGGCAGGCCGTATATAGTCGCATAGGCTAAAACGGCAAACGCCAGGGCTTCCAAGGCCTGGCTCTCATAGCCGGTCTCTTCGAGCAGTCGAACGCGGACACCGGGCAGGGCCTGAGCAAACAGCGCGCGCAGGATCGGGTTGAGCGCCCCACCACCAGTGAGGTAGACCTCGGCGAGCGGGCCGTACGGTAGGATAAAGTCGTGATACGCTCGAGCCATGCTCGTGGCGGTGACGGCGCTTGCCGTTGCCACCTGGTCGTTGGGAGACAGCTTGAGCTGCGCGGCGCGTTTGAGAAATCGCTCTGCAAACGGTGCGCCGAATTCTTCCCGGCCGGTCGACTTGGGCGGCCGCCGGGCAAAATACCGATGCTGGAGCAGTTCGTCCCGGAGACGGGCGTGCACGCTGCCGGCCTTGGCCATGCGGCCGTTCCGGTCATACCACCGCTTGCCCTGGGTCACGGTCTGGACAACCGTGTCGATCAACATATTCCCAGGGCCGGTATCAAAGGCCAGCAGGGCTTGTTTTGCCGAACGCGGCGGCAGGTAGGTAAGATTGGCAATCCCACCGATATTATGCACGGCAACCGCGCGGCTGGGCTGTTGAAACAGAAATGCGTGCACATAGGGAACGAGCGGCGCGCCCTCGCCGCCCAGCGCCACGTCTGCCGGCCGAAAGTCGGCTATCGTCGTAATACCGGTCCGCTGCGCAATGACGGCAGGTTCTCCGATCTGGAGGGTTGAACCCGGTCCGGGTCGCTGGTGGGGGTTGTGATAAATAGTATGTCCGTGGGAGCCGATGGCATCGACCTGCTCCCGTGAGACGGCTGCGTGTTCGCACAGCTTGAGCACCGCCCTGGCAAACATCTCACCGAGACGAACATTGACTTGTGAGACTTCGCCGGCATCAATCCGAGCCCCCTGGCTGACCCTCAAAAGACGGGCTCTTACCGGTCGGGAGTATGGAAATGAGCGGAATGCCCGTTGTTGAATACGGAAGCGGCCCCTGACGCGGGCAATATCGACCAGCACGGCGTCAATCCCATCATGAGACGTGCCCGACATCAGACCGATAACCGTCCGTTTTGACATGCGGGTTCCTGGGGGAGAATATGGTCATTCCAGCGGGACACGGTGGCGAGGCACTGGGGAGCCGAGGGGGAAGCGTTCCTCCTCCCCGGATGTGGATAGTATGGTGTTCAGTCAGTCAGATCAAACTGAAAGACAGCGTCCATGCCCTTGGCTGCCTCGGGGTTGAACACCTCCGGCATGCCGTCAATGACGTCCTGTACGGTTTCCATCGGCGGGCTGTCGGCCTCCGGCGGCGAAAAGAGATTTTGGAGCTTGAGCGCCAAGCCCATGTCTCCGGCAATTTTCAGCTTACCGCTCATAAACGCCATTTGGCCGTTGAGTTTGCCGTTGACCATATCCAGGTAGTCACTCTCCTTCATGGTGATGGTAATGCTCGGGGACGCATGGGCGCCCGTCCGCACCTCGATGCTTTCGTTCGCGATACGGAAATGGTACTGGGTGGCCATCGCAGCTTCCTCCTCATCAGTCCAGGATATAGATACGCTACCATAGATCATTGCGCTGAGAAACTATAGATCGTGTTGTTGTCTAGGGAGGAGAAGGGATAAACATGACACAATGTGATATCGCATGGAAACGTCACTGGACCGGGCTGGTACTCCTTTTTGTGAGCATATTCATAGGAACGTCCAGCTACACCCAGGAGAGCGGACTTCAGAATACCCTGGCTCGGGTCGCCAGTGAATCAACGCTCGAAATCACAACCATAGGACGCAAAAGTGGTAAGCCACGGACAAAACCGATTTGGTTTGTCTACGACCAGGGGGCTTTGTATATCCAATCCGGACAAGACGGGAAAACCCATTGGTATCGTAATCTGCAAAAAACCCCACGGATGCAACTGAAAATCGGCCAACTCGTCCTTACCGGAAAAGCACATTTTGTAACAGATATGGCTGAAACCGAACGGGTCCACGATCTCTTCCGCTCAAAATATTCCCTCGCGCGTGTTGCCGGATTTGTCGGGTCCTCAATCGGGCATGGCAAGGTCGTTCTGGTTGAGCACCTGGCTGAAGCGGCGCAGGAGTAGGCGTCGTATGCACGTCAATGTTGTCATTGTCGCCGCGGGAAAAGGGACGCGGCTGCAAAGCGAACTGCCCAAACCTTTTCTGTCTGTTGCCGGCAAGCCGATTCTCGTGCATACCCTGCGGCGTTTTGTGCCCATTGAGACGGTCCGGCGCGTGGTTGTGGTGGTTGCCGCCGAGCGCGAGGCCCTCTGCCAAGAAGTGCTCCACACGCACGGACCCTGGCCACAACCGATGATCGTTGTCCACGGAGGAGCGGAACGGCAGGATTCGGTTCGGAACGGTTTGGCCGCGCTTGCGCCCCAGTGTGAGATCGTGGCGATTCATGACGCGGCCCGGCCGTTTATCAGCGTGGAGGCGATTCAGCGCAGTATTGACGCGGCGGCCGAGGCCGGCAGCGCGGTTGTGGCGACCCCGGCCCGCGATACCATTAAGCGGGCCGACGCCCAGCACACGATCCGTGAGACGATCTCCCGGCATGATCTGTGGCTGGCGCAGACACCCCAGACATTCCAGGTCGAAGTGATCCGAGCAGCCCACCGCTGGGCCCAGCAACGGGGTATCGCGGGAACGGACGATGCCACCCTGGTCGAGCAAATGGGCCGGTCCGTCCGTCTCGTTCCCGGCGACATACTCAATTTCAAGATTACGACACCGGACGACCTAGCGCTCGCCCAGGCCGTGCTGCAAGCGTCCGAGGGCTGAGCAAATTAAGGTCAATAGATGAACAAACTGAAATGTGACACGGGCGGACAGCAAGCCGCCCGCATCCGCCGCGTCTCCCGTAGCTATGGTTCAGGCAAGGACCTGCTGGTGATTGGAGGGATTCCCCTGATTGCGTGCTCAAGCTGTGGGGAAAGCTATTTCACTGCTGAGACACTTCACGAGGTCGAACGCATAAAGCTGCCTCGGGAAGGATTCGCACAGATAAGGCCGGTGTCCGTGGCAAGATTCCATCAGGCGGCCTAGCCTTCGGCCTAGGTGGAGGCCCCTGCGTAGCCAGCCGATGACCGCCCGAAATCTCATCTGCGCAGGACTGTACGGCCAGCCTGACCAGAGAGGTTCGGGGTTGGGCTCTTGGCCTGGGCTTCTTCCTGCGTAATAAGCCCTCGCGTCGCGAGGTTAATAAGCGCCCTGTCCATGGTCTGCATCCCATCCTTTTGGCCAACCTGGAGGGCGGAGAGGATTTGGTGCCCCTTGCCCTCGCGGATCAGCGTGCGGACTGCCGGGCTGCCCATCAGTATTTCCAAGGCTGCGACGCGCCCCCCGCCTTTCTTTTGACATAAAGTCTGGCTGATAATGGCTTCAATCGCGTCGGCGAACTGGGTTCGAATCTGGGGTTGTTGAGCGGCTGGAAAGACGTCGATGATCCGGTCAACGGCCTGCGCCACGCCTGGCGCGTGTAAGGTGCTCAAAACGAGATGGCCGGTTTCGGCGGCCGTGAGAGCGAGTTGGATGGTTGCCAGGTCGCGCATTTCGCCAACCAGAATAATGTCGGGATCTTCGCGTAAGACCGCTCGCAACGCATTGGCAAACGAGTGGGTATGGACACCGAGTTCACGCTGATTGACGAGGCATTTCTTGGACTGATGGGCGAATTCAATGGGGTCTTCAATCGTGACGATGTGACCTTCGACCGTCTCGTTGAGATGGTTGACCATGGCGGCCAGGGTGGTCGATTTTCCACAGCCGGTTGGACCGGTCACCAGGATCAGCCCTTTTCTCCGCGTACACAGTTGGCTGAGAATCGGCGGCAACCCAAGTTCCTCGAACGAGGCAATCTTCGTTGGAATAGCCCGCAACACCGCCCCCTCGCCGTGTTGCTGCATAAAAACGTTCACCCGAAAGCGCCCCGCGTCACCCAGATCACAGGAGAAGTCGAGTTCGAGACTCTCCTCGAACACCTTTCGCTGATCCTCATCCATAATGTCGTACACCAGAGCGTGAACCTCATCCCGGGACAGCGGGTCATGCTCAAGCCGTTTCATGATCCCGTCGAGCCGCATCATGGGCGGCGCTCCACTGCTGAGGTGGATGTCAGAAGCGCCTGATTGGACGGCGCTGCTGAGGAGTGCAGTTACCTCCGTTGACATAGGAACCTCCGGCTGTAGAACAACATGTTCTCGCCTCTTTATCCGTCACTGTACGCAGAAGAAGAGTACGGAACAAGAATGATTGCTGGAGTGTGAGGCTGGCCTGCCTTAAAAGAGTAAAAGTGTCCAGCATTTCATATGTTGGAAGACACTTTTACTCTTTTTGTCCCTAGGCACTCGTGGTCGCCTGTGGTAAGCCAGACGTTCTATTCTCCCTCCCAGCAGGAAAAGGAGACGCCACGATGGGATATGAGGCCATTGTCTACGAGCAGGTGGAAGACAAAATTGTCCGCGTGACGCTGAATCGTCCGGAGAAACTGAACGCTATGAGTCGCCAACTCTTGTCCGAGCTGGACGCGGCCCTGGAGGAGTTTGAAGCGGACAATGATGCCAGTGTTCTGATTATTCGCGGGGCCGGGCGGGCCTTCTGCGCCGGGTATGATCTCCAGCCGGTCTCGGGACCGGGGGGAGGCTTTACCGTCACCAATGACCGCTGGGGATTGCGCAAGATCGTTGCCCGCTGGCAGCGTCTGTGGAACCTGCCCAAACCAACCATTGCCCAGGTCCACGGCTATTGTTTGGCCGGAGCGACAGAGTTTGTCGGGCATTGTGACTTGGTCTTTGCGGCCGACGACGCCCAATTCGGCCATCCCGCCGGACGTTCGCTCGGGGTGCTCCCGTCGCTGGCCATGTGGCCCTACCTGATGGGGATGCGCAAGACCAAAGAGTTTCTCTTTACCGGAGATTCCATGACCGCAGCGGAAGCGCTGGAGAACGGCCTGATTAACCACGTCTACCCGAAACAGGAGTTGGAGGACGAGGTGCTGCGTTATGCCCGCCGTGTTGCTGCGGTGCCGGTTGACCTGTTGACGCTCCATAAGGCGGCGACCAATCGCTTTTTTGAGGCCATGGGCCTGTATGCGGCCGAACAGTCGGCAACGGAATTTGACGTCATCGCCCATCAGACCGTGACGGTCAAAAATGAGGTCAAAAAAATGATGGAGCACGGACTCAAAGAAGCCCTGCGTGAGCGTGACAAGCCGTTTGCCAAGAAATAACATGAAAAAAGGACGGACGGACGGACGCCGTATCTACCTGATGCGCCACGGGGAAACCCTGTATCAACGGGTGGCAAACGAGGGGGCGCTAGGTAATGGAGCCCTGACCGAGCGTGGGCAAGAGCAGACCGCGGCGGTCGCCTTGCTCTTTCGGGGAGTGCCGCTTGATGCGATTTACGCCAGTCCGCTTGAACGGGCGCATGAAACCGCCCGAATCATTGCCAAAGAAAAAGAGCTGGACATTCAGGTGGCGCCGGAGCTGAGCGAGATTATCCCGAGCGATACGATCTTAGCCAAAAAAAGCCTGACCGATATATTTAAGGAGATCCAGGAGTTCTTTAAGAATACGGACTCTGACTGGGATGAATCCTACCTAGGCGGAGAGAGTTTTCGCCAGGTCTATGCCCGTGCCGGCCGCCTCCTACAGGCCCTCTTAGCCAAAGATGATTGGCAGACCATTCTCCTTGTTGCGCACGGGGGTGTAAATAACGCTTTTTTGGCCCATGCCACAGGGATCACACAGGGGAGGATTTTTAATATTGAGCAGGACTTTGGCTGTATCAATATTATTGACTTTGTTCACGGTCGTCCCTTTCTTCGCCTCGCCAATTTTACCCTCTACGATCAGTTCAAGATTCGCCTGCGGGAGCACAGTTTAGACATTATTCTCAACTTGTTGCGGGGACGTGGCATTATTGATGCTGCTTGATCCCTGAAGGGCCTAGCTCGGCTTTTTCTTAAAGATAAGATTTTTTCATCACCGAAAAAAAGTAATGACGAACCTCTTGACTTGAGCCCCCATTTCCCTTAACTGGTTTGGTTAAACTAGTTTATGGAGGTGTGACATTAGCGTTCAACTCGTCATTTTAGGACTGTTATCCGAGAAGCCGTTTCATGGCTATGAACTACGGCAGGAAGTCGAGCACCGGCTGTACGCCAAGTATATCAACCTGAGTGGTGGCTCGCTCTACTATAATCTCGGGCAGCTTGAACAGGCCGGCTATGTGGAAAAGACCAAAGTCGAGCAAAAGGGCAACTATCCGGCCCGGCAGGTCTACCAAATCACGCCGACCGGCCACGACCATTTACGGGACGAGTTGCGGCGTCAGTTGTTCGACACCGAGGAGCGAACCAAAGTCTTTGACCCCTTGAACGCCGCCCTTGCCTTTAGTCATCTGCTTGACTATTCAGAACTGCGTGAGGCACTCCAGGGCCAATTGGAGTGGACCCACAGTCGTCTGGCCTGGGTCACCGAGCAGCAGGCATACTGGAATGAGCAGGGTGTCACACTTCCGCAGGCCCAGATTATTGCGCATGGATTGGCGTACTTGAGAGGAGAGATTCGTTGGCTTGAGGAATTCCTGGCCACAATCGATGGACGGAACGGTCGGGGACTGAAGGCCGATGGACCAACTGGCGTCTCTTCTGCGGAAAGAGAAGCGGTATAGGAAAAAACGCACACACAAGAGGAGGGTTCAGCATGGAAGGTTTAAGTGTTCTCGATATGATCCAGCAGGGGTGGTATATCACCTATCCCCTGATCATCATGTCGGTGGTCGTCATCACCATCATTTTTGAACGGATCGTTGCCCTACGCGGATTGATTGGGGGGACCTTGCAGATTGCCGGCGGTCTGGTTGGCGTCTTACAGAAGGGCGATTTTCAAGCGGCGATCACCTCTGCTGAGGAGCAGTCGGACAAACCGGCGGGCCGGATATTTCGAGATGTCCTTTCTCAACAGGAGGGCGAATCGCTCGAATATTTGTCCGAAATCATTGAAGATAGACGCTTCGAGGAAATCGAGGCGCTCAAAGGCAGTATATGGGTACTGGGAACGGTGGGGGTGAGTGCGCCCTTCATTGGGCTACTCGGCACTGTCATCGGGATTATCAAATCCTTCACGAATATGGCGGTTGAGGGCAGTGGTGGTTTTGCTGTGGTTGCTGGTGGTATTTCTGAGGCCCTGGTTGCAACGGCTCTTGGTCTCGCAGTCGGGATCGTTGCGGTGGTCTTCTATAACTATTTTCATACCAAGCTTGAGCGGGTCGAGGCAGCAATGACGATCAGTTCGGATCGCGTACTCGAAGCAGTCCGTCTGGGGAGGAAAGCTCATGGGAATGACTAACCCACGCAAGAAGAGCGGGAGCGGATCCGATATTATGGCCGAGATCAATATCGTTCCCTTGTGCGACATCTTTTTGGTGCTACTGATCATCTTTATGGTAACCAGTGTGGCGATGGTGCAATCCGGAGCCGAGATTAACCTGCCCGAGGTGCAGGAAACTGAATCGGAGCCTCGTCAGATTGTGATTACGGTCACACCCCAAAAGGAAATCTTTGTGAATGCCAGGCCGGTGACCATGGCCGATCTTGAGGTGGCCATTCGGCAGCAAGTCACCGCCAAGCCGGATGTCCCGGTTGTACTCGAAGGGGATAAGGACGTCATTTTAGGAGAGGCGGTTAAAATTCTCTCCATTGCCCAACGAGCCGGAGCGGCTCAGGTCGCGATTGCTGCCAGACAGACCGGTTAAGGAGCCCGTCGTAATCGCTAAAGGAGGGGAGGGCCATGGCTTCGCCCGAAGAGAACACAAAAACACCCGAGAGCACCTCAGTCGAGCGGAAAATCCAAGAGGATTTGTGGTTGTATCGAGGTGGAGGATTTAGCAGAAATGCGCGCTGGTTCGCTTTCTCGACGGCGGCCCATATTCTCATTTTGTCCATCTTTGCCACCACGGCTGTGACCATCATGAAAGAGCCGGAAAAAATTCTGGTCAAGGCCCTGCCGCTCACGCAAGAAGAACTGGACGCCATGGCGGAGGAGGAATTGCCAGACGATTGGGAAGGTGAACCCTCGCTGGAGGATATTCCAGGCATCCTGACCATGGAAGACCTCGCGCCGAATAGGGCACGCCCAACCGGTCCGTCATCAACCGGTCCGCTCCAGGCTCCTATCCAACGGGCGGCTATTCCCATCTTCTCGGGTATCGGGCCAGTGACGATTGAAGTCCAGCGCGCTGACAGTAGTTTTTCTGGTATCGACGCCCAACTCAGCGGTCTGGTTGGCGCGGGAGACCTCGGCGGGGGCGGAGGATTTGGCGACTATGGTCGGGGGCTGCGCAAGGTTGGTCTTGATGTCGCCCTGGTGATTGATGCCACCGACAGCATGCAGTTTGTGATCGATTCGGTTCGTGACCGCTTGACCAAGCTGGTGACGCTGTTGCGAAAGCTCGTCCCCACCTCACGGATCGGTGTTGTGGCCTATCGAGACAGGGGCGAGGAATATGTCACCAAATGGGTTGACTTGAGTTTCTCCACACCCAAGCTCAAAGGCTTTTTGGCCAATCTGCACTCTGACGGGGGCGGCGATTGGCCGGAAGCGGTGTATGAAGGCATGGACGCGGCCATGAACGACTTGAGTTGGCGAAAACGCTCACGTCGGGTGGTGATTCTTGCCGCTGGCTCGCCGCCCCATCCGGAGAGCATGGGCAGCGTGCTGGGCTTGGCCCAAGGGTTCCAGGCGCGCGGTGGGGTGGTCAGTGTGATGGACCTGGCCGACAAAATGCACGAGGACTTTGAGTACGCGCTCTGGGAGCAGAGCGGAAAAATTATGAATGTCGCCTTTACGCCAACGCCGCTACCGAGTTTCTACCGCGAATTCCGGCATACCATGGCGTCTGTGGCTCGGGCCGGTGGGGGGGACTTTATCCCGCTGACTGAGGAGAAGGAATTGACCAAGAACATCATCATTATGACCTTTGGTTCGCGCTGGGAAGTGGAGATGGCAAAATACTTGCGGGACTTGGAGTAATCAGTTCGTTGAGTCCGTTGAGTCCGTTGAGTCTTGACCCAATAGACCCAATGACACAAGGAGTACAAACGTGCGGCGTCTGGTTTCCATTATCGGTATGATCTCTCTGAGCCTGAACCTGGGTTGGCTGAACTCCGAGGTTGAGGCGGCGTCTCTTGCTGAACTCTCTGCCCGGGCGAAGCAGGCCCAGAGCAGGGCCAATGCACTCAAACAGGGGAGTTGGGATGCACAGGCCAAGCTGCAAGCCATTCAAATCCTTGGCCCGGTTACCTTAGCATTTGTGGCCCTCCCCAATTTGGCCCAAGCAGTGAAAACCCCATCGAGCAAAAAAGCCATTCGCGATATCTACGAGACACTCCAGAGCCCGCTCAACGCTATCTATACCGGCAGTTTCAAGCGTGTTGACCAGATGACGCAGGATGTCATTGCGCGGGATGGCGACCTGGAGGCCGTGCAGGATTCGCAGGAATACCGGGCGGAACAAGGGGTGGCTGCGCGCGCCTTATACTTCTTGAACTGGCTGCACTACATTGGCTCGTTCACGTTCGATGAGAAGGAAAAGGAAACCCTGCTGACCAAAGCCATGAACGGCTTTGGGGAATTCGCGGTTGGCGATCAGGCCTCACGGCTCAAGAACGAGAGTCTGTTCGGTCGAGCGCTGAGCGAGCGCGAACTCGAGAAGTTTGACTGGGCCATACGAGATTTTGAACTGCTGCTCAAACAGCCCGGCGTGTCTACCGATATGAAGCGCAAGGCCCAGAGGGCGCTGGAGCAGACGCGACGCTATGCCAAGCGTGGCGGGAAAAGCCAACCTTCTCCGACGGAGTTGGCGCAAGCCCAATTCCAGCAGGCAAAAAATATCGCCAGGCAGAGTAGACAGGCGAGCGGCAAGAAGCGCAGCCAGTTGCGCGGTCAACTCCTGGGATTGATTCTTGAACTCCGCAAGGCCGGTGGGAAGTGGCAGGACCGCGCCGATGCGCTCATACAGGCAGAGCTGACACGCGAGGAAGAACTTGTCATCGCCGAGCAGGAAAACCCGTTTCCGCCCTGGTTGAAAGCCAAGGAGCATATGCAGAAACGGCGCTTTGCCAAAGCGGTTCCTTTTCTTGAGGAAGTCATTGCTTCCAACGATCCCAACGCGGCCGTGTATCAGACCGACGCGCAATACTACCTTGGCGTTGGGCTGTATGAACAACGCCGCTATCGACAGGCCATCACGACCCTGGATACCTTCCTCAGCAACGGCGGGGCAAAGACCAAGCACGCGGCGGACGCGGAATACTTTCAGTTCAAGTCGGCGGAGTCGCTATACGCCCGGGACCAAAGCGCGCAGAACGGGCAGCTGTATGTCCGGGCGATTCGTGACTTCGCGCGGCAATACCCCAGGCATCGGTCCATCTACGAAGCCCACTTCCGGCTAGGGGAGTATTACCAGGAGCAAGAGGAGTATCTGAAGGCGGCCGAGGCGTATGACAAAGTGCGCGCCGCGCCAGCGTTCCGGGTGCGGGCCGACTATGCCACGCTCCAGTCGTACTTCGAGGTCCTGCACGCCATTGAAGACGGCGATACCAGCAGTGGGCTGAGTGAAGACGAGATCCGCCAGCGGATTGGCGCCAGCCTGGACGCCTACTGGAAGAACAGCACGACCCTGGCCAAGAGCAGTCCCAAACTGGTGCAGCGCGACCCCTATCGCGAATATCCGGGCAAGGTCAGCGTGATGCACGCCGTCTATTTGAGTCACGATATGGACACCAACGCCGAACAGATCGTCTCTTTTCTGGAAGGCTTTGAAGAGAAATATCCGAAGCAGCCCGAGGCGTTTGAAACCGTTGCCCGCACCCGGCTGGTCGCCCTGCAGAAGACCGGACGCTATACCGAACTCGCAAGAGACGTGGAGACGATTTTAGCGCGCTATCAGGCCGACAAGCAGGAAGAACTCCTGGCCGGCCTGGCCGGCGTGCTGGAAAAAGACATCCGTAAACTCCGCCGCCAGGATGATAAGGACAACGAACTGATTGCCAAGCGGACGCTGGCGCGTCTGCATGAGGTCTGGCTCAAGAACGATGGAGAATTTGCGGAGGATCAGTCCCCGGACCGCTTCCACTATGATCTCGCTCAGCTCTATCTCGATACCCAGCAATACGACAAGGCAGAGATCATCTATAAGGACCTGGAGCAAAAACAGGGCGCCTATGCGCTGGTCGCTATTGTCGGACTCGCCCAGGTCTCTGAGGTGCGAGGGGATAAAAAACGGGCGCTTTCCCTGTGGGAGGCCATGCTCAAGGGTACTCAGGTTGGTGACCCGCTGTGGTTTCGCGGGACGTTTGAAGTGGCCCGGCTGAATGACACCCTCGGCAATGCGGACCAGGCCTGTAAGACGGTCAATAGCGCTCAAAGAATGCTGAAACGGCTTGGTGATGCCGGTCTCAAGACCAAGATTCAGGACTTTGCCAGCCAGACGTGTGGGGCGTAGCGTCTCTTTGCGCATTGTCGTCTTTCGAGGGGCACCCTAGGGTGCCCCTTTTCCCTTCTGTCGTAGAGGAAAATTCCGGCTCATGAAAATCGCTGACAATACCACAAACCCACGTTCCGCCTTCCACTGGGGCGGCTATGCGCCCCGGGTCACGGAGGGTCGTCTGGTTGCCATGGATGCCGCACCCGAAGACCCGGACCCTTCTCCTCTCGGGCGCTCATATGTAGAGGCGGTTAATGACGATCTCCGCATCCACCAACCGATGGTGCGGGAAGGCTGGCTCGGGAACGGACCGGGCAGTGGTACTCGTGGGGGCGAGCCTTTTGTCGCGCTCAGTTGGGAGCGGGCGCTTGATCTTGTGGCCGCCGAACTCGAACGTATCCGGAGCACCTACGGGAACCGAGCGATGTATGCCGGCTCGTACGGCTGGGGCAGTGCCGGCTCCTTCCATTTCCCCCAAGGACAATTGCATCGCTTCCTCAATCTCTTCGGTGGCTTTGTGCGTTCCATCAACACCTACAGCCACGCCGCGGCCGATGTGGCCCTGCCCTATATTGCCGGGAATTTTTTTCGTCTGCTGGTCGAGCAGGCCTCGTGGCAGACGATCGCCCGACATTCCGAGCTGGTGGTGGCGTTTGGCGGAATGCCCCTCAAAAACGCGCAGGTAGCCTATGGCGGAGTGGCCCGACACCGAACCCGAGAGGGCCTTGAGGCCTGTCGACAGACGGGTGTCGAATTCCTGAATATCGGGCCGGTGAAAAACGACACGGCCGACTTTCTGCGGGCCGAGTGGCTGACCCCGCGCCCCAATACCGATGTGGCGCTGATGCTCGGTCTGGCCCATACCCTGGTCAAAGAAGGGCTGGCCGATTTTGAATTCCTGACGCGCTACTGTGTCGGCTTTGAAAAATTTCGACCGTATCTCATGGGCGAAAGCGACGGACAGCCCAAGGATGCGCGCTGGGCGGCCGGTATCACCGGCCTGGAGGCTGAGACGATTGCCACGCTGGCCCGGCGGATGGCCGCCAGGCGCACGCTGATCACGATAGCCTGGTCCCTCCAACGGGCGGATCATGGCGAGCAGAGCTATTGGATGGCGATCACCCTGGCCGCCATATTGGGACAGATCGGCCTCCCCGGCGGCGGGTTTGGCTATGGTTACTCTTCTGTCGCTACGGTCGGAAACCCGTCCTCTCGCATTCCCTGGGCTACGCTCGACCGCTGTACCCACCCGGTTGACGATGTTATTCCGGTTGCCAGGATTGCCGACCTGCTGCTGAACCCGAACACGGAATTCGACTATAACGGACGCCGGGCGACCTATCCTGATATTCGTTTGGTCTACTGGGTCGGCGGCAACGTCTTCCATCACCATCAGGATTTGAACCGCCTGCTCCGGGCCTGGCAAAAGCCGGAAACCGTTATCGTCCATGAGCCGTGGTGGACGCCCATGGCGCGCCACGCGGATATCATCTTCCCGGCGACGACTCCGCTCGAACGCAACGATATAGTCTGCACGCCCCGCGACGGCTTTGTGGTGGCCAATAAACAGGCCATAGAGCCGGTCGGCGGGGCGCGGAACGATCATGAGATTTTTGCCGACCTGGCCGAACGCCTCGGCTTTCGAGAAGGATTTACCGAAGGCCGGGACGAAGCCGGTTGGCTGCGCCACCTGTATGATCTCTCCCGTGAACGCGCGAGCGAACGTGGTTTTGCCTTGCCTGACTTTGAGCAGTTCTGGGCAGACGGTTATTTTGAACTGCCGCCCCCATCTGAGCCCCCGCCTTTTCTGTCCGCTTTTCGGGCCGACCCCGCCGCTCATCCGCTGGACACGCCGTCCGGGAAAATTGAGATCTGGTCAGAGCGTATTGCGTCCTACCGCTATGACGATTGTCCGCCTCACCCGACCTGGATGGAACCGGCCGAATGGCTGGGGAGTGAGAAAGCCGAGCCCTACCCTCTCCACCTGATCTCCAATCAGCCGGTCGGGCGGCTGCACAGCCAACTCGACCAGGGCTCGGTCAGCCGCAGCGCAAAAGTCGCCGACCGCGAGCCGCTGTGGATCCATCCGGCCGATGCCCAAGCGCGTGGGCTGAGCGAGGGCGATATTGTCCGGGTCTTTAATGACCGGGGGCAATGTCTGGCCGGTGTGCGCATGACCGCCAATATCCAACAGCGCGTGGTCCAGCTTCCCACCGGAGCCTGGTATGACCCGCTCGAGCCGGGGCTGCCGGGATCATTGGAAAAGCACGGCAACCCCAATGTGCTCACTCTGGACAAAGGCACGTCAAAGCTGGGGCAGGGGCCCAGCGCGCACACGACTCTGGTTCAAGTCGAACGCTACCAGGGCGACCCACCGCCCGTGACCGCGTTTGTTCCCCCGGAAACTCGTCAGGAATAGGCAGAATGTGGGCGCTGTGCCCACATTCTGCCTAAAAGTCTATGCTGAACCCCGCGTTCGCCTGGGTACGCTCCTCAATGAGAAAACCCCGCGCGCCGGTATAGGAGCCAGGCGGGAAAGAGAGATAGCCCCGGATTTCCGCGCCGGGCGCAATGGTCTGATCCGTGAGGACAGGAGTCGGGCCGTCCTCGCCGGCCTCCAGCGGTTTCACCCGTTCGCCAGACTCGGCGCGTAACGAGACCTTATCCGCTTTGATCAGATAGGCGCGTTCGGTTCCATTGTGAATCTTCACTTCCACCACAAAGTTTTCACTGTCCCGGGCGCGCTCCCAGCGGTCTTCTGCGCTCCTGCGCATGTCGTCCGTGGTCCTGCGCATGGCGGAGGAGCCTCTGCCCGGCGGGACGACGATCTCCGGGGCTATGGCGTTCAGTGGCCGGACCTGGACTTCCACATTCTGCGGTTGAGCCTGAAGAAGGGACTCTGGAAAAACAGACAAAACGCAGGCCCCGAGTACAAGCAGTAGAGAGCGATGAACGCAGCGAGAGAGTGAAAGCGCGCCGCCGGCTGAGCGGGGACTTGCAAATGGGTTCCTCATAGCAGCCTTCCTTCCTGTAGTGCGTGTCAATACTCGAATGTGGCCCTTTCTACCCTCCTTGTTTTCCTTTGACAAGGAAATCGGCGCACCCAAGCCCTGGTTGCAGGGCGGTCAGTCCGTTAGCGCCTGGGTGCCTGACCGGCGTCCGGTTTCAAGGCGGTCCAGCACCCCCTGCAAGTCGGCAAAGGGTACGGCCTCTCCTGCACTCCGGGACTGGCGCTCCGTGCCGCCATAGACGACGACCTTTGTCGAGACGTTCGGAATCAGCTCGGCGACACGATGCAGTGCAGCGAAAGAGTCCGACGCAAGCGTTGCGCCAGACTTGATCTCAATCGCGCCGGCTCCACGCCCGGTCTCAAACAACAAGTCGCATTCCAGGCCCTGGCTGTCGCGAAAAAAGGACAGGTTCGACGTGCGGCCCCGATTGAAACGATATTTGAGGGCCTCCACAATGACCATGTTTTCAAAGAGCGCGCCGCGCAGGGGGTGGGTCGCAAGCTGTTCGACATACTCAATGCCGATGAGGTGACAGGCCAGGCCGACATCGTAGAAATAGAGTTTCGGGGACTTGACCAATCGCTTGCGGATATTGGCGTGGTAGGGCGGGAGCTGGAAGACGATAGAGCTGGCCTCCAACAGCGTGAGCCAATGCCGCACGGTCACATGGGAGACGCCGGCATCCGCACCTAATGAAGACAGGTTGGCGAGTTGGCCCACCCGCCCCGCGCACAGGCGAAGAAAACGCCGAAAGCTGGACAGATTGCGAACCTCGCCCACTTGACGCACATCGCGCTCGACATACGTCTCAGAGTAGTCGGCGTAGGCTTGCCGTGGTTCGAGGCCCTGGTCGTGAATCCGTGGGTAGAACCCGCTGTACAGCAGGTCGTCTATCGACTCACTCGACTTGAGCCGTTGCCGCTCGGCCAGGGAAAACGGCAAAAGACGAAGCAGCGCGGTGCGGGCCGCGAGCGATTGGCTTATGGCATCGGAGAGCTGGAAGTGTTCACTGCCGGTGAGGATGAAGAGGCTGTTCTCTCTCCTCTCGTCCGCTACGACCTGGAGGTAGGACAAGAGGCTGGGGACACGCTGAATCTCGTCCAGAATGGCGCCGGCGCCAATGTGAGCCAGCAGGCCGCGCGGGTCGGATTCGGCGAACTCACGTTGGTCTGGCGCTTCGAGGTTGACATACGTCAAGTGGGGGAAGGTCTCGCGACACAGGGTGGTCTTGCCGGATTGGCGCGGTCCCGTCACGGTCACGAAGGGATACTGCCGGAAGAGATTGACGCCGCAGGCTTTCCCCTCCCCGTAAATTCTCTGGAAAGAACTCAGCATCGAGAATTTCTTCCAAGCAAAAAGGGCAGGTGGCGGGAAGGCGCGCAACTGTCAGCCCGGTTTGGTTGGCGGCGCTCCGGCGGGCGCGGGGGTACTGCCGCTTGATAAATTCTGGGAGCTGAGGACGCAGGCTGGGGCTGTCTTGGAACAGGTCGGCAAGCGCATCTCGTGCAGTGTCAATACTGTCTCGCCAGCTTCCTGAGCGATGTTGTTTTTGCTTGGCCCATTTCAAAAGGTGGATGAGCAGATTCTTGAGATGGCTTTCGACTGCGCGCCGTTCACTCCGCCCCATGTCTTCCAACTCCTCCGCGAGTACTTCAGAATCAATCTGGTCAAACTGACGAGCCCGAAGACGGGCCGCCTGTTCGAGGAGCCACGCCTGGTAGTCGTGCTCAGAGAGTGGTGGTTTTGCGGCTGGAACAGCCATGACATTTCCTTGTTCAGATCATTTCGTGCTATTTCGCATCCATATATTGTACCGGAACCAACCGGTGGCCGAGCATATCCACTTGCTCAAGCGCGATATAGCCCAATGACGGCTCGTATTCGCCGTTCTCCGGCTTCATGTCTATAAAAAGCACCTCGTTATATAGGGCGCTACCCTTCCCCTCAGAGGGGAACTCCGCTACATATACCGCGCTATGCCAACACAGGTGGATTCTCCAGGAATTCTGTATTTTATCGGTCAGGGCGGGAACATCATGTATCTCATCATCGCCCTGTCCATTTTCGCGCTGGCTATTGTCCTGGCGAAGTTCTGGGGCCTGGCGCGGTTTCGCTCACAGCTCAATCGGCTGTGTGAACGCCTGCATCTCCTCATTCAGGGGTCTGGCGGGAATCTCGACCAGGACGACAGCCTGAACGCAGCGCTCCAGGTCTGCCGCGAGCACAATACGCCGCTCGGCCGGTTGTTCGAGGCGGCCTTCCTGTATCGCCTTGAGGAGCGAACGGAGTTGACGCGACGCCTGGAACGATTCGGAGGCGAGGTGGTGGCC
The DNA here is from genome assembly GCA_965232605.1 of uncultured Binatia bacterium (SeqCode). Taxonomy (GTDB): domain Bacteria; phylum Desulfobacterota; class Binatia; order Bin18; family Bin18; genus Bin18. Next base: position 1,337,561 of record CBDDQA010000006.1, on the reverse strand, counting down.
GGGCTGGAAGCCTATATGACGGCCCTGGCCAGCGTGGTCGGAGTCGCGCCCATGCTGGGCTTCCTGGGCACGATTATTGGCCTGGTCGAAGCCTTCATGAGTTGGGAGACGCTGGGCGACCAGATTACCGTTGGCGTGCTGGCCGGCGGTATTTATAAAGCCATGTTGACCACCGCGGCCGGGCTGACGGTCGCCATCCCCTACTATCTTTTGTACAACCACCTGACCTCGCGCATCCAGCGTTTGACCCGGCTGACCGAGACGCGCACTGAAGAACTCCTCGATGCTCTCCATACAGACAGCCATGCAACACAGACAATGAGCAACCGTAACGCGACAGATTTCCCCCCGCCGCGGAGCGGCAGGGAGGACAGAGGGGAAGAAAAGATAAGGGAGCCAGCCCGTCATGCAGTTTAAGCGGAAGGCGACAATTTTGACGAGCATGGAGCCCTTGGCGCTGACGGATATCGTCATCAATATGTTCATCTTCTTCTTCATCACCTTCAGTTTTCTGGCGACCTTTCAGAAAACACGCGAAGGTCAGGTCGATGTGAGCCTGCCCAAGGCCGCGTCTGCAAAACCTCCGGTTGAAAAAAAGCGCCTGAGTGTGAGCCTGAAGAAGGATGGCCAACTCTTCTTAGGTGAGACGCCGACCACAATTGAAGAACTCGAAGCCCGTTTCAAAGCCGAAAAGCTCCAGGGCGCGGACGTGACGCTTGTCATTCGGGCGGACGGCGATGTCACCCATAATCGAGTTGTGCAGGTCATGGACCTTGCTCGCACCGAAGGGCTGGGGCGCTTGGCGATTGCCACTCAGAGTCGGTAGGGGCTGGGGAGTGGGGGTTGGGGATTAGAGGTCGGGGAGGAAAAGTCCGGTCTGGACCCGAGTAGCCCACGCAGGCATGTCTCCCTGGCAAGAGCGCAATCTGGCGGCCATTACCCGTCGCCTCGCCCCCCTCCGTCACTGCCCGCAGGGCATCCTTTTTGAGCGCCGCTCGGCCTGCAACCATATTGTCGTCAGGAGAAAACGCAATCAGCTTTTGCTCTGCTATCGACACCGGCAGAGTCGCCTTGAGGAAGTCCAATCCCGGCTCGACCCGCTCTCCCCGTTGGACCTCCCCTCCCCGTACACCCAGGCCATGTTGCTGTCCCTGGTGTGGTGTCCTCAGCCCCGGCGTATTCTTTGTATCGGCCTTGGGGGTGGGCGGCTGCAAATGGTCTTGCACCATGTTTTTGAAAGTGCACAACTCGATACCGTTGAGCTCGACCCCCTCGTGGTTGACGTTGCTACCCGCTTCTTCGGGTTTTGCCCGGATGAGCGTCAGCGCACCGTGATTGCCGATGGCAGGGCGCATATACGCACCCTCGCGGCTGGGACAACATACGACCTTATTATGCTCGACGCCTATCAGGTCGAAGGAGTGGCTCCTCACCTTTTGACCTGTGACTTCTACTCCGAATGTCACGACCTCTTGGGGCCTCACGGGCTGGTCGTTTCCAACCTGCACGCTTCCACGTCCGTGTATGATGCCGCGCGCCGGACGTTTGCTGCGGCCTTCCGATATACGACTGCCTGCTCGGTGCCGAGCGGCAATATCATTGTGGTCGGCAGTGATACGGTTTCTCTGGACCCCAGGATATTACGGAATCGGACCGTTCTGGCGGAGCAGTCCGAGACAAGCGGTCTGCCGCTTGCAGCCTGGGCGAAGACAGTCTCTCTCCGTACCCCCTACTGGAAGAGGGCCGCTATTCTGCGGGACAGCCGGCTTTCGGCCTGAACCTGGGCCTCGCAGTCGCTTTGCCCTCGCTTGCTTCCATCGCTGCGGGTTTTCCGCTACAACCCTTGCAAAAGCAATCCGACTTGCCCCCGAGGCTGCCGTATGTCTGCCAGACACCGCTTATATCTCCGGGTCGGAGATTATGTGATTCATCGCCGCTATGAAGAATGGGGCACGGGCAAGGTTGTTGAGGCGATGACCTCGGTCCTGGAAGGTGGGACCTGTCTGGCTCGGGTGAATTTTGAGGATGGGCAGCAGCGCACCTTTGATAATAATCTTGACAGCCAGTCCTGCTGTTATTTTTTTGGGGTGCGTCGCCATGAGCATCCCTTGTTCGACCCGGACGGCGACCCTGATTTCGCCGTCGCTTCTCAGCAGCCGGTAAAGCGGCGGACGCAACGCACAAAGCGGACGGCCAAGCGTCTTTCCCGAGACTAGACGATTTATTGGTGAGATTCGGACGCTGCTTCTGGTGGCGTTTCGGCAGCTTCCAGGCTTTCCCCTTTGGGGCCGGTCCGTCTGACCCGTCTCAACTCAAGCGTTCTGACGGTATCGGGATTCACCCACGGCAGACCCATCGCGCAGGGTTTTGCCATGCCTTCCTCCTCAACCTCTTCGTACTGCGGAAAGCCTTCCTTGCCGAAGTTGACCATCATCCGTTTGCCCATCCGCACGTTCTCCTCATGACCGTGATGGTCTATTCATGGCCCTTCTGTGACGCAGGGTCAAGGCCGCCCGCTGCCCTCTAGCAAAATGATATCCCAGTCGGTAGCCTAGATGACAAATCTACCGTTCGGGTGAGGAATACGACGAGATGAAACCGGTTGCGGAAAACGTGAAGCTGGCCGAGGTCGAACTGGCGGTTCTACAGGCGTGGGACAAGAACGAGATTTTTCAGCAGACCTTGGCCAAAACCCAGGCGCAACCACCCTTTATTTTCTATGACGGTCCGCCCTTTGCGACCGGACTGCCGCACTACGGGCATTTATTGGCCGGGACGATTAAAGACATTATTCCCCGTTTCTGGACCATGCGCGGGCGGCATGTCGAGCGTCGCTTTGGCTGGGACTGCCACGGTCTGCCGGTCGAGATGGAAATCGAGCAGTCCCTGGGAGTGAGTGGCAAAGCCGAGATCGAAAAATTCGGGATTGCCAATTTCAATAATGAGTGCCGGAAAATTGTCCTGCGCTACACCCAGGAGTGGGAAAAAACGGTGCGGCGGATGGGCCGCTGGGTCGATTTCCGGAATGACTATCGGACCATGGATGCCTCCTTTATGGAGACGGTGTGGTGGGTATTCCGGCAGATGTGGGATCAGAACCTGGTTTATGAAGGCTATAAAGTCTTGCCATTTTCCACCCGGCTGGGAACCGTGCTGTCTAATTTTGAAGCCAACCTGAACTATAAAGACGTCCAAGACCCGGCCATTACGGTGCGCTTTGCGGCCGAGGGCGAAGAGCAGGTCTTTTTTATTGCCTGGACCACGACGCCCTGGACCCTGCCGTCGAATCTGGCCTTAGCCGTCGGCTCTGACATCGACTATGTGAAAGTCCGCGACCACGCGGATCAGGTCAGCTATATTCTGGCCGAGGCCCGGCTCAAGACCTATTTCCCCAAGGAAGACAGCTACACCGTTGAGGCCCGCTATCAGGGCAAGGACCTCGCCGGACGGACGTTTATCCCGCTGTTTCCCTATTTTGCCGGTCAAAAAGAGGCCGGCGCTTTTCGGGTCATCGAGTCCGAGCATGTGACCACAGAAGACGGGACCGGCATCGTCCACATGGCCCCGGCCTTTGGGGAAGAGGATTTTTATGCCTGTCAGCAGGCGGGTATTCCCTTGGTGAACCCGGTCGATGATGACGGGCGGTTTACCTCGGAGGTCAGGGATTTTGTGGGCCTGCACGTCAAAGAAGCCGACCCCAAAATCATCCAGCAGCTCAAACAGGCAAAACAACTCGTTCACCAGGGTACGGTCCAGCACAGTTATCCCTTCTGTTGGCGGAGCGAGACCCCGCTCATCTATAAGGCTGTCACGACCTGGTTTGTGCGGGTTGAAGCCCTGCGGGAGCGACTGGTGAAAAATAATCGGCTGACGGCCTGGGTCCCGGAGCATCTGCGAGACGGGCGCTTTGGCAACTGGCTGGAGAACGCGCGCGACTGGGCGATCAGCCGTAATCGGTACTGGGGGACACCGCTGCCGATCTGGAAAAACGACACCGGCTCCGACGTCGTGTGTCTGGGCAGCGTTGATGAACTCGCCGAGCGGACCGGAACGCGGGTCACCGACCTCCACCGTGAATTTGTCGATGACCTGACGTTTCCCGATGCAACCGGGAACGGTGTCATGCGGCGGGTGCCGCAGGTGTTCGACTGCTGGTTTGAGAGTGGCTCGATGCCCTATGCACAAATTCACTACCCGTTTGAGAATACGGAACATTTCTCACGGGTGTTTCCCGCAGATTTTATTGCCGAAGGGCTGGACCAGACCCGAGGCTGGTTTTACACCCTGGTGGTCGTCTCTGCCGCGCTGTTTGACAAGCCGGCTTTTCACAACGTTGTTGTCAACGGGATGGTGCTGGCCGAAGACGGCAAGAAGATGAGCAAGCGGCTCAAGAACTATCCCGAGCCCGAAGAGATTCTGGCCGAGCATGGAGCCGATGCCCTGCGCCTCTACCTGATCAACTCGCCCCTGGTCCGGGCCGAGGAACTCCGCTTCAGTGAGCGTGGCGTACGGGATACGGTCCGCCGCCTGCTCCTGCCCTGGTGGAACGCCTATAAATTTTTTGTCACCTATGCCCTGGTTGACGAGTGGCGTCCGTCACACGCGCCGGAGGAACCGTCGCCGAATATTCTGGACCGCTGGATTCTCTCGCGTAAACAAACCCTGATTCGGCGGGTCAGTGCCGAGATGGAGCAGTATCGGCTGTACAATGTGGTCCCCGCACTGCTGGATTTTCTCAACGAGCTGACCAACTGGTATGTCCGCCTCAACCGGCGCCGTTTTTGGAGCGAGGCCGATTGTACCACCGAAGGCAAAGAGGCGGCTGACAAGCAGTTTGCCTATCAGGCCCTGTACGATGTCCTGCTGACGTTTGCCAAGCTCATGGCCCCGTTTACGCCGTTTCTGGCGGACGCCATTTATACCAATCTGGTCACGCTCCAGGAGGCTGGAGCGGAAGAGAGTGTGCATCTCGAACCGTTCCCCGACTACGATGAAGGCCAAGTGGACACTCGGCTCGAAGATGCCGTGACCCGGATGCAGCGGGTGATCCTACTGGGGCGGAGCCTGCGGAACGAACGGAGGGTCAAAGTCCGCATCCCGCTCCAAACGCTCACGGTCCTCCATCGTCAACAAGCAATTCTTGATGAGCTGCGTCCCCTGGAAGGCTATATGCAGGAAGAATTGAACGTCAAAGAAATCCGGTACAGCACAGCGGAAGCTGAGAAAGTCACGCTCAGCGCACGGCCCAACGCGCAGCTCCTCGGTCCTCGCTTCGGGAAGGCATTTGGGCAGATTCGCAAACAGATTACCGATCTGACTCTCGACCAGATGCTCATCCTTGAAGCGGGGGACTCGATTCAACTCAATGGGGACGCCTTCCACCCCGAGGAGATTCAGATTCTGCGCCACGCGCGTGAAGGGTTGCCGGATGTCCGCTCGGACCGATTTATCTCTATCGATTTTTCGTGCGAGCTGAACGACGGGCTGATCGCGGAAGGGTTGGCCCGTGAGGTTGTGCATTGTATCCAACAACTCCGCAAGGAAGCTGGCTATCAGGTCGAAGACCGTATTGCGGTCAGCTATGAAGCGGACGGGCGCTTACATGACGCCATTACGCAACACAAAACCTATATCCAACAAGAGACCCTGGCCCACACTCTGGCGCACTGCCAGCCGAGTGGAGACCAGGTCCAGAGTGTCGAGATTGATGGCGCGAATCTGACGGTTGGCGTCCAACGTGAGTCGGCCTGACGGCGACTCGGGAATTGCTCCCTGTTCGCGGTGTGAGGGTGTCATGCTGCCGTATCTCAGGCGACTTCCCCTTGTGATATTGACCCGCTACCAGGGGCCGATTAAGGTGGAAAAGGTAAAAAGATTTGTGCCGATATGCAGAGAAAGCCCGAGAGAAGATCGTCGTCTGGGAGGTCTGAGATGTACACGCAGAGCGGAATACGATGGGGTGGTATCCTGGTGCTGACAGCGTTTCTTGTGAGCGCCTGCTCTCAACCCCTCTCAACCCGAGAGAAAGGCACACTGGGGGGCGCGGGACTTGGCGCCGCAACTGGCGCAATTATCGGGGCCGTCGTGGGGAGTCCTGGGGCTGGAGCCGCCATCGGTGGGGCGCTAGGAGGCGTCACCGGGGCCGTTGTTGGTGACAAAATGCAAAGTCAAGAAACTCAGCAGCAGAATCAGCAATTTCAGCTTGAGCAGCAGCGGCGGGAGCTTGAGCAGCAGCGGCAGGAACTCGAAGAACTCAAACGACAACAGGAATACTAAACCGGAGTTGACTATGAGAAAGACGGTCCTTCCTCTGCTGGCGTTCATGCTGGTCTTTGTGGCTGGCTGCTCGCAGCCCTTGTCGACCCGAGAGAAGGCTACGCTGGGTGGTGCGGGTCTCGGGGCCGCCACCGGTGCGATTATTGGCGCTGCGGTTGGAAATCCGGGGGCCGGGGCTGCCATTGGGGGAGCGCTGGGGGGTGTCACCGGGGCCGTCGCCGGTGATCGATTTCAGAAACGTGATACTGAACTCGCAGCCAACCAGCAGCAAATTGAGCGGCAACGCCAAGAGATAGCGCGTAACCGCCAACTCCTAGAAGAACTCAAGCGACGCAATCTTGAGGCGCGTGAGACCGAGCGCGGCGTAGTGGTCAATCTTCCGGATGTCCTGTTTGAATTCGGTCGGTCCGATTTGACCGGTGATGCGCAGGGTCGAGTCCAGGGCATTGCTGATGTGCTGAATGATCAGGCTCAGGGACGACGGGTCTCGATTGAAGGGCATACCGACGCTATTGGCAGCGAAGAAGCCAACCAGCGCTTGTCTGAAAGACGGGCGGCCAGTGTCGCCGGTGCCTTGACGACATCGGGGGTCGACCAGGCCCGGGTGACCACAACCGGCTACGGCGAACGGTATCCGGTTGCGCCCAATACCAACCCCGATGGCTCGGATAACTCAGCCGGTCGAGCCAAAAATCGCCGGGTCGAAGTGGTGATTGAAAATTAGTGGCCGGCTACGGTGCTCATGGCTGTGAGCACTGGCGAGAACGATGGCTCACTCCAGCACTTCTTCTTGAACGTCCGTCTCATGTTCTGAAGCGGGCGTTGCCTCTACGCTCTCCGTTTCGGACTCGGGCTTCTCCCAAAAATCTTCTGAATTCTTATCGAACCGGGAAAAAACATAATCCCGCAGGGTAAAGACGGTCTCTCCGCCGGCCTGCATGGCAAAATGCTTTTCCGTCTCCTCTTGGACTGTCTGACCGAGCAAAACAGTCGCGAGTTTTTCACCCGCCTCATCTGTAGCGACAAGGGTGAGGGACGGCGTGTCGAGTCCATACAGACTCAAGTCTTCCGGGTTATCCGCGGCGATTTCAAATCCGCGTAGTTCTCGCAGGTTAGAGACAAATTGGCTGAGGGTTGCCGTCTTGAGCGTCCCTTCAGATTCTCTATCAATCTCCCACGCGTTCTCTTCCCCCCGTGAGAGCGTAAACCCCTCTCTCCCCTCACGCGTAACCACGACTTGGGTGATTTTTCCTTCCGGGATGCTGACAACGACCTTATCTCGAAAATCGGTGACTGACTTACTCAGGTCTTTCAGCAGGCCGGCGCGCACGAGGTAAAGCGTTTCTCCGTCGTCACGCTTGAGGTAGCGTTGCGTTGTCCCGGCCGCCACGCTTTTCTCGCCTCCAACAGAGAGTATCCGTTTTGTGTCCTCTCCAAGGTGGAGCGAGACGGTCAGTTGAGCCGGGTCGAGGCCGAAGGCTGACAGATCAAGCAGCGGTTGCTCTACGAAATCTTCCGCCCGCATCCCTTCCAGGGTCGAGAGATAGGTTTGGACGGCGGTCGTATCGACCGCGTGTGAAGGACTGTTTTCAAACGTCCAGCTCGTATCCGCCTTGGCCAAAACAATGTTGGCCTCAGAGGTCTTGATAGCGATCTGGGTAACGCGGTCTCTCTCAAACGGCAGCACCGTTTTGTCTCGCAGTTCCTTGACTTCTTTGGTGAGCCCCAGGCGAAACGCCTGGCGGGTGAGATGGAGCTGCGGGTCGCCTTCTTTCTGAACATAGGCAGAAAACCCGACTGGCGTATCTTTGCCAATCGACACTTTTGGCAGTGTCGTGCCGTCCTGCAGAGCAATGTGCAGAACGACGGGTGGCTGGGCCAGGCCGTACAGGGAGAGATCGACCGGCTCTTCGGGGGTCAGGCTGCGGGTGACCTCTTCGTCTACTATGGTGGTCAACATATTATTGACCGCAGTATCGTCGGCTTTCGCCTGGATAGGAGCCGTGATGCCCCACTCACCCGCTGCGGTCTGTTGCAGGCGGATTTCTCGCTCGGGATAGGTCAGGGTCAGCGTATCCACCGCCTCCTTCTCAAATGTCAAAACCGTCGGTTTTTCGGCCTCCTGTTTGGCTTTTGGCAGTTCAACAAAATAGACATACGCCCCCAGGCCCAGGAGAACGACCAGCATAAGAAGAGTTCGTGGCACACTCATAACTAACCGAGAGGGGGAGACAGGCCGCTTAGCGTCGTCGCCACCAGGTGGCGAGCCCGGCAATGAGCAATATCTCGGGCAGAATCAGGACGGACAGATAAAAGACCGTCGTTCCTTGGTCGGCAGTGAGCTGAACGCGTGAGGCGCGAATCGTCCGGGGGCGGATGGAAATCAACTCTTCTTCCCCGACGAGCCAGCTCACAGTGTTCAGCAACAGGTCCCGGTTAAAATACTGGCCAAGAAACTGGTTGTTGGCAAAACCGGCATTGCCAAAGACCACCATCCGGGCGGTGTCCGCAAGCGTCGCATCTATTGCTTTCAGGTCCGCTGTGACTGCGGTGGCCAGCGAGATCGGGCCTTTGCGGTCATGATCGTCGAGCCGCACGCTCTGGTTTTGGAACACCTCCTCAAGGTCGGTTTCCGCCCAAGCGTTCGGCCCGGTCTTGACCAGACTGGTTGGCGTTATTCCCGCCTGGCCGTCGGCGTCCGCTTCAACCGAGCGGGAAATGCCGTAGGTCGTCAGCGCCGCCGAGCCGCGGCGGCTCAGGTCCGTCGTGATCGGATGTTCCCCATAGGTCTGGGCCAAGGGAGTGAGGGTAAACGTCCGACCGCGCAGCAGTTGGAGTTGTTCATCGACGATGACATCGTTGCCGACCTGAATCCCCCACTGGGCCAGATACGGAATCAACTCTGGCGTTGCCCGCGGGTTGAGCAGGAAGAGGGCCGCGCCGGCTTTTTTCAAATAGGCATCGATCAGCTGGGTCTCATGGGCGAGGAGGGAACGCTGCGCTCCGGCAACGATCAGCAGATTGGCCTCTGCCGGCACGGACGTATCCGGCGCAAGGACCAGCGTGTTGACGGTATAGCCCTCGTTTTCCAGCGCGGTCCTGAGTTGCCCATAACTCCCGGCATCCTGGAGGTCCTGGCTGCTGGGCTCGCCATGCCCTTCGAGAAAGTAGATGGTTTTCTTGTCGGGCCGGGAGATTTTGATGATGCCGTTGGTCAGGTCTTCTTCTGTTGTTTTGTTAATGAGATTGGTCTGGTCTCCATAGCGCAACACAATGGTCGGAATCGCGGTGACCTGGAATCGCTCGGCCAAATCCGGCCGCTGGTCGGGGTCGATGATCCGGGAGGTAATTCTGTCCGAATCATACTCATAGCTGCTCAGCAGCTCGCGCAGCTGCGGGTCCGAGCCGGCTTGGACAAAAGCGTCAATTTCCAGTTTTTTATCCAACTGGCGGAGCACATTTTCTGACTGCGGAGACAGGCTATAGACATTGGCTTCGGTCAAGTCGAAGCGATGATGGTGACGGGTGGACAGATAATTCATCAGGATGAGGATACCGATAAAGAGCAGAGAATAGACCGCGGCGCTGGCTCCGTATTTGGTCGAGCGCTCGCCAAGAAAGGTTTTGACCGACCCTCTGGACGAGACGAGTGCGCCAATCACGGCCACGAGACCAGTCAGAGTGTGAACGAGCACATAGACGGAAAAATGGCGGGTCAGAAAGTAGGCCACTCCGGCAAACAGCAGCAGAATGACCCCAACCACTCCGTAAAACGAACCAAGACGCGCCATAGCACTACCTCCAGCGCAGCGATTCAACCGAACGCTGGGTCAAAAACAGGGACAGCAGGATCAGGCTGGCGAAGTACACCAAATCCTGGGTGTCGATGAGACCGTTGACCATCTCGGCAAAGTGTTCGGTGACGGATAGATAGCGCAAGAGGGGGCCGAGCACCTCACCGGCGGTATCGGCTGGCCAACCGATAATATACAGCAGCAGAGTGGCCACCAGCCCGCTCACTGCGGCTATGATCTGGTTTTCGGTAAACGACGAGGTGAGGAGTCCGACAGCGACAAAGGAAGTCGCCAGCAGCAATAAGCCCAGATAGCCGGCCAGCAGGACTCCAAGCTCCGGGTTGCCAAACGCAATCAGCACCGCCGGGTAGACCCCGGTCAGGCCCAGCATGATACAGATGAACAGAAACGAGGCCAGGAATTTGCCTAACACAATCTCGCCTGTGCGGAGCGGAGAGGTCAGAAGGAGTTCGTAGGTGCCGCCCTTTTTTTCTTCCGCATAAGCGCGCATCGTGATCATGGGAACGAGAATGACGAGCACAATGGACAGGTTGTGCATCAGCGGGGCAATGACAAACTCGTTCAGATTCAGCTGATCTGCCGCTCCCTGCTGGAGCTGGGTATAAATGCTGAGCAGCATATTGAAGCGGGAGAGCAGGTTAAAGAAAAACCAGCCGCCCAGCAAGAGGAATCCGGTCAGGACGACATAGGCAATGGGCGAGACAAAATACGCCCGCAGTTCTTTACGAATGATGGTCAATACGTTTCTCATTCCGCGGCCTCCTCCGCCGTTTGCTCCGTTTCCGTCGCTCCTGGCTCTTCCTGGGCAATGGCTTTGAGAAACACGTCTTCGAGCGTCTGGTCTTGGGCGAGGTTCGCGAGCATATCCTCGGCCACGACTTTTCCGGCGTTAATGATCACGACTTTCTCACACACCTGAGCGACTTCGGGCAGGATATGCGTGGACAGGATGACAGTATGCTCGCCGGCAAGCTCTTTAACCAAAGATCGGATACCGATAATCTGCTGCGGGTCGAGACCAACCGTTGGCTCATCCAGAACGAGAACGCTCGGATTATGGATAATCGCTTGGGCCAGTCCTACCCGTTGCCGATAGCCTTTTGAAAGATAACCGGTCACCCGATACGCGACATCAGTCAGGCCACAGCGTTCCAGCACACGCTCCAGAGCGGCCGGGATATCCGCCCGCGCCATGCCTTTGATACGAGCGACGAAACGCAGATACGCGGTGACCGTCATATCGTTATAGAGCGGTGGGGATTCCGGGAGATAGCCAATCCGTTTGCGGGCCTCAAAGGACTCATCAAAGATATCGAATCCCGCGACTTTGACGGTTCCCATTGTTGCCGGCATAAAGCCCGTAATAATGCGCATGGTCGTGGTTTTCCCGGAACCGTTCGGTCCGAGAAAGCCGAGGATCTGACCTGACTCCGCCTGGAAGGAGATGTCAGACACCGCGGTCAAGTCGCCGTAGCGTTTGGTAAGATTTTGTACTTCTATCATGGTCTTGTGACGTCTGAGAGTGAGCAATACACGGGATGACGAAAATCTACTTTTGGCAGGAATCTTTAAGACGGGTTTCCCCTCTTGTCAAGTTGACTAAGGGCAAGAGGGTTGCCTCTACCGCTGTTGGACGGGAAAACTCCTGCGCCATTCATACCCTTTTCTCCCCAGCGAGCAAGGGTCTGTTAGGAAAGAGACAGGCTCGATACTATGGTCTGGGGTATGCCTTTATATTTTTTGCGACTCTGTGCTGAATAGCCAGGTCTCCTTTCACGTCTCACCTAAGGATGCTGGAAAACGGTGGAAATAAGCGATTGGGAACTCGTCCGGCGTTGCAAGCAGGATGACCGTCAGGCGTTTCAGGAGCTGGTTGAGCGGTATCAGCGCAAGGCGGTGGCAATTGCGCTGGGAATGCTCCACGACCGTGAAGATGCCCTCGAGGTCGCCCAAGAAGCGTTTACCAAGGTTTTTGCGAGAATCAATAAGTTTAAAGAAGAGTCCAGTTTTTACACCTGGTTGTATCGAATCATTGTAAATCTCTCTATTGACCGACAGCGCCAGCGTAGCCGACGATCAATGTTCGAGCGACATCAGTCAAGGGGAGATGACGATGACGATTGGATTGAGAGTATTCCGGATACGCAGAGCCTTGATCCTTCAGATCTCGTTGCCGAGCGCGAACTTGGACAGCATATCCGGGCTGCTATTGACGAGTTGACGCCTGCCCATAAAGCGGTCATATTACTACGGGCAGTCGAAGGGCTGTCCTACGAAGAGATCAGTCAGGTGTTGCGGTGTTCCAGGGGAACGGTGATGAGTCGCTTGCACTATGCAAGAAAAAGGCTGCAAAAACGCCTAGGGCACGACCTCTAACCAAAACTTTCGACCTATGATTCGTATCTCTTGTCAGACACCGCCTCCCGCCTTTCCCCACACCGTCAGGTGGGAAGCTCGTTAAGATCGAGATAAGGCAACGTATGGCGAGCTGTTCTCACCCCTCACGACTCATTTCTCTTGTGTACGATAACGAGCTTGATGAAGCCCGGCGTTCCGAAGCTGCTGCTCAGATCGCCGACTGTCCGGAGTGTACCCACCGGATGCAACGGCTCGAACGCACGCACGAGGCGCTGAGTCAGACACTCGACGAGGAAGTCTTTGATGTTGACTTCTCGGATTTCTGGCCTCGGATTGAGCAGGGCATAGCAGTCCAACCTGCATCTCTGACGAGTCAGTGGGCGAGTCGTTTTCGACTCTGGCGTATGCAGTGGCACCCCCCTTTTTCGTGGCAGGTTCCGGCCTGGGCAACGGCGGTGGGCCTCTTTCTCTTCACCGCGGCTGTCTCCACTCAGCTCCCCACTTCGAGAGGAGCCGTGCAGATCCCGATTACCAAGAAGCCGGTGAGAGTCGCCTTCAACAATCAGGCGCAGATCGAATCTCTGTCCGCGACCTCAACTGTCCTGGTCTGGAACGAGCCGACGAGCAATGCCACGGTTATCTGGGTCGATGAGATGCCGGGGGAAGAGCTGCCATGAACATGCGTCGCCTGTCTGTGCCGGCTACCCTCGTGTTTTTCTTGTGCAGCGCCTCGGTTGCCGCCGGGGATATGGTTCATATTCGCGTTGAGACCGTCCTGGCGACCGACGCCTCACAGGAATTTGATAATCGTCTGACCGGAATGCGTTCTCAGCTTTTGGCCTTCCGCTACTCTGCCTATCGCCTGGTTCAGGAGGAGCGGCGCAAAGTCGAGTTTGGCAAACAGGTCAACTTCTCCTTGCCCGGTGGACGGTTTCTCCAGGTCGTTCCAAAAGAGTATGTGAATGAACAGATTGCGCTGCACGTGATGCTGATGGAAGGCGCCTCTCCGTCTCCACTGATGAGCACCCTGCTCTCAATTCCGAATCGGGGTATGCTTTTTGTCGGTGGGCGCAAACACCAGGGCGGGACGCTCATCATTCGTATCGGCGCGGCGGCAGACCCTCCTCCCCCCACAATCATCAAGACGGAAGAATAAGCTCGCCCTGCCTCGACTGCGCTACTGCCGACAGGTAGCAGGCTACTTTCCCTGACAACGCTTATCCCAGCAGGTGGTAGCCGATACTCACCAGACCGCCGAGGGGCCATAAATACCACGCAAACAGGTGAAACCGCTCTCGTTGGACGAGGCGGAGGATGAGAGCAATCGTCGCATAGCCGACGCTGCCGGCGACAACCATCCCTATGACGTAGGGACCGAGTGGCGGGAGGGCCTGTTCCTCCAGCTTGGCCACTTCCAGCAGGGTTGCCCCAAGAATAGCCGGAATAGATATAAGTAGAGAGAAGCGTGCCGCAAGTTCTCGCTTGAGGCCAAGGAGAATCCCGCCGGTAATCGTCGCCCCAGAACGAGATATGCCTGGAATAACGGCAAAACCCTGAAGGACACCGATAACCAGCGCGTGGCGCGCGCGCATCTGTGTCGTCGGAGTATGGGCTTCTTGTCCCTTGCCCCACCAGAGCAAGCAAGCTGTCAGGAAGAGCATGCAGCCAACGACATCAGGTCGGATAAAAAATGAAATGAAAAGGGTATCGATACACAGCCCGAGGAGTGCGGTCGGGATCAAGGCCAGAACGATATGGACAACGGTTTGTCTTTCGCGCCCAGAGAAGACGCTCGGCGATGGAGGCGCGGCGCGGATGAGGCCAGTACACAGTCCGTAAATATCGTGACGGAAATAGGTCAGCAGCGCGCCCGCGGTCGCAACATGGAGGACGATATTATACAGGAGATCAATTTCTCCCGAACCGCCAAAGAAATATTGGACAAGGACGAGGTGGCCGGAAGAAGAAACGGGCAGGAACTCGGTTAAGCCTTGCAAAACGGCGAGCAGACAGGCGTCGAAATATCCCATGGCTCATGCTTCCAATAGAGAGGGCAGTGACAAGAGGGAAAGCTTCTAGGGATATATCAATAAATCCATGGGATTTTGCCTCCCCTTGTTTCGTCCGTTTGGAGGGGAGGGAAGCGGAGCGCGTGCCCCTGCTCTCGTCCGTGCTGTTTCAATCCGTTTCTGGCTCTGGCTGAAATAGGGGTAAGGATTCCTCAATGTCTCGAAGGAGCGGCGCGGCCGAGTCTTTTGCTGAGAGCAGTGGTGTCTTCAGCGGCCACTCAATGCCAATGTCCGGATCATTCCAGGCCAGGCAAATTTCATCGTTTGGATCGTAGAAATCCGTACACTTATAGGCAATTTGAGCGCGTTCACTCAGGACGGCAAAGCCGTGGGCAAAACCGGGCGGAATATAGAGCTGGCGAAAATTTTTGGCTGAGAGGACGACGCTTGTCCATCGGGCAAAGGTTGCTGATCCTCGTCGAATATCCACCGCCACGTCAAAAATTTCACCCTCCAAGGCTCGTATCAACTTTCCTTGAGGATGCTGCATCTGGGCGTGGAGCCCGCGCAGCGTTCCGTACGATGATTGAGAATGGTTATCCTGAACAAAAGCCGCCGTGATCCCTCCCTCTTGATAGGTACGGGCGTGGTAGGTTTCGAGGAAGAAGCCGCGTGCATCGTGGTACACGTCCGGTTCAACCACAGTCACGCCTGGAAGTCTGGTCGGGAGAAAGCGCATGTCTGTCCTATTCGTTCTGAACCAAACGGAAGAGATATTGGCCGTAGGCATTGCCTTTCATGCTCTGAGCCTGCTGGAGCACTTCCGTTTCAGAAATATACCCCATGGTGTAGGCAATTTCTTCGACGCAGGCGACCATCAAGCCCTGCCGGTCTTGCAGGGCTTGAATAAAATTCGAGGCGTGGAGCAGTGACTCGTGGGTCCCGGTATCCAACCAGGCGATTCCTCGACCAAGTTTTTCCACATGCAGGCCTCCCAAACGGAGATAGGCCCGATTCACATCCGTAATTTCCAATTCGCCCCGGTCTGAAGGCTTGAGGTCTGCGGCAATGGAGACAATCTGATGGTCATAGAAATAGAGGCCGGTGACCGCGTAGCTCGAGCGCGGTTTGGCTGGTTTCTCTTCGAGACCGATGGCCCGTCCTTGGGCGTCGAATTCCACGACTCCGTACTGTTCCGGGTTGCGGACTTGATAGGCAAAAATGGTCGCCCCACTCGTCCGCTGGGTCGCCACACGCAGAGAGTCCGGAAAGCCGTGGCCATAGAAAATATTATCCCCGAGAACAAGCGCAACCGCGTCATCGCCAATGAAATCACGGCCAATCAGAAAGGCTTGGGCAATGCCCTCGGGGCGGGGTTGCGTCGCATAGCGAATATCCATGCCAAGCCACCGGCCGTCTTTCAGGAGACGCCGGAAACCCTCCTGCTCGTGCGGGGTGGTAATGACCAGGACCTGCCGAATCCCCGCCAGCATCAGGGTGGAGAGCGGGTAATAGATCATGGGTTTATCGTAGATGGGCATGAGCTGCTTGCTGACTGCCCGGGTAATAGGATACAGCCGCGTCCCGGAGCCACCGGCGAGGATAATACCTTTCATGATCCGTCCTTTGTCCGAGATGACGCAGCTAAGCCCAGACGCTCTCGGTTATACCTGTCCACCTCAATAGCTTCGCACCACCGTCGATTGTCCACATACCAACGGATCGTCTGGGCCAAGCCGTGCTCGAACGTATAGCGTGGCCGCCAACCGAGAGCGGTTCTGATCTTTGTTGCATCGATGGCATAACGTCGATCATGGCCAGGACGGTCGGTCACAAAGGTCATCAGGTCGGAGTAGGCCGGAATGCCTCGCTTCTTAAGTGCCGCATTTTTCGAGGCGGGCAGCAGTTCCTCAAGAATGGTACAGACCTGCTCCACAACCGCTCGATTGGTCCGCTCATTCCCCCCCCCGATATTATAGTGTTCACCACTCTTGCCCTGCCGCAAAGCCAGCAAGATGCCCCGACAGTGGTCTTCAACGTGCAGCCAATCACGGACGTGTTGTCCATCGCCATAGATTGGGAGAGGTTTGCCCTCAAGAGCGTTCAGAATCATCAGCGGAATGAGTTTTTCCGGAAACTGATATGGGCCATAATTATTGGAACAACTCGTGACCAGCGTGCGCAGACCATACGTCTCGTAATAGGCTCGGACAAAATGATCGGCACTCGCCTTTGAGGCGGAATACGGCGAATTCGGCGCGTATGGGCTGGATTCGGAAAAGCTGCCCCCAGGTCCGAGGCTGCCGTATACTTCGTCTGTCGAGACGTGCAAAAATCGGAACTGCCCCCGGCCGTCCAGGGAAGCCGTATATTTTCGGGCCTCCTCCAACAAATAAAACGTCCCGATCAAATTCGTTTCAACAAACGGCCAGGGATTGTCAATGGAGCGGTCCACGTGGGTCTCCGCGGCGCAGTTCACCACGGCTTGGGGCCGATACGTCCGGAATAATTCCGCCACCGCCGTCTGCTCGGCGATATCGGTCTGGGAAAAGGTCACACGCGGATTGTGGAGGACGCCTTCCAGATTGTTCAGACTGCCGGCATACGTCAACTTATCAACGATAACGAGAGAGGCCGTTGTTTCAGCCAGGGCGAGGCGAACCAGATTACTGCCGATAAACCCTGCCCCGCCAGTGATCAGTATGGTCTCCATACGGTTTGGGTCCTTTGGGTCCTTTGGGTCCTTGACTCAATAGACCCTATAGACTCAATAGACTCAACAGACTCCCACCGGCAGGATGCGGGCCAGCACCTCGCGATAGCTTGTTGGGTTCAGGCGAAACATCGGGTGGTCTCGATCAACTCCGGTATAATAGCGGATCAGGATCAGGTAGCGCCGGACCAGTTCTGGGAGCAGGAAGTTTTGGCGCACGTGTTCCTGAGCCTGCCGGCCGAGTTGGGCCGTTTGCTCCGGCTCATCGAGAATCCGAGCCATTTTCGTCGCAATTGCCTCAATGTCCATGGGTTCGACCAGATAGCCCGTCTGCCCGTCAACAACCTGCTGCACAATCCCTCCGACACGCGAGCCAATAACCGGGGTGCCTTGCCACAACGCCTCGGACACGACCAGGCCAAAGCCCTCGCGGGTTGAAACATGGACGAAGCCCCGTGCCAGACGCATCAGCGAACCGACGACCTGATCGTTGTTTTCGACATTGACCCAGAAGCGAATATCAGGGTCATCACCGGCTTGTGCTTGCAGTTGCTCCAGCATGGCCTCACCTTCGGGGTCGTCGGTTGCGGTATTGCCCAGAAAGATGAGGTAGGGGGTCGGGTCGTAGGTCTTGTGCTGACGCAGGCGTTTGAAAGCGCTCAGGATAGACGCCTGATTTTTATGGATGTCGTAGCGGGAAATGGCAGCCAGAATCGGACGGTCCGGGTCGACCGCATGCTGCCGGAACAGTGGGGTGAGCACCTCTTTGGCCCGGGTTTCGGTATACTGCTGATTTTTTTCCGCCCGCGGGTCTATGCACGGCGTAATCTGGTATTGGGGAATCTGTAGCCCCGGCCCGACAAACTCGGGCATGGTGAAAATCGCACCCGCGTACTGATTGAGGTAGGGCGCCAGGAAGCGCCACACCGTCGGGTTGGGCGTTGACGTGTCGATATGACATCGCCACAGCACATTCCCCACCAGCAGGCCACTCATAATCAGCGCCGCGGGCTGAGGATCATGGACAACGATCAGATCAGATTCGATTGTGTCGTTGTGATCGTGGGCAGCCAGATTATCCAGATAGGTTTCAAACAACTCCTGAAGAGCAATCGGCTGGTCCACTCCCTGGAGGGTGTTGTGAAACTTCTTGGTGACATGAAAAAACGCCTCATGACCCTGGATGGTGAACCAGCGCGTGTGGACGCCGAGCGAGCGGGCGAGCGGAATCACACTCCGCAGCATCTCCGCCACCCCACCGCCCACAAAGGTCGAATTGATATTTGCCCAGCCTTTCCCCTCAACAGGGGTGGCAAGTCGCTTGAGCGCATCGACCCGTTCCTGGCCGATATAGGGCGCGTATTCGTCAATCGTCAGGAGAGATGCTGGCGCGTATTCTTCCAGCATGCCAGGCTCGTCACTCATGGTGTCTGTCCTTATGACCGTCCCGTCATGTACGGTTCAGCCGCAAAAATCCTTCTCTCTTGTCACGCGTATCTGTTGCCCTCATACCATGTGGAATGGGGGCCGACCAGAAAATCTGGCGCTATACAAAGTCTCAATTGAGACGGGTTGTCAATGGGGGAATAGGGGCGGGCTGATGCTCAGGCCGCAAAAGGTCCATTACCGTCTTGACGGGGTGAAACGTACTGCTCGGCACTTCCACAAAGACCGTATTCCAGTATGCCATCGCACCGTTCCACAACCCCGGTAATTCAAGAGCGCGCAGGGAACGTCCGTCTTTTGATTTCTCGGAGATAAATCCGGTCGCGGGATCGACGAACCGGGCTAACGGAAAGGAGTGTCCACGATAGTCTCGCACGCCACACACGAGGTCAACCGGATTGAAGTGGGTGGCCGTTTGCCAGCGGGCGCGTTGCTCTGCGTCTGTCATATCGACCTGGGAAGACTCGACAATTTGGAGCGAGGTCGTACCGTCGGTCCGTCTGACCCAGAAAGGCCCTCCTCCCGGCTCTCCGGTATTTTTCACCACCCCACACACGCGCAACGGCCGGTCGAGTTTCTCGATGAGAAAGGCGAGTTGGTCTGGAATTGCTGTACGCGCAAAGTTTTGCGGCAGGACGAGCGACAACTGGTCCTGAGCAAAACTACGGGCGGCGTCAATGGCGATACGCGCGCCGGCCGACTCACTTGGGTCAGAGGCTTTGAGCCCTGCAATATGAAAAAATGTCTGCTGTTGGAGGTGGAGAAGAGAGCCGCACAGGAGCTTTTTATACCGGTAGGTATCGGGCTTGAGTCGGTCGGGCAGGACATTGTCGATATTCTTGATGAAAATGATATCGCCCTGAAGGTCGGCCAGATTTTCCAGGAGAGCGCCGTGTCCGCCGGGACGAAAAACAAGGGCGCCAGTGCTGTCCCTGACCGGGATGTTGTCTGAATCTACGGCGATGGTGTCTGTCGCCGGCTTCTGAATAGAATACGCAATGTCGAGTTGAGCGCCCCGCTGAGCGTAGCGGTGGCACACGCTGTCGAGATAGGCCTGAATCGCTTGTTGGTGGGGTGCAGAAACCGTGAAATGCAGCCGCGCAACCGAGGAAGCATCGCGGACATACTCCAGCGCTTCAACCAGGTGTTCCTCAAAGGCAGTCCGGCTCTGGTCTTCGTAGGCGTGAAACGGCACGAGCCCCTTGGGCAGATTGGCGTAGTTCAGTCCGGCTGGAGTGAGGAGAGAGGTGAGCAGCGTGTGATACTGCCCCTGACTCAACAGTCCCTCCAGCGTCTGGCCGTCTCTGTGTAAGACGGTCCGCAGTTCCTGGAAAAAAGCAAAGCGGTCAAGCTGGCCGACAAAGCGCCGAAACGTCTGACAGTCGGCATCGCCCTCAGCCGCTCTCCTGGACAGCGCCAGATTCGAGAGCAACTCCGGCTGCTGAGAAAACGAGAGCGGGAGTTGAAACATCCGACTGGCCGCACCCGAGGCCGGCACAAACTTGAGCAGGCGGCCTGCCGCGGCGGCCTCGGCATGCAACTGCATAAGATGAGCTGTCTCCGCTGGTATACGGGCAATCCCATCACCGAGCGTACACGCTCGCTCCAAATGAATGGCAGGGAAGCCCTGCTGGAACTGCCGAATATGGGTCGCAATCGTCTCGGATGATATCCCGCGAGCCCGGAGGTCTGCGCGGTCTTCAGCGGTCAATGTATAGTTCATGGCCATTCGTCCAGTGATATTCCGTCCAGTGATATAGTGAAGAACGGCACGTGCCTAGGAGAGAGGCGGAAGGGACACTCGTCACTCGCTACTATGCACTGCCCACCATCCCCGGTAAACTTCCGGCCAGTCTGCACACCAAGGAGAATTGTATGGCCGTCGAGCTCCCTGTCCTCACCCGACAATTACAGGCATTCTGCCTCAGCCATTACGGACAGGACGCGCGCGTCCACCAGGTCGAGGCCATGCCGGGCCATTCTGGGCTGAGTTTTGGCTTTACCGTGACCTATGAAAAAAACGGACGAGCGGAAAACGAATCGCTGGTCATGCGTCTGCCGCCCAAAGGCGTGCGCCAAAGCGGGAATACCGATGTCCTGCGCCAAGCGCCTTTACTGCGTGCACTCAAGAAGAACGGAGTGCCTGTCCCGGAGGTGCGTTGGGCGGGAGACGACCTGCGCTGGTTCGAGGTCCCGTACCTGATGGTCGAACGCCTACCCGGCCGCACCTTCCACGTCTGGGAACCCGATGTGTCGTTTAGCCGGGACGCCGAGGCCGTCGCGCTGCTCTACCGACAGGGGGTGCAGGCTTTGGTCCAGGTTCACCAGCTCGATTGGAAAACCGAGCTGGCCGACTGGGAAGCGCCTCGCTCGCTCGAACAGGAAATCCGCTTCTGGGACCCCATTTTAGCCAAGGCCGCGGAGCCGGAATGGATCACCTGGGGCGAAGAGGTGCGCGCCCTGCTGCTGGCCCACCAGCCCACAGACCCGCCGGTCGGTCTTTTTCACGGCGACTATCAGGGGACCAACCTGCTGTTTGACAACGAGCGCCTGGTGGCCCTCCTGGATTGGGAGATTTCCGGTATCAGCGGGCATCTCCTCGATCTCGGCTGGCTGCTGGTCTTTATCGACCCGGAAAGCTGGGATGCCGAACGCCGTCCAATCTCAACCATCCCGCCAATTGACGAACTCGTGGCGCTGTACGAAGACGGCAGGCAACGCAAAGTCCCCGATATCCATTGGTATCGCGCCTTGGCCGGCTATCGCTTTGGCGCAATCAGTTGCTTTAACGTCATGCTGCACCGTCGCGGCAAGCGCCACGACCCCGAATGGGACCTGATCGCCCCATCGGTCAAGACGCTTTTTGGCCGGGCCAAGGAGTTGCTGCTCGGAGATTAAAGTTGGTGCGCACCGGGCAATTCCAGCCGGGCCAGTTCGCTCAGACCGAGCTCGATAAGAGGGAGATAAATGGCTTGACCCGGAGCGGGCCGGGGCGTAGGTGTAGGGCACGAGACCGCTATGACCACCATCAATACCGTCGAAGACCTGATTCATGTCCTGGACGAGCATCCGCAGTGGCTCGAAGCCCTGCGCGCCCGGCTGCTGACCCGTGAGTTGCTCGAACTGCCCGAGCAGTTTGCCGCGTTTGTCGAGACCACCAACCAGCGCTTTGAACAAGTAGACCAGCGCTTTGAACAGGTAGACCAGCGGCTGGACAGACTCGAAACCGACGTCAAGGGGCTGCGCGATGACCTGGGCATTCTCAAAGGCGCTCATGCCAGAAGCGTGGCGGTGGAAGACGCCGCTCCCATTGCCCGCAGCCTGGGCCTGCACCGCCCCAGACCCCTGAGCCGGGACGAGGTGTGGGACCTGACTGAGGCCGCGGATACCACGGCCATTGCCCCGAACGCCCTGCGCAGCTTTCGTCAGGCCGACCTGATTATAGAAGCCACCGACCAGGCGGGGGCGGCGTGTTATCTGGCGGTCGAAATCTCCTTTACCGCCAACGGCCGCGACACCAGCCGGGCGGCCCGGAACGCGGAGTTCCTGAGGCGCTTCACCGGCCAGCCGGCCGCCGCTGTTGTCGCCGGCCTGCGCCGGGATGACCGGATACAGTCTGCGATTGACTCGGGGGCAGTGGTCTGGCATCAACTTGACCCGTCCGCCCTGGAAGCGGACTAGGCCGGTCCCGGCCCGCGCGTATCGGCTTGAGATGCAACGGCATAGTGTTTGAACCCTGCCAGTCTATTTCTCGGCCATAATCCGCTGGGCGCGCTGCACAAGCTGAGGCACCTTCCAGGCAAACTCGGCGGCCTTCGGGTTGGCTGCGGTGCCTTCGAGAGAGTGCCGGTACAGGCCCTCCAGAATGATGGCGTACTTCCAGACCGCCAGGCAGCGATAAAAGGGAAAGTGCTCCATGGTCCGGCCGGTGCGCTCGGCATAGCGCGCGGCCATCTCTTCGCGGGATAAAAAGCCTGGCAACTGGGTCATGGCATTGCTGTCAATCAGGTCCGGGGTGTCCCGCTCATCACCGGTAGGTCCCCAGAAACTCAGCAACCAGCCGAGGTCGGACAGCGGGTCGCCCAGGGTCGCCATTTCCCAGTCGAATATGGCGACCAGGCGGGCCGGGGCGGACACGCCAAACATCACGTTATCGATTTTGTAATCCCCATGCACAACGGTCGCTTCACTCGCCGGCGGCAGCCGCTGGTGCAGCCAGTCGCCGACTGCTTCGAGTCCGGGCAATGGCCGGGTATGCGGCACGGTCAGCTCGTACTGTTTGGTCCAGCGCCCCAGTTGGCGTTCAAGATAGCCCTGCGGTCGGCCAATACCTTGGAGGTCCGTACCCTGCCATTGCACAGCGTGGAGTTCGGCAAGCGCGTCGATTAATTCTTCGCCGAGCCGGCGGCGTTCTTCTCGCGCCTCAAAAACTGCCGGCAGCGTTTCACGGATCACGATGCCGTCCACACGCTGCATCAGATAAAAGGGAACGCCGAGAACATCGCGATCTTCACACGCAATCACCGGCTGTGGAGTCCGCACGTCAAATACGGACAGGGCAGACAACACCCGGTATTCGCGCAGCATGTCGTGGGCGGTCGGCAGGAGGTCACCGCTCGGCGGACGCCGCAGGACCCAGCGTTTGTCTCCCCAGGAGATAAAAAACGTTTCGTTTGAGTAGCCGGCCTCGTGTCGTTCAATCCTGATGTCGCCCTCGGTCAGGGAGAGCCGGTCACGGAGAAAACCAATAAGCTTCGGCAGGTTAATGAGCGAGCTGCTTTCCTGAACCATTACGCTTCTCTCTTCTTTCCTGTTGCTTAGCCTTGGTAGGCGGCGTGTTGACGCCGCCGCTCACTGATGCCTTCCTCCACCGTTCCCGCGGTAATGACTTCGTACAAAACCGCCTGCTTACCTTCCCGTTTGCGCAGAATCCGGCCCAGCCGCTGTACGTGCTCGCGGGTGGAACCGGAACCGGACAGCACAACGGCAACACTGGCTTCCGGGATATTCACGCCTTCGTTCAACACTTTTGACGTGGCCAGCGCCAGATACTCCCCGTGGTTAAAGGCTTCGAGTATGGCTTTGCGCTCCTTTGTCGGTGTTTGATGGGTCAGGGCCGGGATCAAAAACGCGGCCGAGATGGCGTGAACCGTATCGTTATCGCTGGTGAAAATAATGGTCCGGTCACGGGCGTGCTTTTTCAGCAGGAAATCAAGGGTGCGCAGCTTGGCCTGGGTTCCCAAGGCCAGTTTCTTTGCCCGCTGGTGGGCCAACAGCGCACTCCGGCCCTTGCGACTCGTTGCGCTCTCCCGAATAAAGCGATGCCAGCCGGACAGGCCGTCCAGGACGATGCCGTGATCCACAATAAAATCATAGAATGTACTGCGAGCCTGACGGTATTCCGCTTCTTCCTCTGGCGTGAGCGTGACCTTGAGGCGTTCAACCACGTAGTCGGACAAATACTCCCCGGCCAGGTCGGTAATCTCTTTGGCATACACGAGCGGGCCGATGAGGCTATCGAGCAGCGCCTCACGCCCGTCGGCCCGTTCCGGTGTCGCCGTCAGCCCCAGGCGATAGGGGGCCAGACACATCTCCGCGGCATGGCTGTACACGTCGCCCGGCAGGTGATGGCATTCGTCAAAGATCACCAGGCCCCACCTATTACCCAAGCGGTCCATATGCCGATAGGCGCTGCTGTAGGTTGTCACCGTCAGGTCTTCGATTTCATAATACCCCCCACCAATCAGCCCGACCGTTTCACCAAACGCCGCGCACAGCAGGTCGTACCACTGATTCATGAGATCGATCGTTGGGGCGACAACCAGGGTGCTCCGCTGGACGATTTCTATGACCCTTTGGCCGACATAGCTCTTCCCGGCACCGGTCGGCAGAATGATTGTGCCGCGCCGTCCCGCGTTGCCCCAGGCCGCAAGCGCGTCGCTCTGAAACGGCCGTGGCGTTTGGGTCAAGCGGCTGGACAGAGTCAACGTGCGGTAAGCCGGCGCGGCATTCGTATAGACGGTCTCGTGCTGCTTGAAGCTCTCAACCACCTGGCGATAGTGATGGGCCTGCGTTCGCCACCGGTCAACCCGATCATCCCACCGAAAGCAGGCCGACGGGGCAAACCCTTCGGGCGGGTCGTAGAGCACGAGCGTCCCAAGGTCGAAGGACAGGCGCATGGGGGGAGGGGGTTGGGGATTGGGGGTTAGGGACTGGGGCTCTCCAACCCCCAATCCCTAACCCCCAATCCCTCTTTCTACCTACACCACATGCTTCTCGCGGAGCTGAGAAATTTGCTCGGCACTCAGGCCCACATCGCTCAGAACCTCGTCCGTATGCTGTCCGAGCGCGGGAGCAAAGGAGCGGACCGAGCCTGGCGTGTCCGACAGCTTAATGGCCACACCAGCTTGGGTCACTTTTCCGGCTTGGGGGTGATCGAGCTCGACCGCCATCTCGCGATGTTTCACCTGTGGGTCTTCAAAGACTTCAGGGACATCGTAGACTTTTCCGACACACACATCGGCTTGGGTGAAAAAATCGTACCACTCGTCGCGGGTTCTGGTGAGCAGAATATCCTGGAGTTCTTTTTTCACCTGTTGATGACGCGCGGTTGAGTGCTGGGAGAAGTCTCCCATCTTCATGCCGCAATCCTTCCAATCCGGACGATCCAGAGCGTCACAGACATTATTCCACAGCCAGGGCTCGGTGCAGCCGATGGAGAGCTGTTTGCCGTCTTTGGTCTGGTACACGCTGTAATAGGCGAATCCGCCGCCAAAGACTCCCTTGGCCCGACCCGGCAGCGTCCCATCGGAAAAATAATCGCGGACGTTCGGCGTAGCCGCAAGCAACGAAATCGTGGTGTCCAGATAGGAAATATCAACCAACTGCCCCTGGCCGGTCTGTTGTCTGGCAAACAGGGCAAACATGATGCCGAGCGCACCGTGCATGGAGGCACCGGCATAGTCGGCAATAATATTCAACGGAATGGAGGGCGGACCCTCGGGCGGTCCAATCAGGTCCAGCACCCCGCTCAAAGACAGATAGTTCAGGTCGTGAGCCGGAAAATTGCGGTACGGACCGTCCTGGCCGTAGCCGCTCAGAGAGCAGTAGACGATGCCGGGGTTAATGGCCCGCAGGGTCTCATAGTCACCGCCCAGCCGCTGCATCACGCCGGGCCGGAAGCCCTCGACCAGCACGTCGTACTCCTTGGCCAGAGCGTGCAAAATGTCCTGGCCGGCCGGCTCTTTCAAATTCAGGGTGAGACTCTTTTTGTTCCGATTCGTGAAGCTGGTGGCCAGTTTGCGGGCCTCGTCCGGCTTGGGTGACGCGCCCGAGCCGGCCAGCTTCCCGGTGGGGGGTGGCTCGATTTTTAAGACCTCGGCGCCCATGTCCGCCAACATCATGGTACAGAATGCCCCTGGTCCGACCCGCGTGAGTTCAAGAACTTTGATGCCATCAAGCGCTAATGCCATGCTTCCCTCCTTACGAGAATGAAGAGTACTGTCGGGGATTGTTATAGACGATCCATCCATACCGGCGCTAGGGTCAGGACCTGTAAAATGGGAGGTGGCCCGACAACAAACATTCCCTCTCCCCTGGAGGGAGAGCCTGTCCTGAGCGTAGCGTCAGCGCAGTCGAAGGGGGCTAGAGCCTGCCCCGCACTTGATGCGGGGGAGAGGGGGCCGGCCCCGCCACACAAGACGTCTCACACCTTGGGAGAGGGGTGGGGCTGGTGCGCAGGGCGCACCCTACGGGCGGGCTCTTGTAGGGTGCGTCCTACGCACCAGCTTCCTACCCCATTGTCGGGGCCAGTCCTGAACTACCGCACGTCGGTGATCACAAAGTTCTGCCGGCTCTGCTGCCATTCCAGGGTGACGCTCTCGTCTGGACTCGGAAACCCCGCCGCCGTGCAACTGCCGGCTGCCCCCCGCACGAACTCCTCACCCAGGGTCGTGACCCGCACCCGGGTTCGTCCGAACACCGTCCCGTCGGCCAGCGCCTCCACCTCATGCTCGCCGTCGCCCAACAGGTTCCAGTTGAACAACAAGCCAAAGCCGTTATTCGTGTCCCCGCAGACCGCGGCCGTATCCGCCCGCTCCGTCCCGTAGGCCGCCGTGATGGCCGGCCCGGTGTTGAGCCGCACCGTGACCTGCGTGGCGTTGCACACCCAGCCCGAGATCAAGCCAATACCGCTCTGAAACGAATTCATGCCCGGGTTCTCCAGCGTCCCCACGCCGGCGGTCCCGGCCTGCCCCGTCCCGGTCGGACGATTCCCTGCCGCAATCACAAAGTTCTGCTGCGCGGCCTGCCACACCAGGCGGGTCGTGTCGCCCGTCTCTGGAAAGTCCGTCACCGTGCACTCCCCGTCCGCCCCCCGCACGAACTCCTCGCCCAGGGTGGTCACGGTGACGGTCGCCTGGCCGAACACCACGCCATCGGCCTGGGCCACGACGGTATGCGTGCCGTCGCCCAACAGATTCCAGTTGAATAACAACCCAAAGCCGTTGTTCCGGTCCCCGCACACAGAAGTCGTATCCGCCCGGTCCGTGCCATAGGCGGCGTCCAGAGTCTGGGCCTCGTCCGTACCCGGATTGAGCACGAGTTCCACCCGGTCGGCCTCACACACCCAGCCGGACAGGAGGCCGATACCGCTCTGCGCGGAGCCGGGCCCGGGATTCTCCAAGCTGCCCACCGGCTCCGGGTCCGGGGGCGTCGGGGCTCCGCCGCCCCCACCACCCCCGCCAGGGGGATTGCCGCCGCCAGGGGGCGACGGCGTGGCCACTCGCGGCGTGGCCGCCCGCTCGCCCGACACCGGCCCGCTCCCTACCCGGTTCACCGCCCGTACCTCGAAGGTGTAGCGCGTCCCGTTGCGCAGCCCGCTCACTACCTGGCCGGTCAGGGTGGACAGAGCGCTGTTGGACAGGGCCATCCAGGGACCGTAGCCGCCGCCCGTCTTGACGCGGTAGCGCCACAGGCGGATAGGCGCGCCGCCGTCGCTCACCCTGGCCCCCAGCGTCACCCGGCGATCGCCGGCCGTCGCCCCGAAGCCCGTGGGCCGCCCCGGCGCGCGGGCCTGCCGGTCCTCCACCGTCACCGTCACCGTCACGGGAGCCACATTCGTGTAGCCGCCCCCCGAGGGGGTGAGGGTCACAACCACCCGGTCGTCGGTCGTGTTCGCGTCCGCGCTGGCCGTGACCGTCACGGTCTGGGCCGTCTGCCAGGTGCCGGTGGTGAAGGTCAGCGAGGCGGGGCTCAGGCTCACATCGGGACTGGCCGCGCTCAGCGCCACGGTCACATCCCCCGTGGGCGCTCGGGCCAGCCGCACCGTGAAGGTGCCACTGCCCACTGCGTTCCCGACCCCCGGCTCAGCCACGGCCAGGGTACTCGTCGAGACGGTCAGCCCTGCCACTTCGTTGTCCGTCACCGTCACCGCTACCGTGGCCGTCGCCACACGGCCGTAGCCGCCGCCGGCCGGGGTCAGTGTCACCGTGGCCGTGTCCGCGCTCTGGTCCGCATCCTCGGCCGCATTGACGGTCACGGTCTGGGCCGTATTCCAGTTGTCGGTCGTGAAGCTCAGCGGCGTGGTCTGGGTGCCGGCCGTCTCAGGGTCGGTGTCCACGCTCACGTCGGCGTTGTCGCTGCCGACTGTCACGGTCACATCCCCCGTGGGCGGGATGGCGAGGGACACGGTGAAGGTGGCGCTGCTGCCCTCGGTCACGCCCAGCGTGGCCGTGGAGAGAATGAGGGCCGGGGTTTCATCGCCCCGCACCGTTACTTTGATGCCGGCGTCTGGCAGGCCGTTGTAGGTGGGGTCGGTGGAGGCGAGGCTCAGGCTGAGGGTGGCGGTGTTGTCGCTGGCGTCGTTGTCCTCGGCGGCGGTGACGGTCACGGTCTGGGCCGTGTTCCAGTTCGAGGTGGTGAAGCTGAGCGTGGTCTGGAGGCCGGCCGTGTCAGGGTCCGTGTCCACGGTCACGTCGGTGTTGTCGCTGGTCAGCGTCACCGTCACGGTATGCGTGGGCAGGGTGGCGAGTTGTACGTCGAAGGTAGTGGTGCT
The DNA here is from genome assembly GCA_965232605.1 of uncultured Binatia bacterium (SeqCode). Classification (GTDB taxonomy): domain Bacteria; phylum Desulfobacterota; class Binatia; order Bin18; family Bin18; genus Bin18. Next base: position 1,308,890 of record CBDDQA010000006.1, on the reverse strand, counting down.
GCCCTCGTCAACCGTCAGGGTGCGCGTGGAGACCGTGAGACCCGGATCGTCGTTGTCATCCACAGTGACGGCCACGGTGGGCGGCGTCAGGCTGCTGTAGGCCGGGTCGGTGGACGCGGGGGTGAGGGTCAGGGTGGCGGTGTCGTCGGTGGTGTCGGCGTCCTCATCTGCGGCGACGGTCACGGTCTGGGCCGTGTTCCAGGTGGCGGTGGTGAAGCGGAGCGTGGTCGTGTTCAGCGTCACGTCGTCGGTGCTGCTGCCGTCGCTCAGCGTCACGGTTACGGTGGCCGAAGGCTGGGTGGCGAGTTGCACGTCGAAGGTGGCGGTACTGCCTTCGTTCACCGACAGGCTGCTCGCCGAGACGGTCAGGGCCGGGGTGTCGTTGTCGTCTACGGTGACGGACACGGTGGAGTTCGCCAGGGCGTTGTAGTCGGTGTCGGTGGACGCCGGGTTGAGGGTCAGGGTGGCCGTGTCGTCGGTGCCGTCGTCGTCCTCGGCGGCGGCGACGGTCACGGTCTGGGCGGTGTTCCAGGTCGTGGTGGTGAAGCGGAGCGTGGTCGTGTTCAGCGTTACGTCGTCGGTGCTGCTGCCGTCTGTCACGGTCACCGTTACTGTGGCCGTGGGCTGGGTGGCGAGCCGCACGGTGAGGGGGGCGGTGCTGCCTTCGGCTACGGTCAGGCTGCTCTTCGAGAGGAGCAGGCCCGGGGTGTTGGTCACGGTGATTTTGAAGGTGAGGCTGGCGGTGTCGCTGTCGGTCTCGGTCACGGTGTAGGTGTATTCCGTTTCGGCTGATGCCGCGCTCGGGGTGCCGGTGAGGGTGCGGTTGGTGGCACTGAACGTCAACCCGGTGGGCAGGGCCGGGGTCAGGGTGTAGGTCAGCGTGGTGCCTGCGTCGCCGCCGGTGGCCGCCGGCAGGGTCAGGGTGCTGATCGGCGTGCCCGCGGTATAGGTCTGGTCGGCGATGGTCGTGCTGAACAGGGGGGCCGGCTCCAGGGTCAGGGTGGTCTCCGGGGTCCAGGCCGCGGCCAGGGTGTTGCCAGCCTCGTCGGCGGTCGTGGTGTCCACCTCGAAGCCGAGGATGCCGCTGTCGGTTCCGCCGACTTGGTAGTAACACACGTATACGCTGGCCGGCGGCGCGCTGGTGGGTTGGCAGTCGCCGCTGGTGAGCGTCGCGGTGTGGGCCACGATGTCGTATTGCACGTCCGAGCCGGAGCCGATCTTGTAGTTGATCTCGGGCCGGGCGCTGGTGCCGGTGCTGGCGGTGTGGCCGACTTTTTCGCTGAAGGTGACCTTGGTGTAGATATCGTTGCCGCTCTTTACCGTGCCCGAGAGCGAGGTGGAGGTGTTCGCGTCGCTGTAGGTGGCGGCGCTGCTGACGGTCGGGGCGGTGGTGTCGATGGTGAGGGTGCTGGCGTGGGTGTATTTGGTGGCCAGGGCGTTGGTGGCGATATCGGTGGTGTTGGTGCCGACGCGGAAGTCGAAGGTGCCGCTGTCGGTGCTGGTGGGGGTGTAGAGGCAGGTGTACACGTCACGGTCGGTGGCGTGGTTGGGCTGGCAGTCGCCGCTGGCGAGCGTGGCGGTGTCGGCCACGATGTGGAACTGGGTCTCGGCGTCGCCGATCTGGTAGAGCATCTGGGGCCGGGCGGCGGCGAGGTCGCTGACGACGTGGCCGACGTGTTCGCTGAAGGTGACTTTGAGGTAGATTTTCGTGCTGGCCTTGACGGGGCCGGTCAGGGTCTTGGTGAGGCCGGCGTCCTGGTAGTAGCCGCTGCTGGCTGCGGTGACGGTCGGGGCGGTGGTGTCGACGGTGAAGAGGGCGCTGGTGGCAGCCCCCTGGTTGCCGGCGCCGTCGTAGAAGGCGTTGCTGACGGCGACGTAGACCTTGCCCTCGGCGAGGGCGCTGGTGGGGGTGAGGGTGAACTTCTTGTTCGTGTCGGTGCCTGAGGTGGTCACCGCGGCGTTGAAGTTGATGTTCGGGCCGGTGGCACTGGTCGATTTGAGGGTGACGATGCTCTTCGCGCTGGAGGCGGTGAACGCGGTGGCGCTGGTGTTGGAGTAGACCGCCTCGCTGAAGGTCAGGGTGAGGCTGCCGGTGGTCTTGGTGGAGCCGCCGTGGGCGGTGCTGAACGATACCGTCGGCGCGGTGGTGTCGGCCTCGGGCGGGTTGACCTTGTGGTTACTGCTGGCGGCGAGGGCGGAGTGGGTGATGACGGCGTTGGTATCGCCGCTGTCCTGGATGGTGCCGGAGTTGAGCGCCAGCGCGTTGGCTGCGATGCTGATGCCGTCGGTGTCCACGTCGGCGGCGACTACGGTGTAGCGGAACTTCAGGTTGGCCGTGCCGGTGCCGCTGTTGTACGTGGCGTAGCGGGTGTTGCTGCCGATGGTGAGGCCGATGCGCGGCGTGCCGCCCGTCGTGTCGACGTCCACCTTGTAGCCGAACGCCGCCGTGACCTCGATGTGGTCGCCGGTGACGTACTTGTTGTCGGCGCCCGCGCTGTTCAGGGTCAGCGTCGGACCGGAGTAGGTGATGGGGCCGGCGTTGGCGAAGTAGTCGTCAGAGATAGTGTAAATATGGTAGCAGGCGTATTTGCCTGCCTGACCTGTGAAGGTGAACGACGCATCTGTTCCCAAGGCCGGGCTGCTCAACGAGGACCAGCTTCGTCCTTCGATGCTACCAGCAGTGGTCTTGCATCCGGCTGCCGTAGAACTGAAATTGTAGCTATTCGAGTAAAAGTCGGATCTTTCCGATCGGGGATCCGGATAGGTGGCGGTGTAGCTGTTGGCGCCGGTCCGGGTCAGGGTGATCGAATTGGCAAGGTCGAGGAGCGCCGCTGACGCCGGCCCGGCGAAGGCCAGCAGCAACAGAAAGAAGGCACACGCAGTCGGCGCGGGCCACCGGCGGCGGATGTCAGGTGATGGGGGGGTGCGTGGCGGAGACTGCGGACGGGCGCCATCCGAGCGCCATCCGCGGAGCCAGCGGCGGAATGCTAGGCGGCCAGACGACCGCGCGGGACGGTGAAGGAACCGAGCATCTGCGGGGGGGGGGGGGGGGGGGGGGGGGGGGGGGGGAGATTTGAAGCGGGGGCCGGGGGCCGGGCGGTGGGGGTGAACATAGCGCTATCCTCCGTTGGGCAAACTGAAGTGGCGTTAGTATGCGTCAGGGAGAGGGAAAAAGGAAGAAGGAAGAAGGAGGAAGGAAGAAGGAGAGGGGAGAGGGACGGTCCGTTGCTCAAGGAGCTTCCAGGCCGCCCTTGTCGTCCGACGGCGTGACATTAGGTACTCATATTCCCCCTCTTCTTAAAAATCACGGAACAGACTTGCTGCCAGGAGCCTGTTGGAGCCGAATTGAGGCCCTCCCCCCTATCTGCTAGGTTTCTCTCCTGAAGAGCGCGCGAAAGGGTCGGGCTGGTGACTCCGCAAGAAAAACTGCAAAAAATCCGCGCGGAACTCCAACACCGCTTTCTCGAACGACACGCCCTCATCGACGGCGCGCTGGCGGCCTTATTAGCCTCGCAGCACGTCCTGATTATCGGTCCTCCGGGGACGGCCAAGTCGATGCTGGCCGACGAGCTGTGTCGCCGGATTACCGGGGCGCACTATTTCCAGTGGTTGCTGACGAAATTCACGACACCGGAAGAACTCTTTGGCGCGGTCAGCCTCAAAGCGCTCGAAGCCGACGACTATCGCCGGGTCACGGATAACAAACTGCCCGAGGCGCATATCGCCTTTTTGGACGAAGTCTTCAAATCCAGCTCCTCGATCTTGAACGCCATCCTCAGCATTATCAACGAGCGGGTCTTTCACAATGGCAAAGCGGCAGCGGCGGTGCCGCTGCTGACACTCTTCGGGGCGAGCAATGAACTGCCCGAGGACGACGAACTCCTGGCGCTGTACGACCGCTTCCTGCTGCGCTTCGCCGTGGACTATATCCAGGAGGACTTTCGTTTTCTGCATATGCTGCAAAGAGGAGGGCTGCAAAGAGGAGACGGATCCCGCATTGACCCGTCGAAGCAGGACACGTTTCCTCTTCAGGCCCAGCAACCGCCGGAACGCACGACGCTGGCCCTTGACGAACTACGCCAATTGCAGACTGAGGCGCGAGCCGTCACCGTCCCCGATACTGTTCTTGGAGTCATCGCCGAGGTGCGCCGGGAGCTGCGGACACAAGATATTCTGGCCTCCGACCGCCGCTACCACCAGAGTGTCGGTCTGCTGCAAGCCGTGGCCAGCCTGGATGGACGCCGTGTCGTGACCGAAACTGATGTCTTCTTTCTTGAACATGTTTTGTGGAAGGAGCCGTCAGAGCAGGCCGCCGTGCATAGCGTGATCCATGGCTTGATTCATGGCTATGAGGATGAGGTGCAGGAACTGCTGTTTCAGACCAGAGAGTTACGCGCCTATGCCGAGCGACCCTGGGAGGACGCGGAGCAGCGCGCCCGCGCGATCATTGAGGCGCATACCAAAATTCGGCATATTCTGACCAAGGTGGAGGAAATCCACCAACACGTTCAGGAGGTCGGACGCGCCCTCGATAAGGTTGAAAGGGCAAAACAGGAAATTCAGGAGATCCAGGGCCAGTTATTAACCAGGCTCTAGGCTGTCCGAAAGATCGTCATGCCTCGTCGGCGCGCCAGGAAAAAATCCCGGTTCAGCTTCCCTCCACCAGACCCCCTGCCGGATAATGTCCAGTGGATTGAGAGCGACTCGTATGACCGGGCGGTCTATGAGCAGCTCCGCGCCGCCGCCCCCTCTTTACAGCGCCTTGAAGAGAGCGGAGCGTCTCTCCTGCCGCACTTTCGGGCGCTCCTGCGCGACCTTTTTTGCGCGCTCTTCAAATATAATGTTGTCTTTTCAAGGCGGACGAGGTGCTCCCCAGCGCGGCGGTGAACCGGGAGTTACTCGCCGCGCTTCATAGCGGCGAGTTGGCGAACCTGCTGCGGGAAGCCACCGTCCTGGATGAAGGGCAGGCCGGACTGGCCACCGTGCTCTTGGGCGAAGGCGCCCTCCGCCTGCTGAAATCTGAAAAGACGCTGACCCGGCGCGACTTACTGGATGTCTGGAATGTCGAGCAGCAAGAGGCGCTCGTACAGCAGCGCATCGACGAAGCCCGGAATGCAAAAGAACTCGCTGAACAAGCAGCCCAGGATGTCTCACCAGAAGCCAAAGAGCTGCTCGAACACACGGCCGAGCGTATGGCCAGTCAGGCGCGGGCGGAAGATACTCGCCGGCAACGCCTGGCCAAGCAGCTCAACCAGGACCTGTCCCGTGTCCAGCAGGAAACTCGCAATCGTTTTCTCAAGGAAGCGATTACGGTTGCCCAGAATCTCGATGACACAACCCAGGAGGCCGAATCGTGGGGGCTGGCCGTGGGTGGGGGCCATCAATCTTCCCCCGGCCGCCAGATTGAACTGGGCAAGCGGTTGGCTGGGAACGATAAGCTGAAAAAGCTCGCGGCAATGGTCGGACGGATGAAGCACCAGGCACTCGCCCTGCGGCGGAAAAACTTTGAACGTACTCATGACGAGGTCTTCGAGGTAGGTATCGGCGCGGAACTCAGCCGCTTGCTCCCCCACGAGTTGCTGAGCTTGCAGCATCCCGTGTTACGCCAGGACTTTATCCGGCGCTTTGTGGATAACGAACTCTTACAGTACGACCTGCGCGGGGTGGAGGCGCAGGGCAAAGGCCCGCTTATCGTCTGTCTCGACGGCAGCTCATCCATGCAGGGAGACAAAGAAGTCTGGGCCAAGGCGCTCACGTTGACGCTGCTTGAGATTGCCCGGCGCGAACGGCGCCGGTTTCGAGCGATTTGTTTCTCGTCCGCGGACGCACCCCTGTACAGCGTCGATCTCAATACGCGGGTACGCTATGAAGCGGACATGGACAAGGTTCTGGAGCTGGCCGAATACTTCCCCGGCGGTGGGACCGATTTTGAAAAACCCCTGGACGCGGCCCTGGGCTGTCTTCAAGAGTCTCGTTTTCAGCGGGGTGATATCGTGTTTATTACCGACGGCGAATGCCGGGTCCACGCAGACTGGGCCGAACGCTTTACCACGGAGAAAAACACGCTCGGTTTCTCGCTCTTCTCCATTCTCATCGATATTGGCACCAGTTCGCTGGGTTCGCTCACACCTTTCAGCGATAAAGTGACGACGGTCTCTCAGCTGACCAGCAAAGAGGCCAGAGACGTGTTTGTGAAATTGTAGCGAGGAGAGGGAGCGCTTCGATATGACTGCCTTGGCTGGACTACGGATTCTTGACCTGACCGACCTCAAAGGGGCCATGTGCGCCAAACTCTTTGGCGATATGGGGGCGAATGTCATCAAGGTCGAGCCACCCGAGGGGGACGCCACGCGTCGCATTGGTCCGTTTCTCGATGACAAACCGCACCCCGAGCGGAGTCTGCTGTTCTGGTTCTATAATACCAGCAAACGGGGCATTACCCTCGATCTGAACCAGCCAGCCGGCCAGGAGTTGGCCAAGCAGTTAGCAGCACAGGCGGACGTGCTGGTCGAGTCAGCCGAACCAGGGACACTCGCCCGGCTCGGCCTGGGCTATGATGAGTTGAAGCAACTCAACCCAAATCTGGTGCTCACCTCGATTACACCCTTTGGACAGACCGGGCCTTACCGAGCCTACCGCTCCTCGGACATGGTGGCCGAGGCCCTGGGCGGCATGATCTGGACCAACGGGTTTCCCGATGAGCCACCGCTGCACGCTATGGGCCTGCAAGCCTACCATAGCGCCTCCTTTTTTGCCGCCATCGGGACGCTGTTGGCCCTGCTGACGCGGGACAGCCTCGGCGAGGGCCAGTGGGTGGACGTGAGCATGCAGGAAGCTGTTGCCGGGGCGGTGGAACATGTGGCACCGTTTTATCATCAGGGATTGGGCATTGAGAGTCGGCGCGGCAGCCTGCACTGGAGTCGCTATTTTCGCGTGGCTCGGTGCCGCGACGGCTATGTCATGCACTGCTCGTTGGGAGATTGGACCTCGCTGGTCGAATGGGTCAAAGGGGACGGAAAGGCCCAGGACCTTGAGGATGCGCGCTGGGAAGACCTGATCTATCGAAAAGATCATGCCGAACACCTGTTTGATATCCTGGACGACTGGGCCAAAGACTACAGTGTGGCGGAACTCATGGAAGGCGCCCAACTCCGGCGTATTCCGTATGCCATGGTCCGACCGCCCGAAGCCCTGGTGGACGATCCCCAGTTGAACGACCGCGGCTTTTTCTCCACTATCGAGCATCCAGAGTTGGACCGAACCGTGCAATACCCCGGTGGTCCCATTCATTTTACGGTGACGCCATGGCGCATTGCCCGCCGTCCGCCCCTCCTGGGCGAACACAACAGTGAGGTATATGGTAACGAACTCGGACTTGGGGCGGACCGCCTCTCAGCCCTGAAGCGGGCGGGCGTGATTTGAGCTATAATGTCTCATAGTCCAAATGGCCTGACTCAGTCCGAAGAAAAGGGCTCTCTCAAAGTGAAACCCATACCTGTGATCGCCGCTCTCCTCATCCTGGCCAGTCTGGTTTCCATTCGAACCGACCGCACCGGAGATGAGACCGCCTCTCCGGTGAACGCCTGGCAACAAGTCGCTCCCCTCTTCCCGCATACACCCGGCAGCCGCTGGGTCTATCGGCTGTCCGGCGCGTGGTATGAGCCCGAGGCCGAGCTCAGCGTGGAGGTGAAAGGACAGCAGCATATCCCGTACCTCCAGCGTGACGTCGTGATACTGGATGAAGCCCACCCCGGCGTCACGCCGACCGCACCCAAGGATATCCTGCCGATCTTATACTACTTCCATGAGGGCTATCTGGTCCGGAACAGCAACCATGCCTACGGTGATAATGAGCGCACGAACCTGGTCTCAACCGGGACCATAGGCGAGTCGTTTGCACCCGTCTTGCCGCTCGACCTCGCCAGCCAGAGCGCACACCCAAGTGAAGAGTGGCAAGAGGTCTGGGCAGGCGCATGGGGCGAGGAGGCTGAGCTCTCGACGCTCTACCGCTTTGAACCGGAGCAGGAGCCGGTGGTGGTCACGGCCGGGACGTACACCGACTGTCTGCGGGTGGAGACTCAACTTGTCCGGACGAGCGGACGCGGTTTTCACTATACGGAATGGTACACCCCTGGCGTCGGCATGGTGAAAAGTACCGCCACCGATCTGGTGAGCGGAAGAATTGTCGAGCAAAAGGAACTGGTCACGTTTCAACTTGGGCAGGGTAAAACCGAGGAAAAAGACAGCGAGGTTCTGGGGGGACGTAGAGAAGAATCGTGAGTCTGCTAGAATGACATCATTGTCCGTTCTGATCATCTTATATTTATCCGGGAGAGAGAAAACAGCGTCATGAACGAACCCATTATCCTGACAACGAGTGTCGAGGGACTTCCTCCGCCCCGCCGCGGAAAAGTCCGTGATATTTACGAAACCGACGAGCATTTATTGATCGTGGCCACCGATCGGGTCTCGGCCTTTGATGTCGTGCTGCACGAAGGCATACCGGGCAAGGGACGGGTCCTGACCCAGGTGTCTCGCTTTTGGTTTGACCGCCTGGCCGACATTGTACCGCACCATCTCATTTCGGTTGACGTGGATACGTTTCCGGCGGTGTTTCAGTCCGCCCGTGACAGCCTGACCGGTCGCTCCATGTTGGTCAAAAAAGCGGAACCGCTCCCGGTTGAGTGTATCGTTCGGGGCTATCTGGCCGGGTCCGGCTGGCAGGAATATCGGGCGAGTGGAACCGTGTGCAGTATTCCGCTGCCCTCAGGATTAGAGGAGAGCGCCCGGTTGCCCGAGCCCATCTTTACCCCCTCAACCAAAGCCCCGCAGGGCGAGCACGACGAGAACATCGCCTTTGCCGAAGTCGAACGCCTCATTGGCACGGACCTGGCCGCTCAGGTCCGGGACCTCAGCCTGGCCCTGTACAAGAACGCCCACGCCTATGCGGAAACCAAGGGCTTTTTCCTGGCGGATACCAAATTCGAGTTTGGCCAGTGCGACGGTCAGCTTATTCTTATTGATGAAGCCTTTACCCCGGACTCGTCGCGCTTTTGGCGGAGCGAAAACTATCAGCCCGGCAAATCTCAGGACAGCTATGACAAACAGATTATTCGGAATTATCTGATTTCCCTGGGTTGGGACCGCCGCCCGCCCGCTCCGCATCTGCCGCAGGAGATTATCGATCAGGCCGCCTCCCGCTACCAGGAAATCTACGAAAATCTGACCGTCACCGGGGGTCCGGGGGCGTCCCCCGAAAACACCGGGGGTCCGGGGGTGTCCCCCGAAGAATAACCGCTACCCGCACGAGCATACGCATGGCATCCGACATCAGCCTCTGGATCGGTTTCACCCTGATTGTTCTCGTCCTGCTGTTCCTGGACCTGGGGGTCTTTCATCGGGAAGCGCGTGAGGTGTCGCGCAAGGAGGCCGGTGTATGGAGCGCGGTCTGGATCGGCCTCGCCCTGGTCTTTAACGCCTGGATTTATTACGCCCACGGCTCGGAGCCGGCCCTGGAATTTCTCGCCGGCTATTTGATCGAAAAATCGCTCAGCGTGGACAACATCTTTGTCTTCCTGCTGATCTTCTCCTATTTTTCCGTTCCTCTGGCCTACCAGCACCGGGTGCTGTTCTGGGGGATTCTTGGCGCGCTCGTCATGCGCGGGATTTTCATTGCCCTCGGCGCAACGCTGCTGCACTATTTTCACTGGATCATCTATCTCTTCGGCGCTTTCCTGATCTTCACCGGCATCAAGCTCGCCATCTCCGAGGAGACCGAATCCGACCCCGAGGATAATCCGGCCATTCGACTCCTGCGGCGGATGCTGCCGGTCACGGACAAATACGAGGGCCACCATTTCTTCGTCCGGCACCGGGGCCAACTCTTTGCCACCCCCCTCTTCGTCGTCCTCGTTTCCGTCGAAAGCACGGATCTGGTCTTTGCGATCGACTCGATCCCGGCCATTTTTGCCGTCACCGACGACCCCTTCATCGTCTACACCTCAAACGTCTTTGCTATTCTGGGCCTGCGCGCCCTGTATTTCCTGATTGCCGGCGTGCTCGATCTGTTTGTCTATCTGCGCATCGGCCTGGGCGTGGTGCTGGGCTTTGTTGGCGTCAAAATGCTCCTGGTCGACGTGTATCCCATCCCGATTGGCCTCTCTCTGGGCGTGATCGCGCTGGTTCTGACCGCGACGATCGTCGCCTCGCTGCTCTTTCCGCCCTCCAAGTCGGAGCGCTCTCAGTCCAAGGAAGATATTTCCGAGGCGGTCTAGGTTGCCCCATGCCCCCCCCACAAAAAGGCCGACGCGCGCTCGAAGGCGTCCGCATTCTTGATTTTACCTGGGTGGTCGCCGGTCCGGTGGCGGTCCGTATCCTGGCCGACCAGGGGGCCGAGATCATTAAAATCGAGCGGCGCGATACGCTCGACCTGGGGACGCGGCGCGGCGGCTTTTCCGGCAATCTGCACCGCGGCAAGGAGAGTACGGTTGTCAATATGGCCGATCCGCGCGGCATTGAGATCGCCCAAAAACTCGCCGCCATATCAGATGTCGTGATCGACAATTTCAGCGCCCGGGTCATGCGTAACTGGGGGCTCGACTACGAGAGCCTCAAAAAAATCAAGCCCGATATTATTGCGGTCTCCATGTCCGGCTTTGGGCATACCGGGCCGCACAAGGATTATGTCAGCTACGGGCCGACGCTCCAGGCATTGTCCGGCTATACGCTCCAGATGCGTCATCCCGGCCGCCAGCCGGCCGGCTGGGGCTATTCGTACGCGGACATGACCGGCGGCTATAGCGGCGCGCTGGCCGTGTTGATGGCCCTGTGGCATCGCAAACAAACCGGCCAGGGACAATTCGTTGACCTGGCGCAATTTGAGGCGATTTCCAGCCTGGTTGGGCCGGGCCTGCTCGATATCCTGAATAATCAGACCCAAAGCCAGCCGGTCGGCAATCGTTCCCAGGAAGCCCCGGCAGCTCCGCACGGAGTGTACCGCTGTAAAGGTGACGACCGCTGGTGCGCGCTTGCCGTTTTCACCGAAGCAGAATGGCAGAGTCTGTGCCGTGTCCTGGGACAGCCGGCCTGGACGCGCGAGGCGCGCTTTGCCACGCTTGCCGACCGTCTCCAACATCAAGACGCTTTGGACGGATATATTGAAGCCTGGACACAGCAGCATACGGCAGAATCAGTCATGACCCGCCTGCAAGAAGCCGGTATCGCCGCTGGCGTGGTTGCCAACGGGGAAGATTTGGACCGCGACCCGCAGTTGCAGGCGCGGGGGTACTGGGCGCAGTTGCCGGCCCAGGAAAACGGGAAGACGGAGGACGTCATCCTTGACGGGCCGCCGTTCAAGCTCTCGAAGACGCCCGGTTACGTGGCCGCCCCAGGCCCGTTGCTGGGCGAGCATACGGACAGCGTGCTGCGCCGCCTGCTCAACTATTCCGACCAGCAGATCGCTCAACTCAAAGCAGAGCGCGTGATTGCCTCGCACGCCGAGATTCAGGCCGAGCGGACGGTACGGGACTAGGGAGACATTATGCCGTTTGCCCCCGTCAAGGGGATTGAACTGTATTATGAAACCCACGGAACGGGCCTCGTATTGGTGTCGGCCCGGACGGCGTGGAGCCGAAATACCGGCGTTGATTTTGTGTAGCCTGGGTTCTACGCTTCGTTATGTCTGAAATTCGCAAGACGGATGTCTATGTCAAGTGGCTCGATAGTCTGCGCGACATTCAGGCTCGGGCTCGCGTCCTGGCACGGGTTGAGCGCTTGATAGCTGGTAATCCAGGAGATGTGAGACCCGTAGGTGAGGGCGTTTCAGAATTGCGGATCAATTATGGACCCGGCTATAGGGTGTATTACAAAAAACAGGGCCAAGGGCTCGTGGTTCTCTTAGCTGGCGGCGATAAACGCACTCAAACTCATGACATCGAGACGGCTTTACGTCTCGCTCGAAATCTGTAGGTATGCACCATGACGAAAACGATTACTTCTCCCTACGATGTCGCCGAACACCTTCGCACGCCGGAGGACATGGCTGCTTATTTGGAGGCGTGTCTTGAGGAGGCAAATGGGGATGCTGCGTTCATCGTCAAAGCGCTGGGCGATATCGCCCGTGCCAAGGGTATGGCTGAGGTGGCGGCTGACGCCGGCCTCTCCCGCGAAAGTCTTTACAAGGCCCTCTCGGGGGAACGTAGTCCCGCCTTCGACACTATCCTGAAGGTCATTGGCGCTCTGGGCTTGAAGTTACACGCCGAAGCGGTTCCCGCAACTCACTCAACGACCTCCGACGTTCCAGCCGGCCGCTAACGCGGCGACTGAGCTTAAAATCAACGGCAGATTTCAAGCCGTTGCAGGCAACTCCCAATGACGCCGCTGTACGGCCAGGACGTTGGGGAGCAGCCCCTGGCGTTCATAGGCGGGGAGCGGGTGGTCGAGGCGGTCGCCGCCCATTTCGTCCAGAACGTGGAGCACTGAGGTTTCCAGCCCTTCCAGATCGTAGCCGCCTTCGAGAATGGCGGCACAACGGCCCTGGGCCTGGTCCCGCGCCACGCGCAGGAGAATCCGCGCCAGAGCCGTAAAACCCTCTGCCGTAACGGTCAGACCGCCGAGGGGGTCGCGAGTGTGGGCGTCAAAGCCGGCGGAGATCAACACGAACTCGGGCTGAAACTGCCGACAAATGGGATCGATTACCTCTTCAAAGAGGGGCACAATGGCGGCGTCCCCCCAGCCGGCGCTGAGCGGCAGATTGACGGTATAGCCCTCGCCGCTGCCCTGGCCGGCTTCTTCGGCGGCTCCCGTGCCGGGGTAGTACGGATATTGATGGGTCGAGACGTATAGCACGCCAGGGTCATCGTAGAAACTGTGCTGGGTGCCGTTGCCGTGGTGCAGGTCCCAGTCCATCACCAGAACTCGGCTCAGCCCAAATCGTTCTCGCAGATACTGCGCCCCAACGGCAACACTGTTGAAGAGGCAAAAGCCCATAGCTCGGTTGCGTTCGGCATGATGACCGGGCGGTCGCACCAGGGCAAAGCCGTTGTCCACCTCGCCCTCCATGACCGCATCCAGAATGGTCAGCAGACCGCCAGTGGCGAGCAGGGCCGTCTCATACGACTGTGCGGACACGCGCGTATCCGCGTCAAAGGCCGCGGCTTCGAGACCGGCGGAGGCGGCGACCTGGCCAATCAGGCGGGTGTCGTGGACCAAAGCGAGTTCCTCATGCGTCGCCCGTCTGGGCACAAACCGTTTCAACCCGTCGCGCTCATAGAGCCTGCCCCGGCCTTGAGCCGGGGACGCAAAGCGACTGAGGAGGGCACCGATCCGCTCCGCCCGTTCCGGATGACCCGGACCTGGGTTGTGGTCCTGATAGCGCGCGTCCAGCACGATGCCTGTCTGTAACATTGCTTGCTCCTTACCGGGCCGGGAAAACCATCCCCCTGACTCTCCCCTTATTAAGGGGGGCTGGGGGGGATGAGTCCTGGCCATAACTTGCGCCGGTTTTTCGATTATACTACGAAGAGTAGACGTGTCCTCCACTAGACATACGACGCTGGACACGTTTACTCTTTTGTCACCCGAGAGGCAAATATGTTCGGAATCGGGATGCCGGAATTAGTAGTGATTCTGGTCGTGGCGCTGATCGTCCTCGGCCCAAAGCGCCTGCCCGAAGCGGCCCGCGGTTTGGGCAAAGCCTTTGCCGAATTGCGCCGGGCAACGAGCGGGATCACCGAAGAACTCGATAATGCCCAGATCATGCTGGACGAAGAGGTGCGCGCCGCCGAACGCAACGCGCGGACGAGTTCCACGGCTGCGGCCTCTTCCGCCTCGCCCCGGTCTTCGGACACGCCAGAAAAGAAAGCCGGCCCCGGAGGGGACAACTAGGACATGGGCTATGACGACCGGTCCATGCCGCTCACCGGCCATCTGGACGAGTTGCGCAGCCGTCTCATCCGGTCTTTGCTTGCTATCTTCATTGTCTTTCTGCCGGCCTATTTCTTTGCCAGTGTACTGTTTGATTTTCTCGCTCAGCCCCTGCATCACATCACGACCGATCCTCATTCGCTGATTGGCACCAGCCCGACCGAGGCATTCTTTACGAAGCTCAAGGTGGCGTTCATTGCCGCGCTCTTTGGCGCCAGTCCCGCTATTTTCTACCAGCTCTGGCAGTTCGTTGCGCCGGGCCTCTACCCGCAGGAACGTCGCTACGTGTGGCCGTTTGTCATATTCTGTTCGTTTTTTTTCGTGCTCGGGGCCAGCTTTTGTTATACCGTTGTCCTGCCGATTGCGTATGCGTTTTTCCTGGAAGAGTTCCGCAGCATCGGGGTACAGGCCACCCTGAAAATCAGCGAATATCTGACTTTTACGGCCAGAACGCTGCTCGCCTTTGGGGTCACGTTTGAGCTGCCCGTCTTCGCCTTTTTCTTTGCCCGCGTCGGCCTCATCACCCACCATACCCTCATCGGCGCATTCCGTTACGCCGCGGTCGGCGTCTTTATCCTGGCCGCCATCCTCACCCCACCCGACGCCATCTCTCAGATGCTCCTCGCCGGCCCGCTGCTCCTGCTGTACGTGCTCAGTATCGGGGTAGCCTATGTGTTTGGCAAAGAAGCCAGTGAGGGGGCGGAACCGGAGGAAGCTGACGAGTAGGAGAAAACCATGAGTACAGATATCAAAGTAACGCCTTCAAGCGGGAATGTGTTCGCTAACCTCAGTCTGCCAAATCCAGAGGAGCGCTTAGTGAAAGCGACCATCGCCTTGAGCATTGCAGAGCTGATTGAGAAGCGCACTCTCACCCTGACCGCTGCTCACGATAACGAATTATGGAGGGGCGTTCTTAGAGACGCCTTGACGGCGTATCTACACCGGATACACTCCTCTACACATTCAGTGGAAAGTTGAGGAAGTCATGAAAGTTGAAACGGAAATCAAAAAGTGGGGGAACAGCTTAGCCTTGCGCGTTACCGGCATAATGGCGGACTTACCCCAATTCAAAGCCGGCACCAAAGTGACGGTAGACGTGACCGAAGAGGGCATGGTTGTCAAGCCTGCTGTTCGAGAGAAAAACACGTTCCGTTTTCCCTATACCGAAGAGGAGTTGCTGGCTGAAATCACAGCGGAAAAAGCGCACGCCGAGGCGTTGGCCCAACCCACGGGACCCGAGATTGGAGACTAAATGGCGTCTCGACGCTACATCCCCGCGCGAAGGGATGTCGTATGGCTCGACTTCGAGCCCACCAAGGGGAGAGAAATCGGGAAGTACCGTCCGGCGCTGGTGTTGAGTAGTCGGGAATATAATCGGAGGACCGGGCTGCTGATCTGTTGTCCAATCAGTACCAGTATCCGCGGTGGGACGACGGAGGTCCCGATATCCAATCTCAAGCAGCCCTCCGTGGTCGCGGCGAACCTGATTCAAACGCTCGCCTGGGAAGAGCGCAGGGCGAAAAAGATCGTAACCGCCAAGCAAGGTGAATTCCGAGAAACCGTATTGAAGCTGCTTCCACTGGTCGGGGCAACTGAAATCTTGGAAGATATGACATAAGTTCCGATTTGACTTGCGGCTATCCAGTCGGTTGGGTTGGCTATCGTTGATTTATGCTAGAGCGTTTCCCGCTAGGCCCTGACTGTGCAGGGGGATATCCCGTCATGCCGAACCCCGGATCATGTCCGGGGCAGGCTGTGATCCGGCATCCAGCGGGCGGGGAGGCGGGGAGCCTGGATTCCCCTTGCGCGGGAATGACGGGCGGCTACAGTGCATCATAATTTGCTCTAGGCAGCGTGTGGAACGACCTCCCGCTCTATTTGTTTCCCGACGGCTTGACGGGTGCGGCGGAGATCATAGGCGCTTTGGAGATTGAGCCAAAATTCGGCCGAGGTCCCAAAGTAGCGAGCTAACCGTAAAGCCGTATCGGCTGTTACTGTGCGCTGTGCGTTCAAAATAGCCGTAATACGATTCGTCGGGACATGCAGGGCTTGCGCAAAAGCCCGTGCAGAAATGCCTAACTCCTCAAGCTCCTCCCGAAGATGCTCGCCTGGGTGAATCGGGCGCATGTTGTTTGGCATCCTATACATTCCTTATCAAGTTGACAGGTGTTGATAAATTTACCAACATTGGGAAATGGTCAGAGATAGCCGTAAGCTCTCCTGGATCAAGGCCGCTCGCAAGGAATTTGAAAAATTTCCACTCGGAGCGAGACGGGAAATTGAAATCTCTCTGACGCTAGCAGCAGAAGGGCGGAAAGCCGATATAGCCAAGCCTGTAAGGGGTCTGGGTTCTGGCGTATTTGAAGTTGCACTCGCATACCGCTCAGATGCTTACCGGGTGATCTATGCCGTCCAGATTGGAGAGGCGATATGGGTCATCCATGCTTTTCAGAAGAAATCTAAGAGCGGCGTGAAGACGCCGAAGGCGGAAATTGATGTAATCCGAACGCGGCTCAAACGCTTAAAGGAGATGTTACAATGAGTAAAGCAGGTAAGGGAGAACTGGAACTGGTTCACGGTAGCGGGAATGTATTCCGTGACTTCAATGATCCGCAAGCCGATATCCTACAACTCAAGAGCATACTGGCGGCTCAGATCATCGGGATTCTGGATGACCGGAATCTGTCTGTTCGGAAAGCCCAACAATTAACCGGGGTGGCAGCAAGCGAGTTCTCTCGTGTCCGGAACGCCAAGCTCACTCGTTTTACGGTAGATCGCCTGATGACCCTCTTGAACAAGCTCGATCAGGAGGTAGAGGTCACGGTGACAATCCGGCCACGTACTCATACCCAACATGCCTCGGTATAGGAGGGAATGCTCACACCAACCGCTGCTCGCAATGCTGACGCTGACTACAGTTTCGGCACTTGGCCGGCGTAGCGGGTGGGGAGAGGGGTTGGGTTGCTGACGACGCGCTCGAACGCAGTCCGCAATTGATCCCCCTTACGCCACGCCTGTCGTCTCCGGGTGCATCTTCTCCATCAACCAGTCGTCATACCCTGTCGGACGGGGGGCCTGGTGCCAGTCCATATGCTGACGCAGTGATTCGAGCGCGGCCCAGACCTCATCAAGAAAGTCCGGTACGATCAGGAGCACGATAATGGCCTTGGTATTGTCAATCGTGCGGACAATGCCGAATTCTTCGTAGGACTCGATGACGCATTTGATGAGCGCAATATCGGCTCGTTCAACCCGCAGGTAAATGTCGATCAGTTCCATGTCTGCCCTACGAGTATTGCCTGCCAGGGCTGGCGTCAAGCTTGACGTGACACCGGCGGCCTACTAGAGTCTGACTCTGCCGTGCCGGAGCTACCTACCCAACCGGCCGGCCGAAAAGAAGGAGGGAGTATGCCGGGTGCCTTATCAGGTTTTCGGATCGTTGAATGCGGCGAGATGGTCTCCGCCGCCTACGCCAGCAAGCTCATGGCCGACATGGGCGCGGAGGTCATTAAAATTGAGTCGCCGCACGGGGGAGACGCGGCCCGTCAGCGCGGTCCGTTTCCAGGCGGAGAGCCACACGCGGAAAAGAGCGGACTCTATCTTTTCCTGAACACCAATAAACGCGGGATCACGCTCGACCTGGAACAGGCCCAGGGCCAGGAGGTCTTTCAGCGCCTTGTCAAAGACGCGGACCTGCTGATCCATAATGTCCATCCCAAGCATATGCCGGCCGCTGGTTTGGACTACGGTCGTCTGGCCGCTATCAACCCCGGCCTGGTCATGACCTCAATCACACCGTTTGGTCTCAGGGGACCGCATACGGAGTATGCGGCGTCTGACCTTACCCTGTGGAATGCGGGTGGGCTGTGTTTTCTGAACGGCGGAGGGCCGGGCACCGATCATCTCCCGCCGCTCAAGGCATTCGGCCAGCAGGCCGGGTTTACGGCCGGGGTACATGCCGCGGTGGCGTCGCTCGGCGCACTGTTTGCCAAGCTGCGCGGCGGGTTGGGCCAGCACGTCGAGTTCTCCGTCCAGGAGTGCCTGATGGGTATCTCGGAGTTCGGCACCATGATGGCCTCCTACGCCGGTGTGGCGGTAACGCGGCTGGGGCATAAACCGATCCAACCGCTGGATCTGTTGGAGTGCAAAGACGGCTGGCTCTTTGTCTGCTGTGTGGAGGAGCATCACTGGCACTCGTTTGTTGATCTGATGGACAACCCGGAGTGGGCCGCCGAGCCGATTTTCGAGGATCGACTGAAGCGGGGCGAGAGTTGGGATGCGCTCAAACTGCTCATCCAGGACTGGATTAAGGATTTCACCGTACAGGACCTGTATCTCAAGGCCCAGGCGCGCCGGATTCCCTTTGCGCCGGTCTCAACCATGGGCTATTTGCTGAACTCCGACCACCTCAACGCCCGCGGCTTTTTTGTCCAACTCGATCACCCCGAAGCGGGTAACCTGACCTATCCGGGCGCGCCTCACATCTGCTCGGAAACCCCGTGGGAACTGCGTCGTCCGGCCCCGTGTCTGGGACAGCATAACGCCGAGGTCTATACCGAACTCGGCATGACCGCCCAGGACCTGGCCACACTTCAGCAAGCCGGTGCCGTTTAGGAAAAAGCACAAGGAGAAGATCATGAGCCGACCGCCGTTGGATGGAATCCGTGTTGCTGACTTTTGCTGGGCCTGGGCCGGCCCCTATGGTGCCCTGCAACTGGCCCACCTGGGCGCGGACGTCATTCGGATCGAAAGCGCAAAGCGCCTCTGTCCGTCGCGCCTTATTCCGCCCTGGCCGGACAACGAATCGGGCGTGAACCGGGCGGGCTATTTTAACCAGTACAATCAGGGCAAGCGTTCCCTCACCCTGGACCTGAAAGCCCCGGAAGCCATTGAGATTGCCAAAACGCTAGTCTCAAAAAGCGATATCGTCATGAATAATTTTGCCTCCGGGGTGATGGAAAAACTCGGGGTGGGCTATGACGTTCTCCGCCGCATCAAGCCCGACATCATCATGGTCTCTCTCCCCGGCTATGGAACCAGCGGACCGGAAAAAGACTTTGTGTCCTACGGCCCACCGCAGGTCGCCCAGAGCGGCCTGTCGGCCCTGACCGGCTATGTCGGCGGGCCGCCCATGATGGCCGGTTTTTCCTACGGCGACCCCAACGGCGGTGTCCATGCCACGTTTGCCGTCATGGCTGCCTTGCTCCACCGTGAGAAAACCGGCCAGGGCCAGTATATCGACCTCTCCCAGTGGGAGGCGGCGATCATGTTGCTGCCCGAAGCCCTCATGGACTACAGCATGAACGGCACCCAACCCGAACGGATGGGGAATCGCGACCCCCATATGGCACCCCACGGCGTCTTTCGCTCCAAAGGCGACGACCGCTGGGTGAGTCTGTCGGTCCGGGACGAGGCGGAATGGCAACGCTTGTGTGAGGTCATGGGCCAACCCGAGCTCAGCGCGGACACGCGTTTTGCCAGCCTTGCCGCGCGAAAGGAAAATGAGGCGGCGCTGGAAGCAATCGTCACGACCTGGACTCAGGAGCGCACCGCGGACGAGGCCACCCAGGCGCTGCAAAACGCCGGTATTCCGGCTTATCCGGCGCTTGACGCGCTAGACATGGTTAACAGCCCGCACGTTGGCGCGCGGGACTATTTTGTGGAACTGGAGCACCCGGAGGTCGGCACCCGCCGGCATATGGGCATCCCCTGGAGCATGTCCCGCACACCGTGTGAGATCCGGCGTCCGGCCCCCTGCCTGGGCCAGGACACGGATGCGGTCCTGACCGATATCGTCGGCCTGAGTCAGGACGAGATCGCCGCGCTCCGAGAAAAGGATATCCTGACCTGAGGGGGCCATGAACCGGCGGCGGTGGCCTCCGGTTCGTCCCCGGTTTTACAGGCCGTACAAGCGCCGCGCGTTCTCATAGGTAATTTTGCGCTTGACCTCGGCGGGAATGCCGGCAAAATTCTGCTCTATCACCGCCCGTGAGCGCGGCCAGGTGGAGGCGCGGTGGGGAAAATCCGAGGCCCACATCAGATTGTCCGCACCGCTCAGGTCATAGGTTCTCACCCCGGCCCGGTCGTCCTGAAAGGTGGCGTATATCTGCCGTTTGAAATACTCGCTGGGCAGAAGGGTATTCGGGGTTGGGTCCACATATTTGAGCGTTTCGGACGAGATGTCCAGACGACTCAAATAATGGGCGATCCAGCCAATATCGTTTTCTGCGGAAACCAGCTTCAGCCTGGGAAAGCGTTCGCATACACCGTTGTAAATCAGGTCGGTCAACGAGTTCTGGACCTCGTGAATAATAGACATATTTGAGGCGACCCGTCCCTTTTTGAGCCGGATGTTCTGCTTCCCAGTGAGAATATGCAGGCTGACCGGCAGGTTCAGATCCTGAGCGGCCGCCCAGAACGCATCAAAGGAGGAATCGCTGTAGGGCACCTCCCGAGGAGAGGCCGCGTTAATCATGACCCCGCGCAGGCCCTTGTTGGCAATGCGCTGCAACTCACCCACGGCCTGCTCGACATCCTGCATGGCAATCAACCCCAAACCAACAAGGCGCTGGGGGGCATGACTGACGAATTCGGCGATCCAATCGTTATAGGCCCGGAAACACGCCCACTGAAGGTTGGCGTCTTTGAGGTGGAAGAGGAACATGCCGAGGGTCGTATACAGCACCTCTCCCTCGACCCCGTCGATATCCTGATCCTTGAGCCGTTCGACCGGGTCCCAACCGCTCGGACGCGCCTGCTCGTAGCCGACGTTCTGATTGGTGGCCAGCTCCTTAGGGTCCTTGCCGGCGGCAAACCCGCCGCCCACCGGAAAGGGGACGAGGCCCTCCGCAACAAAAAAGCTGCCCTGCTTGTCTTGATAGTCCTTGATGACGCGCGGCGCCCGGTCTCGAAAGCCCCGGTCCACGCGTTGCACCCAGAGCTCCGCCGGCTCTATGGTGTGCGAGTCTGCCGAAAAAATCGCGCTTGCATCCTGTGCCATGCTGTCTTCCCTCCTTAGTGGCGGTGATTATCCTGCGGTTGATTGGGCAATGTCAATCCGACCGAGCGGCTCGCCCCGCGGTATGGGGTGTATAGATACACGGGTGAACGCTAGAATCTGACCCCGAGTCTATGCAGGGAGGGAGAGATTCCCATGCGCTACATCATCTACGGAGCGGGTGGCATCGGCGGGGCCATTGGGGCGCGGCTGTTTCAGCACGGGCATGAAGTGATGCTGATCTGCCGGGGGGAGCACCTCCGGGCCATCCAATCCAAAGGACTGACATTGAAGACCCCCGCGGAAACGCTCAACCTCGCAATCCGGGCGGTCGGTCATCCCGAGGAGGTCACGTTTGGCCCGGACGATGTGGTGGTGCTGACGATGAAGTCCCAGGACACAGAAATGGCGCTGCGCGAGCTTGAGCGCGCGGGAGGCCAAGACCTTGCCGTTCTCTGCGGGCAGAACGGGGTGGACAATGAACGCCTGGCCCTCCGCCGGTTTGCGCGCGTCTACGGTATGGTGGTCTGGATGCCGGCCACCTATTTGGAGCCGGGGCTGGTGCTGAATCATGCCGAGCCGGTTGGCGGGATTCTGGATGCCGGACGCTATCCCAACGGGGTTGATCCGCTCATCACCCAGGTGACGCGAGAGCTGACTGCCTGCGGCTTTAGTGCCAGACCCGACCACAATATCATGCGCTGGAAATACACCAAGCTGCTGAGCAATGTGCGCAACGCCTTTCAGGCCGCGTGCGGCTTTGAGGCGCGCTCGCGAAAAATTATTCGCACGCTCCGCGCCGAAGCCCTGGCCTGCTATCAGGCGACCGGCATTGCATTTGTGCCCGAAGATGAATTACAAGCGCGGGTCCGCTCCCAGCTCACGCTCGCCGATATCGAGGGCCACCCCCGGACCGGCGGGTCGTCGTGGCAGAGTCTGATGCGCGGTTTGCCCACGGTCGAAGCCGACTTCCTCAACGGAGAAATTGTCATGCTGGGCAGACTCCACGGTATTCCCACTCCCTGTAACGCCCTGCTCCAAGGCGTTGTCAATAATATGGCGCGGACTGGCCAGAAACCGGGCAGTATTGCGGTTGCCGACCTGGAACGCCAGCTTGATGAGGTCAGCAGCTAGGCGCTCGCACCGGAGACATTCTGTCTTCAGCACAGATCGGTTATAGTAGCGCCATGCCGTTTTCATTTGAGTCCAGCCTGCCCGCGTGGATGACGTTTACCGCCGGTGAGGTCCCCATCGTCCTGGTCGCTCCGCACGGCGGTCGCCGCCCGGCTGACGCCCCGATTACCGATAGTATCAAGGTCAACGATCTGTATACGGCCGAACTCACGCACGACCTGGCCACGCAAACCCGGAGCTATGCGCTGATCAACCACACCCACGACCGCAACGAGTTGGACTTGAACCGGGTGAGTCAGGTCAAACAGGAGGCACCGTGGTTTCTGGCTGCCCTGGTCGAACTCCTGTCAGCCCTGACGGCCCGGCATGACTCGGTGCGTGTTTTTTTTATTCATGGCTGGAACGTGGTCCAGCCCGTATGCGACGTGGGGATTGGACTCCGCCAACACGCAGACAAACTCATGCAGGCGGGCAAGGGAGAGCCGACGCTTGACAGGTTGTTCTTTTCCGCTGTCGTGCTCCCCTTTTGTGAGGCTGCCCAGGAACAGCGTATCGATGTCGCGATTGGGCGACGCTATGCCGCGGCAGCTAAGAACAATTTTATGCAGGTCTTCAGCGCGCGTTTCCTGCACGACGACTCTCCGCAGATACGAACGCTGGCCGAGCTGAGCGTGCAGGGCAGGATTAACGCCGCTCAGTTGGAACTTGGTGTGGGCCTGCGTTGGCCCGGACCGGAGCGCAACCGCTTTGTCCGCGTCTTTTGCCATACCTTAGGCAATTCCTTGCAGAATGGCACCATACCTGACCAGAGGGGGGAGCGTGACTTTTCTGCTTTTTCTTTTCTTGAGGCTCCTCCTGAAGAGGCCGAGACGCCGTACGATTCTCTGCTACCGTTGGCCTGGGAACGCGAGCCTACCCGCTTAGCCTTGCACTTTCACGATCCGAGAAGCGGGCTAGGGGTGATGGGAGGCGTGGAATTTGACCCTCGGGCGTCTGTCCACTCCGGACGCTTACTCCTCTCCCTTGGCGGGACTGAGATGGTACTCTTTACCGGTGAAGATGCGCGCGGACCGGACCCGGGCCACGTGCAGGTCGGGCAGTGTGTGTGGCGGCGGCAGCCGGGGGGACTCTCCATCAGCTACCGGGGAACGCTCATGCGCTTTGCCCATCCCCAGGCGTTCATTCGGCTCGAAGACGGGTTGGCCGCTTCCTGGATAGAGCCGTCTGAAGTGGACCTGCAGCTATTGTTTCCTGCGGTGAATGCCGACCGGCCGGCCCTTATTCAGCTCTGTCAACTCCAGGGAAGCGTGGTTTTTCCAGACCGCGAGTATACCGTCAACGCCTGGGGCTTTGTTGACGTGCTCAGACCTGACGAAACCGACCGCCTTCTGCCGCGTCGTTTGTTGTCATTGCCCTTTGGGTCTGACCTGGGGATTTTCCTGGTCCGCTCCGAAACTCCTGACGGACCGCATTCTGCCGGCATTGTCTATCAGCATGGCAATCCACAACCGCTGGACCCTGGAGACTGGAAGCTTGAATACGCCTTCGAGCATGGCCGCCCCACCCGTTTCTCTGTCTCCTTCTCGTCCTCTGCTCCGCTGTTGCTTGAGTGCCAGGGAGAAACCCTGACGGCTATTCCCATTGTGCGCCATACGCATGATGGGCCGGCCCTGGCGGTCACCTTTGGTCTGTCCCGGACCGTATGGCAGGGACGGGAGGCGTACGGGATCTATGAATTCTCCGAATACCTGAAGGATGCGTCAGCGCGGGTCGCGTCACCCGGAGCGTGATTCCCGCGTGTTAGCGTATTGACCTGTCCGGGTGCGAAACATCAAGAGGAGAGCGGAGAGGGCATCCCACCCATCGCTCTACCGCTTACCCAATGGCTTGGAGCACCCGGTCCGAAGACTCTGGAGCCTGCTGGGCGGGCTTGTCTTTGAGAAAATCAATAAATTTTTGTGTCGCCTGGGTAAAACGACGACCCCGCTTGGAAATAAGGCCGAGTGGGCGCATCAGGACTTCGCCGGAAAACTGGACAACCTTGAGGGTCTCATTCTTGACCTCAAGAGAAACGGTAGGCTCGGGGACAATGGCGATCCCCACGTCTATTTCGACCGCGCGTTTGATCGTTTCGACATTATCCATTTCCATCATGTATTGGACTTTGATCCCGGACCGCCGGAAAAGACGGTCAAGCGCCCGACGCGTTGGGATATCACGTTCAAAGCCGATAAATTGCTCGCCGTCGAGCTTCTTGATGTTGATACGCCGGAGTGCAGCAAATCGATGCTGCGGGGCGCAAATCAAGACCAGCCGATCCTCCCGGAACGGGGTGAGTCGAATCTGGGGCCGCTTGCTCGGATAGGCGACAATACCGAGATCAATATCGCCGCGACTGACATCTTCGTAGATTTTATTGACGCGGGTGTATTCCAGGTGGATATTGACATCGGGAAATGTCTGGAGATAGCGCTTGAGTGGCGAAGAGAGCTCATAGAGTCCGACACTATAGACCGTGGCCACCCGAACCGTGCCCGCAACCGAGCGGGAGAGGGTCTGGATGCCGTCTTCGATTTCACGATACTTCTGCACGATCTCCTTGCCCGCCTCATACAGAACCTGACCCGCCTGTGTCAGGCGGACATGTCCCTTCGAGCGTTCCACCAGTTCTCTGCCGTAGCGTTCTTCCAGACCGCGAATCTGCTGGCTGACCGCGGATTGGGTAATGAAATTTTTTGAGGAGGCGAGCGAGAAGCTGCCGGTCTCAGCAAGATCACAAAAGACCTTCAATGTTTCAATATGCATGATTGCTAATAATTGAAAGAAGATTTTTTCACTTCCCTTATAGATGAATTTTCGCTAGTCTTCTACCTTTATACATAATCACCATGACCTGTGAACTTTTTGTGAAGGAGAGGCTCTATGTTTGAACCAGACACCCTCTTACCCGAGCAATACTTCAGCTTGCTCGGGCGGAAACCCCTACAGGGTGAGAAACGACTCCTGCTGGCTATGCTAGAGGATGCCGTGCATTGTTTCCAGACCTATCTGTTAGCGAAAAAACCCCACGAACGACGCCTCTTTCAGGAGGCCGAGGAGTGGATTCTTTCCACTGATGGCCTCTGGTTTTTCTCTTTTGAAAATATCTGTGACGTGCTGGGCATCAATCCGAGTCGGATGCGTGAAGCGCTCAAGGCGTGGAAAGAGGAGCAGACGCTCCGCTACGCCCAGCACGGCGAAGCTCTCGTTGATGTCGCTCTCAGCGTAGAGATTCCCGCCCGCGCCGACATCTGATCTCTCTCTCACAAACGGATGGGAAAAGCCTCGCGTTCAGGCTTTTCCCGCCCCCATCACCGCCCCAGTTGCCGACTATGATGGAGAAGCGATAGCCCGCCCTCCGGCGAGGAGGACGAAGAGGCAGAACGCGGCGGTCTCGACGAATTCTGCTATTGCGCCCCACTGCTCCCCGGCAACGCCCCCCAGACGGGAATTGCAAAACAGCGTAAAGCCGATAATGAGTCCGCCCAGGGGCAGAACGAGCGCAATCCCAGCAATTTCAATCAGCGTAAACAGGACGCCCAGAGCGATGAGGCTGGAGAGCGCAAACGCATTGAACTGGACCCCGTGTACAAATGTCGTGCCCGGTCCCTCGGTTCGAGCCGGACGGGAGCTATAGGCCATCACCACGCACGCCCACCGACCCAGCATAGGTCCGAGCAAGAGTGCGATGTCGCGGTAGCCACCGAGGAGCATATCCAAGGCATATACTTTACACGCGAGGAGGAGAAAAAGGACCAAGACGCCCAGCACTCCACGCGCAGACGTTCTCCTCGCCGGGCCCGGCCCGCCAAACAGAGCGTCCATACTCTTCACGACCCCATCAAGATGAACCCCTCGACTCACGACCGCCAGCAATCCAACCAACATGATGCTGAGCCCTGTCGTTGGAAGCACGGGCCGGAGCAACCAGTCTGCCCCCCAGACCAGCGCACCGAGGAGGAGCCCGACCAGCGGGAAAAAGACTGCGGACCGCCCACAGACCGTGGCCTCAAGAGGCAGCCCTCTTTTCGTTTGGATGATGGTGAGAAAGTGTAAAGCCGTCAGGAAGTTGGTCAGCATCCCGGCTCGTATACTACTTCCCCGCCGGCGCGCAAACGACCGGCGGCAGCGCCCTTGAGTTTATCCCAAGGACAAGAACGACGCGCCGGCCCAGGACATGGACGCGGACGGGAAAACGCCCATCAGCACTGTGCCAATGGCGGCTATCAGGATGGCCACCCCTAAGGCGGAACGGAGCGAGGGCAATTCGACAATCGCCTCGCCCTCGCGCATATACATATTGACCACGACGCGAATATAGTAATAGGCTGATACGACACTATTCAGCACGCCAATGACCGCCAACCAGATATATCCGGCCTGCACCGCGGCGCTGAAAATATAGAACTTCCCGGTGAATCCAACCAGCGGCGGAACACCCGTCAGAGAGAGCATGAACACGGTCATGGCCATACCCAGGGCGGGATGACGAAAACCGAGGCCGGCATAATCGTCAAGCTCTTCGTGCGGCTCACCTTTACGCCCAACCGCAATGACTACTCCAAAAGCGCCCAGATTCATCAGTCCATAGGCCACCAGATAATACATCAGAGCCGCGCCGCCCAAGTCCTTGCCGGCAACCATGGCGACGAGGAGATAGCCGGCATGGGCAATGCTTGAATAGGCCAGCATACGTTTGATGTTGTGCTGGACCAGAGCGGTCAGGTTGCCCACCGTCATGGTGAGTGCGGCCACGACCCACAGAATACCCTGCCAATCCGCATGGACCGCACCGAAGGTATGCAGGAATATTCGGGCAAAGGCGGCAAAAGCGGCAGCTTTGACACCGACCGCCATAAAAGCGGTGACGGTTGTGGGCGAGCCCTGATACACATCCGGGGTCCAGACGTGGAAGGGGACGGCGGCCACCTTAAATCCAAAGCCGACGATTAAGAGACCCATGCCTATCAATAGCAAGGGCGAAGAGCCGTGGGCGCCGACATGTTCGGCAATGGGTCCAAGCTGTACACTGCCCGTCGCTCCATAAATCAGGGCAATGCCATACAGCAGGAACCCACTCGCAAACGCTCCCAGCAGAAAATATTTGAGCGCCGCTTCATGGGAGGTCAGATGTTGCCGCCAGATCCCGGCCAGGACGTATACGGCAATCGACATGGTTTCCAGACCCAGAAAGATCAAAATGAGGTCGGTCGCGGCAGCCATGACCGTCATGCCGACCGTGGCAAAAAGAATAAGGGCGTAATACTCTCCGTGCCGGATCTGTGCGGTTTCGAGATAGGTCAAAGACATCAACACCGTCAGGCCCGCGACCAGACAAAAGACGAGATGAAAGAACACGGCATACGCATCGAGGGCAAACATCCCGCTGAACGACACCACATCGTTCTGGCCCCACAACAACCAGGAGCACAGCGCCGTGACAACAATACCCGTCAGGCTCAGCCAGCCGAGCAAGGAGCGCTCATCGTCCTTCATCCAGATATCCCAGAACAGGGCCAGTATACCGGTCACGGACAGGAGCAGGGTCGGCAGGACCGACAGCCAATTAATGGCGGGGAGTGTCACGTCCATACTCAACCTTTTAGGTCTATGGAGTCCGTTGAGTCATGGGGTCCGTTGAGTCTTGACCCAATAGACCCGACAGACTCTATCGACTCTACGGACTCAACTTTGTGAATCCGCGCCAGGGTGGCTTCGACCGACTTCTCCATCCGGCTGAGAAAGGGGTGGGGATAGAGACCCATCAGCAACATCAGGGCGACCAACGGAACGAAGATAGCCAACTCGCGGCGTGACAGGTCGGTCAGCTTGGCGTTCTCCGGCTTGGTCAACGGTCCGAAAACAACCCGCTGGTACAGACGCAGCATATAGACGGCCCCCAGGACCACACCGGAAACCGCGACCGCCCCGGCCAGCGTATTCGCCTGAAAGGTCCCCAAGAGGATGAGGAACTCCCCGACAAAGCCGTTCAGACCCGGCAGACCGATCGAAGACAGCATGGTAATCAGAAAGACCGAGGCAAACAGCGGCAGTTGTTTCCATAAGCCGCCATACTCGCTGATAAGCCGCGTATGGCGGCGTTCGTAGATGACGCCGACCAGCAGGAAGAGCGCCCCGGTCGAGAGGCCGTGGCCCAGCATCTGGTATAGCGCGCCTTCGGCCCCCTGTATATTGAATGCAAACAGCCCCAGCATGACAAAGCCGAGGTGGCTGACGGACGAGTAGGCCACCAGCTTTTTCATGTCCGGTTGCACCAGGGCCACCAGCGCTCCATACACAATGCCAACCACTGAGAGCGCCATAATCAGCGGCGCCGCGGCATGGGCGGCATCGGGGAAGAGCGGCAGGGCAAAGCGCAGAAAGCCATAGGTGCCCATTTTGAGGAGTACGCCGGCCAGGATGACGGACCCCCCGGTCGGGGCTTCGACGTGGGCGTCCGGCAGCCAGGTATGAAAGGGGAAGAGCGGAACCTTAATGGCAAAGGACAGAGCAAACGCGGCGAACAACCACATTTGGGCGTTGACCGGAATCTCAAGAGTATACAGGCGCAGCAGGTCAAACGTTAGCGTGCCGTGCTGGGTGTTGTGGAGATAGGCGAGATACAGGATGGCCACCAGCATCAGCAGACTGCCGACCATGGTGTAGAGCAGGAATTTGAGCGCGGCATAAATCCGCCGTTCGCCGCCCCAGACGCCAATCAGGAAGTACATGGGAATCAGCATGACTTCCCAGAAGACATAGAAGAGAAAGACATCAACCGCGACAAAGGTCCCGATCATGCCGGTTTCCAGGATGAGAAAGAAAAAGAGATACTCCCTGACCCGATGTTCCACGCTGCTCCAGGTAGACAGAATCACCAGCGGTGAAAGAAAGGTCGTCAGCAGCACGAGAAACAGGCTGATGCCGTCAACGCCAACATAGTATTCAATCCCGAACTCGCTAATCCAGGCGTAGCGCTCAACGAATTGAAACTCGGCGGTCTCGCTATCAAAGCCGGTGAACAGGCCGAGCGAGATGACGAACGTGAACAGCGAAGCGCCAAAGGCGGTTCGACGGACCAGTTCCACCGCATTCTTGTTGAGGGTCAACAGGAAAAACGCCGTCAGCAGCGGGATGAAAACAATGAGGCTTACCACAGATAATACCCCAGAATCACAATCGCTCCACAGCAGAACGACAGGGCATAGGTCTGGACATTGCCGGTTTGCCAGAAGCGCAGCACCGAGCCATTGGCCTGCATAACCTGGGCCGTGCCGTTGACCAGGCCATCAATAACGACCGTATCCCAGACCTTCCACAGCCAGTCCGAAGCGGCCAGCAGAGGCCGGACAATCGCCGCTTCGTACAGCTCATCAACATAGTATTTGTTCAGCAACAACTGATGCAGGCCGGCGAACTGCCGGCTGAGGCGGTCGGCCCTTCCTTTACCAGACTCTTGCACATACAGCCGATAGGCCAGCCCGATGCCTCCCAGCCCAAGCAGGGTGGGCAGATATTTCACCAGGGGCGACACATGCGGATGCGCATGGCCGTAGAGCGGGCTGAGCAGTTCGGGCACGGTAAAATAGCCGCCGATCAAGGACAGGATGGCGAGCACCACCAGGGGCATGGTCATGACTTGGGGCGATTCATGAATATGGTGAGCCACCTCGGGATCAGAACGGTTTTCTCCCCAAAACGTGACAAAGAATAACCGAAACATATAGAAGGCGGTCAAGCCGGCCCCCAGGGTCCCGATCAACCACAACAGGGGAGAACCGTGCGGGCTCCCAAAGGCGTGTTCCAGGATGAGGTCCTTGCTGAAAAAACCGGACAGCAAGGGAAACCCGGCAATGGCCAGACAGCCGATGGCAAACGTCCCATAGGTAGTCGGCATCTTGCTTTTCAGCCCGCCCATCTTACGGATGTCCTGTTCCTCGCTCATGCCGTGGATGACACTCCCGGCACCGAGAAAAAGGAGGGCCTTGAAGAAGGCGTGGGTCATGACATGAAACACGCCGGCGGCATACGCGCCCACCCCCAGCCCGAGAAACATATAGCCCAACTGACTGACCGTTGAGTAGGCCAGGACCTTTTTAATATCGGTCTGCACCAGGGCGACCGTAGCGGCAAACAGGGCGGTGACGGCGCCGACCACGGCCACCACGGCTAAGGCGGTCTGGGACAGGGAATACAGAAAGTGCATCCGCGCGATCAGATAGATGCCGGCCGTGACCATCGTCGCGGCGTGGATGAGCGCGCTCACCGGCGTGGGGCCGGCCATGGCGTCCGGCAGCCAGACATAGAGCGGAATTTGGGCAGACTTGCCGGCCGCGCCGACAAAGAAGAGCAGGCAGATCAGCGTTACCGTCGCCGCGGGCAGCACTGCGGCGTGGGCCGCGATTTCGCTGAACGACAGCGTCCAGACACCGTGGGCGCCCAGGCTCCAGAACAGGAGAAACAGACCCAGGAGAAAACCGGCGTCACCGATTCGGTTGACGATAAATGCCTTTTTCCCGGCGCTGGCCTTTTCGTCGTCCGTATACCAAAAGCCAATGAGCAAATAGGAGCACAGCCCAACGCCTTCCCAGCCCACGAAGAGCAGCAGGATATTATCGCCCAGCACCAGCAGCAGCATGGCCGTGGTAAAGAGGTTGAGATAGGCAAAATAGCGCACCACATCGTCGTCGTGGGCCATATAGCCAACGGAATAGACGTGGATGAGAAAGCCGACCCCGGTGATGACCATGATCATGAGGCCGGACAAGGGATCGACCCGCAGCGCAATATCGACGTGCAGCGCGCCCGAGTAAATCCAGGGGTAGACACTATCGACCAGTGCGCCGCCGTCCGGCAGTTGGACAAAGGCCGCAAACGCAAAGCAAAACGCCAGGAAGACCATACCCGGCGAAACCCAGTTCACGACCTGCCGGCCATAGCGGGGACCCAGGAAGAGGTTGAACACCACCCCGAGCAGAGGAAAGAGCACAATATAGCGAAGGTATGAGGCCGTCTGGACGGCGACCTCAGCCGCGTGCGGATGTTCCATCTTTTTTGCTCTCTACCATCGCATCAGGTTGAGTTCGTCCGCGTTGACCGTTTCTCGGCCACGGAAAACGAGCAGGATGATGGCCAGCCCGACCGCGACCTCTGCCGCGGCAACCGACATGACAAAGAACACAATGATCTGTCCGTCCATATTGCCGAAATGCCGGGCCAGGGCCACAAAAGACAGGTTGACGGCGTTGAGCATGAGTTCAATCGACATGAAAATAATAATGATATTGCGGCGCAGGAGAACACCGGTCACACCGATGGTGAACAGGATGCCGCTCAGAATGAGATGATAACTGGTTGGGACCATCTGCCGCCTCTATCGTTTTGCCAGGACCACTGCCCCAACGACCGCAACTAACAGGAGGATGCCGGTGATTTCAAAGGGCAGCAGATATGTGGTGAAGAGCTGACTGCCCAGGGCTTCGACCGTGCCGAAGTTCTCGGGCAAGCTGCTCTCGGCCTGCTCGGACGAGGAGCGTTGCAGCAACAGGCCCAGTTCCGCGAGCAGGATGACGCCGCCAATAATGGCCGCTCTGCCCAGGCCGTGTCGCTGTGTCCGCAGGGTGTCGCTCTGCAAATTGAGCAGCATAATCACAAATAAAAACAGGACCATGATCGCCCCGGCATAGACGATGATCTGGAGCGCGGCGACCATATGCGCATTCAGAAACAGAAAATAGACTGCCAGAAGAAAGAGAGTCAGAACCAGAAAGAGGGCGCTATAGACCGGACTGGGATGGGCAATGACCATGACCGCGACCACGACCAACGGAAGCGCAAGGGCAAAGAAGGTCACGAAATCCATAGCGTCTACTCGAAGAGGAGAATAACCAGCGCGGTCAGCATGACGTTGGCCAGCGCCAGCGGGAGGAGAATTTTCCAACCGAGGCTGATGAGTTGGTCATAGCGGAAGCGGGGTAGAGTCCAGCGAATCATGATCTGGAGCCAGCAGAAGAAGAGCACCTTCAGGGTAAAGGACCCGACCTGCAGCAGCGTCACCAGGAGTGAGGGCAGCGCCAGGCTGCCGCCCCACGGGAAATGAAACCCGTCCCGCAGCAGAAACGGCACCTGCCAGCCGCCGAAGAAGAGCGTGGTAATCAGCCCGGCAACAATGATGGCCTCAACAAAGTCGCCCAGCATGAACATGGCCTGCTTGGCGCCGGAATACTCGGTGAAATAGCCGGATATCAGCTCGGACTCGGCTTCGGGCAGATCAAACGGAATCCGTTTACTCTCGGCTATCCCGGCGGCCAGGAAGACCAGAAAAGCAACCGGCTGATAGACAATGCCCCAGGCCGGAATCCAGCCCCCGATCAGCGCGCCCTGGGCGCGCGTAATCTCCTGCAAGTCCAGCGAGCCAAAGGCCAGGACCACGCCGATGAGCGCCAGTCCCAACGGAATCTCGTAGGAGATCATCTGGGCAGAGCCACGAATCCCGCCCAGCAGGGCCCAACGGTTATTGGAGGCCCAGCCGCCCAGAACGACGCCGTACACGCTGAGTGAGACCATCGCCAGCACATACAGAATACCGATATTCAGATTGGCGGCCTGAAGCGTGATTTCCCGTCCGCCAATAATCAGCACATCGCCAAAGGGAATGATAATAAAGGTGACCAATAAGGGCACCAGGCCGATGGCCGGCGCAAGCGTGTGCAGCAACCTGTCCGCCCCCGGCGGCACAAAGTCTTCCTTGGTGAACAACTTGATGGGATCGGCCACCAAGGTGTTGACGATGCCAAGATTAAAGGGGAGTTTGCCAAGCACGGCCGCGCGATTGGCCCCAATCCGATCTTGCAGCACCGCGCTGCCCTTGCGCTCCACCCACAGCAGCAGCCCACCAAGATTCAGCACCATCAGCACCATCAGGACGGTCAGGCTCAAGGTGATAAGAAAATCAATCATAGGGTGTTTCAGGCCTGTTTTGCCAGCGCATCAATCAGGCTGAGCGTACTCTCCGGGGTCAGGTTCTCGTGATAGTCATCGTTGACCTGGACAACGGGGGCGGTCCCGCACGAACCCAGGCATTCTACCGCACTCAGGGAAAACAGCTTATCGCCGGTGGTCTGACCGACCCTGACGCCGAGCCGGTCTTCCAGACAGTGGACAATTTTTTCAGCGCCACGCAGAGTGCAGGAAAGGTTGGTGCAGACCTGCACGTGACATTTCCCCATCGGCTCCTTGTAGAACATGGTGTAAAAAGTCGCGACGCCACGCACATAGGCCGGCGACAGGTCGAGCAAATCGGCAACATGCTCCATCGCGTCGGGGCTCAGATAACCGAACTCGGTCTGGGCCAGCCACAATGTCGGCAGAATGGCGGCCCGCTTGGTCGGATAGCGGGTCAGCACGTCCTCAAACTGTTTGTGCGTTTCCTCTGAAAATTGGACAGCCATACTCTGCTCTCAGTGTGAGTCTATAGACCCCGTGTTAGCGGTCACACTCTCCGCCGATCATATTGACCATGCCAAACGTCGTAATAATGTCGGAGATCAGACATCCCCGCAGCATCTCGCCCAGCGCCGCCATACCGAAAAAACAGGGCGGCCGCACCCGGACGCGGTAGGGGCGACCGCTGCCATCACTGACCAGATAAAAGCTGAGTTCGCCGTTAGCGCCTTCAACGCTCTGAAACACCTCGCCGGGTGGAATTTTGACCCCCTCTATGACCAGCTTGAAATGGTTCATGAGACCCTCGATATTGCCGTACACCTGTTTTTTTTCGGGCAGCGTAATATTGGGGTCGTCAATCCGAATCGGGCCGCTCGGCAACCCGTTCAGCGCCTGCTCAATAATAGCCATGCTCTGCTTGATTTCTTCAAGGCGCACGGAAAAACGGTCGTAATTGTCACCCTGGGTGCCGGTCGGGATATCAAACTCAAAACGGTCGTAGCCCGAGTAGGGCTGGGCTTTGCGCACATCGTAGGGGACGCCGGTTGCGCGTAGCAGCGGACCGGTGAGACTGTACGAAATCGCGTCTTCCGGAGACATGATTCCGACACCGGACATGCGGTCAATGAAGATGCGATTCTTGGACAGCAGCTTGTCACAGTCACCCAGGAGCCGACGTATGTCGGTGAATGCAGTCCGCACACGCTCGGCAAAGTCCTGCGGTAGATCGTGTGTTACGCCACCGACCCGGGCATAGCTGACTGTCAGGCGAGCACCGGTCACGGCCGTGACCAGGTCGTATAAGGTCTCACGCGATTCCATCAGATAGAACCCCACGGAAATCGCCCCGGCTTCAGCCGCGGCCATGCCCAGACACGTCAAATGGTCGGTAATCCGTGAAATCTCACTCATGATGACCCGGATATACTGGCAGCGTTCCGGGACCTCAACGTCAAGCAGGCGTTCGGCCGTCAGGGCAAAGGCCACATTATTAATGAGCGGTGAGGAGTAATTCAGCCGGTCGGTGTAGGGGATACAGTGGTTCCAGGTGCGCTGCTCACACATCTTCTCAAAGCCGCGGTGCAGATAGCCGATCTCGACATCGCAGTTGAGTATTTTTTCCCCGTCAAGAGTGAGGTTGAATTTGATTGTGCCGTGGGTTGCCGGATGGGACGGCCCCATCTGCAATTCCATGATTTCAGAGGTGGGGTCGTGTTCAGCAACCTCTTTTTGAGTCGGGAGAAGGGGGGCCGCGGCTTCCGCCATAGGTTGTTACCCTTTATGCCATGGATTGGTAATGGGGTCGCGTTCTTCGACTAAGGGTTGACGTTTGTTGACCGGATAATCCTTGCGGAGCGGATGGCCGCGGAACTCTTCGTACATCAGAATGCGACGCAGGTCCGGATGATCGGTGAACGTAATCCCGAACATATCCCAGACTTCGCGCTCCAGCCAGTTGGCCGACTTCCAGACCAACGCGGCCGATGGCAGTTCGGCACTCTCCTCTGTGAGTCGAACCTTGACCCGCAGGCGATGATTATGTGTCAGTGAATACAGGTGGTAGACGACCTCGAAGCGGGGCTCTTTTCCGAAAAAGTCGACCCCGGTGATATCGAGCAGCAGGTTGAAGGCAAAGTCCGGCTGCTCCTTGAGCTGGCTCAAAACAGTCAGCAGGTCTCCACGATCAATGACAATCGTATCGTTCCCGTGCGAAGAGTGCTGCTCTTGTATCGTGCCGGGGAAGGCCGTCTCGATATGAGAGAGAATGTCTGCTTCAGCCATCTCTGCCTATGGGCTGGCTAGGTCGATTCCAGCCCCCCCTTTTTCACCTCATAGACTAAGCCCACAACCAGAACGAGCACGAAGAGCAACATGGCCATGAAGCCAAACAGACCCAACTGGCGAAAGACAACCGCCCAGGGATAGAGGAAGACCACCTCGACATCAAAGACAATGAAGAGGATAGCGGCGAGATAGAATTTGACAGAAAAGCGTCCCCAGGCAGAACCGCTGGGTGGATTGCCGCACTCGAACGGTTCATCCTTGACCGCCGAGTGGGTTTTGACGCCGAGCAGCGTGCTCGCAAAGGTCATGACCAAGGCCACGACCCCACCAAGAATCAGCGCAATCAGGACAGGAACGTATTGGTCCATAGAAAGCTCGTGTCAAATCCGGCAACTACAATGGGCAGCGTATGATCGTGTTGTCGTCTGCTCAGTGCCCTCGGCACAAGATACAGAGGCCCGGCACGGTGTCAACAACCCCAAGCACCCGCTTTCCCTACCCCAGACACCGAGCTGCAAGCTCTTCTTGAGGTTCATTTTTTCGTGCAGGCATGCGCGGGCCGTTCAGTAGCACGGCCTTGCCTCGTCCCTTCCTTGCAGGAGACCTGGGGAGGTGGTACACCTTCCACACACGCGAGCCTGGGGAAAAAGAAGACAGATGTCCAGCCGCCGCATGTTTACGGGAGAGGTGCCAGAGTCAGGCCGATCGGGCACGACTGGAAATCGTGTGTACCTTCGGGTACCGAGGGTTCGAATCCCTCCCTCTCCGTCAGCGGTGATAGCTAGGTCCTGCGCAAGGGAAGCCGGGAAATCCGTCAGGTCCGGAAGGAAGCAGCGGTACCGGAACTCTCCCTGTGCCGCAGGGTAGCCTAGCTATCACCACTGACGACAGTAGAGTGACACCGCAGCGTAACACACCGGACAACTCCAAACCCTCGGCCATGCTATGAGCTATCTCGTTCTTGCCCGGAAGTGGCGACCTCAGACGTTCGATGACGTCATTGGGCAGGAACAGGTTACCCGCACCTTGCGGAATGCGATTCGCAGCGAGCGCGTGGCGCACGCCTTCCTGTTTACCGGGCCGCGCGGGGTGGGGAAAACAACCACCGCCCGGCTCTTGGCCAAAGCCTTGAATTGTGAACAGGGGCCAACCCCGGATCCCTGTAACGCCTGTAGCCAGTGTGAGGAGATCACGAACGGCAGCGCTATTGATGTCCTGGAAATCGACGGGGCCTCGCATACCGGGGTGGACAATGTTCGAGATTTGACCGAAGGGGTGCAGTACCGACCGGCCAAGGGCCGTTTTCGGGTGGTCATTATTGACGAAGTCCACATGCTCTCGAATGCCGCCTTCAACGCCCTCCTGAAAACGCTGGAAGAGCCGCCGGCGCACGTCAAATTCATTTTTGCGACAACCGAATCCCATAAAATTTTGCAGACCATTCTGTCTCGCTGCCAGCGCTACGACTTCAAGCGCATCCCGCTGCGCGACCTCATACAGCAACTCGAACATCTGACACAGGCAGAAGGCTTTGAATGCGATGAGGCCGGGCTGGCCCTGCTGGCGCGGGAGGCCGACGGAAGCTTACGCGATGCCGAGTCACTCCTCGACCAGGTGGTTGCGTGGAGCAACGGCCGGGTTAATGAGGCGGCGGTCAGAGACGCCCTGGGCGTGGCCGACCGCCAGGCCCTGTTCCGGGTGGTTGAAGCGATCCTGGCCGAAGACCCGGCTCAGGTGCTCCAGTTAACGGGGGATCTGTACCAATACGGATATGATCCGCGCCGCCTGTGCCACGATCTGCTCACACACTTCCACGACCTCGTTGTTGCCAAGGTGAGTTCGGACGTGTCTGTTCTGGCCGACCTGCCCGACCATGAGGTTGAGATCGTCCGCAAACAGGCCGCCCTGCGCTCGCGGGAAGACCTCCAGCGCTTCTTTGCCTCTCTGTTAGAGGCGGAAGAGGCCGTGCGGAAGTCGGCCTATACCCAGCTCGTCATTGAGATGGCGCTGGTCAAGCTGGCCAGCCAGCCGCCGGTTCTTCCGATTCAGGAAGCGCTGACCAAACTGGAAGAATTGCAAAGCCAACTCGGAAGCAGCGGGAGCCGTCCAGCCTCGGCCAGACAGCCGCGCTTTCGACCGTCTGGGTCGGTTGGGTCGATTGGGCCTGTTGGGTCTTCGGGTCTCAAGGACTCAAAGGACTCTACCGACCCAAAGGACTCAAAGGACCCAAAGGACTCAACTGCGAGCAGTACCGTAGAGCACCTGGAGCAGGGCGAGCAGTGGGACGGTTTTCTGGCCATGGTTCGGAGCAGGAAAATCTCGCTCTTTTTTGCGCTGAAGGCGGGCTATTTGCTCAACGTCACTCCGACCGTCCTGCAGATCGGCGTGGACAAGGACCCCTATCTGAAAGAGTTATCACGGCAGGAGAATCGGACTATTTTGGAGGAATCGGCCGAACAGTTTTTTGGACGCAAGCTCACCATTGAGGTGCAAAAGGGAAGACACGAACCAGCCACAAAAGGGCCCAACCCACCACCGGGTGAGGGAGACACACCGCACCAGAGCGCCCAAGACCCGGCAGACCCGCTCGTCAAAACCGCTCTGGACATCCTCGGCGGAGAAATCCAGGAGAGGCGGACACCGAGAGCGAGCGGGACCGGCTAGACACGGGAGACTGCGCCCCGTCGCAGAGTGGAGGACACAGCATGGCACACAATATGGGAGATATGATGAAACAGGCCCAGCAGTTGCAGGCCAAACTGGCCCAGATTCAGGAAGACGCTGGGAAAAAGACGGTCGAGGCCTCGGCCGGCGGCAATATGGTCACGGCCACGGTGAACGGCAAGTTGGAACTCGTCGCGCTGCGCATTGACCCAGCCGTGGCCTCAGCCGATGATGTCGAAATGCTGCAAGACCTCATTACTGCCGCGGTGAACGAGGGCATTCGGCAAGCCCAGAACATGATGGCCACTGAAATGGGAAAAGTCACCGGAGGACTCAAGATTCCTGGGCTGAACGCGTAAAAGAGTAAACATGTCCAGCCTTTGCATGTCTGTTGGAGGACACGCTTCCTCTTGAGAGCATTGACGACGAGGGATGTAAAAGAGTAAACGTATCCAGCATCCGTATCTTTACTGGAGGACACGCTTACTCTTTATGACGACGCTGACCCCCGCCCTGGCTCGTCTGGTCCAAGAGTTGGGAAGACTACCGGGGATTGGAGAGAAAACCGCGACGCGCCTGGCCATGTTCATCCTAGGCGCGGGGCGGGACTATGTCGAAAGCCTGGCCGAGGCCATCTGGGCGGTGAAGACCGAGACCACCCTGTGCCAGGAATGCTTTGGGCTGGCCGAGGGCGACCGGTGCGCCATTTGTAACGATCCGCAGCGGAGTACCGAGTCGATCTGCATCGTCGAAGAACCGGCGGACCTGATGGCCGTCGAACGCTCGCATGAATACTCGGGCCGCTATCATGTCCTGCACGGCGTGTTGGCCCCGCTTGACGGTATTGGACCGGACGAACTCAAGATTGCCCCCCTCCTGGATCGGCTGCGCTCCGACGCGGTGAAAGAAGTCATTATTGCGACCAACCCAAACGTCGAGGGAGAGGCCACCGCGTTGTATTTGGCCAAGGTCATTAAGCCGCTGGGTGTCCAGGTGAGTCGGATCGCTCATGGCATTCCGATGGGCGGCGACGTGGAATACACCGACGCGGTCACGCTCGGTCGAGCGATTGAGGGCCGGCGAGAGATGTAGTCCCACCTTTACTCTTATTTTTTCCTTTGCTAAAACTGCGCTGGCAATACTGCTTGGCTCTTAAAGAGTAAACGTGCCCGGCATCTGTATGCGTATTGGAGGACACGCTTACTCTTTTGATCCTCGGTAGCTCAATCGGCAGAGCAATCGGCTGTTAACCGATGGGTTGTTGGTTCGAGTCCAACCCGAGGAGCCAACTTCTGACTGTCAAATCTGGCGATTCGTCAGTTAAACGTAAGACCCTGAGGGCTGACCTTCTCAGGGTCTTGTCGTATCCGGCGCTTTTCCAGCGAGTCGCAGGTTGGCGAATACGTTACCACTACCCCATTCGATCATTACCTGTCTCCCTCATCCGGCAAGGGCACGCACGACCGCCTCCGGGTCGCGGTCGATAACTGTAAGCAGGACGCGGGCCGCGCGGTCGGGGACCCGTCGGCCCTGTTCCCAGTCCTGCACGGCACGGGCGTCCAGTCCGAATCGGTCCGCGAACTTCTGGCGGCTGAGTTTCATGCGTTTGCGCAGCGCAACAATGTGCTCCGCAGCCGGATCGTCGACGATTCGGCAAGGAAGCGGCGTTTCACCACGTACGTGGGCGAGCACCTCTTCCAATGCCTCTTCCACCTCGAGTCCCACTTGGGTTCGCTGAGTTGTCATCGGTTTTCCTCCTCGTTCTTGATTGCGGCCACAAGCCGCGTGAGCACCTTCTTGTCCGCCGTACTCAGGTCGTCCCGATCCGCCTTCGCATACGCGGTCAGCAGATAGACTGCCTCGGGTCCTGCGTGATGGAAGTAGATCGTGCGGATTCCACCCCACTTACCCCATCTCGACCCCGCCCAACGCAGCTCCCGTATCCCTCCGGTTCCCCGAATCACTGGCGCAGCGCCTGGGTCGGCAACGATGGCCGCCTCCCTAGCTTGTCGATTTGCTTCCGACATGAGCTTGCGCACAGCTCGCTCATACGTCTTGGTGGAAAAGACGCGCACTAACCAAATTGCGGCAATGCCGCATATTAGTCAAACAGAAATCCAGGCGTGTCGTCTTCCAGCGGGAGTTCCGGGTCGTAGAGGGTGATCGGCAGGGCCAGGGCGTGATCGGTCAGTGTCCCGACCTTCTGGCGGAGTTCCATGCTGGCGATTACTTCGTTGCGGGTTGCCAGGCGCCGCCCCGCCCCGCGCGATCCGTCGCTCAGACTTCGACGAGCTCGAGAACGATGCCGTCCGGGTCTCGGAAGCAGCAGAACTTGAAGTCGCCGAAGCCCGGGAAGTGCAGCGTCTGCGGGGGCGAGAGAAACGCCACGCCCTTGTCCTTTAGATCGCCGTAGGCCTTGTCGATGTCACCGACTTTGAGCGCAATGCGCCCGATCCCGTTGTTGCTGCACTCGGGGTAAGGCCGGCCCGTCGTCGCGGGCTCGATCCATTGCTCGACGTCGATGAGCAGCGCATCCTCGTCGTCACCGAGGCGTATGAGCGCCCAGCGCATGAGACCATTCCCCTCGTAGCCAAAACCTCTGGCGATGATGGGATCATCGGTTGTGACCTCGCCGTAGACCACGGAAAAGCCCAGCACGTCGCAGTAAAACGCGAGCGTTCTGTCCAGATCCTCCACCACGATATTGACGTGAAATATTCGCTGCAGCATGGCCTGCCTCCTCTTTCGTTGAGAATAGCCACAGCGCGCGCCTACCAGAGCGCCTATCCGCTCACGAACCGGGCGGCGCGAGCCGGCTTGCATACATCTGGAGAAAAGGTCAGGTGATCTCGACGAGTTGCAGATCAAACGTCAGGTCTTTGCCCGCCAGAGGGTGGTTGGCATCGAGCGTGACGGTCGAGTCGGACAGATCGAGCACGGAGACCGCTATCGATTGGCCGTTTTTCTGCTTGATTTGGAGGCGCTGGCCAACTTTCAGTTTCACGT
Source organism: uncultured Binatia bacterium (SeqCode) (assembly GCA_965232605.1). Classification (GTDB taxonomy): domain Bacteria; phylum Desulfobacterota; class Binatia; order Bin18; family Bin18; genus Bin18. The sequence continues at coordinate 1,267,897 of CBDDQA010000006.1, read as the reverse complement.
TATCCGGAAATTGACTGCGCCGGACCTCGGTGGTCATCTCGTCCCGATGAGGGCCGTAGGCTTCCGCAGCCGGAACGAGGACGGTTTTCGATTCCTGGGGGCGCATCCCAATGACGGCCTGCTCGACCTCGTGGAGCACTTCGCCTTTCCCAATGGTAAACTGCAAGGTGTCGTTCTCTACAGAGGCGTCAAAGACTGACCCATCTTTGAGCTTGCCGGTATACTGAACGCGAACGGTATCACCGTCCTTTGCTTTAACCATGGGACTCCTCCTGAGAAGCCGAGCGCCGTTTTCCTCAAAGAGTAAACGTGTCCAGCCTCTGCATGTTTTTGGAGGACACGTGTACTCTTTCTACCAATTGCGGTCGCCGCCATCCCTCCTCGGGCCTCGTGAGCGTTCCCTTTGCGGCCGGGCTTCGTTGACGGTCAACGGCCGCCCTTGCAGTTCATTGCCGTTCAGGCGCTCTATTGCCGCTTGCGCTTCCTCTTGATTTTCCATTTCAACAAAGCCAAATCCCCGCGATTTTCCAGAGAACCGATCGGTAATGATATTGACCGAGGCCACTGCGCCTGATTCGCCGAAGAGGGTTTCGAGCTCTTCCTGCGTGGTGCTGAAGGGGAGATTCCCAACAAAAATTTTCATACTATTCCTTTCTGAAGGAGGAGGACCTCCTGAAACGTACAAAGCCCTGAGAACCATATGAGAAGGTCCCCAGGGCTTATGATCGTGCGAACCAGCTCAACTCGACAGGGGAGCAACTGTCTCCGCTCCCGCTCTTCCTCGTGGGACTGTATTGCTTTTTCGCGTTGAGCGCAACCGTGCGCATGGCTGCTCGTGTCTCAGGTTCAAATTTCTCCCTCCGCTGACACTCCCGCTGGAAACGAACGGCGCCGCTTTCTGCGTTATCCCGTCGCGTTACCACCCAGGGAGTGCTTCCATCTCTTCGGCAACTCTTTTACAGTGGAGACATCGTATTCTGATGTCGAGCGGAGGAGCACATACGATGTTTGTCGTCACGAACCGGATTCCCGTTGCGGAAGGGTATGAAGCAGACTTTGAGGATCGGTTTCGGCACCGCGCCCATCTGATTGACCAGTCCCCAGGGTTTATCAGAAATCTGGTGATGCGGCCGGTCCAGCGCCGGTTCAATCACCAGACGGGGGAGTGGGAAGAGAAAGAAGAGCAGGGCTTTTATCTGGTCCAGACCTATTGGGAGAGCGAGCAGGCGTTTTGGGACTGGACAAAAAGCGAGTCCTTTCGCATCGCCCATAACAACCGCCCGCCGGCGGAAATGTTTGCCGGCGCGAATGTGCTGGAAATCCATGAGGTGGTGCTGAACACGGAAGAAAACGATTCGGCATAACCGGGGCGGAGGAGGCATGGATCAGCAACACGAGCAGATAGCCGAACGCTTTCGGCGCATCATGCCCCGCGTTGATTTCTGTTCGCTTCGCATTGTCCGTGAGCGCTCAGAGTCGCTGATGGTCCGTCAGGGCGTCTTACAGCCCGTGTCGAACGGCGATGACCTGGGGGCTATGGTGACGGTCATCCATCAGGGTGGCTGCGGCTATGCCGGAACGAGCGACCTGACCGAGGCGGGATTAGGTCGCGCCCTCGAGCACGCCCGTGGGTGGGCACAGCGCAGCGCAGCGTGCAGCGTCACAAACTTCTCCCAGGTGGACTTTATCCACCCGCAGGGTGAGTATGAGACGCCGGTCGCCGTCGCCTGGGATGCCGTCTCCCTGGCCGATAAAATCGCGCTGCTCCAGCAGGAGAGCGCCCGCCTGCAGGGGGGGCCTGGGGGGTACTCCCCCCACAAAAAAAAGGACGAGCGGATTGTCGATTGGGAGGCCAGCCTGTGGCATACGCGGAGCGACACGCTGTATATCACAAACGGTGATGCCTGTGTCCGTCAGCGGGGCTGCTATACCGTCCCGATGCTGAGCGTCACCGCCAACGCCGGCACAGAGACGCACACGCGGACCTTCGGCGGACGCGGCTACTGCCGCCAGGGAGGGCTGGAAGTCCTGGACCAGACCGGATTTTATACGGTCGCGCCGCAGCTCAGCGCCGAGGCGGTCCAGCTCCTGGATGCGCCCGATTGTCCGGCCGGACGGATGAACGTGCTCCTCGCCCCGGACCAGATGATGCTTCAGATTCACGAGTCGATCGGCCACCCGCTTGAGCTGGATCGCATTCTCGGAGATGAGCGCAACTATGCCGGTACCAGCTTTGTAAGGCCGGACATGTTCGGCACGTATCAGTACGGCTCGGACTTGTTGAATATCACCTTTGATCCCTCCCGACCCGAACAGTATGCCAGCTATCAATTCGACGACGACGGCCAGCCCGCCCGGAAAGAATTTCTGATCAAGAACGGCCGCCTGCTGCGCGGGCTGGGCGGGGCGGTCTCACAGGCGCGGCTGGGCCTGCCCGGCGTTGCTAACGCCCGCGCCGATACGTGGAACAGGCCGACGATTGACCGCATGGCGAACCTGAATCTGGAACCGGGGGCGTCCGACTTTTCGTCCATGGTCAGCGCCATCGAGCGGGGCGTGTATATGAAAACCAACTGTTCCTGGTCCATTGATGATTCGCGCAACAAGTTCCAGTTTGGCTGCGAGTGGGGTCAGTTGATTGAGGATGGCCGGCTGACAACGGTGGTCAAAAAACCAAACTATCGAGGGGTATCGGCCACGTTCTGGCGCAGCTTGGCCATGGTCGGCAACCTGGACAGTTACGAGGTGCTCGGCACTCCGTTCTGTGGCAAGGGCGAGCCCAATCAGGTCATCCGTGTTGGTCATGCCGCCCCGGCCTGCGTGTTCTCGGACGTTGAGGTCTTTGGCGGTGAGTAAAGAAGGGTCTGTTGAGTCGGACCCAACAGACCCAACAGACCCAACGGACCCAAAAAGATGCAGGAGTATTTCTACCAGCTTGCTGATTTCATCATCGGCCACCTGACCGGAGAGGAACACGTGCTGTGCAATTTTGCGGCGGAAGACTCGGACTTCGTCCGCTTCAATCACAGCACCATCCGCCAGGCAGGAACGGTGGCGCAACGTTCCATCGCCATTGCACTCATTGTCGGGCAGCGCCATGCATCTGGTGATATCAGCCTGTGCGGTGACTTTCGCGTGGACAGTCAGCGTGCCCGCGACCTGCTGGACAGCCTGCGTGCCCAGCTTCCGTATCTACCCGAAGACCCGCATTTACTGTACGCGACCGCAGTCCAATCGAGCGAACACCACGGTGAAAACCGGCTGCCGGAAGAACGTGGGATGGTTGTCGACGCCGTCCTGCAAGCCGGACAGGGGCGAGACCTGGTCGGCTTTTACGCGGCCGGCGGCATTCACGCGGGGTTTGCCAATTCCTTTGGCCAGCGCAACTGGTTCTCGACCTATACCTATAGTGTGGACTGGAGTTTCTATCTGAGTGGGGACAAAGCGGTCAAAACGGTGGATGCCGGCTTTGTGTGGAATCCGAACGTCTTTCAACACAAGGTCGATACCGCAGCCCAACAGTTGGCCGCGCTTTCCCTGCCGGCCAAGACCATCACACCGGGCCGCTACCGGGTGTATCTCGCGCCCCCGGCCGTGGGTGAAATCATGGAACTGCTGAATTGGGGCGGCTTCGGCCTCAAGGAGCAAGAGACCAGACAAACGCCGCTGATCAAGATGGCACAGGAGGGAGCGGAACTGCACCCTGCCGTCACGCTTATTGAAAATACGCGGGACGGAGTGGCGCCGAACTTTCAGGAGGATGGCTTTCGCAAACCGGATCAGGTCCGCCTCATCACCCACGGTCGCCGGGGAGACTGTCTGGTGTCGCCCCGGTCTGCCAAGGAATATGGTATGGCAACCAACGGGGCATCGAGTTGGGAGGCGGCCGAATCCATTGAGATGGCCGCGGGGGAGCTGACGCAGGACAGGCTGCTGACGCAACTGGACACCGGCCTCTATATCAACAATTTATGGTATCTGAACTATTCGGACCGGGCCGCCTGCCGCATGACCGGCATGACCCGGTTTGCCACCTTCTGGGTGGAAAATGGCGAGATTCAGGCGCCGCTCAATGTGATGCGGTTTGACGAATCGCTCTATCGCCTGCTGGGGACAAACCTGATTGGCCTCACCGCCGAGCGTGACTATCTGCTCGACCCCAACACCTATCATGCCCGCTCAACCGGCAGCAGCCGCCTGCCGGGACTCTTGATTGAAGACTTCACCCTGACCTTGTAGGGAGAGGCGCGGGCAGAGCGTGTGGGTCGCACGAGAAATAGAGGCTGGACGGTGGCGGGGGGAGGAACGTTTGCGAACTTTCACCGGCACGCAGTCCACCTGGACACAAGTCTCCCTTATACCTGAAGAAAAGCGTCTTACCGTGCGCCGTCTGTCCGGTTGGGTGTGCTGTATCATTGGGCTGCTGTGGATGACGGATATAGGCTACGGCCACGACAGAGTCGGCCGGCAAGAAGCCGAACTCCCTGCCGGGCCAACGGCCCGGCTGCCGCTGATTACTGTCACCGAGCGCCGGCCGATCAGCGCGGCCACCGAAACTCGGGTGCGCGAAAAAGACTTTGCCGTCCGTCCGCATAACACGGCCTGGGAAATGTTGAATAATCTACCCGGATTTGTGGCCGGCCAGCACGCCGGGGGCGGCAAAGCCATGCAATACTTCTTGCGCGGGTTTGATAATGACCATGGCACCGACGTGGCCATCAGTGTTGACGGCATCCCCGTCAATATGGTCAGCCATGCCCACGGTCAGGGCTATGCGGACCTCAATTTTTTGATCCCCGAGGTGGTCGAGTCCATTGATTATCGCAAGGGCCCCTATTTTGCGGACGCCGGGAATTTTGCCAACTCGGGCGCGGTCAACTTTGTGACCAAAGAAGATACCGTCGAAAACTCGCTCCGCGCCGTCGGCGGGTCTTTCAACACCATGCGCTATGTCGGCATCCTGTCGCCGCGCCTCGGGCCGGTGCAGAGTCTGGTCGCCAACGAAGTCTACTTCACCGATGGGCCGTTCAGACACGGTGAGAATTTTGTCAAATACAATTTCTTCGGCAAGTTCAGCCTCAAGCCGAGCCCGACCTCGAAGCTGAGTCTGTGGACCTCGCTGTATACCGGAGATTGGGACGCCTCGGGCCAGATTCCACTCCGAGAGGTCAGGAGCGGACGGCTGGACCGGTTCGGTTCGCTCGATTCGACCGAGGGCGGGCGCTCAGACCGGGAGAATGTAAATCTCATCTATACGGCAACCCCAAGTCCGGAGGAAAGCTGGTTTGTGCAGCTCTACTTCAGCCGTTACCGGCTGCGCATGTTCTCGAACTTTACTTTTTTCAGCGGTGACCCGGTGCGGGGCGATGGCATTGAACAGCTCGACAGCCGTGTGCTGTTTGGTGGTCGGGCGCATTATCATCGGGTGTGGACACTTGGCACCGTGCCGCTTGAGAGCACCGTGGGTTTTGAGACGCGTAACGATAACGCCGACGTCGGCTTGTTTCGGCAGCAGCGGCGACAACGGTTTTTCACCACCCAGAAAGCAGAGGTCTGGGAGAATGCCTTCAGCGGCTACACCCAGCACGAACTGTTTATACGTGAGTGGCTGCGGCTCATCGTCGGCCTGCGCGGTGACGTGTTTGTCTTTGATGTTGATGATCGGTCCCCGCCCGAGGTGACGGACACTCCGCGGCTCCAAGGCAATACGACCGACGGTATTGTCAGCCCAAAGGCCAGTCTGATTCTCTCGCCCTTCACCAACCCGGCGAGCCTCTGGCACCAGACCGACCTCTTTCTCAATTTTGGGATGGGCTATCATTCCAACGATGCCCGGGATGCGGTCCAGCCAGGAGGCAGCGGGCTGGCGCGCTCGACCGGCACGGAAATCGGGGCGCGCACCAGGCTGTATAACCGGGTCGAGTTGGCCTCCTCGCTGTGGTGGCTCGACCTGGGTAGTGAGCTGGTCTTTGTGGGTGACGAGGGCACGACCGAACAGCGTGGTCCCACGCGCCGCTGGGGCGTGGATATTGAGCTCCGGGTCGAAGTATTGCCCTGGCTGCTGTTTGACTACGACTTGACCTATGCCGACCCCCGCTTTCGCGTCACGGGCGAGGCTATCCCCCTGGCTCCGACTTTGCTGATGAACGGAGGGCTGACGGCCTACCCGGTTGAGAATCTTTCTGCCGCCCTGCGGGTGCGCTTTCTGGACGATCGAGCCGCCAATGAAGACCGGAGCGTAATTGCGCGGGGCTATACCCTGATCGATCTGTTGGTGCGCTACCGCTGGCGTAACATTGAGGTGTCCTTTGATGTGCTCAATCTCGCCGATACCGACTGGCGAGAGACGCAGTTTGCCACAGACTCCTGTCTCCAGCGTGAGGTCGGTAGAGACAGCCGATGTCCTCAGGGTGGCAGCGGGCCGGGGATTTCGGATACGAACATGGTGTCCGGTTACGGCATCAAGGTCCGCAGCGGGTTGACGGTGTTTTTCTAGGAGGGACGTCGCATGCGGCGCCTCTACTGAAACGGCGCGTCGTTGTCCACGCCTAACAGGTGTTTCCCAACCAGTTCCGAGACCCGGTCGGGATGGGCGTTGATATGTAGCGGCATGGCCTGAAAGTCGCGATAGCGGCGCTCAAAAGAGCCGCCTTCGCGCAAGCCGTTGCCGCCCTGGACGCGCAGGAGCAGGCGCATGGCTTCGTCACACAGCCGAATCGCCGTCATGCTATAGCCAAGCTGGCGCAGATAATCCGTCTCCGTGGGGATAATTCCCGCCTCGATCCGCGCATCTGTTTCCGCACAACCCGTCAGGACGGCGGCGCGGGCCGAGCTGATAGCGGCGCCGGCCTGACCGATGTTGAGTTGGACCGCGGGCCGTTCGGCGACTTTCACCCCAAAAATGGCCACCCGGCCGCTCAGCCCCTGGCAGACTTCCGCCAACGCGGCCGAGGCGACTCCGACCGCCTGCGCGCCGAGCCAGAGATCGGACACCGCAACCCAGTCTTCACGATAGCGGTGGGCGACCATAGGGTGGTCCGGGTCTCGGAATCGGACCCGAAAATCGATGGGAAAAGATCGAATCAATACGGCAGGAACGGTCACGGCCTCATAATTGACGTGATCGGTGGCCGAGGCGCGCAGGCTCATCGAGAGCCAAGTTGGGTCAACGGACACGCCCTGAGCATCGGTCCGGACGACGGTAAAACGCAAATCCGGTTTTTCGTCAGGCTGTTGGGTCTCGCGATCAAGCGCAAACAGACAGGCGGCCCAGTCACCGTAACGAGAACCCGAGGCGAAACTGGCCCGACCGTTGAGGATCAGGTCTTCCCCTTCAATTTTGCCGTGAACGCTGGTGCCGGCTCCCGCGGGAAAACTGACCCATTCCCGCCGGGCGACCATCTGCCGCAGAACCTCGCTGCCGTCCGGGCCGAGTTGACCGCAGATAAAGTGAAACACACACAAGTGGTTCCACAGACACCAGGCGGTCGAAGCACAGGCTCCAGCCACGGCTTCCAATTCCTGGGCGATGGCCCCGATACTGGCCTCGACCCCGCCGATATTGCGCGTGGCCGAGGCCCGAATGAGGTCGGTGTTTTTGATAGCGGTAATCACGTCCGGATCGACGCTCCGCGTCCGGTCGGCGTGGGCGGCCTGCTCGGCAATAACGGGCAGGATCGGAGCGCACAGCAGATCGCTCTCAGTGTTGAGAAAGGTCGGGACAGGCTGCATGGATTACTCCTGTGGCGGCGTTAGGGGGAGTGTTCCAGGGCCCACAGAATCAGGTCGGCAGCCCCCTCGTCTCCCCAGCGGCTGGCATCGAGCAGCAGAGTATAGTGGCTCGGGTCGCGCCAGTCACCGTGGTAGAAGGTGTGGACGTAATCGGCCCGCAGTTTGTCCATGCCGGCAATCCGTTGCCGGGCCTGGTCCCGGTCCAGACCTTCGGCCTGGATCACTCGCGCAATCCGCGCTTCGAGCGGCGCGTGCAGGAACACGTGCAGGGCCTTGGGATGGCGCTCAAGAATACGATTCCCGCCACGGCCCACCAGAATGGCGTTCCCCTTTTGGGCCACCTCCTCAACGATGGTTTTGGTCATGCGGACGAGTTGGGCATCGTTGAGCCACAGCGGCGGCGGAATATCATAGGCGGACTCAAAGCCGCCCAGACCGAACAGACCGACCATGCGCTCAATAAAAGAGTCTACCCGCTCGTCTTTGGCGTCAATATAGTCTTCCGCGACCTGATACTGCGAGGCGATCTGCCGCACGATCTCTTTTTCCCAGACCGTCCAGTGCAAGCGCCGACCCAACTCACGGGCAATCAGGCTGCCCCCGCTGCCGTAGAGATGAGAGAGAGTCAGGATGGACTTTCCCATGATCGCCTCCCTATTGACTCACGATGAGTGAGCGCATTCTAGGAACCCGGACGTTCCTTTGTCAATTCTCTCCACAGAGTACACCTGTCCTCCGACAGACATGCAGCTGCTGGCCACGTTTACTCTGTATCTCCCTAGCGCTGGGACACAAACAGAAAGGCGCGGCCAACGGCCGGCTTATCCCGGATGAGTTGACCCGGCGCCCCGAAAACGAATTCCGGGATGTGGTCGGCGTTAATATCGCCGGGCGAGGCCAGCGTATAGCCGAACATCGAACCCTGGTGCGGGTAGGGGTTGTCAAAGGTAATCAAATGACGGCCGTCGCGGCCGTTGTAGAGAAAGACTTCTCCCTGGACGTGAAACTGATCGACCCTCTGAAATGGGGCGCTGACCAGGATTTCGGGGATCTCATCCGTGTTCACGTCCGGTATGGCGGACATTATCCAGCCAAACCCGGCCGAGGGGCGTGGGGCCGGGTCGTGGAAGGTCAGCAGCAGGCTGCCGTCCGTGCCGCTAAAGGCAAAGGCCGCCCCCTGGGCGGCGACTGCCCCGACATCCTGATAGGGCGCGCCAATGAGCAGGTCCGGGACGCTATCCTCATTCAGATCTCCGGCCGGTGTGACATGCCAACCGAACGACGCGCCGGCCTGCGGCTGGGGGTGATCGATGGGGTACAGCAGGCTGCCATCTGCGCCGCTATACACATAGGCCCGCCCCTGCGTGCTCCTGCCCTCGACAGTGGAGTAGGGCGCACCGACAAGAATATCCGGGATACTATCGCGGTTCAGGTCGTCCGTCGAATTGACCGTCCAGCCAAAGCCTTCGGCGCCGGAATCAGCTGGGGGGGCGAGGGTGTGGAGGGCCGTGCCATCGCGGCCACTAAAGACAAACACCCGGCCCTCGTGGTCCTGGCCGTGCGCGCCCACAATGAAGTCGGGAAGACCGTCTCCGTTCAGGTCCCCGGCAGAAGCGACGGACCAGCCAAACCCCGCGCCCGCACTCTGTTGGGGCGCTTCGAGGGAGCGAAGGAGCTGGCCATCGCGACCACTGAAGACAAAGGCTTGTCCGCTGCCGACACGCTTGCTCACATTGTGTTCGCTGCCGTCCTCGGCGGTCCAGCCAAAGACCAGCGCCTCCGCACTGCCGGCTTCGCCCTGGCCGAAAGCGCCAATGAGACAATCCGGTATACCGTCCTGATTCACATCGCCGGCCGCGGCAACGGAAAATCCAAACGCGGCATCAGCTTGGGGATGCGGGTCGTCCAGCTCCAATAAGAGCTCACCGCTCTGACCATCGAACACAAAGGCCCGCCCCTGGTGGTTATTCCCGCCCCAGGCTTGCTCGTACGCGCCAACAATATAGTCGGGGATTGCGTCGCCATTCACATCGCCCAGCGTCGATAAGGCGGAAGAGAAGCCGGAAAAGGACAGGCGATTCGGGGTATCCAGGATACGAATCTCCGGGCCCGCCCAGGTCGGACCGCAGAGAAAGAGCAAGATGCTCAGCCACAGAAACGGAACATGCCACATAAGGGTCCTTTGGGTCTTTGGGGTCCTTTGGGTCTTTGGGGTCCTTTGGGTCTTTGGGGTCAAGACTCAATGGACCCCATGACTCAACCGACCCAATAGACTCAATTAAGGCCCGTCGGTCATATCCTAGCCCCGACAGACTGTCAAACCGTTGTGCTCTTGCCGCTCGCCAGCACATAGACTTCGGCCGAGCCCTTGCGCGTCGCTTCCGGACGGGAGGTTTTGACGGTCTTGAAGGCGGAGCGTAACGTCGTGACAAAAGGCTGATATTCAGCGCTCATAAAGGTTTTGAGGAATAAGTTGCCGCCTGGCTTCAACAGGGGGTCGCAGCAGGTCAGAGCGGTCTGGCATAAGGCGGAGACGCGCATGTCATCGGCTTCGCGCACTCCGCTGAGCTTGGGCGCCATGTCCGAGAGAACGACATCGGCCGGGCGACCCAGGGTGGCGAGGAGGGCGTGCTGCTGCTCCGGGTCGGTGGCATCGCCTTGCACCAGGGTGACGTTGGCAAGCGGGAGGGGCTCCAGCTTGACCAGATCGATACCCAGCACCCGCCCGGACGGCCCGACCGCCTTGGCCACCACCTGGACCCAGCCGCCCGGCCACGCACCGAGATCAATGACCCCGTTCCCCGCTCGCAAAAAGCGCCAGGTATGGTTGAGTTCCAGGAGTTTGTACGCCGCGCGGGAGCGATAGCCCTCCCGCTTGGCTTTTTTATAGAAGGCGTCCTTGTGTGTGTAAGCCACGTTTCAACCCTCACCAGCCGGTTAAGGCCAGCGCTTCGTCACGAACGGCGAGCGGCTATTTGGGCGCCATGCGAATAGCGCCGTCGAGCCGAATGGTTTCACCATTTAACATGGCGTTCTCGATGATCTGGCAGGCCAGGGCGGCATATTCCGTCGGACGGCCCAGCCGTTGCGGAAAGGGCACGCTGGCCCCGAGCGCCTGCCGGGCCGGCTCGGGCAGCCCCATCAGCATCGGCGTCTCAAAGATCCCCGGCGCGATGGTACAGCAGCGTATCCCGGTACGGGACAGGTCACGGGCAATCGGCAGCGTCATACCGACAACACCGCCTTTTGAGGCCGAATAGGCCGCCTGTCCGATCTGCCCGTCAAAGGCCGCCACCGAGGCCGTGTTGATAATCACGCCGCGCTCACCGTCGTCATTCGGCGCGTTTTTCGCCATGTGCGAGGCAACGAAGCGAATCACATTAAACGTGCCGATAAGGTTGACCTCAATGGTTTTGCGGAACGGCCCGAGGTTGAGCGGCTCGTTGCCTTTGCCCAAGGTCCGGCCGGCGGTGGCAATACCGGCGCAGTTGACCGCAATATGGAGAGCACCAAAACGGTCGGCCGCCTGAGCGAGGGCGGCCGCCAATTGATCGTCATTCGTTACATCCGCTTCGAGAAACGCGGCGTTTTTCCCGAATTCTTCGGCAATGGCGGCGCCGTTCGATTTGCTGAGGTCAAGCACCGCCACGCTGGCCCCTCGGGCCACCAGCGCTCGCGTCGTTGCCTCGCCCAGGCCGGAACCGCCACCGGTGACGACCGCCACACTCTTCTGAATATCCATATCTGTCCTCCACTATGATCTCGGCTGGCTCAGGTCTGCCAGGGCCGGATGTAGCGTTGATATACTTTTGGCAGTTCGGTGGGAAGGGATGTCACGTCTTCGAGGACCATATAGCGGGAGGGCGCGCACATGTCCCGCAGATAATCATGCCCGGCCTTATCGATGGTCAGACAGAAGGTCAGCACGCCGGCCTGGTCGGCCTCGCGCAGCGCCATCATGGTGTCCTGAATGCCGTAGGTGGCTGAGCGCCGGTCAGTGCCATAGTCCATGTCCTGGGGAAAGCCGTCGCTGAGCAGGACCAGGAGCTTGACCCGACAGGCGATATCTTTGAGCTTTTCCAGGGAGTGACGAATGGCCGGACCCATCCGGGTCGAACGCTTGGGTTCAATCGCACCGATCCGGCCCTTAATGGTCGGGGTGAGGGATTCGGTGAAGGATTTGACGTGATAGAACTCGACGTTGTCACGGCCCTGACCGGAAAAGCCGTAGACCGCGTAGGCATCACCGATCTCCTCCAACGCCTCCGCCATCAGAACCAGGGCTTCCTTCGTGACATCAATAATGCGACGTGGCTTGGGCCGCGGCTCCACCGGCTTTTTCTTCCACGCCGCCAGCCAATCGTCAGAGTCATCCTGAGCATCCCGATAATCCCCAGCATCCTGCTCCACCACGGGTTCGTCGGTTGAGGCACTCATATCCAGCAGAAACAGGGCCGCAACATCCCGCTCGGTCTGGCGTTTGGTGGTGTAGACCTTGGGCGAAGGCGCGAGCCGCGCCCGGCGGTCGCTGACGGCGGTCACCACCGCGTTCAGATCAAACTCCTCGCCGTCCTCAAGCCCGCGCACGAGTCGATACTGCTCGGGCCGGATACGTTGAAACTCGGCCTTGATGGCCGGGGTGAGGGCAACATAGTCGCCCAAGGTCTTGGCAAAAAATTCACCCGCATCACCGCTGAGCATAATTTCACGCAGCCGGCACCAGCGCGCGCGGTAATCGGCAATATGATAATCCCACTCGTCATAAAAAAAGGTCAGGGCTTCCTGTCGCTCCCTCCGGCGCCGAGTACGCATGACCGTGCCGTTCTCGGGCAGGAGCGTGTCCGGGTCGCTATAGGCCGGCAGCTTGCCGTCCAGGTCCGTAATATATAAGCCCTGCGGGTTCAGGCTGTCCGGCTTGCCCTGGCGGATGTTGAGTTCTATGCCGGCCTCAAGCAGGGCTTTCAGCTCTTCCGGGGAGAGCGGCGCTCCGCCGCTGTCGTCATCTTCCTCTGGCTCCAGGGTCAACTGAGGCAGCTCCGGCATCTCTTCTGTTGGCGGTGGACTGTCATCGGTCATATCCGGGTCGATGAGCGCATCGCCGGTCATTTTTTCAAACAGCGCGGCCTCAAACGAGGCCGGGTCCTGCTCTTGCGGCTGCACCATGACCAGCGAGGACAGAATGCGCTGATACGTATCGGCCGCCCACCGGGCCGAATCATACACCGTGCGAGACGGCTGCGAGGGCAGCGGCAGCGTAGCAAAGAGCGCTCGCAAGGTTTCGGGCAGGAGCGAAGGCAGGGACACGGCGTTCAACCAGTCGAGGTCCGACCGCAACCCGCGGTAGGACTGACCGAGCCGGTGGGTCACACGCCGCGTTTCCACGAGCAGAAAAAGGGCTTCGACCACATGGGGGTGGGGGAAACAGGCAAAGAAAGCGCCCAGGCCGCCGCTGGGGGGCGCTGAGGCCTTGGGGTCTATTGGGTCGGTTGAGTCATTGAGTCTATTGAGTCTTGACTCAACCGACCCAATAGACTCAAAGAAACGTTCCAGACGAAAGTCATAGGTGCCAAACTCGCGCCGGCCGGCCTGGAGCATGGCCAAGGCGCGAAAGAGTCTGAAATTCTCTTCATACGTTGGAAAAAGGTCGATCCGGGCCGGCAATGGAATGGCGTCTCCGGGAAGGGGACCGCCTGGGGGACCCGTCCCCCACGCAACAACTTCGAGCGCCGGCGGATAAGAGAAGAATTCCTGGCGCTCGATACCGGCCGCCCAGCCGGACAACATCTGGATAGACTTGCGCAGCACTTCCTGGACTTCGTCCAGATTGACCCCGGTGTCGTCGTGGCGGAGGACGCGCAGGCTGGTCCGCGATTCCAGGGCAAAAAAGGCCACCCCCGCCTCCGGGCGGGCGCGCCCGATAGTTCGTCCCATGGCGATCCATTCCAGCAGCCGTCGCTCGCCGGCCTCCTCAAAGGCTCGGGGCAAGGTCCGTATGGCGGGGGGAATGCCGGGCGCGAAACCCTGGGCCAGAGCGATTAATGCCTCGCGCAGGGCGGGTTTTGGGTTCTTTGGGTCTGTAGGGTCCTTTGGGTCCTTTGACTCAATAGACTCAATAGACTCAATAGACTCAATAGACTCTACCCGGCTCAGGGCCGGCTCAATCGCCTTGAGGCAGGGGGCCATGAGCGGAAAGAGTGAGAGCAGGGCCTCGGGGTCGGACCGAATCACCGGCGACAGGATGGCCAGCAGAAATGTCCGCAGGGAAGGCGGCAACCCGGCCAGCACGGCCGGGAGCTGAACAAAGACGGCTGCCGCCGCGGTGGGCGAATGATGCACCGCAGCCTGACAGTCCATCAATAACTGGAGGCGAATTTTTTCGGCCAGCGCGGCAAAGCCCTCGGGCAGCGCCGTGTAAAACGTCCACGAAGAGTAAACGTGTTCTCCACTGCCCGTGAGATGCTGAATACGTTTACTCTTTGAACCGGCGTCCTGGACGAGCACGCCTAATGCGGCCCACTCCCGCATCTCTGCCGGACTCAGAACGGGCAGGGCAGTCGGGGCCGCGGAAAAATAGGACAGCGCCAGAAACTCGCCTTTCCAGCCTTTTTGCCCGAGCAGCGCACTCCCGTGCCTGGCCCAGGCGTGCAGACGGGCTTTGAGCGGAGCCGGCAGGACTGGCAGCAACGGAGCCGAGGTCTGCAAGAATTGCGCGCCCAAGCGGCGCGAAACCTGAAGGACCTCACGACCGATAGCGGCCCACGCCTCGACCTGCTCCCAGCCGAGCCGGGCAAGCACGTCGGGGGGGATGGAAAAATAGGCCGCGGCCCCTTCACGCGAGGTCGGCTCGTCCCGAACAAATCGTTCGCCAACCCGCACCCACTGCGCAAACCCGTCCTCCCCGAACGTATGCCAGGCCCCCGGCGCGCTGCGGCAGAACACCTGGGCCAGGGTAAGCGAGCTGTCCGCCAGCCGATCGCCAGCCGTGAGTATGGTTTCCCGGGCCGGAGACGGCAGGGCATCGAGTTCGGCCAACAGGGCCTGGCCTCGTTCATCACCGAGCAAATGGCGGCTATCAAACCACAGATTGCGAACGGAGGGCATGGGTGGGGAGGGGGTTGGGGACTAGGGATTAGGGGTTGGCCCCCAATCCCCAACCCCCAGTCCCCAATCCCCAATTCTACACATCGGTCAGCCAATCCCGATACTTTGGATTGGTGCCTTTAATGACGGTATCGAAACGGGCCTTGAGATCTCGTGTGATCGCTCCGGGCGTTCCCCCACGGATCACACGGTCATCGAGCTCGCGAATCGGCGTCACCTCTGCGGCCGTACCGGTGAAAAAGACCTCGTCGGCAAGATAGACCTCGTCCCGGGTGATCCGATCCTCCTCAAGCGGAACGTCCATATCTCGCAGCAGGGTCAGAGCGGTATCGCGGGTAATGCCGGGCAGGAGCGAAGACGAGAGCGGCGGGGTTTTGATCTTGCCCCACCGGACGACAAAGATGTTTTCGCCCGGCCCTTCGGCCACATAGCCGTCGGTATCGAGCAGCAGGGCCTCGTCATAGCCCAGGGACCAGACCTCCTGGCCGGCAAGAATGGAATTCAGGTAGGTGCCGACGGCCTTGGCCTTGGTCATCAGGGTATTGACGTGGAAACGTTGAAACGACGACGTCTTGACCCGAATGCCCTTGAGCAGCCCTTCCTCGCCCAGATAGGCCCCCCAGGCCCAGGCCGCAATGGAAACGCGAATCGGGTTGGTCCTGGCGTGCAGGCCCCGGTCCCCCTCGCCCACAAAGACCAGCGGGCGGATATAGCATTCCTTGAGCGCATTGGCCCGAACCGTTTCCAGGCAGGCCTGAATAATATCATCTTGAGAAAAAGGGATGGTGAGCCCGAGGATGTGGGCCGAGTCGAACAGCCGCTCGATATGTTCGGGTAAGCGGAAAACGCCGGACCGCCCGTCTTCACCCGCATAGCAGCGAATGCCTTCGAATACGCCCACACCGTAGTGGAGCGTATGGGTGAGGACATGGACTTTTGCCTCGTCCCAGGGAACGAGTTCGCCGTCCATCCAGATTTTGCCGTTTTCCACAGAAGCCTCCTTGCAAAAAGAAGTTTTTTGCAAATCAGAAGCCCTGGGGAAAGTCAACGGGCCTCTCGAAGAGGGAATGTGGCTCGGAGGGGCAACCCCCCCTGGGAGCGCGGGCATCTTGCCCGCATTCCTCTTCCCTGGGCGCGGCCGGCGTCACCCGAACCGGGCGCCCCCACAACAAGCATTCCCTCTCCCCTGACGTGTGATGCACATTCCTTGAAAAGCGCCGGTCCTCCGCCCCCCGGCGTCATGCCGGGCTTGACCCGGAATCCAGTGGCTCCAGAAGCGGCGGCGGGGCCAGGGCGTTGCGCCCGCCCTGGACTCCCGCTTGCGCGGGAGTGACGATTCTTTGACCTTGGCTGCCTGCTCGGCAACGCTAGACTCCCGCTTGCGCGGGAGTGACGCGGCATTGCCTCCACCCTTTGCTCATACGCAGCATACGGGGGCGAGGGGCTCCTTTTTTCCCTCTCCCCTGGAGGGAGAGGGCTAGGGAGAGGGGACCGGCCCCGCACTTGATGCGGGGGAGAGGGCCCCGGCCCCATGTCGGGGCCATTCATGAATTTGCTACCTGCCAGTTGTATGTACGGTTTCCGGGGGCTGGTGCGCAGGGCGCACCCTACTACCGTGTCCAGGCTAAAAGGGGGCGTTATTATGGGCGCGAGCGGGTGGTAAGGAGCGGGGAGTCGAGGGAGAGAGAAGGAGGGCACGGGTGCGGAAGTTCAAAGTGTATTTGAGTGCAGAGCACCGCCGGCGGCTGGAGGCGGTGGTGCACCCGGGGCGGGCGGCAGCCAAGGCGCGCTTCCATGCGCAGGTCTTATTGTTGGCGGATGAAGAGCCCCCGCAGGGGCGGTGGCACGACGAGCAAATCGGGCAGGCGCTGGGGCTGCATCGCACTACGATGAGCCGGGTGCGCAAGCGGTTTGTCCTCGGGGGGGAGCCGGTGCGCCAAGCGCTCAAAAAAACAAGCTCCAACCCTGGCAACAGCACCGGTTCTGCATTCCGGAGCGGGATGCGGCGCGCTTCGTCGCCCAGATGGAAGAGATCCTCGACCTCTATATCGCCCCCGCGAGCGACCCGGAGCCGCTGATTGCGATGGCTGCGGCCTCAACCCCACTCCTCGCCCACGTCTATCCCCCACGCCCGCCGCGCCCGGGCCGGGCCGCGGCCGCAGCCTACCACTATGAGCGGCGGGGCGGCCGCGCTCTGTTTATGTTCTTTGATCCCTGCCGCGGGTGGCGGGTGAGTAGCCGCGCGCAGCGCACCCGCGTGGACTGGGCGGAAGAAATTCGGCATCTGTTGGACGAGGAGTATCCCCAGGCGCAGCAAGTCCGGCTCGTCTGCGACACCCTCAATACGCCCTCATGGCGCTTCCCTTTATGCCGCCTTCGCCCCGGCGGAAGCGCGGCGCTTAGCGCGGCGGCTCGAACTCCACTCCACGCCGCGCACCGGCAGTTGGCTCAATGTGGCGGAAATTGAACTCAGGGTGCTGAAGGAGCAGTGCTTGCGCCGCCGCCGCCCCGACCCCGTGACGACGGAACTGACCGCCTGGATAGCCGCCCGCAATGCCGAGGGCAGTACCGTTCACTGGCGCTTCACCACCCCAGACGCCCGTAGCAAGCGCCGGCATCTCTACCCCGTATGCCCCCCTTTAGACTAGACGCCGTACTACAAGAGCCCGTCCGTAGGGTGCGTCCTACGCACCACCTGCCGGCCCCGTGTCGGGGCGATGCCTGAATTTGCCCCCACGGCACGGCCTCCGCCCCCTGACCCCCTCACCCTAGCCCTCTCCCTCCAGGGGAGAGGGGATGTGGACACAGACCGAAGCCAAGGTCCGCGAAGTTGCTCTCTCCCTCCAGGGGAGAGGGGATGTGGCATTTGACTACGAATCGCGGAAGCGTTTTTCGATAGCTTATGGACGGCCCGCGCAAGTGGAGATTGTGTATTCCGTCCGATAGTGACTCGGTATGGTCGGGGGAAAATCTGGACAGTAGAACCGATACCGGCAATGACGGTGTGTAAGCGCCCGGCCTTGGCTGCGCTCTTGTCGTGTCTCTGTTCCATAACCTTCGCTATACGATGACGAACCATGCCTGATGTTTTACCCGCCTCAAAGTGCGAAGAAACACAAAAGTATGGCGGATTTGGCGCACCCGAATCGCCTAAAAGGGCAGCTCAGCGGGCATGAACGCTTCCCGGTCAAGGACAAGAGCGGTGGCGGTGGCGCCCTGCTTGAGCATATCAGTTTCGGGCGGTCCGATGACCAGACTCTCGCCGAGAGAGAGCGAACTCAGGACGCCGGAACTCTGGGTGCCGGTTGAATGCGCCACATAGCCGGACCCGGTCCGGGTCAACTGACAGCGGACGAATTCCGTCAGGCCGCGCGCCTTGGGAATGTCTTCGCCAAGCGTGACCTGAACGGTTGGAAAGAAGAGCTTGCGATAGCCGGCCATGCGGCGCAGCGCAGCCCAGGTGTAGAGATAGAAACACACCAGAGCGGAGACCGGGTTGCCCGGCAGCCCGAAATACGGACGGCCGCGGAGCAGGCCGAACGTCAACGGCTTGCCCGGCTTTTGAGCGACCCGCCAGAACAGGCGCTCGATGCCAATATCGTCCATGGCCGCTTTGACAAAATCAAAATCCCCGACCGACACCCCGCCGGTCGATAACACGACGTCATGGCGCACGGCCTCTTCGAGCGCGGCGCGCGTTTCTTCCAGGCTGTCGCGGGCAATGGCCAGGGGAACCGGCTGACCGCCGGCCTCCCGCACGGCCGCGGCCAGGGTGTAGGCGTTGGAGTTCACAATCTGACCCGGTTGCAGCGGCATATCGACTTCGGCCAGCTCATTGCCCGTACTCAGGATGGCGACCCTGGGATGCTGATGAACGAGCACAAAGCTGCGGCCGACCGAGGCCAGCAGCCCGATATCCGCCGGCCGGAGGACACGCCCCGGCTTGAGTATCGTCTGGCCGGCTTGGATGTCCTCACCGCTCGCGCGCACATTATTGCCTTTGGGTCCGGCCTTGCAGATGAGCACCTGGTCGGGGTGTTCCTGGGTGTCTTCGACCTTGATGACCGTATCGGCGCCCGGCGGCAGGACAGCCCCGGTCATGATTTTACTCGCCGTCCTGGCTGCGACCGTTTTGGTTGGCACGGCGCCGGCTTGAATGACTTCCAGGACGGCCAGCCGGGCGGGCTGGCCGTCCTGGACGGACTGAATGTCATCATGCCGAACGGCATAGCCATCCATGGCCGAGTTGGTAAACGGCGGGACTTCGCGGACAGACCGGACCTCCTCAGCCAGGACGCGCCCGGTTGCTGCAAACAGACCGATCCGCTCACCGGCCAGCGGAGAGACGGTCTCCAGAATCTGGGTCAGGGCTTCATGGACGGAGATCATACGCATACCTTCCGAAATGGAGGGGCAGGGGGTTGCCCCTACAGCCCACCGGCCTTGACCCGCTCCTGTAAGCGTCGGTCTTTGTCTCGCGTCTTTTCAACCAGTGCGGCTTTGAAGGCCTGAAACCGCTCCAGCAGACTCGTGTTGCTGGTTGCCAGGATTTGCATGGCCAGCAGGCCGGCGTTACGGGCGCCATCAATGGCGACGGTCGCAACCGGCACGCCGGCCGGCATCTGAACAATAGACAGCAGGGAGTCCTGGCCGCTCAAGGCCGCGCTCTTAATCGGCACGCCGATAACCGGCAGGGGGGTATGACCGGCAACGACCCCGGCCAGATGGGCCGCTCCCCCGGCTCCGGCAATAATGACCTTGAGGCCGCGCTCAACCGCCTGGCTCGCATAGTCGGTGGCATCGTGCGGTGTCCGATGGGCGGACAGGACACGGATTTCATACCCAACCTCAAACTCCTCACAGACTTTGGCCGCTTCTTTCATGGTATCGAGGTCTGAGTCACTACCCATAATAATGCCGATCTGAGGGGTCATGTTTTCTCCTTTTCATTTCGGTCCTTTTCATTTCGGTCCTCTTCATTCCTGTATAGGGGCAACGTGAGTGTCGTCCCTGTGATCAACGAGCGATTCCAGTATATGCTCCAGATGCATCCCGCGGGAGCCCTTGACCAGCATGAGCTGCGGCCCGTTGGCCTGCCGTACCAGAGCGTGGACACACGGGGCAGCGGCTGTTGCGTCGGGAAAGACGTGGGCCGGGAGCCCGGCCCGAATCGCGGCTTCGGCAAGCTGCGGAGCGGACTGACCAACTGTCACCAGGGCATCCGGCGCGGGTGTGAGCCCGGTGACATAGGCCCCGATCTCTTTGTGGCGCAGCTCGCTGACTGCCCCCAATTCGAGCATATCGCCCAGGACGAGGATCAATCGCTCGCCACTATGCCGAATCGTATTGGCGGTCTGGAGGGCGTGCTGCATGGAGGCTGGATTCGCATTATAGCAATCGTCCAGCACGGTGAGGTGGAAGGCTGGAACGGTGAGCGGGGCCAGACGACGGGGTGCCCCCTGGGCGGTCCGCAGCGTTGTGTAGGCCGCATCAAGGTCCAAACCGTTCTCCAAAACCGCGGCGATGGTCGCGAGGGCGGCGGGAACGCAATGGGAGCCGATGAGCGGCAGTTGCACCTGTCGGCGCTGTCCCTGGACGTGCAGCGCAAAGCGCGTCCCCGTCCGCGACACCTGAATCTGCGAGGCCCGGACCTGATTGGCCGGTTGTTCACCAAAGGTGACAATCCGGCACCGGGTCTGCTGCTGGACGGCGGCCAGCAGCCCGGGGTCGTCACCATTGATAATAGCCACCCCATCGGGCGGCAGGGCAGCCAGCAGTTCGGTTTCGGCGGCCAGTACCCCGGCCAGGTCGCCGAGCGTCTCGGTGTGTTCTTCGCTAATCGAGGTAATAATCCCAATGTGGGGCTGGGCAAAGCGGCCCAGCAGGGTCAGCTCTCCGGGGCCGCTCGTCCCCATTTCCAGGATCAGGAAGGCGTCCTCCGGCGCGGCCCGCAGCAGGGTCAGCGGCAGGCCGATATGGTTATTCAGATTCCCCTGGGTCGCCCGGGTGGGTCGTTGGGCGGCAAAGACTTGGGCCATCAGTTCTTTGGTCGTGGTTTTGCCGTTGCTGCCGGCAATCCCGATCACCCGCGCGGACAGCCGCCGGCGGTGCCAGGTGGCGAGGGTTTGAAGCGCGGTCAGCGGGTCGGCAACCTCGATGCCGGTGGCCCCGTCCGGCGCCAGGACCGGGAAAGACGGCGAAAAAAGAAAACCGGCTGCACCGCCCTCCACCGCAGCCGGGATATAGCTATGCCCATTGACCCGTTCTCCGGCGAGCGGGACGAACAGGGCCTGGGGGGCAATATGGCGCGAATCAATGCTGACCGAGGTAAAGAGCGTGTCCGGGCGACCCCACCTGAGCTTTCCTCCGGTAGCGGTACAGATATCGTGCGCGCGCAGTGCAACTCCCACAGTGGGCCAACTCTATCGAGGCGGCCTGAGCGTCGCAAGCGTCCAGGGCCAGGGCGTCTGCCTGCGATACGGTACGTTCCATTGCTCTCCTGTTCGCGGCGTGTCACCATGCCCGTATGCGCCAGCGGGAAGAACAGGCCAGGACGATTGTGCAGACGCTGCACCGGCATGGCCATACGGCCTATTTTGCCGGTGGCTGTGTGCGGGACCGCCTGCTGGGCATTCAGGCCAAAGACTTCGATATCGCCACGGATGCCCGAACCGCCGAGGTCCGGAAGATATTTCCGCACACGATTCCGGTCGGGGCGCAGTTCGGGGTGGTTCTCGTCGTCCTGGAGGGCCTTCCCTATGAGGTGGCGACGTTTCGGGCGGACGGAGCCTATCGGGATGGCCGTCACCCTGAGGCGGTCCGCTTCAGCACGGCCCGGGAGGACGCGCTGAGGCGGGATTTCACGCTGAACGGCCTGTTTTTTGACCCGCTGACCGACACGGTCATCGATTATGTGGGCGGGCAGGCAGACCTGAACAAGCGCATCATTCGAGCCATTGGGGAGCCGGCGGCGCGCTTTCGCGAAGATCGCATCCGCCTGCTACGGGCCGTCCGCTTTGCCGCCCGGCTGGGCTTTGCCATTGAGCCTGAGACCTGGCGGGCCGTGGACCACCTCGCTCCGACCTTGACCGACATGGCCTGGGAGCGGATCGGCGACGAGATAGTGAAACTCCTGACCGAGGGCGGCGCGCGCTCGGGGATGGAGCTGTTGGCGGAGTCGGGCCTGCTGGCGGCCGTATTGCCCGAGGTTGTGGCGCTGCGCGGGGTGGCGCAGTCACCCGATTTTCATCCCGAGGGCGATGTATTTGTTCACACCCTGTTAGTCCTGGACCAGCTCGACAGCCTGGCACAGCCGAGCGACAGCCTGGCCCTGGGCGCGCTGCTGCACGACATCGCCAAGCCCCACTGCCAGCAGCGGGCTGGGGAGCGCATCACCTTTCACGGCCACTGCGAGTCCGGCGCGGAGATGGCGGTCGATATCTGTCGGCGTCTCAAGCGCTCACGCGCAACCTGGGAGCGGGTGGCCTTTCTGGTCAAAAACCACCTGCGGCTGCTCGACGCGCCCCGGATGCGAGCGGCAACGCTCAAGCGCTTCCTGCGCCTCGACGGTATTGAAGAGCTGCTGGACCTCGCCCGCCTGGACGCCCTGGCGTCGCACGGCAATCTTGCGGCGTATACCTTCTGCCGTCAAAAACTGCTCGCGCTCGACCCCGAGGAGTTACGTCCGCCCCGTCTGTTGAACGGCCGGGACCTGATCCAACTCGGATTTCAGCCCGGTCCGCAGTTCTCCACCATCCTGAGAGCGCTGGAGGAGGCCCAGCTCGAAGGCCGGGTACGCACCCGGCAGGGCGCGCTCGCCTGGGTGCGCCAAAACTGGCAGCAGCCCTAAGAAGTCAGGGTCGTGTACTCCGACGCAGGGAGCGTCAACGGCAGGGCGACCCGGACCGTGGTTCCGTGATTGACCTGACTCTCGATCCGCAGTGCGCCGTGATGGGCCATGACAATATGCTTGACAATGGCCAGCCCCAGGCCGGTTCCCCCCAACTCGCGGGAACGGGCTTTATCCACCCGATAAAAACGCTGGGTCAGGCGCGGAATATCGGCTTCCGGGATGCCACAGCCGGTATCGGCTATGGCAATCTCCAGCCAGTCGGTTGAGTCCTTTGGGTCCTTTGACTCAACAGACTCAATAGCAGGGTACAGGGCCGCGGTGACTGTGACCCGACCCTGCGCGGGTGTATATTTGACCGCGTTGTCGATCAGGTTGATCAGGACCTGGTGCAGGCGGTCCCGGTCTCCTCTCACGGTCGGGAGGGCCGGCGGGATATGCTGAGAGAGGGCAACCTGCCCCCGCTGGGCTTTCTCCTGTAGCACATCAAACGCTTCCTGGACGAGTGCGGGAATATGGAGTTCCTTCCGATGCAGCTCGGTCTGGCCCAGTTCCAGGTTGGATAAAGTCAGCAGGTCGTCGATGAGACGGCTGAGGCGCTCCGAGTGCCGGTCAATAATCGTCAGGAAGCGGGTCGCGTGCTCGGGGTCGTGGAGGGCTCCTGTGAGCAGGGTTTCCGCATAGCCCTTGATCGCGGTGAGCGGGGTCCGGAGTTCGTGCGACACATTGGCCACAAAGTCGGCCCGGATGGATTCGAGCCGTTTGATCGGGGTCAGATCGTGACAGCTTAACACCTGCCCACCGGGCGCGGGCTGGCTTCCCTGTGACTGCCCGTATCCCCCGCTCCGGGGCAGGCGCAAGACGCTCACGGCGAGCTGTCGTGGCTCCTGACTCTCGACTTCGATTTCCTGGGTGACACCCTCCGCCGATGCTGCGGACAAAAGCTGGCTCAGAAGCGGGTGGCGGGAAAATTCCTGAAAGGGCCGGCCCTGCCAGTCTTCCGTTGGGTCCAGCCCGAACAAGCGCAGAGCGGCCGGATTACAGCGCACGATGTTGCCCTGCGGATCAATCACGACGATGCCTTCCGCCATGCTGTGGAGCAGGGCTTCGAGTTCTTCCTTCTCGTCCTGGAGCTGCTGAAGGTGTTGGCTTTGTGCGGTGAAGAGTCGGGAGAGCTGGTACTCGATGGCGCCCAGCAGGTCGTTTTTTCGGACGGGCAGGGCGGTTTGGTCGAGAGCAAAAGAGGAACCGTGTCCGGCCTCTGGAAGTCTGTTGGAGGACAGGCTGACTCTTTCCGCCAGAAGCGCGCTGAGGTCATTCAAACGTCGCCGGAACTGTGCCCGCTGACGCAGCGCCGCGCCCAGCGCGCCAAGACTACAGACAAGGGCTCCGTACCAGACCCACTGCGGCCGTGTGTCCGCGGGAAAGAATAAAAGGAGCAGGGCCAGCACAGCGAGGCCGACCGGAAACAGAACGGCAAAGGGAATAGTGTCTCTCACACGAATGGGCTGCGTTGCGGCGCGGTCAGGTCCCGAGCGCCGCCGGATTGAATTTATACCCCACCCCCCGCACGGTCAGGAGCAGACTGGGCTTGGCGTCATCCTGCTCAATACGCTTGCGCAGGCGGCGGATATGGACGTCGACCGTGCGGGGCTCAATATAGACGTTCTGCCCCCATACCAGATCGAGGATTTGGGTCCGGCTGAACACGCGGTTCGGAGACTGAACGAAAAACTTGAGCAGTTCAAACTCGCGCCGGCCCAGCTCGAGCGGACTGCCATCGAGCTGCACTTCGTAGGTATCGTAATCGATCTGCAGGCGGCCACGGACATACATCTGGTGCGGCTGGTCCGCCGGCGGCCCATAGGTCCGCCGCAAGACCGCCTTGACCCGCGCCACGAGTTCGCGCGGGCTGAAGGGCTTGGTCATATAGTCGTCCGCCCCCATTTCGAGGCCCAGGACTTTATCGACCTCGGAGGCGCGCGCCGTCAGCATCAGAATCGGAACGGTGGCCAGCTTGTCCTGGGCGCGCAAGGTGCGACACACCTCAAGGCCGGACAGGCCGGGCAGCATGAGATCGAGAATAATAAGCGCCGGCCGTTCGACCGCGGCCAGATGCAGACTCACTTCACCGTCACTCGCTTCGAGGACGGTAAAACCCTCGGTTTCCAGATGGTATCGGACCAGGTCACGGATGTCTTTTTCATCTTCAATGATCAACACTTTCCGCTTGGGCAAAGAGGGAGCCGGCCCGGCATCTGCGTGTCTATTGGAGGACACGTTTCCTCTTCCCGCCGCCTCCGCTGTCTGCTGTGGTCCCGCCATACCCGCCTCTGTTTCAGACAGACTCGGGTAAGGGCGAGAGGTGGCGTATGCTCTTGCCCTTGGCCAGGTAGATCACCATCTCGGCGATATTGGTGGCGTGGTCCGCCACCCGCTCCAGGTATTTGGCAATAAACAAGACCCGCATGGCGCGGCTGGCGTATTCGGGTTCCTGCTGCATTTGGGACAGCATGGTGTTGAAGATCTGAGCGGTGAGCGCATCAATCCGGTCATCGCGCTGACACACGCTCAGGGCGAGGTCGGGCGCCTCGGCCACAAAATCGCTGTGGCCGAGGGAGAGGCGCGTATCGGGGGCAGCCGTGACGTCAGAGGAAGACTGCAAAAACGCGTCAAGACTGTCGCGCAGCATGGCCCGGGCGCCCTCGGCCATTTCGGGCAATTCCGGCCGCGGGGCCAGGGGCACTTCCTGATTGAGCTCAATCGCCCGCTCGCAGATGTTCTCGGCAATATCGCCGATACGCTCGAGATCGGTGGAAATCCGCAGACTGGTGGTAATAAAGCGCAAATCCCGGGCGGCCGGCTGGTGCAGGGCGAGCAGACGGATACAGGCTTCATCAATGGCGACATCAAGATAGTTGACCATATGGTCGCGCTCTATGACCTCGTGGGCGGTCTGCGAGTCGCGCTCGACGAACGAAGTGAAGGCGTCCCCGATCTGCTGTTCAACCAGCCCGCCCATCTCCAACACCTTGGCCCGAAGCTGCTGGAGTTCTTCTTCGTACTGGCTATCCGTATGAAGTGGCATAAGACCTCCGCTTCTAGCCGAATCGGCCGGTAATATAGTCTTCAGTTGCCTGGATTGAAGGGGTGGTAAAGAGTTTTTCCGTCTCTCCGAACTCTATCAACTCACCCAGATACATAAAAGCGGTGAAATCCGAGACCCGGGCGGCCTGCTGCATATTGTGGGTGACGATGACAATCGTATACTGCTTTTTCAGCTCATGAATCAGTTCTTCGATTTTTGTCGTGGCAATCGGGTCCAGGGCGGAGCAGGGCTCGTCCATCAGGACGACTTCCGGCTCAACCGCAATGGTCCGGGCAATGCACAGGCGTTGGTGCTGCCCGCCGGATAAACCCAGCGCATTGTCATGCAGCCGGTCCTTGGCCTCTTCCCAGAGGGCGGCGCTGCGCAGGCTCTTCTCGACAATATCATCCAGCTGCGCCTTGTTGTGGATACCGAGCACACGCGGCCCGTAGGCGACATTTTCATAGATGGTTTTGGGAAAGGGGTTGGGCTTCTGGAACACCATGCCGACCCGTTTGCGCAGCTCGGTCACGTCCAGCGTTTGATCCAGAATCTGGATGCCGCCCACAATAATACTGCCGCTGGTCGTGCAGCCGTCGATCAGGTCGTTCAGACGGTTCAGGCAGCGCAGCAGGGTGGACTTGCCGCAGCCCGACGGACCGATGAAGGCCGTGACCTGGCCGCGGGCGATATCCATGTCGATATGCTTGAGGGTCTGGGTCGTGCCGTCGTAGCTGAGGCACACATCCCGAATTTCGATTTCGATATTGTCCCGCATCCCAAGAGCGGTGGGGTCATGACCGTTGCGAGCAGCCGACCGCGGCGGCAGGGTGACGGCATGGCCGACTGGAGACTTTTCCCGGCTTTCCATACTCATTCTCCTTTTAGACGTGTACGGGTGGCGGTCCCGACGGGTGGCCGGACCCCTCACCCTGGCCCTCTCCCCCAAGGGGAGAGGGAAAAAAGGAGCCTCTCTCCCAGCGGGAGAGAGGGTGGGGTGAGGGCCACACTGCCGGACCAGTTCATTGGCATCACACGTTTTAGAAGGCGCCAAAGCGTAAGCGGCTGCGTAAGCGGTTCCGAATCGCAATCGCAGCCAGGTTCAGGGCAATGACAATCACAATCAGCAGCAGGGTCGTCATAAAGACCATAGGCTTGGCCGCCTCGACATTCGGCGACTGAAAACCGACATCGTAAATATGAAACCCCAGGTGCATGAATTTCCGTTCCAGATGAAAGAACGGCCAGTGGCCGTCAACGGGCAGGGTCGGGGCCAGTTTGACCACGCCGGTGATCATCAGCGGAGCGACTTCCCCGGCGCCGCGGGCCATGGCCAGAATCGTCCCGGTCAGGATGCCCGGCAGCGCGCCGGGAATCACGATTTTTTGCAGGGTCTCCCACTTGGTCGCGCCGAGCGCCAATGAGCCCTCCCGCCACTCTGTTGGGATAGCGGACAAGGATTCTTCGGTGGCGACAATTACCACCGGGACGGTCAGCAAGGCCAGGGTCAACGAAGCCCACAGAATCCCGCCGGTGCCATAGGTCGGGGTGGGGAGAGAATCCTGGTAGAAGAGCTGGTCCAGCGACCCGCCGATCACATACACAAAAAACCCGAGGCCAAAGACGCCAAACACAATCGAGGGCACGCCGGCGAGGTTGTTGACCGCAATCCGGACGGCGCGAACCAGGGGACCCTGCTTTGCATACTCGCGCAAATACAGGGCGGCGACCACGCCAAAAGGGACCACGACAATGCTCATGATGATGACCATCATGACCGTCCCGAAAATGGCGGGGAACACGCCGCCCTCGGTATTGGCCTCGCGCGGGTCTTCCCAAAAGAATTCCCAAAATCGAGTCACGTACAGGCCGAAGCGTTCAAACCAGTTCATATCATTGGGCAGAAAACCACGCACCACACCGGCGATAGCCAACTCTTTTTCCTTGCCGTTAATGTCCTGCACAGTCATGTGATAGCGCGAGTTTTCCTGGTATAAGGCGGCGAGTTCCTCGGCCTTTTCCTCATAGGCCCGTTGCAAAGAGGCGATGTCCTCCTCAAGCGCGGCAATTTTTTCGGCGGTCCCGGTCGGGTCGGTCTCTTTACGCTGCGTCCGCTTGACCTCGATGCGCAGTTGTTCGAGCTCGTAGTTGATATCCCCGATATCCTTCTTTTCGATGGCGTGGATATTATCGAGCGTGTCTTGGGTCCGGGCATGGAGGGCGAGGAATTTGGGCCAGGCCTGGTCAAAGCCCTCGGCGACGATTTCTCCGTCCTGTCGCACCCTGGTGAGAAAGCCAAAGAACGGGCCCCATTCATACCGTTCCAAATACATCGCCTGCTCCGGAAACGCATATCCGGTCATCAGGCTGTCGTCCACCCAGCGAAAATCGGAACCGTACAGGTCACGGTTGGCGACCTGGAACTGCGTCCGGTACTGTTCCGGGCCGTCGCCGACCGCCTGCGGAATCGCCTCCTGGGCACGGACCGAGCCCAGGAGCTTTTGCCCATCCTGAAGGTCAACGGCCCTGAGTCGGTCGGGCCAGAAGAAGCCGAGCGCATTGGCCCCCACAATCCAGATCAGGGCAGCGATCATCAGCAGACTGAAAGCCAGGGTTCCCCCCGTCAGCCAGATGAACGGGTCGCCGCTGCGGAGAAAGCCTTTGAAGAGGACACGTGGCCTCCAATGAGTCTGTGTCATGCTGGACACGTTTCCTCTTTTGAACATGCCACCCCCTGATGCGTGAGAAGATGCGTGAGAATTAGATGCGGCCATAGCGGTCTCGCAGGCGCTGACGGACCACTTCCGCCGCGGTATTGACCAGAAACGTTAAAATAAAGAGGAGCAGGGCAGCCAGGAAGAGAACCCGGTAGAGCGTCCCGCCGTGGGGCGCTTCCGGAATTTCCACTGCGATATTTGCCGATAAGGCGCGGAAGCCGGTAAAGGGATCAAAGTCCATGACGGGCGTATTGCCGGTGGCCATCAGGACGATCATGGTTTCCCCGACCGCCCGTCCAAAACCGATCATAATGGCCGAGAACACGCCGGGGCTGGCCGTTGGCAGCACGACCCGCAGGGCCGTTTGCCAGCGCGTCGCCCCCAGCGCCAACGAGCCGGAAATCAGATGCTGGGGCACGTTGGAAAAGGCGTCCTCACAGATGGTGTAGATAATGGGGATGACGGCAAAACCCATGGCAAAACCCACAATCAGAGAGTTGCGCGGGTCGTACCGCACCCCGGAGGTGTCGTACAGCCATTGGGGAAAATCACCGGCGAAAAAGGCGTCCTCAAACGGGGTGTTGAGCGCGACACAGACGTAGACGGCCAGCATGATCAGCGGCCCCAGAAACAGGAGTTCTACGCCCGGTTTCAGACTGCTGCGAAAGCCAAGCGGCAACAGCCGCCAGACACATGATGCGCCCAGGGTCACCAGGGGCAGCACGATAAACATCAGCAAGAGAGCCGGCACCATGTCGGCCACCAGGGGCGCCAACCACAGACCGGCGAAAAAGCCGAGCACGACGCTGGGCAGGGCGGCCATCACCTCGACCGAGGGCTTGACCAGATTGCGCAGCCGCGGGTGCATGAACTGTGAGGTATATATCGCGCCGCACAGACTGAGGGGAATGGCTAACAGCAGGGCGTAAAAAGTTCCTTTCAAGGTCCCGTAGGCCAGCGGGGACAGGCTGAATTTCGGCTCAAAATCGTCCGTGCCACTGCTGGACTGCCAGGTATAGTCCGGACTGTCATAGCCCTCGTACCATATCTTGCCGAACAGAGAGGCAAAGGTGATCTCCGGATGGGGATTATCAACCACCCAGTTGTACAACTGGCCGTGTTGATTGAGAGCGATGATCCCATTTGTCCGTGGGGCGTAGGCGAGCTGCGTAACTGGGCTGCTGGCGGTGTCGCGGCTCAACATAGTAGCTTCGGTGGTGGAGTATTGAATGCGGACCGTGCCGCCGGTATCGCCGGTCACAAAGCCTTTATTGCGTGGCGAGGGGGAGATGGTCGTGATAGCTGCGTCGTGGGACTGCATCACATGAATTTCACGAAAGGGCAGTTCGGCCGGATTGTCCTGGTCGCGCACCTGAAACCAGACACTCACCCCCCCAGTGTCATCGCCCATGACGAGAGAACGGTCGCCAATCAACCAGGCCATGGCCCGGACGGGCGCCCGCCCTTGGCCCCGCAGGCGCGGCTTGAGCTGGGGCGCGGCAGCGTCGCGAATATCCCAATGGAGCACCTCGCCGGTTTCCAATGCGGCAAACAGGTTTCGCTGTTCTGCATCCAAGCTCAACGCTGTCGCGTTTGCATCCAGCGCGGCTGAGAGTTCTGCGCGGTGTTCCGATACCTGCGTCTCGCCCAGGAAGGATTCTTCGACTGTTCGAGACAGGAAGAGAAGGGTGCGCGGGCCGAGCAGGGCGGCCAGTGACATCTTCTCCTCGTCTTCACTGACACTCTGATAGGCCAGGGCCTGAATAGCCCGGCCTTGCGGGTCGAGGACAAGCGCCTCCTCTTCCGCGACCTGGGGCGTGCTGATGCGGGTCTTGCCCTCGAACGAGACCGGGAAGGAAATCGTCAGGGGAATAACGACACCGTCCGCGGTTCCGAGCGCGGCGGTGTGCGTCAGGTTACGATAGTGGACCGCGGTGATCCGCCGCCCGTGCAGGGCTTGGATCTCATACCGTTGGAGGAGTTGCTTGTCCGCCAGGGACAGAAAATCAACGGTTCCCGCCTGGGTAATGGTGTAGGCGATTTCTCGATATTCATCGATGCCCAGGGCGAGGACATCCGCCTGGGGCCCGCTGCCAACCAGGTCGGTCAGCGGAATGGGCGGGGTCTCAAGCTCCGCAGTGGGCGCCTTCCAGAGGGGCAGGGTTTCGGCCACGATCACAAAAAGAATCGCGGCAATACTCAGAATCACGGCAAAGCCGCCAAAGGTGATCAGAACAGTCGCGGCCTTATCAACCAGCTTTTTCCGCTGGAGTCGGCTTTTATCTTCGGTCGCCGAGAGACGGACACCGACCGGCTGCGCGCCGGCTGCGGCCGGCAGCGGTGACGGTGGGGATGGGTGCTCCTGCGTCTCCGGCATGACAGACCTACCTTATGCGATTCTGCGAACGGGGCAAGCGGTAAACAAAGGCGTGAGAGAAGCGCTTATTCCAGGGCCGCTCGGTCTTCATTCACCAGCTTGGCAGACATGGGATAGTAGCCGTCCTTGACCACGATCTCCTGGCCTTCCTTGCTCAGGACGAACTTGAGAAATTCCTTGGTCAGGGGATCGAGCGCTTTGTTCGGCTCCTTATTCACATAGACAAGCAGGAAACGGGACAGGGGGTACTTCCCGCTGGCCACGTTCTCGTAGGTGGGCTCGACATAGTCGCTACCCTCTTTGACCAGGGGGATGGGACGCACGCCCGAGGTCGTGTAGCCAATGCCGCTATAGCCCGTGCCGTTGCGGTCTTCGCTCACGCCCTGGACCACGGAGGCCGAGCCCGGCTGCTCCTTCACCGTGTCCTTATAGTCGCCCTTGCACAGCGCGACCTTCTTGAAGAAGCCGTAGGTGCCCGAGGCGGAATTCCGGCCGTACAGGCTGACCGGGGCCGAGGCCCAGTTGCCGCTCAGGCCCAGGTCGCCCCAGGTGACGGCGTCCGTGGGTGTACCGCATGTACGGTTTTTGGAGAACAGGGCATCGACCTGCTGAATGTTGAGCCCCCGAATCGGATTGTCCTTATTGACAAAGACGGCCAGCGAGTCGAGCGAGGTCCGAATCGGAGTCGGTTTGTAACCGAACTTCTTCTCAAACTCGTCCGTCTCTTTACTCTTCATGGCACGAGACATGGGGCCAAGCTGGGCCGTGGCTTCAATCAAGGCCGGCGGGGCCGTGCTTGAGCCCTTGCCTTCGATCTGGACGTTCACATTGGGATAGACCTTCTGAAACCCTTCGGCCCACAGGGTCATCAGATTGTTGAGGGAGTCTGAGCCGATGCTGTTCAGATTACCCGAGATGCCGCTGACCTTTTCATAGCCGGGCAGGTCGGCGTCGACCTGAATCGTCTGGGCGTTTGCCACCGAGGCGCTCAGCGTCACGGCTCCACACATAGCCAGTAGTTTCCGTATTTTCATACTCTCTCCTCCATAGGGATTACTTTAGAAATCGACCATGAAGCGCGCCTGGACGATATCGGCCTCGCCGCAGTGGTCACCCATGTCACCCTTGTAATAACAGTCATCCTCATCCAACATCGCCCGGACATAGTTCAGCATGAAGCGCATATTGGGGTTGAGATACCAGTTGACGCCGAAGGTGAAGTTGCTCAACTCGCCGCCGTTCATGTCCTCGTCGTTCAGGTCCAGCATCGAGTAGCGGGCCGCGAGTTCCAGAGCGCCGTAGCCACCCTGCCAGTCGAAATTGTTCTTGGGCTTGACCCGGTCGAAGGCGCCGCTGGAGGTCTTGTAGGCCCGATGCTCGCCGGTCAGGAAGAAACTGCCGAAGACGTAGAACCCGCCGTAGTGGATGTCGTCTCCCGAGGGTCGGTCCACCAGCGCGCTCATCCACTCGAACTGGAGCGAGGCCGGGCCGTAGACCAGTGCCACTTCGGGGTTGAAGTAGTCCACATCTTCGAGGTGGAACTTCGGAGTTTCCACGAACCGAGGGCCGAGGTGGGCTTCGGGCCGCTGACGGAAGCGCAGCTGCTCGCCGGCGTCGTGGAAGGCGTGGCGGTATGACAGTCCGAGGTGGACGAGCCGGCGGCCCTTTTCCACATACCAGGGCAGGAGCGTAAACCGGGTCGTGGCATTATAGGTCCCGCTGTTGCCGAAGGTCGCGCTGGAGTCGGTCGGACTGCCCTCGCGGAAAAAGCCGAATGCCGCGGTGGCGCGCTTGTCCAGAAAGGCCCGGTTGAGGCCCACGCCGATATTACGGCCGCTGGAGAATACGTTGGGCAGCGCGCGCTCCATAAAGGTCATGTATTTACTGCTATTCAGTGCTTCGAGCGAGAACGGCTCCTTGAAATGACCGACCGTGAAGTTCCCGGCCAGCGGGAGCTGCCTCAACTGAATATAGGCGTCCTTGAACGGGTCGGAGCTGGCGAAGTCGTACTGAAACTTGTACTTGATGTTGCCGTAGACGCTGCCTTCCATGAAGAAGCGCGCCCGCCGGAACTCCGTGCCGTCGCCGATGCGGCCAAACTGGCGCCGGACCTTCTTGTCCGTGCTGTAGACGGCCCAGTCGTTCTGGATCCGACCGCCGATTTTCAGCTTGAATTGGCCGTCGGCCGAGTCGAGCCGTAGCCCATTCTTCCAGTAGGCCGCCAGAAAGTTTTTCTTGCCGACGTTTTTCTCCAGGCTCTCGACCTTCTGCGTCAGGTCCGAGGCGGCGGCAGCCTGCTCATCCTCGGCTTGGGCCTTCAGCATCAAATCGCGGTACTGCTCCTCGCTGATCTGCCCATTGGCTTTCAGAATATCCAGGATTTCCGCGGCCACATTTTTGGCCTGGGCGGGTCGTGGCAGCAGCAGCCCGGCCGCAACAAGGCCGACGCAGAACGCGAATCCCAATCGTCTCATAGAGTAGGTCTCCTCCTCCAGTGTTGTAAGCAGGGTAGGCGCCGGCTGTTACAAGAGAGTGACAGGGCCGTTATGAATGTATGAAAATCCAGGGCGGGGGACCTGGATTCCTGCGCACGCAGGAATGACGGGCGGCTGCGGGGCTCCCGTAGGGTGCGCCCTGCGCACCAGAAAGCTGGTGCATGGGATGCACCCTACGGAAGGGAACGGCTCTGGCTCTACGGAATCGTAAACCGCTCTCGCCGGTTGCCTGACAGCCGGCGGGTATCGCCTTGTTCAAAGCGGGCGGCGGCTGGTAGACAAGCCGACAGGGGTCGGCAACGCTACCGGGCGGTGGTTTGTCCTGCCTGGGGAGCGGATTGGAGGGAAGCAGGGGCGGTCGAGGCAAACCAGCCCTCGGTGCGCTGGCAGAAGCGCACCAGCAGCAGCATCACCGGCACCTCGATGAGCACCCCCACGACGGTCGCCAGGGCGGCTCCGGATGACAGCCCGAACAGCATGGTTGCCGTGGCAATGGCAACCTCGAAATGGTTGGAGGCCCCAATGAGCGCGGTTGGGGCCGCATTCTGGTACGACAGTCTGAGGACTCTCGCCAGCCCGTACGCCAGGGCGAACACGAGGACGGTTTGAATGAAGAGCGGAATCGCAATCCAGACGATCATCAGCGGATTGGACAGAATCATTGCGCCCTTGAGAGAGAACAGCAGAACCAGGGTGATGAGCAGGGCACTGATGGTGACCGGGGTGAGAAAATGCAGAAACCGCTCACGGAACCACTGTTCGCCTTTGGTCCGCATGATCCACTGACGGGAGCAATAGCCGGCCACCAGCGGAAGAGCGACATACACGCCAATGGACAACAGCAGGGCCTGCCAGGGAACGGGCAGACGACCGATTCCGAGGAGCACATCGCCCAGCACGCCGTACAGGACGAGCATGGTCAGGGAGTTCAGCGCGACCATTACCAGCGTCAGACCGTCATTCCCCTTGGCCAGATAGCCCCAGACCAGGACCATGGCCGTACAGGGCGCGATGCCGAGCAGGATACAGCCGGCCAGATAGCTGCGCCACAGCGGCACCTCCAGCATCTTGATACCGTCAATCAATACGACGGTCCCGGAGCCGTACAGCGCCCCGACCGGCAGGTCGAGACCGAACGGCATCTTGACGTGATCGACCGCATCCGGACCGATGAAATCGAGAAAAAAGGTCCCGAGAAACAGCACGGCAATCGCATACATGGTGAAGGGTTTGATGGCCCAGTTGACAAACAAGGTGAGTCCAACCGGCCGGACGCTCTTCCCGGCTCGAATGACCTCGGCAAAGTCGATTTTGACCATGATGGGGTACATCATGAAAAACAGACAAATCGCAATCGGAATCGAGACCACCGGCGCGTCGCCAACGTACAGGGAAAGCCCGTCGAGAAAGGTCGCCATACCCGGTACGACACTCCCCAGACCGATGCCGGCGGCAATGCACACCAGGACCCAGACAGTCAGGTAGCGCTCAAAGGCACTCAGCCCCTGCGAGGGCTTGAACGGAGACGGTTTGGTTGCCATGCGTGTACTCTACCCTTGAAAGGAAACGGAGTCCAAAGGGGAAGAACTCGGGCCCTGTGACCTGAGCCAAAGAATATGACACTGACCTTACACAGCAAAGACATCTGTATGAACCGGGCATATTCTCAGCATTGAGAGTAGGCGCGGACCACAGGGGGTCAGGCGCAGCACGCGAGGTCTTCCTGGCGACATTCCGTTGGGCCACCTGTTCCAGATTGTTTTTTCGCGAGTTGGCCAAGATACGTTGTGTCCGCCAAGTAAAACGCGGTAAATCGGCTCTCAAAATCCTCGGCAACCGACTTGTCGGCAATGCCTGTTGCCAGTATGGCTGCCTGCCATTGCTTCACTTTTGGAAACGCTCCGAGAAAGTCGAAGTCGGTATAACGCTCGATAATCGCGGCGCGATGAAGCAAGGGCAGCCAGGCGATATCGACCATGCCCAGGGTGTCTCCATGAAAGTATGGGCCTTCCCCAATTCTTGCTTCCATTTTGGCGAAGGCCGTGCCTAATGTTGCTCGGCCGGCCTCCAGTGTCGGTTCGTCCGGACTGCGCTGCACGCTGCATTGCGCCAGATAATGCTTGGACGCCAGATAGGACCAGGCGCGGTCTTGGGCTTTCCTGACCGGGTCGTGAGCGGAAATTGGGGGTTCCGTCGTTTCGTCCAGATATTCGACAATCGCATCAGACTCGAACAGGACCCGGTCGTCATCCGTAATCAGAATCGGTACCTGGCCGTTCGGAGAGGCTTCCAGAAACCACGCCGGCTTCCTGCTGAGGTCGATATACTCGATATCGTACGGAACGTGCTTGGCCTCCAGCAGAGCGGTGACACGCTGAACAAAAGGGCAGGTTTTGAAGCTGACAATTTTCATTTATTCCTCCCTCGCTGTTATGTATTCTCTCCCCAAATGAGACGCAATCTATTGATACAGACGGACGAGGCGGGACAAAGGATGCAAATATAGAGAGGAACAAAAAAAGGCCCGCAGGAAAAAGGAGGGGAAACCTGCGGGCCTCGATACACGCTGAGCCGGGGAAAGCTCAGCTATGTATATGTGTGTTCTTGACGGTATGGAGATTCTTATAGCATGAACAAACCGGCTTGGGAAGATAACTCCACCTGAATTATGCGAATTTCTATTATTAGCGGAAGTGATAGGTCCATATTCAGATAAATTGCAAGAACAGGGTTAAAATCCCCAAAAAAGACAAAAAGCCAAAAATATCGGTGCAGGCGGTCACAAACACGTTTGAGGCCACTGCCGGATCAACCCCCAGGCGGCGGAGAGTCAGGGGGACCATACTGCCGACAAACGCCGCAATGATCAGGTTGGCCAGCAGCGCCAGCGCCAGCACGACACCCAGGGTGGGATCGCCCTTCCACAGGTAGGCCACAATGCCGGCCGCAGCGCCAAGCGCCAGACCATTGCCCAACGCGATGGTCAGTTCCTTGACTAAGACCCGCCTGGTTTGGGTCAGCGGGACTTCCCCCAGCGCAATACCCCGAACGATGACGGTCAGCGTTTGTACGCCGGCATTGCCCCCCTGGGCCGCGACAATCGTCATAAAGGCCGCGGCAATGGCAATTTGCTGAATCGTGCCTTCAAAAAAGGCAATGACCAGAGCACTCAGCGTGGTGGTCACCAAATTGAGTGCCAGCCAGGGCAAACGAAGACGGATGGACTGCCAGGGGGAGTCCAGCACTTCTTCCTCTTCATCCAGGCCGGCAAGCTTGTAAATGTCTTCCGTCGCCTCCTCCTCCATGACATCAACCACATCATCGACTGTAATACGCCCGAGCAGGCAGCCCTCGCTATCGACCACGGGCAGAGAGATCAGGTCGTATTTCTTGAACATCTGGGCGACCTGTTCCTGGTCCAGGTCGGCCCGAACCGCAATGACCTGCTGGTCCATGACGGTTTCGACGAGATCGGTCGGGCGGGCGAGAATGAACTTGCGGAGGGGAAGAACGCCGACGAGGCGATTGGCGACATTCACGATAAAGACGCTGTGGATATCCGGGATTTCATCGCTCCGGCTGCGAATCATCTCAGTCGCCTGGTCGATCCGCGTGCCTTGGGACACAGCCATATACTCGACCTGCATGATTCCGCCGGCCGTATCCTCGGGATAGCGTAAGAGTTGGGTGACTTCGTCGGACACGTCCGGCGGCACTTCGTCGAGGACCGCTTGGGCGCGCCGCGCCGACAGGGAGGCCAGCAGGTCCGTGGCGTCATCGGAGTCAAGATATTCGACCAGGTCTCCCAGCCCGTCATCCGACAGGCGCTCAACGAGAGCGTCTTGGGTGTGGGCGGAAACCAGGCTCAAGACTTCGGCTGCCTGCGGTGCGGCCAGAAAGCCGAACACCTTAAACTTCACCTCGGGCTCTTCCAGCACATTCAACAACTCTGCGGTATCCGCCGGATGCAGGGTCGTGACCCCCGTCCGCACCATTTCGTCCTGACCCAACTCGGCCTGAATGACGAGATGTTCCAGGGAGGGCGGCTGCGAAGGCGCCTGAGGCGAGGCCGCGGCAACCGGTGGATATGTCGTCTGCGCTTCCATGGTCGTATCGCTTCACATTTCGTCCGAACTGTAGCTGCCCAAGCATAAAAGATGAATGGCCTGGAATGCGCTGAGGGCGTAGCGCCCCCTCCTCGCGCGGTCACGGGATACCCTCTCCACGGGGTTGCGGCGCGCCGGGCTTGTCTCTATCGTTTGCGGAGCTATTGCGCACGTTTCCGGCGGTATCTGCATGGAAGACAAGCCTTTCATTAACCGTGAGCTGTCCTGGCTCGAATTCAACCGACGCGTGCTTGAAGAAGCCTTCGACGACAGCGTCCCCTTGCTCGAACGGGTCAAGTTCATGGCCATATTCAGCGCCAATATGGACGAATTTTTTATGGTCCGGGTGGCGCGGCTCAAGCGGCGGATTGCCCAGGGCGACCTGGAGGCCGGGCCGGATGGCATGACCCCGGCCCAGACGCTGACTGCGATCTCAAAGCGCGTCCATGAGCTGGCCGAGGAACAACACCGAGGCTTTCTGGAAACCATACAGCCGCAACTGGAGGCCGAGGGGATTCATATTGCCCGCCCGGAAGAATTAAATGCCGAGCAGGGTCGTTTTCTGGAAGACTTCTTTCGGCGCACCCTGCTGCCGGTGGTCACGCCGCTGGCGATTGATCCCGGCCACCCCTTTCCCCACCTCGGCAACCGCGCCCTGTGTCTGGTCGCGGCCCTGCGCTCGGCCGGGACCTCGCGCCTGCCCCGGACCAAACTGGCCGTTGTCCATATTCCCAGCCAGGTCGTCCAGCGCTTCATCGCGCTGCCGGCTCCGGCCGGCAGCCATGTTTTTATCCTGCTCGAAGATGTGGTGCGGCTGTACCTGCCCCGCCCGTATCACGGCTATGAGATCCTGTCGTGTCATGCCGTCCGAGTGACGCGGGACGCGGACTCGGCCCTGGCGCTCGGCCGGACTGAAGACTTGCTGACGAGTATCGAAGAGAGTGTCCGCGACCGGCGCATGGGGACTGCGGTGCGGCTGCAATACGACTCCGACCTGCCGCAGGGCATCCTCAATATGTTTATCGATGAGCTCGACCTGCGCTCCGAAGACCTGTACGCCGGTGAGGGCTTCACCGCTTTTACCGATCTGTTTCAGCTCTATGGAGCCGTGGACCTGCCCCAGCATAAAGACCAGCCGTGGACACCCCTGCCGGTCCCGGCCTGTGAGAAAAAACCGGACATGTGGAGTGCCATACGGGAGGGCGACATCCTGGTGCACCATCCCTACCAGTCTTTCGATGTGGTGACGCGCTTTGTGGAAGAGGCCGCGACCGACCCGAATGTCCTGGCCATTAAAATGACCCTCTACCGGGTCAGCCCGACCTCGCCCATTGCCCAGGCGCTCACGCGGGCCGCCGAAGCCGGCAAGGAAGTCGCCGTCCTGGTCGAACTCCGCGCCCGTTTTGATGAGGAGGCCAATATTACCTGGGCGCGGGCGCTCGAAGAGGTCGGCGCCCATGTCGTGTATGGGCTGGTCGGCTATAAGACCCACTGCAAGGCGTGTCTGGTAGTGCGGCGTGAGAATGGTGGCATCCGTCGCTACTGCCATCTCGCAACCGGCAACTATAATGTGAACACGAGCGGCATTTATGGCGACTTCGGTCTCTTTACCTGCCGCGAGTCCTTTGGCGACGACCTGACCGACCTGTTCAATCTGCTGACCGGCTATACCCGCCCCCAGACGTTTCATCATCTCCTGGTCGCGCCCACCAGTATGCGGGAGGGCATGATTGAGCGGATTCGGCGCGAAGCCGAACACGCCCTGGAGGGCAAGCCGGCCAGAATCATTGCCAAGATCAACAGTCTGGTTGACGCGGCCATGATTGAGGAGCTGTACACCGCCAGCCAGGCGGGGGTGGAGATCGATCTTATCGTGCGTGGCATCTGCTGCCTGCGGCCCGGACTACCGGGCCTGTCCGAACGGATTCGGGTGATTTCGATTATTGACCGCTACCTCGAACACGCCCGCATCTTTTATTTTCATAAGGATGGTGAGGCCGAGTATTTTCTCGCCTCCGCCGACTGGATGCCGCGCAATCTGGACCGCCGCGTCGAGGTCGCCTTTCCCATCCTCGATCCCCATATCCAGGCCCAGCTTTTTGAAATACTCAGCATTCAGCTGGCCGACACGGTCAAGGCCCGCACGATCCTGCCCGACGGACGCTCCAAACGGGTGGAACCCGACCCGCTCGCCCCGGTCCGGTCTCAGCAACGCCTGTACGAATTTACCAAGGCCCAGTCCGACGCCCAAATGCCGGTTGAGGAAGAATTCGACATGGACGGTTTGCAGCCCTTTGAGGGCTGACGCCTCAGCGCATGGGGTCATCAAGGGGACACTGGGGGAACGGGACGGATAGTCCGGTGTCTGAACGTCAGGCCGCGCCCTGCCGAATGGCAATGGCCTCGCGCAGGCCGTCCAGCAGCCCTTCAAGGTGGGCCATGCGCTCGCGCAGTTCGGCGAGTTGCTGCTCCAGGGCGGAGAAACGCTGCTCCAGGGCCGTAAACCGCTCGTCCAAATACTGACGCTGCGCCGCCAACTCGGCACTGAAGTCCCGGCGCTGCGCCGCCAACTCGGCACTGAAGTCCCGGCGCTGCGCCGCCAACTCGGCGCCGAAGTCCTGACGCTGCGCCGCCAACTCGGCGCCGAAGTCCCGGCGCTGCGCGACCAGTTCCCGGCGCTGTTCTGCCAGCTCGGCACGGATAGCCCGCTGGCCGCTTAGCATCAACCCGGCCAGGGTCGCCCCCACCGCCACGACGGCGACCAGCACTCCGATCAGTTCGACACTCATGGCGTTTTCTCCAGTAGGCAGACCGGCCTTGAGCAGGGCATACACAGCCGATTATCACCAACAGGAAGGTCGAGGCAATACGGCCCAGGGCGTATGCCCCTGACATCAACTCGGGTACGGCGCAGCGCCGGGTACATTGAAACCCTTACGGAAATCCTCTAGCGTGCAGAACAATGTTCGCACGAATCTTGATCCTGGGCCTGAGCCTCGTGCTGGTGAGCGTATGGGGCTGTTCGGCAACCCTCAGACGTCCCTCGGCCAAAGAATATTATCAGCAGGCAAGCGAGTCTTTCGCGGATGAGGACTACCTGGGAGCGTCTGATCAGTATCAGGAGTTGCTCGATCAATATCCGCTCAACCCGTACGCGGAGGAAGCGCAGCTCAAAGCGGCCTATGGGCTGTTTATGGAAGAAAATTACGCCGAATCCGTTGCGGCCTTTAAGGACTTTGAGCGGGCCTATCCGACCAGCCAGCACATGCCGTTTGTCAAGTATTTTCTCGGCATTACGAACTATAGCCAGATTCGTTCCAGGGATCGCGATCAGGCCGTGACGCGCCGGGCGGACGGATTCTTTCAAGAGGTCATAGACCGGTATCCGGAAAGTGCTTTCGTTCTCGAGGCTGAGGAAAAGAGCAAATCGGCGCGTGACATCCTGGCGGCCCACGAATTGATGGTGGCGAACTTCAACGAGAAGCGCGGCAATCTGACCGCCACAAAAGCGCGCCTGCGCAGCCTGATTGAGCAATACTCCGAGACGGACGC
Organism: uncultured Binatia bacterium (SeqCode); assembly: GCA_965232605.1. GTDB lineage: Bacteria > Desulfobacterota > Binatia > Bin18 > Bin18 > Bin18. The sequence continues at coordinate 1,226,881 of CBDDQA010000006.1, read as the reverse complement.
CACCGTGGAAGCCCTGGGTCGGCTCGAACAGCTCTTGAACGAAGAGGGCAATGTCGAGTTGGCCGAGCTGGCGGCCCGAGCCCAGTCTGCCCGGAGAGCGGCTGGCGAGGCCCCCGGCCCCGAAGAGGACAACCCGGAAGACGAGGCGACCGACTCGGACGGGCTGCTCGTTGCCGGAGTCGATCCCTTATTGCTGCTCGTTTCCGAGTTGAAAAAACAGGAAGAGGCAGAGCGCCTGGCCCGGACGGAAGCGGATGCGGAAAGGCTGGCAGCGGAAAAAGAGGCCGAGCAGGAAGAACGCGCTCTTGATGACGCCTTTGACGATGACCGCTCCTACGAAGTGGGCGACGATTATCGGGAAGTAGACCTGGAGGCCCTGGAAGCAGAGCGGGCCGCCCTGGAAACTCCCGCTATTGAGGAGCTGGAATTCGACGTTGAGACAGACGATCTCGGACCCTTGGAGCTGACCGAGCAGGATGTCTCCGACGAGGACGACCTTGATCTTGCTGACGATGACATCCTCACCCTTGACATCGAGGACGACGCGATTGCGCTTGAGGAAGATGCTGAAGCGTTGGAAGCCGCCGGGGTGTTGGACGCTGAAGAAGCTGAGGATGTCGTTGAAGAGATTGCCACCGGTGAGGACATGGCTATCGACGATGAGGTTGAAGGCGGCGCGGAGGTGGCCGAGGCAGAAGAGGTCGAGGACGACGAGGCAGTTGCCGCAGTCGAACTGGGTGAGCCGCTTGAGCAGAGCGAGTCAGGGGTTGACTACGCTGAAATAGATGAGCCGGTCCTGAGCCCAGTCGAAGGGGAAGCCGCCGCTGCCGACGCTCTCACGAACGGAGATGTTGCACTCAGCTCCAGACGAGAGGCCGTACTGGGTATCGATATTGAGGAAATAGATTTTGAGTTTGAGGACGAATGAGACCTGTCGCCCAGGCAAAGAGCGAGTGTAGCCGAGCCTCTTTCCTCTTGGGAAGAGGCTTTTTATTCTATTGGGAAAATAAGACAGCATGAAACACGCCGCCTCCCCTGTTCCAAAAAGCGTCCGTGAGGGGAAAGTCCTGGTGGTCGGCGTGGGCGGTCTGGGCTCTCCGGCGGCATTGGCGCTCGCCCTGGCCGGGGTGGAAACGATAGGTCTGGTGGATTCGGACCGGGTCGAGCTATCAAACCTGCAACGGCAGATTTTGCATTTTACCCCGGATATCGGCAAGCCAAAGGTCGATTCGGCCAGGGAAAAAATTCAGCAACTCAACCCCTCGATAACAGTCGTGACCCATAATGAATGGCTGCATGCGGGGAATCTTGCGGATATCTTTGCCGCCTATGATTTTATTATTGACGGCACGGACGGCGTGGCCACAAAGTTTTTGATCAATGACGGTGCCGTACTGCTCAACAAACCGCTTTCTCACGCCGGCATCGTGCGGTTCCACGGTCAAGCCCTGACGGTCTTACCGCGGCAAACGACGTGTTTGCGCTGCCTGTTCCCCGTTCCGCCCCCTCCCGATGAGAACCCCACCTGCCAGGAGGCCGGTATCCTTGGCAGCCTGGCCGGCAGTCTGGGCAGCGTTCAGGCTGCCGAGGCCGTGAAATATCTGAGCGGGGATGGAGAACTGCTCACCGACCGCTTGCTCACCTATGACGCTCTGGCCTTACGTTGGCGAGAGGTCCGGGTACGCCCGAGCCCGCATTGTCCGTTGTGCGGCCCACAGCAGACGATTACGAGTATCCGACCCCCAGTCTCCCCTATGAGGGGGGATGAGGGGGGTTGAAAAGGATTCCTATGAGTTGGAAAGGCCCTGTACTATGCTCTCAGGGTGATTGTCAGACCGGAACAAAAACGTCACAGTAGTGGAGAGTGGTCAGTGGTCAGTGGTCAGTGGTCAGTGGTCAGTGGTCAGTGGTCAGTGGTCAGTGGCAAGTGGCAAGTGGCAAGAAAACCAGTCCCTAACCCCTAGTCCCTAGTCCCTAGTCCCTAACCCCTAACCCCCAGCCACTGAACCAGAAGGGAGTGAACATGAGTGCGCAGGTCCGTATCCCAACCCCGCTGCGCCGCTTTACCGGCGGCGCGGAAGCAGTCTCGGCCGATGGAGCCACGGTTGGGGCCTTGGTCGATCATATAGAGAGTCATCATCCCGGGATTAAAGAACGGTTGTGTGACGAGGCCGGCGAAGTCCGCCGCTTTGTCAATATCTTTGTGAATGGTGAGGATATTCGTTTTATCAACAACCTGGATACGCCGGTCAACGAGGGCGACGAAGTGTCTATCGTACCGGCGATTGCCGGAGGCTGCCCCCGCCTCGCCCCGCTCGGCGTCCCCTAGGGAAAAAAGGGGGGTAAAGCGTGTCAGGCCGGCCGAAAAGAATAAACGTGTCCTCCCAGGAGAGAGAAGAGAGGCTGGACACGTTTGCTCTTTTTCCAACCGAGGGGCTACCCCCGGCCGGCCCCCTGCGTGTTCCGTCCGTCCTCCATCTGATTGGGAATACGCCGCTGCTTGAAATTACCCGGCTGAGTACGGACATTGCGCCAGGTGTCCGGGTCTATGCCAAACTCGAAGGTTTCAATCCGGGTGGATCGGTCAAAGATCGCCCTGCGCTGTGCATGATCCAAAAAGGGATCGAGAGCGGCGCACTGACCCCGGACAAGATCATTCTCGATTCCACCTCCGGGAATACCGGCATTGCGCTGGCCCTGATCGGCGCCGTGCTGGGCTATCCGGTCGAGCTGTGCATCCCGGCCAACGTCAGTATCGAGCGGAAAAAGATCATCTCCGCATATGGGGCAAAGATGATTTTCAGTAGCCCCATGGACGGCTCTGATGGCGCCTTGGAACTGTGTCGGGAGCGGTTGCAAGACCATCCCGAGCGCTATTTCAAACCGGATCAATACTTTAATCCACACAACTCACTGGCTCACTACCAGACAACCGGGCCGGAGTTGTGGTGGCAGACCAAAGAGCAGATTACCCACTTTGTGGCCGGCATGGGCACCGGCGGCACCCTGATGGGAACCGGGCGCTATCTGAAGGAAAAAAACGCGGACATTCAGATCGTCGGGGTTGAGCCGGATGACGCCTTTCACGGCCTTGAGGGGCTGAAGCATATGGACAGTTCCATCGTGCCCGGCATCTACCATGAAGAGCGGTTGGACCGAAAAATCAGCGTTTCCACTGAAGACGCCTATGAAACGGTGTACCGGCTTGGCCGGGAAGAAGGGGTATTGGTTGGTCAGTCGTCCGGCGCAGCAATGTGGGCAGCGCTCCAGGTGGCCCGTGAGATTGACCAGGGGACGGTGGTGACGCTCTTCCCGGACTTCGGAGACAAATATCTCAGCACCAATCTGTGGATCGGCTGGAAAGAGTATAACCAGCGTCAGGCCAACCTGCGAAAGGTCGGTTGTCAATAGATATGCTTGAAGACGCCCAAATCGAACGCTATAGCCGGCAGATCATTCTGCCCCAGGTCGGCGGAAAAGGGCAGGAAAGACTGCTGCGGAGTCAGGTGTATGTTGACGGGGACGGGCTGCCGGCCGCGGCTGCGCTCTTTTATCTCGTCGCGGCCGGCGTGGGGACTCTTGGCGTGGCGCGGGACAAAGCCGCTCCAATCTTTTCCGTTCTTGCGGAGCAATCCCTGGGGGCGAATGAGCAGCCGGTGTCACATATTCTCAGGCGTCTGAATCCTGATTGCACGATTGCGACCCATCTGGATGAGAACGCACAACCGCCCCGCCACTATGATCTGCTGCTGGCAACAACGGATGCATTACACGACGGATGGTACGCTCAGCACAAGCCGTGTGTGTGGGGAGCGGCCAGCAGAGAAAGCGCCCGCTTATTCGTGAGCCGGGGTGACCGGGCTGACCGGCCCTGCCTGCGCTGTCTCTTCCCGGACAACCCATCCCGGCCCTCTCGGGTCACCCCTCCGAGGAGGGGAGAGAAAACAGTCCCGGACCCGCTTGCCTCTCCATACGCCTTCTTTTTGGGCACCCAACTCGTGACCGAAGCCCTGAAAATCCTCCTCCAGCCCGAGGCCGAGAACCCGCCAAAACTGCTGACGTATACATTCCCGGCGTTTCACTGTAGTGAGCAAACGATTGAGAAGAACCCGCACTGCCCGGTCTGTTCGACACTTACCCATGATTGAGGAAGGAGAGGACGTGGAGACCCAGGGGCCTCAGCCCGCCTCGAATACAAAGAATTCTTATTCCCTCACCCACCTCAAGTGTCTTGAGGCCGAGAGCCTGCATATTATTCGTGAGGTGGCGGCTGAGTTCGATAATCCGGTCATGCTGTACTCCATCGGCAAGGATTCGGCGGTCATGCTGCATCTGGCCCGAAAAGCGTTCGCGCCGGGGGAGCCGCCCTTCCCCCTGATGCACATCGACACAACCTGGAAATTCCGGGAGATGATCGCCTTCCGCGATACCTACATCAGACACGAGCTCGGCCTCGACCTCATCGTGTATATTAACCAGGCCGGGGTCGCAGCCGGCATCGGCCCCATCACGCATGGTTCCAAAAAACACACCGACGTGATGAAGACGCAGGCCCTCAAACAGGCGCTCGATCAGTACGGGTTTGACGCGGCTTTTGGGGGCGCCCGGCGGGATGAAGAGAAGTCACGCGCCAAAGAGCGGGTGTATTCCTTCCGTGACCGCAACCACCGCTGGGACCCCAAGAACCAGCGTCCCGAGCTGTGGAATCTGTACAACTCCACGCTTGACAAAGGCGAGAGCATCCGGGTTTTTCCCTTATCGAACTGGACCGAGCTGGATGTCTGGCAATATATCTACCGCGAGAACATCCCGATTGTTCCGCTGTATTTTGCCAGGGAACGTCCGGTTGTCGAGCGCGACGGGGTGCTGATTATGGTCGATGATGACCGTCTGCCGCTCCATCCGGGTGAACAGCCGCAGTTGAGAAAAGTCCGCTTTCGGACCCTGGGCTGCTATCCGCTGACCGGAGCGATTGAATCCGAGGCCGACAGCCTGCCGCTGATTATCCAGGAAATGCTGCTGGCCACGCAGTCCGAACGGCAAGGCCGCGTCATTGATTTCGACCAGTCCGGCTCCATGGAAGAGAAGAAAAAGGAAGGCTATTTCTAAGAGTTGTCAGTTTTTAGTAGGCAGTTGCCCATTACTGACCACTAACCACTAGCCACTAACCACTGAATACTCTGATATGTCTCACCAATCCGACCTGATCGCGACCGATATCGAAGCCTATCTCGCCCAGCATGAGCGCAAGGACCTGCTGCGCTTCCTGACCTGTGGCAGTGTGGACGACGGCAAGAGCACCCTGATCGGCCGGCTTCTATACGACTCCAAGCTGATCTATGAGGATCAGCTTGAGGCGATAAAAAAAGACTCGGTTCGGCATGGCACGACCGACACGGAGTTTGATCCCGCTCTGCTGACCGACGGCCTCAAAGCCGAACGCGAACAGGGCATCACCATTGATGTCGCCTATCGCTATTTTTCGACCGCCAAACGCAAATTCATTATTGCCGACACCCCAGGCCATGAGCAGTACACCCGGAATATGGCGACCGGCGCGTCAACCTGTGACCTGGCCATTATCCTGATTGACGCCCGCCACGGGGTCCTGACCCAGACCCGGCGGCACAGCTTTATCGCCTCGCTCCTGGGGATCAAACACATTATTGTTGCCGTCAACAAGATGGACCTGGTGGGCTACAGTCAGGAGGTGTTTGAGCGGGTTGTCAGGGACTATACCGACTTTGCCGCCAGACTCGAACTGAGCGATGTGCGTTTCCTGCCTATGGCGGCGCTGCACGGCGATAACGTGGTGCACCAAAGCGAGCACATGCCGTGGTATACGGGCAGCCCGCTGATGCACCTCCTGGAGCAGGTCTATATTGCCTCGGATGCCAATCTGATCGACTTGCGCTTCCCGGTCCAATACGTCAATCGGCCCAACCCGGACTTCCGCGGTTTTTGCGGCACGGTGGCCTCGGGCATCGTGCGGCCGGGCGATGAGGTCATGGTGTTCCCGTCGCGCAAAACAAGCCGGGTCAAAGCCATCCATACCTTTGAGGGGGAAGTGGAGCAGGCCATGCCGCCGCTGGCCGTGACCCTGACGCTTGAGGACGAGATCGACGTCAGTCGCGGAGACATGCTCGTTCACCCCAATAATGTCCCCCTCATCGCCACGCATTTTGAAGCCATGCTGGTGTGGATGGCTGAGGAGCCCATGCAGCCCGGCCGGCAGTATTTTCTCAAGCAGACCACCACCATGACGCCTGGGGTCATTAGCGATGTGCGATATCGCATAGACGTCAACACCCTCCGCCGGGAAGACGCCACGCAACTGGCGCTCAACGAGATCGGACGGTGTGCCATTGCCCTCGAAAAGCCGATTGCCTGCGACCCCTACCGCAAGAACCGCACCTCCGGGGCGTTTGTCGTTATTGACCGCCTGACCAATAACACGGTCGGCGCCGGGATGATTATCGACCGGAATCAGCCGGTTGAGTCAAGACCCCATGACCCAATAGACTCAATAGACCCAACGGACCCAATGGACCGTGAGCGGGCCCTGCAACAGCGCGCGCTGACGGTCTGGCTGACGGGTTTGTCCGGCTCTGGCAAATCGTCCATTGCGGAACGGCTTGAGCGGCGCCTGCATACCCAAGGGTTCCACACTTGTCGGCTCGACGGCGACACTCTGCGCCTGGGGCTGAATCGGGACCTGGCCTTTTCCAAAGCGGACCGCGCAGAAAATATCCGCCGCATTGCCGAGGTCGCGCGGCTCTTTAACCGGGCCGGGCTCATCGTTCTGGTCCCGGTCATTGCCCCCTTTCAGACAGACCGGCAACACGCGGCAGAGATCATCGGCGCGGACCGCTATTTTGAGGTGTATGTGGACACCCCGCTTGAAGTATGCGAGCAGCGCGATGTGAAAGGGCTGTACCAAAAGGCGCGGGCCGGGGAGATTCCAGACTTTACCGGCGTCTCCTCTCCCTATGAACCGCCGCCAGCGCCGGCGCTCCGGCTGACGACGGTGGGTCGCACCGTCGAGGAATCTGCCGACCTGGTGTTGCGGGCGATCGCGGCTCGTATCCGGCTGTAGACGACGGCCTGTAGACCCGCCGCCTTGGGGGGAGACCGTGAAAAGTCTGTTGAGTCTCTTGGGTCTGTTGGGTCTGTTGAGTCTTGCCCCCAACGACGCAGAAACCTATTCAGACTTTCGGACACCGGCCCAAACCGTAGAAGAGCAGTTTCTGTTTCTGAGGACAGGGATTCAGGCAGAGTATTTTTCGCGTGAAGTCGGACAGGACTGGGATCAGATGGTGTTCTGGCCGCATGGGGCCGCTCGCCCGACCCATCTGGTCGGCTGTATTGAAGAAGTCCTCGACTGTTTGAGCGGCGACTGTGGGGAGTCCTTTGTCGTTGGGGATAAACTGACGCCGAGCGTCCAGGTCATTGACTTGCAGACCCGGGCGGTCACCACCCTGGTGCGCGGCATGACGATCTGCGATGGCATCCGCACCACGCCGTGGGGCACGGTGGTCGCCACGGAAGAAGACTTCATCAGCGACACGGGGGCGGTGTATGAAATCCTGGACCCGCTGACGACCGACACGTTTACCATTCTTGAGCGCGGCCGGGGCGGCGCGCCGGCCCGGATTGTCGATCAGACCGGCCGGGACGCCTCGGACCGTCTTGTCAAGCGCACGGCCTTTCCGGTGATCCGCTACGAGGGCTTCCTGGTGCATGAAACCGGCGTGGTGATTGCGGGCGATGAAGAGCGGCCCGGCAGCTATGGGCCGGGCGATACCGATGGCGGCACCATATACAAATTCATCCCCACTCAGCTGTACGACCCTGCCACCGGGCCGATTGCGTCCCTCGATCACTCTCCCCTGCTCGCCGGCACAAGCTATGCGCTGCAAGTGTCGTGTCGGCACGACCTCCAGCAGTTCGGCCAGGGCTGCGAGGTCGGCAACGGCGCCTGGATTCCACTCACACCAGCCGTCGCGTCTGCGCCAACCGCCGCGCCTGAGAGCAGCCTGGATACGGGCAGCCTGCGCCTTGGGCGCGAGGCCGCCCATGCGGCCGGGGCAACGGCCTATTACCGCCCTGAAGACCTCCATCGTGATCCGCTGTTCAGCGACCCCGACCGGCCTGAGGCCGTTCGCTTCTGTTTTGCCGTCACCGGGAACCATGCCGCAAGCAACTACGGCGAGGTGCAGTGCGCGCTCGACCGGGATGTGACCACAGCAACCGGGACAACGGGAGAGATCATGCTGAACCGCTTTATTGAGGGCAGCCCCGCGTTCAGTCAGCCGGACAATCTGGCCTTTCAGCCGATAACGGGGGTGCTGTTTGTTGTCGAGGACAATGGGGCGGGCCAGGGGAATAGCGATGTGTGGGCCTGTCTGCCGGACGGCGCGGACGACGATATCAAGTCTGACGGCTGTGTGCGCCTGCTCACAATTGCCGATGGTTCTGCCGAGTCAACCGGTTTTGTCTTCACGCCGGATGGCACCGAAGCGTATTTTGCGATCCAGCATAGCGCCGACGGCAATATGCCCTTAGTGGACGATTTTCAGACCGATGACCTCATCCGGCTGTCCGGCTTCCGGGTCAGGCCCCTGAAAGATGATTTTGGCGCACAGACAGCGGCCCGTCTCGAAAGGCAGGCCTATCGCTATTTCGGTTTTGGAGCCGAAAACCCATGAGTCTGTTGGGTCTGTTGAGTCTGTTGAGTCTGTTGGGTACGGCGGTGTTGCCGCCCCGCCCTCCCGGGTCGGGCATAGTCGGCGTCTCTAACCCGGAAGCGGTGATTCCCCCGCAGTGCTATACCCGGACCGAGGGCCGCTTTAATCCGTGTTACGTCTGTCATCAGGATCATATCCCGGGCCGTGAAAATCGGATGAACGATGCCCGTTTGCAGCGCGCGTACAGCTTTAGTGAGCACGGGCAAACCAATCGCTGGCGCAATCTGTTTGAAGACCGGAGTGAGCGGGTCGCGGCGATCAGCGATGAGGCCATACGGGCGTGGACGAACGAAGATAATTTTTCCGAACTGGCCGGCCGCCTGGAGGCGGTTCAATTCCGGGGCTATATTCCCCGACTGCAAAACCTGGCCGCTGGGGCGGCCGCCTTTGATGCAGAGGGCTTTGCCAAGGATGGCAGCCATTGGGTCGCCTTCAGCTATAAGCCCTTTCCGAGCACGTTCTGGCCGACCAATGGGTCTACCGATGATGTCATGCTCCGTTTGCCGGCCAGGTTTCGACACACCCAAGAGGGCGTCTACTCGCGCGCGGTGTATAAGGCCAATCTGGCGATTCTCGAAGCCGCGATTAAAGGTTTTGAGACCATTGGCAGCCTGCCCATTGATGAAGCCCAAATCGGCCAGGACCTGAATGGCGACGGCGCGCTCGGTCGCATTCACGCCATTACCCGCCCGGCGCGCTATGTGGGGGCAGGGAGTGATACCCGGGTTGAACCCTATCTCTATCCCCGCCGCACGGAATTTCTGCATACCGTGCGCTATGTCGGTGTCGACGCGGACGGGAGCATCACCAATGCGCGCCGGATGAAAGAGGTGCGCTATATGGTGAAGCGCGATTTCCTGTCTCCCGCCGTCCTCGCTCATTATTACGACCAGGAATATCAGGAAAAGCTGGAAGGCACGCTGCCCCACTATCCCGACCGTGGCCATGCCGGTCTGTACAATAAAATGGGTTGGCTGCTCCAAGGGTTTATCGAAGATCAGGACGGCCGGCTGCGTTTCAATACCTACGAAGAGACCATGTTCTGCATGGGCTGCCATAACACGGTCGGCTCTTCGATTGACAAGACGTATGGCTTCCCGCGCAAAATCGACGGGGCGGCCGGCTGGGGCTATATCAATCTGCGCGGCATGACGGACGCGCCCACCATGAACGAACGGCGGGGGGAAATCCTGACCTATCTTGAGCGCGTAGGTGGCGGGACCGAGTTTCGCAATAATCCGGAAATGGCGGCGCGGTGGTATCATGCCGACGGGTCGGTCAATTACGCCGCGGTGGCCGCGGCCCGGGATGTCTACGAGCTGATTACCCCATCCCCGGCCCGGGCCGTATTGCTCAATAAGGCCTATAAGCTCATTGTCGAAGACCAGGATTTTATCTACGGGCGCGACGCGACAGTCAGCCCGCCGGCAAACGTGTACGAATACGTCGATAACACCACCGCCCCGACGCTCCCGCCCGACAAAATCCATAGCTGGGATATTCGCCTCGACTGGGCCGCGGGCAGCGCAGAGGCAAGGGAGTGAGGGTGTAACGAAGGGGATTGACCCCCTCAGTTTTTTCTGGTTTTTCTCTGCTCTCTTTCAGACGGAAGGCGTTGTGAGGAAAGAAAAAGTGTGTTTCCTACCAAGGAAGTGCGCCGTGAGGGAAGGTGACGCCTGTCAATGCCTAAGCGCCAGAGCAATAGAATCCAGCGCAGAATCGTGCCTAAAGATGCAATTGCTCCTGAGATACTGGACCAGTACGCAAATCAGGCCCGCTATAGTGGCAGTCCCATCCACAAGCGGTATCCTGCCGATTACGGTTTTCACCCTCCGGTAAGTCCGCGCCTGACCAAATCGCTGTGTGATGGCAATCGGAGAATGCTTCGTGCTGAGGCGCAGAATCTCTTTCTGAAAGGCATACAGCGCGGTATGGTTAGTGCCTGTACCGAAGGTGAATTGCCCAAATACGTCTGGGCTGTGGACGAACAAGGTCACGTCTATGAAGCGAAACGTGGGGGAGATGGTTCAGAATATCACGGATACGAACTGGGCGACGATGACGGTGACATGAAAAAATTAGTAATCAAGGAATGGAAATTAAGATGCCAGACGAACTCATAGTTGCCCTCTCCCAGGTTTCTATCCCTCAGGAGAGCCTCGTTTATGAGTCGGCGGAGGAACGAGCAACATTTGGCCTCTTCTCGGTAACAGCGAACAATCATTTGCTCACTGAAGGTGTAGAAGTCGATAAACAAGAATGGCGTCATGGTCCATACGTTTCTGGCTATCCGATTGCCGACTGGCTGGCGTGGAACTGGTGGAGGCTTCGGTGGGAGGTTGGACAACCCTCTGATGAAAACGCCATGCGCCGTTGGAGTTTTGCACATCGGATGTCTACTATTGGTGACGGCTATGCGTGGCCTCACATTACAATCTTCTCGGATGGAGTTCACTCTTCCCTGTTCTCCACGCCCTCTCGGAGTCCAGAAACAAGTCTCTTTCGGTACATTGGCGCTCCGGGGCAAACGGTTCCGGCAGTGAGTCTGGAGACGGCTATCGATGGATTCGTGGAAGATGCCCTGGCTAGGCTTGGGGAGGCGAGTGTCCGCGAGTCTCATCTTCATGGCCTATGGAATGAACTGAAGATGGAAAGAGCAGACCCCGAACTGACTCGGTTTCGGCGGCTGGAAGCGCAACTCGGCTATGACCCGGACGAGGTCGAAGAGGCCGCGATACGCTACCGTCTCGAAGACGCGATGACGCTGGGAGAAGAGGCGCTAGGAGAAATAGCCGCAGATGCAACATTTGGGGATGATGCTCTGGGAAATATGATGTCGGCGGGAGACTTCACAGCCATCGCTCGGAGGAGCGGTTTCGAGGCCGATCCGAATGATGCAATCATCCTCGGTGACATGGCAGGTCTGCCGCAACCGGGAGAGGCCGAAGCATGGCGTTTAGGAAAGCTTGCGGCACAGGAGATTCGTATTCAGGAAAGATTGGATGGGAATCCGATTTCCGATACGATCCTTGCGGGTTTCGCGGGCACTGTGAGTAAAGCGATTTCGAGTCAACGCGGGCATTCGTCCAAAATATCTTTTGCACTTGAGGCCGATGATCGCGCCAAGGTGTCTCTCCGGTCACGCTGGAAAACGGCTCGGCGTTTTGATCTTGCTCGCCTCATCGGTGATCGTGTGCTCCGCAACCAGATAAATGTACTTGCTGAACCCCTGCTCCCTGCAACACGTGCTTTCAGTTATCGACAAAAGGCACAACGGGCGTTCGCTGCGGAGTTCTTGAGCCCGTTCGCTTTTGTGGAAGATATGCTGGGCGGGGATTATTCTGAGGAAAAACAGAATAAGGTCGCGGATCACTTCAACGTATCGCCAATGACGATTCAAACCCAGTTGGTCAACCATCGGCGTATGAGCCTCGACGATGCGCCGAATATTGCCGATCATTCCCGCTTGACATCTACGGCCTGAGGGCCGGGGAATCGCCCTGCCGCTGCACTGAGCCCAGGGATTTTCTTCGGGCTGCTTTGCATCTATTGTCCAGATGCTCTGCAATTGAGGCGGTATTCGGCAACACCTTAAACGAGGGAATTCCGTGGATTGCAGTCAGGTGCTCAACGCCTTACGGCATCTGATAGGTCGTCACGATCCCAAGGAGTAAAAAGACCGAAACGGGACCTGAGTGCTCAACCCCTCCCTCATGTTTCAATCCTCACCGGCCCGTTAAGGCCGGTGCTTCTAAGCCCATAGTCCAATCTGATAATACTCCCAGGGTTTCAATCCTCACCGGCCCGTTAAGGCCGGTGCTTCAGCGCCCCGCTGTCGATCCGATATAAATATCCGGGTTTCAATCCTCACCGGCCCGTTAAGGCCGGTGCTTCCGCATACCGTCGGTTTCAAAGGTAGCTCATTCCTGTTTCAATCCTCACCGGCCCGTTAAGGCCGGTGCTTCGGTTGCGGAAAAACGTTTATCGCTCACCAAGTCGCTGAGTTTCAATCCTCACCGGCCCGTTAAGGCCGGTGCTTCTCAACGCGCGTGCTCAAGGACTTCACCAAGCAAAAGTTTCAATCCTCACCGGCCCGTTAAGGCCGGTGCTTCGTGGATCCAAACAGCATAGAGACGTGGGTCACTATGTTTCAATCCTCACCGGCCCGTTAAGGCCGGTGCTTCCGCGACGTATGAGCGTTTGCTGCTGGACGGTCCAGTTTCAATCCTCACCGGCCCGTTAAGGCCGGTGCTTCTCTACACGCTGAGCAAGCGTATGTATCGGGTGAGTTTCAATCCTCACCGGCCCGTTAAGGCCGGTGCTTCCAAAACAGGCTGCCAATTTACGGGACGGAGAACGGGTTTCAATCCTCACCGGCCCGTTAAGGCCGGTGCTTCTTCATGCTTAGCATCATTCATATCATATTCACGAATGTTTCAATCCTCACCGGCCCGTTAAGGCCGGTGCTTCCGGGTATGGCCTAACCGGGTGTTTTGGCTAGGGTTTTTTCCTCGTTTGCGCGGAGGGGCTGCGGTCCGGCTGAAATCCGGCTTGCAGCCTGCTCGCCTCAACGAGAAAGTCGTTATTTTTCCATACGATAGCCGCAACGCGATCCTCCCCGGCTTTGTGCCTTCGCTCCTGGTTCGCGCTCAGACAAGCAGCGGGTCCTCAAAGTTCACCGATGGATTGACGCCATAGTGCTGACAATACTCGCTCTTGGGCTCTCGCAGGCGGTAAATCCGTAAATTATCCTCCTTTTCGTTCATGCAGTAGCGCAACTCTCGAACAAGCTGTTCATATTGCGCCTGATTGACTAAACACTCAAAAACCGACTTCTGCACTCGCTGCCCGAAGTTCTTACACACCTGGGCGACTTTGCGCAGTCGTCTTTTGCCTTCGTCTTTTTCCGTCGCAACATCATAGGTGACCAAAATCTGCATGCGTCAGCCTCCTAGCGGTAGTTTCAATCCTCACCACTGGTGCAATTCCTCAGCGGTAGAGGAAGGGAAGATAGCTTTCCATGTCGCCCCGCAGCACACGGGCCAATAATCGGGCCTGGGTGTGAGGGATCAGCCCAATGGGCATTTTCTGCTCCAGTACGGGATGCTGTAACTCTTCCTGTTTGCGTTTCTGATAGGCCACAATGACCTCTCTTCGGCCCTCGTCCTCAAGATGAACGGCGCTACCCGGTCGCTCAACAAAATGCTTGGCGGTAATCTGCCGACGATTGATCAGGCTCAGGGCCAGGCGCTCGGCAATCACCGACCGGAGTTCTTCCATCAGGTCCAGCCCGAGCGCGGGCCGTCCTGGCCGGAGCGCGTGAAGAAACCCCATCTGGGGATCAAGACCAACGCCTTCAGCCGCGGCCACACAGTCGTTCAGGAGCAGCGCGTACAGAAACGAGAGGAGGGCGTTGGTGGGGTCGCGCGGCGGGCGGCGACTCCGGCCCTTGAGCGCAAAGGTCTCTCTATCCTCACGGACCATACAGCTAAATGAACTGAAGTGCTGGCGAGCGGCCTCACCTTCAAAGCCGCGCAGTTGGTCTACGTCTGTAACCTCTGGAAGCTGCTCGACGCTGGAAGCCAGTTTGCGCGCGGTCTCTTTAAGTGCGGTCGCATCGTCTGTGTCCTGCGTTTCGCGTGCCGCCCGTAAGACGATTTGTCGGGTATTCTGGATTTTGCCGGCGACGATGTTGCGGGCAATCGCCAACGTCTGGGCCGGGTCGGCAATTGCCTGGTGCTGCGCTTTACGGAGCAACACATTGCCCGACACCGGCCCTTCGAGTCGCCCCTTAAAGCGACCGTTGCGGTCCATAAAGACAACGGACCGACCATCATCCGCGCAGCGGTGTAAAACCGCCGGGCTGATGAGCACGTTGCCAAAGCAGACCAGGCCGCCGAGGTGGTGCAATGGCACCTGGAGTCTGGTTTCTCCTTCAACCTGGACGCGCAGGGTCTCATGGTCGAGCCGAACGTAGGCTTCGGGGGTGGTCACGTATAGGGTGTTGAGGAGTTGGTGCATGGCGGTCTGCCTTTACGCTTATTCGGCCACAAATAACGTTGCCCGCACGTCTCGCTGACGTGTTTTGGCCGCCATGACCGAGGGAAGACACGCGTCCCGTAACGAACAATGCGTGCAGCGGGCGTCATTGACGGCGGGGGGCAGGGTCGAGGATGCGGCCATGTGACGAATGGCCGCCACGGTTTGGGCCACCTTCTCCCGCAAGGCTGAGGTAAAATGTACCACCCGCCGTCGCCGGGAGCTATGGTGGAAAATGGCGCCTTCAGGCACGGCCTGTCCGGTCATCTCCTCCAGACACAGCGCTTGAGCGCAGAGTTGCAGGTCGTCGTGTTCTTTTTGGCGGCGGGGACCATGTTTGTACTCAACCGGGTAGGGCGTTGCGCCGTGAAACTCGACCACATCTGCCCGCCCAATCAACCCGAGCCGATACGACCACAGCGCCAGTGCCCGCTCAACCCGCACCCCCGCCTCCACCGTATGCTCCGGTTCGTCCACCTGCTTATGCACAGCCTGGCCCCGGAGGGTGTACAGGTTCTCGTCATAGGTCTGTTCCTGATGAATCAGGGCGCACTGACGCGGGCAATAACTGTAGTGCTCCAGGGCGGAGATCATGATGAGGTCGTCGTCCGCCCAAGGAGGATGCTGTTTCTCTGCCATACGGCTATCCGACGAGTCGAGTCAGGCTGACTCCTGTAGGCAAATTCTCCTCGTCTACTGACACCTGATAATTGTCAAAATCGCGTGGCACGAGAACGTCAGCTTTCGTCTCGGGTTGAATGCGCGCAAACAGGTCATGCGCGTGGGCATTCCCGAGTTGGGAGTCATGCTTGAAGACGTACAGCCCACGGGTTGCCATCTCCCCGCGGGCTGCCGAACGGTCATGCTCGAACATATTGGCGAGTGCTTCCCATAATAACTCAAGGTCAGTATCGGAAAACTCCGTTTGCGCCGCCAGATGCGCTGAGACAAAGCCGCGCGCCACGTATAGCCCATACGGGACGGTATGTTTACGGCCCATCGTGCGATTATCGCCCTCTTGTTTTGCGGCTTCCGCTTCCGTTGCCACTGCCATACGGGTAATCGAATGTTCCTGAGCAACAATGGGGTCAACTGAACGTGCGAACGTGAGTTGAACGGGACCACGGACTTGACCGCAATTAACGCCTGTGGACATCACTGCCCCGAAGGTCCGTACATCGTAGAAGTTTTTACACATCCAGGCTCGTGCTTCGCCCACCTTCTCTCCACCTTTCCGTTTTTTATCATCGCCCTTAATGATGTCACCGGCCCCGATAGCCTCATATGCCCGTTCGTGTTGTTTGTTGAGAATGGCCC
The DNA here is from genome assembly GCA_965232605.1 of uncultured Binatia bacterium (SeqCode). Taxonomy (GTDB): domain Bacteria; phylum Desulfobacterota; class Binatia; order Bin18; family Bin18; genus Bin18. The sequence goes on along the minus strand of CBDDQA010000006.1, from coordinate 1,210,778 downwards.
TCTCCTTGACGTAAATCTCAAACGGTGCCTCTTCTCCTTTCACTATACCGACATAATTACGCACCTTCCGTTTCAAGCTCACATCGGTCACCAGGCCACACCCGGTCTCGGCATCGACCCGTGGAAGATTGCCTGCATCAGGGTCGCCGTTGGGGTTGCCGTCTTTCACGTCGAATATCAGGACGAAATCGTAGCGATTCTCAATTGCCATGCTTAGGCTCCTTCCTTTGCATTCGTGGGTTTGAAAAAATCCTGCCGTTGGTGGTAGTAGCCAATAGCGAAACGCCCCTGGTCTGCGATTGGCAATTGAGCGGGAAAATCGTTCAGCCCCTCCATGATCTCGCCAACACGCTTCTCTAGATTCACCGCCCGGCCACGATTCTCCAATTTAGAGAAGTGGTGGTTTTTCAGCTTCAGCAAGGTTGAAAACACCGTGACCGGCGTACTCGACGCTGCTCCGTAAAAGCGGTCACGTATGGTGGCGTTGATGCCGGGATTGGCCTCTTCCTGAATTTTCTCCAGGACCGCAAACAGGCGGCCCAAGCGGTAGCCGACATTCATATTCGCTTCGTCCAGCGACATTCTGAGTTCCTCCTTGATAATAGGGTTTGCGTACCGTGTCGCACGATTGATCCAGCCCTTGATTACCGCGGCACGGGCATACGTCACTTCGCGCTCGGCCCGAATCCGGCGCACGGCAGCCGCTAGCAGCGTTTGCGGATAGGGTAAACCTGTAAGAATGCTGCGCATCAATTCGCCTCCAAGGTTTGGCGGGATGTTGTCCGCCTTGCCTTGGGTTGCCACGCATACCAGCAGACGAAAGAGCGAAAGATGGGGAGGGTCGCGCGGCGAGCGTTCAATCTCCAGGTCATCGAAATGCTGCTTGATCCGCCCGGCCATCTCCGCCACTGTCCCGTGCTGCCAGAAACGAATGGCGATCCGCGAGGCGTTGGGAGCAAGCCCGAGGGCGAAGAATCTCGTCTGGCCGGTGTCGTTTTCCAGCAAGCCGTGGTCAATAGCGGTGTAGAGACTCTTCACGGCCCGTATATTCTTGTCGGGATCATCCTTGGTCGGTTCGCCGAAAATATCGACAACTCCTGTCTCCCATTCCGTTGGTCTGTCCGCCCAGAACACCACACTCGCATCTCCGACCTGCAAACGCTGCGATGAATCTTTGCGCAGCAGGTGGTTGAGGGCAGTGGTGTAGCTAAACGCGGCGTGTTTGCCGACAGGTGCGTTTGCGCCTTGCGTTTTTCCATAGGAACTGAAGGCGTCAAGATTGAATGAAACGATATTCGCTCCCGATGTCTGCGCACCCCATACACCTTTGATTGCGGTATGCAGACGCTCAATTTCGCCGGTCTCGCCTGTCACGAGACACAATCCGTCCGCATTCGTCGTGTCCTGTTCTGTCCTGAGGGCTTCTACCGTTGCCGGCCGTTGGCACACCAGGTCTCTGTCGCCTTGTAGGCGGAAGGTGAGGTTCGGAACCGTCTCAACAATCTCTTGCCACTCGGGCCATTGTGACAGCGAGTCGGTATGTGTCCGTCGCAGGAAGCGCAAAACGGCCTGCACTCCCGCATCAGTCAGGGCCGGGGCTGGCAGGGATTCGATTTTAGTGATGAACGCTTGCCGTTGTTCTTCAACCCGCTTCGGTTTCCTTTTTGTGGCCACACCTAAAACATAGGCTGCGTTGTCCCAGAGCAGGTTTGCCGCAATGTTGACAGCTCTCTTCACCCCTTGCGGAACCAGAAAGGCGCGTGCTCGTTTTCTCTTACCTTCGCCCTCCCGCGTATCTTCAATCTGCACCGGATTTCCCTGAGCGTCGATTTCGATCACAAAAGGAATCTCTTTCCATTCAAAGCCCGGTTGGGCCAAGCTGGATTCTGGGTCAGCGCTTTTACGGGCGTAGTAGGCGTGGAGCGCTTGTAAGATCATCCCCGTACCTCCTCGCTGTCCCAGGCCGGAACCTCAACCACACCGTTCACCAGGTTGGCTCGAAAAAAGCGTGGTGTGGGGTCGGCGGGGTTGTGGTAGTCCAAGTCGTACAGCATATACCCCAATTCGCGTGTCTCGGTGATAGCCTGGGTGGGCGAATGATCTGGCTCTACGAGCCGAAAAGCGGCGGCAAACTCACGGCAGCCTAAATAGGGCTGATTCACACACTGCCCTTTGGTTGCACGGCGCTCGAACATGGTCATGAATTTCACGGCTTGGTTCGGTTCGTCGTCCATATCGGTCCCGTCGGCATTGGCCGTTCGCTTGCTCAGATGGGGAAAGTTCGGCTTGTGGCAACTCGGGTCACACAACGCGAACGACGCATGGAGACGGTATTGCACGTCACGCAGAAACAGTCCGGCCCGCTGTTGACGCTCGTCCTCGATATACATACCCAAGTGTCCCGTGCCGGACTTCATCGCGCCTGCGACATTGCGGGTTGACGCAACGCTGCCGACTTCGTTGCGACGGAGATTGATCCACTTGATGGGCTTGAGCACTTCGATCTTGCTCACCTGCCAGCGCATCGCCGGCTTCCAGAGAATGGCTTCAAACACCGCACGGGCCGCCGAGGGCGTGATCACGTCATAGCTGACACGCTCTACCTTCATTTCCGGGCGGGTGAAGCAGGCAAAGTCACCGCTGACTTCAAGACAATAGGTTTTCATTTCTCCTCCCTAGCCGATCAGATCACTGGGGTCGGGATTCGTATCGTCCAATAAGACCCCGAGTTGCGGGTGGTATAGCATGTCCGCCGTCTGCGCAAATATGCCGGAATAAATTTCAAATATGTCGCCATTAGCCAGCAATTTTCGGAATTGATATTCGGGTAGGGATACGGTGTAGCGCTGGAGTTTACGCATCAGCCAGCGCTCTGGCCCTTCTTTCTGCAAACGGCCAAGCAATGCGGGGCTTTCTCCATAGCGCACGAGGATGCTGCGATAACCCGACTCGTCAATGAGCCGAAAATGTTGGGCTGCGGTACGAAACTGAACTTTCAACGGATCGTCATTTCCTCCCTGCGGTGTGAGCAAATCGGTGATGTCATGTTTGTCAAGGGAAGGAGCACGCATATAGAAATGCTCGAAGTAACGTAAGAACAAGTCTCGTGTCAGCGTGTGGTTGGACGACCCTGACAGCAACGAGAGGGTCGTATCTGCGGCACGTTGTAGCGGTCCCCGCGGTGCGGGTTTGGACGGGACAAACACAATGACTTCACCCCGGTCCAGATTACCCTCTCGGTTACATCGCCCTGCTGCCTGAGCAACCGAATCCAGACCCGCTAGCGCACGGTAAACCACAGGAAAATCCACGTCCACGCCAGCCTCCACTAGTTGCGTACTCACGACACGCACGGATTCACCGGTGAGCAAGCGTTGCTTGATATTGCTGATGACACGCGAAAGATGCTCGCCACACATCAGAGCAGACAGATGAATTGTCCCATCGGGCATACGACGGTGCAGTTCACGGGCGTCGGCACGAGAGTTGACCACTGCCAGGACACACGGATGCTGCTGAATCTGCCGTGCGATATCATCCCAGTCTTGAGCTAGATGGAAATCCCGTGGCCATGTCACAGTGACGCGCTCCAGGTTGTGATATAGCGTGTCCGGGTCATTGGTGATTTCGCGGACATTATCAAGACCACGCAGTGTACGTTGGAAAGTTTTCAGCGTACCCAGCGCCGGTTGGGTCGCGGTGGATAACACAAAAGTCACGCCATAGTTGCGCACTAACGCATTCATTACGTCGAGAATTGGCTGTAAAAACTCGGGCGGCAAAAGCTGCGCTTCGTCCAGCACCACCACGCTATCAACGATGTTGTGGAGCTTACGGCAACGGCTGGTCCTGGCGGCAAACAATGACTCGAAGAACTGAACGTTGGTCGTTACAATCAATGGTGCGTCCCAATTCTCTGCTGCCAGACGGCTTCTTACGGTTTCCTTTTCCGGGTCAAGATTACTGTGGTGCTCGATCACCTCATTGGGAAATATGTCCCGGAAGACGTTGGCGGTTTGCTCAATAATGCTGGTGTACGGGATAGCGTAAATAATCCGCCGCTTCCCGTGGAGGACCGCATGTTCCAGAGCAAAGGCGAGACTCGACAGCGTCTTGCCGCCACCGGTTGGTACGGTCAGCGAAAACAGCCCTGGCGCTTCCCGTGCCTTGTCCCGACACTGCCGGAGTACCTCGGCGCGAATACGATTCACATGCGTAGATGGGACCTTTAAAAATTGCCTTTCCATGTAGGCGTTGAAACGTTGCAGCAAGTCCGGGAGCGTCAGGGCATTGATACGCTGTCCGGCCTTGTCCGCATCCATAAACGCTTCGGTATCGAGAAAATCAGCGTCTACCAGACACGAAAACAGCATCCGTACCCATAAGGCAAATCCCTCGGCCTTACCGAGCAAGACGCTGGTCGGTTTTGGTTGGGACAGAATCTCGTGAGGAATTGTCTGGCTGAGGGTGCGTTTCAAATGGATACGGTCATCCAGCCGTACTTTTAATGCCCCGCCGGCAGTTTCACTTGTGTGCCAGTCCGGTAGGCCGGCGTGATGGCCCGCAATGAGGTAGGCCAATATCCGGCCATGTACGCCGAATCGGTCTATCGCGTACTGTGCCCCGGCCGTGGAGTGATCGACTCGGCCGGATTGACCTTCGAGGTGAGCTTCGGCGTCGTAACCGGACACGGATTTGATACGCCGCTGAAATTCCGCGCTATACTTCCCCAGGTCATGCCACAGCCCTGCCACCCGCGCCCAATCGCCACTGCCGAAGACCTGAGCGTATTCTTCTGCAAGTTTTCCTACCCCGCGTAAGTGCTCATCGAGATCATGTAAGGCGAAGGTATCGCCATCACACCGAACGTGGGCCAGATAACGGACGGTCTTCTCGCACGCCGACCTTTTTTCCATGTCATGTATAATTGCCGCTTTCCCTCAATCCCTGCCCGTTTTCTGACGGTCGAACACATACTTGTTTTTTGCTCCCGCTCCGTCGTTCAATTCTTACCTCTCAAATATGGGGCATAGAGATGTGGGAAGTCCCTCACCCCAGCCCCCTTCGACCAGGCTCATGACAGGCTCTCCCAGCAGGGGCGGGGTTACGAAGGGCATCCTTAGCAAACCGGTGTGACATCCGGGGTCACTCCTGCTCACAAATTTTGCGGGCTTCTTTCCTTTCTCGCTAAAAGCTTGTCCAAAATCGAACAAGGGAGGATAACAAACGGCGCTTAGGGGTCAAGGCAAAGAGGCCGCTCGTTTTCCTTGACTCGATTATGTTCCGGGGCTAGGCTCGGGTCGGGAAAAGGAGTTGCTATGTCAGTCGTCACGGTCAGCGACAGGCTCGTGCGTGTCCTTGAGGCGTTTGCGCCAGGGGAAAACCTCGAAGCGAAGCTCGAACATGTGACGCGGGACTGCCTGGAGTCGCAGCTTCGCCAGTGTCATGAGGCGGTGAAGGGCTTTGAGACCAGATACGGCATGACTTTCGCCGAATTTCGCCAGGCGTGGCAAGCTGGCAACATTCCGCAGCGTCGCTCCCATGAAATCGAACGCGACTTCATGGAGTGGGAAGCCCGGCATATGGAGCAAACCGACCTGTTGGAAGCTGCGCAAGAATTTGGCCGCTCCGAATCATAATCAGTGGACGCGGAACAGAAACTCGATCGGTTTGAAATCCAGGTTCGGCGAGATGTCGCAGCGCTTTTCCCCGAGGCGGTTGTCTCTGTAACAGCACCGCCTGAAGCTGCGCATTGAACTCAGCCGAGAAGCCTTTCTCGACATTTGGATACTTTGTGACAGACACTGGGAGCAGCGTTGACGCGCTATTGCCGGCTTGATAGGCCCGCTACGGGGTACAGAGAGTCAACGTGTCATCCAAGAGATACGTTTATGCTTCACACAAGGAGGACCTGTTATGCACGGCTTGGAAGGCGTTCGCGTACTGGAACTCGGCAATATGGTGTCGGCGGCGTATGCCACAAAGCTGCTGGCAGACCTGGGGGCCGACGTGATCAAAGTCGAGGAACCGGGCGGTGACCTGGCGCGAACCCGCGGCCCTTTTCCTCAGGGGCAGCCCGACCCGGAGCAGAGTGGCCTCTTTTTATATTTGAACACCAATAAGCGCGGTGTGACCCTTGATATCCGCCAGGACGCCGAACGTCTGCACGCCCTGATTGCGCAGACCGATGTGCTTATTCACAATTATGCCCCGCCGGCCATGGCTGAACTCGGTCTCTCCTACGCGGCGTTTCAGCAGGTGAATCCCAGCCTGGTGATGTGCTCGATCACCCCGTTTGGACTGACCGGCCCGTATAAAGACTATAGGGCCTATGAGTTGAACCTGGCCCACGGGGGCGGCTGGGCCTGGCTGAGTCCTGGAGCCTCAGACTGGCCGGATCTGCCTCCGCTCAAGGCGGCTGGTCACCAGGCCGACTTTCAGGGCGGGCTGGCCGCGGCCATGACCAGCCTGGCCGCCTATGGCAAAGCCTACGAAACCGGCCAGGGTGAGCATATCGATCTTTCGGTTCAGGAGTTTGTTGCTTCTTTCCTGGAACAGAACTTTGTCTACTACTCCTATATGGGTCAGGTCGCGTCCCGGCTGGGCCGCCGTCTGATCTATCCCTGGGGCATGTATCAGTGTCAGGACGGTCTGATTTTTGTGGTGACGGTTGAGCAGGATCAGTGGGAGCGCCTGGTCGATCTCATGGGGAATCCCGAGTGGGCGAGCTGGGAGATATTCAAAGACCCCTTTGTCCGCGCCGAGAACTGGGACGTGCTCAAGACCTATCTCGACGAGTGGATGCAGGGCTGGAAAGTCCAAGACCTCTTCAAGGCCGGCCAGGAGCGGCGGATTTGTTTTGCCCCGGTGTTGTCCATGCAAACCCTGGCCCAGCAGGAGCAGCTCAAAGCCCGCAATTTTTTTGTTGACGTGACCCACCCCAAGGCCGGGACTGTGACCCATCCGGGCCCGCCCTATCAACTCAAAGAGCCGTGGTGGGACATGCGCCGCCCAGCGCCTCTGCTGGGCGAGCATAATGCCGAAGTGCTCCGTGCCTCATCCTCCCCAAGCCCTCACCCCCAATCCCCACCCCCCAACCCCAGCCTTCCCCTGGAAGGTCTGCGCGTCGTCGATTTCAGTTGGGCCTGGGCCGGGCCCTACTGTGCCCTGCAACTGGCCCACCTGGGGGCCGAGGTCATTCGGGTCGAATCACATGTGCGCCCCGACCTCGGACGCCGCGTGCCGATTTACCCGACCGGCATGGAACCGAGTCTCAATCGCTCGGGCTATTTCAACCAGTGGCACCAGGGCAAAAAGAGTACCCTGCTCAACCTGAGCAAGCCGGAAGCCATTCCCATCGTCACCGCCCTGATTGAGAAGTCCGACGTTGTGGTGGAGAACTTTGCCACGGGTGTGATGGAGCGCTTGGGCCTCGGCTATGAGGAGCTGGCAAAACGGAATCCGGCGCTGATCATGGCCTCCATCTCCGGCTATGGGCATACCGGACCGCAGAAAAACTATATGGGCTACGGTCCGGCCATCGTGCCGCTGACCGGCCTGTCTTCGCTGACCGGCTACCCTGGGCACGGTCCCCAGGAAGTCGGGATTTCGTATGGCGACCCGAACGGCGGACTGAATGCCGCGGTGGCCATTACCGCGGCCGTGGCCGTGCGAAAACGGACGGGTAAGGGGCAGCATATTGACGCCTCATTATGGGAAACCATGGTGGCCTTACTGGCGGAAGGCTGGATGGACTATGCCATGAATACCACCCAGCCGCCGCGCAGCGGCAATCGGGACCCGTGGATGGCTCCGCACAACTGCTTCCGCTGTGCCGGACAGGAGGCCGACCAGGATGAATGGGTCAGCCTCGTCTGCGGGACGGATGACGAGTGGCGGGCCTTGTGTCAGGCCATCGGGCAGGCTCACCTCGGTCAGGACCCGCGCTTTCGCACCGCGGCAGACCGCAAGGCGAACGAAGAGGAACTCGAACGCATCCTGACGGAGTGGACCAAAGAACGAACGAAATGGGAGGTGACCACAACGCTCCAGGCCGCGGGTGTGGCCGCCTTTCCGTCCATGAACAGCAAAGACTTGAGCGAGGACCCGCATTTGAACGCGCGGGGCTTTTTTGCCCGTTTGCCGCATGCCGAGGTCGAGGTACAGACCCATATCGGCATTCCCTGGCAGCTCACCGTTGCGCCAAACGGCGTCCGCGCCCCCGCGCCCCTCATGGGCCAGGATACTGAGCAGGTGATGAAGGACCTGCTGGGGCATACCGACGAAGAGATCGCCCAGCTGAGAGAGGCGGAAGTGCTGTATTAACGACTCCTCTTCACTTAATTTATTCAGTCCTCGCCCCTGCTATAGTATGCGCTTGAGGGAAATCTGTGAGAGAGCGGGATGGATGATACTGAAATCCGGCGCCGTATAACTCACTGCCGCTTTACAGATCACGCTCGAAGAGAGATGGAGGAAGAGCCGCTGGGAGGCGGACTGTAAGCGGAGAAAATAATGCAATGCGTGATGTGTAAAACCGGCGAGGTCAAACCTGCGGCAGTCAAGGCCGAGTTAAAAGTCGGGACGGACCGCTTGCTTGTTCCGGTCCAGGCTGAGGCCTGCGCTCAGTGCGCTGAAACATATGACTCGGCAGAGACCTTGTAACGCCTTGAAAAAGTAAAGGTCGCCTTCACACAAAAAGCCATGGCTCTCCATTCAGTCAGCAACGTCTATCAGGTCTCGGAAGTCTGATTTCTGCCAAATTATGCAATACCGCACTCTGGGTCGGACCGGCCTGCGCGTCAGTGCCGTGAGTATGGGCACGTGGAAGGCGTTCGATGTACATGGAGAGAAAAATATCGAGCATGTCGGACGGCTGGTGACCGAAGCCCTGGCCTGTGGGGTGAATCTCTTTGACACCGCACCCATGTATGGCGAGGCGGAAGGCGTGCTGGGTCGGGTGCTGCGGGGACGGCGCGAGGGCGTGGTGATCGCCACCAAGGTCCTGGCGTCGAATCGCACCGCCGCTCAGCGCCTCATCGAAGCGTCATTTCAGAAACTTCAGGTTGAGGTGATTGACCTCATGCAGATCCATAATATGGCGGCCTGGCGCACGGTTGCTCCGCTCCTTGAAGAGTACAAGGCTGCGGGTCGCATTCGGTTTCTGGGTATAACCGACTATCGAACCAGCATGTTCCCGGAAATGATGACGGCCATGCAAACCGGCATCTTTGATACGATCCAGATTCCGTACAATATCGGGGAGAGAGAAGCCGAACAGGCCATCCTCCCCTTGGCTCAGCAACGCAATATGGGTGTCTTAATCATGACGCCGCTGTGCCCGATCTTTCATCGATCCCAACTGCTTCATATCTTGCAACGGCACGATCTCTCGTTCCTGGAGCCCTATGGGGTGACAACTCCAGGTCAGGCGCTGCTCGCTTATCTACTCGCAAAATCCGAAGACGCGGTTCTGCTGCCCGCCACCTCACGTCTTGAACGGGTCCAAGAAAATACGACAGCCGGAGAGATCGCGGCATTATCCCAGCAGGCGATTGGACAACTCGAAGCATTCTTTTGACAGAGCAGGGACCAAGCGGAGGACGTGAATAGCGTTCTACACAGAGGCGGCGGGTGCCCAGCTCCGCATTGATCGATCAGGCGCCCTCTGGCATACTACCGCTCCTCACAGGAAGGAGACGAAGAGTCTAACGCTCAGAGATAGAGCAGGACACGCTACCGGAAAAGAGACCGTCCTCTCTGCAGGTCTCTTCCTCTCACGAGCACGCATCCTGGGCATAATGCATAACCCTAGCCGGCAGAGTTCCCGGCCAGGTAACGACACAAGGGAGATTGTGTGGAGTCTTTAGGTGACTGGCAGCGCAGCTGCTACTGCGGGGAGCCCCGCGTGCCCCAAGTCGGACAACCGCTGACCGTGATGGGCTGGGTGCATTCCCGGCGCGATCATGGCGGCGTGACCTTTGTCGATGTCCGCGACCGTTCCGGCCTGGTCCAGATTGTCTGTAACCCGCAAGTCAGCCCCGCCGCCCATACCCAGGCCAAGGAACTGCGCCTGGAATATGTGGTGGCCGCGAGAGGCCGGCTGGAACGCCGCTCGCCAGAGACGATCAATCCGAATATCCCAACCGGCGAAGTCGAGCTCGTCGTGGAAGAGCTGCGGGTGCTGAATGCCTCGCGGACGCCGCCGTTTCCGATTGACGCCGAGACCGACCCGGCGGAGAGTACCCGGCTGCGGTATCGCTATCTGGATTTACGTCGGCCAAGGATGTTCGAGAACCTCCGCCTGCGGCATCGGCTGGCCAAGGTGGTCCGCGATTATCTGGACGGTGAGGGCTTTCTTGAGGTGGAAACGCCGGTCCTGACCCGGAGTACCCCGGAAGGCGCGCGCGACTACCTCGTCCCGAGCCGGGTCATTCCGGGCGGATTTTATGCCCTGCCACAGTCGCCGCAGTTGTTTAAGCAGTTGCTGATGGTGAGCGGGATGGAAAAATACTTCCAGATCGTACGCTGCTTTCGAGATGAAGACCTGCGGGCCGACCGTCAGCCCGAGTTCACCCAGATTGATATTGAGATGTCGTTTGTCCGACCGGACGATGTGTTCCAGCTTATTGAAGGCATGATGGTCCGCTTGTGTCAGGAAGTGAAAGGCATCGACATCCCCACCCCGTTTCCCCGGATGCCGTACAGCCAGGCCATGGCCCGCTTTGGGAATGATAAGCCGGATATCCGGTTTGGCCTGGAAATCCAGGAGCTGTCCGCGTTGTTCAGTCAGACCGACATCAAGGTCTTTCGGCAGATCGTTGCCGACGGAGGTGTGGTGCGCGGCCTGATCGTGTCGGACGATCCGTTCTCCCGCAAAGAACTCGATGATCTGATTCCGCTGGCCCAGGATTTTGGGGCAAAGGGCCTGGCCTGGATTCGTCTGACCGAGGACGGCTGGCAGTCGCCCTTGGCGAAGTTCGTGAGCGACGACCGGAAACAGGAAATTGAAGCGGCCCTCGGGCTCAAACCGAAGGACTTGTTGCTGCTGATTGCCGATCAGGAACAGGTGGCGTGCGAGGTGCTGTCACGCCTGCGCCTCTATCTGGGCGACAAACTCGGACTGATTGCCAAAGATGATATGCGTTTCCTGTGGGTGACGGATTTTCCGCTGGTCGAATACGACGCGGACGAGGAGCGCTATGTCGCTAAGCATCACCCGTTTACCGCGCCCAACGACCAGGATGTATCCCTGCTTGAGACCGACCCAGGCAAGGTACGGGCGTTTGCCTACGATGTTGTGCTGAACGGCGTCGAATTGGGTGGTGGCAGTATCCGAATTCACCGCCAGGACGTGCAGCAAAGAATTTTCAGCCTGCTGGGCATCGGTGAGGAGGAAGCTCAGGAGAAGTTCGGGTTTCTGCTGGAAGCCCTGTCGTATGGCGCTCCACCCCACGGTGGCATTGCCCTGGGCTTTGACCGTCTGGCCATGTTGTTTGCCGGGATGGACTCGCTACGCGAAGTCATTGCCTTTCCCAAGACGGCCCGCGCTCAGTGCCTGATGACGCAAGCACCAGGTGGGGTCGATACGAAACAGTTACGAGAGTTGAGCATAAAAATTGGGGATTAGGTTTTAGGGATTGGGGGTTGGATTTGCTCATCCCTAACCCCTAACCCCCAATCCCCAATCCCTCCTTCATCATGCTGAGAACCTGTGGTCGGCGTCTGGCCGTGCTCGTATTGCTCTGGCACTACGTGTCTCCGCTTCCGTCACCGGCTCTCCCCCTCCATCCCCCCCTTGAACGGGTGATGCCAATGCTCCTGCCCGAGGCCGGCCCGGCGGGCGGGCAACCACAGGGGGTTGCCCCTACAAAAAACATTCCCTCTCCCCTTGGGGGAGAGGGCGAGGGTGAGGGGTCCGGCCGGCCACCCGTAGGGACCACCACACAATACGCATCACACGTCTTGAAGGGGGGGAATGGGGGGGAGTGCGCTATCCGCACGAGCTATAATCCGACCACAGCCCTTCGGTCTGACGCCTTTACCTTAACACCCGGCGACCCGCGCTGGTCCGCGTTTCTCGTATGGGCCAAGGCGAAAAAGCTCTATACCTTTCAGATCATCGGGCTGAGCCCCCCCCTATCGGGGGGGGGGCCACCCGGTATCATTTTCCGCTGGGCCACAGACACCGCCTGGCAAAAGGAGGTCGTCCTGCCTTTTGGGCGGGCCCTGGGACATATGATTGCCGAACGCCGCTGGCGAGACGCTGACTTTCCGGAGTTTTTTGCCTCTCGCGGCGGCATATTCGGCGTTGACCTGGCCGAGCGACTGTCCGCCATGGATGCTCGAACACTGAGCCCCTGGCAGGAGTTCTTCCACAGCGCCACCGCGCCCAAAAGCCCGGCGCGGCCCCGGCTCAACGCCCGGCTGCTCAACGTTGCCCCGGACGGGCAGTCGGCTTCGATTGCCCTTGGACAGGATCGAATAGCGATGTATCTGGCAGACCGTCTGCGGAGCGATTTGGCCTTGTTTTTGACGGATTGCGCCGTTGCTGAATTTTTTGAGGAGTATGACAGCTCGAAGCCGGCGACCCCTGGTAAACGGCTTGAGACAACCGCTGAGGCGTCAGCCTCGGAACAAACACGGGGCAAGGCCATCTACACCAGCCAGTGCAGCGGCTGTCACGGCGCGGCTGGTGACGGGCAGGGCAGGCTGACACTGAGCTGGCTGCCGCGCCCGCGTGACTTCGTGCGCGGCTCGTTCCGGTATCGCTCAACACCCAGCGGCAGTCCACCTACCGATGCGGACCTGTTCCGCACCGTGTCCAAAGGGTTGGCCGGGAGTGGGATGCCGGCGTTTGAGGCCATCCTCAGTGAGCAGGAGCGGCGGGAGGTAGTCGCGTATATCAAGCAGTTCTCCCCGCGTTTTGCCCCTGGGTCAAAGCCCGCACCGACTTCGGTTTCCACGCCGCCCCAGGTGACAGAACAACGCATCGCCCGAGGCGCGTCGCTCTACGTGGATTCCGGCTGTCCAAGCTGTCATGGGGCAGAGGGCAGGGGGGACGGACGCTCAGGGCAGGACTTGAAAACCGCGGAGGGCGACCCCATCATCCCCCGCGACCTCACCCATAAATGGAGTTTCCGCGGCGGCCACACGCCGAGCGATATCTATCGACGCATCGCCAATGGCATGGACGGCTCCTCCATGGCGGCATACGAAGAGGTGTTGGAGCCGGACGATCTGTGGGACCTCGTCTTTTACGTGCTCTCGCTCTCTCCGCAGCAGCGCCCGCACGCAGAGGTTGGGCATGGAATAGAGAGTAAAGAATAAGGAGGAGAACATGGGCAAACTGGATGGACAAGTCGCGGTGATTACGGGCGGAGCCAGCGGTATTGGAGCCGCAACCGTTCGTCTGTTCGCCGCAGAAGGGGCCCGGGTTGTGGTGGCTGATATGCAGGAGGATAAGGGCCAGGAGATGGCGCAGGAGTTGGGAGACCAGGGTGCTTTTGTCCAGGTCAACGTGACCCAGGAGGCCGAGGTCAAGGCGGCCATTGATACCGCGGTCGAACGCTGGGGCCGCTTGGACTGTATGTACAATAACGCCGGCTTTGGCGGGGCGCTGGGACCGATCGAGAGCATCAGTGTGGAAGACTACGATATGACCTTTGACGTGCTGCTCAAAGGCGTGTTTCTCGGCATCAAGCATGCCGCGCCCATCATGAAGAAACAGCGATCCGGCAGTATTATCAGCACCTCCAGCGCGGCCGGCGTGGAAGCCGGCATGGCGACCCATCTCTACAGTGTGGCCAAGGCCGGGGTGATTCATCTGACCAGGTCGGTCGCCCTGGAACTGGGTGAGTTCAGTATTCGCGCGAACTGCATCTGTCCGGGGGCGATTGTGACGCCCCTGGCCGTGGGCCGGCCGGCGCCAACGGACAAACAGGTGGCCGGTCTGCGCACAGGCGCGGCCCACCTGCATCCTCTCGGTCGGGTCGGCGAGCCGGAAGAGATCGCCAAGGCCGCCTTATGGCTGGCCAGTGACGATGCGAGTTTTGTGACCGGTCAGGCCCTGGCTGTAGACGGCGGGATCACCGCCGGCCGGCCCTGGCGCGACCTGCCCGAATTTCACCGCACCCCCCACCCGATCCGGATGTACCGCGTACCGGGAAAATGAGAAGCCTCTACAGTCCCTTCCTTTTGAGGATAACAATGGACTTGGCCAGCCGACTCTCAAGAGGACGCTCCCTTTACGTGACAGGCCGGTTCATGGTATCGCCCGGTGATGAGGCTTCCAAGCGATCGATATCTTTTCACTGGGAATAGCAAAGAGGGCATCATATTGGAGCAGCAGGACATATATGGGGGTCATGACCCCAGGGAAATCGCCGCCTATACCGTGGCTGAGGCGGCGCGCTATGTGCGTATTCCCCCACAAACGCTCCGCGCATGGGTCGCTGGCCAATCCTATGCTCAGCGCCCCCCTTTCCCTGCGCTTATCACTCCGCCGGAATATGCTCCCCCCCGCCTTTCTTTCAATAACATCATTGAGGCGTATACGCTGCGGGCATTGAGAACAAAGCACAGCGTATCGGTTGAAAAGGCGCGTCAAGCAATGGATGTGGCAGCAGATGCCTACAACACTCAGCGATTGTTCCTCTGCCCGGAATTACGCACCGGCGCAGGCGAATTGTTTCTTGAGAAGTATGGTGAGCTCATCCATCTGACGAAAGCAGGACAACGCGCCATGAAACATATCCTCGATGAGCATCTCACTCGGATTGAGCTTGATGACTTGCGCATTCCAGCACGCCTCTACCCCGCGGCCCCTCATACACAGGTCATCGTGATTGATCCCCGGATTGCCTTTGGGCGCCCTGTCATTTCCCGTCGCGGCATCGCAACAGCGGTCATTGTTGATCGTATCAATGCCGATGAGAGTGAGGAAGAAATAGCAGAAGATTACAGCCTGACTCTTGAGGAAGTGAAAGAAGCGTTAGTCTATGAACAGGCAGCCTAGGCGTGATCTTTTTTACGGACCGCGACCTGGGTTCGTTATTCCCCCGGATTTTGTCAGAGGCTGGCCTTCACGTCGAAAAACACGACGACCATTTCTCCGATCACAACACGCCTGACGATGTCTGGTTGCCGATGGTTGGGCGTAACGGCTGGTTTGCAATCTCAAAAGATAAGCGTATCCGCTACAGGCAGAATGAATTGGATGCGGTCATGAGGGCTGGCGTTGGTCTCTTTCTCATTGTAGGACGTTCTGATCATAGAGCGCTTGCAGAAAACTTCGTCGCCTGTATCAAAAAAATAGAGCAATTCTCGAACAGGCATGATCCCCCCTTCATTGCAAAAGTCTATCGGCCGACATCCGAACAAAGACGACGGGGCAGTCGCAAGACAGGGCGCGTTGAGCTTTGGCTCTCATACCAGGATTGGTCGACTCGTGCGTCATGACACAGGGACATTCATCGCTTACCACAGCGTTTCCATTTCATCACGCGGGGATTGGTTCACCTATCAGCGAAGGCCGGGGTAGGTTCTGTTCTATGACAACGCCTCAATCACCTCGGCAGGGGCCTGTACCAGCTCAATCAACACGCCCTCGCCACACAGCGGAAACTCTGCGTTGCCCTTGGGATGGATGAAACACACGTCATAGCCGGCCGCGCCCTTGCGTATGCCGCCCGGCGTGAACCGCACGCCCTGCGCGGTCAGCCACTTCTCGGCGGCGCGCAGATCATCGATCCACAGACCGATATGATTCAGCGGCGGGTCCTGGACCTTGGGCCGTTTCTCCGGGTCGATAGGCTGCATTAAATCCACTTCCAGTTTGAGGGGTCCCGAGCCGATCACCGCAATATCCTCATCCACATTCTCGTTCTCGCTGCGATAATTGCCGCTCAGGCTCAGCCCCAGGGTATCGACCCAGAACTTCCGCAGCGGATTCTTATCCAGCCCGCCCACCGCGATTTGTTGAATCCCCAGCACCCTAAACGGTCGCTCACTCATGGTTGGCTTCCCTCGTGTCTCAGCACTATGGGGAGTTGTTGTACCGGTTCCGGGCGGAGGGAACAATTGGGGTGGCGCTCACGACCCAGGAAATCTTCAGCTATGGAGACAGGCACGACGGCGGTTGGAATATACTGATCTGGCGACGCGCTTGGAAGATTTACAGGTTCCTCCAAGTAATCGTTTGCATAAGCTGAGTCGGGACCGAGAGGGACAGTGTGCTCTCTCGGTGAACACTCAATGGCGGATATGCTTTCGTTTCGTGGATGGCGACGCATACGATGTCGAGTTAACGGATTATCACTGAGACGAGGGATCGGATGAGTATTCCCAATAATCGAGCAAGAAAGGTCCGTCCGACCCATCCGGGGGAGATGCTACGGGAAGATTTCTTGCCGGACTATGGGCTGACCGTATCGCATTTTGCCAAGGCCCTTGGCGTATCGCGTCAGACGGTGAATGAGTTGCTGCGGGAACGGCGGGCAGTGAGCCCAGAGATGGCGTTGCGGCTCTCTCGACTCTTCGGCAACACTGCTGAGTTTTGGTTAAACGCTCAGCAGGCGGTTGATCTGTGGGACGGAGCCAGAGCTATGAAAGAGCAGCTCGCTCGGATTGCGCCACTGAAAGCCGCGTAACTGTGTTGTGGGGGACAAGAGTCCGAGCCCCCCTCTCCACTCCCACCCACTGAAAAATCCGGGCGGCCTGGAGCGTATCCCTATTCTCGTTCTCGCTGCGATAATTGCCGCCACTACCCGTCAACCCCGGTCACGGAGAAATTTCTCTGTTTAGTTGTCAAAACCGTTCCACATGACAACTTCATCATCACCGCGTACTATACGGATACTCTCAAGAGAGGTGAAATTTTATGGGAGACGGCATAAGGGTTTGGTATGACGCGGAAGGGGATTATCTTGAAGTGCTCTTTGACCGGAAGAAGGGCTACTTCCGAGAAACTGAGAACGATGCGGTCATGGAAAAAGTTGATAGCGAGGGAAATAGCATCGGCTTTTCGGTTCTCAAGGTCAGTGCGCTCAAGGGCCGCCATCCCCTTTCCATCACCCTCAAACAGCCGTCCGCCTGACTGCACGCCGGAACGAATCGGGCAGGGCAACCCTCCCACCCACTGAAAAATCCGGGCGGCCTTGCGACCCTGGCGGTCCTGCTCTCGACATTGAACAGGCGCAGACCATAATATAGGCGTATGGCGCAATACGTAGGCATTTTAACCAGCGGGGGAGACTGTCCCGGACTCAACGCGGCAATTCGCGCGGTCGGCAAGGCCTGCCTGGAGGCTTATGATATCCGAATTATCGGCTTTCAGAACGGCTTCCGCGGACTGGTGCAGAATCAGACCCTGGAGTTAGACAAAAAGGCGCTCTCGGGCATTCTGACCGACGGGGGAACCATTCTCGGCACCAGTCGGGATAAGCCGCACCGGATGTCCATTGGCGGCAGAGTCCACGACATGACGGACGCTATCGTTGATACCTACCGGCGACATCATCTGGACGCGCTGGTCTGTCTGGGTGGGGGCGGCACCCAGAAAAACGCGCTGCGTCTCAAAAAAGCCGGACTGAATATCATTACCCTGCCAAAAACGATTGATAACGATATTGCCAAGACCGACGTCACGTTCGGGTTTAATACCGCGGTGGGCATTGCGACCGAAGCCATAGACCGGCTGCATTCAACCGCGACCAGCCACGACCGGATTATCGTGGTCGAAGTCATGGGCCACAGAGCCGGCTGGCTGGCCCTCCAGGCCGGGACGGCCGGCGGGGCGGATGTCATTCTTATCCCGGAAATTCCCTATCATCTTGAGCGGGTTGCCCAGACGATTCGGGAACGGACCCGACAGGGCAAGCACTTCAGCATTGTTGTGGTCGCGGAAGGCGCGCTGTCTCTCAGTGACGCCGAAAAGGTCAAGGGGCTGGTGCATCAGAAACGGGAGGCCAAGGACAGAGAAGAAAAGGAAAGGGCCTCGGCCAAGCTGGAAAAATTTCACAAGGAACACGTTGGCCACACGATTCGCCTCACCCAGGAGTTGGAGCGCCTGACGGGCCAGGAATCGCGCCTGACCATTCTGGGTCATCTGCAACGCGGGGGGACGCCCTCGGCCACGGACCGTGTCCTGGCCACCTGGCTGGGCACGCGCTGCGCCCAGTTGCTGCGCGAAGGCCGCGACGGCTTTATGCTGGCCGTGCAGGACCAGGAGCTTCGGCCCGTGCCTTTGGAAGAGGTCGCGGGGAAAAAGAAACTGGTCTCCCCCGACCATCCCCTCGTTGAAGCGGCGCGTCTGGTCGGGACCAGTTTTGGCGACTAATATGCTTCAGCCTGTCCACAACAGAGGGAGACACTATGAAAACGGAAGAGATTCTTTCCTATAGTCCAAAGATCCTCACCCAAGAACAGCGTGAGTTTTATTTTGATCAGGGATATCTGCTGCTGGAGAAATTCATCTCTGATGAATGGCTGGATACACTCTGGGCAACGACCAACGAGTTCATTGAGCAGAGCCAAGTCGCAACCCCATCCAAAAAACTCTTTGACGTGGAGCCGAGTCATACCCCGAGCACTCCCCGCCTGCGGCGTCTCATTAGCCCGGTCGAGGCGCATCCAGTCTATCGTGAGTTTACGTTCGAGGGACCGTTGGCCGACCTCGCCCAGGACCTGCTTGGCCCGAACGTGAAATACCACCACTCGAAGCTCAACTTCAAATGGTCGGATGGGGGCGAAGAGGTGAAGTGGCATCAGGACATTCAGTACTGGCCGCACACGAATTATTCACCCCTCACCATGGGTGTCTACCTGAGTGATGTGGACGAGGAGATGGGTCCGATGGGGGTGATTCCCGAAAGCCATAAGGGACCGCTGTTTGATCTGTACAACGAGAACAATGAGTGGACGGGCGCTCTCAACGATCAGGATGTGGCCCGTGTCGGAACACACAATGCCGTGTGGCTGGAAGGCCCGAGAGGCTCGGTGACCGTCCATAACTGCCGCATGATCCACGGGTCAATGCCCAACCACTCGCCGCGTATGCGCCCGCTCCTCCTCCAGACGTACGCAGCGGCCGATGCCATTACGCTCACAAACTTGACAGACCAGTTCCCGCACTCGAATCGCATTATCCGTGGCGAGGCCGCGAAGTGGATCGACTTCGACCCACGCCCGTGTCTCATGCCGCCCGACTGGTCCGCAGGCTACCGCTCCATCTTTGCCGTGCAGCAGATGGAGGAGGGTGCCGGCAGCCGGACGGTCGCCGGGAACGCGGGAATGCTGTGAGTACCGAGTCGGATAGTCTCCGAGCCGACCGTGGCGCCCTTCAGGAAAGACACCCAAACGGCAGGCACGATTCAGGCGGACCAGCTCACCTACCGTCTTCGAGCTTCCTGGTCAGGCGTAGATTCCTGAACACACCCGGACGGCTCTTCCTGCAGAAGGAGGAGGTATGAAATTCGGTATCGTCCCGATTAACCTGCGTGAGTTCACCGACCCGGAAATGGTGATTCCGTTTGTCCAAAGGGCGGAGGCGCTCGGCTACGAGTCTGTCTGGACCGCAGAGCATGTGATCATTCCCAAGCAGTATGACTCGGTGTATCCCTACAACCCGGACGGAAAGCTGCCGTTCAAACCTGATGCGCCGATTATCGACCCTTTGGTTGCCCTGACCTTTATCGCCTCGGCCACCACGACGCTCCGGCTGGGCACCGGGGTCAACATCCTGCCCCAGATGAGTCCGCTCTATCTGGCCAAATGGGCCTCGTCGATCGATCATCTGTCCCAGGGACGGTTGATGCTCGGCCTGGGCATAGGCTGGCTGCGTGAGGAGTTTGCGGCTATCGGCGTGCCGTTTGAGCGGCGGGGCAAACGGGCCAACGAATATCTCGCAGCCCTCAGAGCCGTCTGGACTGGCGAGGAAATTGATTTCCGAGGCGAGTTTGTCAACTGGCAGGGGTTTACCATGCGCCCCACACCCGCCCAGGCAGGCGGGGTGCCGCTGGTCATTGGGGGGGTGACGGCACCGGCTATCCGGCGCACGGTCACATACGGTGACGGCTGGTATGTGATTGGCAAAGACCTGGACGACTACCGGGCCCATATGCAGGCGCTGGCAGAAGAGTGCGACCGCCAGGGCCGTGACACACAGGAGCTCGAAATCACCGCCTACTGGAATTACTACGGGGAGGGGCTGGACAGCCTCGCGGTGTACGAAGACCTCGGCGTGCACCGCCTCCTGGTCAATATGCACGCGCTGCGAGTTGGCGATGTCACCACCGCCCTGGAGCGTTTTGCCGATGAGGTCGTAGCCAAGCATGGTTAGTCTCAGGTGGAGCCGCGACGCGGGAAGACGGGAAGGATACGGCATATGAGCCACGTCACGTTCGGAACAACCTTGGGCGGGTTTGGGGGCGGGCTGGTTTCCGGGCAGACGCTGTGTGGCTGGGCCGAGGAAATCGAACAGCTTGGCTATGATATTCTTTTCTACCGCGACCATGTGCTGTGGCACAGCCCGGTGCTTGATCCGTTCACCATGCTGGGCGCGTTTGCGGCGAGGACAACGAAGATCAAACTCGGTACCGGGGTGCTGCTCCTCCCGCTGCGCAATCCGACCCTGGTCGCCAAAATGATCGGCACCCTGGATTGGCTGTCCGGCGGGCGGGCCATTCTCGGTGTGGGTGTGGGGGGCGAGTTTCAAAAGGAATATGAAGCCTGCGGGATTGCGCCAAGGGAACGCGGCCGACGTGCCACTGAAGGGCTGCGCGTGATTCGGGAACTCTGGACCAATCCTTCAGCAACGTGTGACGGCCAGTTTCTGCAATTTGAGAACGCCCAGATGACGCCGCGCCCGCTTCAGCAGCCACATCCCCCGATCTGGGTCGGCGGCCGGGTTGACGCCGCGCTGAAACGGGCCGGGACGTACGGGGACGGCTGGTTCGCGTATTTTGTGACGCCGGAGCGTTTTCGCTCCAGCCTGGACAAGGCGTTGGAGCACTGGCATCAACGCGAGGCTGCCGCGCGGACCACGTTTACCGGGGGCGTGGTCCTGTACTTCTGCATCGCGCCCACCTATGAGGAAGCGCGAGCGAATGCCGTGCACACCCTGTCAACGGAATATAATCAGTCGTTCGACCGAATTATTGATAAGTACAGCGCGCTCGGCTCGGCCTCGGAGTGCGCGGCTACGATTCAACGCTATATTGACGCCGGAGCCCAGAATATGACCATGCTGCCGGCGGTCCCCGCCGCCGCGACCCTGGATCAACTCCGCTACTTGGCGACGGACGTCTTGCCGCACCTCAGACCCGGCGGATCGTAGAGGAGGCGAGCCTTAACGCAGCTTCCCCTCAACAAAGGGGACTTCGTAGGCTTTTTCGTGGTTGATGGGACCGTGTCCGAAATAGCCCTCTTCGCCAAACAACTCGCCGTGGTCGGCGGTAATCGTAATATAGGTATTGGGGGGGACGATATCGAACAGGCGTGCAAACACGCCGTCAAGATAGCGCACGGCCTTGACCTGCCGCTGCCGGAGCAGGTCGAGTTTGTCCTGGTCAAAGAACCGCTCCTCGGCTTCATCCTTAATCAGCTTCCCGCCGACAACGGCGTCATCCAGATGCTTGAAGACACCGTGGACGCCGTGAATTTTCGGCCATTCCTCGCTCGGTTCGTCGGGCAAGGCGTACGGGTAGTGCGTTTCTCCAACATTCAGCAGGTAAAACGACGGGCGGTCGGGGGGGAAGGACAGGCGCTCAAGCATGGCGGCCATATCATTATGGGTCGGCATCAGGGTAAAGGAGTCGAAGTCCTTGTTGAGCAGCGTGGCCGGGTTCAGCACGGGCAGGGAGACCATCGCGTGCGTGTGGTAGCCCAGCTTCCATTTCAAGAAGCTGGGTAAAAAGAGCTGGGGCACCAGACTCTTGAACTCGACCTGTTCTGCGCCCAGGCGTTCCTGGTATTTGAAAAAATCCTGTTTGTAATACTCCGAAGCGTAAACCTGGCGCGGGCTGGAGTGGGGCAGCAGCCCCATCAGCAGGTTGTAATGGGACGGGGCGGTCCACGACGCATAGCTCCACCGACGCTCGACCTCGCCCAGGGCGCTGACCGTTTTCGGCCGGGCCGCCATAAAGGTGTCATACCGGCAACTATCGAGGATCACGACGAGATAATTATTCGTACCCTGAGGGGGCGGAAGCTGCTGTGCCTCGACGCTGGGGGATGAGGTCATCGGCGGGGTCTTCAGAGACTCCGCCTCAGGCGCGCCTCGCTTGAAGAGCCGGTTCAGAATACCCATGGTCTCAACTGGCGAGCCTGACTTTTCCAGCCTGAACCTGGGAGAGCACGCGGTCAGGATCATGTCCCCCCGCGCGTAATAAGCGGATCACTTCCGCCTCTGGTAACGGCCGGCCTCCGTCGAGGAGGCGCGCCCGGAAGAGAATCTGGGCGGCGTGTTCAAGCATCTCCAGCCTTGAGTAGGCCTCTTGGAGGCTCCCGCCGACGGTGACAGAGCCGTGCCGGGCTAACATCAGGGCGTCGAACCGGCGGATAAAGGGACAGATGGCCTCACCAGCCTCACGCGTCCCCGGCGTGATATAGGGGACGGTGGGAATGGCACCCAGCGCCGTCACGACTTCAGGTAAGGTCCCGTCGGCCAGCGAGACGTCGGCCAATGTACAGGCAATCGCAGTTGTCGGATGGGCGTGAATGACCGCCGCAATATCCTCCCGTTCTCGATACGCGGCAAGGTGGAGGGCGATTTCCGATGACGGTGCGTGCTCGTCACTCGTCGCTTTCCCGTCTAAATCGGTCTCAATCAATTGCTCTGCTCGGAGGAAGCCTTTGTGTACTCCCCGAGTCGTGATCAGGATACGGTCCGGCTCCAGACGTACGCTGGCATTCCCTTCTGAGGACGCGATGAAGCCCTTGTGGTACATGGCCTGGCAGATATTCACCAGAGCAGTTCGTAAAGTATGCCCGCTGGTATCCATAGCCGTTCTCGGTCAGAGAGCTGGACGTGGCCTAAAGAGGAGTCCTAGACCCGCTCAGTCTTTTTTACAAGAGAGGAAGCAAAAAATCTGCGTGAGGACTGCAATACGTGGAGAATGCTGGTAGGCTAGGTGCACCTAAGGAAGATGAGGAGGTACATACGTGACGGCAGGCGTCGATATCTTTCATCCCTCTGTAGAGCATCGTCTTTTGCGGCAGACTGTTCGGGAGTTTGTCAAAGAACAGGTTGAGCCGCAGGCGCTGGAGCACGACCGTCAGGAACGCTTCAATATCACTCTCTTTCGCGAACTCGGCGAACTCGGACTGCTGGGCATTACGGTGCCGGAAGCGTATGGCGGTGTGGGTATGGATGCGGTGGCGGCCGTTATCGCGCACGAGGAACTGTCCGCCTCGGACCCCGGTTTCTGCCTGGCCTACCTGGCCCACGCCATGCTCCTGGTCAATAATTTTTGTCGCAATGCCAATGACGAGCAGCGCCAGAAGTATTTGCCGCCCCTCCTCTCCGGGGAATGGGTGGGCGGGATGTGCATGACCGAGCCCTCAGCCGGCACGGATGTGCTCGGGATGAAAACGCAGGCGGTCCGTCGTGGAGATACCTATGCCATTACCGGCCGCAAGATGTTCATTACCAACGGCGCGCTGGATGACACTACGCTGGGCAACCTCTTTCTCGTCTATGCGAAAACAGAACAGGGTTTGAGTTCATTTATTGTGGAGAAAGATTTTCCCGGATTTTCGCTCGGACAACGGCTCCACGGGAAAACCGGTATGCGCGCCTCCATGACCGCCGAACTCGTCTTTGACGACTGTCAGGTGCCGGTTGCCAATCGCCTCGGAGAAGAGGGCGACAGCGTACTCCACATGATGCGCAACCTGGAAATCGAGCGAGTCACGATTGGCGCCATGTCTACGGGTATCGCCGGCCGCTGCGTCGAAGATATGACCCGCTACGCGAGTGAGCGGACCGCCTATGGTCAGCCCATTAACAGCTTTGGTCAGATCCAGCGCTATATCGCGGATTCCTACGCCCAATACATGGCGGCACGGACCTATCTGTATTACACCGCGCGGAATATGGACCTTGACCAACCTGGCCATCGCATCGACTCGGACGGCGTCAAGCTAGTCGCTACGACCATGGCAAAAAACGTCGCGGACAACGCCATGCAGGTGTTGGGCGGTTATGGCTATTTTAACGAGTATGTGGTTGAGCGCTTATGGCGGGATGCAAAGCTGCTTGAGATTGGCGGCGGCACCCTGGAAGCGCATCAGAAGAATATCACCAAGGATTTGACGCGGCATCTGGACTGCATTCGATAGCATTATTGGAGAGAGCCATGCGTAACCTGTGGGACCGGATCATGATTGCCCTCATGGTGGGGGTGATCGGCTTTTGCTTGGTGGAGATATGGAACGGCACCACGGAACTGCTCCGGTGTGGGGTCGGCATCGGCGGAGCCGTGCTGGTGATTCTCCTCAAGCTGAGCGCCCTGCAGAAGGCCAAGCAGCAGACCGCCTCCAACCCATGAGCGCTCCGCTCGCTCCCTCCATGCGAAAGAGATTCTTCAGCGCTGGCAGACCTTGCGGTCTTTTGCCCTCCAGGACGGAGAACGGCTTTACCCTGATCGAACTGATTCTGGTCCTCGTCATCATCAGTATCGCCTTTGCCATTGTCGCTCCGGCGGTCGGGAATCGGTTGGGTGGCAATGACCCGAAGCGAACGGCGGCGCAGCTTCGAACCACGCTGGAACTCTTACGGCTGCGGGCACTCACGGATGGTATAGAACAGCGTCTCGTCATTGACCCCGAAGACAATCAGTATTGGCAGGAGTCCGGGCAGGTTGTGGCCCGGGAGGACGGCGAGGAGGAGTCTGAGCGTGCAGACGAGCAGGTCATCGCCTCTGATGAAGACCTCCAGTTCTCAGCCACGAGTCTGTGGGTGCGAGAGGAGGGGGAAGTCGAGTTCCGCTTTTATCCGGACGGCACAAATTCCGGTGGGGAGATCACCATAGCCCAGCAGCGCGGGGCAAATGAGATCGCCTATATCATCGCGCTCAATCCGCTGCTGGGGACCGCCACCGTTCGCAAAGAGTAAGCGCGTCCTCCGATGCGCTATGGAAATGCTGGACAGGTTTACTCTCTCTATGCCGGAGAAGAACGTGATGAGTGACAAGTGGAAAGTGCTCTCCCCTGCGCAGGGGTTTACCCTCCTGGAAATCATGATCGCCCTCTCCATCCTGGCGGTCGGCCTGGTAGCCGTGCTGGAACTCTTTGCCGGCAGTCTCCGCCTCACCGGCAAGGCCTCCCACCGCACCCAGGCGGTCATTCATGCCCAGAACATCATGGACGGGTTCTTCGCCCCGGATTTTCTGGAAGACGGAGAGGACGGCGGAGAGCTGCCGGATGGCTTTTTTTGGCGGGCACGGGTGCAGGAAATCTTTCCGGACGAAACCGAAGAGGAGGCCGCGGCAAGAGAAAACGATACGATGGGCGGCCAGACGTCTCTGCTGCACATCAAGGAACTCACGGTCAGCGTCGGCTGGGAGGAGGGGGACAGTCAGCGCAGTTTCGAGCTGCGTTCCATGCGCCTCATGTACGAGGATGCGGACAGCCTCGAGGCAAGGAGGCGTTGAGCGTGCGCCCGGCCGGCGGCTTTACCCTGCTTGAACTCCTGATCAGCCTGACGCTGATGAGTCTGGTCAGCCTCGGCGTCTATGGCGCGCTCGGCTTTGGCGCAGACGCGATCGAACGGGGCACCTCCCGGAGTCTTGAGAACCAGCGGGTCCGGGCGGCCCTTTCTTTAATTGTCCGTAAGCTGAAGTCGGCCTACCCGCTCATGCTGCTGGTTGACGGCGAGCGCCTGGTCTATTTTTTTGGTGACGAAGAGGAGCTCCGTTTCGTGGCCTCTGCCGACCGGCCCGAAATCGGCGGGTTGGAGAAGGTTTCCTACTTCATCAAAGAAGAAGACGGCGAGCACGGGCTGTGGATGCGGATTTCCGCGCCGACCCTGCCGGCCGATTTGGTCGAAGAGCGGGAAGGGAGTTTATACCTGGAGGCCGAGGTGTTGTCCGATGTGGACGACCTGGTCTGGGAGTATTTCGGGCAACGGCAAAACGAGGACGAAGAAGCCTGGCACGAGAGTTGGAACGGCGAAGAGGAACCCAAGCTGCCCCAGGCCGTGCGGCTGTCGTGGCGCGCCACCCCCCCATCCCCGTCTGATAGGGGGGAGATGGAGGGGCTGGCGAACGAATGGCAGATCGAAGTCCCGATTCAGGTCCAGGACCCGGTTTCGGAATTGCAGCGCACTCCCCAGAACCGCAGCCGCAGCCGGAGTCGGAGATAGCGGCCATGAAGAGTCAACGTGTCCTCCAACCAGATAAAAAAGCTGAACGCGTTTCCTCTTCGCGGAACGAGCGCGGCGTTATTCTGATTGTTGTTGTGTGGGCGCTGATGGTGCTCATGGTTGTAGCGATTGAACTCGGCCGGACCGCCCGGGTGGAGGGGCTGAGTACCGATGTCTACCAACAGGAGGTCAAAACCTATTATTTCGCCATCGCCGGGCTGAACCGTGTCCTCTACCAGCTCATCCGAACGAGCCAGCAGGGCCGAACGCGTGATACCCGAGACGATGATCGGCTGGGTCCACGCGACCGGCTGCGCGATGATGAGAGAGAGGAGTGCCCAGATGTCTGGCTGCTGGGCGATGGCCAGTGGAGAAACGAACCCTATGGCGAGGGTGGGTATCAGGTCCGGGTCAGTGACGAGAGCGGCAAAATCAATATCAACCAGGCGGATGAGATTATCTTACGCCAGACCTTTACCAATCTGGACTTTGACCCGGACTTCGGGGATGCCCTGGCCGATGCCATCCTCGACTGGCGCGACCCGGACCCCTTAGAGCGGCTGAATGGAGTTGAGAGTGATTACTACCTGGCCCAGGACATTGCCTACCCGGCCAAGGACGGACCGCTCGACACGATTGACGAACTCCTGCTGGTCCGGGACGTCACCCAGGACCTCTTCTACAACACCCTGAACGAGGTGTTCACGGTGTATGGCAATGCACGCAGCGGCAATATGGCCAACGCCCAAACCGCAAACGCCCTCGTGCTCCGGGCCATTCAAGGGGTTGATGCGGAAACCGCGGAGGAAACAATCCGGCAAAGGCGCGAAAACTGCGGGGAAGAGTTCCTGGACGCGACCGCAGCACGCGGGGGGCTGCCCACGATTGTTACCATAGAGAGCGTCGGCTATCTGAACACTGGGCGTATCACCCGCCGGCTGGCCGGCGTCATTGACCGCACTGGCAACCAGTCCTATCGGGTGCTGCGCTGGCACGACCGGCTGCCCTCACAAGCCCTCCCGCTCAGCAAGGACGATTTTGAAGACGAGGAAGAGGGGTGGTTCTGAGGCGGGCCTTCATACCAGGCAAGAGGAGAGAGACACAGCCCCTTGGAGATGCGCCGAACCGCTTGAAACGAACCCGCAAATTCGCAATGATGCTTTTCCAATGAGGCGGACACCTCGGAACACCACGTTAAAGTTTGTCGGGTCAGCGACATGCCAATCAAATCACTCACACTGTTGTTTCCGGTCATCGTCGGCGGTCTCATCTCTGCTTGCTCCCTGACACCAAATCGAATGCCCCCGGTTCTCGAAGCCGTGACGGAATTACCCGACGAGTTTGCCGAAAGTGCAGTTGCCGGCCCATACGAGCCGCTGGAGTGGTGGAAGGCGTTCGCCGACCCGGTTCTCGACCAGGTCATGGAAACGGCGCTGGCCTCGAACTTCGACCTCGCCGAGGCGGTCGCCCGGGTTGACCAGGCCAGGGCGCGGGAGCGTATCGTCAAAGCCCCGGCGTTTCCGCTGCTTCAGCCGTCGCTTGGTCTCGAAGACATGGAGACACCCACCAATGCGGGTATCGCCGCCCACCTGGACGAATTGGGCTTGAGTTCCGACATATACCGCGATTTTGGCATCGCCATCCCCGACCGGATCGGCCTGACGACCTACAGCCTGGGTCTCGACATTTCCTACGAACTGGACTTCTGGGGGCGTAATCGCAACGACGCGGCCGCGGCCGCCGCCGAACTGCTGGCCTCAGAGTCAGACTACCTGACTGCCCGCATAGGGGTGCTGGCCGAAACCGTGCGCACCTACCTGGAGATCGTCGATTTGCGCCACCAACGGCGGCTGACCAACGAAATCGTAGAAATTTTTCGGCAGCGGGCTGCCCTGGCCGAGTCTCGTTACGACCGCGGGCTGACCG
Organism: uncultured Binatia bacterium (SeqCode); assembly: GCA_965232605.1. GTDB lineage: Bacteria > Desulfobacterota > Binatia > Bin18 > Bin18 > Bin18. The sequence goes on along the minus strand of CBDDQA010000006.1, from coordinate 1,182,490 downwards.
ATGCGCGCGCCCTCTATACGGCACGGCAGAACCTGAGCAACGCGCAGACCAGGGGGCCGCAGCTCGAAAGACTGCTGGCGGACGCGGAAGGCCGCCTGTGGGTGCTCCTGGGGGGCTACCATGCGAACCTCGCGGGCAGGCTGCCCGATTCCCTGACGCCGTCTGCCGCGCTCGACCCGGTTCCGGCCGGCATTCCGGCCGACCTCCTGGACCAGCGGCCCGACATCAGCGCGGCCCGGCAGCGGATGGAAGCGGCCCGCTACACCGTTGGCGCGCGCCGCGCGGATTTGCTGCCAAGCTTATCCCTGTACGGTTCCATTGGGCTGCAAAGTACCACGGCCGGCGATTGGTTCGACCCGGATCAATGGTTTCGGAACCTGAGCTTCAACCTGCTTGGCCCCGTATTTCAGGGGTCACGGCTGCGCAGCAATGTTGATCTGGCCGAGGCCCGCTGGCATGAAGCGGCCGCCGCCTATGGGCGTTCTGTGGTCAGCGCGGTCCACGAGGTCGAGGCCGCCCTGGCGGGGCTGGAGGCCAGCCGCCACCGGCATTCCCTGCTGGCTTCCCGGGTGCAAGAGGCTCAGGCCGAAACCGTGTTACAGGAACGGCGTTATGCCTCCGGAGTGAGTGGCTATGAGGATTTCCTGACGGCGACGCACACCCTCCTGGGTGCGCAATCCGCCCTGGCAACGGCCCAGCGTGACCTGGGGCAGGCGCGTCTGGTTCTGCACCGCGCGCTGGGAGGCGCGTGGACCGCAAAGAGTCAGGTGTCCTCCAATGACACAAATAAAGCGGGACCCGTTTACGCTTTCAATGCAGGGGAAGCCATCCAGCAGCGTCACGGAGCTCCTGACACCACGTGTCCTTCCTCGACCGGCAGATGCGGGATACCTTCCCTCTTTCAATCGCGTCTACTTGCGAGTGCTCCGGAGTGAATCACCATGTCCCGTATTTTCAGCTTTGTCATTGCCGGCGCCATCCTCGGTGTTTCCGTGGCCTTGGCGGCTTTTCTCATTTCACAGGCGCCCGAACCGACCCGCACCGAACTCCCGCCCCAGCTCCCGTTCGCGCAGACGGGCTTGGTTTCGGCCAGTACCGGTCCCATACCGGTCTACGGCTCCGGGACCGTGCGGCCCAGCGCCGAGGTCGGTATCGCGCCACAGGTGGGGGGGAAAATCGACTGGGTGGCTCCGGGATTCCAGAGCGGGGGGCGGGTCACGGCCGGCCAGACGCTCATCCGCATAGAAGAGACGGACTTTCTGTTCCGGGTGCGGGAAGCCGAGGCCAATCTTGCCGCCCGGCGGGTGGCGCTCCTTGAGGAGGAGGAAAAAGCCGAAATCGCCCAGGTCCAATACGAGTTGTATATCGCCGACCAGGGCGATGCGGAGGCGACCTCAGCCGCGAATCCCCTCACGCTGAGGGAGCCTCAACTGAACGCGGCGCGGGCCGCGGTGAGCCGTGACGAGGCCCGGCTGGCCGAGGCCAACCTCGCCCTGTCCAGGACCCGGGTCACTGCGCCGTTCGACGGCTTTGTACGCGAAGAATCCGTGGACGTGGGACAAATCGTCGCCGCCGGTCAGACCGTCGGCTGGCTTTTTGCCTCGGCTGCCGTGGAGGTGGTCGTGCCCTTGTCCGATTCGGACGCCGCCCTGATCCCGGAACTTTGGGACCTCAGGGCGGGTGACGGGGTGCGACGGGTGGCGGCCCAGGTGGTCGCCCAGTACGGCGACGGGAGCTACGCCTGGGAGGGGTATGTGGACCGGGGCGAGGTGTCCCTGGACAAGCAAACGCGAACGATAGACGTGATCGTGCGTGTGCCGGAACCGTTTACGGCTGGTGTTCCGCTGGACGGGGCCGATGGTGTCGATCCCCCCCCCTTGCTGGTCGGCAAATTTGTCGCAGTAGAAATCAACGGTCATGAATTGGACGCCTGCTACCGGGTGCCCCGAGCGGCGCTGCAATCCGGCAACGAGGTCTGGACCGTCAGCAGAGGCGGCCTGGTGCGTATCGTTCCGGTACAGGTCCGGCAACGTACCAACGACGAGGTCTATGTGACCGGCGCACTCGCAAGCGGCCAGGCCGTCATCACCGGTGGAATCCGGTATGCCACGGCCGGCATGCGCGTCCTGACGGGAGTTGACCCGACGCCATGAGCCCTGACAACGGCACGCACAAAGAAGAGTCCGGGCCGATCGCCTATATGGCCGGCAACAGTATTGCGGCCAATCTGCTGATGTGGGCCATCATCGCCGCCGGGCTGGTGTCGCTGACCGGCCTGGAGCGCGAAGCGTGGCCCACGGTCCCGTTCTACCATGTCGAAGTCTCGATGCCCTATCCCGGCGCCACCCCGGAGGAGGTGGAGGAGTCGATCGTCGCCAAGATCGAGGACCAGGTCAGCGGCTTGGATGATGTCAAGGCGGTCAAGTCCGTCGCGGCCCCAGGTATGGCCTCCGTCCGCATTCAGATGGATTCCAGAACGGACATGGCTGAGGCGCTGGACGATATCGAGTCTGCCGTCAATCGGATTCAGTCTTTCCCGGCCGGCGCCGAACGTCCCCAATTCCGGGAGATGACTAACCGCCAGAGCATGATGCGGCTCATCGTGTATGGTGAGGTGCCCGAGCGCTCGCTGAAGGAATTGGCCTACCAGATCGAGGATGACCTCACCACGCTTCCCTCCGTGTCCCAGGTCGAGGTCAGTGGGGTGCGGAAATACGAGATCTCGATCGAGGTGCCGCTGCATCGGCTGAGAGCCCTGGGACTGACCCTTCCCGACATCGCCAACACGATTCATCGCAGTTCCCTGGACTTGTCTGCCGGCAGTATCGACACCCGGGAATCCCAGGTGCGGGTGCGGACCCTCGGCCAGAACTACGACCAGCAGGATTTTGAGGAGATCGTGCTTCTCAGCGGCAGTGACGGCACGGTCGTGCGCCTGGGCGATATCGCCGAGGTGCGCGACGGTTTTCAGGCAACCGACCTGATTGTCCGCCACCAGGACCAGCCGGCGGTCTTCGTCGAAGTCTACCGGGCCGATGAGGAGCACGTGATGGATGTCGCCACGACCGTCCGGGAACACCTGGCCAACGAGGTGGTCCCGGCGCTGCCGGACGGTGTGGGCCTCACCATCTGGAATGACGAATCCCAGGCCTATGAGGAACGCGCCGACCTGCTCCTCAAGAACGGTATTCTGGGCCTGTTGCTGGTGCTGATCGCCCTGAGTCTGTTTCTCGAAATCCGGCTCGCCCTGTGGGTCGCCGTCGGCATCGCCGTTTCGGGTATCGGCACCCTGGCCGCCATGCTGGTACTCGACTATGCGATCAACACCATCAGCCTGTTTTCGTTTGTCCTTGCCATCGGTATTATCGTCGACGACGCGATCGTCGTAGCCGAGCACATTCAAGCCGAACGCAAGCGGGGCACCCCCGGGGTCGCGGCGGCGATTCGCGGCACCCGTCGGATCAAAGTGCCGTTGATATTCGCGGTCCTGACTTCGGTGGCGGCCTTCGTGCCGCTCCTGTTCATTCCCGGTGGTGTCGGCGAGACATGGTCGGCCCTGCCGGTCATCCTCATTGCCATGCTGCTGGTTTCTCTGGTCGAATCGCTGCTGGTCTTGCCCAACCACCTGTCCCATCTGCGCGGCCCGGAATGGGCGCCAACCAGCGCCTTCGAGCGGTTCTTCACCCGGCTCCAGGGGCGGGTGGACGCTTTGCTGAACAGGTTTGTGCACGGCCCCCTGGAGCGGGTGCTGGGGTTCGCGACGGACCAGCCCATGGTGACGCTGGCGGGGGCGGTCGGCATGCTCATATTAAGCATCTCGCTGTTGCCGGCGGGTATCGTCCCGACCACCTTGGCGGCTGACGTTGAGGGGGATTTCGCAACGGTCACGCTGGACATGCCCGACGGGACGACCGCGGCCAGGACGTATGAGGTGGCGAAGGCGCTGGAGGCCGCCGGCCACCGGGTCATCGAACGACTGTCACGCGGCCGACCCGAGGATGCCCCGCCGCTGCTGACCGGCGTCACGGTGACTGTCGGACAGGGGCCGAGACTGGAGGGTGGAGGACTGAATCCCGAGCCCACCCTCAATCCGCAGGCCAATATCGCCACCATCGAATTCAAACTCCTGGGCGCACAGCAGAGACAGATCACCACCAGAGAGGTTGTGCAGGCCTGGCGAGAGGAGGTGGGGGTGCTGCCCTATGTGCGCGGCATCACCTTCAGCGGCGAGGTCATCGACCTGGGCAATCCGGTTGAGGCCGTGCTGTCGCATCCTGACCCGGAGCGCCTCGCCCAGGTCGCAAACGCCGTGGTCGATGGTCTGCGTGGAGTGGGCGGCGTCTACGACATCCGTTCGGACAATGCCCCAGGCATCCCGGAAATACAGCTCGCACTGCGACCGGAAGCGCGCACCCTGGGCCTCACGCTTGAAGCCTTGGCCGGGCAGACGCGCGCCGCGTTTTTTGGGGCAGAGGCCGTCCGGGTGCAGCGCGGCCGGGAAGAGGTCCGGGTCTATGTGCGCCTGCCGGCGGATGAGCGGAATTCCATCACCGATGTCGAAGGCTATCTGCTGCGTACGCCGAGCGGGGCCGAGGTCCCGGTAACCAGCGTGGCCGCGCTGAACCCGGGCATCTCGCCGCCGGCCGTTCGACGGCGGGACGGTCAGCGCGTCGTCACGGTCACGGCGGACGTGGACCCCACGGTGATTTCCGGGAGCGAAGCCAACAGCATCCTGGCCGATTCGATTCTCGCCGACCTGACCGCCACGTACCCGGACCTGAGCTATACGTTCGGCGGGGAACAACAAGAGCAACTCGAGTCCCTGGGGGCGCTGTATCGCGGGTTTGCGATTGCCCTGCTCATGATTTTCGTGCTGCTCGCCATCCCCCTGCGCTCTTATACCAAACCGTTCATCATCATGGCCGTTCTCCCGTTCGGGTTCATCGGCGTGATCCTGGGGCACTGGGTTCTGGGCGTCGCCCTGAGCGCGGTGTCCTTTATGGGTATCTTCGGCCTGAGCGGCGTGGCGGTGAACGATTCCCTGGTCATGATTGATTTCATCGATCAGAAACTCAGAGAAGGTGTCCCCATGCGTACGGCAATCATAGAAGGCGCTCAGGGGCGGTTTCGGCCGATCATGCTGACTTCGGTGACGACTTTCCTGGGCTTCACCCCTCTCATTCTGGAACGCTCCATTCAGGCCCAGTTCCTGATCCCCTTTGCCGCCTCGCTCGGTTTCGGCATTCTCTTCACCACGGCCATACTGATGATAGTCGTGCCCGCTCTTTCCGCCATCCATCTGCGTCTGATTCCTTCGCACGGCAACTCAGAATAAAACTTGTCCCCTCCTGAAACGGAGGGGTATAATGTCACAGGGGAGAATGTCTATGGCTGCTATGCAAGAGAGTGTGACAAGCAATCCGCTCACCCTGACCCAGGAACTCATCCTGATGCTCCTCAACGAGGAGACCGGCTATTTCCACCAGGTGCCCGGCTGGGATTTGAACTGCGCCGTAGTCGGCGCCGTGCTCGCCGAGCTTTCACTCAGAAATCGCATTGACACGGATGAGGAGTCGCTGTTCCTTGTGGACGAGACAGAAACGGACAACCCCACTCTGGACTCCATTCTGAAGGATATCGTCGCCGAACCGGTTCAACGGAACACTCAGTACTGGATCGAACGGCTCGCTCCCCGGGCGGAGTCGATCATTGATGCGGTTCTGGACCGTCTGGTTGACCTGAAGGTCCTGTCACTCCACGAAGGCGGGTTCTATACGCTGGCTCGCACTGACTGGCAGGCGGAAGTGTCCGGCAGCGCCTCAGAAGGCACGGCGACTCAGTTCGTCAGGACGCGCATCAGCAATGCCATTTTCAACAACGATATCCCTGACCCGAGAGATATTATCATTATCTGCCTCATCAACACCTGCGACGTCTTTCGCTTCATGTTTCAACTCGATGACGAGGCAGAGACGCGCATCGAGGCCATCTGCAAGATGGATTTGATCGGCCGCTCCATCGCTGAGGCAGTCTCCCACAACCTCGCCGGTCCGGTGCTTCGGCGTTCCGCCCTGGCGAAGAAAATTCCGGCGGTTTCCCTGAGCAAATTGCTGCTCAATCGCCATATTCGCGTCGGCAATATCCCCGCGCTCTTTGCGGACCTGACCCAAGAGTACGGCCCGGTGTTTGAGCTCCGCCCCCCGTTTTCCGAGCCCATGATCTTTCTGGCCGGGCCCGAGACAAACCACTGGGTGCATAAGCGTGGGCGCATGTATCTGAGAGCCAAGGACTATTTTACCGACTTCGAGAAAGTCTATGGCGCGTCCGGGGTGATCCCTTCCCTGGATGGCGCCGATCATTTCCGGCTGCGCAAGGCGATGGGGCCGGCCTATTCACGCGGGAGACTGTTAGGTCAGTTGGACCAAGTCTACCATCATGCGCGCCAATACATGGCGGATTGGACGGTTGGAGACATCTTCCCTGCGACGCGCCTGTGCCGACGCATGATTAACGCGCAAATTTCACCGCTCTCCGTCAGCGTTGATTCGCAGGACCTGATCGACGATCTCATGACGTACAAGGAACGAGCGCTCAACACCCACATCGCCAAGGTCCTGCCCAAATTCATGCTGAAAACCCCGGGCATGAGACGCCGGGCGAAAGTGGTCGACACGCTGCTGGAACGGGTCCAGGGAGTCCATACCCCCGCCCAGCGGGCTGGATGTCCGCGGGACCTTGCGGATGACTGGCTCAGCCTGCACGCCAGCGACCCGCAGTTGATGCCGGAGTCGAATCTGCGTTTCGCTCTTTCAGCCGCCCTGATTGCCAGCGTCTACCTTGGCGATGCGTTCAGCTTCGCTTTGTACGCCATGGCCTCGCAGCCCGAGCTGTACGCCAGAATTCAAAGTGAGGCCGACACGCTGTTCGCCAACGGCGACCCGGAGGGCGAGGACTTCAGCCCAGCCGCGATCGACGTCACGCATCGCTTCCTCATGGAGTGCCTGCGCATGTACCCGGTTGTCCCGATGTCCATACGCACCGTGATGAATTCGTGTGTGGTCGAGGACTACGAACTCCCGGTGGGGGTGCAGATCTATATTGCCCAGACCGCCGCGCATTATATGCCCGAGGTCTTTCCCGACCCCTTCACCTTTGATATCGACCGCTATCTGCCCCCGCGCAACGAGCACCTCGGTCCCGGGTACGCGCCGTACGGGCTGGGCACGCACACCTGTCTCGGCTCCCGCTGGATGAACCTGCAACTGGCCGTCAATGTGCTGATGGTCGCGCACTACTTTACGCTCAAGGTGTCCCCCGCGAACTACACATTCCGGTTCAGCCCGCTGCCGTCGATGAAACCGAGCAAGAAGCTGAAGTTCCACATCGCCGAGCAGAGGCGCGAGCTGCCCGTCTGACGCGCGATGGACGCTGGAGCAACCACGGGCACGCGGCGCATCGCCGTTATTGGCGGCGGCATATCAGGGCTGGCGGCCGCCTGGGCGCTGGATCACAACCCGGACCGATTCGATTTCCGGCTGTTTGAGGCTCAGAACCGGCTTGGCGGGAATGCGGTCACCGCCGATATGCCGCAGGACGACGGCAGCTCCATTCCCTTCGACATTTCCGTCACCGCCTGTATTCCGTCGGTGTATCACCACATCCTGTTGCTGCTGAAGCAGTTCGGCATCGAACTGCTCGACACCAGGTTCAGCTATAGCGTGAAGTACCGGGGCGGTGTGTACGCCCACGATTTCGACTCCGACATCAGACAGCAATTACAGTCCGAAATTGCCAAGTTTCAACGTGTCCTGAGGCGTCTGCACTGGTTCGGTTGGCTGAGCCGTGCCCAGTCGAAATTTCTGAACGCCCTCAATCCGTTCAACTACATCAGCATGGGGACGGTCCTGAATCTGGCCGGTCTTTCCGGGGACTTCCGGTACAAGATACTGAAGCCCATGTTCGTCAACTTCCTGATGGCGACCAATGTGTTCGACATGCCGGCGTCTCTCTTTACGCGGTATCTCGAATTCTTTGACATCGAAAGCGCCACGCCCATGCAGACCTGGGACCAGGGAACACGACGTATCTACGAAAACCTGTCGGCCAATTTCCGGGACAAGCTCTACCTCAACCGGCCGGTCCGAAAGGTGTATCGCCAGTCGTCCGGCATCGTGGTCGAGGACGAAGACGGCCTACGGGAGACGTTCGACGAGGTGATCTTCGCCTGCAATGCGAACCAGACGCTGATGATCCTCGACAAACCCACGCTGCTGGAGCGCTCTCTTCTCTCGTCGGTCCGGTACGAGAGCGAACTGCACAACCATACGGTCGTGCATTCGGACGCCTCGGTCCTGCCGGACAACGCAGTGAAGCCCCTGACAACGCGGAGCAATCATATCGAGCAGTACGGCGCTCGACCGGACAATTATGAAATCACCTATATCATGCACAACCAGCAGCCGTGGGCCAATCGGTCCGACAAGCCCTGTCTGGTGACCTACAACCCCATCAGCAAAATCGCTGAAGACAAGATCATCGAAAAGCGGTGGTTCCAACATATTGTGCATGACGTGCGCCACATCGCCCTGCTCGTTCCTTTGTTCCGCTTCATCCAGGGCAAGAGGCAGACCTGGCACTGTGGCGCTCACACGCTGGTCAACAGCCAGGAAACCTGTTTTGTCAGCGGGCTTGCCGCGGCAACGCAGCTCGGCGCGGATTATCCCTTCGACGATCCCGAGGCGCGGCGGATGTTCAACTATTACGGGGGGATCATGCACGGTCGGAGATTCAGAAAAGCGCAGGACTGAACGCCGGCGTCATGCCGGACCCCGGAGCCTGCCCGCCCCCGGCCTTGCCGGCTGAAGCTCCGGATAGAACTGCCGACAATAGCGACGGTAGAGCCCTATGGGGCCGTCGGTCCGGCACAGCCGAGGGGGCGTGCGATGCCGCTTCCGTTCCCAGATCGTCACATCCTGCAACACATCCCGTTTTTGCTGTGAAAGCAGAATGTGATTCATCAGCCTGTGGCGCAATTTCATCGGGACGAAACCCAGACCCGAGAAAAACCGTCGGGGCTTGCGGATTTCCCGCACCTGGCTGACCAGCACAAAATCGATGAGGGCGCCGTCGATGGGTGTTGCGAGGGCCCATAATCTCGCCTGCATATCGATGGTTTTCTCGTGGATTTCCACGAAGGAGTAGCCCAGTCCATAGACGTGGGTGACGGCCGAGACATCGTACACGAGGTCCTTCAGGCCGAGTATCCTGCGCACGCGTCTGAAGTCGAAACAACTCTTCAGATAGGCCCCGTCCACCGTGACCGAACCGACCAGCCTGGTATTCTCGTAGCCGTGGACGTAGCCCAGGTGCCCCAGGTCAACAGAGTTCTCGGCTGTTTCCTGGGGATGGCCACGGAACCGGAGGGGGCGGAATCTCAATTCGCCCCAGTCCGCTCCGGTGAGCGGCTCATCCGGCAGGTCCCACTGCACTGGCCGGCCGCCGCTCCCGAACCAGGCGAAAACCAGGCCGAGGATTTCTCTGGTCGCATACACCTTCAGTTTTGCGGCGCTGGGCGCCGGGGCGTTCGGAGTCGCCACGCACTGGCCGGTCGTATCGTACGCAAAGCCGTGAAACGGACAGACGAGGCGACCGTTGCAGACCCGACCGCCAGCCGCCGGCCCCAGGTATGAGCCCAGGTGCGGACATACCGCGCCGGCCACGCAGACCCGGTCGGCCTCGTCGCACCAGACGACGATTTCCTCGCCCAGCCAGGTCTTCTCGATCAGTTTCTCCCGCAGAATGGACTCGCGGCTGGCGACGAAATACCACCCCTCGGGGAACGCTGGTAGTTCATCCATGCTATTCTTTATGAGAATACTTAATCAGAGATTCCTCTACAAGTTGCGTACAACAGCCCGCAGGTCGGATTAGCCTAGCGTAATCTGACATTTCCAGCTGCATTCGTATCACGCTTCCTCATCCTCCAGTTCCGCTTCCAGCAATTCCTCTTGTTCTTCCAGGCGCACCTGGAGGGTGCTCAACGCTTCAAACACGGAACGCACCGCTTCCTGAAAGTCCTCCTCGGCACTGACCGCTCCGGCGGCCACGCGGGCTTCACAATCCTGACTCACCTCTGCAATGGACAGTTTGGCCGACTTCACCAGGCCGATCCATTGACCGATAATCGCAAACGCGTCTTCCATCCGGTCTGCCTCCTTTGGTAGACTAGGAGCCCTCACATCTACAGGAAAGGGGAATGGTATGCGACAGGTTGCACTCGTTGGAGCGGGGATGACGCGCTTTGGCAAACATGTGGATCGCAGCATGAAGGATTTGGCCCGTGAGGCGATTGAAGGGGCCGTACAATCGGCAGGGGTCGCTACGCAGGATATTGAGGCCGCGGCCGTGGGCAATGCGGTGGCCGGTCTGATTACCGGACAGGAGTGTATCCGGGGTCAGGTCGTGCTGCGCGAACTCGGCATCGGTGGCATCCCGGTCATCAATACGGAAAACGCGTGTGCCAGCTCGTCCACCGCCTTTCATCTGGCCTGGCTCTACGTCGCGTCCGGGATGTATGACGTTGTGCTCGCACTCGGGATGGAAAAGCTCTTTCACCCGGATAAGCAGCGGACGTTCGAGGCGATTGGCAGCGCCATCGATCTGGAGCTGGCCGATACCTTTGCCAGAGAGATGAGCGGCGAGCAAAGCGCGGGGGCCGGTCAATCCCGCAGCGTGTTCATGGACTATTATGCCAACCTCGCCCGCCAGCATATGCAGCGCTACGGTACGACGCAGGAACAGTTTGCCCGCATTGCCGCCAAGAATCACACCAACGGCAGCCTGAACCCGCATGCCCAGTATCAAACCAAGCGCTCGGTCGAGGATGTGCTGGCCGCGCCCCTCATCGCGGACCCCCTCACCCGCATGATGTGTTCCCCGATTGGCGATGGCGCGGCCGCAGCCCTGGTCACAACGGCCGACAAAGCCCGCCAACTCACCACCCGGCCCGTTTATGTCAAAGCTTCAACCTTGGGTTCGAGCAATAGACAGGCGGCCGATTCCCCTGGCATCGTGCCGTCTGTCGCCGGCAAGGCGTACGAGCAGGCCGGGCTTGGGCCGGATGATCTCCAGGTGATTGAGGTCCACGATGCCACCGCGCCGGCCGAACTGCTGGTGTATGAGGAACTGGGTCTGTGCCAAGCGGGCGAGGGCGGGAAACTGATTGACGAGGGCGTGACCCAGCTTGGTGGTCGCTGTCCGGTCAATCCGAGTGGTGGCCTCCTGGCCAAGGGTCATCCGGTCGGCGCAACCGGGGTTGCCCAGATCTGCGAGATATTCTGGCAGCTCCGCGACGAAGCGGGTGAGCGGCAGGTCGCGGGCGCCAAGGTCGGCCTGACCGAAAACGGCGGCGGCGTCCTGGACGGCGAAAACGCAGTCGCGTCCGTGCACGTGTTTAGCGTCTGATCGCTCAAAAGAAAAAGGCTCGCAGGGTAAAGGAGGGGAAACCTGCGAGCCTTGAACCATCGTCAGGACGGGGAGGACCTGACGATGATGACCTGAACGATTTGTTCAATGAGAGGAACTATAGCCGAGGTAGCCGACTTTGGCAAGATAAGTTTAACTGAATTAAATTTGTTTTGTTTATAAAGTAAACTTATACTTGCCGTTTTCAGAAGAGAAAATAACGCTGGGCGAGGGGCAGGACCTGAGCCGGTTCGCAGGTGAGGATTTCCCCGTCGGCTTTGACGACGTAGGTCTCCGGGTTGACCTCTATGTCCGGCAGGGCCTGGTTGTGGATCAGGTCTTTTTTTCCGACGCTCCGGCAGCCCTGGACCGGGACGAGCGGCTTCTGGAGCCGTAAGCGCTGACCCAGGCCGTTTTCGTGGGCGGCGCGTGAAACAAAGCTCATAGACAGCGAGGCCGGAGCCCGGCCCAGGTGGCCGAACATCGGCCGTCCGAACACCGGTTGGGGGGTTGGAATTGAGGCGTTGGGATCACCCATCGCCGCCCAGGCAATGAAGCCACCCTTGAGGATCAGTTCCGGCTTGACGCCAAAAAATTTCGGTTCCCACACCACCAGGTCTGCCAGCTTGCCGACCTCAATCGAGCCCACCTGGTGGGCGATGCCGTGGGTCAGGGCCGGGTTGATGGTGTATTTGGCAATATAGCGCTTGACTCGAAAATTATCGTTCTCTCCGGTCTCTTCCGACAGGCGGCCACGTTGGACTCGCATCTTATGGGCGGTTTGCCAGGTACGGAGAATCACTTCTCCGACGCGGCCCATGGCCTGGGAGTCCGACGCCATCATGCTGAAAGCGCCCATATCGTGCAGCACGTCCTCGGCCGCAATCGTTTCCGGTCGAATACGCGATTCGGCAAAGGCCACGTCCTCGGGAACACCGGGGTCCAGATGGTGGCAGACCATCAGCATGTCGAGGTGTTCGTCTATGGTATTGACGGTAAAGGGCCGGGTTGGGTTTGTTGACGACGGCAACACGTTCGGGAAGCCGCATACCTTGATAATATCCGGCGCATGGCCCCCGCCTGCTCCCTCGGTATGGTAGGTGTGGATGGCGCGGCCCTTGAAGGCCGCAATCGTATCCTCAACATAGCCGGTCTCGTTCAGGGTGTCGGTGTGGATGGCGACCTGGACGTCATAGTCGTCGGCCACGGAGAGCGCACAGTCAATCGCGGCAGGTGTCGAGCCCCAGTCTTCGTGAAGTTTAAGCCCCATGGCCCCGGCTTCGAGCTGCTCACGCAGGGCCTCGGGACGAGAGGCATTGCCCTTGCCCAGAAAACCGAGATTCATGGGGAAGTCCTCAATCGATTCGAGCATCCGGGCGATATTCCACGGCCCTGGGGTACAGGTGGTCGCGTTGGTCCCGGTGGCCGGGCCAGTTCCCCCGCCGAACATGGTGGTGATACCCGACGCCAGGGCTTCGGTGATCTGTTGGGGGCAGATAAAATGAATGTGGGCATCAATGCCGCCGGCGGTCAGAATCTTGCCTTCGCCGGCTAGAATCTCCGTCCCAGGGCCGATGACCAGTTCGGGCGAAACACTCTCCATCAGGAGGGGATTGCCGGCCTTGCCGATGCCGCAAATCCGGCCGTCCTTCACCCCGACATCGGCTTTCACAATACCCCAGTGATCAACCACGGTCGCATTGGTAATCACCAAGTCCGGCGCGCCTTGAGAACAAGTCTGGACGGGCGACTGCCCCATGCCGTCGCGAATGACTTTGCCACCGCCGAATTTCACCTCATCCCCGAACTGGGTGTGATCTTGCTCGACTTCAATGATCAAATCGGTATCGGCCAGCCGGACCCGGTCGCCAACGGTCGGCCCGAACATGGCGGCATACCGGCGGTGTTCCATCGTCTGACTCATCCGTCTCTCCTTTCGACCAGGCCCAGGCCTCAGCGAATCGGCTGGTGAACGCTGACCAGCTTGGTCCCGTCCGGGAAAGTGGCCTCGACCTGCACCAGATCGAGCATCTCGGCCACCCCGTCCATCACCTCGTCCCGACCGAGGATGGTCGCGCCGTATGACATCAGCTCCGACACGGATTGCCCGTCCCGAGCTCCTTCCAGCACCGCGCTGGTAATCAGGGCCAGGGCTTCGGGATAGTTCAGCTTCAACCCGCGCGCCCGTCGTTCCCGGGCCAGTTGGGCGGCCAGATAAATCAGCAGCTTCTCTTGTTCGTGCGGAGTAAAGTGCATATGGCAAGACCCTAGACTGATAAATGCTGCCGGACAATATCATCCGTCAAGGCGGTGATGGGCCCATCGGCAACCACACTGCCCTTTTCCATCACGGCAAAGGCATCCGCCACCCGGCGGGCAAAGGGCAGTTTCTGCTCAACTAACAGAATGGTCAGGTTTTCTTCCTGGTTGAGCCGCAGCAGGATATCGCCGATCTCCTGGACGATATTGGGCTGAATGCCCTCGGTCGGCTCATCCAGGATCAGCAGCTTCGGGTTCAGGGCCAGAGCACGGCCTATGGCCAACTGCTGCTGCTGTCCGCCGGACAGATCCCCGCCCCGCCGGCCGAGCATGTGCTTGAGCACAGGAAAATAGTGAAACACCGACTCGGGGACCGTCCCGACCGCATCCCGGCGCGCCGGCAGGCCGATGCGCAGGTTTTCCTCAACGGTCAGTTGCGGAAAGATCTCGCGGCCCTGGGGAACGTAGCCGATGCCGAGGCGCGCCCGCAGCGCCGCCGGACGACGCGCCAACTCGGTGTCCTCAAACTGGAGGCTGCCGGAGGCGATGGGCAGGATGCCCATGATGGTCTTGAGCAGCGTGGTCTTGCCAACCCCGTTCCGGCCCATCAGGCAGGTACAGGACCCGGCCGGGATGTGAAGGGCAACATCCCATAAAATATGACTCTCGCCATAGTATTGATTCAGGTCCTGAATGCGGATCATCGGCGTCCTCAACCGGCTAGGCTCCCAAATAGACCTCGACCACCCGGGGGTCGCTCTGGACCTCTTCCATACTGCCCTCGGCCAGGACGCGGCCCTCGTGCAAGACCGTCACTGTCCGGGCCAGGCTGCGGACAAACTCCATGTCGTGTTCGACCACCACGACGGTATGTTTGCCGGCCAGCGACACCAGCAGTTCGGCCGTGCGTTCAGTCTCCTGGTGGGTCATGCCGGCCACGGGCTCGTCCACCAACAGTAACTGTGGGTCCTGAATCAGCAACATGCCGAGTTCCAACCACTGCTTTTGTCCGTGCGAGAGCAGTCCGGCGCGGGTGTAGAGCTGATCGAGGAGGCCGATCGTGTCAGCGGTCGAGGCAATGCGCTCGTGCTGCGTACGGCTCAGCCGGGCGAGCAGGCTATGCCAGACCTTTTTACTCGCCTGCATGGCCAGCTCCAGGTTTTCGAAAACAGTATGGCCGTGGAAGACGGTCGGGCGCTGAAACTTCCGACCGATGCCGGCCAGGGCGATGTCGTATTCCGAGAGCTGCGTCAGGTCCAGGTTATTGCCGAAAAATACCGTCCCGGTGTCCGGCCGGGTCTTGCCGGTGATGACGTCCAACAAGGTTGTTTTACCGGCTCCGTTGGGGCCAATCAGACAGCGCAGCTCGCCGGCGTTGAGATATAGCGTCAGCCCATTCAGGGCTTTCAGGCCATCAAAGCTCACCGTCACGTCTTCAGCGTAGAGAATGACGCCGTGGCTGGTATCCAGTCCGGGCTGAGCCACATGGGCCATGGACGGGCTGCCGCCCTGATCGATAGTTTCCTCCGGTCTATCCCGATTCATGTTCTCGTCCCCGGTCCGGCGCCTCTCTCGTCGTCTCACCGGTCTGCCGGCGCAACAGACCGACCACACCACGGGGGAGAAAGAGGGTGACGACAATAAACATCCCGCCGAGGATATACAGCCACAGATAGGGAAACGCGGCAGTGCACCAGCTTTTGACGCCATTGACCAGAAAAGCGCCGAGCAGCGCGCCGGACAGGGTACCGCGACCCCCGACCGCGACCCAGATAGCCATCTCAATGGAATTGGCCGGCTGCATCTCGCTGGGGTTGATAATCCCGACCTGGGGAACGTACAGCGCGCCCGCCAAACCGCACAGCACCGCGGACAGGGTCCACAGGAAGAGTTTGTAACTATGCGGGTTATAGCCGCAGAACATCAAACGGCTCTCCGCGTCGCGAACGGCCATGAGTACCCGCCCCAGCTTTGACGTGACCAGATAGCGGCAGGCCAGATAGGCGAGCACGAGGATCACCACAGAGGTCACGTAGAGCCCCAGCTTGGTCGTCGGCTCTTGCAGCGAGAACCCGAGCAGACGCTTGAAATCGGTCAGGCCGTTGTTCCCGCCGAAGCCCGTGTCGTTGCGGAAGAACAGCAGCATCAGGGCGTAGGTCATGGCCTGGGTGATGATGGAGAAATAGACCCCCCGAATCCGCGACCGAAAGGCAAAAAACCCAAAGATATAGGCCAGTATGCCAGGGACGAGGAGGGCCATCCCCAGAGCAAACCCGAAGTTGCTGAACCCATACCAGTACCACGGCAGTTCCTTCCAATCGAGAAAGACCATGAAGTCGGGCAGCTCGCTCCGATAGACTCCCTCCGTCCCAATGGCCCGCATCAGATACATCCCCATGGCATAGCCGCCCAGCGCAAAGAACACGCCGTGTCCCAGGCTGAGAATGCCGGCATAGCCCCAGATCAGATCCACGGCCAGAGCGACCAGGGCATAGCACATGAACTTGCCGAGCAGCGGAATGAGATAGTCCGGAAAGTGGAACGCCGAGTCAGCCGGCAGAAGATTCAGGCCGGGAATGACGATCGCTCCAAGGAAGAAGAATAGCCCGACCAGGCTCCACTCGCCTCGGGTATGAAGCCGCAGCAGGGTCGTCAGCACGGAGCCGGCCGGCTCAGACTGTGCCGGCGGGTCGGCCACCAACGGCTCTGGGGAGGTCTCGGACAATGAAGAACTCGCCACCGACTTAGCTTTCCGCCAGGCGGCCCTTGAGCGCAAATAAGCCCTGGGGCCGCTGCTGGATGAAGAGGACAATAAAAATGAGCACGCCGATTTTTCCCAATACCGCGCCGGCGACCGGTTCGAGCAGCTTATTGACCAGGCCCAGACTCAGCGCACCCACCACCGTGCCGGCGATATTCCCGACCCCGCCCAGCACCACGACCATGAACGAATCCACAATATACAGGCGGCCGAGTTCCGGCCCGACATTGCCAATCTGGGACAGCGCCACCCCACCCAGACCGGCGATACCCGAGCCCAGGCCAAAGGTCCACATATCGACGCGGTTGGCCGATATGCCCATGCAGGAGGCCATGGGTCTGTTCTGGGTGACGGCTCGGACCTGTAAGCCCAGACGGGTCCGCTGGAGAATGAGCCAGACCAGGCCGACCACCAGCGCGACGAACAGGAGAATGGCCAGCCGACTATACGGCAAGACCACACCGTACAGGACTTCGACGCCACCCGACAGCCAGGCCGGATTCGCCACCTGCACATTTTGGGCCCCAAAAATGAGGCGCACGCTCTGAATCAGCACGAGGCTGATACCCCAGGTTGCGAGCAAGGTTTCCAGGGGGCGACCGTATAAAAAGCGGATCACCCCGCGCTCCAGGATCATCCCCGTCAGCAGACACACTCCAAAGGCGGCCGGAATCGCCACCGCCAGATACCAGTCAAACCACGCCGGGAAACTCTCCTGAAAGACGCCCTGGACCACATAGCTGGCGTATGCGCCGAGCATCAACATCTCGCCGTGGGCCATGTTAATGACACCCATGAGGCCAAACGTGATGCCCAAGCCAAGGGCAGCCAGAAGCAACACGCTTCCAAGACTCGCCCCATAGAAGAGATTCCCCAGGCTGTTAATCAGAAACTGGGTGCGCTCAAAGCGTGCCAGAGCGGCCTCGGCGGCTGCGCGTACCTCCGGGTCGGCCTCAACAAAAGAGCCGTCTTCGTTTGTCGCGACCAGGGCTTCCAGTTGGGGCCGCAGGCCAAGATTGCCCGACTCACCAATCATCCGAATGGCGGCCAGCCGCACCGCTTGGTCTTCGCTCTGGAGCTGCATTTGTGCCAGGGCGACGGCCAGGACGTCCCGCACCGCAGCCTCGGTCTCGCGCTCCAGGGCAGCCTGAAGAGGGCCCATCATCTCGGGCCGCGGACGCCTGGTCAGCTCTTCCGCCGCGGCCAGGCGTACGGCAGCGTCGGGGGCATGTAACTGAAGTTGGGCAATAACCGGCCGGAGCGCTCGCCGAATGGCATTATTGATCCGAGGCGTCCGCAGCGTGGCCGCGTCCAGCGCCACAGTCTCCCCACTGAGCGCGGCACGCAGGCTGCCGTCTTCGGCTGTGATGTAGATGAGTCCGGCCTCATCGACCCGCAAACGCCGGTCGCCTAAAGCTTCGAGAGCCGGCAGCGCGGCCGGGTCGTTCAGCCTGCCGAGCGCCGTTATGGCCTGGCGGACATCCCGACGGCTCTTGGCTCCGAGTCCCTGGAGGAGGGAGGTGAGGTCTCCCCCTGCAGCAGAGGCAGCGGGGGGAGACGGGAGGCCGAGCATCAGGAGGGCGCTCAGACACAAGAGAAAGGAGCGGACGTTCATACTGTTTCAGGCACGGAACGAAACCGGAGAGTGCGTTCCCCGGCTTCGTTCCGGCTACCGGTGCGTCAAGGATAGAGTCCCTAGTTTTTGAACTTGGGCTCGGTGCAGTTACCACACACCCAGGGATAGGTCCAGTCGGCAACCTTTTTGGCGCTATCCGGGATAAACGGACTCCAGGCCTGGGCCCGAATGGGTCCTTCGGTGTTCCAGACGATATCGAACTGGCCGTCTTCGCGGACTTCGGCAATCAGGACTGGTTTGTGCAGATGGTGGTTCTTGGCATCCATGCTGATGTCAAAGCCGGAGGGCGAGCGCACCACCTGATTGCCAACGGCCTGGCGCACGGCATCAACCTCGGTTGTTTGGGCTTGTTCGACCGCCTGGGCCCACATCTGGATACCAATATAGGTGGCTTCCATCGGGTCGTTGGTCACCCGCTTATCGCCGCCCGGCAGTGCATGTTTTTTCACATAGGCATTCCACTTGGCCACAAAGTCTTTGTTCTCGGGGGTCTCGACCGACATGAAATAATTCCAGGCCGCCAGATGACCGACCAGCGGGGCCGTATCAATACCCCGGAGTTCTTCCTCGCCAACCGAGAAGGCGACAACGGGAATGTCCTCAGCCTTCAGCCCCTGGTTGGCCAGTTCTTTGTAGAACGGCACGTTCGAGTCGCCGTTAATCGTGGAAACCACCGCGGTTTGTTTGCCAACCGCAAATTTCTTGATGTCAGCCACGATGGTCTGATAGTCGCTATGCCCGAATGGCGTATAGAGCTCCATGACATCGGCTTTGGCCACTCCCTTGGATTCCAGAAAATAGTTGAGAATTTTATTCGTCGTTCGGGGATAGACATAATCCGTGCCCAGCAACACGAAGCGTTCCGCTCCGCCGCCGTCCTCGCTCATCAGATATTCGACGGCGGGAATCGCCTGCTGGTTTGGCGCGGCACCCGTGTAGAACACATTGAAAGAAGACTCTTCGCCTTCGTACTGGACCGGATAGAAGAGCAAGCCGTTCAGCTCTTCAAAGACGGGTAAGACCGATTTGCGGGACACCGAAGTCCAGCAGCCGAAGACGACCGCGACTTTTTCCTGCTGGATCAACTCGCGCGCTTTTTCGGCAAAGAGCGGCCAGTCCGAGGCCGGGTCAACCACCACCGGCTCGACCGGACGGCCCAGCAACCCACCGGCCTCGTTAATTTCTTCAATCGCCATCAGGGCCACATCCTTCAGCGAGGTTTCACTGATCGCCATAGTCCCGCTCAGCGAGTGCAGGATGCCCACCTTAATGGGCTCGGCCGCCTGAGCGGCCGGCAGCCAGGTGAGTAATCCGACCAGCAGGCCGACCGGAAGCATCAGGCGGGCGGCCATGAGCCACGCGCGGCGGGGAACATAGGTCAATGAGATCATCATTCGACTTCTCCTTTTCGTTATGCGGTTACTGCATCCTTAGAACAGAATCTGGGTTTGTACCCGGACTTGGTCAGCGCTCGTGGCCCGACCGAGAAACGGGTCGCCATCCAGATAGCTGTAGTCCATCTGAAGCTTCACGTTGTGGCCGTACAGATAATAGTTAAGGCCGGCCGTGTACTCCCGGACATCACCGGCCGTTCTGACATAGTTGGCAAACTGGAAGTCCACCCCGGAGACGCGTGCGGCCAACTCCAGCTTGTCGGTCAAGTAATAGCCGAGCTGTCCGTAATAACCCCAGTCGTGGCCGGTCTCGTCCCGGTGTTCATAATTGTTGCGCCGAAAATAGCCCGCGGCTTGGGCGGTAAAGCCCAGGTAGCGAAACCCGCCGTCCACAGTGACATTGGTCGTGCGGTCGCCGCGTCTGACGTTCTGAAAGCCGGAGGGGTCGTCCACCGGATTGAAGGCCGCGGCAATCCCGATGGATAGCTGCGGGGACAGGGCCGGAGTCGGCGAGCTTTCCAGGTAACCGTAGGCGTCCAGCAGGTCGTATTCCAGGCGTCCCTGCCAGGCGACTTCGCCCCCGGCGTTCTGCTGCCCGCCGGCGTCCAGCGCCCGGATGCTGTTGGTCACCACGCCGTGGTAGGACAGCTTGCCGACCTTACCGCTGACGTTGGCGCCGACCGCGCGCTGCAGGTTGAACGCATAGTCCGCCACGGACAGATCGGGGAACAGCAGATTACCCGGATGGGTGTAGAACTGGCGACTATAGGGCAGAATAAAACGACCGGCCTGCACATTCAGATACTGGGAGTGGCTGTACTGCATCCACCAGTCGAGCATGGTGGCGTTATTGCTGTTGCCGAACGTCGTAGCCTCGTACTGGAAGAAATATTTGACTTTGGGATCAAAGACATTCCCGGAGAATGCCAGTCGTGCCAGAGCAACGTCGAAGTTGTTGCGGCTTTTCCCCTCGTTCGGCGCGGTCATGGTGTATCGGGCCTGAAGGAAACCATTCAGGTTGACCGAGTAGCGCCCATCTTTGCTGCGGATAAAAAACCCATTGTCATACACATCTTCCGCAGCAAAACCTTTCTTCCGCGTTCCCGCTGCGTAGCCAAAATCGACCCCTTTCTCGGTCCGTTCCTTCTCTTTTGCTTCCAGCTCCATCATGCGACTCTCAAGGGCCTGCATGACCTTGTGTTGCTCGGCAAGTTGCTGGCGTAACTCGCTGAGTTCATCGGCCAGCACCGGGGTCGCCAGGGTGCTGACAACAATTCCTGCAATGAGACGGGCCAGTGCGACACGTCTTCCTCTTCCTCTCATATTCGTAGGTACTCCTTCCTTTCGACTGCGAGCGATTAGGACAAAATCGAGGGAAGGAGCAAGATAGAGGCCAGAGTTTGGAAAATGACAGGAAGACTATAAAAGATGGGATATATTGAGACTCGATACATTGGAGAAAAGACAATGTTCCAGGCGGTTTTCATTTTTATTCACGGGAGAGCACAGCTTTCTTTTTCGACCTGTCCGAGAAGCATCAATTTGCCCTATTATTATACAAGGTGTTGATTTTCAGGCTCACAAATTCAGCACATTTTCCGTGAAACCTGAGCAACCACCCTGATTCCTCACTCTTTGGGACCTCATATACCTCGGCAAGATTATTGCTCTCAGAGTCCGTATATGGCAGACAGAAGTGAGGGCCACGAAAGACAAGAGAGGTGTCAATGCCGACCGAAAAAACGGCTTCTCCGCTGATTCCTGGGGAAATCCTGCCGGCTGAAGGTGCAGTCGTTCTCAACGCCGGACGGCCCGTGCAGGCCGTCACTGTGCTCAATACCGGAGACCGGCCGATTCAGGTGGGTTCGCATTATCACTTCTTCGAAGCCAACCGCGCGTTGCGTTTTCCTCGGGCCACAGCCTTTGGTCTTCGGCTTGATATTCCAGCCGGTACGGCTGTTCGCTTTGAGCCGGGAGAAGAAAAGGTCGTACAACTGGTTCCGTTCGGCGGACAACGGACGGTTCTGGGCTTGAACGGTTTGACCGAGGGCAATACAGAGGATGCAACCGTCCGGCAACGGGCGCTCCAAAAGGCGTCAGAGCAGGGTTTCCTGAAAGAGTAAACGCATCCAGGCATCCTGAACGGCAGGTGAGGCTGTATGACAGACTATGCAGAAGTTCCCCGTCTCGGGATTGGTGGGCCGGTCGGCTCGGGAAAGACCGCACTGATTGAACAGGTGGTGCCCTATCTTCAGCGCCAGGGGCGGCAGGTCGCGGTCATCACCAATGATATTCTGACCCAGGAGGACGCCCAACGCCTGCGCAGTCGTGGCTTCCTTTCCCCGGAACGCATTGTCGGCGTTGAGACCGGCGCCTGCCCCCATACGGTCATTCGCGAAGACCCGACCATGAACCTGGAAGCGGTCCGTCAATTGGAGGAGCAGTTTCCCGCCCTGGACCTCATTATCCTGGAAAGTGGCGGGGACAATCTGGCGTCAACATATTCTCCGGAACTCGCCGACGCCTTTGTTTTTGTCATTGACGTGGCCGGGGGTGATGACATTCCACGCAAGCGGGGGCTGGGCGTGACCCGCTCGGATCTCCTGGTTATCAACAAGGTCGATCTTGCCCCCTATGTTGGCGCAAATCTTGAGACGATGACGCAGGATGCCCACCACGCTCGTGGGCCGCGGCCCGTTGTGCTGACCAACTGTAAGACAGGGCTGGGGATTCAGGACGTGGGCGAGTGGGTTGAACGCGAGTTGCTCTTTGTCTAGTTCCCCCTATGACAGTGTCCGAGCATGACGCCTCCCGGCCGGACCGCTCTCTTGATGCCGCTTTCTGGCCACAATCGTTCCAGCCTTATCTGTCTGATGCGCTCAATCAGCGGCCGGCTGGCTCAGCCGGCAAGTCGGGCACGTGCAAACTGACCTTTGCCGTAGCGGGGGCGGGAAGGACCCAGCTTCAGCAGTCGTTTGTGTCCCATCCTTTTCATCTGACCCGGCCCTGGTATTTGGACCCCGCCCTGCCCGGTATGGCGGTGGTATACGTCCAAACACCCGCCGGCGGCTTGATTCAGGGCGATCGTGCAAGGCTTCAGTTCAATCTGGGCGATACTGCCCACGTCCATATTACCAACCAGGCCGCAGAGAAGATCCACTCCATGACGGCCAACTGTGCACTGCAAAGCGTGTCGTTTGTTTTGGGTGCGGGGGCCTATGCAGAATACTGTCCCGAGCCCGTTATTCTTTTTCCCCGCGCGCGTTTCGGCCAGCAACTGCGCGTCCAACTCGGCCAGCAGGCGAGCTTTTTCTTTGCCGAAATTTTTCTCATCCGAGGGAATGTGAGCCAGGAGCCGTTTGAAGCGCTCTCGACCAGCCTGACGGTCACGGACGCTGCCGGCGACCTCCTTATGCGGGAACACAGCCTCGCCCTGCCCCTCCAGCAGCGCCTCACCGGCCCTGGCGTCCTGGACCGCTATCACGTTTGGGGCCAAGCCGTTCTTGTTGGCCGGCCGGTGACCGATAGCTGGGCGCGTGAAATCCAGGCGGAGCTCCAGGAGGACTCATTCCCCGACACCGTTCTCGTGGCCGGGACAACCGTCCTGCCGAGGGAGTGTGGAATCTGCGTGAAAGTCGCCGGGACACAGGTTCCGGCGGTGCGGCGGGTATTACGCAGAGCCTGGAACGGGCTGCGCCTGCGCCACCTGGGCGTTCCCGCCCCAGACCTGCCAAAATGAGAAAGGGAGGCTACGCATGCTGCGCATCAGTCATCGTCTCGGGAATATCCACCGAGATTTCGAAGGTGTAGTATGACTACGGAATGAACGAAGCCACCGCCCGCATCAAGATCAATACGCTACTCGAAGCCGCTGGCTGGCGTTTCTTTGCCGACGGTGACCAACCCGCCAATATCCAGCTTGAACCCAGCGTCACGATGAAGGCGTCCGACCTGGACGGTTTGGGCGAGAACTTCGAGAACATCCAAAAAGGCTATATCGACTTTCTGCTGCTCGACGCCAAGGGCTTCCCGCTCATCGTGCTGGAGGCCAAGGCTGAGGACAAGAATCCGCTGGTCGGCAAAGAGCAGGCCCGCAAATACGCCCGTTCGCTGAACTGCCGTTTCGTCACGCTCTCCAACGGGAACCTGCACTACTTCTGGGACCTGGAGCGCGGCAATCCATACCTTATCACGGCGTTTCCCACACCGGACTCGGTGGCCGGCTATGCGAATGCCTCGCCCGACCCGCAGCGTCTGATCAATGAACAGGTCAACGACGACTATATCGTCCTGACCCAGCGCCCGCGCTACGCCGCCGAAGCGGCCTGGAAAAATACAGCCGAGCGTCCCGGATTCATTCAGGCCAGCGCCTTGCGCTTTCTGCGCGCCTATCAACTCAAGGCCGTTCATGCGTTGCAACGCGCCGTTCAAGACGGTAACGACCGCTTTCTGTTCGAGATGGCGACCGGCACGGGCAAAACCCTCACCGCGGCGGCGGTTATCAAGCTGTTTCTGCGTTCCGGCAATGCCAACCGGGTGCTGTTTCTGGTTGATCGGTTGGAACTGGAGGAGCAGGCCCGCAAGGCGTTTGTCGGGCTGCTGGCGGCGGATTTTCAGACGGTCGTCTATAAGGAGAAGCGTGACGACTGGCGGCGGGCCGAGATCGTCGTCAGTACCGTCCAGTCCCTGCTGTTCAATAACAAATACCAGCGGCTTTTCTCACCCACGGACTTTGATCTGGTGATCTCCGACGAAGCGCACCGCTCGATTGGCGGCAACGCGCGGGCGGTATTCGACTATTTTGTGGGCTATAAGCTCGGTCTGACTGCCACGCCCCGCGACTACTTACGGAGCTTCGACCCTGCCAAACGCGCGACGCGGGACCCACGCGAGGCCGAGCGTCGGCTGCTGATGGACACCTACCGGACCTTCGGCTGCGAGAGCGGACAGCCAACCTTTCGCTACTCACTGCTCGACGGTGTCAGGGACGGTTTTCTGATCAACCCGACCGTGGTGGACGCACGCACGGAAGTGACCACCCAACTCCTGTCCGAAGAGGGCTTTGTGGTGTCGTTCACCGATGGCAACGGCGAGGATCAGCAGGAATCGTACAAGCAGCGCGAGTTCGAGAAACGCTTCTTTTCCGAAGCTACCAACCAATTGTTCTGTAAGACTTTTCTTGAGAATACGCTACGCGACCCGATCAGCGGCGAAGTCGGCAAATCCATCATCTTTGCCGTCAGCCAGAACCACGCAGCCAAGCTCACCCAAATCCTCAACCAGATGGCCGATCGCATGTTTCCCGGCAAGTACCAATCCGACTTCGCTGTGCAGGTCACCTCACAGGTATCCGACGCTCAGCAGTTCACCATCAACTTTGCCAATAATAACCTGCTCGGCTCGGGCAACTTCCTGCCCGACTATAAGACCAGCAAGGCGCGCATCTGTGTGACGGTCGGTATGATGACGACCGGTTACGACTGCACCGATATCCTGAATCTCGGCATGTTCCGGCCCATCTTCTCACCCACCGATTTCGTTCAGATCAAGGGACGCGGGACCCGCAGGCACAACTTTCTTGACCAACTGTTCGACGAAGACCTGAAGGATGGTGTCGCCCGGCCGCACAAAACCGCCTTCAAGCTGTTCGACTTCTTCGGCAATTGCGAATACTTCGAGACCGAGTTCAACTACGACGAGGTCCTTGAACTGCCCCGGCCCGGGGCTCAGGGGAACGGCGACGGTCCGCAGCGCTACGGCACCTACGAGCATCTGGGCCGTGACATTCTTGAAGAAATTGCAGAAGAAACCATCGGCCTGGAGGGAATGAGGATAGACCGGGTGTTCTTCGACCGGTTTGCGGATACTGTGCGGGAGGACCAGACCATCGTCCAGGCCGTTGAGGCCGGACAGTGGGACCGCGTCATCGACTACGTCAACCACGAAGTCTTCGACAAGCCCGAGGAGCACTATACCCTCGCCAAGCTGCGCAAGGCGGCCGCCGTGGACCGCCGTCTGAGCCTGCGTGAAATTCTGGAAAAAATTTTCGACATCATCCCGCGCTTCAAATCCAAGGACGAACTGCTGGAAGAAGAATTTGCCAAGTTTGTTAGCGACCACACGCCAACACGGGCGGACTCCGTCGTGGCTATCAAGACCTACTTCAAAGCCTACACCACCGACGGCTACACCCGTGACATCATCGACAAGCGGCAGTTCGCCAGGCTGGCCACCTCTCCGGTTTTTTCCATCGGCGACTTCCGGGCCGTGCCGGAGAAATACCGCGCGCTCATTCCCGAGTATGTGAAGGATTATGTGGCGTTGAACCAATTCGTCTGAACTGTGATTTATGGGATTTATGGGATGAGGAAGGAGTATAAGTATTCGGAGCTGACCGGCCAGATCATCGGGTGTGCCATGACGGTGCATTCTGCTCTGGGGAATGGCTTTCAGGAGGTGATCTATCAGCGGGCATTAGAAATCGAACTGGCGGACCAGGACATTCCTTTCAGCCGCGAACATGTCATGCCGATTTACTACAAAGGCCACAACATCGGGACGAGACGGGTGGATTTCCTGGTGGGCAATGTTGTCTGTGTGGAATTGAAGGCTATTATCCAACTGGAAGACGTTCATCTGGCCCAGGCCATCAACTACCTGGAGGCGTATGACCTGGAAGTCGGCTTGCTCATCAATTTTGGCGCCAGAAGCCTCGAATTCAAAAGAGTCACCAACAAGAAGCTCAACCAAAAAAATCAACGCACTCCATAAATCCCCCAAATCCTGATAATCCTGCCAATCCCCCAAATCACAGTTCAGACTATGTTAGACGCCAGCACGAAGCGCCGCATCGACACCGCCCGCGACCTTCTCGTCGGCAAGGTGCCCGACCCCAAGGCCCAGGTCGAACAGATTACCATTGCGCTCATCTACAAGTTCATGGATGACATTGACGCCGAGAGCGAGGAGTTTGGCGGCACGCGCACGTTCTTCGCCGATGACTTCGCCCGCTTCGGCTGGGCCAAGCTGATGCACTCCGGCCTGGGCGGAAACGAGGTGCTCAATCTGTACGCCGAGGCCATTACCCGGATGCCGGAGAACCCCGGTATCCCGCCGCTGTTCCGCGACATTTTCAAGAACGCCTTTCTGCCCTACCGCGACCCCGAGACCCTGCGCGATTTTCTCAAGGTGATTGACGAGTTTACCTACGACCACTCCGAGCGCCTGGGCGACGCCTTCGAGTATCTGCTGTCCGTGCTCGGCTCCCAGGGCGACGCCGGGCAGTTCCGCACCCCACGGCATATTATTGATTTTATCGTGGCCGTCATTGACCCCAAAAAGGACGACACCATCCTCGACCCGGCCTGCGGCACCGCCGGCTTTCTGATCTCTTCGTACAAACACATCCTCAAGGCAAACACCGACACCGACGGCCACAGCACCCTGACCCCGGACGAAAGGGGCCGCCTGGCAACCAACTTTCAGGGCTACGACATCTCGCCCGACATGGTGCGCCTGTCCCTGGTCAATATATATCTGCACGGCTTTGCCGACCCGCACATCTTCGAGTACGACACCCTGACCAGCCAGGACCGCTGGAACGCATACGCCGACGTGATTCTGGCCAACCCGCCGTTCATGTCGCCCAAGGGCGGCATCCGGCCCCATAACCGCTTTTCGGTGCAGTCCAAGCGCAGCGAAGTCTTGTTTGTGGACTACATCGCCGAACATCTGACACAAAACGGTCGGGCTGGCATCATCGTGCCCGAGGGCATCATTTTTCAGAGCCAGACCGCGTACAAGCAACTGCGCAAGCTGCTGGTCGAGGACTATCTGGTTGCCGTGGTCTCGCTACCGGCAGGCGTGTTCCAGCCTTACTCCGGCGTCAAGACTTCGATTCTGATTCTGGACAAAGCGCTGGCCAAGAAGACCGACCGTATCGCCTTCTTCAAGGTCGAGAACGACGGCTTCGACCTGGGGGCGCAGCGGCGGGCGATTGGCAAGAATGATTTGCCGCAGGTGCAAAAGGAGCTTGGCGAATATCTTGGACGGCTGCGGGCTGGAGAATCGGAGGGCGACTTTCAGCCGACGTTGATGGACCGAGTGGCAGAATCTGGGGTGGAGTACACGAAGAGTGAACCGACACACGGACTCATGGCCGAAAAGGAGAAGATTGTTGCGGGTGGGGAGTATAATCTGAGTGGGGAGCGGTATCGGGAAACGCTCGCGTATTCCAGTGCAAAGTGGCCGTTAATGGCTTTACAAGATGTCTGTGTTGAGATTTTGAGCGGAGGGACGCCATCAACAAAAAATGAAAACTACTGGAACGGGGATATCCCGTGGATTACAAGCGCGGATATTGTAGACCTTCAAACTGCAATACCAAGAAAGTACATCACACAAGACGCGATTCGAGAATCAGCGACGAATCTCATTCCCAAAGGCAATATCATTGTCGTCACCAGAGTCGGCTTAGGGAAACTCTTCAGAAACGATTTTGATGTGTGTATCAGCCAGGACTCTCAAGGATTGATCGTTAAGGAAGAGGTCAACGCCGATTTTCTGGTGTACGTCCTCAAAGATCGGGTCGCAAATTTCAAAAACACAAGCCGAGGCTCAACGATCCAAGGAGTCACGAAAAGACAGTTAGCAGAACTCCAAATCCCCCTCCCACCGCTGGAAGTGCAGCGGGAAATCGTGGCGGAGATTGAGGGCTACCAGAAAGTGATTGATGGGGCGCGGGCGGTGGTGGAGAACTACCGGCCTCAGATTGTGATTGATCCTGAGTGGCCGCTGGTTCGACTTGGTGATTCCTGCGAATTAATCATGGACGGGACTCACTTTTCTCCGAAGAGTGCGGAACAAGGTGCATGGCTGTACCTCACCTCCAAGAATGTTAGAGAGAATCACCTTGACCTCTCCAAAGTCAGTTACGTGTCTGAAACAGACCATGAATCCATCTATGCGCGCTGCCCAGTTCAGAAGGGAGATGTGCTCTACGTTAAGGATGGAGCAAATACAGGTCTGGCAGCAATAAATACTCTGGATGAGGAGTTTTCGCTCCTCTCAAGTGTCGCCGTGTTACGTGGAAAGTCGAACTACCTTGATAACCAATTCTTGTGTCTCTTCCTGAATACCCCCGACGGTCGGAGCAGGTTGCTTTCGATGATGTCAGGCGTAGCTATTAGAAGACTGACGTTGACGAAAATCAATCAGGCTCAGATTCCTTTGCCGCCTCTTCAAGACCAGAAGAGAATCGTTCAGGAGACCGGAGCCGAGCAAGCCGTCGTCAACGCCAACCGTGAACTGATTGAGCGATTTGAGAAGAAGATTCAGGAGGCGGTGGGGCGGGGGGGGGGGGGGGGGAGGGACCGTTCCTTTAAGGAAACATTGAGTTATGAAGGGCAAACGCGGAAATCCTGGGCTCAAGGGACGCCTAGTTAATAAAAGTGTCGAAGCATACGTGCTTGCATTGGAAATGATAAATCGGCTTTCCATTCAATATCGTATCGAAACATTCTGCTACCTGATTTGTAATGCTTGGGAATTATTACTGAAGGCGAAGATTTTAGAAAACGAACGTAAGCACAGCTCCATCTATTACAATACCGGTCCCAGACAACCAAAGAGGTCGCTATCTTTACGGGACTGTCTGAATCGGACCATACCGAATCAGACAGATCCGATTCGGCGAAACATAGAGCGTGTTGAAGAATTACGAGACGAAGCGGTTCACCTTGTAATAGGCCAAATCCCTTCCGAAATAATAAGTCTCTTTCAGGCAAGTGTTATCAACTATCATCAGTACCTGGCAGAATGGTTCGGCGTGTCGCTCTCTGACCGAGTCCATATAGGGATGATGAGTATTGTGTACGATATGAGCCCGGAGCAGTCTGACATGACCGACAAAAGGTTACGCCGAAAACTTGGCCTGGACGCTGCTTCATTTCTCGCCCGCTATTGCTCAGAGATCAAACATGAATTTGACGAACTTCAAAGACCCACTCAATTCTCGATTGGAGTTGAGTATCGGCTTGCTCTTACCAAGAAACATGATGATGCAGATATTGCGCTTTCGTCGGGACTAGGAGGCGAACAAACCCGAGTTATTGGAGCCCCCAAAGACCCTAGGCTCAGGACCTATAAATGATTCTTTCTGGAGTGTAGTGTGGTGCGTGTTGGAGGTCCAGTCGCTATTGAAACAGGAGTTTAGTCATGTCAGGTTCTCCTCTGTGGCTCACCGAGGCCCAATTCGCCCGCTTGCAGCCGCTGTTGCCCAACAAGCCTCGGGGCGTGCCGCGGGTGGATGACCGGCGGGTGATCTCCGGGATTCTCCATGTGCTGCGCACCGGCCTGATGTGGCGCGATGCCCCCGTTTGCTATGGGCCGTCCAAGACGCTCTATAACCGCTTCGTACGCTGGAGCAAGGCGGGCGTATTCGCCCGGCTGTTCACGGCCTTGGCCGCCGAGCGCGACGAGAGTGGCATGGTGATGATTGACACCACGCATATCAGCGCGCATCGCACGGCGGCCAGCCTGCAAAAAAAGGGGCACTTCCCCGCGCTATCGGGCGGACCCGTGGGGGTCTCACCTCCAAGCTCCACGCCGTCTGTGATGGGGAGGGGAAGCCCGTGACGTTCCTGCTCACAGCGGGCCCAGTCAGTGACATTCGCGGGGCCGAGCACCTGCTGCCGACGCTGCCGGCGGCGAAGACCCTGCTGGCGGATAAGGGCTACGACAGTGACCGGTTCCGGGCCGCCCTGCGGCACCGGGGCATCCGTCCCTGCATCCCCGGGCGGGTCCACCGCAAGACCCCGATTGCCTACGACCCGGACCTGTACAAGCACCGTAACCGCATTGAACGCATGTTCGGCCGCCTCAAGGACTGGCGCCGCATCGCCACTCGCTATGACCGCTGTGCCCATACTTTCTTCAGTGCTATCTGTCTGGCGGCTACCGTGCTCTTCTGGTTATGAGTCCTGACCCTAGTACGTCGCACCCATTTCGACAGAAAGAGGTAATTGAGAAGATAAATGAAGAAATTTCCGAGTTGCAAATAAATCAGTACGATATCCAATGTGTTAATAAAGTACATCATATAAAAAGACGGTCTGAGTATTTCTACCGAGGAAAGATTAAAGGTTCGCCAGGCCAATACAGCCAGCCGTTTGTAGACTGGCTTATTGAGCGGCATCGCCAAAATAAACAGTTCTTTACAGAGGCTAGGACGAAGGCGCAAACCACGAGCGCCACCGAATTGGGCAGCAAGTCGTAGGTCGGACTAGCTCGGCGTAATCCGACAAGGGACGGCGGGGTGAGTGCAGGTCTTGCGGTCCTACCGGGGCTGTTGGGTTACGCCTCCGGCTCACCCAACCTGTGTGCTATAGAGGAAAAGTATGCCATCAATTCGAGAACTTCAGCCGCTTGTTTCGGAACCCAGAGAAGAACTCGGTGTTGAGTATAAGGACTGGCTCGACCTGACCGCGAACGAGCACAGGGCAACACTCGCCAAAGCTGCGATTGCGCTGGCGAATCATGGCGGAGGATTCATCATTATCGGTTTGTCTGAAGACGGTTCAGAATTGCACTCACAGGCGCGTCCGCCAAACATTCCGGCAATCACACAAGACGCGGTGAATGCCGCAATACGCCGTTATGCCACGCCTGAGTTCCATTGTGAGATGGATAACGTAAGGCATCCGAATACGAACGTGGAGCATCCGGTCATAACTGTGCCCGGTAATCTCACTGTACCAGTGATGAGCAAGCGTGACTGCGAGAACGTTATTACTCAAAACCGTTGCTATATTCGGAAGCCGGGACCTCGCAGCGAGGAGCCGCAAACAAGTGAAGAATGGCGGGACTTACTTAATCGGTGCCTGCGAGCTGGGCGGGAGGACATGCTTGAAGCCATTCGCTCAATTGTATCGGGACGTGTCGAATCCCAAAATCCAGCGCCGAATGCGTTTAGTGAGTTGCAAACTTACTGTGACGGGGCGCGCGAGCGTTGGGAGGAATTGGTGGCAGGCGAACCCGAGGAATCTCCTGCCCGGTTTCCACATGGCTATTACGAGATGGGTTTCTCTCTGGCGGGTGCGCAACCAGCAAACGGACTGGCCGAGATTCAGGATAAACTTGCCATTGCGCAGAGGATTCAGTTGACCGGATGGCCGACGTTCTTAGAGATGTCCACCCCAGGATGGGCTCCCTATCCTTATGAAGACTTTGTGGAAGCATGGGTTGGGCGGCCTGTTCGTGCGAACTCGATGGAACGCGATCCAGCGCACTGTGATTTCTGGCGAGCTTCAACGGATGGAAAGCTTTATACAATTCGGGGATATACCGAAGATGGACTATCAGAGGTCCGAGCGGGTGAAGTCTTTGATGTGACCCTCCCTGTCTGGAGAATCGCTGAAGGCATCCTATTTGCGAGCCGATTTGCAGAAACGTTTGATGAAGTAGATGAAATTGTAATTCAATGCCATTTTACAGGATTGCATGGACGGCGTCTCACATCCATAACTGGAAGACGGCTTGTTATCAGGGATTACATCAGTGGTACGGATGAAGTCACATTAACAGGCCAGGTCACCCCACAGCAGGTGCAGGACAATCTTGCAGAGATACTTCACCCTCTATTATCACCACTCTATGAGCGCTTTAATTTCTTCAGATTGCCGTCCAATCTAGTCGAAGAAGAACTAGCAGATCTTCTCAGCCGCAATTTCTGAACGAAGGCTTGAGGGGGGCGGGACGGGCGCAAGTCTTACGGTCCTGCCGGGGCTGTTGGGTTACGCCTCCGGCTAACCCAACCTACGGGCTCTGGTCTGTTTTCGGTTTGCTCAGCTTCCAGCAACAGGAAGCTTTGGTTGTTGGAAGTTGGCCTTTTCTCTAAAGTGTATTCGATTATACAATCAATTTTCGGAGGTTTAGATCATGCCATTCCCCTCTCCTTCTATTGATCCGTAGTTTCTTCTATGGAGTTACATATGGAGCATATTGTCAACTTGCATATTGAGAAGCTGCCCGAAGGGGTGTACCTCGCCAGCTCGGACGACATCCCCGGCTTAGTGGCCCAAGGTCGCACAGTGATCGAGACGCTGGAAATTGCCCGCGACGTAGCGAAAAAGCTACTGGAGGCTCAGGCTGAACGTCAGGGTCGGCCAACGTTGAAAGCAACAACGGACTCTTTTGACTATCCTTTAGTGGTCAGTGGTTATTAAATGGGCCAACTCGCCGGCTTTCGCTATCGGCAGATTGTGAAACGGTTGAAGAGGTTTGGCTTCGTGTTCGACCGCCAGGCCGCGGGTTCTCATGAAATTTGGTTTAACCCACGGACTAGCAGTTACACGACGGTCCCCAATCATCCCGGTGATATGCCTGAGGGGACTCTCCGAGCTATTCTCAAACAGGCGGGGATTTCGACTGAGGTGTTTTTGAGGACCAAATAGCAGTCGGGACTGTTGGGTTACGCCTCCAGCTAACTTAACCTACGGGCTCCAACATTAAATCAGGAGAAAGGAGTAAATGATGACTAGACAGTTGACCGCAATTATCGAGCGTGAAGACGATAGCTATGTCGCCCTCTGCCCCGAGTTGGATATCGCGAGTCAGGGCGCAACCGTGGTAGAGGCACGGGACAATTTGAAAGAGGCGTTGGAGTTGTTTTTCGAGACGGCCTCAGAGACCGAAATTGAGAGTCGGCTGCACGAGGAAGTGTACGTAACGCAGGTGGAGGTCACAGGTGGTTAGACTCCGGGTGTTATCGGGCCGGGAAGTCTGCGAAATACTCGCGAATCACGAATTTACCGAGGTCCGGCGCAAGGGTAGCCACATAATCATGCAAAAGATCGAGTCTGGCAGCACCATCACCATCCCGGTCCCTGACCACAAGGAACTGCGGACGGGAACGCTGATGTCAATCATCAGGCAATCATGGCTTCCCAGATCGCTATTCGAGTAAGTCGCTGCGGTATATACAAAAACCGAAAGGGTTCTCTCTTGGCCGTATAGAGAACGGAGGCCCTGCATGCTGCGCATCAGTCACCGTCTTGGGAATATCCACCAGGATTCCGACCTCGCTGCTCGGGTCGCGCACTGGGAGCAGGCTCAACAACTGGAAGAAGTAACCATTAACGAGCGGGAGGCACAGAAGAGTCGGCTTCGCCTCCAGACCTCGACAGGTCAGGACCTGGGACTCGTCCTGCCCCGTGGGACGGAAATTGCGGATGGCGACGTCTTTGCCTTCAGCGACAGGGAAGGGGGCCTGTTAGTCCATCTCGCTCTTCAGGAGGTCATGGTGCTGACGCTACGCCCAGGACTGCCGTTGGGCGAGCAACACCACTGGCTGGTTCGTCTGGGTCATGTGCTGGGCAATCAACACTGGCCGATTGCGAATGTCAACGAGGCAGTCCTCGTGCCGGTCACCCTCGACCGAGCGGTGATGGAAACCGTCCTGCGGACCCATCATCTTTTGGATCAATTTACGATTCGGTATGAGCAACGTTCCTGGCCGAAAAGCACATGGACGACAGCGCATTCATAGCCGCCTTACAGCTGACCGACTCATTCTTTCCTTCCGGCGCCGTCACCCTGTCTCACGGTCTGGAAACCTTTCTCAGTGATCAGTCCACGACCATCGACCTGTCTCAACTCCTGCACGATTATCTCGAAAGAAAAATTGCTCCCTGTGATCTGGTTGCCTATATGCACGCGTATCAGGCCGCAGCAGAGGGAGACGTTGAGCGTTTACACCGGATCGATCGCTATTTGAATGTTTCGCTCCTGCCGCAAGAGCTGCGGCAGGGCTCGGTACGGTCGGGCCGGGCCACTCTTGAGACCCTGCGGCGCGTAGTCGAGGAGCCGCTCTTCCAGGCTTTTCTGGCCGGCGTCGACGCGGGCAAGAGTAATGGTCATCTGCCCATTTGTCTGGCTCTCCTCCACTGTATCTGGCGTATCCCCCAGCGCAGAGGCGGGTGTATGCTGCTGTACGCCTTCATGGTGAATTTTCTGAGCGCCGCTATCCGCCTGGGCTGTCTCGGGCACCGGCAGGCCCAAGGGCTGCTCATTCACTTCCGGCCGCAGGTGACGCCACTGGTGAAACGGGCGCTGGATAAACCACTCGAAGAAATCGGCGCTTTCGTTCCGCTCGCCGATATCCGAGCGATGCAACACGCCCATCTGTCTGTCCGACTCTTTAGTAGCTAGTGCCTGTTCAGAGGCTTGTCTGACGGTCGGGCTATGGGGTAGTATCCCAGCGTATTTTTTCGTAGAGAGGGAGCGTGTCTTTCAATAGTCTGGAGTTGGACACGTTCCCTCTTTGCCCCCGTAGCTCAGGAGGATAGAGCACCGGATTCCTAATCCGGGTGTCGTGCGTTCGAATCGCGCCGGGGGCAGTTTCCTGCTTAGTGCGAGAGACATGATGCATGAAAGTCGGCGGATGCAGGGGGTTCAGACGCCGATCATTCCGGTGATTGCCGAACTCATCCGCGCGCATCCCGGGACGGTGTCTCTGGGCCAAGGGGTAGCCTACTACGGCCCGCCACCCGAGGCCCTGGAAGCGGTCCGGCAGTTTCAGGCCAATCCGGCCAACCATAAATACACCCTCGTCCAGGGTATTGACCCGCTCTTGGAGGTGATTCGCCATAAAATCTTGGAGGAGAACGGTATCGCGCTGACTGAAACGCAGCGTATCGTCGTGACGGCCGGGGGCAATATGGCGTTCATGAACGCGCTGCTGGCAATTGCCGACCCGGGCGACCAGATTATCTTGCAACTGCCGTATTACTTCAACCACGAGATGGCGATCAGCATGGTCAACTGCGAGGCCGTGTGCGTGCCGACCGACGCGCACTACCAGCTTCAACTCGACGCGATCCGTAACGCGATTACCGACCGCACGCGCGCCATTGTAACCATATCGCCCAATAACCCCGCTGGGGTGGTGTATGCCGAATCAGACCTGCGGGCGGTCAACACCCTGTGTCGGGAGGCCGGCCTGTATCACATCAGCGACGAGGCCTATGAGTATTTCACCTACGACGGTGCACGCCATTTCTCGCCGGGGTCCATCGCGGACAGCAGCGAATACACGATCTCCCTGTACTCGCTGTCCAAAGCCTATGGGTTTGCGAGCTGGCGTATCGGCTGGATGGTCGCGCCGGACCACCTGTATACGGCGATCAAAAAAGCCCAGGATACGATTCTGATCTGTCCGCCGGTCGTCTCGCAATACGCCGCGGTCGCGGCCATGCAGGTCGGGTCAGCCTACTGTCGGGAAAAACTCAGGGCGATGACCGTGACCCGGCGGATCATACAACAGGCACTCAACGAGTTGGGAGAGTTGATCACCCTGCCTCGGTCTGACGGCGCGTTCTACTTCCTGCTGCGGGTGCGCACCGATATGGATGCCATGACCTTGGCTGAGCGCCTCATCCGAGAGCATCGCGTCGCAGTGATTCCCAGTACGGCCTTCGGTCTCACGACCGGCTGCTCTCTGCGTATCTCCTACGGCGCGCTGGACGAAGAGGTCGCCGCCGAGGCCAGCCGGCGGCTAGTCCACGGGCTGCGCTGCATTGTGCACTAGTGGGCCGCCTGATACCGTTGCCGCGCTGCGTGATAACGAGAGAGACCCAAGAGGACAGAGTACTATGCGATCAGGCTTTCATGTAATGGACAGCGACCTCCATGTTATTGAAAACGGTGAGGTGTATGAGAAGTATCTCGACGAGCGATACCGCGATAAGAAACCCCGCTACCTGGGCTGGAGTCCGACCAATTTCCCGCACTGGGATGTACAGGGACAGATGATCCCCCCGTGGGCACAGTCCGCTAAAGTGGTCAAAGCCCAGGAATATCTCGATAAACCCACCGAGCATATCTACAAGTCGGTCCGCGAGCGAAAGTACGAACCCGCTTCCACGCTTGAGGCCATGGATGCCGAGGGTATTGACGTGGGGATCGTCTACCGCACGTTTGCGCATATGGTCGTTTCCATTGATGATTTGGAGCCTGCCTACGCCACGGCCTATTGCGCGGCGTTTAACGATTGGCTGGCCGATTACTGTCAGACCGACACGCGGCGGCTCAAGGCAGCCGCTATTGTCTCCTTACACGACCCTGAGCTGGCAGCGGCAGAGGCACGCCGGGCCGTGGAAGACAAGGGCCATGTTGCCGTCGTTCTGCTGCCCATGCCCTGCAATGGACGCTATTTCAACGCGCCCGAGTGTGATGTGTTGTGGAAAGAAATCACCCGACTGAACGTCCCTCTCGCTTTTCACGGGACGAGCGGCGGGGCTTCTCAGGATTACGCGAGTAATCGCTATCGAAACCATCCGAATTTCCGCACGCTGAATCACTCGTCCGCTTTTCCTATGGAACTCATGCTGGCCATGGGTTCCATGACTGTGGGCGGGGTGCTTGAGCGTTTTCCTGATCTGCGGGTCGGTTTTCTGGAAGGCAATTGTGGCTGGCTGCCATGGTGGTTGGACCGGCTTGACGATCAATGGGAGAAGTACGGCGGCGGAGAGGAAATCAGACTCTCGGCCAGGCCGAGCGAGTATTTTCAGCGTCAGTGCTTTATCGGGACGGATGTCGATGAGGAGCTGTTAGCGGTCACAGTTGACAAGATCGGCGACGACAATATCGTCATGTCGGTCGATTATCCCCATGCAGACGGGCCTTTCCCGAACGGGATTAAAGAATTTCTGGAACTGCCTGGGGTCGGACTGGACTCCAAGCGCAAGATCATGTGGGAGAACTGCCTCCGCCTGTACGACTTTGACGAACAGACGATTCTCGCCGGCGAGTGACCAAACGCTCTCCGTTCTTCTCTCAATGGGCCCGACAAATGGGCCCATTTTTCTTCCTCTACACCTTCTTCCTTTATACTTTCCTCCCTTACACAAAGTACTCATTGTTTTTCCCTTAGCATTTCATTAAGAGAACAGTGTTTAATTACTAATGATAAACGAATCAGTAGTAAATTAGTATTTCGGAAGATGAAAATCCCCACCACTCCACCCACCCTGGAGGGTATATTCTCAGAGGCAGATGCTCCGGCCCGCATGAAACGGTTAGGGGAGATTTTTGCGAGAGGAATTTCCGCCTCCCCACAGGGCAAGTATCGGCACTGGGAAACATTGAAAAGACTCCAACCGCCCGACGGACTCTCTTTGAGAGAGTGGTGGGCGGGGATTAAATTTGCTCGCTTCCAGATACGAAGGGAAGTTCCTCTCCTCAAGGACAAGGACGGCAAACCATTCATTTATTCCCTAGCTGATCCGGTACTGGAACTCCTGCATGAGATCGACCGAGACGCAAGCGGCACGATAACCACTCGCGACCAGATTACAAACCCACAAACGAGAAACCGCTATGTAGAACGTTCTCTCATAGAAGAGGCCATCACTTCGAGCCAGCTTGAAGGCGCATCGACGACGCGCGAAGTCGCAAAGGAAATGATTCGCTCGGGTCGAGCGCCCATTGATCAAAGTGAACTGATGATCCTCAATAATTACCGGGCAATTCGCCTGATAGATACGTTGAAAGATCAACCACTCACTCATGCACTGCTCTTCACCATCCATGAAACACTTATCGACGGCACCCTGGAGGCAGGCGCCGAGAGGAACTACCTCAGAGCCCCCAGTAACCAAATCGCGGTTGTCGATGAGCGTGATGGCACCATCGTGCATCAGCCCCCACCTGCCGATCACATTCCAAGTCGAATGACTGCAATGTTCGACTTTGCGAATCAAACCCGGACAGGAGCCTTTCTTCATCCAATACTGAAAGCCATTATTCTCCATTTCTGGCTTGCTTACGATCATCCCTTTATTGATGGCAATGGAAGAGCGGCAAGGGCGCTCTTTTACTGGTCGGTACTCTCGCAGGGGTTCTGGATATTCGAGTTTCTTTCGATTTCCAGCATTATTCGAAAGGCGCCGGTAAAATACGTCCGCTCTTTCCTCTATACGGAAACAGACGAGAATGACCTGACGTATTTTATTCTGGCCCAGCTTCGAGTCATCCAGCGAGCCGTCAACGAGTTATACGCCTATCTCGACAAGAAGGCTGACGAGATGCGGACAACCGAGCAACTGCTCCAGTCCTCCCTTGCGGTCAACCATCGCCAGTTGGCTCTTCTCAGTCATGCGCTCCGCCACCCTGGCAGACGCTATACAATCGCATCACATAAGAAGAGCCAGGGAGTAACCTACCAAACGGCACGGACCGACCTGCTTGATCTTGTGGATCGAAAACTGCTGGACATGACAAGAGCCGGACGGGCTTTCGTCTTCACCGCTCCGAATGATCTCTCGGAGCGGCTGCAAGCGCTTGCCTGAAGACCGACTGGAGCCCTAGTGACCGCTCCCCGGCTCGTCTTCATAGGCCAGGGCCAGCAGGTCCAGAGTGTGCACGGCTTTCATCGGCAGCCCGCTCTGCCGTAATCCGGCCTGTATCTGCATTAAGCAGCCGGGGTTGCCGGTCACAACAACGTCGGCTTCGGTTGCCTGGATATTGCCGACTTTTCGCTCCAGCAGCCGGGCCGCCATCTGGGGCTGGGTCAGATTATACGTGCCGGCGCTGCCGCAGCACCAGTCTGACTCGGATAAATTGATCAGCTTCAGCCCAGGGATAGCCCGCAGTAAAGCGCGAGGTTGCTCGCGCACCCCTTGGCCGTGCGCCAAGTGGCAGGCGTCGTGATAGGTCGCCTTGACCCGCACTTCTCGGGTGGGTGTTCTGAATTCCAGGCTGCCTACGAACTCGGCCGCATCCTTCATTTTTTCCGTAAGGCGAGCCGCCTTCTCTCGGTAGGCAGGATCGTCTTTGAACAGCTCGCCGTATTCTTTCATCATCGCTCCGCAACCGGCCGCGTTAATGATGAGGGCGTCCAGCTCGAGCTGGTCGAAGACATCGATATTGCGTTTGGCCAGCGCCAGGGCCGCCGGCTTGTCTCCGTTATGCAGGAGGAGGGCGCCGCAGCAGGATTGGGCCTTGGGAATGAGGACTTCACAGCCGTTATGGCGCAGCACCTTCACCGTGGACTGGTTGGTCGCCCCAAAGACCGTAGACATCACGCAGCCCGACAGCACGCCAACGGTGTGGCGTTTTTCACCAATGGCCGGATAGTGCTCCAGGAGGGGCTGGGAAGAAACGCTGCCACGCTCTGGCAAGAGCCCGAACCAATAGCGCAGTGTGGCAGGCACGACCTCAGAGTGGGCGAAACGGGCTAGGCCAAGGGCGGCCCCGACTTTGAGGAACAGCGCGAAAAGCTGGGCTCCCCAGGGGTGAGGGAAGGTCTTGTTCATGAGCCAGCGCTTGCCGCGTTCCAGCACGGGCCGGCGATAGTGTTGCTCGATAAAGGGCCGGGCACCTTCGATGAGATCTCCATACTGCACCCCCGACGGACAGGCGGTTTCACACGCCCGACACCCCAGGCAGAGATCAAGATGGCCAACGACCTCGTCGTTAAGCTGTGCGTGTCCCTCTTGCAGGGCGCGCAGCATAACGATGCGTCCCCGGGGGGAGTCCATCTCCGTGCCTAATTCGACATAGGTTGGACACGAGGCCAGACACAATCCGCAGTGCACGCAGTCAAAAAACTTTTCGTGGTCAACAAAGGCGGTGTTTTCCATAGGGAGCCCTGCGCTATTCCCACGTAATCATTCAGGGCAGGCACAGGGGCCGGCCCCTACGTCATTCCCGCGCAAGCGGGAATCTATAGTCCACCAACAAAGCGACCGGGGTTCAAAATGCCCTTGGGGTCCAGGGTTTCCTTGAGACGCTGCATAAGCGGAAACGCTTTGCCGACACTGCCCCAGACATTCGCCCGTGCCTTGAGCGCCGCAGGGATTTCTTCCACCACGACAAATCCGTTGCTCCCGGTCGCGTGGACACGGATCCAGTCAACGAGAGACAAAATCCGGTCGTCGGCCGCCTCTCCTGCAAAAGCCGCGTACAGAATGCCATTCCCGGCCCGGGCCAATAAGCGGACTGGAGCCTGGCGACGCTGGGCTTCTGATTCCAGGTCTGCGCAGAATGCCGCGAGTTGAGTTGGCTGAAGACTGACTTTACACCGCAGCGTCGCCGGGCCGGACACGGGAAAATCCCGCAGGGCCTGAGAGAGCGTCTGTGCCTCGTCGACACTCAGCTCCTCAATACTACCGGTATCATCACCAAGTACACCACGGAGGTGATTCCGCTGGTCGTCGATTTCTTCCTGAATCCCGGCAAAGCCGACGAAGAGGCAGTAGGTGTTTTGGTCTCTTGAGGACGAAAGCGGAGAAAAATTGGCCAGTTCCAGGAAAAAGGGCTGCATGTCCGAGCCCGTCAATTGCAGCGCGGCTTCGCCAGCTTTTTCAGCCGAGGAGAAGGTCAGGGCGAACGTTGTTTGGGCTTCAGGCCGAGGGCGGATCATAAAAGTTGCCTCGACAATAACGCCGAGCGTCCCAAACGACCCACAGTAGAGCTTCGGCAGGTCATAGCCGGCCACGTTTTTCACGACTTGTCCGCCCCCCTTAATCAGCGTCCCATCCGCGCGCACGACTTTTATGCCGATCAGAAAATCGCGGACCGTACCTTGAGAGAAGCGGGCGGGACCGTTGAGATTGGCGGCAATGACTCCGCCGACCGTGGCCCGCTCTGGACACGGCGGGTCAAGCGGCAGCCATTGGCCGTTTTCTCCGAGAATAGCCTGAAGTTGGGCCAGAGACATGCCGGCCCCGACGGTAATGGTCATATCGGTCGGCTGGTAATTGACAGTCGCACTCAGCCCCGTCGTACACAGCGCCTGCTCGTATCGTTTCGGTACGCCACCCAAATGAAGAAACGCACCGTGCCCCACCGGACTGAGGGCCCGGCCATTTTCATTGGCCTCTTTCAGCAGACGTGAGACCTCTTCAATCGACGCAGGATAGACGACCGTCTCGGGTGCGTGCCCGTCGATGATAAACTGGGTGGACGGCGGATGACCTGCGGCCGGCGTCACAGGAGTGAATGTGTCCTCCGATGGTTGAGAAGAGATGCTGGACACGTTTACTCCTTTCGGTCTGGCTTTCGCTCCAATCTTCTTACAGCGGGCTAGAGCGGAACCTGGCGGCGAGGCGTCGTCACGTCAATGCAGCCGCCGGGTGTCGGGATGATCTTATTGGGATTACACAGGTTGTCCGGATTAAAAACGGACCGGAGTTGGGTCATGACCATCAGATCTTCAGGGCTAAAGATGAGCGGCATCTGACCCATCTTTTCGACACCAATCCCGTGCTCGCCAGTCAGACTGCCCCCCAAGTCTACGCAGGCGTTCAAAATTTCCTTCCCGGCCTGGACCACACGCCGGGTTTCGTCGGCATTGCGCTCGTCGTACATCAGGATCGGATGGATGTTGCCGTCCCCGGCGTGAAACACATTGGCGATCCGGAG
Organism: uncultured Binatia bacterium (SeqCode); assembly: GCA_965232605.1. Lineage (GTDB taxonomy): Bacteria > Desulfobacterota > Binatia > Bin18 > Bin18 > Bin18. The sequence goes on along the minus strand of CBDDQA010000006.1, from coordinate 1,140,555 downwards.
TTGATATTTTTCCGAGACTTCAGTAATCCGCTGCAAAATATCAGGGACTTTGGTCCGCGGGACAACGCCATCCTGGGTACAGTAATTAGGTGATAAGCGGCCAATGGCGCCAAAGGCGCGCTTGCGACTCTTCCAGAGCGCCATCCGTTCCGCATCATCCCGCGCGATGCGGACCTCGCGGGCCTGATTCTGTTCGCAAATCGCCTGAATCCGTTCAGTCTGGGGATCGAGACTGGCGGCCAGCCCATCGATCTCAATAATCAAAACAGCCCCGGCGTCGGTTGGGAAGCCAAAGTGAAAGGCCTCTTCGATCGCTTGGATAATCAGCGTATCCATCATTTCCAGGGCCGCCGGGACAATACCGGAAGCAATGATGCCGGAGACGGTTTGGGTAGCGTGGTGGACCGACTCGAACACGGCCAGAAATGTGCGGTAGGCCTGCGGCTGGCGGGTGAGCTTGAGAGCGGCCTGGGTCACAATCCCGAACGTGCCTTCCGCACCTATGGTAATTCCCCGTAAGTCATAGCCGGGAACGTCCTCGACCGTCCCGCCCAGGGTGACGATCTCTCCGTCTGGCAGGACGACTTCCAGCCCGAGCACATGATTGGTGGTCACGCCGTATTTGAGCGTATGCGGCCCGCCGGAATTTTCGGCGATATTGCCGCCAATGGTGCACGCCTGCTGGCTGGACGGGTCGGGCGCATACTGAAGGCCCTGATCTTTGACCGCATTACTGACCCACAGATTCACCACCCCGGACTGGGCCACGACATAGCGGTTGAGCAGGTCTATATGGACGATCTTGTTGAGGCGGCTGGTCCCGATCATGACCGGCGCTTCGACCGGCAGACAGCCCCCGCTGAGGCCGGTCCCGGCTCCGCGCGGGACAAAGGCGATCCTTTCTTTGTTGAGAAATTTAACGACCGCCGCCACTTCTTCCGTCGAGTGAGGCAGGACAACAATCTCAGGGACGGCTTTCTCCAGGGTATAGCCGTCGCAGTCGTAGACGGAGCGCGCGCTCTTATGCGCGACCACTCCGTCAGGGCCGACGATACCATACAGGCGCTCAAGAATTTTCTGATCCATGCCCACTCCTTATTCCCGTCGACTACACCGGCCGGCGGCGGATCATGCGTTTAACGGTATACTCAAGCAGGACCGTATCGGCCTGATTAAGAACTTGGGTGAGCGAGGTGACGACCCCGCGGTCGGGCTTAGAGGTCTTGCGTTTCCCGAGAATGCGGACCTTGACCCGGACGGTATCTCCACAGTGCAGGGGGGCCGGAATGTTCATGGCTTCAATGCCGAGCAGGGCCATACCACCCTTGGCCATACCGGACTGCACGGTCAGGCCCTCGGCCAGGGCAAAGGTAAACGATCCCGGCGATATCCGACCGTCAAACAAGCTCTTGTTTTTGACGAACTCCATGTCCATGAATAAGGGCTCGTGAAAGCCGAACAGGTTCACGAAGTTGACGATATCCGCTTCGGTGACGGTGCGCGCCTTGGTCTCGAACTCCGCGCCGACTGCATACTCTTCAAAGTACTCAAGCGCCATAGAATTTCCTCGGGAAAAGCGTCAGCTAGGAGTCTGCGAGCTTGTGCCGGAGAAGTCAACCGCAGGGTGTTGACAAGTGGTCCGCTCTCACGTTGTTTTACCCGCTATGAAAAAGCGTGTCGCCGTTGTCGGAGCCACCGGGATTGCGGGTCAGCAATTCCTGGTTGCGCTCCAGGACCATCCCTGGTTTGAGGTTGCTCTGCTGGCCGCGTCAGAGCGCTCGGCGGGCAAGAGCTATGCAGAAGCTATCCGCGATCCCAAAACCGGGGCACGGAGATGGTGGTGCGAGGAGGAGCCCCCACAGTCCGGGCTGCCGCTTCCGGTCCATGAAGCATCCTCTCTGAACCTAAGTGGTATCGATCTCGTCTTTACAGCCGTCGAATCAGGGCCGGCACGGGAACTGGAGCCGGTGTACGCCAAAACGACGCCGGTGGTCAGCACGGCCTCGGCGTTTCGGCAAGAGGCGGACGTTCCCCTGCTTATTCCAGGCGTCAATCTGGAGCATATCCATCTGATTGATACCCAAAGGAACAATCGCGGCTGGCAGGGCTATATTGTCACGCAGCCCAACTGTACCACGATAGGGCTGGCGATTACCCTCCGGCCGCTGTTCGATCAATTCGGTCTGAGAAAAGTCATCATGACTTCCATGCAGGGACTGTCCGGGGCCGGTCGCTCGCCGGGTGTGATCGGAATGGATACCATAGACAACGTTATTCCCTTCATTGCCGGCGAGGAGGAGAAGGTCGAAAAGGAGGGGCATAAAATTCTTGGCCGCCTCGAAAATGGAGCGATTACGTCCGCCAATTTTCTGGTAAGCGCTACGTGTACACGCGTCCCGGTTCTGGAAGGCCATACCGAGGCGCTGTTGGTCTCCATGGACACCTCCTGTTCGGTTGAGGATGTCCGGGCAGCAATGGTCGGATTTGGCAAGGAGTTTATCGAAATGGGTCTGCCCTCTTCTCCGCAGCATATGATCATCGTGCACGATGACCCGTTTCGGCCCCAGCCGCGCCTGGACCGGGATGCTGAAGACGGCATGGCAACCTCGGTGGGTCGTCTGCGGGCAGATCAGACGCTTGAGAACGCCGTGAAATATCTTCTGGTCAGCCACAATACCAAGATGGGCGCGGCCAAGGGGGCAGTCCTGACGGCGGAGTATCTGTATCAGCAGGGGTATGTGTAGGTCCGTACGCCCGTATTGAGACAGTCCACCACAGCCACTCTTGATGCCCACCGCCTTCACCACCGCGGACCTGCCGCCAAAAGCGCAGGGCTTCTGGAAGCTCGCCGGGCCAGGCGCGGTCCTGGTCGGACTCTCAATCGGCGCGGGTGAGCTGATTGTCTGGCCGCGGAATACCGCGCAATTTGGCGCCGGCATGACCTGGGCGGCACTGCTCGGCATTTTTCTTCAGTTCTGGATTAATTGCGAGATCGGCCGCTATACCTTAGCGACGGGAGAGAGCATTTACGCCGGATTCAGCCGAATCTCGCGCCACTTTGCCTGGATATTTATTCTGCTCAACGTCCTGGGCTGGATTCTTCCGGGATGGGCGCGGGCCTGCGGCGGGGCGCTCAAAGCGCTTATCGTCGGCCCGCACGGCTGGGGAGACCCGTGGGTCTGGACGGCCGTGACCTTTGCCGGGGTTGCTTTTGTCTTATTCGGCCCGAAGCGCGTGTATGCTTCGGTTGAGAAGACAACGGAACTGTTGGTCGTTTTGGTCACGGTCGGTCTTATTCTGGTTGCCTGTGTCGTTGGCAATATGGAAACCTGGGCGGCGCTGGGACACGGGATGCTGAACTTTCCGTTCAAGCATCCAGATATGCCGACCTATATTCTGTTCTCTTCGGTTGTTTTTGCTGGAGCCGGGGGAACGGCGAATCTGTTTTTCTCGTTCTATATCCGAGACAAGGGGTGGGGAATGGGGGCGCTGATGCCCAAGGTGGTCAATCCACTCCGGGCGCAGGAAGAGGTTGTTTCAGAGCGGGCGTTTCAGATTGCCGAGACTGAGTCGAACCTGGCGCGCTGGCGGGCCTGGTTCAGACATTTGTCTGTGGACCAAATGCTCTTTTTCTGGCTCCTCAACACCTTCACCATTCTCTTGTTTATCTTTGGTGCGCTGGCGGTACTGCACCCCCAAGGCATCGTACCGAGCCAGGAGATGCTGGTCTGGGAGGAGGCTGAGATTTTGGGCAGCGTGGGTGGAGGACTCGGAAAAATGCTTTTTCTGCTCGTTGGGATCGCGTGTTTGTTCAGCACCCAGCTGACGCTGATCGACGGAGTCGCCCGGACGGGCGCGGACATCCTGCATACCAACTATGCCTGGGCCCAAGAGAAGCCGCTGAGTTGGTGGTACGGGGTCATTGCTGTGGGTTGGATCGTACTCGGGACGTTCTTGACCTATGTGTACGAAAGCCTGCCCCCTATTCTTTTTTTGATGGGATCGGCGTTTTTTGGTGGGATTGCGATGGCCGTCTACACGCCGTTGACGCTGGTGGTCAATCGCAAGCTGCTCCCGCCGGCGCTCCGACCCGGCCCGGCGAAAACCGCTCTCCTGGTCGGAATCAGTTGTTTTTATGTTGTTTTCGCCGTCTTTTCGATTGTGCGGCTTGGACAGCGGCTCTTGTAAAAAAGGGCGCCGTATATGACGGCACCCTTTTCTTCTTCCGAACTCGGCAATTACACGCTGCCGGATAGCGTAAACGCAATAACCAGCGCGTAGATAGCCAGCGCCTCAATGAAGGCAATACCGATGATCATCGGGGTCTGGATGCGATCAGCCGAATTTGGATTCCGGCCGATAGACTCCATAGCGGCAGCCACCGCCCGGCCCTGACCGAGGCCCGCACCAACGGCGGCAATACCGATGCCGAGACCAGCCGCGAGGGCGATCATGCCTCTTGAGGAATCGCCGTCTCCGTCAGCCGCGAGAGCAGCGCCGGCGGTGAGCAGCATCATACAGACCGCCAGCACACCGGTTACACATAGTTTCTTCATACGTCCTACTCCTTTCATGTCCCAATAACGCAGTGTCGAGCCCGCCTCCTCTTATCCTCCTCACCGCTTCGTACTCTCTCCGCCACATGGACAATGGGTTTTATTGCACGCTTTTTCTTCTCTATTCCTTTAGTGATGCTCATCATGAGCGACGGCCAAGGAGACGTACACCATGCTGAGCAGAGTAAAAACAAACGCCTGTACCAGAGAAACAAAAGCCCCAAGCGCATAAAAGACGACCGGAATTACAACTTTCGTCAGGTCCGTAAATATCTCCAGAACAACGTGGTCGCCGGTCATATTCCCAAAAAGCCGCAGGGAAAGAGAAAAGGGCCGGACAAAGTTATCAATGAGTTCGAGCGGGACCATCAAAATGCCCAGCCACCAGATCGGTCCGACAAAATGCTTCAAATAGGCTAGGCCCTGTTCCTGGAAAGCATAGAAATTGTACGCGACAAAGGAAAGCACGCCTAAGGCGAGCGTCACGTTGAAATTGCTGGTTGGGGGAGAAAATCCAGGCAACAGTCCGGAGAGGTTCGCTATCAGGATGAACAGGAAGAAACTGCCGTAGAGGTGGACGTATTTCTGCGCCCGGTCACCCAGCACGCCCTCGGCCATATCAGAGATGCCCTGAGTGAGGAGTTCGGCCATGTTCCGACAGGTCAGCGAGTCATCAGGAACCGCCACATCAGCCGCAGCAGCCAATTGTCTCTTTGCCATATAGGCAAAGAGAATAAGAGCGACGGAGACGAGAAGGGAGGTAGCGATATGGCCTGGGAGAAGGCTGAGCCCAGGAATATGTTCGACCCAGAGAAAGATATGATGTTCCATAGACTATGGTTCAATCGCCACTATCCGTCTTTTGGACTGATGAGCATGAAGTCAGGGGGTGTTCAGGCTGATTCTTTGACCTGCCCAGGCCGATTATCATGCAGGCAATAAGCAGTAAAGGGACCCCGGCGACAAAGCTCTTGGCGTCAATGGGATACCGCACGAAAACCGCGCTTAAAAGGAATAGATAGAATCCGCCTTTGACAGTCAGCCACAGGGCGGCACGAATTTTACCGCGCGAATCACTAGGAGCGAGGGCGGCGCGGACTACTTTTTTGAGCAGCCAGAAGTTGGCCTGCATCACGCCACCGCCAAGGACAAAGCTGGGCACATGAATGATTCCGGTTATCCAGCCGATAACGGCACCGGTCCCAACCAGGGCGAGGTTCAGGACTTCTATGCTCTCAATTGTCTTTGTCACGGGCAGAAAGGCGCTGAAGCACGATGATCAGACGATATATCGCTCCCGACATGCCAACGATCACCCCGAGGACCATCAGGAGGGGCGCCGTGCCAAACCGGGTGTCTGCATAGCTGCCAATCAGGAGACCGGCGATAATGGCCCCGGCGAACTCGAACCCGAGCGCTCCATACTTTCCATAGGTAATGAGAGGGCTCTCCTGAGCCATTTTCTCAGCTACCAAGATTCTGGAGGACTGACCTCGCCACCCGGAGGGTTTCCTGGATTTCATCCTCGCCGTGAGCCAGGGAAATAAAGGCGGATTCGAATTGAGAGGGGGGAAGGTATATGCCCTGCTCACTCATACCGCGAAAGTATCGGGCGAACATTTCCGTGTCGCTCTGGGTTGCCGACTCATAGTCGCGCACGTGGTCAACCCCAAAAAAAATGGTGAACATCGAACCGACCTGGTTCACACAGGCTTTGATGTCAGTCTCACGAATGACCGTGCGTAATCCCTCGGCCAGCATATCTCCAAGCATATTCAACCGCTCATAGGCGCCGGCGGCCTGAACAAGCTTTAGGGTTTCAATCCCAGCGGTCACGGCCAACGGATTTCCAGACAGCGTCCCAGCTTGGTAGACTCCTCCCAAAGGGGCAAGGCCGTCCATTATCACTGCCTTTCCGCCAACCGCGGCCAATGGCAGGCCACCACCCACGACTTTCCCGAGGCAGGTCAGGTCTGGGTCGATATGGTAGAGTTCTTGAACTCCACCACGGGCGAGACGGCAACCGGTCATCACCTCGTCAAAGATGAGCACGACTCCGAACTCCCGGGTGAGTTCCCGAAGGCCCTCAAGAAAGCCTGACTCGGGCAGGACGAGGCCCATATTTCCAGGCACAGGCTCCAGTATAACAGCGGCCACTCCTTCTGGGTCGGCCTCGAGGTATGCTCGCACGCTGGAGAGGCTGTTGTACTCAGCCACAAGCGTCATGCTGCTAAATGCCTCAGGAACACCTTGACTGTCCGGGGTGCTCAACGTCAGCGCTCCGGACCCAGCTCTCACCAGCAGCGCATCAGTGTGACCGTGGTAGCAGCCCGAGAACTTGATGATCTTCGCCCGACCGGTATAGCCACGGGCGAGACGCAGGGCGGTCATGGTCGCTTCTGTGCCCGAGGAAGTCAGGCGGACCTTCTCAATCGACGGAATGGTCTGAGTCAGCGTTCTTGCCAGCTCAATCTCTTTTGCCGTTGGGGCACCAAAACTGGTCCCACCCTTCACCACTCGCTCGAGTGCCTCAACAACCTGGGGATGGGCATGTCCGGCTATTAGCGGTCCCCAGGAACCGACATAGTCTATATGCTCACGCCCATCCGCATCAGTAACGCGGCAGCCTTTCCCTCGGTGGATAAAAAGAGGTTCACCCCCAACCGCCCGCCATGCACGAACCGGACTGTTCACTCCCCCTGGAATATATTTCTGCGCTTCATTGAAGAGTTTTTGCGATGTTGACATCTGAGTCTATCCACGTCCCGGTTGTAAGGATTCCCCCTGCTACCACCCGCCCATAAGAGAGTCAAGGCAAAAGCCCCCTTCTCACACATGACCCGGAATTATGAGAATATCCTCACTCTTCACAGGCTCTCTTATAGCGGTGAATAACAATATGTGATCTCATTCCATATCCTTTTACAATTGACGTGTTCAGAAACAATAAGAAAAATAAAGAGATACAAACCTGATTTTTCAGTCCTCCTATTTCCTCTGATTTTTACAACATCACATAATGTTATGTGATCGATTTTGTGTAGTGATTTTCGCTGCTTTGGAAAAAGTATGCTCTTTTTCTTGCATTCTGTAGGGAAAGAGTTTAAGACGCAGTGACACTATCCTCTCTGGCCTCATAAATTTTAAGCGGCGCATTGATTCGGATAGACATGGGTCTCCTCCTCGCCTCTCTCACTACACAGTTGGTGAACGGGAATCTCCCGAGACAGAAGGCGCGGCAGACAGATAAACGTGTGTGGACAACCTCGTCATCTGGCGGGTATTTCATGAGACCCAACAGGAATTTATCGAGTTATCCACACCTGTGGATAACTTCCGTTGAGTGGGGGAAGGACGCGGCATGCATCGGGTGTGGGAACGAGTGTTGGGGATTGTTGAGGGACAAGTAGGAAGGACCAATAGTGAAACCTGGCTGAAACCGATTCGGCCCCTTGGGCTCCAAGACGACGTGTTCCATCTTGAGGTCCCAAGCGCGCTCTTTAAGGATTGGCTACTCAGTAATCTCGTCGGCCCCCTGGAAAAAGCATTGACTGAGATTCTTGGTCAGCCAACGCACCTTGTCTTGCATGTTCAGGAGAAACCCCAGGGAGAACTCTTTCCGGCAGAAGAGCAGGAACAGCCGGTCCAGGGAAAAGGGAGGGGAAAGAAAGACGGACTGATTCAGAATTACACCTTCTCCTCCTTTGTGGTCGGTGGCGGCAATCAGTTTGCTCATGCTGCGGCGAGGGCGGTCAGTAAACACCCAGGGAAGAGCTATAACCCGTTATTCATCTACGGTGGGGTTGGGTTGGGAAAGACGCATCTCATCAATGCCATCGGACACGAGACATCGGCAAAACAAGGAAAGGACAGCATTGTCTATCTGTCCTCAGAGTCTTTTACTAATGAATTGATTGCGCATTTACGAAAGAATCGGATGACGGAATTTAAAAATAGATTTCGTCGTGCAGATGTTCTTATTCTTGATGATGTGCAGTTTCTGTCCGGTCGCGAACGAACACAAGAAGAATTTTTTCACACCTTTAATTCCCTCCATGAATCAAACAAGCAGATTATATTAACGTCCGATAAATTTCCTCATGAGATCGGTGGACTCGAAGAGCGGTTACGAAACCGTTTCGAGTGGGGGTTGATCGCCGATATCCAGCCACCCGACCTCGAGACTCGGGTCGCAATTCTACAAAAAAAATCACGTGCAAAACGTATCCCCCTCCCCGACGATGTTGCCCTTTTTATTGCCTCTCATGTAACGTCAAACGTCCGGGAGCTTGAGGGTGGTCTGACACGATTAGGAGCGCTGGCCGCCTTGAATCAGGCTGATATCACCGTCAATTTTGCTCAACAGGTTCTCAAGAATTTAGTCACAGACCAGGAAAAGAAAGTCTCGATTGAGACAGTACAGAGAACGGTGAGTAAGTATTTTGGCGTCAGCATTGCTGATATGGCTTCAAAGAAACGCACAAAGATCGTTTCGTTTCCAAGGCAGGTTGGCATGTTTCTCTGCCGTAAGCTTGCCGGCGCCTCTTACCCAATGATCGGCATGCGATTTGGAGGCAAAGATCACACGACGGTTCTGCATGCCTGTCATACAATTGAAAATCGATTCAAAAAGGACGAAGAGCTACGCGATATTATCAATAGAATAGAGATCATGATTTATGAGTAGGCTCTTCGCCCTGTGGATAACCTGTGGATAACCTGTGGATAACCTGTGGATAACCTGTGGATAACCTGTGGATAACCTGTGGATAACCTGTGGATAACCTGTGGATAACCTGTGGATAACCTGCGAGAATGATACGTCTGAGAAAAGTTATCCACAGGTTTCCCGAAGTTATCCACACCCCCTGTGGATAACTTTTTCAATAGAAACATATACTTAACCCACTTATCCACATATCCACAGGCCCTACTACTACTAATATATATAATATAAATATAAAGAATAAGTAGTAGTAATAGAGAAGAAGGGAGGAGGCTATGGAATTCAACGTTGGCAAAGAAGACCTTCTTCAGTGTTTATATCTCGTCCAAGGTGTTGTTGAGAGACGCTCCTCCCTTCCTCTGCTCTCTCATGTTCTCATCGAATCGAACTCTGCAGGAGAGAACGGGGGCGTTATTTCTCTCGGGGCAACAGACCTCGAAATTGGAATCCGCCAGCAGTGTCAGGCTGAAGTGAAGACATCAGGCTCAATGACTGCGGATGCCCGAAAGTTGTACGAGATCATTCGTGAGCTGCCGTCCGGTCAAATCCGTTTACGCTCAGGCGGAAATGGCTGGGTGGACGTCAATAGTGGAAAGTCCCGCTTCAGAATCGCCAGTCTGGACCCTAAAGAATTCCCGACAATAACTGGGCAAAAAGAGAAGAAAGAGGAATCCTCTTCTGCTCAATTCATATCCTTGCCTGGACCGACCCTCCGGGAGATGATTGAAAAAACCCTCTTTGCAACCTCACCCGATGAGACTCGCCTGAACCTCAGCGGTGTCTATCTCGAGACCGAGAAGGAGGGCAAGGTGCGTATGGTTGCCAGCGATGGGCACCGCCTGTCCCTCGTCGAGCGAGAGGTCGATACCCCCTCTCTGCCGGATTGGCCCAGCGTCATACTTCCAAAAAAAGGCCTGGTTGAAACACGGAAACTCCTTGAGAAGAGCGAGGGAACCATAGACGTTTCCGTCAACGATTCTGTTGTCAACCTCAAGAAAGAGACAACCGAACTCTTTATGCGTCTGATTGAGGGTGACTTTCCTGACTATCAGCAAGTTGTTCCAAAAGAGCATACGCATCAGATTGAGTTTCCCCGCGATGAATTACTCAGCGCTCTCCGTCGTATCTTGATTCTCACGACAGAACGGTCTCGGGGGATAAAATTACAGTTTGAAAAAGACAAGATTGAGGTTTCCGTCAATACTCCAGATGTGGGCGAGGGAACCGAGGAGATTGCAGCCTCATACGCTGGAGACGGATTATCAATTGGGTTTAATGGAAGATATCTAACCGAGGCATTAAATGTCATGAATGAGGGGGATTCTGTCATCCTTTTCCTGAAAGACGAAATGAGCCCAGGACTCCTTCAGCAAAAGGAGAGCCATGAATTTTCCTACGTTATAATGCCTATGAAAATAAATTAATAGAAAAATGTTTTATTTTTGTCCATGGTTTACGTAACGTAAAGAAAATGCTAGGCTTTGATATTAAAAAGAGGGGGTGTGTTACAAAGCCTTAAACCTACCTGCCTCCTTTGGGAAGTACATGCTCGAACAAGACTATGGGGCAGGACAAATAAAGGTACTCGAAGGTCTCGAAGCGGTCCGCAAGAGGCCGGGAATGTATATCGGCGACACCGCGGAGAGAGGCCTTCATCATCTTGTCTTTGAAGTTGTCGACAACTCTGTCGATGAAGCGCTCGCCGGCTACTGCACCCACGTTGTTGTAACCATCCACACTGAAGGACATGTCTCCGTTGTCGATAATGGTCGGGGCATTCCAACGGAAAACCACCCGACTGAGGGGATTTCAGCCGCTCAGGTCGTCCTTACTAAGCTTCATGCCGGCGGAAAATTCGATAAGGGAGCATATCGAGTCTCCGGAGGGTTACACGGTGTCGGTGTTTCCGTTGTCAATGCGCTATCGGAAATCCTGGAAATCGAGATCAAAAGAGAAGGGAAAATCTATTTCCAACGTTACCGTCGGGGTCAGCCGGACAACGAACTGAAAGAGATCGGACAGACTGAGGAGAGTGGAACAAAAGTTGTTTTTACGCCTGATTCTCAGGTTTTTGGTGAGAGAGCTTTCAGCTTCGACATCCTTTCGAGTCGGCTACGCGAACTTGCCTTCCTCAACCCAGGTCTTCACATTTCAATTGTTGACGAAAGGGAGCCTGAGAAACGCCACGACTTCTTCTATGAAGGGGGGATCGTTTCTTTTGTTGAGCACCTTGGCCGAGCGAAAACACCCCTGCACCATGAGGTGATCTATTTTAGTGGAGAAAAAGGCGGAACCGCAGCCGAGGTTGCCCTCCAATGGAACGAGGGGTATGTCGAAAGTATTTATTCGTTTGCCAATAATATCAACACGATAGAAGGGGGAACCCATCTCATTGGACTCAAGGCGGCGCTGACCAGGACTATCAATTCCTACATTGGATCACTCGGTCTTCTCAAAAAGGATCAGGAGAGTCTTCAGGGAGAGGATATTCGAGAGGGCCTGACAGCCATTATCAGCGTGAAGGTTCCAGAACCGCAATTTGAAGGGCAGACAAAAACCAAGCTCGGTAATAGCGACGTCAAAGGATTTGTCGAATCGTTGGTGAACGAAAAGCTTGGGGTCTACCTTGAGGAGCACCCGGCAGAGGCCAAGAAGATAGCCCAGAAGAGTGTTGATGCCTCACGCGCGCGTGAGGCGGCTCGGAAGGCACGTGAACTCACACGGCGGAAGGGAGCCCTCGATTCCGGGTCTCTTCCTGGGAAGCTGGCGGATTGCCAGGAGCGCGACCCGGAAAAAAGTGAAATTTTTCTTGTTGAGGGGGATTCAGCCGGAGGATCAGCAAAGCAAGGCAGGGACCGGCGGACGCAGGCTATTCTGCCGCTGCGCGGGAAAATTCTGAATGTCGAAAAAGCCCGCTTCGACAAAATGCTTTCATCTCAGGAAATCCGTCTCCTGATATCCGCTTTAGGAGCTGGAGTCGGGAAAGACGAAACGGACCTCTCCAAACTGCGCTACCATAAGATCATCATTATGACGGATGCGGATGTTGACGGCTCCCATATCCGTACTTTGCTGCTGACTTTCTTATATCGTCAACTCCCCGGCGTTATCGAAGATGGGTATTTATGTATTGCTCAGCCTCCCCTGTATCGGGTCAGAAAAGGAAAAACAGATCACTACCTGAAAGATGACGCCGAGCTCAATGAGTTCCTGGTCGATCTCGGTGTTGAGCAAGTCCTGGTAGGAAAACTTGAAGGGGAAGCGCTGAAAACATGGGTCAAGAACTCCCTCCGTCTGAACGGTCTTCTTGATCTCGTTGAGCGGAGAGGAAGAGATCGCACTATTGTCTGTTCTCTTCTCTCTCATCCAGACCTCTCTCCTGCTGCTTTTAGTAGTCGGACCCTTCTTGAGTCTCTTCTCTCTACAGTCGAAAAAGAATTGACAGATCACGTCCAGACCTCTTTTTCCACAGAGGAAGACAGAAAACTTGGCGGATATAGGATTATCGTCACCCAGGGGCTGAACGGTTCCGGGCAAAGAGGAGTTTTTGATCGAGACTTCATTGAGTCCACAGAGGCCGTGGAAGTGAAAAGACTATTGAGCGCGCTTGCGAATATCGGCCCGGCTCCTTTCACTTTCTCTGCGAAAGATATTGCTCTCGTCCTGGGAAGTCAGGAGGAAGTCCTTGATGCAATTTTAGCGCGCTCCAGAAAAGGGGTTGATATTCAGCGCTATAAAGGGCTTGGGGAGATGAATCCAGAACAGCTCTGGGAAACAACCATGAACCCGGAGACACGGACTCTCTTGCAGGTCAGAATTGAGGATGCCTACGAGGCCGACGAGGTCTTTTCCACCCTCATGGGAGATGAAGTGGAGCCGAGACGAAAATTCATCTCTGAGAATGCACTCTCCGCCAAGAATATCGATATCTAATTCCACTCCGCTCCCTGTCATAGTCAAAAAGGAATCCCCTCTGTATGGAAGACTATTCTGACTCCCACCCCCTTCCCTCTGTCAACATCGAGCAGGAGATGCGGCAGTCCTATATGGACTACGCCATGAGTGTGATTATTGGTCGCGCCCTGCCCGATGTCCGTGACGGGTTGAAGCCGGTCCACCGACGCGTCCTGTACGCCATGCACGACCTTGGGAATGAATGGAATCGTTCATATAAGAAATCTGCCCGTGTCGTGGGCGACGTGATTGGCAAATACCACCCACACGGAGATTCGGCCGTCTATGATACGCTTGTGCGCATGGCGCAGGATTTTTCGCTGCGCTATCCGCTTATTGACGGCCAGGGAAACTTTGGCTCGGTTGATGGCGACCCGCCCGCCGCCATGCGGTATACCGAAGTCCGCATGACCCGCATCACCTCGGAGTTGCTTGCCGACATTGATCGAGAGACCATCAATTTCATCCCGAACTACGATGATACCAGCCACGAACCTGCCGTTCTCCCAAGTAAATTTCCCAATCTACTGGTCAACGGCTCCTCTGGAATTGCTGTGGGGATGTCAACCAATATCCCTCCTCACAACCTTGGCGAGGTGATTGATGCTCTCCTGGCTCTGATCGAGAACATGGACCTCAAGAACCGTGATCTGATGGAGTACATCCCCGGTCCAGACTTTCCTACCGGAGCATATATTCACGGACGCTCAGGAGTACGCAGCGCCTATGAAACCGGGCGGGGCATCATTCAGATGCGGGCTCGGACCTCGATAGAAGAGGATGAGAAGACCGGAAAGAGTCGCATTATTGCGCATGAGATCCCGTATCAGGTGAATAAGGCCCGGCTGATTGAGCGTATGGCTGATCTGGTCAATGAGAAACGCATTACGGGCATCTCAGACCTGCGTGACGAGTCCGACAGGGATGGCATGCGCATCGTTATCGAACTGAAGAGAGATATTGTCCCACACGTCATCCTCAATCAGCTGTATAAAATGACCCCTCTTCAGGATTCGTTTGGGGTCATTCTCCTCGCCATCGTCGATGGCCGCCCGCGTCTTCTGACCCTCAAAGACACCCTCCTGCACTTTCTTGCCCATCGCCGAGAGGTAGTCCGCCGCCGGACGGCCTTTGATCTGCAGAAAGCCAGCGACCGTCTCCACCTGCTTGAAGGGCTCAAAAGCGCGCTGGATAATCTTGATCCTGTGCTCCACACCATTCGTCACGGACAGAATCCAGCCAGCGTGCGGCAGGCCCTCAAGAACCAATTTGCGCTGACTGAGACCCAGGCACAGGCTATTCTTGACATGCGCTTGCAGCGACTCACCCAACTTGAACAAGGAAAAATTCTCTCCGAGCACAGGGAAACGCTCGGTGTTATTGCTTCGCTGCAAAGTATTTTGGCCAGTCCCGAGAAAATCGACAGCGTGATCAGAGAAGAGCTGACCGATCTCCGGAGCCGATTTTCCGACGAGCGGAGGACACAGATCCTGTCTGCCAGCGCAGATCTCTCGGACGAAGACTTGATCGCTGAGGAAGACGTCGTGGTCACCATCTCCCATGCCGGCTACATCAAGAGAAACCCGTTGACCGAATACCGCTCGCAGCGGCGGGGAGGAAAAGGGGTTGTTGGCGCGACAACCCGAGAAGAAGACTTTGTTGAGCATCTCTTCATCTCCTCCACGCATGCCTTCCTGTTGTTTTTTTCCTCAATCGGCAAAGTGTACTGGGTCAAGGTGCATGAAATTCCTCAGGGCAGCCGTATGGCAAAGGGAAAAGCGATAGTCAATCTTCTGCCGCTGCAAGACGGAGAGAAAATTTCAGCCTTTCTTCCCATCAGAGAGTTCCAGGCCGACGGTTGTATTGTCTTTGCGACCCGCAAGGGACAGGTCAAGAAAACGAAACTCGTGGCTTATGCAAATCCTCGTCGGGGCGGAATCATCGCCATTACTCTCGGGACTGACGACGAGGTGATCGGTGTCCAACTCACGGACGGGAAACAGGAAATCCTCCTTTCAACCAGAAACGGAAAGGCGATTCGATTTGCGGAAGATGAGGTCCGCGCGACCGGCCGCGGCACATCTGGCGTTCGAGGGATGACACTGAAAGAGGGGGACGAGGTTGTCTCTCTTGAAATCCTCAACCAGGAGGCCACGCTTCTCACGGTGTCGTCCCAAGGGTATGGGAAGCGGAGCAGGATAGAGGACTATCGGCGACAGGCACGTGGAGGGAAAGGAATCAGTACGCTGCGCACCACGGACAAGACCGGAGCGGTCTGCGGTGTGCGACAGGTGAAGGCGGACGATGACTTGATGCTCGTGACGGATAGCGGCAAGATAATACGGATTCGGGTCGCTGAGTTACGGGTGATCGGCAGGAATACCCAAGGGGTCAAACTCTTTCACGTTGGCACGGATGGGTACGTCTCAAGTATCGCGTTAGTCGCAGAAGAGAAGAGAGTCGAAAACGGAGAAGCAGTTCTCAATTCACACACTATGGAGGAGGAGTAGCCATGAGCATTCAGGTAGGCCAAACAGCCCCGGATTTCACACTCAAGACCAATAAGATGCAGGATTTTGCACTTAGTGAGGCAAAGGGGAAGAAGAATACCGTCATCCTTTTTGTTCCCTTCGCCTTTACCGGTGGCTGAACGAAGGAATTGTGCTCGGTTCGAGACAATATCAACACCTTGCAGAATGACGATACTCAGGTTGTGGCCATTAGCGTGGACAGCCCTTTCTCGCTTGACGCCTGGGCGGCGAAAGAAGGCTATGATTTTCCCCTGCTGAGTGACTTCAGTAAAGAAGTCTCTCAGGCGTACGGGTCGTTCTATGAAGACTTGATCGGCTTCAAGGGCGTCTCCAAACGTTCGGCCTTTGTCGTGGATAAGAGCGGAACAGTCCAGTACGCTTGGATTACAGAGGACGCCCGCCAGCTTCCTGACCTGGACCCCATACGGGACTGTCTCCAGAATTGCGGATAAGCCTGTCCCCGCGAAAGCGGGGAACGAGAAGGCAGAGCTGCAAAGAGTAAACGTGTCAAGCTTCTATCTATTTGAACTGAGGGGCACGTTTACTCTTTCTCGCCTTTTCTTCCTTCTCCCCGTATCACCAGGAGAATGAGCAGGGTGAGGGTCCATATGCCAAACAGCAGCCCACTCACGACCCAGGGATAGAGCGGCCGGTGATTCCTTTGTGCTATGAGGCCGCAGGCAATGCTGTCAAGAAAGTGAATAAAGAGCGTCGTCCCGACAAGCGTCGGAAAGGCAATGGTCTCGTCGAGGAAACGTAAGCCGGTGAAATACCCAAGAAAGACTGCGAAATCCACACGACCCCCCTATTGCTGACCCAATCGTTACTATCGGATTTTTCCGAGCGGCATCTGACTCCCTGAGTATGGACGAAGAGAGAACGGTTTTCGAGAAGCTCTACGAGGCAAATAGAGAGAACTTTGCCAACCTTGTAAAGGACCTCTTGGCACAGGGCTGCATGCACGACGTTATGGAGAAGACGTTTCGGGACGCTGCTCAGGCGAGGGAAGAAGTCGCCCGCAATATGGAGGCGATACTCTCTCTGCTGAATATACCCTCCAGGACAGACTACGAGCATCTGCTTGAAAGAGTCGAAGAAGTCCAAGGCAATCTGCTCAACCTCAATATGAAACTTGACCGTTTACTCGCGAAAAAAGACAAGATGCACCGCCGTTCTGCCGGTAAAAAAAAGAAGAAAAAATAGGAGAGGCTGCAATCACCGCGTAGTGGTCAGCCCTCAACCATGGCGTCGCCCATCCGCACTTGGCCCGAATCTGACCGGCCGCGCGAGAAACTAATCGAGCACGGGGCGGCCACCCTCTCCAATGCAGAACTCCTCGCCATTATCCTCCGTACCGGTGATGCCAGTTCGGGACAGAGCGCGCTTGACCACGGCCGGGCGCTTGTCTCCCGTTTTGGTGCCTCTTTCCGAAAACTGGAAGAGGTGAGTGCGGCAGAACTATGCGAGGTCAAAGGCATCGGGCCGGCAAAGGCCGCGCAGATAAAAGCCTCCTTGGAGATTGCGAAGCGCTTCTCACAAGAAGAAATTCGACGGGGCGAGTCGTTCAGTTCCAGTGTCGATGTCTTCAATCACTACCGGGAACAACTCGGCGGCCTGAAGAAAGAAGAGTTTCACGTGCTTCTCCTGGACGCCAAGAACAGAAAACTCAAAGACGTGCGTATCTCGGAAGGGTCTTTGACTTCTTCTTTAGTCCACCCCCGTGAGGTCTTTCAGCCCATCATCCGCGAGTCAGCCGCGGCGGCGATCCTCGTGCATAACCACCCCAGTGGTGATCCTATGCCGAGCCAGGAAGACCTCAAGATCACCCAACGCCTCAGGGAGGTCGGAGAGGTGATGGGTGTCCACATTCTGGACCACCTTGTTATTGGCAAGGGCCGCTATATCAGTTTTGTCGACGATGGGTACTGGGATTAAAGAGTAAACGTATCCTCCAATAAACATGCAGATGCGAGGCCATGGGACTTAACAGGAGCCTGCTTGGCAAAGAGTACGACCCGCAGTCGTATGTCGTCAGCGCCGAGGCAACCATGGCCTATGCGCGGGCGTACAACGAGGATAATGCCTGGTTTGTTGACGCAGACAGACCCGAAGGCGTTATAGCGCCACCGCTGTTTGGTGCGGTGGCAAGCTGGCTCTCGCTGATGATGGTCGTGACTGACGCCGAGTTGAATGTCGACGTCCTGCGTTTGGTTCACAGCCAGCAAGACATGCGCTTTTTCCGCCCCATTATTCCTGGAGACTCGATCAACAGCACAGCAAAAATTGTGGCCATTGAGGAACAGCCTGGAGGAGAGTCTCTGGCCGTCGCCCTCCACTGCTCTAATCAGACGGGCGAGACCGTTCAGCGCATCACCTTTACCGCCTTTATCCGAGACCAGGGACACCGCCCCCGGAGGAGAACAGCGGCCAACGAGACCCCCGAGAGCGAACCCCTGCATCGTATCTCCCAGACCATCGACGCGGATCAAACATTTCGCTATGCGAAAGCGTCAGGAGATCACAATCCTATTCACATCGACGAAAACGTTGCCAAACTGGCAGGACTGCCGGGTATTATCGTCCACGGCCTGTGTACCCTGGCGTTTGCATCCAAAGCCATTATTGACAGCGTCTGCGAGAAGGACCCCCGCTGCCTCAAGCGGCTCAGCGCCGGCTTCGCCCGACCGGTGCTTCCCGGTCAGACGGTTACCACGGCTATATGGCCGGATACGAATGCCGGCTTCTATCGGTATGAGACGGTCAATCCGAACGGACGAGCCGTCATCAGGTCGGGTTATGCAGAGGTTGCGACGGAGACGGTGTAACTCACCATGTCCGCAATCCACAACCTAGAACGGCACGTCATCATCCGGAGGAACTGAGCCCGCCCCAGCATCATCAAAACCGCCGCTTGGCTCGTCATCAAACGACTGGCCCGAACGTGCGCCCCCACCGTCACGGCCGCCGAGGAACGTCACTTGCTGAGCGTTGATCTCAGTAAAATACCGTTCCTTCCCTTCCCTGTCCTCGAATTTTCGCGTCTGGATACGCCCTTCGATATAGACCTGACGGCCCTTGGAGAGATATTGGCCGCACGTCTCGGCCTGCTTGCCCCAGACCACGATGTTGTGCCATTCCGTGCGTTCCTGGCGGCTATTGTCCCGGTCCATCCATGTATCGGTCGTGGCCACGGTAAAGCGTGCCATGGCCTGCCCGCTCTGTGTGTAGCGTACCTCCGGGTCTCTACCCAGATTTCCAACAATAATCGCTTTATTCACCGAAGCCATGGCAAAACCCTCCCTGGTGGGAACCGTACCAACCCCGTCTTTTGAAGTCAATCTGATCGACCAGAGGGATTGTTGCTCTTCTCCGGCTCGCTTATATTCTTTCCTGTCTGCGTGAGGAAAATATGATGTCGAAGGCTCACATTGTCCAAATAGGAAAGAAGATTCTTTTGTTGCTGGTCGTACTCCTCCCCTTGACCGGGATGGCGTATGGCGCGGATGCGCTTGGCCTTGGAGAAAATTCTCCATTCGTCTCAACCTCCCGGCACGGTATGGTCGTTGCCGCGAACGCGCCGGCGAGCGAAGCCGGTGCCGCCATGCTCCGCCGGGGAGGCAATGCGGCTGATGCGGCGGTGGCGACATCCTTTGCCATCAGCGTCCTCAGGCCACAGTCAACCGGGATAGGTGGCGGTGGTTTTCTGCTGCTCTATCTGGCGAAGGAAGGCAAGATCCTGGCGATTGATTTCCGCGAGCGGGCGCCGCTCAAAGCCAGCCGAGACATGTTTGTCCGGGACGGAGAAGCCGTTCCCTCCCTGAGCCGCACCGGACCGCTGGCCGTCGCCGTGCCCGGTATCGTTGCCGGACTGGTGGAGGTCCAGCAACGATACGGCAGCTTATCGCTCGCAGAGGTCATGCAACCCGCCATTCGTCTGGCAGACGAGGGATTTCCGGTCTATCCGCATTTGGCCCGCGCCATCGCCTACCGAGCCGAGGTCTTGGGAGAATCCGACGCAACTCGGGCGGTGTATTACCAGAACGATCAGCCGCTCAAACAGGACGAACTCTTTGTCCAAAAAGACCTGGCCAATACCCTGCGGGCCATTGTCGAGGACGGCAAAGCCGCCTTTTACACTGGCCGGGTGGCAGAGGCGATTGTCGCGGAAATGCAACGGACAGGCGGCTTGCTGACCCAGGACGATTTGGATCAGTATCGTGTGATTGACCGCGTGCCGGTGACGGGAAGTTTTCAGGGAACACACATCTATTCCATGCCGCCGCCGAGCTCTGGTGGCGTTCTGCTCGTCCAGATGCTGAATGTCTTGTCTGGATTTCCTTTGCAAAAGCTCGGCTTCCAAACTCCCGGCGCCACGCATATCCTGACGGAAACCCTGCGCCGGGCCTTTCGCGACCGGGCCCGTTACCTGGGCGATACGGACTTTGTGTCCGTTCCCGTTGAGCGCCTCGTCTCTCCCGCATACGCAGAAGACCTACGGGCGAAGATAGATGTCTCCAAAGCCACGCCCAGCCAGGGCATTCCGCACACACCAACCGGCCGGATAGAGTCGACGAGTACAACCCATCTGTCCGTCATTGACAAAGATGGCAACGCCGTGGCCACAACCCAGACGGTAAACCTGTATTTCGGCAGCGGGGTCATGGTTCCCGGAACCGGCATACTGCTCAACGACGAGATGGACGATTTCAATGCCCAGCCCGACCATCCCAACGCCTTTGGCCTGGTCGGCAATACGGACGCGAATGCCATTGCCCCCCGGAAAACGCCGCTGAGCAGCATGAGCCCAACCATTGTGACCCGGGCCGGAAACGTCGAACTCGTAATTGGCGGACCCGGGGGATCGCGCATTATCAGCTCGGTCCTGCAAGTCATGCTTAACGTTCTCGCCTACCGGATGTCCTTGCCGGATGCCATGTTTGCCACGCGCATTCATCATCAGTGGTATCCGGACCGGCTGAACCTGGAAGTCCAAACGGGAAGCGAATCGAACGGGCTCGTCGAAAAGCTTCAGGCGATGGGCCACACTGTGAAGGTCGGAGAGTGGGGGCCCGGCAAGCGTTCCCGCTTTGGCAACATCCAGGCAATTCATGTTGACCAGGAGTCCGGCCTGATGACCGGGGTCTCCGACCCTCGTGGAGAAGGCCAGCCGCGCGGCCTGGACGCCGGGTAGCGGAAGGGGCTAGGATCAAGCCAGTTTCTTTGCGAAGGGAGTCTGCCGTGGCGGATTTTATAGACACCGATTTCTATCTCATTGAAGAACTGTTGAGTGAAGAAGAACGCTTGGTCCGCGATGTGGCACGCCGTTTCGTGGACGAGGAGTTCCTGCCCAGGGTGCAGCAGTGTTTCCGCGAAGGCTCTTTTCCCATGGAACTCGTTCCTCGACTGGCCGAGTTGGGCTTTCTGGGAGTGACGGTGCCAACCGAGTACGGTGGCGCCGGGATGAGCAGCGTCGTCTACGGCCTGATCAGCCAGGAATTGGAGCGCGGGGATAGTGGGCTGCGCTCATTTGCCAGCGTGCAGTCGTCCCTGGTGATGTATCCGATTCTGACGTTTGGCTCGGAGGAGCAAAAGAAATTCTGGCTGCCCCGCCTGGCGCGGGCCGAGGCCATTGGGTGCTTTGGCCTGACCGAACCGGACTTTGGCTCGAATCCGGGCGGAATGATAACCCGCGCACGGCGGGAAAACGGCGGCTACCTGCTCAACGGTACCAAACGCTGGATCACCAACGGCTCAATCTCCGATGTGGCTGTGGTGTGGGCTCAGCTCGAAGAGGACGGCAGGGATGTGATTCGGGGCTTCCTGGTTGAAAAAGAACGCGCCGGTTTTACCCGGCAAAATATTGACGGAAAATTCAGTTTTCGGGCGTCTGTGACTTCGGAGTTGATTTTCGAAGATTGCTGGATTCCTGAGGACAATCTGCTGCCGAAGTCCGGGGGCCTCAAATCTCCGCTCATGTGCCTGACCCAGGCGCGCTACGGGATTTCCTGGGGTGCGACCGGGGCGGCCATGGCCTGCTATGAGTGCGCGGTCGATTACGCCCAAAACCGCAAGATGTTCTCGCGCCCGATCGGTGGCTATCAGCTCGTGCAGGCCAAACTCGTGACCATGCTGACCGAGATCACCAAGGCCCAGCTTCTGGCCTACCGGCTGGGCCGACTCAAGGACGCGGGCAAGATGCGGCCGGACCAGGTGAGCATGGCCAAGATGAATAATGTTTCGACCGCGTTGCACACCACGCGGCTGGCTCGGGACATTCTCGGCGGGAACGGCATCACGGATGAATACCCGGTCATCCGGCACCTCCTCAACCTTGAGACGGTCAATACCTACGAAGGCACCGAAGATATCCACCGCCTGACGCTCGGTCGCTCTATTACCGGGTTGAGTGCGTTTGAGTGAACGCCCTGGCATATGCGGTAAAGAGTAAACGTGCCAACAGCGTTGTTTGTGTTGGCGGGCACGTCTACTCTTCGGAGCCCATCGAGGTGGGCATCGGCTCACGCTCGCTGGCCCTGCTCCGCGTCAAAGACCTTGAACGGCTTGTTGACCGTGAGGCCCTGCTGCGCGACGACACGGAGGAGCCGCCCTACTGGGCCCACCTGTGGACCGGCGCGCTGACCCTGGCCCGCTATATCGACGCTTGTATCGATGTCCGAGACCAGACCGTGCTCGACCTCGGCTGTGGGCTTGGGTTGACCGGTATCGTCGCCGCGCAAAAAGGGGGGCGGGTCACCTTTGCCGACAAGGAAGCTGGCGCCGTGTCTTTTGCACGGGAGAACGCGCGGTTAAACGGCTGTGCGCAATACGAGGTGCGGCAACTCGACTTTACCCAGGATATATTGGAGACAGATTTCGCGCTCATCCTGGGTGCGGAGATTTTATACGACCGGCCGACCTTCCCCGCCCTGGTGCGTTTTCTCATCACGCATCTCTCCCCCACCGGGCGGGCCGTCCTTGCCGACGCCAAACGGACGAATACCCAAGACTTCTATCAGCAGCTTGACCGAGCGGGATTGCGCTGGACCCAGGAAGAAGTGTACGAGCGAGAGGAGCACTTGCCCCTGCCCGTGGCCATTGTCACCATCCAAGGATCAGGATTAAGGGATTAAGGGATTCGTTGAGGATAGAGCAGTGGTGACGAATAGAACAATTGCTCGGGTCATTGGTATCCTGCGTCGCGCATCCGAGGGTTGGAATGCACCTGTTGTCACGGAAATGGCGGGGTTTTCACGCGACCCCTATCAGGTGCTGATCGCCTGTCTGCTGAGTTTGCGGACCAAGGATGAAACAACCGGCCCGGCGGCCCGGCGGTTATTTGCCCTGGCGGATACGCCTGAAAAAATGGTGGCTCTGACACCCGCTCAGGTGAAAAAGGCGATTTATCCGGTTGGGTTTTACAAAACCAAAGCGCAAACCGTACTTGACGTCTCACAGCGGATACTTGATGTCTATGCGGGACGAGTTCCTGACGACATCGACGAACTCCTGACCTTTAAGGGCGTGGGCCGGAAAACCGCCAACCTGGTTGTGACGCTAGGCTTCCAAAAACCGGGCATCTGTGTAGACACGCACGTTCACCGCATCTCGAACCGTTGGGGCTATGTTGAAACGGCAAACCCGGAACAAACGGAAATGGCCCTCCGCGCAAATCTGCCCAAGCGTTTCTGGATCGGCTATAACGACCTGCTGGTCGCGTTTGGACAGACCCTGTGCCACCCAACCTCGCCCAAATGCAGTCTCTGTCCGATTGAGCGGTTCTGCGAGAAAATCGGAGTAGAGCGGAGCCGGTAATCAGGGGTGGCTCTGAAATCCATACCAACCCGAACGAAGCTGCTGTGGGTGGCCCTGCTGTATTTTGCCGAGGGCTTTCCGTTCGGGCTCCTGTTCGACGCGTTTCCGGTGTATTTCCGGATACATGGGATGAGCCTGACCGAAATCGGTCTGCTGAGCGTGGTAGGCTTGGCGTGGACGCTGAAATTTCTGTGGGCGCCATTGGTTGACGTATGGGGGTCACGGCGAAGCTGGATTGTAACCTGCCAGAGCTTGCTCGCTCTCGATTTGGGCCTCCTCCTGTTTCTCGACCCAACCGCGGGCGGCGGTCTGGTCTGGGGCGGACTGATTGCGCTTGCCCTACTGGCGGCAACCCAGGATATCGCCATTGACGCCTATACGATCGAACTCCTGGATCAAGAAGAAATGGGACCCGCCAATGGGCTCCGCGTGAGTACCTATCGGGTCGCACTGATCATTGCCGGGGGGGTGTTTGTTGGAGCCGCTGGTCTCGTCGGTTGGCAGGTGGCATTTCTGACTGCGGCTGTCCTCTTGGCCATCCTGGCCCTGATCTCCAGCCGCCTGCCTCCTCGGATTGCGCAGGGACCACAACGGGTGCCAATGACACAATCCTGGTCTACGACGCTCGCCCATGGGTTCCTCAACCCGCTCAAAAGCTTGTGGCAGCGGCCCGGTGTGATTGCGGTTCTTCTCTTCGTCTTGCTGTTCAAACTTGGGGACATGGCATTGGGGCCGATGGTCCGGCCGTTCTGGGTGGACCGGGAGTTTACCCCGCTCCAGATAGGCATCATTCCGGGGACGGTTGGCGTTGTCAGCACGATTCTCGGCGCGCTGCTCGGCGGTCGTCTCACCCAAAAATGGGGGCTTTTTCGCGCCTTATGGGTGCTGGGAGTGGCCCAAGCCGGGTCCAACCTGTTCTATGCCGTGACTGCGGCCCTCCCCCGTTCTGACCTGCTGATGTATGGCGCTTCGATTGTCGAGTCGTTCTGTGGCGGGCTGGGGACTGCGCCATTCCTGGCTTTTCTGATGAGTATCTGTGACAAACGCCAGGCCGCTACGCAATATGCCCTGCTGAGCGCACTCTTTGGCCTGGGGCGGTCGCTGTCAGGCGGATTTTCCGGGGTGCTCACCCAAAGTGTTGGCTACGCCATGTATTTCACCCTGACTTTTTTTCTGGCTTGGCCGGCTTTTGTCCTTTTGCCGTGGGTCCGTGTGTGGATCGTTCAGGCCGAGGAGAACTCGTCTGCCCTCCAGACCAAAGCAAGCCCTTCAGAGCAGGAAGCGTGAGCGATACGAGAGACGCGCTCTTCTATCCTAGAGCGTGTAGAAGGCGTAGCGCAGGGATACCCATACCCCGTGGCTCGACAGGTGGGCGTGCGTTTGCCCCACATTGAGCGGAACCAGGACCTCCCCGGCCCGATTGACGACGCGCGCGATTCCCTCGTCGGTTTCGACAGAGCCGGAATCGGTGTAGCGATACGCAAGATCAAGCGTCAGTCTCTCGGTCAGCGAGGCGCTAAGGCCGGCCGTCAGCATCCAGGCGAAATTGACCTGGTGCCCACCCGGAACGATAGTCCGCGTTCGCGTGAATTTCATGCGGGTTTTGCCGATATCGATATATGAAGCGCCGGCGCCACCACCGACGAACGGGCTGAACGGCCCGAGCCGCGGCAGACCCAACTGCGGCAGGTCCACATAGGCGGCAAACATGCCGGACAGGGAGGACACTCTCGCCGAGACCTCCTGCCGCCCCGTAGTTTGTAAAAAGTTGGCGTGGCCGGTGAGGGTAAATCGCGGCCGGTATTGAAGCAGGGCCTCAATTCGCAAGGCCGGCAGGATGGCGTGACCGAGCCCCAACTCGAAGCCAGCCGGCGCGCTGAAATCGCCGTGCGTACTCAGGGGCGCTCCATCGTTCCCCGGCCCGCAGCCATACAAGGCATAGATGGCTGGCGGGGAGTGGTTCGTACAGTCCTTATCCTTGAACCGCGCGTCCTCAGACCAGTCGAGACCGACCCCGGCCCGCACATAGACATCGTTCGCCCGGGCTCCGGTCCCGGAGAGCAGGGCTACTGCCACAACGACCCCAAAAATTTTCCTCCGTTGCCATTTCACCATCCGGGTTCCTCTCTCCTACGGCGTTTTTTCTCTCTGTTATATGGCATACTGCATCGCACTGACAATTCAGGCCGAGCCTTCACCATGGCAGGAGCAAGCGCCAGTATCCCAGGCAGCCCTTTCCCGCAACTCGCCTTTGCAACCAGCCCGCGCGTGGTCGCCGCGGTGGCTGAGGCCACCCGGCTTGCCTACGGTCATCTTTTCAACCCGGCCTTTGTCACGGAAATCTCCCTGATCGACCCGTTGCCGCATCAGCGGATTGCCGTCTATGAGCATATGCTGAGTCTTGCACCATTACGGTTCCTGCTCGCCGACGATGCCGGCGCGGGCAAGACCATCATGACCGGCCTCTATCTCCGCGAGGTCTTCATGCGTCGTCTCATGAAGCGCGTCCTCATCGTTCCGCCGGCCGGACTGGTCGGCAACTGGGAACGCGAGCTGCGCACGCTGTTCCGCCTGCATTTTCGGATCGTGCGTGGTGACGAGGCCCGCACCGGAAACCCGTTCGTTGGGCCGGACAGCGACCGTCTCATCGTCAGTCTCGATACCCTGACCGGTGAACGTATGTTTGCGCGTTTGCGTGAATCGGTCGTCTCAGGGGCCGCGCCCCCATACGACTTGGCGGTGTTCGACGAAGCCCACAAACTGGCGGCGAACCGTGAGCAGGATTTCTATGTCCGTAAGACAGACCGGTACAAGCTCGCCGAGGCGTTGGCCGGGCTGTCCGTCGATGACGAACGCTGGAAGCTCGGCTGGTCGGCAACGAATATCCTGCTGCTGACCGCCACGCCACATATGGGCAAGGATTTCCCCTATTATTGCCTCTGGCGGCTGCTTGCGCCGGACGCGCTCGCAACCTTCGATGCCTTCCAAGCCTTTCCGCAAACCCAACGCTCTCGCCATTTTATTCGACGGACCAAGGAAGAAATGGTCCGCTTCGACGGTCAGCCTCTCTACCCGCAGCGGCAATGCGACACGCTGAGCTACACCCTCAGCCCGGCAGAGCAGCAGCTCTACGATGCAACAACCACGTACATTGCCGAAACCTATAACAAAGCGCGCATTCTGAATCGCTCCGCAGCCCGTCTGGCCATGAGCGTATTCCAGCGCCGCTTGGCCAGCTCGACCTATGCCTTGCTGCGTTCGTTCGAGCGCCGCCTGGAGCGCCTAGACGAAGCGGTCGAACTGGTTCGCGCCGGCCATACCGACGAATTGGACCGCCGCCAGCGACATCTGAATCCACAAGACTTTTTTGAAACCCACACCGCAGACGAAGACATTGACGAAACCGGCGGGTGCGAACGCCACGAGGAGTTCGAAGAGCACGCCCTGGGCACCCTGGTTGCGCTCACGCTGTCGGACCTTCAGCACGAACGTTCCGAGGTCGAAACGCTGGCCGATCACGCGCGCCGGCTTGCCAATGCCGGTGAAGACTCCAAGTTCGAGAAACTCCGTGCGGTCCTGCGCGACCCGACCTTCGCCCATGAGAAATTCATCATTTTTACCGAGCATCGCGATACCGCGGAATTCCTTGTCCGGCGGCTCGAAGGACTGGGTTTCACCGGACAAGTCGCGCTGGTCCACGGCGGGCTCGACTACCGCGAGCGGGAGGCGCAGGTTGAGCTGTTCAGGCGGTCGCCGGACCAGGGCGGCGCGACCTATCTGGTCGCCACTGATGCCGCGGGCGAGGGCATCAACCTTCAATTCTGCTGGCTGATGGTGAACTACGACGTACCCTGGAACCCGGCCCGTCTGGAACAACGCATGGGCCGCATCCACCGCTACGGACAGCAACGCGACCCGGTCGTCATCGTTAACCTGATTGCTGGCGAGACACGCGAGGGTCGGGTGCTCAAGACCTTGCTCGACAAGCTGGAAAATATCCGTAAACAGCTCGGGTCCGATAAGGTCTTCGACGTGGTAGGACGCCTGTTCGAGAACGTCTCGCTCCAGGAATACATGGAGCAGGCTGCGACCGAAGACGGGGTGCGCGGCGCTATCAAGGACATCGACAGCCATCTGACCCAAGAACAGGTGCGTGCGCTGGATGCGCGGGAGCGATCCTTATTCGGCGGCGGCGACGTGAAGAGCCGCCTGTCCGAACTCAGAGACGCAATGGAGCAGGAAAATTATCGCCGTCTGCTGCCCGGCTATATTCGCCGCTTTGTCGGAGCGGCGGCCCCTCTGCTTGATATGACAGTGGAAGGCGATCTTGAGGAGGTTTTCAACCTCGCTCCAGAACGCGCGCGTGGCCTTGACCCTGTGCTCGGCGCTTTGGAGGCCTACCCCGAAGAGATGCAGGGCCGCTTCACGGTGTCTCGGCCGCCGGGGGACGGCAACGCCATCTGGCTGCATCCCGGCGAGCCCGTGTTCGACCGATTCTGCACCGCCCTGTTGTCGCGCTACGAAGATGAGGCATTACGGGGTGCCATCTTCATAGACCCCCATGCCGACTCTCCTTATCTTTTCCATTTGGCACACGTCTCGGTCGTTCGTCGCCAGCCAACGGTGGCCTCCAATGTATCCCATCAACACGGTACGAACCGTGAAGGCGCGGCTTCCGAAGTGGTCGAGAGCCGTTTGGTCGGGCTGCGGCAAGACAGCAGCGGCGCGATCAAGCCCTGCCCTGTGGAGCACCTGCTGCTCCTGCGCGGCGCGCAAAACGTGAAGCCCGGCAGCATACCGCTGGCTCGCCAGGCGCGCCGACTGGTTGAAGCCGCGACTGAATGGCTTCAGGGCGTGACGCTGGCACGTATGGTGGACGAACACCGTGCCCAGATCGAAAGCGGCCTGCCCGAACGGCTCGACTGGGCCGCTCGTGGGTACGACCACCAGGCGGCCGAGTTAGTCGCCAAACGAAAGCGTATCACCGAACGGGCACGCGGAGGCGACCTGCGCGCCCAGGGCGAGCTGACCACGGTCAAGACCCAGCAGCGCCAGTTGAACGAAGACAAGGAGCGCTGTCTTGCCGGGCTGAGGATGGAGCCTGCCTGCATCGTTCCGGGCGAAGCGGCTATGGTCGCCCACGCCCTGGTTCTCCCCTCGGACAACTCCGAAGAACGCGAACAGTACGCCGCCGAGGTTGAAGCCATCGCCGTGCGCTTGGCGCGGGCCTACGAGGAAGAGTCGGGCGCTCGCGTGGACGATGTATCGCGTCCCGAACTGGCCCGCCGAGTCAGCCTGCCCGATTGGCCGGGCTTCGACCTGCTGTCCCGACACCCTGGTATGGATAAACGCGCTATTGAGGTCAAAGGCCGCGCCCACTCAGGCGGCATTGAGTTGAGTGAAAACGAATGGGCCCAGGCCTGCAATCGGCGCGATGGCTACTGGCTATACGTCGTCTTCGACTGCGCCACCCCCCGCCCGCGTCTGGTGCGGGTGCGCGACCCGTTTGGTAAACTGCTGGCCAAGAGCCGCAACTCCACCGCCTACACCATCTCCCCCAGGTCGATTCTGGAGGCCGCCGAGGATCAGGATTGACGGGATTAAAGGATTGACAGGATGAAAACGATGAGAGTCAAAAGGTTCAAGGAACATCGTTTCGCCGACCTGACCGGCAGCCTGCGGAACGAGGTCAAGGTCCGAGGAAACATTTTGAAGACGGGGGTCCGCTGGAATCAGGACAATGATATGGGAGCCACACACGTCACCGTTACCATCCGTAACCCGGCCGAGCCGCTGCTGGGCGTAACGGCCTTGGAATCGGTAGGGATTGAAGTAGACCCGCTCAACCAGCGACTCAAACGACGACCGGCGGTGCGACTCAAGAGCACGGGAGGAGGGTTGCGGTGAGGGGTAAACTGCAAGTGTGAGACTCAGGGATGTTTATGTTGTGGACGAAAAGGAGCAAGAAATGTCAGAGGAATATAAGCTGCACCTCCAGATTAAGCGACTAGAAACCGGGGAATATCTGGCAACCGCAGACGCCCTCCCCGGTCTTGTGGCCCAGGGGAGAACGGTGGCCGAAGCGACCGAAATTGCCCGGGACGTAGCGAGAAAACTGATCGAATCCTATCGGGAACATGGTGATCCGTTGCCCCTAGGCTTGCTCCCGCTAACCGCGACCGTCGTCGAGTTAGACGTTCCTGTGGGGGCCTGATGGGTCGCTTGGCAGGTTTCACGTATCGACAGGTAATTCGTAAATTGCGGCGTCTGGGATTTGAATTTGATCGCCAAGCCCGAGGAAGCCATGAAATTTGGTGGAACCCTACCACTCGATATCGAACGACTATTCCTAACCACCCCGGAGATATGCGGGAAGGAACTCTCGCTGCCATTCTACACCAGGCGCATGTGACCGTAGAAGAATTTCTGGAAACGTAATATCCCGTAGGCTGTATGAGTCGATATGTCGGGTTACCTCCGGCTAACGTGCCCCACGAATACCAAAATGACCCCCAAACGCCTCATCGAAGTCGATTTCCCGCTCGAACAAGTCTCGCTCGACTCGGTGCATGAGAAGAATGTGCGCCACGGGCATATTTCGACGCTGCATATCTGGCCGGCGCGCAGGCCGCTGGCGGCGTGTCGGGCGGCGTTGATTGCGACCTTACTGCCTGACCCCGGTAATGCGGAGGAACGCAAGGCTATCTACCGGCGTATGGCCGGGACGGTTGTGGAGACGATCAAGCCGGAAAAGAAGAACGGCAAGACCGTTGAGAAGCGTAAACGCGAAACCCAAGGCGGCATCCTGCATTGGGGGCGTGAGAACGGCCCGGACCTCGACTGGTTCCGCGACAAGATACGCGAGGCGTATGGGGGCCGCGCGCCCAAGGTGCTCGACCCGTTCGCCGGGGGCGGGGCCATTCCGTTAGAGGCCATGCGGCTGGGCTGCGAGGTGACGGCCAACGACCTCAACCCGGTCGCCTGGTTCATCCTGAAATGCACGCTCGAATATCCGCAAAAGCTCGCCGGCCAGACCCGCCCGCTACCCGATTTTGCTCTGCAAGACCGGGACTTCATGGCCTCCTTTTTCAAGGCCAAGGGGTATAAGGGCGCAGCGCTACGGCGCGAACTGGCCAAGCTCAACCTTGACGAGGACGGCCCGGATAAGGACGGTCGAGTAGCGGAGCCGGAACTGCTCTACCATCGGCCGCTGCTGGACGCCGACCTTGCCTGGCAGGTGCGCGCTTGGGGCCGCTGGGTGTTGGCGCAGGCGCGCAAACGGCTGGCCCGCCGCTATCCAACGTATGCGGAGTTCCAGGCATTGAAACCGGACGGCAATGACTCTCCTCGTGAACGTGTGCTGCAAGGAGGAACCCACCCCGGCCTTCGGCCACCCCTCCAAGGAGGGGATAAGGTAAGCTCCCCTCTTGGGAGGGGTGCCGCGTCAGCGGCGGGGTGGGTTCCTTCGCTGCAACTGCTGGAACCGGACGCGGACGGCAGGACGGATGTCGGGCCGCTGAACGCCGGCTACGCCAAAGCTTATCTCGCTGACCCACGCAATCCGCGCTGGATAGCCAAGCCCACGGTCGCCTATTTGTGGGCGCGGACCGTGCGCTGCAAGGGCTGCCGCGCCACCCTGCCGCTGCTCAAGACCAAATGGCTGGCAAAGAAAGACAATAAGCGCGTGCTGCTGACCGTAACACCCGTTCCGTCTTCCCCCCCTGATAAGGGGGGCCAGGGGGGTTCCGGGGTGGCTCGTTCACAGAGGAAACCCCCTCAATCCCCCTTGTCAGGGGGAAGTATTCGGTTCGGCATTGAGACCGACGTGCCCCACGTCGGCGGCAATGCTGCGCAGCGACGCGAACACGACAAGCGCCGCGGGGCCGGCACCATGAGCCGCTCGGGCGCACAATGCCCCTGCTGCCCGACCATCATGCGCATGGACGACATTCGCTACGAAGGCCGCGCCGGGCGGCTGGGCGCGGTCATGACCGCCGTGGTTGTCGATGGACCGAAGGGTAAGGAATACCGGCTGCCGACTGAGGAAGAGCTGCGGGCCGCCGAGGTCCCGAAGGAAGAACTGGACGAACTGTATGAGCAGATTCCGTTCGGCCTGCCGGAGGAGCCGACACCCCGTCAAGGCCCTGGTGCAGCGCGTGCCTTCTCGGTGGACAATTACGGCTTCGACCAATGGGCGAAGCTGTTTACGAAACGGCAGTTGATGACGCTGGGCTCGTTCGTCGGAATTGTTCGGGAACTGGCTCGGAGCATGAACGGCAATATGCCCGAGGACTGGCGCGAGGCGGTGATTGCTTACGGTGCAATATGTCTGGATCGCTTGGCGGATTATTCAAGCGCTATTTGCTCATGGCACAATAGCGGCGAGAAGTTGAGAAACACGTTTGGTCGCTTCGCTTTGCCCATCGTCTGGGATTACACCGAAGTGAATCCACTATCGGATACATCAGGAAATTTTCTTGGTGCACTGGAATGGGTTGCTCGTTTCATTTCGCATACATTGGAAAATACAAATGGCAGCCCCACGCCTGCCGTATCTGCAACGAGCGCAACGCAAATCATGGGAGAATACGACACCATCATTACCGACCCACCCTACTACGATGCCATTCCTTATTCTGACCTGATGGACTTCTTCCACGTCTGGGCACGGAGGGCTATGAAAGGACTCTGCGCCGAGATTGATACGGCCTTCTGCGAACCGCTCGGGCCAAAGTGGAACCACGACACCGGAGACGGCGAACTGATTGACGACGCGAGTCGATTCGACGGCAATAAGGCGCTCTCCAAAAAAAACTACGAAGACGGCATGGTCCGTGCCTTTCAAGCCTGTCACAAATCGTTACAGGCTGACGGGCGGCTTGTCGTGGTGTTTGCCAATAAGTCGCCCGATGCCTGGGAGACGCTGGCTGCGGCGCTGATTCGTGCCGGGTTTGTCGTTGACGGTTCGTGGCCGATCCAGACCGAGATGGGCAACCGGACCCGCGCGATGGCCTCTGCCGCCTTGTCCTCGTCCGTCTGGCTCGTCTGCAAGAAGCGCTCTCCCGCCCGGCCTGGCTGGGACACGACGGTGCTGGCCGAAATGCGGGAGCGGATTCGGACGCAACTGCGCGATTTTTGGGATGCGGGCATTCGTGGCCCGGACTTTGTGTGGGCCGCGACCGGCCCGGCGCTGGAAGCCTTCTCGAAATATCCGGTGGTGAAGAAGGCCGATGAGGCCGGTGCACAGATGAGCGTCTCGGAGTTCCTGCGCGAGGTGCGGCGGATTGTGGTCGATTTTGTGGTCGGGCGCGTGCTGACGCAGGACGGCGCGAGCGAGGCCGTGAGCGGACTTGATGATGTGACGACCTATTATCTGCTGCACCGCAAGGATTTCGGCCTCGACAAAGCGCCCGTCGGCGCGTGCATTCTGTACGCCCTGTCGTGCAACCTCTCCGACAGTGAACTGACCGACCGGCTCGATATTCTGTCACGCGCGGGCAAGACGCCGTTCGACGATGTAGAAGATGAAGACCGGACGGATGAGGCCGATTCCTTCGACTCCGTTCGTGCTGAGCGGAGCCCGGAGGGCGAAGTCGAAGCAGACTCCGGCGGTACGGGCAACACGATCAAGCTGAAAGCCTGGCATCAGCGCCGGGCCAAATGGCTCGGCTTTGAGTCGCCACGAGACCGGCCCGTTCCGCTGATTGATCAGGCGCACCGGCTGATGCACCTGTGGCGGGCCGGCGACGAGATCAAGGTCAACGATTATCTGGACACGCGCGGCCTCAAACGCAACGCCCTGTTCGTCCAGCTTTTACAGGCACTCATAGAACTCGCGCCGGCCGGCTCCGAAGAGCGTGCCATCCTCGAATCCCTCTCCAATCACATCGCCGCCCACGGCGGCCTCGTCCCGGCGCGGCAGGCGGAACTGCTGGGAATCAGGAATGAAGCCTGATGGGACCGACTACTTCAGTAATTGAACCAGGGTGAACACGCCCCCGGCAGTGGCGGCAACCAAGGCCGCGATAATGATGAGCGTTCCAATGAGTATGCGATTATTGAGGACGTCGAACTTGGTGGCAATTTTTTCAGTGAGGGCATCCAGTTTTTTAGCAAGGGCGTCGCCTTTCGCCTCGAATTTTTCACCGACACGTAATTCGAGTTCAAGAGGGTCGGCTTTTGTTGTGACGGATTTGCTGACCACCTCGGCCACGGCGCAGGCCTGCTCTCGATTGAACCCGGCTTCTTCGAGCGCCTTGACGGCTTGGGAAAAGGCCATGTCCGCATTCTGCGTGTCTCCGTTGGCCCCTGTCAAGGGACAGAAAAGCGCGGTAGCATGGGTGAAACCTGCGCGTGAGGCGCGACCATGATTACCTCAATACGCTTAGTCAATTTCAAGAACTTTGCTGACGAAACCCTGCGCGTTGGCCCGTTCACGATCCTCGTCGGCGCGAACGCCAGCGGCAAGAGCAACATCCGCGACGCCTTCCGATTTCTGAGTGGCATTGGTCGGGGCTATACGCTGGCGGAGATTTTCGGCGGTAAACGCGAGGCCGGATGGAGCCCTATCCGGGGGGCGATGAATGAGATTGGGCGGTTCGGGCAAGATGCGTTTGCTGTTGAGGTTGGGCTGAAGTCGGGCGGAAGGGAATGGCACTACTCGATTGAAGTCGGGACTAACAAAAAAAGGCCCGGTGTATTCCGAGTCGCAAAAGAGAGTCTGAAAATTGGAAACGGAATAGTCTATACAACCCAATCTGCTCCCACTTCAGTTCAAGACGATGAACGCTTGCTCGTCTCCGTGGGAAAACCCAAAAGGAATGGCAATTCCCCAATTAGTGTCAGGTCGGACCGGCCAGTTCTTGTGCAGGTAATAATGGAACTTTTGACGACGCACGCTGAAAAACTTGAACAGGCTATCGAGAGTATTACTCGCAAGAGACAAACGGGAGAATCCCGAAAAGAAGATTATCTGGCCGACATAGGGGGCATTACGGAGGTAGTAGAGACATTCTCCAAAATACAACTTTTGGACCTGTCCCCCGAACGAATGCAGGAGCCCGCTTTCCCAGACGCGACCGTTTTGGGCGACAGTGGCGAGAACTTGCCGGTGGTTTTGCGGGAAATCTGCGCCGACCCCAAACGTCAGGAAACCCTGGCTGGTTGGATTGCTGAGCTCACCCCAATGGATGTGGAAGGGTTTGAATTTCCGCTTGACCCCAGCGGACGGGTTCACCTCTGGCTGTGCGAAAAGAATGGTACAAAGGTGTCCGCCTCCAGCGCCTCGGACGGCACGTTGCGTTTTCTTGCGATGCTGGCCGTGCTACTTGGCGAGAACCCGAACGGCCTGTATTTCTTCGATGAGATAGACACCGGCATTCATCCGGCGCGGCAGTGGCTTTTACTCGAACTGATCGAAAAGCAAGCTGCGAAGCGCGGTATTCAAGTGGTTGCCACGACCCACGCCCCGGATTTCCTGACCTTTGTCAACGACAGCACGTTTGAGCACCTGTCCGTGGTTGGCCGTCTGGAAGACTCGCAAGATGCCATTATCCGCTTGGTTGCCGAACTGCCTAACGCCAAGAAACTGCGCACCTCCCAAGGCGGATTGGGACGGTTGCTTACCAGTGCGTGGATGGAAGACATGCTCGCCTTCACCGAAAACCACAAAGCAGCGGAGGCAGACGGAGAATGAATGTCCTCATTATTCCCGAAGACTTCCGCAACGATCAGTACATTCTCAAGCCTCTGTTCTCCCGGCTTTTCAGAACTCTCGGCAAACCGTCTGTTTCTGTTCGCGTGTGCCAGGAGCCATTGCTCGGCGGCGTCGGCGAGGCCCTGAAATCAGAGCGTATGAGGGAAATTGTCGAACGCTATGGAGGAGAGATGGACATCTTCATCCTGTGCATAGACCGTGACGGCAATACGAACCGGCGTCAGAGCTTAAACCGCCTTGAAGCGGAACTCAACAACGGACAGACCTTCCTTGCCGAGCACGCCTGGGAAGAAATCGAAACCTGGGTGCTGGCAGGTCTGAGCCTGCCCGGTGAGTGGCGCTGGGCCGACGTTCGCGCGGAAGTGTCGGTCAAAGAACGCTACTTTAAGAAGCTTGCTGACAAACGCGGTGTTGCCACCGCCCGGGGCGGTGGGCGCGAACCTTTGGGAAAAGAAGCCTCGCGGCGAATCGCTGCAATTCGTCGGAAGTGCCCCGAAGACTTCGACACTCTGGCCCGACGGCTGGAAACGCATGTCCGCACCGCCGTTCCTTGAGACCACGAGACGGAATGGTAGAATAGGCGACGCTTTATGAACCCCGAATCAAGCCCGTTCAGGCCAGGCCAGCCCATCCCGATCGAGTTCTTTGTTGGTCGCCGCGAAGAGGTTGAGCGTCTGCACGGCATGGTGAAGGCCAGTGTGCGGGGGAATTTCAAAGTCGGCTTTGTCAGCGGTGAACGGGGGATTGGCAAGAGTTCCCTGGCCCACTTTGTGCGCGTACTTGCCGAGCATGAGAGCAAGACTGTGGGATGTCACGTCTTTCTCGGTGGGGTGCACGAATTGGCGGAAATGCTGCGGCGGACGTTCGACCGGCTGCTCAAGGACAGCATGGACAAGCCGTGGCACGAGTCCATAAAAAGTTTTTTCGGCAATCGCATCCGAAAAGTGGGCCTGTTCGGCGTCACGCTCGAATTGAATCTGGCCGGTGACGACCTGTCTGTGCTGGCTCATGATTTCGTGCCCTCAATCAGCCAACTGTTGGACCAACTCAAGGGCCAGAATGAGGCGCTGCTGCTGATTCTGGACGACATGAACGGGCTGGCAACCTCCGAAGTCTTTGCCAACTGGCTCAAGAGCATTGTGGACGAGATTGCTACGTCCCGGAGAAAAATCCCGCTGTGTGTGCTCTGTGTGCTCTTTGTTGGGCTCGAAGAAAGACGGCGGGAACTGGTCAGGAACCAGCCGTCCCTGGCTCGTGTTTTCGAGTTGATCGACATTACGCCCTGGTCGGATGATGAGGTCAGGGAATTTTACAAACGCGCCTTCAAGTCTGCCGGGGCAACGATCTCGGATGACAATCTGAAAGAACTCGTTCCGTTTACTGGGGGGCTTCCGGTTCTGGCCCATGAGCTTGGCGATGCAGTGTGGCGGACAGCGCAAAGCCTCCATATTGATATGGACGACATAGCGGAAGGTGTCGTCCTTGCGGCTGAAGTCATTGGACAGAAACTGCTCGAACCACAGATATTTCAGGCTATTCAGAGTGAACGGTATCGGTCGATCCTGCGTAAAATGGCGGTTGAAGTTGAACTGGACCTTCGCTTTCAGAGAACGGAACTCCTGGCGCGCCTGACAGAGGACGAAAAGCGTGTGCTCAACAACTTCCTGCGCCGCATGAGAAAGCTCGGCGTATTGGAGAGTGACCCGGAAGTTCGGGGGGGATACCGATTTCCCAACACGCTCTACGCCCTGTATTTCAGGATGGAAGCGCGGCGCGCGGGCAGCAAGCTCTAGCCGGCCTCCACTTGGTCAACTGAATCCCTCACGCTGAGATAGACGAGAGGCATATGACACAAAAACTCTCCTGGACTCCCTGGCACGAAGTGGTGACGCTGCGTGACGATGTACGCACGGGCGAACTGTCGCTGGCCGACTTTGCCGCGGACCTGCACGACGTAATGATGCAGACCGGCGCACGGCCAATTTACGAGGACCCGGGCCGGTTCTTTGGCCTGACCTATCCGACGCTCTCGCTACGCGACCTGGCCAAGGATGTGGTGCTGCGTCTTGCCGGGCAGAACACCAAGGCCATCCGGCAGCTTGAGCTGACCTATGGTGGCGGCAAGACGCATACGCTGGTGACGCTCCGCCACCTCGTGCACGACCCGGCATCGCTCCCCTCAATTCCCACGGTCGAGCATTTCAAGTCTCATATCGGGACGCCCTTGCCGCAGGCCTGCGTGGTGGCGCTCAGCTTTGACAAGCTGGACGTGGAAAAGGGTATGCAGGTACGCGGGCCGCAGGGGGAACTGCTATGGCTCAAGCATCCGTGGAGCGTGCTTGCCTTCCAGGTCGCGGGCGAAGACGGTCTGCGAGCCCTGCATGCCGACGGCAAGGCCGAGGAGCGCGAGACACCGCCAGCGGAACCGTTGCTTGCCGCCCTGCTGTCGCGGCCGCAGGCTGACGGGCTTTCGACCCTGGTGCTGATTGACGAAGTGCTGATGTATGCCCGCGAAAAGGCCGCACTGGGTGAGGAGTGGCGCGGCCGCCTGATCGACTTCTTTCAATACCTGT
The DNA here is from genome assembly GCA_965232605.1 of uncultured Binatia bacterium (SeqCode). Classification (GTDB taxonomy): domain Bacteria; phylum Desulfobacterota; class Binatia; order Bin18; family Bin18; genus Bin18. Next base: position 1,102,687 of record CBDDQA010000006.1, on the reverse strand, counting down.
GTCAGGCCGCAACCAAGGTTGATCGCTGCGCCCTGGTGGCCTCGCTGCTCGCCTCCGACCCGGAAAAGAGCGACCCGTTCGGCAAGGAGCTGAGCGCTCAGATATTCGAGATCTTCAACCGCCAGCGTGAGGAAGGCGTGCAGCCGGTGCAGAAGGAGGATGTGGCCGAGGTGTTGCGCCGGCGGTTTTTTGAAACTGATTCTATTGCCGACCTCGATGCTTTTCGTCCGCACGTCACGACCGCGGTGGCCAATATCGCCGCGCTTGAAGAGACGGTCCGAAAAAACCGCAACAATGCAGAGGCGCGATTTCTCCGCAGCTATCCCTTTCATCCCGACCTGACCGACATCTTTTATACCCGCTGGACGCAACTCGACGGCTTCCAGCGCACGCGCGGCATCCTCAGAACCTTTGCCATTGCGCTGCGTGACGCCGAGAACTGGGATACCTCGGCCCTTATCGGGCCAAACGTATTCCTGCCGGCTCCCGGAGACTCCGGCATCGCAGAAGCGGCGCGCGAGCTGACCGGTATTGCCACCCGCGAAGTGACCGAAGGGTCGGGCAATGACTGGACCTCGGTTTTTGAGGGCGAGTTGACAAAGGCGCGCACGACCCAGACCGAGCAGGCTGGGCTGAAGTTCCGGGAGGTGGAGCAGGCCGTATGTGCGGTATTCCTGAGTTCACAGCCCATCGGTCAGAAGACGCGTACGTCAGACCTGTTTACGCTGGCAGGCGCGTCCCGCCCTGACCGCATCGAACTGGAGAAGGGCCTGCGGCGCTGGACGGAGCTATCCTGGTTTCTGGATGAAGCCGAATTTGCGACCAATGCCGCGGGCGATGGTCAGCCGCAGCCCTTGCCGAAGGCTTGGCGTCTCGGCAATCGACCGAACCTGAAGCAGATGCACCACGACGCCTGTGCAAACCGGGTGACTGAGGAACTGGTCGAACAGAAGCTGCTGGCCGATGTGCAGCAGACCAAGAGTCTCATCCAGGGGGCGACGCCGTCCGGCGCTCGTGTCCACACGCTACCCGAGCACCCGCGCGACATTGCGAATGACGGCGAATTTCACTTTGCCATCCTCGGACCGAAGGCCGTGTCTGACTCGGGCAAGCCGAGCGCCGCGGCGCGCCGCTTCATCGACGAAACGACCGGGTCGGACCGGCCCCGCACGTATCGCAACGCGGTTGTGCTGGTGACACCGTCGCGCGACGGCCTTGAGGCGGTTCGCACCCGCGTCCGTGAGTACCTCGGCTGGGAGGAAGTCCGCAGCCAACTCAAAGACCAGCCCGAGGATACCCTGCGTGACGCGAGACTAGCCGGGTCGGTAGAGCAGGCGAGAAAACGGATTCCGGAGGCAATCCGTCAAGCCTGGTCCATCGTCGTGACCGTGAATGAGCAGAACGAGGTCCAGGCGTTCCGGCTCACGGTTGGCTCGGAATTGCTGTTCTCGACCGTGAAGGCGGATAAACGCACGCGCATACAGGATACTCCGGTCAGCGCCGAGGCCATGCTGCCGGGCGGCCCCTACGACCTGTGGCGTGAGGACGAGCCGTCGCGGCGCGTCAAAGACCTAGTGACCGCATTTGCCGAGAATCCCAGGCTACCGAAAATGCTCCGGCAGAAAGAGATTCTCGACACCATCAATCAGGGCGTGCAGGACGGCCTCTTTGTGGCATCGCTGGCCCGTCCCGACAAGTCCCTTAAAACATGGTGGCGCGTGCCGATTGACGAGATCGCTCGCAAGGACCCTGGGCTTGAATTATTCCTTCCCGAGAAAGCCGCCCTTTCCGAGCTTCAGCCGAACATCCTGATTCCCGATGCTCTCCCTGGTCTGTGGACTGGCGAGTCTGTCTCTGTGGCCGATGTGGTGGCGTATTTCTCGGGTGGTCGGATGGTCACGGTGCAGCGCGAGGGCTATGAGGATACGGTCGGCATCCCGGCGTGCTCGCCGGCCGTGGTTGAGGCGGCAATCACGAACGCCGTTCAGCAAGGGATGCTCTGGCTTGTGAACGGTCCGGCGAGCTTTCAGGGCGAACCGCTGCCGCCGGGTGTGTTGACACAGACCGCTATGTTGCGTGCGCCCATGCTACCGCTGTCGGTCAACGACTTTACCCAGGAGGCATCGCCCGAGGCGTGGAAAGACGGACAGGCGACCGCTCTGGCGCTGTCCCTGGGGCTCTCTGCTCGGACAGGGCAGCCCGTGCCGTGGACGGTGCTTCGCAACGGAATCGACGGGGCGGTCAGGGCGAGCTGGCTTGAAGTTGCGCCTGATAGTGGCCCGTGGCCGTGTGACGCTGCCGGCGCTTCAGCCGTCATATTGAAACAGCCCGAGACGCCAACAGGCCCGCCCGGCTCACGGCCTGGTGAAAAAGTAGAGGAAAAGACTGGAGTCTACACCTCTTCTGCGGAGCTGGACCCTTCCAATTTGCAGGACCTGATTGACGTGCTGCCGGAGATTATCAAAGCCGCGGCAGGTGTGCCGCTGCAATTCAGGCTGTCCGTCACCTTGGGAGACGGACAAGAGGTCGCCTCTGAAACGGTCGAGTCCTTGAACACGCTGCTGGAAGAAGTGAGCGCCAATCTTCGCCTCAAGACATAGCCCCGCATACTTTGAATTAGGAGACATTATGACAACCGACCATGAAGCCTGGCTCACACTGACCCAGGAAGAAGCGCTTGACCCGGACCTGCCTATTTGTGACCCCCATCATCATCTCTGGGACTATCCCAATAATCGATACTTGCTGGAAGAGTTGCTTCAAGACCTCGGAGGTGGGCATCGGGTCACGCAGACGGTTTTTGTCGAGTGCGTGTCCATGTACCGCAAAGACGGTCCCGAAGAGATGCAGCCGGTCGGGGAGACCGAATTTGTGCAAGGCATTGCCGCCCAGAGCGCCAGTGGAAACTACGGGCCGACAGCGGTCGCCGCCGGCATTGTCAGCCTGGCAAACCTCGCTCTCGGCCCAGCGGTCGAGCCGGTTCTCGAAGCGCATATGGCGGCCAGCCGCAACCGGTTTCGTGGGATTCGGCACGCGTCAAGCTGGCATGCGCACGAGAAAATCAGGAACGCGCATACGCATCCGCCGGAAGGGCTTTTGTTAGATGCAACCTTCCGGCAAGGATTTGCCTGTTTACACAAGCTTGGCCTGAGTTTTGACGCCTGGATGTATCATACCCAGCTTGCCGACCTGGTTGATCTGGCCCAGGCGTTTCCTGATGCAACCATCATCCTGGACCATATTGGCGGACCGCTCGGCATTGGTCCGTACGCGGGCAAACAGGCCGAAGTCATGCAGGTCTGGAAAAAGGGCATGGCCGATCTCGCTCGCTATCAGAATGTGGTGGTCAAGCTTGGTGGTGTTACCATGCCGATGTGTGGCTTCGGCTGGCACAAGTGGGAAAAACCACCGACTTCGGAGGAGGTTGCTCGGGCCACCGCCCCGTATTACCTCTTCTGTATTGAGCAGTTCGGCGTAGACCGCTGTATGTTTGAGAGCAATTTTCCGGTTGATAAGGCGTCGTGCTCGTACACGGTGCTATGGAATGCGTTTAAGCGCATCGTCCAAGACTTCTCACCCGATGAGCGAGTGGCGCTCTTCCACGATACGGCTGCACGAACCTATAAAATCCAACCCGCGGCCCAGCTCACCCCCCTACATCCTTCCTGTTAGGGGGGACAGAGGGGGGTGTCGCGCCCGGCAGGGCCTGGTAAAAGCCATTGGTCTGGACCAGCTCGACCGGTGTTTCAAACAGGGCGCTGAGCCGTGGGCTGGTGAGTATTTCTTTCTTTTCGCCGTCGGCGATAACCTTGCCCTGTTTCAGCAGGACAACCCGTGAGACCTCTGGCGGGATTTCGTGAATGTGGTGGGTCACCAGAGCTATCGTCTTGCCGGCCTGCATCAGCTGCCGAATGGTTGCGATGTATTGAAAACACGCTTGCAGGTCGAGTCCGCTGGTGGGTTCGTCCAGGACCAGGGTTTCAGGGTCGTTAATCAGCGCCCGTCCCAGGAGAAAGCGCCGCTGCTCACCCGTAGACATGGTCGCATAGGTTTTTTCTTGCAGCGCGCTGATCCCGAGCAGGTCCAGAACTTTTTGCGCGCGCGTCGTATCGTCGTCACTAAAGCTGTGGTGCCAGGCGATATCTATGCTCGAATAGAAGCCCGATAAAATGATATTCAGCCCACGGGCATTCCCGACATACTGTTGCTGCAAATCGTGGGACACGAGGCCAAAGCGGGAGCGCAACTCCCACACATCCCAGCGCTCCTGCCCATAGAGACGCACGTAGCTCTCTGCTTGGGCAACCGGATAGAGGTCGCGAGACAGGAGTTTGAGCAAGGTTGATTTACCCGCGCCATTGGGGCCAAGGATGACTGTGTTTTGGCCTTCGGTCAGGTCGAGAGAGAAATTCTCGAACACGCAGGTTTGACCACGATAGACGGTCGCATTTTTAATCTCGATAATTTTTTGCATAGAATCTTCCAGACGAATGTGCGAATGCCTATAGCCCATCAGGCGGCATAAATGAGAAACGGCGCACGCGCAAGGGCAATCTATTCGAGCCGTATCCAGAGGCAGTCCACCCCATCCAGAAACATGTGAATGACCAGTCCCAGGGCGATCAGTCTCAGCCAGTTTACCCGAGGGACCGCGAGCAGGAGCAGATAGACGGCAATGGCCGGGGAGGAGTGGAGCGGATGAAAGCCGATGCCGCAGCGGTTCGGGTCGTAAATAGGGTCGGCGAGCAGATGGTCAATATCAACGATCATCATGCCGACCATGATCAGGAAGGCCCACCGCCAGCGATCGCCATAGAATGTCCGGGCGACCAGTGCCGGAACAACGAAATGGAGAATCATATGAACAAGTGGACGCATGGGCGTTGAGGAGACTCATACAGCGGAGAATAGCGTATCGGCGATGAGTCTCTAAGCAGAAGGAATTAGGATTTCCCGAGCTTGAGATAGGGACGCGGGGAGTACGGTTCTCTGGCCCCTCGGGTCGCTAGGTCCTGGAGCAGGGCGTCACCGAGAACGAGGGCCAGCATGGCCTCGGCCATCGGTACGCCGCGAATGGCAACACAGGGGTCGTGTCTGCCCTTGGTGCTGATTGTCCGGGGCTGCAACTGCGTATCGAGCGTTTGTTGCTCACGGGGTATCGAAGATGTCGGTTTCACCACGACGCGGGCCACAATAGGGGCGCCAGACGAAATGCCGCCCAGAACACCGCCGTGATTATTGCTGCGAAAGCCACCGGCGTCCATTTCGTCGTTCATCTCGCTGCCCCGCATGACCGCGGCGGCAAAACCGGCTCCAATCTCTACGCCCTTTACGGCGGGAAGAGACATGAGGGCACTCACAATGGCGGAGTCGAGCTTGCCAAAAACCGGCTCGCCCAGACCGGGCGGAACGCCGGTAGCGACCACTTCAATGATGCCGCCAACCGAGTCCCGTGCTTTCCGGGCCTGTTCGACTTCCTCGCGCATGGCCGCTACCGTGTCCGGGTCGACGCTGCGCAGTTCATTCCGCTCGACCTGTTCCCACACATAGCGCTGCGCTCGAACGCGGCCAACCTGGACGACGCCGCCCACTATGGCTACGCCGAATTTGGCCAGGAGTTGTTTTGCCAAGGCCCCGGCAATTACGCGGCCCACCGATTCGCGGGCCGACGCCCTTCCCCCGCCGCGATAGTCGCGATGGCCGTATTTGGCAAAATACGTAAAATCTGCGTGGCCGGGACGAAAGAGGTCCTTGATATTCGTATAGTCTTTTGAGCGGGTGTCTTCGTTGAAGACCATGATCATCATGGGCGTCCCGGTAGTTTTGCCCTCATAGACGCCGGAGAAAATTTCAAATTGTTCTTTTTCCTGACGCTGGGTCACCAGCCTGGACTGGCCGGGCCGGCGGCGCTGCAACTCGGTATGAATACCGGCCGCGTCGATCTCGAAGTCCGCCGGAAAACCGTCGATCACCACGCCGACCGCCCGGCCATGGCTCTCGCCAAAGGTTGTGACGCGCAAGCTGGCGCCGAAAGTATTGCCTGTCATTGATTCACCGGAAAAGAGACGAGTCTTTCTTCTTCGGCCGGCCTCTCATCATGGGTGATACTACCACGTGTGCTGCAACGAAAAAGGGGCCGATGGACCGGCCCCCTGTCGCACTACCGTGTTTGAGTGAAGTCGGTCGGCTTAGCCGTTCGATACAACGTCCAAGCGGACCTGAGCAAGACGGAGCGTATTGTGAGCGTCCTCAAAGCCGGCGTCGGTTGGTGAAAGATTCGCGAGGGCGGCTTCCGCCTCGCGCACCGCCCCTTGGGCTTGGGCCGCGTCAATTTCGTCGGCGTAGGCGGCCTCCGCACACAGGACGGTCATCAGGTTGTCCACCACCTCAGCGAAGCCGTCACTGACCGCCAGTGATTGGGTTTGTCCGTTTTGTTTATAGGACAAGCGCCCAGGCTGGAGCGAAGACAGAAACGTGGCGTGGTCGGGAAATACGCCAAACTCCCCCACTGTGCCGGGCGCGGTGACTTCATCGACCTCCTCGTCAAGCAGGAGGCGCTCTGGGGTGACTAAACGCAGACGCAGGATATCGGCCATAATGCTCGTCTTGCTTATTCAGCCAAAGTCTTGGCTTTTTCTATGGCTTCTTCAATCGTGCCAACCATATAGAAGGCCTGCTCGGGCAGGTCGTCGTGCTGACCCTCCACCAGTTCCTTGAAGCTGCGCACCGTGTCTTTGACCTGCACGTATTTGCCGGGGAAATTGGTGAACTGCTCGGCGACATGGAAAGGCTGGGACAGGAAGCGCTGCACTTTGCGGGCTCGGGCGACCGTGAGCTTGTCTTCTTCGGACAGCTCGTCGATCCCCAGAATGGCAATAATGTCCTGTAAGTCTTTATAGCGCTGTAAAATTTCCTGGACCTGACGGGCAACTGCATAATGCTCTTCGCCAATCACGTTGGGGTCGAGCATACGTGAGGTTGAGTCAAGCGGGTCCACCGCGGGATAAATGCCCAACTCGGCAATCTGGCGGGAGAGCACGGTGGTGGCATCCAGGTGGGCAAAGGTGGTGGCGGGGGCCGGGTCGGTCAGATCATCCGCCGGGACATAAATGGCCTGGACGGAGGTAATCGAGCCATTCTTGGTTGAGGTAATGCGCTCCTGTAAATCACCCACATCGGTTGACAGGGTTGGCTGATATCCCACCGCAGAGGGGATACGCCCCAGCAGCGTGGACACCTCGGAGTTTGCCTGCACAAAACGGAAGATATTATCAATGAAGAGCAAGACGTCCCGGTTTTCCTCGTCCCGGAAATACTCCGCCATGGTGAGGGCCGAGAGCCCGACACGGGCCCGAGCGCCTGGGGGCTCATTCATCTGGCCGTAGACCAGGGTGGTTTTATCGATGACGCCGGATTCTTTCATTTCCAGCCACAGGTCGTTGCCCTCACGCGTCCGCTCACCGACTCCGCCGAAGACGGAATAGCCACCATGCTCCTGCGCGATATTGTTAATCAGCTCCATGAGGATGACGGTCTTGCCCACGCCGGCGCCGCCAAACAAGCCCACTTTTCCGCCTAAGGGGTAGGGGGCGAGCAGGTCGACAACCTTGATGCCGGTCTCCAGAATTTTGACTTCGGTGGCCTGGTCGACAAAGGCCGGCGCCGCCCGGTGAATGGGCGAGCGCTGCACATGCGCAAGCGAAGCCCCTTCATCGACCGGCTCGCCGACCACGTTGAGAATGCGCCCCAAGGTCTCTCCACCAACCGGAACGGTAATCACGTTGCCGGTATCACGGACGGCTAAGCCTCGTGAAAGCCCTTCGGCGCTGTCCATCGCAATACACCGGACCGTATTTTCTCCAAGGTGTTGCGCGACCTCAAGAATCAGATTCCACTCCTTGTCGCTGATCGCAGGATTGGTCACCTGCAGGGCGTTATAAATGGGCGGGAGGGCGCTATCCTCGAACTCCACGTCAACCACCGCGCCCATGACCTGAGTAATCTGACCAACATTCATCAGTGTGCATCCTCTCTTTACATGCAGTGTTTCATCCGTGCGACTCGGCTGGCCTGATGAGTAAACGCGCCAACATCTAGTGGCTCTTGAGAGTAGGTTTGCTCACTCTACCCCTTCAACGATTCGCCCGTCGCCACGATCTCCAATAATTCTCGGGTAATCCCGGCTTGACGAGCCCGGTTCATATCCAGGGTCAGGCGGTCTATCATCTCAACGGCGTTACTGGTCGCATTATCCATGGCCGTCATCCGCGCCCCGTGCTCGCTCGCCACCGATTCCAGCATGGCCCGATAGATCAGCATGTCGATATAGCGTTCCAACAGGCTGGCCAATAAGGTCTGTGGAGCGGGTTCGTACAGATAATCCAAGGCGCCCCCCCCCCTTGAGGGGGGGGGCGGCGTTGACGCAATCGGCAGAATTTTATCCAGGGTCGGAACCTGAACAAGCGCCGACCGAAACCTGGCGTACAAGACATAAAAGCTGTCGGTCTCTCCACTCAGGAACTGCTCGCCAACCCGCCGGCCAATATCGTGGGCCAGGTCTGCGGACAGCCGCCCGTACAGATTGATATGCTCCTCCGCAATGGCGACGTCCCGACGCTTAAAGTGATCATAGGCGCGGCGGCCGACAAGAATCAGACTCACTTTTTGTTCGGCACGTTGTCGCATGAAGGCTTCGGCTTCACGGATGAGAGAAGAGTTGAACCCGCCGCACAGCCCACGATCGGAGGTCATCACAATGAGTGTGGTATTGCTCTCCGCGCGTTCGGCGAGAAAGGGGTGGGCGAGTTCTTCTCCCTGAGCCGCCAGGTTCTGTAAGACCGCTTCCAGCTTTTCCGCGTAGGGCCGCGCGGCCAGCGCAGCCTCCTGCGCCCGTCGCAGCCGCGCCGCTGAGACCATCTTCATGGCCTTGGTGATCTGCTGGATATTTTGGACGGACGAGACGCGTTTCCGGATTTCTTTCAGAGTCGCCATGGTTCAACCCCCCTGTGTCCCCCCTGTGAGGGGGGATTGAGGGGGGGCAAAGCTCTCGTTGAATTCCTGTATCACGGTGTCCAGCCGTCCGGTGAGATCGTCGTCGAGCGCTCCCCTGGCGAGAATATCGGCGTAAATGTCCGGGTGAGAATTCTCGATGAAGCGGGCGAGTTCCGGCTCATACTGGGCAATCGCCGTGTCGGAGATATCGTCCAGGTGGCCATTGGTGCCGGCATAGATAATGGCAATTTGGCGTTCGACCGGAAGCGGCTCGTACTGTCCCTGCTTGAGGACCTCCACCAGGCGTGTGCCGCGGGCCAACATCCGCTGCGTGGCAACATCCAGGTCAGACCCGAATTGGGCGAAGGCCGCCATCTCACGATACTGCGCCAGGTCAAGGCGTAACGACCCGGCGACCTGTTTCATGGCCTTGATTTGCGCGTTGCCACCCACCCGGGAGACCGAGATACCAACGTTGACCGCCGGCCGTACACCGGAGAAGAAGAGGTCTGACTCCAGGAAGATCTGGCCGTCGGTAATGGAAATGACGTTGGTCGGAATATAGGCCGAGACGTCGCCGGCCTGGGTTTCAATCACTGGCAGGGCGGTCAACGATCCGCCGCCCTGGTCATCACTCATTTTTGCGGCGCGTTCCAACAGGCGGGAATGGAGATAGAACACATCGCCGGGAAAGGCTTCGCGGCCGGGCGGGCGGCGCAGCAGCAGGGAAAGCTGGCGGTAGGCAACGGCGTGCTTTGACAGGTCGTCATAGACCACCAGGGCGTGCTGCCCGTTATCGCGGAAGTATTCGCCAATGGCAGTCCCGGAGTAAGGCGCAATAAATTGGAGCGGCGCTGCATCGGAGGCGGACGCGACCACAATGGTCGTATAATCCATTGCTCCGGCCCGGGTCAGTCGCTCCACGACCTGAGCAATGGTTGACTGCTTCTGGCCAATGGCGACATAGATACAGGAAACATCGCCGCCTTTCTGATTGATAATCGTATCGATAATGATGGCGGTTTTTCCGGTTTGGCGGTCACCGATAATCAGCTCCCGTTGTCCGCGACCGATCGGGATCATGGAATCAATCGCCTTGATCCCGGTTTGCAGCGGTTCGGTGACCGGCTGGCGGAGGACGATGCCCGGCGCTTTGACTTCGATGCGACGCGTTTCCGTTGTGGAAATAGGACCTTTGCCGTCGAGCGGTTGGCCCAGGGAGTTGACCACGCGACCCCGCATGGCAGCGCCAACCGGCACCTCGGCAATGCGCCCGGTGCGGCGAACCTCGTCGCCTTCTTTAATCGACTGAACCTCACCAAAGACGGCGGCGCCGACATTGTCCTCTTCCAGGTTCAGCGCCAGACCATACAGCTCGCCCGGAAACTGGAGCAGTTCCCCCGAGGCGACCCGGTCGAGACCATGAATACGAGCGATCCCATCTCCAGCCGAGAGGACGGTGCCTGTCTCGCGTTGCTCAACTTGTTGGTCGTAGCCTTGGATCTGTTGCTTGATGATTTCGCTGATCTCAGCGGCGCGTAGTTCCATTCGTCCCTCTCACGATGTTGTTTATGAAAATTATACTTTAATTTCAGATACTTATATCTGTCGTGCTAATTGATCGCCGAGTCGGGCCAACTGTGTTTTGAGGCTGGCATCATACACTCGCCCTTCCACCTCAACGACAACGCCACCTAAGAGGGTGACGTCTGTCTCAAAGGTCGGTTCGACCGTCTTCTGCGTGAGTTGGCTGAATGTCTGTACAAGAAGTTGTTTCTCCTCTGCTTCCAACTCCACTGCCGAGCAAACCCGCGCCCGAACCCGCCCCACAGCTTTATCCAGCAGTTGTTGGTATGCCTCGTTAATGGCGCCGATGTCCTGGAGTCGGTCACTGTCCGCGAGGACGCGCAGAAACTTCTCGACCATCTCGTGTGGAGAGCCTTGGGCGACCAACTGGACCACTATGTCCTGGCGTACGCTGGCCGGAAGCGCCGGAAGTGCGAGTATTTTTGCCAGTTCCGGGTCGGTAAAGAACTCGGCGACCTGGCCGAGCTGGTTTCCGACCGTTTCTCCCGCTCCTTGCTCTTGGGCGAGACTCAGGAGGGCTTTGGCATACCGTCTAGCTGCCTGTGTTCCCGGCACTGCTCACCTCTTGAACTAATTGTTCCACGAGTCGGCGGTTGTCGCCTCTCGTCACGTTTTTTTGGATCAGTTCGGTCGCAATCGCGACCGCCTGGGTTGCGACTTCTTGTCGAAGGATTCGCCGCGCCTCTTCAACCTCACGTTGGGCGATCAGTTGCGCCTCAGTCTTTGCCCTCTCTGCCATCTGTTGGGCCTCTTCCATCAGGCGCTGGCGCTCGCGTTCGGCTGCCTCAACGGCCTGACTCCGTAACTGTTCTTCCTCGGCGGCGAGGTTGGCCAGCCTGGTATCATACTCTTGACGCAGGGTATCGGCTTCCTCCTTGGCTCTCTTTGCTTCCTCAAGCGCTTGAACGACCGTTTCGTGGCGCTCTTTGAGCTTGCGTCGAATAAGGTCTCGGGTGAATCTCCGGATGACAAAGGCAAAGATAAGAAAATTAATGGCAAAAAAGCCCAGGGTGAGAAGAGAAGAGCCACCCCCATGCGCGTCACCTGCGGCCCACACCAAGTCGGAATGGGAAATAGAGAGAAAAAGGCTGCTGAGGGTGAAACCTGGGAGGGAGAGTATACGTTGTACCATGCTTAGGAGAGGGGTCTTTCCAGGAGTTTTTCGCTTATTTCATCGGCAAATTGACCAACCTGCGCTTCAAGGCTGTGGCGGGTGCGCTGAATATCCTCAGAGAGGCTGGCTCGGACGGTGGCAATGGATTGTTCGGCTTCTTGCCGTGCTGCCTCAACCACTGAACGCGCCTGGTCTTCCGCGTCTTTATAGATCGCGTCGACGCGCTGCCGTGCTTCCGCTCGGGAGGTGGCGAGTCGGGTTTGATACTGTTCGTCCATGGCCTGGGCTTCTGCCTTGACTGTCACCGCTTCTCGCATTGCCCCTTCCGTCCGCTGTGCCCGTGTCTTGAGCACCGCAAGGTTGGGCTCGAACAGAAAACGGCGCAAGCAGACCCAAACAATGAGAAAAAGAATGATTTGGGCTATGAAAGTCCAGTCTGGTGGGAAAGAAAGCACCGAAAAAAGGCTCCTATCGTTAGCAATGCAGAGTCAAAGCTGGATCAAACGCTATGGGACAAGCAGGAATACTTCCTCTCCTGGCTTTCCTTGCGCTCCTTTTCTTTTCATCCTTTTAAGCGCTGTACAAGCCCCTCTAGTCCCTCATTTGAGTAGTATTCAATTTCTATCTTGCCCCCCTTCTTCCGGGAGATCAGTCTGACTTTGGTCCCCAAGGCGCGGGTCAGGCCTTCTTCAACTGCCTTCAGATACACATCGGTCTTTTGGATGAGCGTCGGTTTTTCCGGAGCGGACGACTCAACTGGCGGCTCCTCGATGATATTGGCCTGTGAGACGAGGGTTTCTGTTGCGCGTACGGAAAGACTATCCGCCATAATACGCCGGGCCATTTCCAGCTGCTGCTCTGGCATATTCAGTGCGAGCAGGGCGCGCGCATGGCCTACCGTGAGGGTTCCTTTGTCAACTTCCTCTTTTATTTTCTCAGGAAGATGCAAAACGCGCAGAAGGTTGGTGACGACCGGCCGGCTTTTGCCAACACGCTGCGCAACCTGCTCCTGGGTGAGATGAAACTCCTCCATAAGCTGCCGGTAGGCAAGGGCTTCTTCTATAGGGGTGAGTTCCTCGCGCTGAATGTTTTCGACCAGCGCCATTTCGAGACTTTCTGCGTCGCTGACCTCTTTCACGATCACTGGAACACGTTCGAGTTGGGCATGCTGGGCCGCACGGAAGCGTCTTTCCCCAAGGATTAACTCATATCCCTGCGGTATTTTTCTGACCACCAGCGGTTGCAAAATACCCTGGTTGCGGATGGACTCCGAAAGCTCCGTAATTTTCGCTTCATTAAAATAGCGCCGCGGCTGTCTGGGATTCGGTCGGATTTCGGAAAGGGGAACCTGACGCTCGGCCGGAGTATCGAGTGATGTCCCCTTGGGAATCAGTGCACTCAAACCTCTGCCAAGGGAACGCCTTTTTACATGTACGGCAACGTCACTCATCCTTCACCACCCTCTTCCTCTCCCAGTGAGCGAACGCTCAGTGTTGTGTGCGTATCTGGTGTTGCTGCAACCGTTGTGGTGGAACCGAAATCGCTCTCTGCACGAATCCACTCTTCGGGCTCTCGCCTGAGCATCTCCTGAGCAAGGTCCATATAGCTCTTCGCACCACGGCAGGAGGGGTCGTACAAAAGAACAGGTAGACCGTGGCTGGGGCTCTCACTTAACCGGACATTGCGGGGGATAACAGACTCAAAGACATACTGCGGAAAGAATTCCCGGATTTCTTCGGCGACTTGGTGGCAGAGCCGATTGCGTGCGTCGAACATCGTCAGCAGGAGACCTTCAATGGCAAGGTCCGGATTGAGTCTCTCACGAATGATGTCGAGTGTCTCTATCAGTGACCGCAGCCCCTCAAGGGCGTAGTACTCACACTGAAGCGGGATGAGGACGCTGTCTGCCGCGGTCAGAGCATTCACCGTGAGGAGGCCGAGCGAGGGGGGACAATCGAGAAAAATATAGCGATAGGCAGAACCATATTGCCGAATAAGGGTCCGCAGGCGATATTCTCTGTCTTCGATGTTGAGGAGTTCAACTTCCGCTCCTATCAGGTCATGATTGGCGGGCAGAACGTCAAGTTTTTCAATGGCTGTCTTCTGAACCACTTCCTGGAGTGTACACTCCCCGAGGAGGAGCTGATAAACGGTCGGCGCATTCTCGTCAGGACGGGCACCGACACCACTGGAGGCATTCCCTTGAGGATCACAGTCAATAAGGAGGGTTTTTGCTCCAGATATGCCTATGGCAGCCGAGAGGTTAATAGCAGTCGTGGTCTTCCCAACCCCACCCTTCCGATTCGCTATACAAATGGTCCTGGCCACAGGGTTCAGTAGCACATTCCAGGAAACAAGGGAAGATTATAGAGAATGCCGTGTGTTGGTTGGGGAGGGAACTGAGCTATGTGCCACGTGAAACATGACGGACAAATGTTTCACGTAAAACATTTCTTTCTGAAAAAGAGAGCATACCTGTCTCCTTCGCTAAAGGGGAGACGGTATTCACTTATGGCCTCTTGTACGAAGCTGTCATGAGGAGAGCGGTCGGTTCCGTCGCCTTTCTTATAGGGACCCCGCATTGCTACCGCACGACCCCCTTCCCTCACAATCGGAAGACAGAGGGTCAGAAAATGAGTCATATCCCAGGTTGCTCGTGTGACAACCGTATCGAACCAAGCGGGCTTCCTATCCTGTCGTGCGAACTCTTCGGCTCTCCCTTCAAACACGCGTATATTCTCTACACCTGTTGTCCTGACAGCCTGTTTCAGAAAGTTTGCTCTTTTTCTTCGGGTCTCAATGAGAAAAACCTCTCTTTTCTGCTCGGCTACGCCAAGGACAAATCCCGGAAACCCGGCTCCACTCCCAAGGTCGGCAAAAACACCCCGCCCCGGAAGAAGGTGCGAAAAGGCGAGAGAGTCAAGAATATGCTTTCGAATAATTGTTTTTACATCGGACTGGCCGACGAGGTTGAAGACCTGAGCCCAGCGCTGAAGTTCATCTACGTACAGGGAGAGGGTGCGGAGGGACTGTGGGGTAAGAGGTATTTGTAACGCTTCAGCACCCTGCTCTAAGAGAGAACGGGTCTCTTTATCCATTACACGGCGGCTCCCGTGCGTTTCAGGTGAATGGCCAGTAACGATACGGCCGCAGGCGTTACCCCTGGGATACGCGACGCTTGACCTAGCGAGCGGGGGCGCAAGGTCAGGAGTTTTTCCTTGACTTCGTTTGAGAGACCCTGGACATCCGTGTAATCAATCTCACTCGGAATAAGGGCCGCTTCCATATGTCGGACCCGCCTTACCCCTTCTTCCTGACGGCGTATGTAGCCGGAATACTTGACTTCTATCTCCACTTCGGCCCCAACTCCTGTGGAGAGAGGAGTTGGCGACCGGCTGATGGACCGGACATCGCCGAAGGACAGTTCAGGCCGGCGGAGCAATTTTGCAAGCGATGTCGGTGTTTTGATCTCTGCCGTACCCAAAGCCGATAATTGGGCATTCACGGCCTCGTTCGGGGTTAGGACAGTGTCCTCCAGGCGTTGAACCTCCTGGGCAATTTCTTCCTTTTTTCTCAGCGTCCGCTCGGCCGAGCTTTCATCTATGAGTCCGATTCTCCGCCCGAATGCGCTCAGCCTCACATCTGCATTGTCTTCCCTGAGCAACAGCCGATGCTCAGCGCGAGAAGTAAACATCCGGTAGGGCTCTCCTCCTACTCCTTTTGTGACCAAATCGTCTATGAGAACGCCGATATAGGCCCGATCTCGGGAAAAAATGAGGGGGTTATCGCCCTGAACCTTCATTGTCGCGTTAATCCCGGCCATTATTCCCTGTGCCGCAGCTTCCTCATAGCCCGTTGTCCCGTTAATCTGACCGGCAAAGTAGAGGCCCGATATCAGCTTGGTTTCCAAAGTCTGCGTGAGTTGGGTCGGGTCGGCGTAGTCATACTCAATGGCATAGCCGGGACGCATGATCTCTGCGTCCTCCAGCCCTTGTATTGAACGGACCATGGCGAGCTGCACATCTAGTGGCAGACTTGTAGAAAGGCCGTTTGGATAGACTTCGACGGTGTCTCGCCCTTCCGGTTCGAGAAAAATCTGGTGACGAGGTTTCTCCTGAAAACGAATGACTTTATCCTCAATCGAGGGACAATAACGCGGCCCTCTGCCTTCAATCACACCGGAATACATGGGTGAGCGATCAAGTCCTGCGGCAATGGTCTGGTGCGTTTTCTCATTCGTATACGTCATATGACACGGCAATTGTTCCTGGGTGATTGCCTCCGTTGAAAAGGATAAGGCAGGTGGAGGGGTATCTCCGTACTGTGGCTCCAAAATGTCATAATTGATGGTTCGCTTGTCTAATCGAGGACAGGTGCCTGTTTTGAGCCGACCAATATGAAAACCAAGTTCGCTCAGATGGCTGCTTAACCCTTCAACGGCAAAGTCCCCTGCCCGTCCCGCTGCATAATTTTTGAGGCCAACGTGTATGAGACCCTTGAGAAAGGTTCCGGTCGTCAGAATAACAGTCTGTGCTGAGAAGGATTCGCCTATCTGGGTGATCACTCCTCTGACTCTGCTTTTCTGAACTCTGAGGCGTTCCACACTGCCCTGGCGCAGGGTGAGATTGGGTGTGGTTTCCACCACTCTCTTCATACGCTGCCGGTAGAGGGCCTTGTCCGCTTGCGCGCGTGTCGCGCGAACGGCTGGCCCCTTACGTGTATTCAAGACCCGGAACTGAATGCCCGTCTCATCAATGGCGCGGGCCATTTCCCCACCAAGCGCGTCAATCTCCCGCACCAAATGGCTTTTGCCCATCCCTCCGATAGCCGGATTGCATGACATCTGACCGATGTGATCAAGGTTCAGCGTCAGCATCAGGGTCTTACTGCCAAGCCGTGCCGCCGCCAGTGCCGCCTCGATTCCGGCATGACCAGCGCCAACAACGATCACATCATAGTCCATGGGTCTTTACCTATTTCCCAATGCAGAAATCCTGAAACACGCGGTCGAGTATCTCCTCGCTGCTGACCTGGCCCGTTATTGCGCCAATATGGTCAAGGCTGGCGCGGAGATCAACAGCAACAAGGTCAAGGGGGAGGCCGGCCGCCAACCCCTGCTCTGCACCCTTGAGGCTTTCCGCGGCTTTTTCAAGAGCAACTTTATGCCGTATTTTCGTAATCATAACGCCCTTATACGGACCTTCTCCTGCCACTCCAGATTGCTGCTTCCCCAGAGCGACCTCTTGTATTCTGTCTGCTAAGTCGTCCATCCCAGTACCATACAGCGCGGCGATATGAAGAGGCGCTTCGGTATCCAGATTGTCTACCAGCGCGGCCACATCAAATCTCTGAGGGAGGTCGCTCTTATTCCCCACCAGGACAAACTTCTTTCCTTGAATCTTTTCACAGATGAGAGCGTCATCCGCATCGAACGGCCGGGAGAGGTCGAAAAGTGCTAAAATAATCTCTGCTTGTTCAATGCTGGACAGGCTGCGCTCAATGCCGATCTTCTCAATCTCATCCGTCGTCCGCCGAATACCAGCGGTGTCCTGCACGACGAGGGGAATCCCGTTCACGAGCACGGATTCCTCAAGCACATCTCGTGTCGTCCCAGGGACCTGGGTGACAATGGCCCGCTCTGTGTCTGCCAGCAGGTTGAGCAGGCTCGACTTACCGACATTCGGCTTCCCAATAATAGCGGTCCTGATCCCGTCTCGATAGACTTTTCCCTGGGAGAAAGTCGCCGCGAGGGCCTCTATATCGCTCCGAATTGAGGAGAAGGCTGAGCTAAGCTCCTGTTGGCTGTGTTCAGGGATATCGTCTTCAGGGAAATCGATAAACGCTTCCAGGTAGGCCGTCTGGGTAATGAGGCGGTCTCGAATTGCTGAACACGCCTGGGAGAGGCGGCCTGATAAATCCTCCCAGGCAAGATGTAAGCCCGTCTCATTATTCGCGTGAATGAGGTCGAGCACAGCCTCGGCCTGTATGAGATCGAGGCGACCGTTGAGAAAGGCACGTTTTGTAAACTCACCGGGCTGGGCGGGCCGCGCCCCCTGATTGAGGATCGTTTCCAATATCCGACGAGTCAGGAAACTGCCGCCATGGAGATGGAGCTCAGCGATGTGCTCCCCAGTATAGCTGTGGGGGGCGCGCATCAGGATCAGACCGGCGTGGTCCATTGGCTGGCCGTTCGGCTGTTCGAGAATCTTACCGAGATAGAAGTGGTGGGAATGGAGTTTTTTCCAAGACGGCCGGGGGAGAAAAAGCTGCCTGACTATTCTTTCTGCGTCCGCGCCACTGACTCGGATAACGGCGATCCCGCCCTGGCCTGGGGGAGTCGCAATAGCGGCAATCGTATCATGCTCGTACACAACAGGTCACGAGCGAGCCGCCCGCCGGTCTCGATCCCGACGCGGACTGCCGGCTTCCTCGGGAACAATAGAGAGGCGGCGGAAATACCCACGCCCCATACTTTTTGTCACAACAAGCGGATCGTCTTCAAGCGCCAGATGGACGACGCGACGGTCTCTGGGACTCAGCGGGTTCAGGGTAACGGTCTTCCGCCGCCGCTTTGCCCGCTCACTCAAGCGGAGGGCCAGGCTTTCAAGACTCTGGCGGCGGCGTTTACGGTAGCCCTCGGCGTCCAATATGAGATGCGCCTCTTCCTCTTCTCCACGGGCGACCATACGGTTGAGAAGATATTCGAGGGCATCAAGCGTCTGCCCCTTGCGTCCAATGAGTAAGCCATCGACGGTATCCTCAAGATTGATAACGGCTTCTGCCCCTTGGACATTGAGTGAGACCGGGGCCTCTACGCCCATGAGACGCAGGGTTTCTGAGAGTATCTGGCAGGCATTTTCTCCTGTCTCCTTGGAAACGGGAACGGGCTGGACGGCTGATTCTTCAGAAGGAGCACGACGTCGCGCTGTTCTCCCTCTCTCCTGAGGAGATTCATCAATACTGGCCGGAGACGCAGATGCAGGCTCCTGAACCGAAACAGGATTTCTCAGCGTCGCTCGGACGCGCGCCTTCCTCCCGCCAATACCGAGGAAACCCTTGGTGGCCTGAGCGAGGACTTCTATTTCCACCTGCTCTCTGTCTGCTTGGAGTTGGGTCAGGGCTGCCGCAACCGCCGCTTCTATCGTCGATCCTTCCGCTTCAACTGCACTCATGGTGTCTTTCCTCTTTGAAAAGCGTAGACGCGTCCTCCAATAACATGCAGATGCTGGACACGTTTGCTCTTTTTATCCATACGTTCTCGTATACCAGTGCTGCTGGGCGACACTCAGGACGTTATTGATAAGCCAGTACAGCACCAGTCCGGCTGGAAAATTAATGAACATCACCGTAAAGATGACCGGCATCAGGAGCATCATCTTCTGCTGGAGCGGATCTCCGGTGGTCGGCATCATCATCTGCTGAACGATCATCGATCCCCCCATAAGCAAGGTCAGCACCGGAATACCTGGGGGATCAACGAAAGGAATGGCCAGCGCGCCCAAGCGGTCTGGCTGAGACAGGTCTTCAATCCAGCCGAAAAACGGAGCTTGTCTCAATTCAATGGCGTACAAAAGCCCCTGATACAGACCGATGAACACCGGGAGCTGGACAATCATGGGCAGACACCCACCGAGCGGGTTCACTTCGTAGCGCTTATACAGTTCCATCATTTCCTGGTTCAGCTTTTGTCGGTCGTCCTTATATTGCTCACGCAGTCGTTCTATCTGCGGCTGGAGTTTCTTCATCGCCGACATAGACTTGAAGCTCTTATTACTGAGCGGGAAGAACACCAGTTTCACCAGGACAGTGAGTAAGATAATAGCAATGCCGTAGTTCCCGGTCACCCCATACAGGAATCTCAGCAGTGAGACTAACGGCCGGGCAATAAAGTGGGACCAGCCAAAATCGATGGCCCGGTCAAAGGCCGGGTCAACCGCATTCAGGGCCTCCGTATCCTTCGGACCAACATACAGGGTGTAGGCGACAGCCTCCCCGTTCCAGGGAGTCGAGAGGCGTGTTTCCAGGGTCTCGTCTTCATCCCGAAAGAAGAGCTGGGCCGTTTCAATATCCCGCGGCATCATGCCGGCCAGGAAATAACTGTTTGTGAAGCCGGCCCAACGCACATCCCCGGGACCGTATGAGTCTCCGGCTTCCCAATCCCAGGCGTTTTCATATTCAAAGGTCCGGCCCACCAGCGCCACCGGCCCGTAGACGTCATAATAGGCAGATTTCCCTGCTGAGTGTGAGCCTTCGAGCCAGGATAAAGAGAGGGTCGAAGCCTGAAAAGGAAGCTGCGTGACATCGACGCTGAGACCGAGGCCATACCCTTCCCCGGAAAAAGTAAAGGTTTTGGTAAAGGTTACCCCGTTCGCCAGCGACCCTTTGAACACGAGGTCCTTCTCAGAGCCCGTCGGCACAAAGAGCCGTTCTCCTGCGGGGACCCCCTTCACGGTATACAGCAGGGTATCATCACTGAGAGTGATGTTCTTGCCGCTCAGGCTCAGGACGAAGGGCAGCTCGCCATAGGTTCCGGCGATGACCATTTCCAACAGCGGACTGTCCGGGCTCAGCGTGACCGGATACTGTTTGAGTTGGAAGCTTTTGATACGGCCGCCCAGAGAAGTAAAAACAGCAATATACGTGTCTGTTTCAACGGTGATGTCCTGTTCAACGGGAGCGGCCGAAGCTGTTGAGGTGGGCTGGGGCATATGTTCTTTTTCAACACCGCCCGGGAGGCGCTCCACAAGGAGGGGGGGCTGTTGGTCCGCCGGAGTGGTTGACTCCGATTCGACCAACGGCTGCTGAGTCTGGGGCTGGAGAGGGTCAGGCGGCGGGTAAAGATAGGAGATCAGTGACTGATACCCGATAAGGATGACGATACAGAGGACAATAGCGAGGAGACTCTTGTTATCCATAGCACTTCAAACGCCCGCCCAATGTGTCAGGGGACGAGGTCGACTCCGCCGGGGTGCCATGGGTGGCATTTGGCGAGACGTCGCATCGTGAGCATCAGTCCCCGGAGTGGTCCATGCTTGCGTACGGCGTGCAGAGCGTACTGAGAGCAACTGGGGTAGAAGCGACAGGCCGGACCGACCAGCGGAGAGAGGAAGAGGCGATAGCTCTTGAGTCCGCCCACGACGAACAGTTGGCCTAGCCGGGAGAGTGCGGTGGCGCATGACGGGCCGGAAAGGTGAGCGATTTCACTGCGTGCGTTGAGCAATGGGAAGCACCCTCTCTAGTTCGGTAACGATCTGGGCAAAAGATAACTCCTGCGCGCGTGATTTGGGAATAATAAGAATATCACGTGGTGGGGATATCCGCGCCTGCCGGATTCGAAAAAACTCGCGCAACCTTCTCTTCATGTGATTCCGTATGACCGCCTTGCCATATCGCCGTGAGGCCGTCACCCCAAGGCGGGGACGAGCGGTACGAGCGGGCGAGGTAATCACAATAAAATTACGACTATAGCGGCGTTCTCCTCGTCTTTGGAGAGCGAGAAATTCTCGGCGAACACGCAGACGTGCTGCTTTGGGAAATGTGTATCGGACCGTGCGAGCAGCTAGCGGCGCGCCGGCTTGAGCGGTGTCCGTACACTGAGGAGTTTGCGCCCTTTCGCGCGCCGCCGCTTGATAACCGCACGCCCCCCGGCTGTCCTCATCCGAACGAGAAACCCGTGCGTGCGCTTTCGACTGGTATTGCTTGGTTGATAGGTCCTTTTCATCGATATTCATCCGTTCCTAGTATGCTGTACTCAGTTAGCCATCCATACCACCATACCGCTCCCAAGATGTCAATTTCCTCCTGGTGGGAACTCGGCCTTGATCTGACGTGCCAACAGGTCTGAGACCACCTGCGTCGGCGGTTTACCAGAATAGACAAGCTCATATATCTGCTCCACAATAGGCATATCAACGGCTAGGCGTCGGGCTAAATCCAGAATCGAGCGGCAGTTCCGGATGCCCTCGGCAATCGTTGTCATGGTCTGCTGAATGGTCTCCAAGGACTCTCCTTTTCCGAGCCGCATACCGACGGTTCGGTTGCGGCTGAGGTCACTCGTACACGTCAGAATAAGGTCACCCATGCCAGACAGGCCCGATAACGTTTGGGGATGTGCGCCCATCCGGGTTGCCAAACGGACAACCTCAGCCATACCCCGCGTAATTAAGGCCGCCCGCGCGTTATAGCCATAGCCTAAGCCGTCACTCACTCCGACGGCCAAGGCAATCACATTCTTGACTGCACCGCCAATCTCGGCCCCAATCATGTCTGTTGTCGTGTAGACGCGAAATGTCGGAGCCGCAAACAGTGTCTGGACTCTCTGAGCAATGGCGTGATCTTGCGCGGCGACCGTTACCGCGGTCGGGAGGCCGCGCGCGACTTCCGCGGCAAAGCTGGGACCCGAGAGCACGGCGATCTTGTGGGCGAACCGTGGGGGGAGGGCCTCGGTCAGCACCCCACTCATCGTTTGGAGCGAATCCTGCTCGATACCTTTACTCGTGCTCACCAGCAGCGGTGTGGTCGTCAACACAGAGCCTAGCGTTGAGGCAATGGGACGGACCGCATGGGATGGAACGGCGATAACAAGGACCTCAGCGCCGATGACTGACGCAGATAACTCTGGGGTAAAGCTGAGCGTCTCCGAAAGCCGCACCCCAGGCAGATAGTCCGCATTCTCTCGTGTTCTTTCAATTTTCCGGGCTAAGACCTCACGCCTAACCCACACCTGGGCCTCATGTCCGGCCGAGTCCAAGAGACACGCCAGGGCGGTCCCCCACCCGCCTCCGCCAATAACAGCAACACGCATATTACTTTGGACGCCAGCCGATGACGCTGAGCTGGCGACCGGCTTGCGCTCTTTCTCTTCGGTACGAGGTAAACTCAACCGGATGGCAGAATGTACAGGGTCCAACGCTGTGTATCTGCGCCGGCGGGACGCCGGCCTGAATCAACTGCAGGCGGTTGATCGCCCGCAGGTCGAGATAACCCCTGTCTCCCTGCCGATTCCAGGTCGTCGGCCGTCCATCTCCCCAGCGTTCAAAGAGCGGCTCTCCTATCTCAGAGCCGACTTGATAACAGCATCCGCCAATTGACGGACCCAGGGCGACCCAAAGTTGGGCAGGAGCAATATCCCATTGTTCGACACACCGCTCGACTGCTCGGAGGGCGATTGCCTTCAGCGTGCCTCTCCATCCGGCGTGCAGAGCGCCAACGCCTCTCTTGTGCGGGGCAACGAGGAGAATTGGTACGCAATCCGCTGTCTTGATGCCAAGCAGGACGTTTTGCTCGGTTGTGAGCATCCCATCTGCTTCTAGTGCTGATGTCGCTTCCCCCCCTCCAATCGGCACGATGGTATTCCCATGCACCTGGGTGAGGGTATGAAGTGGACGGTTCGGGGCGCCCAAAGAAGCGCCTATTGAAGCGGTTGCGAGGGTTTTCGGTAAGCGACGGGAAAAACCATGGATCAGGCCAGGAAACGCACTCCACGCCTCGGCTCGAATCCAGCGCTCCCGCTCGGGCAGGTGTGGAGCCGATTCAGGCAGAACGCTTCCCTCCCTTTTCGATAAGGGCAAGCGTTTCGATCTGGTCTGTTTGCGGAAACATGTCGAAGGGCTGGACCCGTCCGACGGTATAGCCAGCGTCGGCAAAACGATCAAGGTCTCGGGCGAGTGTCCGGGGCGAACAGGAGAGATAGAGCAGTCTGGGCGCGTTCACTCCTATGACCGAGGAAAACGCCTCGGGGCTCAGTCCTGTCCGGGGCGGGTTGAGTACGATCCTGTCGATAGGTGGGAGGGTGAGAGCGACCTCTTCTATCTTCTGCGCTGCATCACCATGAAAGAAACGGGTATTGTGGTATCCGTTGCGTCGGGCGTTTTCTTTTGCAACGTTCACGGCCCGTTCGTTTTCCTCAATCCCGACCACAAACCTGGTCTGCGAGGCGCAATACAGGGCGACAGGACCGATTCCGCAGTACGCATCGAGAACGATTTCCTGTCCGGTCATATTGCTCCACCGGACAGCGGTTTCGTACATACGCTGCGCCATCGGTGGATTGACCTGAGAAAACGTGTCAACCGGGATGCTGAGCCGGACATGCCCTATTTGTTCGAGCAAAGAGTCTCGACCCCGCAGGGGGCGGAAGCGTTTCCCCCAGATGACATTGCCCGGCTGGTCGTTGATATTCTGAACAATGCCACTCAAAAAAGGAAACCGTCGTTCAAGCTGTCGGGTCAGGTCGTGTACCTGGGGAAAGTCCATATGCCGGGTGACCAGCAGCAGGAGCGCCTTCCGCTGCCAAAAACTATAGCGCAGGTCGATATAGCGGAGTTGGCCGGTGTCGCGCGCTCCGTCATAGGGAATAATATGTAGCCGTTCTATCGTCTGTTTGAGAAAGGCGACGATACGGTTGACCTCTCTGGGGTGGACGGGACACCCTGAGATATCAAAAACCTGATGGGTCTCAGGGATATACAGGCCAACCCGGACTTGCCCTTTGACACTCTGCACGGCCAGCTTGACGCGGGAGCGGTAGCCAAACTTTTTGGGCGAAGCAACGGGCAGCGGAATATGGACCGCCCTGAGCGACGGAAATGCGGTAAACGCCTCCCGCACTATGGTTTGTTTTCTCTCAAGCTGTTGGTCGTAGGGAATAGAGACGAAGGGGCAGCCGTAACAGTGGGGCGCATGCGGACAGGGCGGCTTCCAATCGGGCTCGCCACCTGAACGGCTGTTTGGACGCGACGGCCCTGAAGTCGCCTGCTTTTTTCTGTACCGACGGTTCGGCTTTGGGGCCTGGCGGAAAGGCTGAGATCCAATAGGTCTTTTTCGAGACGTGGCCGGGCGCGCGGGTTTGTGTTCTGACACCGTGGCAGCCTATAAAGCCTGCTCCAGGGTGTCAACAGATTTGATCCGAAGGAGGAGAGGAGAATGAGAGGTGTGCATTCTGAGCCGGTCCGCTCAGGAAGCCGACTGATATAAATGCCCGACAATTTCGGCTGCGCTCAGAAAGGCAAAGCGCGTTTTGCCAATATCTTCCAGACAGACGAATTTGACCTTTCCGGCCGTGACCTTTTTGTCCGCTTCAATCCCTATTCGGAGATGCTCTTGTGCCAGGTCCTGTGGGATGTCGGTCGGTAAGCCGGCCTGTTTGATGAGACGCACCACCCGCTCACGTACCGCCGGCCGACACAGGCCCCGTTGTTGCGACAGGTGGGTGGCGAAAACCATACCTAGCGCGACCGCTTCCCCGTGGAGAAAGCTTTTGTAATTGGTGGCGCTTTCAATCGCGTGCCCCATGGTGTGACCGAAGTTGAGAATCGCCCGATAATCCCCTTCCGTTTCGTCTTCTTCCACAACCAGGGCCTTGAGTTGACAGCATGTTCTGACCACTGAGGCCAGAAGCGTCGGATTGACGCTCAGGAGTACTCTGAGTTCTTCTTCAAGCAACCCGAAGAGTTCCGGACTCAGAATGACGCCATACTTGATGACTTCGGCTATCCCTGACACAAACTCACGCTTTGGGAGCGTCTTGAGCGTAGCGACATCAATCAGGACCATACGCGGCTGGTAGAATGCGCCGATCAGATTTTTCCCTGCCGGATGGTTGACGGCCGTCTTACCGCCGACACTCGCATCAACCTGGGCAAGGAGAGTGGTCGGAACCTGGATAAATGGCACGCCCCGCCGGAAGGTTGCCGCCGCAAAGCCCGTCAGGTCTCCAATGACCCCTCCCCCCAGGGCGATCAAAGGCGCATTGCGCTCAATCCGTCCCTCCACGAGTTTGTCATACAGAAAGGTCAGCCAGGCCAGGTTTTTATGTTCTTCGCCGGCAGGAATCTCAATCACCACCGGCTCGAATCCCTCAGCGGTGAGAATATCGGCCACCGGATTCCGGTAGTGTTTGCCAACATGGGAATCCGTTATCACCCCGACTCGGCCGGTGAGAAAATTTTGCTGTTTGAGGAGCTGACCTAAGGTGTTGAGGATGTCTGACCCAATGTGGATAGGGTAGGATCGCGCCCCGAGGTTCAGCGTGAGCGTATCCATAGCGGCTTTTCTACACAGTCGAGTCTGCTTGGGTCAAGGCTGTCAGTGCGGCCTCTACAACCGCATCCGGGCCCAAGTTCGACGTATCAATAGTGATATCAGCGCGGGCGTAGGCTTCCGCTCTGTCTGCCAGCAGGTGTTGTATTTTTTCGAGCGGACTGGGGCTCTGCAACGCTTCAAGTGATAAGAGGGGACGAGTGGTATCACCCTGGACACGTTGGAGGATGACTTCGGGACGAGCGGTCAGACAAATGACCGGGCCGCTCGCTTTCATGGTTCTTGCGTTTTCTCTATCGACAATGGCTCCGCCACCCGTGGCGATCACCATCTCTTTTTCTTGACAGGCGCGGGCTATGGCGTGCCGCTCGCGTTGACGAAAGGCTGCTTCTCCCTCAGTGGCAAAGAGCCGAGCGATCGACATCTCTGCTTCATGCTCAATACAGGCATCCGTGTCAACAAACCTGCGGCCGAGTCGTTTGGCCAGCCGGCTGGCGACCAGGCTTTTTCCTGTTCCCATAAAGCCAACAAAAATAATGTTGCGTCCACGCCAGGCGAACATTACAATGTCTCATACGTTCGAGCGCGCAACGTGTGTGCTAGCCAGGGAGTTTTGCCGTGGTCAACCGCTCTTTTCATACTCATTAAGAGCCCACCACCACCACTTTCATCGACCGCGACCCGAAGAGCGCCAACCCAAGCAGCCCATTCAGGGTGCTGTCCCACTAAGCAAAACTCCCTGGCCCTGGCGGCAATAAGGATTGCCGCCTTCACCACCACCCCACCCAAAACGTCGCCCCGTGTGTTGTCTATGGCGGGCCAGGGCGTAAAAAATTTTCTTGACGAAAGCTTGGAGCCGTCCTCTATCCCTCCAATTTTACTGGGTTTTTGTATAGGGGCGGATGGGGTATGCATCCGCCCCTATATTCGTCTCTCCATTTCCACCACCACATCCACCTCGTACCCCCACTGATAGAGACGCTCGAAGACTCGAGGCCAACCTCGACAGCACCGCACTACACCCTCAGTATATCCATACTTGGCGTCCAAGCCTCCGAGTGTCCCTACCATTTCCACCACAGACTCTCCTTGTTCAGATCCTCGATGGATGAGAAGCCCACAAGTCTGAGAACTCTCCCAATCCGTCTGCCACTCCGCTACCGCCGGGTTCTCAGGCTTCTAGGTTTTTCGGTTCTCCCGCCACTCACATCAACCTCACCCTCCACAGCTTTGTTCTCATGGATGAGAAGCCCACAAGTCTGAGAACTCTCCCAATCCGTCTGCCACTCCGCTACCGCCGGGTTCTCAGGCTTCTAGGTTTTTCGGTTCTCCCGCCACCTACATCAATCACACCCTCCACAGCTTACTACGCAAACGCTCTTCCCTTACGGACGTGCTGCCTCTGGTGCACGACCTTCCCACAATTGACGAGCCGAGGGTAAACTTGCGGTCGATACCCCGGCAACGATCTTCGGTGTCAGAAAAATCAGGAGCTCATCTTTCGTTCTCCGCCCAGCCTTGCCCCGAAACAGCCAGCCAATACCAGGAGCGTGGCGCAGATAGGGAATCCCACTTTCCCGGCGGTCCAGATTGTCTTGCAGGATACCCCCGAGGACAAAGGTCGCGCCGGCGCGTATCAACACCTGCGAAGTGGTCGTGCGCGACAGGACATCCGGGATGCGGGGAACGGTGGAAGAATCCGCTGTTGTTGTGACACTCGAGTCCGCCAACTCACTACTCTCGGCCTCAATATCCAGCAGTACAAATCCATCCGAGGAGATTTGCGGGGTCACCTTGAGGCTGATCCCGACATCGAATTCTTCAAACGCCTCTCCACCTCCGGTCGTCCCGGCCCCGCCAACAGTCAGATTCCCGGACGTGACCGGCACGCGCACTTCTCTGCGCGAGGTAATGAGCGCTTCGCCGTTATTGAGGGTCACGACGCGCGGACGCGACACCACGCGGGCCTTTCCTTCGGACTCCAACGCACTCAGGCGCGTATTGAGGCTATGGGTTCCATCAATGGAGCCGAGGAAGAGGTCCAGGGTCGAAGCGCCAGCCGCCAGGGCAGGAAAGTTGGCAATAAAAGGAATCCCGCCAGTGCCCGTGCTCCCGGCGCCCCCAACCCCAATCCGTCCGGGGAAATTGTGGCCGGTCGGCCTGCCTGTTTCTGGGCCGGCCGCGTACTGATAGCCCCACTGAATGCCGAGCGAACGGTTAATGTTTTCACTAGCTGTGACGATATACGATTCGATCAGCACCTGAGGCGTCTGCACATCGACATTGCGGATCAGTTCCCGGACGGCCTCAATATTTTCCTGAACATCGCGAAGAATGACGACATTGGAGGTCCCGTCGGCAACAATCGTGCCGCGCGGCGACATGAGGGCAATCTGCGCAGGCTCCCCGGGTGGCTGGGAGCGTGGGGCTCCCGCGGCGGCATCGCGGGGTTCAGCCTGGCGGCCAATAAGGCCGGCAATGTCTGTGGCTTTGACATAGTTGACTTTGACGTACACGGTTTCCAGGGGCGCGCGGTGCTGTTCCGCTTCCTGCGCTTTGCGTTGTGCAGTGCGTTCCGCTTCCAGACGTGTCGCGGTTGAAATGGTCACGACATTGCCAGACTGCGTGCGCTCTAACCCGTTCGCATGCAGGACAACGGCCAGAGCCTGGTCCCACGGTACATCGACTAAGCGTAGCGTCACCCGCCCAGTCACGTCATCGGTCGCAACAATGTTGAGTCCACTGACGTCGGCCAGGAGGCGCAGGATATCCCGAATATCGGCATCCCTGAAATGCAGCGAGATTTTTTGGCCGCTGTACTGCGGCGGAGACGAGACTGGAGCCTCTTCTCGAAGCGACGGTGTGGGAGGAGCCGTATCCGGGCCGAGTGGACGAGATTCGGGAGCCGTTAGCGTCGCTGTTTTCGCTTCTGAAGAAATCGCTGGAGTCTGGGCTAACTGTGTCAGGTCTGCATTCTCGGCAATGAAAAGAATCTGGTTATCTGTGTGCTTCGCGTCGGCCGTTTTGGTTTTCCGACCGATCCGGGCAGTCAGCACCGCCGCATTGGTATCAACAGCAACCGGAGGAGTCTCATCCAGCGCCAACTCGACCACGAGCCGCATACGGCCGGCCGTACTGTTCACCCGGACGGCCGCAATCTGGGGATCGTCGGCCTTATACGTGGCGACCTGAGGCAGTGCCTCGATCGGGCCGGTGATATCAATAACCAGCCGGCTCGGCGCGCTGAGGGGAAAGTAATGCAGATTTTCTGGGGGACGGGAGAAGCGAAACATGACATTCCGTTGTCCCGCATCCGTCATCACCCGGATCTCGTGGAGCTGGAGTGGCCCGGTATACGTCGGTGTGGGCACCGGCTTTGTTATCGGTTCGGGAGGAATCGGGGTCGAAGGCCCTCCCGTCACACTCCGTGACTGAGGCGTACAGGCCCCTGCAGTCAGGCAGACCCATAACGGGACTGCTATTTTTATGGTGTGTCGGTCGAACAAGCTGCGCATCCCTGTCCTTAGCGAGGGGTGTTGGTTCCGTGACCCGCGGAGGGTGTGTCCGCAACGGCCAGGCGTAAGGCCCGCTGCCGAGCCCGCTGTTTTCCGGAAAAGTCAGTCTCGTATTCTTCGACCACAATCCGCCCCGGCTCAATGGCCCGAATAACGCCACCATGCGTCCCAATACGGGTGCCGGTTTCGACGATGTGTCCAAGACCGTCGCCATCTTCTATCAGCGCCTTTGGCCGGTTGGTTTGCCAGACCACGCCAAGCAGTTTGAGTTGCCCGAGGTGAAAACGTTGCAGCGGGGTTGTGACCTCGGCCACAACGTTCTGTTCTGGAGCCATATGAAACGGGGACAGAAAGGGATCGCGTTTTCCTGCCGGGTCGTAAATATAGGCACTCTCCACGCTCCCCTCTGCCTGGGCGTCTATTGTCCAGATGGACGCTCCGGGAAGCAGCGGGGAGGGGAGCCCCCCTATCCAGAGGGCGAGGAATATCGCAGTCGAACGCCCCATCGTCATGGCTTACTTTCTTTTCCTTTGTGGCCGAGCCTCTGCCGGCTCGGGAGTCCGCTCCCTCTCCTCTGCGCTGAGGAAACGATAGGTCGTCGCTGAAAACGAGGCGTCGAGAGCGACCTGAGTGCCCGCAAGACGCGGTTCTTCCATGCGTACATCGGCGACGTTGACAATCCGGTCGAGACGCCGCACCTGATCAAAAAACAGGGCGATATCGTGATACCCGCCCCGCACGGACATCTGGACCGGAACTGCGGTATAGAGGTCGTGGCGCTGCTCTGACTGCTGTCGGAACAGGAGGACTTCGAGGCCCGAGTCCTGGCCAAGACGAGAGACCTGACGGAGCAGCTCGGGAATTTCCTTCTGCTCCGGGAGTTGGGTCTGAGCCTGGTTAAATGCGGTCTCCACTGCCTGGCTTTCGGCCTCGATATGCCGGCGATTGGCTAGTATTTTGCGCAACCGCACTCGCTCTGCCTCAAGCTCCTGAATGGTGGACTGCATTGCAGCAACTTCCTGGGAGCGCGGCAGGTAGAACCAGAATACGTAAGCAGCGACGATGAGGGCGCCCGCGCCCCCATATACGAGACGGCGTTGGAGGGCTGGCAGGTTGAGAACGGCGTCAATCATACGACGGTCTGTCCTTGAGGCTATACCCCGGTCTCTCCAGCCTTCCCCTGATTATACGCCGGGATTAACGCCTCAATGAGAAATTTTTTCACCTGTCCGGCCTCTTCTCTCAGCCTTCCCCTCTGTTCCTGAACCGTTTCTCGAATTTCCACCCGCTCAAAATATGGAGAGAGCGAGAGGTTGCGCGCAAACGTGGCAATGGTCTGATTGTCTACGGCTTCGCCTTGAATGTGGGCCGTTCCGTTTGCCTCGCTGAAATACGTCAACCATAAGAGGTCTGGAGTGCTCCGACTCAAATCGTCAAGGATACGGACCGACGCAGAGCGGCGCTGCGGAGAGGTGAGGGAGGTCATCGCCTGCAATCTCTGCACCAGGAGGTCTTTTTTCTCTATAAGTCCTTGTATTTCCTCGGTTTCATTGCGAATCCGTTCTACCTCGGACTCAAGACTCATGACCTGGGCATGTGCCGTGCCTGTCTGGCGTGCCTGGACCATGTGGAGACGGGCGATGACGGAGAAAGCCAGACAGAGAATGACCCCGGCAATGATGAATTCTTTTCTCCGAACAGGAGCGGTTTCGACGTCTCGGACCGGCAGGAGGTTAATATGGATCATTTGTCTCCAGGCCTCCTGGTCGCGAGTCCCACACTCACGGCAAGCGAGGGGGCATGTTGAGCAAGAAACTCCGTATCAACCTGACGCCCAATATCGACTGAACGGAAGGGGTCGACTATTTCGACCGGAACCTGGAGGCGTGTTCCAATAGCAGAGGCGAGTCCCGGCAACCGGGCCGTACCCCCACTCACATAGACCGAGCCGATCGGTTCCTCAGCCGAGGCTGTCCAAAAGAAGCTCAGGGAGCGCTGAATCTCATCAAGCAACTGTTCGGAAGTGACAGACAGGGCCCGGTCGATATCTTCCTGGTTATACCCTTCCAGGGAGCCTGAAATTTTTGCTTCTTCCGCTTGCTCCCGACTCATACCGAACTCCTGGACCAAGAGGTCGGTGAACTGTTCTCCCCCAACAGCAATATCGCCCGTAAAAGAGGAGCGCCCACCCTTCAGGATGGTCAGAGAAGAGTAACCGGCGCCGATATTGAGTAACGCCACCACTTCGCCTGGGTCCGGGCTGTAATTCGCCTCAAACATGTTTTCGATGGCAAAATAGTCGACATCCATGATCGTCGGGACCAGGCCCGCTTCGCTGATAGCGGCGAGATAGCTATTGATAATATCTTTTCTGACCGCAACAAGCAGAACATCGACATTGCCTGTTGCCGGGTCCCTGCCCAGCACCTGATAGTCAAGGTTCACGTTGTCGAGACTTTCAGGAATAAAATTCCCGGCCTCGAATAATATGGTCTCTTCTAATGCGGCTTGGTCCTGAGCGGGAAAGGAGACCGGTTTAATAATAACCGCCGGCCCTGGAACAGCAGCGACGACTTCCTGTGTACGGACCCTATGCTCATCAACGAGGATACGAATCGCCTGAGACACCTGATCGATATCCTGAATACAATGATTATGAACCGCACCAGAGTGGAGTGGCAGAATCCCCGCGTTCGTGATCTTGAGCCGCGCCCCCTGCCCACGAACTTCGACCATCTTGATTGAGCTTGAACCGATGTCGAGGCTGAGGTAGCCTTTATCCAATTCAAATGGAATAAGCGCAGTCAGGGGACTGGCAAGGCGTTCAAGAGTTTCGTTTAATGAGCCCATAACACCTTAATCTAAGTATTTCCAGCACTTACTATGTAATACAAAAACTAATTTGTCAAATGTTTAACGCGCAATGTTCCACGAATTCTCGCTTCGTTTCTGTCGCCCTTCCGCTCCCCATTAGTCGAAGGAATGAATTGATTTATCGCGTTCCGGACGCCCTCCTTTCGAGAGTCCAAGAGGGAGTTCGCGTCGTTGTTCCTGTAAGTGACCGAAAAATAACAGGAATTATCGTTGGCCGATCCTCTCAGCCCGGTGACATCCCCTCTCAAAAGGTAAAGGACATTCTCGATATTATAGATGAAGTCCCTATTTTTCCTCAAGACATAAAAAATATCTGGGAATGGACAGCGCACTATTATTTTTCCTCGCCGGGAGCGGCGTTACAAACTATTCTTCCTCGGACAATACGTCATCAGAGCACCGTGTCCGTCACATTGCCGAAAAAGAAAAGGCATAAAAAAAAGACAGGCACAGAGGAAGACGACCGGAGGAAGCAGCTTCTTGTTGCCCGTTTGAAAGAGGGCGAGAAAGAACTGCTGGCATACGTCACAGCAAAGAAGAGGCTGAGCCTGAAGACCTTGCAGCGCCGCTTCCCTCAGTTGGCTACGAGAGACACGTTTCAACACCTCGAATCACTGAACCTGATTCGACTGGTAGAATCTTTCCCCCGGCCCCGGACCATAAATGAGCCTTCCGAGTCGATAGCCGAGGTCGGGGCTTATACTGAAAAGAGAGCCGAGGATTCCGGGGATAACGGCGAGCAGCTCCAATGGGATAGGCTCTCTTTGACATCTGCCCAGCAGACCGCACAGAGCGAAGTGGAAAATGCCCAGAGAAAGGGAGGGTTCCGCGTTTTTCTGTTGCACGGCGTGACCGGAAGCGGGAAGACCGAGGTCTATCTCAGGGCAGCTCGCTATGCCCTGAGTCAGGACAAAACCGCCCTTTTCCTCGTCCCGGAGATCGCCCTGACCCAACAACTCGTTGCTCAGGTCCGACAGCGTTTTGGTGGGAGTGTCGCTGTCCTCCACAGCGCAATGACCGATAAAGAACGCTGGGAGGAGTGGAAGCGGATTGCCCGTCGAGAAATATCTGTTGTCGTTGGCGCACGCTCGGCCGTCTTCGCTCCCTTGATGAACCTGGGCTTGATTATTGTCGATGAGGAACATGAAACAGCGTATAAGCAGGAAGAGAGCATACGCTATAATGCGAGAGATATCGCTATCGTCCGGGGTAAAATATCATCCTGTCCTGTAATTTTAGGATCGGCGACGCCATCTCTGGAAAGTTACACCCACAGTCAAACGCAGCATTACACGGCCCTGACGCTGCCAACGCGGGTGGCGGCCCGTCCATTACCCAAGGTTGAGATTGTCGACCTCCGCCGGGAGGCCCGCTCTGGGAAAACCGCCCCTGTTTTTTCAACCCGTCTGCAGCACGCGCTGCGGGCAAACTATCAAGCCGGCAAGCAAAGCGTCCTGTTTCTGAATCGGCGCGGGTATGCGAATTACCTGCAATGCCGCCTGTGTGGTGAGACACTCTCGTGCCCGCACTGTAGCGTCAGCCTGACATTCCATCTCCAGCGCAAGACCCTGTGCTGTCATTACTGTGGCTTTACCCGGCGCAGCATAGAGGTTTGCCCGAGCTGCAAAGAACCCGCGCTCGACGGGAGTGGAATCGGGACAGAGCAGGTCGAGGATGCCCTGAAGCATCTGCTGCCTGAGGTCCGTATTGCCCGGCTGGACCGCGATACGGTCAAGCGCCGAGGCGCGCTTGACCGCATGCTGCGGGCGTGGCGAGCGCATGAGTTCGACGTGTTAATCGGAACGCAAATGGTTGCCAAGGGGCACGATGTCCCAGGCGTGACGCTCGTTGGCGTGATTCTGGCCGATGTGACGCTCAACCGACCGGACTTCCGAGCTGCGGAACGGACTTTTCAATTACTCACCCAAGTGGCGGGTCGGGCCGGCCGTGGGCAAGACCTTGGAACCGTGATCATTCAGACCTATGCCCCGCGGCATTACAGCATACAATGCGCCGCCCGGCATGACTTCACCCGCTTTGCCGCTCAAGAGCAGCACTATCGCAAACAGCTTGGCTATCCCCCCTTCACCCGTCTGATTAATGTGCGCTTCGAGGGCCGAGACGGACAACAGGTCGAGGCGACGGCTGCCCGCTTTTTACAGATGGTCGAACAGACCCGACAGTCCGAGGAATTTGCGTCTACCAGGGCCGCAGGTCTTCAGATATTGGGACCCGCGCCTGCCCCTATTGAACGCATCAAGGGACGGGAACGCTGGCAATTGCTGGTCAAGGGTCCCGACCGTCCGCTGTTACACGCCCTCATTGGTAAGGCGCACGACGCCTTTGTCCAGGCCAAGCCCCCCCGCACTGTGCGGACGATCATTGATGTCGATCCGTATAGCGTGGTATAGAGGGCAGCTATGATCCGCGAGATTTTAACCTTTCCGGACCCCCGACTCAAAAAGGCGGCCAGCGAAGTCAAAAACATGGATGGGGGCCTGGCGACATTGGTCGAGGATATGGTCCAAACCATGTATGCCGCTCCAGGTATCGGGCTGGCGGCGACCCAGGTCGGCTCGCAAGACCGCATTGTGGTCATTGATGTCAATCGCGAAGAAAAAGGCAAAGATCTGCTCAAGCTGGTGAACCCCAGAATTACGGCACGCGAAGGTTCCATCGTCTGGGAAGAAGGCTGTCTGAGTGTGGTTGACTACACGGCCGAGGTCAAACGGGCCGCCAAGATCGAAGTGAAAGCCTGGACCCTGGATCAAAAGGAAATCACCGTGCCGGCCGAAGACCTCCTGGCCGTCTGCCTCCAGCACGAACTCGACCATCTCTCGGGCAAGCTCTTCATCGATCGGATCAGTCGGCTCAAGCGCGAACTGTACTCGCGCCGGGTCAAAAAATTGATGCGTGAAGGCCGTCCGCTCGAACGGAGCAAAAACCCGGAGTCTACCGGAATCTGAGGCGGCTCCCGCCAGCGAAGAATCCGCCCGAGATGTCCACACCGCTCTCTCTGCCCCTTCTGGCCCGGCCGTTGCGGCTGGTCTTCATGGGGACGCCGGAGTTTGCCGTGCCGGCGCTCCAAGCCCTGCTTGAGAGCGAGGACAGCGTAATCGGTGTGGTGTGTCAGCCCGACAAACCCGCCGGAAGACGGCTGGACCTGCACACGCCACCCGTCAAGGACTGCGCCCGCGCCCACGCTGTGCCGGTCTTTCAACCGCAAAAGATTCGCACCCCCGAGGCGCTGGAACATCTCCAGGGCTGGCGACCTGACCTCATTGTTGTTGCTGCCTATGGCAAGATTCTTCCCAAGACAATCCTGGACCTGCCAGCCTGTGGCTGCATCAACATTCATGCCTCACTCTTACCCAAATATCGTGGGGCCGCGCCTATGCAGTGGGCCATTGCCCAAGGCGAAACGCACTCGGGCGTCACGATTATGCAGGTGAGCGAGGAATTGGACGCCGGCGATATTCTGCTTCAGAAGTCAGTTGACCTGAAACCGGACGAAACGGGCGGCAGCCTCCACGCCACCCTGTCCGTGCTTGGCGCGCGGGCGCTGCTGGAAGCGATGACATTGTTCAAGCAGGGGAAACTCGTCGTCACGCCCCAAGATAAAGATGCTGTCACCTATGCTCCACTGCTGAAAAAAGAGGATGGAGAGATCGATTGGACCCAGAGCGCGGTCAGCATCGAGCGCCGCATCCGTGCCTTTCATCCCTGGCCGTCCTCT
The DNA here is from genome assembly GCA_965232605.1 of uncultured Binatia bacterium (SeqCode). Taxonomy (GTDB): domain Bacteria; phylum Desulfobacterota; class Binatia; order Bin18; family Bin18; genus Bin18. Next base: position 1,066,830 of record CBDDQA010000006.1, on the reverse strand, counting down.
TACACGTGGCTGGGAAACAAGCGGCTGAAAATCCTGGCCGCGCGCCTGAGCACGGTTGAAGGTTCCGCCGCTCCCGGCACTATCATTAGCCGACAAGACAAAGTGCTCACCGTCGCCACCGGCCAAGGCAGCCTCACCCTCGATCGCGTACAACTCGAAGGCAAAAAAGCTATGCCCATAGCCGCTTTCCTCGCTGGCCACGATCTCAAGCCCGATGACCGCCTCGTCTGCTGAGCCTACGGAACGGAAGGCGGCTACCGATTAACGGTTCAGCAGCTCGACCAGTTCCGTGTTCAAGTGGGAAAAAGCGTTGATCACCCCGTCGAAGACGTGGTCAAGGGCGCGCCCATAGCCTTGGTTCAAAGCCGCCGTGTCGAAGCCGAGGGTTTCAAGGTCCCTGAGCACGCCGCCTGCGTCATGTGCGTCCGCTATGCGAAATTCGTTGTTGACGAACAACGTTGCGAGGGCGCTGTTTCGGGTCGTCAAGTCTCCCGGCTCTGCGTCGGCACCAAAGGCGTCGACACGCTCGCCCTCGGAGTTCAGCCGCTCTACGATGTTCAATAAGGCTTGCCCTAGGGTCCGGACTCAGAACGGGGGTGTTCCGAGACCGCAGATGGTGTTGCTCTCTTCTCCCCTCTGGCGGGAAGAGGGCAGGGCCGACCAGTGCTGGCTTGCGGACCGGCCAGGCGCGCGGCGCCGCCCGTCTCTGGCCCGGAGAAGCCGCGGTCCAATTAATTGAGGATGCCAAGAAGGGTGGCAAAATCACTCAAGTTGTCGTGACATTGACTTCACAGGTGCACGGATCGTTGCGCGAATACGCCCGGTCCGAAGACACAAATATGGATGACGCTGCAAGCATGCTCATCCAGGATAGTCTGTCCAGAAAAGGCTACCTGGAGGGCTCCTGAGTAATGAGAGGTCGCCCGCCCGAAGAATACAAAGCACTCCTACGTTCCGTCGGCACTCATCGAGCAGAGCGTCTCTTATCACCTCTGGAGGTGGTACATCTTCTTAAGAGGGCCGTAGCAGCCGGGTCCACGCGTAAACAGTGCGCCGAAGCGTTTAATCTAGGCCAAACTCAGGTAGCGACCTTCCTTAAGCTTCCCGATCTCGCTCCTGATATTCAACACCTGGCAGACTGGGGCCGTTCTACAAACGCCTCCGTTTCATTTTCTTCGCTGGCAAGGTTAGCGCAGTTAAGCCAGCCTAAACAGAGCGAGGTAGCCAACGCTATTCTCCGATACGGACTGACGGACAAGGAAGTAGTACAGCTCGTGCAGATTGCAAACCGTTCCAAAAAGCCGATAGCAACATGTATAGACGATATTATAAGACTACGACCCCAGGTCGAAACGCGCCAACTATTCGTCGGCGCAATCACCTCTGAGAGCCTTAGACAACACATTGAGGGCTGTATCCCAGCTGAGCGTGATAAACAATTCGAGGAAGCACTGACCGTGCTTCTTGGACGTAGGGGCTTGGTAAGTGGCCGTCTTGGCGCGACTAATTTCTCAATCCTTTCTTCCCAGGATCTCTCGAAGCTCCTTGGGCTAAGTCCCGATGAGCTGGAGCGAGCTATTAATGATGCCCTGGAACGAGTGAAGTCCGCGTCATGAACTATCCGATTGACGTGGCAATGTCAGGGGCAGTCTTGCTGGGACCCGATGTGATCTGTGATGGATTTCTTCACACGGCAAAGGCGCGTGTACAAACGCATATCCACAGCGACCATATGGGAGGCTTCGACTCGAGCAAAGGCTGCCAAGAGATTTTAGTCAGCAAACCGACACGCCAACTCCTCATCATGGAGCGCAATGCAGATTTACCCTATCGCTCAAACCTGAAAAGCCTTGATAATGGGTTCCCCCATAAGGTCAACAAATCGACGGTTTACTTGATGCCGAGCGGACACATGCTCGGTGCCGTGCAAGTTCTTGTCGAGCTACCTGATGGTATGCGCGTAGGCTACCCAGGTGATTTTCAGTGGCCAATTGATAACGTAATTGAAGTGGATGCTTTGGTCGTAGACGCCACCTACGGCTCACCTAACAGTGTTCGCCACTATACGTAGGGAGAATGCGAAATGCGCTTCCTGACTTTGGTGTGGAAAACTCGCAGTCGTTTCCTAATCCGGAGAGTAAGTGACCTTCAGACAATAGTTGATTGCCTACAGAGATTCTCTGAACATCTCCCGGAGTAGACGCAGGCATCCTTCAGCCCGTCCATAACTTTGTCAAATGCCTCGCTCATCGACGCCTCCTGTAATCTTCGACCATCTACTTTGCCGATGACAGGGAAGTTGCTCTGATACCTATAAATGATTAGGATGCGTCTCATGAACTATGTGCCATACGTGATCGAGCAGACCGGTCGGGGTGAACGGACCTATGATATTTATTCCCGCTTGCTGAAAGACCGGATTATTTTTCTTGGCTCCGAGGTCAACGATGCGGTTGCCGATGTGATTGCGGCCCAACTCCTTTTCCTCGAATCTGAAGACCCCGAGCAGGACATTCACCTGTATGTGAACTCACCGGGCGGCTCGGTAACGGCCGGGCTGGCGATCTACGACACCATGCAGTACGTCACTCCTGACGTGTCGACCATGTGTGTCGGCCAGGCGGCCAGTATGGGCGCGGTGCTCCTGACCGCCGGGGCACCGGGGAAACGGTTTGCTCTACCGCATTCCCGGATCATGTTGCACCAACCGCTCGGCGGCGTGCAGGGCCAGGCAACCGATATCGACATCCATGCCAGAGAAGTGCTGCGCATACGGGAAGAGCTCAACAACATTCTGATGAAGCATACCGGTCAGACCATGAAAAAAATCGAAAAGGATACGGACCGGGACATGTTCATGACCTCCAAACAGGCCCTGGATTACGGCGTGATTGATGAGGTCATTTCCAGCCGCAAGAAAGACACCGACGAGGAGGGGGAGAAAAAAGGCAAGTAGCCGCCCTACCCGGTTGCTCCCTCTCCGTATAAATGGCACCAGACGCTATGCTCGGCTGTCCCCTGCCCGCTGCGGACAAGCGGCGGCGGGGTGGTCTTGCAGCGCTCCATAGCCTGAGGACAGCGGGTGTGAAAGGCGCAGCCTGACGGCGGATTCAGGGGAGAAGGCACATCGCCGGTCAGGACGGTCCGCTGGGTCTGGACCGTCGGGTCGGGAACGGGATTGGCCGACATGAGCGCCAGGGTGTACGGGTGCCGGGGGTTGCGAAAGAGTTCGCCGACCGGAGCGACCTCGACCAGCTTACCCAGATACATCACGGCCACCCGGTCGGCGATATATTCGACCACGTTCAGGTCGTGCGAAATAAATAAATACGAGAGTCCCAGATCGTTTTGCAGGTCCTGGAGCAGGTTCAGAATCTGGGCCTGAATGGAAACGTCCAGCGCCGAGACCGGCTCGTCACACACGATAAACTGCGGCTCCAGGGCCAGCGCGCGCGCAATGCCGATGCGCTGCCGTTGCCCGCCTGAAAATTCGTGCGGATAGCGGGACCGATACGTTGCTGACAGGCCGACCCGCTCCAACAGCGCGCCGACCTGACGGTCCAACACTCCGCCCCGCGCCAGACCGTGTACCTTGAGCGCCTCGCCGATAATCGCACCAACCGTCATACGCGGATTCAGCGAACTATACGGGTCCTGGAAGATCATCTGCATCTGCTGCCGGGCCTGACGGACCTGCGCAGCAGAGAACTGGCAGAAGTCCCGGCCCTGGAAAAACACCTCACCACCGGTGGGTTCGATGAGCCGCAGGAGCGTCCGACCGACGGTGGTTTTGCCACAGCCCGACTCACCGACCAGACCAAACGTTTCTCGGGGCTGAATGCTGAACGAGACCTCATCCACGGCCTTGACCCAGGCCGAGACGCGCGAGAAGACCCCGCTGCGGACCGGAAAGTATTTCTTGAGCTTGCGAAGCTCTACAAGGGGGGATTGGGGGTTGGGGGTTGGGGGTTGGGGAGGAAGGGGTGGTGATTGAGTCATGATATCAGTTGCCATAACGCTCTTTTCATTTCCCTCACCCCTCACCCCAGCCCTCTCCCTCAAGGGGAGAGGGAGCAGGAGGGACGCAATTTTCGACCTTCTCCCTTCGACTCCTTCCCTAATCCCCAACCCCTAATCCCTAGCCCCTATCTCCTCATGCAGCCAGCACGCGGCCTCATGACCGGGCTCTACCACGCTCAGCGCCGGCTGTTTAGTCGGACAGTCATCGAGCCTTGCCGGACAGCGGGCGGCAAAGGCGCAACCCGGCGGATAGTGTAACGGCGAGGGCACACTGCCGGTGATCGCGGCCAGGCGTTCGGAGCGAAGACCTCGGCGCGGCACGGCGTGGAGCAATGCCTGGGTGTAGGGGTGCAGCGGGTTGTGGAACAGCGGACGGACCGGGGCGCGTTCGATAATTTTTCCCGCGTACATGACCGCCACGTCCTGGGCGAACTGCGCCACCACCCCGAGGTTATGCGTAATCAGCAGAATCGCCATGCCCAGCTCGTCCTGGAGTCGGGTGAGCAAATCGAGAATCTGGGCCTGAACCGTGACATCCAGGGCGGTGGTCGGTTCGTCGGCAATGAGCAAGTCCGGACGACAGGCCAGCGCCATGGCGATCATCACCCGCTGTTTCATTCCGCCGGACAGCTCGTGCGGATAGTGTTCGAGCCGTTGCCGCGGAGAGGGAATCCCGACGGTTTCCAGTAAGCGCCCGGCTTCCCGGTCGGCTTCGCGTAGCGACAGCCCCTGATGGAGTCGAAACACTTCGCCGATCTGATGGCCGATGGTGAAAACCGGATTCAGCGAGGTCATCGGCTCCTGGAAGATCATACCGATGGACTTGCCCCGAATGGAGCGCAGCTCGGTCTCGGAGAGCTGCGCCAGGTCGCGGCCGTTGTACACCAGGGAGCCACTGACGATCCGCCCCGGAGATTCGAGCAGGCGCATGATCGACAGGGCCGTAGCCGATTTGCCACAGCCCGACTCACCGACCAGCGCCAGGGTCTGGCCCGGCTGAATCTCAAGATCAATACCCCGGACCGCTCTGACCTCGCCTTGCTCGGTGAAAAACGAGACGTGCAGGTCGGCAATAGCGAGCAGTGGCTGGGCCATACCGTTCAGCGGTTCCGCAGGCGCGGGTTGAGGGCCTCGCGCAGTCCTTCGCCAACCAGATTAAACGCCAGGACCACGACAAAAATGGCGAGACCGGGAATAAAGAACAACCACGGCGCATCAAAGATAAATCCGCGGCCGCTGGCCAGGATATTGCCCCAGGTCGCATACGGCGGCTGCACCCCGAACCCGAGAAAACTGAGACCCGACTCGGTCAGAATAGCGCCGGCCACGCCGATCGTGGCCGAGACCAGGACCGGGGCAATCGCGTTCGGGACCATATGCCGAAAGATGATCCGGCTCTCGGGTAAGCCCAGGGCCTGGGCGGCCACCACAAAGTCCTGTTCCCGCAGGGCCAAAAACTCGGCCCGTACAAAACGCGCCGTCGCCATCCAACTGGTCAGACCAATCACGATCATGATGTTGTAAATGCTCGGCGGAAGAAGGGCCACGACGGTCAGAATCAGAAAAAACGTCGGAAAGCACAGCATGATGTCGGTAAAACGCATGATAAGCGTATCGACCGAGATCAGGCCGAGCTTGACGTTTCCGTAGAAACCGGACAGGCCGCCGAGAATAATGCCGATCGTGACCGATATGCCGACCGCAATAAAGCCGATCGATAAGGACACAAACGAGCCCTGCAACATGCGCGCAAACACATCCCGGCCCAACTCGTCCGTCCCGAGCAGATAGACCCCGCCGAGCGGGTGCTGGGCGGCCGGGATGAGCGCCGGGGAGACAGAGGAAAGAGGCGGCAGGAATTTATCCGGCAGGCGAACGGTGGCCGGGTCGAAAACAATCACCCACTCGGTCAACACTTTCCCGGCGGCGGCCATCGCGACCAGCAGGACAAGTACGACCAGGCCGCTGAGGGCGAGCCGATCTTTCTGAAAGATGCGCCAGGCCTCCTGCAGCGGGGTTTCCGATTTTGGAAGCTCCGCCTCGCCCAGGGGGGGTTGGGTAGTGCGAGCAGTTGCCATGAACTCTTTCCGTTCCTCTAATCCCTAGTCCCTAACCCCAAATCCCTAGTCCCTAACCCCTGTTTCCTCGCTCATTGCAACCGAATACGTGGATCAACCACGGCATAAAGGATGTCCGAGACGAGGGTGCCGGCCAGTGTCAGCGTGGCGGCAATAAAGTTAATCGTCAGGATAACGGGAAAATCCCGGGCGAGAATCGCCTCATAGCCCAGCCGCCCGAGCCCCGGCCAGGCAAAGATCTGTTCAAAGATCACCGAACCTCCAATCAGGCCCGGCAACAAAAGCCGAACATGGTCACAAACGGGAGCAGGGCGTTGCGCAGGGCGTGACGGTAGATCACGCTCTCCTCGGGCAGCCCCTTGGCCCGCGCGGTGCGCACATAGTCCTGGCGCACCACTTCGAGCATCTGAGAACGAACGTAGCGGGACAGAATGGCAATGCCGGCAATCGCCGACATCACGGACGGCACGACCAGATGCCACAACCGGTCCATCCAGCGAAAGACCGGCTGCGCGTTTTCCATACCAAAGGTACGCATGCCGATGATGGGCACGTTGAAGAGGTCCACGACCCACTGAATGGCGAGGTAGGACAGAAAGAAACCGGGGATGGATATGAAGGCGTAGGCCACAAAGGTCGTGGTGCGGTCAAATGGAGAGCCGCGCTGGATGGCGGCCTGAATACCGGTCGGAAAAGACAGGCTCCACACAATCAGCGTAGCACAGATGAAGAGCGGCAGAGAATTAAGAAACCGCCGCCAGATTTTTGGCAGCACCGGCTGGCTGTCCTTAAACGATTTCAGCTCGCCGGTTGCCAGGTCACGCAGCCAATAGACATACTGCACGGACAGGGGTTCGTCCAAATGGAAGGCGGCGCGAATGCGTGCAATGTCCTCGGGTTTCATGCGCGGGTTGGCGGGATCAACCTCGCTGGGTTCACCGGGCGCGAGATGGACGATCGAGAAGGCGATCATCGAAATCACGACCAGCAGAACCAGCCGCTGGAGAATGGCACGCAACAGAAAAACCCACATGGTTGTGTCAGCCGTCTGTCCTAAAAGTCGGGCGTGAATTCGAGTTTACGCCACTTGTTGAAATAAAAGGCAATGCTGCCGCTTTTGGTCGGGTAGATCTTTTCGTAACGTTCGCGGCCGTCGGCCGCTCTTTCGATCAGGACAATTTTTTTGTCCAGGACGCGGGTCGCCAGCCCGACGTACAGAAAGGTGTAGGGTTGGTCGTCGGCAATCACCTGGTGCAGGCGATGGGCCAGGGCGCGCTGTTGGTCGAGGTCGTACTCCTGGCGGATACGGACGATCAGCGCGTCCGCCTCCGGACTGGTATAGCCGACAAAATTCAACTGCTGGGGCCCGGCCTGACTGGAGTGGAAAATTTGATACAGGTCGGGATCGATGCCCATACTCCAGCCCAGGACCACCGCGTCAAACGAGCCGGTATTGACGAAGTCCTTGAGAAAAACCGCCCACTCAAAGACCTGGGTATTGCATTTGACCCCGATATTTTTCCAGGCGTCCTGAGCGATGGTCATGATGTTGGCGCGGATCAGGTTGCCGTTGTTGGTGATAAGATTGAATTCAAACACCTGCCCGTCTTTCTCCAGCCAGCCCTCGCTATTGCGTTGCCAGCCCACTTCTTCGAGCAGGCGTTGCGCGCCCTCCGGGTCGTACGGAATGGGAGGAATCGTCGGGTTATACCACTCGGTCTGACGCGGGTAGGGTCCGGTGATCTGCTCCCCTTCTCCGTACAACAGATAGGTAATGATCTCATCGACATTAATGGCCATGCCCAGGGCGCGCCGCACTCGCCTATCGGCAAATAAAGGGTTGCGATGATTATAGCCGATATAGGAATAGCCGAAGCCCAGGCTGGAAAACGACTGATACGCCTCCTCGTGTTTGTATCGGGCCACCTGATGCGGTTGCACGCCGTAGGCGTCGATGGCACCGCTCTTGAATTCAACCTCCTGGGTCAGCAGCTCGGGAATGACGCGGAAATAGTAGTGTTCATACTCGGGGGTACGCTCCCAGTAATCTTCGTTGCGAACGAGATGAATGAACTCGTCCCCCTGCCACTCGACAAACCGGAAGGGGCCGGTCCCGAGCGGCTGACGGTTAAACTGGCTGTCACGCATCCCAAAACTGGCCCGCGCCGCGTCCGACAGCCCGCGCTCAGCCATTTCTTTTTCCATTGCCGCCGCATTCAGCAAATGCTCGGGCAGAATCCCCATCGTCCAGGCGTTAATGGCCGGCGAATATAGGCGCTTATAGGTGACTTGGACCGTATGGGGATCGAGAACGTCAATCCGTTTAATCGGCTCATAGTCCGAGGTCCGGGGCGAGATATTGCGCGGGTTCATAATGGCTTCATACGTGAATTTGACATCGCCGGCGTCGAACGGATGACCGTCGTGAAAGCGGACCCCCCGGCGCAGGTGAAACAGAATAATCGGGTTGTGCTCGGCCACGGGTAATAAAGTCGGAAACTGCGGCTGCACTTTCTCGCCCAGGGCCGTGTCGGCAACCGTGATGTGGTCGGCGTAGGGGAAATCCTGAAAATAGGCTGCGCCCAAGAGCGGGGTCAGGCGCGTAAAGAAGTCCTGATCCACCCGGCTGAGGGTGAACTCGACCCGCTGCGGAATCCGAATCATCACCTCTACCGGGGTTGGAGACGGGTTTCCCTGCGCGTCGGGTTCCACAAGGGTGAGCGTCTCGTTTTTTTCCTCGGCGGGCAGGAGCTGGAGGGAGAGGAGCAGGCCGTCCAGTCCGGGCAGGCTGCCGTTCGTCCGCGCCTGGGAGAGGGTCTCAATCAGCCGCTCCCCAGTCGCCGGGCTGCCGTCCGGCAGTGCCATCTCGGGCCGGGCAAGCAGGTAGGCCTTTTCGGTAATCGACCAGTCCGTTGCCAGCCGGCCGCGCAGGTTCAGGTTTTCGTCCATATCGAGCAGGCCGTCAAAGACGAAATCCGTAATGCGGCTGCTCGCCCCGTCCGCGTTCAGAATGGGATTCAGAATCTTGGCATCGGCGATCGACCCCTCGATATAGGTACGCAGCCGGGCGGGATTGCCCACGGACTGTTTTTCATAGCTCGGCACCCAGAAGTACGACTGCAACAGGAGCGCAAGCAGTATCAGGGGCGTCAGAATCAAGGCACGTTTGACGTTCATAACCGGGTAGGGGCAGGCTCCTGTGCCTGCCCAAACAGGGCAACCACGGGGGTTGCCCCTACAATTTTCCCTGAAAGAGTAAACGTATCAACATCTCAGCGGGTATTGGAGGATACGTTTACTCTTTTTCCCAATACGGCTCGGTATCGAGCGGTGGTTTGGTATCACTGAGCTGAAACAGCACGCCACATGCGCTTTTCGGCGAGATAAAGGCGTCACGGAAATCCGACTCCCCCAGATGCTTATCGACCACGCGCACCCCTTTGCCTTCCAGAAACGAGACTTTTTCTTTGAGGTCCGGGGTTTGGAGCGTGATATGATGTATGCCCTCGCCCCGCTTTTCGAGGAATTTGGCGAGAAAACCGTCCGGATCGATCGGCTCCAGGAGTTCGATCGTAAAGCCCTGAAGATCAAAAACCATAAAGCGAAACGTACCGCTGCGCTCAACGCGTTCAAACACAAACTTTGCCCCGAGTATCCCCTCAAAAAACGTCCGGGCCTGTTCAATGCTGCGCACTGCAATGCCAATGTGATCCAGCCGGCCAAGTGGTGGGCTGTCCTCTGCCATGGCTCCTCCTTTACGCCTGCCGCGCTCGCAGAGGGTGTAGCGTGTTTGGGCCGTTGAAGGCAAGAGAGGTACGCCGTGTTTTTCCCCTTTACTGTTTCCCTGCGGCTGGTCCATAATGCGGGCGAAAGGAGACCGACCTATGGAGCACGCCCTGCCGAGCGGCCCGGCCCCCAGCCGCCTTAAAGTCTGGATTGAAGCCTGTCGCCCCTTTTCGTTCACCGCTTCCGTGACACCGGTGGTGATCGGGTCGGTCTTGGGCGCGCTGGACGGTCCCTTTTTCTGGGGACGTTTTTTTGTGGCGCTGTGCGGCGCGCTCTGCATTCATATTGGGACCAATATGGTCAACGACTACTACGACCATCAGAGCGGCGTGGATACGCTGGCATCCCAGAGCGGGAGCCAGGTCCTGCCGCGCCAATTGCTCTCGCCCACCGAAATATATTGGGGCGGGATTATCGCCTTTGTCATTGGCAGTGTCTTCGGTCTGGCACTGGTCTGGCTGTGTGGCTGGCCCATTCTTGCCCTGGGTGTGGCCAGCGTGTTGGCCGGGTATTTTTATACGGCCAGGCCGCTCTCCCTCGCCTATATTGCGTTGGGGGAAGCAACTGTTTTTGTCTTCATGGGCACGGTTATTATTATTGGGGCCTATTACGTCCAGCGTGAGGCGTTTGCCCTGGCTCCGGTGCTGATCTCGCTGCCGGTCGGCTGTCTGGTTGCCGCCATTTTGCAGGCCAACAATATCCGGGACATTGAGGCCGATACCTCCCACGGTAAAAATACACTGGCGACGCTGGTTGGGCGCCGAGCGGCCAACTGGGAACTGGCGGCTTTGATCTATGGCGCGTTTGTCCTGACCGCTCTCCTCGTCTTTTCCGGCTATGCGCCGTGGCCGATTGTACTGACGTTTTTATCCGTTCGGCTGGCGATTCCGGCGGTGCGGCGCGTGTTTCACGAAGACGAACTGCTCGGCATTGACGAGCAAACGGCAAAGCTGCACCTCGAATACGGCGCCCTGCTGATTGTCGGTCTCCTGCTCAGCCGCTTTGTCGGCTAGCAGCGGCGTGGAATTGACATCACCTCCGGGCAGACTTAGCGTATACTCATACGACTAGTGAGCGCTCGCCTTGGTTGGAATTGAGCGCGGAGGAGAAGACAGCCATGCTACGCACCACGCTTTTACTCGGAGCCCTGACCGGCCTGATTATGCTGATCGGGCAGTACTTTGGCGGTCCTCAGGGGCTGACCATTGCCTTTATCTTTGCCGTCATCATGAACTTTGGCAGCTACTGGTTTTCGGACAAGATCGTCCTCAAGATGTACGGCGCGCATCAGGTCTCGGAAGCCGACGCCCCACAGCTCTACCGCATTGTTCACGCCCTGACCGTTCGGGCCGGCCTGCCCATGCCCAAGCTGTATATTATCCCCTCCGAGGGAGCGAACGCCTTTGCCACGGGCCGGAATCCCGAAAACGCGGCCGTGGCCGTCACCCAGGGTATCCTGCGTTTAATGAATGAGCGCGAGTTGACCGGCGTCCTGGCGCATGAACTCGCCCATGTGAAGAACCGCGACATCCTCATCAGCTCCATTGCCGCGACCCTGGCCGGAGTTATCATGATGATTGCCCATATGGCCCAGTGGGCCGCTATTTTTGGCGGGTTCAGCCGCAGCGATGACGACGAAGGCGGCGGCGGGATGCTGGGTCTCATTCTGATGGCCATCCTGGCGCCGCTGGCGGCCACGATTATCCAGATGGCGATCTCGCGTACGCGCGAATACGCCGCGGACCGGAGCGGCGCCCAGATGAGCGGTGACCCCGAGGGCCTGGCTTCGGCTCTGGAAAAGCTCGGCTTCGCGTCCGAGCGCGTTCCCATGGAGGCCTCGCCTCAGACGGCCCACTTCTTTATCGTCAACCCGCTGTCCGGGCGCTCCATGGCGGGCCTGTTTACCACCCATCCGCCGCTGGAAGAGCGCATCGCCCGGCTGCGGACGATGTCCGGACGCATGGCGTAACGGCCTCGATCTTCACAGGATCGCATGGAGTGCCGACCGCGTTGGGGATGTTGAGCGGCGGGGCGACCCACAGGAATTCATACACACCGTCAGCGGCGCAGTCTTCGGCCAGGGTCTCGAAGGTAAAAATCTCACCCAGCGAGAGACCGAGGTCACGGATGGCGACCTGATGAAAGGGAATGAATTCGTCGTCCACTTCGGACGGCAGCCGTTCGACGGCGATATTGTCCACGGCAATGCAGGCAATTTCCTTCTGATGGATCCATTCCGCGGTTGAGACCGAAACACCGGGCTGGGCGTGGAAGTAGGCTTCCCTCTGTTCCGGCGTTTCGAGCGTATACCAATACGGCACCCAGCCGGTGCGGATACACAGCGCGTCGCCGCTTCTGACCTCGACGTTCTGGGCCTGGCAGCAGCCGTCCAGGTCTTCGGCCGTAATCGGATAGTCGGCCGGGAGATGCCCGTCGGCTTCACAGCCCTTGTAGCGAACCATGTCGAGCAGCACGCCGCGGGTGACAAACGACTGGTAGAGCTTACCGATATCGTTCCTGGACGCCCCGCCGTGGGCGGTGATGGCGCTGGCCGGCACGTCGTTGTAGTACTTGCCGTCGTAGCCCACGTGGGCCAGGCTGTCCCACTGGGTCGAGCCTTGCAGATACATGGTAATATAGTCGTCGTTGGCAATAGCCGAGCCGGCCAGGCCGACTTCCTTGACCGGAACGTTGAGGATCGACATGAACCGCTGGGGCGGAGTGCGGGTCGGAAAGATCGGCCCATTCTGGTCAATCGGAATGCAGCAGCAGAAGACCTGCCCCTTGCGGACCAGTCTGGCCGCGGCCACAATCACCTCCGGCGTAATGAAATTGGCCGTCCCCTTTTCATCGTCCGCTCCCCACCGACCCCAGTTTGAGACTTTTGGTATGGCTTCGCGTCCAGGCATATGCACCCTCCTTTTTTGGAATATGCCGCTGTTATAGCGGAGCCGGGGCCACGCTTGTAGTGGACGCTTCCCGTCGTCGCTAGAGAGACGCCAGCACCGTCAGCAACTCGTCCAAACGGCGGACAACGTAGTAGTCGTCGGTGCTGCTGGTGACGACCCGAGCGCTCGACCAGGATCGGGGTGAGCCCGGCATTGCGTGCTCCGACAATATCCAGCTCATGGCTGTCACCGATATGCAGAGCTTCTTGCGGCTGGAGCTGGCACGCCGCGAGTGCTTTCTGAAAGATGGCCGGCTCGGGCTTGGCCGCCCCGGCGCGCGTCGAGGCAACAATAGGGTCGAAGAAGTGGCCGATGTCCAAACCGTCAAGCACGCCAAACAGGCGCGCGTCGAAATTTGAAATCACCCCGAGACGATACCCGCGCGCGTGCAGGGCCGTCAGCGTGTGGCGGGCTTCCGGGTAGAGTTGCCACGCCTGCGGTTCGGCAAAGAAATCGTACAGCGCATGAAAGTAGGCTTCAAAATTGGGAAACGGGCCGAGCGGGGCAAAGACCTGCCGGACCACGGCGTGCCACCAGGCTTTCTCCAGTCGCGGAAGCTGGTCCGCGTCCGCGCCGGGAAAGGCCATGGGCGGCGCGGTAGCAAAGCAGCGTCGAAAGCCGGCTTCCAGGTCCCGGACGCCGACGGCCTTGCCGTGCTCACGGGCCAGCCGGGCGTAGGTCTCGCCGACCGAGCCATTGACGCGGAGCAGCGTGCCGGCGGCGTCAAAAAATATGGCGTGTATATCCATCCGGCTAGGCCGCCTTCAGTATCTCATCCAGAGCGGCCAGTAAGGCGTCAATATCGTCCCGGCTGGTATAGTAATGAATCGAGACCCGCAGCCCGCCGACCCCGGAGCAGTACCGCACGGTCGGATAAATGTGCCGGGCTTCCAGGGCCTGATTGAGTTGATGGACCCGGTCCGCGTCCGCAAACGGCTCGCAGGTGACAATGCCCGACCGCAGCGCGTGCGCCTCTGGGGTCCAGACCTTGATGTCGCGGCGTCTCAGCTCCTCTATCAGCACGTCGCCCAGCGACAGAATATGCTCGGTGACGGCGGCCGAGTCGAGTTGGTTGACATAGGCCAATGACTCGGCCAAGCCGGCGGTCCCGAGATTTTTGGGCATGCCGTGGACCTCGAACCGGCGGGCGTCCGAGGCCAGGGGCAGGGACAAAAAGGGTGTCAGACCTGGGTCGCCAAGATAACGCAGCCACCCTTCCGGCGGCTCGGCCAGCGCGAACAGGCCGTGCGCCAGGCCCGGTTCGACCTGCTGCTGAACTGCCGAGCGGATGTATAGCAGCCCGATATTGAACGGCGCGTTCAGCCATTTCTGGGCGCCTGCGGCCAGGAAGTCGACGCGCAGCTTGGAGACATCGAGCGGGAGAGCGCCCAACTGCTGAATGGCGTCCACCACCAGAAAACAGCCCCGCTCTTCGGCCAGGTGTGAAAACGCGGCCAGGTCCATACGCAGGCCGTTGATCCATTGCACCGAACTCACCACGATCGCGCGGGTGTGTTGGTCCATCAGGCCGGCATAGTCATCCACACCAATCAGGCCGGCCCGATGACGCGCAACCCGGACCTCAACCGCCTGGTGCTGCTGGGAGTGGGCGGCGCTGATGGCAACCTGCGGATACTCCAGGTCGCACAGCACGATATTGTCACCAGGGGCAAAAGGAATAGCGGCCAGGGCGGTATTCAGCCCCATGGTGGTATCGTCGGTAAAGGCGATTTCCGTGGGCTGAGCCCTGAGCAGCCGAGCGGCTTCCTGTCTGGCCTGAACGCTCGGTTTGCCGAGCGCCTGATAATAGGCCGGGTAGCCCATCTCGGCCGGCCCCTGACCGAGCAGGGTCGCCGCGCGTTGGACGGCCTGGGTTGCGGACCTCGGCGGCAGCCCAATCCCGGCAGCGTTCAGATAGACCTGTTGCGTCGTTCCCGGAAAATCCGCGCGGACCGCGTTCACGTCAAACATACTCCCTCCCAAGCTGTCAGACTCCGCCCACCATCGGTTGGCTCGGCGCAGCTGTCAACACAGACCTGCGCGGCGTGACTTCAATGATACACCACGCGCTCTTCACCGGACGAGGTAATGGCACTCAGCAGGCGGTCAATGGCGCTCCGCAGCTGTCGCTCGTTCTCTTTGAGCCGGGAGTCTCTGTCAGTCAGTGGTCGGCCCGCTCCGGCTCGCTCCCGGAAGGCGTCGAGCTGCATTTCCAGGCGCTCGGCAAGTAAACGATCCGTGTCCGCCAAGGCTGGCAGGCTGGGCCGTCCGGTGTCCAATTCATCTGCAACGGTCAGCAAACGGTTGAGCAAGCCGGTGTGGTATTTACCGACTTCGGTCAGCAGGGACGAGTCCTGGTGAATGGGCCTGAGAAAAAAGGCGCTCCCAAACGCCTGGACCGCCCCGGTCAGGTCGCCTTGTTTGAGGAGTTCGTCGCCGCGCTGACAGCGCAGACTCTGCCGACGAAAAGCCAGCCGTTCAAACAGGCCCCCAAAGGACAAAAGGAACCCCACCAGAAAAAGCTTGCTCAAGAGATAGATGAGACTCAGACTGACGCCCAGAAGGCTCAGGCTCAGGAGCAGCGTGAGAGCAGACACGTCCGGCATGGCGCTACCTTACCACCTCTTACGCAGGAGGGTAGTGGGGAGAGTGACACCGCAGCATGGTTCGCCAGGAGAAACTGGGCGTTCTCGTCTCCGTTGCGTCTCTCTCGCCCGGTCGCGGTGAGCGTACCGCCCAAAGCGGGCGCTATTCAATGCCTTGCTCAATATACTCGCGGGAAAACCTGACATAATTATTTGCCGAGCGGTGGAGCGATGCCATTTCCTCGGGTGTGAGCGAGCGCACGACTTTGCCCGGATTGCCAAGGACCAGCGAATGGGGCGGAATCTTCGTTCGCGGGGTCACCACCGCGCCGGCGCCAACCAGACATTCTTTTCCCACTTCAGCCCCGTCCAGGACAATCGCGCCCATGCCGACCAGGGTGAAATCACCAATGGTGCAGGCATGGACCACCACATTATGGGCGACCGACACGCCGTCCCCAAGAATGGTTGGGATGCCACCGCTAAAGACATGAACAGTGGTGTTGTCCTGGATGTTGACCCGTGCCCCAATGCGAACCGCGCACACATCACCGCGGACCACAGCATTAAACCAGACGCTGGATTCCGGCCCGATCCGAACATCGCCGATAATCTGGGCACTCTGCTGGATATAGGCGCTGGAATCGATCTGCGGGGTCATCCCATGGTGCGTGATAATCATAGCCCTCTCCGTTCTGTCGGATCGTCTTAAGCGCTGGCTTACCCTGGGTCAAGGAGACTGGTCCACAGCGAGTCCCTGCTCCTTCCCTCTTGTTCCCGTGTAGAGAAGAGTTTAAGGTCGGACTCGGAGACGCCCTCATGAGCCGGACTTCCTTTTTTTCTGGTATCGTCCTTGGGACAGGACTTGTCCTCCTGAGCGCGACCCAGGCTGTGACCCAGGAAAAAACGCTGCAAACCGAAGGCTGGCAAGGCAAGCGGCCGCCGCCGGTGGAGCAGCGAACCCGCACGCCAGCCCCCCAACGCCTGGCTCCCTCCGGTAAGCAGGTTCTCGAAATTCCCGTCCAGCCTCAACGTCCCGCCCTTCCGTCGCCAAGTCAGCAAGCGAGCCTTCCGCCGCGCCCGCAGCCCCTCCGCCCACCTCCCAAGCAACTCGTGACCGTCACCGTCACGGATCAAAACGGTGGCTATGTGCCCGGCCTGCAAACGGGCGATTTTGTGGTGTATGAGGGCGATACGCGCCAGGAGATTACCTACTTCAATACCGGCGAGAATGAACCGGTCAGCCTGGGCTTAATCGTGGATTCGAGTGGCAGCATGCAGAATAAAATCGGACATGCCCGCCACGCCCTCCAGCGCTTTATCAACTCGATGAAGCCACAGGATGAGGGCTTCCTGGTCGGATTCAGCGCCCAGCCGTTTGTGCTGCAAGACTTCACCGACAGTCGGATGCTCCTGGCCCAGGGCACTGGCCTCCTCCGTCCACGGGGCGGAACCTCCCTGTACGACGCGATTCTCACCGGCCTGCGACGGATGCGGCAGGGCAAACATCGCAAGAAAGCCCTGATTGTGATGACCGACGGCATGGACACGGCAAGCCTGTCCTCTCTCGCGCAGACGATTGCCGTCTCGCAGCGGGCCGGCGTGCTGATTTACACGATTGGGATCGGCAATCCGCACCATCGTTACACATCGGGTGGCGGCGGATTCACCATCGGCCCGTTCGGTGTGGTCGTCGGCGGCGGGCATGACGAGCGCGTGGATTCACGAACGCTTCGGCGGTTGAGTGACGAAACCGGCGGGCGTCACTTCCTGCTCAATACCCGGGATGTGCTCAGCAGCAGAACCGTGCTTGATACGGCGACCCAGACCATCTCGCGTGAGCTCCGCTTCCAGTACAGTCTCGGCTATGTGTCCTCGGGGAGTGGCAATCAGTACCGGAGTGTCCGCGTAGAAAGCACCCGGCCTGATGTCGTGGTCCGCACGCAAAAGGGCTACGCGGTCGAGTAAAGCGAACGGTTCAGCCCTATTATTTTTTCTTCAGCAGATTCTCACGGACCTTTTCGCGGTCAAGCGGTGTTGTTGTCAGCGTATCAAAGATGCTGGCAAGGGCTTGGACACAACGGACAAAATCCGGCCAGACCGCTTGGGGACTGGTAAAGGTCAGGTGGGTCGAATGAGCGCCTTCGTGGGTGTGGGCCTCTCCGCCGTCACGCGCGCTTTTGACATCGAATGGCCGCGCCGTTGTTGTAATCGTGAGGTGGAAGACATCTGAGTCCTCCTCACCCACCGGACGACGCAGCTCCATGGATAAGCCGCCATCGCCGCCATCAACCTCAACGATATACCATGCGCCCGGATAGGCGCTGGAGACCTTGATTTTGGGAAGCTTTTCGGTTGGGTCGGTTGCCATAGTGTGCTGCCTGAAGGAGAGGAAGGCCCTTCACCGGGCCTTCCCTGGTCTGAATTTGCTCGCCTGTGGATCAACTCCTGGTTTGATCCTGCCTACCTCACAGTAGCGTCCGTGTCCGGAGTGGAAGCTGAAGAAACAATGGGAAAAGCGTGTGAGCCCCCTCGCCCTCATTCTCAACAACTTCCATGCTTGGTTGGGAACCCCATTCCTGACCGTGAACCCTAGGCGAAGCTCGTTCTGGGACGGTTTTCTAGCAAAACAACAGAAGAGCGTCAACAACCAAAGGGCATTTTGGAAAAGTTTTTTCAAAAAAAAGTCCTTTTGGAATAGGG
This sequence comes from uncultured Binatia bacterium (SeqCode), assembly GCA_965232605.1. Lineage (GTDB taxonomy): Bacteria > Desulfobacterota > Binatia > Bin18 > Bin18 > Bin18. Next base: position 1,048,710 of record CBDDQA010000006.1, on the reverse strand, counting down.
AGTTCGTCAACTTAAAATGGTGTTGCTAAAAACGCCTGTCCCAAAATAACAGAATGTTCTACAGTCACCCCGCAGTTCCGGCCCAAGGCGACATAAATAGTACTTTTTGTGACACCTCAGGTATTGACCCTGGGGGTGGAGTTCGCTAGGCTGCCGGGTGCATTGAGACGTCCGGAGTGTGGGAACCCCGCCGTCTTGAGCCCTGGGCCCGGATGCTTCATCCGGGCCTTTTTTTGACCCTTCTCCGCATGTTTTTCAGGTATTTCAGTATCTTTTTTCAGACCGACTGATTTAAGGAAGAACGATGAAGACGATCTTTGTCTCGCCTCAGGCTGCTGGTGCCGATGCGCGTTCGCTCTCAGAAGCCCTCCAACAGGCTCAGCCGGACGATGTTATCCTGGTCGAGCCCGGCCGCTACTCTCCGTCTCTGACCGGAGAGCGTTTGCCCTTAACCATTCCGCCTGGTGTCCGGGTTCAAGGCGCTGCCAGACAGGAATGTATTATTGATGGAGAAGGACACTTCTCCCCGTCCTTTCATCCGATTCAACCGGAGCAGTCGGTCGTCGTTCTTACAGACGGAACGAGTCTGAGTGGCGTGACCGTCACCCAGGGCGGCGGCCACGGGATTGGCGTTCCCCCGTCCGCCTCGGTTACGGTTCGCTCGTGCGCGATCAACAACCACGGGGATCATGGCATTTTCCTCTGCGGGGTAACCGCGGCGACCGTAACAGATTGTGATTTCTCGGACAACGGGCTGGAACGCTTCGAGCCGTCCCTGCCGCGCGGAACAGGCGCGCGCCAGGGCCACCATATTTTTGCCGAGGCCCGGGCCGGTCAGCGCAACCACCTCTTCGTTGCCGACAATACCATGCGCCGCTGCTTTGCCGATGGTCTCGCCTTTATCTGTTTCTTTCCCGAACCGGACGCGGTGTCCTTTGACGCCACGATCCTGCGCAATACGATTGAAGACTGTGAACGGGGCGGCCTGCTGTTCTCGTGTTCTTTCGGCCCAGCGTCCAATCGGCAGGCGCTGACCATCGCGGACAACACCCTCCGGGGGAACAAACAGTTTGGCATTAACATCCTGACCGCCATTCCCCTGGCGGACAAAGTGCCCCAGCACGGCCAGCTCACCGCCCTGCTTACGGGCAATACGATCACCAACAGTCCGGTGGGCATCGCCGTCCACGGGGCGCTGGGAGAGGCCCGGCATAACACCTGCCGCGTCGTGATTGACCGGAACGAGATTGCCGACTGGAAAGCCCACGCGGTCCGTCTGGTCGGCGGGTCCGGCCTGGACAACGTCGAGACCACAGACAACGAGGTTGTTGCGACGCTCTCCCGGAATGTTTTCAACGGCACGTCGCCGGCCGTTGTGATGCAGGGCGCAGGCGGAACGGCGCGCAGTCAGACCCGCCGGAACAGAGTCACCGCCCGCGTGCTGGCCAACGATCTCGAGAGCGCCGCCGGCCAGCCGATTCTGGCGAGCAACGGCCGAGCCGATAATCGGGCCGAGGTCCAGACAGCGGGAGACCCCTACATCCGGCGGGATGAAGACCTGCTGGGTTGAACCGGACTCGCCCAACGCTTTACGGCCCCGGTCCGACGCGCTATGACGGCGGCTGGACACCGGCGGCCCGGACGACTCTTCAGACGGGCAGACCCGGCGCTCCGCCGTCCTGACCGAGAAAAAGGAGGTATCGCATGATTCGCTTGACCTTTGTCCTGCGGCGCAAACCGGAGATGTCACGGGCCGAGTTCCAGGAGTACTGGCGTAACGTCCACGGCCCCCTGGTAGCAAAGAGTTCCACCGCGCTGAACATGCTGCGCTATGTCCAGGTGCACACCCTGGACGACCCCATCAACGACCAGCTTGCGGAAGCCCGGGGCGGCATGGAGGAACCCTATGACGGCGTGGCGGAGGTGTGGTGGCCCAACCGCGAGGCGCTCACCTCGGGCCTGGACAACGCGGGCGGGCGGGCCGCGGCAAAAGAACTCGTCGAGGATGAGGCGCGCTTTATCGATCTGGCCCATTCACCGCTCTGGTTCAACTACGAGTATCCCCAGGTCAACCCCGTACCGGAAGAAATAGTGGCGCGGGAATCCAGCCCCTTGGTGAAAATTTTCTTTTGCCTGCGCCATCCCGAGCATCTCAGCCTCGAACAGGCCCAGATCTACTGGCGCACCAACCACGGCCCGGTGATTCGCGGCGTAGCCCAGGGCATGGGCATGCAGCGCTATTTCCAGGTCCACTACTACGCGGACGAACTCGAAGACCAGCTCCGGGCCAGCCGCGGGACCGAGACGCCGCCCTACACCGGCCATGCCGAAGCCTGGTTCAACCGGGCCGACCTGGCCACGCTGGCCAACGTCCCGGAAGCCAAACGGGCCATGGAGATCGCGGTCGAGGACGAGTCCCACTTCATTGATTTTCCGCGCTCGGCCATGTGGATCGCCAAAGAACGCGTCTTTATTGATCGCCGCTAGACGCCCGCGCTCTGCGGGCGGATGCAGGCCGGCCTCCCTCCATACGCCCGCCGCTGCCGGCATCCGTCGGCTTGAAAAGCAGAGGTTTTCGCCTATGTACGCAGCAGTCTTAGGTCTTGCCTTGAGTACTCTGGTGATGGCGTCCACGCTCTGGGCCAACGAGCGCGTATCCCCTCAGGAAGAAAATACCACCCCCTTTGCGGTGGTCGGCGGGCATATTGCGGGCCACGGGAAAGCAACCCTGGTCGTTCGGGCCGGCCGCATCGAAGAGATTACCTCGGCAGCGCCCAGCAGTGGCCTGCGCAGCGTGAACGCCACCGGCCGTTATCTGGCGCCCGCCTTTATCGACAGCCACGTGCATCTCGCCTACCGCTTCAGCGCTCCTGAACTCGCGCGTGGCGGTATCGCGGCGGCGGTTGATTTGGCCGCGCCGATTGCGTTCCTGACCAAAGATATGAGGCCGCTCCAGACACTGCTTGCCGGCCCGATGGTGACCGCCCTGACCGGCTACCCGACCCGGAGTTGGGGAAGCGACGGCTACGGACTGGAAATTAGTGGGGTGCGGGCGGCCCGAGCAGCAGTGGACCGCCTGCATGCAGCGGGGGCTCGGGTTATCAAGCTGCCGGTTGGCGACGCAACAGGTGGGGGCGCCCTCTCAATGCCAAAAAACCCCTCCATACTCAGCGATCAGGAAATGAAGGCCATTGCCGACCGAGCGCATTCCTACGGCATGCGCGTCGTCGCGCACGCGCTCAATGATATTGATGTGCTGCGAGCGGCGGTGGCCGGGGTCGATGTGCTGGCACATACCCCAACCGAGCCTCTCAGCGATCCGACAGTGCAGGCGTGGTCCGGACGTGCGGTCATTTCCACCCTGGCCGCCTTCCCCGATTTAGTCGAGCCGGCGGAGAACCTGCGTCGTTTGCGGGCCGGCGGGGCCACCGTGCTGTACGGTACGGACATGGGCTATACGACCTTCCCTGGGATCAATCCCCAGGAACTCGAACTCTTAGGCCAGGCCGGTCTTGATAATGAAGCAATTCTCGCTTCCGGGACGACGATACCAGCACAATTTTGGGGTTTCGGGGACGGTCTTGGCACCCTCGCCGCCGGGCACGCCGCCAGCTTTCTCATTCTCGACGCGGACCCTGAACGCGATCTGCTGACGCTTTCCCGGCCGGTGGCGGTGTACCTCGATGGGGTACACCTACCCCCAACCACTCAACAATCAGGAGCCGAGCGAGCAGCAGACTCTCCACACTGAGGTGTTCAATGGCCTCGTTTGAGAATCTGACAGCGCCACTTTATTTCAACACAAACCCGGCGTAGCCCTCTGCCGCAACCTCGTCGCACTTTTTCCGATAGGCCGGGGAGCCGCCGGCATACATCAGGAAGGTCCGTTTCTTGCCGGGGATATTCGCCCCCACAAACCAGGAGGGGGTATCGAGTAGAATCGTGCCCTGGGCCACCTCATCGACGTGGGCCGTCCAGTCGTCTTCGGCCTCCGGGGTCGCAACGATCTGGGCATAATCGTGCGCGCGCATATAGCGCAGGCAATCGGTCACCCACTCGACGTTCTGCTCGATACAGCGCGGGATATTGCAGAAGGTAGCCCCGTTGTGAGGGCCGACAACCGTGAACAGGTTGGGGAAACCGGCGCTCTGCAAGCCGAGATAGGTGCGCGGCCCGTCGGCCCACTTGTCCTTGAGCGTCCGGCCGCCCACCCCGCGAATATCCATCTTATGAAACGCCCCGGTGACCGCATCGAAGCCCGTGGCGTACACGATGACATCGCACTCGTACTCAGCGTCGCTGGTCTTGATGCCCTGAGGGGTAATACATTCGATTGGGGTCTCGTTCAGGTCAACCAGAAGCACATTGTCCCGATTATACGCCTCGTAGTAGCCGCTCTCCAAGGGAACGCGCTTGGCTCCCCACGGATGGTCCTTGGGCACCAGTTTTTCGGCGACCGCGGGGTCGTTGACCCGCGCGCGGATCTTATTGCGGACAAACTCCGTCATGGTGGCGTTGGCCTTCAGGTCCGACATGGTGTCGCCGAAGTTGCCGAGCCATTTGGCAAAACCGGGCTGGGCCCACAATTCTTCGTAGCGCGCCAGCCGTTCTTCCTCGGACACGTCAAGGGCCGAGCGCGTATCAAAGTCGTGCAGAAAGCCGGCAAAGGTCTCCCGGCAGCGTTTGAAAAGCTCGGGATAGTTGGCTTTGAGCTGCTGCTGGGTCTCGGGGCCGATCGGTCCGTTCCTGAGCGGCGCGCAGTAATTGGGCGTGCGCTGGAACACGGTCAGTTGGCCCACATTCTTGGCCACCTCGGTAATGAGTTGGACCGCGGTCGCACCGGTGCCGATAACACACACCCGCTTGTCGCTGAAGTCCAGGGGCTCCTTAGGCCACTGGCCCGTATGAAAACTCAGGCCGGTAAAGCGCTCACGGCCCGCAAAGCCGGGAGTATACGGCGCGGACAGGACGCCGATGGCGGTAATCAGAAACCGCGCCCGCGCCCGCTCGCCGGTGTCGGTCTGGACCTGCCAGCAGTGCGCGGCCTCGTCGTAGCTGGCTGCGGTTACGCGGGTGCTGAACCGGATGTCGCGGCGGAGGTCGAATTTATCCGCCACATGGTTGAGGTAGCGCTCGGTCTCGGGCTGGCCGGCAAAGTGTTCGCTCCAGTCCCACTCCTGCAAGAGTGCCTCCGAGAACGAATAGCCATAGGTATAGCTCTCGGAATCGAACCGCGCGCCCGGATAGCGGTTCCAATACCAGGTCCCGCCCACACCGCTGCCGGCCTCGTACACCCGCACCGAGAGCCCCAGCTCCCGCAGCCGGTAGAGCTGGTACAGACCGGCTACTCCGGCCCCGATGACGAGGGCGTCAAACTGGTCGGCCACCGGCGTGCCGACGGGCTGCGGATGGTGAGAAGACCTTGCCATGTGTGCCTCTGCTTCTCTGTCTGCTAGGCGGCTTTTCTCCGGCTGCGGGTGGTTTTGGCGGGCGCCCGCTTTTTGGTGCTGCGTTTGGCCTTGGATTTCACGCGTTTCTTTTTGGCCTCATCGACCATGAGCTGAATCGTCCGCCAGTCCAGCACATGGGCGATATTGCCGTTCTCGTCGTGGAAACCGACCGGCCCGTAGACGTTGGCCAGATAGATGGTATCAACCGGATGCGAGGTGGCTTCATGCACCGCTCCGGCCGGCTCGTAGACCCAATCCCCGGCCCGGGCCGACCCGCCCCGGTAGTCGAAGCCCCCGGAGATAACGTAGAAATCGGCCGCGCCCAGATGCGTATGGGGCGGATTCACCTGGCCCTTGTCGGCTTTGATGAGGGCGCTCCAGGCACCCGTCTCTTTGCTGATCCGCAGCACCTTGAACTGATTCCCGTCGCCGCTCTGAATCCACTCTTCTGCATCGGTCCGCACCAGGGCCGCATCCAACGCATCAAACACTTGTTTAGCTTTTGCCATTCCGAGTCCCTCCTTTACTCCTCGATTCGGTGAGCCATTGTAGTCAGGCCGGACAAAAGTGTGCAAGGGGTTCGGCAACGACAGCGCGATATTGAGCACACACCGAACCCGGACTATAGTGTCCAGCCGGAGAACGCTGCTCGGCAGGCGGGCAGCCGACGAGCCGATGGCAGCGCCCACAATCGAGCGACACCGCACCGCAATCACCCGGACCGACCTGTCCCGTCCGGTCCGGCTGGCGCTTGAGGACGGACTCATTACCCGAGAGACAAGCGTCTTTGACTATGGCTGCGGGCGGGGCACGGATATCCGGCATCTCCGCCATCGGGAGATTCCCTGCCAGGGCTGGGACCCGGCCTATTTCCCGGACAACGAGCGAACACCGGCCGATATTGTGAATCTGGGCTATGTGGTCAACGTGATCGAAAACCCGGGCGAGCGTACCGACGCTCTTCAACAAGCCTGGACGCTGACCCAAAAAGTGCTGATCGTGTCCGCCCGCCTCAGACTGGAGGCGGCGCTCGATACGCTGACCCCCCACACCGACGGCGGCATTACCCGCCGCGGGACCTTCCAGAAATTCTTTGAACAGCAGGAACTCCGCGAGTGGCTCGACGCTGCGCTCGGCGCGGCGAGCGTGCCGGCCGGACCGGGGATTTTCTATGTGTTCCGGGACCCGCAGCAACGCCAGTCCTTTGCCGCGGCGCGCTATCGACGCCAGTTTACGCTGCCGCGCCAGCGTCTCAGCGAGGTTCTGTTCGAGCAGCATAAGGACATCCTGGAGCCGCTGGTCGGATTCCTGACCACCCGCGGGCGTTTACCCGAGGACACCGAGCTGCCCGAGACCGACGCGATCTGCCGGGCCTTGGGCAGCCTCAAACGGGCCTATGGCATCATCCGCCGCGTCACTGGCGATGAGGAGTGGAACCGCATCCGGGCCGAGCGCCAGCAGGACCTGCTGCTCTATCTCGCGCTCGCACGCTTCGAGGGCCGGCCGCGCTTTACCCAGCTCCCGCGCGACCTCCAGCGGGACGTGCGCGCGCTTTTCTCGTCCTATAGCCGGGCCTGCGCGCGTGCCGACGAGCTGCTGTTTTCCGCCGGCGACCGGGCTGCGGTCGAGCAGGCCTGCCGGAGCGCCGCGGTCGGCAAACTGACGCGCCAGGCCCTCTACGTGCACGCATCCGCCCTGCCTCACCTGCCGCCCGTTCTGCGCGCCTTTGAGGGCTGTGCGCGAGCGTATATCGGGGTGGTGGAGGGTGCGAATATCATCAAGCTGCACCGCGACCAGCCCCAGGTCTCCTATCTGTCCTACCCGGACTTCGAGCGCGACCCCCATCCGGCCCTGGCCAGCTCACTGCTCGTGCCCTTGCAGACGTTCAAGATTCGCTACCGCACCTACCGGGACGCGACCAACCCACCGATTCTGCACCGCAAAGAAACCTTTATTGCCACCGACCATCCCCTGCATGAAAAATTCGCCCGCCTGACCCGCCAGGAGGAGAAAAAGGGGCTGTACGAAAGGCCCGAGTTGATCGGCACCCGAGAAGGCTGGCAGACCGCCCTGGCCGCCCGCGGCCTCCGTCTGGCCGGGCACCGGCTGATGCGCAAGGCTGCGCGTTAGGCTGTCTTACACTTTGCCGGCGAGTTGGATAAGCGTAACGTTACGCTTGACGGTCCAAATCATCACCTGGTATTTGAGCAAGAGTGAGAATCCGGAGCGTAAAGCACAAGGGCCTTCGACGCTTAATGGAGAATGACGATGCTTCTGGACTTACCACCCAGCACGTCGACAAAATCCGTAAAATCCTGGCGTTTCTCCAAGATATGGGACGCGAGGATGAGTTGCGGACTTTTCCGAGTTGGAGACCTCACCAGCTTGGCGGCGACCGAAGAGGCACCTGGAGTCTCTTCGTTTCTCGCAATTGGCGCATTACTTTTCGGATCGACCAGACAAAAACCGCTATTGTTGACCTCGACTACGAGGACTACCACTGAAAGGGTGAAAACCATGAAGACATCCAAAAGCTATAGGCTGAAGAGTCCGCCTCATCCGGGTGGATTTGTCAAAACCGAAATTATAGAGCCGCTCAAGCTCTCCGTTACGGAAGCCGCAAGGGCGCTGGGCGTCACGCGGCCCGCGCTCTCGGCACTTCTGAACGAGCGCGCCTCGCTTTCCCCGGAAATGGCTCTGCGTATCGAGAAGGCTTTCAGTGTTGGCATGGACACGCTCATGCGAATGCAGAATAGCTACGATATTGCCCAGGCTCGACAAAGGGAAAGCGCAATCAAGGTCGAGCGCTTCCCCGGCAAGCCCGAGGTTGAAGATCAACAGGGGTCGTTATAGCGACAGATGTCTCTGTAACCTTATCCTGGTGCGTAAAAATCGTTCGGGCCTCGTCATAGGAATAACCCCGAAGACTTTATTCTTGCAAAATAGAAATGGATTTCTAAAATGCAAGAATGCTGGCCCGAAAAATCACAGCGGTTCTGGGAGCCCGGCAGCGGTCCTACCCGGCGGTCGCCCTGGTCGGGCCACGCCAGTGCGGCAAAACAACCCTGGCTCGCTCTCTGGGAGGCCACTACTTCGACCTTGAGCAGGAACCCGACCGGCTGCGCCTGGACCTGGAGTGGGAGACCATTGCTGACGGGCATGAGCTTGTCATTCTGGACGAAGCCCAGACCTGGCCCGAGGTGTTTCCGCGCCTGCGCGGCACCATCGACCGCGACCGCAGGCGCAACGGTCGCTTCCTGCTGTTGGGGTCGGTGTCTCCGTCCCTGATGGCCCGGGTATCCGAGTCGCTCGCGGGACGACTGGCCATTGTCGAATTGACCCCCTTGCTTCAGTCCGAGCTTGGCAACGAGGGCCAGCGGCAGCGGCTCTGGCTCTGCGGCGGCTATCCTGACGGCGGGGTGTTAGGCGGCCGCGGGTTTCCCGTCTGGCAACACAACTATCTGGACCTGCTGACCCAGCGCGACCTGCCCAACTGGGGCCTGCCTGCTCATGCCCGGACGACACGCCGTCTGCTCCAGATGCTCGCCGCGGTTCACGGGCAGGAATGGAATGCCAGTCAGGTCGGGAAGAGCCTGGCCCTCTCTTACCATACCGTCAACAGCTATCTGGACTATCTGGAGGGCGCGTTTCTCGTGCGCCGCCTGCCAGCGTATCAGGCGAACATCCGCAAGCGTCTCGTCAAGCGGCCCAAGGTGTACTGGCGGGACACCGGGGTGCTGCACGCCCTGTTGAACCTGTCTGACCGGGCCGCGCTGCTGAGTCAGCCCTGGGTCGGTGCGAGCTGGGAGGGGTTTGTCATCACTCAGGTCTTGGCCGCTCTGGAATACACCGACCGGACATTCGACCCGTACTATCTCCGGACGAGCGATCAACGTGAGATTGACCTCCTGGTCCAGGTCGATTCCGAGCTCTGGGCGCTGGAGATCAAGCTCACCACGCACCCTGGTCCAAACGATATGAAACGGCTCAATGTCACTGCGGACCTGGTCGGCGCGGACCGACGCTTCCTGGTCTGTCAGCGCAGCGAGTTCCTCCAGAGCGGCCCCCAAGTCGTCTGCGACCTTGAAGGGCTTATGGCCTATCTTGAGGGAGCGGCAGGTTTGTCTGGCACATCAGGCGAAAGGCGTCGGACACAGTAAGCCCGACCTCAGCCAGTAAGGGTTTCGGACCAGCGCCCTCATTTGGGGTTGAGATTACCACCCCTGGTAACATGGTAAGGAGATTGAGCAGATGACTGACACCCGCCGCTACAAGTATCCGTTGCAATTGCCAATATCACTAAAAGATACGGCGACACGTCTCGCCAGGGAGGACGGCGTCTCGCTCAATCAATGGATTGTCGCCGCCGTCGCCCAGAAGATCGGCGCCGTCGAGACGGCGGAGGCTTTTCTCCGAGAGCGCGCGGCAGATGCGGTTGAGGGCGATCTGACGTACTATCTCGACAAGGCCCCGGACCTGCCGCCTGATCCAGAGGATGAGTTACCACGCGAGTGATGAAGGCGCAGAGTAAGGTGAATTCTGCTAGGCTCTCTCATATTCACTTGGTATCAGCCTGGAGCAGGAGATGACGAGATCTCTGACTATCGACTATGGTGATGAGGTTTTGTTGGCCCTTGGCCTGTCGCTCGACCAGTTCCGCGAAGAGGCAAAGATTCTTATCGCCGTCAAGCTCTACGAGATGGGTCGATTATCCACCGGTGCGGCAGCGAAGTTTGCCGGTGTACCCAAGCCACTATTTCTGACAAAACTGGCGGACTACGGCGTCGATACCTTCGACCTGTCGGACGAAGAGCTTCGACGAGACATGACCCAGGCCCGCCGTCATCTGTAATACGTCTGCATTTGTTAGCTTTCCGTCATCTCGACTACTACGTCCGCTAGGTAATCGAACGCCGTATCTCCTCTATGTTCTTCCAAAACTGTAATCGGACGGGAGAGTCCAGCAGCATATGTATCTATGAACTGCCATCAGTCGGCTGGCTCGACGAATCCCGTGGTGGGCCACGAAAGACCTCGCGTGTATGCCATTTCACGAACTCGGTTTTCGGTTTGAACTCGCTACTGCGGGGATGTTGTAGCAGTGCATTGTGACAATCCCAGAACCACCGCGTCGTATTGCTTTCACCTTGGACTTTGGCCGAAATGAGTACTTTGAACCCCCTGGCGACCGGTGCCAAGCCAAGTGCCCCCCGATCAAGCGCCTTATGATGGATACTGCATAGCGCCAACCCGTTCGGAACCTTGCTCGGGCCACCGGCCGAATGCCACTTGATATGCGCGGCCTCTAATCCGAGAAGTTCGTTTTCCAGGCGGAGGTCGAATCCACACACGGCGCAACGGCACCCGTACGCACGAAGGACGGCGTGACGAAAGTTCCGGTCTCGCGTGCGGGCAGGAGGGCGTGGCACTACCAAGCCGTAAGGAAGACCAGGGGACTCCTGTACTAGAAATTCAGCAGGGAAGCCGGCTGCGGTGCGGATGTCATCGTGTAGTGAATAGGGAAAATGTTCGTAGAGGAGCGCTTGAGCGGCCTGCTGTACGAGTTCGGAATCGGAGAGGAGCAGTTCGTAGATTGGCTCGGGAAAACCGCCCGTCACAGAGTGTTTAATGAGTCCGCTCCGGTGTAAATCTCCTTGTCCCGTGGCGGGCAATGATTCTCTGCCTGGGATTTCCCATAGCCCGTCTTTTGGCAGGCGGCTGAACGGGTACTCAGGATGAATTGCCTTGCGGGGCGGTCCAAAGCGCTCCAGCAAGGCTTTCAGTGGACGTTCAATGTCCTGTTCGTAGCGAGCTAAGCGCTTCTCTCTCTGAGCGACCCGGCCGAGCGCGAGCAGAACCAGAAGCGGCTTATGTGGTGCGCGCTGTCCGCGCGTTCGCCAGAATTTTACTTGGCCGAGCTTCTGAAGAAATTCACTACGGTCCACAATGGAAGGTCTATAGCCGAATTGATGCCTTGCCAACAATCTTCCAGCATCCGCAGCAAGCTCAATCCGCTTTGACACGACCGACGCAGACCTTGAGGAGGCAGTGGGGCTGATTACGGAAGTGTTGACGCGGTTGGCGCGGGCCGGTCTCCTGCGTGCGGGGTGAGAAGCTCCACCCAGCCAACCACGATTGTTCAGGGCGCTGCCCTCTCACCCATATTCTCTTGCGGAGCGTGAGCAGCTTGCTTACCCTGGAGGAACTATGGACTGGAAAGAGCATATCTCTATTGACCCAAAGGTGCTCGTTGGAAAGCCGGTTATTAAAGGGACACGGATTGCTGTAGAGTTCCTTGTTGAACTCCTCGCTGAAGGCTGGACTCACGCCCAAATCCTACAAAACTACCCGCATCTCACCGAAGCCGACATCCAGGCCGCTCTGCACTACGCCAGTGAGATGATGAAACAGGAGAAAGTGTACCCACTGACGTTGTGAGCGGTGCAAAATTTGCGGCGTTGAAGCGGGCTGGGTGCTGGGTCGGAGAGAACCCACCCCGCCTTCGGCACCCCTCCGAGGAGGGGATAGGGATATCGGATAGCCATGAAAGTTTTTCGGGTACACTAAAGGGGCATACGCGGGAGGTCTAAATGCGGAAACAAACAATTGAATACACCTCACCCCTTGACGCATTGGTAGCAGTGACGAAGCGGCTGAGCACTTATGAGAGTCAGCAGCAGATGGACTCGGAGGAGTTCTTTGATCGGTACAGCCGGGGCAAACTGTCGGATGACACTGTGTTTGTGGAATGGGCGAACGATTACCGCCATTATTTGGAACTTCGCCAGAAATTAGAAAAAAGCCGACACGATGTTGCATGAGGCTCTCGCCGATTATCTGGAGAAGATTGAGCAGGCGATTCTCCAGTGCGACAACGCTTATGTTGAACGCTGTATTGAGGAGATTGTCACATCGGAACGGATCAATCTACGGATTCGTCTCCGCTTCGAGCAAGGACATTTGCTAGAAATTAATGAAGCCATTGTAGTCGAAGGAAATACCCTCGTTTCGCTCGATTATCGCTATCACTGTCAGGATCGACACAATCGTTTGATTTTCCGTTATGACAGTACACCCCATTTCCCTGGACTGTTGAGCTTTCCACAGCATAAGCATCTGCCTGATAACGTGATTCCTGCTCGCAAGCCGGACATTGAACGGGTTGTTCAAAAAGCTATGAACATACCGGCATAAGACGAGTAGACCCTATGGAATCTCGCGTTGCCGACACGTCGTGTGGGCCGGATCGTAGAGAACCCACCCCGCCGCTACGCGGCACCCCTCCCAAGAGGGGATGAGAAGGGTGGGAGAGATGCTATTACAGGCTGGGAGAGCCGGGGCCGGCGAATTCGGACGCGGGGTCGCCGGCGATTCGGGCGTGGTACATCACCCGTGCTTCAGTCATGTCCCAGGGGCAGGACTGGTGTAGCAGGCGGCGGTTGTCCCAGAGCACGGCGTCACCGACCATCCACCGGTGATGATAGACGCGCGGCGGCTGGCAGGTATGGTCCACTAGCGCCTGAAGCAATTGTTCGGATTCGGCCTGGTCCATTCCCGGAATGCCGTAGGCATGACGACCGATCAGCAGGGACTTGCGCCCGGTCTCGGGGTGGGTTTTCACCAGGGGCCTCAGCGGCGGGTCCTGCACATCCAGACCATAGCCGTTATAGTCGCCGCCCTTTTTGGCTGAAAACCCGATTTTTTTCTGTGAATAGCGCAGAGAATGATAGGCCGACAGATGGGCGACTTTCTCTTTGATGGCGTCGTCAAGCGCGTCATACCCGGCGCGTAAATCCGCCCAGCCAGTCTCTCCGCGCGCCGCCGGCACAACGTGGGCCGTGAACACCGCGCCCTTGGCCTGCACCGGCATATAGGTGCTGTCGCAATGCCAGCCCATATTCCCCTTGAGCACCTGAATCATCTCGTCCGCATCGTCTTCGAGGCGAATGCTGCCGTCTTTTTTAACGTTGCTGATCGGCACCAGATCAAACTCCAGTTCCCCGAAGCGTTTGGCAAATGCGACCTGCTGGTCGTTGGAGAGATGCTGGTCCGGGAAGATGAGCAGCGCGTACTCCAGCCAGGTGTCGTACAGCCGGCTGAAGGTTGGCTCGTCGATTGTGGCCAGCTTGAGTCCGGTTACGGTCGCCCCAAAGCTCGCGTCGAGCGGTTCAACATGAAAATCTGTCATCGGTGTGCGTCCTCCTCGGTTGCCTCAGCATGACGTGCGGAAAGAAAACTGTCAATCCATTCCATATGTTGATTATCCGGCTAAGCCGCTTTTGCTTCGATCTCGAACCGGACGCGCAAGCCGGCCCGGGCTAACATATTGATCAGTTTATCGATGCTAAAACGACTAATCTCTCCCTTCACCAAATTGCTGATACGAGGCTGAGTCTCACCAAAGAAAGTCGCGGCTTCAGCCTGAGTCCAGCCCCGGTCTTGAATGTATTGCCGTAGGTCGAGCATGAGGTCGGCGCGGATTTTCAAATTGGCCGCTTCTTCCGCATCAAACCCCAGGTCCACAAAGACATTGTCCTGGCCTCGTGTGACACTCATGACCTTACCTCCGTTTTCGAGCCTGTTGAGGTACTGGTCCAACTTATCCTGTCGGATTACCTGCGAATCCGACCTACAGGAACTGGCTAATCCACGTCCCAGTTCAGCAACGGACGGCTATATGATACTGTAATGCTCTTCCGACGGTGCACAATAGCACCAATCACATACGAAAGGTCGCTAGAACGTGGAAATCCTTCTTTTTGTCTTGCTCTGTGCCATATTCTCTGCCCTTATCGCCAGCAACAAAAACCGCTCCGCTCTTGGCTGGTTTTTCGTAGGAGTCTTTTTCGGTCCGTTTGGACTGCTCGTCGCCGCCTTCCCAAAACTCGACCCGGCCAAAAACATGGCTCGAACAGCACCCCAATCACGAAGTCAGGGTCGTCTTGAACAACATAACGCCCAGTTCCGCGTCTGTCCTCACTGCACCAAACAAATCCCCAAAACCACCGACCAATGCCTGTTCTGTCACCAAACCGTCGAGCCCGAACCGATCAAGCTTCCAAAGCCAGAAGTAACGCTAGAACCTGAAACAGAGGAACCACCCACCAAAGAAACTGTCCCAGCCGCTACCCGCCTACGCGAACTCGAATCCTTGCATACTGACGCCCTCATCACGGACGAAGAATACGAACATAAGCGTGCCGAGATCATGAAGGAATTATAACCACGCGCGTCTTGTAATGGACCCGCAAACAGGCTCAGGCCAGCACACTTCCCCCCAAGATCCCTTGTCGATGAGCACGGTCAGGGTCAATCACCTGACATCATTGGCGAGGCGCGCGCTCACGAGCCGGTTCAGACTCACCCCCTCTTCTGCTGCCCGTAGGGCGAGGGCACGATGCGTTTCTGGTGGTACACGCACCATAAACTTTCCGCTATAGGTTCGGTTAGCCAGTGGCACCGGGGGCATTTCACCGGCGGTTTGCATGTCGGCGATACAGGCACGCACCAGCCGCTGGATACCACTCAAAGCCTTCGCCGGAGTAGAGGCCAGCCAGCTTAATGAAGGGAGTTCTGCACACAGACCAACGTGGGCCTGGTCTTCGATGGACCATGTAATGCGATACGTATAGTGTGTTGTCATTTCATGCCCTCCAATTTCTCAATCGCTTTGAGGACTTGGCGAACCTGATAGGGTTTGGCCCTCCCTTTGACGTTCTGGATATTTATCCTGGGGTCATCCGGCCAAGGAGTGCGGTAGATTCGATGGCTCGTGCCTTTCTGACGCGGTTCTCCGAAGTATGCGTCACACACCTTGGCGAGGTCCACGAACCGCACCCCTTTGGGATTGTTGCGGAACGCCTTGAGGAGTGTCATGGTATCCGCCACAGAGAGTGAATATCAATAATGATACTACACAGCAAGGACCGTCAATGGGAAAGTGAATAACCCCCTGTTTTTACAGGGAGTTTATGAAGCCACCCATCGGACTTGAACCGACGACCTATCGAGTGTTGGCGGATATTGTCAAGCAAGGGCTGTTACAGGCAGTGGTTCAGTTTAAGCCGTGAGCCATTATTTTTACCAGGCTTACTGTCCACCTGCATGAATATGCCGGTCAGGAAACGCGCGCCCAAATGTCGTCACGGCGATGCAGCATACTGGTATGACGGGGGCCACGTTCATATACCATAATCCGTATCCCTTGACTCTCGTTCAGCGGGAAATAGTGATGCCGGTCACCGGACGGCTCGACCGTGAGCCCCTTCGTTCCAGGTGCCAACGGCGTCCCGTCACAGTTGACCATGGTTATGCCCTTGGCCGCCATGTGGTCGTAGAACGCATCGAGATCGTCCACTTCGGCAGCCACTTCCAGGGCATAGCCATCGCCTTTTTCTTTGAGAAGATCCAGCACATACCCGGCTGACGTCGGCTGAACCAATTGCACCCAAACGCCATTGGCCTCAATAAACGCGCATTGCATAGCACCAAGGTTGGTCGTGCCCCCGTCAAGGCCAAATGCAGCGGGATGGCGTCTGAGCCCCATGACTTCGGTATAGAATGCTGCCGTCTTCGACAGGTCTTCGACAAGAATGCACACGCGATCAATGCACGGACTATTCGGCCTGGGTTTTTCGTTCGCCCATCCCTCGTCGCGAATGTTTAAGAGGTTGGTCGCATCGTCCAGCCGCCGCTCGTAGACTTCAATGGTCGTCCCACGACTGATGTCTGCCGGCCAGTAGGCAATGAGCTGTCCGGTCTCCGCGGTCGCCGCATCCCCACGGACGCTTTCCTGGATTCTGCCACCATCTTTGAGTGGAGAGCCGTCCATGCTGAGCATCTGAATGCCTTTCGCGTCCATCTCCGCAAGCACTTTTCGGTAGTCCGCATCAACCGCCTCAAAATTAACCTCAACAATGGCGCCCTGACCAACCTCTTCCAATATTTTCATGCCGGGTCCGGGGGATGTTGGTAAAACCAACTCCAACCATAAGCCACCGCCATGAACGAAGGCTGCTTTCATGCCGCCTGTTGTTTCGTCTTCCGTGCTGACCTCAACCACCATGGGGTGACGCTTCCAGCCAACCGTCTCGGTCAGGAAGGCAGCCGTTTTATCAAGGTCTTCTACCCAGACCGCTAAATGGTCGAGTCGCAATGGTGGCTTTCCCCGCTCGTTCGGCATAGCCTCCTCCTGGCACGTGAACAACGCTGCAAAAAAATGAATCAAACCCGTCGAGTCAAGGGAAGTGTAGCAAGAAAAAGCCCTTGCAGACACAAGGGCTTGGGCAGAGCCACCCATCGGATTTGAACCGACGACCTACTGATTACGAATCAGTTGCTCTACCAACTGAGCTAGGGTGGCGTGTGGCGGGGATTCTACCAGTGAGGCGAACCGCGGGGCAAGCCCGATGCGCCTCAGTCGAGCTGCCGCAATAACTCGCGCGCGGCCTGAGCGGGGTCGGGGGCCGCACTGATGGCCGAAATCATGGCAATGCCGTGGGCGCCGGTCTCCAATACCTCAGCCACGCGCTCGGTCTTGATGCCGCCAATCGCAAAAACCGGCGCCGTACTGTGGGCGACCGCGGCGCGCAGGCGGTCAAGCCCCTGTGGCTCGCCATAGGCGGCCTTTGAGGGGGTGTAATAGACCGGGCCGAAGAGTATGAAATCGGCCCCCTGGGCCGCGGTGATTTCCTGCCGGGAATGGGTTGAGACGCCGATGAGTTTCCCGTCTCCCAGCAGGCGGCGGACGTCTTTGACCGCAAAGGAGCGCTGTCCGAGATGGACGCCGTCGGCTTCGACCGCCAGGGCCACGTCGAGGCGGTCGTTTATCAGCAGGTGGGCCTGATAGCGTACGGTCAGCGCCCGCAGCCGCTCGGCCAGTGCGTACAGCTCGCGGCCTTCGAGGTCCTTTTCCCGGAGTTGAACGGCCCGCACCCCGCCGTCGAGAGCCGCCTGCACGACAGCGGTCAGGGGCCGGCCGGCGGTGTGTTTGCGGTCGGTGACGAAATACAGACGAGAGTTGAGCATCGGTCGGACGGCCTGGGGAAACCCAGGCCCTTCGTCTCCTTTCGTCTTGGGCACCCTTCGACTTCGCTGACGCTCCGCTCAGGGTGAACGGAGGTGCCGTTCGTGCTGAGCGTAGCCCCATAGGGGCGGAGTCGAAGTACGCTCAGGACAGGCATCCCAAGAGGGGCTGGAATGATTGACCTCCCACCCGCGCTAGGCGATCATCCCGTCGAGCGGGCTGGAGGCGGTGGCGTACAGCTTTTTGCCCATGCGCCCGGCCAGATAGGCTTTGCGCCCGGCTTCCACCCCCTGGCGCATGGCATCGGCCATCAGAATCGGGTCCTTTGCCGCGGCAATAGCGGTGTTCATCAGCACCGCGTCACAGCCCATCTCCAGGGCGACTGCGGCGTCTGAGGCCGTGCCCACCCCGGCGTCAACAATCACCGGCACGCTGCTGTGTTCGAGAATAATACGGATGTTATACGGATTGCGGATGCCAAGCCCGGAGCCGATAGGCGCAGCCAGCGGCATGACCGCGGCGCAGCCCATGTCTTCGAGCTTCTGGCAGGAGATCGGATCGTCGTGAATATAGGGCAGGACGATAAAGCCCTCGTCAACCAGGGTCTTGGCCGCCTCAAGCGTGCCCGGAATGTCGGGGAAGAGGGTCTTGTCATCGCCAATGACTTCCAGCTTGACCATATTGCCGACCCCGGCCTCGCGGGCCAGGCGGCAGGTCCGTACCGCGTCCGCGGCGTTATAGCAGCCGGCCGTGTTGGGCAGGATGGTGTAGTGCTTGGGGTCGATATAGTCAAGCAGATTCTCCTGCTTGGGGTCGGTGATATTCACCCGGCGGACCGCCACCGTCACAATCTCGGCCCCCGAGGCCTCGATCGCCTGTTTGGTTTCGGCAAAATCCTTATACTTTCCCGTGCCGACAATCAGCCTGGAATGGTATTCCTTGCCTGCGAGTACAAAGGGGTCTTTGGGGCCTGGCATGGCGTCCTCACTGTGTTGATCTGTGTACGCTCGACTAGCGGCCTCCGCCAACAAAATGGACGATTTCCACCTCGTCGTCCTGGTGCAGTCCGCAGCTGGCGTACTCGTCGCGGGGAATAATATCCCGGTTGACCTCAACCGCAATCCGCTTGTTTCCAAGGCCGAGTTCTTCGACTAAGGCCGCGACGGTGATGCCCTCTCGGCACTCCCGCACATCGCCGTTGAGCCGCACTGTCATCGCGGCCCACCATATGCCCACGGGTTTCCCTTTACAACCCAGGAGGCTTCTGGTATTCCCCTGTCTGCCTATCCAGATGGACATCTTTCCAACCCGTTATTACCAAGGAGTACCGCATGGCTACTGTCACCCGCGCCCTGATCAGCGTGAGCGACAAACGTGGCGTCGTTGATCTGGCTCGCGGCCTGACTGCGCTTGGTATTGAAATTCTCTCAACCGGCGGCACGGCCAAGGCGTTGACCGACGCCGGCCTTGCGGTGACCCCGGTCGAAGACTTTACCGGCTTTCCCGAAATGCTCGACGGCCGGGTGAAGACCCTGCACCCCCGCATACACGCCGGGATTCTGCACCGCCGGAGCGACCCCAGCCATCTTGCGGCCATGACCCAGCATGACCTCAAAGCCATTGATCTGGTGGTGGTCAACCTCTATCCGTTTGAACAAACCGTGGCCAAGCCGGACTGTGACTTTGCCGATGCGATTGAAAACATCGATATCGGCGGGCCTTCTCTCCTACGTGCTTCAGCCAAGAATCACGCCGACGTGGGTGTGGTGGTGGACCCGGACGATTATCCGGCCGTGCTGGCCGCGCTCACACGAGACGGCGGCCTGTCGGCCGAGCACAAGCTCGCCCTGGCCAAGAAAGCCTTCCGGTTAACCGCCCGCTACGACGGGGCCATTGCCGACTACCTGGGCAGCCTCGACGGAGAGGAACGCCGGCCTTTTGGCGAAACCCTGCACCTGCAATACGTCAAGGCCCAGGACCTCCGCTACGGAGAAAACCCGCACCAGTCCGCGGCTTTTTACCGCAGCCCGGTCGTCCGGGAGGCGTGTATCGCCAACGCCACACAGATCCAGGGCAAGGCGCTGTCGTATAATAATATCGTAGATGCCAACGCCGCGTTTGCCCTGCTCCAGGAGTTTGATGAAATTGCCGCGGTGGCCATCAAGCATACCAACCCGTGTGGCGTGGCCACCTCGACGGAGTCTCTGGCCGACGCCTTTCGGAAGACGCGCGCCTGCGATCCGGTTTCCATTTTTGGCGGGATCGTGGGTTTGAATCGCGAGGTCGATGCGGCGACCGCCCAGGAAATCCTGAACCTGTACGAACAGGGCTTTCTTGAGATCGTGCTGGCCCCCGGCTATGCGGCCCCGGCCCTGGAGATGCTGGCCTCGTCCAAGCGCCTCCAGAACATCCGGTTGCTGGAAATCCCTCCCCCTCAAGAAAGAGGGGCAGACGCGCAACCGGCCCGCTACGAGGCCAAGCCGATTGCCGGCGGCCTGCTGTATCAGGAACGCGATACCGGCCAGGTCAATGTGCGGGACTGCGAGGTGGTGACCAAGCGGCGGCCGACCGACGCGGAGTACCAGGCCCTGGCCTTTGCCTGGCGGGTGTGCAAGCACGTCAAGTCCAACGCCATTGTGCTTACCTCAAGCGACCAGGTCGTGGGCGTGGGCGCCGGTCAGATGAGCCGGGTTGATTCGGCCAAGATCGCCGTCTCCCGGGCGCGTGACCTCGGGCTGGAGACCCAGGGCAGCGTGGTCGGCTCGGATGCGTTTTTTCCCTTTCGCGACGGGCTTGATGTGGTGGCCCAGGCCGGCGCAACCGCCGCGATTCAGCCCGGCGGCAGCCTGCGCGACAAGGATGTGATTACGGCTGCGGACGAGCACGGCATGGCCATGGTCGTCACCGGCATGCGGCATTTCCGGCATTAGCCCTGACTCGGCGTTAGCCATGAAAATACTGGTGATTGGCAGCGGCGGCCGGGAACACGCCCTGGTGTGGAAGATTCGCCAGAGTCCGCGCGTCTCAAAAATCTACTGTGCGCCGGGCAACGCCGGGATTGCCGAGCAGGCCGAACTGGTTGCGCTGGCCGCGGACGATGTTGACGGGCTGTGCGCGTTTGCCGAAAAAGAACGGATCGGATTGACGGTGGTCGGCCCTGAGTTGCCGCTGAGCCTCGGAATCGTCGATCGGTTTGAGGCGCGGGGTCTGCGCGTGTTTGGCCCGAACCGGGCCGCGGCCCAGCTCGAAGGCAGCAAAGCCTTTACCAAAGCACTCATGCAGCAGCAGGGCGTGCCGACCGCGGCCTTTGGCGTGTTCCGCGACCCGGACGAGGCCAGTCGCTATGTCGAAGAAACCGGAGCGCCGATAGTGGTCAAGGCCGACGGCCTCGCCGCGGGAAAAGGCGTTCTGCTATGCGCCACCCAGGCCGAAGCTCAGGCCGCCATCACCACCATCATGCGCGAGCGTCAGTTTGGCGCGGCCGGCGACCAGGTGGTGATTGAGGAGTTTCTGCGCGGCGAAGAGGCCTCGTTTCTGGCCTTGACGGATGGGGCCCATATTCTTCCCCTGGCCTCCTCCCAGGATCACAAGCAGGTCTTTGACGGCGACCGGGGGCCGAATACCGGTGGGATGGGAGCCTACTCGCCGGCGCCGGTCGTCACCCCAGCGCTGTCCGAGCGGATTGTGCAGGACATTCTCAGCCCGGTCGTCCACGGGCTCAGACAACGCAATATCGTGTATAAAGGCGTCCTGTACGCCGGGCTGATGATTCACCAGGGTCAGGCGAAAGTTCTTGAATTCAACGTCCGCTTTGGCGACCCGGAATGTCAGCCGCTCATGCTGCGCCTCAAGTCGGACTTGGTCGAGGTGATGCAGGCCGTGGTTGATGAACGCCTCGACCGGGTGAGCCTCGACTGGGATGACCGCGCCGCGGTGTGTGTCGTGCTCACGGCCGGAGGCTATCCGGGCAGCTATGAGAAGGGCCAGGCGATTGCCGGGCTGGAGCAGTTCGTCGATTGGCAGGACGGGGCGGTTTTTCATGCCGGCACAAAACGACAGGCCGACGCGCTGCTTACCAATGGCGGGCGCGTTCTGGGCGTGACCGCGACGGGCGCGGATATTCGTCAGGCCGTTGCGACCACCTATCGGGCGGTGCAACGCATTTCGTGGCCGGGCATGCACTACCGGCGGGATATTGGTCAACGGGCACTGGCAGGCTAAAGCCGAAGGGCCCTTTCTTTAAGGGGGAAGCCCGGAGGGCAGGGGGCAAACCGAAGGTCTCCCCCTTTCTTTAAGGGGGAAGCCCGAAGGGCAGGGGGCAAGAGAACATGGCACACATTCGTCCCTTTCGCGCGTTACGCTATAATCCGGCGGTTGTCGGCGATTTGAAAAAAGTCGTCTCCCCGCCGTATGACGTGATCAGTCCGGAACAACAAACGCTCCTCCATCTCCAGAGCCCGTATAACGCCACCCATCTCGACTTCAACACGGCGGACGACCCCTATACGGCCGCGGCCGAGACTTTTCAGACCTGGCTGTCCCAGCGGGTCGTGCAGCCCGACCCGGAGCCCGGCTTCTACTGCTACACCCAGGCGTACACGCTCCAGGACGGCCAGCCACGGCGGCGGACCGGTATTTTTGCCGCGCTGCGGGTTGAGGATTTCGAGTCCGGGGTCATTCGCCCGCACGAGCGCACCTTTGAGCGGGCCAAGAAAGATCGGCTCGCCCTGCTGCGCGCCTGCCGGGCGCATCTGAGCTCGATCTTCTGTCTCTACGCCGGCGCGGGCTGGTCGCTCGAACACACCCTCCGGGAGACGCTCGCCCAGCCGGCCGCGGTGGAGATCGCGGACGACGCGGGTGTCACCCATCGGCTGTGGCCCGTTCGGGACCCGGCGGTCGTTGCGGATATTACGGCGCAACTCTCGGACAAATCGCTGATTATCGCCGACGGCCATCACCGCTATGAAACCGCGCTGCAATACAGCCGCGAGCGGACGGCGGAGACCGGCGCGGGCGAGGACCGACCCTTTCATTACGTCCTGGCGTATCTGACCAGTGCCGAGGACAGCGGCCTGACCATCCTCCCAACCCATCGACTGATCCGGCAGACCCGTCTGCCCAGTCCGACCAATCTGCAAGCCGTTCTCAAGCGCGACTTTCGACTGACCCGCTATGCTCCAGCCCAACGCCAGGCCTTTCTGAACGCCCTTTCGGCGCCCGGCCCGGAGCGGCGTATCGGCTGCGTCATGGCCGGCGCCGAGCACGACTGGCTGTTGTCCTTCGATGACCAGGCAACGCAGGACCTGCCCGTCTCGGCCGCCATGCGGGCGCTTGATGTCACCGTGTTGCACGATGTGCTGTTTGCGCGTTTTCTGGGCCTACCGCCGGCCGTCCAAAAGCAGGCCGTCTCATATACGAGCGATACTGACGAGGCCCTGCAACGCGTGAGCGCCGGAGACGCTCAGGCTGCCTTTCTCCTGCGCTCAACAACCTTTAAGCAGATTCAACAGGTCTGTGCCGGCGGTGAGACCATGCCGCAGAAGTCAACCTATTTCTATCCCAAGCTGTTAACCGGTCTGGTGTTCTACCATCTGGAAGAGAGCTAGAGCATTTCACGATACGTTGTAGCCCTGCCAGTCCACGCTCGTCATGCCGGACCCCGGATCATGTCCGGGGCAGGCTGTGATCCGGCATCCACAGGCCGGGGGGCCGGGGAGCCTGGATTCCTGCTTGCGCAGGAATGACGGGTGGCGACACCGCGGCGTTATTTGCTCCAGGCTGCCCAGGACGCGGCGTTCAGTATCGCCGGCCGCCGCCCCCGCCGCCGAACCGCCGTCGTTCCGGTGGGCGCGCGGCGTTGACCTTCAGCACCCGTCCCAGGACTTCCTGGCCGTTAAATTTTTCAATAATCGCGTCGGCCTCTTCCTTCGAGCCCATTTCAACAAAGGCGAAGCCCTTTGATTGCCCCGAGAAGCGGTCGGTGACCACGCTGACCGAACTGACCGTGCCGACCTCGGCAAAGACCTTTTCCAGGTCGGTGTTGCTCGCGGAATAGGGCAGGTTGCCGACAAAGAGGCGCGTCCCGGACGGCTGGCGGGGCGGGGAGGGCGGGCGGCTCGCCGCCGGGGAGGGCCTTCCGCGCCCACCATCCCGAGTGGGGATGGGACCGCCACGGCCGGGTTTGACCTCATTGACGGTTAAGGGTTGTCCATCGACTTCTTTGCCATTCAGGTCTGAGATGGCCGCCTGAGCGGCATCTTCCGTCTCCATTTCGATAAAGCCGAAGCCCCGCGACAGACCGGTCGCCGGGTCGGTGATGAGTTCGGCGGAATGCAGGCTCCCAAATGGGGTGAATAAGTCTTCAAGCTCCGGAAAGCAGAGCATGGGGGGGAGATTGCCAACGTATAGTTTAACAGCCAAAAATATGTCTCCTCTCGTGCCGTTTCGCCTTGTTTTATCCACCCCAGCGGTCCTGGGGCAGGGCTGGAAGGTAGCAAATTCTCATTTTGATGACAATAAAAGATGAAGAAGGGCAGACCCGGGGAATTTATTGTTCCTCGCCCGGTGAGATGATAGCCTTTTGTTCTGAACAGATTCCAGACTGGTACAGCATGGATACGCACGCCTCGACCCGTAGCCCTGCCCTGTCGGCAGTTATTCTGAGCGGTGGCAAAAGCTCGCGCATGGGCAGGCCCAAGGCGCTGCTGCCCTTTGACGACAAGCCGCTTATCGCTCACCTGGTCCAGCGGCTGTCCCAACGCTTTTCCGATATCGTGGTGGTCGCCGCGCCGGACCAGACCCTGCCGGCCCTGCCGGTCACGCTCGTTCATGATACCGTCGCCTATCAGGGTCCGGTCGGAGGCCTCTACTACGGCCTGCGAGCGATCCGCGGCGCGGCGGCCTTTGTCACGTCGTGCGATGTGCCCTTTCTCCAGTTGCCGTTCATCGACTATCTCGTCTCGCAGCTCGACCATAACGGCCACGCCTATGATGTGGTCGTCCCCGTGTGGCAAGACCGGCTTCAGCCGCTGCACGCCGTGTATCGCAGGCGTGTCGTGCCCCATTTGCAAGCACAACTCGCCGCCCAACGCCTCCGCCCGGTCTATTTGTATGACACCGTGCCAACCCGAAAAGTGCCGTCAGCAGAAATCAAACGCTTTGACCCCGAGGGGCTGAGTTTCCTCAATATGAACACCCCGGCGGACTATCAAGCCGCCCTGGCCCGGTGGCCTGCGCCTATTTCCTGCACGGTGGAGTTATTTGGCGTGGCGCGCCTGACCGCCCGCACTCCGCGCGTCTCGCTGACCCTTTCGGCTGAGGCAACTCTCGGAGACGCACTGACTGTTTTAGGGGCGGAATGTCCCGCCCTCCTGGGCGCGGTGCTGTCCGCAGATGAGGCGGGACAGACCCGCTTACGGAGCGGCTATACCTGCAACATCAATGGGAAGGATTTTGTTCGCGACGCGCACACCCGTCTGCGGGCGGGTGACAGCCTGTTGATCTTGTCGAGCGATGCGGGCGGATAAACCATGTACGGATTCCACGGTCGTCTGCTCAGGATAGACCTCACCACGCAGTCGTACAGCTGGCAGGACATCGCCGCGTCCCGGCTCACCGCGGTGCTGGGCGGTGTGGGCCTGGGCGCGTCTCTGCTGTACGACCACGCACCACTTGGCGCAGAGCCGTTCTCGGCCGACAATCCGCTCATTTTTACCAGCGCTCCGCTGGTCGGAACGGGCCTGACCACCACCGCCAAGTATGCGGTGGTCACCAAGTCGCCCCTGACCGGTTTTATTGCGGACTCGCTCTCCTCCAGTTTTTTCGCCCTGGAGCTCAAGCGGGTCGGAGTCGATGCGCTGGTGATTACCGGCGCGGCCCAGCAACCCACCTATCTCCTGATAACGGACGCCGGCGTCGAGTTCCGAACGGCAGCCCATCTGACAGGACTGAGCGCCCAGGAAACCGAAGAGCGTATTCGGCACGCGGAACGCACAGAAAAAGAGACGGAGGTCCGGGTAGCCGCTATCGGACCGGCCGGGGAAAATCTCGTGCGGTTTGCAACCCTCAGCAACGAGGGCCGGCACGCCGGCCGGGGGGGTGTTGGCGCGGTGTTTGGCGCCAAGCGGCTCAAGGCTGTGGCTCTGCGGGGGCGTTGTCGGGTGGCGGTAGCCGATACCGAGGCGGTGGAAAAAATTGTCACCACCTTACGCGAGCGGAGTGTGGGGCCACAGACGGCAAAATACCGCGAAATTGGGACGGTGGCGAACCTGGCGGTCTTTGACCGGCTGGGCAGTCTGCCGACCTATAATTTTCAGAACGCGCCGTTTGCCCAGGCGGAAGCGCTCAGCGGGGAATCTTTTATCACCAATAGTTTCAGCCAGACGCACGGCTGCGCCGCGTGCACGATTCGCTGCGAGCGCCTGTTTCGGTCCCTGAGCGGTGAGGCTCAACGGCTTGAATATGAAACCCTCTTTGCGTTTGGTCCGCTGTGCGGCATCGAGGAGCCGGACGCGGTCCTGCGGGCTGCCCGGCTGTGCGACCGGTACGGGCTGGACACCATTAGTACCGGCGGCACCCTCGCCTGGGCGGCGGAATGTGCGGACAAGGGTCTCTGGCCCGAGCTACGCGCGACAGGGCTGTCCTTCGGCAATGCGGAGGCGATTCTTGGCCTGATTCCAGACATTGCCCACAGACGAGGAGTGGGCGCGGTTCTGGCCGAGGGCTCGCGGCGGGCGGCTACCCATATTGGGGGAGAAGCACAGGACTTCGCCATGCAGGTCAAAGGCATGGAGTTGCCGGGCTACGAGCCGCGCAGCCTCAAGACCATGGCGCTCGGTTTGGCGGTCAGCCCGCGCGGGGCCTGCCATAACCGCTCGGGGGCGTATGAGGCGGACTTCTCAGGCCAGGTTGACCGTCTGCAAGCCGATGCCGGTCGCGGGGCGCTGGTGGCCGCCTCCGAGGACTTTTCCGCGGTCCTGGACTCACTGATTGTGTGCAAGTTCTTACGCAAGTGTTTTGAGGATTTTTACACAGATGCCGCCCACCTGATGAGCGCGGTAACGGGCTGGGATTATACCGCCGCTGACCTCAGGCAGGTTGGCGAACGTATCAACACGCTCAAGAAACTGTTTAATCTACGGGAGGGCTGGCGGCCTGAGGACGACTGGCTGCCAGCCCGTCTCTTGACCGAGCCGCTGTCGAGCGGCGTTGCTCGGGGAGTGGGTCTGACCCCGGCTGAGCTTCGGCTGATGATTCACAGCTATTATGCCGCCCGGGGCTGGAGCGAGCAAGGTCGGGTCGGGGAGGAGAAAAAGCGGGAATTGGGGCTCTGAAGTCAATGTCAAAAGCAGAAAAACTGAAGGAAGAAATCGGCTGGCTCAAAGTTGTTTTTGGTATTTTTGTGGCTACCGACATTTCTATGATCGCATGGCTCGCTCAGCACGCAGGCCAGGCTCGTTCCGCGCTCGTCCAGGCTTGTGTTCTAGCGGTCGTCGGCGTTACCCTTGGGATCGTATGGGTCAACCACATGGCGTATCGAAAAATTGACGAACTGGAGGATCTGTAATGGACTGGCTTGTCATCTTTGCTTTTGCCGTCTTTCTGACCGGTCTCGGTATCGTGGCCGGCGAGGCGATCTCCCATGCCCGCAAATCATCCCCGCAAAAACCGACGAAACCAGCCCAATAGTGACGTCCCTGAGAAAAATGTTTTTGCCCGGAGCATAGGAGAGATATCTTCATTATGTACGAATCAAAAAATGTCTTAGGCGAAAAACTTGAGGTGTGCAGTGCACGGCCGTTGACTGGTTTTTACCGGGACGGCTGCTGTAATACCGGCAGGGAAGATGTCGGCCTGCATACCGTGTGTACCCAAGTCACCGCAGAATTTCTGGCCTTCTCCAAGGCAAAGGGCAACGACCTGAGCACCCCCCGCCCGGAGCTTGGCTTTGCCGGTCTCCAGCCCGGAGACTGCTGGTGTCTGTGCGCGCTCCGCTGGAAGGAAGCCTATGAGGCCGGGGCCGCCCCCATCGTGCTCCTGGCCTCCACCCACGCGGCCACCCTCGAACATATTCCCCTGGCGCTGCTGAAAGAATACGCCCGCGATCTGCATTAGCATACGCTCCGCACCCGCTGTTCTCCCCGCTCGGGAGGGGTGCCGCGGAGCGGCGGGGTGGGTTCCTCTGGTGCAGCCTAGTAGCGAGCTAAGTAATTTGATTTCTTCATTTTCCGTATGACGGCGACTCTTCCAATAAACGAAACTGTGTTTGAGTATCTTCGACCCCTTCATTAACCATTTGTTCTTCTCGGAAAAATCTGAGTTTTGAATCCTCCCAGTATTCTTCATTCTTCTCAACCGATATCCAGCGCCGATCAAGTTCTTCGGCGACCATGCCGGTTGTGTTCGACCCGGCAAATGGGTCAAGAACCAAATCGTCAGGGGCGGTGCAGAAGTTCATAAAAAATCGAGGGAGTTCAGCGGGAAATCTGGCGGGATGAATCTTTCTCCCCGCCGCCTTCAATCCCTTCAGATAAGCACTGTTGCTCTCATTATTGCCGCATCGGATGAGGTTGGGCGGAATCGAGCCTCCTCTATGGTCGGCAAAACTCTTTTTAATGATATGCCCCGATGGACGACGGGTTGCCGCCACACCACGCTTGATGAGCCGCAGCATGTCCTTGGAGTACGGCTGCAAAACGTCTGCGTTACACGCTTTCGGGAAATCCGTCTTGCCTAACCAATAGATATATTCAACAGCATCTTTGACGCGAATGCGACGAACGTTGACCCATTCGGCAGGGGCCGGCATCTTGGCCGGATTATACCAGAAGAACTCCTGGCATAGTTTGAACCCGAGGTTATCGCACAGATGCAGAAGAAGCCGGAAATGATACAGAGAGCGAGTCGGGCTGCCGGGTGTCCACGCCCCACCAATGTTTAAGGCAAAACTTCCCTCCGGCTTCAAAATCCGCCTGATCTGCTCACAAAATGGACTTATCCAGTCAAGATAACTATCCTGGTCAGCATTCCCGTATTCCTTCTTGAAGTGGAGGGCATAGGGGGGCGAGGTGACAACGAGGTCAACAGAATCGTCCTTCAGACCCGACAGAATGTCGATTGCGTCGGAGCAGTACGCCGTCCCACGGGTCGTTGTGTAATGCTTCTTCATCGCGGCTCATTCTCAAGAAGGACGTTCAGGGAACTATACCACGGAGGGCCAAAATTGGAATCCGGCAATGGCACCCGGTGCATGACAGCCAGCTTGTGAGGATACCTGGCGTGTCTCGCCAGGTGCCGAGAGCGGATGAATATGAAGTCCGTCCAGCTATGAGTCTTTTTGCCCATGCAAACGGCGAGAATGGCGAAATGGTCATTATTGTAAAAACGAAAACTTGGATCGTTGTTCGAGGTGCGAGTCTTCTGGGTCTCAACCTTATAGGCGACATCAACACCGCCTTTTCTGTAGGCTTCGTCCGCATCCCGGATGTTCTTGCACTCAATGAGCTGTCCAGAGTCATCGCCTGGCAACCAGAGAGTGTAATCGGGGTAGCCGTCTGAGTCGTGCTCTTCAAAGTCATGCAGTATTCCCGCGTCACGCAACGCCTTGAGCTTCTTTCCGAGATGAACTTCAGCTACGGCTCCTTCCAGGGTTACTTTTGCTCGAAATCTACGATTGATGGCATCGAGTAATTCTGTTGCTGTCAGGTCATATTCGTGTTCAAGCGGATGTGGCATCAAGAATTTCTTTCATGGTCGAGCGGGACTTACTCACTAGTTTCAGAGTCGAATGATTTTGTCGATTTTGGTTGCAATAATAGACTTCTCAAACATCGCCCATGATTGGCTCTCCTCATGTTGTTCTGCTCCTGGACGATCCTCACCCAAACAACCGCCCCACCGCACCCCGAAAACCCGGCAAGACGTCCTCTCCGCTCAACTCGTCGTCTTCCCCCAGCGCCTGGACATCATGCACCGAGCGATAGACGTAGACGGTGCGGGTGGCGGGTTCTATGACCCACACCAGGCGCGTCCCGGCCGAGAAATACTCGGCGATTTTGGTTTGCACGGCGCTGAAACGGTCTGACGGAGAGGTGACCTCAACCGCCAGGTCCGGCGCGAACGGCCAGTACGCTTTGGGAATGCCGCTCTCGGGAATGCGCGCCTTGGCGATAAACGCGGCGTCTGGGGCGCGGACGATATCCGGGGCGCGCTGTAAGATAAAACCAGTTTCCGCGCCGCTGCAAACGCCAAGGTCGTTGTCTTGTACGTAGGCGTGCAGCATATAGGCCACGCGGACTGTCAACACTCCGTGCTCGCCCCCAGTCGGTGCCATACGAATCAGCTCTCCTTCGACCAGTTCGTATTTGTAGTCGTCATCGGGCAGGTCAAACAGTTCTTCGGCGGTCATGGGTACGGGCTGGGTGAGAACGGCCATCGGCTTCTCCTGACTTGAGACGAGGGGTGCCGGTCAGGCTTGCGCGGTGGGGTTGACGCTGACCCGGACCGCGCAGTATTTGAACTCGGGAATTTTCCCGTAGGGGTCCAGCGCTTCGTTCGTCAGCAGGTTTGCGGCGGCTTCCTGATAGCAGAAGGGGATGAAAATCTCGCTCCGTTGCAGGCCGGCGTCCACCCGTGCGTAGGCGGTAATCTCGCCCCGGCGGGAGGCGATGGTCAGCAGGTCTCCTTCCGCTCCGTCCAGCGCGGCCAGGTCTTCAGGATGGACGTTAATGACAGGCTGCGGTTCGAGGGCGTCCAGAACGCTGGCCCGGCGGGTCATCGCGCCGGTATGCCAGTGTTCGAGTTGGCGACCGGTAATCAGCACGAACGGAAACTCGGCATCGGGCAGTTCGTCGGCCTGAATCAGACGCGCGGGGACGAAGCGGGCGATGCCGTCCGAGGTCGGAAAATTCTTTTGAAACACCACCGGCCGGCCCGGGTCGTCTTCGGTCCAGCAGGGGTAGGTCACGGAGTCCTGGCTTTCGAGCCGCGACCAGCTGATCCCCCCGAGGGCGGAAATAGCCTGACGCATCTCTTCGTAGACCGCCGCGGTGTCACGATACTGCCAGGCCAGTCCCAGACGGCGAGCCAGGTCTTGAATGATGTCCAGGTCCTGACGGGCCTGGCCCGGCGGGTCGAGCGCTCTGCGGGCGAGCTGGACGCGCCGGTCGGTGTTGGTGAACGTGCCGGTCTTCTCTGGGAGCGCGGACGCCGGCAGGACCACGTCGGCAAACGCCGCGGTCTCGGTCAGGAACAAGTCCTGCACGACCAGATGGTCGAGCTTGGCCAGGGCCCGCCGGGCGTGATGCAGGTTGGGGTCGGACATGGCCGGGTTTTCGCCCATGATGTACATGCCGTGCAGCCGGTCGGCGAGAATGGCGTCCATGATCTCGACCACGGTCAGACCGGCCTGCGGGTCCAGGGAGACACTCCACAGGGCCTCGAAGCGCTGCCGTATCTCCTCGTTGTCGACCGGCTGGTAGTCGGGGAACATCATGGGAATCAGGCCGGCGTCAGACGCCCCCTGGACATTGTTCTGGCCGCGCAAGGGATGGAGCCCGGTCCCAGGCCGGCCGATCTGTCCGGTCATCAGCGCGAGTGCGATGAGACAGCGCGCGTTGTCCGTGCCGTGGATATGCTGCGAGATGCCCATTCCCCAGAAAATCATGGAACCCGACGCGGTGGCATAGCGCCGGGCCACCTCCCGAATGGTCTCGGCGGCAATCCCGCACACGGGCTCCATCTCTTCGGGGCTGAAGCCGGCCACGTTTTGCTTGATGAGATCAAACCCGGCGGTGCGCCGCTCGATAAACTCCCGGTGCACCAAGCCCTCCTCGATGATGGTGTGCATCATGGCGTTGAGCAGGGCCACATCGGTGTCGGGTTTGAACTGGAGATAATACGCCGCATGGCGGGCGAGCTCGGTTCGACGGGGGTCCATGACCACCAGCGTCTTGCCTGCTTTGGCCGCATTCTTCATAAAGGTCGCCGCCACCGGATGGTTCTCCGAGGCGTTGGAACCGATGACGATAATGCACTCCGCCTCGGCCACGTCTGCCACCTGATTGGAAACCGCGCCCGAGCCGATGCCTTCCAGCAGGGCGGCGACCGACGAGGCATGACACAGCCGTGTGCAGTGATCGACGTTGTTCGTCCCGAATCCGGTCCGCACCAGCTTTTGGAAAAGATAGGCTTCTTCGTTACTGCCTTTGGCCGAGCCAAATCCGGCCAGGGCCTGGCCACCCTTTTCGTCACGGATTTTTTTGAGGCCGCTTGCCGCCACGTCGAGCGCTTCTTCCCAGGAGGCTACACGAAAGACCTCCGAAGGATCAGCCGGGTCAAGCGTGAGTTCGGGGGACTTGGGCACCCCCGCTTTTCGGATCAAGGGGTGGGTGAGCCGGTGCGGATGGGTGATATAATCAAAGCCGTAGCGGCCCTTTACGCACAGCCGGCCGTGGTTGGACGGACCGTCACGCCCGGTGACGTGTAGAATGGTGTTGTCCTTGACGTGATAGGTCAGCAGGCAGCCCACCCCGCAATAGGGACACACGGAATCCACCCTTTTGTCCGGCTCAATCAGCCCCACCTCCTTGGCCGGCATGAGCGCCCCGGTGGGACAGGCCTGGACGCATTCCCCGCAGCCAACGCAGGAGCTGCCGCCCAGGGGGTCGTCCACATCGAAGACGATCTTGGCTTGGCTGCCGCGCAGGGCGTAGCCAATGACATCGTTCACCTGCTCCTCCCGACAGGCGCGCTGACAGCGGGTGCACTGAATACAGGCATCGAGATTCACGGCAATGGCCGGGTGAGACCCATCCGCCTGCGGCTGCTGACGCGGGGCGAAGCGCGGTGGGCCGACTTCCAGCGCGTCTGCCCAGGCCGCCAGTTCCGAGTCGCGAGTATAGGGGGTCTCGACAACGTCCGAGAGCAGCAGTTCGAGCACCATCTTCTGGGAGAGGCGGGCGCGCTCACTCGTGCTCGCCACCTCCATGCCCTCCTGCGGTGTCCGGCAGCAGGCCGGCGCAAGCGGACGCTCCCCCTTCACTTCCACCACACAGGCACGACAATTGCCGTCCGGCCGAAGCCCGTCTTTGTAACACAGGTGAGGAATATCAACACCGTGACGACGGGCGGCCTGGAGAATGGTTTCGCCGGGCAGGGCGTCGACCGCCCGCCCGTCCAGGAGAAAAGACGTTGGCTGTGCGCTTTCGGGAACGTCTGTCCTGAGCGTAGTCGAAGGGCCTGTCCTGAGCGTGGTCGAAGGGGCGGTCATGGGGCAAGCTCCTCCGGGAAGTGTTGGATGATGCTGCGCAGCGGGTTGGGCGCGGCCTGGCCCAAGCCACAAATCGAGGCGTCGCCCATGACCTGGGCTAGTTCCTCAAGCAGGGGCACGTCCCAGCGGTCTTGCGCCATGAGTCCGGCCGCTTTCCGGGTCCCCACGCGACACGGCGTACATTTGCCGCAGGACTCGTGCGAGAAAAAGCGCATGGCATTGAGCGCCGCGGCCTTGGCGCTGTCGTGATCGGACAGGACGATGATCGCCGCGGAACCGATGAAACAGCCGTGGGGTTGCAGGGTGTCAAAATCGAGCGGCAGGTCGGCCAGCCTGGCTGGCAAAATCCCGCCGGACGCGCCACCGGGAAAGTAGGCGTACAGCTCGTGGCCGGGCAGCATCCCCCCGCAGTACTCATCGATCAGCTCACGCAGACTGATACCGGCCGGGCCAGATGCACCCCCGGCTTTTGGACGCGACCGCTGACCGAGAACGACCGCAGCCCCTTACGGCCCCGCCGGCCGTGGCCCGCAAACCACTCCGGTCCGCGCTCCAGAATATCGCGCACCCAGTAGAGCGTCTCAAAATTATGCTCCAGGGTCGGGCGTCCGAACAGGCCGACCTCGGCCACATATGGCGGACGCAGCCGCGGCATGCCGCGTTTGCCCTCGATGGACTCGATCATGCCCGACTCTTCGCCACAGATATACGCACCCGCCCCACGGCGAAGGTGAATGGTGGGCAGCGGCATCGGCAGGTCGGCCTCCAGGGCGGCAAGCGCGTTTTTGAGAATCTGAAGACAGGCCGGATATTCATCCCGGATATAGATATAGACGGCATTGATTTCAGCCGCCCAAGCGGCGATCAGCATCCCTTCCAGAAAACGATGCGGGTCGCGTTCAAGATAATAGCGGTCCTTAAAGGTGCCGGGCTCGCCTTCATCGATATTGACCGCCAGGAGGCGCGGCCCCTCATAACCACGGACGATGCGCCACTTGCGCCCGGCGGGAAAACCGGCGCCGCCAAGGCCGCGCAAGCCGGAATCTTCCAGGGCGCGCAAAACGGAATCGACATCGCGGCTGCCGTTGAGACATTCGCGCAGGACCTGATATCCGCCGGCCGCCTGATAGGCCGGATAGTCAAGCGTGTCCGCCGGCAAGCTGGCTTGCGTCGCCTTGTGTTCGATGGCTTGTTCCACCCGCTCCAGGCTGGCCGTGCCAATCGGGTTCTGGCCGACCACCGCAACCGGCGCGGTTTCACATCGGCCCACGCACGGAACGCGCTGGACCCGCACCGTTGTACCGAACTCTTGCTCCAAGGCGGGAATCAACTGTTCGGCTCCGGCTAACTCGCAACTGACCGAGTCGCACACCCGAACGGTGAGCGCCGGTGGCGGGGTTTCTCCTTCTTTGACCACATCGAAATGGTGGTAAAAGCTGGCAACCTCGTACACTTCGACCGGAGCGAGCTGCATTTCGTGGGCGAGGGCAACCAAGTGAGCCGCAGACAAATGGCCGTAGCGATCCTGGATAAGATGCAGATGTTCGATCAAGAGATCCCGCCGGCGCGGTGTGTCGGCCAGCAAGGTTTGGACTTCTTGGAGGGCCTGGGGGTCAACACTGCGCCCTTTTGGCCGGGTACGAAGGCCCCGTGGACGTTTTCTGCCGCGTTCCCCGTTGTGTTTCATCGTCTCCCCTGCCGGACCGCAGACCTCCTTAAAAGGGCTTAAAGTAGAGCACCATAGCCTATTTATTGGCGGTGGCTCAAGAGTCCTGCTCTGCGTGAGTACCCTTGACACCCGGGGCTTCGGTTTTTACTTTTCGGCCTCAGAGACGTTCTGTCCTGGACAAACGAACCGCTCACAATCAATGAAGAAATTCAGGCTTGCCAGCGTCTATTACCGTCTACAGATAGCCTGCACCAGCCACGCCTGAGGAGAATATCCAGACATGGACGGAGATATTGCAGTTCTGAACGAACGCGTGAAAGAAGAAGCCGTCTCACTGGCGCGCTTACGGGACGCTATTGGCCAGGTCATTATCGGTCAGCAGTATCTCGTAGACCGTTTGATTGTCGGGTTGTTGGCGAACGGTCACGTCCTGTTGGAAGGCGTCCCCGGCCTGGCCAAGACCTTGTCGGTAAAGACTCTGGCCCAGGCAATCCGCGCCAGCTTTCAGCGGCTCCAATTTACCCCGGACCTCCTGCCGGCCGACCTCATCGGGACGCTGATTTACAATCCGCGCGAGGGTACGTTTACCACCAAGAGAGGGCCGGTCTTTGCCAATATCGTGCTGGCGGACGAGATAAACCGGGCGCCGGCCAAGGTCCAGAGCGCCCTGTTGGAGGCCATGCAGGAACGACAGGTCACCATAGGTGAGGAGACCCACCTCCTGCCGGCGCCCTTCCTCGTGCTGGCCACCCAGAATCCCATTGAGCAGGAAGGGACTTATCCCCTGCCAGAGGCCCAGGTCGATCGTTTCATGCTCAAGCTGTGGGTGACCTATCCTTCGAAGGCAGAAGAGCGGCAAATCCTGGACCGCATGGCTTCCACCGCTCCGCCCGCGGCCGCCACTCCCGTGCTGGGCACAGAGGACATTGTGCGCTTGCGCGGCCTGACCGACCAGATTTATCTGGACGATAAAATCAAGGACTATATTATTGATCTGGTCTTTGCCACGCGCGACCCCGCGGCCTACGACATTGATGTCCAGCGGTTTATTCAGTACGGCGCTTCACCCCGGGCCACCCTGTCATTGACCGTCGCCGCCAAGGCGTATGCCCTGCTCCAGGGACGCGGCTACGTCACACCACAAGATGTGAAATCCATCGGCCCGGATATTCTGCGCCACCGGGTCATTATCACTTATGAGGCCGAGGCCGAAGAACTGACCGCGGACAGCGTCCTGAAACACATCTTTGACGGTGTGCCTGTACCCTGACCCATGCTGACTTCGGAACAGCTCAAAGCGGTCCGCAAAATTCATATTCGGACCAGCCATCTGGTCAACGATGTGTTTGCCGGCCAATACCAGAGCGCGTTCAAAGGCCACGGCATGGAGTTTGCCGAGGTCCGGCAATACTTCCCCGGCGACGATGTCCGCACCATAGACTGGAACGTCACCGCCCGGACGGGCCTCCCGCACGTCAAACGGTTCAGCGAAGAACGGGAACTCACGGTGATGCTCCTGGTGGACGCCAGCGCCTCGACCCGGTTTGGCAGCGTGTCGCAGTTAAAGAGTACCATGGCGGCAGAGATGGCGGCTCTGTTTGCCTTTTCGGCCATCACCAATAATGACAAAGTCGGGCTGGTGATATTCAGTAACGAAGTCGAGCTGTCGCTCCCGCCCAAAAAGGGCCTCCGCCACGTCCTGCGGGTGATTCGTGAGGTGCTCTCCTTCCAGAGTCAGCAGCGCGGCACGAATATCACGGCTGCCCTGGAACATCTGAATCATGTCAGCAAACGCCGCGCGGTAGTCTTTCTCATTTCCGACTGGCTCGACCCGCACGCCGCCTTTGCGCTCACTATTGCCAATCGTCGCCATGACGTGATTGCCATTGTGCTAGACGACCCGCGCGAGCTGAGCCTGCCGAACATCGGCCTGATTGAGCTCCAGGACGCCGAAACCGGAGAGCGGGAGCTGGTCGATACCGGTAATCGGCGCGTCCGGGAAGAGTTTGCCCGACAGGCCGCCGCGGCCCGGGACGACAGAGATCGTCTGTTGCGGCGCGCTCGCGCGGACACCATTACGGTGCGTACCGACCAGCCATATGTAGACACCTTGCTGCGCTTTTTTCGCATGCGCGAGCAGCGGCATTAGAAGTTCCCCATGAGACGTCCATCCCGTGAAAGAGTGAACCTGCCCTCCACGTCAGACAAAGCTGCCGGCAGGTGCACTGCTCGCAAGATACGGCTGGTCCTGCTCCTCGCCGTGTGGTCCCTGCTCGGCCTGCCGTCCGAGACTTGGGCTGCTGCGGACGGAGAGAAACCGACCGGCCCGGTTCACCTCCGCGTCAGCGTCGACCGGGACGAAATCACCATAGGCGATCATCTGCGCTATACGCTGACGATCAGCGCGCAGACGGGCGTAGACGTCTCTGTCCCGCTGTTTCACGAGCGCATCGGCGACTTTGATATTATCGACTTTGGTCGGGTGCCAGACCAGCCGCAGGCGGATCGGACCATTCTCACCCAGTGGTATACGCTCACCATCTTCACCACGGGCTATCATATGCTCCCGGCACCGCGCGTATCCTATACAACGTCTGACGGCAGCCAACACGAGGCTACCGGTGAGGCGCTGCGGGTTCATGTGGCGAGCCTGCTTACGCAGGAGGGGCAGCCGACCGATATTCGTGCCGTCAAACCGCCCGAAGATGTCCCCTTTAACTGGTGGCCCGTCCTCGTGGGCGGCGCGATCCTGGTCGGGCTGATCGGTCTGGGTCTTGCCCTCTCCTATCTGCTGAACCGATTCCGTCGAGCAGCGGTTCTTCCGCCCCGGCCGGCCCACGAGGTCGCGCTTGAGGCCCTGTCCCACCTGCGGGCCAAACGCCTCCCGCAAGCCGGTCAGTTCGAGGCGTATTACGTTGCCCTGTCCGCTATTGTGCGGACCTATCTGGAAGACGGACTCCAGGTACGCGCCCCGGAAATGACAACGGAGGAATTCCTGGTGGCTGTCACGCGCGCCCCTCGCTCTCGCTCCGCTCGGAGGCCCCCCGAGGGACGGGGGGGCGACCATCCCAGCCGTCTCCCGCCGGCCCACCAGCGCCTGCTCGGCGCATTCCTGGCCCAGGCGGATTTGGTCAAATTCGCCCGTCATCGACCCAGCCTGGACGAGAGCGATGCCGCCTATGAAGCGGCTAAACGGTTTGTAGACGAAACCCGGCCAGGGCAGGCTCAGGTGCTTGCCGACGGGCACAACCGGCTACAGGAGGAACGACATGCGGCTGCATGACCCCTGGGTGCTGCTGCTCTGGCTGCTCATCCCGCTGGTCTTCTGGCTCCAACGACGGGGGACCCACGAGGCGGCGGTCCGCTATCCCAGCCTGGCTGTCCTGCGTTCCCTGACGCATACGGGGAAACGCCGCTGGCGTTGGATTTTGCCGGTGTTGCGGGGGGCGGCCCTCTTTCTCCTCGTCCTCGCCCTGGCCCGTCCACAACTCGGCAAAGCCGAGAGTCAGTCTTACGCTGAAGGGGTCGATATTGTGCTGGCCGTTGATATTTCGAGCAGCATGCTGTCCGAAGACTTCAGTCTGGAGACCGGCCGGGCCAACCGGCTGGAGGTGGTGAAGTCTGTGGTCCGGGATTTTGTGACCGCCCGGGGCGGGGACCGGATCGGGCTGGTCCTGTTCAGCGCCCGTCCCTATACCCAGTGTCCGCTCACCCTCGATCATGGCTGGCTGTTGCAGAATTTGGACCGGGCCGAAATCGGGATGATTGAGGACGGGACGGCCATTGGCTCTGCCCTGGCCACCGCGGCCGGTCGCCTGGAGCACTCGGAGGCCAAGAGCAAGCTCGTGATTCTGCTGACCGATGGGCAGAACAATGCGGGTCGGCTCTCTCCACTGACCGCGGCGGATGCGGCCCACGCTCTGGGCATCAAGGTCTATACCATAGGTGCGGGGACCCGCGGCATGGCCCCCTATCCGACCCGCGACCTGTTTGGCAATACAGTCTATCGTCCTATCCAGGTCGATATTGACGAGGAAACGCTGTCGAAGATCGCCCAGACCACGGGAGGGCGTTATTTCCGTGCCACGGACACGGCCAGCCTCCAGTCCGTTTACGAAACCATTAACCAGCTGGAGCGCACTCCGTTTCAGGCTCCGCTCTACCTCGATTATGAAGAACTCTATCCCTGGTGCGTCGTGGTGGCGCTTGCCCTGGTTGGTCTGGAAACGGGCCTGAATCATACTCTTCTCCGAAAGCTGCCCTGATGGTCTGGCGTACCCCCCAGTTGTTGTGGCTGTTGTTCTGCGTTCCGCTTGTTGCCGGCCTCCTGGTGTGGGCGCTGCGGCGACGGCGGCGCGCCCTGGAACAGTTCGCCCAGGCCAGTCTCTTGGCCGTGCTGACGCCTGATACGGCTCAGCGCGTGCACCGCTGGCGCGCCGGCCTGTTGGTCGGCGCGCTGAGCCTGCTGCTCCTGGCCCTGGCAGGACCGCGCTGGGGGTTTCAGTGGGAAGAGGTGCGCCGTGAGGGGGCGGACATCGTTGTCGCGCTTGACACCTCGCGCAGCATGTTGGCAACGGATATCACCCCGACGCGGCTGGATCGCGCTAAACTGGCCCTTCGGGATTTCGTGCAGCACCTTCAGGGAGACCGGATCGGGCTGATTGCTTTTGCCGGCTCGGCTTTTGTCCAGTGTCCCCTGACGCTGGATTACGGGGCGTTTTTAGAGAGCCTGCGTTCCGTCACGGTCGGTATTATCCCCAAGGGCGGGACCGCCTTGGGCGCGGCCATCGAAACCGGCTTGGCGGCCTTTGAAAACCAGCCCGGTCAACATCACGCCCTGCTGATTATCACCGATGGTGAAGACCACGACGGGCAGATTCAGGCGGCCAGCCAGCAGGCTGCCGAAAAAGGAGTGAAAATCTATACCGTCGGGGTCGGCAGCCCGGAGGGCGAACTGATTCCGCTCAGCGTGGATGGGCGGCGCAGTTTTCTGAAAGACCGTCAGGGGCAGGTCGTCAAGTCGCGTTTGGATACGGAGACCCTGCAGCAGATTGCGCTGGCAACGGGCGGCGCCTCTGTCTACGATACCGGCCCGAATCTGGGTCTGGGAGAAATCTATACGCGCTATCTGAGTCGGCTCGAAAAACGCGACCTGACCTCAACCCTGGAACGTCGCTCTGCGGAGCGCTTTCAGCTCCCACTCGCCCTGGGCCTGCTCCTCCTCACTCTGGAGGTCTGTATCCGGGACCGGCGTTCGCAAGCGGTCGGAGACGGAGCGTCTCGCCGGCAGTCACGTCGCTCCTTCCCTCCAGGAGAAAGGCAGAACGAGTCGTGAACACCGTCCAGCGACTGCTGCTGTTACTCTGTGCTCCCCTGTGTATCGCCTGGACCGATAGTCTGCGCAGCCAGGTTGGTGAGGGTAACCGCTTGTTCTCTGAAGGCAATTTCAGCGCCGCGGTCGAGTCCTATGGTCAGGCATTAGTCGATCATCCCGATTCTCCGGTTCTCAACTTCAATATGGGAACGGCCCACTATAAGGCGGGCCAGTACGCGCAAGCGCTGTCTTCTTTCTCACGGGTGCAAGCGGGCCCTGAAGACTCGGATAGGGATTCCGAACGGACCGCCAGGACCGCCTACAATATGGGGAACACCCAGTATAAAATGGGTGCGCAGGCAGAGGAACAGAACCCACAGGCGGCCCTTGTCGCCTATACCAACGCCTTGGCCGCGTATCGGCGGGCGCTGGGCGCCGACCCAACGGATCAGGATGCGAAGTTCAACTATGAGTTTGTGACGAAAAGGATCGAAGCGCTGCAAGAGAAACTGGAGAATCAGCCGCAGCCCAGCCAGCCAAATCAACCCGAGCAAGAAGAGCAAGCTGAACAAGAGGACAGCCGGCAACAACAGCCCGGTACGCAGCAGAACGAACAAGAGCAGCAGCACGCCGGAGAACAGCCAGAGGAGCCCTCTGAGACGGAGCAGGAAAGACATGCTGGCCAAGACCAGCCCAACGAGATGTCCGAAGACGAAGCCCAGTCGGTGCTCGACGCGGCCCGCAACGAGGAACTCGGCCCGGAGGAGTTTGCCCGGCAGGCCCAACGCGGCGGCGTGGCTGAAGCCTTACGCGATTGGTAGGGAAGAATGAAGAAGAGAGCGTGTATTCCCTTCCTGTTGTTGGTGTTCGGGCTGATCTGTCCGGCCGCTGCCTCGGAGCTGAGTGTCCACGCTTCCGTCCACCCACAACGTGCAGCCCCCGGAGAGGCCTTGACGCTCTCTATTGAGGTCAGGGGGGCCCAGAACACGCCGGCCCCGGCGCTCGATATTGACGGCTTCGAGAGCCGCTATCTCGGCCCCTCGACGCAGGTGTCTATCAGCAACGGACAAGTCGCGGCGTCCGTACAGCATCGCTATGCGCTCGTCCCGCTCAAACCGGGTCAGTTCACCCTGGGTCCCTTTTCCGTGGAACATCAAGGGCGGCGGTATCACACCGACCCGCTGACCGTCACGATTGCGGCCGCCCAGCCCTCACCCTCGCCGTCTGGCCGGCCGTCCTCTCCGGCTCAGCAAGGTCCGCAAGCCGCGAGCGACCAGAGCGGGCTCCGTCTTGAGCTCTCCGTGCCACGCCACGAAGTCTATCTGCACGAACGGGTGCCGGCTGCGGTCAAGCTGTATATTGGGGCGGCTCGCGTATCCGACGTTCAGTATCCGCAATTCAGCCCAGACGGCTTCTCTGTCGAGCCCTTCTCCGAACCCACACAACAGCGGCAGACGCTGGGCGACCAGACCTTCACCGTTCTGCATTTTGACACCGAGGTTATTCCCCTCCGTTCCGGGAGCCTGGCGCTCGGCCCGGCAAGCCTCCAGCTCAGCGTCCTCACCCGCCGTCGGGGCGGCTCGCCTTTTGGAGAGCCGTTCTTTGATCGTTTTTTTCAGAGTGATTTCTTCTCGACGTTTTCTTCCGAACGGCGGCGGCTCACCCTGCGTTCCGACCCCCTGACGCTCAGCGTACAGCCGCTCCCGGAAGCCGGCCGGCCGGATAATTTTTCAGGTGCGGTCGGCTCGTTTGCGTTGGACGTGAGCGCAACCCCGCAGGACCTGCCTGTCGGAGACCCGATTACCGTTCAGATGCGTCTTAACGGTACGGGCTATCTGGCCGATGCCGCCGCGCCCACGTTTGTGCAGACCGACGGTTTCCGTGTGTATGAGCCGCTTGCCGGGAAAACGCAGGGGTCAACAAAATCCTTTGAGCAAGTGCTCATTCCGCAGGACCAGACCCTGGATGCCGTTCCCGTGGCTCGGTTCAGCTATTTCGACCCTCAGGCCCGGCGCTACCGGACGCTCGAAAGCCAGCCCATTGCCCTTGTCGTTCGTCCCCCGCAAACCACAGCGCGAAAAACAGTCGTAACCGGTCACCCGGATGCGCCGTCGGCGCTGGGTCAGGACATTGTCTATATCAAAGACGGGCCCGGCGCTCTGGTTCCGCACGCCGGGCCGTGGTATCGCAGCCTGGGTTTTCTCCTGTGGCAGCCCCTGCCGGCGCTGCTCTTCCTGGGGGCCTGGTGGTACGACCAGCGTCGCCGCCGCCTGCGCGGCGATAGTCGCTATGCCCGTTTTACAGTGGCGGGGAAACAGGCCCGGCAGAGCCTGGCCCAAGCGGAGCGCCATCTGACCCAGGAGGAGTACCCCGCCTTGTACACCACGCTGGCTCGCACACTCCAAGCCTATGTGTCCGCCAAGTTCGACCTGCCGCCTGGTGGTATTGATACCCGGGCGCTCCGCGAGCGGGGTGTCTCCCAGGCCTGTCTGGATCAGATTGAGCGCGTTGAGGAGACCTGCGAGCAGGTGCGGTTCGCCCAGGCAACGACCGCATCCATGCGGGACAAGAGTCACGCGACCCTGTCTCTCGTCCGTCAGATTATTGACCAGTTGGAACGCACGCACCGCCATTTGCCCCCTCGCCTTCGGCGGCCCCACAAAAAAGGGGGGGGGCGACGCAAGCCGCTTAGCATGACGGGACCATGAGGCTGCCGCAATTTCTCCGACTTCGACCATTTCGAGGGGTGCCGTTTACTCTTTGCGGCGTCTGTCTCTGCTGGGCGACCTGCCTGGCAGCCGCGGCGCCAACCACCCCCCGGACTGCTTTTTTTCGGGCGAATACGCTGTACACGCAAGGACAGTACGCCGAGGCGGTAGAGGCATACGAAGCCGTGCTTCAGTCCGGCCTCGTCAGCGGTAATCTCTATTTCAACCTCGGCAATGCCTATTTCAAGGCGGGACAAATAGGGAGAGCCATTCTGAATTACGAGCGGGCACGACGCTTCCTCCCCAGCGACCCGGACCTGGAAGCCAACCTGCGCTTCGCCCACTCACTCACGGGCGCTCAGGTCTGCCAGCCCCCCCTCTGGCAACGCCTTGTCTTTCCGCTTGCCCACAGAGTTGCGACAGACCAGTTGGTGTGGCTCACCAGCACGGCCTATACGCTGCTCTTCGTGATTTTGGCCGTGTACCGTCTGTGGCCGCGCCGGCCCCAGTGGCTCCTCTCCGTGGGCTGGGGCCTTGCTGCCGGCCTGGTGGTGGTAACGCTCTCGCTGGCGCAGCAGCTACGGACGAGCGATTGGCAGCGACACGCCGTGGTGCTCACACAAGAGGACACTCCGGTGCGTTTTGAGCCGGCCCCGAGCGGTACGGTCCATTTCTCCGTCCCCCAGGGCACGCGGGTCCAGTTGCTCGATGTCCGAGCAGACTGGTGGCAGGTCGCCCGCTGCGACGGGCGGCGCGGCTGGGTCGAAAAAGACGCCCTCGAAGAGCTATAAGTGTGTTTTGTTGAAATGGCCAATAAGCAGCACAAACACTGATTCTACCGGCCTGCCGCGCGATTATTTTAACCCTCTCCCCTTCCCGGCCGGCCTATGCGGGCCGGAACTTGACCAGGGTCATTTCCGCATTCACATCCTCAAAGGAGGCCACAACCGACATGCCTATGGTCACCTCGTCGGGCTGGCAGCCAACCAGATTGGTCGTGATACGCGGACCTTCTGCGAGTTCAACAATGGCGATGACGTAGGGTACATCATCTGTAAAGGCCGGGTGCGTCGGAGCCTGGGCAATGGTGTAGGAATACAGCTTGCCCTTGCCGGATACGGGAATCCAGATGAGGTCGGCGGCTAAGCATTCCGAGCAGGCTTCGCGCGGGTAAAAGATATGGGTTCCGCACGCAGTGCAGCGTTGAATCTGGAGTTCATGCCGTTTGGCCGCATCCCAAAAGGGCTGAGAGATCTCATTCGGATGCGGGAGGGGTTTGTTGTAATCGCCCATGGTTTTCCTTTCCGTCCGCTACACACCCAAGACGAGGCTGCACTGCTCGGCCATGATTCCGCCGTTGCCGTTCACATAGCCGATAGAGGCATCCTTGACCTGCCGCCCTTCCCCGCGTCCCATGAGCTGCCGCGCGCCCTCAATGACGTGACTCATACCACCCGCGAGTCCCGGTTGCCCAAAAGAGAGTTGGCCACCGTGAGTATTGCACGGAAAGTCGCCCGCGTAGGACAGGTCGTGGTCTGCAACAAACCGACCGCCCTCGCCTTTTTCACAGAAGCCGGCGTCTTCGAGGGTCACGATCACGGTGATGGTATAGCAGTCGTAGGGCTGCACAAAGTCCATATCCTGTGGGCTGACTCCGGCCATGTGAAAGGCGGCTTCGGCCGCCGGTTTGACTAAGGACGTCGTCAGGCTGCGGGCATGGGTAATGCTCGAATGGCCGCCGGCCTCACCGGCTCCGAGCAGGACTACGGGTTTGTGCGGTCCGTCTTTGGCGCGGTCAGTACTGGTGACAATAAACGCGCCGCCCCCAGTACACGGGCTGACGATCTCAAGCAGGTGTAAGGGATCGACAATCATGCGGGAGTTCAGCACATCATCAATGTCGATTTCTTTGTTCCCGAACAAGGCGCTCGGGTTTTGACATGCGCTCTTGCGTTGGTCTACCGCGACCTTGGCCATTTGTTCCGCGGTGGT
This sequence comes from uncultured Binatia bacterium (SeqCode), assembly GCA_965232605.1. Lineage (GTDB taxonomy): Bacteria > Desulfobacterota > Binatia > Bin18 > Bin18 > Bin18. Next base: position 1,004,284 of record CBDDQA010000006.1, on the reverse strand, counting down.
GGCGTATTCATATTTATGGCGTTGGGCGATGAGCGCATAGCCGGGATTGGCGGCAATCAGGCCGTAGGGCGCATCAAATTCCGCCTCAATGCTCGGGAAGGGCGGCATTTGCCGCGCCCGGGCCCGCCGGTCACCCACGACGCACAGCACGGTGTTGCACATCCCGGCTTCAATGGCGGCCGCTGCCCGCCAGACCATGCCGGCGGCAGAGGCGCCGCCCAACTCGACCTGATTAAAATAGCTGGGACGGATTTGCAGGTAATCGGCCACCACCGAGGGCCACAGCACGCTATAATCGCTCAGCGCCCAGCCGGTCAGCAGGCCGTCAATATCGCTCTTTTCCAGGCCGGCGTCGGCGATCGCCTCCCGCGCCACATTGGCAATAATCCCCAGCGGCGTAATATTCCCGGCGCCTTTTTGGGGCGGCATTTCGGCAAACCCGGAGAGGGCCGCTTTTCCTTTGATGCTCATACGTCTCCTCCTGTGCCTCACACCCACCTGTCCTTATCATGCAGCGGATGGCGGATCCCTAGCTAAGCACGAAAACGCTTAGTGCGGAACCGGACAGTGAGCGGCCGGTGCTCCGGCGGGATGGACTTCTCCGGCGGGCGGCAAGTGATGCGACACCTTGGGTGGAATGTAAGCCCGTCGCCGGTATTGGACCCAACCCGGGCTGGCGGGCCATTTCGTCTTTGCCCCACTGACCGGTTGGGGCTCGGGGTCAAGCAAAGTGAACTCATACCGCTGGAGAAGGAGGGAGAGGACGATTTTCATCTCAAGATAGGCAAAATGAACCCCAGCGCAGCGATGTACGCCCCCGCCGAACCCAATCAGGCTATGGGGCTGGCGAGACTCATCGTGCTCCGGGGAGAACCGTTCCGGACGATACTGGTCGGGGTCCGGAAATACCTCGGGCATCCGATGTGAGAGGGTCGGGGCAGCGAATACCAGGGTGTCCTGAGGAATACGGAAGCCCTGCCAGGCAAAGGGCTCGGCGGCCTTGCGCATCAGGACAAAGGCGACCGGATGGAGCCGCTCAGTTTCTTTGAGCGACCACTCAATCCGGCGCAGTTGACGCACCTCGGTCATCGAGAGGTCCCGACCATCGCCAAGCATATCGGCCTGTTCGTCGCGCACCGACTGGAGATAGGTCGGGTGCAGGAGCAGGTCAATCAGACCCCAGCTGATATGCCCGGCGGTGGTCTCATGTCCGGCCCAGACCAGCAGGAGGATCATATTGATAATCACCATATCATCAATCGGCTCCCCGTCAGAGTAGTGGGACGCAATCAAGGTCTGTAAAAAATCAGGCGGATCAACCGGGTTGTGACGGCGCTCTGCGATGAGTTCACCCAGTATTTTGTGCAATTTTCTTTTGGCCTTTTGACTCCGAATCAGTTTGGGCAACGGGAGCCACAAGGGCAGAACCGGTTCCATCCCGCCCGAAAACTGGCGGAAGTCCGAGAAGATATGGCTGCCCAGACGCCGCCGCAAATCCTCGCCAAGAAAGGCATGCGCGGCAATATGCATCACCAGTGGACCCAGGGTGGGGATCAGATCACAGCTCCCCTCGTCGCCCAGGCGTTCCATCAGGGCAAACGTTTCGTTGGCCATGGTGGTGACATACTGGTGCATCTGCTGGGGCTGAAACCGCGGCATGATAATGGCCCGCTGTTCCAGATATTCCTCGAACTCGGCGAAAAAATAGAAACGTTCGTGAAACATCTTGATGAAGAAAGGATAGCCCTCGCGGATTGAGAGCAGCTTATCTGTTTCACGAAAAAAGAATTGATTGTTCTCTGGTCCGAGCAGAATGACCGCCCGTTTCCGCCCGAGTTGGAGAGAAAAAATCGAGCCGTGCTCATGATAGCCCCGTTCCAGGAGGGTCGTCGGGTCGCGTAGAAATTGAAGCGCGTGTCCAAGAACGGGAATACCGCCGCTCGCCATGGGAGGAAATGCGTGCTCTACCATAAGCGTCCTCCATGAAGAAATGTGTGGGCTTTCTTACGCTCACTCTAGCGCTGTGGCAGCGGATGTAAACAGGGGAAAGGATTTTTCCGGGACTCAGGATGCTGGACCGCTTCTACCCCGCTCCACGTCACACTGCGATACGGACGACCCGTGCCTGGGTTAGTTGAATCAAATCCTGCGGACTCAGGGCAATATCAAGTCCACGGCGCCCGGCGCTGACGTAGACGCTGGCGTGGCTGAGGGTAGACTCATCTATGAGCGTGACGAGGCCACGGCGTTGGCCGAGCGGACTGATACCACCAACCACATAGCCGGTTGCCCGTTCGGCTTCTCTTGGGTCGGCTAAGACGGCTTTCTTTACCCCAACGGCCTGGGCGACCGCCTTGAGGTTGAGCTGAGTGGAGACGGGGATCAGCGCGGCAATAAGCGCTCCGGCAGCGGGTTTGACGATGAGGGTTTTCAAGACCTGAGCCGCGTCAACGTCAAGAGCTTCAGCGGCCTCCAGCCCATAAGACGAGGCAGCCGGGTCGTGGTGATATGCATACAGGCGATAGGGAATCCGGGCGCTTTTGAGGGCGTGAATGGCTGGCGTCATGGCTTTGATACGAGAAGGAGGAAGGTCCGAAAATCACCGCGTTGTAGCTATGCTTCGGGCTTGCGATAGAATTCAACGTAAAATCGAACCGCCCCTTCGGGCTGAATATAGTGGACAATTTCGGGCGCAATAATCCCGACATGCTCAGAATCCAGGAGAAACGCCTGGTTGATGGGCTCTGCTACGACATACCTGAGCTGTCCAGCCAAGACCTGAATCTTTGCCCACACGCCCGGTTTCGTGGAGTGGGACGAGGTCAGTCCGACCGGAACGGACTCAGCCTGAAAAACAGCCGTTCGCTTGTCCGGCCTGAAGTCGTCGGGCAGTTCGAGCGTATCACACCGGACGCAGTTGAGGGTCGCGCCAAGCTTGGACGCCCGGCTGTCTTCGGTAACGACCCAGGGCCGGTTTTCAAACGGCGGGTTGTGGCGCACATGCTGTCCATGACCACAGGCAAGGTCGGCGACCCAATCGTTTTTCGGATCACGATGAAATCCGACAATTTTTCTCTCCATAGATAATGCACGCTCTAGTTGTGAATAACCGCCCGTTGCGCTCGGCAAAAAAACCGGAGCCGCATACCCATTGCCAGCAACAGATAGCCGAGCCACAAGAAGAGCACAGCCTGATCAAGAGGGAAGGGAAGAAGCTGCCGCTGGAGGGCGGCGTGACAGGCCATCAGACCGGTGCCGACGTAATTCAGCACACCCGCCCAGTGGCCAATGGGATTGGACACGAGCGCGATAGCCGTGTCTCGCCTGGAGAGCCACCACGAGTCAAGCGTATACTGGCCAAAGGCGCAGCCAACCGCGCACGGAATCCACCACGGCACGATGCCGCTATACACCAAATAGGTCAGGGTCACGAGCAGGAAGGTAATATCCGCCAGATTATCGAGTATCTTGCCCCAGTCCGAACTCAAGCCCAGCGCCCTGGCAATCGGACCGTCATAGTAATCGCTAGCGCAGATCACCACAAAGAGCCCACCCACACAGCCCGCGCGGAGCAGCGTTGGCTGCTGCCGGCTGTATTCGATGGCGAGGAGAAATACCGGGGTCAGGACGAGTCGCACGCTGGTAAGCAGGTGGGCAAAATTAAACGGTCGGTGGCCTTCAACAAACAGCATGGCCATATACATACTCCCGCTTCCAGCAGAGTGGACTGGCCGATACGTGCGTTGATCTTGAGTATGAACGCTGGAAGGTCAGATGCAAGAGGCTGGCATCATACAGGAATCAACGGAGCAATGTGCAGGGAGAGCCTATTGCTTTGTTTCCGGCGTCAAACCCGGTATCTCCACCTTTTGCGCCTCAGCCATTTCGATCTTGAGGACTTTGACGGCAAAGAACAGCGTCTGCCCGGCCAGTGGATGGTTCAGATCGACAACAACCGTGTTCTCCTTCACCTCTGTGACTTCGGCAAACATCATCTGGCCATCCGGGCCTTGTCCTTGGAGTCTTTTTCCGACACCCCACGCCTCTTCGGGGACATTCTCCTTGGGCACTTCTTGGACCCGATTCGGGTCAACCTCGCCATATCCTTCTGCGGGGGCAACTTCGACGTTCTTCGTATCCCCGACCTTGAGTCCTATTAATTGTTTCTCCAGGCCCGGAATGATCTCCTGGGCGCCATGCGTATAGACTAATGGGTCTTTCCCCACATTCGTGTCAATAACTGTCTGGTCTTCGAGGGTAAGCGTATATTCGAGCGACACGCGCTTACCCTCGCCGATCATGTCTTGGGCGTAGCCTGAGGTCACCAACAGGGACCCAAGACCGAGCGTGATGATAAAAATTCTCCGTTTTTCCTGCCCATGGCGTGTCGTTCCCATCGGGAGTATCCTTCCTGCTATCGTCCATATTGCGTTCGCTATTGGATTTATCACCATAGAACAGAGACCTCACGGTTACTCAGTCACGGTCTCAACCTTCAGTATTTTCACATCGAAGAACAATTTTTCTCCAGCCAGCGGATGGTTGGTATCGATGATTATCGTCTCCGCCTTGACCTCGAGAACCTCTGCATAGAGTGGCCGCCCCTCTGGACTTCTTCCCTCCAGCTTCTCACCGACTTTCCGCCGGTCTTCAGGAATACTGTCTTTCGGCACTTCGATAATCCGTTCAGGGTCGTCCGGGCCGTAGACGTCCTCAGGCGGCATGGCGAACTGTTTCGTCTCCTCCACTTTGAGTCCGGTCAGGTGCTTGGAGAAGAACGGGACTCGTTTCTCTGAGCCATGGATATACACCAGCGGATCTTTGCCGACGTTCGAGTCAAAAACCGTCTTATCTTCAAATGTCACGGTGTATTCGAGCGACACGCGCTTGCCATCAGCAATCGTCTCCTGGGCGTCCCCAGGGATGGGTCCGAGGACGGTCAACAGGAACGCGAGACTCATTGCCATGAGGAAAATTCGTCTCTTCCCGTCCCCGTGCCGTCTGGCCTGCATGCCCTTTCCTCCTCAAAAAAAGAAGGGCACGAGGATACCTCCGTTTGATCCTCGTGCCCTGAGTGCCGTTCCACAAACGTTGCTAGAGACCCGCCCGTCAGTGCGTTGGGCTGACCGCCAGCATAGCACACTGCCCTAAAGAGGAAACGTGTCCTCCAATAGATATGCAGATGCGAGACACGTTTCCTCTTCGGAGAGTCGAACGTCACTCCATACGCGGGGGCTTCAGATTGGAACCCAGGGTGCCCTTGAAGACTTTGAAGAGATGATCGAGGTCCCACGGCCCCTGACTGTAAATCGTCCTTTCGGGCTTGAGGTGAGAATATAGCGAGATTTTGTAGCCACTCGCCCCAAAGGCCTGCCCGTTGACATACTGGGCTTCATCGCTGGCCAGGAAAATAACAATCGGTGCCACGTTGGAGGGATCAAGCGGACTCCCCTGAGCGGCACCGCTGCTCTCCGACAAGCCCATTTCCTGCGCAAAGTTGGCCGGAATCGTATCGGTCATGCGGGTGGCTGCGCCGGGCAGTATGGCGTTGCAGGTAATATTATACTTTGCCAGGGCGTTGGCGCTGCTATACGTCAGCCCAAGGATGCCGGCCTTTGCCGCAGCGTAGTTCGGTTGTCCCGGAGCACCCAGCGCAGACCCGGAGGAGAAGTTGATAATCCGCCCGCTCTTCTGGCGACGCATCAGGGCCGAGGCCGGGCGAATCGTACAGTAGTGGCCCTTGAGATGAACCGCTACCACCGCGTCCCACTCTTCTTCGGTCATATTGAAGATCATCCGGTCGCGCAGGATACCGGCGCAGTTGACCAGAATGTCGAGCTGACCGAAGGCATCGACCGCGGTCTGAACCAGGTTTTCTCCACCCTGTACGGTGGCAATATTGTCCGTGCTGGCAACGGCCTCTCCGCCCGCCGCCTGGATTTCTTCAACCACCTGCTGCGCCGGAGCTTTATTTTCCCCCTCGCCGTCGACACTGCCGCCCAGGTCGTTCACCACGACCTGGGCCCCTTCTTTGGCCATGAGCTGGACAATACCCCGCCCAATACCCCGGCCCGAGCCGGTGACGACTGCAACTTTTCCCTCAAGTTTCCCCATTGTGATGCCTCCTTTGTGTCTGGGTGGCGGCCTGGCAGCCTCAGCCCTTTGGCAGGCCGAGCACCCGGTCACCCAAGATATTCTTCTGTATTTCCGAGGTTCCGCCCCCAATCGTCAGCAGGCGGTACCAGAGCGCGGCGCGCGGCCAGCGGCCATTATCAATCGTGTAGTGTGAGCCTTGCGTGAGCTGGGCGTAGGGTCCGAGCAGCTCGGTGGCAAACCGGGCGAGCCGCATATTGAGTTCCGAGCCGGCGAGTTTATTGACCGATCCCTCCGGTCCAGGCGGATTGCCTTTGAGACGTTTGCTGAAGCTGCGGAACATATTATAGGTGATGGCTTTACATTCGATGGCAAACTGCGCCAACTGCTGACGCACGGCAGGGTCCTCACAGGCGGGCCGACCGTTGATTTCCACTTCTTTGCTGACCTTGAGTAACTCGGAGAACTGACGGTGAACGGGCAAGCCTGATCCAATCCCGGCACGTTCGTGCATCAGAGTGGTGACCAGGACTTTCCAGCCCTCATTTTTTGGCCCGATCAGATTGGTCTTGGGCACCCGAACTTCCTCAAAAAAGACTTCGTTGAACTCGGAATCGCCCGTCATCTGGACCAGCGGCCGCACCGTCACTCCCGGCGTTTTCATATCCACGGCCAGACAGCTGATCCCCCGATGTTTGGGCGCATCGGGGTCGGTGCGGACAAAGAGCTGGATGAAATCCGCCCGGTGGGCAAAGCTGGTCCAGACTTTCTGGCCGTTCACCACAAAATAGTCGCCATCCTCTACGGCTCGCGTCTGCATCGAAGCCAAGTCAGACCCCGCAGCCGGCTCGGACAGGCCCTCACACCAGATTTCGTCGCCCGACAGAATCCGGGGCAGATAGCGCTGCTTCTGCTCCTCAGTGCCCCAATGAATCAGGGTCGGACCGGACATCATCAGCCCGAGCGTATTGGCAAACCGTGGGGCGTGGACTCGGTGCAGCTCCTGATTGAAGATGAACATCTCCATGAGGCTGGCGTTGCGCCCCCCGTATGCCTCTGGCCAGTGGATACCCACCCAACGGTCTTGGTGAGCGGTCTTTTGCCACGCCCGCTGATACTCAAAGCGCGCGTCCGCGTCGATATCGTCAAAATGCTCAGGATCGTAGCCGGCCGGCAGATGATCCTGGAGCCACGCGCGCAGTTCTTGCCGGAAAGCCTCCTCTTCCGGGGTAAAGTTGAAATCCATTCCCGTCTCCTTCCGCGGCCCTAGCTTAACCGCTTCATATCTGGGGGTAAAGAGATTAGGGAACGCGGGAGTGTGGTGAGTGAAGGCGGACCTAGTCCTCGGGGTATATCTGCTCGAGCTGCGCCATGAGGGCAGCCTGCGTGCCGGGCGACGGTTCTGCTTCCACAGTGTTGTCTTCAGCGCCCGGCGCTGACTTCCCGGCACCGGACTGTTGCAGCCGGGCGATTTCTCGCTCTCTGGCAGCTAGCTGTCGGCGCAAGTCATCGACCAGAGCTACCAGCTGGCTGTGCGATAATGCTGTGACATCCAGGTCAGAGTCCACTGCTTTTTCCCATCACAGGCGTGGACGATTTGCAACGTAGATCTGTTGTTGGACGCTCATTTTTGACAAGTCCTCGCCCGCTTGCTACGAGAAATGAACGTGTCCTTTCCAGCGCGGTCAAAGCGGGACATGTTTATTTCTCTCGTCAGCTATGGATGCGACACTACGCCAGACACTCGACACTGCCGTTGCTGAAAAGTGGGGGCGAGAGACGCGGATTACGCGGATTGATCTACTGGCTGGAGACGCCTCAAGCCGGAGCTATGTGCGGCTGTCTCTGAGCGGTGACGGCCCGGCTTCGGCGGTGGTCATGATTCTGGCCGGCAGCGGGCTGGCGCTCTCCTCGGACGAACTCGCCGTATTCGACGAACCCCTCAAGGAACTGCCCTATCTCAACGTGCATGCCTTTCTTGAGCCTCTAGGAGTGAATATCCCAGAGCTCTACGTGGATGGCTATCAGGATGGTTTTCTCCTCCTGGAAGACATTGGCGACCTGCCCTTACGCGATGCCGTTCAGGACCTGCCCCAAGCCGAGGTGGAACAGTGGTACCGGCGTGCCATCGATCAGTTATTGCTCATCCAAATCGAGGGCACCCGTCAGAAAAACGAGCAGTGCATTGCCTTTCGGCAGCGCTTTGATAAGCGCCTCTTCTTGTGGGAATTTGAGCATTTTGTCGAATGGGGCCTGGAGAAACGCGGCAGGCAGTCCCTCTCGCCGGCAGAGACTCAGACCCTGAGTGGCATCTTTGAAGACATCTCTACTCGTCTCGACCGGGCCACCTTTTTTCTCAACCACCGCGATTACCACAGTTGGAATTTATTCGTGCAGCAGGAGCGCATCCGGGTGATCGATTTTCAGGATGCCCTGCTCGCCCCGGCCACCTATGATCTCGCCACGCTGCTCAATGACCGGGATACGCCGGCAGTCGTCTCCCCGGAGTTGGAAGAGGCGCTGGTCAATTACTACCACGAGGCGTGGCACCACACTGGTGGTGACCCGCTGTCACCGGAATACGTGTGGGACGAGTATAATCTATGCCTGCTCCAAAAGGCCTGTAAGGTTGTCGGTCGTTTCTATTATCTGGAACTGGAAAAAGGTAAGAGCGGCTATACGCGCTATATTCCGCCGACGCTGGCAACGATCCGCCGGGTATTAGGCCGTCTGCCGCACTATCGACATCTGCAAGACATTCTGGCGGAGCATTTTCCAGAGCATTTCTCAGAGTAAACAGGCGCCCAATGGATAGATAAATTCTATTACAAAATATAGAATTCTTCCCTAAGATATTGTTATTTCTGAGAATTCTCAGAATCCCGACTATATCTGTTTGAGTCCAGTACTCTGACAGATAGCCGAAGAGCATTCATAAATCTCTGATAAATCAGACCTTTTTCATTTTCCCGAATATTAAGACCAATTGAGGAACTTTTCCTATAATAGAAAATTCATTAAATAGCGGATAAGATATAAACTAATGAATTGCGGGAGGACCTCATAATGAAAGAAGATACCGCCCCACATACCGAAGATCCGTCCATCATTCCCGATCTTACAGAAATAGACACGAGTACACTTTCAAGTCCTACGCTCTCCAGACTGATTGAGGAGGTGCGTAATGAAGAATCGCCCGAAACGCACGCCTATAATCGGACACATAATCGCCACAACCGGGGCCGTTGAATAAGGAGGTCCCCGAGGGCCACAATGTGATAGCAATTGATACGGTCCTCGTAAAAGTTGCCAGCCGCTGCAATATCAACTGTCGGTACTGCTACGTCTACAATATGGGAGATATGCGTTGGGCTACTATGCCTAAACAAATCTCCGATACAACGATTACAGCGTTAGCCAAGGCCCTAGGAGATTTGTCTCGTGCGCAACAACGCCGCTTTGCTGTCGTCTTCCACGGTGGTGAGCCGTTGTTGCTTGGCCATAAGAAACTTGGGGTCCTCCTTGCTGCGCTTCGTAGAACCCTGCCCAGTGATTATCCCTTTAGCCTGCAAACCAATGGCATGCTTATTACCGAAGAGATTCTTGACCTTTGCTCAGAGTATCGCACAAGCTTAGGAGTTAGTATTGACGGACCACCGGATGTTAACGACCGCCATCGAATAGATCACGAGGGCAAGGGGACCCATAAGAAAGTTCTCGAAGGTATCGAGAAGCTCCAGAATCATCGGGACTCTGACTTTCTTTATAAAGGCCTCTTGGCAGTGATTGATTCAAAGTCAGACCCCTGTGAGGTCTACAATTTTTTCAAGAGTCTCAACGCTCCAAGTCTCGACCTCCTTTATCGAGACGGCAATCACTCGCGGTTGCCTTATGGCAAGGCGTCTTTTCAGTCCACGGAAAATGGGAGGTGGCTCGCCAAGTTTTTAGATATCTATCTAGCGGATCAGAAACCGCCTCAGGTTCGCTTGCTTGATGATATGACCAAACTCATATTGGGTGGCTCTGGAACAAAAGAAGGAATAGGGGCTAAGGTTTTTGGAATCATCGTTATCGATACTGATGGTTCTGTGACGAAAAACGACACCTTAAAAAGTACATTTAGTGGGGCTGATCGTTTTGCTAAGCAGTGGTCCGTCCATACTCACAACCTTACTGAAGTAGCCAATTCGGACGAGTTTTCGATATATTATACGCTTCAACGCCCAACGGCTTCTGCTTGCCTATCTTGTCCAGAGCTGAGTGTCTGTGGTGGTGGGATGCTCGTTAATAGATGGCGTGATGATAGCGAGTATCACAACCCATCAGTATACTGCGCCGATCAACTCTTTCTAATCGGGCATATACGCAACCGTGTAGCAGACCTTCTCGTTTCACACGAGGTATGAATACACCACTGCGGCTCACTGCGGCTGAAGTGTCTTCCAAGCCGTTCCCGTATTTCGTTTCTCCTGAAGCTCTTCAGCCAGATACTAGTCAGAGTATCTTAGCCTGGCTAGAAACCGATGTTCCGTGGCAGTTAGTTAAAACCGACTTTTATGAACAATTTGAATTCAGCCTGTGGGATGTTCTATTGCCTCGGGGTCTCAATTTTTTACGTTCTCCTTTTTTTTTGACATCCATCAAAAAGCGTCTTGAGGAGGTATTTGAGGTAGGTTTGAAAGATCATCCAGATATCACAGCGCATAAGCTTATTCCTGGACAACGCATTCGGCTTCACAATGATTTTATTCCCGGTGCCGAGACTCATCGCCTGCTCATACAACTCAACAAGGGTTGGCAGGATGAAAACGGCGGGCTTTTACTCTTCTTTCATAGTGACGACCCTGCCGATATCCACAAGATTTTCCGCCCCCGACACAATAGCGCGGTAGGTTTCGCTCTTACGCAGAACTCGTATCATGCCGTCTCAACTATTTACGTCGGCACGCGTTTTACGCTGGTCTATTCATTTATCGAGAGGGGCGGAGGTGGCTAATCTTCTTCAGAACATCCGAGCGGTCTTGAAGAACCACTCTACTCCGCTGTGGTTCCCCGGTTTAGCTGCTCCACTTACGGCACGACGGTGGCGAACACTGCACCAACAGACGGCTATAACAAAAAATGATTATGGGACAAGTCGCGTTCGTGCTGGCAACGCAGGAGCACCCCATCATATTGTAGATAGGTTGTCTGTGAGTCCCTGCGGAGAAAATATCGCATCAGTTATGCTGATCGAAACTCTTCCAGAAAACGATCGCCATAAGTATCAGGAAATGGGACTTACCTTTTATTCACGGGCTGAGCTAACTACGCCCACCATCTTCGGTTGCTTACAAGATGCGATACACATTCTAGCCCATGTGCCAACGTTGCAGAAAACAGTGGGCTCGTTAGTTAGAGTTTGCCATATTCTCAAGCCTGAAGACGATGACTATGACGTGAGCCATAGCGACCCATACGTCCCCTTCTCCATATTTGTCTCGATCCCACAGCAACGAAAGATGAACTGTGAGCTGCGTGTTGCCGAGTCTATCGTGCATGAAGCAATGCATCTCCAGCTCACACTTCTCGAACAGGCCCTACCCCTGATTTGTCCGTCTGATGACACTTATTTTTCTCCCTGGAAAGGAGAGCTTCGATCACCCCAAGGCATCTTACATGCCCTCTATGTTTTTCGAGTGATTGATCAGTTTCTCGAACAGTTATTGACCCTATCCATATGGCCTTCGGAGAGCATTGACTATATGCGTAATCGGCGTATCAAAATCGAACAACAGATTCGTGGGATTGAAGCATTCGTTGGTTGCCCAACCCTAACAACAGCGGGAATTTGTTTTGTGCGAAGGCTCCGGTCTAACTAAACGGTTCTAGTCGTCCGAAATTCTCCAAGTCTCTTGTGATTTAAGTGTCTAGGAAGTCTTGGGCCATCGAACTGTATTCCGCATTCGGACAGACAGAGACAGCAAGACGTTCCCGTGCTTCCTGTACCTTTTCTCGTACTTCAGAGTCCGTGGAATCTTTTCCTAGCTCAATAAAATCTTGCAAGGTTCTTAACGCTTGCAACCGTCGCCGCCGCCTCTCTACTAAGTCGTTCCTCCTCAACCCCATTCCTTTGATAGTTTCTCTACCAACTTTTGTACGAGGACTAGGCGTCGCCCCCCGAAAGCGAATATGCTTTCGGGGATCTTCAGTCGCTGGATTAATGAAGAGGGGTCGTTCGCGCTCAATATTATCGTTATGATTGCGAGCCCGCTCCTTATCATTCGTGAGAGGAAATAGTTCTCGTTTATACGTTGTATTGCAAACCGTACAACTGAAAAGCAAATTGTCCCAGTCATAAGCTAACCAATAATAGCCAGGATACTGCTTGCTTTGCCTAGGGGCCTGTCGCACCGCTCCTTTCGGACGATAGTGCTCCACAGCCCCGTAGGACGTACTTAAGAACTCTGATTCGCAGTAGCAACACTTATTATGCTGTGCGCGTAACAGGGCTTTCTTTACGCTTTGCGCTCTATATATTTTTTCTTTGAACTCAAACACTTCCCGCCCAGACTCATAATCATCTGGATTGCGCTTATAGGCGATACAATGCTTTTTATTCTCCGCCTCCCCTTTCTCTATAAGAGTCTTTGGCGATCTGGCAGGCTTCTCGATCTTAATCATTACTGCCGAATGTTCTGTCGCTTGAGGAGTGCCGCTGCTTGTCGAATAAAGTCCATTGTCTCTTCATCTTCCAGCTGCTCGTTTGGCAGATTCCTCAGCTCTTCCTCTATTTTTTTTAACCGTCTCTTCTCCGATGGACTCTTTTTTAGCTTATCTAGCAATGTATCCCTCTCCTTGGTCAGGGCCTCGATACGGGGGCTTCGAGCAGACACCCCATAAAGCTCACTCGTAAGAATTTGATCTACTCTCCAGCTCTCTATGAATCTAGGCTGATTCTGAATTATCACTTGTCCATCCTGCTCTTGTAGAACTGCAAGGTTAGCGTCTGCCGCAGCCTGAACCATCAAGGGGCTATGTGCAGTTGCAACAAACTGAATTTTTCGGAAAATTTTGCTCAGGTCCACCATAATTCGGCGCTGCCAGCGTGGATGAAGATGGAGGTCTATCTCATCTATCAAGACAATGGCCGGCTCAGCCAAAGGATTTTTACTGTCAGGAAATTTCTCATAAAGCCGCCAGGCTAAGTCAACAGTCCAAGCCAAGGTCGTTTGGTAACCTAAACTCAAGCGAGTGAGTGGAACACCACCATAAGGAGTGTTGAACTGGACACCGCTGGGTATTTCAGGTCGTCCTGGGACTTTTGGCCCTATAATATCAATATCGTCTTTGTCTGAGATACCAGGAAGAATCACCGAAAGGATTTGTTTGACTTGCTCCAAGCGCCTCTTATGACGCCCTCTACTCTTCATAGCGAGGTAGTCCAACTGGAGCAGCATCTCCTCTGCATCATAAAGTTCTGTCGAGTCTGACAAAAACGAGGCAAGTGAGTCAGTAAGTTCATTACTGTCCAGGTTTAGTATGCCCATACGGCGGTCGGCTGCATATCCCAACATCAAGGGCTCAAGCAGCAAGATATCTTCGATTTCACGAGGAAACCTATTCGTTTTTAGTTTACGCTCTTGAAGTTCCTGGTTAGCACCGCGCATCCATATTCCTGTCTCGATTTTCTGCCTTTTCTCCTTTTTTTCACTTCCTAATTCTTGTCCAAGAGTCAGGGTAGCTTTGAGGTTAAGTTCTACGTCGGATCCCGTCCGCAGAAGAGAGTTCAACACGTCGTCATCTGGTTCGCCATTTAAGTGAGGTTCAATTTTTTTAGGCGAGTATTCTCTCCCTCTCCTCACATTGCCAGCCGGAACAGGTCTCATCCATGCTAAGCATTGCAAGAGAGTTGTCTTACCAACCCCATTGTCTCCTAGGAGTAAAGTCCATCGAGCCGGACGACCTTTCTCGTCCGTAAGTTCCAGAGTTTGGCGCTCGCCAAAACAACGAACGTTTTCCAGTTCGAGAGAACTGTAATAAATCAACGGTTGTTCAGAAGAAGGCACGATACCCTACTCTTTTTTCCACTTTATGAATAACCTTATATACGAAAAAAGAAGATGAATAGCACTCACTCTTTTAAACTCAAGGGGATTCCATGCGCGCCATGATTCTTGCGGCCGGCTTCGGGACCCGGATGCGGCCGCTGACGGAGACGCTTCCCAAAGCGCTGGTGCCGGTCGCCGGTCGGCCGTTGATTGAATACACCCTGCTGTTTGTCAAATCCCACGGCGTCGAAGAGGTCGTCATTAACCTCCACCATCTCGGGCATCTGCTCAGAGACGTATTGGGCGACGGAAGTGCCTACGGCCTGCGGATCACCTATTCGCCGGAAGACCCGCTCCTGGACACGGGTGGCGGGATCAAGAAAGCCCAGCCGTTTCTCGACGGCGCACCGTTTCTAGTTTTGAACGCGGATACGATCCTTGATTTCGATCTGACCGCCTTCCTGGCCGCCCACCGGCAGACCCATGCCATTGGCACCTTGCTGCTCAGACCGAATCCGGATGAAGAGCAATATGGCCTGATTGAAACAGATCAGCGTGGAGTTATTCGGCGCATTCGAGGCGAGCCGAGCGAGATTGAGATCAACGAACCTCTTTCTCGGTTCATGTTTACCGGCTGCCAGGTCCTGGCGCCGCGTATTTTTGAGGTTATGCCGACAGACCGTGCCCTCAGTACAACCCATGCGCTGTATCCCCAGCTCATCCGGGCGGGAGAAACCTTGCAGGGCGTCGTGCATACCGGCCCCTGGATGGTGGTCGATGACGCGGAAGGCATAAAGCGTGCGACCAAGGCGATTGTCTCCGGCCAACTGCGTTTATCCTACTTACGCCCCTAAGCGCTGTGTGACCAGCGCGGCAAAATTCGTGAGACAGCGCTGGGCCGCGGGTGCATTTTGCATGGCCTTGAGCAGCCAGTCTTGCAACGCCTGCTGTGCAGCCGGCCAGCGCGGGAAGGACCCGGGCGGTAAAACTGCCGCCAGCGAAGCAATCAGCCCTTCCATAATCATGGGGGTGAATTCCGGGTGGAACTGGGTTCCCCAGATATGCGTCTCCAGGGAAAATGCCTGATAGGGACAGGCCTCATTGTGGGCCAGGGCGGTCGCGCCCGGAGGCAGGGCGGTCACAATCTCGCCGTGACTCTGCTGGGCCGGAAAGGAGGCCGGAATGCTGGCAAAGAGAGGGTCCTTCTGCCCGTCCGGAGTCAGGCTGACCGTCACCGTGCCGAGTTCCCAGCCCTGTGGATTTTTTTCAATCGTGCCGCCAAACGTGCGGGCAACGTGCTGGTGGCCGAAACAGATCCCATAGATGGGCACGGACTGATCCGCGGCCCGTTTCAGGAAATCTTCGCTCCTGGTCACCCAGGGGTCGGGGTCGTTCGCCGAAGCCGGTGAGCCGGTGACAATGATGCCGGCCCAGTCCGGTTCGGGGAAGGTGTCCTTGCGCGCATCAACAACAACGCAGCGCGAACGGCCCAGAACATTGAAGAACGCCTGCTCGTACCGACCACACCGCGCGGTCACAGCACGAGGCAATTCGCCCGTTTTCAGAATGAGGAGTGGTTTCGTCATACGTGCATCTCTTCTTCCGCCTGATGAAATATAAAGCCCACAGCCGGGATTGGGAACCCAGTCGGGAAAGGCAAAAATAAAATACAACAAGGGCTAGGCGACACCCCCTTCGCTCCGCTATGCCTGTCCTGAGCCTGGACGAAGGGCCTGTCCTGAGCCTGGACGAAGGGCCTGAGTGGAGCCGTGGCTCCCAGGGCTGGTTTGTCTCAAAAGGAGGGGAGAATATGCGTGACTATACAGCAGACAACATCACCGAAGCGGTTGTGAAAGAATATGCGAGCAAGACTCAGGACCCGCGCATGCAGCGCATCATCACCAGTCTCATCGAGCATATGCACGCCTTTGTGAAGGAAGTTGAACTCACGGAGGCCGAATGGTTCGAAGGCATTCAGTTTCTGACCGCCACGGGCAAAAAGTGCGACGATAAACGGCAGGAGTTTATCCTGCTGTCCGACACGCTCGGGGTGTCCATGCTGGTCGATACGCTCAATCATCCCAAGACGGGTCTTGGGACCGAATCGACCGTCCTGGGTCCGTTCTATGTCGAGGACGCACCCGAGCAGAAGAACGGCACCTCCGTCATCCGCAGAGACCTTGGCACGCGGCCAACGTTAATGAGGGGAAAGGTTACGGACGCCGAGGGGGCACCCATTGCCGGCGCAACCGTTGATGTGTGGCAGACCTCGGCCAACGGCCTGTACGATATTCAGGATCAGGACGCGCCGGAGTGGAATCTGCGCGGGAGATTCACGACTGAAGAAGACGGCGGTTATGCGCTCATCTCTGAAACTCCGGTGAGCTATTCGATTCCGACCGATGGCCCGGTCGGCCGCATGCTGGACGCAACCGGACGGCACGGGATGCGGCCGGCGCATGTGCATTTCATGCTCTCCGCCGCCGGCTACAAACCTTTGACCACCCACATCTTCGTGAAGGGTGACGCCTATCTGGACTCTGACGCGGTATTTGCCACCAAGGACTCGCTCGTGGCCGACTTCAAGGAATGCGAGGACGCAACCCTGGCCGAACGTTATGGCCTGACAACACCCTTTACGCTGCTGGAGTACAACTTTGGCCTGATGCCAGCGTAAGGGCAGGACCACTAGGGTGTTTCACATAGGCCCTCGTGCAGGGGGCTCTCGTCATGCCGGACCCCGGATCATGTCCGGGGCAGGCTTTGATCCGGCATCCAGTCCTTCGACTTCGCTTTGCTACGCTCAGGACGAACGGGGGGGCTGGGGACCTGGATTCCTGTTTTCGCAGGAATGACGGACGGCTACACAGCATCGTCATTTGCTCCAGAGTGGTAGCGATGTCTTGCGCTGGACGAAGTAGCTTTTCTTTATTACGCTGCCAGCGGCATTTACAAAGACGTGATAACCTTCCCTCCCCGACAAGACGCCTCTAGCGTTCCCTGTGGTCCCGTTCCTGACCCGGCTTTTTGGGATGGGCATACGGGTGCGGGCGGTCGGTTTGGACTGTAAAGGGAATATCGGCCAAGCGCTGCATGCTGTCTTGATACGCGGCGATGAGGCGGTCTTCGGCCTCGTAGTTGAATGGGTCTTGCAGGCGCTTTTCGATCTCCCCGCCTCGTTCGGGCGGGTTGGCCAGATACCAGGCGACCGTTTTTTCCAGGGCCTCTTCGACTGGATAGCGGTCCGCGTATCCCAGCTGGTTTTTGATCTTGGTCAGGTCAACGACACGGTGGTGCGAGGTTTCCTGCAGGGTGTAGGGACGCGCGGGGCGCGCCAGGTCGTTGGGCATGCTGATAATGTCCCAGTCATAATTCATGGCTCTGGAAATCACTTCGATCACCTGATGAATCGTGAGCTGGCTTTCATCGCCACAGTTGTATAACTGTCCGGCCGACGCCTCGGGCTGGTCAACCGCCAGCAACACCGCGTGGGCCAGATTGGCGGCATAGCCGTGGGTAAAAAGCGTCAGCCCGCCATCGGCGACGATCATATGCGGGCGCTTGTCAAGAATACGCCGGATCACACACCACTCGCGTGGCACGAGCTGATAGGGGCCGTAGACGTAGGGATACCGGAAATAGGCCGCGGTGGGATGGTATTCCAGCACGGCTTGTTCGGTTTGGGCGATCAGATAGGCAAAGCGGAGTTCCGCTTCGCTCTCAACAACGGGCGCGTCCTCGGCAACCGCCACCTTGAGCCCAACGGGAGACAGCACCGAGGGGTCCATATACCCCCGGTAACTCGCCACCCCACCCACACCCACAAAACGCCCGACCTTGCCGACCAGGGCTTCGGCAAGAAAGCGAATCCGTCCGTAGGTGACGACCGCCAGATCAAACCTGTGGCCAGCCAGGGCGGCGTCTATGGTTTCCCGGAAATGCGGATCACCGTGAATATGTTCAACCTCAGGCGGAATCTCGGGAATTTCGTGCGTTCCACGATGAAAAATCGTGACCTCATAGCCCCGCTCAATCAGGCCATTCACAATAAACGGTCCGGTCGGTCCCGTGCCCCCAACAACCAGTGCTTTCATGGCGCTCCTTTCCCTCTCAAAGCCCTGACCGTATCGATAGCCTTTCTCCCCGCCCTTAGTACAGCCCCAACCTCTTCTTCTGCTCCCGCTCGTATTCCTGGTGCATCCGTTCCCACTGGCGTGGATGGAGGTCCGGTCCTACCGGCTGCTCGTCATCCGTAAACCAGCCTGTGACGCTTCGGACCATTCTTGTATAGAACGATGCCTGTCTTTTTTTCGGCCTGGTTGTTTTGCGCGACGACTGCCAGCCAAACTCCCGCTTCACCTCAGCCCATACCCCTTCGTCTTGCTGCGTCAGGTGTGGACGGTACGGTACGCGTTCTGTGTGCGAGACACACCCCAGAAAGAGGCTTACGCCGAGCAGGAGAAAAATACATCCCTTTGAAATGTCCATGGTGTAGCCGGCGCCGTGCGTTATCGACCTATACTCTTTCTGCGCAGCCAGCCTGAAAATCCACTGACGAGCGAGTCGAGAGCCGAGGTCCCGCCACGCCCTAGGCTTCTTCCTCAAGAAAAGACGCGGACTGCTCGGCAGCGGTGTCGTACTGTTGCTGGGTTATTCGTCCGCGCATCAGCTCGACCCGCAGAAAAAGAAAATAGGTCTGGATGACATCAGTGCGACAGTAGCGGTGAATATCGTCCAAACGTCCGTCTTCCCACAACTGCTGGACCATCGACCCGTCAATATCGGTTTTCCCCGGTAGTCCGACCAGCTTGGCCAGGGCGTTAAAGCCGCCCCGCAGACGGTGAACGCCGTAGTTGGTCAGAAAATCGTAGAGATCGTAGTGGCCTTCGTCAGAGAAGCGGTAACGGGCCTTGCCACTAAAATAGCGTGGAATGCGGCAGCCGTGCTTGAGGGCTTGCAGTTCCAGCACGGGCAGGTCGAAATTCCGCCCATTGAAACTGACCAGGGTCCCGGAGAAGCGTTCCAGCCGTTCCCAGAACGCTCGGATTAAGGCTTCCTCGGCCGCCTCTGACTGAGCGGCCTCCTCGGCCTGAATCGTCTCGACTGCGGTCAGCACTCGCTCTTCATTCACCTGCCCGACCGCGATGGAAATGGGCTGGTGAAAAGACAGCGGGAAAAAATCGTTGCCCTGTTCCTCGCGCAGGCGTTGCTGCATCCGGCGGTAAGTGTCGTCGTCCGACAGGCCCTCTTCTTCCGCCTGCGGAAAATAAACGGCCCGTACCAGGCTCTTGTCTATGCGAGTCTCGATATCGAAAACAGTGTAGCGCATGCGAAAACCCCCCGGAGTGCAATACGCTCCGGGACCCCCGCGCCTCCGCTTCAGGCGATAAAGCGCGTGATGGGTTCGTCTTCGACTCGTTGTACCTTCCCATCGTACATCAGCAGGTGCAGATGGGCCAAGGTTTCAAACGTGGCCGCGAACACATGAAAGATGGGCAGGCCGGAATTCAAATCAAAGACCTTGGAGGCGACTTCATAGGCCGAGTGCGCTTTCCCACGAATAAGGTCGTACATCTCATCCAGACGGTAGCGATGATGCTGAATAATCTGCTTGGCCCGGTAACGGTGGTCCTTAAACACGCCACCGTGGGCGGGCAACACGAGTTCCACGTCAAAGTCCTGAATCTTTTCCTGGGAGTCGAGAAAATCCCGGAGCGGATTGTCCGGCCCCGCATAGTACACCCCAACGTGGGGGGTAATTTTGGGCAGAAGATGATCGCCCACGATCATGACCTTATCCTCGGGCAAGTAGAGACAGCAGTGCCCTTGGGTATGACCGGGCGTCCAGACGACCCGCAGCTCACGTTTCCCCACGTAGAGGGACTCGCCATCACGAATGAAACGGTCCGGTTTGGCCGGCATATAGCGAGAGCCGTAAAAGCTGCCCGGGGTCGGCAGTTGCTCGGGCGAGTCCAACGGAATGCCGTGCTGCTGAAAAAACGCAAACGCTTCGGGGTGGCGTTCGGTCGCTTGCAGCCGTTCGACCCGGGACAGTTCCAGCTCGTTCAGATAGACCTCGGCCCCAGTCAACTCCTGGTAGGTCCGCGAGGTCCCAAAGTGGTCGGCGTGATGGTGGGTTGAGATCAGGCTGCGGATAGACGTCGGTTGGCAGCCGACCGCGCTGAGAGCGGCCTTGAGCGTGGCAATACTGTCTGCGGTGTGCATGCCCGTATCGATCAACGCCCATTCATCAGCGTCCCTGACAAGATAGACATTGACAATGCTCGGCCGCATCGGGAGCGGCAAAAACAGCTGGTAGACGCCGGAGGCAACTTCGCGGATTTTTGCGTCGGTCTTGGCTTCGGTCTGTGTCATTCGTGTATGCTGTCCTTAATGGGAAATGTTGCTTTTATTTTCACCTTCCAGCGGGCTATCACGCCGTCTTCGACCACTGCGGTAATGTCTGAGACCTGGACCTCGTAGATCCCGCTGACCGTGACGGCCGCCCGGGAGACGGCAAGAGAGACCGCGTCTTCAATACTGGTTGAAGACAAACCTGTCAGTTCAATCGTTTTCTCGACCATAAGCCCTCCTTGTCGTGCTCACGGATGTGGCTATCGCTCCTCCGCGGCAGAGCGCGCTCCATCAGCAGGATGACAGGCTGCGATGCGGCCCAGAGGAGGAGCCGCCTCGAGTGTATAGAGTCGGCTGCGGAGCGTCTCCTTGAAGCGGGCCAGCAACCGAAGCGCATCGACGCCGCTGTTGGCGTCAACGAGTCGCTGGACCAGTAATCCGGTCAGGGTGGCCATAATCAAGGCGGCCTCTTCTGCCGACTGAATATCAGACCGAAAGACGCGCGTCTTTCGGCCCTGATTCAGAATGGAAGTCAACAACTGCTGATACACATGGTAGAGGTCGCTGACATGGTCAATGACCTCTTTGGCGTTCTCTTCCTCACGGACGACCTGGCCCAGGACAAATTTGACTGACGGTAAGTGGTCAGTGATAAAGGTATAATAGTCATCAATGAGTTTCTCAAATTGTTCCCGTTCGCTCAGCCCACGCAGGCCGGTCGCGTCAATAGCGTACGGGGACAGGAAGTTCTGTAAGGCCGCCCGAAAGAGGTCATTCTTGCTATTGAAATGCCACAGAATGAGGGCCTTGCTCACCTCCGCAGACCGGGCCACTTGGGCCAATGAGGTATCGGCATATCCCTGCGTGGCAAACAACCGTCCGGCAACGTCGAGAATTTTTTCGCGCGTGCTCACACGGGCACGGTAAGTAAAAAGTCTGAGGCTGTCAAACACGCCGGAGGAACGGGCTGTACAATATCGCACGTAAAAGATATGCCCGCCATCTATATGCAACACCATAGTCTGCGTTTCAGCATTCTGGTCCTGACGCTGATGAGCGTGCTCGGCGGTGTGGTGCTCCGGTCTCCCCCCTCTGCGCCAGTCTTGCCGGCTCCCGCTGCGGTTCTCGCCCTTCGCGCGCCGCCGCCCACCGTCGCCGCTATCCAAAAACGGGGCGTACTCACCGTGCTCATGCACCATGATGCGTCGTCCTATTTTCTCTACCGTGGTCAGGAACACGGGTTTGAATACGAATTGGCCCGCGCGTTTGCCCGGCAGCTTGGCGTCACCCTTCAGGTCCGAACCCCGCCCCCAGGCGTTGCGCTCACACAGTGGCTCGCTGAAGGGAAAGGCGATATTGCGGCCGGTGTTTTTATCCCGGCCGGTGGCCCGTCCGCTCGCGTTCGCTACGCTCGGGCCCATATGGTCGTAGATATCCAGGTCATTACTCGGGCAGACCAGCCTCATCCGGCGCTGCTGCATGTGCCTCCCGCGCCGCCGGCGCTGCTGTCTGGGGGCTTCTCCGGTCTCACCCTGTTGGCAACAGTGAAAAGGCACGTCCCTTTTGCGCCCGCCCCAGCGCCCGTTGTCGACCTCGTCCGCCTGGCCGCGCCAGGGACGCTGCGGAGTGTCTACCGCCTTCCAGAGCCGGCCCGCATAGGCTGGGCGGTCCGAGCGGAATCCTCGGAACTCCTCGCCGCGGTGAATCAGCATCACACTCGAACGAAGCGGTCTGGCCTGCGGAAAATTCTGTACGAAAAATACTTTACCACGACTCGTTTTCTCCGCTCGGATGAGTCCACCCTCTTGGCCAGCCGTTTGTCGCGCCACGACCCCCTCATTGCGCGTTATGCTGAGCAGGCCGGTTTTGACTGGCGGCTTATCGCCGCGCTTATTTTTGAGGAATCGCGCTTTGACCCAAAACGGAGGAGTCCGCGCGACGCGTATGGCCTGATGCAAGTCAGGGAGATTGCGGCTCGTGAGGTCGGGGTAAAAGATTTTTACACCCTGCACGGCAATCTTGAGGCAGGAACCAAGTATCTTCAGTTTCTCCTGCGGCAATTCCCCGACGGACGGACCCAGGACCGTCTTGCCCTGGCCCTGAGTGGCTATCTGCTCGGCCCGAGTCGAGTCAGAGCGGCCCAGCGGCTCGCTCACACTCTTGGCTACGACCCCTACCGCTGGAAAGACTCGGTTGAGTCCGTTTTCCCCCTCCTGGAAAACGCTGAGTATTACCGACAGATCAACGCCAGTTTTATCCCCGGCGGCGAGGCGGTGCGGTATGTCAATGCTATTCTCAGGCGCTATGAATTATATACTCGCTATATTCCGCGGGATTTTCCTTCTGCCCATACGGCTCGGCCGCAGAGCCAACAGGCTCAGTGAGGCCGGCGGCTCTCTACCGAGCACATCAGGCCGGCAGCGGCGTCATCACGTGACGTGGGTGTTGAAGCGCTCGTTGACCTCTCGGTGAATATAGAAAATGGCTTTCCCGATCTGGTCCGCGGTCCAGGTAATGCACGGGAAGTCGGCATAGGTCATATACCCGCCCGAGAAGACCTCATTGCGATTGCCGTTCGGACCCAGGAAGTAAATCGTGGTCCCGCGGGTGATGCCATGCCGGGCCGGACCGAAGTCGATTTTCACATTATTCCGGCCCAGGATATCGCCGGCGCGCAGGATATCGTTCCAGCTATCCAGCCAGAAAGCGAAGTGGTGCAGCTTTCCGTTTGCGCCTTTGACAAAGGCGATATCGTGCGCCTTGTTCGAGCAAAACAAAAACGCGCCCAAGAGTTCTTCGTTGTTCGGGGCGGGAATGATCCGCTCGCTCATCCGAAAGCCCAGGACTTGGGTGAAGAAGTCCACATTGGTCTGCACGTCTTCAGCCGTCAGTAACAGATGATCCAACCGGTCTGGTCCGATGCCGGTCGCCGACCGGTCGCTCGGCCACGGGTCAGGGTTGAGCACGCCAACCTGGGTGCCGCTCTGCTCGGCCTCGGCGTACAGTTCCAAGACATGGTCAGACGGAAGCGTGCAACGGACGGCCTGTCCAATCCCCAGGTTCTCACCTGCCGAGACCCGACTGACGCTCAGGCCGAACTGCTCTGCGCCTTTCTCAATCTGGGCAAGCTCATCCTGGGTCGCGACTTTATAGCCCATCTTCACCATGCCCAGTCCACCATTTTCAACAACCAGACTGTGATGGTCATACTCGTCCCAGCACTTGAAATAATGTTTGCCGTCCTGACAGGCGACTTCCTGTAGCCCCAAGACGTTACGGTAATAGTCAACCGCTTTCTCCAGGTCCGATTCGCGGGCATGTACATACCCGAGCCGCATCACACTCATAGGTCTCCCTCCTGCGGAACGTTTACTCTTTTCAGCCTTATATCCCCCATCTCTTACTGTCCAGTACAAAATTGCCTGGCCCCGCCCGTTGTTCCCCTCCGGGCGAATCGTTAAGCTCGGGGCGATGCAATGTGCCTACTGCCAGGAGCGCGCCGGCTGGTTCAAGCGGCTATGCGCAGACTGTCAACGCTTACACGCTCTGTACGCCCAACAGCGCGGACAAATCGACTTGCTGCAATTTCTGGATATCTGTATCGAAACCGGCCTGCCGCGCGAAAAAATCGAGACCTTCATGAACGCCGACCCCTACGGCCGCGGCAGCGTCAAGGATCAGATTACCGCGGCTATGAGCACTGAGCTTCTGGGCGCAATGGGTATCCGGGTGCAACAGACCGCCCAGGATGTCAAGCATCTGCGGGAAAAAGGGGCATGGCAGAGGATGGACGAGAAGCCAGAGGAGTAGGCCAAGGGGCTCCGTTCGGCCTGGAACGGACCGGACTCGGCTTGATTCCTCTCCGCGTTCACCGCTATGAGAGAACATCATGTCGTAGGAGGATGTATGGGAGATATTGAATTTGGAACGGCTTTACCAATCATGGACAATATCGGAGAATTTGCCCAGCGGACCGAGCAACTCGGTTTTGATTTGCTCGGTTGTGGCGAACACGTCATGTTTCACGGACCGGTGGGCAATACCTTTATCTCGCTCTCGGTTGCGGCCGGTGCCACCCGGAAAATCAAACTGCTCAGCTCCATCGTCCTCCTGCCGCTCTATCCGGCCGCCCTGGTGGCAAAAATGGGGGCGGCACTCGATGTGGCCTCGCACGGGCGCTATAACTTCGGGGTTGGCATTGGCGGAGAGTTCCCAAAAGAGTTCGAGGCCTGCGGCGTGCCGGTGAAGCAGCGCGGCTCCCGCACGAATGAGGCACTCGAAGTAATCACCCGCTTATGGACGGAAGAGAAAGTGTCCTTCGAAGGCCGGTACACCACGCTGAACGAAGTCAGCATTGAACCGGCCCCCGTGCAGAAGCCACGACCGCCAATCTGGGTTGCGGGCCGCAAGGAGCCGGCCATGAAACGCACGGCAAAATATGCGGACGGCTGGCTGCCGTATATGTATACGCCCGAACAACTCCACGACAGCATTGAGAAGATCAAAAGTCTGCGCAAAGAGTACGGGCGGGATGTCGAGTCGTTTCAGCCCGGGGTGTTCATCTTCACCGCGACCCATGCGGACGGAGACACAGGCCGGGAGATGGCGGCCAACCGGCTCGGCAAACAGTACGCCCAGGATTTTTCCAAGCTGATCGGGAAATATGCCCTGGCCGGGACGCCGGAAGAGTGCCGAAAACGACTCCAGGAGTATATTGACGCCGGCGCGAAAACGGTCATCCTGCCCTCGGCCTGCCCAGCCGACTATATTGACGAAAACACCCGTCTGATCGGGGAAGAGATCATTCCGGCATTTCGGTCTGGGTGAGTCTGTTGAGTCTTGACCCCATAGACTCTAAGGCCCCTATCAGACCCAATAGACTTATACCGTCCGATACGCGGCGCGGCACTCCTGACTACAGAAGTAGATGGTCCGGCCACGTCGCGAGACCTGAATCGCTTCGTTCTGCGGAATAAAACGCCCACACTGTGGGTCCTGGACTAAGGACACACCGTCCACACCCTGAGCGTGTTCCTGCCCGGCCTGTTTCTGACCCGACGAAGCAGCCGGCAAAAAGAGACGACGAATACCCGCGATAACCAGATAGCCGACTGCAAGCAGGAGCAGCAGGCGAACGAGTCCAGGCATACTCGACTATTCGCTGGTCGGTGGACTGCTGCCCGGACTCTGCAAGTAGTTCAGGAGTTCGGAGTCTGGGTTCAGGAGCAGCGTGGTGTCATTGCTCAGGATTTTCTCATAGGCCTGAAGTCGTCGCGTGAAAGCGTAGAACTCGGCGTCTTTACCAAACGCATTGGCATAAATGCTCGTGGCCTCGGCATCGCCTTCACCTTTGAGCTTTTCGCTCGACTCATACGCGGTAGCCAGGATGACCTCACGCTCCCGGTCGGCAGAGGCCCGGATCTGCTGCGCTTGCTCTTCCCCTTCCGCCCGGTAGCGCTTGGCAATCCGTTCGCGCTCGGCTCGCATCCGGGCAAACACACTGGCCTGGACTTCTTCGGGCAGGTCGAGCCGCTTGATGCGGACGTCGGTTACCTCAATCCCAAAGCTCTTGGCCGTCTCTCGGGTGTCTTTGGTCACGATGGCCATGATATCTTCACGCTTTTCACGAATGAGGTCGAGAAAATTATGCGTGGCGATTTCTTGCCGAAGGCGGGCCGAAATAATGTCATCCAGCCGGGCCATGGCCCGAATGCGGTCGCGGACGCTCCGGTAGAACTGGAGGGGGTCGTCGATGCGCCAGCGCGAGACGTGGTCGACCAGGACGCGCTTCTTGTCGAGGGTAATATACTCGGACTCGCGGGCATCGGTTGTCAGGACCCGTTTTTCAAAGCGGACCAGATTCTGCGCCACTGGCAGCTTAAAGTAGAGACCCGGCTCCTGAATGATACGTTTCGGATTCCCGAACTGCACCACCATCCCTTGCTCCCACTCACCAATCGTAAACGCCGCCTGGGCGGCGACAAAGACCAGGACCAAGCCCAGCCCGATAATGAAGCGCGGTACCATTTATCTCCCCTCCTGACTCGCTGCGGCCCCGGCTGCGGTCTCGCCGGCGCTCAGCTCTTTCAGCGGCAATAGAGGTACAACCCCGCCGCCACCGTTTTGTGAATCGAGGATGAACTTTTCCATCGTCGGCATAATCCGCTCAACACTCTCAAGATAGAGCCGGTCGCGCGTCACGGACTTGGCTTTCTCATACTCGGCCAGGATCTGGAGAAAACGCTCGGCGTCACCCTGGGAACGGATGACCCGCTGGGCCTTATACGCCTCGGCCTGCTGGACCATTTGGGCGGCCTCACCACGCGCCTTCGGCACCACGTCCTCCTGATAGCCTTCGGCCTCCTGGCGGAGCCGGTCCCGGTCCTCCAAGGCCCGGACCACATCGTTGAAGGCGTCCCGGACTTCATTGGGAGGGTCAACCGCGAGCAGGCGGGCCTCGGTGACGAACAGGCCGGTCTGATAGATGTCGAGCAGGCTCTGGAGCGCCCCCTTCGCCTGCTCCTGAACCTCAAGCCGTCCGTCCGTCATCGTGTAATCAATCGTGTTCCCACCAACCGCACTGCGTAGCGCAACCTCCGCCGAGGAATGCAGCATCCCTTCGGGCTCATACGCACCAAAAAGATATTTGACCGGGTCTTGAATGCGATACTGCACCACCAGGTTGACCTCAACGATATTTTCGTCGCCGGTCAGCATGAGGGCTTCCTGCGGAATGGTGCGGCCACTGCCTCTGCCGCTGCGTCCAGGCACCCCTGACGGACGGTAGCCGACCTGAGCGCTGCGGACACGGGCGATATCGACCACCACATGTCGCTCAACGGGCCAGGGCAGATGAAAGCGCAAGCCGGGGTCGGTTTCGGCCACGACCTCCCCAAAGCGCAGCACGATGCCCCGTTCGCTCGGCCCGACAACATAGAATCCCGAGCCGACCCACAGGAGGGCGATGGCCCCGATGATCAGCCAGACCCCGGCCCCTTTGGTAAAACGTTGGAACGTCCGTTTGAGGTCCTCAAGACCCTGGAGGAGTTCGTCGCCGGGAGAAGAGCCGCCTTGGTTTTGCCATCCATCTGCCATATTGCCCTCCGTCTTTCCTGCCGTCGAGACTTTGTACTATGGAATGTCACTCCGGCAGAGGGTCGTATGAAGTTTCTGGAAGAAGGTACATGCGAGAGAAAGGTCGCACTGAGAGCCAGTTCTTGGCCGGCATGATACACCGGATAGAAAAGGAATACCAGACAGCTTGACATTTCAGGTGAGGTCGGGCCAAGAGACCCGGCAATGGACAACACCCCGGCGAGAGCGGTATGCTGGGCAAACGCAAACGCGCAAAAGACAAAACAGGAGTTTCCCATGTCAGACACTCTCCTTCTGCAAAAAGAGCACCCGTTAGCCTGGATCGTTTTCAATAAGCCCGAACGCCGGAACGCGGTGGACCTGGACATGTGGCGCACCCTGCCTCAGCTTGTGGCCGAGGTCGCGGCAGACGATAACCTGCGCGTGCTCATCCTGCGCGGGGCAGGCGAGGAAGCCTTTGTCTCAGGCGCCGATATCTCGCAGTTCGGTAAGGTCCGCTCCGGGGCTGAGGCGACGCGGGAGTACGACCAAGCCGTAGCCGGCGCGCTGAAATCGCTCGCCAGCCTCGAAAAGCCGGTCATCACCATGATTCACGGCTTCTGCATGGGTGGCGGGTGTTCGGTGGCCGTCATGTGCGACCTGCGGCTGTGTGCCGATGATGCCCGCTTTGGGATTCCGGCGGCGCGTTTGGGCATTGCCTATCCGGTTGAGCGGGGGGTTGAGCGGCTCGTTCATATTGTTGGGGTCTCCAACGCGGCTGAGATTCTGATGACCGCCCGGGTCTATAACGCGGAAGAAGCGGCCCAGATGGGTCTGGTCAATCGCGTCCTGCCCAAGGCCGAGCTTGACTCCTATACCCGCGAATACGCGCTCAAGATGGCTGACAACGCTCCCTTGAGCGTCGCGGCCCACAAGTTTTTCGTCCGGGAGAGTGCCAAAGCGGCAACCCTGCGCGACATGGACGCCATCAAGTCCTGGTCCACCCGTTGCTTTGGCAGCCAGGACTATCAAGAAGGAGTCAAAGCCTTCATGGAAAAACGCCGCCCCCAATTCCAGGGGAAGTAGCAGTGCCAGACGTATCTCCGCCTATCCAGTGACATACAAATAGAGAGCTAAAGTAAAAGACCGATGACGTATATTAATCTTCCCCAGGCAGAGGCGGATGCTTTAATCGCGATGGAGAAACACCGCGTCACAGATGAGCAGACAGACTTCCCAACAGGGGGCCAGTCTGTAGTCCTGCCGCTTCAGTCCGCTGACAAACGGGAGAAGTTTCTGCTTGACCTAAGCCGAGGTCGTATCGATTTACTCAAGGTCAAGATGCAGACACGGGGGAGGCAAATCGTTGTACTCGTCCGTCTCGACCTTGGTGGCGCTCCTCATAGAAACCCGGATGGCGAGGAGATTTCCGCCCCTCACCTCCATATCTATCGCGAAGGCTACGGTGACAAGTGGGCTGTACCTGTTCCGGTTGATCAGTTCCGGACAACTAAAGACGTGTGGATGACGTTTGAAGACTTCCTGCGGTTCTGCAATATCACTCAACCACCTCACATCGAACGAGGGCTGTTCACATGATTCATGAAATTCAGCATCTGCTCGATGACTACTATTCATGGCTCAAGGACAGAACAGTACTCCGAGAGATTGGCAGATGGGTCGAAATCACGACGCCCTATCTCGATCGTCATAACGACTATGTACAAATCTACGCTAAGAAATCTAATGGAGGATTTTTGCTGACGGATGACGGTTACACCATTGACGACCTGGAACAGGGTGGGTGTAAGCTTGATAGCCGGAAGCGTCAAGACTTACTCAAGATGACACTGAACGGCTTTGGTGTGCAGCAAGAAGACAAAACATTGCAAGTTCATGCCTCGCCTGACAATTTCGCGCTTCGGAAACATAATCTCGTGCAGGCCATGCTTACCGTCAATGATATGTTCTACCTGGCAGCTCCGATGACAGAGAGCCTGTTTTACGAAGATGTTGCAACCTGGATGGATGTGCATGACATTCGCTATACGCCGCATGTCAAGTTTACTGGAAAAACAGGATACGACCATCTCTTCGATTTCGTGATTCCAAAGTCACGCCAGCAACCGGAACGCATCGTTCGAACTATCAACCGACCGAATCGCAGCAGTGCGCAAGCGGTAGTCCTCTCGTGGATTGACACCAGGGAGGTACGAGCCCAAGAATCGCGTGCATATGCGATGATAAACGACTCTGAGCAGACGGCGTCAGCGGCCGTGATGGACGCACTACGAAACTATCAGGTGCGACCGGTAGCGTGGAGCCAGCGAGAAAACGTACGCGAAGAGTTGGCGGCATGAGTAAGTCGTTGAGCCATACCCGTCTCCAGACCCAAGAGTTGTCCGTGGGCTGGATGGCCCGAACCAACGGAGCGGAAGCCGACAAACAGTGAGGGACACAGTCGGGCGTGAACTAAAATTCCGTCTGAAACCCTCTTTTGATGTTTGCATTCAATTTCGGCCGCTTGGATAAAGACTGACACTCTTCCCCCTTGCATAACCCATATAATGACTGTACAGTCAGTCACATGACTAAAAGTTCAGCCACAAGAAATTCCGCCACAAGAAAAGAAGACGTACTCCGCGAGTTCCGAGTCCGTGAAATTCTGGATGCCACCTGCCGGGTGGTGGCGAGCCACGGGTTTCAGGGGGCCACGGTTGAGCGTGTGGCCGAGGAGGCGGAAATTGCCAAAGGGACCGTCTATCTGTATTTCCAGAACAAGGACGAACTCCTCACCGCGGCGGTGGAGCAAGGCATACAGAATTTCACCGGTCAGGTACGCACCCAAGTCGCCGAGGCGCTGACTCCGATTGAAAAGCTCCACCGTCTGATTGAGGTCAGCCTTGAACTGAGCGATACGTATCGCGATTTTTTCAAGACCCTGCTGCTGGAGCGAAACTTTCTGGCCGCTTCACCCAACCATCCCGAAGCGGCGCATATGCTCGACCTGTATCTGGCCCATATCCGTTTTATCGAAGAAATTATCCAGGACGGCGTTCGCGTGGGCGTGTTTCGGCCCCATAATGTCGAAGCCTCGGCCTTTGTCCTCAACGAGGCGATTCGCGGCTGCTTTCAGCAACGGGCCTTGGGGCTGACGGCGCGTCCGGTCAGCGAAGACGCAAGTATTCTGCTCGATCTGTTTTTCAACGGAGTTCTGAACCAGCATCAGAACCATGAGGAGCCGGTAGCGTGAAATCCCTCTTATTCCTTCTTGGCCAAGTGTATATGGTGTTGGGTCTGCTCGTCCTTCCGAGTTGTCAATCGTCCAGTTCGGAAGCGGCCAAAACGCGAGGCCAAGCCGCTGTTGCCTCTCCCCCGCCCCTCACCGTTCAGGTGGCCCAGCCGGTCGTGCGCACCGTGGTGCGGACCGGCCGGGGACAGGGGGCTTTGTTTGCCAAAGAGAGCATCATTCTGTCGAATAAGCAGGAGGGCTATGTCCAGCAGGTGTATGTTGACTTTGGGGACAAGGTCACACAGGGCCAGCTCCTGGCCGAGATGGAGCGGGAAGAACTCGCCCTGGAGGTCGAAGTCCAGGAAAGCGCGCTCAAACAGGCGGAAGCCAACTTCATCCGCGCCCAGGCCGAATATGCCCGCGCCCAGGAGTTAGCCGCGGAAAACCTGATTCCCGCGCAACGGCTGGATGCCAATGAGGCCGACTATACAGTGACGGATGCGCGCGTCCGCACCGCAGAAAAGACCCTGGCTCTGGCGCGAAAACGCCTGCGCGATACCCGGATTGTTTCGCCGGTCAACGGCTTTGTTCAGGAACGCTTCATCAATCCCGGTGAGTACAAACAGGCGGCGTCATCCCTGCTCGAACTCGTCGTGGTCAACCCGCTCAAGCTGCGTTCCCCCGTGCCGGAACGCTTTGCCGCAGTGGCCGAGGCGGGTATGCCGCTTCGGGTTGAAGTCGAAGCCCTGCCCGGGCAGGTGTTTGAAGGAACCCTGACCCGCATGGCCGCCCGGGTGGACCACCGGACACGCTCCCTGCTGATTGAAGCCGAGATCCCCAATCCTGACGGAAAACTCCGCCCCGGCTATTTTGCGCGCATTACCGGCGTGCTCGGAGAAGAAGACGCCCTCTTTATTCCACGTACCGGCCTGGCGCGTTTTGCCGGTGTCGAGCGCATCTTTATCGTCGAGGATAACGTCGTCACCTCGCGTGAGGTCACCTCCGGCATGGAGGACGGCGACTGGATAGAAATTGCCAAAGGACTGGCCGAAGGAGAAACGGTCGCCGTCAGCGCCCTCAACCGTCTGGCCGACGGCATGACCGTGCAAACCCAGGCAGGCGTTGGGTCTATAGACCCAACCGACTCAACCGACTCAACCGACCCATAAGCCCTGTGGAGAGCGTATGATTCTTGCCGATGTGTGTGTTCGCCGCCCCGTCTTTGCCACCATGCTGGTTGGGGTGCTCGTGGTGGCCGGCTGGTTTTCCTATAACAGCCTGACCCTGGAGTTGATGCCCAAGGTTGAAATGCCGGTTGTGACGGTGACAACCACCCTGCCCGGTTCCGGACCGGAAGAGATTGAAGCCCAGGTGACCAAAATTATTGAGGAAGCCATCAACACGGTCAGCGGGATTGATGAACTGCGGTCGGTCACCCGTGAGGGCTTATCACAAGTGATTGTCCAGTTCGTTCTGGAGAAGGACCTTGGCATTGCCGCTCAGGAGGTCCGCGACAAGGTGGGCACGGTCCTGGCTGATTTGCCCGAAGATGCGGACCCGCCGATTGTCGAGAAGTTCGACATTGATGCGACCCCGATTGCCACCATTACCGTCTCGGGCTTTCGCGGCCTGAAGGAGCTGACCGAAATCGCGGAAAACCAGGTCAAAGAGCCCCTGGAGTCGGTGACCGGGGTTGGCGCTATTGATGTCTTGGGCGGCCGGAAGCGGGAAATTCAGATTCTGATAGACCCCGACCGACTCAAGGCCTACGGGCTGGCCATCCGAACTGTTGCGGAGGCCCTGGCCAAGCAGAATGTCGAATTTCCGGGCGGACGCATCACCCAGGAGAGCGGAGAGACCGTCTTGCGCACGCTCGGGCGGGTCACCTCGGTCCGCGAGTTCGAAGATATCGTGGTTGCCACCAATGACGGCGTGCCCATTACCCTGGCCGATATTGGCCGGGTCGAAGACGGCGTGGAAGAGCCCCGCTCCCTGTCCCGCTACGACGGCAAGAACGCGGTGTCGCTGATCATTCGCAAACAGTCCGGCTCGAACACGGTGGCTGCGGTCGAGGCGGTTCAGGAGCGCTTGACTGAGGTTCGTCAACTCCTCCCGCCTGGGGTCGAAGCGCTCGTCACCCGCGATCAGTCAGGCTTCATCAAGGCTTCAGTGCACGAGGTCGAGCAGCATCTCATCCTGGGCTCGCTGTTTGCCAGCATCATCGTGTATTTCTTTCTCGGCAATCTGCGCTCGACACTGATTGCCGCGGTTGCGATTCCGGTCTCCATCATCTCGACCTATACGCTTTTGGCCGCGGCCGGCTATTCCCTCAACCGCGTCACCCTGCTGGGGCTCACCCTGGCCGTCGGCATTGTTATTGATGACGCGATTGTCGTGCTGGAAAACATCTATCGCTACATAGAAGAAAAGGGCATGAACGCCTTTGAAGCCGCGCGCGCCGCCACGGCCGAGGTGGGCCTGGCCGTCAGCGCCACCACCCTGTCGCTGGTGGTCATCTTCATTCCGGTCGGCTTTCTCAAGGGCATCGTCGGCATGTGGCTGAGCAGCTTCGGGTTTACCATGGCGTTTTCGATCATGGTCTCCCTGCTGGTCGCCTTTACCCTGACACCCATGCTGTGCTCGCGCTTTCTGCCCAAACATCTCGACGAGCACGCCACGGATGACGCTCATTCCTCACGTGAGTCCATCTTCTACCGGCTCATCGATCGCTCCTATACCGCCATGCTGAAGTGGTCGATGCGTCATCGCTGGGCGATTGTCTGCCTCACCCTGGGCGTGTTTGTGTCCACCCCTTTTATTGCGGGTCTGGTCCGCCCCAGCCTGATGGCCAGCGACGACCGGGGGGAGTTTGAAATCAATATCAAGACACCGCCCGGCTATTCGCTGGCCCAAACCGACGCGGTGACACGCCAGATTGAAGAGGAGATTCATCCCCTTCCGGGTGTGAACCACCTGCTGACCGAGATTGGCTCGACCGTGGGTGAGTCGGTCACAAAGTCAAAAATTGTCGTCACCCTCAAGCACTACTCCGAGCGGGACCTGCACCAGAGTCAGGTCATGGATTTGGCCCGCGAGAAGGTCCAGGGATTTCCCAATCTCAGGATCAGCGTGGACCAGATTCTGCCGGTCAGCGGTGGGGGGCTCCAGAATGTGGATGTCTCGTACAACCTGCGTGGCCCAGACCTGGAAACGCTGCGGGAATATTCCGAAGATTTGAAAACCCGTGCCCAGAACATGCCCGGCCTGCGCGATGTGGACTCGACCTTCGAGGGCGGGAACCCCGAACTCCAGGTCCATCTCAACCGCCGCAAAGCGTCCGACCTTGGCATTGAGGCTGCGGATATTGCGTCAACCCTGCGCATCATGGTCGCGGGTGAGAAAATTACGACCTATCGTGAAGGCGACGAGTTATACGATGTGCGTCTACGCCTGACACCCGAGAGTCGGAATCGGCCCGAGGTGATTCAACAGGTCGCGGTTCCGTCAGCATCGGTGGGACAGGTCATACTCAACAATGTGGTCAATATGGTTCCCGGCACTGGTCCGGTGCAAATCGACCGCCAGGACCGGCAGCGCCAGATTACGATTACCGGCAATCTGGCCAAAGACAAGGCGCTCGGCGACGCGATTGCCGACATTGATGCCGAGGTCGAGGAGATGGGCCTGCCGCTGGGTTATACCACCGGGGTAACTGGCATGGGCAAGATGTTTGAAGAGATGATGGAAAGCTTTCAACTCGCTTTTCTGCTGTCCATTATTGGCATGTATATGGTCCTGGCGGCGCAGTTTGAGAGTTTTCTGCACCCGATTACCATTATGCTGTCCCTGCCCCTAGCCGTGCCCTTTGCCCTGTTGGCGCTGTATATCGCCGGCCAGCATTTGGCCTTGTTCGCGATTCTGGGCATGTTGCTGCTATTCGGAATTGTGAAGAAAAACTCGATCCTGCAAATCGACCACACGATCAATTTACGGGCCGCCGGCCTGCCGCGCGACGAGGCCATCTTGCAGGCCAACAAGGAACGGCTACGCCCGATTCTGATGACGACCCTGGCCCTGGTGGCCGGCATGATTCCGATTCTGATCGGCCAGGGTCCGGCCGCGGAAAGTCATCGGGGCATTGCAGTCGTGGTCATTGGCGGCCAGAGTTTGTGCTTATTAATTACCTTATTGGTAACTCCTGTCGCGTATTCCCTATTCGATGACATTGAGACCTGGCTGGGCCGCACGCTTCCGGCTCTAAAAAGCCTGCCGCGCCGGCTTTTTCGTCGGAGGCCGGTGCAAGCATCGCCCCCGGTCCCCGACCCAATACCGCCTCCGGTCTCGGCCCGCATAAAAGAAGAGAAAGCCTTCGGGGATTAGACGGAGCCGGCTCTTCGACTCCGCTACGCCTGTCCTGAGCCATGCCGGAGGGCTCAGGATGAACGCGAGGCCGTTTGTGCTGAGCGTAGCCCGAAGGGCGGAGTCGAAGTCTGGATGCCGGGTCACGTCCGACATGACGGAGCGCGACGGCACGCCTACGGGCTATCGTCAGACACTCCATCCCGTAGATGCTTGAAGAGGATCGGCGAGATGGCCGTTTTTCCGCTGGTCAGGCACCAATTTTTAACGCTTCGCCCTGAGTCTGGAGCGCAATAATCTGGTCGTTGCGTAATGCGAGTTCCATGTATGTTTGCCCTTCATCATCGCAGAACTCGACTTCATAGACATCTGGCGCGAGAACCTCAACAACCGTGCCGACTTCGCCGCGCTTGAGTTTCCGTTCTGGTAAGTTCTCCAGTAAGGCGACCGTATCAAGCAGTTTGATTTGCTTCGTTATCATGAGCTTTTCTCTCTTTTGACATAACAGGTTGTTAAACGCGGTCTACTCTGATTATGCAAGACAATCCAACCACTCCGTATGGATGCCGCTCCAATCTCTGTCTCCATGATAAAATCTATCGTATAGCGTTGGCCATGCAGGTCGAGCTCACCAAGCTGCGCCTCCTCCGTTTGAGCGACTTCCTGTAACTTCTCTCGTAATTGTGGAGTAGCGGCTCTCGTCAAGCCAAGCGCTGAGGCGAAAACCCGAGCCTTACCGCTGCCTCTAGGATTATCCGGGTCCAGACAATAGTCGCGTGGCTTTCTGATATCGACAACTGCGCGGTCTCCATTAGGCAGTAGCATCCTGAGCCATACAGTATGAAAAGAGTTCAGACTTGGTACTCACACCGTATCCTTGTCCCTGTTCGTGTCTGCTGTCAACCACAAAGGCCGAGCCGGTGGTTGGCGTAAGTGGAAAGAGCTTCGGGCTCCGTTCTCAGTGCAGCACCGCTTCGAGCAGTCCAACGACCCGCGCGATGTCCTTGTCTGGCACTTCGTCTATGAGCCTTGCCGCCCTCTCCCGTAATTGGCGGACCGGCTCAAGGTCCTCGAAACACAGCATTTCATAGGGCTCAACATTCAAGCCGTCGGCCAGACGGAGCAGGATGTCTACCGTAGGGTTTTCTCTCCCGACCTCAATTCGGCTCAGATATTTAACACTCATGTCGGCCCTGTCGGCCAACGCTTCCTGAGAGAGCTTGTGCGCCTTTCGTAACGTCTTGATCCGCCGCCCGACCAGAATCTTCCTGTCCATACCTTATCTACAAGGGTATGAACCGGAACGCTTCAAATAACACCGTATAAGTAGATTAGATTGACATAATCTACTTATACAGCCATTAAATTCCCTCTATAATGAGAAATAATCGTTAATACCCTTCTATAAGTAGACTAAGAAATTATTTCTCCATCAGTCCCACGAGGAGGTTTTTATGTATGCTCTCATCCGTCTCTGTATTGTTCTCGCTCTCCTGGCTCCGTCCCTGGTTCACGCCGCCACGCTTGAGACCCCTGGCAACGGGGACACCCTGTCGGGGATTGGAGTGATCCGGGGCTGGAAGTGCGAGGCCACTGGGTCCATCACAGTCGAAATCGACGGGGGCACTCCCATTCCCCTGGCCTATGGGAACGAGCGGTCAGATACCGAAGCTGTCTGCGGAGACAGGCTGAATGGTTTTGTCTCGATCATGAACTGGGGCAATCTGGATGATGGCGAACACACCGCGGTGGCCTACGATAACGGCGTAGAGTTTGCCCGGAGTACGTTTACGGTGACAACCCTGGGGGAGCCATTCGTGAGAGGGGCGAACGCGCAGGTCAGTGTCCCGAACTTTCCCGCAACAAACGAGACCTCAACGTTTGCATGGAATCAGAGTACCCAACACCTGGAGTTGAAGGCGGTCAGGGAGGGGGTTGGGCCAGAGGACCTGAATAACCTGCTTGAGCCGATTCGTAAGAAGTACGATCTGCCGGCTCTGGCGGGCGGCATTGTCCACGCTGGGGAACTGATTGGTGTGGGCGCTGTTGGGGTGCGACGCGTCGGCTCCCCCGAACGGGTGACGGTGCAGGACCGCTGGCGGCTTTTTTCCTGTACCAAAGCCATGACCGCCACGCTGATTGGCCTGCTTGTGGACGAGGGCGTCCTCTCCTGGCAGACGACGATCGGTGAGGTATTCCCCGACTTGCTCGGGAGCATTGATGCCGCGTGGCAGGCCGTCACCGTTGAGCAGTTGCTTTCCCATCGCGCTGGCCTGCCCTGGAAGCTGTTTTTCGATCTGTATGATCCTGAAAATCCGCCGCCGACTGGGCCTATGATTGAGCAACGGCTAGATATCGTAGAGCTGTCTCTCCAAGCCCCTCCCATCGCCGCACCAGGATCACACTGGCAGTATTCCCACGCTTCCGGCTATATTATTGCCGGTGCAATCGCCGAAGCCGTCACCGGCCAGTCGTGGGAAGCACTCATGGCCGAACGGCTCTTTGTCCCGCTCGGGATGGCGTCAGCAGACTTCGGGCCCACAGAAAAGATCGAGACAAACGCCCAGCCGCACGGGCACATGGGCGATACCCCGATTGACGAAAAAACAATTGGGCACGAACGCGCGTGGGCGGTCTCGGGGCCGGCGGGACAAGTGCACAGTTCCATTGCGGATTGGGGGAAATTTGTGGCCCTGCATCTTGCCGGCGCACGAGGAGAAAGTGACTTTTTCACACCCGAGACATTCCAAAAACTGCAGACCCCGGCAGAGGCCGAACCCGGCGCATCAGAAAACTTTGCCCGTGACCTGGGTGTGGTTTGGTCCGGCAATTACGCCCTGGGATGGTGGGTGGCAGGGCGGCGCTGGGCAGACGGCCCAATCCTGTATCATCAGGGCGGAGACCAGGAGTGGTGGTCGCTCACGCGCGTGTATATCGCCCCACACAAGGACGTGGCGGTCCTCCTCGCCACGAACTCTAACAAGGTCGAAGCGCTGGAGGAAGTAGCCTGGACGCTCATCCAACATTTCCTGGGAGAGTGAGCGGTTCCGCTGTCTGTAGTCCCGGATGACGGTTAAGCCGAGCGTGAGCCGACAAGTTCATTACGATTTGTTGGACGGCTCAAGCGGATAGAATTTAAGGCTCTGCCAGCGACGCAGCAGCACCTTGCCGGGTGGGAAGCCGGGCGGTTTGGATACGTCGGCGGCCTGACAGACATGTACTTCTACCTTGCCCCGGCTGCCGCGCGCCTTGGAATGCCAGGCCGCCAGCCGGGCCGCGCGTCTGAGCACCGCGGGCGGCAGTGCGGCAAGCCGGTCGGGATTGCGTACCACCACATGGCTGCCGGGAAAGTTGACCACATGCAGCCAGAAGTCTTCAGGCTCCGCAACCTCGAAGGTCAGCCGGTCGTTTTGGATATCGCCTTTGCCGACCAGAATCTCAAAGCCCTCAAACGGGATGGTTCGGAATGGTCGTCCCTTGCTTGCCATTTTCTCTTCTCACTCCGGCGTTTTCGTATTTGCATATTTTGGAAGATATGTGGTACAGGGGCAATGTTTTACACTTCAGACATAGGAGGGGTATCGTCCCGGGGTTGTCTCATACAGATGTCCCTGGGCAAAAATATCGAGGAGGGAATCCCAATGGCAGCAGTACAAACCCCAGTCGAAAGTCCGGCAGTGCAGATGAAGGCCGGACAGGAAGTGGCGCACACCCACGCGGCGCACGGCGAGATGCCGTTCGTGCGCTTTCTGGTCATAGGCGGCGGCCTGGGACTGCTGTCTTTGTTTCTCATCAGGCTGTGGCAGGGCGAGTGGTGGTTCCCGGTTGGTATGGATGCGACGACGCCTGAATTTGCGAAGTATTGGTTGGGTCTGCTCTACGTCGAGTGGATCGTCCTGATTGCCGCCGCCATCATCGGCTTTACGGCTTATCGCAAACCCTGTTCGACCTGTGCCGTTCAGAGAAAAGAGTTGGGGCGTATCGACCCCGAACACGAGCTCAATCACATCGGCAAGCTCTGGGCCACGGTCGCGGTGGCGGCCACGTTTGGCTTTGGGGTCAGCTATTTTGCCGAGCAAGACGCCGTGTGGCATCAAATTGTGGTGCGCGATACGGCCTTTACGCCCAGCCACATTCCGCTCTTCTTCTATACCTTTCCCATGTTGATCATCATGACTGGCGTCAGCTCCTGGTACGCCTATAACCGTTTACACTATCTCTATGTGGGTGAGGGGGGCAAAGGCATCCCCCTCTGCTATCTGCTGTTTCCGGCCGGCGGCTGGTTCCTGTTCGCCAATGTGGCGTTTAATGAACTGGGGCACTCAAGCTGGATTACCGAAGAACTGTTCGTACAGCCCTACCATTTTCCGTTTGCCTGGGCGACGTATTTCTTTTTTGCCGGGTTTGCGCTGCTCTTTAAGACGGTGCCGCGCATCTTTGAAAACCTGGGAGAAATAGCCCGGCAAGCGTCAACCGAGGCGAAGGCGTCATCGTAGGCTCCCGATTCGTCTGCCGAACGCACGCCGTTCAGGAAGGGGCGGGCCTCAGGAGGGGTGAAAAAAATGAAGGCCGAAGAGCTTGCTGCGCTTGGCCAGCACAGGATGGCCAAGGTTTTTGATGTCATCCTGCTCTTGGCCCTGATCGGCTTCTTCACCGTCATCCCCCACGTCAGCCGTATGCTCTATATGGGCGACTGGGATTTCTGGGTGGACTGGAAAGACAAGTTGTGGTGGCCGATCGCCGGCCCGAGCGCCGCCCTGTTGGTGACCGCGGTGGGCCACTATCTGGCCTGGCACTATCTGCGCCTGCCGCTGGGAGCCACGTTTACCGCGGTGTTCGTCTTGGTCGGAGCCTGGCTGAGTCGGATCTTCAGCTTTTACAGCATGGAGTACTATCCGATTAATTTCATCTGGCCGGCCACAACGATTCCCATGGCGTTGGCGCTTGACCTGATGCTTTTGTGGTCACGCAGCTATCTGGCGACGAGTCTGATCGGCGGATTCCTATGGGGGTTTCTCTTTTATCCGGTGAACTGGCTGATGCTCATGCCTTTTCTGCAGCCGGTGACGCTGTTTGGCAAGACTTTTACCATTGCCGATTTGATGGGCTATTACTTCATCCGCCCGCAAACACCGGAATATCTGCGCCGGATTGATGAGGGCACGCTGCAAGCCTTCCTGGGCCAGCGTATCTGGATCAGCATATTAATGGCCGGCATCGCCTGCACCATCATGTATTGGATTGGCATCGGCATCGGAAAGGCGCTCGGTGTTATGCCGATGCGCAAAGTCCTGCGCCAAACCTGACCAGGATTTACAGGATTACGGGATGAACAGGAGTTTTTCCGTCCTGAAACCTGAAATGATAGTGACTCGTGGTCAGTGCTTTGTGGCCGGTTTCCAATCCCTTCCCTCTTGGGGAGAAGGTTCATCAGCCTCCAATCCCTTCCCCCCTTGGGGGGGAAGGTTAGGATGGGGGGTATTGTGATCCCTGTCATTCTGGCCCTCAGCCTCGTTGCGGCTTCGTTTATCCATACGCCCGTTGTCCAGGCCCACGGTGAGCATAACCTCGAACCGTTTGTCCGCATGCGTGGGGTCTCGTTCTTCAACGTGGAATTCTCGCGCGAGCGGCTGGCGGTCAACGAGACCATGACCGTTACCGGCAAGTTCAGAGCGATGAACTCCTGGCCACGCATGCTGACCACGCCGGAGTTGGCGTGGATTGGCGTCCTGGTTCCGGGTCCGAAACTTGCCGTGCGCGAACGCTGGGTGAATGACCGTTTTATTCAGAACGCGTTTAATATCGAGTTAGGAGCGGTCTACGATTTCAGGATGATTCTCCAGGCCCGCGAGCCGGGCCGGTATCATGTCCACCCGCTGATTAATCTGTCCGGGACGGGCGGGCTGGTGGGGCCGGCCAAGTGGATCACCGTTGTGCCGGGCGACACTCCGCCATCCTATACCATACAGATTCCGGCAACCGGCGAGACCATAGACCTGGAGCACTACGGGTTTGGGCGGGTTGTCGGCTGGCATATCGCGTTTGGGATTCTCGGGCTGGCCTGGCTGGGCTATTGGGCCAGACGGCCGATGCTCGTCCGTTACGCCCTGCTGGTTAACGGGGTGGATGAAGAACAAATCACGCCCGCCGATCGTCGAACGTCGCTGATTTTCGGTGTCGTTCTGGTCGTCCTGGTTGTCGGAGGGCTATTGGTCACGAACTCGGGCCGCCCGCCGCTCATTCCCCACCAGGCCGCCAGAATGTGGGACCTGTCCGGCCTCCCCGTCCCGAGCGCCGTCCAGACCGAGGTCAAAGAGTTGCGCTATAACACGACCGAGCGGTCCCTGAGCCTGCAGCTTGAAGCCACGAACACCTCGGATCAAGCGGTGGTCCTGCGTAAGTTCACGACCAGTTATCTGTCTTTCATCAACCCCGCCACGGAAGACCTCTATCCGGATGTGCAAAGTGAGATTCCGACGATGCGGGTGGAGCCCGACGGACTCTTCCAACCGGGCGAAACAAAAATGCTGACGCTGACGATGCAGGATGCCATCTGGGAGACGGATCGGTTTATCGAGTTCGATCAACCCCAGATTACCGCGGCCGGCGTGCTCGTCTTCACCGATGCTCAGCCTCTTGCCAGAGAAGACCTGCAACCCATTATGATGGGGAACAGCCGTGAAGGCTTAGGCGTCCCCTGGAAACATATCTCCAGCCTGAACGAGGTCTATTCCAATATCCAGATTGATTTTGGACAGGCCGACTTCTGAAAAACACAACTCAATATCAGTGAACATGG
The DNA here is from genome assembly GCA_965232605.1 of uncultured Binatia bacterium (SeqCode). Classification (GTDB taxonomy): domain Bacteria; phylum Desulfobacterota; class Binatia; order Bin18; family Bin18; genus Bin18. The sequence continues at coordinate 962,343 of CBDDQA010000006.1, read as the reverse complement.
GGACGATGAAACCGAAATCAAACAGATCGCAGATGCAATCCTTAACCACGCTTTAGGCATTGAAAATATCCTCCTGGGCTATATACGCAAAGGATATAGCGTCTTCGATCCAGGGCAAGCCTATATGGTCTCCCCCGTTTCAGACTGTCATTGAGAGTATTGATAGTCAGATAGTGAGGCGACGGACGAGGAAAGATGAGGTGCCGCCCTACGGTATCAGCACCACCTTGCCGTAGGCTTTGTCCGCTCCGCTGACGGCGCGGTGGGCCTGGGCGGCTTCGGCCAGGGGGAGTTCCTGTCCGATTACGGGTCGGAGCGTGCCATTGGCCAGACCGGCAACGAGGGCTGAGTGGATGCGGACATGATCCTGTGGCGTGGCGTTGCGTAAGGTCATGCCGATGATGGAGGCGTCCCGCATCATGGCCGCCCGCGGATTGATCTCGATCGTGCCCTGATTCCTCTCGCCCCGATTGCCGATGACCACCACGCGCCCGTGCATGGCGAGGAGGTCGAGGTCCTTGGCGAGATTGACATTGGCCAGCATCTCCAAAATCACATCAACGCCCCGCCCATCCGTCAGGGTCTGTACGTCTTCCAGATACGACGCGGCACTGTGGTCAAGAACGTGCTGCGCGCCTTGTGCGGATACGAGTTGCCGCCCGCGTTCCGTACTCGCCGTTCCAATGACCGTCATACCGGCGGCCCGACCGAGCTGCACTCCGGCGATACCCACCCCACCGCTGGCCCCGTGCACGAAAAGCGTTTCGCCGGGTGAGGCATGACCACAGTGAAAGAGCGCCTGATAGGCCGTACCATAAGGCACAAACACGGCGGCCCCCTGGGCGAACGACGCCTGTTCGCCCAGCGGATGCACCTGCTCCTGTTTGCACAGGGCCTGTTCGGCGTACGTGCCGCTGAGAGAACCGGCCAGATACACCCGGTCACCCACGGCAACCCGGGCCACACCCTCGCCCACGGCCTCGATTACACCGGCCCCGTCCGACCCGGGCGTGAAGGGGGTCGGCGGCTTGGGATAGATACCGGACCGAATATAGGTCTCAACCGGATTGACTCCGACCGCGTGCAGGCGCACTACGACCTGCCCCGCTCCAGGGGTCAGGTCCGCGACGTCTTCGAGCTGCAATACCTCTGGTTCACCAAACTCGTGTATCCGAATGGCTTTCATAGCGTTGACTCACTTCCACGGCGGTTTGCCATTATTTCGCGGCAGCTTGCAAAGTCTGGGTATCGAGCGCGGCCAGCATCTCCGCGACGGTCGTCATCTTCTCACGCGGCTTGCCCACTTTTTTCCCGTTCTCGACTTCTATCTGATCCAGATATTTCCAGTCGGCAAAAGAGACGTAGCGGACACCCTTCTCGGCCAGCAGAGCCGGAACCGCCTCGTCGCTGGCGTTGATGGTACTCGGCACCTTGCCCTGTTGCAGGTCTTCCAGCATGAGCCCGACGGTTTCAATCGCGTCCGGCTTATTCGTGCCCACCACGCCGGACGGGCCGCGCTTGATCCAGCCGGCCACATACAGGCGCTCAACGGGCGTCTGTGTTTCCGGGTCGATGACCCGACCGGTTTGATTTGGGATAATCCCTGCGCGCTCGTCAAACGGGACGTCTTTCAGCGGATGGCCCTTATAGCCAATGGAGCGAAAGACCATCTGAATATTCGGCAACTCCTCGTATTCTCCGGTTCCGCGCGCGCGCAGCGTCCCGCTGTCATCCTTTACCAGGCGGTTTTTTTCGAGCCTCATACCCTCGACGTACTCGGTCCCGTAGAGTTCGACCGGAGAGACAAAAAAGCGCGCCCGGATTTTCCTGGGGGCCGTGCCCTCGCCCTTGGGAATCTGGGACGTCAGGATATCCATATTCCGCTGATGTACCGGCTCCGTGGCCTGCGCCAGGAACTCGGCATTGACCTCGTCAAGTTCGAGGTCTTTCGGCTCGACGACCAGGTCGGTAATCGGCATTTCCGTCAGTTCCCGAATCTCGGGGTTGGTGAAGGCCGCCTGCGCCGGTCCCCGTCGGCCCAGCAGATAGATCTCCTTGACCGCACTTTTCTTGAGCGCTTCGAGCGCATAGTCGGCGATATCCGTTTTTGAGAGTTCTTCAATCGAGCGGGCCAGAATACGAGCGACATCCATGGCCACATTGCCGTTGCCGATCACGGCAACACGTTCAACATTGCTCAGATCATAGTCGAGATCGCGGTAATCAGGATGCCCGTTATACCAGCCGACAAAGATCGTCGCCGGGTCGCTGCCGGCCAGGTCTTCACCCGGAATGCCGAGCTGCCGGTCGGATTCCGCGCCTGTCGAGAACAACACTTGATGGTAGTGGGCCAGGGTATCGGCCAGCCGGATATCTTCGCCAAAGGTCACGTTTCCGAAAAAGCGAAAGCCGGGCCGACTGGTAAATTTTTCGTATTGCCGAATGACCGCTTTAATTTTTTGATGATCCGGCGCCACGCCGCCCCGGACCAACCCATAGGGAGTCGGCAGGCGGTCAAACAGGTCAACCCGAATAGCAGTATCTTTTTGCTTGAGCAGTTCGCCAACCGCGTAGAATCCAGCCGGTCCCGAGCCGAAAATAGCGACGCGGAGGGGGTTTGTTTCAGAGCCAATCTGATCCGTCATGCCATACCTTTCTCAAGGAGAGATACGCTACTCTCTCCCATACGCTTCTCGTGTGAAACCCGTTCGCTATACAGAGAACCCCGCGACCCGTCAACCAGGCAGGCCCAGGCTGCTCCAGGGCGAAGAGTGACCGTCTGACGCATCAATTGGAGCAGCGTCCGCTTTCCATTTTCACCCTGAGACCATAAGATACGCAATTGCTGACAAAGGAGGACAGCCCGATGAGTGAGAACGGCAATCCGAAAATTCGCTTTGGCATGTGGTATGACTTTCGCAACCCGCCCGCCTGGAAACGTCCCTATGACCAGCTCTACAACGAGATTATCGATCAAATCGTATGGGGCGAGGAGAACGGCTTTGACGATATCTGGCTGTCCGAGCACCATTTTATCGAGGATGGCTATTCCCCTTCGCTGCTGCCGATTGCCGCCGCGATTGCCTCCCGAACCAAGAAAATTCATATCGGGACGAGCGTGATACTCATGCCTTTTCACAACCCGGTCCGGATGGCCGAAGACGCGGCCACGGTGGACGTGATTTCGGGTGGCCGGTTCGAGTTGGGGGTGGGGGTTGGCTATAAAGTCGAGGAGTTTGAGAGCTTCGCGATTTCCAGCAAAGAGCGCGGCGCCCGCACGAATGAGGGCCTCGAAATCATTCGTCGCCTGTGGGAGGGCGAGACCCTGACGTTTGAGGGGAAATACTACACGGTGACCAAAGCCAAGCTCACCCCGGAGCCGATTCAGCAGCCCCGGCCACCGATCTGGGTCGGCGGCTTCACCCCGCCGGCACTCCGGCGGGCGGCAAAGTATGGCGACGGCTATATCGGCGTCGGTCCGTTGAAAGAGGCGTATGAACGCTATGTGACCGCCCTGGAAAAAGTCGGGAAGTCCACCACGGATATTCGTCTCGCGGGTGGCTATTTCTGGCTGATTCCGTCTGAGGACCCGGACAAGACCTGGAATGAAGCCGCCGAACACGTTCGCTATCAGGTCAACGCCTATGCCGAGTGGTCGGAAAAGGCCGGCATGCCCCTGTTTCCAAAAGTGCCGGATACCGATGCGTTACGCGAATCGGGCCTGTTCCAGGTGGTAGACGTGGACACCTGTATTCAGATGATCCGCGACTATGCCTTAGAGACCCCGCTGACGCATTATTATTCGTGGACGCTGCCGCCGGGCCTGCCGGCAAGCTGGATCCAGCCCCATTTGGAGCTGTTTACCAGCAAGGTTATCCCGGCCTTCCGCTAGTTCGCAGGAGCAGGCTATGGACCTCCGACCTCCCGGCGTTTTTACCTTTCTGGATGGCCTCACGGGCGAACGGACCGGCCAGCTCGCCCGCAAAGTCGAACAGCTCGGCTATAGCGCCCTGTGGTTTCCCGAGACCCTGGGCCGCGAGAGTTTTTCGTTTGCCTCGTATTTGCTGAGCCAAACCGAGCGTCTGGTCATCGCCACCGGCATTGTGGTGACCTATGCCTATGAGCCGATTGCGATTGCCAATGCCGCCCGGACGCTGGCCGAGCTCTACGGCGACCGCTTCGTGCTCGGCCTGGGTGTGAGCAACGCCCAGGGCAACGCCCGGCGCGGCATTCCGTATAGCAAGCCCCTCAGCTTCACGCGTGCATATCTGACCAGGATGAAAGCCGTACCCTATGCCGCACCGGCCCCCCAAAACGACCCGCCGGTGGTGCTGGCCGGGATGATGCCCAAGATGCTGGCCCTGGCCGCAACGCAGACCCAGGGAACGCATACCTATTTCACCGTGCTTGAGCAGATTGCGGCCACCCGCAAGGCGCTTGGACCGGAACCGTGGCTGTGCGCCGAGTTGGGCGTCATGCTGGAGACGGACGCGGAGACGGCTCGCGCGGCCGCCCGCAGTTATATGCAGACCTATCTCCAAATCGATCACTACGTCCAGCGCTTCAAAGAGGTCGGTTTTACCGACGCCGACATGGCCAACGGCGGCAGTGACCGGCTCGTGGACGCGGTTATTGCCTGGGGAGACGGAGCAAAAATTCGCGAGCGGATTACTGCCTATTATGAGGCCGGGGCATCACACGTGTGTCTCATGCCGCTGAGCCCCAAGGGCGGCATGGTGCCGGACGAGCGGGCGATTGAAGTGCTAGCGCCAGAGAGGTAACACGGCGCGCCCTCGGCTCTCGTCTCACGGTGAACAAGCTTCTTCGAGCGATCGTCCTGAACGTGCTCGGTCTCAACAAAGTGTCCAGCCTGCTTATCTTTTCACACCCCGCCAGGGATTGCGGCTTGACAAGCGATGGGCTGATTCTTATAGTCATCATCCCAACGAGATCAACTGTCTTCATCTGCTCATCTTCGCGGCGATTGATTGAGCAAAAAATGACGACGCCAAAGAAAAAACGGAAATCACCAGACGGCGTACCAACGAATGATTTGGTATTCAGCGCACATACCGGCGCGAATGACGAAGTTTTTCCGCACATTCTTTCCTTGTACGTTCCACCTGGCAGTAAGGTAGCGGATGTTACGTATGGAAAAGGGGTTTTTTGGCGGAAAATCCCGGAAGGCACTTTTCAACTTCTGCCGACCGACCTCTCCACAGGCACAGATTGCCGTAAGCTGCCATATAACGACGCATCAATTGACTGTGTTGTATTTGACCCGCCCTATATGCACACGCCGGGCGGTACAGCTCACACAAACCATCAAAACTACGAAGGTTATTACAAAAACAACAAGGCGAATTCCACCAAAAAATACCATGAAGCCGTACTCGATTTGTATTTCACTGCGGCGCGTGAGGCTTGGCGAGTCCTGCGCAAGGGCGGTGTCTATATCGTCAAATGTCAAGATGAAGTGTGTGCCAATCAGCAGCGTTTGACCCATGTCGAAATTATTAATGAGTTAGCTCACTATGGATTTGTAGTCGAAGACCTGTTCGTTGTCGTTCGCACCGGTAAACCCGGAGTAAGCCGCCTCCTCAAGCAGGCTCATGCCCGTAAAAATCATTCGTATTTCCTGCTATTCCTTAAACGAGATGGGAAAAAGCGATGGGTTGGCTTGGATTCCCGGCTTGAGGTCCGAACGGACGCCAAGGGTAAGCCACACGTAAAAACTACGGGCTCACAACCGACACTGTTTCCGTGAAGAACTCCTGAAATGGCCGAATCTGGATGACCGAGGGAAAGGCTTGTGTCAGTTCTTGATAGCGGACTGGAACATCGAAATAGTAGATGCGGTCCATTTTTGACAAGAGAGTCTGATAGGCCAGCCATTGGTCAGGCACACATATCTCCACCACTTCACGGCTGCGGGAATCAAGCTTCGTCTCTGAGCATACGACCATGATGCCGCGGTAGTGCCCTACGCCATGAGCGGAGTCCAATAATCTCTGGTGTGCCCAAGCCTGGACGACGCGTTCACGGGTTGACATCTTTACAGGCAGGTGAATGTTTGGAACACTACCAGCCGTCTTAAAAAGAAAGTCCATCGTCATTCGTACGGAACGCCCTGAAACCGAGAGTGCGGTCTGCTTACTTGGGTCTATACCCAACGATTTCGCAAAAACGTGGCCGACCAGACACTCAAAGTACGTAGCTGGACCTTTCTTGTTGTTCCGGTCAAACAGTTCCATAGCGAGACACGGGGCAAGCGCTACGGTATAAAAAAGTTTTCCCAGGTTTCGGGTGTTTGGCTGCCCACGTAACCATGCGCGCCACTCACGCGCAACCAAATTCGGATTGACCACGAAGAAGTCACTGTTCGCAGGCCGGGCAACAACATTGTTCCGCAAAAATGAGAAATATCTTTTGCCGAGGACCAACGAATTCAGGGCCGTTTGTTCGCACTCGGCGGTCAGGAATTTCAAGGAGGTGACGGCCAAGTCGATAATGGCCTGACTGGCGGTTTCTGAACGCCAGTTATTTTTGCATGTCTTTTTGACCGCAGTATAGGCATCCCGTAGCTGAACAGCGTCCACTATATATTCCGCTTTCTTAGAGTCCCTGCGTCAGTTCGGAAATGGAAATTCTGAGGGCGTTGGCTATCGCTCCTATGTTTCGTAAAGCGACGTTTCGCTCGCCGCGCTCTATTCCTCCCAGGTAAGTCCGGTCAAGTCCACATTCTGCCGCAAATGACTCTTGCGAGTACCCGCGGGACTTGCGCAGTTCCCGGACACGTCTGCCGAATCGCGTAAGAATATCGCTGCTATTCATGAGCGGCAGTGTTATTTTTTGGTGCCTATCAGTCTACGGACTATGAGAATTATCAGGCTCGGATACCGCACCCATCTGTAAGCCTACACCTTCATGGCCCTTCGCTCGGTCGTCCTGACCGCTTTCAGTTCTGACGAGGTACTCCATTCACCTCCCTTCTCAAATCTGCCGTTTAGGCGTATGTCTCTCTACACTTGATAAAAGGAGGAAAGACATGCAACTCGGACTCTTTGGCATCAATATGGGACCGTGCAGTACGCCGGACGCATCGGCGCGGGTGGCGCAGGCGGCCGAGGCCGCGGGGTTTGAATCCGTCTGGGCGGGCGAGCATGTAGTGTTGCCGGACCCGCAGGAGCCACCCTCGCCCTTACCGCCGACCTACCCCATGCTCGACCCCAATATTGCCTTTGCCTTTCTGGCCGGCCAGACCCAAACCATCCGCATGGGAACCGGCATTATTATTTTACCGCAGCGGAATCCGCTGGTGCTGGCAAAAGAGATGGCCAGCCTGGATGTTCTGTCAGGCGGACGCCTGATCTTTGGCGTTGGCATTGGCTATCTCAAGCCGGAATTTGACGCCCTCGGAGCCCCGTTCGGCCATAAAGGGCCGCGCACGCTCGACTACGTTGATGCCATGCGGGCGATTTGGAGTCAGGACGACCCATCCTATCAGGGACAGTTCGCCTCCTTTAGCGGCGTCAAGGCATTCCCCAAGCCGGTCCAGCAGCCCGGCCCGCCGGTGGTGTTTGGCGGCATGACCCCCCAGGCGTTCCAGAGGTCCGTAACGCACGGCGACGGCTGGTACGGTTTTGCCCTCGATGTGGACGGAACCAAAAAATGCCTCGACGGCTTAAAGGCTGCCGGAGAAAAAAATGAGCGTCCGAGCGGATTGGGCAGGCTGGAAATCAGCGTGACGCCGGTTGGACGGATCGACCTCGACAAGGCCAAACGGTATGCGGACCTGGGCGTGGATCGTTTGATTCTGCTCTTCCCGCCCAAAGGGGACGCCCTGTTCACACTCAATGCCACTGAGACAGAAATTACAGATTACGTAAAAGAGCTGGGGGATACGGTTATTGGGCGGGTCTAGCGGTAGGGGCGGACCACCGTGTCCGCCCGGCTGACTCAGGATGTCTGCGTCCGTCCGCGTCGTTTCACCCCTTCGACCCGGTTCGCAATCGCCTCTGGTGTGACGCCACGAACCTGCTCACGCCAGGCGGTTGATTCGAGTTGAAGCCCGTCGCTGAGCGTCCGAGTGTAGCCTTCATTAATCACGCGTTTCATATTGCGCAGCATGTCGGGCAGACACGACAGCATATCCTTGGCCAAGGCGTGACAGGTCGGCAGCAACTCGTCAGGAGCAACAACCCGGTTCACCAGCCCCCAGGCTTCGGCCTGCTGGGCGGACAGATAGTTTCCGGTCAAAGATAATTCGCGCGCCCGGTAAATACCAATCACGCGCGAGAGTTTCTGGCTCAGTCCCCAGCCCGGCATGACCCCCATCCGGGCGTGCGTATCCGCAAAACGCGCGTCGCTGGACGCAATCAGGACATCGCAGGCCAGGGCCAACTCAAACCCGCCGGTAATGGCAAAACCGTTGACCGCCCCAATAATGGGCCGGTCGAACGCCTCCATGACCCGCACCACGTCCATACTGCCCTGCGTTGGCTGCGGTTCCTGTAAGGGCTCATTCGTCCGGCTCAGTTCTTTGAGGTCCATCCCCGCACAGAACGCCCGACCGGCTCCGGTCAGGATAACGACATGGGTCGCCGGGTCGTTTTGCAACGATGCAAAGGCGCTGACAATTTCGAGCCGGAGTTCACGCGACAGGGCGTTCATCGCCTGCGGGCGGTTCAGGGTCAGGGTTGCGACCCCGTCGGCTTTCTCAACCATGAGGACTGGTTCTGACATCGTTACTTCCTCGCTCCGAACTCTGGACACTATCTGAAAAACCAAAGGCGGCGGGGCGGCCTGACTGACTCTCCAAGAAAGTCTTCAAGCACATCGAGTTTCATTGCAATCTGGTTAGACACACTTGCAGTATCATCCAATATCCAGTCGGGTATGTCATCCCTGGTTCGCTTAGACGTAATCGGCTCAATTGCGACAAGGACCGTATCTCCTGATATCGTCCAACTTCCAACAGGCGGGCGGCGTTCTCTACTATATTTGTCGCGGTGCAGAATGTTACTTAGAACCAACTTGGGTCGCTCGAATGCACGACTCTGGTACTCGTCCAGAGTCATTGGAAAGCACCAAGCTGGCATTTCCGTACCTGAAGGCAGATGTTCTTCGAAAAGACGGCAAAGCACTGACGAGGACAAACGAAGAACATCCACATGATCGCTATTTGTGTCGATGATGGTGCTCATCTCGGCTATTACCCTATTCAGGTACTCACGGTAGAGTGCGGTGGTCAGCCTACCACGAATATCCGTTACGGACCTCTGGAGACTGCGGCGAGATAAAGGGTCGTCACCGGGCAGCGACGTCCTGGTATAAATCATCAGACAGCGTTTGACTATCTCGGGGGGAAAGTTGCGTGCCTCAGCATTCATCGACAGCGCAAAACATGGGTACTCAGAGGAGTAGATTGATTCGTCTTTAATGATTTCGGGCGCGTGACGGCTGAAGCGATCCCGCGTAACATCATCGAACACAATAGGGAAGCGCTTGTACGATTCCTGCAGACCGCGCAAGTGGCTGCGTGTGAAATACTGCGTCTCCACTATACGTGGGTAGGAGAACATGGACGCCATGAGCGTTTCGATCAGGCTGCTCTTCCCACAGTTGCTCTGACCATACAACACCGCAAACATAGGCTGGTCGAAGCTAAAATGCTCCCGGCGAAGGGCAGCACTCCTGAGATCACACATCAGGGGTGAGAAGTAGAACCAGCACATGAAGGTGAAATAGTCTCGCTGAAGCCTGGGGACGTCACCCACGAATCCGTTCCGATAGTTCCCAAAGAACTCCAGCCAGGCACAGACATCGCCACGAACCTCGTCGGTGTCAGTTTCAAGACTCCAATCTTGGCCAGACAGGGTAAACCTGTTTCCGTCATACGATAGGTAGGTTGGCGGCCCCTCGTCCTCTTGCCTGGAAGTGACTAGCCGAGTCATCTGCTTGACGATTTTCGGCACGAATCGAATGCTACCCTTTTTGTTAGGACGAATATCGGCCAAGGCTTGCCGACGAGTCGGGACGATACGTTCCACCTGCGACAGGACTGTCGGAACGCTGTATTCAGTCTCATCGCCCTGTTCGGACGGTACATAGAGAGTCACCCCACTTTCGCCAGACTCAGCAGCCTCTTTCAGCACTGGAGTTTCTTCTATGGGCATGACCTCTGCGGGGATGGATTTCTCCCTGACGGCAACACGGCTCGTCGCAATATCACGCACCGCTTTGTATTGACTGGAATAGTGCGCCCAGGCCCGCTCATCGTTATCAAATACAATAAGTGTCTCGGCTTGCCTTCCAGAAAACGCGGTCTCAGATAGGTTAGCCGATCCGACGATGACCCTCCGGAGCCCCTCTTTTTCCAACAGGTAAATCTTGGCGTGGGCAATCGCATCCTTTACCACGAAAAAACGTGCTGCCCCGTTGGCAACCCGGTCATAAAGGACTTTTCGGCGTTCGTCGGACAAGTGCTTGATCCCAACGAATCCTTTGTTCAACTTTTCGTCCACGACAGTCTGGAACGCTAACAGATCCGAGGCATCTCGTTTCAGAATCCCACTGTGTCCAAAGACGCACTCGAAATCTTCGTAGTCGAAATCCCTCAGTAATCCTAGGATCATAGGGATACTGGAAGTATATGTGAGCGCTCGTGTAGACAGAAAGCCTCCAAAGAGTCCCATATCAAAGCGCTTGACCTTCTCAGCGCTCGCATAGACAACCTCCAACCCTTCGCTTCGTGTGCGCGAATCGGAGTCGTCAAAGAAAAATCCAGACTGTTGAGCCATCACAGACAATCCTATCTATACGCGATGAGAGAGTTATATATTGATTTTCACTTCGTCCGAAAAGTGCGGCTCGGGTTTCTGATTGAATGCCTACGTCCCGATATAGTCACCTCGCTCCGGGAGAATCTCACCGCACCGCGCGGTGACGAGTTCGTGAATACACCAGGCTCGAACGTCGGTTGAGTTTGCATCGTTCTTGAGATTCGCTTCATTGACGCTCTGTGCCTTCGTGTCTACACTCCTCTTCTTTTTAAGACATGAGTGGCTTGGTCCCAATACGTCCTTCGACTTCGCCCCTATGGGGCTACGCTCAGGATGAACGGAGGCTTTCCCGCTCACCCTGAGCGTAGCGGAGCGGAGTCGAAGGGTCGGGGGCAAGTGAATTTGCATCACACGCCACGTAAAAGGGGAATCGACTCTATTGAGGAGTCCGAGCGGTGAGGCGGGTTTTTTTGGAACAACGGACAGCCCTTTCTTCAGCATCGGCCTTTACCTATCCCGGCTTCCAACGCTATTGGGCCGCCCGGCTGTGTGTCACCCTGGCCATTCAAATGCAGGCGGTGGCCATAGGCTGGCAGGTTTATGATCTGACGCGCCGGCCGCTCGACCTCGGCCTGGTCGGTCTGGCTCAATTTCTCCCGTCACTCGGCCTGGCGCTGGTGACCGGCCACGTCGCCGACCGCTATGACCGGCGGACCGTGATGGCGCTGTGCATCATCGTGGAGGCGCTGTGCGCTGTCCTCTTTTTGATGTTTACGCTGCAAGGCGGCACAAATACGATTTTCCTCTTTGGCGTACTCGTCCTGTTCGGTACGGCCCGCGCCTTTGAGTTTCCGGCCTCGGTCGCCCTGATGCCCAATCTGGTGCCACAGCGCCTTTTTACCAATGCCGCGGCCTGGAGCTCGTCTTCGTGGCAGGTCGCGACCATTGTCGGCCCGGCCATCGGCGGGTTGCTCTACGCCGTTGGACCGGAGGCGGTGTATGGTTGCTGTATTCTGATGTTTCTGCTTTCCGCTTTTCTAGTGAACACCATCCGTATTGAACACCGCGAGAGAGAACAGATGGCCGCCAGCTGGGAGTCTGTTGTGGCGGGGATTTCCTTTATTCGGGGCCAGCCGGTTGTCCTGGGGGCCGCATCGCTCGACCTGTTTGCGGTGCTGCTGGGCGGAGCAACCGCTCTGCTGCCGGTCTATGCGCGGGATATTCTGCACGTGGGTCCCTGGGGACTCGGGCTGCTGAGAAGCGCCCCGGCAGTCGGTGCGCTGGTCACGGCGCTGATCGTCGCCCGTCGGCCCATTCAGCGTCATGCCGGTGCAATTCTTCTGGGAGCAGTCGGGGTCTTTGGGCTGTCCATCGTCGTCTTTGGGCTGTCTCATAATCTCTGGCTGTCGCTGCTGGCCCTGACCATCCTGGGCGCGTCAGACATGATCAGTGTCGTCATTCGTCGGGTTCTGGTCCTGGTGAAAACGCCGGACGAGATGCGCGGCCGGGTCAGCGCGGTCGAGTCGGTCTTTATTGGCGCGTCCAACGAACTCGGGGAATTTGAGTCCGGCGTCACTGCGGCCTGGTTTGGGGTTGTGCCGGCCGTGGTGCTGGGCGGACTCGGCACCCTGGCCGTTGTTGGCGTGTGGGCACGTATCTTTCCGCAGTTGCGCCAGGTCGATTCCCTGGAGGGAGAGCGACTGGAAAAGCACTAGGCGTTGATTTCCCGCAGGGAGTGTGTTTCCCATACCAACCTGATGCCAGCCACGGAGGTGAAGATGAAACTTGACAGCTTACTGACCGCCGGCTCGCTCGACGAAGCGATTGCAATTGCGCGCACTGCCGAGGACATGGGTTTTGACGGGGTGTGGAGCATGGAGAACCAGCACGACCCCTTTCTGTCGCTCGCCGTCTCGGCGACCGCCACCACCAAGTTGACTCTCGGCACGGCGATTGCCCTGTCGTTTCCGCGCAGCCCGATGTCGTTGGCCTATACGGCCTGGGACCTGCAACGCGCCTCAAACGGGCGCTTTGTTCTGGGGCTTGGCACCCAGGTAAAAGGCCATAATCAGCGGCGGTATAGCGTGAAATGGGAATCACCGGGTCCGAAGCTGCGCGAGATTGTTCTGGCGCTGCGGGCGATTTGGGACTGCTGGCAAAACGGCACGCCGTTGGACTTTCAGGGCGAGTTTTATCAGCATACGCTGATGACCCCGGCCTTTTCACCAGGGAAAATCGACCATCCACAGATTCCCGTCTATATCGCCGGGGTGAACCCATATATCTGCCGTTTGGCGGGTGAACTGTGCGACGGCTTTCACGCCCACCCGTTTCACTCCGCGAAATTTTTACGCGAACGGGTGGTCCCCCAGATCGAAGAGGGAGCGCAAAGGTCCGGTCGCAGCCGAAAAGACATGGTGGTCTCAAGCTCGTCCTTTGTGATTATGGGTGACACCCAAAAAGAAATGGACGCCATGCGCGAAAAGGTGCGTATGCAGATTGCGTTCTACGCCTCTACCCGAACGTATAAACCCGTGCTGGACGTCCACGGCTGGGGCGACATCTGTCTCCGCCTGAACGCCAAAGCGGCCAAAGGCGAGTGGCAGGCCATGGCCAGGGACGTGACCGACGCAATGCTGGACGAGTACACGGTGACCGGCTCCCCGGATGAAGTCCCGGCCATGCTCAAAGAAAAATACGACGGCTTGCTCGACCGGGTGGCCTTCTATCATCCCGACCGTCCGGGTGTGAACGATGCCCGCTGGCGCTCGATAGTCAAGGCGTTTTCCGCATAAAGAACGGATCCAAAAGGAGTGACTGATATGCGTGCGTGGCAGATCAATCAGGAATTCGGCATTCAAAATTTAACTCTCACGGACCGGCCGGACCCGCAGCCCGGTCACGGTCAGATTGCGATCCGGGTCAAAGCCACCTCACTCAATTATCGTGACCTCATGACCGTCAAATACGGTGGGATGCGGGGCCTCAAGCTGCCGTTGATTCCCCTGTCCGATGGCGCGGGCGAGGTGGTGGCCACCGGCGAGGGTGTGACGCGGGTCAAACCGGGCGACCGGGTCGCCGGCATTTTCTTTCAGAACTGGCTGGCCGGTGGGCCGGACGCCTCCCATGCGGCCTCCGCGCTCGGCGGTGCCGTGGACGGTATGTGGGCCGAACTGGTCGTGTTGCACGAAGACGGGGTTGTGACGATCCCCGATTATATGACGTATGAAGACGCGGCCACCCTGCCCTGCGCCGCGGTCACCGCCTGGCAGAGTATGGTCACGCTGGGCAATATGAAAGCCGGTGACACGATCCTGATTCTGGGAACCGGGGGTGTCTCGATCTTTGCCCTGCAGTTTGCCAAGGCCGCCGGGGTACGCACGATTATTACATCGAGCAGTGACGAAAAACTCGAACGCGCCACCCAGCTCGGCGCGTCCGAAGTCATTAATTACAGGACCACCCCCGAGTGGGGCAAAAAGGTGTGGGAACTCACCGACGGGGTGGGGGTGGATCAGGTGGTCGAAGTGGCCGGGGCCGGGACGCTGGTACAGTCGATGGAGGCCGCCCGGGTCGGCGGCTTTATTGGCCTGATCGGGATTCTGGCCGGCACGGATGGGGAGGTGAATCCCATTCCGGTGCTGATGAAGAGCCTGCGACTCCAGGGGGTCTATGTTGGCTCACGTGAGATGTTTGAAGCGATGAATACGGCCATGGCCGTGAATCAGATCAAGCCGGTGATTGACCACGTATATCCGTTTGAAGAAGCCCAAGAGGCTTTGAAACTCATGGAGAGCGCCACGCATTTTGGCAAGATCGTCATTACGGGCTAAGGGATGCCACTTCGGCATAGCGAAAACAGTCCGTGGTGTGGTCGTTGATCATGCCGGTGGCCTGCATGAAGGCATAACAGATGGTTGACCCCACAAAAGAGAAGCCGCGCTTCTTGAGGTCCTTGCTCATCGCGTCCGACTGCGCGGTGCGGGCCGGGAGTTCTTGCAGGGCGCGCCACGTGTTCTGACGCGGCCGCCCACCGACAAACTGCCAGATATAGGTATCGAAGCTGCCCGCCTCTCTCTGGACAGCGAGGAAGGCGTTGGCGTTCTTTATGGCGGACTCGACCTTGAGCCGGTTTCGCACGATACCGGGGTCGGCCAGCAGGCGCTCAACTTTGCGCGGGGTGTAGCGGGCGACACGAACGGGGTCGAAGCGGTCAAAGACGGTCCGATAGTGGGCGCGCTTCTTGAGAATAGTATCCCAACTCAGACCGGCCTGGGCTCCTTCGAGGATGAGGAACTCGAACAATGTCCGGTCGTCATGCACCGGCACCCCCCATTCCTCGTCGTGGTACTGCATCGCCGGTTCGTTTTTGGCCCACGCGCAACGGGTGAGCGGTTTCATTGACACTCCTATCTGAGAAGATCGGCCGCTTGAGTATGGTTCTCCACAAGTGATACACTGCTACGACCACTCAGAAGACAAACGTATGCCAACCAGAAATCCACGTGTCAACGTTGTTTTGGAAAAGCCCTTGTATGAGCGGATCCAGAAACTTGCCAAAAAAGAACACGTATCCCTCTCCCTGAAAATTCGTGATCTCGTTCGGGAAGCGCTGGACGCTCAGGAAGACGAAGAGCTTGGTCGGTTCGCTGAAGAGCGGGCACGTACCTTTCAACGAACTCAGGCCCTGACGCATCAGGCGGCCTGGGATGACTGATGTCTCTGTGCCCTATCGGTTACTCTACCATCCCTCCGTCCGATCTGAAGATATCCCCCGGATCAATCGGAACCTTCGCAAGCGTATCGCCCGTGCCGTTCAGTCCAGACTGGGGACAGCACCACAGCAGTATGGGGAACCTCTGAAACGAACACTCAAGGGCTATTGGAAGCTCCGGGTTGGAGACTATCGTGTTGTCTTTCGCATCCTCCGAAGAGAAGTGTTGATTTACGGAATTATTCATCGGCGCGATGTATACACACGCATTACAGAGCGTCTTTCATCTCGATAGGGCATACTCCACCCCCTTACGGCAACGGTCCATCCTGGAGAAAGCCGCGAATGACATTGGCGGTCAGACGCGACACATTATTGTCATAGTTGTTGTGTGAGAGGCTGCCGCACCAGGCCATGGAGCTGGCCGAGAACACCGCCCCGTCATTCGGCGTCTTGAAGTAAACAACGTCCGCCCGGATATAGGGATTCTGATCGCCGGTGCCACCGGCCGCAAAATAGCCGCGCGCGTTAAACGTCGATTCCTCTGAGACCGTCACAAAAATATCGTTATGCCCCTCGGAGTGGGCGAGCAGAAAAGCGTTATGGGGCGTGCCGAGTTCCAGGTCGTAGCGGTCGAGCTCCAGCCCGGCGGCTCCGCCCCCGACCAGACCGAAATTTCCAATCGGCTCGTCTTCGCCGATACCTGCAAACATCCAGGCACATTCCGGCTGGAAGCTGTCCGGGGCGCGGCGGTAATAGCTTGAGGCCGTCAGACCGAACGAGGTAAAACTCACGCCGGTCAGCTTGCTCATATTCCGGCCCCGCACCCGCCACAGGCCGCCGTGTTTTCCGTCAAAGGCGTTGCAATACTCCCCTGGGCTGATGGTCCAGGCTCGCGTGCCGTTGTCACCTTTACGCACCTCGATGAGGGCGGGATTATCGGGGTGAAACACCGTACACCAGTAAAAACCGTTGGCGGCGAGATAGAGCCAGCGACCGCCCTGCTGTTGGTAGGCTTCGTAGGCGTCCAGCATTTCTTCCGAGCAGTACTCGGGATGGTGACAGGTCAGCACGACGCGGTATTGCCTGAGTAGCTCGACCCCTTCGCGTTGCAGGTCTTCATCCGTATGCACATCAAAGTCAAACGCCATGGCTTCAAGCCAGTCGGTCAGATGCAGGTCGGCGTTCAGTTGCCAGACCGACGGCGACAACACGTGCGTATATTTGGGCCGCATATTGAGAATGGGCCGCAGCCGCGAGGAGATATGCACCCCCCAGCCGTCGCTATGGACAGTGTAGGTGCCGTAACCGTAGCCGTCTTTTTCCTGGAGCAAGAGGTCCCCGGGCTGCATCAACGGCACGCGGCCGGTCAGGAGCTGGGCAACCTGCGAGTCCGCGCTGAGGTTTTCGTTGGCATAGGCCATATAGCTGGCCGTGGGAATAATCACCGCGATTTTAGCGGTAGGTCTGCCCGCGGGGGGACGTACAAAGAAGGGAATATAGTCTTCACTGCCGGGCGTGTCCTGCCCGCCCAAACGCAGCCGGGCGGCGTATACTCCACTTTTCAGGTCTTCGGGAACGGTCAGGGAAAAATCAGCCTCCCAGCGTGCGTCGTCTACGGCGTCGTCATGAAAATGAATCGCCCCGTACTCCTGTGGCGCGGCGGTAAAACTCATATGATCCGCAGTCCAGTTGTGACCAGGCATGCCGCGTGACGGCATATTGATGCAGTGACCGTGCAGGCGGTGTAAGGAATCGTCCAGCACCTGGGTCGAGGCCGCGTTCGGAACGATATTGGCCGCAAAATCCCAGGCCGCGACCAGCGCCGGCCGCAGCGCGGTCGGAAGAGGCCGGGGACCTTGCAGGACACGTTCGATTTCCGCCCGGGTGAGCACGCGATTGGCAAGAGCCGGGCGTTCTATCCGTCCGTTGAACTTGGCTTCGTGCTCCGGAATCTCGATGGGCGAGCGCACGTGACTGAAATGCCCGCCACAGATGTGTCGGCCTGAATGCGCCTGGGTGGTTGCCGCGGCAATCAGCACCGGACAGTCGTTCGGGGTGGGGGCCTGGGGAGAGCCGGCCCGCTCGACTGTGGCCCGGGTGTCTTCGATGGGATGGATAAAACGCATCCCGTGGCCCGTGTTGGTGCTGGTCACAATCGGCTCCTGCACCAGGGTCATATGACCGCTGGCCGCGTCAAAGCTGGCCGCCACCAGATACCACACCTTACGGAACAGCGGTTTACCCGAGGAAACCTGCTCGACCACGCCCTTTCCCCGGCCTATCCGCACGGCCAACTCGCCCCGCTCGTCAATAAACAGACCGTAGCCCGTCTCCTCCGGCCCGGACCATTTCGTGATAATACCCTGCACGCCTTTGGTGGGTGTCGTGGGAAAAACGAGGGCCATCAGGGTGAAACTGCTGATATCGAACCGTGCATCGTGTGGCACACAAATATACGCGCCGGCATGAACGGCCTGATGACGCCCCGGATACTCGCCACAGCTTGTAATTTCTTCTTCCTTATAGCCGGGCCCGTCAGGGTTGGTGTCGCCGTGGATGAGCCGGACGATATCGGCCCGATAGGATTCGTTGCGTTCGGAGTGCACATAAAATTGAATGGTCTGTCCGGGCTGAACGGAAATCCGGTCGCTATAGCCGGTAATACCCAGTGTCGTCATACGTCTCTCCTTTAAGGAGTAAACATACCCTCCATTATCTCCAGATGTTGGTACGTTTACTCCTTCCAAGCCACGGCTTAGTCTGTAATCCCATACGCGTCGAGTAAGGCGTTGAGGCGTTTGAGGAAAATCGCATGCTCGGCGTCTTCGCGGCTTGGATAGGCTTCGTCCGTTATTTCAACCGCCTTGCCCCGGACGCCAGGCAGCACACCAATACGATATTCCTCCCAGGGGCGCGTTTCGATGATGACGTGTTTGTCCTGCTGGGGGACGACGCGCAGACGGTCCAGCAAACGGGCCAGGTCCGGGCTGTCCATGGGGGCCGGCTTGCCGGGCTGGGCGGCCTCATACAGCGGCCGGGCGCGGTGCTCGGCAATCAGCGCAGCGCGGCGCTCGGGGTCGGCGAGCGCCGGCAGGAGGTACATCCGGGTGTTATAGGCATCAACCGCCCGGTAGGAGTAATCGTCTTGCAGGGCTGTTTTTTCCGGCTTGTTTTCCATCTGGCCCTCCTTTTGTCCCACAACAGATCGCAAGCAGGCCCCTAGCCTAGCTGGCTCCATTGCGAAAGCCAAGATTTTTTGGCGACCCAACGACGAGTTTTACGCCACGGGCCGAGGGCAGTAGGTCCAATATCCCTGCCTAGAGCAAAATTCACATGAGTGTAGCGTCCACCGGCCTCCGCGCGTTTCCCAGTAGGGTGCGCCCTGCGCACCAAGTAAAGTTGGTGCATGGGATGCACCCTACGGAACTCTGCAGAGCACCTCGCTACACCACGGCGGAAACTGCTCTAGCGCGTTTCACGATAGGTTGTAGCCATGTCAGTACGCTCTCGTCATGCCGGACCCCGGATCATGTCCGGGGCAGGCTTTGATCCGGCATCCAGAGGCCGGGGGCCTGGATTCCTGCTTCCGCAGGAATGACGGGCGACTACACAGAATCGCAATTTGCCTAGGCGGCCGGCACTGTTGTCTTGATATCAGCCAGAAACTCGATGACTGCCTGGCTGAAGATGTCGTTCTTATCCCCGGCAACCATATGGCCGGCATCGGACACATCGACGTATCTGGCATGCGGCACAGCATCGAGAAATTCCTGGGTCGTTTCGTCGCTGATCACGTCGCTGAGCTTTCCCCGGACCAGCAGGGTCGGCACCCGGTGCAGCCCGCGAGCCGCGGCCATGAGCCGGTCGGGGTCGCGCCGAAAGCGGGCCGGGTTCATGAGGTTCGGGTCCCAGTGCCAGCGGTAACGGCCGTCCTCTCCCTTGCGCAGATTTTTGGCCAGACCGCTCACATCCTTGGGGCGGGGACGGTGGGGAATATAGGCGGCGATGGTATCGGCGACTTCTTCCAGACTCTCAAAGCCGTCGGGCCGGGCGGTCATGAAGGCCCGAATACGGTCTACGCCTTTCTGCTCCACCCGCGGCGTGACATCGACCAGCACCACCCCGGCGCTCACCGGCTGCGGCGCTTCCCCTTCGGTCAGCATTGAGGTGATGCCGCCCAGGGAGGCCCCGACCAGAACCGGCCGTTGGTCGAAATGACCCAGCACAACGTGGAGGTCCGCGGAAAACTTCTCGATATTGTAGTTGCCGTCCGGAGCCCAGCCGCTCTCTCCATGCCCGCGCAGGTCCAGGGACACCGCATACCAGCCGTGCTCGGCCAGGGTCCGGGCCGTATTCCCCCAGGCAAAACGTGTTTGGCCACCGCCGTGCAGGAGCAGGACGGGCGGATTGCCGGTGTCTCCCCAGGCGTCGCCGATAATGGTGAGTTCTTCTTCGACGCGATAGGTCACGCGTTGAGCTGAAATGTCTGCTTGCTGTTCGGGCATGTATGCACTCCTGAATGCGTTCCAGTCGAGGGACGAGCCGTAAAATCGAGAGGAACCCTACCATCCAGCCGGAACAGTGACAAGGTAGGATTATCAGAGAGGAATACAGCTGTATCAAAGTTTTCTTGTCCTATAGGAGCTTGCCTCTTGCCTGGAAGATTCGTACACAGAAAGAGCAAAGGAGGATGCCATGGCAAAGGACGATATCTGCTGGCTGTCCGCAACCGAACTGGCAAAGGCGATTCGGCGTAAACAGCTCTCCCCGGTCGAAGTCACGCGAGCGATACTCGATCGCATTGACCAACTCAACCCGCAGTTCAACGCCTTTGTCACCCTGACGGACAAAGCCGCGCTGCGTGACGCGCGCAAAGCTGAGAAGACGCTCATGCAGCGCTCAGCTTCACTGGGTCCACTCCACGGCGTGCCGTTCTCAACCAAGGACCTGGTGATAACCAAAGGGGTGCGCACGACGTTTGGGACACCGCTGTTCGCCGACAACGTCCCGACCGAAGATGCTCCCATGGTGGCGCGCATGAAAGCGGCAGGGGCCATTCAACTCGGCAAAACAAATACGCCAACGTTTGGCTGGCTGGGGGTCACGCACAATCTCTTGTTCGGGCCAACCCGGAATCCGTGGAATGTCGCCTTGACACCGGGTGGCTCAAGCGGCGGAGCAGGAGCAGCAATTGCAGCCGGCCTGGGACCTCTGGCCATAGGAACGGATGGGGGCGGCTCGATTCGGATTCCTTCGTCGTTCAGCGGAGTGTATGGGATCAAGCCGTCCTTTGGTCGGATTCCGGTGTATCCGCCGAGCGGAGCCTGGAGTTTGTCGCATGTTGGGCCGATGACGCGGACGGTGGCCGATGCTGCACTCATGCTGAACGTCACGGCAGGACCGGACGGACACGATCAGTACTCTCTGCCAGCGGACACGACCGACTATGTCAAAGCCCTCAAGGGCTCAATGGAAGGCTGGCGGGTGGCATGGTGCGATGATCTGGGCTTTACCAGGGCGCTCGACCCGGAGGTCAAAGCCCTGTGCGCCAAAGCGGCCCGTCGATTCCGGGACCTGGGGTGTCGGGTCGAAAACGTCAAACCCAAGTGGTCGAACCCGCAACCGGCCTGGGAGGGTCTGTTCTGTGGCGGGATTGCCGCCCGGTTGGGACCGGCGCTCAAAACGCGCCGGTCGGATATTGATCCCAATCTGGTCAAGCTGATTGAGAAAACGCATAAATGGAAAGCCAACCACTATATTGACTCGTGGTTCGCGCGCCTGGACTGGAATACCGGGGTCCAGCAGTTTTTTGAGAAATACACCCTGCTGCTCACCCCGACCCTGCCCTGCCCGCCGTTTGCGGTCGGGCTCGACAACGCCAAATCGGTCAACGGCACCCGGCTCGCCCCGTACGAGTGGCTGACCTTTACGTTCCCCTTCAATCTGACCGGGAATCCCGCGGCGTCCATTCCGTGCGGGTTTACGCAGGCCGGCCTGCCAGTCGGACTCCAGATTGTGGGACGACGGTTTGACGACGCCGGCGTGCTGCGCGCCTCCGCGGCGTTCGAGCAGATGAGCCCCTGGCAAGCGACCAGGCCGTCGGTTGGGTAGGGGGAGCGGACCGAAGACGATCCTCGCCTAGCGGGCCGCTTCGACCCGCACGGTCACGATGTCGATATCGTGGTATTGCTGGTGGCGGACCGAGGCCGCAAAATGTTTCAGCAGGCGCAGAGAAATCTCGTGCTCTTCGGGTATGGTGCTCCCCTCACCGAGCAGGACCATGCGGTCTTCGAGATTTTCATCCCCGACCGCGGCCACAAATTCCAACTCGATTGCCGCGCTGTCGCCACGTGCAACAATAAAGAGCCGCCGCTTGTCGGAGGTGGTTTCATCCTCCGGCCGCACCAGACTCAGCAGCGTTTCCTCACCGGCCGCGCACAAGCGCTCCGTCGAGGCGGTATTCCAGCCGAAGCGTGAGGCCAGCTCACGCAGAAACCCGTCAATCTTGGGCAGGGCCGTTATGTCCAGGTCCATTTCCAGGCGGTGGCGGCGCGGACCGGTCAGCTCCGTGAACAGGGTCAGGACGAGAACGGCCAGGCCGCCGGCCGTCATGCCGTTGCCGAGCAGCGCCCCCCACTGCTCGCCGAGTTGGGCGGCAAAGATGGCCTGGTTCTGAAAGCCCGCGCCGAGCCAGAAGGAAATCCCGACCACCACGCCTTTCCGATAGTCGAGCCCGTCCTGCATGACGATCTTCATACCCTGGACGAAAAGCATACCCATCAGCACCATGACATAGGCGGCAACCACCGGGCTGGGAATGGCGAGGATCAGGGCCGCCACCTTGGGCAAAAAGGCGAGCGCGATGAAGATGAGGCCGAGGCTGACCCCGACACTGCGCGCCGCCACGCCGGTCAATTCGGTGAGCGGAATACTGCTCGAATAGGTCGTATTCGGCACCGTACCGGCCAGACCGGACAACAGATTGCCCAGACCATCGGCGTTCACCGCCCCCTGAACCGTACGGAAATCGACCGCTCGGGGGGTGCGCCATGAGACGCGCTGAATAGCGACTGAATCGCCTATGGTTTCAATGGCGCCGACCAGAGTCACAAACACGAAGGCCGGCAGCAGCACCCAGAACTCACCCCCGAACGACAGGTCAAAGCCCGGCCAGCCGGATGTCGGCAGGCCAATCCAATCCGCCTCGGCCACACGCGCAACGTCATACAGCCCGAAGAACGCGGCCACCACACAGCCCACCGCAATGCCGATGACCGGTGCCCAGAGCCGCCATACGCCCGACGCGCGCAACGCCAGCACCGCAATCGCGACCAGGGTGACGGTGGCGGACACTGGCGCGGCGGCCGGCGAGGTGCCCTCGGGCACGACCGACGCCATCTGAAACGCGATGGGCATAATGGTCACGGCAATCAGTGCGACCACCGTGCCCGAAACAACCGGCGTGATGATGCGTCGCAAGAGCGACAGCCGGGTCGCCAGGGCGAACTGAAACAGGGACGAGATCAAGATAAGCGTCGCCAGTAGGGCCGGCCCGCCCTTCACCAGGGCGGTGATGCACACTGCGATAAAGGCGCCGGAGGTCCCCATGATCAGGATGTGGCCGGCTCCGAAGCGCCCGACCCGGACGGCTTGCAGGACGGTGGTTGACCCACTGATGATGAGCGCCGCAAAAATCGCCCAAGACAGATAGCCCTCGCTCTGGTCGGCCGCTCGGATCACAATCGCGGGGGTCAACACGATTCCGCCTATCACCAGCATGGCCGCCTGAAAGCCGATACCGAAGGAGAGCAGGGGCGGTGGGTTTTCGTTGGGTTCGTAGCGAATGGAGTCTTTGCCGCGCGTCGTGTCTGATTCCATAGGGACACAATCTCGCTTGTTGAGCCGGCCGTATACGTGGCGAGAGTCCCGCAGTTCTTGAACTGGCGGGACTCTCAGAGGTTGCGGGGCTAGGATTTGAACCTAGGACCTCGAGGTTATGAGCCTCGCGAGCTACCGGACTGCTCCACCCCGCGCAGGATAGCAATACGGCTGGTGCCGTGTCGGATAGGTGTAGCGCCCCGAAAAGATGGCGTCAAGACCAAGGTTATTGCGCCGGCCTTTCAACCAGACGCTTCAGTCGTTTGACTTCTTGGGGGGTCAGCATCCGGTAGGTCCCCACCGGGACATCTAAGCTGAGTGGACCGTACTGCACGCGGACCAATTTCTCTACCCGATAGCCGAGCGCCTCACACATCCGGCGCACCTCGCGGTTGCGTCCTTCGCGCAGCACAAGTTCGAGCCAGGTTTTCCGAGCCGTTGTGCGGAGAATATGTGCCTTGGCAGGGGCCGCGAGAGTGCCGTCGTTCAATTGTACGCCGTGGCGAAGCGCGGCCAGCGCTCTGCTGGCGACGACACCGCCGACCTTTGCCTGATAGGTGCGAGGCACCTGAAAACGGGGATGGAGCAGGCGTTCCGTCAGCGCGCCGTCATTGGTCAGCAGCAGCAGCCCGGACGAGTCATAATCAAGACGGCCAACCGGAAAGAGACGTTCACGCACGCCGGAGAGCAAATCGCGGACCGTTGGACGGCCCTCCGGGTCTTTGAGGGTGCTGACCACCCGCGGCGGTTTATGCAGCAGGAAATACAGCCAGCCGGTGGGCAACTCGATCAGGTGCCCATCAACTTCAATGCGGTCCTGTCGCGGGTCCGCGGTTGTTCCCAGACGCGTGACCGTTTGTCCATTTACCTGGACTCGACCGGCCTGGATCAACCGCTCCGCTGCCCGTCGCGAAGAGATCCCTGCCTGACTCAGAATCTTCTGGAGCCGTTGGGTCTGGGCTGTCTTCTGCGTGCGCATTGGCCGTGGGCTCATGGATGTCGGGCAACGGGGGGAGGTCGGTAATGCTCTCCAGGTTGAAAACTTCAAGAAACTGCTGGCTCGTTCCGTATATCCACGGCCGGCCGGGCACATCTTTGCGCCCCAGGACAGTAATGAGCTTACGGGTGAGGAGGGAGTGTAACACGCCGTCCACATCGACGCCACGAATGGCTTCAATCTCAATTTTGGTCAAGGGTTGACGATAGGCAATAATAGCGAGGGTTTCGAGGGCCGCCCGGCTCAACTTGACCGGTTTGTCCCGACCCAGGGCCTTCACATAGTCGGCAGAGTCGGCCACCGTCCGCAACTGATAGCCGCCCGCGACTTCCCGGAGCCGGACCCCTCGGTAGGGGCCGGTATACTCGGCGCGCAGGACAGCGAGGGCGGCTTTCACTTCCGCCCTGGTTGCGCCAGTGACCTCAACCAGACGGCGCAGCGGCAGGGGCACGCCAGAGACAAACAGCAGACTTTCGACAATTGCCTTGAGGTGATCTGTTTTCATAGCTGTCCGAGCACTTCTTCGGGTAAGGGCTCCTCTGGGCTCGAAGAGGAAACGTGTCCAGCTTTATACGACATCATTGGAGGCCACGTTTCCTCTTACCGCCAGGGAGGCCACGATCGGGCCAAAGGCATTCTCCTGGCGCACCTGGATCATCCGATTGCGGACCAGCTCGAGGACGGCCAGAAAGGTCACCAGGACCTGGAGTCGGGTTGAATTCCGGGGAAAGAGCTGCTCGAAGAACACCTCTCTTTTTTCCCGTAAGGTATCAAGCACCGCACGCAGTCGATCCCGCAAAGACACGTGCTCAAGCATGATCTGATGCGCCTCTTGAGAGTCTGCGCGTACCAGCACATCGTGCAGGGCATCAAGCAGGTCACCCAGCGACAAGTCGTACACGACATCGTCCTTGCTCTCCGATTCAACGGGCATGGGGGGACGAATAAACACGTCGCGGTTGAGCATCTCCCGACCTGTCAGCGTCTCGGCCGCTTCTTTGAAGCGTTGGTATTCGAGCAGTTGTCGGGCCAACTCTGCACGCGGGTCTTCGCCCTCTTCTTCTTCGGGGGTTTCCTCAACAGGCAGCAGGAGGCGCGATTTGAGGTAAAGCAGGCTCGCCGCCATCACCAGGTATTCTCCCGCAATGTCAAGATCGAGCTGTTTGAGGAGATCGAGATAGGCCAGATACTGGTCGGTAATTTCGGCAACGGGAATGTCGGGCAGCTCCACTTCGTTCTTTTTGACGAGATGGAGCAATAAGTCGAGCGGCCCCTCAAAGACGTTGAGTTTAACGCGATACGACATGGCAAGGGCTTTGTCGGCTGAACACTCTTCGCCGTTCGTCACAAAGAGTACACACGCTGACAGCTTTGTATGACCTGGAGAGCGTGGTTACTCTTTTTTCCCATGTGGCAAAAGGGAGGGCCGGCGCCGTCTCATCAACTCTGGTGGCCTGACCCTTCCGCCAGCTTACACACCAACAACCTCCCGCACCTCCGCCATGGTCTGACGGGCGATTTCATGAGCCTGACGCTCCCCTTCCCGGAGGACGTCGCGCACATCGTCGCGGTGGTTTTCCCAGTCCGTTCGTTTTTCCCTGAATTCGGCCAGATCGTCAAGCACATGCTTGATCATAATTTTTTTGCATTCGAGACAGCCGATATCCGCGGTTTTACACCCGCTGGTGACAAATTCGATTTCTTCCGGCGTGCAGTAGAGGCGGTGCAGGTGGAAAGCCGGGCAGTCGGCCGGGTCGCCGGGGTCGCGCCGCCGCGCCCGGCGCGGGTCGGTCATCATCCGCGACAGTTTCGTATCGACCTCCTGCGGCGGGTCTGACAGGACGACCGCGTTGCCATAGCTCTTGCTCATTTTGCGGCCGTCAACGCCAAGAATTTTTGGAATCTCCGTCAATAGAGCCTGGGGCTCGGGGAAGATACCGGCCTCATAGACGGCGTTAAAGCGCCGGGCAATCTCGCGGGTCAACTCGATATGCGGGACTTGGTCGACTCCGACCGGAACCCGCTGTGCCTTATACATCAGGATGTCGGCCGCCTGCAGGACAGGATAGCCGAGCAGGCCATAGTGAATCGTGGTCACCGCGGCCTCATCATCAGAGTCAATAAAGCCCAGTTCCCGCGCCTGCTCTTTGACGGTCGGGTTCCGAATCAGCCACGGCGTGGGCGTAATCATCGAAAACAGGAGGTGGAGCTCGGCGTGCTCTTTCACGTCGGACTGGCGGAAGATCACAGACTGCTTGGGGTCGAGTCCGACGCTGAGCCAGTCAATGACCATCTCTTCGGTATTGCTCCGAATACTATCGGCGTCCGTCTTGCCGGTGGTCAGGGCGTGCCAGTCGGCCACAAAGAAAAAACACCGGTACTCGCTCTGGAGTCGGACCCAGTTGGTAAGCGTGCCGTGTAAATGTCCGAGATGAAGCTTGCCGGTCGGGCGAAATCCACTCACAATCGTTTGTCGCGTCGTGTCGGTCATAAAGCGTATCTCACAAGAGCGCGTTGAGGACGAAGAGCGTCAGCGGTTGGAGCAGGTCGCCCAGCAGCCCGGTCATCAACAGCAGCAGCACGATCACCATGCCATAGGGTTCCAGCCTGGCGAGCACCAGAGCCGGCTGCCGAGGCAGCAGTCCGGTGGCGACCCGCCCACCGTCGAGCGGCGGAAGCGGAAACAAATTAAAGACGGCGAGCACTACATTGATCAGGACGCTGTTCAAAAGATTGCGGGCGACCAGTCCATCGCTGATGAGTTGGAGGGACAGCAGGAACTTGAGCGCAAAGGCGGACAGCCCGGCTAAGAGCAGGTTCATGATCGGACCAGCCGCGGCCACGCGGACCATGTCTCGCCGGGGGTTGCGCAGATTCGTAAAATTCACGGGAACGGGCTTGGCGTAGCCAAACAGAAACGGCGCGCCGGTCATGAGCAGCAGAAAGGGTAACAGGAGAGTCCCAAACAGATCGATATGGGCAATCGGATTCAGGGTCAGGCGGCCCATGCGGGCGGCGGTCGGGTCGCCCAGCAGATAGGCGCTATAGCCGTGTGCAAGCTCGTGCAAGATGACCGCCACCAGGACCGGCAGGACCCAAATGGACAGTTGCTGCACTACGCTTGAGACATCCATTGTTCTCAGTCTATAGACTCCATTTTCCCGACACAAGGCGTGAGGCAACGGGAAAAGCACAGAAGACTACAACCCCCTTGTCCCGTTCAAAGCGTAGTCGAACAGGTCAAAGTTGCTGAGCCGACCGGTAGCCGCGCGTTTGCGATACGCTGCGGAGACAGGCTCGGAAAGGATGAAGGGGACCATCTGCTCCGCGCGTCCGCCATGAGAGCGGAGCGGCGCATCGCCTAAGGCGGACACGTCATGGTCTCGTTCTGCCGCCCCAATGGCCGTGTGTGCATCGCCAAGCACCAGGAGGTCGGCCTCGCGGTCAGGCGGCAGGAGAAATCGCTCGCACGCGGCGGGCCTGTCATACACCGCTTCAACCCCAGGAATGTCCGCGATGACCGCCCGCACCTGGTCCGCCTCAAGACAGTAGACACGGACACAGGACCCCAACGCACCATGATGGGCCACATAGGGGTCGGTAATCGGACAGATGACGCGGGTCTTGCCCTGACCACAGCTCGCGTCCAGAACATCCTGGAGAAACACGACCCGTGGTTTGGCCTTCATGCCGTGGTCGGCGGTGAGAGCGACCAGGGCTCCCGCTTCAGCCAGCCGACCGCACACCCGGTCAAGCGCGGCATAGAACACATTCGCTTCCGCACTCCCCGGTGCATGTTTATGTTGGACATAGTCGCTCAGCGAGAGATACATCAGCTCCGGTCGGTACTGTTCGAGCAGGGCGAGGCCAGCTTCCAGGACAAAGAGTGACAGCTCGGCAGAGTAGACCTCGGGCTGTGGCCGGCCAATCCGCTGGCAGATGTTCTCAATACCGTGCATGGAGAGGGTACAGCCCTGCGCTTTTTCGGCAGAGAAACAGATACCGTCGGTGATACCGTGGCCAAGCAAACGGCGCAGTTTTTCTTTGGCGGTAATGACGATGACTGTGGCCCCGCTGTGGGAGAAGCGGGCCAGCAGGGTCTCTGAGCGGAGCTGACGGGGATCGGTCATCATGACCGGCTGGCCGGTTGTTGGGTCGAGAAAATAATTCCCCGAAATCCCGTGCACAGCAGGCGGACTGCCCGTGACAATGGACAGATTGTTCGGATTCGTAAACGTCGGGACGACCGCGTCCGCCCAGGTGCCAAACCCTTGGGTGAGAAAGCGCTGGATGTTGGGCAGTATGTTCTGAGCCAGACCGGCCTTGATATAGGCTGGGTCACACCCGTCTATGCAGATCACGACCATGGGCCGACGCGGAAAGGCGTAGGCGCGGTGATTCAGGTGTACTGTTTGAGGGTGTCGATCCTGGTCCTGTTCTGGCATACGCCTGTGTCAACTCCTCCTGATCGCGGTCCTGCCTTTTGGAGTATTCCGTATAGCAGCCGGCGGTCAGAAAAGAGACTCCCTGTGGCGCGCGTTCACCCGGTCCGGGTCCGCGCGGAGACGGCTGTCCTGCTTGCAGGGGATTCTCGGAGTCTTTAAGATGCACGGCCTGAGCAGAGTGTCTGGGAAAGAGAGAGGCGCGGGGAAAAAACTATTGAGCCTGGGACGGTGAGAGGCTGGCAAAAGAGTAAGCGCGGCCAGCCTCTCAGAGTGGAGGACACGTTTACTCTTTTCAGTAGTTTGTAAGGCAGGATATTATGCAAGACGGGCAACGCCGTGTCGTCATTACTGGGCTGGGGGCGGTCACTCCACTGGGCACTGGGGTGGAGAAAAACTGGCAAGCGCTGCTTGAAGGCCGCTCTGGAGTCGGACCGTTAACCCGCTTTGAGGTTTCAGACTTTCCCACGCGGATCGCTGGCGAGGTCACCGACTTCACCCCGACCGATTTTATCGAGAAGAAAGAGGTCAAAAAGATGGACCGCTTCATCCAGTACAGCGTGGCCGCGGCCCAGATGGCCATGGATGAGGCCAAGCTCCCGATTACGCCGGACAATGAGGACCTGGTCGGGTGTATCATCGGGGTGGGGATTGGTGGGCTGACCAGTATTGAGGAGAATCATCTGCTCTTTCTCGATACCCGGCTCAAGCGCGTTTCTCCTTTTTTTATCCCGAAACTGTTGAGCAACCTGGCGCCCGGCCAAATCTCTATTCGCTATGGAGCCAAGGGCATTAATTATACGCCAACGAGCGCCTGCTCCTCTGGCGCCCATGCCATTGGGGAAGCCTACCGGGCCATTCGGCTGGGCGACCAGGACGCCGTTATTGCCGGGGGAGCAGAGGCGGCGCTGACCCCGTTGGGGCTGGGCGGCTTTATCGCCATGCGGGCGGTCTCGACACGAAACGACGAGCCTGAGAAGGCCAGCCGTCCGTTTGACAAGAATCGTGACGGCTTTGTCATGGCCGAGGGCGCCGGTATCGTGGTGTTGGAGGAGCTCGAATTCGCCCAGAGTCACGGGGCGACCATCTACGCCGAAGTGGTCGGCTACGGCGCCAATGGGGACGCGCATCATATCACCGCGCCCTCGCCCGAAGGTGAGGGCGCCGTCCGGTGCATGCGGATGGCCCTGCGGAGTAGCGGGCTTGATCCAACCGAGATCGATTACGTCAACGCGCACGGGACCTCAACCCCGTATAACGACGCGACCGAGACCCTGGCCCTGAAAAGAGTCTTTGGCGAACACGCCGCAAAGCTCGCTATCAGTTCAACCAAGTCCATGACCGGCCACTTGCTCGGGGCGGCCGGTGGCGTCGAAGCCGTCTATTCCGCCCTGGCGCTCCATCATCAGATCATACCGCCAACTATTAACTATGAGGAGCCCGACCCGGAGTGCGATTTAGACTATGTGCCCAACGAGTCCCGCTCGGCACCAGTCCGGGCCGTCTTATCCAATTCCTTCGGCTTTGGGGGGACCAACGCCTGTCTCGTCTTTCGCAAATGGGACAACGATCAGAACGAGCAGGGCACGAATCAGTAGAACAGCGGCCGGCAGAACGAGAACACTGGGACCGAAGCAATCAGAACCTGCCCTGAGCGAAACAGTATGCAACGGAGTGATTGGCCTGATCTCGCTGGGCAAGAAGGATGAAAGAGGTAGCGCATGGGCGCACGTATTATCGGCACGGGTTCCGCCGTCCCTTCGACCTGTCTCACCAATGATGATCTGGCCGGGCGGGTTGACACCAATCATAAATGGATCGTCACCCGAACCGGGATACAGGAACGACGGGTCATCCGAAAGGATGAGGCCTTGCTTGACCTCATCCACGCGGCAAGCGAAACCGCGCTCAAGGCGGCGGGCCTGTCCGCCCAGGACCTGGATGTGATTCTGATCGCCACGGTCTCTGGGGAGTACGCCTTTCCCTCCACGGCCTGCTTGCTCCAAACGCGCCTGGGCGTGGATAATATCCCGGCCTTTGATGTGGCGGCAGCCTGTGCCGGGTTTGTGTACGGCATGTCGGTTGCCCATAGCTATCTCAAAAGCGGCGAGTATAACCGTATCCTGCTGGTTGGCGCGGATGCCCTGAGCTCGATGGTCAACTGGGGAGACCGGACGACCTGCGTGCTGTTCGGTGATGGCGCCGGGGCCGTCGTCTTAGAAAATCAGCCAAACGATAGAGGCCTGCTCAGCACCGTCGTCGAGTCCAGCGGTGCCCTGTGGCAGCTGCTCCACGTTCGGTCCGGTCTGCGGCAAACGTTTGATCAGGCCGGAGAACAGGGGCCGGACTGGGGGATTCAGATGAAAGGTCCCGAACTGTTCAAGGTCGCCGTTCGCGCCCTGTCCGACGTGACAAAAAAAGCCCTCGAAAAAGCCGGTCTGGCTCCGGAAGATATCAAGCTGATGGTCCCCCACCAGGCGAATTTACGCATTATCCAAGCGGTGGCCGACCGCCTGGGAGCGAGTATGGACAAAGTGCACTGCAATGTGGACCGCTTTGGAAATACGTCTGCGGCTTCCATTCCGATAGCGCTGGATGAGGCTGTTCGAGCCGGCAAAGTCCAGGCGGACGATATTGTCGTGCTCAACGGTTGTGGGGGCGGACTCACCTGGGGGGCGTCGGTTGCACGCTGGTAGGAGCGTGCCGCCGCGGGTTGATTAAGCAATCGACTTTTCAAGACTTTTCTGTTGCGAGAGAGGGCCAACTGGTCTTATTGGGCATTATACGTGCCTGGGTCTGTCATCGCTGGCGCCCCTCCCTGGTTGGGGTCGAGAAAGGCCAGCACACGCTTTCCTGACGACTTGTCCATCCAGCGGCGCAGGCGTTGCTCAAGCACCAACCGCAGCTGATAGTCGCGCTTGATGTTCGCCACGACTTCTTCAGCGCTTCTGCCCGTCAGCGGTGTCGATGGCCGTTTTCCTTTTCGGAGTCCTGCCGAGGAGCGGGACTTCACGAGCAAAGGGCGATACCGGCCGTTTTGCTTGTGGTACGCTCGCCAGACGGATGCGGACCGGTCGCGGACGAGACGCAAGGTCTGTTTTTCGTTCTCCCAATACTGGTGTTCAGGGGTACTGCCGTAATACAGAATCTCTTGAGCAGAAGCCGTTCGACTCATAGCATCTCCCACCGAGGTTCTCTCGCTGGTTCCGACTCCTAGTATAAGGGGAAAGGCGTGTGGAAAGAAAGAGAAGGCGCATTTCCTCGGCCCCGACGGAAGGCTGCTAGCCGGTTTCAAGCCGGAGGTCCATGGCCTGCGTCGAGTAGGGTTCGGGCAGCGTGCAGCGTGGAGCCTTGGCCCAGAGCCCTTCGAGATTGTAAAATTCCCGGACTGTTTCGTAGAAAATATGGACAATAACATCCCCAAAGTCCATGAGGACCCATTGGCCGTGTGAAACGCCTTCAAGGGCGAAGGGGCGGTGGCCTTCCCGCCGGAGGGCCTCCTCAATCGCCTGGCTGATGGTCTGCACCTGAATGTCCGACCGCCCGGTACAAATCACAAAATAGGAGGCAACGGACGTCAACGCTTCGACGTCAAGGACAACGAGGTCGTAGGCCTTTTTGTCCAGCGCGGATTGCGCGCACCTCAGGGCTTTTTGCCAGCTGTCGTCAGCCTTCAAGGGAAAGAGCCTCTTGTGTGCGATAAAGGGCGTGAGCGGCGATATAGTCCGCCACGGCGGGCGGGAGCTGATGGCGTGTGGAGCGGCCAACGCGCAGGTTGTCACGGATGCTGGAGGCCGAAATATGGAGACCGTTCAGTGTATAGAGCGTCAACGTATGCCCTGATTCGTGCTGGTATCTCTGCCGGGCCGGATCATACCAAAAGGCGGGCCGCAGAGCAACGGGAAGGAGTCGGTTGAGCGGTGGCGTGGGAACCCCGGGACGCGAGGTGACAATCAGGTCGCATAAGCCGGGAATCTCCAGGTAATCCTTCCACGTTTCTATCTCACAGAACGCATCCATCCCAATCAGAAAGGCGAGAGAGGTCGATATTGCTCTTGTCCGAAAGGCGCGGATCGTATCAATCGAAAACGAGGGGCCGGCGCGGTCGAGTTCGATACGAGAGGCACAGAAGGCCGGGTCAGCGGCAACCGCCCGCTCCACCATATGGTAGCGATGCTGAGCCGGGGCGATATCCGTTGTGCGCTTGTGCGGAGGAGAAGCAGAAGGAATGAAGTAGATGCGGTCAAGCGCAAACGCGGCGCAGACTTCTTCCGCACTCCGTAAATGACCCAAATGGATGGGATTAAACGTTCCGCCGAACAGCCCGACTTTCATACGCAAGAGTCTGAGAGAGTCAACCGGCCCTCCAGCTCAGATAAAGCGGTCGGCGCGTTGCCTCTTTTTCGTCTGTCATGTTCGTATCTGGCCATCTCCGTAGACCACATATTTATAGGTTGTCAGCTCCCGCAGGCCCATGGGCCCCCTGGCGTGAAGTCGGTTCGTCGAAATGCCGACCTCGGCCCCGAATCCGAACTCAAAGCCATCGGTGAAGCGCGTCGAAGCGTTGGCATAGACCGCCGCAGAATCGACCTCACGCAGAAACCGCCGGACGCAGGAATAATCTTCGCTCACGATACAATCGGCCAGTCCTGACCCGTTGGTATGAATAAAATCCAGCGCCTCATCAAGCGAGTGCACCACTTTGACTGAAAGAATTTTATCAAGATACTCGGTTTGCCAATCCGCCTCGGTCGCGACACTCACCTGCGGGACGATCTGGCGCGTCCGGTCACAGCCCCGCACCTCGACGCCCTCTTGTTCGAGTCGCGCGACAAAGTCTGGGAGGAAACGGGGGGCAACGGTCTCATGCACCAGCAGGTTCTCCATCGCGTTACACACCCACGGCCTTTGTGCCTTGGCATTCAGGCAAACTTGCTGCGCCTTTTCAATATCAGCCGCAGCATCGACATAGGTGTGACACACGCCGGAGAAGTGCTGAATCACCGGGATGGCGGAGGCGCGCGTGACAGCGCGGATCAATTCCTCGCCGCCGCGTGGGATAATGACATCAATAGAGCGGTCTTGCTGGAGGAGAAAGGTGACGGCCTGTCGATCGGTCGAACGAACCAGTTGGATCGCCCCGTCCGGCAAGCCCGCTTCGACAGAGGCCTGGGTCAGCACATCAACGATGGCACTGTTGGTCGCAAACGCCTCCGACCCTCCTTTGAGCACAACCGCATTGCCAGCCTTGAGACACAGGCCGGCGGCATCGGCCGTGACGTTCGGCCGTGACTCGTAGATAATCCCGACAACACCGAGCGGGACGCGGACCTGGCTGATTTCCAGGCCATTGGGCCGCTTCCAGGTCGCGACCGTTTCCTCGACCGGGTCGGGCAGATCGACCATAATTTCGAGCCCGGCGGCCATAGCTTCTATCCGCGTGTGGTTCAGCGTCAGCCGATCGAGCAGCGCGGCAGATAAGCCGTTGTCTTTTCCCCGAGCAACATCTTGGGCATTGGCAGTCAGTAAGACTTCCGTCCGGTCCCGGAGTTGCTGAGCGGCGGCGAGCAGCGCCTGATTCTTTGTGTGGGTTGACACGGTAGCCAGTATTCGGGCGGCTTTTTTTGCGGTTTGGGCTAATGCGACCACCATATTTTCAAGACTCATCGCCTCTTCCTTTGTGTCTTTTCACTAGTCTTGCAGCAAGGCCAAGTCGTCACGATGAATCACTTCATCGCCCACCTTATAGCCGAGGGTCGGTTCAATTTGACTCGTGTGCACGCCTTGAATCTGCCTCAGAGCCGCAGCGCTATAGTTCACTAAGCCACGAGCAAATTCATCTCCGCCGTCGTCGAGACAGGTCACACAGTCCCCTTCCTCAAAGCTTCCGTATACTCCACGCACCCCGGCAGGGAGCAGACTCCTCCCATCCCGCCGAATCGCCGCCGCCGCCCCAGCATCAAGACGGAGTGAGCCGGCCGGCTTCAGCGTGTAGGCAATCCAGTGTTTCCGACTCGCAATCCTGTCCGAAACTGGCAAAAACAGCGTGCCCGCTTCCCGCTGCGGGTCAAAAGCCGCAGAGAGTTCTTCATTGCCCCTGCCATCTATAAGCAGGGAGGGAATACCTGACAGGGCCGCCTTTTGGGCGGCTTCGATTTTAGAAGTCATACCGCCCCGGCCCAGCGGACCGGCTTGTCCGCAACGCTGCATCAACTGCTCGTCAAACCGCTCAACCAGAGCAATCCGTTTCGCCTGCCGGTCCACGCGGGGGTCTGTTTCGTATAAACCCGCAACATCGCTCAGTATGATCAGCAGATCCGCCTCGACAAGAACGGCGACTTGGGCGGAGAGATTATCGTTGTCGCCAAACTGAATTTCTTCAACCGCCACTGTATCGTTCTCGTTGACAATGGGCACAACCCCGGACTCGATCAGCGTCAAAAGAGTATGCTTGGCGTTCAGATAGCGGCGTCGGTTGGTCAGATCGTCATGGGTGAGAAGAATCTGCGCCACCCGGATGGCATGCCGCGAGAAGCATTCCTCATACAAGGCCATGAGCGTAATCTGTCCAATGGCTGCGGCCGCCTGTTTCGCCGGTATCGTCCTCGGGCGCTGTTTCATATTGAGGGCACCCATTCCCGCGGCCACGGCTCCCGAAGTCACTAAGACCACCTCGGCCTGCCGCAGGCTGGAAAGGGTCGTTGCGAGTTGGCGAACCCGTGGGGCATAGACACCATCGCCGTCGGACAGCACACTGCTCCCGACTTTCACCACAATACGCCTCGTCTTCTCAAGAATACGCGCTTTATGTGTGAGCTGGATATTGCAATCACTCATGGTGGGGACCCCTCGGTCTCCCCTGCGTCGCCCATCCGGCATTGTCTCTGTTCGAGCAGATGGGCAATTGCTCTCACCAATTCCTGTTTCCCCTCCCCCGTTACAGCAGAGATGCGATGTAGTTTTTGCTCATGCCGAGCAAAAACTACCTGCACCTCGGGAAATCGGTCGTGGGTGATCGGCAGATCAGCTTTTGTGACGGCCACGATCTGCGGACGTCGAGCCAGAGCAGTATCAAAAGCGGCGAGTTCACGGTTGATGACGCAGTAGTCGGCATACGGATCACGTGCTGGATCAGATATATCAAGAAGATGAACCAGAATAGAAGTCCGCGAGAGATGGCGCAGAAAGCGCACGCCCAGCCCATGTCCGGTATGCGCCCCCTCAATGAGCCCTGGCACGTCAGCCATGACAAATGAGCCCTCATCGCCATAGCGCACAACGCCGAGGTGCGGAACAAGGGTCGTAAAGGGAAAGTCGGCAACGCGCGGTCGGGCGGCAGACACGGCAGAGATCAGCGTCGATTTCCCGACATTGGGAAACCCCACCAAGCCAACATCCGCCAGTAGGCGGAGTTCCAGCTGGACCTGCCGTGTCTCTCCGGGCAGCCCCGGTTGGGCGAACCGGGGGGCCCGATTGGTGGAGGAGGCAAAAGAGGCGTTCCCTCTTCCGCCTTTGCCGCCGTGGGCAACCACGACCTGTTGCCCGACAGTTCGCAGGTCGGCGAGTATTTCTCCACTCTCCATATCGCGTGCAATGGTTCCGGCCGGGACGGGAAGAATGAGGGCCTTTGCGTTTTTCCCGTGTTGATCCTTACCCCGCCCATGATCGCCCCGTGCCGCTTTGACGTGGTGCCGATGGGCGAGCTCAAGCAGGGTGTTGCGTTGCGGGTCGACGCGCAGGATGACGTCTCCGCCATTGCCACCATTGCCGCCGTTCGGCCCTCCCCAGGGCCGAAACTTCTCGCGCAGAAAGCTGACACAGCCGCGCCCGCCATCACCGGCTTTGACCGTCATGGTCACTTCGTCAACGAAGTTCATAGCCCCTGTATATCAGGAATGGGGGATCGAAGCAGGCTCATAAAAAAAGCCCCGAAGAGGGGCTTTTCCTACGATCTTTCGTTCGCGCGTGGGCCGTGCAGATTACTGCGGATACACGCAGACCCGCTTGCGCGCTTTGCCCATACGTTCAAACTGAATGACTCCGTCAGTCTTCGCAAACAACGTATAATCTCGTCCCATACCAACATTGGTCCCTGGGTAGATACGCGTTCCGAGCTGACGAACAATAATATTCCCCGCTTTTGCAAATTGTCCGGCATAAAGCTTGACGCCGCGGCGCTGTCCTGGGCTGTCTCGGCCATTCCGACTGGAGCCTTGTCCTTTTTTATGTGCCACGTTTATCCTCCCAGGTTGATCGCTTTGACCTGCACGGCCGTAAAGTGCTGCCGATGGCCCTGTTTGTGCCGATACCCTTTGCGCCGTTTCTTCTTAAAAACAATAATTTTTTTCTCTTTGCCATGCTCAACAACGCGAGCCGTCACGGAAGCGCCAGACACGAGCGGGGTGCCAATCTGAACCGCGCCCTCAGCCGAGGTGAGCAGCACCTCGGGGAACGTAATATCACTCCCGACCTCTCCCGGCAGAGACTCCACTCGCAGGAGCTCGCCCTGCGTCACTCGATATTGTTTTCCACCCGTACGAATTACTGCGTATGACATCTCCCGTTACCTATGCGAGCGTGTTTTTTCTGTCAACTCCCAAGCGCGTGGCGAATGGCCTCGGGAATAGGCTGGGGCTGGTCCTGCGCATTCACAAAAACTGCGGTGATCAACCCACTGACGCAGCGCTCTCCGGCCCGGTGGATCTCTCCGGCAAAGGTCATCGAGGTAGTCCCAATCCGCTCAACCCAGACTTTCACCTCAATTGGCTCATCAACAAAGAGGGGAGCATAAAATGTTGCCGAAACATTCACCCTCGGCAGCCCTGATATTTTACGATGGTCGGACAGCGGAAACCCGGCCTGCCGCATCAATTCCCACTCGGCTATCTCAAAATACCGAAACGCCGCCGTGTAATGAATCCGGCCCGAGGCGTCGGTATCGACCCACCGCACTCGAAGTTTTTCCGTATGGGACAACATGGTGTTACCGGAGTTCGACACGGGCAAGGCACGTATGCCCGGGCAAAGACAATTACGCCTGTGGCTCAGCGGCCTCGCGGGCCACGGTTTGAATCCGTGGAATGGCCGTGTAGACCCGGCTCTCAGGTCCGTTCTGTACGCTCAGCCGGGCGAGATACTCTTCCAGTTTCTTGCGTATGGCTGCGCGCTGTGGGTCAGGCCGCGCGGGAGATGGTTTTTTTTGCGAGACAATTTGCGTCGGCACTTTTTTGAGTGGATTGATATACCGGCCGTTTTTGTGCATCTCAAAGTGCAGATGGGGGCCGGTTGCGGCGCCCGAAGACCCGACATAGCCGATCACCTGTCCCCTTTTGACAAAGGTTCCGGCTCGCACCCCTTTTCTGATCCGTCGCAGGTGGGCGTATGCCGAACTATAGGGTCCGGCGTGGTTAATCTTGAGAAAACGACCATAGTTGCCCTTCCAGCCGGCGTAGGTAACCTTGCCGGCTGCCACCGCGCGGACCGGTGTTCCTGTTGGGGCGGCAAAATCTACGCCACGGTGGGGACGTTTTCGTTTGTAAATGGGATGCAGCCGGGCATCGCTGAAAACCGACGAGATACGGGTGAATTGGACAGGGTAACGCAGAAACTGCCGTCCAAGCCCCAGCCCCTCTTCCGCGTCAAAAGGAAAGACTATGTGTTTTTCCCCTTTGTTCACGATTTCTGCGGCCAGCACTTTGCCATACTTCACGGCTTGG
The DNA here is from genome assembly GCA_965232605.1 of uncultured Binatia bacterium (SeqCode). GTDB lineage: Bacteria > Desulfobacterota > Binatia > Bin18 > Bin18 > Bin18. The sequence goes on along the minus strand of CBDDQA010000006.1, from coordinate 923,809 downwards.
CCGTTATGCTGAATTTCCTCAAAAATGATTTTGAAGGGATCACCCGGCTGAAGGTCGTATGAAAGGTTCAGGTCCCAGCCCATATCTGCGACCGCATCGATGATGCTGGCCGGAACACCTATTTGTCCGGCGGCCCACCCCAAACTCCGGTTGATGCGGCCACCGACGGCCCGCCAGACCAGGGTCGTGGGAGCGATCTCGAGGCGTGCCTGAATACGCCCGCTCTCATCCTGCTCAAACACGAGTGAAGTGCCCTGGTCAAGACTACAGGAAACCGTTCGCAGCGCCGGCGTCCCATTGTGACCGGACTCATAGGAAAACGTTATGGTGCGTCCGACTTGCAACCTCCGCACCTCGGCCCTCTGCCGCGCCGCACTGACCCAGGCGGCGGTCTGTTGGGGCGAGAGCCCTTCTTTTTTCAGGATGCCGGCAAACGTTTCGTGCCGCTGAATGGTATGCACGATGTGGTGCGGCCGGCCCACCCGTGTTACGGGCTCCGGCCGCGAGGGAAGGGTCACAAGGACGGACGGGGCCGGGTCTTCATGCGCTCCGGTCGAAGCCGTCTCGATAGGACCCGGAGCAGCGCTGCTCTCAGGAAGGTCGCTTCTTTGTTGAATCTCACTCAAACGTTGTTGGACCTGAGCGGCCACCTCGTTTTTGGCCAGAGAGGGAGCAATAGCCGGGTTTGCGGCCCGCACAATAAGCCCGAGAAAACCGACTGCCAGGATGGGGACGATGAGCAGCGCCTGAACGTGGCCGTCCTGACGCCCGAAGGAAACGCGGAGCGTTTCCCTGCAATGCTCTAGCCACGGGCTCTGCATAGCCCCAGAAGGTGCCAGCAGAATACGGAAAAGTCAAGGCGAGAGAGCCCGACATTGTTTCGCCGCCGGACCGGTGGTAGATTGGGCCGTCGTGAAGAAAATCCTGTCTCTTCTTGCCTGTTTTGTCATTGGCGGCAGCGGACTTGCCGCCTGTTATGTCTACGCCCGGCTCAATACCCCCGGCCCGTCTTTTGCGGCGCCCGTCCGGATCTTTATCTCTCCGGGCAGTACGCTCCAACAGACAGCGCAGATGCTTGTTGCCGAGGGCATACTGGCCAGTGTCCAGCCATTTCGTTTCTGGGCACAGTTCACGGGCAAGGATCGCTCCATACAAAGTGGGGAGTATATCCTGGAAACCTCGCTGACCCCGCGCAGCTTGCTTGAAACCTTGACCCAAGGACAGGTCATCCACCACATGGTGACAATCCCGGAAGGACTGACACTCAAACAGATTGCGCAAAGACTGGAAGCCCGAGGGTTTGGCCCCCAGGAACAAATCCTGTCTCTCGGCGCCTCTCCTCAGTTCCTGGCCAAATGGGACCTCCAGGAGCACGGCCTGGAAGGCTACCTGTACCCGGACACCTATTTTTTTTCAAAGCCAAGCGCTGCGGCGGATATTCTGGGACGTATGGTCACACGTCTGTCTGAAGTCTTCACCCCGGCCATGCAACAGCAGGCCCGGGAATTGGGGTTCTCCCGGCATGAAGTCCTGACCCTGGCCTCGCTCGTTGAGAAAGAAACCGGGGCGGCAGAGGAACGCCCGCTGATTGCCGGCGTCTTTCACAATCGGCTCCGTCAAAACATTCCCCTCCAGTGTGACCCCACCGTCATCTACGGCATTTCGAACTTTGACGGGAATCTGACACGCCGCCATCTGCGTACACCCACACCGTATAATACCTATACGTTTACTGGCCTGCCGCCCGGCCCGATTGCCAACCCGGGACTCGCGGCTATTCAGGCCGTCCTCTCCCCAGCCGAAACAAACTACCTCTATTTTGTTGCCAGGGGAGATGGCACACACGTCTTCTCTACCCGGCTCGCGGATCATAATCGCGCGGTTCGCCGGTTTCAGAAACGTGGCTCGCGCAATGGATAGTCTGTCCCAACTCTTCACCGCGACCGCCCGTCGGGTGCTGTGGCAGCGGAGCGCCAATACCCTCGGTTTTTTTCTCCCCCTAGGGATTGCGGTCTTTTTCCTGGGATACTGTCTGATCCTGGCATGTGCGCTATCCATCGGATTTTCTTTTCTTCCGCCCCTGGTCGTCTTCGGTTTTCTACTGAAATCCCTCAGACAGGGAAAAAAGAGCTACCAGGACGAGAGTATTGCCCGTCTGCTGGACGAGAAGACGGCTGGCCAGGAGCGTTTCCTGACCCTGGCGACCCTGCCATCTTCCTCAGACTTCTTGGCCCAGGTTCGGAGCCAAGCCGCCCGGCAGGCCGCTTTCTTCGTTCCCGAGCGTGACCTGCCCTTCCATCTCGACAGGCGGGTTCCGTTTGCGTGTGTCGGCGCAGTCCTGAGTGGCCTGCTCTTCCTGTTTTTACCCTCCGGCAGCGCGGCCCTGGCTCCAAGTAGCCTCTCACCTGTTGCGCCGACGACTGAGACCCTGCTCCAGAATGTTGAAGACATGGCCCGGCAGTTGGTCCGCGCACAGTCTACTCCTGAAGAACAGCAAGCCGGCGCCAAACTCCTCGTCCTTGCTCAGGAGCTCAAGAACCCGGCCCTGACTCCCCAGGAGAAGATGCGCCTGATTGATGAAGCGCAAAAACGTATGAATCTGCCGCTGCCAGTGCCGCAGATTCTTCCGCTTGATCTCAAACTCTTTGGCAGCGACAGCAGACAAGACGATAATCCGGGCAACCAGGGTGACAGCCCACAGCCAGAGCAGACGCCGCTGGCGAAAACACATGAAAATCTGGAGCAGCAGTCGCTGTCTACGCAGAGAAACGAGGCGCAACCGGGTACGCAAAACACAAACCAGACGGATCAGTCAGACAAGCAGCAGTCACAGCAGCAAAATACTCCCCAGGAATCCGGCGGCGGCCTCACATTTGACCAGCCCCAGTCGCAAGAACAAAAAGGCAGGCAGCCGGCCCAACAGAATACCTCCGGTCAGCAGCAACAAGCCCCGCCACCCGGCCAACAACCGGACACTCGGCAGCCACCTTCCGGGGTAGACCCCCACAAAGCCGGACACGAACAGCACCGTCACGCCACACAGCAGAGCAACGAGAGAAAACAGCCTCAGCAGGCCCCAGAGCAGTCAGACCAGCAGCCCGGACAATCTGGCGGGCAGGGAAAAGGCGAGCGGTTTTACAAACCGGGCGAGCAGCCCGGCGGATTTCTGACTCAGGCTGCCGGCTATGTCAAAGTTCGTATTCCAACCGGTATGAAGACGGACCAGGACAGCCAGGAACTGACCGAAAATACCAGCCCGGCGGTCCCAACCACGCCCTATAGCAACGCCCCGCTCGCGGACCGTCCGCCAGAGAAAAACGCCCCCCAGCAGCGCATTCCACTCGAATACCGAGGGATCTTACAGTAGGAGCAGCATGCCAGCTTCGTCATCCCCACTATCCTCAGAGCTATTATCCCCGGAACAGCGGGTTGAACACTTTCGACACATCTTTGCGACCATCGAAGAAGAAGTCGGCCAGCTCATCGTCGGCCAGCGGAGTATCTTGCGGAAGATCTTAACCGCCTTTTTTGCCGGTGGGCATGTCCTTATTGAAAGCGTGCCGGGTCTGGGTAAGACACTGATGGCCAAGTCCCTCAGTCAGTCCCTGGCGCTGAGCGCCAAGCGTATTCAATTTACGCCAGACCTCATGCCGTCCGATATTGTTGGGACCCAAGTCCTGTCCGAAGGCGCTGACGGCAGGCGCTATTTTGAATTCAAGCCCGGTCCGATCTTTGCGAACATCGTTCTGGCAGATGAAATTAACCGGGCTACGCCCAAGACCCAATCTGCCGTCCTCGAAGCAATGGAGGAGCAGCAGGTCACCGTTTTTGGGGAGACGCATACCCTCACGCCCCCTTTTCTTGTTGTGGCGACCCAGAACCCGGTGGAGATCGAGGGGACCTACCCGCTCCCCGAAGCACAACTCGACCGTTTTCTGCTCAAGCTGGTTATCGAATCGCCCAGCGCGGATGAGGTGGCTGAAATTCTTGAGCGTACTACAAAAGAGACGCAGTACCGCATCAATCCGGTCCTCTCGGCAGATACGGCTCCGGCAGTCATCGCCGAGATGCAAAATCTGGTGCGCGAAGTCCTGCTGGCTCCGCCGCTGAGTGTGTATATTGCCCGGCTTATTGAGGCCGCCACGCCCAGCAACCCAAATTCGCCGGTGCCTGAGGTCGCGCACTATCTCCGCTACGGCCCCAGCCCGCGTGGGGCCCAGGCCCTCACCTTGGGGGCCAAGGTCAACGCCCTGCTCGACGGGCGGGTGCACGTCAGTTTTGAGGATATCACCGACGTTGCGCTGTCGGCCCTGCGGCATCGCTGCCTGCTGAACTTTCAGGCTGAGGCAGAGGGCATTCGTGCCAACCAGATCATCGAACTGCTGCTGAAACAGGTCCCGAAAAAATAGGAGAAGGCCCGTCCATTATTTCTGTCCCTCGCACGGCAACAAGAGGTATGGCAAGATGGAGAAACAGTAAGAGCTACACACCCAGGCGGTGGTGGGAGCTGAAAGGAATCTGGGGACGATGAATCTTATCCATACGGTTTTTGAGCCCGAAGGCCCAGGCCCGCATCCAACCATTCTTGCCCTGCACGGCTGGGGTGCCAATGCGCTCGACCTCCTGGGCTTATCTCCGCATCTGTGTCGGGGCCAGTTTCTCGTCCTCTGTCCGCAGGGCCCGCTCCAGGTCCCCATCGGTCCGAACATGGTCGGGCACGGCTGGTTTCCACTGACGAGTGGCGAACCGCTCGATGTCCAGGCGATTCTCTCGGCGCGCGAGGCCGTTCGGGCCTTCCTCGACGAAGCGCTCCAGCGCTACCCGGTTGATTCCAAAAAACTGTGCGTGCTGGGTTTCAGTCAGGGCGGGGTCATGGGCTATAGCCTGGCTCTTGGCGAGCCCGAGCGCTTTGCCGGACTCGCGGCGCTGAGTTCGTGGCTGCCGAAAGATATGCTGACCACATTGCCGGATGTGCCGGCAACCGAGCAACTTCCCGTGCTGGTCCAACACGGCAGTAAGGACGAGTTGGTCGATGTGGGCCGCGCCCGACAGTCCGTCGAAATCCTGCGTGATGTCAAGGCGCCCGTGACCTACCGGGAGTATGATATGGGTCACGAAATCAATGCCCGCAGCCTGACCGATCTGTCCAACTGGCTTCAGGAAAAAGTGGTGTCGCCGATTACCTTGGCGTCCTGAATCCGCTCCACCGACGCAGCTATCCTGCTGATTTAGACGGGATCAAAAACTCCGTGGTCACCTGTAAGAAGTGCTCCAGTTGGTCGTGGTGAACCCAGTGACCGGCCTTGGGGATGGTCATCAGCCGGGGATTGCGGAAGGCTTTTGCGCGTTCACGATCTTTCTCCAGATCAACCGCCCAGGATTCGCTGCCCCGGAGTAGGAGGAGCGGGCAAGTAATGCGGCCCCAGATTTCCTGGGCATCCGCCATATTGAAGCGATACGGCGAGCGGGCACGGACATAGTTGTCAAACTTCCAGGTATAGCTTCCGTCCTCGTTGCGGTGGGTTCCGTACAAGGTCAGGTGGTGGGCCTGCTCCGGACTGAGGTGGGGGTTGGCTTCGCACATACGTTCGAGCGCCTCTTCCAGCGTCTTGTAGCGCTTTGGCAGGCGACCGGCGAACCCACGCATTTCATCGACCCAGTGTTGCATCCGCTCAAACGCACTTTTCGGCTGCTCTTGAAGTATTTGTGGAGGGGGTCCCCAGCCCTCAATGGACACGACCCTGGCAACCTTTTCGGGATAGACACCGGCATACTGGAGCACGATGCCACCGCCGAGAGAATGCCCAATCAACGTGACCGGGAACAAGTCGAGCTGAGCCAAAAGCTGCGCAATATCGACAACATGGTCAATCATCGAGTACTCACTGCCGCGGGCCCACTCCGAATCGCCATGGCCGCGTAAATCCGGGGCAACGATGTGATAGTCCTCGCGCAGCGCCTGAGCGACCCAGTCCCAGTTCCGACAATGATCCCGCCCGCCATGAATCAGCACGAGCAGGGGTTTGTCAGGATTGCCCCAGTCAACATAGTGCAGCTTGAGACGCTGCGAGTAGAAATAGTGCGAGGTCGGGCCGAGAATATGTTGTCCTGCCATGCCTGTCCTTTCTTATGGGAAGAGGTAATCGCGGTGCCGCATTGAGACCTCTCGCGTACGGCAATGTAGTGCAGAATATGACGGTGAACAAGGCAATGAGGGGAACGCTACCGGGAGTGTCAGGATAGTGCTATATCCGATGGGCACCAGCCCTGCTGCGAGAGCAGGGCGGAGAGAGGAGCACATCGATGCAGACACGCTACGGAGATGTTGAAGTCAGCCTGACCGATTATGTGGCAACCGCCGAGATTCAACGACCGCCGAACAATTTCTTTGATACGGCCCTCATCCAGTCCCTGGCTGATGCGTTTGAAGACCTGGATAAGGAAACGGACTGTCGAGCTATCGTCCTGGCGGCAGACGGCAAGCATTTTTGTGCCGGGGCCAATTTCCACAGCGGTCAGGCCGAGCGTGATCTGCGCGATGTCGAAACCGGCAATCCGCTCTATGCCCAGGCCGTGCGGCTGTTTTCCTGTAAAAAGCCGGTTGTTGGCGCAGTCCAGGGCGCGGCTATTGGGGGCGGCTTTGGCCTCGCGCTGGTACCCGACTTTCGTGTGCTCTGCCCGGAAACGCGCTTTGCGGCAAACTTTGTCAAACTCGGCTTTCATCCGGGTTTCGGCCTGACCTATACCCTGCCCCGTCTGATCGGTGAGCCACGCGCGAACCTGATTTTTCAAACCGGCAGGCGGATAGGCGGCGAGGAGGCCCATAGCTGGGGCTTGGGCGAGGTGCTGACCACAAAGGAAAACGTCCGCTCGGCGGCACTGGAACTCGCCAGGGAAATTGCCGAGAACGCGCCTCTGGCCGTGCAGTCCGTGCGGGCAACCATGCGAGACGGCGTTGCGGCTGCGGTCAAGGCGGCGACGGATCACGAGTTTCGAGAGCAGCACCGACTCCAGCAGACGGAAGACCACAAAGAGGGCATTAAAGCCGTGGCTGAACGACGGCCCGGCAATTTTGTGGGGCGGTAGCAGCGAGCAGCCGGCTTCATCTCCCACCCTGCGCTGGGCGGGAACGCTGAAGACAGCGCTTCAGGTCGCGGTTCAACCGCAGCCGTGCGGCGCTACGTCTGAGTCTCGTCAGATCAAGCTCGGGAGGAGAGGTAGCCAAAACCCCTTCAACGTCAAGCAGGTCTTGCGGGCCGCCCGCCTCAAGCTTTAACAGGACCAGGTCCTCGGGATGGATCACGGAGAGCGGCCTGCGAGCGACCTGTATCGTAACCGTCCGCTTGAGGGCATTCCGCTGCCACTGTTTGTGGGCCCATAAGATATCCGCGGTCAGCTGCCGGGATGCGGGAAATACAAGGTGAGTGAGCAGGGGGATGGGATCATCTCCCGCTCCGATTCGCCATTCATGCTGCCAATTTTTTTCTTCCCAAAGCTGACTGATCCGCTTCCGCAAGGTCGCAGTGCCGATTGGGCTTGGGGTACTATCCGCAAGAATGTCAATGTCCTGCGTCGCTCGTACTGTTCCCCAGGTGGAAACGGCCAAGCCGCCTATTACCGCAAAACGAAATGGAAGCTGAAGCGTAGATGAGGTCTGCTGGAAGAGAGAGTCCAGTGCAGAGAGAGCCGGCGCAAAACGTTCGGTCATGACCGGGTCCGTTGCAGGGCGAGTCGGAGGGCGAGACAGTAGTCCGAGAGTTCCAGGGACCACTGCAAACGTTCTGCCGGAGTCCGCGGGACAGGAGAACCGGATTTGACACGCGAGGGTTTCGGTCTTCGCGCTTGTTTGAGCGGGAGGGCTGAAGCCGGCAGCGTCTTTTTCCTCTCTGACATAGGCATCTCATAGCCTGGCGGTGAGCAGGTTCCAATCTCCAAGGCCGGCTCCCGCTCGTCACCACGTATCAATACACGGCCGTTTTTTCTCTGTCCGCGGGGTGGGTGGAGGCGAGGAGCGCAGGGCGGCCATAATCCAGCGCCGGGACTCGGCGGGATCAATCACGTCATCAATCTCGAAATACGTTGCGGTGCTGAGCGCCTTGCCGCTCTCGTACATCTTGGCGACGAGCTGTTCGTAGAGTTCCTTGCGCTTATACGGGTCCGTCTCCGCCTCCAACTCTTTGCGGTAGCCCAGCTTGACCGCGCCCTCCAGCCCCATGCCGCCAAACTCGCCCGTTGGCCAGGACACCGCAAAAGCCGGGGCTTTGAAACTCCCCCCGGCCATCCCCTGGGCGCCGAGTCCGTACGATTTTCGCAATACGATGGTGAAGAACGGCACGGTCAGGCTCGCACCGGTCACAAACATGCGACAGCAGTGCCGGACCAGCGCAGCCTTTTCGTACTCGGGGCCAACCATATTGCCCGGGGTGTCGCACAGCATGAGAATAGGAATGTCAAACGCATCACACAGCTGCATGAACCGGGTGGCTTTGTCCGCCGCGTCAGAATCAATGGCTCCACCCAGATGTTTGGGGTTGTTGGCAATCACACCAACCGGGCGTCCCTCAATCCGCACAAAGGACGTGACCATGCCGATACCAAAATGCTTACGGATTTCCAGCACCGAACCGGTGTCGGCCAGGGTCTCGATCACCTCGCGGATTTCATACACGCGCAGACGGTTCTCCGGCACGATATAACGCAACAGGCGTTGGTCGGCACAGTCCCACTCGGCGACGGGTCCTTGAAAATAGGACAGATATTGCTTCGCCACCCGGACTGCTTCGGCTTCGTCTGTGACCGGGATATCCACCACGCCGTTCGGCACCTGCTCTGCCATCGGCCCGACCTCTTCCGGCCGGAAGACCCCCAGTCCACCCCCCTCGATCATGGCCGGGCCACCCATGCCGATATTCGATCCGGCGGTCGCAATAATCACATCGCAGCAGCCCAGAATCACCGCATTACCGGCAAAACACCGGCCTGAGGTAATGCCGACCAGGGGCACCATGCCGCTGAGCTTGCCCCACAGGTAAAAGGCCGGCACATCCAGCCCGGATGGACTCGACCAGTCGGTGTCGCCCGGACGACCGCCGCCACCTTCGGCAAAGAAGACAACCGGCAGCTTCCAGCGCTCGGCCAACTCAAACATGCGATCTTTTTTGTAGTGATTCTTAAAGCCCTGCGTCCCGGCCAGCACAGTATAATCGTAGGAGATGACCATGCACTGCGCGGCCTTTTCGTCAAACAGCTCGCCGTTGACCCTGCCGACCCCGGCGATCATACCGTCCGCCGGAGTGCGGCGGATTAAATCGTCCAACGCACGTCGCTGGCGTTGGGCCGCAATGACCATGGGCCCGTATTCGACATAGGTATCGGGGTCACAGATATCGTAGATGTTCTCACGTGCCGTGCGTTGGCCGGTCTTCCGCCGCCGCGCAACCGCCTCGGGCCGAGCGGCGTCCATGCCCAGTTCATGCCGCTCAACGATCTCGGCCAGGTCCGGACGGATATAGTCGAGGTCAAGGTCGGTCGCCTGTTCGACCGCCGTCACCTCCACCTCGGTCTCCTCGATAAAGGCAAGCGGATGGCCTTCAAAAACCGCGTCCCCCTGGCTGACGGTCAGTTGGCGGATCAGGCCGCTCGTTTCCGCCGAGATCACGTGCTCCATCTTCATGGATTCCATGATGAGGAGTTGCTGGCCGACGTGCACCTCGTCGCCTTCACTCACGTCCAGACTGACAATAGTGCCCTGGAGGGGAGCCGGGACGGCGACGGTTCCGTCGGGGCCGCTCACCTCGGGTATCTGTCCGACCGGAGCCACGCCAACCGCAGATGTCGAGCCCGCGGACTTGCCGTGCTCAAGTACGGCCAACGGATCAACGCTATCCACCTTCACGCCAGCCAACGTTGGGGGCTCGCGCTGAGCCCGGTCAGCATGGAAAAAGAAGCGCTGATGATGATCCGCCTGAACCAGCTCCGCACTGTGGTCTTCGACAAAGCGGGTATAAACATCGTTCTTCACAAAGGCCGGGTGTCGTAAGAGGCTCTGTAGGAATGGGATGTTCGTGGCCACGCCTTCGATCTTGAATTCACACAGCGCCCGGTAGGTCCTGGTCACGACGTCGGAAAAATCCGACGAGGGAGAAAAACCGATCAATTTGGCCAGCAGGGAATCGAAGCTCGGACTGGTGGTATAGCCGACATAGCCGAACGTATCGGTTCGCAGACCGGGACCCGACGGTACTTCAAACGCAGCTAAGGTCCCACCCGACGGGCGCGGCGCGCCGTCAGAGGCTATGGTCTCCATATTGATGCGGACCTGCATGGCAAAGCCGCGCGGCTCGGAAATACATTCCTGAGTGAGTCCCAGGTCGGCGAGCGAGCTACCGCCGGCCAGGCGTAACTGTGTCTTCACGAGGTCCACGCCCGTCACTTCTTCGGTGACGGTATGCTCGACTTGCAGCCGTGCGTTGGCTTCAATAAAGGCAAATGTCGCATTGTCGCCGCCATGTTCCGCATCAACCAGAAACTCGAACGTACCCAGGCTGGCGTACTCCACCTCCTGGGCGAGTCGCACCGCAGCGGAACTCAAGCGCTCTCTGAGATCAGACGACAGCCCGGGCGACGGAGCGACTTCCACCAGCTTCTGGTTGCGGCGCTGGATGCTGCACTCACGCTCGCCAAGATGGCTGACCGCACCGGACCCGTCACCAACGACCTGGACCTCAATATGCCGTGCACGGGGAATGAGTTGCTCAACATACACATCGCCGTTGCCAAACGCCGCGGTTGCTTCGGACTGACACCGCGCGTAGGCCGCTTCCAGATCATCGACCGCCTGTACCGCCCGCATACCGCGACCGCCGCCACCCGCCAGGGCTTTAATCATCACCGCCCCGTTGGCACCCAAAGATGCCAGGAACTCTTTGGCCTCGTCCACACTCGTCGGACCGGACGTCCCCGGCAGAACCGGCACCGCGCATCTTTCAGCCAGCGTTCTCGCCTGTCCTTTATCGCCAAACAGGGCCAGCGTTTCGACCTGGGGCCCGACAAAAGTGACCCCAGCCTCGGCACAGCGCCTGGCGAACTCCGCGTTTTCGCTCAGAAACCCGTAGCCGGGATGAATCGCAGCGCAGCCCGCCTGGGCGGCCAGCGCAACGATCTGCTCGATATCGAGATAGGCCACTGCACCCCGGCCCTGGAGCGGCAGGGCTTCGTCTGTCTTCTGGGTATGGAGCGACTGCGCGTCATCTTCGGAGAAAATGGCCACGGTCCGTATGCCGAGTTCAGCAGCCGCGCGGGCGATACGAATAGCGATTTCCCCTCGATTGGCGATCAAAAGACTCGTCAGATTCATTTCCACCACCCGGCTATTGAGACGTAACTATGTGCGCGAATCGGATTGACTATGCCCCTTCTGCCGTTGAGTCACAGTCTCTGTGAGCGTTTTGCGTTGGGTTCCTGAGTCCGGTCGCGGGTGAAGGCGCTGACCCTGAAGCGTCTCCACAAGTGTTTTGAGTTGGGTTCTTGAGTCATCGCTATTCCATGCCCGTTGCATACGATTGAGCAGGCGGTCCCATTCTAAATCACGGGCATCGTAACCGGCCTCAATCGCCCGGTCGAACAATAATTCCGCCGGCTCCGGTTTCCCGCGGGCCCTTTGCAGCCTGCCGAGTTTGGCCAGTATTTCACCATCGTCCGAATGCACCTCCTCAATGTGCTGAAGCTTGATGTCGATCTGCTGCGGCGGTTCAGACGCCATCCCTCCACGGCGTGTTCGCCCGATAAACTCTATATGCTCCACTTCTCCTGCCCGGATGGAGTTCAGGTAATTCAACGCTCCTTCCCGGTCCGCAGGATTAAGCCTGACGATCTCTTGAACAACGTCACGATACTCCTGCGCGAGCCGACTTCTCGGGCGGTCCTTGGTGAAAACCGCCTGGTTCAACAGCGCTAAACTGTTGTATCTATGTACGATCATCGGTTCGCGCTTGAAGCCAAGCTGTTCCTGGAACTCCTTAATCTTGCTCTCCAGAATCCTGTCCTCGTCGTCCAAGTCCGGCACGTTGGACATCACGAAGTGGAGCTCAATCTCCTTTTTGCGTGGCCCCTCGGCTTCCGCGTGAATGTCCCGCACGACTTTGGTCAAACCCCGTAAGTTCTGCTCGTTCGGGAAAAACAATATCGCTACCGCGTCGGGGAGCTGCCGAGTACAGATACCACCGGTGTCTGTATGACCTGTGCGCGAGTCAATCAGCACGTAGTCGGGCTTGATGGTCTGCTTCCACTGCTCCTTGAGGTCCTCGAACAGCAGATAACCGTCGTGCTGTTCGTAGAGTGCATCCCAGTCAATCTGACTGAAATTCGTGGCGTAACTCTTAGTATGCGCGCCGGACGGCATGATCCATAGTTCACCGTCCTTGTCACCGATGCTCGGTGATCTGCTGACAAAATGGGCGACTTCAGGCGCTTGGCCAGAGGCCATATATTCGCTCACGAAGTCAACAATTCCTGGAACCTGAGTTTCGGAGTGCAATATGTCGAAGGTGTCAAGGCCGGGCGCTTCAAGGTCAAAATCCACCACGAGTACTCGACGCCCCGTGTTCGCAAGTTCGACGGCTGCGTTCACGAGCGCCATCGTGCGCCCAACGCCACCCTTGAAGGAGTAAAACGTGGTGACGTACATCTTGTCAGGCGACCCTTCGCAAGGAGAAAGATCCTTGTCCTTGTTGATGCCGAATGATGTCGGACTGACTCAGAGCCTGGAATTGACCGCCGTTAGGATTCATACGAGATTGTGCGGATGCACCAAACCTTTTGAGCCGCTGCATGTTCAGGGGTAAAGCCAGAAGGCGGAGATACCGGTCATTCGCAAGGGTCTGAATCTTGATACCATTTTCCCAGCGATTCAGCGTGGCCTCTCCAAGCCCGGTGACCTGCGCGAATTCGTTGCGAGACAGGCCGTACGCCTCTCGAATCCCACGTATCTCTTTTGGTGACAGCACACCGAGATGCGCGCAAATCGTCTCGTGCTCAAGGCGCTCGGCTTCATCATCTAAGAATTCAAACTCACAGGCACTACATCGACGAAACGGCAACTCAACACTCAAATCAACGGCTGATTCTCCAGAGCCGTAGCGAAACGTATGGGGGTAGAGTGAGGTCGTAACCGCACCTTTTTCTCCGCACTGTGGGCAGGTGTAGTCTCTGTTCTCTATAGAAAGCGAGGTCATCGGGGTGCGAGATTCCATTCCCAAATCCCTTTATTCCAGCTCTGAGTAGTGAAAACTACGTCCGATGATCTTTCCAGAGCCCAATTGGAGCTTGACATACAGGGGTGGTTTGTTTGGCTCAAGGTCGATTTTCATGACATAGCCTTTGGCTCCCGGAGGCTTTTGGAGTTCAATAATTTCCACGTCGTGCCCGTCTTCCAACTTGTCGGCAATCAGCTCCCATGCCGAGGCATGAGTAAAATGGGTCCAGAGCGTTCCAGCCGGGTCACGAACCTTTCCAGGCCGCCAGTCTGTTGGACGGTCGCGGCTGAAATCGGTCACGCGAGCATTGCTTCGCCTTGCGAGGACAATAAGTTGGTGCCTTATCGAGTCGTCGATGCTCACAGGAGCGGCCGTTCCATACGTTTTGGCGGGATTCCATTAAAATTAACCATATGATCTATTGGGTCCTATTACAAGGCCCTAATTCGATCATATGATATCTCTACAATTCTTTTACACGACAAGGAACGCTGAACTGATCTACCCAAAATGTAATGTATAGATGAGGCCGCGGAGAATTCCGCGGCCTACATGGTGGGCCTATGTTACGCGAACCTCGCCGGATGTGGTTTCCTACTCCTTGGCTTTTTTTACCGCCTCGGTCAACTCGGGCACGGCCTTGAACAGGTCCGCGACCAGGCCGTAGTCCGCCACGTTGAAAATCGGTGCGTCAGGATCTTTATTCACCGCCACAATGACTTTCGAGTCCTTCATGCCGGCGAGGTGCTGGATCGCACCGGAAATCCCTACCGCAATATACAACTCCGGCGCCACGACTTTCCCGGTCTGCCCCACTTGCAGATCGTTGGGAACAAAGCCAGCATCCACCGCGGCCCGACTGGCACCCATGGCCGCGTTCAGCTCGTTCACCAAAGGCTCCAGATAGGTTGTGAAATTCTCACCCGACTTCAACCCGCGCCCGCCAGACACCACTATGCTGGCCTCCGTCAGGTTGGGCCGGTCGGACTTGGTTTCATTGAACTCAACAAACTGCATTCTGGTCGCGTCGGCGTCGAGGCTGACGCTGGCCTGTTCCACCGCGGACTGGCCTCCTGGCTGAGCGGCGTCAAATGCAGTACTGCGGACCGACACGACCTTGATCGTGTCCGCAAGCGTCACGGTTGCCATGGTGTTGCCGGCATACATGGGCCGCTGCAATGTGCCATCGGCATTGAAGCTGACCACATCGCTGGCCATGCCCACTCCCAGTCGGGCCGCTACCCGCGGCAACAGGTCTTTGCCCACCGCCGTGGCCGTCGCCACCACCAACGTGACATCGTTTGCCTGCACGAGCTGTTCGAGCGTGGCCGCATAGGCGTCGGCGAGATAGTTCTCAAGCGCCGCATCATCGACGGCGAAGACCTTTGCCGCCCCATATCCTGCCGCTTCCTGGGCGGCGGCAGCGGTGTTCGAGCCCAAGACGGCCACGAGCACGTCGCCACCGAGTTTACTCGCCGCGTCTTGACCGGCCTGCATGGCAATCAGCGAACTCTTGGGGACACGCCCTTTTTGAGTTTCCGCAAAAACAAGTATATTTCCCATTATTCTCGTCTCCAGATGTCATCGCATAGCGCAGCCGCGTTAGATCACTTTCGCCTCGTCGTGCAGCAGACCGATCAACTCTTCCACGGTCTCGACTTTTTGGCCGGCCTCTTTCTGGCTTGGCGGTTCAAGGCTATTGATCGTCAAGCGGGGGGTAATATCAGCGCCGAGATCTGCCGCGACGACTTCTTTGATCTCTTTTTTGCGCGCCTTCATAATGCCGGGCAGGGAGGCATAACGGGGTTCGTTGAGCCGTAAATCAGAGGTAATAATACCGGGCAGGGTAAAGCCGATTGTTTCCAGTCCACCGTCCACTTCGCGCGTGACCGTGACGGCTTGCTGGTCATCGGACAGCACAACTTCAGAGGCGAAGGTCGCTTGGGGCCAGCCTAACAGCGCCGCCAGCATCTGGCCGGCCTGATTGGCGTCGTCGTCAATCGCCTGCTTACCCATCAGGACGAGTTGAGGATTTTCTTCTTCAACAATTTTGGCCAGGATCCGGGCCACGGCCAAGGAGTCCAAATCTTGGTCACAGCCAACCAGGATAGCCCGATCAGCACCCATCGCCAGCCCGGTCCTGAGTTGCTCGGTCACTACGCTGTCGCCAATACTGACTAATACCACCTCACCGGAGCCCAGTTTTTCCTTGATACGGAGGGCTTCCTCAAGCGCGATCTCATCAAACGGGTTGATGACATATTTGATATTATCCGTCTCGATACCAGATCCATCAGATTTCACACGGATCGTTGTCTCCGGGTCAGGGACCCGTTTGACCGTCACAAGTACTTTCACCAGTGTTTTCCTCCTGTCATGAATTACGCACGTATGACTCGCTTCAGGCGCGGCCCCTAGTTCAACGCTTCACACCCTGGCTGTCAAGCGTGCACGACCAGACCGTCGGGCTGTACGCCCTCCGACCTGTCTCACTCAAGAAAGCGGATGACCCAGACGGCTGGAGAGCTCTTTGCCCGCCTGGATGGTCAGAGGGGCTAACTCGTGCTCAAGCCGTTCGAGTCCGATCCGATAGGCAGGGCCGCTGACCGCCAAGCTCCCGACGACCGTCCGGGTGTAATCTCGGATCGGCACGGCCACCGTCCGTACATCGGTCAGGTGTTCACCGTTCTCAAGCGCATAGCCTTTCTGGGACACCTCTTTGAGTTGGGCTTCTAACAACGTCCGGTCGGTAATGGTTTGCTCGGTATGCGTCTGGAGCGAATCGAGCAGGGAACGTTGGACCTCTTCTCTGGTCTCAAAGGCGAGATGGACTTTCCCCGCAGCCGTGCAGTGCAGCGGCAGGCTCTCCCCAATATGCGAGACGATGCGAACGGCCTGGTCGGGTTCAACCATGTCAACCGGCACCACTTTTCCCTGCCGCATCACAGTCACATAGGCCGTCTCACGACAGGCTTGGACGACCTCACCCAGGACCGGTTTGGCTTGTTGCAACAGCCCCATGTGTTGGATATAGGTCTGCCCGAGCTGCAGGCATTTTGTGCCCAGCCGATAGTTCTCAGTCGAACGGTTTTGTTCGATATAGCCGCGTGATTCCAATGTTGCTAGGATTCGGAAGACGTTGTTTTTGTGAAGGGTGAGTCGTTTACTCAGTTCGGTCACACCGAGTTCCGCATCAGTATGGAATTGCTCAAGAACGTCGAGGGCATGGGCGACCGCCTGGATAATATAATTGCTTTTTTCTCGTCGCACCACGGTATCTCCTTAGCCAGAAACAAGAACAGTTTTCTAATGGAAAAACTGTTCTAATTTAAACCCCATTCAATTGTCAACAGAGTTATAAAATTGTTTTGTAGGAATTTTCGACGTGAGCCCAGCGTCTTCCTTCACGATTCTCAACCCGAACGGCACCTTTCCGGTGGTGCTCACCTGTGAACACGCCTCATACGCACTCCCGCCTGAATACGGGACGCTTGGGGTTCCTCCTGACGAGTTACGGCGACATATCGGCTGGGACATTGGTGCGCGGGCGGTTGTCCAGGAAATTCTCCAACATGTTGATTCCACAGCTATTTTATCTCAGTACTCGCGCCTCTTGATTGACTGCAACCGTGATCTGTCAGACGACGATCTCATTATTCCCGAGAGCGATGGCACATGCGTTCCAGCCAATATGCATCTGACCGCAGCAGAGCGACAGCGACGCATTACGCAGTTCTACCAACCCTATCATGCGGCCATTGACCACATGCTGACGCAAAGGATGGCACTGCCTGTTTTACTGCTCAGCATTCACAGCTTTACCCCGATCCTCGGCGAGAAGGAAAGGTCGTTTGATTTAGGCATCCTGTTCGACCGCTACGAAGCCCTTGCCCAGGAGTTCGGGCAAGGGCTGAGCCATGTTGGCTACCGGGTGCGCTATAACGAGCCCTACTCCGGTTATGACGGTCTTATCTTCAGTGCCCGGAGTCATGGCGAGCGTCATCATCTCGTCTATCTCGAAATCGAAATCAATAACGGCTTATTGCTGGACAGGACGAGTATGGCCGCAATGGGCCACAAGCTGGGCCACGTGCTGAAGGATTTATTTCTGCCACGCTGAAAACACCCAAATAGAGGAAACGCAACCTCCAATCAGACAAAAAGGCTGGACACGTTTCCTCTTTGCCAACAGGCTATCGAACGTACGGAAAGGAGAACTCATATGCGTATCATTCTCATCGGCCAAGCCGCGTTTGCTTCAAGCTCGCTCGATAAGCTCCGGGACAAGGGCCAGGATATCCTGGCGGTGTTCTGCCCCCCGGACAGGGTCGAAGGAAAGTTTGATCCGGTCAAAAAGCGGGCAGGGGAGCTCGGTATTCCCGTGTATCAACACCGCTCCATGAAGAGTCCCGAGGTTCTGGAGAAATTTCAAGAACTCGACGCTGATCTCGCCGTATTGGCCTTCGTGACCCAGATTGTCCCACCTCCCGTGTTCAACGCGCCCAAACTCGGCAGCATCTGTTTTCACCCGTCGCTCTTACCCAAGTATCGTGGTGGGAGTGCGATTAACTGGACCCTGATCAATGGTGAGAAAAAGACCGGCATCTCCTGGTTCTGGGTAGACGAGGGTATTGATACCGGTCCGATACTGGTGCAAAAAGAAGTCGAAATTGGCCCGGAAGAGACAACCGGAAGCCTGTACTTCAACAAACTCTTCCCGCTCGGTATTGAGGCCGCTGGTGAGGCGATCGATCTGATTGAGGCCGGCAATCCGCCGCGCATTGTCCAAGACGAATCCCAGGCCAACTACGACCCCTTGTGTCGGGACGAACATTCGGGCATCGACTGGTCTCAGCCCGCCCAAGCCGTCTTTGATCATATTCGCGGGTGCGACCCGCAGCCCGGCGCATCGACACTCTGGCAGGGACAGAAAATTCGCCTGTATGACTGTCGCCTGGAGCCGTCTGGCGAACCGGCAACACCGGGACAAGTGGTCGCTCTTGGGGGCGGGACAGTCAGTATTGCCCTGAACGGTGGTACGGTCGTCGCCAAAAAGCTGCGCGGTGAGCCGGGCAAAATCGCCGCTGATGAACTCGCCGGGCATATCGGGCTTCGGGTGGGTTCCCAGCTCGGCTGAGAGCACATCCAATAGACTTACTCCGATTCGACGGGCTCAAGCTCGACCAGGACCTGACCAAGCTCGACCAGGTCTCCGTCGGCCACATGGATGGTGGCTACACGGGCATTCCCCTCGGCGCTCAGCGCATTCTCCATTTTCATCGCTTCGAGCAGCACGAGGGTCTGGCCGTCTTCGACGACCTCGCCTTCGACGACTTTGACGGCGAGAATTTTCCCTGGCATGGGGGAGCGGATCTCAGGTTCAAAGCTCCCCCTCGTCCCCCGCTGGCGGGCTCGAGCGTCCTTAGGGGGAATATGATTGAATTCGTAGGTCCGCCCCTCGATGGATATCAGGCTGCGGTCACCGTCCCGGACCACATGGGCGTGCAGAGGATGACCGTCAACGAGGAAGGTAATCGTACCATCCCGGATAGCGACCACCTGTGCCGGTTGCCGAGTCTGTCCGTTCCAGACCAGCTCGTACAGATCGTCGCTCTCGCCGTGTTGGTGATATTCCAGCGCCAGTTCTTCGCCCGCGGCATAGAGTAAGGTCTTCATACGCTTGAGAAAGAGTCATTCGGGGATCAGGAGCCGAGACGCCAGCCGCCAAGCTGTCGCCACGGGGTTGAGGGGTCCTGCGAGGGCAGAGAGGCCGGCCCGTTCCCATTGCGCTGTGGACCACGGTGCAGGCTGGCGGCCAGGGCAGCCGCAAGCGTGTGCGGCTGCTCGCCAGGCTGCCAGTTCGGAAAATGTTCGGACAGAAAGCCGGTATGGGTATCGCCAGCGGCAAAGGCGGGGTGGTCCATAAGCTCAATTAAAAAAGGCAGGTTGGTCGTGAGGCCCAGAATTGCCGTTTGACGCAGCGCCCCAGCCATACGTCTGCGGGCTTGTTCGCGACCCGCTCCCCAGGTCGAAATTTTGGCAATCATGGGATCGTAGTATATCGGGACCTCGGTCTGCGACTCGACCCCGGAATCAACCCGCACCCCCGGCCCCTGGGGTGCATGCCAGGCCAGGACATGTCCGGGCGACGGCAGGAATCCGTGGGCGGCATCTTCCGCGTACAGACGGCACTCAAGGGCATGGCCGTTCCGGCGGATGTCGTCTTGCTGGAAGCCTAGCGTTTCCCCGGCCGCAATCCGGATTTGTTCTCGCACCAGGTCCAGACCGGTTACCCACTCGGTGATCGGATGCTCAACCTGGAGGCGGGCGTTGACTTCCAGAAAATAGAATTTCCCGTCATTGTCGAGAATGAATTCGACGGTTCCGGCATTGTCATAGCCGGCGGCCCTGGCCACGGTCAGCGCGGCCCTGGTCATCTCCTGCCGCAGCGACTCGGACACGGCCGGCGAGGGCGTCTCTTCGACTATTTTCTGGTAGCGGCGCTGAATGGAGCATTCCCGTTCGCCAAGATGGACGATATTCCCGGCAGTGTCACCAAGAATCTGGACTTCCACGTGGTGGGGACGTTCGAGAAAACGCTCGACATAGACCGTGCCCTCGGCAAAGGCCGCTTCGGCTTCGCGCTGCGCCGCGGACAGGGCCTCAACCAACTCGGCCTCCTCGCGGACGATGCGCATGCCTTTCCCGCCACCACCCGCGGCCGCTTTAATCAAGAGGGGGTAGCCGAAGGCCGCGACCTGCTCACGCACGGTTTCGGGGTCGGTCGCCGGGTCTTCAAGCGCGGGAATCACCGGAACACCGAGCTGGGCCACTGTCCGGCGGGCGACAATCTTGTTTCCCACCGCAGACAGGGCATCCGGGGCAGGACCGATAAAGGTCAGGCCGGCATCAGCCACGGCCCGAGCAAAGGTCGCATTCTCCGATAAAAATCCATATCCCGGATGAATCGCGTTCACCCCGGTCTGGCGGGCCGCGGCCAGGATGGACTCCACCTTGAGATAGCTCTCGCTTGCCTGAGCCGGCCCCACGCATACGGCCTCGTCCGCCGCAGGCAGATGGGGTGAAGAACGGTCAGCCTCTGAATAGACGGCCACTGTCGCAATACCCATTTCGCGACAGGTCCGAGCGATACGAGTGGCGATCTCACCTCGGTTTGCAATAAGTATCTTTGAAAACACAGTGGTCTGGAGGCCTTCGCTCGTGATGTCTCAAAAATGCGGTCAGGGCGCAGGGGGGACCGGACTTAGGCGTTCACGCCTTTTTCCTCAGCATGGATCTTTTGATACTTGCGGTAATCATAGCCCGTTGCCATCGTGAGGAGCATCTGGTCCATTCCACCGCTCCGCTCCCGACGGAGGATTCTGAGACGGTGAAAGAATTCCCGATAATCCTTATTCACCCGCCGTTTTTCATCCATGTGGCGAAAGAAAAAATCACGCAGGCGGGTCAGGGTAAAGCGGAAGGCGGAAAAACGGAGCTCATTCGGAAAGGCGTCCCACTCGGCCAGGGACAGCGTGCGTTCGGACTGATAACCGTCAAGGAGGGCGTTGAATCGACCAATATGGTAGCGCTCCTCGTGATAGCACATGGCGTTGACGGCAGTTGCCAGGTCGGCAATGAATTTCCCAAAACAGGCCGCTTCAAAGTCGAGCACCCCGACGACTCTCCCACCACGAAACAGGATGTTATCAGGAAAGAGGTCGCCGTGGATCATGCCTTTTGGCAGCTTTTCTTCCCGGTATTCTTCCTGATGGGCGATTTCATCATCCAGGACATGGCCGATATGCTTCAGATGAACCTCAATGCGGCCACGCAGGTTTTGATAGATGCTGCGTACCCGGTCGAAAGCAAACCGGTTTCTGATCGGTGTATCGTAGTCCTGGCCAGTGAGATGGAGCCGAGCCAGGGTCTGTCCGATCTTTTCTATATGGGCATTGGTGAGCGTTGCGGCCGAGAAGTCCTTGCCGGGCAGATGACGATAGATGGAGACCGCTTTCTTTTCGTAATTCTGGAGATAAAGACCGTTTTTATCGGCCATTGGCCGTGGGCACGGAAAGCCCTGTTTCCGCAAGAAGAGCAGAAAGTCGATTTCGCGCTGCGCGTCGCTGGTGTCTTTGACCTCATCGATTCGCAGAATGAACTTCCCCTTCGCAGACTCAAGGCAATAATGGGTGTTCACCGATCCGGCAGAGATGCCCTGGACGGTTGACAAACGCCCGAATCCATAGTCTTTGACGAGACGATTAACGGCTTTGCGGTCAAGGACAGTGTAGACAGCCATGCAGCCTTCTTCGGACATGGACCTCAACTTTTTTCACCCCATCCTCGTACTGTCCGGATGGGCAATCATATTATTGATACTTGGGTTTTGTCAAGAAAAACTGACTGAATGTCCATTCAGGATAGGAAAAGCGGGGGTTCTTACGGCTCGGTCTGGATGCGCGGAGGCTGAATATCTGTGCCCGTTCGCCCCGTTTCCAGTTGGCGGATAACGGTGAGGCTGAGGTCAGACAGCAGGCCGGTCTGGAGTCCAGCATATACGGGTGGATAGGTTCGCAGGGTCTGGCACGCGCGCGTGAGCAGTTTGAGAGCACCGGGATACTGCGCACTGGAGAGCTTGAGGTAACCGGCGGCCAACTGCACCAGCCCCTGGACAAAACGTTTCTCTTCGCCAACCGTTTCATTCCAGAGCGCTTCCCAGATTTCATGCGCTTCAAAGAAATGGCCGGCGTTAAAAGCCGCCACTCCGCGTACCAACAGGCGACGAGGCATATTCTACCCCCTTGCCTGTTTATCGGAGCGCTCTTCCGCGCCGGGAGGGTCCACAAGCGCAATTTTCATATCCATCACGTTTGTTCCTGTTGAGCCTGGGCTGAACAAGTCACCGAGAGCAGAAAAGAAGGGATAGGTATCATTATTGCGCAGGAATTGGGCGGGATCGAGATTTTTTCGACGCGCTCGGTCCAGCGTCTGGCCGTTCACAAAGGCTCCGGCTGCATCGGTCGGACCATCTATGCCGTCCGTTCCCGCACTCAGCAGGCTCCACCCGGCTTCCCCGGCGAGTTCTTGGGCGACAGCCAGGGCAAACTCCTGATTGCGTCCCCCTTTCCCCGTACCTTTGACCTGTACCGTTGTCTCGCCACCAGCCAGAACACACGTTGGGCCAGAGCAGTGCTGACGAACGGCGCGCAGGGCTTGGGCAAAGGCGCGTCCGGCCACGAGGGTGTCACCGGCGAGGGGCTGAGCAATCATGTGCGGACGCAGCCCTTGGCGCGCGGCGGCCTCGCCAGCCGCCTGCAAGGCCAGGTGATTCGATCCGATCAGTATATTATGGACGCGAGAGAATAGCGGGTCGCCGGGTTTTGGCGTCTCAGGTCTGGTCCCGCGGACTCCCTGCTGCAGATGCGCGCGCACAGACTGGGGGAGCCGCGGTGCAATGTCGTACTGCTCCACCACCCGCCAGGCATCCGTAAATGTCGTTGGGTCGGCTACGGTCGGACCCGAGCCGATCACACTCATCTCGTCACCGATCACGTCCGACAGAATCAGACTGACCACAGTCGCCGGCTGAGCGTGGTGCGCGAGCCAGCCGCCTTTGACCCCGGATATATGTTTACGCACGGTGTTCAGCGCCAGGATGTCCGCTCCGCATTCCAACAAGGCGGCATTGGTGACGGTCTTGTCCGAAAGCGTCAGCCCGACCGCGGGACGCACGAGCAGACTGGAGGCCCCACCGGTCAGACACAACACGACGAGATCGTGGGATTGAACCTGGGAAAGGCTCTCTATGAGCGCTTGGGTCGCGTACTCACTGCCCGGTCCGGGCAAGGGATGCTCCCCTTGCACCACCCGTACCCCAGGCAGAGACAGGTCGGACACCGCCTGCTCGCTCGGAATGATGACACAGCCGCCAATGCTCCTCTGGCCGAGTACGGACATCAGTGCCTGGGCCATGCTGCCTGCCCCCTTCCCTGCTCCAATCAGGAAGAGACGACCCGTCAGAGCGAGCGTCAACGCGTTAACGGGCTCGAAGAGGGAATGTGTCCTCCGATCATCTAAAAGAGCTGGACCCGTTTCCTCTTTGTCCCGAGGCCGAACGATCAGCTGCTCCTTTTCAATCGTAACAGTCTGGGGGATCAGATGGCGCGGGTGGACCGCCTCAATAGCCGTCCGAAAAAGCGTAGTGAGCAGGATGGGTCGATTGTCGGGTCGCATCTCATCACTGCGGGCCGACAGGGGGAGCGCCTTGCACAGGCAACCAGAATGGACCGAGGAAAGAAACGAGATTTTACCCGTCGTCCAGATCAACCAAGTTGGACCGACCGAATCTACCCCCCTCATCAACACGGCGCTGAAAGCGCGCTTCCTTTTCGCGTTCCTCTTGGCACGCAACACACAGTCTGGTGAACGGCAACGCTTCGAGGCGTGCCTGGGCGATCTCTTCTTCGCAGTCTTCACAAATGCCGTATTCGCCCTCTTCGATCCGCTCCAGCGCGTTTTCTATGGCTTGCAGTTTATCTCGATCACGGTCACTCAGGATCAGATGGATTTCCCGTTCGCGCTCCTCGCTGGCGAGATCGTAGGTATCCATTCCTGCGTCCAGCTCACTCTCTTTTCCCTCTCGGATCTCTTCGTCAAGCTGCATCAGGATTTGCTGTTTTTGGCCGGTAAGCGTCGTCCGCATTTTTTTGAGGAACGTTTTTCTCATGACGCCTTCTCCAAGGAGTAAACACACCCAGCTTTATATGGATGAGTGGAGGACATGTGTACTCTTTTTCACCACGGTCGAGATAAAAAGGACAGACACCCTAGGGAAAAGCAGCTTCCAAGTCAAGAGCGGCGAGCGGTTGAAGCGGCTGCTCGGAAAGACACCGCGCGTGCAGGTCATAGCCGGACACTCCGGTAATCCGGGCGCGGACCAGAGCGCCGCTATCAGCCAGGCACTGTTCCAGGAAGACGATGCCATCGATGTCCGGAGCCTGGCCCTGCGTCCGTCCCCACCAGCGACCGTGGTCGTCCTGACCACAGACGAGGACGACTCGTTCCTGACCCACGAGCGCTCTGTTTTTTTGACGCACGACCTCGGCCTGGCAGGCCATCAACTTGTGCCAGCGGTCTTCTTTGATCTCTTCGCTGACCTGGGCGTCCATTGTGCCGGCGGCTGTCCCTTCCTCCTGGGAATAGCGAAACACCCCCACGTGATCGAGTTCCGCCTCGGTTACGAAATCGCACAGTTGTTGAAAATCGTCCTCTCGCTCACCGGGGAAGCCGACAATAAAAGACGAGCGGACGAGCACACCGGGAATAGCGGCCCGAATCCGGTCCAACACGCGGCGAATGCCGTCCCCGCTTTTCTCCCGCTTCATCCGCCTTAACATCCGGTCGCTGATGTGCTGGAGCGGCATATCAATATACGGGCACACCTTTTCTTGTGCGGCAATGAAATCTAACAGAGCTTTGTCAAGATAATTCGGATAGCAGTACAGTAGCCGAATCCAGTCCAGGCCCTCGACCCGCACAAGGGCCTTGAGCAGGGCAAGCAGAGTCGTCCCATCGCGGCGCTCTCGTCCGTAGGCGGTCAGGTCCTGCGCTATGAGATTGATTTCTCTCACCCCGTGGGCAACCAGCCCGGTGGCTTCGGCCACGAGAGAAGCAAGCGGCCGACTTTCCTGTACGCCGCGAATTTTCGGAATAATACAAAAGGCGCATTTGTGGTTACAGCCTTCGGCGACCTTGAGATAGGCGGAATAAAAATGGGTGGTCGGGATACGCGGCACGGTGTGGTCCGGCAGGACGTGGGACGCCCCGATATACAGGGTGGGACCATCGAGGGCGCGCCGCTTTTGTTCCACTATCTCGGTGATCCGCAGAAACTCTCCCGTTCCCACAAAAACGTCAACTTCGGGCAGGAGTTCGCGCAGTTCCTGGCCGTAGCGTTGGGCCAGACAACCGGTCACGATGAGCTGTTTCTCAGCCTTCGTCGCCTTATAGGTCGCCAGGTCCAGGATCGTCTCAATCGACTCCTCCTTGGCCTCATCAATAAAGCTGCACGTATTGACCATCAGGACCCCGGCCTGTTCCGGGTCGAGGCTCAGCGTGTAGCCCGCATCCGCCAGCAGGCCGAGCATGACCTCGCCATCCACGAGATTTTTAGGACAGCCCAGATTCACCAGATACACGGACTTGTCCGGGCCGGACCGGGCCTTACTCGTCATCTTTCCGATCCTTACGCTGCTGCAAGAAACGCTGGAGTTCCTCAGCCATATCCTTGCCGTTGGCATGACCATTGCCGTTGCCGTGTCCGTTACCGGCGTTGTCCTGCGCAGCGGTCTCCGTTTCCAGCCCCTCTTCTTGTTCCTGCTCTTCCAGGCGTTTGACATAGGCGGCCAGGTTGGGGTTCTCGGCAATCGCCTTGGCAACCTGCGTGTCGAACTCCGCCGCACCCGTCACCAGTTCGGTGGTATCCAGGGCGAAGTGCAGAAAGGACTCGAGACGGCTAACGAGGGCCAGAGCCGCCTTGGGGTTTGGAGACGCGGAAATATAGTGCGGCACGTTAGCCCAGAAACTGATGGACGTCAGTCCAGCCTGCCGGCAGGCATCGTTCAGCACCCCCACGATACCCGTTGGCCCCTCGTAACGGGACGGAGTGAGTTGGAGTTGCGTCGCAATATCGGGGTCGCTGCTAAAGCCGACCACGCGGACCGGTCTGGAGTAGGCCACATCGGCCAAGAGCGCACCCAGGGTAATCACCAGGCGCACCCCACACTGCTTGGCAACGTCCAGACAGGCTGCTGAATACGCCTTCCAGCGGAGATGCGGCTCGATGCCCAGACCAAGGACCATGCTGCGCTTGAGCTGTTCTGTGTTACTCGCAAAGAATTCATTGGCCGGCCAGCGAATCTCGCGGTAGAGTCCGTCTCGCAGACGCACGTGGGGCCGGACCTCGCTGAAATCATAAAATTCTTCAGGGTCGATCGCCGCGAAACGCTGTGCCTGGAGGCGTTTGATAAGGAACTGCGTGGCGTGCGTCGCTGCGCTCCCGGCATCGTTCCAGCCGGCAAAGGCGACAATCAGGACGGGATCGTTCAGTTCCGGAATGCGTTCAATCGTCAAGGCGTTCATGGTCTCCCCCTAGAGGCGCCTACCCCCTGGTCTCAGGCAAGGACAGAAAGAGGAAACGTATCCAGCCCCTGTGCCTGATTGGTGGACCCGTTTCCTCTGTGCCGCAGGAGTGTACCTGCTTCCCGGATGATTGCCAAGGGATTGCGCCGGTCCCGTGCCTCGGTTCACGGACCGAGAACGGTCGAGACCGTTACTCGGCTGCCGTCGCCTGTTGGAGCAGATAGGCTTCAATAAACCGGTCGATATCGCCATCCAGAACCGCGTCGGTATTCCCGACCTCCACACTGGTGCGATGGTCTTTGACCATCCGGTAGGGATGGAGGACGTACGAGCGAATCTGACTTCCCCAGGCAATATCCTTTTTGCTTTTGTGCAGGCCCTCCATCTTCTCCTTTTGTTTCTCCATCTCCAGTTCGTATAAACGAGCGCGGAGAATTTTCATCGCCATGGTTCGATTCCGATGTTGGGAGCGTTCGTTCTGACACGCCACCACGATCCCACTTGGGAGGTGGGTCAGCCGAATCGCCGAATCGGTTTTGTTGACGTGCTGTCCCCCGGCTCCACTCGCCCGATAGGTATCAACCCGCAAATCTTCAGGACGGATATCGACTTCGACCGCCTCGTCAATATCCGGGTAGACGAAGACAGAGGCAAAAGAGGTATGCCGCCGGGCATTGGCATCAAACGGCGAAATCCGCACGAGCCGATGAATGCCCGCCTCTGCCCGCAGATAGCCGTAGGCGTAGGCCCCCTCAACAGTAAAGGTGGCACTTTTTACGCCCCCGCCTTCACCGGGCAGGTGTTCGGCCATCTCGACGCTATAGCTACGGCGTTCCGCCCAGCGCAGATAGAGCCGCAGGAGCATATCGGCCCAGTCCTGGGCCTCAAGACCACCCGCCCCAGGATGGAGGCTGACGATGGCGCTCTGCGCATCGTGTTCTCCACCCAGCATACGCTGCAACTCGGCCCGACTCACGGTCGCCTCAAGCTCGGGTACCGCCCGCTCGACTTCTTCAACCGCCTCGGCGTCTCCGGCTTCGGCCAGTTCCAGAAAAATCAGCGCGTCAGATACGGCCTGGGTCTGCTTTTTCCACTCCGTTACCGTGTCGAGCAGGCTGGCTCGCTCCTTGAGGATGGCCTGCGCCTTTTCCTGATCCTGCCAGAATCCGCCGGCCAGCGTTTGTTCTTCCAGTGCTGCGGCCCGGGCTTCCTTATCCGGGATGTCAAAGATGCCTCCCAAGACTCTCAATGCGCGCGCTCAACTCATGTAATTTTTCTCTGATTTCTGCCAGCATCGCCACTGCCTCCGTTTCGTTTGAAGAATACGATCCTTATGCCTGCATAGCCCAGCATAACGAGCGTCCCGACAACGCACAACGTCACAAACCAGTCCCCGTGCCGGGTATAGAAAGAAGTCACGTGGGGCCAGGCAATCTGGTCGGTAATAAAGGTCGTCTCCAGGAGTGCGGTTTGGGCCTGAATCTGACCATCAATATGCACGATGGCTGAAATCCCGGTATTGGCGGACCGCACCAGGGGCACTCGATTCTCGACGGCCCGCATGGCCTCCATGGCCAGATGTTGATAGGGAGCCGAGGTCTCCCCGAACCAGGCATCATTGGTCATATTGATCAGCAGCCGCGCCCCATTATGAACGAAGCGACGCGCGAGGTCAGGGAACACCCCCTCATAGCAGACGAGCACGCCAAAAGTCTCAAAAGCCTCAACGTCCCCAGCCTGGCCGTCTGGGTGGAGGGCAGGTTGACGCTTGAGGGGCAGAGCAAAAACGGTCGGCGTCGTCCCTGGCGCAAAGTCGCCAATGCCTTCCACCAATTTATCCAGAAAGAAGAGCATACCGTCCTGAAAGGGAATGTATTCGCCAAAGGGAGTCAGGATCATCTTGTCATAATGTCCCAGAATCGTCGTGTCCGGGGACAGGAGATAGGCCCGGTTGAAGAGCGTGAGTTCCGTATCATCGACTCGAAAGGCCGGACTGCCAAACAGGAGAGGCGTGTTGGTGTCTTGGGCCAGGTCCAGCAGCCGGCCACGATAGGTCACATCAGACTGAAAGAAAAACGGCACGGCCGCCTCCGGCCAGATAACGAGATCCACGGCTTGTTCCGTTATCTGCCGCGTGAGCTGCTCATAGCGCGCCAGGGTGAACTCTTGGTAATCGGGGTCCCATTTTTGAGCCTGGGCGATATTCCCCTGGGCGACCCCCACGTGCAGCGTATGGGCCGGGGGCAGCGCGGCCAACTGACTGCGACGCCAGTTTCCCCAGCCCCACAGGCCGGTGAGAATCAGCAGCAGGACTAGCACCAGGCGGCCACGGCCCTGCCGGGAAAAAACGAGAAAGAACACCGCATTGCCAAAGATCACCAGCGCCGACAGGCCGTAGACGCCGGTATATTCGACAAACTGAATCAGGTTGAGGAAGTTGTATTGGGAATAGCCCAGGCTGGCCCAGGGAAACCCGATAAAAAAGAACGAGCGGACCCATTCCAGGGCGACCCACAGCATGGGTCCAAACACGAGCAGCGGCCAGCCGCGGCCGCGCGACCGGCTCTCGTGATAGACACTCAGGCCGACAGCAAAGACGCCGGTGTACACCGACAGAATGGCACACATGAGGAGTAGCGGACCGACGGCAATAATATGCGGGATATTGCTGTATAGGCCAATCGTATCCACGACCCAGTACAGCGTACACAGATAAAACCCCATCCCGGCAATCCAGCCAAGGCCGAAAGCGCGGCGTAGCGTCTGCCCCTGCGTCAGCCACAGCAGCGGGATAAAAGCCACCCAGGCCAGCACATTCCAATCGACTTTCGGAAAAGCCAGGGCCAGCACAACACCGCTTACGCCGGCGAGCAGGACGGACCACAGACACTGCATATAGATCGCAGCCTAACCTGCCTCTCCCAGCCTGGAAAGGCCGACCGGCCTGCTCGTTATTCCAGTATCAGCCAGGGTCCGATATCTTTCAGCGGACTCAAGGCAGGGATCAGCCGCGTTGCACGCCTTCCGCTTCAGCCGCCAGTCGAAGCTTCTGGTCCAGCGTAGCAAGGGGCTGCTGCTCGCGTAGCGCGAATTCAAGATACAGCGCGTCGTAGACCGTGAGACCGTGGTCCCGGGCCAGCCGTAGGACCAGAGCGCTTTCCGGAGAATAATCCAGGCGGACATTCAACGCCCCGATTTCCGCCAAGGCTCTGGTTGTTCCGGCCATCGTCATGCGGCCTCGGCGTTCGTTCATCACGAGCACATTACGCAACTCCGCCCACCAGAGAGCCGGCGCTAATGCGCCTGAGGTGACAACGCTGTCGAGGACGGCTTCGGCTTCCGGCGAACCCTCGTCCTCAAGCAGCCAAGCCACAGCAACCGAGCAATCCAGCACCAGAGCGCTCAAGGTCTACCCTCATCGCGCATCTGAAGGAGCTCATCAATCGTGGCCCACCCGAACTGCTCGCGTAGCTTGCGGATGTTCTTGGCAGCTTCAGCAGCCCGGCGACGGTCCGGTGCCTCGGGCGGCACCAACCGAGCCACGGGACGCCCGCGTTTCGTAATGGTGATCGTCTCACCTTGCGCAACGGCATCCAGGAGAGCCGAGAGGTTCGTTTTTGCCTCGAATGCGCCGACCTTTCGCATGTCTCTCTCCTTGAAAACCAGTCTACTGTCCAGCTGGATTCATATCATTGCGAGAGAAAAATCATAACTGTTATCTCTCAAGGAATGAGGAGTCCTGCAACACGGCCTTCAGTTCACGCTCTTTTCGGCGCATGCGGACGGCTTCGCTGTCCGACACTTCATGGTCGTAGCCCAGCAGGTGCAGAATGCCGTGGATGAGCAGGGCGCGCAGTTCGTCGGCAAAGGCGCGTTTGCGCTGCCGGGCCTGGCGGCGGGCGGTGTCAATCGAGATGACCACATCGCCCAAAAGAGCCGGACAGCGCTCATCGGCCAGCGGAAACGACAACACGTCCGTTGGCCGGTCTTTGTGCCGGTACTGCCGATTCAGTTCATGGATGGTCTGGTCCGTCACGAAGGCCAGGCTCAGCTCGGCCTGTTTCAGCTCCAGGTGACGCAGGATCGTTCGACTCCAGCGTCGAATCCGGGGCCGACTCAGACCCGGTACTGTGCCGCTGATGTCTACGCTCAGACCGGGCCTGGAGACGAATACGACGGAGGGCGCGGCTTTCCTGGGCGCGGCGCTCTTGGGCTTCTTGGGCGCGTTCATAGGCAGTAATCACATCCTGAACGAGACGATGACGGACCACGTCTTTTTCGGTAAAGAGCGTAAATTGGATGCCATCGACATCACGCAGAATATGCCGGGCCTCTTTCAAGCCCGAGCGCGTCCCGGCGGGGAGATCGATTTGGGTAATATCGCCGGTAATCACGGCCTTCGATCCGTAGCCCAATCGGGTCAGAAACATTTTCATTTGCTCACGGGTCGTATTCTGCGCTTCGTCCAGGATAACAAAGGAATCATTCAGCGTCCGGCCCCGCATGAAGGCCAGCGGGGCCACCTCAATCACGCCGCGCTCGATCATTTTTTGGGCGCGCTCAAAGTCAACCATATCGTGCAGAGCGTCGTACAGAGGCCGCAGATAAGGATTGATCTTTTCGGCCAGATCGCCCGGCAGAAAACCCAGCTTCTCCCCAGCCTCGACCGCCGGCCGGGTGAGGACGACCCGGCTCACTTTCCGTTTCATGAGTTCGGCAACCGCGACGGCCATGGCCAGATACGTTTTGCCCGTGCCAGCCGGGCCTATCCCGAACACAATATCGTAGTTGCGAATGGCATCGATGTAGGCTTTCTGAGCAAGACTCTTGGGAGTAATGGTCCGGCGGTTGGATGACACATAGACCGTGTCAAGAAAAATATCCTGAAGATTCGCCGTGTGATCGCGGCTGAGGATGCGGACCGCGTAATCCACATCACTCGGATAGACGGGATAGCCGCGTTGGATGAGGTCGTACAGTTGGGTCGCCACCCGACCCGCCAGGTCGCGCTGAGGCTCGTCTCCGGCAATGATGAGCGCGTTGCCGGAGGCGGATATTTTCACGCCGAGCGCGTTCTCCAGGCCGTGCAGATGCGCGTCGTGGTGGCCGAGGAGATCGCGTAAAAAGCGATGATTGCCAAACTCGATATGAGAGGTTTCTGCTGTCACCTGTTCTACTTCAGCCAAGCAGCCTCCGTCAAAAGCGTAAACGTACCCAGCACTCCGGGAGCGGAGATTTACGCTTTATGCGCCTTTTTCAATCAGCTCATACACCTTTTGGAGGGCTTCATCCAGGCGCTTCGGCTCTTTTCCGCCAGCCTGAGCGAAATCGGGCCGCCCACCGCCCCCGCCGCCAACCAGCGGGGCGATCTCTTTGATAATGTTTCCCGCATGATACTGCTGCGCCAACTCCTTACTCACCGCGGCCAGAAGCGACACTTTCGCCCCGTTCGTCGCTCCGAGAACAACAACCGCCGGATGGTGTTTGTCACGCAGCATATCCGCCATCTCCCGCAGGGCTTTCTGGTCCACGCCCTCGACCCGACTGGCGATCACATTGACCCCATTGGTCTGGCGAACGTGGGAGGCAAGGTCGTCGCTTTGTGAGCCGGCGAGTTGGCTCTGAAGCTGGTCGAGTTGTTTTTCAAGCTCGTGTTGCCGACTCAGCAATTTTTCCAAGCGTTCAAGCGCGTCCTCCTCAGAGCCTTTCAGGATGCTACCCATGTCCTTGAGTACGCGCTCGCGTTGACGCACCCAGTTGAGAGCGCCCTCGCCTGTGACCGCCTCGACCCGCCGGATACCGGACGCTACACCGGTCTCCGCTCTGAATTTGAACAACCCCACGTCCCCGGTCCGACTCACATGGGTTCCGCCACACAGTTCGGTTGAGAAGTCTCCCATCCGTAGCACCCGAACGATCTCGCCGTATTTCTCGCCAAAGAAGGCCAAGGCCCCTTTTTGGATCGCGTCGGTAAAGGACATCTCCTCACTCGTCACCGCGGCATTTTCCCGAATATGGTGGTTCACCAGGTTTTCGATTTCGTCCAGGACATCGTTCTTGACCGGACTGGTATGCGTAAAGTCGAAACGGAGCCGATCCGGGGTGACCAGGGAACCGGCCTGCCGCACATGGGAGCCTAAAATCTCGCGTAGCGCGGAGTGCATGATATGTGTTGCGGAATGGTTCAAACGAATAGCTTCGCGCCGCGGTGCGTCGATGCTGAGATGCACGGCATCTCCGGCCTGCACCGCGCCCTGCACCACCCGGCCTTTGTGCACAATAAGCGAAGGCTGCGGTTTCAGCGTATCCAGCACCTCGATGAGATCGCCCCGGCCCGTGCGTATCGTCCCCGTATCCCCGACCTGTCCACCGGACTCGCCATAAAAGGGTGTCTCGGCAGTGATCAGATCAACCGCTTCCCCTTCGCGCACCGCGTCTGTTCGGGACTGCCCGTCCACCAGTAGCGTGCGCACCTCGGATTCATGCTCAGCCTGACGGTCGCCAACGAAACTGGCATGTATATCCGAATCGGAGAGCCCGGTATGGATAGAGACCGAACCCTTTTGCCCCGCCCGCGCGCGGGCACGCTGCTCTTCCAGAGCCGCCTGAAATTCATTGTGGTCAACGCTGAAGCCTTCGGACGACAGAAAATCCTCGGTCATATCCAGCGGAAAGCCGTAGGTATCGTACAACCGAAAGGCGGTTTCGCCGGACAGGACTGTGGCCTTGCGCTGGCGCAAATCGTGGATTTCTTGTTCGAGCAGCGCCAAGCCCTTGTCCAGGGTTTCCGAAAAACGGGTCTCCTCGGTGTGTATGACCTCAGTCAGATAGTCCCGTCGTTCAACCAACTCGGAGTAGGCCGAGCCCAGGAGTTGGACCACGCTCCCGGCAACCTGAGAGAAAAACGGTCCCTCAAAGCCAAGCAGTCGCCCGTGGCGCAAGGCGCGGCGCATAATCCGCCGCAGCACATAGCCTCGCCCCTCGTTGGTCGGGACCACGCCGTCGGCAATGGCAAAGGCTGCCGTGCGCGCATGGTCGGCGATGACCCGAAACGACACGT
Organism: uncultured Binatia bacterium (SeqCode); assembly: GCA_965232605.1. Taxonomy (GTDB): domain Bacteria; phylum Desulfobacterota; class Binatia; order Bin18; family Bin18; genus Bin18. The sequence goes on along the minus strand of CBDDQA010000006.1, from coordinate 890,353 downwards.
CCTGTTCACTCGTTTCGCCGTAGCGCTTGAAAGCAGAAACGTGTCCAGCTTTTGCGGGTGATTGGAGGACACGTTTCTGCTTTTCGCCTAACCCTTCGGTAAAGGTAATGATGTCGCGCAGCAGGTCGGAGTCATAATTCCCCGGCACGTCCTGGAGGACAGAGACGATGCGCTCCAGGCCCATACCCGTATCGACATGCGTCTCGGGCAGATCGTCCAAGGACTGGTCCGCATTGCGGTTGTACTGGATGAACACCAGATTCCATAACTCAATATAGCGCGGGCAGCCGCCGTTGACCGCACAGCTATGGCCCGGCGTATTGGCCAACGCGCAGGCCTGCGGACCGCGGTCAATATGGATTTCCGAGCACGGTCCGCAGGGGCCCGTCTCGCCCATTTCCCAGAAATTGTCCTTTTCGGCAAAACGCAAGATCTGTTGCGGATTGATATCCGTCTGGGTCCGCCACCACTCATCCGCTTCGTCGTCTGTCGTATACACCGTTGCCCAGAGTTTCGGCTTGGGCAGTTTCCAGACCTCGGTCAGCAGTTCCCAGGCCCAGCGGATGGCTTCCTTTTTGTAGTAATCGCCAAACGACCAGTTCCCCAGCATCTCAAAGAAGGTGTGGTGGTAGGTATCGCGGCCCACTTCTTCCAGATCGTTATGCTTCCCGGAGACGCGCAGACATTTTTGGGAATCGACCACACGCCGGTGGGTCGGCCGTTCAACCCCGAGGAAAATATTCTTGAACGGCACCATCCCGGCATTAGTAAACAGCAGCGTCGGATCATTGGCTGGAATCAAAGACGCACTCGGGACAATCTGATGACCCCGGTCGGCAAAGAATTGCAGGAAGCTGTTGCGTATCTCGTTCCCTGTCATGGCGGTTACTCTTTCCATTCGCTAGTCGTTATACGCTTCAAAAGAGTAAACGTGCCAGGTCTGATTGGAGGGCACGTCTACTCTCCTCTTCCTAGCACGCTTGCCGCAACACTGGCAGAGTATCCTCGTCGCAACAGAAATCGATAGGCGCGGGCGCGCGTCTTGGGCGCTTCGAGCGCGGCAGGAGGGAAACGACGCTGGATAAGCTGCTCAGCGATGCTGATATCCGTGCCCTCTTCCCACGCGCTCAGGGCGGTTGTGATCACCTCGTCCGTGAGTCCGCGTTGCTGGAGTTTGGCCCACACCCCACACCGACCAAAGCCCTGCTTCTGAAACCGCTCGGCCAGACCGCGAGCCAGGCGAGTGTCGTTCAGATGACCGCGCTCCCTCAGCGTGTCAAGCGTCTCGGTGACGGCCCGCGCCGTGAACCCCTTAAGCCGCAATTTTTCGTGTAAACGGGCCGCGCTGTAGTCGCCCCGGGCCAGGAGACGATAGGCATAGTGCAGTGGGGTCTGCTCAGAAGAGGAGGGCGGGCGACTCATAAGGGAAGGCATGCAGCGCTAGGCGTTCTCAGTCACCTGCTTCCGCTGCGGCTTCGACCTGAGGAGCGTCGAGACCAAACTTCTCCCGAACCTGACGCTCTATCGTCGCGGATGCCTCGGGGTTATCTCGCAGATATTCTCTGGCGTTCTCTCGACCCTGGCCGATCCGCTCTCCAGCAAAAGAGTACCAGGCGCCGGCCTTTTCAACGATGTCGTTGTCCACGCCAATGTCGATCAGCTCCCCCTCTTTGGATATGCCGCTCCCGTACAAGATATCAAATTCCGCTTCCTTGAACGGCGGAGCCACTTTGTTTTTGACCACTTTGACCCGGGTATGATTCCCAACCACTTGCGCGCCCTGCTTGACGGCGCCCGTGCGGCGGATGTCCATGCGGACGGAGGAATAGAATTTGAGGGCGTTGCCGCCGGTTGTGGTCTCGGGGCTGCCGAACATGACACCGATCTTCATTCGGATTTGATTGATGAAGATGACCAGGGTACGCGAGCGGGAGATCGTACTGACGAGTTTCCGCAGCGCTTGCGACATGAGTCTGGCTTGCAGGCCCATCTGCGGTTCACCCATATCGCCTTCGAGCTCAGAGCGGGGAACCAGGGCCGCTACAGAATCGACCACAATCACATCCAGCGCACCGCTTCTGACCAAGGTGTCCGTGATTTCGAGCGCCTGTTCGCCGTTGTCGGGCTGGGAGATCAACACCTCGTCAACTTTGACCCCGAGTTTGCCGGCATAGCTCACGTCCAGGGCGTGTTCCGCGTCAATATAGGCGCAGGCGCCGTCCACTTTTTGCGCCTGCGCGACGACGTGCAGAGCGAGCGTCGTTTTCCCGGATGATTCGGGTCCGTAGATCTCGACCACCCGTCCGCGCGGCAGGCCACCGATGCCGAGGGCGAGGTCCAGACCCAGCGAGCCGGTCGAAATCGAGGCGATGTTTTGCACCAGAGCGTCCTCGCCGAGCTTCATGATCGAGCCCTTGCCAAACTGCTTTTCGATCTGACTGACCGCCAAGTCCAACGCTCGTTCACGATCTCTGTCCTCTGCCATATACACTCCTTACTCTTCGTGGCCGGCTACACCTTGAATAGGACCCAGAGGGGCAACGCCAAGTGGCGTATAGACCGCTCCGCCTGGCCCCAGGTCACTCTGATACAGGGTCACTTTGTCAATCGGGCTCTCCCCAAAGTCGTACTGGAGATACGCCTTGATTCTTTCCAGGACTGAGTTCCAGCCACGCGGGGAACGGACCCGGCCCAGGGTGATATGCGGGCGAAACGCACGGCCCTCGGGCGGAAAGCCACAGGAGCCGAGAGCCGCCTCGATCTTTGTATGCAGTTCCTGTAGTCCATCGCCGTGCAGACGAGCCCACAGCACCCGCGGTCGGGTGAGTGAAGGAAACGCCCCGAGTCCCTGCGTTCGGACTCGGAACTGAGGGTGCAGCTTCGCGGCTGCTCGCAATGCGGTCAGGAGAGGCGCAACGCGAGTTTGTTCGATATTCCCAAGAAACCGAAACGTCAGATGAAACCCCTGCGGTTTGACCCAACGGATATCGCGATCGGGATTTACAGGATTATCCCGACCATCCTGATAATCCTGTAATCCTGATCCCTGTTGGAGAGCAGACTGGACTTTTGCCATTTCTTCGCTTACCGGCAGGGCTAGATTAGCTGCGATGAAGGCGCGAATCAACAAGGAGTCCGCTCTTTCCCTAGCGACGGATAAACCCTGATTCTGCAATCGGAATTTCAAGCAGCGCACGCCGCACCCAGTCGAGACACAACTGAGAGGTCAAGGTTTTTATCCACTCCCGGTTGCCCCAGAGCTTATACTGCCGCGACACCAGCGCACCATCCATGGCAAGCGCCAGACAGGCCGTCCCAACCGGCTTGTCCGGGGTGCCGCCGTCCGGTCCGGCAATGCCGGTTACCGCGACGCCAATATCGGTGCCCAGACGGGTACGGACACCGCGGGCCATTTCCTTGACGGTCTCCTCGCTGACCGCGCCGTGCTGACTCAGGGTGTCGGGATGGACATTGAGCAACTGGGTTTTTGCCTTGTCCGAATAGGCAATAATGCTGCCCAGGAAATAGTCCGAGCTGCCCGGCACATTTGTCAGGCGATGGCTGCTCAAGCCCCCCGAGCACGCCTCGGCAAAGCCGACCGTTTTCCCCTGCTCTTTGAGGAGCTGCCCCACCACGCCTTCCATGCTGACATCCCCCTCGCCATAGACGTACGGACCGATTTTCTCGCGCAGCCGCCGGGCCAGCCCTTCGACCCGGTGCTCAACCTCGCCGGCCTTCCCTCGGACAGTCACGCGCATGGAAATCTGGGGGAAATTGGCCCGAAAGGCCAGCTTTCCCTCGTCTTCGGCAACCACGCCGGATACCAGTTCGTCCAGTCCAGACTCACTAATGCCAAAGGTCTGAAACGTCCGGGTCAGAAAGACATCGCCCCCACCCCGCATTTCCCCAATCCAGGGCAGGACGCTTTCTTCCAGCATGGGTTTCATCTCGCGCGGGACACCCGGCAGGACGATCAGATGCTTGCGACCGTGCGGTGTCTCCAGCGCCAGGCGGTAGCCCGGCGCCGTCCCGAGATGGTTGGAAATAATGCTTGCTCCAGCGGGGAACTGGGCCTGCTTGAGATTATTCTCCGGCATGGTGCGTTTCAGCGAGGCAAAAATCCGCCGGATATTCTCAGCCACCTCTTCAGAAAAGACCAACTCGACTCCAGCAACCTGGGCGACCAGTTCCGTCGTGAGGTCATCCGCCGTGGGCCCAATGCCACCGGTGGAAATAATCACGTCGGCGTGCACCATGGCCTGTTCCCAGGCCCACACAATCCGTTCCGCCACATCGCCAACCGTGACAATCGAGGCAACCTCCAGGCCGGCTTCGATCAACTTATCCGCAATATAGTTGGAGTTGGTATCAACGACCTTGCCGGTCGTGATTTCATCCCCGGTGCTCAGAATAGCGGCTCGTTCAATCATCATCGTTCCCTCACGCAGATTGGTTCCTGGCTGGCGGCCTCGGCAAGCGATACACACCCTGCCAGCGAGGGACTGAGCGTATCAAACAGGTCGGAGAGAAAAAAGGTGCGCGACGGGAACCCAGATATGGGTCATCTCTCACATGGACGAACAGAACAGTTCCTATTCTAACTGTTTCTCCAATTCAGGCCGAAAATCCGGATGGGCGATTTGGATGAGGGCTTTGGCCCGCCCGCGGAGGTCTTTGCCCTTCATGCGGGCAATGCCGTATTCGGTCACGATATAGTCGGTACAGAAGCGGGGCGTGGTGACAACCGCGCCAGTGGCCAGGCCGGCGACGATCTTTGAGCGCTGGCCGTCTTCGGTCGTTGACGGCAATGCAATGATGGACACGCCGTCCTCGGCCAGCGCCGCGGCTTCCACATAGTCGAGGCTGCCGCCGACACCGCTGATCTGTACCGGACCAATGGTCTCGCCATTGCTCTGGCCGTGCAGGTCGATCTCCACGGCGGAATTGATGGAGACGAAACGCGGCAGCTTTGCCAGCTCCAGAATATTGTGGGTGACATCGACGGTCGCCATTTCTACGAGCGGGTTGCGACCGCAGAAATCAAAGAACTCCTGGTCACCGGCAAGCTCGCCAGTGACAATTTTGGGGGTGTGTTTCACTTGGTCGAGAAACTGGATCAACCCCTGTGACAACATGCCCGAGTAGAGGTTCACCCCTCGTTTGTCTGCCAATCGACCCAGCACCGCATCGGGGACGGAACCGATACCGAGTTGCACCCAGGCCAGGTCAGGAACCAGGTCGAGCACATAGTCAACGATTGTGGCATCGCGCTCGCTCTGGTGGGGCGAGCGATAGGTCCCAAGGGGTTCGGCGGACTCCAGGGCAAAATCGATTTTCTCAACCGGCACCCGGCTCTGGCCGTGCGTTGCCGGCATATTGGGGTTTATCTCAGCGATCACCATGTTCGCGCTCTCGATAAAGTCCTGATAGATACTGACCGAAATCCCCAGACTGACCGTTCCGTCCTGGTCGGGCGGCGAGACTTGCGCCACGACAACATCCGGCTTGATGATCCCGTTTTTGTTCACAATACGAGTGATCTCGCTGAACCGCATGGGAGCAAAGCCGACCTTGCGCGGGTCGTTTTCCTTGAACAAGCGCCGAAGCTGGGGTGCAGCCTGCCAGGTCACATAGCGAAAATGCGTCCCCAGGCCCTTCTCCAGAAAGGGATATTTCCCAAACGCCAGCCCGGAATAGACGGTCAGCTCGCGGAAGCGCTCGACCTCGTGCTGGAAAGCCGTATAGAAGGCCGTCGGTTCGACGCAGCTATGGGGGAAGATCGCAATACTGCCGTCGGGGATGGCGCGGACGGCTTCGTTCGGGGTAACAATTTTCATGGCAGTCTTTCGCCCTCAGGGTACGACTTCGTATTTGATCCCCTCACCACGCTGCATCCGATCAAACGCCTGACAGAGGTCAACCAGGGGATAGCGACCACTAATCAGGTACTCGGTTGGAATCTGCCCGGAGATGAGCAGTTCGGACGCTTTGCGAACGGCGGCCGGGTTGAAGTGAAAGGGGCTCGACAGACGAATCTGATCGTAGTGCAGCCGGGTCGCGTCCAGCGAAACCTTGGTGCCCTGCGGGCAGCCGCCAAAGAGAACGACCTGGCCGCCGGGACGGGCAAAGAACAGGGACTCTTCCCAGACGCTCGGCTGGGCCGTACACTCAATGACCAGGTCGGCTCCCCGCCCCCCGGTGGCCTCCAGGACTTCTTCGCGGGCCTCCTCGGCCGGACGAGCGATCACACGACACGCGCCGAGTTCGCCGGCGACTCTGGCCCGGTCCGGGTTCCGCGCCACCATATAGACCCGCTCCAGACCAAACATCTTTAGGAGGATGAGGTGCAACAATCCAAAGCCACCCGCGCCAATAATCACCACCGTGTCTTCGGGTGTGAACGTCACCTGCTGGAGCCCAAAGACCACACACGACACCGGCTCCAACAGCGCGGCTTCGCCAAAAGGCAGGCTTTTGGGCTTCTGGAACATATTGGCTCTGACAATCCGGCCGGGCAGGCCGACATATTCCGCATAGCCGCCAAAGGCCATGGTCGCCATGAGCGACGTACACAGGTTTTCCTGGTCATGCTGGCAGTAAAAACAGCGGCCGCACGGGCCGGTCGGCGCGAGCATGACGGCGTCGCCCTCGCGGAAGTGGGTGACCTGCGACCCGCGCGCGGCAATCGTCCCGGAGTATTCATGGCCAAAACGAATCGGTGGAGGCATCTTGGGATGGCCGCGCAAAAAAGCCTTGAGGTCCGTTCCGCAGGTCAGGGCAGACTCAACCTTCAGCACGACATCTTCGGGGCCCGGTTCCGGTACGGGTAATTCCTGACAGGCCATCTTCCCCGGGCCAAGCAATAACACCGCCTGCATAGTCGTCACTTCCTTCTCCTCGTCGCAAAGAGGAAACAGGTCCAGCTTGTGGGCATGATTGGAGGGCATGTTTCCTCTTGTCACCAGAGCTTTTTACCAGAGCAGGGGGCGGACATGAAAATGATAATGATCCGGAATCTGCCGCATATTGTGGTCGAACATCCACTTCGGGAATTTCCCGGTATACTTTTGTTCGGCCACGAGATTGAGAGCATTTTCCATAAACGCCACCTCTTCCGGAGGCACCTCAACGCGGTGCTCGCCAAGGACCGCGATGGGCACCTCGCAGGAATCGCAGTCGAGAATGGTGAAGCGGAAGGGCGCGTAAAACTCGGCATACCACTGGGTATAATGGGCCATCTCACACAGGTCGCATAGCCGGCCGGTTGGCATGGTGCCGGCTGGAGGGGGGAGAGAGCCAGGGGGCTGTGGTTGGACTTTTCCGCTCTGTTGCTGTTCCGTCGCAAAATTCAGCACTTTCTCCATATAAGTCAGGTCTTCCGCACGAATATCATCAAGTGCGGTTTCCACCGCCACCGTCGGTGGGGCTCCGGCTTCTCGACCGATAAGAGTAAAAGCGAGTGGGTAGTGAAAGATCACGAGCGGCTGTATTTCCCCCTGAGGGACGCCGTGTGAGAGCCACACTGGATGGTCGGCCACTGGGTATCCTTCCTGTACGCTTATATTCGCTCACTCCGACGGCGCTCCGCCTATCGGCCTGATGGGCTATACTACGGGGCGGAAGAACGAAGATCAACCTGACCGAGCGGTCAGCCCAAATGTTTCCTATCGTGTATGAGGATTGTATGAGTGTGCAAAAGGCTCGTTACTCCACGGTCGAAGCGATTGCCGATGTCCAGGACGGAGCGTGTATTCTGATAGGCGGGTTTGGCGTCCTCCAGGGGTGGCCCCATGAATTGCTCTTTGCCCTCCGAGACAGCGGCGTGAGCGACCTGACCATCATCTGCAATTCTCCTGGATTTGGGTCGCTGTCTCCTCAAATTCTCGCCGAAAACGGCCAAGTCTCGAAACTGATCGCCTCCTTTGGGGGCTATGCCTACCGTACAACGCCGCTGTCCGAGCAGATTGGACGGGGCGAAGTCGCCTTTGAAATCGTGCCCCAGGGAACCTTGGTCGAGCGCATTCGCGCTGCTGGAGCGGGGATTCCCGCGTTTTTCACTCCCGCCGGAGTTGGTACGGTCGTCGCGGAAGGGAAAGAGAAGCGGGTCTTTGATGGCCGAGAGTATCTCATGGAAACCGCGCTCCACGCCGACTTTGCCCTCATTCGGGCATATAAAGCTGATACGTCTGGTAACCTGATCTATCGCGGTACAGCGCGCAATTTTAACCCCCCATTCGCCTCTGCAGCGACGGTCACCATCGCTGAGGTCGATGAAATTACCGAGTCAGGCCAGCTTGATCCAGAGTCGATTGCCACCCCAGGCATATTTGTCGACCGTCTCATACGACGTGAAAAATCGCTCGGCCGTGCTCAGGTGTTGGATCTCATGCGGACCCAAGGCCGGACGATCAAAACGGCAGAGCAAACCGCTGGGCCTCCAGGCGGCCTGACGCCGGAGCTCATGGCGCTACGCGCCGCGCGTCTCTTGGAGCCCGGTCAGTATGTGAACCTCGGTATTGGCCTGCCAACCCTGGTCTCGGATTTTATTGCCGACGACGTAACGCTCCACGCCGAGAACGGCGTGCTGGGTTATGGTCCGCTTGCCACGGCCGGGGAAGAAGATATCGACCTGTATAATGCCAGTTCTCAACTGGTGACGCTGCAACCGGGGGCCAGTTTCTTTGATAGTACAGAGGCGTTTGCCATGGCCCGTGGGGGACATATAGACACCGTCATACTCGGCGGCTTTCAGGTCGCAGCAAACGGCGATCTGGCAAACTGGAAAGCCCCACATATGAAGGCTGGTTCAATTGGCGGAGCCATGGACCTTGCTGCTGGAACACGCCGGCTGATTGTTATGATGCGTCACACCACAAAGGCGGGGAGGCCAAAACTGCTTTCCAAGTGTACCTATCCGCTCACCGCCCGTGAGTGTGTCTCGTGGGTGTTGACAAATCTGGCCTTAATTCAAGTGACCCCTCAGGGCTTTGTCCTGAAAGAATTTGCGCCAGGCGTCACCCCCGACGCAGTGCGGGCAGCGACTGCCGCGCCCCTCCATATTGCGGAAGATGTCAAGGAGATGGAGTTTTGACCTGGAGGACAGTGTAGGAGTGAGTGGGAGCGCCATTCTGTATTGATCGTGATAGTCTTTATTGAACGATAACCCATATTGGAAACGAGCCGTGGCAGTGCAAGGACAGGCGAACTTATTCTCCGAAGGGCCCTCACAGAAAGCGCGCTCACTCGACCGAGGAATAGAGCGCCAGTTTGATGTCGCCTTCGTTTCTGGCCTCGCGTTGAGGGAGAAGCAGATCCAACAAAACTACCGGCCGATTATCGCCGTCCATAAGTGGTTTGCGCGGCGGCCCGGTACCCTCTTTCGTGCGCTTTTATTATCCGAATTTGTAGAAGGCGCGCTCAAAGAGACCTTTTATGAGTCTCACGACTTGGCAGGGAGACAGATCGCCGACCCCTTTATGGGAGGAGGCACCCCCCTTCTTGAGGCGAATCGGCTGGGGTGTAGCGTCTTCGGTTACGACATCAACCCGATGGCCTATTGGGTTGTCAAACAGGAAATAGAGGAACTCGACCTGTACAAATACCGGGAAGCTGCTTCTGAAATAGGACAACGGCTGAAGAATGAACTAGGAGAACTTTACAAAACGGAGTGCACTTTTTGCGGGGAGCGAGATGCAGCCGTTAAATATTTCCTCTGGGTGAAGACGCATCAGTGCGAGAACTGCAAACGCGTGTTTGATCTCTTTCCCGGCTACCTTCTAGCCGAAAATCGCAGACATCCGAAGAATGTCCTGCTCTGTCCCTCATGTGGAGAGCTCAACGAGGCGAAAGAGAGAAGTGATCCGGGCATCTGCTCCCGGTGTCAAACTTCTCTTCGCCTTAAAGGACCGGCCGCTCGTAACCGCTGCGCCTGTCCGGACTGTGGGACTGTGAATACCTATCCTCACAAATCCAACGGTCCGCCTCAGCACCGCATGTTCGCCATTGAGTATCATTGCTCCCATTGCAAACCACATCACCAGGGACGTTTTTTTAAGAAAGCGGACGCCGCTGACCTCGATAGGTATCGGGAGGCAGAAAGAGTCCTACTGAACGGCAAAACAGAATATATCCCGGATAATCAAATACCAGCGGGAGATGAGACGAGCCGCCTCCATCGCTGGGGATACACTCGCTACAGGGAGATGTTTAACGACCGCCAACTTCTCGGCCTTGAATTGACCTGCCGTGCAATTACCCAGCAGAAGGATCAACGCCTCAGAGAGGCATTATCGACAAACCTCTCAGACTTACTCCGCTATCAAAATATGCTCTGTCGCTACGATACCTATGCCCTCAAATCCCTTGACATCTTTTCGGTTCACGGTTTTCCCGTGGGACTGATCTCTTGCGAATCCAATTTCCTCGGTCTCATGAAAGAGAAGGCAAGAGTCAACATTGGAAGTGGCGGTTGGTCCAATATTGTCGAAAAATTTTCCAAGGCAAAGCAGTACTGCGAACACCCCTTCGAGGTTGTTCGTCAAAACGGTCGAAAGAGGCAGATTCCTATTACTGACGAGTGGATTGGAAGAGAACGAGAAGGTAAGAGGAGCCGGACTGTCGATTTACACTGTGCGAGTTCAACGCAGATAGACCTCCCTCCTCAATCCCTTGATGCGGTTTTTACGGACCCCCCGTATTTTGCCAACGTTCAATACGCCGAGTTGATGGACTTCTGTTATGTCTGGCTCCGCCGTCTCGTGACTGAAGATGGAGAGACTTTTCAAAATCAGACAACACGACACGGGAACGAATTGACAGGGAATGCCACCATGAAGCGAGACCTGGAGCACTTCACCGAAGGACTCGCTTCAGTCTGGTCTCGCATGGCTACGGCCCTGAAACCGGGGGCGCCACTGGCGTTTACCTACCACCACAATACGCTTGAAGCGTACTACCCGCTTTCGGTGGCGATTCTCGACGCGGGCCTTGTGTGTTCCGCCGCTTTGGCCTGCCCGGCTGAAATGGGCGCTTCGATTCACATCAGCGGAACGGGCTCCTCAATCGTTGATACTGTCTTTGTCTGTCGCTCAACCGGGCGTATCTCTCGGCGCACTCTTGTTTCAACCCCTCAGGAGATTGCCGGTTTAGTCGAAGATGACCTGGAACAACTCACAAATGGCGGCCACAAGCCAACTCGTGGCGATGCTCGGTGCATTGCCTATGGGCATCTGATTCGCCTCGCTATCTGGCATATTCGTAAGACATGGCAAAAAGAGAAAAAGACCGAAGAGAAGCTACAGCGCGTCTCTCAGGCAGTACAAGACCTCGGGGGGATAGAGCAGATTGAGCACTATCTCCCGGACAATCTCTCTCCCATTGCAGGGAAACGAACAGTCCGCGTGAAGGAAACTGAGAGTCCTCCGTATGAAGTATCCTTTTGAGGCTTCTCTTGATGAGATTGAAGCAAACCCAGAACCCTATATCGATGCCGTTTTTTCGAGCTTGGAGTCGGAATTTCTCGTCCTCCCCAAAGGGGACGATTTCCTCGACTATCCACAGTTTGAGCGGGCGTACGAAACGCTCAAAAGAGCAACCAATGGTTTCGACCGTCTCCAAAACGAAACGGTTTTGGCAACCGCCCGTCAGCTCCCTTTAACGCTTATTGTTTTACGGACTATGCTCGGCTTTACACCGCCGGAGTGGGCCTATGTGGCAGCGCGGCGAACAGGAATCGAGATTTCCCAGAACTTTGCGAGGAGTATTGACCGGAAAATCCGTGCAAATCCCTTCTCACCGCTCCGCCTGACGCAAATCACTGCGCCTCGTATTGAAGCCCTTGTGACTGTTGCGTGTGAACTCCTCAGTATGCCCGCCCCTCAGACGGAAGAGGATAAGGTCCACCGCTTGCAGAAGGCAGATTCCCAAGAGGGTTTAATCACCATCCGGAGTTTATCCCGATTGGGGGTTCCATATGCAATGCTGCTGTACGAGCGTTTTTTAGGCCGCCCGTTTGCCGGACATCGCGACTCGGTTTCTGAGTTGGTTGGCAACCTTCTCGAATCCGCAATCGCAAAAGTCTTGGACCAGTACGGGATAGACTCTCGGCAGCCGAAACGAGCGGAGAAGATCGCTGGTTTTGATCAAACGCCGGACTTCATCGTTCCCGATGAGTACAATCCACAAGTCGTTATTGAAGCCAAAGTGACGGAAGACGATGGAACCGCTCGGGATAAAGTCACTCGGGTACAGCATCTCGATACTATCAGCAGACAGAGAAGCCCGGACGGACAGCCCAGGTTTGAGGTTATCGCATGTATCGCCGGACGGGGTTTTGGGGTCAGGCGAGAAGATATGAAGAAATTACTCTTAGCGACCCGAGGAAAGGTCTTTACGCTCCAAACATTGGACCAGCTTGTCGCATGTACTCGGCTCAGAGAATTCCGAACACGCTAAGTGCTACTCAGCATATCAACCAGCCCCGTCTTCTCGGTCAGCATCTTGCCCCAGATATCCGCGTATGCGGAGAAGGGCAACGCAGTCCGGTCTCTCTTAGTGCCAGGACTGCGTGGACTCCTCACGCTCGGTCACCAGGCGGTGATACTGCTCTTCCAGGAAGCGCTGGTGCTGTTCTTCGGCCTGGCAGATTGCGTGCAGCACCCGCCGGGCCAGCGGCTCGGTGACTTGACGCTCCAGAGCATGATAGTGCCCGAGCGACTCCTGCTCTTTTGCCAGCGCTCTTTCAAACAGCATCCGCACGGGGTCGGCGACCTGCTGCCGGTGACATAACTCTACCCAGTGCCGCACGGCATCGGTTTGGGGTGACATATCGTACTGGAGGAGGTGAATATTCTGTAAGACCGCGCGGAGTTCCGGGTCGTCTTCCCACTCAATCCACTCGATGAGGTCGTCAAGATGTTGCTCTTCTTCTCTGGCGAACTGCCGGGCGGCAAGGCGAGCGGCTGGAGTGGGCGCTGCATCTGCGGCCAGCAGGTAAAAATCAATAGCCCGCAACTCGTCTTTCAGAGACTCACTCACGATCCTATAAGCCGTATCCTTCATTACCGTGCCCTTTCTGTTATGGATCAGCCTCTGTCGCTCCCTCTCTCAGTTACTGGTGCAGGGCCAGGACCGGGCAGCCGGCTTCACGCATCATTTTTTCGGTCAGACTGCCGAGCAAGAGGTGAAACAGGCCGGTGAACCCATGGGTCGCCATCACCAGTAAATCCGCGCCAACTTCTTTTTCCATTTCAAGAAAAGTACGGGCCGGATCACTGCTCACATGCACAACCGGTTCGTACCGGACGCCCTCAAGATAGGTCTGTGAGACTTCCGCTAAGCGCTCTTTGGCCACCTTTTCTGCCCGTACCAGATTGGTTCCTTCTCCTTCCTGAAGCCGATAGACATCGCGCTGGAGATAGATGTCCTCGGTTGGAACAACGTGGAGGGGATAGACGGTTCCCCCGTGCTGGGCCGCAATTTGCCTGGCGCAGATAAGAGCGGTCGACGACCGGTCGGCAATGTCCACCGGCACAAGGATACGCTGGAAGGCAGAGGGAGTCGCTCCTTCGTCCCCTTGACGAATGGTCAACACGGGGCAGACAGCCTCTCGCACGACCTTTTCAGCAACACTGCCCAGAATGAGATGAGCCAGTCCGGTTCGGCCGTGCGAGGCCATCACCACCAGGTCAGCGCCGACTTCTTTTTGGGCTTCCAGAATTCCAGCAGCCGGATTGCTGTTGAATTGAGTCAGAACGGCATGGTTGGTGTCGCTGAAATGCTCCTGGGCAATCGCCTCTAACTGCTGCCGGGCAACGCGTTCTGCCGTACTGATATCCGCCCCACCGCTTTTGTCCGGCTGATAGACCTGGCGCAGGAGATGCAACTCGTCGGTGGGCACGACATGCAGGAGATAGAGAGTCCCATCTCCGATCTGGGCGAAGTGGCGCGCATACGCGAGCGTCTGGGGCGATGTTTCATCCAAATAGACAGGACACACAATTTTGCGAAATCCCTCAGCCATAGTTTGTCCTTTCCTTCGGACACCAGGAACGGTCTGTCTTCGGGCTAATGCCACGCCTCCGCCGTCGCGGAATGCGCTTTCACATCGCCGCGTTGCTGGTGGGCGTAATGTTGCAACTGACGTTTGGCCGCCTCAAAGGCATCTCGAATAGCGACTTTCAAGTCCTGGTTTTCATGGTGGTTGACGACCAGCTCAGCACCAGGAACGCTCAGGTCGATCCGAACCTTGTAGGATTGGCTCTTCCAGTGATGATGGGTCTGGGATTCAATAACGACTTGGCAGCGGGTAATGCGGCTATAAAAGGTATCAAGCTTGCCGGCTTTCTCATGAATGGTTGTCTCCAGGTGCCTGGAAAGATGCAGGTCGCGAGAGACGATTTGCACTGGAAGTTGCATACTTCTCCTCCTCCAACTCTTTGGGTTCACGAAAAAGGCCTACCTCAGAGTGTTGCTGATTGGAGGCGGACGTGGCTCTAAAAGAGGAGAAGCGTCCGCAGTTTTGAGAGAGGAAATCGTATCTAAACGGGAGGATTGTGTGGATGGAAAAAACCGCATCGCTCGGCTGAGAGGAACGGAGCTGAGATGTTGCTCCCGAGTTGGCATATCGAGCAGCGATCCTCCTCTCTATCAGTCCGTGGACGATGTTCCCCTCGCCACGGCCTTCCACACACCACTCCTTTCTACCTAGCACCCTCATGCTGAGAGTCAAGGTCTAAAATTTAATTTTAGTTATTCTAATAGAGTTATGCTCATAGAACAGAGAGGCAACCTTACCAGCCAATAATATGTGACGGCATCCGTTTGCTCTGTTCGCCCCGGATATCCGCTCCGCCGTACAGCGTGCCGGACCTGACATCAACACGGATACCCAGCACGTCCCCCTCGCTCCACGCCGGGTTGACCTGAAGTTTATGTCCACGGGCCTTGAGTTCACGCTGGACCTCTTCAGCAATCCGCTCTTCCACGCGGAGCAGACCGGGGACACGGTTATGCGGATAGAAACTGGTCGGGAAGTGGGAGGTCGAAAATCGGGGCGCTTCTATGGCGTCCTGCACCTCCATTTCAAAATCAGCCACCGCCAGAAAGAACTGGAGCGTCCACTGATCCTGCTGGTCTCCGCCCGGCGTGCCAAACACCATGCAGGGGTGTCCGTCTCGCATGACCAGGGTCGGCGTCAGGGTGGTCCGCGGACGTTTCCCCGGCACCAAAGCGTTCGGATGCTTTGCATCCAGGAAGAAGGTCTGCACCCGGGTCCCCAGGGGGAAGCCAAGTCCGTCTATCACCGGAGAGGACGGAATCCAGGCCCCGCTCGGGGTAAAAGAAGCCATATTCCGCTCTGTATCGATGACCGCCACATAGACGGTGCCCGGGCCCCAATTCCGGGCCGCAAAGACGTCTTCCCCTTCGAGCAAGGCGGCGCCGGTCCGTGGATTGCCCGGTCGCTGCTCAAGCGACGCCTGGCCGTTGTCAATCAGCGCACGCCGCCTGGACGCATAGTCTTTGGACAGCAGCCCCTCTAATGGTACCTCGGTAAAATCCGGGTCACCGTAGTATTGCTCGCGGTCGGCAAAAGCCAGCTTGGCCGCTTCCGTGACTGTATGAATATAATCCGCACTATTCAGGCCCATCGCCTGGAGATCAAAGCCCTCAAGCAGGGCCAGTTGCTGTAGAAACACCGGGCCTTGGCTCCAGGGGCCACATTTGTAGACATCATAGCCACGGTAGTTGAGCGTCGTCGGCTCTTCGACCTGAATATGAAAGTCGGCCAGGTCTTCCGCACTCAGCAGCCCCCCCTGTTCTTTCGCATGGGCCGCTATGGTCTGAGCAATAGACCCTTCATAAAACTCGGCCCGAGCGGCTGCGAGACCATCGAGGCGGTCATGACCGGCCCGTTCTTCGGCCACCATCAGACGCCGAAATGTCCGGGCCAGGTCCGGGTTCGTCACGACTTGCCCGATATCGGGTAAGTGTCCGTCCGGCAGATAGACCTTGGCTGAAGACGGCCAGTGCTGCCTGAAATGCGCGGCATTCCCGGCAATCGAAAAATCCATATTCAGATAGGCCGGCGCCGGTCCCCGCAGGGCGTAGTGCATGGGAAAACCGCTCTCGGCCAGTTCCAGCGCGGGTGCGACCACTCGGGCAAAGCTGCACGTCCCAAAGCGTTGCAGCACGGAAATAAAGGCGTCCGGAGCCGCACACGGTCCGGCGGCCAGGGCTCCGCTGCCTGGAATGAGGGTCATGCCCTGCTGCTGAAACCATGCAAGCGTTGCCGCTTTGGGCGCAACGGTATTACCGTTAATCGAGAAGACTTTCTTGTCCGTCGCACTATAGGCGAGAGCGGACAGTTCGCCTCCGAACGTGTGCATATGAGGGTTGAGCACGCCTTCGGCCAAGGCCGCGGCAACCGCTGCATCAAACGCGTTGCCCCCGGCACGGAGAATGTGCATACCGGCTTCGGCGGACAGATAGTGTTCAGTCGAAATCATCCCTCGCGTACTCATCAGGGTCGGACGATAGGCCATAGCGCACTCCTTATTGACAAGACAAACAGGTATTAGCCGGCAGTTTCCTCACTCAATGCCCTCACCTGCTCGTGTACCACGTCAGGTGGACACAGGGAAAGGAACCAACGACCGGCAAGTAACAGGACGGTAATATCGTCGACAACGCCGACAAAAGGCAGAATATCGGGGAGTAAGTCCATAGGCAGCAGCATATAGGCCAACGCTCCGAGCAGCACAGCCTTGGCCCGGAGCGGCACCCGTCGGTCTCGAAACAGCCGCCAGAACAGCTTTCCAAACTGGGGCAGATGCCGGACGAGTTTCAGAATGTGAAGCGGGGACAGGCTCGGGCGTCCTAGAGGCATATGCACTCACACGCAGTCAATCAAAGAGAACTGAACAGGAAGTTCGACATGGGTCTGCGCTTCCCGCGGTGTCTGCTACAATACGCTCATTCACGCCGTTCGTGAACCTGAGGCAGCCGAGAGACATGCGTATCCTTGTGGTTGAAGACGAAGCAAAGGTCGCCAGCTTTATCCGCCGTGGTCTTGAGGCCGAGGGCTATCGCGTTGATACCGCCCCGGATGGCGAGGTCGGACTGACTCAGGCGTTCGAGCACGAGTACGATCTGGTCATTCTGGACGTGATGCTGCCCAAGCGGGATGGATTGAGCATCCTCCAGGAGATGCGGAAGCATACCCTCCACGTGCCGGTTCTCATGCTCACTGCGCGTGATACGGTTGCGGATAAAGTCACCGGGCTGGACCGGGGCGCGGATGACTATCTGACAAAACCGTTTGCCTTTGAAGAACTGCTCGCGCGGATTCGGGCCTTACTGCGTCGGGGGAGCCCCCTGTCTCCCTCCACCTTGAGCGTGGCGGACCTGGAGCTTGACCTGGTCTCGCGCGAGGTCACGCGGGCGGGTACCCGGATTGAACTGACCGCAAAGGAATTCGCCCTGCTCGAATTCTTTTTACGCCACACTGGGCGTGTGCTCAGCCGCGCCCTGATCGCCCAGCATGTGTGGGGCGTGGATTTCGACACCTTTACCAATGTGATTGACGTGTATGTCAATTATCTCAGGAAAAAAATTGATGCGGGGTTTCCCACCAAGCTGATCCACACCGTGCGCGGGGTGGGCTATGTCATAAAGGAAGCTGAGGGATAATGCGTTTCCTCTCCTCCAGCCTGCGGACTCGCCTGACGCTGTGGTATACGGCTCTGCTGACCGGAATGTTGATCCTCCTTGGGTCTGCAGCCCTCATCCTCCTCGACCGAGGGTTGCGCGATAACATCGATGCCTCGCTGAAATCGGTCGCCGTGTCCATCGCCGATTCCGTCCGGCGTCCCCCGTCACCGGGCCGTGATTTCGGAGCGGCTTTGGACGCGCTGCTCGGTCCGTTTGGTCCTGGGCCGGCCTCTCGGTTCTTCCGTCTACTCGATCCGTTCGGCCGCCCGGACCCCCGTGTCGTACCGCGCCCGCGCATGCAATTCCCGCTCAGCCCGGAAGCCCAGTTGAACGCCCGACACGGCCGGGAAACCTATCAGACCATCACCTTACCCCCTTCTCAGGGAGGGGAGGGGGAGGGAATACCGGTCCGGCTGCTGACGCTGCCGGTTATCGAACGCGGTCGGATGATTCATCTCGTTCAGGTCGCCATGCCCCTTGAGAGTGCGGATATGGCCCGTTCCCGGTTTCTCCTGATTCTCCTGGGGCTCATCCCGCTGGCGCTCGGGGGCGCTGGAGTGGGCGGCTGGTTTCTGGCGCGCCGCGCCCTGGCCCCCGTGGATGCGATGGTTGATACGGCCCGGACAATAGAGGCGGAAGACCTCTCACGCCGGATCGAGGCTGCGGACAGCCCGGACGAGCTCGGCCGTCTGGCCGCCGTCTTGAACGCCATGCTGGAGCGGCTGGAGCGCGCATTTACTGCGGTCAAGCACTTTAGCGCCGATGCCGCTCATGAACTGCGTACCCCGCTCACAATTTTGAAAGGTGAGCTTGAGGTTGCGCTCCGTTCTCCTCCGACCCCGGAGGAATACCGCTCCGTCCTGGTCAGCTGCCTCGAAGAAGTTGACCGCCTCAGCACGCTCGTCACGGACCTGCTCTTTTTGGCCCGCTCTGACAGCGGCAATATGAGTATCGCGCGGACACCGGTCAATCTGGCGGCAGTCCAGCGCGATGTGTGTGCGGCCTTGGGCGCGCTGGCCGAGACGGCTCACATTCGCTTCACGCATGGCGCGCCCACCAAGCTCTGGACACGGGGCAGCGAGGCCATGCTGTTCCGGCTGCTGTTTAACCTGGGTGAGAATGCGATTAAATACACACCGGAGGGCGGGGCCGTGACGCTGACCCTGAAACCATGCGGGACACAGGCCTGCCTGTCGGTCAGAGACACCGGAGCCGGCATTGCCGCCGAGGAGCAGCCTCATATCTTTGAGCGCTTTTATCGCGCCGACCCGGCCCGGAGGCGCGGCGGAACCGGCCTCGGCCTGGCTCTCGCCCGCTCAATCGCGCTCGCCCATGGGGGGCGGATCAGTGTCGAGAGCCGCGTGGGGCACGGGAGCTGTTTCACTGTCCGGCTGCCGCTGGTTTCGGCGCAGCAGCCGGAAGGCGAGCAGAGCGCGCGGGGCGGCGGGGAGGCAGGCGTCTGATGTTCAGGCCCTATTGTCGCTCTCTCAGCCTGCTGGCGCGGTTTTCATTCTGCTGTAGCGAGGTGCTCTCCCGAGGCACGCAGCCCCCTCACCCCCTCACCCTGGCCCTCTCCCTCCAGGGGAGAGGGAATGTGTCTTGTCGGGGCAACCCCCTGTGGGTGCCCGCCCGCTACACGACGGCGAAAACTGCTCTGGCCTGGGTGCTCGCCCTTTTGCTCGCCCTCCCGTCGGCGCCCGGCGCTGAGGGTCCTCCGTTGCGAGTCCGTCTCAGCGGGAAGTTCTATTTCGTTCCGACCGGCGAGCCTGGCAGACATGGCGACCTGCTGGCCTTCGGGATTGCCAAAGAAGAGGAAGTCTATCTTCAGGTCGATGAATGCCGCACCACGAGCAAAGTGCAAAGCGAGCTTTCCGTACTCCGGGCCATGCGCCGCCACAAGCCGAATCTGCGGATCCTCAATGCAGAGATTTTAGCTCCGCTCCTGACCGAAGAGCATATTCGGAAACCCGTCTTGCTGGCCGGATTTTTCTACCGCACGAGCGGCCGCCTCGCTCTCGTCTCAGCCGTCCTTGAAGAGGAAGAGGAAACGCCGCCCGCCCCGCCGGCTCCCAAAGCGCACTACTGGTGAGGACCGCTCTCTTCCTCAGAAAGATGGACCGGGACCGGCAGCCTCTTACCCTCACTTCACTCTCCACTCTTCTCCCCTCACTCCTCCGGACAGAGGTCCTGTGGTAGACTGCGGTCCACATCAGACTATGTAAGGAGGTTCCTATGGCGGTCAAACCTGGTTGGGAAGGACGTTGCTACGAAGACTTTGAGATCGGGGATGTTTATCGCTGTCGCTTGGGGCGGACGGTGACTGAGACGGATAATACCTGGTTCACTTTATTGACCTGTAACACCAATCAAATTCATTTTAATAACGAATACGGTAAGCAGACCGAATTCGGACAATGCCTGATTAACAGCGGGCTTACCCTGGCGATTGTTGCCGGACTCGGCGTCGCCGATGTGAGTGAGAACGGTTTTAACCTGGGCTGGGATAATGTCACCCTCCCGAATCCGGTCTTTGCCGGCGATACGCTGTATTCTGAGTCGGAAGTCCTGGAGAAACGCGAATCCAAGTCCAAGCCACAGTGGGGCATCATCAAAGTCGAGACGCGGGGGGTCAAGCAGGACGGCACCCTGGTGTGCCAGTACACGCGCAACGTGATGGTCTGGAAACAGGCGCATGTCCCCAAGCGCGACCTCTTTCCGGAGTTGAAAACAGATTCGTAGGGGCCGCCACCGTGGGTGGGTAATTCGCAGGGACGGGCAGCCACAGGGGGCTGCCCCTACGTGTTTTTCGCAGTCCCCCGCTGTGGAAACGCCTGCCCGTATCGATTCAGCCAGGTCACTTCTTCGACCGGGCGGCGGGTCACCGGCCCGAATCTGCCTTTGGGATAGCCAATCGGAATGAGCGCGTACGTTGTAATAAATGCGGGCAGGTCGAGAATTTGCCGCATCTCGTCCTCATACAATGTCGTAATCGTCGTCAGCGAGGCAGCCAGACCAAGCGCCCGGCAGGCCAGCAGCATATTCTGAATCGCAGGATAGATACTCCCGCCCAGAATACGCAGAAAGGTTTCTCTGTGCGGTCCGTTGAGACGGGATTCATGACTCTTGCGTGAGCGGAGACAGGGGATAAGCAGGACCGGCGCTTCAGCCAGGTGCTCGGCCAGATAAGCGGCAGCGCGCACGTTTTTGCTGTTCTCCGGCGTGAGTCCGGCTTTGGCATAATTGGTTTCCGCCATGCGCCAGCCGCGCAGATAGAGTTCGGCAATCTGTTCTTTTACCTGCTGTTCCGTGACGACCACAAAGCGCCAGGCCTGGACCCCGCCCCCACTCGGCCCCTGGGTGCCGGCTTCAATCACTTGGTAAATCAGTGCTAATGGAACCGGGTCGGTCCTGAGGCGGCGCATGCTGCGACAGGAATACATGATGTCAAACAGGTCGGTCTCGGCCATGATGTCCTCTGCTTCTCGTTGGGCTGAACAGAGCATAGCTGTTCTCCCGGTGGAGCACTATGGACGCCCGCAAGGAATAGCCCTATTCTCTCGTCCCATGATGACGTTCCTGGAACGAGTCTGCCGGGCCTTGGGCGACGCTGGCGTGCGGTACGCGGTTGTCGGCGGTCAGGCCGTGGCCCTGCACGGAGCGGTCCGCGGCACCCTCGACGTTGATATCGTCCTGCGCTGGACGCGCCGTGATCTGAGTCGTGCAGAAGTCGCCTTGCAGGGGCTCGGTCTGGTATCACGGCTGCCGCTGACCGCGGCCGAGGTCTTTGAGCACCGCGACGAATACATTGCCACGCGCAACCTCGTCGCCTGGAACTTCTACCACCCGAATACGCCGACGAACGAAGTGGACATCATCATTCCGTACGATCTGACGTCCAGGGAAACGACGCGCATCTCCCTTTCCAGCGGCGCCATACATGTGCTGTCGATCACAGACTTGATCGCGATGAAGCGGGCCAGCGGCCGGGCTCAGGACCTCGCGGACATCGACGCCCTGGAGAAGCTCCAATGACCGCCAAAACGCCCGCGTCAGCGCCGCGCGTGACAGGCGGCTCACGCCGCGCCGACGAGGGCAGGCAGGAGCCTGCGCGCGCCGTGCAGTTGTTCTCCGACGCCTATCTTGAGCGCTGCCGGCAGCTCTCGCCGGACGACATCGTGCGCTTTCTTGAGGAGTTCAGGCATAATTTCGTTGCCGCGCAAGCGGCCCGGGCTGCCGCTTCCCGTCGGCAGAGACGCGACGACGGCTAATAATGGCACCGCCCGCCATCGATATTGAGCGTTTGTCCGCTCATAAAGTCACTCGCATCCGACGCTAAAAAGAGAACCGTCCCCGCCACGTCCTCCGGCTCTTCGTTGCGCTTGATAATCTGCCGCTTGACCGATTGCCGCCGGAATCGCTCAAAGGTTTCGGGATCGAGCATAGTCTTGCTCGCTTCGGTCATCGTGTGACCGGGGGTGATGGCGTTGACATTAATCCCCGTTCCGGCGAGTTCTCTCGCCAGCGCACGCGTGAGGGAAAACACCGCCCCCTTTGAGGCGACGTAATGGAGAGCAAACG
Organism: uncultured Binatia bacterium (SeqCode); assembly: GCA_965232605.1. GTDB lineage: Bacteria > Desulfobacterota > Binatia > Bin18 > Bin18 > Bin18. The sequence continues at coordinate 868,066 of CBDDQA010000006.1, read as the reverse complement.
GGTCGCCGGCCCAGATCGTACTCGACGAAACATTAATGATTTTTCCTTTGCCCTGTTCCTTCATCATTGGCACGACCGCCTTACAACATAACCAGATGCCTTTGACGTTCACCTCCATCATCCGATCCCAGTCGGCTTCCGCGATCTGATCGAACGGGCCGACCCACATCCCCCCATACAGGGCGGCATTATTGACCAGGATATCGATCCGGCCAAAACGCTCACACGCCGTGGCGGCCATGGCTTCGGTGCTCTGGGCACTCGTGACATCGGTGGTCACCTCCACCACCTCGCCTCCCAGGTCCTGGACTCTGGCGACGGTCTCCTGGCACGACAGGACGTCGGACGCGACCACTCGCGCCCCTTCTCGCGCAAAGGCACAGCAGTATTCCTGACCGATGCCCCGCGCCGCCCCGGTCACGATGACCACTCTCCCAGTCAGTGAGGCCATACCAATTCCTCCTTCGTCTTCTGAACGACTTGCGTCTGAAACTCCCGGTTTTCCCGAGGAATCACGACGAAGTCTGCCCGTCTCTCAGTCTTTTGACTGCGCCGCCTGAATCAGCTTCCAGATTCGCTCCGGGGTAAGTGGCAGGTCGGTGATCTTGACACCCAAGGGTTGCAAGGCGTCCTCAATCGCGTTCGCCACCGCGGCCGGCACCATACCGGGGGTGCCCTCGCCCTTGCCCTTGGAACCTAAGGGCGTATGTGGAGAGGGAACGTTGTGCTCGATAGTTTCGATATGCGGGAGATCGAGGGAGGAGGGGATGTGGTAGTCCAACAGCGTGGTCGTGAGTTGCTGCCCGTTTTCGTCATAGATGAACTCCTCCATGCACGCATTGCCGATCCCCATGGCCACCCCACCGTGGATTTGACCCCGAACCACCATGGGATTGATCGGCCGCCCGGCGTCATCCACCGCAACATAGCGGACAATTTTGTACTCGCCCGTATCGGCAAACACTTCGACCTGGGCCGCATGAACATTGCAGCTATGCATGCCGGCGGTCTCGGCTTCAAAATGGGAGGTATGTTCAAGACCGGCCTCCATACCCGGCGGCAGTTCGGTAGGGGAGAGCAGCGCCACCTCGGCAATTTTGGCAATCGGTACGCGCTGGCCTTCGTCTCTGGTCAAAATGGCGTGTCCGTCACGAAAGACGAAGTCGTCCTCGCCGGCTTCGATATGCAGCAGGTGGGCGGCGATATTGGCCATCTTGGGCCGCAACGCGCGCGCGGCCAGCACCGCGGCGCTGAGCGTATAGGAAGCGCCACGAGAACCAACGGTGCCGGCGGCAAAGGGGCCGGAATGGGTATCACCATATGTGACGTAAATATCCTCCGGTGCCAGGCCGAGTTCACCGGCGACGACCTGGGCGATCGTTGTCTCATGCCCCTGGCCGTGCGGCGAGTCGCCTTCGGCCACCTGGACCTTGCCGTGCGCGTCGAACTGGACTGTGGCTACACCAAAGCCGGGCTGGCGTTCCATGGGGACCAGTACCTCTGAGGGAACACCGGAAATTTCCACTCCCATGCTGAAGCCGACGCCAAGATAACGTCCGTTTTGCCACCCCTCGGACTGTTCTTTTCGAAAATTGTCATAGTCCAGCGCGGCGCAGGCCTTGGCAAACGAGCCGGGAAAGTCTCCCGAGTCTACGTGGACGCCAACTGCGGAGACGTGCGGGAAGGTCTTGATGGCGTTTTTAAGCCGTATCTCAACCGGGTCAAGCTCCAGAGCGCGGGCGGCCATTTCAACGGCCCGGTCGAGTGCAAAGCGTCCGGCAAACGAACCAAACGCTCGACTCGGCGTCAGGCAGGCTTTATTGGTCACCACACAGGTAAGATCGATATCCACGTTGGGGATGTCGTAGCCGTTGATGAGGTACATCGCCCCCAAAAAGGGCATGGCAAAGCCGACGTAAATGGCGGTCCGGGCATCGCCGCAGTCAGCCAGAATCCGATCCCGCAGGCCAAGAATGGTGCCGTCCTTCTTGACGGCCAGCTCAAGCTGATGAATCTGATCCCGCCCCTGGCCCACATTCATCAGACTTTCCTGGCGGTTCTCGACCCATTTCACCGGACGACGGAGTTTCATGGCCAGGTGACAGGCCATGAGTTCTTCCCGATAGAGCGGGGCCTTGGTCCCAAATGCGCCGCCCATGTCTTTGGGCATAATCACCCGCATCTGGCTGTGTGGCAGCTTGAGGTATTCGGCCAGCAGGTGGCGTTTGATGTGCGGGCGCTGCGTGGTCAGCCACAGGGTCAGCCCCTCGCCTGGGTTGTACATTGCCAGGCAGCCACGGGTCTCCATGGGCTGGCCGCCGGTGCGGTGGCACCGAAAGCGCTCTTTGATCACCAGGTCGGCCTGGGCAAAGGCCGCATCAGCATCGCCGGCAGGAATATGCTGATGGTAGAGTATATTGTCGCCCCAGTCAGGATAGAGTCGCGGCGCGTCAGCCTGGAGGGCGTGCTCGGGGTCGATCACGATATCGAGCGGCTCATATTCAACGTCGACCAGCTCAAGCGCGTCTTCGAGGGTGTATTTATCGCGGGCGACCACAACGGCCAGCGGGTCGCCGACGTATTTGACCTCATCAATCGACAGCGGCCAGAAGATCGGCCGTTTGGTCTCGCCGGGCAGATTTGGCGTGCTCATGTCCGACAGCACCGACCCGAGGTGTTTGACATCTGCACCAGTGAGCACGGCCCGCACGCCGGGCAGGGCGGCCGCCTGAGTGGTGTCTATGGCGGTGATTTTTGCGTGCGCATGGATACTGCGCACAAAGCCCATGACGACCATGCGTGGCAGGACGATATCGGGCAGGTATTGCCCGTCCCCAACGAGTAAACGGCGATCTTCCTTGCGTTTAATGGATTGTCCGACCCAGGCATTGGCAGTAGCCATGACGCGCTCCCTCTCTTCACACTGGAAACCACTCTTTGCGCTCTTCCGGCGACAGGGCCTCGACCGTGGCGATGGCGTGCTTGACCGCTTCAACGATATGGACGTAGCCCGTACAGCGACAGATCACCCCCGACATGGCAGTGCGGATCTCTTCGTCCGAGTGCTTGGGGTTCTGGAGAAATTCGTACAAGGTCATCAGCAAGCCGGGCGTGCAAAACCCGCACTGCAAGCCGTGCTTCTCCCAGAATCCGTCCTGAATGGGATGGAGATCATCATCTCTCGCCAGGCCCTCAATGGTCAGCACGCTGGCTCCATCTGCCTGAACCGCCAACAGCAGACAGGCCTTGACGGCCTTGCCGTTCAGAATCACCGTACACGCCCCGCAGCGCCCTTCGACCGAGCAGCCGACATGCGTCCCGGTCAGTCCCGCCACCTCGCGAATAAAGTCAACCAGCAAGAGGCGCTGGTCAACTGTCTCCTCATAGACTTCGCCGTTAATCGTTATGCCTATGCTCCGTTTCATGCCGACTCTCCTCAAGAGTAAATATGGAGGGTACGTTTACTCTTCTGCTCGGGCGCTGGCCTGACGCACCACCTCTGGCACCGTGACGCGGATAAGCTGACGGCGATAGTCTGCCGAGGCTCTGACATCATCCTCGGTTTCCACTTCCTCGGCCGCAGCTTCTCCGGCCTGGGTCAGGAGCGTCGCGTCAATGGTTTTTCCTTGCAGCAGACCGGCAGCCCGCTCAGCCCGGCCCGGCTTGGGCATTACGCCGCCAACAACGATGCTGGCCTGCTGGCACACTCCGCTCGGGTCCAGTGTAATCTGGGCCGCCACGCTGATGATGGCAAAGTCGCCAGCGACCTGGCTGTGCTTTGCGTATGCGCCACCGGAATGCGCGGCCGGCGCCGGAATGTCAATCCGCGTGACCAATTCATCCTCGCCAATATCGCTCATCAGCGGACCGGCCAGAAAGTCATCGATCAAGACTGTCCGCGTGCTCCCGTCCGCCTTGGCCACGACGAGCCGGCCGTCCAGGGCCATAACCGCCGGCGGATAGTCGGCTGACGGGTCGGCATGAACGAGACTGCCGGCAATCGTCCCCCGGTTTCGGATTTGCGGGTCGCCGATATTCCGAGCGGCGTCCGCCAGGAGCGCATAGGATTGCAGGATCAGCGGGTGGGTGGCTACGTCGGCATGACGGGCGAGCGCACCAATGGAGAGGCGACCGTCCTCCTCACGAATGGCGTCGAGCGCGGCCACCTGGTTCAGATCAATAATGGTCTGCGGCTCGGCCAGCCGCAGTTTCATCAGCGGCATCAGACTCTGGCCGCCGGCCAGGAGTTTGGCCTGCTCTCCGTATTCATTGAGGAGCGTCAGCACCTCGGCGACCTCAGTCGGCGCAAAATAATTCTCGATGGCTTTGGGATACATCCTGTCCCCCTCTCTCTGCTGCCTAGCAAACCGGAATGGGAAGTCAAGCAAAAACTGCTCTGAGGCCGGTCGGCCGTATCCTCCGAGGCGCAAAGGCGAAGATTGTCAAGTTTTCCGGGCTGGACCGATGTCAGTCCGACGGCGGGTAGACCCGATAGGAGAGCAGTTCGGTGACGCTCTTGACCGGTGTGCCCGCGCCCTCGCTGCTAATGGCTTTCACCAAGCCCACTCCCCGGGCGTACCACTCGGTGTAGTGCAGGTGGAAGACCGTGGTTTTGCGTCTGGGGTCAGCGACCCGACTCGTTGTCCGGGTTTCCACGCGCAGACAGTTGCGGAACGTTCCGGCTGGGACTCGAACCGCTACTGGATCGATCCGCGCATGGGCCGAGGCCGTCACATCCTGACCGCCCTCAAGCGGCCAGGCCTTGGTCTGGAGCGCAGCGTTCCAGCTCCGCTCTCCGGTGTAGGGGCTGGGCAGGACCCGTTCGATGCCTTCACCAAGATTCGTATCCCACACCGTGTCGTGCTCGGAATCGAGCCAGGGGTAGCGGAGGAGAAAGCCGTCTCTACGCAGATAGGCGACCGTGCTTTTCGCCTCGGGCGCTCTGTCGGTCAAGGGCTCGTACTCCTCGGCAACAATATAGGACACGCTGTCCAGCAGCGGAAAATCATCCCGGATCACGGTCTCCGTCATGTAATAGTGGTAATCTCCCCCGGAGAATTTCACTTCGTGCGTCCAGGTATTATGCAGAGCCAGCGGGAAAAAACTTGCCCGCCCGGCGGGAGACGGTGTCGTCAGGACACTCGAAAGCGCGCCCAGAACGAGGCCGGCGGCGAGCATTGTCCCGAGGCTCTGCATAGCATATGGACTATACGGACCGGACCGCTGTCCGGCAATGCGTTTTCATACACACAACGCTATGGATATGACTCATGCGTGACGAGCCCCAACCTCTCTACCCGGTTCCCGTGCTCCGTATGGGGTTTCGGCCCTTCTACCTGTTGGCCGCGGTGTTTGCCACGGTCGCTTTTCCAGTATGGCAACTCTGGCCCGGCCGCTTGCTCGCCGGCGGATATCTCACCGGTTCGGCCTGGCATACCCACGAGACGGTCTTCGGGCTCCTTGCGGCCGGCCTGACCGGCCTCCTGCTGACGGTCGTGCCGGCTCGCAGCAGCCTGCCGCCCCTGTCGGGCGCTCGGCTCGCCGCGCTGGTCGGCCTCTGGGTCTTGGGTCGTATTCTGGTCGTTACCGGCCCGGCGGTCCCGGCTATTGCGGTTGACTGTCTCTTCCTGGCCTGTGTCACGCTGGTCTTCGCCGGCCCGGCCCTCAGGCTCCGCGGCCTGTTCTTCGCCGGCCCGGCCCTCAGACCCCGCTTCTTCCTTCTCCTCCTGGTGGTGGCCGTGCCGGCCCTGCTCACGCTGGCCAACGTGCTGTTCCACCTGCATTACGTCGGTCTGATGGCAGGCCGGAACGCAACGCTGGCCCAAGACCTGTCCTTTATCCTGATCGCGCTGAGCGGGGGCTGGCTGATTCCAGACCTCATTTCCGACCTGGTTCCGGGGGCACAGCCGCGGCGGAATCGGTCCGTGGAACTCATTGCCTTCGGCTCGCTCGGCGTTCTGGCCGTTGCCGGGGTGGCTGGCGCCGGCTTGTTGGGCGGGAGCCTGGGGCTGGCCGTGGTCGCGACGGTCGGCGCGGTCGCGCACGGGGTCCGTCTGTGGCTCTGGAATCCGGCCTCGACGCTACGCGAACCCTTGCTGTGGGTCCTGGTCCTGTCCTATGCGTGGCTGCCGGTGGCGCTGGTGTTGCACGCGCTGGGGCTGACGGGCTTCGACATGCCGGCGACCGTCGTCTTTCACGGGCTGAAAATGGGAGCGATGAGCGGGATGCTGCTGGGGCTGATGACGCGCAGCGCCCGACGCTACACGGGCCGTGCACTCTCGGGCGGGCCGGCGGAGGCAGCGATATTCGCGCTGGTTCACCTGGCAGCGACGGTGCGCGTCTTCGGCCCCCTCGCCATACCGGAGGCGGAATCACTTGTCGTCACCCTCTCCATTCTCCTCTGGTCAGGGGCATTTCTCGTTTTTCTTGGAGCCTACTGGCGCGCGCTTACCCAGCCGGGCCTGGACGAGTGACCGACCCGCGAGGCAGGCCGGACCGGGTCGCCTCAAAAGGCGTGCGTTCTCTCAGAACCCCATCTTTCCGTTCCCATTGAAGGTCTCCTGCTGTGGCCATTTTTCACATCGCGCCCCGTGCGGTGTCTTCTTTTACAGAACGTCACAGAAAGGGAGGTTGCGCTTTATGTCTACGTGTCGCTCATTGCTCAGTGTGTGGTTTTCATTGACCTGCTTTCTCGGGATGCTCGCTCCCCTGCCAGTCGGATTCTGGGTATAAGGTCTTCAGGCGGAGAAAGGACACTTGTGACAGAACAATCCGACAACGCAGCGAGCGCTTTTGGGGAGATCGTCGATCTCCATCAGCGCTCCGTCTATCGCTATCTCGTCCGCTGCACGGGCAATAGCGACGACGCGCAGGAACTGTTTCAGGAGACCTTCCTCCGCGCCTGGCGCGCCTACGGCGACCTGCCAACTGATGCGAACCACCGGGCCTGGCTCTTTCGGATTGCCACCAATCTCGTCAAAAATTATATCCGTGGCCGGCAGCGTTATAGAAAAGTCTTTGTCGCGGATGGTCCCATACCGGCCTCAAAAGTTCATCCGACAACGCCAGAACACACGTTTCACTCCCAGGAGACAGCCCACGTCCTCCTGAACGTGATTGGGTCCTTGCCCTTCCGACAGCGCACGGCATTGATACAGCGGCAGATTGAAGGGCTTGCCTACCAGGAGATTGCCGAAAATCTGGACTGCTCCGAAGACAGCGCCCGGGCGCATGTGTATCAAGCCCTGAAGAAGCTGCGCGCCTGCTGGCAACAGATCGAGATAGGAGAAGAAAGGAGGGGCCATGCCAACCCAAAAGCGTAACGTGCTCGCGTGTGGATTTGCGGAAGATGATATTATTGCCGAGGCGCTGGGAGAAAATTCGCCGCCTATACGGCAGAAAGTCCAGCGTCATCTGACCGCCTGTCCTGACTGCGCTCAGCTCTTGGAACAGTACAAACAACTCCGCCTCCAACTGAACTCTTTACCCGCCCCGGAGACCGGCCTCGCCGCCGCTCGACGCGCACTCGATAGACAGTTGACCCATTTGACTGCGGACACTCGTCCGCGCCTCGTCCTGAGCAGATGGGATTCGCCCATCGGGCCGCTGCGGATTGGCACAACCGATAAGGGAGTCGCCCTGCTTGAGTTCGTTTCTCCCGACGATGCCGGCAATAGTGCACAGGAACTCGAAGAAAAATTTGCAGTTGAGCGTTCTCAAGGCCATGAGAGCGCCCTCGCGGCGCTGACCCGGAAACTTGAAGCCTATTTGAGCGGCTCGCGCCAGGCGCTTGAGTGGGTGATTGATGATGCCTTCATGCGGAGCGATTTTCAGCGTCAGGTCCTCCGGGCGGCGAGTGCAATCCCCTATGGCAGCCTGACAACGTATGGAGGGCTGGCTGAGAGAATCGGTCGGCCCACAGCCGTCCGGGCGGTCGCCCAGGCCCTGCGTTACAATCCGCTGCCGATTCGGATTCCCTGTCACCGCATTATTGGCAGTAATGGCAGTCTGACGGGTTATGCCGGCAATAAAATCGCGCTCAAGCGGAATATTCTTGCGGTTGAAGGCATACCGACGGTTCCATCACGCTCAGGTTTTGCCATTGCCCAGGACCGGCTCTATGTGGGCCGGCAAACGGAGCAGATATTTTGCCGGCCGCGCTGTGAGGACTCAAAGGATATTCGGGCGGGCAACCGACTCTTTATTGCCTCGCGTACCCGAGCGGAAGCCATTGGGTATGCGCCCTGTGGCGTATGCCGGCCGGACCTTCAGCCGGTCCGCCCAGGGGCCGAGCCCAGTTTGTTTTGAATCCAGTCCTTCGACTTCGCTTTGCTCCGCCCTTCACCCAGGCTCAGGACAGGATCAGGACGAACGGGGGACGAGGCTGGATTCCTGCCCCTGCTTTCGCAGGGGTGACGTTCTTGCGCAGGAATGACGGGCGACTACACCGCAGCGTCATCTGGGCCCGGACCGCTCCCAGGCTTGTCGAGCGGCCCGCTTTTCGGTACAGCCTCAGATATGAACGCCTTGCGTCTCGTTCCCGCGGTGCTGCTGGCTGTGTACATGGGGACAGCCTGCGAATACCCGTCCGGCTCCGCTACCCCAGCGGTTCCAGCCGACCTGCGGCAGACCCTGGAGCAGCTCGCTCGCGGGCTGGAAGCTTTTGACCCGGAGCAGGTGCTGGCCGTCTATGCGGATGATTTTATCAGCGGCACCGGACGCTCAAAGCGCGGGGTGGGCGAGGTATTGACGCGACTGCGGCAGAGCCAGGTATCGCTGAGTGTCGAGAAGGTCGAGGTCACGCAGGCGGACGCCACGCGGGCGGCCATCACGACCTCCATGCGCCTGCGCTATACCGACCGTTTCCGTAATATCGGCGCCGGCGAGGTGGTCATCACCGATGTCTTGTCGCATCTCCTGCGGAAGGACGCAGGACAGTGGCGCATCTACACCGACAAACGCCTGGCCACCTACCGGGAGGGGCGGTTCGGTGCGTCTTCACCAAATGTGACGATTGAGGTACCGGAGCGGCTGCCGACCAGCCTGGACTATCCGGTGGCCGTCGTCGTACAACAGCAGCCCCGGACCCACTACCGCGTGGCCATTGGCAACTATCCAGAAGACCCCGGCGTGCTCCCTCCGCCGGATGTCGAGACCTCGCTGCCCGAGGGCGGGCGATTGGAAGCGAATCTCCTCCCGAACCCCCAGGGTGTGAGTGAAATGGTCCGGGTCACCGTTATTGCCGCAGACCTTCGGGGCGACTGGCAGGGCGCAACAACCGTGTCCAAGTTGGTGCCCGGCGTCCAGCGGGCCGAGCGCCGCAAACGGCAGGACGCGCCACCCCTGCCACCCGAACAGGTATAATCGCGAAAGTCACAACCCGTAACCGAAAGCACACGCATGTCTATTGCAAAAAATAAAGCCATCGTCCGTCGCTATTTTGAAGACTGTCTCAATCGGGGCAAAATGGAGACCATTGATGAACTCATTTCCCCGACCTATGTCAGCCACTATCCGGCCGGCTATGATCTTGGCGGCGGGCCGGACGATGTGAAACAGATCGTCTCTTCGGTGCGCCGTGGCTTCCCGAACGTCCATTTCACGATAGAGGATTTTGTCTCGCAAGGAGAAAAAGTGGTCGCCCGCTGGACCTTCCACGGCACCCACGACGGCAATTTCATGGGTGTTGCGCCAACCGGCAGGCAAGTCGTGGTCGCGGGTGTGGCAGTGTACCGCCTGGCGGACGAGAAAATTGAGGAAGTCTGGCTGTCGTGGGACGTGTTCGGGCTGTTCAAGCAGCTTGGTGTGCTGGCCTCGTGAGAGAGGGGGTGGGGGTTGGGGATTAGGGGGTGGGGATTGGCAGGGAGCAGAAACCGCCCTCAGGCCCAATATGGGCGTCGCACGCTCGAAGAGGAATATGCCCGACCGTCCGCCGCGCTTTTTTACCCATGTCTATCGCTTGGTCGCCCGGGTGCCGAGCGGAAAAGTGGTGACCTATGGGCAGGTGGCAGCCCTGCTTGGCGCCCCCCGGGCCGCCCGGGCGGTCGGTACGGCCCTCCGCCACCTGCCGCGCTCTTTGACGAAAAAAGTCCCGTGGCAACGGGTGATTAACGCCTCGGGCGGCATCAGTCTGCGAGGCGACGTGCTGCGCGCCGAGGAACAACGCTGGCTGCTGGAGGAAGAGGGGGTAGCGTTCAACCGCAATGGCAAGGTCAATCTGGAAAAATATCGCTGGCGGGGCCCCAAGAACTGGAAGGCACCTGCCTGGGACGCCCGGCTGTAGAAGAGGACACAGACCAGGAGTCCTCAAACCCGCGCCCGGACTTTGGGCCTGACTCGTGGGACGGCGGGGCTGCCGGTGGCAGCCCCGCAAAAACCTTCCCGTGAAGACGGATCAACTCAGTCGCTTGACGCGTTTTTTCTCTTTTGATCCGCCCGATACATTGCAATGGCTGCCACCAAAATAAAGCCCACTATGGCAATGGCCTCCAGCGGTATGCCAAACATCCTGGTATCCTCCTCCGAACGCCTCGCACTGCCAGCTCCTCTCATGGCTCGACCGGCATGCGTCCAGGCAAGTGACACCTCCGCACGGTGAGGTGTCAGAAACCGGTCAACGATGGAGGATAGATGCTTAGTTAAGATGAGGAAGAGGATAAGCGTGAATCGCCCACAGTTGGCTCGTCCACTCTCCTCTTGTACCGGGGCGATGTCAAGAGACACCTCGACGGATGTGTCCGCACTCAGGAGCTACGGGGCGCACGACTGTGCGCCCCTGAACGAATTACGCAAACTTTGCGATATAGGGCTGGTACTGATCCAGGAGCGGCAGCAGGGTATCGGCATCGGCTGAGGGGAGAAACAGCACGGCCCGCTCAACGCCCAGCTCCTGGTGGCTGGCCAAGGCTTCTTCCTTATCGGAAGAGCCAAAAACCGAGACCGGCACGTCTTCAGGCGAGCGCCCGGCCTGCTCAGCTAAGGCGTGCAGCTCTTTTATCGACTCGGGCAGCGTCGAGGTATCGAAGCCGACCGGAATCCAGCCGTCGCAGTAGTTGACGACCCGCTTCAAGCCGCCGTTGAAGGTGCCCATCAGAATCGGCGGGTGCGGCTTCTGCACCGGCTTGGGATGAGCCCAGATCGGATCGAAGTCCACGAACTCACCGTGATACTCGGCCTCTTCATTGGCCCAGATTTCTTTCATGGCTTCAATCCGCTCGCGGCAGACCTTCCAGCGCCGATTGAACGGCGTGCCGTGGTTTTCCATTTCCTCGGCGTTCCAGCCGCCGCCGATGCCGAACAGCAAGCGCCCGTTGGAGAGTTGATCCACGGAGGCCACCTCGTTGGCCATGGTAATCGGGTCGCGCTCGATCACCAGGCAGATGCCGCTGCCGATCTTGATCGTACTGGTCACGGCCGCGGCCGCGGTCAGGGCGACAAATAAATCATGGGTATGCCAGTATTCCTTGGGCAACTCCCCGCCGCCCGGCCACGGGCTCTTGCGGCTGGCCGGAATATGAGTGTGTTCGGGAAACCAGATGGACTCGAAGCCCCGGTCCTCACATTCCTTGGCCAGCGTGTCGGGCCGCATGGCATAATCCGTTGCAAACATCGTAATACCAATTTTCACTGCGTCCTCCTTAGGGTGAAGATATGAGCCCTTTTCATGACAGCTTGCGCGCTCCGGGTCAATGAGGGAGCGTTCAGGCCGGCCCGTAAAACATCCGTTCCGCGGCTTCCTGCAACTCGGCCCGAAAGTCCGGATGGGCCACGCTGGTCAGGGCCTGGGCGCGTTGGCGGAGACTCTTGCCGCGCAGCGTGGCGATCCCGTATTCCGTGACCAGATAGTCAACAAAAGCCCGCGGGGTCGTGACCACGGTTCCGGGGGCCAGGGTGGGGACGATGCGGGAAATCCGTGCGCCGTCGAGGAAGGAACTCGACGGCACCGCAATAATGGATTTTCCGCCGGCCAGACAGGCCGCAATGGCGAACACCGTCTGACCGCCGGTGCCGGTGAACATCTGCCAGCCGATGGATTCGGACGCGACCTGTCCAGTCAGATCAACGCTCAAGGCGTTATTGATGGCCGTAAAGCGCGGGTCTTTGCTCAGCAGCCGAACGTCGTCGGTATAGTTGAAATCGTACAGTTCAAAGGCCGGGTTCTGGTCGATAAAGTCCAGCTCTTCGGCGCTCAACTGGGGGTGAAAGGCGGTGCCCACCACTTTGCCCGGATGAACGGTCTTGTTTTTTCCGGTCAGGATACCTTCCCGCACCAGCGCCACGACCCCCGGCGGAATGATCTCGGTCTGCATCCCGAGATCACGTCGCCCATAGACATAGCCGAGCAGCGGGCTGGTCATATCGCCCGCTCCAATCTGAATCGTGTCGCCGTCTTCCAGCAAATCGTTGGCGATCTGCATGCAGATGGTGTCGATCATATCCTGCTTTTCCTGCGTAAAGGTCTCGGGTGTGACCAGCGTGGCCGGCGAACTCCAGCGCTCGACCAGGCAGTCAATGTCCGAGACATGAATCGTGTTCGTGCCGCCGGTTCGGATAAAACTCGGGTCCACCTCGGCAATGACCCGCGCGGCCCGCTGCGTCATCAGCGGCGACATGCCCACAGTCGTGCCAAAACTACAGTTGCCGTGCCGGTCGGGCGGCGACACCGTCACCAGATACACGTCCAGGTCGTCAATCCCGTAGGGCAGGGCCTCCGCCCGGAAGTAGGAAACCGGCACATAGTCGAGCCTGCCCTGATGGAGCAGGGGCCGTTCGCGTCGGCTCAGATACCACGACTCGAAGTGAAAGTACTCGTCGATACCGGGCAGGTTCCAGTCAAACAGGGAAATCAGCGTATTGAGACGCAGCCCCCGCAGGCGCTCCCGGTTTTCGACCAGGGCCCGACACAGCGTAAACGGCGTGCCGGTCAGACCGGCGGTAAAAACATGCTCGGTCGGCGCGATTCGCTCAAGCGCCGTGTCGGCGCTCACCAGTTTGTCGTCCCACTGCGCTTGCCAGCTCATGGCGGAGCCTCCTTGTCTCGCGGTCTGGTCTCGCGGTCGCCCGGCCTACGGAATCAAGACGAGTTTCCCGACCGACTGGCGCGACTCCATGTGGCGATGGGCCGCGGCCGCTTCTGCCAGGGGAAAGGACTTGCCAATTAGCAGTTTGAGCTTGCCTTCGTCCATGAGCTGGAGCGATTGCCGAATGCCTTTTTGATGAACCTCCGGCATGGCCGAGACCGTATAGAGAATAAAGCCGCTGACCTTGATGGATTTCTGGAACAGCCCGAACAGATTGAGCGGATCGGGCACGCCGCCGGACCGCCCGTAGAGGATCAGATGACCGAACGGCGCCAGGCAGCTCAGGCCCTTCTCCAGGGTTGGCTTGCCCACGGCGTCGAGGATCAGGTCCACGCCTTTGCCGTCGGTCAGTTTTAGCGTCTCCTCCGCGAAGTCCTGGGTGGCATAATTGATGACTTCATCCGCACCGTACTCTTTGGCCAGGGCCGCTTTCTCATCGGTCGAGACCGTGCCGATCACCCGCGCACCGGCCGCTTTGGCAACCTGCACCGCGGCCAGACCAACGCCGCCGGCCGCCGAATGGACGATGACCGACTGGTCGGCGCTCAGATTATGGGAGGTGAAGAGCATGTGATACGCAGTCAGCACCTGAATCGGAAAGGCCGCGCCCTGCTCAAAACTGACCGAGTCGGGCAGGGCCATGACCTGGCCGGCTGACGCGAGCGAGTACTCGGCATACGTCTTCATGCCGATCGAAGTCACCCGGTCGCCCGGTTTGATCCCCTCCACGCCATCACCAACCGCCTCAACCACTCCGGCGGCTTCAAGCCCCGGGATGTCCGGCAGCTTGGGCTGCATGGCATATTGGCCCTGGCGGAAGAGGGTATCCGCGAAGTTGATGCCGATGGCATGATTCTTGATCAACACCTTGCCCCGCCGCACCGCCGGGTCGGGCGCATCTCCGAGTTGTAAGACCTCCGGACCACCGAGCTGATCGAAAACAACGGCTTTCATATGTCTCTCCTTCTCACGCAGTATCGGCAGTCCTTGTACCCCTCACCCGGCCCCCGTATCAAGTCCGGGGCAGGCTCTTCGACAAGCTCAGGCTGGGGCCGCCGGGCGATTGCATTTGCAGCATACGTGAGAAAACGTATCACACCTCCGCGCTTGGACGTTGCCGGATGGCCGCGTGCCAGCGCTGCACGTGCGTCCAGGCCGGATCGAGTTGAAAGTTCGACCTGGCGGCAAACTCAACGGCCACAAACAGCGAGATGTCGGCCACCGAATAGGCGCCGGCCAGCCACTCGTTGTCTTGCAGACGAGTATTGAAGAGGGAGAGCCGTTCGCTGAGCACCCGACCGGCTTCCTCGACCACTTTCGGGCTCTGTTCGACCCGCTCGGCAAAATACGGGCTGGTATGCAGGAAGCGGCGGGTTCCTTGGAGCAGAACCCCAAACTCCGCCCGGCGCTCCCACACTCGCACCTGGGCGCGTTCGAACGGCGTCGTGCCAAACAGCGGCGGGTCGGGATGCAGCTCTTCCAGATACTCGATAATGGCCAGCGATTCCGGGATGACCGAGCCGTCGTCAAGTTCCAGCAGCGGGACTGCACCAAAGGGATTTTTGTGGAGATAGGCCGACGTTCTCTGCTCACCCCTCAACAAGTCGAGCGGTGTGAGGCTGAGAGTGAGTCCTTTTTCCGCCAGATACATCCGTACCCGGCGGCAGTTGGGCGACCCGGGAAAATCGTAGAGGTGCATGAGAGGGTACTCCTTTCGTATTGGACAGAGGCACAGGATACGGGAAGAGGCTTGGCCGCGTCTATGTGGGAGGGGTAAACACTGCTCGATGCAGCGGAGCAATGCTGACCGACAACGCCAAACGGACCTCGCCGAAAAACGTCATGAGGAAAGCCTGCCGGTACTGCGAACACTGATCGAACGGACCGCCCAACAGTAGCGCTCACCCCCCCCTTAAAACTGACTCCTCCCAAAAACGAGAGGGCTTGATTCAGAAGTCTCGGAGGTCGGATGAGCCCTGGACGCAGCCCGACAGCCCCTCCGAATCTCCTCGGCCCATCCCGATTCGAGAAGGGAAACGAAGTCGTGAGGCGGTTCAGATGAGCGGGTTCGTCCAACGCAACCCTGGAAAGCGCACCATGTCCGCGTCGGTGGAATGCATTTCGGCTTGATGTTCGATTGCGAGAGCGGCCAGGTGCGCATCCGTCGTCAGATTGCCCGCCGTACCGACCGCCTCAAGCAGACCAAACAGGATGTCAGCATGTCGGGTTCCGGGATGGATGAGGACCGTTTGCGGACGGTCAAGCCAGGACCGCACTCGGCGACAGGCGCTGCTCACGTCGAGTGGATTGTCGAGAATCTTCGCGTGCGTCGAAATGCGAATGAAACCCAGGATGGCAATCCAAGGGAGGCCCACTGTCTCTGTTCCATTCATGAGCGTTTCCCACCATTGACGTGCGGCCGGGTGCTGGCGGGATGCCGAATCGTGGGCATAGAGCAACAAGTTGATGTCGGGAACGATCACCGTTCGAGCTTTCGGGAAAGCGCTTCCGCCTCCAACTCATCCACGAGTTGATTGAGCCTGTCGGTGTCAACGCCGGGTTTGAAGTGAAAGGCGTGGGGCTCGACTTTGAAGGGTGGCAATCGCACCGTCTTCCCCTGGGCGCCGAGGCCGACGCGCAACGCATCGTTTACGACGACCTTCATGCTCCTGTCGGTGCGCCGCATCTCCCGCTGCAACAACCGTTCGACATCGGGGTCAAGGGTGAGTGTGGTACGCATGTAGGCATCATGATGCCCTTGATATGTGCTGTCAATACATCTTCCTGCCCCTGTTTTCACAGGGATGACGTTCTTGCGCAGGAATGACGGGACTATCTTGCTCATATTGTCGGTGGTTGGCTGGAGACGTTGCGTCTGGGGTCGGTCCCGTGCGCCATCTCCACGCATGCGGTCTGCTCCTGGACCTCCTCCACCAGGGCTTTCAGTTCCTCGACATCGCGTGATATTTGTCGGAGGTGCGAGGTGGTGGTGAGTTCGCCGATCGTCCACATGAAGACACCAAGCATCAGACAAATCCAATACAGCATGGCCGCGCCTTCGGTATTGAGAGAACTCTTGATCTGTTCCGTGTTCATGGGTGCTGTCGCTCCTTGCTCGTATTCTTCCTCTGCCTTGTAGCAGAATCCATCTATGTGACCAGAGTATTTCCATATTCCTCGCCGCCCTTCAGCCGTCTTCACCAGGCGGACGACGAAGACACAGAGGATGTATGCGACCGACCGTCTGTGTACTTTTTATCGCTCTGCTCCTGTTGTCCGACGCGCTCAGCGCAGCCGCGCAGAGCATCCCGATACGGTTGACCGGTGTGTTAATTCGCCCGGACGATGAGATTGGCGAGCTGTACCCGTACTTTGAAATCAGTCTGGCCGGCGAAGTATGGAAAATGCGTATCCGGGATGTTGAGGTGTGGATGGTAGGCAACTCTGTACCGACGGTGCTCCGCCATTTTGGGCGCTTTCTCGTCTTTACCGGACCGGCCCCCATCATGAAATATATCCAGAGTGACGCCGCCGAAGGGCTGCCGCTGCACCTTGAAGGACGGTTGTATTATACAAAGCGCACCTTTCTGATCAGCGTGGTGAGCCCGGCGCAGATTGAGGAGTTGCCGGATTATCCTCAGCAGAAAGGCTGTCCCGGCGTCTGTCCACAGTCGCCCGAATCGCCCGGCCAGTAATGGTAAATACCAGTCACAGGAACTTTCAAGCAGACCGTATCCCCCATATCCCGCTGACCCGCGTTCGTGTTAAGAACACCGTCCATGCCGCTGCCATACTACGAAGTCCGGGCCGGACAGGGACCGTATGCGCTGATGCTGCACGGCTTTCTCTCCAGCCGGGCGCAGTGGTTGCCCAATCTGGAGGCGTTGTCTACGGTCTGCCGCCCGGTGGTGGTTGAGCTGTTCGGCCACGGTCGCTCGCCCGCTCCCGGCGATCCCGGTGAGTACGCTCCGGAGCGCTACGTCGAGGCGTTTGAACGCATCCGGGAAGCGCTCGGCGTGGCAGACTGGTTTGTCATTGGTCAGTCGCTCGGAGCCGGTCTGACCCTCCGCTATGTCCTGGCCCACCCAAACCGGGTCCGGGCTCATCTGGTGACCAATTCCTCGACCGCGTTCAGCAGTATGGACTGGGTACAAGAGATACGGCCGGGGACCGACAAATTGATTGCGCTGGCGAAGCGCGATGGCGCGGCGGCGCTCGAAAGAATCGCCGTTCATCCGAAGAATGCGCGCCGTCTGGCCCCGGCATTCAAACGGGCGCTGTGCACGGATGCGGTGCGCCACCATCCCCTCGGCGCGGCCTACACGGCGCGCTATACCTCGCTCGCTGATCCGATCGATCCGGCACTGATGAAAACCAACCGGGTGCCGACCCTGCTGGTATGCGGCACGCAGGAAGAGCGCTTCGTGCCACGTCGCCGCTTTGCCGAGCAGACCTTGCCCCATCTGGAAGTTGTTGAGGCCGAGGCCGGACATGCGGTCAACCTTGAAGCGCCGGAAGCGTTCAACCGGGCGGCCGTCTCGTTTTTGCGGCGCTTTCTATAAAAAAGGGCGACCCGCAGGCCGCCCCCGTTTCAGTCAAATCCCCGCGCTACTGCGCCTGTGCGCCGTTGATATAGTCTTCCAGCACCCGGTTACCAAAGCGCACCAGGAGTTCCTGGTCCTGGAGGATGAATTCCTTTTTCGCGCCCGAGGCCAGCACTTCCTGGGTCTGCTCCAGCGTGCTGGCATCTTCGGTGAGGATGTCGCGGAAGATGACCTTGCTGTATTCCTGGCTGAAACGCTGGGCTACGGTGTGCGCCTTTGGGAAATACGATCGTACTTCCCAGAGGGACCGGTCAGCCGCCAACGGCCAGAAATTATACGTAAAATACGTGCCGTGGCCCACATCAACAAAAAAGTTGGGGAAAAAGATGTTGAGGTCGAGCGACCAGCGCGGGTCGCGGGTGGGGTTCACCCCCGGCGGCAGGGATTCGCGCGTAAACTCATTCGGAATAATGAGCGATCCGGCCTGATACGCCAGAGCCTCAACCGAGCTCGGCTTGTGCTCGGGATTACCGAAGGCGGAGAGTTGGCAGTGGCGCTCAAAGAGCCGGAAGTCAAGCGCGTGGCCAAAGGGATTATCGCGGCTGGTAAAGGAGTCGGGCAGACTGCGGGTATGCAGAAAGGCCACATGGTAGGCTTCCTGAAAGGCGTCCTTAATCAGTTTCCAGTTGCACTTGATCTCCGTTTGCCAGGAAAAACATTGGCTGGACGTCTCGGCAAAGGGATAGCCGCTCAGCCGTTCGGCAAACTCGCCCAGGTATTCCTGGAGGGTTTCGCTGGGGTTGGGATCAACGTTGACGAAAATAAACCCCTCCCAGGTGTCGATCGCCACCGGTGTCAGCCCTAATTGTTCTTTCTTGAGATCGAAAAAGCTCTCTTCGTCCGGTACGAATTTGAGGGTCCCGTCGAGCCCGTAACTCCAGCCGTGAAACTTGCAGGTGAAGTTCTGACAGGAGCCGTTACTGTTCCACATCACCTTGTTGCCGCGGTGGGCACACATATTGTGGAAGGCGCGAACCTGACCCTTCTTGTCACGGGTCACGATCAGAGAAGTGCGGCACATGGGCAGGTCTTTGACAAAATAATCGCCGGGGTTCGGAATCTGCTCAATCCGACCGACGTTCAGCCAGACTTTCCGAAAGACGCGCTCCTGTTCGCGCTTGAAATAGTCCTCGGAGATATACGGCTCAATCGGAATGGGGTCGGTGTCAAAATTATACTTCTCGTGCCAGGTCCGGGCCGCTCCGTTTGTCAGCGGCGCGTCGAGTGCAGCAGTGGCCATGCAGCTTCCCTCCTTTTGCTGTGGATGCTTTCCCGTAAACGCCACTCTGTTTAGCATTTCCGGGGCGTTCCCCGCCAGAGGCTCAGCTTGTATATCAAGAATGCGAACCGACCAGCAATCGAAAGCGAGCTTCCATGTCTGACCCGACCCACCATCAACCGATTTCGTCTGCTGAGGCGGACCGCAACTATCGACCCGGCTGGCTGCGGTTCGCCTGGTTTCTGGGCCGTCCGCCGGCCCTCACCCGCCGACAGTGGCGCGTGCTGGGCCTGGTGGCGGCGGCTTCTTTTTTTGAGATGTACGACCTGTATCTGTTCACCCTGTCGCTCAAACAGATACAGGCCGGACTGGGGATTGCCGAAGACCAGCTCGGCTATCTGGGCTCCATTGTTCGTTTTGGGGCGCTGCCGGCCTTTGGCGTCGCCCTGGTCGCCGACCGCATCGGCCGACGGCGGGTGCTGCTGTTCACCATTCTGGCCTATACCCTGTTCACGGGCGCCACCGCTTTTTCCCCCAACGCCGCCATCTTTGTGATGTGCCAGTTTTTCGCCCGGACCTTTGCCGTGGCCGAGTCGCTGCTGGCGGTCGTCGTCATTGCCGAGGAATTTGACCCCGAGGTCCGGGGCTGGGGCGTTGGCGCGCTTGCCGCCATCCAGTCTACGGGCGCGGGGCTGGCCGCGCTGCTCTTTGCCCTGGTCGGCCACCTGGAAAATGGCTGGCGGGGTCTGTATCTGGTGGGGCTGGGCCCCCTGCTGCTGCTTGCCTACTGGCGCCGCACCCTGCCCGAAACGGCGCGATTCGAGGCCCATCGCCGGCAGCGCGCGGACACCATGCTTCAGCCCCTGGTAAATCTCGTGCGCATGTATCCGGGCCGCCTGCTGGCCGTGACCGCGGTGTTGTTTGTGGTTGCCGTGGCCGAGTCGGCGGCCAATTTTTTCGGCCCCAAATATCTCCAGGACGTTCATGGCTGGACACCGGGCGGCGTGGGCCTGATGACGTTCGGGGCCGGGGCGTTTGCGATCATAGGCAATACGTTTGCCGGCTGGCTGAGCGACCGCATCGGGCGCAAGAAAGTCACGATGGGCTTTCTGGTCGGACAGGTGACCTTCACCCTGGCCTACTACAATGTGCCGGCCCTGCTCGTCATTCCGAGTTGGGTCTTGATGATTTTCACCCTGCTCGGCGTCAATGTCGTGCTGGCCGCGTATGGCTCCGAACTCTTCCCGACCTCCTACCGCTCAACGGCCGCCGGCGTGCGAATCATTGTTGCAACGGTGGGAGGCAGCATCGGGTTGATACTCGAATCGGTCTTGTACGGTGTATATCAGTCGCACTGGCCGGCAATTTCAACCCTGGTCCTGATTATGCTCTTCACCCCGCTGTTGGTCGCGCTGGTCTTTCCCGAGACCAGCGGCCGCACGCTCGAAGACATTGCCCCGGAGCGGGGAGGGAAGGGGGGTTAGGGGTTAGGGGTTAGAGGTTAGGGATTAGGGATTAGGGGTTAGGGGTTGGGGGTTGGGGGTTGGGGGTTAGTAAGAAAAACTTGCCACTCTTCACTTGCCACTCTTCACTCTCAAGGCGTCCGCCTGCTCTTTGACCTGCTGGGCCAGGTCGCGCCGCCCTTTGAGCAGATAGTGCCGAATGGCCTGCCCAAAGGCCTGCTGAGCGGCCTGTTTCTGGCCCTGATGAAAATAGGCTTCGCCCAGACCGGTATAGGCTTCCGCTCTGTCCGGGTTGGCATCCAGCACCGCCTTCAACGCCGTCACGGCCTCGGCGTACTGCTTTTGGGCGAGATAGCCCCGTCCGAGTGCCAGTTGGGTGTCAATGTTGTGCGGGTCGGCCTCGGCCGAGGCGCTATAGGCTTGCAGGGCCTCGTCGAGGCGGCCCTCTGCTTCGTGGACCCGTCCGAGTTCAAGCTGAGCCACGCTTGAGCGGGGATCGACCCGCACCGCGGCTTGTAATTCACTCCGGGCCGCGCTCAGCCGGCCCTGTTGTCGGGCAATGGTCCCACGGTTGATATGGTAGGTTGTCATCGCGCGTTTCGCGCCCGGATGGTTGGCATCGATATTCAGGGCCTGGCGGAACCTTTGGGCCGCAAACTCCGTATTGCCGAGTTCGTTGGCCAGGGCCCCAATGCGATAATAGGCTTCGGCGTTATTGGGGTTTTCTTCGATGGCCTCTTCGTACTCCTTCATAGCCGGGGCAAACAGGGTCCGGCTTTCAAGCTCCTGCGCCGAGACCATAAAGTCTTTTCTCTCCGCGGCGCAGGCGACCAGAAGCAGGCCACTCAGTCCGCAGGCGATCAGGTCAGGGAGAGCGGAGCGATACTGCATGCTGACCGCATCGTAAGCGCTCGGGTCCTGTGAGGCAATTGGGGACTGGTGCGGAACCGACCCGGCCTCTCCGTTCATGCTCGACACCTTCGACTTCGCTCCGCTCAGGGCGAACCGCGGGTAAGCGGTGTCGAGTCAGCCCCCGCTCTCCGTTCATGCCGAGCCGTTCATGCCGAGCGTAGCCCCGGAGGGGCGAAGTCGAAGCAGGCTGAGCCCGGCCTTGCCAGCAGCGGGGTAGGTAGATATCGGTTTGGGTCACGTATGGTTCATACGGCTGTAATCTCAACCGGAGGAGTGGATGCCCCGTCTCCACTGACACGTTTTGGCGGGTTCTCGCTGCTGAAACGGGCGCTGCTGACCGCCCAGCGAGCGGGCGCCCGGGTCTGCTACGTCTTGGCTCGCCATGAAGAAACGGCAGCCCTGCAACGCTCGCTGGCAAATGACCCACGCCTCACCGCAGACGTGGTGTGGATCACACCGCACGGTCCGCTGACGGAGAATCTCCCTTCCGATGTGGGGCGCTGTCTGGTTTTCTCGTGCGATACGCTTTTCCGCCCGGCCCTGATTCAGGACGCAGAGAAAGAAGGCAAGGACGGCTGGCAGGTAGGCGGTGACTCCAATCATGCAAGCCTGGCGGTTGTCCCTGTTTCACAACTCGCTTCGCTGCTGGAGGCCTGGAAACAGGAGGGCAGCCTGTCGCCAGAGCAGACCGAACCGCTTCCGGTGCGGTCTCCCGGTCAGCACTTCCTGTATCGTTTGACTCAACAGGACGACCGTGGTGCGGTTGAGAAAGCCTTTCTGCTGACCCTGGAAAACCCGCGCGACGGTCTGGTTGATACCTATCTCAACCGCAGCTGCTCCCGGCTGCTGACCCGCCTTTTCCTTCGCACCCCGCTGACACCAAATCAGATTACCGTTCTCTCATTTCTGACCGGCCTGCTGGGCGCGAGCTGCTTTCTGTTTGGCAGTTATGGCGGGTCGGTGCTGGGGGCGCTGTTGCTTCAGTTCTCGACCGTCCTGGACTGCGTGGACGGCGAGGTGGCGCGCGTCAAAATGCTGGAATCGCCGCTGGGTGAGTGGCTCGACATCAGCCTGGATACGGTGGTCCATATTGCCATCTTTCTCGGAGTCGGAGTGGCGGTCTGGAAACAGGACGGACTGGCCGCGGCCCCGCTGCTCGGCGGACTGCTGGCCGCGGCCGCGTGCATTTCCTTTCCATTGGTAACGCGAGCCGAGAAAACCGAAGACGCCGGTCGGGCGCGAGGCGGCTGGGAAGATATCTGGATTGAAAAAATGGTCGCCGGGCTGACCAGCCGCGACTATTCTCTGCTCGTGCTGCTGTGCGCCCTGGCCGGTACACTGGCCTGGTTTCTGTGGGCCGCGGCTCTTGGCGCCCAGGTGTTCTGGGTCGTGCTGCTGGTCTTGCTCTGGAGGGCGGGCCGCTTGCGGCGATAAGAAAAAACTTTGCCAGGCATTCAGTCGCATCCAGTTGCCACTGCTATCGCCCGACATACTACGTGCATCTGCTCCGGCTTGAGACGGCCGATATACCGGGATAAATGAGCGCGTTCAACGGTCTGAATATGATCGAGATTGATCGCTGACTCACGCTTGAGACCTTCCGGCGTTCCGACTACAACCTCACTGGGAAGGCCACGAATCGTTGACGTGAGTGGAGCGACAAGGACTGTATGAAGTATAGTGATAGCCTCCGGGCGGCTGAGGACTAAAACGGGTCGCCGTTTATCCGGTCGTCGGAACTCGTATGTCCAGATTTCTCCCC
This sequence comes from uncultured Binatia bacterium (SeqCode), assembly GCA_965232605.1. Taxonomy (GTDB): domain Bacteria; phylum Desulfobacterota; class Binatia; order Bin18; family Bin18; genus Bin18. The sequence continues at coordinate 845,027 of CBDDQA010000006.1, read as the reverse complement.
TGGCGATTTCTACTCGCCTGGCCATGTGCCTTGATCCGCCCAGCCCTCAAGGTCTGAATCTGTCGGGTGTTTGCCATAGCCACGTTGGTAGGCTTCTGCAATCGCCTCCCGGTGTTTCTTGCGCAAATAGTCGGTCACAGCTCGACGGATGACCGCCGAGCGACCATTCCGTTGGACCTCTTCGTCCCGATCGAGCGTTTCTAAGAGCCTTTCATCAAAGGTAATTTGTATTGCTTTCATGTCGATGTTCTATATGGATTAGATATCCACATCAATACATATGCGATCATCCATCTTAAAAACATAATCAGTCACTGCTTCACTACGCCATCCTCTTCGGTCAGGCAATCGTGCCGGCCGCGCGCAACTCGGCCAGGGTGTCCGCGGACAGGCCCAGTTCGGCCAGAATCGCGTCCGTCTGCTCGCCCAGCAGCGGGGCCGGCTGACGCAGGAGTTCCGCCGGTGTGCCCTCAAACCGCGCGGCCGGGCGGGCCTGGCGCATGTGACCGGCGTGGGGATGGTCGGATTCGACAATCAGCTTGTTGGCCGCAACCTGCGGGTCGGTCAGGACGTCGGCCTTGCGGTTGACCGGCGCGCACGGCACCTGCTCGGCATCGAGGCGGTCCAGCCACTCGGCCGAGTTTTTTTCTTTCAAGACCTCGGCCGTCATATCCAAGCGCACATCGGCATATTTGACCCGCCCGGCAGGCGTGCTGAACCGGGCGTCTTCCAGCCACTCGGGCCGCTCCAGGGCGCGCGTCATGCCCTGCCATTCCTTGTCCGAGACCGCCGCCGCAGTGATATACCCATCCGCGGTCTCAAAAACCATATCCCGCGTGTCAGCCGGTCGGGCCGGCCCGATGTCCGAGCCCATGAAGGTGTACTGCGTCATGCCCTCATGCCACAGAAACGAGACCACCGCGTCCAGCATGGCGAGCCGGACATGCTGCCCCTCCCCGGTCCGCTCCCGGGCCAGCAGGGCGGCGGTCATGGCCTGGGCCGCGGTCAGGGCCGTGACCTTGTCGGGAATGATGAGCCGCATCATGCGCGGCCGGCCGGTGTCCGGGTCGGCCTGGATATCGGCCAGACCAGACAGCGCCTGGATGACCGGATCGTACACGCGCTTGCCGACATACGGCCCTTTTTCGCCAAAGCCGCTGATGGACACATAGATGAGGTCCGGTTTCACCTTGCGCAGGACATCCTCACCGACCCCCATCCGCTCGGCTATGCCGGGCCGGAAATTCTGGACAAACACATCCGCCCCGGCCACAAGGTCTTTGAGCAGGCCGACGCCCTTTTCGTCTTTCAGGTTCAGGACTACCGAGCGCTTATTTCGATTCAGGGTGGAAAAAAACGGAGAGATGGGCCGCGACTTGCCGCCAAGGGCACGGGTCAGGTCGCCCGTTTCCGGCGGTTCGACCTTGATGACGTCCGCCCCCTGGTCGCCCAGCATCATGGTAGCCATAGGGCCTGACAACATCTGGGTGACGTCAATAACGCGATAACCAGCCAATGGTCCTGACATGAGTCGTCTCCTCTGTGGCGTCATGGTCTTTTGTTCCGGTTTTGCCTGAAGCCCTTCGGCGCTGTCAAGCGGGCACCGATGGGACCGGAAAATCGCGCGTCGAAAAATGGCGTCTGCGGCTCGATACGCCGGCGGAGGCGCACGACGGGACGGCGCTACTCCGGTCTGTAACCCGGCACCTCGGGCGAATACGAAAAATCGTCAGACATAAAGGCCCGGAAGGCAAACACCACAACGGTGATCAACCCCCAGAGCAGGCCGACGACCACGCCGGCATCGACAATGCCGCGCCACGGCTGAGCCAGATAGGGGATGACCAGGACAAAGGCGACGATCATGGCGGTGAGAACGAAGACGACGATTTGTCGGGGCCGGTGAATGGAGAAATAGCCCATGCAGAAGACAGGCGCCAACAAGGCACACAGCGGACTCGGATGGACGGCCAGATATTTTGCGCGGGCCGCGACCCGCGGTGCAAAGCCGCACTGAAAACCGTAATAGCCCTCCGAATAGGCCATCCAGACGACGTTCAGGCCGAGCGCCAACCAGTGGTACCAGGAAAACTCGTAGTGAAAGGCGTCCAGCGTAATGACGGAGAGTCGGGCGATGGAATAGACCAGCAGGAGGATAACACCGCCAATGCCCCACACCGCCCCGAGCCGCCCTAACATGAAAGTCCTAGCATAGAATCGGTTTTTGCTCTCCGGTGGAAAACAATCGGGGCATGATGGCTTGCCGTCTGGAGCAGGTCAAGAGGGAGAAGACACCTGGGGCTGGGGGTTGGGGATTGGAGGCTGGCTTTGCTCATCCCCAACCCCCAACCCCCAAGCACTAACCCCTAACCCCCAATCCCCCTACAGCACAAACCACAGCGTCTCGGGAAGAAATCGATCGGCGATATTGAGGTAGGTTTGTCTGTTGGTGACCCAGTCCAGGAAAGGCTGGGCGCTTGGAGTTGAAAAGAACATGAGCAGCGCCGCCGCCGTCATCAGCAGAGAGGTCCGCGCGTTGTGAAAATCGGCGATTTTGAGCGCCGTCCCGAATGAGCTTTTGAGGCGCGAATTCAACAGGTCCACGCTGAAAAGCTCGTCGAGCAGCAGATGGACGATATAGCCGAAAAAGAGAAAAAAACCGATGGACCAGGCAAACAGCGCACTCAGGGCAAACAGATAATAGCTCAGGCTGGTGGCCAGGAACCAGAAAAAGAGGGCCGCGACCAGCGAATGAAAAATGCCGCGATGGACCGTCAGCGCAGAGAAGACGCCCAGGGCAAGATAGCGGACGACGCCATACGCCACCCCCCAGACGATCCAGAGTTCGACGATTGAGTAGCTGGCGACTCGGTTGAACGCGGCCAGAAAGGCAAACACAATGGCCAGGGCGGTAAAAATCAGCTTGGTCGGACTGGAGTGGTCGAGATCGATGTCCGGCAGGAGCCCGCCGACCGTCCCGACCACGGACAGGGTGACGACTTCCTGCGGGCTGCTCATCCCCGCGCCCAAGCAGACCGTTGCCAGGAGTCCGCTCCCGACCGCGGCGACGCCAAGATGCGTTTTGAAATTGGCCATTGATCTCAAGGGGGGATACTCCCCCAGCCCCCTAGCGTCGCGTCAAACCCGTCAGAATCCCCATCGCCGCCATACCGGACGAAGAGAGATTGTGCGTAATAAAGTCTCGAAAGTTTTCTGCCCTGGGCAACACCCAGCTCAGGACCGACTGATAACTCATCTCGATATTCTGCCAGTTGAGATACAGCACGCCGAGATACTGCAGCCCGAACAGGGCCAGCAGGACCAAGCCGGCCAGAAAGGCGGTCGTGCGCAGAAAGATCAGCAGCACATAGCCGATGCTGAATCCGACGACAAAACTGAAGCCCAGCTTCGTGAGCAGGGGCGACCAGTCCTCCAAGCGCCTCTCCCAGTCCGGCGGGAGAGGCGCTTCGGTCGTTTCCTCCATCATATCGAAGGCTGGGTCAAAGGCCGGCACCGGGTCAGACTGAAAAGCCGGTGAGTCCGGCAGCGGGTCGGCTCCGGAGGTAGAGAGATTCCCCACGGTTCGTGTTTCCTGAACGTCAGAGGGCGACTGGGGATGCAGCACCATGCCGGCCACACCCATCAGCAGCGCGAGGCTGACCAGAATAATCTTCCAGCGCGGAAGCCGGTGCGGGAGCGCGGTCTCGGTCTGCACTGCTTCAGACGAAGCCGGCTCTTCACGATCTTCGGGAACCTGACTCATAGATATAATGCATTATACCGATTTCCGAGCCGCTTCTCATCTTTTCAAAGGAGCCGCTGAGGAGGGGGGACTCGAAGAGCCGCAGCGAGCGCTCAGGCGACCGATGACCTCCTCCAGCGCGGCGGCATATTCGGCCGCGGCCGGGTAGCCGGGGGCCCGCTCCAGCCCGCGTTCCTGCTTGGACATTTCAAAATTCCATACCCGCAACAGCCATAATAATTCGTACCAGGCAAAGGTCTCCGACTCGACGCTCTCAGGGCCGCGGGGGCCATAACCCGAGACGAACGCCCGGAAGAGGGCGGAGTTGTGGCCGAGTTGACCGCGGCCGTCTTTGGCCGTCCAGTACTTCATCTTCACAAAATCGAGCGGCGCCACATCCACGACCGCATTATCCCAATCAATAACGGCCGCGAGTTGTCCGTCCCGGACAAGAATATTACCCGGTGAGAAATCGTTGTGGATAAGACAGGGGGAGAACGGCAGCCTGGACGGCATGGAAACATGCTCCACCGCACGCAGGAGCGTTGGGCTGAGTCGGCTGCGCGCTTCGCCGACCTCCTTGTCCAGCGCGGTCCGAAAGCGGGCCGCCCAGGCCTGCGGAGCGTTGCCTATGGCAAAAAAATCGGCATAAAAGGCATCGAACCGCACCTGATGCAGGCTTGCCAGCACGCGGCCCGCGGCCCGGTATAATTGCTCGTCCGGGGCATCCCACAGGGGCGCGCCTTCGATCCACGCATACACGAAATACGGCTGTGGCAGGATGTGCCGGCTCCAGTCAAAGGCCAGCCCGGTGGGCTCGATACCGGAACTCTTGCGGCCAGCCCCGCGTTGCGCCTCCCGCAGCTGGCTCAGCGCCCGCGCCTTTTCCGCATCGTCCGCCCCGGCATGAGCGGGGTCGAGCAGCCAACTGATGAAGACCTCTTTCATCAGGTCCGGCTCGTAGCGATAGACCTGCTCCTGGCTCCGAATACGGAGGCCATACATCCGTCCGTTGGCTTCGACCTTGAGAATGGTATTGATGTTGCCCGACAGCGTTTGGCACACGCGCGGGGACGGGTCTCCGGTCAGCGGGGTAAAAATCTGCCGGAGTTGCGCTTCGGTCATCATGCGGGCCCTTCGACCGGACTCAGGACGGGCTTAGTCCACAACCGCGCTGAGCACGAGGTCGGACAAACGTTGGAAGCGCTCCAGGCTGTACGACTCTTCCAGGGCTCCGGCGGTCAGGCACACAAAGCTGATATCGCGCTCCGGATCGATCCAGAACAGGGTTGACCCCGCCCCAACCGCGCCAAACGTGTTCGGCGACGCCAGCGTGCCGAAATAGGTAGGGAAGATGCCCGTTCCACGCACGAAAAAGCCCAGGCCGAGCGACGCCGGAAACTCGTCCCAGTTGCGGACTTCCCTGGTGTAGTTCCACAGATTATTCGGCCTGAGACCGGTATGGTTCGTCGCGGCCAGACGAACGACAGCCGGCGATAAGATACGGACTCCGTCCAGCTCCCCGCCGCGCCGCAGCATTTCCGCCAGACGAAAGATATCGGCCGCGGTTCCCACCCCGCCGCCGCCCGGAATTTCCGTGTCCGCCTGAAGCATGACGTTGAAGCCTTCAAGGACCTCCGGTGGAAAGAGCCCTTCCCGCCGGTCGCGCACCACAACCGGAACCCGTCGCTCGGCCAGGTCAGGCCGTAGACCCAGGGCCGTATCGGGCATCCCCAGCGGGGTAAAGATATCCTCCGCAAAAATCTGTCGGAGCGGCCGCGTCCCTCCATCCAGCCGGCGGACCACTTCACCCAGGACCGCGTGGGCGGTAATCGGGCTATAGCTGACGATCTCTCCGGGCAGGGCGTCCAGCCCCTGCTGGCAGACCGCGGCGACTACCGCTTCGAGATTGCCCATCATCTCCGGCGCGACGGGTGGAAACCCGGCCGACATGCCGGCGGTATGGGTCAGCAGCTGAGCAATCGTCACTCGCTGTTTTCCCTTGCTCGCAAACTCGGGAATAATCTCGGCCACGCGGGTTGTCAGGGCGAGTTGACCCCGGTCGACGCGGGCAAGAATCGCGCTGGCCGTCAGCGCCTTGGTGACGGAGAAGAGATAGAACACAGCGTCCTTTTGCATGACGCACTGACTGGCCCGCTCGGCAAAACCGAGCGCCCGGTGCAAGACGACCCGGCCCCCGCGCGCCACAATAACGACCGCTCCGTCATACTGCTCCCGTTCAATATCGTTCTGCATACACGCCACGAAGTGATCGAGTCGCGCCGCGTCAAACCCGCACGCCGAGGGCTGGACTGTCTCCATACGCCTGCCTCCTTGGAGTTGCTGCCGGGAAGCATAGCGCCACGGGTGGGAGGGAGTAAAGGGAGAATTGGGAAGGACAAACCCCGTCTTATCCGGCGGAATCTTCCTTGCCGATTTTTCACTGTTCACGTACAGTTCTCCGTACACGGACAACTATGGAGCGGAATAATGGATGCGATTAGTTATACTCGCGCGCAGAGCAATCTCGCCAAGACGATGGAGAAAGTGTGTGATGACCATGCGCCTGTGATTATTACTCGGGAGAGTGCCGGAGCTGTTGTCATGATATCTCTCGAAGATTATCAAGCGCTGGAAGAGACAGCCTATCTCCTGCGAAGTCCGAAAAATGCCAAAAGACTGCTCGAGTCTATAGCTGAACTCGAAACAGGTGGTGGAAGTGAAAGGGCAATTGTCGAGTGAAGCTTGTTTTTTCCGAGCACGCCTGGGAAGATTACCTCTACTGGCAACGGACTGATAAAAAAGTCCTTCGGCGGATCAATGCCCTGATCAAAGAAATCCAACGCTCTCCTTTTACTGGCGTTGGTAAGCCTGAGCCCCTCAGACATAATCTCTCCGGCTATTGGTCCCGAAGGATTACCGACGAGCATCGTCTTGTCTATAAAATAGAAGGAGACGGGCTTCTGATCGTCCAGTCACGCTATCATTATTAGTCCTCTCTGAGTCAAACCTCCCGGCGGCAAATGAAGACACACTGAGGGAATCAATGCCTGACAAAAAAACCGCCCCATACGGTTCGTGGAAATCGCCCGTCACCTCAGACCTGATCGTGGCCGGAACGGTGGGCTTGGGCCAGGTTCGGCTGGATGGAGAGGCGGTGTACTGGATAGAACAGCGGCCGACCGAGGGCGGGCGGAATGTCATTGTGCGCCGTGCGCCTGACGGAACCATAGCCGACCTGACGCCGGCGCCCTTTAATGCCCGGACGCGCGTGCATGAGTACGGGGGCGGGGCGTATGCCGTCCGGGACGGGACGCTCTATTTTTCATATTTCACGGATCAGCGGCTGTATCGGCAGACCGGGTCGAACGACCCCGAGCCCCTGACCTCGACAGATGGGCTGCGTTATGCCGACGCCATTATTGATACCCAGCGCAGCCGTCTGGTCTGCGTGCGCGAAGATCATCGAGCTACAGACCAGGAAGCGGTGAATAGCCTGGTCGGTATTGATCTCACCAGCGGGGAAGAGACGGTCCTGGTGTCCGGGAGTGATTTCTATTCCAACCCGCGGCTCAACCCGGATGGCAGCCAGCTCGCCTGGCTGGCGTGGAACCATCCGCGTATGCCCTGGGACGGGACCGAACTGTGGGTGGGGGCGGTTCGCCCGGACGGTTCCCTGGCCGACGTCGGGCTGGTGGCCGGCGGCGAAGCGGAGTCCATTTTTCAGCCCGAGTGGTCGCCGCTCGGCATCCTGTATTTTGTGTCAGACCGCTCCGGCTGGTGGAATCTGTACCGGGTGCGCAACGACCGCGTTGAGGCGCTGTGGGAAAAGACCGCGGACTTTGGCCGGCCGCAGTGGGTGTTTGGCCTGACGACCTATGCCTTTGCCTCTGCCGACCGGATTATCTGCACCTACGCGGAAAACGGAACCTGGCATCTGGCCAGCCTTAATCCGGGGACGCGGCAATGCGACGCCCTTGCGCTGCCGTATACCGAGGTGGGCGAGGTACAGGCCTCGTCGGGCAAGGCCGTGTTTCTGGCCGGCTCGCCAAGCGCCCCGCCCGCCGTCGTCCAACTCGACCTGGACACCCACGCCCTCAGCGTCCTGCGTCAGTCCAGCCAACTCGACCTGGACCCGGCCTATCTGTCCACACCCCAGGCTCTTGCCTTTCCCACCGAGCACGACCGGACCGCGTACGGCCTGTACTATCCGCCCACAAACGCTGACTACGCGGCCCCAGCAGACGAACGTCCGCCGCTGGTCGTCAAGAGTCACGGCGGGCCCACCTCGGCCGCACAGACGGCCCTTGATCTGCGGATTCAGTACTGGACGAGTCGCGGCTTTGCCGTTCTGGACGTGAACTACGGGGGCAGCACCGGCTACGGGCGGGCCTACCGCCAACGCCTGAACGGCCAGTGGGGGATTGTCGATGTGGACGACTGCGTCAACGGGGCGCGCTATCTGGTCGCCCGCGGCGAGGTCGATGCCGAGCGACTGACCATTACCGGTGGCAGCGCCGGGGGATACACGACCCTGTGCGCATTGACCTTCCGCGATACGTTTCGGGCCGGGGCGAGTCATTACGGGATCAGCGACCTCGAAGCGCTGGCGCGCGACACCCACAAGTTCGAGTCGCGCTACCCGGACAATCTGGTCGGACCCTACCCGGAGCGACAGAACGTCTATCGGGCGCGCTCGCCGGTGCATTTTACCCAGCAACTCTCGTGTCCCTTGATCGTCTTCCAGGGCGCGGAAGACAAGATCGTCCCGCCCAATCAGGCCGAGCTGATGGTGGCGGCCCTCAGAGCGAAAGGCTTACCGGTCGCCTATGTGCTGTTTGCGGGCGAACAGCACGGCTTTCGCAAAGCCGAGCATATCAAACGCGCCTTGGACGGCGAGTTGTATTTTTACTCGCGAATTTTTGGGTTCCCCCTGGCTGAAGCCGTTGAGCCCCTGACCATTGAGAATCTGCCGGACTAAGCTCTTCCCAATACGTCCGCATTGGTTTATTGGCAAAGGAAACCGACTGCACAGAGGAGGGAGAGCGATGTTACGTGTCAGCAAGGTGCCGTTTGAGAAGGTTGACCCCGATCTGCAAAAAACCATGCAGCAGAGCGACGAGGCGCTCGGCGGGTCGGAATGGATACAGGTCTTTGCCCATACCCCGGACCTCTATAAACACTTCGTCGATTTTTACTACTCCCATATTATGGTCGATGCCGACGGGATCAGCGTCAAGCTGACCGAACTGATTCGGCATAAGGTGGCCCAGATCAACGAATGCCAGCTTTGAATGACGGCCGTGTATGCCTCGGCGAGGCAACAAGGTCTGACGGAGGAGATGATCCACGCCCTGCCCCATTTTCAGGACAGCGATCTGTTCACGCCGCGCGAGAAAGCCGCCCTGCGCTTTGCGGACACCCTGGCCCGCGATCATAAACAGGTCTCCCAGGATTTGTTTGACGAGTTGCGGACCCATTACAGCGAGCCCGAGATCATGGCCCTGGGCTGGCGCATGGCGATTTTTATCGGCTACGGTCGGCTGGTCTACGCCGTCGGACTCGACGGGGTGGGCAAACCCTGTCCGCTCTCATTCGCGCATCAGGACATGCAGGCGGAAGCGGAACAGCCCGGCTGTTAAGTCCGCGCGGACTCGCCGCTCTCCGACTTCTGTGTAGGGCGGCTTAGCGCATAGCCCCCGGCGTGCGAATCCGCTAGGGTAGGTCTCCAGCGCCGGCGTGAACGCCCACGCCCCCAGGAGGCTGGTATGAGTCGTCCAGCGTCATTGTCTTTTACCGAGCCCATTACCGAGCCCGACATTCTGGAGAGCATCCGTGCTTTACCCACCGCCGACGACCTGCCGTGCGACGATGGAGAACCGATGGAGACCACGCGCCACCGGGACCAGATGTGGACCTTGATCTACTCCCTCCAGACCCACTGGGCGGCCCGGACCGACTATTATGCGAGCGGCAATATGTTTCTCCACTACGACCCGCAGAACAAGCGGCGGTTTCGCGGGCCGGACTTTTTTCTGGTGCTGGATGTGGACAACCGGGAGCGCAAGAGTTGGGTGGTGTGGCACGAAGGGATGCGGTTTCCCGACGTGATTATCGAGTTGCTCTCCGACAGCACGCGCGCCATTGACAAGGGGGAAAAGAAGGCCTTGTACGAGCGGGTCTTCCACACCAGCGAGTATTATCTGTACGATCCGTTTTCCCAGGAGTTCATCGCCTACCATCTGCGCGGGACGCAGTATCACGAGGTGCCCCGGGATGGGCAGGGCCGGCTCTACTCGCAGGCCGCCGGCCTCTATCTGAGCATCCACGACGACTGGCTGCGGTGGCTGACCCCGGAGGGTGTCCTCATCCCCACGCCCCAGGAGTTGGCCGCCCAGGCACAGCAGCGGGCCGCCGAGGCACAGCAGCGGGCGGAACAGGAACGCCGACGCGCTGACCAGGCAGAACACCTCCTTGAAACCTATCGACGGCGCTTTGGGGAGATCGACTAAGCGCCCCAGCGGTCGCCGACCGTCATTCCCGCACACGCGGGAATCTAGCCCTCCGCCGCCCGCTGGATTCCGGGTCAAGCCCGGAATGACGCTCTGGAGGGTGGGAACAGGCCCTTTTCAAGGAATCAGTAAGCGTCCCAGTGGTCGCCGACCGTCATTCCCGCGCACGCGGGAATCTAGCCTTCCGCCGCCCGCTGGATTCCGGGCCACACTCGGAATGACGCTTGGGAGGGTGGGAACAGGTCCTTTTCAAGGAATCAGGTAGTGCACGCCCTCTGGGCGGGGGTGGCGTCTTGCCCGTGGACCGGCAGACGGACCTTTTCTGTCGTCTCACGGCTAAAAGTCTCATCTCCGCAGCGCGAGCATACGCGGGCCGGGATATGATCGATCTGAACGTATTTCTCGTCAACCTGAAAGACTTCGTTAACCAGTTCCCCGCGACTCTCCGCGACTCCACATACCGCACAACATGTGAACATGTTTACTGCCTGAACTCCACCACCGCGCCGCCGCTGCCGTACAGCGGGCCATAGGCGTGGACCTGTGCGCCGCTGAACTTCCCGCCCAGGGCGCCCAAGACCCAGGCGGCGTGCTTAAAGCCCATGTCGGCCTTGCCTTTTGTGGCAAACGCGGGCAGGGCCGCCGACAGCCCTTTCCCGTCACCGGCTTGCAGCAGAGCCAGGATCTTTTTATTCCAGCGGTCATATTTCGGGGCGGCGATTTTGTCTTTGGCAATATCAATCTCGTGCCGAAAGAACGCCCCTGAAAAATTGCCTACGCCCACCACCGCCACCCGTTTTTTCTGTTTGCTGGCCAATCTCGCTGCCAGGCGTCCGAGTTTTTCGGTCAGCGCAAAGTCGTGGTAGAGATTGTTTGAGGCCAGCACCATCGGAATTTTGCCGCCGGGGTTCAGGAAGTTTGCGGCGACAATCGTTCCCGTATCAATCGGAAACCCGTCGTAACTGACCGCCTTGGACTTGACCCCGATTGTGCCGGTTGCGGCCACGCAGGCCCTGGCCAGCCGGGTATCGATCTTCAGGCGGTAGGGCAGCTCGCCGTACTCATGCCAGTTTTCGTCAACGTGCAGACCGCTGACCCGCGGGCGGGTCTGCCACAGTTGGTCCAGGACGGCGATCCACTGCGTTGAATATAAGAGGATCGCATCCGGTTTGGACCGGACGAGCGCCTCGCCGGCACGCTCCAGGCCCGTCGCAATTTTTCCCCAGGGCGGGTTATCGCGTTTGACGTAGGGCAGGGGCGAGCCGGGGACGAGAAAGGCAGAGACCACAGCCATAGCGCTTCCTCCCGTTTCGCTTACCTAGGCCGCCTGTCTGATGGCCCGGCGCGAGGCGCGGGTTTTCGAGGCCGGTTTCGCGAGCCCGGCCCGTTCGAGGTTCCACTCCATCACGGCATTCCCCGTGCCGATCACCGTACCGTAGCCGTGCAGTTCGGCCGGAATCTCGGGATAGCCCATGGCGGCAAACATCCAGGTAAAGGCCCCGGATTTCACCTCGGCGAAGGCCTCGTCGATAAACTGCGGGAGCAGACGAAAGACCTCTTTGGTGTGGCCCTGACGCAGGAGATCAATCATCCGCATGTCCCACTGATAGCCGGACAGGCTTTGCGGATGTTCTTGAGACATATCTTCCGGCAGGGCCGGCTCCTCGTGAAAATGCCAGTGGCACAGCGTATTGGAGGCCAGCAGCACGGCGCGGCGACCCAGCTTTTCGATGGCCGCGCGGGTGGCTCGGCCCAGGCGGTCCATTTCTTCGAGACCCTCTTCGGTCGAGAGATAATAGGGCGAATTATTGGCCGACAGCCCGACAACCGGGATGTCCCACTGGGGGCGCATCATATGCAGGGTGGTGATGGTGCCGTAGTCCACGCGAAAATTCGGGTTGCGCATCATCTTGGTATACAGCCCCTGCCCGGCCCCTTCCGCGCAGCAGGCTTCGGCCAGGGCCACATCGACGTTCAGCTCAAAGGAATAGCGAAAGATATTCGGAAAGATGGGATCGACCGACTTGCCGCTCAGCTTGGGAACCCCGAGAAAATGATGCCCTTGCTGCGTAATCCAGTGCGGGGAGTGGACCAGCAACACGTCCGGCTTGAGCGTGTCAAGACTCTTGCGGGCGCGCTCATACGCCCAGCGGAGTTGCTCCCAGCCGCACTGCGACCGGGGTTCGTTCTGGGGCGGGTTTTCTCCGTACACCAGATGGGGCGGGTGGGGGGCCAGAAAACCGGCGACGATGGCGCCTTTCCTTTGCGTCCGGGGCATGATGGTCTCCCTTCACAGCTTGAGACAGACGTTGCGCAATTCCGTATAGAATTCCAGCGAATGCACCCCGCCTTCACGGCCGATGCCCGATTGCTTGGCTCCACCGAAAGGGGTGCGCAGGTCGCGTAAGAACCAGCAGTTAATCCAGGTGATGCCCACGGTGATCTGCGCGGCCACCCGATGGGCCCGGGCCGCATTCTGGGTCCAGATTGAGGTGGCCAGCCCGTAGGGCGTGTCGTTGGCCAGGCGTACGGCTTCTTCTTCCGCGTCAAAGGGCCGGACATGGCAGCACGGCCCGAAAATTTCTTCCCGCACAACCGCGGAGTCTTCTGACAGCCCCGTCCAGATGGTGGGCTCAACCCAGGCTCCCTGCGTATACGGGGGTGCCATGTCGGGGATGCCGCCGCCGGTAATCAGCGTCGCTCCGTCGGCCCGGGCGCGTGCGTAATACGAGAGGACTTTCCGGCGATGTTCGAGGCTGATCAACGGCCCCAAGGTCGTGGCCGCATCGTGCGGGTCGCCGAGCGTGAGGGACTCGGCCTTGGCTTTCAGCGCGGCCAGGAACTCGTCAAAAATCGGACGTTCAACATACACCCGCTCGGTTCCCAGGCAGACCTGACCGGTGTTGGCAAAGCACGCCCGGCCAATGCCCTCAATGGTCGCCTCAAGGTCGCAGTCGGCAAAAATAACGGCCGGGTTTTTCCCGCCCAACTCAAACGAGACATCCCGCACGCCCACCGCCGCGCGCTGCATAATGGCCTCGCCCGTGACGGTCTCGCCCGTAAACGTGATCGCATCAACACCTGGATGGCTGACCAGGAATTCCCCGGCCGAGTCCGGCCCGAACCCGTGCACCACATTATAGACGCCGGGCGGCACGCCGGCCTCGTTCATCACCTCGCCCAGCAGCGTGGCCGTGCTCGGCGTTTCTTCCGAGGGTTTGACCACCACGCTATTCCCGCAGGCCAGGGCCGGTCCGACTTTCCAGGTCATGAGCAGCAGGGGCAGATTCCACGGACACACCACCGCCACGACGCCCTTTGGCACGCGCAGGCTGTAGTTCAGCGCCCCGCTACCGTCCGGGGTGGGCATGTCGAAGTGTTCGCCGGACACGTTTTTGACCACATCGGCAAAGATACGGAAATTGGCCGCGCCACGCGGAATATCAATATGAGAGGCCAGGCTTGCCGGCTTGCCGGTATCGGCCACCTCGGCCTCAAGAAACTGCTCAAAACGCTGCTCAATACCGGCGGCAACGGCGTATAACACCTCCGTGCGTTCGGCCAGGGTCAGCCGGCTCCAGGGTCCGCTCAGGGCGGCTCTGGCCGCCTGGACCGCGGCATCCACATCGGCCCGGCCGGCTTCACACACCTGGCTGATGAGCGCATTATCAACAGGCCGGCGGTTCTCAAAGGTACGGCCGCTCGTCCCTTCGGTATAGGCGCCGTCGATAAAATGGCGGGTGGTCTGGGTACTCATCTGCGGGCTCGTTGGCTCAGAAGATCGATAGGCTACTATGCCGTTTCACTCTAGCCCAACCGGCGCTGAATATATACCATTCACACCAACCGGCAAACCGCAAGGAGGACACCATGTCGCATATCAATTCCCACGCTCTGGTTGAGACGAACTGGCTGGAAGCACATCTGAACGATACGGACCTGTGCCTGCTCGACTGCCACGTTAGCCTGATCCCCGAGGATTCCGGCGGCTTTCGTCTGGAGAGCGGGCGGCCCTCATGGGAAACGGGTCACATCCCTGGGAGCCGCTTTATCGATTTCACCACCGACCTGTCCGACCAGCACAGCGCCCTGCCGTTGATGATGCCGCCCGCCGACCAGTTTGCCGCTGTCATGGCGCGCGTCGGGGTGAGTGCCCACACCCGAGTCATTCTCTATGACGATTTCTATAATATCTGGGCGGCCCGCGTGTGGTGGATGCTCCGCGCGAGCGGCTTTGACAACGCGGCGGTCCTCAACGGCGGCTGGCACAAGTGGACGCAGGAAGGGCGGCCCGTCTCGGACCGTCCCGCTCCCCCTGTACAGGGCCAGTTCGTATCCACCCCGCGGCCCGAATTAATGGTGGGCAAACAGGAGGTGCTGGAGGCGATACCGGCACCGTCAAGCTGCCTGCTAAACGCCCTGACCGCCGAGGATCATGCCGGCACCGGAGGGATGATTCGGTATCCCCGGCCCGGACGCATTGCGTCGAGTGTGAACATCTCATTTTATGATCTGGTCGATCCGGAGACGCACGCCTATCTGCCTGTCGAGCAGCTCCGCGAAAAATTCGAGGCCGTTGGCGCCACCGACGCCCAGCGGGTCATTACCTATTGTGGGGCCGGAATTGCGGCCAGCAGCGACGCCTTCGTCCTGACCCTACTGGGATTGGAGGACGTTGCCGTCTACGATGGTTCACTCATGGAATGGGCCGCGGATGCGAGTCTGCCCATGGAGACGGATACCGCACCTGCCGGACAGTCTTCGTCGTAGCGTCAGCGGGGAGGACGGACAGACACGGTTCAGAGACACAAGGAGAGGCCGTGAACGAAGAAACGCTGGAAATCTCACTCGTGAACGATCTGAAGGAGATCGTCCGCGTCGCAGAGCAGATTGACGAGTTCTGCGCCTCTCGGGCCATTGCGTCGGAAGTCGCTTATGCGGTCAACCTGGCCCTGGACGAGATCCTGACCAATACCATCAGCTACGGGTATGCCGATGACGAGCCGCATCAGATCGAGATTCGCGTCCGTCCGGAAGCGGAAGCGCTGGTCGTCGTCATCGTGGACGACAGCGCGGCGTTCGACCTGTCGAACGCACCAACTCCCGATATCGGAGCCCCCCTCGAAGAGCGGCCCCTGGGCGGACTCGGCCTTTTCCTCGTGCATCAGATGATGGACAGCGTTGAGTATCGGCGGGAAGGGGAACGCAACATCGTCACCCTCAAAAAGAATAGGATCGAAGAGCAGAGACCGGAAGACGGCTGATGATCCTGTGTCCCCCCACTCTGCTCGCCGACTCACTCAGGATGCCGTCTTACGCCGGAAGATATTGGACGCCCGGCTAGTCTTCGTCACGCCTTCACCCGTGACCGCGTTCGCCTTGACCCGTACCGTTACGTCCTGGCCGAGCGTCGTCGGCATCGCCACCACCCGGTAACCAACGAACTGCTCGAATGTGAAGCCGCCCGCTGGCGCACTGACCGTTGCATTCGTCACCACAAAATCCTCTACCACAAGCCCTGTGACTTCCGTGAGGGAGGCGTCATGGTGGTGGTAGCCGAACACCCGCTAGGGCCGGATCGTATAGGCGCGGGGACCGGTATGTGCGCTGAGTTGGGGCTGAATCCAGTCCACCCAGTCGCACAGCGCCGGCCGGGTGTGTCGGGGGTCAATCATGTCGTGGACGGCAAAGCCTTCGGCCCGGGCGTAGACCGAGCGTTTGCTGGCGAGCGCTTCTTCAATCTCCCGGCGCTTGGCCTCCGGGTCTGGCGCGGCGGCGATCTCGCGCCGGTAGGCGACCGCGACTCCCCCCTCCAGCGGCAGGGCGCCACTCTCGGCCGACGGCCAGGCAAACGCCATCCCGCCCGGCCCGAAGTGGGCCACGCCGGCCACGCCGTAGACCTTGCGGACGATGACCGACACCCAGGGAATGGTGCATTGCATGAGGGCAAAGATGGCCGCTGTCCCACAGCGAATGGTGGCGCTCTGTTCGGCCTCCGGGCCGATCATGAAGCCGGGTTCGTCCACCAGGCTGACCATGGGCAGATGAAAGGTGTCACACAGATCAATATGCCGCTTCACTTTTTGGGCGCCCTCAGCCGTCATGGCGCCGGCATACCACTGCGGGTCATTGGCCAGAATCCCGACCGGCTGGCCGTTCATCCGGGCCAGTCCGGTAATCTGAGACGGACCGTACAGGGGCGCAATCTCAAAAAATGAGTCGCGGTCAACAATGCACTCAATCACCCGCCGCATCGGATACGCCCGTCTGCGGTTGCGCGGAATAATGCGCAGCAGTTCTTCTTCCTGACGGTTGCGGTCGTCCTCGCTGGGCTGGACCGGGGCCGCTTCCCAGACATTGGTCGGGAGATAGCTCAGAAATTGCCGGATTTGGGTAAAGACGGCGGGCTCGTCCTCCGCGACATTGTCCACCACTCCGCTACGCAGGTGAATGTGCGGGCCGCCGAGTTCTTCCTTGGTGATCGGCTGACCGAAGGCGCGTTCCACCAGCGCCGGCCCGCCGATCATCACCTGCGAGGACTTCTGAGTCATGATCGAGAAATGGGAGGCGACCAGGCGAGCCGCGGGCAGGCCGGCTACGGCCCCTAAGGCGGCAGACGCAACCGGCACCATGGACATGGCCTGCATGACCGACATGAACCGGGGCGGGGCGTTCACCGACTCCGTACTGCCGGTCGTTTCACCGCTGTTCTTCCCACGCGGGACGCTCCCGCCACCGCCTTCGAGAAAGCGAATGAGGGGCAGCCGATAGCGACACGCCAACTCTTCGGCCCACACGCTCTTGCGAAAACCGGCGGACGAGGGCGAGCCGCCCTTGAGGGTAAAGTCCTCGCCACCGACTACGCAGGGACGGCCTGCGATCTTGCCGAAGCCGACCACATAATTGGCGGGGATAAACGAGCGGAGCTGGCCCTGCTCGTCGGTTTCGGAGTAGCCGGCAATCGGCCCTTGTTCACGGAAAGAGTCGGCGTCGAGCAACTGGTCCACCCGCTCGCGGACGGTCAATCGCCCCCGCTCGTGCTGCTTGGCCACCGCTTCAGGCCCGCCCAGTTCTCGGGCGAGCTGCCGGCGTTGCTCAATGCCCCGGACTTCTTTTTCCCAGCTCATTGCATTGTGTCTTTCATGTGGCGACGAGGTAGCAGCCGATTTACTGCATGGGCGAAAACGCGGCCGGCAGGACGATTTTGTTCTGCTGGGTCAGCAGCAACTCCCGCGTGCCGGGCGGCCAGTTGGGCAGTTGCGCGGCCTCGGCCCAGACGTGACTCCGCTCATCCAGGCTGGCGTAGGGCCAGATATGGACGAATTTATTGAGCGTCCCGAGATCGCTATACCAGCAGGCGGCCAGGGGTGAAAGCGCGGTCCGGGCCTCAATGGCTTTGGCCCAACGCTCCAGCACGGTCGGCATGGCCCCCGGCCGGTATATATAGGTGCGGATCTCATACACCGGACCAAGCTGCCGCTTGCCGAGCGGTTCCATAAAAGGCGCCGGGATAAAAATCTCGGATTCCATGTGTTCGATGAACGTGCCGATCGGAGGAGGCCACACTCCGCTCTGCATGGCCTGCGCCCGCGCCTCTGTTCGTTGCTGAAGACTCTCATACGGCCAGACATGAATAATCTCGTTGAGCGGGCCGACCTCGGTATGCCAGAACGCCCCGAGCCGGGAAAATTCCTCGCGCCGCGGCAGGGCGTCGCCAAAGATACGTTCACATTCGGCCAACGTCCCTGGCTTGAGGCGGTAGGTCCGGACTTCATAAATCATACTGGTCCTCCTTGTCGGATTGCTGTCATGGTCAGTAGCTAACCCCTAACCCCTAACCACTTCCCTGGGCTGGCACTCCCGCAACGCCTGTTGCAGCCCGTCCCGGTCAAAACCCTTGCCGATAAAAACGACGTGCTCGGGTGGTTCGGGCAGTAAATCCAGCCACTCCATATCGAATGCGCCGGTCACATATTGAAACATCCACTGCTCGTCCGAGTCAGTAAACCGCACAAACCCTTTGGCGCGCCACACCGTGTCCGGCAGGCCGCGCATCAGCCGTTCAAACCGTTCTCGAACCAGTGGGGCTTCGCACAGACACGTCAGCGTATGAAAATGGTCGTGCACCGGGGCCTGACGCTCGGTTGAGTCGGTTGGGTCCTTTGAGTCCGTTGAGTCCGTTGAGTCCGTTGAGTCCGTTGAGTCCGTTGAGTCGGTGGGGGCGGTTTGCCGTGCGACCTCGCCCTGGCGCTGCAAGAGCGGCGCGTAGTCCATTTCTCCGCGCTCGGTCCGAATAATTGCCGTGCGTGGATTTAACTGACGAATCTGCGCCTCCAGTTCGGCCATAGTGGACTCGTCGGCCAGGTCCCGTTTGTTCAAGACTACTACATCGGCGAGTTCCGTCTGTTGACGAATGCCGGAGTGGACCTCTTCGGCCAGGCGGCTGAAATTAATGGGATCGAGAACGGCGATCAGCGAAGCCAGGCGGACCAGGGGCAGAACTTCTTCTTTTGTGGCTTGGTCCATGAGTTCGACCGGGTCGGCGAGGCCGGTGGCTTCAATGAAAATGACATCCGGCTTGAGGGCGGCGACGTCCTGGATCGCAAGGCCCAGGGTGCCGCCAATCGTGCAGCAAATGCAGCCATTGGTCATTTCCCGGATGGTATAGCCCTGCCCGCGCAGCAGTTCGCCATCAATGTTGACTTCTCCATACTCATTCATCATGACCGCGGGTTTGAGCCCCTGGGCCAGACAATAGTCCAGGAGGCGGCGCAGCAGGGTTGTCTTGCCGCTGCCCAGAAAGCCGGAAATCAGATGGACCGGAATCCGCTCGGCGTCAGAGAAAACAATCCGCTCTTTTTGCTCGTCCATAGCGTCAACAGTATTCCAGGATTCACGGGTATGGGGAAGGCCGGACGCGGGCCGACTCGGCTTGCTGAGCGAGAGGCTTGGGGCGTAACGGCAGAACTATTGCACGGCCGTCGCACCCCGCGTAATTTCCGGTCAGAAAGGTCAGAACAGGTGGACTATGAAAAACTGGCAAGTACAAGAAGCAAAAGCGCGTTTCAGCGCCCTGGTGCGGAGTGCCGAGACCGACGGGCCACAGACAATTACTGTTCATGGCCGCCGGGCCGCAGTCGTTCTTTCCGCGAACGACTATGACCGTCTGAAGCACCCGCAACCTTCGATGGCCGAGTTTCTGCGAGCTTCCTCTCAGGTGGGCGTGGAGTTGGATATTGAGCGCGATAAGTCACTGCCGCGTGATATCGACCTGTGAGCTTTCTGATCGACACCTGGGTGCTCTCGGAACTGCTCAAGCCGAGACCCTCGCGCCAAGTCTCGGATTGGTTCCTGGCGACACCGCGAACCGCCATGTTCGTGAGTGTCCTGACCCTGGGCGAGATCCGAAAAGGGGCAATGATGCTGGGGACAGGCCGTCGCTGGGCACGACTCTTTACGTGGCTGGAAACAGACTTGCCGGCCTGGATGGGAGACCGCATTATTCCGATTGACGCTGGTGTAGCGGATACGTGGGGCCGCCTCATGGCCAGGAATCGTGATATCCCCACTATCGACAGTCTGCTCGCCGCCACCGCCCTGCATCACCGTCTCACGGTCGTCACCCGCAACGAGGCCGACTTCACCACCACGGGCGTCGAACTGTTGAACCCCTGGAAGGATTGAGGCTGGTGAGCCCCTCCCTTACGGCTCCCGGGTGATGACCAGGCCGCTTCCCCGCAGCATGGGGGAACCGTCAATGGCACAGACGGCCGAGGCCTTGGGGACCTGGCGCTTGTCCGCGCGGTCGGTCACCTGCATGACGGCTTCGGCAATATGACCCATGCCGTGCAGGCGGCCCTCGCTCAGGCTGCCGCCGAAGGTATTGACCGGCAGCTCGCCTTCCAGGGCAATACGCCCGTCCTGAATGAAACTGCAGGCTTCGCCTTGTCCACAGAATCCCGCCGCCTCCAGCCAATACAGCGCGGAGGGGCTGAAGCCGTCGTACAGCTCGGCGGCGCTCATATCCTGGGGTCCAAGACCCGAAGACGTCCAGAGCTTGCTGGCCAGCGAGTGGCCCGACTCCATATAATTGTCCAAGGCATAGTGAAACAGCGCCCGGCGGCGGCTGGTGTTCTGTCCGTAGCCGGCGATATAGGCCGGTGGGTGGCGCAGGTCGGCGGCGCGCGCTGCCGTGGTCAGGACGAGGGCGACACAGCCTTCAACCGGAATATCGCAGTCAAACAGACAGAGGGGCTCGGCGATCCAGCGCGCGGCGAAATAATCCTCACGAGTCATGGGCGTGGTGTAAAAATAAGCGTTCGGATTGAGGTTCGCATTCCGCCGGCTATTCGTCACAAAGGTCGCCAGATGCTCGCGGGTGGCGCCGTAGCTATGCATATAGCGCTGCCAGGCCATGGCGTGCCACTGAAAAATACTCGTACAACCATACGGGGCCATGAATTGGGTGGCGCCAGGAGCCCGGTTGCCGGACCACACACCATAGCGCCCGCGCGGGTTGTGGAGCGCCCGCCAGACCAGCACGTACTCGCACGCCCCAGCCAACAGGGCGTTGACCCCTTCAATAACCGCACTCGCGATCAGACCGGTTTCGACTTGGGCATACCACCGAATATCAGGCGCGAGCGGGAGGTGGTTCAGCACGTATTCGACGCTGACAATCTGCTCGCCGTCCTGCGTGCCCGCGCCATGAAAAGGCGCTTCAGGAAAGGTGGCCAGGCCATCAACCCGCTCGGCCGGCAGCCCGGCGTCATCAAGGGCGGCCCGACAGGCATCCAGGCTCAGCGCGCCGAGGGATTTCTGCGGTCGGCGGCTCAGTTCGGAGTAGCCAATGCCAACGATGGCGGTTTTGCCTTTTCCTTGCCAGCGCATGGGTGTGTCCTGTGGTCAGGCAACGAGACGAAACTTGGGCAGCGTCAGGTCTGCATCGACATCCTCGAAATAGACCTTGACCCTTCCACCGATTCGGACCTGCTCACGCTGCGCCTCGGGCAGATTGGAGACCAGCAAGAGTTGCGGCTGCTCTTCAAGCTCGACCAGAATATTGAGGTAGGGCAGTTCGTCCCCAAAACCGGCCACGTTGGGCTGGTACATCACGCTGAAACTGTAGATCGTACCGCGGCCGCTGACCGGCTCAAACGCGAGGGCTGCGCTCTGACAGGCAGTACACACCGGGCGTGGCGGGTGATGAAAATGACGACAGTCCTGGCAGCGCTGCATCACCAGGCGATGTTCCCTGGCCGCCTCCCAGAACGGACGGGTGAGGTCGTCAATCAGAGGCCGCGGTTTTTCCTGTACGATTGACATGGCGGCCCGCATCCTGCCATAGAAGATGCTCCTGGTTCAAGAGTGAAGGTGTTCTGGTCCTCAGGGAGATATGCGCATGGGAGGAGCCGATGGAAATAGGAAAAACGACGCAGACACTCCTGGCCGCCAAGAAGGCAGCCGGGCTGAGCTTTGCCGACTTGGGAAAGGTCATTGACCGGGATGAAGTCTGGGTGGCGGCCCTGCTGTATCGCCAGGCCAGCGCGCCGCAGGATGAAGCGCTCAAGCTGACGGAGGTCCTGGGGGTCGGCTCCGAAATTACCCATGAACTGACGGAGCCTCCGCTGAAGGGTCTGGGTCCAGTCGTTCCCACCGACCCGCTCATCTATCGGTTCTACGAGATTATGCAGGTCTACGGTCTGCCCCTGAAAGGGGTCATTCACGAAAAGTTCGGCGACGGCATCATGAGCGCCATAGACTTCACAGTGAGTGTGGAGAAACAAGAAGACCCCGAACATGGAGACCGGGTAAAGGTCACCATGTCGGGAAAATTCCTCCCCTACAAGAGATGGTAGCGCCGCCCCTGGGGCGCTGCTGAAACCTCGGAACCGTATCCGACCAAAACGGACAGGGAAAACGTTTATGCCCGTAACCCGGCCTGGCGCATCAGCGGCATGACGCGCTCGCCGAAATACTGCAGCTCTTCGTTATAGTCCAGCCAGGAGACAATCAGCCCCTCGATGCCGGTGCCGGCCAGCTTGACCATTTCATCGACGACCTGCTCCGGCGTGCCGACCAGGGGATAGCCGCCCCAGCCGGCAATAAAGCGTTCGGCAAACTGGGTCAGGGTGGCTTCGCTGAAGGACTGACTCTCGACACCGAGCAGGTTCAGGATATTGCGGGCCGCGGTCCAGTCGCCTTTTTCAACAACGTAATCATAAGCCTGTTTGGCTTCTTTTTCCGTGTCGCGGCAGACAACAAAACCGTAGGACATCATGCCGATCTCTCGCCCATAGGCGTTGGCCTGTTTCTTTACATCGGCGACGATCTCTTTACCGTGTTCCAGGGTATCGACCTGGATAAAATTAAAGTCCACTTCACGCGCGGAAAAATCCTGGCCGGCGGGCGAGAACCCGGCGTTAATCAGCGCCGGATAGGGCTGTTGGACCGGCTTGGGCAGCAGATAGCCGTCTTTGACCTGAAAGAACTCGCCTGTGTGATCGAAATGCTGCTCGGTCCACAGGCGCTTAATGACCCGCAGCCACTC
Source organism: uncultured Binatia bacterium (SeqCode) (assembly GCA_965232605.1). Lineage (GTDB taxonomy): Bacteria > Desulfobacterota > Binatia > Bin18 > Bin18 > Bin18. The sequence continues at coordinate 822,223 of CBDDQA010000006.1, read as the reverse complement.
GCCGGCGTACCGATAGCGCTCGTCGTGTTCCATCTGCCTGGCCGCAAACATTTCCATCTCCGGCGAGAACCAGCCACACACAATGTTCAGGCCCCAGCGCCCATGGGAAATATGGTCGATCGTTGCGCCCTGCTTGGCGGCCATAATCGGATGAATGGTCGGGACGTGCGAGGTGGAGAAGAGCATGATGTTCCTGGTCTGGGTGGCCATGGCCGTGGCCCAGGTATAGGTCTCCATGCAGGTCCCGTTAAAATCGGTGCTCCCGCCAAAGCCCTTCCAGCGCCCGACGGGCACCAGGAGTTCGAATCCCAGGTCATCGGCCTGCTGGGCAATCAGCACACTATGTTCGTAGGTGGGCTCAAAGGTGGACTCGGCGTGCGTGATGGTACACCCATGGCTACAGTTCTGACCAAAAATACCCAGCTTCATTGTATTGTCGTTAAAGACGGGGACGTGCTGGCGGCGATATTCTTTGATGTCGTCTGGGTGCATGGGGGGTCCTTTGGGTCTGTTGGGGTCTATTGGGTCTGTTGGGGTGCCTCTTGTATTTCTCCCATGCCTGTGTCTTTGTGAGCAGGGTCGAAAAAGAAGGCAGACGAGTTGGGGCGCGGGTGGGAAAGCTCGAAATCCATATCTGTACCAAGACCAAGTGTACGAACAGAACGGTGGAGGTCAAGGTCCGCAGCGCCGCGCTCGCGCCCGGTGTCCATACCGGGTTGACGCTGCTGGCTGCGGTTCGCAACCTCGTGGCCGAACAACAGCTCGAAGGGGTGGCGGAAGTCCGCGAGGCGGCGTGCATGTCGAGCTGTCCGGTCGGCCCCCGGCTCGACCTGATGCAGGACGACGCGCGGGTGCGCTATATCAAACGCCAGCGCCCGACAGGTCGGCCGGATTTTGTGACGTGGAGTTCGATCAACAGTCTTGAGGACGAGATTCGGAGCTGGCTTGGAGAGCGAATGTAAAGGAAGGTCATATGCGGGTAGCCGTTGGTGGATATCTGGTCGCCGTGAATACTTTTGCCACCCAAAAGATGGGGCTGGACCTGTTTCAGCGGGCGACGCTGAGCGGAGAGCGGGTGCTGCGGGTGGGCGGCGCTCAGGGCTCAATTGCCGGCTTTCTGCACGGAGCGCGGCAGTACGGCTGGGATGTTGTTCCGCTTGAGTTTGTGGTGCCCGGCGTCGGGGGAAAGGTAACAACGGAAGCGCATGAGGCGGCCAAAACCGGCTTTCTCGATCTTTTACGCAAGAATCCGCCGGTGGACGGCGTGTTTCTCCAACTGCACGGCACGGCCGTGTCAGACGAGTGCGACGACTGCGAGGGCGATTTGCTCCGAACGCTTCGGGAGTTTCTGGGTGACAAGGTGCCCATCCTGGCGACCCTGGATGGCCATTCCAATACCACCCCGCTAATGGTCGAGCAGGCCAGTATGCTGATCGGGGTAAAAACCAACCCGCACTACGATTTTTTCCCCGGCGGCCAACAGGCAGCTCGGGTCATGGCCAGCATGTTTGACGGGAGTATCACGCCGACATCTGCCTGGGCCCAACCGGCCATGGCCCCGGCCCTGCAAAAACTCTATATCGCCCCAGGCTGGCCCATGGAGGCGCTGATGCGGCAGGCGGCTACCTTGGGACGTGATTCCCGCGTGCTTGATGTGTCCTTGCTGGGTGGGTTCTTTTGTGCCGACACGCCCGAGACCGGCCTCAATGTGACGGTCACCACCAATAACGAGCCGGCCCTGGCGCATGATATTGCCGAGCAGATCAAAGAAGCCTGCTGGGCTAAGCGGCACGCGTTTCATACCGACATGGTTTCGGTGGAGGAGGGCGTGCGAGCGGCCATTGAAGCGGAGGACGGCCTGGTCGTGCTCGGAGACCTGGCCGATAGTGGCGGCGCCGGCACACCGGGAGATGGAACCGCCCTGCTGGCGGAATTGCTCAAGCAGAACGCCCAGGGGGCGGTGGTCGGGAATATCACCGATCCGGCGGCCGTGCAGGAAGCCGTTCGAGCCGGGATCGGCAAAAGTGTCACCCTCAGCGTTGGCGGCAAGGTAGACGCCTTCCACGGAGACCCGGTTGAGATCAGTGGCCGGGTGCGCGTCATTCAGGATGGGGTGTATACCGCGGCGACCGTGTTTAATGCCGGCACGTATCGACGCGGGGCAACCGTGGTGGTGGATTGCGGCGGGGTTGAGGTTATTTTGACCTCGCGCCCGACCCACGGCTTTGAAGCCAACCATTTCCGCAGTCTTGGCATTGAACCGACCCAACGAACAATCCTGGCGGTGAAGTCCGAGATGCAACACCGTGCCGGCTTTGCCGGTATCGCCAGGACATTCATTGATGTGGATACGCCGGGGCTGGCCACCCAGGTGCATGCGCGTTTGCCGTATGAGAAAATCCGGCGGCCGGTTTTTCCCCTCGATGACATCTAGGAGCGCGTATGAATATCCGTCAAATCGATCATATTGGTGTGGCCGTAAAAGACCTGGATACCTATCTCAGCGTCTTCGGAGACATCCTGGGACTGGAAATTCATGACTTTGAAGAGGCCGATCCGTATGAGGGCCTGCGGATTGCCTTTGCCCGGATAGGTGAGGCCGACTTCGAGTTTTTGCAGGACCGGATGCCGGAACTGGGCGACAAAGTGACGGATCAGCGCGATATCTCGCGCTGGATAGCAAAACGGGGCGAGGGCATCCATCATATCGCCGTGCGGGTAGACGATATTGACGCCGCCATTCAGGAGGTCAAGGCCAAAGGCTTGCGCGTCCTTGACGAGCAGGGCCGCCCAGGCGCGCGCGGCTCCAAAGTCGCCTTTATTCATCCCAAGAGCACCGGCGGCGTGCTGATCCATTTTGTGGAGCGAGAAGAGCGGTCGTGAGCGCGTCCTCCGGACCGAGTCCGCACACGGACGACCGGCCGCTGGAGCTGTCCGCAGTTGCGCTGACGGCGCTGCTGAGCGCGATCTGGGGCGGGGCGTTCGTGGCGATCAAGGTCGGCATCTTTGATATGCCGCCCCTTGGGGCCGCCGCCCTCCGGTTCGGTGTGACGGCTGTCATGCTCCTGGCCCTGGCCTGGTATCAGCGGGTACAACTCCGCTTTGGCTGGAGCGAACTCAAGATATTGGGCCTGCTTGGCTTACTGTTCTGCTACGGCAATATGGCGGTCTATCTGGGGACGGCGCTCACGACCTCTGGCCGCTCGGCCGTATTCTTTAGCGCCCAGCCTATTTTCATTGCCCTGCTGGCACCTTTTTTCCTACCTGGCGACCGCCTGACGGCCCGCAAGGTCTGCGGCCTGGCGGTGGCCTTTAGCGGCATCGTCGTCCTCTTCTCGGCCAAGTTCGGCGGCGGCCTGAGCGATGCGCTGGTGGGCGACGCCATTGTCCTGAGTTCGGCCCTAACGATTGGCATCTCCGGCATTATCACCAAGCGCGTCGCCGGACGGGTTCATCCCGTTGCGCTGGTGTGCTGGCAGACCTGGATCACCTGGCCCATCCTGACCCTCTTCTCCTGGCTATTTGAAGCGGGCCAGCCGTTTCTCCTCTCGACGCGCGTCATCGTGTCCATCGTTTATTTGAGTGCGATTTCCGCGGCCTTCGGGTTTGTGGCCTACGCCTGGCTGATTCAGCGCCATTCGCCCACGCGTGTGGCCTCACTGACGTTTCTCACCCCGGTGTTTGCCGTGCTCTTCGGTTGGCTGTTGCTGAGCGAACACATGGGGGTGGTCCAGTTGCTTGGCGTGGCCGGCGTGTGTGTCGGTATTTATATCGTGAACAGCAACGGGGCGTCGGTTAGGTCTTTTGGGTCGGTTGAGTCCGTTGAGTCCGTTGAGTCCGTTGAGTCCGTTGAGTTGAGACCCTATAGACCCAAAGACCCTATAGACTCAACCGACCCTATAGACTCAACCGACCCTAAGCTTCCCGTAGTACGTGCAGCTTCAGGAAGACATAGGCCGCCACGATCAGACACAGAGCACCCGTGCCGCCGACCGTCAGTGGGGTACCGATGAGGGGGGCGAGAAAACCCGCCAGCAGACTGCTCAGGGGCGGGGCACCCATAAACATGATGAAGAACAGGCTCATGATCCGGCCGCGCAGATGGTCCGGCGATAAGGTCTGGAGCAGGGTGTTGGTGGCGGCCATGGGAACCATGATGCCGGAGCCAACAAGCGGCAGGACGAGCATGGACAGCCAGAAGTTGTGGGACAGGGAGAACAGGATGAGGCCAATGCCAAACCGAATAAAGGCAAAGGCCATGACCCGGCCGAGCTGTTCCGTGCCGTGGTGACGGGCCATCAGCAGGGCGCCCACCACGGCTCCCGCGCCGGCCGAACCCATCAGCAGGCCCATGCCGTTTGGCCCGCTGTCTAAAATATCGCCGGCAAAGATCGGCATCAGCACCGTGTACGGGGTGCTGAGCAGGCTGATCATGCTGACCAGAATCAACAGCAACCGGATCGCCGGGGTATGCAGGGCATAACGGATACCCTCCCCAATAAAGGTGGTGGTTGATTGCGCGGGGTGCGGCTCAACAACTCTGGGGGGGAGCCGCATGGCGAGAAAGCCCCCGATAATGGCCAGGAAGGTGCAGCCGTTAAAGGTGAAGCACACGCCCTCGCCAAACTGGGCCACCAGCAGCCCGGCCAGGGCCGGACCGAGAATCCGGGCGGCGTTGACCAGAGTCGAGTTGAGGGCAATTGCGCTCGACAGGTCGTCTTTGCCCACGATCTCCATCAGAAAACTCTGTCGGGCGGGCATCTCAAAGGCCTGAATCGTGCCGGCCACCAGGGCCAGGACAAAGACCTGCCAGGCGGTAATTAACTCACTCATGGTGAGAATACCCAGCACGAAGGCCTGCAACATAGCCAGCCAGAGGGCAATCAGGATGACCCGATAGCGGTTGAAGCGGTCGGCAACGACCCCGGCCAGCAGCCCGAACAGGAGCGTCGGCACCTGACCGGCAAAGGCGACCAGCCCGAGCATCAGGGAGGACTCGGTCAGCCGATAGATCAGCCAGGCCTGGGCCATGTTCTGCATCCAGAATCCGGTCCGGGAGACGAACTGACCGACAAAAAAGAGTCGAAAGTTCCGATGGCCGAGCGCCCGGAAGGCATAGGGCAGGGCATAACCGAAAAGGGTCCTTTCGAATTCTACCGCTGAGGGTGGGGACGGGGAGCGACTCAATGTGGCGATCTCCTCACCAGAGAGGAAACGCTACACGGGAAGAGAAGGCTGTGGTGCCGCAATGAGTAAACATGTCCTTCAATAGACATATCGTTGTTGGCACGTTTACTCACCATAGCCCGTCAGGCTATCTGGGGCTTCGGAAGCCTGTCAAGCAAAGGCTTGTCCGGGGGTGGGGAATATGGTGTGCTGCAGGGCATTGTATTAAGGAGGAAAATATGGACGTTGGCGTACTGGTGACCGCAACGGCGGAGAGCGGAGACCTGAGTGCGGTGGCCCGCCGGGCTGAGGCGCTGGGGTTTGCCTCGCTGTGGATTCCTGAACACCCGGTCATCCCGGTCGGGCATACCACGCCGTTTCCTGGGGCGACCGACGGCGTGCTGCCGGAGCACTATAATCGTTGGGCCGATCCGTTTATCGCCCTGACCGTGGCGGCCGGGGTGACGAACCGTATCAAGCTCGGCACCGGGATTTGTCTGCTGCCCGAACGCGAGCCGCTCATGACGGCCAAGGTGGTGGCCAGCCTGGATTTATATTCCAACGGCCGGGTGATCCTGGGCATTGGCGGCGGGTGGCTGCGCGAAGAAACCGAACTCATGGGCACCTCCTTTCGTCTGCGCTGGCGACGCCTGCGTGAGACCGTCGAGGCCATGCGGCTGCTGTGGACGCAGACCGAGGCCAGCTATGACGGGGAACTGGTCCACTTCCCGGCGGTTCGCTGCAAGCCCAAGCCGGTCCAGCAAAACGGCCCGCCGGTGTTGCTCGGCGCGCACGGTCCCAAAGCCCTGGAACGTGTCGCGCGTTCCTACGATGGCTGGTTTCCGCTGGCCGGGAGTCCACACGCGTTGGGAGCCGAGATCAAAGAACTCCGCAAGCTCGTCACCGAAGCCGGCCGCGACCCCGACCGCGTGCCGGTGACGCCGATTATCGATCCGGACAACGGCAAGCTGTCCGTTGATACGCTCAAGCGCTATCAGGAGGCCGGCGTGGATGGCGTCGTGGTGTTCAACCAGCAGATGGGCACCGAGATCGCAGACGGGAAAGCGCACGAATGGCTCGACCGCGTCGCGCCGATTGTGGACCGGGCACAAGAAGTATAATGATTGCGGCATTCCAGGTGTCCGCTGAGGGGTGAGCCATGACGATCAAGCATAGCGATGTGGGGAGAGGGTCTCAAAAACAGGGCTCCTACTGGAGCATAGGCAAAGCCGGCCGGCTCTTCCTCCTGACCATAAGCCTGCTCGCGCTGTCTTCCGCCGCTCAGGCGCAGTCGGGTGTCTGCGACCGCACCCCACAGGTGAGAGACGCCCTCGTCGCTATCGTCGGAGGTGGGGTGACCTGCACCGAGGTGACAGCCGGCCAACTCGGTCGTATCAGTGTTTTGAGTCTGGGCTCCGAACGCATAAAAACATTGCAGTCGGGTGACTTTGCCGGTCTCACCAGCCTGGAGCAGCTGGACCTCTACGACAACGAACTCACTGCCCTGCCCCCCGACGTCTTCGCCGGCCTGACCAAGTTGCGACAATTGAACCTGTGGCACAACGACCTCGCCACCCTCTCCCCCAAGGTCTTCGCCGACCTCACCAATTTGCGATATTTGGATCTCGACGACAACGACTTCACCGTCATCCCTCCCGCCGTCTTTGCCGGCCTGACCAATCTGACGTACTTATGGCTCAATGACACCCGCCTCACCACCCTCCCCCCCAACCTCTTTGCCGGCCTGACCAATCTGGTGCGCTTGGTGCTCTCCGGCAATGAATTCACGACGCTTCCCCCCGACGTCTTCGCCAACCTCACCAGTTTGGAATACTTATCGCTCAGGAATAACTTCCTCACCGCCATCCCGCCCGCCATCTTTGCCGGCCTGACCAACCTGCAAAACTTGTATCTCCACGACAACCACCTCACCGCTCTCCCGCCCGCCATCTTTGCCGGCCTGACCGATCTGCGACGCTTGTATCTCCACGAAAACGACCTCACCGCTCTCCCGCCCAAGGTCTTTACCGGCCTGACCAATCTGCAGACCCTGTTCCTCAGCCGCAACCGCCTCACCGCCCTGCCGCCCGCCATCTTCACCGGCCTGACCGATCTCACAACATTAGAGATTGGCACGAATCATCTCGCCGCCCTGCCGCCGGCGCTCTTCGCCGGCCTGAGCAGCCTGCAGGTCCTGGACCTCAGCGGCAATCACCTCACCGCCCTGCCCCCCAAGATATTTGCCGATCTCACCAGCCTGGGGCAAGTGTGGCTCAACGCCAACCCCGGCGCCCCCTTTCCCGTGGCGATGACGCTGGAGAACTCCACGCCGGCCGGTGGCGTCGTCGTCAAGGTCGCGTCTGGCGCACCGTTTGATATGACGGTTGACCTGTCCGTGACCGGCGCCACCTTGTCAGCCCCGTCCGCTACCGTGCCTGCGGGCAGCGTCACCAGCGAGGTGATGACCGTCATCCCGACCGGAGGTCCGGTACGCATCACGCTGGGCGCCGCGCCCTCGCTTCCAAGCGATATCTGCACTTTCTCCCAGCTCCCCTGCTACCGGGGTTTGATGCCGACCGTGTCGAGCCAGCCGTTTACGCCGGATGTCGCTCCGCTGACACTGCCCGTCGACACCCACGCGGCAACGCGTATCAGTTCGACTTCATCAACCCCAGGCCAGATTGGACCGGCGAGTGATGTCGATTACTTCCGGGTCAGGGTGCCCCAAGCCGGGACGCTGACGGTCGAGACGACCGGGTCTATGGACACCGTCGGGACCCTGAGGCAGGGAGGTAAGGAAATTATGACGGACGACGATGGCGGCGACGGCCACAATTTTCGGCTGGTCGCCCCTGTCGCCGCCGGGACGTATATGGTCGCAGTGCGGGGCTATGGCGCTTCGACCGGACAGTACAGCCTGGACGTCAACTTTGTCGTTGGTGCTTTGGATATGCTGGGACCCGAGACGTTTCAGAGTGGTATCGGATTCATTTCGGGATGGGTATGCGAGGCCGAACGGGTCGAGCTGGAATTTGACGACGGGCCCACATCGGAGTTCCCCTTTAACGACTTGCTCGCGAGTTGCTCGACAAGCTCCATGTCCTGTTCCGGTCCGTCCACAGTTGAGCCCCCCTTCGACACCAGGAGAGAACATGGGGAGGATTACCCTCCATTCGCATTCGTCCTTGAGGCTCCCTATGGCACTGACCGAGAGGACACCCTGGAGGCCTGTGGTGACCAGGATAATGGCTTTGGAGTGGTCTTCAACTGGAACCATTTAGGCGACGGCAAGCATACGCTGCGGGCCTTGGCCGACGGAGTGGAATTCGGGTCGGCCACCTTTAGTGTGACAACGTTCGGAGTCGAGTTCCTGACAGACGCGCAGGGCGACTACCTGCTGAGCGACTTCCCCGAGGTGGGACAGCAGCTCCGACTCGTATGGCAAGAAACAGCCCAGAACTTTGCGATTGCCGCGCCCCCACCCACCGCCGAGAGTGAGCCTCCAGCGGACGAGCCGTCCACCCAGGACGAGCCGCCCGTCCTGAGCGAGCTGGCCGGCACCTTGGAGAATCCCGCCCCCGACTCGTTCCAGAGCGGGTTCGGCCTCGTGTCGGGCTGGGTGTGTGGGGCCGAGCGGGTCGAGATTGAAATCGACGGCACAGACATCTTCGAGGCCGCCTACGGCACCGACCGGGTGGATACGGCAGAGATATGCGACGACAGCCACACCGGCTTTGGGCTGCGGCTGAACTGGAACGAGTACGGCGACGGTGAGCACACGCTGCGGGCCTTGGCGGACGGCGAAGAGTTCGGACGAGCGACGTTTACCGTCACGACCTTGGGCGAGGCACTCCTGACGGGCGCGAGTGGCGTATACGACCTGCCCGACTTCCCCGAACCGGACACAACCGTGACGGTCGAGTGGCAAGAGGCCAGCCAGAATTTCGTGATTATCGAGGTGCAGTTGGAAGCGCACGAATAACTCGACCGCATAGCCCTGAGTGCAGGACGGGTGCAGGGATTGTGATTGTTGAAGAAGTGTTTCTATCCTACACTGTGGATAGAGAGACTATGTGATGCAGTCAGCTTTCGCCGAAATTGCTGATTTCTACCGCATCGACGCTTCCTTACAACTCGACCCCAAGAAACGGTCGGGCCTTGGCCAATACATGACCCCGGTCTCTATTGGCCGTTTCATGGCGAGTTTATTCGACGCTGTTTCCGGCGAAGTGCGCCTGCTCGATCCCGGAGCGGGAGTCGGTTCCCTGTCCGCTGCTTTTATCGAGCGGTGTTCAGACGAAACAAAGAAGCCTCGATCCGTCTCGCTGGACTGTTATGAGATTGAACCTGTGTTAACCGACCATCTCGAATCAACTCTGAAGGAGGCTGAAATTCAGGGCCGGACAACCGGGATCGATGTGACCGGTACGATCCATACGGATGACTTTATCCTGTCCCCTGCGCATGGTCCGCAGGCAGATTTGTTCCAGAGCACCGAGTCAGGTGACGAGCCGTTTACACACGTCATCATGAATCCACCGTACAAGAAGATTCATTCTGCATCGGCTCATAGGTTAGCGCTCCGTCGTGCGGGTATTGAAACGTCAAATCTCTACACCGGATTTATGTTTCTTGCTGCCCTGTGTCTCTCTGAGGGCGGCGAAATGGTCGCTATCGTACCCCGATCATTTTGCAACGGACCGTACTTCAAACCGTTTCGAGAGCAGTTCTTCTCGCTAATGAACTTACGGCATGTCCACATCTTCGAGAGACGGGACTCTGCTTTTGAGAACGATGAGGTGCTGCAGGAAAACATCATCATTCATGCAGTGAAGGGGGTCGCAAGCTCGAAAGTTCGGATCACGACAAGTAGAGGCGGCGCTTTCGCGTTCGATCCTGAATCTCAGGAGTGCGTCGGGGAGGACATGACGCAGAGGATCGTCGATTCTGCGGCGGTTATCCGGCCTAGCGACCCTGACAAGGTTGTGCATATCGCTTCAACTGATTTTGAACAGGGGGTCGTCAATCGGATAGCTCACTTCACGTCATCGCTCAGTGATTTGGGTATTGAGGTGTCAACTGGACCGGTCGTCGATTTTCGGCTGCGTCAGGATTTGCGTGCTGAGCCGGGCAAAGGCACGGTTCCGCTTCTGTACGCTACGCATTTCCAGGGAGGCAAGCTGGAATGGCCGAAAACGATGAAGAAGCCAAACGCCATTGCGGTGACGGAGAAAAGTCGCAAATGGCTCTACCCGAATGAAGGCCACTTCGTCGTCACCCGGCGCTTCACCGCAAAGGAAGAAGAGCGACGCGTCGTTGCGTCCGTCTATTCGTCTGATCTGCCGGGCGAGATGGTGGGTTTCGAGAACCACCTCAATGTTTTTCATGCCAACCGGAAAGGAATCTCCCAATCCCTGGCGTATGGCCTGAGCGTGTATCTGAACAGCAGCCTGGTCGATCTCTATTTTCGGCAGTTCAACGGTCATACCCAGGTGAACGCCGCGGATTTACGCTCGCTTCACTATCCGACTCGGGAGATACTGGAACGCCTCGGGAAAAAGGCGAGTCAGACCGCACTCTCCCGACGGGAGATTGACGATCTTATCGAGGGAGAGCTTGCACTCACGACAGAGGAAGAAAACCCACTCTTGGCGCAACAGAAGATCGAGGAAGCGCTTCACATCGTTCGAGCGCTTGGTATGCCAAGGGGGCAACAGAACGAGCGATCCGCACTCACCTTGTTGGCCCTTCTCAATCTCAAACCAAGTGGTGCATGGACTGCGGTGGAAAAGCCGTTCATGGGGATTACGCCCATCATGGAGTATTGCCGCGAGCATTACGGTCGTGAATATGCTCCGAACACCCGTGAGACTTTCCGGCGGCAGACCACGCACCAATTCGTTGAAGCAGGTATCGCTCTTTACAATCCTGATCAGCCAGACCGACCCGTCAATAGTCCAAAAGCCTGCTATCAGATCAGTGCAGAAGCCTTTGCCGTTATTCAGACGTTCGGGACTGACGCATGGCAGGCAGCCCTCAACGCATATCTCGAAGGGCGAGAAACGCTCGCGGCAAAGTGGGCGCAGCATCGTGAGATGCAGATGATTCCGGTTCGGGTAGCCGCGGGTCAGGAAATCAACCTGACACTCGGCGCTCATTCCGCGTTGATCAAGGATATCATCACCGGATTTGCTCCGCGCTTCGCTCCGGCTGCCGAGGTCATTTATGTTGGCGATACCGGGGACAAGATCGGGTATTTTCAGGAACAACGCCTTGCCGAGTTGGGAGTCACCGTCGATCAGCACGGAAAAATGCCGGACGTGGTGCTGTATTTCGGGGAAAAGGATTGGTTGCTGCTGCTTGAATCCGTTACCAGCCACGGTCCCGTCGATGCAAAGCGTCACAACGAACTGGGCGAACTGTTTTCTGAGGCAACGCCCAATGTAGTCTACGTCACAGCCTTTCCTAGTCGCGGTGTCATGGCCCGTTACCTTGGAGAGATTTCCTGGGAAACCGAAGTCTGGTGTGCGGACGCGCCCACGCATCTCATCCACTTCAACGGCGAACGATTCTTGGGGCCGTATGAGAGGTGACGCTGAAAAGCGCATACCGCTATTCCGTCGGCCTCGTTTCCTCTTGTTACGGAGACGGAAGGACGGAACAACCTGATGCGCCTCATCCTGGGCGTGCAGAAGCGCACGTTCAGGGATCAGAACCCGGTTAATGGAACGCGAACGGGTGGAACATCTGTTCGGGTTGTATGAGCAGATGATGGTGCCGTTGACGGTGAAGCGGAAGGGGAAACGGCGGGGACGGAAGCGGTAAAGGGTAGGGCGAGAAGGCGGTTCGGATGCGCCTCTCAATCTGCTCTGCGGATCATTGCGCTCTGCATAAGACCGCCTCAAGCTGTCGGCCCTTCGACTTCGCTCCGCTACGCTCAGGGTGAACGGGCAAGCTGCCGTTACCGAACACCACACTTACCCGGTATTGGCGAACAGTTTCTCGGTGGTGTCGGCGCGGGGCAGGTCGAAGGCGGTGGCCACGCCGGGGTGGACAACCTGGCCGTTCATGGTGTTCAGCCCGCGTTGCAGGGCGGGGTTCTCGCGTAGGGCGGCGGTCACCCCCTTGTCGGCCAGCTCAAGGGCGTAGGACAGGGTGACATTGGTCAGGGCATAGGTCGAGGTGTGGGGCACGATGGCCGGCATATTGGTGACGCAGTAATGCACCACCTCTTCCTCGCGGTAAATCGGAGCGTGGTGGGTGGTCGGACGTGAGGTGTCGGCGCTGCCGCCCTGGTCGATGGAGATATCAACAAACGCCGCGCCGGCACGCATGTTTCGGAACAGCTCCCGCGTCAGCAACCGGGGCGCGCGGGCGCCGGGCACCAGAACCGAACTGATGACCAGGTCGGCGGCGGTCACCTCCTCTTCGATATTGGCCCGGTTGGACATGACGGTGGTGACATGGCCGCCAAGGATGTCGTGGACATAGCGCAAGCGCGCCGGATTGACATCCAGAATGCTCACATAGGCCCCCACGCCGACAGCCGCCTGACAGGCATTGGCGCCGACTATGCCAGCGCCGAGAATGACCACGTGGCCGGGCTTGACCCCGGACGCGCCGCTCAGCAATACGCCCCGACCGCCATTATGGGCCTGGAGACTCCAGGCCCCCACCTGAAACGCCAAGCGCCCGGCTACCTCGCTCATGGGCGCGAGCAGCGGCAGGGAGCCATCCTCCAACTGGATGGTTTCATAGCCGAGCGCGGTTACCTGCCGGTCCAGCAGTGCCCGGGTGAGCGGTTCTGCGGCGGCGAGATGGAGGTAGGTAAACAGGATGAGACCGGGCCGCAGCAAGGGATACTCGGCGGCCAGGGGTTCTTTGACCTTGAGGATAAGGTCGGCCTGCTCCCAGACCTCTTGGGCCGAGCCCTGGATATGCGCCCCGGCCGCGGCATACTGCTCGTCAGGCATACTGCTCCCGGCACCGGCCTGGGTTTCAATGACAACCCGGTGACCGTGGGCCACCAGAGCGGCGACGCCGCTGGGCGTGATGGCCACGCGGGTCTCCTCGGCTTTGATTTCCTTGGGAATACCAATCACCATACGAGCGCTCCCTTCGACCAGGCACGGGCCGGTCTTTGCTTTACATTGGAGAAGAGCTTCGCGTATCTTGACGAAAGAGTAAACGTATCCTCCAATGAGATATGCTCTTTATAGCATGGGTGTTTGTCGCATGGGTGTCGTACTTGATGGAAAGCAATATGCGCGAACAGTCCGCCGGAGTCTGAAAGAACGTATTGCGCGGATTCGGCAACAGCCGGGCCGACACGACTGGCAACCGGGGCTGGCGACGATTCTGGTCGGTGAGGACCCGGCCTCGCGCGCCTATATTGGCACCAAGGAAAAAGCCTGCCGTGAGGTCGGCATTGCGCCCTTCGGCCACCGTCTGCCGACGGCCGCATCGGCCGACGAAGTCGTGACGCTCATCGGTCGGCTCAATGCGCGTCCCGATGTCCACGGTATTCTGCTCCAACTGCCACTGCCCGACCATTTGGAGCCGGCGTCCCTGATTGAGGCCATCCGGCCGGACAAGGACGTGGATGGGCTCCATCCGGTGAATCAGGGGCGGCTGGTGCTAGGCCAGGACGGGCTCCGCCCCTGCACCCCGCTGGGCGTGATGCATCTCATCGACCGGAGCGGTCTGGCTCTCGCAGGCAAGCGCGCGGTCGTGGTCGGTCGGAGCAATCTGGTCGGCAAACCAATAGCCCTCCTGCTGTTGGAGCGCAACGCGACCGTGACGACCTGCCACTCGCATACGGCCAATCTCGCCGACCACATACGCCAGGCCGACCTGGTCGTGACCGCAATCGGACAACCGAACGCCATCAAAGGGGACTGGATAAAAGAAGGCGCGGGTGTCATTGATGTTGGCATATCGTGGAGTCCTGATGGGTCGCTGAAAGGAGATGTGGAGTTCGCTCTTGCCAAGGATCGCGCCGCCTGTATTTCTCCTGTTCCAGGCGGGGTCGGACCGCTGACGGTTGCTATGCTCTTAGCCAACACTGTCCAGACTGCGGAAAGGCAGGCCCTCACCCCTGGCCCTCTCCCAGCGGGCGAGGGATGAATAAGATTCGGATGTAAATATGGAGGCCAAGCGAACGCCGCTGTATGGGGTGCATCGTGCCTTGGGTGCGCGCATGATTGCATTCGGTGGCTGGCAGATGCCCGTTCACTATACCGGGATTCTCGCCGAACATCGGGCCGTGCGGACGCAGGTCGGCCTGTTTGACCTGAGCCATATGGGTGAGATTGAGATAGCCGGTCCCCTGGCGTCTGCGGTCTGTCAGGAATTATTCGTCACCGATATTGCCCGCATCAGGATCATGCAGGCCCAGTACTCGGTCATGTGTTTTGCCGATGGTGGCATCGTCGACGACGTCATCATCTATCGTCTGGCCGAGGAGCGCTATCTGGTGTGTGTGAATGCCGCCAATCGCACGACCGACTACGAGTGGATGGTGGAACACAATCGGGGCCGGGCCGAGGTGACTGACCGGAGTGACGAGTACGCGCTGGTCGCCCTCCAGGGTCCGCCGGCCCAGACAGTTCTGTCCCGGCTGACACCGCACGATCTTTCGTCCATTCGTCGCTATTGGGCGGCCCAGGGAGAGGTGGCCGGAGTGCCGACCCTGCTGGCGCGCACCGGCTACACCGGAGAAGATGGTTTCGAGCTGTTTGTCCCGGCTGAGCGGGCCGAGCATATCTGGCAGGCGTGCGCCGAGGCAGGAGGTCCGTCGAACCTGGTCCCGGTCGGCCTGGGGGCACGGGATACACTCCGCCTGGAGGCCGGCTATCTTTTATACGGCAACGATATTGATGCCCGGACCACACCGCTGGAGGCCGGCTTAAGGCGTCTTGTCCATTTTGAGGCCGGCCCCTTTATTGGGTCCGAGGCCCTACGTAAGCAGCAGACTGATGGGATTGAAAAATACCTGGTGGGGATCAAGATGGAGGGGGCGGGCATTCCTCGCCAGGGGTATACGATTTGGAGTGGAGATCAGGAGGCCGGTGTGGTGACGAGTGGAACCCAGTCTCCCATGCTGGGTGTTGGTATCGCGTTAGGTTATGTTTCCCCATCATGCACGGACAGTGGAATACCACTGGCAGTTGCGATCCGGAATCGCCACATTCCAGCAACGGTTGTAAAGACGCCATTTTACCCCCCCTGTTCAACCCCCCCTGTCAGGGGGGTTGAACAGGGGGGTTGAACAGGGAGGAGGTTATGGAAGCCCCAAAGGAGTTACGCTACTCACAGGAGCACGAATGGGTCTTGGTTGAGGAGGAGAATCTGGCAACCATCGGCATCACCGATTATGCCCAAGACCAGCTTGGGGATGTCGTGTTTGTTGAGTTGCCCGAGCCGGATACCCAACTGACGCAAGATGAGCCCTTTGGCGTGGTTGAATCGGTCAAAGCCGTATCTGATATCTACGCCCCGGTGAGTGGTACGGTCAAAGAAGTCAATACCGAGCTGCTGAACACACCGGAGACGATCAATGAAGATCCGTATGGCGACGCCTGGTTGGTCCAGGTTGAAATGAACGATCCCGAAGAGCTGGACGCGCTCATGACCGTTGAGGAATATGAGCGCTTTATTGAAGAAGAACAGGAAAACGCCGATGAATAAAAGGGCTATGGAGTCCACTAGAGTCATTGAGTCATTGAGTCTCGACCCAACAGACCCAACCCGTCATGCGTTATATCCCGCATACTGAGCACGATATTCAGGCCATGCTGGCCGTCCTGGGGGTGGATTCCGTTGAGGACCTGATTCACCACCTGCCCGAGGATCTCCGGCAAAACGCCAGCCTTGATCTTGCCCCCGGTCTGGCGGAGTCTGAGATCACCCAGCGCCTGACTGCGTTCGCCGAACAGCAGACTGGATACGGCCCGGAGCGGTCCTTTCTCGGAGCCGGAGCCTATGCTCACCTCGTTCCGGTCGTGGTTGACCAGATTGTACAGCGGGCGGAGTTTGCCACGGCCTATACGCCCTATCAGCCCGAGGTGAGTCAGGGGACGCTCCAGGTCATTTTCGAGTTCCAGTCGCTGGTCGCCTCCCTGTTGGGCTTGGAAGTCGCCAACGCCAGTATGTACGATGGCGCGTCTGCGACCGCTGAGGCGGTTCTCATGGCCAAGCGCATTTTGCCCAAACGCTCACGGGTACTGGTCGCCCGCTCTCTGCATCCACAATACCGTCAGGTCATTCGGACCTATCTGGATGGCTTCCCCGGTCTGTCGCTGGTTGAACTGGGTTGGGATGAAGCCGGCCGGCTTGACCAAGCGGCCCTGGCACAGCACCTGGACGAGCGCGTGTGCGGCGTGGTCGTCGGCTATCCAAACGTCTTTGGCGTGGTCGAGGATATGGCGGCCGTGAGTCGCACTGCCCAGGACGCCGGCGCGCTGACCCTGTCCGTGACCCCCGAGTCCGTGGCATTGGGCATTCTCAAGTCCCCCGGCGAACTCGGGGCCGACATCGCGGTGGCAGAGGGGCAGAGTCTGGGTATTCCCCTCAGCTATGGTGGACCCGGCCTAGGTCTGTTTGCCTGCCGCAGCCGCTATGTCCGCAATATGCCCGGTCGTCTGGTTGGAGAGACGGTCGATCAGGAGGGGCGCGGCGGATTTGTCCTCACTCTGGCTACCCGCGAACAACACATCCGGCGGGAGCGAGCAACCTCAAATATCTGTACCAACCACGGTCTGTGCGCCCTGGCCGCCACCGTCTTTCTGTGCCTGCTGGGCAAACAGGGGCTGCGCGAATTGGCGCTCCGGAACGTGAAGAACAGTCATTATCTGGCCGAGGTGCTGCAACAGGCGGCTGGCGTACAAGCGCGTTTTCCAAGTCCTTTCTTTAATGAATGGGTGCTGACCGTCCCACACGCCCGCAGCGTGTGGGCCCGCCTCAAAGAACAAGGAGTCATGGCCGGCCTCGTTCTGGAGGATTGGTATGCGGACCTCCACGATTGTCTCCTGGTGTGCGCAACTGAGCTCCACACGCGGGAAGCGATTGAACGCTTCGGACAGCAACTCAGGAATGCAATGGCAGTAACGCAGGTCGCATAATGGCTTCGACGCGCGGCCCCGGTAAACGGACGATGCTGAACGAACCCCTGATCTCGGCGCGGGGATCAGTCGGCCGGGTCGGCTACGCGCTGCCGCGGGACGATATTCCCGAGCGGGACCAGGCCCGCGATCTGCCGGACGAGCTGTGTCGGGAGGCGCTCGATGATTTTCCCGAGGTCAGCGAGGGCGAAGTGGTGCGCCATTTCACGCGTCTGTCCCAGTGGAATATGAGCGCAGCAACGACCCTTTATCCCCTGGGGTCGTGCACGATGAAGTACAACCCCGTGGTGAATGAGTATATGGCCCGCCTGCCGGGTTTGGCTCAACTTCACCCGCTGACCCCGGACGATCAGGCCCAGGGGGTGTTGATGTTGCTCGTCGGGCTTGAGCGCTGTCTGGCCGAGATCAGCGGTATGGACGCGATCAGCTTACAGCCCGCGGCCGGGGCGCAGGGCGAGTTGACTGGCATGAAGCTCATTCGAGCCTATCATCAGGACCGGGGAACGGCGCGCAAGAACGTCTTGATCCCGGCGAGCGCGCACGGCACCAATCCTGCCTCGGCGGCCTTATGTGGCTATGACGTCGTGCAGGTCGCGACCGGCTCGGACGGTATGCTCAGCGCCGACGCCATAGCCAAGTGCACGGACGCTGAAGTGGCCGCCCTGATGGTGACCAACCCGAACACGCTCGGACTCTTTGAGCGTGAGATTCTTCAGATAACCGATGTGCTGCACCAGCACGGGGCGCTGGTGTATATGGACGGCGCCAACCTCAACGCCCTGATGGGGGTGGCCAAGCCGGGCCATATGGGGGCGGATGTTATTCAGTTTAATCTGCATAAAACCTTCTCCACGCCGCACGGCGGCGGCGGCCCCGGTGCCGGGCCGGTCGGCGTCAAAAAAATTCTGGAGCCCTATCTACCCATCCCTCGGATTGTCCACCCCCCCCCATCAGGGGAGGATGGGGGGGGTTATTCCTGGAGTGAGGCCGCGCCCAAATCAATTGGGCGGGTGCGCTCGTTCTACGGTAATTTTGGCATCCTGGTGCGGGCCTATGCCTATATTCTGGCAATGGGTGGAGACGGGCTCACACACGCCACACGCATGGCGATTCTGAACGCCAACTACCTCCGCAAACGGCTCGAATCCGTCTACAGCCTGGCCACCCATGAGCCCTGCATGCACGAATGTGTCTTCTCGGACCGCTCATTTCATCAGACCGGCGTAAAGACCCTGGATATCGCCAAACGTCTGCTCGATTATGGCTTTTACGCGCCGACGATTTATTTCCCCTTAGTGGTCAGCGGGGCGCTGATGATTGAGCCGACGGAAACGGAAACCAAAGAGACCCTGGACGAATTTGCCGACGCGCTGTTGGCCATTGCCCAGGAGATTACCGACCGGCCCGACCTGCTCAAGCAAGCGCCCTTCACTACGCCGGTCAGCCGCCTGGATGAAACCCGCGCCGCCCGCCGGCCAGTCTTACGCTGGAATCGCTCACCAGCCTCCTCATCCCCACTCCCCAACCCCCAACCCCCAAAACCCACTCCCTAATCCCTAACCCCCACCCCAGCTTTCTGCTAGGCTGCGCAGTGTGGAGACGATTCATATTCGCGGCGCGCGCCAGCATAATCTCAAAAACATCAGCCTTGAGATTCCGCGCCAGCAATTTGTGGTGATTACCGGCGTCTCCGGCTCGGGAAAATCGACCCTGGCCTTTGATGTCCTCTACGCCGAGGGGCGCCGCCGTTATATGGCCTCGCTGTCCGCCTCGGCGCGTCAGTTTCTGACGCAGCATGCCAAACCCGAGGTTGATGCCATCAGCGGCCTGTCCCCAACGGTCGCACTGGAACAGCGCCGCGCGACGCCTTCAGTCCGCTCAACCGTTGGCACGGTCAGCGAGATTGCGGACTATCTGCGCTTGCTCTATGCCCGAGTCGGCACCCCTCACTGCCTGGAATGCGGACGAGTGATTGCGCGCCAC
Organism: uncultured Binatia bacterium (SeqCode); assembly: GCA_965232605.1. GTDB lineage: Bacteria > Desulfobacterota > Binatia > Bin18 > Bin18 > Bin18. Next base: position 802,952 of record CBDDQA010000006.1, on the reverse strand, counting down.
AGCGTACCCCAGATTGTCGATCAACTGCTCGATGTCCCCGAAGGGAGCCGGCTCCAGCTTTTGGCGCCCATCCGCCTTTTCCATCCTGATGATTGTGACACCGTGCTCCAGGACCTGCACAGAGCGGGATTTGTCCGTATCCGGTTAAACGGAACGATCTACGACCTGATGGACCTGGACCTCGCCAGAACGATTGCGGGTCTGAGACCCGGTGAGATCGCCGAGACACAACTCGATATCGTCGTTGACCGGCTGGTGGTCAAAAGCGGCATGGCCCAACGCCTGGCCGATTCGCTCGACACGGCTTTGCGCTATGGCAAGGATGTGGTCAAAGTGCTGATTGAGCCCTTCGACTCCGCTCCGCTACGCTCAGGGTGGGAGGAGCGGCTGTTCACCCAGCGCCTCGTCTGTCCGGCCTGTGGTTTTGCCTATCCGGAACTGAGCCCGGCCTTTTTTTCACCCAACAGCCCCGAGGGAGCGTGCCCGGCCTGCGAGGGGCTGGGCGTGCAACAGAATCCCCCCCTTAATAAGGGGGGGCGTGGAGGGGATAAGCGTGGAGGGGATAAGCGTGGGAGCGCCCAGGCCGCAGGCGACTCGCAGGTCTGCTCCCAGTGTCACGGCTCGCGCCTCCGGCCAGAGACCCAGGGGATACGCCTCAGGGACAGGAGCCTGAGCGAACTCACCGCCAAGCCGCTCGAAGAGGTGCTCGACTTTTTTTCTGCGCTTGTTTTTTACGGACAGACAGAGCCGATTGCCCGGCCGCTGTGTCAGGAGATTGTCTCGCGTCTCCGGGCCCTGGTTGATCTGGGCTTGGCGTATGTCAGCCTGGACCGCACGCTGGTGTCGCTGTCCGGGGGCGAGGCCCAGCGGGTCCGGCTGGCGACGCTGCTGGGGAATGGCCTGTCCGGGGTCATCTATATTCTGGACGAACCGTCGGTGGGGCTGCATCCGCGTGACACGAGTCAACTCCTGGAGATGCTCAGACGCCTGTGCCGGCAGGGGAATACGGTAGTGGTGGTCGAGCACGACCCTGAAACCATGCTGGCCGCTGACCATCTGATTGATCTCGGCCCGGGGGCCGGCGAGCAGGGGGGACGGGTCTGTGCGACAGGAACACCGCAGGCCGTCAAAAACGCCCCGGACTCGCTGACCGGACAGTATCTTTCCGGCGCATCGCAGATTCCAGTCCCGACAAAACGACGCGCCTCGACACAGTGCCTCACCCTCGCGCGTACCAGGGTGCATAATCTCAAAGATATCAGCGTGGACTTCCCGCTCGGAACGCTGACCTGTGTGACTGGCGTCTCGGGTTCGGGCAAGAGTTCGCTTGTCAGCGACGCCCTCGTGCCCGCGCTGGCGGCTGCGCTGGCCGGGACGCAAGCGACCGCAGCCGGCATCGGCCAGCTGTCCGGCTGGCAACATCTCAACAAAATGATCGTGGTTGACCAGGCTCCCATTGGGCGAACGCCCAGTTCCACCCCGGCAACGTATATCGGACTCCTCCGTCCGTTGCGCGCCCTGTTTGCCCAACTGCCCGAGGCGCGGGTGCGTGGCTATAACCCGGACCGCTTCTCTTTTAACGTCAAAGGTGGACGCTGTGAGGCGTGTGAAGGACATGGCGTCTTCGCGGTTGAGATGAGCTTTTTACCCGATGTCTACGTCCAGTGTGATGTATGCCACGGCCAGCGCTATAACCGAGAGACGCTGGCGGTCACCCTGCGTGGTCGGAGTATTGCCGACGTGCTGAATATGACGGTCGCTGAGGCCTTGGCAGCGTATGGCGACCTGCCCGAAATCCGCTCGCGGTTGGAAACCCTACGCGCGGTGGGGCTGTCGTATATCCGCCTGGGTCAGGCCGCCCCAACGCTCTCCGGGGGCGAAGCGCAGCGGCTCAAGCTGGCCAAAGAGTTGAGCCGGAAGAGCACGGGACAGACCTTATTCCTCTTTGATGAACCGACCACCGGCCTCCATCTGGCCGATATTCAGCGCTTGCTGGACATTTTTACCTTACTCGTTGAAACGGGGAATACCGTGGTGGTGGTTGAACATAATCTGGAGGTAGTCAAAACCGCGGATTGGGTCATTGACCTGGGTCCCGAAGGAGGAGAGGCCGGAGGCAAGGTCGTGGCCTGCGGGCCGCCCGAGGAAATAGCCCAGGTTGAAGAATCCTACACCGGCCGGTTTCTGAAAGGCCTCTTGTGAGTATCGACCTCACTCGCAGGTTGCCGCTCGCCCTGGTCTCGCCGTGCAGGTTGACAGGCTCAGGGAGAAATTCTAAGTTGGACTCCTAAAGTCCACTTTAAGCAATTCCAACGCGCAGCGAACAACGTAAGGGGCATTATGGAGCGCGAGCCAATCTATATGGATAACCAGGCCACCACGCCAGTAGACCCGCGCGTGATTGAGGCGATGGTCCCGTTTCTCGGAGAGGTATACGGCAATGCGGCCAGCCGGAATCATGCCTTTGGGTGGGCGGCCGAAGAGGCCGTGGACCGGGGGCGCAGCCAGATTGCGGATTTGGTCGGCGCCCGACCCAAGGAGATCATTTTCACCAGCGGAGCGACCGAGTCGGACAATCTGGCGATTAAGGGCGTGGCGGAGTTCTACGCGGATAAAGGCAATCACATTATTACGGCGGTCACGGAACACAAGGCGGTCCTGGATACCTGTCAGGCCCTCGAACGGGCCAATATCGCCGAAGTGACCTATTTGCCGGTGGATCAGTATGGGCGGGTGGATGCCGATGATGTGAAGCAGGCGATCCGGGACGAGACGATCCTGATCTCTCTGATGTATGCCAACAACGAGATTGGCACCCTGCATCCCATTCGAGAGATTGGCAAGCTCGCCAAAGAGCGGGGCATCCTGTTTCACTGTGACGCGACCCAGGGCGTGGGCAAAATTCCGGTGAACGTTGATGAAGATGGCGTCGACCTGATGTCGATGAGCGCCCATAAGATGTACGGGCCCAAGGGCTGCGGGGCCTTATACGTCCGGTCGCGGAAACCCCGGGTCCGCCTGCGCGCCCAGATGCACGGCGGTGGCCATGAGCGGGGGATGCGCTCGGGGACGCTCAACGTGGCGGGCATTGTCGGGTTTGGCAAGGCGTGTGAGTTATGCGGGCAGGAACTGGAAGCCGAGGCCGGTCGGCTGATTGCCCTGCGGCAAAAACTCTATAACGGTCTGACCGACAACCTGGAGGACGTGTATTTGAACGGGCATCCAACCGAGCGGATTCCCGGCAACCTGAACCTGAGTTTTTCGTATGTGGAAGGCGAGTCCTTTCTGATGGGACTCAACCGGGAGATCGCCCTGTCGTCCGGCTCTGCCTGTACCTCGGCGACCCTTGAACCGTCGTATGTGCTCAAGGCGCTGGGTGTCGGAGAAGAGTTGGCCCATACGTCGATTCGATTTGGCCTGGGACGCTTTAATACCGAAGAGGACGTGGACTATGTGGTCAAGCGCGTCTCCGAGGTGGTCATCCGATTGCGGGAGATGTCCCCCCTGTACGAGATGGCCAAGGCCGGCATTGACCTGAAATCTGTTCAGTGGAAAACCTGAGCGCAGACCGAGAGCATTTGAGACTGAAGGGAGCAGCCATGGCATACACCGAGCGGGTGATAGAGCATTACGAGCGGCCGCGGAACGTGGGGAGTTTTGAGAGCGAAGAAGCGAACGTGGGGACCGGGGTGGTGGGGGCGCCGGAGTGCGGGGACGTGATGAAATTGCAACTCAAGATCAACCCGCAGACCGAAGTGATTGAAGATGCGAAGTTCAAGACTTTTGGGTGTGGGTCGGCGATTGCGTCATCGAGTTATGTGACGGAGTTGGTGAAGGGGAAGACGGTGGCGGAGGCGGGGGCGATCAAGAACACGCAGATTGTGGAGGAGTTGGCCCTGCCGCCGGTGAAGATACACTGTTCGGTGTTGGCGGAGGATGCGATCAAGGCGGCGGTGGCGGACTGGCGGGACCAGGGGGCAACCAAGAAGAATGCCGCCTAGACTCAGGCATAACGCAACCATAATCAGATTGGGACAACTGGCATGGCAGCAAGCGCAAAAGCAAAGCTCAAAATCGAAATCAGCGAAAACGCAGCCAAAAAAATCGAGGGCCTGACCGAACGGGACGAGCGGCAGGACTGCGGCTTGCGGGTCAAGGTGGTTGGTGGGGGTTGTTCGGGCTTGTCCTATAAGATGGACCTGGATATCCCGCGTGACGGCGACCGCGTTTTTGAGCGGGAAAGTGCCAAAGTGATTGTTGACCGCAAAAGCTTTATCTATCTCCGCGGGACAGAGTTGGATTTTTCCGAGACCTTAATGGATTCGGGCTTTAAGCTGACGAATCCCAATATCAAACGCGCGTGCGGCTGCGGTAGCTCATTCTCGGTCTAGCCCACCCTTTACTATGCCAACGGTGGTGCGCTGCTGGCGCTGTCAGGACGAGCATACACCCCAGGTGTTCTGCCCGGCCTGCGAGGCTCTCCAACCCCTCCCGCCAGACATTGACTATTTTACGGTATTCGGTCTGACCCGGGCTCCCATGCTTGACGAGCAGGCGCTGGCCGACACGTACTATGCGTTGAGCCGTCAGCTCCACCCGGACCTGCACCAGACCGGCACTGCGGAGGAGCAGGCAGCCAGCCTTCAGAACACCGCGGTGGTGAACCGGGCGTATCGGACGCTGCGTGATCCTGTCCAGCGTGGCCAGTACTGGCTCGAACTCAACGGCGAACAACTCGGCAAGGAAAATAACAAAGTCCCTCCCGATCTGGCCCTCCTCGTGTTTGAGGTGCAGGAAAAGCTGGCAGCCGTCCGGGAGGCCCAGAGTGCCGGGACCGATGACGCACTGGCGGGCCTCAAAGCGGAGCTGACCCAGGTACGGGATGATCTGGACGACCGGATGCAGGGACTCCGGCAAAAGCTGGCGGCCAACTTCTCCAAATGGGGACAGGCCGACAGCTCGGACGGACTCTTGAGCGAACTCAAGCGGGTGCTGTCGGATATGGCCTATCTGCGGACCTTAACCCGCGACGTGGAAAGGGTCTCTTCACCCTTTGAATAAAAGAGGCAAATCGTGGAACGTATCGTTGGTATTGATCTCGGCACAACCAATAGTCTGATTGCGTATGTAAACGACGCCGGCCCACAAGTCATTGCCGATAGCGAAACCGGGCAGAAGACACTCCCCTCTATCGTCAGTTTTTTGCCCAACGACCAGGTTGTTGTCGGCCGGGAGGCGGGCGAATTAGCCCGAACGCAGCCGCTCTCGACCATTCGGTCGGTCAAGCGCTTTATGGGCCTCGGCATGGAGCATGTGAGTGCCGAGGATCGGCAGCGCTATCGCTTCGTTGACGATCAGGACGACACTTCCAGTCTGGTCCGTTTTGCCATCCACGACCGGCAGGTGACGCCGCCGGAAGTCTCGGCGGTGATTCTCCGCGCCCTGCGGGACCGGGCAGAGGCGGTCCTTCAAGAAGAAGTCCGCCGGGTGGTCATTACCGTCCCGGCCTATTTCAACGACTCGCAGCGTCAGGCGACCAAAGACGCCGGCAAGCTGGCCGGCCTTGAGGTCATTCGCCTCCTCAACGAACCGACCGCGGCCTCTCTCGCCTATGGCCTCAATACAAAAGAAGAGGGGCTGATTGCGGTCTATGACTTTGGCGGGGGCACGTTTGACGTATCTATTCTGCGGCTCCACACCGGCATCTTCGAGGTGTTATCCACCAATGGCAATACCCGCCTGGGCGGTGATGATATCGACCGGTCCATCGCCGAACGATTTTTCCTGGCGGAGCTGGATGAAGAACTGCGCGGCGACTTGCAGGTGCTGAATGGTGCGCTGCGGGCGGCTGAAAAAGCCAAGCAGGTCTTATCCGAGCAGGATGAGACGACCCTGAATCTGTCTGTCCCGGAAAAGGGCGTGCAGCTCTCTCGCCGCCTGAGCCGTCCTGAGATGGAAGCTGCGGTTGACGAGATTGTGGCCCGCACGCTTGAGCCATGCCGGCAGGCACTCAAGGATGCCGGGCTTGAGACCCAGGCTATTGAAGAAGTCGTCCTGGTCGGCGGCTCGACCCGCATGCCGCTGGTACGTCAGCGCGTGGGTGAGTTTTTTGGCCGGACGCCGCTTACCGATATCGACCCGGATGAGGTTGTTGCGCTCGGGGCGGCTGTTCAGGCGGATACCCTGTCCGGACGGCGGCGGGATATGCTGCTGCTCGATGTAGTCCCGCTGTCTTTAGGCATTGAGACCATGGGCGGGGTCATGAGTCATCTCATTGAACGCAATACGACCATCCCGGCAAGCGTGAAGGAAATGTTCACCACCGCGGTGGATGACCAGACCGCGGTCGCCGTGCATGTCCTGCAAGGGGAACGCGAGCTGGTCCAGGACTGTCGCAGCCTGGCCCGTTTCAGCATCCCCATCGAGTCCAAGCCGGCTGGAGTCCCGCGTGTCGAGGTGACGTTTATGATCGACGCCAACGGGATTCTGAACGTTTCCGCCACCGACTTGCGGACCGGGCTCGAACGCTCGCTTGAAGTGAAACCGTCCTACGGCTTGACCGACGAAGAAGTGGAGCAGTTGCTGGAAGAATCCATAGATTTTGCGGAGGAAGACATTGAGCAGCGTTTGCTGATTGAGGCCCGGACCGAAGCCGATACCGTGCTGCATGCCACCGACAAAGCCCTGAGCCAGAACGCCGCGTTTCTGCAAGAGGGTGAGGAAGAGCAGATTGCCCAGGTGGTGCAAAAGGTCCGGGAGGCGTGCGCTGGAGAAGACTACGATCTGATCCGGGACCTGACTGAGGAATTGAGCCAGGCGACCACGCCGTTTGCCCAACGGATTATGGATTCTTCAATCCAGGAGGCGCTGGGTGAAAAGCAGCTCTCCGACTTATAGCGACCGCACGGGAGGGGTCATGCAGCTATACTGGGACACACCCGAGGATATTGCCGAGCAGCTCTTTGAAGCGCAGCCCGAGACCGACCCCTTGAGCATCCGTTTTACCGATCTGCTCCGCTGGGTCACCGAGTTGGAGGATTTCAGCGACGACCCGCAGGATTCGAGCGAGGGCAAACTCGAAGCCATCCAAATGGCCTGGCTGGAAATTTATAAAGAAGAAAACGCCTAGTCCCGGCTGGTAGTCAGAGACAGCTAATACCCTTGCCGACTCCGGCAAGGGGAGCATAGACTGTTCCGCCGTCATGATACGCTTCCTGTTCCGCAACATTACGCGTTGCGTTCTTTGGACCATCGATCTTCTTGCCCGCCTCACCGGCCGGCACCGGCCGTATAACATCCTTCAGATAGAGCTGACCGGTCATATTGCCGAAGCGGGGGTCCTGGGCTTCCTGCCGTTTCGGCGGCCAGCCGCGCCGGACCTGTTCGCCCTGACGACTCTTTTGCGCTGGGCGCGTGAGGACGAGCAGCTCAGCGCCGTTGTTCTCATCATAGATAATCTGGACACGGGCTGGGCGCGGCTGCAAAATCTGCGGCGCTCCATTCAGGCGCTCCGTCAGGCCGGGAAATACGTCCTCGTTTATCTGGCCGAGGGCGGCACCCAGGAATATTACCTCGCCAGCGCGGCCAGCGCGGTGGCAATGGCTCCGGCTGGTCACCTGACCGTTACCGGTCTTGCGGCCGAAACGATGTTCTTCAAGGGTGCGCTCGACAAGCTGGGCATCGAGGCCCAGGTCACTCAGGCTGGGCAGTACAAGTCAGCCGGGGAGCCGTTTACGCGGACATCCCTGTCTGAGCCCCATCGGGAGATGATGAACAGTCTGCTGGACGACCTGTACGATCAGATTGTCGAGGGAGTCTCCTCAACCCGGAATACAGACAAAGCGACCGTGCGCGACCTCATTGACCAGGGACTGTTTCTGCCTCGCGAAGCCCAGGAAACGGGCCTGATCGATCATATTGGCTATGAGGATGATATCCCGCACTGGCTCGAAAGCCGCGGAGGACAGGGGAAAACTGAAAAAAAAGGACGGGCTGCTGCTGTGAATTCAGCCGAGAGCGACCCAACGGACTCAACCGACCCAAACCTATTCATTGAAGCGGGTGCCTACCTGCGGCGTCGCGGACGACTCATGCGGCGCCAGGCGCTCCGGTATCCTCCGGCACGGATTGCCTTCATGACGGTGGGTGGAACGATTACGCGCGGCGAAACCGAAACCGGGAGTGACGGGATTCAGTCCACCGGCTCCAGCAGTGTGATCCGAGACCTCAGACACATCCGCGAAACCCCGGAGATTGCCGGGGTGCTTATCCGCGTGTCGAGTCCGGGCGGGTCCGGGCTGGCCTCTGATCTGGTCTGGCACGAGATTCTCCAGACCAAAGAAGAGAAGCCCGTAATTATCTCGCTGGGCGATGTGGCTGCGTCGGGAGGCTATTATATCGCCTTGGCCGGAACGACGGTGTTTGCCGAGGAAGGAACGGTGACCGGCTCGATTGGCGTCATTGCCGGCAAGGCGGTCTTGCACGGCCTGTACACTCAGCTTGGTCTGGATAAGGAAATCCTGACCCGGGGCAAGCGCGCGGCCCTGTTCTCCGACTATCTGGCCTTTGGCCCGGCGGAACAGGAACGCATGAATAGTGAAATCCAGAGTTTCTATCGCGACTTTGTCAAAAAAGTCGCCCAGGGCCGGTCGCTCAGTTATGAGGCGGTTGACGCCTGCGCCCAGGGCCGGGTCTGGAGCGGGAGACAGGCCGTGGCGCGGGGTCTGGTTGACCGGATCGGTGGACTGGAAGAAGCCCTGGCCGAACTCAAATATCGCGTCGGGCTGCCTGACTACTGGCCGGTTGGGGTCGAACGTTTTCCCAAGCCGGCTTCCCTCCTCCGCCTTCCCTCCCTTTTACGCCTCCTGCCTTTGGGCGGGAGAGCGCACGGAACCGGCTGGCCCTGGGAGCGAGATCGAATATGGGCAATTCTCCCGTTTTCTTTGCGTTTTTTGTAACCTAGGTGACAGCCGGACCCTTGCCTTGGACTGATGACGTCGGATATTCTGCCGAGCCATACTGTTTCATATTCAGACCCATCTGTAATAATTCCGAGCGGACAGCGCTGAGACAGCAAAGGGGAGGGAGATTCCATGGCCACCAATCCAGCGGGAGGGCCCCTAGAGAAGGCGACGCAAGAACGGGAAAGCGTCGTAATTCGTTTTGCCGGTGATTCCGGGGACGGGATGCAGCTGACCGGCACCCGTTTTACATCCGAATCCGTTCTTGCCGGGAACGATGTCGGGACGCTGCCTGACTTTCCGGCGGAAATCCGGGCCCCTACTGGGACGCTGTATGGTGTGAGCGCCTTTCAGATCAATTTTAGTAATAAAAATGTCTATACACCGGGGGATGATCTCGATGCCCTGGTGTGCATGAATCCGGCCGCGCTCAAAACCAATATTGCCGACCTGAAGCAGAACGGCATTCTCATCGTTGACCCGGCTGAATTTACCTCGGCCAACCTGAGGAAGGCCGAATACGAAGCCAACCCGCTTGAGGACAGTTCGCTGGACAAATATCAGGTCTATCAGGTGGAAGTCACCAAAATGACGACTCTGGCTCTGAAGGATACGGGCCTGCCAAACCGGTCGGTCATGCGGAGTCGAAACTTTTTTGCCCTCGGCGTTGTCTCCTGGCTCTTTAATCGTCCGATTGAGCCGACCCTGGAATGGATACAGCAGCGGTTCGGCAAGACCCCGGTTGTCGCCGAGGCCAACACCCTGGCCATCAAAGGCGGCTATAACCTGGGTGAAAACACCGACATGTTTGCCTCGTCCTATGAGATCAAACCGGCCGAGATCGATCCTGGGACGTATCGCAATATCACCGGAAACTCTGCCACCGCCCTTGGTTTTGTGATAGCCGCCCAAAAGGCCGGGCTGCCCCTCTTTTTGGGCAGCTATCCGATTACGCCGGCCAGCGATGTGCTGCACGAACTCGCCGAGTACAAAAACTATAACGTCTATACGTTCCAGGCAGAGGACGAAATTGCCGGGGTTGGAGCGGCCCTGGGCGCCGCTTTTGGTGGGGCGCTCGCCATTACGACCACAAGCGGACCGGGGATGAACCTTAAGGGTGAGACCATGGGTCTCGCCGCCACGGTTGAGTTGCCCATGGTGATTACGAACATCCAACGGGCCGGGCCGAGTACGGGTATGCCGACCAAGCCCGAGCAAACCGACCTCCTCCAGGCGATCTATGGGCGGCACGGAGAATCGCCTCTGCCCGTGATTGCCGCCTCAACACCGGCGGACTGTTTTCACGCCGCCTTTGAGGCGGCCCGAATCGCAATGAAGTATATGACGCCGGTCATCCTGCTGACGGACGGATTCCTGGCCAACGCCTCGGAGCCCTGGCTCCTGCCGAGTGTCGATGACCTGCCCAGTATCCCGGTCGAGTTTCGGACCGACCCGCAAGGCTTCTTCCCCTATCTGCGGAATGAAGAAACCCTGGCCCGCCCCTGGGTCAAACCGGGAACACCGGGTCTTGAGCACCGTATCGGCGGCATTGAAAAGGACTATCTGACCGGCAATATCAGCTACGCCCCCGCCAACCACGAACAGATGGTGCGCGTGCGACATCAGAAGGTGGCGAAGATCACCCAGGAGATTCCTCCTACTCAGGTGACGGGGCCCGAGCGGGGCAAGCTGTTGGTGTTGGGCTGGGGCAGTACGTATGGGGCTATTGCCGCTGCAGTCGAGGCTGCGCAGGCGCAGGGCCACTCGGTCGCCCAGGCCCATCTGCGCTATCTGAATCCGCTTCCCGCCGACCTGGGTGAGATATTGGCCCGGTATGAAAAGGTGCTGGTCCCTGAGATGAATATGGGTCAGCTCCTCAAGTTGATCCGCGCCGAATATCTGGTTGACGCGGTTGGGCTGAATAAAATCCAAGGCCGTCCGTTTAAGGTGTCTGAAGTGGCAACCCGTATTACCCGTATGTTGGAGGACTAAGGACCATGAGCACAGAAGCTGCGGTAAAATTGACCCGGAAAGACTTTGTTTCAGACCAGGACGTCCGCTGGTGTCCGGGCTGTGGGGATTATGCCATTCTGGCTCAGGTCCAAAAGATCTTCCCTGAGCTCGGTATTCCCAAAGAGAAAGCGGTTTTCATTTCGGGTATCGGCTGTTCGAGTCGTTTCCCGTACTACATGAACACGTATGGCTTTCACACCATTCATGGTCGGGCGCCGGCAATTGCAACCGGCCTCAAGGTCTCCCGACCCGACCTGCACATCTGGCTGGTCACGGGTGACGGTGATGGCTTGAGCATTGGTGGCAATCATCTCATCCATGCGCTGCGCCGGAATGTCGAGCTCAAAATCATGCTCTTCAACAACCGGATTTACGGTCTGACGAAAGGCCAGTACTCGCCCACCTCAGAGCTCGGCAAGGTTGCCAAATCCACGCCCATGGGCTCGGCCGACCATCCGCTCAACCCGATAGCCCTGGCGATGGGAGCGGAGGCGACGTTTATCGCCCGCAGTATCGACACCGAAGCCAAGCATCAGCAGGAGACACTGAGGCGGGCCGCCGCCCATAAGGGCGGGGCGTTTATTGAAATCCTGCAAAACTGCAACGTCTATAATGACGGCGCCTGGGAGTACCTGAAGGCGAAAGATTCCAAGGCCGATACCCAACTGCTGCTTGAGCATGGCAAACCCATGGTTTTTGGCAAGAACAAAGACCGGGGTATTCGCCTCAAGGGCTTAACCCCTGAAGTGGTCACTATTGGGAATGGTATCGGCACCTCGGATCTGCTGGTTCACGATGAACATGATCAAACCCTGGCCTATTTGCTCGGTCGCATGACGCCGCCTAACTTCCCCACGCCGGTTGGGGTCCTGTTTTCAACCGAGCGACCGACGATCGAGTCTTTGATGAACCAACAGATTCAGGACGCCGTCGAAAAGTCCGGCCCAGGGAAAATTGAGACCCTGCTGCGCCGTGGAGATGTCTGGTCAGTAGAATAATCCTGTCAACAGTTGAGAAGGCCCCTGTTTGTCTCTGTGAGCGACGAGCCGGGGCCTTCGTGTTTCTAGCGTATGCCACTCCATCTTCGGATCCCCTGCCCTCAGTGCGGAAAAATTCTCTACCGGAAGCGTAATGGGCGTTGTCCGGAGTGTGGCACGCGGGTGAGCGCGCATGTGGAGGAGGCCCGCGGGCGGGAGGAGCGGATTGAAAAGGTGGTGGCTGTCATTGGGACAGCGCTGGTTGTCCTGGTGCTCATGCTCGCTGGCGGAGTCGGACTGGTTGAGGGCATACTGATGTATGGGGCGGCTGGCGCGGCAATGTTTTATCTGGCAAAAAAGACATTCGATCAGGATTAAGGGATTCGGGGATTATCAGGATAAAAGGAAGGAATCATGGCAGAAAAGGCCGACCTGAAAAAACAGATGAAGGAACTCAAGGGGCAACGGGATGCTGCCCTGGAGCAAAAAGAACACAAAGAACTCAAAAAGATCCGACGCAATATCCGCTCTGTCAAACGGCAGTTGCGCGCCTTGGCTCAAAGAGGAGCGGCTCCGGCTTCGTAGCGCTCTGGCCTCAGGCTGGACTGCTACGAGAAAGGGAAGAAGGCTATGAACGTTCGGATTCAATCCCAATCCATTACGGCCATCCGCAGTGACCTGCTGGTTGTCTCAGTTGCCCAAGGGAAACACAACGCCACCCACCTGAAAGCCCTTGATGCCGCGGTGGACGGCGCGCTGCGCGAGCAAATACGGCGCAGCCGCTTCCAGGGCAAACGGGGTGAGAGCCTCCTGTTCCATACGCATAAACGTCTCCCCAGCGTATTGGTGCTGCTGCTTGGGCTCGGGAAGCAGGCGAGCATTGAGTCGTCCACCTGGCGTCAGGTCGGAGCGACGGCCCGCCGCCAGGCGCAGGAGCAACGCGCGAAGCGCATGGCCTGGTTTGTCGAACCGGACATGGATGTGCAGGGCATGGGCGCCGCGATCCTCGAAGGGATACTGCTGTCCGGCTATGCCTTTCAGAAGTACAAATCCGACAACGGGAAAAAGACGGCCATCGAGACCTTCACCCTGGTCGGTCCCGGTCTCAGGAAAAGTACCCGGCTCAGCCAGTCTCTCGAAACGGTGCAGAATACGGTTCCGGGTGTCTTTCTGGCACGCGATCTGGTCAATGAACCCGCTTCGGTTTCCACACCAACGTATTTGGCCAATCAAGCCAAAAAGCTCTCGGACGGAAACGGGCTCAAGACCGAAGTCTGGGGTGTGAACAAGATCAAGACGGCCAAAATGCACGGCCTGCTCGCGGTTTCGCGCGGCGGGCCGGAAGAGCCCCGCTTCATCACGCTGCGCTATACACCCGCCGCAAAGCCCAAAAAGAAGGTCGCCCTGGTCGGCAAGGGGCTCACCTTTGACTCCGGTGGGCTGTCGCTCAAGCCGGCCAAGTCCATGGAGACGATGAAAATTGATATGTCGGGTGGGGCAACGGTGCTGGGGACGATGCGGGCGATTGCTGCGCTCAAACCGCAGGTCCAGGTCACGGGGTATGTGCCCTCGTCTGAAAACATGCCGAGCGGCACGGCGCAGAAACCCGGTGATATCATCAGCTATCGAAACGGCAAAACCGTCGAGGTCCTCAATACGGATGCGGAGGGCCGCCTGATCCTGGCTGATGCGCTGATCTGTGCCGTAGAGGACAAGCCCGACGTCATTATTGACCTGGCCACCTTAACCGGTGCCTGCATGGTCGCCCTGGGCTCCCGAGTCGCCGGGCTGTTCAGCAATAATCAGCAACTGACGGACGATTTATTGGCCAGCAGCAAAGAGACGGGCGAACAATTGTGGCCCATGCCCCTGGTGAAGGAGTATAAGGACGACATCAAGAGCCCCATCGCCGACATTAAAAATATCGGCGGGGGTTATGGGGGGGCGATTACCGCAGCGCTGTTTCTTGAAGAGTTTGTCTCGGAGGTCCCTTGGGCGCATCTGGATATTGCCGGCCCGGCTTTTTCAGAGCGGGCCCTGCCACACGCCCCGAGAGGCGGCACCGGCTTTGGCGTGCGGACGCTCGTGCAGTATATCCTGAGTTTGTAAAGCACTCCGCCGGGGAGACGGTGCTTCGACTTCGCTTACGCTACGCTCAGCACGAACGGAGAGGAGGCCGTTGGTCCTGAGCGTAAGGCGTAGCGCGCCTGAAGTCGAAGGATGCGAACCATCGCCCAACTCCAACGCCAGACCGTGGCCTGCCGGCGCTGCCCCAGGCTGATTCAGCACTGCCAGCGTACGGCCCAGGAGAAAGTCAAACGCTACCGTGACTGGGACTATTGGGGCCAGCCGGTCCCGAGTCTGGGTGACCGCACCGCGCGGCTGTATATCGTCGGCCTGGCGCCGGCCGCGCATGGCGGCAACCGAACGGGGCGGGTGTTTACCGGAGACCGCAGCGGGGACTGGGTATTCGGCGCATTATACGCCTCTGGCTTCGCCAACCAGCCGACCTCAACCCATATCGATGATGGCCTCAAGTTGCAGGGCGCGTATATCACCGCGGCCGTTCACTGTGCACCGCCGGACAACAAACCGTCGCGAGAAGAATTCGAGGCCTGCCAACCCTATTTGCTGCGGGAAATCCAACTGCTGAAACAGGTCAGGGTCGTTATTGGGCTGGGACAACTGGCTTTTTCAGCCTATCTCAAAGCCCGGCGGGAAGTCGGCCTGAAGGTTCCAACGCCCCGACCGAAATTCGGACATGGCAAGCGCTACGACCTGGACGACGTCAGCCTCATTGGTTCCTACCATCCCAGCCAACAGAACACCTTTACCGGGCGGCTCACCCAGCCCATGTTCCAGGCCGTCTTCCGCACGGCCCGGGAGATCATCGAGGGCGCAACGCCCTGATACGGCAGACTGGCAACAAACCTATTCTGGAAAAATCGCGTTAATGACTTCATCGATCGCGCGCTGGGAGTCGTTGTCGTCCGTCAGTGAACGGGAGACGGCAACGGTACAGGCGCGCCGTGGGGTCACCCCCTGGCGAATGAGCTGGCCGGAATAGATGAGCAGCCGGGTGCTGACGCCTTCTTCCAGGCCGCTGGCTTTCAGATGGCGGACCTTTTCGCCCAGCTTGGCGAGGTCGAGCGCGGTTTCCAGTGGCAAATCACTCTCGTGGGCAATGATCTCAGCTTCCTTATCGCGGGGCGGATAGGTGAATTCGACCGTCACAAAACGCTGCCGCGTGGAGTGTTTGAGGTCTTTGAGAATGCTCTGGTAGCCGGGGTTATACGAGATGACCAGCAGAAAGTTCTCATGCGCCTCAAGGATTTCGGCCCGCTTGTCAACCGGCAGAATACGCCGGTGGTCGGTCAGCGGATGGATAAGAACGATGGTATCCTTACGGGCTTCCAC
The DNA here is from genome assembly GCA_965232605.1 of uncultured Binatia bacterium (SeqCode). Lineage (GTDB taxonomy): Bacteria > Desulfobacterota > Binatia > Bin18 > Bin18 > Bin18. Next base: position 787,585 of record CBDDQA010000006.1, on the reverse strand, counting down.
GATCTCGTCCAGATAACAAATCGCCCCGGTGCGGACGGCCTGGGTCAGCGGTCCATCCACCCAGACGGTATCATCGCCCTTAATCAGATATCGCCCAACCAGATCACTGCCCGTCAGGTCTTCATGGCAGGCGACCGTGACGATGTTTTCCGGGGCTTCCGGGTCGCGGTTCGGCATGAGCACATGGGCCATATGCTCGACAAAGCGGGTCTTGCCGCAGCCGGTCGGGCCTTTGAGCAGCACGGGCAGACGACACTCATAGGCGGCCCGAAAAATCTCGACCTCATCGCCTATGGGTAAATAAAACGGAACCGCACCATTCGGAATAGTTGCTTCGCTCATAATCGTGACTCGTTTACTCTATTTATGAAGTGGTCGTGAGGGTCTCCATGACGTGCTGGGTATCAATATCGATCAGCTCAACGGTCGCCAAACCACTGACACCAGCCTTTTGCCCGGTGTCGATGAGCTGGCCCCGGAGTTTTTCTCTGAAACTGTCCCGGACCGTCTGAGGCATACCAGCCATGGGGAAATTGCGAAAGAAGACCCTGGCCTGGGTTTGCGACGGCCACTCAATGCGGACGATTTTGGGCGCCATCATTTCATGTGCGCGAAAGAGCGATTCCACGGCTTGCTGAAACGGGGAAAATTGGGTTGACGCTGCGGTTTGGGATGGGGCCGTCCCGTTCGAGAATTGTTCCAGAAGCTGGTCGATGCGGGTCTGGACGGTCGTATTATCCGTCAGACTCTTGGCCTGCTGTAATGAGGCGGCGGCTTGTTCGGGCAGGCCCTTCTCCTGATAGGCGACCCCTAGGTTAAAATGAGCCTGGAAGAAGCCGGGCTGCTTGGCCAGGACGGATTGGTATAAAGCGATGGCGCGGTCGACTTGACCGGTATAGAGATACATGGTCCCGAGATCGGTCGTCACACTGGCATTATCCGGGTCCAGTGCCAAGTAGCGCTGATAATACTCGATCGACTGGTGATGTTCCTCAAGGTCGTAGTAGACATTCCCCAGGCCGCGCAGCGCATCCAGATCATTCGGGACAAGCTCAAACAGCTTGCGATAGGAGGCCAGGGCCGCGCTCCGGTAGCTGGCATCCAACTGCGACGCCCGGAACTGGACTTCAGCCAGGGTCCGCCACGCATTGGGGTCTTGCGGAGCGGCATTGGCCTGGGCAACCAGTTCCGCAATACGGTTCTGCACTTCCTCGGGCAAGGAAACCTGGGGGTGATCCTGGGGCAGGGCCGAGCCGCCCGTACTGGCTTGCGTGGAAGGGGTGGGGGTCGGGGCGAAAGGTTCTGTCCGCAGGACAAAGACCCAGAGCCCAATGCCGACGGCGAGGTAGCAGGACAAAACAATGAGGCCAGGGAGAGGCAGCCGCCGTGCGCCTGTCAGTGATGGGGTGGCCGATTTCTCGGCCTGCTGCTCTCTGGCTTTGCCTCCGAGAGATTCCCCGCAATTCGTGCAAAAATTTGCTTTCGGGATAGTCTTTGTTCCACACTGTGGACAAAAACGCGCTGTCGCCATCCTATCTCGACCTCCGTGTAGCCTACCTAACAACAATACCCCAGGCAGGCTAGACCAGGCAGGAAGCGAATCCCGTTGACAGTCGAGGAGTGGGCTGGATAAGCTGCGGACAGCCCTGGGGAGGAATACATGGCGAAAAAGAGTGCGAAGCGCGACCCACGCCTGGCACGAGGCAAAAAAGCGCTGGAAGAATGGGGAATTCAGCCCACCGCCGGACAAGACCTGGATATTGCCAGCCTGAATGAGCGCAGAGGCCAGAATGCCGACGCCGACTTCGCCTTGGCCGCCTTACTGGGCGAGGTCCAGACGGCAGAGTCGGCCCAGTTCCTGGCGGATTGGGGTGAGCAGGCGACCGATAAGCAGTTGCGCAAAGAGATCAGCCGTGCCCTCTATCGTCTGTCACAAAAAGGGATACAGGCCGACCGCCCGCAAAAGGGAGCCGGCAAGTCCATTCTCACCCCGATTGAACCGGAGGGCTATCTGTCCCCAATGGACGGGAGAGGCGACCGCCTGGTTTGGATAGTGAAATCACGCCTTGGCGGCGGGCTGCATTTTCTGTCTGCCTTGGTCAACGAACCCGAAGGCCTGCGCTATATCGAAGGCACGGAAATATCGCGCAAAATGCTGCGGCAGGTACTTCAGGATTTGCTCGACAGCCGCGGCGTGACCATGATTCAGGTGCCGTGGCGGTATTGTGATTTTCTGATGCAGGAAGGCTATGAACGGGCCGAGGCCCAAGGCAGAAAAGAAGTCGAATCCTATCCGGCGCTTCGGTCTTTTGTGTCCGCCAATCGTTCAGACGAAGCCGGACCCGCTGACTCTTTGTCCCAGGCCGTTCCCCTGCCGGACAGTTTGGATCGTCAGGCCGTCGCTGCCGACGACACTTTTTTGGCAACATCTATCCAACTGGGCGAAGAGCCGGAAATGCAGCGGTGGGTGTTTGACGCAGAACAGGCCAAGCCCTATGTCGAAAAGATCACCAGTGCGCAGGAGAGCCCCCTGGTGCTGAATCAGCACCAGCAAAAAGACCGGGTGGACGATGTTATCAAACAGGCGGTTGCCGAAGTGTTCTCAGGGGAGAGCGGCCAGGTCTACGCCCGGCGCTTGGAAGAAATGGCACTGTATTTTGCAACAACCGAACGTGTCGTGTCAGCCCAACGCGCCCTGGCCGTGTCGCTTGCCCTCCAAAAGGAAGGAGCGAGTGGGAGTAGCATTCCCTTTTGTGAAGGATTGGTCCAGCAAAGCATCGGCCTGCACTACACGGAAGAAAAGCAGCAACAACAGGAAGAATCTAAAAGCTCGCTCATTATGAAGCCGTCTGAGTTTGCGGCTCAGGCGCAGCAGGCCCAGCGCCAACGGCGGGTCTGAGTATTTGGAGGGGACCATGCCGCAGCCCTTCCCAGATCAGATTACCTCGCTCCCGTTTTTGAATGCCGGCACAATTCTTTCGTGTCCTGACTGTGGCATGGGACTCTACTTGCTGACGAAAAAGGTCACCCGAGATGGGACCTTTGAAGGCGCAGTGCAAGCCATGGCCGGTGTCCCGGAATATAGACGGGGGTCCACGCCAAAGACCTGTCCCCTGTGTCAGACCGGTCAGTGGTGGTATCCGCCCGGCACGATCCATACCTTTCAGTACGGCTGGGTGGCCTAGACCGTTCTGGTCCGTCGCCCGTAACCTGTTTTGAGTTGACAATACCCGGTCGGGGCTATACCGGTTATACGTCTGTCGTGTGGTGAGACGATTCATCTGTAAAAAGGAGGTTCGCTATGGCAAGTCCGCAACTGCAACAGACCCTCGCTCTGTTCAAAGAGATGGGGGCGAAGATGGCCGAGGCCAAAGATATCAACGAGATACGCGCCATCATGATCGAAGCGCAAGCCCCGGCTGGGGTGACGTGTACCCCGGTTGACGCGGGTGGGGTGTCAGCCGAATGGAGTGATGCCGATGGCGCCGACCAGGGCAAGGTCATCTTGTACGTCCATGGGGGCGGCTACGTGATGGGCTCCGCCGGTTCCCACCGCGATATGACCGGTCGTCTGTCGCAGGCAGCGGGTGCCCGCGTGCTCTCCCTCAACTATCGTCTGGCTCCCGAGCATTCCTTCCCCGCTCCGGTGGACGATTCGGTGGCCGCCTACCGGTGGCTGCTCGGACAAGGGATTCAGGCCTCAAACATTGCTATTGCGGGAGACTCGGCTGGTGGCGGCCTCGCGCTGGCCGCCCTCATCGCTATCCGTGACGCCGGGGAGCCCATGCCGGCCGCGGGCATTGGTATCTCGCCCTGGGTTGATATGGAAGGCACGGGAGAGTCGATGACCACGCGGGCTGCGGTCGATCCGGTTGTCCAGAAAGAAGGCCTGCTCAATATGGCCAAGCTGTATTTGGGCGACGCAGACCCGAAAGACCCGCTGGCCGCCCCGCTCCATGCCAATCTGGCGGGCCTGCCGCCCCTGCTGGTCCAGGTCGGGGACGCAGAAACCTTGTTGAATGACGCCACAAGAATCACGGAACGCGCCCGGAAAGCCGATGTCAACGTGACGCTGAAAATCTGGGATGAAATGCCGCATGTGTGGCATTTGTTCGCACCGATTCTTCCCGAAGGCCAGCAGGCTATTGAGGAGATCGGGGCGTTCTTTAAGGAACAGACGGCCTAAAACTGCCTTCGCAGACAAGGCAGCAGGGGGCAGTTCTACGGGGCTGCCCTTTTTATTCAGCCATGGCCCAACAACTGCATTTGAGTGTGGCCGACCAGTCTCCTGTCCGGCAAGGGGGCACGGCCGCTCAAGCGTTGCGGGAGACGGTCGCTCTGGCCGAGGCGGTGGAAAAATTCGGCTATGAACGCTTCTGGGTGGCCGAGCATCACAATCTGCCCGGTTTCGCCGGCACCAGCCCGGAAATCGTGATTGGCCAGATTGCCGCCCGCACGCAATATATTCGAGTCGGAAGTGGGGGCGTGATGCTGCCCCACTACAGCGCCCTCAAAGTTGCCGAGATATTCCGCGTCCTTGAATCCTTTTATCCCGGCCGCATCGACCTCGGCCTGGGCCGCGCGCCTGGGAGCGATCAGCGCACCGCGGGGGCGCTCTCCTACCCCGGCCAACCCCGCGATATCCGGTATTACCCGGAGCAGGTCGACGACCTGATCGCCTATCTGGCCGATAATCTCCCCCCGGACCATCGTTTTGCCGATGTCCACGCCGGACCCACCGCGGGCACCACCCCGGAAGTCTGGTTGCTCGGCTCGGGCATTGATTCGGCCCTCATTGCGGCGGAGCGGGGGCTACCGTTCAGCTATGCCTATTTCTTTGGTATCGGCGTCCAGCATGGTCCGGCTATTGTTGAGAGCTACCGTCGTCACTTTCGTCCATCAGAATTTCTGGCCGAGCCCAAAGTCAATGTGACGGTTCAGGCTTTATGTGCGGAGACCGAAGAAGAGGCACAATATCTGTCGGCGAGCAGAAGTCTGGTGCGGCTGAATATCATTCGTGGTCGCCGCCAGGGGGTTCCCACACCTGAGGAAGCCCGCGCCTATCCGTATAGCGCTGACGAACTGGCCTATCTGGAACAGTATCGCCGCTCCAATGTTGACGGAGACCCACAGCAGGTGAAAGCGCAGCTCGAACACCTGGCCGAGGTGTTTCAGACCACGGACCTTGGCATTGTGACGATCTGTTATGATTTTTCCAAGCGCGTGCGCTCCTATGAACTCATCGCTGAAGCCTGTGGTCTGCTGGACTCTGGCCCCTGACAGGTGGAAACGCCCTCTGCTTCGTCTGGAGGTGGCTAGAGCAAAATTCACATTCGTGTAGCGTCCACCAGCCTCCGCGCGTTTCCCGATAAGGAGGGTGCGCCCTGCGCACCAAGTCAAGGTGGTGCATGGGATGCACCCTACGGAACTAGGGAGAGCACCTCGCTACACCACGGAGAAAACTGTTCTAGTCCATAATCACCGCCTCCAGAGGTAATCCAACCTCGCCTACACTACTTCATTACCGTGGAGAGCGCGGCTTTTCCGGGAGAAAGCCTATCACGGCAAGTCATTTAAGTACCTATTGTAAAAGACCTTTATCCCAAAAAAGATCGGCGGAGAAATGAAAATTTAGCCACTCACTCCAACAACCAATAGACGCAAGGGGAAGTCTTGGTATGATATGGGAATGGCGAAAAGGGCGCAAAAGGCGCAGAAAACAACTACACGACCGAAAGAAAAGGGGGGGCGACCACAGACAAAACGGGCTGTGAAGCAATCTATCGGAAAGAAAAAAACAGGGGCTACCAAAAAGACAGCAGAGAAGAGCGAGCCGTCCCCTAGGCGACCAAAAGAGATGTCGTCCAAGGAATGGCTAGAAATTTTCTTCTTCAGCCTCGTTGTCGTTCAGATCCAAGAGTTTTTCCGGTGGTGCTGGGAGAATATCGACAAAAAACAAACCCGTGAAATCACAATCGCACTGTATCGTGAGATATTTTTTCCTTTTGAGTCAATGCCGGAGCATAAAAGGCTGCCCATCTGGCGGCATAGAAAGGTTGAGCGCTTTGTCCAGGGTCTGACGAGTACGCAGGCAACAAGGCTGGAAACAATTGCTCGACAATGGGCTGAGGAAACAGGCCAGAGCGTCGATCATATAAGGGGCGACACGGAATAAAACGTTGCCCTCATACCATCAAAAAAACAAACTCAAAGACTGTGAATCCTCTTACTCGCGTCCCTGCGTTTCGGCAAAAACGTATTTGTCGTCCCGTTTTTCGATCCACTGCCCGCGGCCCGTTGTTTGCCCATCTGTATCGAGTTGGGTGCGGATGATCTCCAACTCTTCTTCCATGGGTGGATCAAGCGTTTCAATAGTCGGGGCTATTTTCGGCTCAAAGGACATCTCGGCCAGAACCATATCGACCGTGACAAACGGCGAAATCGCCATAAGCAGCAGCTCGCACGATTTTTCCTCATAGCCGAACATCGCCCACGGGGTGAACACCCGCCATGGCCCGGTGCCTGGGGGCAGGCCGTTGGCCTCGCGCGCGCCTGGTCCGTCGAGAAAGCCCGGTGATGAAATAAAGTCCACCCGTTCGGGAAACTTCCGCTTTTGTTGGTCGGTCATCAGGATTGTGCGCCAGCATTGGGCGGCAATAGTATCGGCGCCACCTGGGCCGCCAAAACGCCGGCCTTGGCCGCCTTCGTATTCTCCCAGTACGGTTGAATTGATATTGCCGTAGCGATCGACCTGGAGGGTGTTGAGGATACCGACATCGACATAGCCGAGTTGGGCAAAATTGCCCGCCGTATTCATGCTTCCCCACTGGAGGGCGCGATAGCCGGCCCGTGAGGCCACCATGGTCATCAGGGGGTCCCAGGGCAGCATGGATTGCGGGGCAATCACGCCATCCTCGGTCAGGTATTGGACGCCTGAGGCGTACAGCCGTTGAGCCAGCAAAATGCTGTATAAGGGCTCTCCGCCGCCACCGACCCAGTAGCTTTTTTCTTCCTCAATGACCCGCGAGACGGTACAGATCAAATGTTCTCGTTCCGCAAAATGTGTGGCCGGTGTCATATCGAGTATCCCTCCCGAATGGTTTCGCGCCGTTGTAAGTCCTGGAGTTTTTTCCACCCCACGCGCTTTTCCAACATCTCAGCGTGCGAATCGACACTATAGACCCATTTTTCAAGATAGGGTTGCAGGTCGCCGCGCATGGTCCCGCCGAAACACTCGACCACGTGCTGGACATCTGAGGCGTAGCGTCCCTGGACCGTTCCCGGATAGGCACCAAAAGGCGCATGCACGACCGCATCAACTGTAAAATGGGGGATGGACGTCCGGGCCGGATCGCGTCGAAATTCATCCGTTTCAATGATTTCTTCGGCGGACACAATGACTCTCTTGGACGCCAGGGCACAATCAACATGGGAGATGCCAGTCCCATAGACGCGGGCATTGCCGTACACGTCAGCCTGATGCACATGGATGATCGAAACATCCGGGTTCAGCGCCGGCAGCAGGACAACCGGCTTGCCCGAAAACGGGTCTTTGACCAGCTTGGCCCCGGATTGAGAAAAGCCGGCGGTCCCTCCAAACGACCGCACGCCAATAAACGGCAAGCCCTGGGCGCCGGCCTGGAGCCGATAGGTCATCACCACATTGGAGTACTCATAGGTTTGGAGGCGACCTGCGGCGACCGCTTTGGACAACCACGGGCCAAACCCAACAAACCCGATATCCGCCCTGGTGGCACAGCCCCCTTCGACAAGCAGCGCGAGTGCGACATAGGTGAATTTCCCACAGACCCACAGGTCTTTTTTCTTTTGGCGAATCATCTCACGAATGAGCGAACTCGGGCCACGCTGGAAGTAGTTGCAGTCATACGCCACATAGTCCCCGTCAGAGACAAACTTCTCAATGGCTTCGTGCTCGTTCATCACTTTATGCACGAGTGTCCGCGGCTTGTTGTCTCTCACCCAGGCGCGGAATCCATCGGGGTCGGGTGGCAGGTATGCACCCTGTCCTTCTGCAAGAATTTCCATGTGCAGTAGTCTCCTCACACAGCCCAAACATGCTTGGCAACGTGCCGCCTGAATACCACAGTCCCCGGAGACGTGCCAAGGCCGCAAGAGAGCGGTCCTCCTCATCGGGCTTGCGCTCCAGGGGTCCTTCCTCTATCCCTGCCCCTATTCGTCATGGTTCATTTGAGCGCAACTCGGACTCGATTCGACCAACAGGAGAAGGCGCGAGTCCGAGTTGCGGGGTTCATCGCCTTGCTGCTCGCAGGCGTGTTGACTCTTTCCAGCGTAGCTGAACCCGATGCGGACATGGCGCAAACACTCCGGGGCGAACCGTCTTTTCAGGAGACTTTTCAGCAGTACCCGGCTGGCGTATTCCCATCAGGCTGGAAGGTACGTGGCAGCGAAGCCACCGCGCAGGCCGTCTACCGCATTGCTGAAGAAGACGGTAATCGATTTCTCCACGCCTATGCCAACAAACAGGATGTCCAGATCGGCATAGAACATGTCTGTAGGCCACAGGACTACCCGATTTTACGCTGGCGGTGGCGCGCGACCAAACTCCCTCCCGGCGCCGATGAGCGCGCAAAAAAGACGAATGACTCGGCCGCAGCCGTTTACGTGATATTTGACAGCCGCCTCATGCCGCGGGTGATTAAATACGTCTGGAGTTCGACGCTGGCGGTTGGCACGCGGTTCGACAGTCCGGTCTATTGGCGCGCCAAGGTCGTCGTCTTACAGCGCGGGCCGGCCGAGCCTGGTGAGTGGCGACAAGAAACCATTAACTTCTACCAGGACTATAAAGACCTCTTTGGCTTTGAACCGGGAAAGGTACGCGGCATCGCCGTGCTCTCGGACTCTGACACTATGGCCAGCGTATCGGAGGCAGCCTATGACGACTTTATGCTGCTTCCGGGGAAAACTCCTTCCCTGCTCAGCCCACACACCGATCCGGTCAGGCTCTCACGCATGTAAAGAGGAAGAGCCTGACCGCGCAGAACGGGACGGCCCGTTCCCCGGCACTCCTATTCGTTGTCGTATTGCAGGTCGTGCGCAACACGCTCGACGGACTTGCTGGCCGGATCAAAATAGTTCAGCGTCTCGGTACTGATATCCCCACCATAGATGTGGACGCTCACGACCGGCTCGTCGGTCTCATTGAGGAAATCATGGACTTCCTCGTTCGGGGACAGGACGTGGGCGACATCGCCCGAACGGAGATCGAGCGCGGTGGTTTCGCGGAGTTCTGCATACCCCGGCTGCGTCCCAGCGTCGAGACGTTTATACCGAATGGTATGGAGCTGGTTCCGATACACGCCTTCAACGACCCAGTTTCCGGCATGATCGTGTACGCCGCTTGATCCGCCCGGAGGCCAGATGGCGACCATAATATTAAAGCAGTCTTCAGGCCCACGGTGGAGGCGATACAGGGTGAAGTCTTTGTGCTCAGTGGTAATCCGACCGGGGGCTGGTTGACAGTATTCTTCCGGCAGACTGCCGGCAGCCAGAAAACGTTCCAGCAGGGGTTCCGCCGCCGCAACAATCGTGGCGTGTTCTTTTTCACGGGCGACCAGCGCTCCCACATCTTCGGCAAGCTGTTCGAGCGTGTATGCAGCGTTGTCCTGATACGCAAGATTACTCATAACATTCCCTCCTCTGGCTGTCCTTTTTGCGAACTCGGCGCTGAAAAGCAAGAGGCTTGCGTTTTCCTTCCTCCCTTGACAAGCGCACCGCGCATGTCAGAAATGACCCCTCGGATATTCGTATTCTTGAGTTGTAGTGAAACCCATGACGGATTCTGAGCGTGTGCTTCATCCCGACCTGGCCGGTCTGCCCGAGCTCTCGGTCGCCGAACAGACCGCGCAACTGGCACAGCTTGATGCCACAGACCGGCAAGAATTCCTCCTCTCGGCAAAGAACGGTGTGGCCATAGTCCGGGCGCTCTCCTCTGAGACCTTACTGTATACGCTCAAGGAGATTGGGCTACACGATGCGGTCGGACTCCTGACAATGGCGGCGCCTGAACAGGTACGTGACATGCTGGACCTGGATTGTTGGCGCAAGGACAGCTTGGATGACGAGCGTTTGATGAACTGGCTGATGCTGCTCGACGAGAGTGGGAGCAGTAAGCTGGCTGAATGGATTTTGCACGCCGACATCGAACTCCTGGTCCTCCTGATTCAGCGCCACTTTGAGGTTGTCCGCAAAGTGGATGTCGAGGAGGAGCCGGACTTTGACGAGTCCAGATATTTCACCTTCGACGATCAGTATCTCCTCCGCTTCCGCGGCGAGTCGGAGCCCATTTTATACCTCCTGCTTGAGCAACTCCGTACGCTCGATTATCGCCGGTATCTCCACGCGCTCGAAAACAGTTTGTTTGAACTCGAAAGCGGCCTTGAAGAGCAGGCGTTTCGCTGGCGAGCGGCGCGCCTCGAAGACCGTGGCTATCCGATATATGAAGAGGCGCAAGCGCTCTTCCGCTTTATCCCGCCGGACTCCATTCCGCTACCGGCGTATCAGCGTTCCCCCGACACGCTTCATCTTGCCGCCGGGGACGACGCTAGTACGCCACCCGATCACGCTTTAGCGCTGCTCGCCGAGCCCACGTCTTTTTTCTCCCGGATGCTGGCGAGCCTGTCACACCAGACCATTACGCAGATCGGTCAGGAACTCGCCTATCTGACCAACAACATTGTCACGGCCGAGGCCCGGGATACCGGAGAAGTCAGCGAAATTCGTCGCTGCGTTGGCATGGCGCACGACTATGTCAACATTGGTCTGTCCTACGCCGCCAAAGAAGAGGAGACCGCAGCGCGTGAACTCCTCCAAACGACACAGATGCGTCCGTTCTTCCAGACCGGCTGGGGCCTGCTCCGACGCCTCCAGCAGCAGGCCGGTCTCATGGCGGCCCAGTTAGAGGAGAGTGGTCTGGCCGAATGGGAGAGCTATCTCGATCCGCCGTTTCGAGAGATGTACGCCGGGGTCAGGCGCAAAGAGCCCCTCTTTTTTGCAGGTCTGAAGACGCCGGGCGAAATCGTGTCCCGCCGTTTTGGACACCTGTCCGAGGTTCGACAGGTCGAATCGCTGCTGGCCCAGATCCCGACTTGGTTCCGGGTCTTCCGGCGCTGGTCCATATTACCCGAAGAAAAGGCGCCCGAAAGAGTCGGCCTGACCGCGCTCTGGAATACGGCCTTTGCGCGCTGGGTCCTCGGCTCTTCTCTTAAAAATCAGCTCAGTATTCACCCCTTGAACCGGGCTGAGCTTCAGGCGCTTCACGACCAGCTCCCGCCGGCCACCCTCGAAGAACGCTGGGAGGCGTTCCAGACGCACTTTCTCTCCCCCCAACCTCCCTTCATAAGGGGGGCTCGCCGCTCATCGCTCGCAATCACGCCACAGGAGTTGCACGCCCTTGGCCCCCTGGCGGCCTATGCGCGCGACACGATTGAAGAGGCCCTGGCTATCGATGTCCAGGCCGCCGACCTCCGCTTTGTTGAGGGGCTCTTGGTTGTCGAGTAAGCAAGCACGCCCTGCCCGATAAACGCGTATGAAAGGGAATGAAGCATGGAACACCTCAGCGCCAAAGTTGCCGTCATCACGGGTGGGGCAAGTGGGATAGGCTTTGCCACCGCCCGCCGCCTTGCCAGTCGAGGCGTCCGGCTCGTGTTAGCCGATATTGAAGAGTCGGCCCTGGACCGGGCCGTCACTGAGTTGTCGGCGACAGGTGCCGCCGTAGAGGGAGTCGTCTGCGATGTCGGCGACCTGAAGGCCGTTCAACACCTGGCAGACACCGCATTTGAAAAAATGGGCGCGGTTCACATGGTGTTCCATAATGCCGGGGTTGCCGTTGGCGGTCCAATCGCCGAGATGAAACAGAGCGACTGGGAGTGGACCATGCGGGTCAATTTATGGGGTCCGATCCACGGTGTTGAAGCCTTTACGCAACGTATGATCGCTCAAGGTCAGGGCGGTCATCTGCTGTTTACCGCCTCGTTTGCCGGCCTCGTCCCCAACGTCGGACTAGGCCCGTACTGCGTGTCCAAGTATGGGGTCGTGGCGTTAGCCGAAGTCCTGCGTCGGGAGCTACGGGCGCACGATATCGGCGTGTCTGTCCTGTGTCCGATGCGTGTGGCCACCAATATTGGTCACTCGGAGCGCAATCGTCCCAACGAGTTGGGGGGTCCGGAGGCGTCACCACCCGTGCTCGACCAGGGAGAAGACAATCAAAATCTCGCCGGTCGGGTCCTGGACGTGGAGGATGTTGCAATGCAAGTTGTAGAGGCCATCGTTGCCAATCGTCTCTACATCCTGCCCCACGAGGAAAGCCGGACACCCATCCGGCGACGGTTTGAACGGATCGATCGGACCTTCGATGAACAAAAGACAGCAGAATGAGTCTTCATACCTGAAGAGGTCCGAACGACCCTCTCTTGCACCAGGGACAGAATTCAGCCAAGACAAGGACATGACCAACCAAGAGAAAATCCTCAGACAGTGGGTCCGCTCGCCCGAGCGGTGGCAGCGCTTGTGGGAGACGTGTCAGCACGGCGGTGGCAAATATAAACGCGGGCTGTTTGTCCTGGATGGGAAAGGGCAACGGCCCAAGACTCGACAGCAGGTGATTGTCGAGCTGCTGAAAAACGAGCCGATGGGTTATTTGTCCTGACTTCCCGATTGCATTCGGTGGTTGACAGAGTGTCCGGAACAGATGGCGGCCAACGGTTGCCAATGGGCCCGACGCTCTAACCCCCTCCACCCCCCTTGTCAGGGGGACTTTCGGACCCCCCTCCCCTGATAAGGGAGACTTTCGGAACCCCCATGATGAGGGGAGCAAGGGAGACTTTCGGAACCCCCATGATGAGGGGAGCAAGGGAGACTTTCGGACCCCCCTTGTCAGGAGGACTTTCGGACCCCCCCCTGATAAGGGGGCAAGGGGGGGTTCCTTCCGCACGGTGAGACCCTGACCACCCATGCTCGCCAAAACCGACACAACCCGACCCCGGCCGAACGTAAGCTATGGTTTGAAATTCTGCGGGGCAAACGCCTCAAGGGCCTGAAATTTACCAGGCAAAAGCCGCTGGATAACTATATCGTTGATTTCTACTGCGCTGGACTGATGCTTGCCATTGAAATCGACGGCGATACGCACGCCGGGCAGCGAGCCTACGATGAGATCAGGACTCGCCGCTTGAACACCCTGGGCGTTGAAGTGATTCGGTATACCAATTCTGACGTGTTGAATAATCTGGAAGGGGTATACCGGGATTTGTGCAGCCGTATATCGGCGAAGAAACCCCCTGAATCCTCCTTGTCGGGGAGACTTTATTTGCCTGACTCCAGCCGCTGGAGTGCCGCTTCGGCGGCTTTGCCGAGACTAGCGTCGGCTGACTCGGCTGCCTGCCGCAAGGCGGCGATGATCCGCGGATGGGCGTCGCCTATCCGCCGACAAGCCGCTGCTGCGGACCGACGAACGCCGAGGTCGGGGTCGCGCTCCAGGAGTCCGCTAATGGCGTTACGAATCGGCTCGCCGGTCAGGTGCAGCTTGCCCAGACAGGCAAGGCCGGCCAAGCGTACCATCACGTCCGCATCGCTCAGGCTGCTGAGGTAGGCGGCCTGTGCATTGCGGTCGGTCTGTTCGAGGTCGCGCAGGCAGTAGAGGGCCATACGGCGTTGCACGGCATTGCCCGTACGCACGAGCTGGAGCATGGCGTGCGCAACGTCTTGGGCATGATGCCGGGCGAGCTGCAAGACAGCGGTGGCCGCGGCCCAGCGCAGGTCACTCTCCTGGTGTCCCAGGTTTTCGATCAAAACGGGCAGAAGAGTAGACGTGTCCAGCAGTTGTGTCTGATTGGAGGACACGTGTACTCTTTGAGGCGAGGGGCTCGGCAGATTGAGCTGAGAGAGGGTAAAAGCCGCTGTCCAGCGCAGCCGCGGGTCCGGGTCCGTCAGCCGGTGAGTCAGCGCTTCAATAATTTCAGGCTGTTGGGGGGCAAAACGAATGAGGACGGTCGCCGCACCACGTTGTATTTTTTTCGTCGTATGTCCCAAACACGCCAAAAGGCCCCGGACCACATCTTCCGGGAGAGACCTTACTGTCCTCTCCGCCTCAAGCCGAGCGAGCGTCGAGAGCCGGCTCTGGTCAGCGTCGGCGAGCAGGCCGGCTGCAAGCTGACCGAGTTGGAAGGCCGCCTTGTGGGTCTGCTCCATAGCTTATGGATGCCTGGAACGTTTACTCTTCGAGGCGCTTATCATCACGTCGGGCAAGTCGGCTAACTTCCCCGCCCCAATCAGATAAGAGTCCGGCTCAAGAAAGGTCTGGTCAATGACCTGCCAAAGTATGGCCTTCTCCAGCGGACAGCCCTCGAGATTGTGCTCCAACGCCTGTATCCCGGCCGGGTTGGCAATGAAATCACCCGAGAACTGGACTGTCTCAATCGTCCGCTCGGGAGTCAGAGAGAAACGAATCTGAAGCTCTCCAAGTGGGGTTTGCCTTGTTGCTGCATATAGGAGATCGGAGTGCAGGGGACGACTGTTCGGAACGAGGTCAGACTGTTCCTGCTTTCCCAGAATGGCTGCACGCTCGTTCTGGCTGAGGTCGTGGTCGAGGCATTCCAGCCCGAATTGCTGGGTAAAGCCGTTCCGGAGCAGACGAGCGACCTGGTCTGGCGCAAGAGACCGTCCGAGGACTTTGCCGAGATTGTGGACCTGGTCCGGCATAAAGAGCTGACAGGGAAGAGTCCCCTGTGGGTCCACCCGATCAAGAAGATGAGGCAGGAGACTCATATCCCGTTGGACAAACACGCCGCCTTCATACAGTACGGCTCCGCTGTCTGCTGTCACAAAAGAGTGCCAGCCGACCGGCAGCCGCCGGACCGTCAGAAAATCCTGGCCTGGATAGAAGACGTCAACCCCACCGGTTTTGAGGCCGTGCAGTACCCCGCGGACGTAACGGTTGAGGATCTGAAACGGCGCAAGGTGATGCGGGTCGGCGGAGAAGAAAAAAGAGCGATGCGGCACGATGAGCGAAAACTGGACAAACCCGTTGCCGCTCGGAAAGGCTCGCCCACCGGTCAGACGCCGAGTGATTGTCAGACCTGGGTCTTGACCGAGTGCGGCGGCGGCATGATACCGACCGAGCAGCAGCACATCTCCCGGGCAGGTATAGACGCGCAAAATTGGAAGCCGCGTCTCAACTACGGTGTGAAGAAAATACTGGTCTGTTGCCAGGCTTTGAGCAGGGGTCGTATCGAATTGGGTGAGCAAACGGACCTGCATGAGAACGCAGCATAAGTCAGCCGGGAACCCGCGGCAATGGTGCTCTGGCACTCAAGAAGCTAGGATGAGGAGACACTGGGAAGGAGAAAGCCGATGAGGGTTCAATTCGCAACTATTCCTCTGGCGCACGATTATCCTGACCTGCCAAGGCTGGTACGCCAGATTGAAGCCTGGGGCTTTGAGATGGTGGGGGTGCCAGACGCGCATTGGCTGTGGCCGGACTGCTATGTAACCCTGACCCAGTGTGCGCTGAACAGTCGGCGGCTGCGGATGGGAACGTTTGTGACCAACCCCCTGACCCGTCATCCCGCGGTCACGGCAGGAGCCATTGCCTCGATCAACGAGCTGTCGGACGGCCGCGCTTTTCTTGGCATTGGGACGGGTGACAGTGCCGTGTATAACGTGGGTCTCAAGGCCGCCAGACTCGCCGAGTTTCGAGAAGCGCTTGAAGCGATCAAAGGATTTTATACCGGCGAAACCCGTTTCCAAGGCAAAACCGTTCGCCAAGTCTGGGTGAAAAGACCGGTTCCGCTATACGTCTGCGCCGAGGGACCGAAGACCTTGCAGTTGGCGGGTGAGTTAGCCGATGGGGTCATTGTGGGGAGCGGGCTGAGCCCTGCGGTTGTGCAGGACGCCTATGCGCGTATCGAGGCCGGAGCCAAAGCTGCCGGGCGGAAACTTGACGACTTGGACATCTGGTTTTTTGCCAAAACCAATGTGGCTGAGACCACTCAGGCCGCAGTGGATGAGATCCGCATGGCCCTGGCCGCGAGTGCCAACCACGCCTTTCGGCGAACCTTGGAGGGCAAGCATATTCCTGCTGAACTGTGGGAGCCGATTGAAAAACTCAAGGCCGCCTACCGGCCGCATGAACACGAATTGCTCGGCGCCGAACGGTTTCACGCCAGGATGGTTGATGAACTGGGACTGAAGGACTATCTGGCCGAACGCTTCGCCATCGTTGGGACGCCGCAAGACTGTCTCGATCAGGTCGAGCGCGCCGCCGCCGCTGGGGTCAAGAAAATTTTTCTTGGACCCCTGACCGGCGACCCGGCCCAGGTATTGCAGACCTTCGCCCAACAGATTATGCCCCGCTTCCAATAACCTCGCAAAACGGACAGTCTTCCATTGCTTTCCCCCTGGCTGTTCAGATAGGATTCGTGACGTGGAAGATCTCTGGGAACGTGCAGAAGAAATTTTGGCGGCTGGCAAGCCGTTTGTGTTGGCGACCATTATCCGCACGCGGGGCTCCGTGCCGCGTGAGGTCGGGGCGAAAATGGTCGTACCGCCCGAAGGCCAACCGTTTGGGACGATTGGCGGGGGCTGTGGCGAAGGCGAAGTGCTCCGCCGGGCCTACCCGGTTCTGGACCAAAAACTCTCCCCGCGCATTGTTCAGGTCGATTTGACCGGCGACTTTGATCAGGACGAGATCCAGGTCTGTGGTGGGGTGATGGATGTCGCGCTTGACCTCTGGCAGCCGGAGGAACACCGAGAACTGGCGCAGACCCTGGCCGAGGCCACACGCGCTCACCAGCCCGCGGCTCTGGTCACGACGCTTGACCCGGTCGGCGGAGTCCGACCCGGCACAAAGAGCTGCCTGTCTCTCGGTCAGGATGGAAACGACGCAGCGTCGCTGACTCCGGCCGTCTCAATCGCCGCAGAAACAGTCAAGACATTTTCCTCATCCGTCTCTTCAGGCAAGCCCCAATTGTTCGCCGTATCGCCGCAGGGCGAAGTCCGGGAAGACGCGGTTGTCCGAAAAGAGGATTGGCCGCGTGTTTTCGTTGACGTGCAGACCGGCGTGCAGACCTTGCTCATTGTAGGCGCCGGCCATATTGCGCAGCCGCTGTGCGAGATAGGAGCCATGCTCGGCTTCCATACGGTGGTGGTGGATGATCGCTGGGCCTTTGCCAATCGAGAACGCTTTCCGCGCGCCGCTGATATTCGAGTCGGACCGTTTGAGGAGGTCCTGAACAGCCTGAATATCAACCAGCAGACCTTCGTCGTTGTGGTCACGCGCGGCCACGTGTGGGACGAGACCTCGGTCAAGGCGGCGCTCAAGAAGAATCCGGCCTATATTGGTATGATCGGCAGCCGGCGGCGCTCAAAAAGAACGCTCGAACGCCTGGTTGAACAGGGCTATAGCCCGGAAGAGGTCGCCCGCGTACATACGCCGCTGGGGCTCGATATTGCCGCGGAAACGCCGGCGGAGATTGCCGTTGCCATTACTGCCGAGATCGTTCGTGCCCGGCGCAAGGGCTCAGTAGAAACGCTCTCGCTGGCCGCCAAGGTCCGGCCTGACGGACCCCTCAAGTTTACTCCCTAGTCGCTCTGGCTCTCAACGAATGCGCGGTATGATTTCTGGATATGATTTCTGGAATTATCCTGGCCGCCGGTGAGTCCCGGCGGATGGGAGCGCCCAAAGCGCTGCTCGACTACCGGGGACGAACCTTTATTGAAAACATCTGCACGAGCTTTTTGACGGCCGGAGTCGATGAACTCATCGTCGTGCTCGGCGCGCACGAGCACGAAGCATCGATTCGGGCGGTCGTCCCGAAACATCCCGCTCTTCGGACCGTGCTCAACCCGCACTATCGACTGGGCCAACTCTCTTCTCTACAAGTGGGGATTCAGTCCCTGTCGCCCGAGAGCGAGGCCGCCGTGGTCAATCTGGTTGATCACCCTCTTATCCAAGCCGAGACCATACAGGCCCTCCTGGTATCGTTTGCGACCGATCCCCTGCCCATTATTATTGCGTCCTACCAGGGCCGCCGCGGCCACCCGGTGCTGTTCGCAAAGGGCGTCTACGGAGAGCTTCTGGCTGCCCCGCTGGACAGAGGGGCCAAGGTGGTTGTCCGTAAAGACCCGGAGCGGGTGCGTGAGCTTGCACTCGACGATCCCGGTATTCGCGCCGATATTGATACGCCTCGGGAGTATGCCCGGTGGGTCGGCGCACGAAAAATATAAGACAATATGATACGAGAAAATCCGGGAACCCTTGCGCTTTCTGGCGCTTTTCTATAGCAATCTAGGAGCCTGCGAAGGGGCAGGAAGACGACGGAAGACGAATCAAAATCAAAAAGGAGGCGACCTTGCACGAACTGAATTATGAAGCGCCGACGTCGCTCGATCAGGCCATCAGCGTTTTGGCCGCGGCGGGCGAAAATGGGCGTATGCTAGCAGGAGGTACGGATCTGATTATCCAGATGCGTGCCGGTGTACGACAACCGGGACAGGTGATTGACGCCAAAAAGATCCCAGAACTCCAAGCCTTGTCCTTTGATGCGCAAGGCGGGCTCCGACTCGGAGCCGCGCGGGCGTGCTGCGAGATTATTGCCGACGCGACGGTGCAGCAGCACTATCCGGGGCTGGCTGAGGCTGCCGCGCTGATCGGCTCCGATCAGATCCTGGCACGGGCCTCGGTGGGCGGGAATGTGTGTAATGGCTCGCCGGCCGCGGATACGACGCCGGCCCTGATTGCCTTGGGCGCGGTCTGTCAGATCGCCGGACCCAACGGTACACGGGAGGTGGCGGTTGAAGATTTTGTGACCGCTCCCGGACAGACTGTGCTCGCGCCGAACGAGTTATTGGTAGCCTTCCAGATTCCCGCCCTACAGGGGCAGGCGGCTGACTGCTACCAACGTTTTATCCCTCGGAACGAGATGGATATCGCGGTGGTTGGCGTGGGCTCGTGCGTGGCGCTTGATGGCGATACCTGCACCGCGGCCCGCATCGGTCTCGGCGCGGTTGCCGCCCGGCCACTGCTGGCCAAAGAAGCGGGCGATTCTCTCGTCGGGAAAACGCTGGATGACGCCGCTATCGATGCGGCGGCACAGCTCGCTCAGCAAGCCGCCTCGCCCATCAGTGATATGCGCGGCACGGCAGAATTTCGGACGCATCTGGTCGGCGTTCTCACCCGCCGCACCTTGAAGGAAGCAGCCGCGCGGGCGCGGGCACGCTAGGTTATTGGGAAGGCAGGAAAGACATGAAAAAAGTACATGTGCAAGCAACCATTAATGGGGAAGAGACCGAGTTCCTGTGTGAACCGCGCCAGAGCCTGCTTGAAGTGCTGCGTGATGTTGTGGGCTATACCGGCACGAAAGAAGGCTGCCTGACGGGCGACTGCGGTGCGTGCAGCGTCATTCTGGATGGACGACCCACAGACTCCTGTCTGGTGCTCGGGGTTGAGGCCGAGGGCAAAGAGATCACCACGGTCGAAGGCCTGGCCGACGGGGATAGCCTGCATCCGCTCCAGAAGAAATTCCTGGAGCATGCCGCCCTCCAGTGCGGCATCTGCACCCCCGGCTTTTTAGTCACGTCCAAAGCGCTGTTGGACCGGAACCCCAACCCCACGGAGCATGAAATTCGCTACGCCCTGGCTGGCAATCTCTGCCGCTGCACGGGCTATGACAAGATCGTGAGAGCGGTCCAAGACGCCGCCGCTGAACTGCAAGGGAGGTAAACATGGCTGCCCAACAAGAGCATAAATTCAAAGTCATCGGGACACGTCCGATTCGGCACGATGGGGCCGATAAAGTCACCGGTCGGGCACAGTATGGGGCCGATATCAGTCTGGCTGGCCTCTTGCACGGCAAGGTTCTGTGCAGCCCGCACGCTCATGCCAGAATCAAATCGATCGACACCTCAGCAGCCGAGGCTCTGCCCGGAGTGAAAGCGGTCGTCACGGCCAAGGACTTTCCGGAAATCGGACCCGGTATGGCGGCAATGGGAGAACTGCCGATCAACCCGCAGCATATATCCCTCAACTGCATGGCCCGCGACAAGGTCCTGTACGACGGACATGTGGTAGCCGCCGTCGCAGCCACCAGCCCGCATATCGCCGAGGAAGCCACAAAGCTGATCAAGGTTGACTATGAAGTCCTGCCCCACGTACAGAACGTGGTTGAGGCCATGGACGATAAGGCCCCGATCCTGATCCCCGGCCTGGGCAAGGGTGACGATGGGGAGCCCACGGATACGAACGTCGCCAACCATATCCAGTTCGCGCGCGGCGACCTGGCTGAGGGCTTTGCCGCGGCCGAGGTGGTCATTGAGCGTGAGTTTGACACGTCCATGGTTCACCAGGGCTATATCGAGCCGCACAACGCCGTGGCTCAGTACAGTTCGGACGGGCAGAGCACGATCTGGGTGAGTACCCAGGGCGCGTTTACGGCCCGGGATCAAACGGCTTTTATGCTCGACATGCCGCCGAGCAAGATCAAGGTGATTCCCGCGGAAATCGGAGGCGGTTTTGGCGGCAAGATTCCCATTTATTACGAGCCGATTGCGCTGGTGCTGTCAAAGCAGACGGGCAAGCCGGTCAAAATGGTCATGAGACGCGCCGATGTGCTCAAGGCCACTGGACCGACCCCTGGTTCACATATCAAGGTGAAGATGGGGGCGGACAAGGACGGCAAGATTACGGCTGCCGAGGTCTGGATGGCCTATGAGGCCGGTGGCTTTCCGGGCTCCCCGGTTGGCGCGGGCTGTATGTGCGTTATTGCTCCGTATGACATCGAGAACCTCCAAATCGACGGCTATGACGTCTTGGTCAACAAGCCCAAGACCGCGGCCTACCGGGCTCCGGGCGCAACCAACGCGGCCATGGGCTCAGAGACGGTGATCGATGAACTCGCCGAAAAGCTGGGGATCGATCCCCTGGAGTTCCGTCGCATCAACGGCGCCAAAGAGGGCACGGCGCAGCCCGCGGGTCCGAAGTTTGGCCAGATCGGCTTTCTCGAAACGCTCGAAGCCGCCAAGGACAGCGACCATTTCAAGTCCGAGCTGCCTCAGGTCGAAGGCCGCCGGGTTGGCCGGGGGCTGGCCTCGGGCTTCTGGTTTAACGCCGGTTTTCAGTCCAGCGCGACCGTCGCTATTAACACTGACGGCACCGCCAATGTGGTGACCGGTTCGACCGATATTGGTGGCACGCGGGCGTCCTGCGCCATGATTGCGGCGGAGGTGCTCTGCCTCAAGGCAGAAGAAGTCCACCCGGTCGTGGCCGATACCGAGTCCATTGGCCATACGGATATGACCGGCGGCAGCCGGGTGACCTTCGCCACGGGGACGGCCGTGTATGAAGCCGCGCAAGACGTGCTGAATCAACTCAAGGCGCGGGCGGCCAAATCCTGGAAGGTGGACGCGGATAAGGTTGCGTTTCAGGACGGTGTCTTCACCTGTACTGAGAACGGTAACGAATCCATGACCCTCAAGGAACTCGCCGGCAAACTGCCCCGGACCGGCGGGCCGGTGGCGGGTCGGGCGTCCGTCAACCCACGCGGTGTGGGGCCAGGCTTTGCAACCCATGTGGTTGACGTGGCTGTGGACGAGGAAACCGGCAAAGTGGACGTGCTGCGCTACACGGCTGTCCAAGACGTCGGAAAGGCCGTCCATCCCAGCTACGTGGAAGGTCAGATGCAAGGCGGCGTAGCCCAGGGGGTCGGCTGGGCGCTCAACGAGGAATACGTCTATGGCGAGGACGGACGTATGCAGAACACCGGCTTCCTGGATTATCGGATGCCGACCTGTCTGGATCTGCCCATGATTGAGACCATCATGGTTGAAGTCCCGAACCCCGGTCATCCGGTGGGTGTGCGTGGTGTGGGCGAGGTGCCGATTGTTCCTCCGCCGGCCGCCATCGCCAACGCGATCTATAACGCCACCGGCGTGCGCATGTTGGACCTGCCGATGTCACCCCCACGCGTGACCAAGGCGATCCTGGAGAAAAACGGATAATGGGGGATTAGGGATTGGGGGTTAGGGGTTAGGAAGACCGCAACTCCCTAATCCCCAACACCCACCCTCCAATCCCCAAGAAAATGACCACTGTCTATATCCCTTCACTCCTGCGTAAATTAACCGGTGGTAAAGACCGCACGACTGTCACCGGGAAAACAGTGGGGGAAATAGTCGAAGACCTTGAACGTCAGTTCCCCGGTTTCCGGAGTCGTGTGGTTGAGGGTGGTGACCTGGTCGGCTCTATTGCGGTTTCGATCAACGGCGAGATCGGGACGGAAGGGTTGACCGAATCGGTTCCAGACGGGGGCGAAGTCCATTTTGTGCCAGCCATTGGAGGCGGGTAAGGGTCTGTTGGGTCCATTGAGTCTATTGAGTCTGTTGGGTTTTTGAGACCCGACAGACCGTATCCCCAATCCCCAACCCCTAACCCCCAATCCCCAAGAAGAGGTGGATATGGAAGCCCAACACGAGCATCAGTTCAAGGTGATTGGCACCCGCCCCATTCGGCACGACGGCGTTGATAAGGTCACGGGACGTGCCCGCTATGGAGCGGATATTAGCCTGCCGGGTCTCCTGCACGGGAAAGTGCTGCGCAGTCCCCATCCCCACGCGCGGATCACATCAATCGAGACGGCCGAGGCGCAAGCCCTGTCGGGCGTCAAAGCGGTCATTACCGGGGCGGATTTTCCCGAGATTGAACCAGGGATGCTGCAAATCGGCGAGAACTTTGTCAACCCACGTCACCTGGCTACGAATATCATGGCCCGCGGCAAAGCCCTGTACGACGGCCATGCGGTCGCGGCCGTGGCGGCGACCAGTCTCCACGTTGCCGAGGAAGCGCTCAAGCTCATCAGAGTAGAGTACGAGCCGCTGCCCTTTGTCCAAGACGTGCGCGCAGCCATGCAGGACGACGCGGTGATCCTCCACCCGGACCTGCGGACCGCCGGCGTCGATGCCGGGGATGAGAAAGAAACCAATATCGCCAACCATATCCAGTTCTCGCGGGGCGACCTCGCTGCCGGGTTTGCCGCGGCCGAGATCGTGATTGACCGCGAGTTTGCAACTACTATGGTCCATCAGGGCTATATCGAGCCGCATAATGCGGTGGCGCAGTATAACCAGGACGGCAAGGCAACGGTCTGGGTCAGCACCCAGGGGCCGTTTGCCGTACGCGAGTTGTGCGGCACGATGCTGCAAATGAACCGCGGGGATATCAAGGTTGTGCCGGCCGAGATCGGGGGTGGCTTTGGCGGCAAGACCACGGTGTATTTAGAACCGGTGGCCTTGCTCATGTCCAAACTGACTGGCCGCCCGGTGAAAATGGTCATGTCTCGGAGCGAGGTGCTGCGCGCGACAGGTCCAACGCCAGGCTCGCATATCCGCGCCAAGATCGGCGTCGACCTTGAGGGCAAAATCACGGCAGCCGAACTCCAACTCTTGTTTGAAGCGGGCGCCTTTCCCGGTTCACCAGTGGCAGCGGGTTGTATGACCGTTCTGGCTCCGTACGACTTGGAAAATTTTCAGATCGACGGCTACGATGTCGTGCTGAACAAGCCCAAGACGTGTGCCTATCGCGCTCCCGGCGCCACCAACCCGGCTCTGGCGGCTGAAACGATTCTTGACGAACTGGCGGAGAAGCTGGGGCTTGATCCGCTCGAAATACGCCGGATCAATGGCGCCAAGGAAGGAACGGCCCAACCCGCCGGGCCTCAATTCAAACGGATAGGTTATCTCGAAACGGTTGAGGCTATTCACAGCAGCGAGCACTATCAGTCGCCACCGCCCCAGAGTACAAACGGAAAACTCCGCGGGCGGGGAGTGGCAACCGGCTTCTGGTTTAATGCCGCGTTTCAGTCGAGCGCCACGGTGAGCATTAACACCGATGGCACCGCCAATGTGGTGACGGGTTCGCCCGATATCGGCGGCAGCCGGGCCTCGTGCGCCATGATTGCGGCCGAGGTATTGGGCCTCCGGGCGGAAGATATGCACCCGGTTGTCGCAGACACGGAATCCATTGGCCATACCGATACGACCGGCGGCAGTCGGGTGACCTTTGCCACCGGTCTGGCCGTGTATGAAGCCGCCCAAGATGCCGTCGGGCAACTGAAGCAGCGGGCCGCCACAGTCTGGAAGGTCAAGCCGGAAGACGTCACCTACCAAGACGGGGTGCTCTCCACCCCCCTTAGCCCCCCTGACAGGGGGGCTAAGGGGGGTGGCCATGAATCCCTGAGCTTGAAGGAACTCGCTCCCAAATTTCCCCGCGCCGGTGGTCCGGTTATGGGCCGTGCGTCCGTCCGGCCACGCGGGGTGGGACCCGCCTTTGCCGCTCACGTGGTTGATGTGGAGGTCGATCCCGAGACCGGAAAAGTCGATATTCTCCGCTACACCGCCGCCCAGGATGTGGGCAAAGCCGTCCATCCCAGCTATGTCGAGGGACAGATTCAGGGCGGCGTGGCCCAGGGGGTCGGCTGGGCGCTCAACGAAGAGTATTTCTACGCTGAGGATGGGACCATGCAGAACACCGGCTTTCTGGATTATCGCATGCCCACCTGTCTCGACCTGCCCATGATTGAAACCATCCTGGTTGAGGTAGCCAATCCCGGCCATCCCATCGGTATTCGTGGCGTCGGCGAGGTGCCGATCGTCCCGCCACCCGCCGCGATTGCCAATGCCATTTACCGGGCAACTGGGGTGCGGATGACCGAGCTGCCCATGTCACCGGCAAAAATAGCAAAGGCGATGCTGGAGAAGAACGGAGCGCAGGAAAGTCTGCTCCTCCCTACGGCTCAGTAATGATTTCCAGAAATCCCCGTAGCATCCGGTAGGTCAGGCCCCAGATCGTTTTCCCACCGTAGAGGAGGGCGGGCACCTGAATGGTCGATCCGGTCTGAAGCGTGCGCTGAACGACCTGTTCCACCCCGTCCTGCTGCATGAATGACAGCGGAACCCAGATGACGTCCTGGACTTCAACCGGGTCGAGTACCAGACTGGCGTCCCGAGAGACGAGATAGACAAACGGGGACACCACCATGCCAATCTGTTTTCCGCGCGCCGAGGCTTGCACTTCGGCCAGACGGCCGAGGTATTCGCCGTGCTCGGCAAGATCAATCCCCACCTCTTCATAGGTCTCGCGCTGGATAGTGACGAACAGATCAGGGTCTTCCGGCTCCTGACGCCCCCCAGGGAAGGCCATATGTCCGGACCAGGGATCGTGGGGATGGTGGGCCCGGTGGATGAAGAACACATACACATCATCAGGGCGGGGTTGCAGCAGCAGCGCAACCGCTGCCCGCATCGGCGCGTCCATATCGACCAGAGCCGGGTCATGCTTCGAGAGCCGCTCACGGATGTGCAAAATACTGCTGTTCATGGCGGGTGCTGAATCTTATTCTCAATGCCTCAGACAATTCTCGGGGGTGAGAGACCCTTGTCCGAAGCAGGAAGAAGGGCGAGCCCGAGAGCGAGGCGACTCGGGTGCTCCCCTTACTGGCGGGACGACTCTTCTTGGTTGGCTTCCTTGACCGCATCAAGCACGGCGCCTGCGCGCTGAACATAGACCTGGACTTCGAGGATCTGATTGAGCAGGCGGCCAATATAGGTGCGAGCTTCTTCGGTTTGGGGGCCGAGTCCTTTGACAAGCTGAGTGGCAGAACCTATGCCCTGGGTCGCCTGGGTGACGGCGCTTTCTATTTCGCCGAAGGTTTCTGAGTCAATAATCATGCGAGTCCTCTCTGCGCGCTGTAACCTCGTGACTCATCGTACAGGTGTACGTTCATCCCGACAATGTATAGAGAGAACTCCCCTTTCGTCAATCCGCTCGGCTGCTTGACAGCCGCGTTGTACCTGTCCAATACTCACATCTTCCTGAAGTGTTGGGAGACAGGAGGTTCGGCATGTCCCTGGAACGAGCCTTGAGTGGCATTCGCGTGGTTGACTTTACCCATTATATTGCGGGGCCCTATTGTACAAAATTACTCGGCGACTATGGGGCTGAGGTCATCAAGATTGAACCACCGGCAGGCGGCGAGGGCGGGCGGACCCTGCCGCCATTTTTTGACGACCAGCCCGGCAGAGGGGGCTTGGGGGACCCATCCCCCACAAAAGAGCGGGGCCGGGGGGACCCGTCCCCCACAAAAGAGCAGAGCGGCCTCTTTTGTTTCTTGAACACCAGCAAACAGTCGGTGGCGATTGACCTCACCTGTCAACCCGGACGCGAGGCGGTCTTAGGCTTGATTGAACGCGCCGATGTGGTCGTTGAGAATTTCCGTCCGGGCACCCTTGAGCGCCTGGGTCTGGGCCAAGAGGCGCTGCGGGCCGCCAACCCACGACTGGTGAGTGTGGCCATCTCGAACTTTGGCGCATCCGGCCCCTACCGCGACTATCGGATGACCGACAGTGTCGCCTTTGCCCTGGGCAGTTGGACCTATCCCATGGGCGAACTCGACCGCCCGCCGGTCCAGCCGGGGGGCGCGTTCGGCCAATATCTGGGCGGGTTATACGCCGCCATCGGCACCCTCCAAGCTGTCCGGAACCGGAACGCCACCCAGGCCGCGCAGCACGTTGAGGTCTCCATTCAGGAAGCCCTGATTGCCACGTCCCTGTACGACTTTGTGGCGTTTTCCTATTCGGGCTTTGTCCGCCAGCGTTCGGGCAAGCAGTTTCACGCCGCGTTTCCGAATCTGGTCACGCTGCCCTGTGCGGATGGTTATGTGGGCGTCCATGCCGGCCTGCCGCATCAAATTGTTGCGCTGCTCGAACTGATCGAACGGCCCGACCTGGCAGCCGACCCGCGCTTTCAGAACCTCACAACCCTGGCACTCTGCGCCGAGGAATTACATGCTGCGCTTATGCCGTGGATGCGCGACCGCAAGAAATGGGACATCTATCATGCCGCGCAAGCCCGCGGGATTCCGTTGTCGCCGATCCCTGCTGCCCAGGAAGTTGTCGAATGGGCCCAGCTCAAAGAGCGTCAGGCATTTATCGAGGTCGAGGGTCCCGGAGGAGGAACCGTCACCATCCCCGGCCCGCCGTCCCGCGAAAGCGGACAGCCCATCCTCCGCCTCCGGCGCGCACCCCGTGTCGGGGAGCATACGACGAGCGTGCTGGGCGAAAAGCTGGGCTATGGCAACGCCGACCTGCACCGCCTTCGGGCGACGGGCGCTATTCACTGAGGAATCACAGGAGCACACGTATGACACAGCCGCTACGCGTCGTGGATTTAACCAATGGCTGGGCCGGTCCGTTGGCGACCTGTCTGCTGGCTGACTTTGGCGCAGAGGTCATTAAGGTCGAATCCCCCTCGCATATGGACTGGTGGCGCGGAGCCGCCCCCGAGGTCACGGAAGACGGGGGGCGGCCCTACGAGCAGTCGCCAACGTTTAATACGGTCAATCGGAATAAATACGGCATTGCGCTGGAACTCACCCACCCGCGGGGACGCGAGCTGTTTCGCGACCTGGTCCGGATCAGCGATGTCCTGGTGGCCAACTATCCGCCGCGCAGTTTGCGCAAACTCGGTATTGAGTTTGACACCCTGAAGGCGGTCAACTCGCAGCTCGTGATGGTCACCCTGCCGGCCTTTGGCAATAGTGGCCCGGAGAGCGAATATCTCGGCTTTGGGACCACCACCGAGGCTATGGCCGGCATAACCGGGGTCAGCGGCTATGAAAACGGCCCGCCCCAGATGCTCAGCAACGCCATTGGCGACCCGGTATCGGCGCTCAACGCCTGCTTCGCTGCGCTGGTCGGGACCTTTGAACAGGAACGGCGCGGCGCCGGGGTCTCGATTGACCTGTCCCACGTTGAGGGACTTTTGCCGTTCAACGCCGCCGCCCTGCTGGACTACACCATCAATGGCCGCTCTCAGACGCGCCTGGGTAATCGTCACCCCACCCTGGCCCCCCACGGGTGTTATCCCTGTCAGGGCGAAGACGAGTGGCTCACGATTGCGGTCACGTCGGACGAGGACTGGCATAATTTCTGTCACGTGCTGGGGAATCCGGCCTGGACGCAAAACGGGCGGTTCGATACGGCGCAGCAGAGAAAGGCGGCTGAGGATGAGCTCGACCAATACATCAGCGCCTGGACAAAAGATCACGAGGCAACCGCGCTGATGGAGCGCTTGCAAGAAGCCGGCGTCGCCGCCGGAGTTGTGCTGTCCGGGGCCGGGGTGCTGAGTGACCCGCACCTTGCCGCGCGCGAGTTCATATTAACGATCGAGAAAGAGGAAACCGGGCCGCACTTCTATCCGGGCTTCGTCCCCCGATTTTCCGATACGCCCTCGGTCGTCCGCCGGCCCGCCCCGAGCTTTGGCAAACACAACGAGCGGATCTTCGGCAGCCTGCTCGGCTTATCGAAGGACGAGATACAGCGGCTCTCTGACGAGGGCATTATCAGCACCGAGCCGCTTTTCCCATCGCTGACGCGGTAGGTGTTTCACGCTTGGCTGGAGCCCTGCCGTTCCACTCTCGTCATGCCGGACATGATCCCTCCAGCGGCCAGAGGGCCGGGGACCTGGATTTCTGCTTTCGCAGGAATGACGGGCGGCTACACAGCAGCGTGATTTGCTCCAGGTTCTCGACTCCGTTCAGGCGACCGCTTGCAAGCCCTTTTTGGCAACGAGCGTCAACAGCTTCAGCGACGCGCCCCGCGGATGCTTTTGGCCACGCTCCCACTGGCTTACCAAGCCGGTGGTGACGTTCAGATAGCGCGCAAAAACCGCTTGGCTGGCCTTCTCACGTAACCGGATTTGTCGAATTTGGTCCGGTGTCAGTTGTTCGACCGGTGTCAGACACATCTCGTCGAACCCCTTCAGCGTCTGCTTGTCCATCACGCCAGCCTCGTGAAGACCGAGTGCGGTTTCATGCACGGCCGCCAGGGCTTCGCTCCGATATTGTTTACCCATGACACCTGACCTCCATGATCGTTCCGTTCCTCATCGCAGCCGCCAAGGCTTTGTTATCCAGGATGAATATTGCGTCTGCCAGCTTTCGAAATGCCATCAATTCGTCCTTGCGAATATCATCCCGGTCGCTCTTGGCGAAACCGTAGACAAAGAACATCTTCTCACTTCTCTGGAAGAGTACGATACTCCAAAAGCCGCCCGACTTGCCCTGGCCCTTCCAGGCTAAGCGCAGCTTGATAACGCCGCCACCCAAGTCGGCGTCGACCAGCCCCTCCGCGGCCCGACGGGCAGCCTCGCAAATTTCTTTCTCGGCCATTCGCTCACGTTTGGCAAAACGGGCGAATACCTTAGTCTAAAAGACGCGCATCAAATTCACACGGCTCTACGTGTAATACTAAGTGCCATAATTCTAAGTAATCTGTCTGTCAATCCAGGATTGGCGTTTTTTTCGTGATGGAGCGTTATTCTGGATGAGTAGCAGACCAAAAGGAGACAGGGTATGTTGGCAGCTCGAAATATTCGATGAACAATCTATCGCTGTTTGGTGACATTGGAGTCGAGAGGCCGACCACACAGGGCATAGTTATTTACTGAGCGACCGGCCAAAAGAAAGCTATTCGACTCTGATTCGCAGCCTGAACAAGGTGCAGCCAAGAGACGGCTGGTTTACCGAGCACTATGGGGGTACGCCCAATGCTGGCAGTTCGGTTCAGCGTGATGGCCTGAAAAGACCCTGGCAGATTCATAATACGCGCAAATTGGACGGGATTCGTCAAGAAATCGATCGCCTTTCTTTATCACCCATTGAGAGGGCAGTGACGCTGACGAGTCTCATGCCCGGCTTGGACCGTGTGGACCGGGAATTTCTGTTTCTGATTGACAAGGGGTGATGCGTCAACAGCTCAGGGCGCGCAGGCCCGGACGGCATCCAGTACGTGCTGTTTCCCGTTTGGGCCGTCGCTCACGGGGAAAATAACCGGATGCACGATGCCTGAGTGACGATAGGCTTCGACCCGCTCCCGGCATTCGGTCGGTGTCCCCACGACGCTGACCGTTTCAATCATCGGGTCAGGAACCAGCTGGGCCGCCTTTTGCCGGTCTCCCTGCTGCCACGCCGCTCGAATGGCCTGGGCTTCCTCGGGAAACCCCTGCTCCGCCATGACGCGATTATAGCGCGGAAAGAATCCGGCGTAGAAAGCGACCAAGGGCCGCATGCGCTCCAGGGCCTCTTGGTGGTCCTGGGCTACGCTCATCGGCAGAAGCGAAACAATGTCAACCTCTTCGGCCTGACGGCCGGCTCGTTGAGCACCGATCTCGATGTTTTCAGCGGCCAGTTGGCCCGCTTCCGGGGCACTCCACACCAGAATGGTGCCCTGTGCGAGTTCACCGCAGGCCTGGAGCATCTGCGGAAAGACGGCTGAAATATAGATCGGAATTTCCGGGCGGACGGGCTGAAACCAGAGGTCAAACTGCTCGATGGTCACCACCTCGCCGTGATAGGACACGGCTCCCTCACGCAGCAGTGTGCGAATAATCTCGACCGTTTCTCGCATACGCTGGACCGGCTGCCCATACGGGATGCCGTGTTCCGGCTCGACCTGTACCTTGTGACTGGAGCCCAGCCCCAAAATAAAGCGGTGCCGGGAATAATGATCGACGCACGCCGCCGCCATGGCAATGGTCGGCGCGCTGCGGACGAAAATACTGCTGATGCTCGTGCCAAGCTGAATACGCTGGGTTGCGAGAGCGCAGGCGGTGAGCACAGAGAATTGGTCTCCGCCGTGACCTTCCGCAAACCAGGCTGAATGATAGCCCTGCTCTTCCGCATGTTTGACACAATCAACAACATCGGTGGGCGACATGCCACCGGCCAGAGCGAGCCCGATTTGAGCCATAGGTGTTCTCCTCTCTATCGGTACGTAGGTTGGCGTCTTTTATGATACGGTGCGGGTCATTCTCGACCGGAATGTGGACAGCGTCAAGTCGGCAAGCAGAGGTGGACAATCGGTCGGGAGGGCGACCTTGCGCACGGCTCAACGCCTCGTCAAGATAGACGGCTCTGCCTTGTAAGGGGGAATATGCGAACACGGAGCCTTCAGCGGTGGAAGGTGTGGATTCTCGGAATTGTGTGTTTTTATCTGCTGTGGTGTGGCTCCTTCGGAGCCACGGCGGCCCCACTGCATACGATTGACTTCTCCGGCCAGCCGGATGGTCCGGCAGAGGAATGGTTGAAGCGGCAGGGATTTACCTTTCGCCTTGATGCGGACGATTTACAGCCCCACTTCAAAGATAACCGGCTCGTCTTACACACCTCCCGACGAAAAGCCGGCCTGTTCGAGTTGCCCCTGCACATGTCCCAGGTCAAGCGGATTCGCATTCATTGGGGGGTCGAGCGCTATCCGCGCGGGGCGGATTGGAGTCAGGGGATTACCGCAGTCCCTATTGCGGTGATGACCACGTTCGGGACAAAAAGAATCAAGAGCGGCTCGCTCTTTATCCCCAACGCCCCCTACTTTATCGGCCTCTTCCTGGGAGAAAAAGAGCAGGCAAATCGCGCCTATACCGGGAATTACTATAAAACCGGCGGGCGCTATTTCTGTACGCCCTGCGGAGTGTCGGTGGGAGAGCGGGTGGTGACCGAATTCGACCTGGACCAGACCTTCCGCACCCAGTTTGGTCAGACCGTTATGCCCCCGGTCAGTCGATTCGGCTTTCAGATGAACACCAAAGGAACGTCCGGGGGGGCCAAGGCTTTTTTAGAGAAAGTGGAATATTTATCCGAATAGTTGGGGGCGGGTTGAATACTGACAGGTGTTGATACGTCTCAATAATAGCTTTCCTTCTTTCTTCCTCCTTCCAGTGGCGGGGGAAGCTCATGAGCCCCTTGCATGAGTCTTCTCCCGCCATTCTACATTTTCAGTAGGGGCTATTCATGAATGGCCCCTACGCAGGTCCGCTCCAGTCAAAAGGAATGTGCTTGCTTGATTTGCCGGCCCAATCCCACTCAAAGCCGTAGGCGTTGACCCGATTATCAACCGTTTTGCCCCAGGTTGCGACCTGGCCGGGCCCCACTTCGGAGCCGGGCGGATTCAACAACTGCACCCGTTTCCCCTTCGGGGTGGTCGGTCCGGTCAGCGCCTCGGCAGAGGCCGTGACGCGGTCGGGAATCTCCGCTTTCCAAAAGGCCAGGTCATCCGCAATATCAAAAGTGATCGGCACAAACTCAATCCCGCGCACCTCACCAATCGAACGCGCAAACCCGGCCATGAATCCGCCGGCCTGCCCGGAAAAGATGAGTTGGAGGGCCTCGCGCTGCTGGGCGTCGGCCTGTTCGTCAATAAACAGCCCCAGCGAGATTTTGGCCTCACCGGCCCAGACATTGCCGCTGAAGTTGGCCACGGCCAGCACATTCAGCCCATCGAGACGGGTCGAGCCATACGCCCCCTCTCGGACATGGTAGGCCAGCACACCCTCGCAGTGGTTGTTTGTCGGCGGCTGGGCAAATTCGCACGGACAGGCGATATCGCAACTGCACACATCAAACCAGTCGCCCCGGAGGGTCCAATTCTGTATATCAGCCATGCCGTCCTCCTGTTGAAACCTCAGTGCCAGGGTTCCACAATAATTTTCGCGTGCTGCTCGGGCGAGTGCAGGTCTTTGAATGCCTGGGCGACGCCTTCGATTCCAACGGTCCCCGTAATGAGGGGGTCGGTCATAAGCCGGCCTTCGGCAATATGGTGCAGGGTGGAGGCGTATTCCTCCCCGCTATAGCCCAGGACGAACTGAAGACTCAACTCTTTGTTGATCCCGAACATGGGTTCAAAACTGTCCTTTTCCATACACACGCCCACCACCACAATCCGGGTGCCCTGCGGGGCCGCGGCCATAATCTGATCAATGACCCCAGGGACACCGACACATTCAAACATGACGGCCGGCCGCAGCGGCGGACCCGAAGCCCAAGGCGGCTGAGACGGAGCCGTGCTCGGGTCGGCCCAGACCGCAGCCTCCTGCCAACTGGTATAGGGCGACTGCTCGGCGGGGTCGATAACGATGTCCGCGCCCACGGCCTGCGCGAGCTGGCGCCGCCGGGGGGAAAAATCCGCGGCGATAATGGGCTGCACCCCTTTCATCCGCAGTGACGCGACCACGGCCAGGCCGACCGGCCCACAGCCGATGACCAGTGGCACATCGTCTGTTGTCAGGCGCGCCATCTCGACCGCGTGCAGGCCGACCGCCATGGGTTCGGTCAGGGCGGCTTTGTGCGTCGGCAGGCCGTTCGGCACTGCAAGCAACAGCTTTTCACTCAGGCGCATATACTCCCCGTAGCCGCCGGGGGTGTCGTTTGAGTAGCCGACCGTCTCGACACCGGTCGGTCGAATGAGAATCGGCATGGACACCGCGCGGGTGCCGGTTTTGAGGCTGCGGTCCGTGTTCGGCCCAAAGTCCACCACCTCGAAACAGAACTCATGACCCATCACGATGCCCCGGCTGAGGTCCATATTGAACACGCCGTTGGAGCGCTCCGAGACTTCGACCAGCTTCTCCGTATGCTTCAGCGCATGGAGGTCCGAGCCGCAAATCCCACAGGCCAGGGTTTTGACCAGGACCTCGCCCGGTCCGGGCTCTGGAACAGGAATATCCTCAACGGTCAGTTCATGGTTCAGCATCACTACGGCGCGCATACTCTTTTCCTCTCCTTTGCCGCTCTATTTCAGCCGCCCAACTATAAGTCATAGGCGGTAGCGCTGTCCAGCTAAGCCGACTGAAAAAGGACCGGAAAATCCGGGCTGATTTGACACTCACGGGGCCGGTGTCATACAGTTCAGAGCGCTTGTGGAAAGGGGGCCCAGCATGAAAGTCACCCGCATCTATACGGGGCCGGATAATCAGTCGCATTTTGAGGATGTCGAGATTCCGCTCAAAGACGGGAGTGTCGTCGGGCGGCTCTCCGAGCTTATTCCGGCAACCGGCGTGATCTTTCGAGAAACGGGCGGCGACTATGACCTCGATTTTCACAACGCGCCGCGTCGTCAGTATGTGGTCATGCTTGAGGGGGAGGTCGAGATCGAGACTGGCGACGGCACGAAACGCGTCCTGGGCACGGGCGAGATTCTGCTGGCCGAAGATACCACCGGCCAGGGACATATCAGCCGGGCCGTCAACGGCAAGCCCAGAAAGTCGCTGTTTATTCCCCTGGCCTGAGCAACTGGCGGTGCTCTAAAGAAGCTCGCCATGCAAAAGACCCGTCTCAGCGAAAGCGATGTTTGCGCCAAGTTCATCACACCAGCCCTGCACCGGGCCGGCTGGGACGAGACGACGCAGATTCGCCGCGAGGTCAGCTTCACCAAGGGCCGCATTATCGTGCGCGGCAGGCTGGTCAGCCGGGGTAAGGCCAAGCGGGCCGATTACGTCCTGTCCCACAAGCCCAATCTCCCCATTGCCCTGATTGAAGCCAAGGACAACACCCACGCGGTGGGCGACGGCATACAGCAGGCCCTCGACTATGCCGAGACGCTGCATATCCCTTTTGTGTTTTCCTCCAACGGCGAGGGCTTTGTGTTCCACGACCGGACCGGCCTGAGCCCTGAACGGGAAACCAACCTCGGCCTGGACGCCTTTCCCTCGCCGTCCGAGCTGTGGGAGCGCTATCGGGCCTGGAAGGACCTGAAACCAGAGACTGAGCATGTTGTCACGCAGGACTATTTCAGCGACGGCAGCGGGAAGACTCCGCGCTACTACCAGGTCAACGCCATCAACACTGCCATCGAGGCTATCGCCAAGGGCCGCGAGCGTCTTCTGCTGGTCATGGCTACCGGTACGGGCAAGACCTATACCGCCTTTCAGATTATCTGGCGGCTGTGGAAGGCCGGCCGCAAGAAACGCATTCTGTTTCTGGCCGATCGCAACGTCCTGATTGACCAGACCATGGTCAACGATTTCCGGCCTTTTGGTCCGGCCATGGCCAAGCTGTCGCCCAGGGCCGGGACCGTCGAACGCGCGGGCGGCTCCTCCGAGGACCTGAGCGCCGCGATTGACCGCAAGCGGCAGATTGACACCTCGTATGAAATCTATCTCGGCCTGTATCAGGCCCTGACCGGGCCGGAGGACCGCCAGAAAGTCTTTCGCCAGTTTTCGTCCGGTTTCTTCGACCTGATTGTGATTGACGAGTGCCATCGCGGCAGCGCCGCCGAGGACTCGGCCTGGCGGGAAATCCTGGACTATTTCTCATCCGCCACCCACCTCGGTCTGACGGCCACGCCCAAGGAAACGGCCTATGTGTCCAACATCGAATACTTTGGCGAGCCGGTCTACACCTACTCGCTGAAACAGGGCATTCACGACGGGTTTCTGGCCCCCTACAAAGTCATCAAGGTCCATATCGACCGCGACGTAGAGGGCTACCGGCCCGAACCCGGCCAGTTGGACCGGGACGGTCACGAGGTCGAGGATCGCCTCTACAACACCAAGGATTTTGATCGCAATCTGGTGTTGGACGACCGGACCAGACTGGTGGCCCGCAAGATCACCCAATTCCTCAAGGAAAGCGGCAACCGCTTCCAGAAGACGATGGTCTTCTGCGTTGACCGGGAGCACGCGGCCCGTATGCGCCAGGCCCTGAGCAACGAGAACGCCGACCTGGTGGGCGAGAACCACCGCTACGTCATGCGCATCACCAGCGGCGATGCCGAGGGGCAGGCCCAACTGGACAACTTCATTGACCCGGAATCCCCATATCCGGTGTTGGTCACCACCTCGCGCCTGCTTTCCACGGGCGTGGATGTCCAGACCTGCCGACTCATCGCGCTTGACCGCGAGGTCGGCTCCATGACCGAGTTCAAGCAGATTGTCGGCCGCGGCACCCGCGTACACGAAGACACGCGCAAGTTCTACTTTAGCCTGATGGATTTCCGGGGCGCGACCGGCCATTTTGCCGACCCGGACTTTGACGGCGAGCCGGTGCAGATATACGAACCCGGCGAAGACGACCCCATTACGCCGCCCGACGACGAAACAACGCCCCCGCAGCCGGACGAGGGCGAAACGATTGGAGATGGTCTGCCGCCCGACAGACAGAAACGGCGCAAGGTGTATGTGGACAATGTGAGCGTCAGCATCGTTGCCGAGCGAGTTGAGTATCTGGACCAATACGGCCGGCTGGTCACCGAGTCCTTGCGCGACTTTACCCGAAAGGCGCTGAAAAAGCGCTTTGCCAGCCTGGATGATTTTCTCCGCCGCTGGCAGGCGACCGAGCGCAAGCAGGCCATGCTTGAGGAACTGGAGGCCGAGGGGCTGGCGCTCGACACGATTGTCGAGGAACTGGGCAAGGACCTCGATCCCTTTGACCTGATTTGCCATGTGGCTTTTGACGCCAAGCCGCTGACCCGGCGCGAGCGGGCCGCAAACGTCAAGAAGCGCGATGTGTTCGCCAAGTACGGAGACCAGGCCCGCGCCGTGCTCGACGCCTTACTGGCCAAGTACGCGGACGAGGGCGTGCTGAATCTGGACGATACCAACGTGCTGCGCATCCCGCCCTTGAGCGACCTCGGCACCCCGGTGCAGTTGGTCAGGGCCTTTGGCGGCAAGGGGGGTTTCGTCCAGGCCGTTCACGACCTGCAAGCCGCGTTGTATCAGGAGACCGCGTAAGCCATGTCCGTCCGCACCCTTGTCAAATCCATTCAGAACATCATGCGTCAGGACACGGGCGTGGACGGCGACGCCCAGCGCATCAGTCAGTTGTGCTGGATGTTTTTTCTCAAGATTATCGACGATCAAGACCAGGAAATGGAGCTGATGGGAGACAACTACACGTCTCCGATACCCGAGCGATTCCGGTGGCGGACCTGGGCAGCCGACCCCGAGGGTATGACCGGCGAGGAACTGCTGACCTTCATCAACGCCAAGCTGTTCCCCACCCTGAAGAACCTGCAAACCGACCAGACCGGAGCCCGCGTCCACGTGGTGCGCGATGTCTTTGAGGATGCCTACAACTACATGAAGTCCGGCCAGTTGATGCGCCAGGTGGTCAACAAGATCAACGACATCGACTTCAACAACCTGACCGAGCGTCAGCATTTCGGCGACATCTACGAACAGATTTTGAACGACCTGCAATCCGCGGGCAATGCCGGCGAGTACTACACGCCCCGCGCCGTGACCGCCTTTATGGTCGATCGTATCGACCCCAAGCCAAGTGAGACCGTGTTCGACCCGGCCTGCGGCACCGGGGGGTTTCTGACCTGTGCGCTGCGTCACATGCGCGGGCGCTATGTCAAACGGCCCGAGGACGAACCGACCATACAGGCCGCCCTGCGGGCCGTCGAAAAGAAGCAGCTCCCCCACATGCTGTGCGTGACCAATATGCTGCTGCACGGCATTGAGGACCCGAGTTTCGTGCGCCACGACAACACCCTGGCGCGGCCCTATATCAGCTGGGAGCAAAAGGAGCGGGTGGACATCGTGCTGACCAACCCGCCCTTTGGCGGCAAGGAGGAAGACGGCATCGAGGCCAACTTCCCGCAGCATTTTCGGACCAAGGAAACCGCCGACCTTTTTCTGGCTCTCATAATCCGCCTGCTCAAGCCGGGCGGACGCGCCGCCGTGGTCCTGCCCGACGGCTCGCTGTTTGGCGAGGGTGTCAAGACCCGGCTCAAGGAACACCTGTTGGAAGAGTGCAACCTGCACACCATCGTGCGTCTGCCCAATTCCGTATTCCGGCCGTATGCCTCCATCGGCACCAATTTGCTGTTCTTCGAGAAGGGCGTGCCAACCACGGATATCTGGTTCTACGAGCACCGCGTGCCCGCAGGTCAGAAAGCCTATTCCATGACCAGGCCGATTCGGCTGGAACATCTGCAAGACTGCATCGACTGGTGGGGCGGAACGGACCGCACGGGCCGCACGGAGACGGAACGCGCCTGGAAAGTGACCGCCGCAGAAGTCAAGACGCGCGGCTATAACCTGGACATCAAAAACCCCCATACCCAGGCAGACGACCTTGGCGACCCGCAGGAGCTATTGGCCCAACTCGGCGCAACCGAGGCCGAGGTCACGGACGTGCGGGACCAGTTAAAGGCGCTATTGGCCGAGGCGCTGCTGCGATAAGGGCTGCTAGGGCAATTCACGATTCCGTATAGTCAATCTTCCGTCATTCCGGCGAGTACGTTTGATGCAAACTGCGATTTCCCCTAAATTTGACTAATCTAGTCATAAGGAGAAGCGCTCTTGAATACATCTCGTCAAGTCAGGCAGGCCGGCCCGGCGCCGGCTCCCGGCTGGAAGCTGGGAGAGGCCAAGGCAAAGTTCAGTGAACTCGTGCGCCTTGCCACGTCCGGGCAGCCGCAACGGGTCACGGTTCACGGGAAGGACGCCGTGGTCATCGTCGCGGCGGACACATTCGAAGCCCTCCAGGCACGGGAGCAATCAGGCAGCTTACACGAACTTCTGTCCCAGTCTCCGCTGAGCCGTATCACGTTCGGTGGAGACGGAATGCGGAGCCCGGTCCGTGAGGTTGAATTGTGACGGGATGGTTGCTCGATACCAATGTGGTCTCCGGACTCCGCAAGCAGCGACCTGACCGTCACGTCAAAGTATGGTCGGACGCGCAAGCCGCGGACAGTCTCTTCCTCAGCAGCGTCACGCTGGCCGAAATTCGCTACGGTATCGAAAGACAGGCTGACCCGAAATTCCGTAATGAGCTGACAGTTTGGCTCGACCACCGGCTGCGACCGTGGTTTGCCGGGCGTATCCTACCCGTGGATGAGGAGGTGATACTGGAATGGCGTCGAATGGTGGCCCGGGGTCGAGAACGTTCGATCACCTTCAGCCAGCCAGCCCTCTTCATTGCCGCCACCGCGCAGGTGCACTCTCTCGTTGTGTGCACCCGAAATGAAGACGACTTTCGTCAAACAGGCGTCCCGGTCTTCAATCCGTGGGTGGGATGAGGATCAAGAGTATTGGGCGGAAACTGAGCGCGCCGGTGAAGCCCACGGAAACAGTGGTAGTCCGTTATCGCCACGTCTGTAATACGGTATCCGTATATGTCAAGAATATCGCTCTGATACTGCGTCTGTGCCGTCCGGGAAAATTCATGCTAAGAGGATGAGAACGGACACGGAAATGGAGAGGACGACATGGCGACCTCGATTCAACTGACTCCCGGCACCGAGCAGCGGCTCGACTTTCTGGTAGCACAGACTGGCCGGAGCAAGGCGTTCTACCTGCGCGAGATCATCGAACGCGGCCTGGAAGACCTGGAAGACTACTATCTTGCTGCGGACGTATTGGAACGTCTCCGCAAAGGGACAGAGAAAGTCTATTCGACCGCCGAAGTGAGCGAAGCCCTTGCCCTGGACGATTGAGTACACCGAAACCGCCCTGACCCAACTTCGCAAGCTCGACAAGCGAACAGCCCGCCGCATCGTCGATTATATGAACACACGCGTTGCCGGTCTGACTGACCCACGAAGCATTGGGAAAGCGTTGGTCGGTCCCTTGGGTAGGTTGTGGCGCTACAGGGTTGGGGACTATCGCGTGATCTGCGACATACAGACAGGGGCACTCCGTGTTCTGGTGGTGCGGGTCGGTAGCCGCGACAAGGTATACCGCTGACGCTCAAAGGCCGCCGATATGAACGCCCACCACCTGCTCACCCACTTCGACCACTACACTCCCAAAGCATTGCCAAAAAGTAGCCTATACGCTACTTGAGGATATGCCTGAGAGTCGATATCGACAGGTTGTCGCGTATGTGGCGGACGACGGGAGTACGCCATTCGCAGAGTGGCTGCGTGCGCTGAAGGACCGGAAAGCGCGCAATAACATCCGCGTCAGGCTAGCACGCCTTCGCCTCGGCAACCTCGGAGATTACAAATCCGTCGGTCATGGGGTGTCGGAACTCCGCGTAGATAGCGGTCCAGGCTATCGGGTGTATATCGGACAAGACGGCTCACGTTTCATCCTCCTTTTGTGGGGGGGAACGAAACGGACTCAAGCGGCGGATATCAAAAAGGCCCAAGAGTATTGGGCTGACTATATTGGGAGATGAGCATATGGCAAGGCGTCCTATTTCGTACGAAGACATCCTCTATCAGGACCTCCAAGACCCCGAAGAGGCTGTAGCATATCTGAACGCTGCCCTGGACGACGAATACGCACAGGGAGCAGAGGTCTTTCTGTTAGCCCTGCGTGATGTCGCCAAGGCCCGTGGCATGAAACAACTCGCTCAGGACACACAACTCAGCCGGGAGAGCTTGTACCGAACATTGTCCCGCAAGGGGAACCCGCGTTTTTCCACGCTTGAGGCCGTGTTGAAGAGTCTTGGACTGAAGCTGAACGTGACGGTGAAACCCCCGGCAACAAAGGCTGCCTAACCTCTGCGTCACCTCTCCAATGAACGCCGAACACCTGCTCACCCACTTCGACCGCCTCGCCGACGCACCGGACGCTATTCCACGTTTGCGCCGGTTTATTCTTGATCTGGCAGTACGCGGGAAGTTGGTGGAGCAAGACCCGAACGATGAGCCAGCGGCGGAGTTGTTGAAGCGGATTGCGGCGGAGAAAAAGCGGCTAGTGGAGGCGGGGGAGATCAAAAAGGAAAAACCGCTTCCCGAAATTGCGCTCGATGAAATCCCATTCTCTGCTCCACCCGGCTGGGAATGGGTACGTCTCGCCTCAAGCACAATCACGGTACAAGGCTTTGCTTTCTCTTCGGAAAGTTTCTCAGCAGACCCAGACGCAGGATATCCACTAATCAAGATCGGTGATATCGGAACGAGCGCACCAGAGGTCTTTATTAAGGGACCGTATGATCCAACCTATTTGGTAAATCGCGGCGATATCCTTCTCGGGCTGAGCGGTTCAATCAAGTGCGCGATATGGGAGGGGCCTACAGCGCTGCTGAATCAACGCATAGCTCGGATCGCCCCTGTCTCCAGTGATTTGCTTTCCGTATGGCTTCTCTTTGGTGTCAATGCATGCATTGATAAGTGGAAGGACGAAACGTCTAAACTGACGGTGCAAAATGTGAAAGCCCGTCAGCTATATGAGGCGCTGATACCTCTCCCACCCCTCGCCGAACAACACCGCATCGTCGCCAAGGTTGATGAACTAATGGCGCTGTGTGACCGGATGGAAACAGCGCGGAGGGAGCGGGAAGCCACACGCAACCGACTGACAGCAGCAAGCCTCGCCCGCCTCAACACACCCGACCCCGACCCGGCGGTATTTCAGAACCACGTGACTTTTGCCCTCAACAATCTCACCCCACTCACCACCCGCCCCAACCAGATCAAGGCGCTCCGTCAGACTATCCTCAACTTGGCGGTGCGGGGGAAGCTGATGGAGCAGAACCCGGAGGATGAACCGGCGGGGGAGTTGTTGGAGCGGATTGCGGCGGAGAAGGTGAAGCTAACGAAGAAAAGGAAACTTCGTGCTCAAAGACCTTTACCACCACTCTCAGACAGTGACGTGAGCCTGGCAATTCCCGCTGGCTGGCAATGGGTACGCTTAGGAGACGTAATAAAACTCTGGAGTGGGTTTGCTTTTAAGAGCGAAAATTTCCAGTTGCGGGGCATACCCGTGATTCGTATTGGTGATCTACAAGCAGGGAAGGTTGACCTGTCGAATACCGTTTGCATATCGGAAGACATAGCAGACTCCATTGGGCAGGAATTTTGGATTCCTCCTCATGCGCTCCTTATTGCCATGTCCGGCGCAACCACCGGTAAGGTTGCATTTAATAAGACCGGCAAGAAATTGCTTCTTAATCAACGTGTCGGGCGAATCGAGACATTCCTTATCGATGCCAATTTCATGAGATTTTTCTTTGATACTATCGTTGCTAGAAACCTAGAAATATCCTTCGGAACGGCAATTCCAAATCTGAGTGCTAAACAAATTAACGAAACAATCATTCCCCTCCCGCCCCTCGCCGAACAACACCGCATCGTCGCCAAAGTCGATGAACTGATGGCGGTGTGTGACCGGTTGGAGGCGAGTCTTGCTGCGAGTGACGAAACGCGGGGACGGTTGGTGGAGGCGGTGTTGTATGAAACACTAGAACTGGACACCGGTCGGGAAACGGCGTGACCGAATTCAGGACCTTAAAGGGTTTACCACAGATGAACTGGTCGTTATCCGAATATAATTTGATTTGTTACAGTGATACGGACCTCGATATTTTTCGTCATTGGACGGGCGAAGCTAGCTTCAACAGTAGGCGATTGTTCGAGTATACGAGCGAAGATTCCAAAATCCGCTATCAAAATAACCTGTCTGGTCTCACTGAGTTACCGACATTGGTGGCAGCTGAGTGTGTCCCTCACACAGAGCCACTAACACCAGCTTTCCTTTCCTCAATTGAACATGTTCGTGAATTGGGCAGAAATATTAGTTTTCGGTTCAATCACCTCCATAAGATCAGCTCTGAGGAAGTCTTCGGATGCGAGTACTTCGATATTCATACATTTGAAACCAGCCGCATGCATTGGGCGATAAAGGAGGGAAATCTCATAGAGGGATTCTTCAAGCTCCTTCAAAACTCTCACAAAGACGACCACCCAAAATTCTTCGGCGTAGAACAGTGGCCCCTACCAGCTCTCGGACACATCGCAGTCATGATGCCTTTCAAAAGCGAATTCAATCCGGTTTACCAGGCAATTAAGGATGCTTGCAGTGCGCTGCATATTGATACGCAGCGTGTCGATGAAATATACAAGCCCACAAAAATTATAGACGATGTGTTCTCGACCATCGTACAGAGCCGACTTGTAATCTGCGACCTCACCGACCGCAACGCCAACGTGCTGTACGAGACCGGACTCGCGCATGCCCGCAACTCCGATGTAATCATGATAACTCAGGATATGGACGATATCCCCTTCGACTTGCAGCAATTCCGCGTCATCAAATACCTACCGAATAAGGAAGGTCTGTCGAAATTGGCAGAGGACCTTGAGAAGACGATCTTAGAAACCCTGGACTGATGGCGGTGTATGACCGGTTGGAGGCGAGTCTTGCTAGGGGTGAGAAGACGCGGGGGCGGTTGGTGGAGGCGGTGTTGTGGGGGGTGTGAGCCGGGAGATGTCGGATTACGCCTCCGGCTAGGCCGACCTACGGGACTTCCTTGAGGCCGTTGACAAAATGTCCCATATCCGGGACACTATTCCTCCGTGAAGCCTGCCTTCTTTCATCCCAAAACGAGAGACATCATACGGACTTTTCCAGAGACGGTACGAAAGGAGTTGGGCAAGGCTATTATGGATTTGCAGAAAGGGGCTTCTGTGGGCCCGCCGCTCTCTCGGCCTATGCCGTCCGTGGCTCTAGGGACAAATGAACTCAGAATTCGCGATCATTCGGGAATTTATCGAACCTTTTACTATACAAAAGCAGCGCGTGGGGTCTTGATCTTTCACGCGTTTATTAAAAAGGCGCAGAAAACGCCGTTACGAGAGATTGAGATCGGAAGGAAGCGGCTTAAGGAGATGCTCCATGAACTCAGCTAAACCTGTCGTTGCAGAAGACGCGACTGCGCTGGCGGAAATTTTAGGACTGACTCCCATTGATGGAGCAGAAATCCAGCTTCGGAGCGACTTGAATGACAAAATTATTGAGGTTGTGGAGAAAAGCGGACTCACCCATGCTCAGGTTGCCAAACTGGCTCGGACTTCCCGATCCCGTATGACAGCGATTCTCAACCGCAATACACAAGATGTCTCTACTGACCTGATGCTCCGCATCATGGCTAGTTTAGGCTATCGGGCCAAACTGACCTTCTCACGAGTGGCGTAGCCGACTTCTTCAGGCTCTGCTAGTTGCGCTAACTGGTCAAGCCG
Source organism: uncultured Binatia bacterium (SeqCode) (assembly GCA_965232605.1). Taxonomy (GTDB): domain Bacteria; phylum Desulfobacterota; class Binatia; order Bin18; family Bin18; genus Bin18. Next base: position 743,815 of record CBDDQA010000006.1, on the reverse strand, counting down.
ACCATCTATATGGGGAATGAACGCAAATTCAAATAGGGAAACACTCTGGTGATTCTGTTGGGCGGGGGAACGAAGACCCGCCAAGCCCGCGACATTGCTACCGCTCAGGCCTGCTGGCAGGCGTACAAACAGGAGAGACGACATGCCCGTCAAAGTCCATCAGGCGAGTGAGTATCTCAAGACGCCGGAAGACATCGCGGCGTATCTGAACGCGGCGATTGAGGACATGGGGGAGGACCCGCGCTTGCTCATGAAAGCCTTGCGTAATGTCGCCGCGGCGCAAGGCGGCGTGTCCGCGCTGGCGCGGCACGCCAAGCTGGATCGGGTCGCGCTGTCTCGCGCCCTGTCTGGCCGGCGTCATCCACGGCTGGACACTCTCGCCAAAGTGGCTGCCGCGTGTGGTGTCAAGCTTCAGTTCTCGGCGTAAACAACACCGTATTGTCGCTTAAGGTTGATGAACGGCGGTGTGTGACCGGTTGGAGGCGAGCCTTGCTACAGGGGAGGAGGCGCGGGGACGGTTGGTGAAAGTGGTGTTGCATGGGGTTGTTAGCCGGGAGATGTCGGATTACGCCTCCGGCTAATCCGACCTACGGGGCTATCGACATTTTTACTGAGGCCGTCGATTACGGATTTCTTGAGCCATTTTGGCTAGACCGTTAGCTAATTCCAGTGAATCCTCCGTAAGCTGAATAAGGCTGTCTTCATTCAAATAACTATCTCCAGCGCGAGTTGCATCAGAGAAAGCGCGAGTAGTTTCCTTGAAACCTTGCGCCGAAATTGTCGATCTCACATCTTGATGTAGGATAGCGGGTTTTCTGTTTATCCCGACGAACACGCCATGGATCAAGAAATTTCTAAGACGTGCTATCTTCTCTATAAACGCCTCATTATCTTTACCTAAATTGAGCTTCCGAACGCGACGCATAAATCCATCGTAATTCGGTTCATACGTTTCTTCTAACGTCTTACCGGAGTCAAATTGATTTTTAAGCAGCATAAGTGCGCGTATTTCGGATTCAACCTGAGACCACGCCGCATGAAATTCTCCTACCCTTTGAAAGAACCTTTCCATATCTTTTGTATTGAGAGGCCAGTTTTCATAAAAAGAACGCAATCGAGACATGAAACTCCTCCAGCCAGTAGGTCGGATGAGCGAGGCGTAATCCAACATTTCCTGTCCTTGCCGAACATTTCAGAGCCCTTCAAGCGACACCCTTGCATCTTTGACACCGCTCAGGCGCTTTTCGCCTGGGGTGTCACGCTGAGCCGCAGGCCCAACTGCCCGAGTACGCCGCTCAATGTGGCCAGCCGGGGATTCCTGTCTTCCGAGAAGGATTGCTCCAAGGTCTCGCGTCGTAACCCAGCCCCTTGGGCGACCGTGGTAAAACCCTTGGATTTGACAACATTACGCAGTGCAACCAGCAAGAGCTTGTCATCTCCTTCTTCCAGGACGGCGTCCCAGTACGCAGCGCTCTCCTCGGGGGTGGTGAGGTGGTCGGCGACATCAAATTCTCTGGTCGTTGCACCTGCCATTATGTCTTCTCCTTGTCTAGGAGTCTGGCGGACGTCCGTGTTCGTTCAGTATCTCACACCTGACTGCGCTCCGTATCGCCCCACAGCAGTACCACCGTTCGACCGTTTTTACGCTTCAACCCGTAAGGACGCTCAGCCGCTGTGTGGGAGCGTGCCCACGGAGCCGGACGGTTCTGAATCGACATGAACCGTTACCCGTATGCTACTGTCTAGGGCGGCAAGCATCTTGATGAGCCGATCCAGGGTGAAGCGACCCAGGTCTGCGTTGCGTACCCTAGAAAAATCGGCTGCGGCAAACCCGGTCAGGCGAGCGGCTTTGCGGACGCTGAGGGAACGCTCATCCAGTACAGCGATGATCCGGGCCGCAAGGATGGCCTTGGCCTGCTTCAGGTCGGCCCGCGGATCGTTGAAGTCGCGGAACACATTCCCGCTTCCTCGGACAAGCTCACAATCATTCTCGGTCATGACAACAACTCCTTTTTTAATCGCCCTAGCCGTGCCCGGATCAGGTCAATCAAGGTCCGAGTCTCCAAAGAGCTCCGATCAGGGCCCTTTGGGGGACAAAAACATATCCACGAAACCACGAGGGGAAGTCACAGAGACGCCGCTCAGCGCGATTGCTCGTCACGAAAATGTCGTGTTTCCTCGACTGCCAGGGCTATCGCGTCGGCAGCGCTCAATCCAGACTGCGCGCGTGCCTTGGCGACGATCTCCTTGGCGGTATCGTAGGGTCGGAGCCCTCTCAGTTCCAGGCTTTCCTCGATGATGGAAGCCATGGAACGATTCTGCCGGGCCGCCGCTTCCTTCAGTGCCCGGTGTGTCCGGTCGGCTAAACTGATGGTCAGGCGAGGCATGGGGATGCACTCCGATTCATAGGCGCTGACTCAATGCTAAAAGCACCATAACACCATAGCACTATACCGACAAATCCACGTGCATCACTCTCTCCCCCCGATTTGCACCGTGCGGCAGAAGGTGTCAAACTGCTCTTCAGCCTGTCTGGGATGTCCGGCAGAAACCCAAATGATTGAAATTGCTCATTTTGAGCAGAGGAGGAGAGGTATGGGAGTGCTGACAAAAGCTGGGAAAAAATTCGCATCTGTGCTGCTGGCGGGTGTCATCCTGGCGAGCCCGGGTGCCGTCAGCACGGCCCTCGCCGATTCGGGGCGCTTCTATCTGGGTATCACCGGCACCCCGGAATGGCTGGACACCTCGTATAAAAAGACCGTGGACAATACCAGCCCGCTCAATATGACTTCCCAAAGCGGCAAGGTGCACCGCGACCGCGACTCTGCCGCTGACACCGGGTATGGGTTCGGCTTGCTGACCGGGTATCGCTGGCCGCTGCTCGACCAGGGGCGGCTCTTCCTGGACAGTGAATTTGATATCGCCTTCCACGGCGAGTCCACACGGGGGCGGCTCACGGGCATCGGCGAGTCCGAGGGGCGCAACCAGATGGGCGAGAGCTGGCCCGACGACTGGTCTTTTGCCAAGAATTTCAGCTACGGGTTGACCTTCAAGCTGGGAACCAGTCCGCAGTTTCTTCAGACGATGATAGGCGACTCAAGCATATACGCCCTGGCCGGTGTGCGCCGCGTGGCGACGCGCTTCCGCGTCCGTTTTCACGGCTGTCTCACGTCCGAGTTGTGCCAGCCCGACGAGTTCACGACCGGCGCCAATACCCATAACGAGAATTTTACCGCATGGACGAGTGGCGCGGGGCTGGAAAAAATGTTCGGCTCGCGTCTCGGCCTGCGGGGCGAGGTGCGCTATACCGGGTATCTGGCCGAAGACTGGGTCTCTTTCAATCTGAAGGACGAAGGGGTCTTTGTGCCGCTGCGGGTCGATAACGACGAGGTCGATCTGTCGCTGACGCTGGCCTGGTATTTTTGACGCGGCCCCCGACACTGGGGAAGGGAGCATGAGACAATGAGCGCGGCGCTTGATGGTATCCGGGTGCTGGACTTGACCCATAATCAGGCTGGCCCGTCGTGTGGCCAGATTTTAGCCTGGCTCGGGGCTGACGTGATCAAGGTCGAGCCGCCCGGCCGGGGCGATATCGCCCGCGTGAGTCTGAATGACCGGCCGGGGACGGATAGTCTCTTTTTCCTGTTCTTCAATGCCAACAAGCGCAGCCTGGCGCTTGACCTCAAACAGCCGGACGGCAAGCGGGCCTTTCAAAAACTGGTGGCAACCGCCGATGTCGTGCTGGAGAACTTCGGACCCGGCACGATGGAACGGCTCGGATTTGGCTATGACCGCCTCAAACAGCTTAATCCGCGCCTGGTCTATGCCAGCATCAAAGGCTTTGGTTCGTCTGGGCCGTATAGCGCGTTCAAGAGTTTTGAACCCGTCGCCCAGGCGATGGGCGGCTCGATGAGCGTGACCGGTTTTCCCGACAATCCGCCAACCGTTACCTGGTCATGTGTGGGAGACTCGGGCACCGGCATGCACTGTGTCATCGGTATCCTGGCCGCCCTGATGCAGCGCCACACCACCGGAGTCGGCCAACAGGTCGAAGTGTCCATGCAGGACGCGGTGGTGAATCTGGTTCGGGTCAGCCTGCGTGACCACCAGCGCACTGGCAAACCGGTTGAACGCACGGGCAATCAACTCGGGTTTGTCCCCGCCACGACGTATCGTTGCCATCCCGGCGGGCCCAACGACTATGTGTTCATTATTGCCCAGCAGCAGATGTGGGACCCCTTGCTGTGCGCCATACAACGGGAAGACCTGATTGACGACCCGCGCTATCACACCCCCGAGGCCCGGGTTGAACGCGCCGCTGAGGTGAACGCCTTTATCGAAGCCTGGACATCGAAAAAACCGAAACACGAAGTCATGCGAATTCTGGCCGAGGCCGGGGTGCCGTGCGGGGCGTGTCAGGACACGGGCGAAGTCATGAACGATCCCCATTTGCGCGCCCGGGACATGATGCTCGAACTCGACCACCCCACGCGCGGCACATACACCATGGCCGGCAATCCCATCAAACTGTCGGCCTCGGATGTTCCGCTACGGTCCGCGCCCCTGCTCGGCGAGCACAGCGCCGAGGTCCTGGCGGAACTCGGTTATGACGAAGAAGCCATCGCGGCTATGCGAGCAGCGGGGCTGATCTGACGTTTCCCCACGGAGAACATTGAACCCATCAGGAGGACAGTATGGATATCGGTTTACTCTTTCCCTTTCGGAATCCCCCCCAATGGCGCAAGCCGTTTCCGCAATTTTATGCCGAGCAATTACGCCAGGCTCAGGTGGCCGAGGAACTCGGCTATGACACTATCTGGCTGACTGAGCATCACTTTGCCGAAGACGGCTACTCACCCTCGCTGCTGCCGATTGCCGGGACGCTGTCCGCAATGACGAGTCGGGTACGGATCGGGACCTTTCTGATCCTCCTGCCCCTGCACAACGCCGTGCGGGTGGCCGAAGACGCGGCGACCGTGGATATCTTGTCCAACGGACGCTTTGACCTGGGGCTGGGACAGGGCTATGCCCAGGCCGAGTTTGCCGGCTATGGCATTCCGCGCAAGGAACGCGGCTCGCGCATGGAGGAGGGGGTTCAGGTCATCCAGGGCATCTGGACCCAGGATCCCTTCTCCTATGCGGGCAAACACTACCAGTTGAAAGATATTCGCCTTCAGCCCAAACCGGCCCAGAGCCCCCACCCGCCCGTGTGGATCGGCGCCAACGCGCCCAAGGCGGTCGAGCGGGCCGCGCGCCTGGGCTGTCACTTTCTCGGCGGTGGGACCTCAGAAGCCCAGGAAACGTATGATGCCGCATTGCGCCGGCATGGCCGCGACCCCAAAGACTACCATGCCGCCCAGTTGCGCTGGGCGTATACCGCCCCAAGCCACGCTCAAGCCTGGGATGAAGCCCAGGATCATCTCCACTATATGCTGAGCTGGTATGGTCGCTGGCTGGCCGAGGCCAAGGATTTCCCTGGGGCTGAACAATTCAGCCAACTGCCGCCCCCGGCCGAGTTGCGGGAGCATCCCGAGCGCCTGCTCGCCAGCCCCATGATCGGTACCCCGGAAGAGATCGGGCGGGAGATTGAGCGCTTTACCCAGGAGGTGCGCACCACGCATCTCGTCCTGGGCATGCACCTGCCCGGCCTCGACCCGGCCAAGAGCCAACGCTCAATGGAACTCTTCGCTAAGGAGGTCATGCCAGGCTTGAGATAGAGACCGGAAAAAGGGCTGTCAGGTCGGTTGGGTCTTGACCCAATAGACCCAACCGACTCAACTCCGGTTTGTCTCCAGCCATTTCTTGAAATCATCCACCACGCCGCCCTGCCATAACGAAACGCCGGCCCGGTAGGCGGCCCGGGCGATCATATGCGCTCCGACCGGGGCGGTCAGAAAGAGAAAGAGAACAATCAGGGACTCTTTCAGACCCGAGGAGAGCCCCAAATAGCGCAGGTAGAGCAGCGCGGCCAGCACCACTCCGGCCACGCCAAACGTGGTGCTCTTGCTCGTGGCGTGCATGCGCGCGTACACATCCCTCAGCCGCAACAGGCCGAATGTCCCGGTCAGAAGAAAAAACAGGCCGAGGAGCAAGAGGGCACTAACCAGGAGGTCGAGTATGTAGGGGACTTCCATCAATAACCGTTCCTCTCAGCAGATATTTGGCCGCGGCGACCGTTCCTAAAAACGAGAGAATGGCCAGGACCAGGGCGACATCGATATACAGCGCACTCTGCGCCCGGATCGAAATGACGATAATAGCGGCCACCAGATTGATCGAGATATTATCCAGGGCGACGACCCGGTCGGGAACTGTCGGACCCCGCAGCACCCGATACGCGCTGAGTAAGATCGAGAGCGTGATGCCAAGCAGCACAATGACAGAAACAAATGGCGTAATCATTGGGAAATGAGCAGCAGATGGCGTTCAAAGCCGTCTTTGATGATACGGATTTCTTCTTCCACATCAGCGACATCGAGAAAGTGAATAAACAAAAACTGCCGGTCCGGACTCACCTCGACCGACAGTGTTCCCGGCGTCAGGGTAATCATATTCGCCAGCAGAGTAATCAGCACATCGTTCTGCAAGGACAGCGGGTAGGCGACAATGCCGGGTCGTATGGCGAGCTTCACCGCCAGCACTTGTCTGACCACGGTCCAGTTGGCAATCAGGAGTTCCTTCACAAAAAAGAGCACGAGGCGCACGCTCAGCGCGGCCTTGCGGAAATAGCGACGCTCCTGGTGAAAGGAGCGGGGGAAGAACAGCATGGCCAGGAGGCCGACCAGAGAGCCGATCACCATCTGACGCAAGGATATCTCGTCTTGCAGCAGACACCAGGCGAAGGCCAGGATGATATTGAAAAGAAATCGCGTCACCATAATGCTCTCTCCCTGGCCAGGAAAATGATTCCAACCCCCAACCCCTAATCCCTAATCCCCTCAGAAGGCCCCAGGACTGCCGCAATATACACCTGCGGGTCAGCGACTTGTGACGCAGCGGTCTGGGCCACGCTGTACAGTATACCCGGAAACAGCCCAATCCCAACAATAAAAAAGACGAGCAGGACAATACCGGGGAAGAGGGGCCAGAGTGATACGGGCCGGCGGTCGCCCGCCTCTTCGCCCCAGAAGACCCCGTTCCAGATTTTGAGCATGGAAGCCAGCGTCAGCAGGCCGCCCAGGAGCCCAATCCCCACATAGCCGTACCGGCCAATTTCCACCCCTGCCTGCAAGACGATAAATTTACTGAAAAACCCGGCCAGCGGAGGAATGCCGGCCAGACTCAGGGCCGCCAGCAAAAAGAGAATGCTCAGGGGTGTGGAGTGGGATTGCAGCCCCCCCACCGCTTTGAGGTGGGTCGTACCGGTTGCGGCCTGCACGACGCCGGCAATCAGGAAAAGAGAGGACTTCGCCAGGACGTAGGGCACCATATAAAAGAGGGCACCGGCCAATGCCTGGGGCGTCAACAGGCCGATACCCAGAATGAGATAGCCGATCTGACTGATGATGTGGTAGGACAAAATCCGCTTCATGTCCGTCTGGGACAGCGCCCCAAAAACGCCCAGGAGTATGGTCAGGGCGGCCAGAATCAGCAGCAGTTCATGGGTCAGGGCCGGGTTGTGGCGGAAGATCAGCGTGAAGGTCCGGAAGATGGCATACACGCCGACCTTGGTCAGAATCCCACCAAAGAAGGCGCTCAATCCCGCCGAGGGCTGGAAATACGGTCCGGGCAACCAGAAATAGAGCGGAAAGATGGCCGCCTTGGTACCGAACACAAACAGGAAGACCAGGGCCAGGATGGTCAGCGTCGGGTCCAGCTCCCCGGACGTTGTCTGAATTTTAGAGGCCAGGTCCGCCATATTGAGGGTGCCCATCGTCCGGTACAGCACCGACAGGCTGATCAGAAAAAAGGCCGAGGCGATCAGGTTGATGACCACGTATTTGACCGTCTCTCGCAGTTGACCGGGTTGGGAGCCCAGGGCCAGGAGCGCGAACGAGGCGATCAGCAGGATTTCAAAAAAGACGAACAGGTTGAACAAATCTCCGGTGAGAAAGGCACCGTTCACACCCATAATGAGGATAAAGAAGAGCGGATAATAAAAATGCTCCTGGTGCTCCTGTTCAACCGTGCGCAGCGAGAAGACCACCACCGCCACCCCAATCGTCAGGGTCAGGACGACCATGGTCATACTCAGGACGTCGGCCACCAGAATAATGCCGTAGGGCGCTGCCCAGTTGCCCATCCGCAGCACGACTATCCCCTGCTGGCCGTCTTGCAGCAGAGAGAACAGGCCCACAACGGACAGCCCCCACAGCCCCAGACTGACGATGAGGCTCACCCTGCGCTGAAAGATATCCCAGGTGCGAAAGGCGGCGAGCAGCGCGGCGGCGACAACCGGCCCGATAATAAACAGGACGAACAGGTCTGGCGGTATCATGTGCTTTTGCGGGGGAGGGTTCCCCCGGGCCTCCTCTTTTCACGGGGGAGGTTTCCCCCGCGCCCCCTCACTCTTCTCCTCCTGCCAGTTCGTCCACTGCGTCCGAGCCGTACACCTGTCTGACCCGAAAGGCCAGGACCGTGGCAAAGGCCGTCATACCGAAGCTGATCACAATCGCGGTCAGGACAAGGGCCTGGGGGAGGGGGTCAACATACCCCCCCCATACCCCCCCCTGGTCAGAGGGGGGTATGGGGGGGGTGAGCAGAGGCGGGTTACCCCGCTTCAGACCGCCCGAGACCATGAGGGCGAGATTGGCCGCGTGGGAGTATAAGGACAAGCCCACGACCACCCGTAATAAATGTCGCTGCAAGATCAAATATGTCCCGCAACCAAAGAGAACGCCAATCACGCTGATAATCACGAATTCCACGGATTACTCCTCCGCAATGGCCCGAATAATGCCGAGCGAGGTGCCAACCACGACCAGATACACCCCGATGTCAAAACCCATAGCGGTGGCCAGTTCAACCTCACCGAGCAACGGAAAATGATAGTGGCCAATCGCGCTGGTCAGAAACGGATAGCCAAGCAATAGAGACCCCAGCCCCGTACCGGCGGCCAGCAGGAGCCCGACCGCCACCACCTGGAGCGGCTTCCAGGGCATCTCGTGCGAGAAGGATTCCGCATGAAAGGCCATCATCTGAAACGTCATCGCCACCGCGGTAAGCACGCCGGCGATAAATCCGCCCCCTGGCGCATTATGGCCGCGCAGCAGCAGATACAGGGCAAAGACCAGCATCAGATGGAGGGTGAGCCGGGCAAACGCCTGAAGGATAGGCGAGGGGAAGGACACCATGAACATGGTCCCCAAGGGCTGCTGCCCACGCGCGCCCAGCTCGACCAGGGCGAGGACGCCCAGCACGGCAACGCTGAACACCGTAATCTCGCCCATGGTATCAAAGCCGCGAAAATCAACCAGAATCACGTTGACCACGTTGTAGCCGCCGGCCAGCAGATGACTGTTCGCCAGATAGTAAGAGGGAATAAGGGAGGGGATGGAGGGGCCGACATTGGCCGCAAAAAGCAGCAGGCTCACCACGAGCCCCGTGCCCACACTGATGCCGATATTAAGCAGGCGCGTGCGTGGAGCGTAGGGCTGCGGCCGAATCATGGAGAAGTAGCGCAGGACCAGGAGGAACAGGACGAGGCTGACCGCTTCGACCAGGACCTGCGTTAAGGCCAGGTCCGGCGCACTGAAAAGCACAAAAAAGATCGACATGAGCGAGCCGACCAGACCGAGCGACAGCACCAGCACAATCCGCGAGCGAGTCCGGCAACACATGATACCGGCGACCGCCATCAGGCCGGCCAGGCCAAGCTCATGGTATTCCGGGCGAACGATATCCACCCGGAGCGTCATTGCCTCAAAGAAATGCCACAAGGGAATACTGAGCCCCACGATGAGGGCGACCAGAAGATAGCGGGTATAGTCGGTCACCGAGCCGGTCATGTAGAGCGCCCGCGTCCAGTGGAAGAGGTGGGTAAAGCCGGTCAGGCCGTCGGTGTACACCCGGTTGAACGAATACGCGGCCTGGTATGCGCGGGCGGCCTGAAGAAAACGCTGCCGCAGCAAAAAGGCGCCGCCGCCCAGGATAATCGTCAACGCGCTCAAGCCCAGAGCCGGAGTCAGACCGTGCCACAAGGCAAGATGAAGCTGGGGTGGAGCCCCGTGAATGACACGAAAAGCCGGCGTCACCAGGGCTTCGGCCAGACTGGGAACCAGCCCGAACAGCACAGCCAGGCCACTCAGAACGACAATGGGCGCAATCAGACCAAGTGTGGAGTGATGCGCGGCGTGAGAGGAGGAATGCGGTTGCCCAGGCGGATGGGAGGCCGGGGCGAAAAACGTGCCGTGAAAGAAAATGAAAGAGTACAAAAAAGTCAGACAACTGGCGGTAACGGCCAATGTTGTGAGGAAAAGGTCTACTTCGAGAACACCCTCATAGAACAATTCTTTACTCAGGAAGCCGCCCAGAGGCGGCAGGCCGGCCATGGACAGTGAGGCCAAGGTCGCCGCCACGGTTAAGGTCGGCATGAGGGGACGCAGGCCGCCAAGCTGACGCAGGTCGCGTGTCCCGGCTTCATGCTCGACCGTCCCGGCCGTCAGAAACAGCGCGCCCTTAAACGCCGCGTGGTTGAGAATATGCAGGACGGCCGCAAAGAGGGCGATTTCGGTTTGCAGACCGAGGAGGAGGACGATCAAACCCAATTGGCTTACGGTTGAGTTGGCCAGCAGAGCTTTGAGATCGACCTGCTTGCAGGCCAGCACCCCGCCCCACACCAGGGTGACGGTCCCCACGCTGGTCACCGTGGCGGACCAGATGGGATCGTCCGCAAAGAGCGGCGTCAGCCGGGCGATCAGATAGAGACCGGCTTTGACCATAGTAGCGGCGTGCAGATAGGCGCTCACCGGGGTCGGGGCCTCCATGGCCGATGGCAGCCAGATGTGGAACGGAAACTGGGCCGACTTGGCGAAAGCGCCAACCAGGAAGCACAGCCCTGCCGCCGTAGATATAGAGGAGGAATGTGCCAGCAGGACCGACAGCTCGAAGGTCCCGTGCTCGGCATACACGGCCAACATGCCGAACAGCATGACCAGGCCGCCGACCGCCGTCAGACCGAACGCCTTGATCGCGCCTTCACACGCCGCGGCCCGCTGTGAGCGAAAACCGATGAGCAGAAACGACGAGACGCTCGTCAATTCCCAGAAGACCAGCAATAAGATCAGGTTGTCGGCCAGCACAACGCCCATCATGGCGGCGTTGAACAAGAGCAGGAAACGGTACAGGCGGGACAGCGTGGGGTCGTCAGCCATGTAGAACGCGGCATAGATGAAAACAAAGACGCCCACGCCTGAGATCAAACCGGTGAAGAGCCAGCTCAGGCCGTCCAGGCTGAAACTCACAGACAGCCCCAGGCTCGGCGCCCACGGCCAGGAGCACTGCATCCCTTCCCCTGCCTGGACCGTTGTCCAGAGCGAGATGACGATCAGCAGTTGAAGAATCGGGACCAGAGCGTAGGCCGGCGCCAGACGCTGGCGCCACCGCTCCGGCCAGGACACCAGCGAGCCGAGTAACGGAAGCAGAATCAGACTGATGATGAGGAATCCAGGCACTCCGTTCACCTCTCCATGCGTACTGCTTGCAGAACAGTCTGAGCAAGAACCATATCCCCAACCCCCAACCCCCAATCCCTAACCCCTAATGAAATAGCCTGCCTCCTCGGATGTGTCTAACCCGTATGCAACGACGCCTGCCTCGTTGTTGGTGTCCGCTGTCATGGTCTTTTCCATCTCTCCGATTCCCTCTACAACTCAGATTTTCACGCTGGGAGCAAAACTTTGGGCCGATTATCTGCAGTGAGGCAGGAGGTGATGAGATGACCGATCGAACACGCATTGCCAGCTACGGCGACAACGAGAGCGTCCTCGTCGACGAAGTGAATGGAGGTGAGGGACTCTTTGTCGTCACAATGAATAATCCGCAGGAGTTCAACGTACTCAGCAGTGGCTTTATGCGCGCTATCGCAGAAGCCTTCGACGGCATTACTGCCCTGCGCAACCCTGACCCGAATAACGACAGAGTCCGAGCCGTCATATTACGCGCCGAGGGCCGTGCGTTCACCGTTGGGCTCGATATCGGAAAGCTCGATGAGTATCTGGAAGGGGGCATCATGCCTGCCGGCGACCCGTTTCGGGCAATGTGGGAGTGTCCCTTTCCGCTCATTGGTGCGGTCAATGGTCCAGCGGTGACGGGTGGTTTTGAAATCGCGCTGTGTTGCGACGTGCTTCTTGCTTCAGAGCGGGCGGTTTTTATGGACAATCACGCCAAATACGGTGTACACCCCGGACGGCGCATTTCACAGCGGCTTGCCCAGGTGTGTGGTATGAACAACGCTAAGCTGGCAACAATGGCAGCGTATCCGATCGACGCCCAACTCGCCTTCAACTGGGGGCTGGTACAACGTGTGTTCGCAACCAACGAAGAACTTGATCGTGAGAGTCTGAACATTGCACGGCTCATGTCGCAGAACCACCCGGTCATGGTGAAACGTTATAAGAACCTACTCGAACGCGGGGCGCTCGACAGCTACCGGGCCGGTCTGGCATTGGAAGAAGACTCTGAGACAACCTACTACGACGACCTCACCAATGTCGCAGGCACACTCAAGGACGGAGCGGAAAAATTTCGGGCGATGGTCCGTTGGGTCGCTGAGCGAGATTAACACAATAGGACAGCGCCGGTGGCGGTTGGTGACCTGAGCGCCCTCCAGTACCCGGAAGAGGACTATCAAAGAAAGCATGGACGAATCGCACTCTTCCGTTGTGGAGTTGAAACAACTACATAAGCTGCTGGAGCGTGGATTTGCAGTCTATGTAGACGGAGAGGCGGCCGTCCAAAGCGCCGTTGGCCTGTCTCCGGTGTGCCTATTTGATTCGTCAGGAACGCCGGGAAAGAAAGTAAGGGGTGTCGTATGCCCATGAACATTCTTGGTATGATCGGCGTGTCCCCACCGGGTGGTGGAGCCACGGTGCACGTCATTGGGGGTGGTATTGATCGAGAATACCTACGCCGGTTTGCCCAGGCGCACGAGCACGCCGGTTTTGACTCCGTATTAGTCGGCTACACGTCTTCCTCTGCCGAAGGCTTTCAGGTTGCACAATACGCTGCCGCCTACACCGAACAGCTCAACTTCCTAGTCGCCCACCGTCCTGGCTTTGTCATGCCGACCCTCGCCGCGCGGACGGCTGCCACGTGCGATACGCTGACCGGCGGACGGCTGTGGTTACACATCATTTCGGGGACAGCCGATGCCGAACAACACCGTGACGGTGACTGGCTCAGTCATGATGAGCGCTATGTACGGACAGAAGAATATCTGGAAATCCTGCGCCGGATGTGGACGTCTGACAAGCCGTTCAACTTTGAGGGACGCTATTACTCAGTCAAGAAAGCTTTCTCTGAAGTCCGCTCCACCCAGCAGCCCCATGTGCCCATCTATTTTGGTGGGGCCTCTGATGCCGCGATTCGGGTTGGAGCCAAGCATGCTGATGTGTATGCCCTCTTTGGCGAGCCACGCGCCTCGCTGAAAGCCATGATGGACCGTATCTCCGCAGAAGCGGCACGGTATAACCGCCAGCCTCGTTTTAATGTGTCTCTCCGACCGATTATCGCGCCGACTGAGGGAGCAGCGTGGGACAAAGCACGTGGAATCCTGGCTCGTTTAGAAGAGTCTAATCCTCGATTACCTCTCAAGGTCGAGGCTGAGTTTAGCCGTCGCCTAACCCAGTTGGCTGACGAGCGAGAGGTCTATGATGAACGTCTGTGGATGGGTCTCGTGAAGATCTCCGGAGCAAGCGGTAATACCACGGCCTTGGTCGGGACTCCTGAGCAAGTCGCAGAATCCATCGCCGCCTATTACGACTTGGGCCTGCGCGGTGTGCTCATCCGTGGATTTGATCCGTTTAATGATGTAACGGAATTTGGCCAAGAGCTCATCCCGAGAATCCGGGCGCTTGTGGCTGAGCGTGAGGCACAAGCCGCATAGCACAGTAAGGAGAGAGGCGTATGGCGGTATCGGAGCAAGTCGCCCTCGTGACCGGCGCGTCACGGGGTATCGGTCGAGCCGTTGCGCTCAAACTGGCCCAGGAAGGGGCGCAGATAGCCATTCACTACAATCAGAACCGGGAAGCCGCCGAGCACACCTTGGCGGCCTTACCTGACGGCGCGCATCGGATATTTCAGGCCGACCTGGCCGACACACAGGCCGTGGAAGCGCTGATGGCTACGGTGCTTAGCCAAATGGGCGGGCTCCGGATTGTTGTGAACAACGCCGCTATCAACGAGTGGCAGCCGCCGCTCCGGGTTGACTACGCGGTGTGGAACGACGTGTGGCAGCGCTCGCTCGATACCAACCTGGTCGGCCCGGCCAATGTGATGTTCTGGGCCGCCCGGCATATGGCGGAACACGGCGGCGGGCAGATGGTGAATATCTCCTCACGCGGCGCTTTTCGGGGAACGCCCAAAGCACCGGCCTACGCGGCGAGTAAGGCCGCCCTCAACGCCCTGAGCCAATCGCTGTCCCAGGCCTTCGCCCCGCATAACATTTTTGTGTACGTTGTCGCGCCAGGCTTTGTGGCAACCGACATGTCCGCGTCCATTCTGGCCAGTCCCCGGGGCGAAGCCATCCGCCAGCAAAGTCCCCTGGGCCGGGTGGGCAAGCCGGAAGAGGTGGCTGCCATCGTCGCCTTTCTTGCCTCGGGCGAAGCAAATTTCGCAACCGGGACGATTGTCGATGTCAATGGCGCTTCGTATATGAGGATGTAATGCGGTATTGTATTCCTCCTGGGAGTTGAGATGTGCTAGAAAGAAAGGCAATGGGCAACGATATTATCGAACTGCTTGAAAGCCATTCTGAAGCGCTCAGGGCTCACGGAGTGAAAAAAATAGGGATCTTTGGTTCGTATGCCAGAGATGAGGCCGACGTGAAAAGCGATGTGGATGTATACGTCGAGTTGAACGAGGCACAGCGAACTTTTAGAAGCTTCAACGCCATATACGAAATACTAGAAGCAGCGCTACAGCGACAGATCGACCTGGTAACAGATCAGGCGCTCTCGGAACGAAAGGCGAAGATTATTCTACCGACAGTTCGCTATGCCTCGCTTGGTCACTGAACTCTTACGCGACATCCTCGAAGAAACTGCGTTTCTGATTGAGCATGTGAATCAGCTCTCTTTTGCTGACTTCCTCGATAACGAACAATCAAAACGCGCCTTTGTCCGAAGCCTGGAGATCATTGGGGAAGCAGCTAAACGGATTCCTCAAGATATTAGAGACCTTGATCAAGATATTCCATGGAGAAGCATAGCAGGAATGCGTGACCGGCTCATTCATGATTACGCCGGAACAGACTATGGTATCGTGTGGGATGTTGCCATTCATGAGGCCCCTGAGTTGGCGGAGCGTATCAACCTGCTTCTGCGGTCTTTGGAAGGGGACTAACGCCCATCAGCCTCCGCCGCCCGCACCAGCCGAAACAATTTCTCCGGGGTGACCGGAATCTCGTTGATCTCTATGTCCAGATGAGACAGGGCGTCGGAGACCGCGTTGGCAATCGCGGCCGGCGCGCCGATAGTGCCACCTTCTCCCATGCCGCGAAATCCGCCCAGCGTGGTCGGAGAGGGCGTTTCAATGTGATGGACTTCTATGGGCAGGAGTTCGGAGGCGGTCGGGACGAGGTAGTCCACCAGCGAGCCGGTCAGCAGTTGCCCCTCGGCGTCGTACACCACTTCTTCATACAGAGCGGCCCCAATGCCCTGGGCCACGCCGCCACGCACCTGACCGTCAACGATCAGCGGGTTAATGATCCGTCCGCAATCCTCAACTACAATATAGCGCTTGATGGTGACTGCATACGTCTCGGTATCGACCTCCACGACCGCAACGTGAGTCGCACTCGAGGCCGTCCCAAAGAACGGATCGTAGAAACGCGTGACCTCCAGCCCCGGTTCCACGTCTTTGGGTAGCCGCCGCAGACCGGCATAGGCCGTCTTCGCGACATCACGAAAAGGCAGACGGCGCTCCGGCTTGTCACGCAGAAAAACCTGGCCGTCTCGCATATCAAGATCGGCCGGATTACTCTCCATCATGTGACCGGCAATTTTCAGCGCCTTTTCCTTGAGCGCCTGGCCCGCCCGGATGGCCGCGCCACCGGCGAGTACGGCGCTGCGGCTGGCATAGGTTCCCGTGCCTTGGGGCGCGAGCGCGGTGTCACCGCAGATTACCCGAACGCTGTCCAAGGAAACGCCCAGCGCGTCCGCCACCACCTGGGCCAGCGCGGTCTCATGGCCCTGCCCCTGAGGGGCGACGCTGAAGGTGGCGGTGACGGTCCCGGCCGGGTCGACGCGCAGGAAGGCAGCCTCCGTTCCGGTCGCGATCGGCATGCCCGGCGAGACAGGAATAGCCGACCCGACCCCGGTCAACTCGATATAGGTGGCAAAGCCAATGCCGACCCACCGCCCCGCGGCGCGGGCCTGGGTGCGCCACTGGGCGGTCGCCTCGGCCTCCAGCACCTCCCGCGCCTTCTGCATGCACTCGGTCAGGCTGGCCTGATCCCACACCAGGCCGGACGGTGTTTTGTACGGAAACTCGTCGGCCCGGATATAGTTCTTGAGCCGCAGTTCGACCGGGTCCAGGGCCAGTCGGCGCGCGGCCCGGTCTATCAAACTTTCCAGCACAAAGGTCGTAATCGGACGGCCCACCCCACGGTACGGTCCCATCGGTGCCTTACACGTGGCCACCCCGCGATTGCGTCCCCGATAGTGTGGCATCCGGTACGGGCCGGACAGAAAGCTGATGGTCTGGATTGGCTCAACCGTGGCCGTCCAGGGATAAATGGAGTACGCGCCAATATCCGTTGTCACCTCTGCCCTGAGACCAATAATGGTGCCATCGGCCTGGAGACCCAGTTCGGCATCCACGATTTCATCCCAGGCCTGCGTCGAGGTCTTGAGGTCTTCTTGGCGGTCGCTGATCCATTTCACCGGCCGTTTCAGCAGTCGGGCGACCGCACACAGAACGATCTCTTCGGGATAGAGCGAAGACTTGGCCCCGAACCCACCCCCCACATCGGCGGCGACCACCCGAATGCAATGCTCGGGCAGGTCCAGCAGGTCGGCCAAGGCATCCCGGAGCAGACCCGGACATTGGGTGGCGGAGCGCAGCGTCAGCTCCCCCGTGCCGACGTGATAGTCAGCCAGACAGCCACGATTTTCCATGCACACGGTGGCGTGTCGCCGAAACCGGAAGCGCTCACGCACCCGCACGGCGGCGCCGGCGAGTGCGGCATCCACGTCGCCGCGGGCAAACTCGCGCGACAAGAGGACGTTCGTCCCGGCTTCGTCATGCAGCAGGGGCGCGTCCGGCTGGGCCGCGTCCGGGGCGTTGGCCACGGTCGGCAGCGGGTCGTATTCAACGCGAATCCACTCAAGGGCGTCTTCGGCGAGATAACGGTTTTCAGCGATAACCACGGCCAGCGCTTCGCCGACATACCGCACCTTGTCCACGGCCAGGGGCGGAAAGCTGGTCTCTTTGTACTCTCGCATTTTTGAGGCGGCCCGAACCGGTTTGACCAGCGGGACAAGGGCTTTGCCGGTGAGAACGGCAACAACGCCCTCCCGCATCCGGGCTGCGGAGGGATCGAGCTGGGTGATCCGGGCGTGCGCATACGGACTGCGCAGAAAGGCGGCCTGGAGCAGGCCCGGCGGATGATGATCGTCCACATACGCGCCCTGGCCGGTCAGCAGGCGTTGATCTTCCCGTCGCTTCACCCGCGCGCCAATGAATTTGGGCGTCAATTCTTCCACGCTACTTCCTCGACTCAACACATCCCCTTCTGTCTCGCCCCATCTTCACTGCTCCTCTTCACGAGCCCTGAGCGTCTCCGCCGCGGCCTGGACAGCCTCGACAATCCCCTGATAGCCCGTACAGCGACACAGCACCGCGGATAAGCCCGCGCGGATTTCTGCCTCGCTCGGCGTCGCGTTGGTCTGGAGCAGATCATAGGCGGTCATGAGCATCCCCGGCGTACAGAACCCGCACTGAAGGCCGTGGTGTTCCCAAAAGGCGGCTTGCAGGGGATGGAGTTGGCCAGTCTTTCCTGGGGGCGCGGGCGGCTCGCTCGTTTGAGGGGCTAGTCCCTCAACGGTCATCAGCTCCGCTCCATCGGCCTGCACGGCCAGCATCAGACACGAGCGGGCGGCTTCGCCATTGATGAGAATCGTACACGCCCCACAGATGCCGTGTTCACAGCCGACATGAGAGCCGGTCAGGCTCAGGTCTTCACGCAGAAAATCGACCAGCAGTTTGCGCGGCTCCACCTGCCCTCGGTACTCCGTACCGTTAACGCGGAGCGTGACCGCTCTCGTCTGGCTGTGCTCATTCGGCTCGCTCATGCCCTTTGTTCCTGGCCGCGCTCAAGTGCCCGCTGAATCGCCCGCCGGGTCAGCACCTGGGTCAGGTGCCGCCGGAAATCGGCTGAGGCGTGCATATCGCTATCGGGTTCGACGAGTTCGGCGGCTGCGGCTGCGGCGTGCCGAATGCCCTGTTCAGTCACACCCTGCTGCACCAGAATATCCTCTGCCGCACGCAGGCGGATCGGGGTTGGTCCGACTCCAGCGGCAGCCAGACGCGCGGTTCGACACTGCTCGCCCTCCGCATCAATCACGCCGGCAACGCCAACCAGGGCAAAATCGCCGTGCCGCCGGGCAACCTCTTCGAACGCCCAACCGCTGGTTGGCGGAGCGGGCGAAAAGCGGATTTCGGTGACGACTTCACTCGGAGCGAGAACGGTTGTCAGATAGCTCACGAAAAATTCTTCGGCAGAGACACTTCGCTGTCCCTCCGGTCCCTGAAGGATCAATTCGGCGTTGAAAACCAGCGCAACAGTGGGATACTCCGCTGCGGGGTCGGCATGGGCCAGGCTGCCGCCGATGGTGCCGCGGGTGCGAATCGGCAGATGGCCGACCAGGGTGGTTGCCTCATACAGCAGCGGAAGCCGGCGGCGCACCAGCTCCGAAAACTCAAGCGTTCTCTGGCGGGTCAACGCGCCAATGCGGACCTGTCCGTTCTCTTGCCGCAGATACGATAAATTTGCCACGCGGTTGATATCGATCAGGGCGGACGGATAGCTCAGCCGGAAATTCAGCAACGGCATCAGACTCTGCCCGCCGGCCAACACTTTTGCGTCGTCTCCATAGCGCTCCAGGAGAGCGAGCGCTTCGTCGAGTTGCGACGGCGCGTGATAGGCAAACGGCGGCGGCTTCATCCTGCTCCGGCTTGTATCCGGCTCGGTTCGGGTGGTAAAGGGTGCGCAGAGAGATTTTCAAAGAGCGCCCGTACCAGAGCGCGAGTACCGCGGCATACCACCGCGCCGCTGACCTTGCCCGGCATTAAAGTTGACGTAGCTACGCCAGAGGCGTAGCTTGGTTCCGTGTTTACTTTTATCGAGTCAACGGCTTTCGAACGGGTGCGGGCTGTTTACCTCGATGATGATGAATACGGCGAATTACAACAGTTCATGATAAGCAATCCGGCAGCAGGAGAGGTTGTACGCGATTCAGGTGGCGTGCGAAAACTGCGCTGGAAGCGGAAAGGCATGGGCAAGCGTGGTGGCTTACGTGTCATCTATTTCGTGCACCACCAGCACAACGAGTTCTGGATGCTCACCCTATATGCCAAAGTCAAACACGACACCATTCCTGCCCATGTTCTCAGACGACTGAAGGAGGCGTTCGAATATGGCTAAGAAACTGACTGGTCGAGCGCTGGCGCAATTCGAGGCCAAGCGGGATGTGTGGCAAGAAGTTCTGGACGGCGTGAGTGAGATCAAGGCGGGTGGTGGGAAGCGAGTGGTGGTTGAGCCACGTTCTCCCATTGCACGGGCGCGTTTGAAGTCCGGTCTCACTCAGGCACAGTTTGCGGGTTTGCTAGGGGTCTCCAAACGCACCCTAGAGCAATGGGAGCAAGGACGCCGTGAGCCGAGTGGGGCGGCGAAGACACTTATTCGGGTAGCGGAACGGTATCCCGAAGTGTTACGTGATCTCGCAGCTTGAACACATCACAGCGCCGCTGCACGGGCAGAAAGGGGATATCTGACAATGGCAAACCAACACGAGGACATTCGACAATTCTACGCCAGCTATCTGGAGACGTTTCACTCGGGTGAGGCCAGGGCGATGGTGCCGTTCTACCGCGCGCCCTGCCTGTTTATCGCCGACCAGGGGGTGACCCTGCTTTCAAGCGAAGCGGAGATCGAAAAACTCTTCGCCCAGATTATCCGGGACCTCAATGGCCGAAATTACGGGCGCAGCGAAGTCACCAACATTCAGATCAAGGAGATGACGGATCGTATCGCCCTCCTCAGCGGCCTCGCCGTGCGCTACACCAGAACCGGGGAAGAGCTGGAACGATTGGGAGCCACCTACACCCTGCGCAAGACCGACGACCGCTGGCAGATTGTCTCGGTCGTCGCCCATAGCCCGGAGACCGTAGTGCGGTTTGGGTGAGGGAGACATAAACCCCTTCAAAGGAGATAGGAGTTCTGTCTTATCAGCGCGGCCTATTGGGCCAGCCAGCCGCCGTCCGCCGACATGGTGTGGCCGGTCACGAAGGAGGCTGCGTCGGAGCTGAGCCAGACCACGGCTTCCGCGATTTCTTCTGGCCGGCCCATCCGGCCGACCGGCTCCATCTCGGCGATCTTGTCGGCCATCTCGGGCTGACCCTCGGTCAGCCGACTGACCATGGGCGTCTCAATCGCGCCCGGACAGACACAGTTCACGCGGATACCGCTCTGCGCGTATTCCAACGCCGCCGAGCGCGTAATCCCGACCACGCCATGCTTGCTGGCGATATAGGCCGGCAGGCGGTAGCCACCCACTAAGCCGTAAGCCGAGGAGGTGTTCACAATAGAACCGCCGCCCTGTTTGAGCATCTGGAGAATCTCATATTTCATGCACAGCCAGACGCCCTTGAGGTTAATGGCCATGGTGCGGTCCCAGCCCGCTTCGCTGGTTTCGGCGGTCAACACGTTCTCCCCTTCGATCCCCGCGTTGTTATAGGCGCAGTCAAGGCGTCCGCAGGTTTCGACAATCTGGGTGATAAGCCCCTCAACCTCGGCGGCTTGGGAGACGTCGGCGCGAAGAAAACTGGCCTCTCCGCCCGCGGCCTGAACGAGTTGGACCGTCTCCTCACCCCCGTCAACAATGACATCGCTGACCACCACAGTTGCGCCCTCTCGCGCAAAGGCGAGGGCTGAGGCGCGCCCGATCCCTGAACCGGCTCCGGTAATCAACGCAATTTTTCCCGCTAAGACGCCTGCCATCGTGCTCCTCCTTGTGAGCTGTGATCTCCGGTATGCTTGTGTCTTACACGGTTTCGCCTGCTACGGGCAAGCGACTATGCAGAGGTAAGTATGATTGAACGAAACGTGGTAAAATGAAGCACGAGAAAGAAGGACCTCCCCATGAGCCTAGAATTGACAGCTGTATTGAAAAAGTACAGGAAGGCTATATCGCTTTCGTGTAAGCCAAAGACGATTGGGATACTATGCTCACCGCACCGAGGAGGAGACTGTATTATGAGGAAGTTGGATCAATGGCAATATGGACTCCTGGTGTCCTTTATCGTCTTGATGAGCACCCCACTGGCGACGGCCCAAGACACCGACAGTGGGGTGTCGGCTCTCGACCAGACGCAGCAGCCCCTGGAGTTGGAGGAATTCCGCGTGGTCGGCTCCCGGGCGCTGGGCCGTTCGGCGGCGGATTCGCCCGTGCCGGTGGACGTCATCGACGGCGACAACTTCAAGAATTATGGCGTGCGCGACCTGAATAACCTGCTGGCCGCGACTGTTCCGTCCTATAATGTCACCCAGCACTCCATCGGTGACGCCAACTCGCTGGTCCGCCCGGCCAAGCTGCGTGGGCTGCCGCCGGACTCGACCCTGGTGCTGGTCAACGGCAAACGCCGCCACCGCTCCTCCGCCATCAGCATCTTTACCTTTGGGCAGGCCCAGGGGGCGCACGGGGTTGATATTCGCTCGATCCCGTCCATTGCCCTCAAACGGGTCGAAGTACTGCGCGACGGGGCCGGCGCGCAGTACGGCTCCGACGCGGTGGCCGGGGTGATGAATTTCGTGCTGCGCGACGCGCCCGAGGGCGGGACGGTCGAAGCCCGCTGGGGCCAGTATTATCAGGGCGACGGCGACATGGTGAGCACCGCGGCCAATGTCGGCCTGCCGCTGACCGACGCGGGCTTTGCCAACCTCAGCTTCGAGTTCACCAACGCCGACTCGACCGACCGCAGCTATGAACTTGACCTGGAAAAGCCGTTGAGAGACGCCGGGCTTCCCGTCAAGCAGCGCGCGATGGTGTGGGGCGCGCCGGATGTGCCATACGACTATAAATTCTTCGGCAACTTCGGCCTTGACCTCGGCGACGCTCACCATGCCTACGCCTTCGGCAACTGGGCGGAACGCCAGATTATGGACTCGTGGTATTTCCGGGCCCCGCATCCGTCCACGCCGGCCGGTGGGACAGGGGTCTATCTGGACGGCGAACGCCTCAAGGTCGCCGACCTGACACCCAACGGCACCGGCAACTGTCCGACCATCTCGGCGCGCGATTATACGCAAAACGGCCTGGCCGCGCTGGCTCCGCTGGAGGGCAACCCGGACTGTTACGCCTTGGCCCAGAATCTTTCGGGCGGGTTCACCCCACGGATGCGCGGCGGCGTCCGGGACTGGGGCATCACCTTCGGCCTGCGCGGGACCGTGTACAGCGCCGTGGCACTCCTCGACGGCTGGAACTACGATATGAGCGCCGCGTTCGGCCAGCACCGAACCACGTACTACATCTGGAATACCGTCAACCCGCAACTCCTCCGCCTCAAAGACGCCATGCCGACCGGCTACTTCGCCCGCGCCTACGAGCAGCGGGACAAGATCTTCAATCTGGATTTCTCCAGGCTGTTCGACACCGGCGTCTTCTACTCCCCGCTGAACATCGCCTTCGGACTGGAGTACCGCGAGGAAGAGTTTGCGATCGAATCCGGCGATAAGAACGGCTGGTGCTCTGATGACGCCGGAGAATGTGATGGGCAACGGAAAGCGCGTGGCCTCGCCGCCCAGGGGTTCAGCATAGGCGGCCAGGCGTATCCCGCTATTCGCCCGGAGAATACGGTGGAGGCCGAACGGGGCAGCTTCGGCGCGTATATCGACCTCGACGCGGACGTTATCGAGAATGTGCTGCTCACCACCGCCGGTCGCTTCGAGCACCATGAAGGCATCGGTGAATCCCTGGACGGCAAGCTCGCCGCCCGCTGGAGTCTGCTTGAGGAATATCTGGCGCTGCGCGGGTCGCTCGGGACCGGCTTTCGCGCACCGACCGTGGGCCAGGCGCACTACCGGGACACGACCTATAATTTTGATCCCGAAACAAACCAGCTCGTCGAAACGCCGACGCTTCCGGGCAGCCACCCGATTGCGCAGTACAAGGGGGCCAAGCCGCTGACACCGGAGACCTCCATGTCTTTTTCGGTCGGGACGGTGCTCACCCTGAATGCCCTGACCGTCACCCTGGACTATTACAATATAGAAGTGAGAAATCGGATTGGGTTGACCAGCGCCCAGGGTATCAGCCCTGACGACGTCGCCGCCCTGGCCGCTCTGGGTGTCGATGCAAGTCGGGTGAGAAGCGTGAGGTTTTTCACCAACGCTTTTGAGACGTACACGCAAGGCATCGATCTCGTGGCAACCTATCCGCTGGATTTGTTCGGCGGCAGCATCGGCAGGACCCTGTTGACGTTTGCCGGCAACTGGAACGACACCAACCTCAATCTCGATTCAATCAACGCACAGGTCATCAACTCGGTGCGCAAAGTGCAGGTCGAAGATATCGAGCCGGAGTTCCGCTTCTCGCTCATGGCGGACCACACCTGGGGGGCATGGCGCTTCCTTTCCCGGCTGCACTACTACGACGGTTTCACCGAGCCGTATCAAGACTATAAGATCAACCCGCCCATCTACGCCCGGGCCCGGGCCTTGCTCGACCTGGAAGCCTCATACCTGTTCGATTTCGGGCTGGTCGTGGCCGCCGGAGTGGACAACCTGCTCGACACCTATCCGACCAAGGTCGGACGGGTGCATCGTAATGAGTATGATGCCGGTCAGAAGTATCCGGTCGCCTCGCCGTATGGCTATAACGGCGGCTTCTACTACTTCAGGGCGTCGTACACATTCTGAAACCGAACCGCTCGCATAGCATGAAATCGCTCGGGCAATCGGGTCTCAAACCTGCCCTGCCAATCGACCGGCGATGCTGGACACGTTTCCTCTTGCTGGTGCCGCTGCTGGTCTTGACAGGTTCACTGCCGGCCGGGGCGCAGCCGGCTGAGCAGGGAGAAGAGATTGTCGGACTCGAAGAAATCCGGGTGGTCGGCTCCCGGGCGGCGGGTCGTTCCGCGGCGGATTCGCCCGTGCCGGTGGACGTGATTGACGGCGACAGTCTCAAGCCCTACGGCACCACGGACATGAACGACCTGCTGGCCGCGACCGTCCCGTCCTACAAGGTCTTTCAGTATGGCATCGGGGTTGAGGCCGCCCTGGTCCGCCCGGCCAGACTGCGCGGCCTGCCGCCGGATTCGACCCTGGTGCTGGTCAACGGCAAACGCCGCCACCGCTCCTCGGCGATTACCCGCTGGAGCTATGGTCTGGCGAGCGGTTCGCATGGGACGGACATCGCCTCCATTCCGTCCATCGCCCTCAAGCGGGTGGAGGTCCTGCGCGACGGCGCCGGCGCGCAGTATGGGTCTGACGCGGTGGCCGGGGTGCTGAATTTCGTGCTGCGCGACGCGCCCGAGGGCGGCAGTCTGGAAACCAATCTGGGGCAATCCTACCACGGCGACGGCGACCGGCTGAACGTTGCGGCCAACATCGGCCTGCCGCTGACCGAGGCCGGGTTTGCCAACTTGAGCTTTGAGTTCACCAACGCGGATTCGACCAACCGCAGCGCGCAGCGCGCCGATGCCCGCCGCATGATCGAGTACGGCAACGCCTTTATCCGTAGACCGGCGGCCCAGCCCTGGGGCGCGCCGGACGTGAAGTACGACTATAAATTCTTCGGCAACCTCGGCCTTGACCTCGGCGACGACCATCAGGCGTATGCCTTCGGCAACTATGCGGAGCGGGAGATTGAAGATACGTTCTACTGGCGCAATCCAGCCAGTTTTCCCGGCGTGTTCGCCCAGGGCGATGAACTGCTGGTCGCCGACCTGTCCGCGGACGGGCGGTCCGGCAACTGCCCGACGATCACGGTCAGCGATTATGTGACGCAAGGCCCGGCCGCGCTGAACCCGCTGAGGGGCCTGGACGACTGCTACGCCCTGGCCCAGGCATTTCCGGGCGGTTTCACCCCCCGGTTCCGGGGTGTGGTGAACGACTGGAGCCTCGTCTTCGGCCTGCGTGGAAGCCTGCGCAGCGCCCACACGCTGCTGGACGGCTGGCGCTACGACCTGAGCGCCGGATTCGGTCAGAACCGCATGGACACCTATCTCAGGAACAGCGTGAATCCGAATCTGATCCGCTCCAAAGCAGGGATCCCAACCCGTTACCGGACCCGCAAATATGAGGAACGGGACAAAATTTTCAACCTGGACCTCTCCCGGCCGTTCGACCTCGGCCTGTTCGCTTCTCCGCTGAACGTGGCTTTCGGCCTGGAGTACCGTGAAGAAACCTTTGAGAGCGGCACCGGAGATCCGAACTCCTATTTCCGTGACGACGCGCTGGCCCGCCAGGGTCTGGCGGTCGCGGTCTCCGGCCACCCGGGCACCTCGCCCCAGGAGGCGACCGAGGCCAGCCGGGACAGTTTTGGCGCTTATCTCGACCTGGAGGCCGATGTGCTGGCCGATGTGCTGCTCACCGCCGCGGGTCGGTTTGAGCACCACGCAGGGATCGGGGAATCGCTCAATGGCAAGCTGGCCGCCCGCTGGACCCTCCTGGACGACTATCTGGCGCTGCGCGGTTCTATCGGCACGAACTTTCGGGCGCCGACCGTCGGGCAGGCCAACTATCGGAATATAACGTCGAGCCTCAACGCCGAAACCGGCGAACTGAACTTGACGTATGTGCTGTCGGGCAACGACCCGATTGCGCAACAGAAGGGGGGCAAGCCGCTCGGCCCGGAACACTCAACCAGCTTCAGCCTCGGCGCGGTCCTCACGCTCGGCAAGCTGTCCGTCACCGCCGACTACTATAATATGGAGGTGCGCCGGCGGATCATGTTGAGCCAGAATTTTCTCCTGACCGAAGCCGATAGGGCCGCCTTGGCCGCCGCCGGTATAGACATTGCGGGCGGCCAGGTCAGCTACTTCAACAACGACTTCGGCACGACGACCCAGGGGGTTGATGTTGTGGCGACCTACCCCCTGGAGTGGTTCGGCGGCCGGGCCGGCTCCAGCCTGTTCACCTTTGCCGGTAACTGGAATAATACCAGGGTCGATACGCGCAACCCGCAAATCACCAATGACCTGCGGGCCGCCCAGATTGAGAACACCGAGCCGGAGTTCCGCTTCACGCTGAGCGCAGACCATCGCTGGGGACCGTGGCGGCTGCTCACCCGGCTCCACTATTATGACGACTTCAAGGATTTCCCGATCTTCAGGGCCACAAACCCCGTCCATGCCCATGCGCGCGCCCTGCTTGACCTGGAGGCGTCGTATACCTTTTTCAGCGGTGTGTTCAGCGGCGTGACCCTGGCGCTTGGCGTGCAAAACCTGTTTGATACGTATCCGACCAAAAGCAAGTATGCCGGCCGCCATGGCATGAAATACCCGGTCGTCTCGCCGTATGGGTATAACGGCGGTTTCTACTATCTGCGGGCGGGTTTCGAGTGGGGTTAAGTCGGCAGAAAAAGATGACGCGAAAAAGGAGGAACACCATGGGCACAGTGCGAGGTGAAGAACTGATTGCACGGAGTTTTCAGCGGGAAAACGTCGATACCATTTTCTTCATGATGGGCGGACCGACCAGCGGCACAGCGGCGGCCTGTCTCGACCTGGGCATGCAGGGCATTTATGTCCGCCACGAACAGGCCGCGGCCATGATGGCCCACGCCTACGCCAGGGTCACGGGCAAGCCCGGCATCTGTATTACGCCGTCCGGTCCGGGCACGGCCAACGCCGTGACCGGACTGGCCAACGCCTGGGCGGATTCCGCTCCGATTATTGCCATCGGCGGGTCGGCGCCCATGCGGGCGACCACGCTCGACGCCTTTCAGGAGATGGACCAGGTCGCCATGATGAAGCCCGTGGTCAAGGCGGCCTATCGGATTGATATGGCCCAACGGGTGCCCGAATATGTCAGTCTTGCCTTTCGGGAAGCCCTGGACGGCAAGAAAGGTCCGGTGTATCTCGACCTGCCCGGCGATGTGCTGGCGCATAAAGTTGACGAAGAGAAAATCTACTGGCCGGAGCATTATCGGACCGAAAGCCGGCCGGCTGGAGACCCGGCCCTGGTCAAACAAGCGATCGAGCTTCTGGCCCAGGCCGAGAAACCCCTCATTGTGACCGGCAGCGGCGTGCTGTGGTCGGGGGCCAGCGCGGAACTGCAAGGGTTTGTCGAGGCCACCGGCGTTCCGTTTTTCACGACGCCGCAGGGGCGCGGTGTTATTCCCGAGGATCATGCTCGCGCCTTTCCCGCGGCCCGCTCCATGGCCTTTCGCGAGGCCGACGTGGTGCTGGTCATTGGGGCGCGGGCCAACTCCATGCTGTCGTTTCTCCGCGCGCCCCGTTTTTCTCCTGCGGCACAGTTTATCAACGTCAATCTGGACGGCAGAGCCATTGGTCATAATCGAGGCGTGGCGGTCGGTATTGTCGGCGACGCCAAGCTCGTTTTGCAGCAGTTGACAGAAGAGGCCGACGGCCGGTTCGACCCCCATCAGGAAACCGCCTGGGTGGCCCAGCTGGCGGCCAAACAACGCTCCAATATGGAGCGCTCGGCTCCGCTGCTGCACTCAGACGCCACCCCGGTCCATCCGCTCCGCTTGTGCAAGGAAGTCCGCGAGACGATCAGCCGCGACACCATTCTGGTCGTGGACGGGCATGAAATCCTCAATTTTGCGCGTCAATCCATTCCCGTGTACGACATCGGCGGCAGCCTCAATGCCGGCCCGCACGGCTGTATGGGCGTGGGCGTGCCGTTCGGCATCGGGGCCAAGGTGGCCGCGCCGCACAAACCCGTCCTGGTGCTGTCCGGTGACGGCGCCTTCGGCTGGAACGGCATGGAGATGGACTCAGCCATTCGGCATAACATCCCGATTGTCGTCGTGGTCTCCAACAATGCCGGTTTCACCTCGCGCCAGACCGGCTATATGACGGCCGGCGACAAGCAGGGCCGGCAGAATGTCGGTCGCGAGCTGGGCCATCAGCGCTATGACAAGCTGGTCGAAGCGCTGGGCGGCTACGGGGAGTATGTCGAGAACCCCGCCGACATCAAGGCCGCGATTGAACGGGCGTTTGCCAGCGGCAAGCCGGCCTTGGTCAATGTGTGTACCGACCCGGACGCCCAGGCCACCACCGATATGGGGTTTGGGGGGTATTAGCAAATGACGCGAACGCCCTGGGCTGCGAAGACGAGTGGCGAGAACAGTTTACGATTCCGTATAGCCAATCGGTCCTGGCCGTCATTCCGGCGAAAGCCGGAATCCAGGTTTCCGGCCTCCAGTCTCGTCATGCCGGACTTGACCCGGCATGACGAGAGCGGAACAGGATAGTTACAGCCCGGCGTGAAACGCTCCAGCCATTTGCAATTTATCTATAAGGTGGCGACGGCTACTCGTCACTTCCTCGCTTTTTGCTTTTTTGCGAGCCTTTTGTGTCGTTGTCGAATATATTTTTCGGCAAGTCAAAGATGCGAATAATATCCTTCAGAATCCCGATTTTGATAATGGTCTTATTCCCATGATGCGGGAGAGGGAGTTGTTGTTGCCGTCCTCCAATATGACATCCTATGCAAATTGCGGCGCTGGCATTGCAGACTCCTGATCTCGAAAAATTGCGGCAAAGGGAACTGACACTACTTTTTGAGTCTTTCGAGAGGGCTGGGCTTCTCGTTTCGCCTTCCGTTTGAGTGCGTCGAGTCTCTCTCGATTGTACTGTTCAAAGTATTTCGGCTCGGCGGGAATAGAGATGTTATCAAGCGTATCATGCTCAAGGGCAAACGTGACTTGGGCGTGCACAGCATCGAGTAAGTCATCCAGCGCAGCCTCTCGGGTTGCTCCGTACCCTCTCAGACTCATATCTAATGCAATGGCACACCATTCACCCTCTTCTTTGGTAAAAAGAACGTCAAGGTGAATTTCCAAGTCCGCGTTTGTCATTGCGAAATCTCCTTTATAAATCTCGAACCTGGACTACGGTGTCTATGTCAGAGTGACATACATATAGGCCCGGCCCTGCTTCTAACAGGACATTCCGGTTGCTGTAAACAAGTATGACAGCCCCCCCGTTCGTCCTGAGCGTAGCGGTAGCGAAGTCGAAGGACCGCACGGCCATAAGCTCAGCGCATCGGTATCAAGGACCCAGAGGCTCATTCCTCTGATTCTGCCTTGTCCAGTCGGGCGCGTTGTTCTGCTATGGTGTCCACCCAAGCATCAATCTCGGGATGATCCTTCCAGATTCCCGCAAAAGGCGTCCAGGGATGGGCTGCTGTCTCAGCAGGCAGGTCGATCAGGATGACCTCTCCAGTAGAGAGGCGCTGCTTCGCCAACTCGCACAGCCGCTCTACCGCCTCTTCGCGCGTATGTCCTTGCGTGGCTAAGGATACAGGTTGAGCGGTTTCCGCCCGATACGTCTTCTCGTCAGTACGTTCGACCCATATTGTTAGCTGCATTGTTCTGTCCTTCTACTGTGAGGAGTATTTCCGGAGTGGTAGAGCGCGGTCCGATTCGGACCGAATGGTTTCCTGCTCGTTCATCATTGCCTCTGCGCGACCCTTCCAGATACCTTTTGCACTCTGCCACAAGGCGAGCCGCTCCTTCAGGTGGCAATTGTCCACTCACGGTACTGCTCTAATTCGGGTGGGCAAACATCGGATCCCTGTTGAATCAATTCCTGGAGCTGTGTCACTTCACGCAGCAAATCAACATTGCTCCGCTGGAGAATCGCTCGCATCTAAGCATTCTCAAGGATCTGTGCGGCATCCGTTGCCACATGCTCCTCAAGCAGGGTTCTCAGTTCCTTAAGACACGCAAGCAACTCGTACTGGTCTTCTTCGGTGTCCGAGGAAAGAAGCTGTTGGAACTCAGCGGGGGTGCGTTGAAAGAGCGCCGAGCGAAACCGGCGGCGATCCCCCTTTGCCTCAATACAGTTTTTCACGAAGTACCGCTGTCGTGGGTCCACTCCCACCAGCGGCTTCATCTCTCCCTGTTGGGCTTCCTGCAACAACGTATGCAATGCCTGGATAAATGTCATGAGAGTCCGGCGTGCTTGTTGGGCCTGACTCATACGCTCCTCGTCAGGGACGCCCGCCAGTCGCAGCTTCAGATGAATGGACAAGGTGTTGATAGCCGTCAGCAAATCCTGGCTCTGCTGGAAACTCTGTGCCGCCAGCCATTGGGTACTCATAGGTGGTTTCCTTTACCATTGCGGATACGAAACGCCTCAGCCTCAATCCCGATTAGCACATACTGCTGGTGAGGGAAGAGGTCAGGATAACGGACGTTTCGTCTACGGAGCTTGACTATCATCTTTTAGCCAACCTTTTTACGTCTTACCTCAACACGTCCAATACCCGGATGTTCGTACCAATGATATTCGTAGCGACTCTTTCCTATCTCGAATGGGAGACTGCTTTTTTTGACCCATTTCGATTTTCGGCCACCATATGCCCCCACCAAGCGTTGAACATCCCGGATACGATTCCCCTTCGCAATAAACCAAGACTGAGCTAATTACCCAGCTAAATCTCTAACAATGGCAGCGTATCGATTTGTTGAAAATCACGGATATTACGTGTGATTAAGGTCGTATGCGTCAGTAGTGCCGTAGCAGCAATGGCACTATCGGCTGCCTTCAGGCGCGGAGTTTGGCGTCGGAGAAATCCTGCAAACCGGGCAAGTTGGGAATCTACGGGAACAATGACTGTCGAGGCGAGAAGGCGTGTAATTGTATCGCTATCCTCCTCAGTCAGAAGCCGATGGCTGAACAGTTCAAGCTCCGTCATCGCCGAGACATAAATAGGCTCTTCTTTGTCGAAAACATCATCAAGAATATGAACGGCGGACAGCTCGCCATTTAGGTAGTAGATGACCGCGTTAGTATCGAGGGTGTACACGAAGGATCATTTCAGGAGTGGTAGAGCGCGGTCCGATTCGGACCTGATGGTTTCCTGCTCTCTGATCATTGCCTCTGCACGCTCCTTCCAGATTCCTTTTGCACTCTGCCATAAGGCCAGACGCTCTTTGGCTGGCATGAGGGGGTGAATCGTACCCGGATAGCGCTTTTTTGACGGGGCTTCTTGGTTTGTCTCTTTCATTGTCCTTTGTCCTCATAAGGATTTAGTCATCTTCCAGCACATCTATCGCTTTAAGAATCCGCCGAGATTCAACCGTAAGTAGGAGAATATCGTCTTTCGTTATGACCCCACGGGGGTGCATAGTGGGGATTCGTATAGTGTGTAACCGCTGGAAAGATGCCCGGATATCCACTTCATTCCTGAATACAGGCTTAAAGATATCTCTCCAATTGTTCCTTTGGCAGACAATATCAATATAATCAGTAAAGTCAGCATACCAAAGAAGGGGCCGCCCCTCTTCCCCTTTTTCGATGGCCGTGGCTCTCTTCGTCTCCCACTCTTGGCGTAGCTTATTGGGGACCTGCTGTTTTTCCCATTTCTGTCCATAGTGGTCTGTCATTGCTGTGTGAAGGTATTCCCTGAGTTGTGTCTCAAGTGAGAAAAGAATGTCGTATGCGTCCAGATGACGCTGCCTGACTAAATGTTCATCATTCTCAGACTCTTTCGCTTCTGGTTCCTCTTTTGGAGGTGGAACCGGTAGGAGTAGGTCGGGATGAGAAATGTCGGTCTCATCAAGCAAGTCGGTGAACACCGGCCCTGGAATAGTCGTCAGGCGATGGTCAAACCCGTGGTCTCTGAAGAATGACTCGCGTGCTCGATAGTCAGAAAATATCCTCTGAGGTAGGCTTGTTTGTGACCAGTCCCCAAGATGGGCTCGTAAAGCCTTACTCGTTACAGAATCAAAAGGGTCTCCGTGTAGAATATCCCCTACCGACGAGAGGAGGGCTACGCTCTCGAAAGACGATAGAGCATTAAACTTATCTACCCACGGAGTAGAGATTCCTTCTGCTAGGCGCCGCAATTCCTCTTGACGAGTAGAGGCAACAGGACCTAATTCTGCGCCGAGTTTTTCAGTCGCTATTGTAGAGAGTCTAAGCGTCTCTTCGATAGTTGGTATGTGCGCCAAGGCGAGAGCTTTCTGCTCCTCTCGAACATGGACAAGAAGGTTATCTAAACTTCCCATATTGTCTATGAGAATACGGCGTTCTTCGTGGTAACGGATCAAATCACCGGTGTCGTAAAGCCCCATCGGTAACTCTGCAAGGCTGTTCCTCTCTAAGACACTAAGGCGAGCCACCTCTGACTCTATAAGACGATTCGCCCCTAGCTCTGTAGCGAGACTCCCCCTTAAAGCCCCAAGGTGAGCTATCTCTAACTCTGCAAGGCGATTCCCCCCTAAGGTCGTAAGACGAGCCATCTCTAACTCTGCAACGAGACTCCCCCCTAAAGCCGCAGACGCGCTACGCGACAGCAACGCCTCATCCACCATCCGTCTTGCCATACGCTTTTCCCCTCTTCGTCCTATTTTGTATCGAGAGCTTGCTAACGGATGAAACTCTAACACGAAGCGAGTTTAGTAGACAGTCGTTTACAGTAGTAAAGCCACCCTCACCCCCCGCTCTCCTCTGGCAACCCCCGCACGATTTCCACTGTTTCCAGGCTGACGCGCACGACTTGGCCGACGAGGCGGACGATGTATTCTTGGTCGTCGGGGCGGTTGGGGTTGGAGCGGATACCGCTGCGTTTGTCGGTCTTGATGCGGTATTGGTCGATGACCCACTCCAGGGCGCTGCGGTTGCCGAGGCGATAGGCGAATACGTCCGGGGGAATCCCGGCCAGGGTGAGCGAGTCGTTGACGATGAGGGCGGTCTTGTCCTTGCTGAGCTTCATGCGCTCTACGCGGTACGACAGCGGCACGTCGGCCGATTCGATCCATTGCAAGTCATACGGCTCAAGGTCTTCGTATTCGAGATGCAGCCGGGCAAGCTGCTTACCGGCGGACGTAAACGCCTGAAAGTCCGGGGCAAACGGAATACGCGGCAGTTCACGTTTCAGATTGTCGGCGAACTTCTCCCGGTAGCCGGGATGGTGTAGCAGGCCGTACACGTAATAGAAAATATCCCACTTTGTGATGCTCGGATTGCGGTAATGATCTTGGAACTGTTTGAGAGACCAGTCGGTGATGTTCTCGCGCCTGTTCGTGCCGTCTTTGTTGTAGATGTAGAAGGGGAAGCATTGAGCCGTTTCAAAGGCAAAATCCTGCGCGGTGATTCGATTAGTAATAAAGCAACTGAAGCCCTTACGGTTGCCGCTTCCTGGAACACAGATGATAAAGTTCTCCCTCTCTGTTGCTGGTGTCGGGAAAAAGGATGGGAAGCGGTACACATCTTCGTTGAAGGCTCGCTCAAAAAGGTAAAAGCGTTTCGTGAAAGGTCGATATGAACTCCTTCTGATAGATTGCTCATCAAAGCTTAGGTCGTTCCCACGCAGCAAGGTTCGTTTGGTGTTCCGTATCCATTTCAGAACTTCCTCGTCAACTCGCAGGCGTTTTTCAAGCTCTTCAATATGCTTCGTTTTTCCTTCACGCTTCCAGCGGTCAAGCTCCGTATTGAAATTGTCAACCATCTTCTTGGCACGATCAATTAAAGAGAGACGGTCGAAGGCGTACACATAGAAATCGGAGTTCGTCTTTACTCCAGCACCGTAAGACTTGAACACGACTTTAGCGATAGATTGAGCGGCGGCTTTTGCCGACTTCGAGCCTAACGGCAAATAGTTCTGAAATTCTTCTGCGTGCTGAGGAACAAGCCACGTGTGATTGTCGTCTGGGCGTAGCGTCCGCCATTCCACCGCCGCAATATTCTGCTTCTCCGCCAGCCAAGACAGTTTTTCTTCTTTCCGCCACTTTTCGGGGACACGGTGATAGAGCAAGGTAGGGCTTGCGTCTTCCACCTTGCGAATAGCAACCGTAATTCCGACACCGACCTGTATCCCAAATACGTTATGCGTCGTACCGCTGAGTTTTGGATTCTCACGAACGTTACCGTGCAGGTCAACGTGATAAATTCTAGTGAAGTCCTGAAGGAGGTTTTTCCTCATCCCGTCAAAAGCGATTTTCTCTACAAAACTATTATTGGTCACAAAGCACACAATGCCATTCCGCTCTTCTAGGCGCTCTCCAGCCCACCGAAAAAATTTCACATAGGGATCATAGAGCTGAGTATTGAGTGTTGCCGCGGAATCTTTAGCATATGTGACCCTGATACGTTCATCGATGACCTTATACTTCCGATTCTTGTTGTTGTCGTTCTCGTTAATTTGCCCAACGTTATAGGGTGGGTTGCCGATGATAACCGTAATGGGGGCGGTCTTTTGACGTTCTACTCTCGCCGTATTCTCCTCAGTCATGACAGGGAGACTTGGTTTATCTTCCTCTTCCGCCAAATCAAGCGTGTCCACAAAGCATAGGCCGTCAAACCGTTCATACTCGCCGGTGCGTTCGTAGTAGGCATGTTCGATGTTGAGGGCGGCAATATAGTACGGCAGCAGCATGACTTCGTTGGCGAATAACTGCTCGGTGTACATGCGTTTCAGGTCACGCTTGGGAATGCGACGCAGCAGGTTCACAATGAAGTTCCCGGTTCCCGTGCATGGATCAAGAATGTTCATGCTGGTGTCGCTGAGGGTCTTGCCAAACTCGTCCTGCAACACCTGCTCCACACTCGCACACATGAAATCCACAATCTCTTGCGGCGTGTAGACAACGCCGAGCGTGTCGGCAGCCTTGACCGAGTAACCCTGAAAGAAGCGCTCGTAGACGGCGTTCAGAAAGTGTTGTTTCTCGCTGAAATTCTCGATGGTTTTAGCCGCGGACTCGATAGCCAGATAAAAGGTGTCGAGGGATTTGAGAAATTCGTGCCGGTTAAAGGCTTTGCTGACCAGCGCGTCAATCACCGTTTCCACCTCACGCGCAATCACGTTGCGGCGAATGAAATCCTGACTGTCGAAGATCGTCCGAATCAGCCGCTCGGTCAAAAGGTGCTGCACCAGCATTTCGTCAACCGCGGCCTCACTCAGGTTGGGGTTCAGTGACTCCCGACACAAGGTAAAGAAGCTCGCAAACGCCTTCTTAAAGGCCGCGTTGGTCGTGTGGGCGTCCTGAATGATCTGCACCAGGCCGCGCGCCAAGTCGGGCACCCGCTGCTTGAAATCCTCTACCGCGCTGCTGAAGTCCTCATGGGCGGGTTCGGTGTAGGAAAAAAAGGCAATGAGCAGGTTGGTGAGTTGGACCCGCTGGGCCAGGTCGGCCTGCAGGGCAACCTGCCCGTTCTGGTACAGATAAGCGCGTTGGGTGTCTTCAAAGATGGTGTTGGTAAGCGGGTAGCCTTTGGCTATTTTCTTCTGGATTTCGGCCCCAAGGTTGTCGTCGGTGTCCTTGGCCTCCCAATAACCCCGATTCAGGAAGTACTCATCCTGAAACGTTCCATCCGGTCGAATGGAACCGCTCGCCAATTCCGGAATAAGCGTCCAGCCGGTCTGCCGCCCGGTTTCGGCCAACAGGTTCTGAAACGCGGACCGCAGCGCCCCCTCGTGCGTCACCACCTACTTCTCGTAGGCTTGGAGAGCGGCGTAGTAGTCGGTGAGGTCTTTTGGTTTTGGTTTGGCAGTCGGCATATGGGCTTATCCTTATACAAGGCACTTATATGCGCCCGACCGGTGGGAAGCACAAGGGCCAAACCTCGGGGCCAGCGGCCCAAGGGGTTCTCCTCCAGACACCTTGTTGACTGCACTTGAAAGACTGCATAGACTGCACTAAATGATGTCATTTTGGACTGCTCGCAGGAGGCTCAGGTGAAGACCATGACCATCCGTAACATACCGACGGAGTTGGCCTCAGCCCTCGATGCGGAAAGGCGCCGCCGGGGGCTCTCCCTGAACCGGACCGTGCTGTCCTTGATGCAGGAGGCTCTCGGCATCTCGCCGAGCGGAAGCCGCAGCAACGGACTTCGCCACTTGGCCGGAGCCTGGGATGCGGATGAATTCAGGCAATTCGAAGAAGCCGTGGCGCCGTTTGGAGAGATCGACAAGGACCTCTGGCAGTGAAGCGACTCTGCCTCGATACTTCGGCCTACAGCAACTTCCAACGTGGCGAACCACGTGTCGTTGAGCGTATGGACCGTGCGGAGTGGATTGGCATACCGGCCATCGTGGTCGGCGAGCTTTGGACGGGCTTCTTACTCGGTACGCGCGTTGACGAGAACATCGCCGCCTTGGAGGCATTCCTCCGACACCACGTTGTGGAGACATTGTCTGTGGATGGGGAGACGGGTCGTATCTTCGGTGAGATATTCCTTGATTTGCGCCGTAAGGGACGCCCGTTGCCCACAAACGACATTTGGATTGCGGCCACAGCAGCCCAGTCCGGCGCAACCGTCCTCACCTTCGACGAGCACTTTCGAGCAATCGCTCGCGTCAGCGCGATTATCCTATGAGACTGAGGGCGTCTATTTCCTTGTCATTCCTATAGAAGCTGGACCGAGTGGAAAGCTATGGTCCGCTGGTCTGCCTCGTCCATGGGGAAGTCCTTTCCGGTCCTGAACAGAATGGTATTGTCTCCGGGACGAATCCAGCCGTTCTGAAGAGGAATGATGTACTCACGCCAGCCTCTATACAGGAGTAGGCGCTGGGCGAGCTGACCGTTCACGATAATGTCGAGCGGGAAGCAGGTATACGCCTTTGATTTCACAAATGGCCGGGCAACAAGGTGGAGGGCCGACCCCTCTCCTTGCGGGGCGGTCAGGGTAATACGGGCGTCGCCCTGCCGAGCCCAGGAGATTGGGCCAATCGGCTCTTGGGCGTGCCGGCCCCAATCTCCGCTGAAGTCTTCCTGTGGCGCTTTTTCCCCAAAAGAAAGCACGGCAAGTGGGGCAGTCTGAAGAGACCGGACAGAGGGAAGCAGCACCCGTGTCTGCGGGAAAAAATAGAACATTTGATAGCAGAGCAGGGAGATGAGGCCCAGGCAGACGACATTGCGGGTGGACTGCAAGAAGGCTGGCGGGCGCAGCGCCACACTCAACAGCGCACCGGCAATAAGGAGGCTGCCAATGATATCAGTCACCCAGTGATGTCCAAGATAGAGCCGCTGCCAGATGATCACCCCGGATAGACAGAGCGCGATCCCACTGCCCCATACCCTGAGCCATACGGGAACATCTTTGCGAGAAAGGAAAAAAATCAGGGTGCCGGTGATGAGGACCGCGCCAATCACATGCCCGCTGGGAAAACTATTACCCACGAGCCACGCTGGCAGCGCGCTGGGTCGGGCACGGTCCAGCCCGGTTTTCAGCAATTCCGAGAGAAAGGCACCACTTAGGACAACGAGCAGGGCGTGAGCAATATCCGTCCAACGCCGTTGCAGACCAAGCACGCAGACGCCCAGGCCGCCGAACAGGATCAGATACCAGAGGGGAGAGTCTTTACACTGCATGCCGATGTGGACGAGATGACACGACCGAGCAGACTGGAGCCATTGGTGGACGGCTGCGTCCAGGGGAATGGTCGCCTCCATGCTCAGGAATTGGACAAGAACCAAGCTGCCTAGCAAGAGCGGCAGGCGCCGGGTCGTTTTAGGGCTCAAGAGTCCGTATGGCTTCCGCGCGTGCCCACTCCACATTGTGTCGATGACGATTTGCCATCTCCTTGAGAAAGGCTGCGATATCTGGAGGAGGTTGTAAATCGATCGCTTGTTCAACCTTGCGAGCGACCCATGCTTGGCCTCGTGACAGGAGGTCAATCTGACCCTGAAGGTCCTCAATCTGGAGGACTTTTTGCGCAAAATCCCCGGTTGCCGTGGATGGCGTTCCACCGTGAAGCCGGATGAGTCCATCCAGGACAGAGACATCGCTGACCTCAACTTCGGTGAAGCTGGTAAATAAGGATTTGAGGCCTGAATCGGCAGTGGTCTGGCTCAACGTATCAAGAAGCGCATGACCCGCGCGTTCCGCTTCCAACAGTCGATTCAGGAGATCTTCGAGCGCTGCTTCCATAGGCTGTCGCCCCTCTCACTATAATAAAAAAGAGGGAAGGAGAAGGCACCCGGACGCAAGGATGGACGCACGCCCCGGAAGACGCTGGCAGAATGGTAGCGGCGCATGCTACGCTCTTTGTCCTGGTGTTGATGATTTGTGAGGCCGGCCGGTATGGGACAACGAGAGAGAAATAGTATGCAGAAACTGGCATGGTCCGTCCTTGCTGCGAGCACCCTTTTCAGCCTGGCCTGCGGCTCGACCAAGACTCCCACGCTCTCGGTGCCGTTTTTGAGTGCCAAATCCACGACCGACGCGCCAATTCGGGCCAAGCGTATGGAATTTGCCCGCTTTGAACTGAACTGGGACGGCATGAAGCCGCTGGGGAGTCGTCCCAAGGAAGAAGTGAGAGCAACATTATTGACTAGTATCGAGAGCGACTGCCCCAATTATCAGGTGGTCAATGAGGGAGAAAATTCCGAGGAAACTCAGGGCCAACAGCAGGACAGCGTTCAGCACAACGCAAAAATCGTCAGGAATTACTACTGGATTCGCTACCGTTGCGGAGAGTAAACGTATCCATCTGATCTCCAGTGAGAAAGTGGGACCTGTTTACTCTTTGGGAACGGCAGCTGACCAGAGCCGACGAGATACATGAACAAGACAACAGAAGGAGGTGTGCGATGGCATCTATACTCGAAGAAAAGGACGCGATTCACGAGACGATCGCAAACTATTGCTATCATTTCGATGGTGGCGAGTTTAACCAGTGGGTCGATTTGTTCACTGAGGATGGCGTCTTTGACGGTGGAGAGGTCGCCGGTGTACATACGGGCAAAGAGGCACTACGGGCTTTTGTTGATACAGTTCCCGGTCGGATGGCGATGAAAAACGGTGCGCCCATGCTCAAGCATTGTGTGATGAACGAAATCATCAAAGTCGATGGAGAGCAGGCGACTGCAAAGAGCTATATCGTCGTGGTCCGCTCCAAAGGCGAGAGTGCGTTAGTCAACGGTATTGCCGGGCGTTATGAGGACCGGCTTGTCAAACAAGGCGATCGCTGGCTTTTCGCACACCGCACAGTACATTTCGACCTGATGGGCGACATGCAGTAAGCCAAAGAGTGTAAAGGAATCCAGGCGGGGCGCAGTTCAGCGGCCTCGCCTGGTACAGTTTTCATGACCTAGGACCACTATCGGGAGAAAGGCTATGCGCGCTGTCTTCTTAATGATGAAGGTGGAACCGGGCACCCTGGCCGAAGTTGCGGATCGGGTGACCGATTTGGAAAGCTTCTCTGAGGCGTATTCCATCTCGGGGGCCTATGACCTGCTGGTCAAGTTATACGTCGATGACTTTGAAGATCTGTCACATCTGGTGACCGAGCAGATCCAGAAGATCCCCCACGTGCGGGAGACGTTCACCATCCTGACCTTTCACGCCTTTAAGTAGGGCAACGGATCAGATCACCGCGTCTTTACGAAGCTGCTCAATTTCTGCCGCATCCACCCCCAGCTCTCTCAAAATTTCGTCCGTATGCTGGCCTTTCTCCGCGGTCGGCGTGCGAATGCTGGCCGGGGTTCGACTCAGCGTGACCGGCGGACCAAGAATCTGGATCGGCCCAAGTGCCGGGTGCTCAATCGCATGCGCGAGCCCAAGGTGCTGGACCTGTTCGTTGTCAAAAACCTGATCGATGGACAGAATGGGACCGCACGGAATGCCGGCCGCGTTCAGCGTCTCAATCCATTCGTCCACAGTTCGGTCTTTGAGTTGCTCTTCAAGAATGGGGGTCAGCGCGTCCCGGTTTTTCGAGCGTTGGCCCGGAGAGGAAAACCGTTCGTCTTCGGCCAGGGCGGCATCGCCCAGCACCTCACACAGCCGCTTCCACATGTGGTTGGTGGTGGCAATGTTGATGTGGCCGTCCTTGACCTTAAAGGTTCCGGTGGGAATCACGGTTGGATGATTATTGCCGGCCTGGGGCGGCACTTCTTTGCCCATGAGCCAACGCGTGGCCTGAAAGTCCAGCATGGTGACCATGGCTTCCAGCAGTGACGTATGGACCCACTGGCCTTCGCCGGACCGTTCGCGTTCGAGCAGGGCAACCAAGACTCCCTGGGCGGCCAGCAGTCCGGCGCTCAGGTCGGCCACCGGAATCCCGGCGCGGACCGGACCGCCTCCAGGCTGCCCGGTAATACTCATCAGCCCGCCCATTCCCTGGGCAACCTGGTCATAACCGGGACGGTCCTGATACGGCCCGGTCTGCCCAAAACCGGAGATGCTGGCGTAGACGAGACGCGGATTCAGCGGCCGGAGCGATTCGTAGTCTATCCCGAGCCGTTTTTTGACATTCGGTCGATAATTTTCCACCAACACGTCTGATCTTTTGACGAGCTGTTGCAGAATCCGCTTGCCGCGTTCGTCCTTCAGGTTGAGTACCATGCAGCGCTTATTCCGATGCAGGTTTTGGAAGTCAAAGCCATGCCGGCCCCATTCGCCCTCGTCCTGGGGCTGTTCGATCTTGATCACCTGGGCGCCCATATCGGCCAACTGGCGCACGCAGGTCGGTCCGGCCCGGGCGCGGGTCAGATCAATCACGCGGATGTGGGACAATGGCATGGCAAGACTCCTTTTGAGACACGTTGAATCTCGTCATTCAGTATTTTGAAATTGCTTCAAAATTCAACTCTACGATCCAATCCTGTACGGACATATCTCTCGTGAATCTGAGTTTCACTCAACAAAAAGTCGAGGAAGGCATATTCTCTTTGGTTGAGGAGTCGTCGTCGTGCACCCATCTTCTTAATTTGACACGTTATTTGACAATGTAAGAAGCGTGTAAGGAACCTTATACACTTGATTTTTTGCGTATCAAATAATTTTCTTCATAGATATTCTGTATTTTTAGCAGGCTACTTGACAGTATATCTGGCATGGTAGCTTCTTCTCTAAAGCCGAGCGAGAAGAACTCAGCAGATAAGATTCATGCGTTTCCACTGGACAAAGTCCGCCAAGGTGTGCCATGTCCGAAAGAAGAATATGTCACGAAAGGGAGGACATCATGCCACTGCGCAAACCGACCAAAGACGATTTCCATCGTTTGGCTCAGGCCAGCCATTTCGAGTTGAGTGCGGAAGAGGCTGAGGCGTA
The DNA here is from genome assembly GCA_965232605.1 of uncultured Binatia bacterium (SeqCode). Taxonomy (GTDB): domain Bacteria; phylum Desulfobacterota; class Binatia; order Bin18; family Bin18; genus Bin18. Next base: position 702,244 of record CBDDQA010000006.1, on the reverse strand, counting down.
TGAAGCCATGCTGCCGGATATGTTTGCCGCCCTGGACGCGCTCGACCAGGCGCCCGCAAACCTGCCGGAGATTGGTTATCGTGAGCGTGAGCCCGGCAACCGCCCGAGTCGTGCAGACGACCCGCTCAACGCCATAGTCCGGCGCTGTTCCATCAAGGGTGCCTCTTCGGGCAAGCTGGCCGGCAAGCGTCTGGGTATTAAGGATAATGTGAGTATTGCTGGCATTCCCATGACGTGTGCCTCCCTGGTGCTGAGCGATTATGTGCCGGATATTGATGCCACTATTATCACTCGTATCCTTGATGCCGGCGGCGAGATTACCGCCATCCTGAATATGGACAATTTTGCCTTCTCGGGTGGCGGCCATACCAGCGCCTATGGCCCGACCCGCAATCAGCATAATCCCGACCATATGGCCGGCGGTTCGTCCGGCGGCTCGGGGGCCGCCCTGTCGTATGACGATATTGATCTGACTATCGGCGGGGACCAGGGGGGCTCCATTCGTATTCCGGCCTCCTGGTGTGGCGTCGTGGGGCTCAAGCCGACCCATAGCCTGGTTCCGTACACGGGTATCGTCGGCATCGATAACACCTTCGACCATACCGGTCCGATGGCGGAAACCGTGGCAGACACTGCCCTGCTGCTTGAGGTCATTGCCGGTAAGGACCCGCTCGACCCACGCCAATACGAGGTTCCAGTGCAGCCCTACACGCAAGTCCTGGGGCAGAGTATCCAGGGTCTTCGCCTGGGTGTCGTCAAGGAAGGGTTTGGGACAGCCGTGTCACAGCCGGATGTTGACACCAAGGTCCACGCCGCCGTCAACGCCTTGCAGGACCTTGGGGCCCAAGCCGAAGAAGTCTCTATTCCGGCCCATCTTGAAGCCGGTGGGATTACCTGGGCCTTAATTGCCGAAGGGATGACGGCTTTGGTGTATGGCAACGGTGTCGGCTACCATTGGAAGGGCTTATACAATGAAAGCCTGATGAACACCTTGGGCAAATCGCTCAAGGCCCAGGCCCAGGACCTGCCCCACCAGGCCAAATTTGTGACCCTGGTCGGGAGCTATCTGAATCAGGCCTATTATGGTCGTCTGTACGCCAAGGCCCAAAACCAACGCCGCGCTCTCCAGGCCGCCTACGACCAGGTTCTCGAACGCTTCGACATCCTGGTGATGCCCACGACGCCGATGACGGCCCACCGCTATGTGCCCAATATGGGACCGCTCGACTCGCTTCAATTCGGCTGGAATATGCTCGGTAATACGGCGCCGTTTGATATGACCGGTCATCCTTCGCTCACCGTTCCCTGCGGCAAGGTCGACGGTCTGCCAGTTGGTCTCATGCTGACCGGACGGCATTTTGATGACGCCACCCTCTTGCGCGTCGGCCACGCCTTTGAGCAGCAGACGCCCTGGCAAGAGCGGTAAATTGCTACGATGGGTCAGGAGGCGAGGGAGCCGGGATACTCCCTCGCTTGCTCCCGTTACCTGTTTGTCAAACCGCTTTTCGCGCAGACACCACAAACTGCGGCAAACAAAAACAGTATTCTTCGTTCTTCAGCCGTAAACGCACGTCTTCCCGCCAAGCGTCCGCCTCAGCCTGGGTCACTTTGCCCGAGTCGCAGGCGTACTGGTGCCAGTTGTTCTCCAGCATGTGCATGGCATGACCTTTGACGTCGGGGCTGGCGAATATCTTTACCCTGACGTCTTGGAGTTGAGCGAGGGTACACAACCGGCGCAGCTTGCGTCCGATACGTGGCTCACGTATGGCGGTTGTTTTGATCGCTGCGAGTACGCGGTCGTGTAAGGCTTCGTCACTCACGTCCAGGGCGAGCATCTCCCAGTCACTATCGATGAGTACAATGACTCCGCCCGGCTGAGTGACACGTGCAATGTCTTGGACAGTCTGCTGGGCAGAGTCTACGTATTCGAGGACGTTTTTACACAAGACCCGATCAAACGTTCCAGAATCAAAAGGCAGGGGAGGAAAGTCGGCTTGCTGGAAGCTGACCTGCGGCAGGCCGGTCTCCAGGGCTTTCGCACCGGCCCGAGCGACAAACTTCGCATTAATATCGACCCCGACGACTCTTCCTGTGGGACCGACCCGTCGGCCCAGTTCCAGGGTGGTCGAGCCGGGACCGGAGCCGACATCCAGAACAGACAGGCCGGGCTGGAGATCAAGCGGAACGAGCAGCGGCTCCATGCGCGGCTCGTAGCGTAATAGAGACTCATAGACCGACAGGCGGGCCGCATCGATCTCAATCCAGTGCTGTTTATAATACGGAGTCGTCATACGCTCTACCTTCTGGGCGATTTCTTATGGATGGTACGGCACGCCAAGAATCTGCCGCGCTTCCTGAGGCGTGGCTGGTTCGCGTCCGTGTGCCCGGGCGACTTCGGTCACCCATGAAACGTAGTCGGCGTTGCTGTTCGCTATAGAGCCATCAATACGGGTGGCCCGATCCTCGAAACCCACCCGGACATGTGCGCCGCTGGTAATCGCCAGACTGGCAATGGTGAAGACGCTGTCCTCTATGCCGTGGGCAATCCAGGTAGCATTCGGAAAGACCTCTTTGACGCAGTCCGTTATATAGGCATAGCTTCGCGGCGTGCCCGGCATGATCTGAAAGCCAGCACCGAATCGTCCTGAGAACTCAACCAGGAGATAGCGCGGAGCGGGCAGCAGGCCGTCTTCGACAAGCATGGTGACATTGGACAGAAAACCCGTATCGAGGACGGTCGGCTCGGGTACTATGCCGCGTTCGCGACACACAAGAATGGTCTGGCGAATATCCTCATAGGAGTTCGGAAGCGCCAGCGTTTGTCGGGTGCCATTCACCAGCGGCGTATTGATCGCGATACTCCCGGTGTTGAGAGAGATCATATCAACCGGGTCAGGCGTTTCACGGAGATAGCGTAACACCTGATCAATCGACGCGTCTGGCAGACGCGCGGTGGTGTGATTGATAATAAGAGCGGTCTGTTCCCGAATGAGGCGGTCGGCTTCCGCATACCACTCGGGATCATAGCTGATGCCACCATCATTGGCGCGGGCATGGATATGAACGATAGATGCGCCCACCTCCGCACAGCGTTTGGCCTCGGCCGCAACTTCTTGTGGCGTCCACGGGACGTTCCGGTTTTGCTCGCGACCGCGCATACCATTCAGACAGGCTTTGATAACGATCTTGTCCATCTATAAACCCTCTCCTGTTTTGTGCCGCCCAAGTCTGGCGTGCTGTGTTCGTGTCAATCTGGATTACAGTTCGACCGCTGTCGCTTCCTCCGGGTCTCCCCCCTCTTTCTGAGCGAAGTGCTCGCCAACGATGCCCGAGGAGACGATGAATGTGAACGCCTCTTCGACGGTATAATCGACTTCAACAACCTCCTCCGGCGGAACCATAACCAGAAACCCGGAGGTTGGGTTTGGCGTCGTGGGAATAAAGACGGAGAGGAGCTGCGCAGCAGAGGAGAGTCCCAGCGTGTCGTCCCGTTCCGTGGCAACCAGCCCCATCACCCACATCCCCTGGCGCGGATATTGGAGGAGGACGACGCGCTGAAAGCTACCGGACGGCCCCTGAAAGGTCTCTACCATTTGTTTGATCGCGCTATAAACGCTGCTCACAAGGGGTAGGCGCAGGATCAAGGTATTCACGGCATCCAGAATCTGCCGTCCGATAAAGTTGGTTCCCACCAGACCCAGGAGAAAGATAATCGCCAGGGCCAGGGCAATGTTGGCCACGGGCGTAATCGGCTCCAGCCACCAGAAGCTCCCAAGCTGCTGGAGCGGACCAAACAGGGTCCGCATGATGGGCGCGCCCGCACCACTGAGGAGATCAAACAAGAAGGCGACCAATAAATACGTTGCAACCAGAGGAATAAGAATCAGCAGTCCAGTCAGAAAGGTGTTGCGAACAAAACGTGACGTGGCTCGTTTCCGCTTGACAGCGGTTCCTCCATCCATAGGCAGTTCTCTTTCGTACAAATGGTAGAGTAAGAGCTCGGGGCTTCGCAAGAAAGGGGGGCGTGTTCACGGCTTTCGTTTGTGGAGAAACGCACCGACGGCAACAAGGCTCCAGGTTCCTTCCAGCACGACAAAAGGGAGGAAGTCGATCAGATATGAGGCGTAGCAGGCGACCCCGGCGCCGATGGCGTTGAGCGCTTGATAGGCTCTGGAATCGGTCTTCATCCAGCCAAAGAGATTCAGGAAAAACGCTCCCAGCAACAGGCCAACCCCAACGGCACCGATCCATTCTGCGTTATCAGCAAAAGAGATGTATGTGGGCATAGGTGTCAGGCTCCTTACCGCATGAGTCGAGACGTGCCGATGTACACACAAGCACCGCTCGATATCAAGAGTCAGCGTGCCTGGCGCACTATACGTACAGCGTGAATTTTTACAGAAAGGAAACGTCTATTGAGAGTACGAAAAGGGAGGAAATCAATCAGGGAGGATCGGTATATGAGTACAGCATCTACCGGCACTGGCTTACGCGGAATCGCTTTCGCTTCTGCGCACGGCACATCGGACCTCGACACACGAGCGGGGCGTTTTCTTTTTGAGCGGGGGAGGCTGGCGGAGCGGGAAGTTATTGCCCCGGCAGCCGTTTTACCCGAACAGTTCCACAGCGCGCCAGGTCCGCGCCCCCATCTCCACGGAGAGATTGCGCTGGTGCAGGCTGTTCTGGAGGACGCGCTTGAGTGCTTTCAGAAACAGTTTGGGACGCCCCGTTTTCGTGATTATCGTATCGCCCGGGAAGCGGAGCAGTGGTTTTTTACGGACGACTATCAATGGCCGTTCTCATTTGTGAACATCTGCTCTGTCCTCGGGATTGATCCCGAGTATATCCGGCGGGGCCTCAACAAGCAGAAGGCCGAGCGACCGGTCGAAATTCCACGCCGTGCGCTGCACCACCCCATTCTCGTCCGGCCACGACTCAAAGAAGCGGCGTAACAAGACCCTTCTTTTCAGACGCAAAGAGGCAGCCCCATGGGGCTGCCTCTTTTTTTGCCGATGCTCGGTGAGCGCCGGCTATGCCGCCTGCTGTTCTCTGTGTTTGAGCAGCTTGCCGATAATCTGGTCGATGACCTGATCCGCCAAGGCTCTGACTTCGTCCTCGGTCTTGGGCTGAATCGGATGCGTAACCAAAATAGGCTGATACTGCGCCATCCCCAGCGCAGAGCACTGGGCGTTGGCCGCACCGATGAATTCCGTGGTGGTCACGTTTGCCGTTGGGATACCGTTTTCTTCAAAGTGGATAACATCGTGCGAACTGCACGAGATGCAGGCCCCTCAATCGCTGAGGGCTTCAATGACGGCATCGCATTTTTCGCGCAGCTCCACCCGAATCGGCTCGGGTGCCGGGCGCGTGACCGTCGGCTTCATGCGCCGCAACACCTCTTTGACGCCATACTGCTCGCGGAGCACTTCCTCTACACGATCGAGGAAAAAGGAACCCTTTGCTTTGCTGATATCGAGCAAGCCGATGGTTGTCCCGGACAGCGAGTCGAGTCGCGGCGCAAAGTCTTTTTGCGAACGTTCGACCGTATCGGTCGGATCGAGTAACATCTCGCCCATAGCGTACCTCCTCTTTACTTTTTTATCTCCTTGGTTGTAATCCGGCTGCCGGCGTCAAACCCGGCCCAGCCCTGGACCGCGGCGGAAAATCGCCCGGCCGTGCCACCGGCCACGATAATAACAATGTTCTCCGCTTTAGGGAACTTTGGAAAGAGCGTGTCGTCGGTTGGGGGCTCGCGGTCTTTCTTGGGGGTGCGCAACATGCTGACCCCAACGCCTTCGCCGCCGTTGACCCCCGGGCGGAGTTCGCGCAGCGGCCGCCGAATTTTTTCGTACAGAAATTGACGTAGGTCGTTCTTGGACCAGCCGTCTTGGCCAAACGTCTTGGCGTGCTCAGGACCTACTACTAAAACGCTATCGGAGAACAAGGGATAGTTTTTATGATTCCACAGCGCAGCCATGGTCCAGCCGAGTGACAGGGCCAATTGTTCCGCGTTGCGGCTGGCGTGGTCGTTGATCTGCATGGGCGAGTGCCCGCCAAAGAGGGTAATCGTGCTTTGGTCGGCGCTATAGCCCTTTTCCACGTGGAGAGGCTCCCACGGGCTGTCTTCTTCATTCTCTCCCACACAAAAGGTGTACTGTGCCGGATGACCCATGGTCGCCTTGGTAATCTCGTGCGGCTTGGCCCCACCGATGTTGATGATGATCAGCCGCAGCGCCCGGCCTATGGTGGCATTGGCTCGAAAGCCGTGACCAAGCGCGTTATGGCCGCAGTTGACGCCGATCTCCTGGCGAATGGGACCGTTGATAATGGCCATGGGCGTGGCCGAGAAGGTCGTGACGTTGATGCCGTGGATGCAGAACTGCTCCTCGCACATGGCCTCAACCCCGGCCAACACCACCGGGAAGTACGCAGGGTGGCAGCCGGCCATGACCGCATTGATCGCAATTTTCTCGACGCTGGCCCGGCCGTAGTTTGGTCCGATTTCGCCGATGATTTCCTGGGGGTCACGGTTCGTCGCCGCCAGCATGCGCGAGACCCGCTCTTCGGTCGGCGGCACAACCGGCAGGCCGTCGGTGACCCCGCGCTCGTAGAGCAGTTCAACCGGGTCATCTTGAGCCTGGATGCGCTGAGAGTGTAAATCCGCCACTTCTGGCATAATAATTCTCCAGACTATTTTAGCGCTTGTGGATTGATGGGCGAACCGACGGCGCCGGTGATCGGCAGCGGCGGAGCCACAAACAGACACTCGTAGACGCCGTCGTTGGCGCAATCATCGGCCAGTCCTTCAAGATCAAAGATCTCACCGACCAGCACACCGGCATGGACAATTAAGATCATATGCAGGGGTTGAAAAATTTCCGATGTTTCATTGGGAATCACCTCGGTTCCCCAGGTGTCCGTGGCATAGCCGGCAATTTCTTTTTCACAGATCCAGGCGGCGCAATCCACGCCGAGGCCGGGGGCTGAGCCGCCGCTGTATTCACCCCAGCTCCCCTCAGCCCGAACCTGACCGATCTGGCCGGTCCGGATCAGGGCAATATCACCCGTCCCCACACTGACCTTGCCCATCTCCGCGGCCCCGTCGAGATCCTCGGGATAAATGGCCTCGCCTGGGTCAAGCCACTGCTTGCCTTTGTAACGCGGAATATCGAGCAGCACACCGCGTGTGGCGATTTTATCTTTCGCGTTTTCCATGCCGTTTTTCTTGGCACCGGTGCTGTTGATTTCGCTGGCTGCATAGCCGTTGTACATTTTGCCCTGGTACAGGATGTGGGCCAGCGCGTCCCACTGCGTGGCGCACTGGAGTGGCATAGTCACGGCGTCGTCCGTGTATTGAAGATTAGGGATATGGTCCTGCGCGCCAACGCTGATGTCACCGCCATCCTGGAGCATGAAGTGGATCGGGTTAAAACGGCCGAACGAGCCAGTCTGAGGTCCCTTGTCGTCAAACGGAATGGCCAGGGAGATGACCTTGCCCTGTTTGACCAGCCGGGAAGCGTCGATGAGTTTCTGCGGGGTAATATAATTGAGGGTGCCGAGCTGGTCGTCAGGTCCCCACTTGCCCCAATTCTTGTATTTCTCGGCCAGGGCCTTCACATCGTCCATCGAGAATTGTTTCGCCATAGTCGTTCTCCTTCCGGCTTTCGGCAGTATGAAAGAATCACATTCTGACTTGATGTGATATTCTCGATACTGCTGTGTTTGTCTTTCACATCCCCCGCCCGCCCGTCAACAGTAGAGACAATTCTCAGCTTGACCCCTTCTGATGAGAGAAAAATTGGATTACTGCACAGTCTCCTTTTCCACACCCGATGTGAGGGAGCAAGGCGGTCTAGCAGAGTTCGATCCGTCAGGAGAGCGTTTCACGTTCCGGGGTAGCTGCTGTTGATCCATCCCAACGTTAAATACCGAATGTAGACAGGATTTCCTCCCGATACATCGCTATCAGGCTATCCTCAGGAACTTCTCCCCAGATCAAAAAACGGAATAATTCGTCAACAACCTCAAGAGCGTCACTGCTGAGTTTGTATTCGGACAATTGATAGGCGTTATGATGATTGCCTATTGGTTGCAAATGGTCCAATCGAAGAATTGACTCCTCAGGTCCGGTCTTCTCTTAGCCCGATACGCAGCCCAGACTTCTCCAGGATACGAAGGCATGGCAGCAACAGGTAACTCCGTTTTTTTCAGGGGTTGATTAACGCGCATGGGAGCGACTTCAACTAGTGCGCTGTTGTGTTGAGTGGCATCCGTTCGAGCTACAGGCTCAAACGTGTATGGGGTTTGGTCGGCGTGGGGAACAAACGCAAAGACCAGCGCCCCACGACACACAGTCCGGGCGGTATTGTTTACCCACCAGGCGTTTGGGTGAATAGTTGTCTGCTGGCATCACTTTGGCCTGAAGAGTTGAACCGTTGGTGGAACGCCGATGGGCAGGTCTGAATTTTTACTCTTCCAGAAAGTGTCCCGATACTAATCTGCTCTCCCGGTTTTCTGCAAGAGGGCCACAGGAGCGGAATTGCCAGGGCTCACGCCGAGATGGTCTATTGTACCGTCTGGTATTCGGTCGGCAGATTCCGGGGCCGATACGGGTTGGCCGGATTGGCCATGCGCTCGAATACGCTGGCGTGAATTTTTGCGCCCTCAGGAATCTTCCGGGTTCGCTGGCCCCGAAACTTCCAGAAGCCGGCAAACGACTGGTGCAGCGTGGCGTGCGGGTCGGGTCGATAGGCGGCGAGCCGGTCATAGTCGAGCAGCAGCCCGCACTTCATGGCCCTGTTCAGCATCCAGTGCAGGGTGATATTCGACAGGCCGCGGTCGTCATACCACCCGCCCACGTCGGAATGGACGCCAGCAAACCAGACCTGTTCGATCGTCTGCCTCTCCCGAACATTGTCCTCGTCCCACAGGCAGGGCGGAAAATCCTTGCGCTTCTCGTCAATGGCCAAAGCGTGAAAGCCATATCTGACTTCGGGATTGAGCGCGGCGTCGTGAAAGCGTTTGCCCGCGTTCAGCGCCAAGGATTCCACCGTGTCCCACACGCCGATAAAGTGGACCGGACAGGGGCGGCCAAAGACCGTGTGAAAGCCCCGGGCGACCGCCTCGTTGTCGCGGGTGTTATAGACCTTCGAGGCGTACTCAACCAGATTGCTGGCATCCGGCCTGAGCAGTCCGCATTTGTAGAGCATCCCGGCCAGCGCGCGCACGGTGAACGCCCCGCGGCTGAACCCAAACAGATACACCCGGTCGCCAGTTTCAAAACTGCCCATCAGATAGCGGTAGGCATCCTCAACATTCTTCTGCAGCCCGTAGCCGGTGGCCTGGTCACTGAGGGAGCGCAGGCTGCCGTCTTCTTCGTGATATTCCCAGCCGCCGGTCCCCACGCCGGGGTCGTAATACGCGACCTGGCGGTCATTTTTGGCTGCCAGCACATAGGTTTCCACCACATTGGTGTTGTTGTGGCCGTACTCGTTGCCGGTTCCGTCACAGCAGATGACAATGTTTTTCATACATGACCCTCGCAGTTCACGGGGCAATGCGCCGGTTTTTTGTTTTTTCCACTATTCCCGTATTCCAACAGGCAAAGGAGCCCGAGCCAATAGCCTGCGGCGTAAAGGGGGGCGTGAGGGGCAGGGTGTAAACCGTGGGCGCGGTCGTGGCCGGTTGCGTCGCCGCGTCGGGAAGATGGCCGGTAAATGTCAGCCGGCTTCCGTCCGGCGTGAGTAAGGGGTGCGAAGCGGCATACTGGTCGAAAAATGAAAACTGGAGCGTTTGTTCCCGGCTGGGCAGAAACCGGACCAATTCCTGGCTTTCTCCGGTTGTTCGGTCGTAGTGATGCCACCGGAGCTGGCTGTGTTGGACGTCGACGCTCAGATAGACCAGGTGCGTTCCCTGGGGAGCCCACAGGAATCCTGCGACTGGCGTTTCAAGCAGGGTCGTCGTCTGGCCGGTGGACAGGTCGAGCAGATGCAGCGCGGGAGAGAGCAGTGAGTTCTGGCGTTGGGTACTGCTAAAGACCAGCGCCTGCCCGTCCGGCGACCACAGCGCCGCGGTCATGCCGCTGGCCTGACTCACCGGAGCGCTCTTGCCGCTCTGGATATCGAACAGGCGGAGGGTCTGGTTGCCGTCGGCCCCCCGTTCCACATAGGTGAGCAACTCACCGTCCGGGGACCAGACCGGCACGCGGAACGTCCCCGGACTAGCGCTGACCTCCCGCACAATGCTTCCTGTGGCGGCCTCAAGCAGCACAACCCGCCCGGTGTCGCCCACGTGGGCGGCGATAAGCTGCCCCTGCGGAGCCCACGACCAGAAGAGCGGCGCGCCGCTGAGCAGGGTACGGGTCGTGCCGGGCTGGGCTATACCAATCGTTTCCAGCGCAAGCTGGCGGTCGCCGCGCTGCACCAGGACGGTCAACATGTCGGCCTGGGGTGACCAGTTGCCATAAATCGGAGCGCCCTGCCCAAGGTTGGCCCGCTCCCAGGACTCCACGCCATCGGCGGCAACCGTATACACGCTGGCCGGCCCGTCTTCACCCTGTCGGGCAAAGCAGGCGAGCTGTTGACTGTCCGGCGACCAGGTTGGCCAGGAATAGGTCATGGAGGGTGGAGCCGGTTGCGACTCCGGGTCCTGGGGACCCTGCGGAAGATACGGCGCTTGCTGGTCCTGCCAACTCCAGGTGAGCTGGTGGGTCGTGTCTGACGGGAAGCGGCGGACAAAGACCTGCCCGTCCGGTCCAATATACGCAAGCTGGATGGGGGGCGTCGCCCCAGCAGCGCCGGAAGAGTCGGACTGACCGTTGTGACCCGCCGGACGACTTTCACTCACGTCTGGCCCCCTCCCACATCAGGACGGGCTTTTTCTGGCCGCGTTTTCGTCTCAAAAGGATATACATGGCGCCAGGGCCGCCATCGTGGGTCCGGGCGGTGGAAAAGGCCAACACCATCTTTGCCAGCCGGCCGCGGGTGAGCCACTGTTTCAGCTTGTCCTTGAGGACCGGGAATTGCCCAGGAGAGTTCTTGCCGCGGCCGTGAATGACGAGGACGCAGCGGATGCCGGCCTGAGTGGCCCGGTTGAGGAACTGCTCCAACTCGGGCCTGGCCTCGTCCGCCTTCATCCCGTGCAGGTCCAGGGCCGCCTGACGCGCAAATTTGCCTTGTCTCAGCTTGCGGACCAGACCCGTATCCAGACCAACGACACAGCCCTCGACATATTCGTCGGTGTCCGTGACATCGAAGTCGCTCCGCCCGGCGACCAGATCGTATAACTCGGCGATGGCCTCGTGCTCGCTGTCTTGCGGAGACCGGCCGGAGAGGGTGGGTGGGGGGTTGCTGACCCGCGTGTCCGACTTGAGCCGGGTGACGTCCTGCATGGCCCGCTGGAAAACGTCTGCGGGACTTTCCCCAGTCTTTTCAACTGGATTGGACGTACTTCGGGGCGAAGCCGCGGCGGTGGCAGCCCGCTCGGCGCTGGACGGTCTGAGCGTTTTTTTGAGTTGGCGAAAAGGCGTATTGAAGCCCGCCATGGCTCCGTATGGTACACGGGAAATACCCTGAGAACAAGCAACCGGAGGGAGAGGTGAGACGCTACGATTCGTTGCTTGCCCCAGTCGCCGGCGTGTATAATGAGGCGATGCAGGGGTGGAGGTGGCAAGTATGGGTGCTGATGGGCATCCTGGCGGGGTGCAGCGTGGCAACGCAGCCGGTTCAGCCCGCTCGGTTTTCTCCCGCCGCTCCAGCGGTCAGGCCGCCCCTCCCGTCCGCGCCTGAGTCCTCGCCCGCTCCTCAGGGCTCACCGGCCTTGCCGCTCTCCGACCGCGTGGTCCCGTTTGAACCCCAGCTTGTAGTTCGTCCCGCCCGATTTACGCAGACCGGCATCGCCTCATGGTATGGGCCGGGGTTCCACGGCAAGCGCACCGCAAACGGCGAAATCTATGACCAGCACGCCCTGACCGCCGCCCATCGCAGCCTGCCGCTAGGGACCAGTGTGACGGTGACCAACCTTGAAAACGGGCAGGCGGTTGAAGTGCGGATTAACGACCGGGGGCCATTTGTGGGAGAGCGTATCATTGACCTGTCTCTGGCCGCGGCAAAAAGTATTGGCGTGTATGTTCCGGGGACCGCGCTGGTCCGCGTCGAGGTGCTGTCCGCTCCGACTCCCAGGCTTGCCGTCCTGTACGCCGTCCAGGTCGGCTCTTACACCGATGCGGACAAAGCGTCCGGTCTGAAGCAGGCGCTTACCCGGCACTTCTCGTCGGTGTATATCAGTCCGTTGTCAAGCGGACGGTTTCGATACTATCAAGTCCGTCTCGGACCGTTCACCGAACGGGCTCAGGCCGAACGCCAGGCCCGCTCTGCGGCCCGGGCCGGCCTGCAAAGCGTGGTGGTCGAAGAAGACGACCGCTGGGCTGAGTGGTAGCGCCCCGTGTCAACGCTCGGTCTCGTTTTGAATCCAGTCCATATAGTCCGTGGTCCCGGCGAGAACGGGCAGGGCGATAATCTCGGGGACGTCGTATGAGTGGAGGGCGCGCACCCGCGCTGCCAGGGCCTCGAAGAGACGCGCCTGGGTTTTGATGATGAGCTGCCATTCCTGGTCGTCCGCAATGCGTCCCTCCCAGCGATAGAGCGACCGGACCGGGCCGGTCATATTCACGCAGGCGGCGAGGCGTTCCTCAAGCAGGGCCGTGGCAATGGTCTCAGCCTCGCGCTCGGAGCCGACCGTGACCAGGACCACGATGGCCGGCGTCATGGCAGCGCCCTCGCCTCCGCCCCGGAGCGGCGCAGACGCCGGCGCAGCGCGCCGGCGGTGAGTCGATATTTGAACGCCTTGCGGCCGTTGATACACAGGACGGGGATATCCTGGCCGAAGCGGGCTTCGAGTTCCGGCTGCGTCGAGATATCGATTTCCGTTACGCTGAAAGCCGTGTCGGCCTGGACCGCGGCCACAATCGCTTTCATGTCGTCACACAAGCAGCAGCCCGGACGAGAATACAAGGTCAGCGTGGGTGTCATGCTTCCTCTTTTATCAGAGAGGGGGCCGGTGGGGGCGTGAGGTCTGACAAATTTTCTATTTTGACCTGGGTGACATGGTGGTTGTCGGTTTTGAGGACGGTCATGCGTAGCGCGTCGTACTCAAACGTTTCATTCACCTCGGGGATGCGCCCGAGCCATTTGTTGATGAAGCCGCCCACGCTGGTGTAATCATTCCCCTCGGGCAACTCAAACTCGTCAATGTGATCGTTGACATCGGCAATAGAGAGGGCCGCGTTGACGATATAGGTCTGATTGGCGACCTTTTCAATATCGTGGTTCTCGCTGTCGTGCTCGTCCTGAATCTCTCCAACCAGTTCCTCCAGAATATCTTCCATGGTGACGAGGCCGGCCGTACTGCCGAACTCGTCCACCACCATGGCAATATGCACCTTGCGGCGTTGAAACTCCCGCAGCAGATCGTCGATCGGTTTTGTCTCCGGTACAAAGAACGCCGGCCGGAGGAGGTCGCGCAGAATGATCAGGTTCCGATGTTCCATGAGGGTAATGAGGTCCTTGGCATGTACGACGCCGATAATATTGTCGAGTGAGTCTTCATACACCGGTATGCGGCTATAGCCGCCTTCCACCAGGAGGTTGACCAGGGCACTGCGGGAGGAGGTGACCTCAATGGCGGCGATAGTGGTCCGGGGAACCATGATCTCCCGCACAGTGGTCTCTCCAAACTCAAAGACGTTCTCAATCAGCTCGTGCTCCTCTTCCTCGATCGTGCCGCCCTCGCGGCCCTGCTCAAGCAGAAAGCGCAGCTCTGCGCCCGAGTGATAGTGCTCCGCTTCGCTCGCCGGCCGAAGGCCAAAGAGCCGCAATACCTGGTTGGAGGTCCAGTTGAGGGCCACAATCGCCGGAGAAAAGACAAGGTAAAAAAACCGCAGCGGAAAGGCGACGGCGAGCGTTGTGGACTCGGAATGCTGGATGGCGAGCGCTTTGGGGGCCAGTTCGCCAAAGACAATAAGAAGAAAGGTGAGCAGGATAAAGGCAACCGGCAGGGCGATACTGTGCGCCAACTCCGGGTCGGCTGCCAGGCCAAGCAGGTGCATGATCTCAAGAATGAGTTTGGCCACAATCGGCTCTCCGATCCAGCCCAAGCCCAGAGAAGTCAGGGTAATGCCGAGCTGGATGGTCGACAGGGAGGCATCCAGGTGGGAGATGAGATACTGGCCCATTTTGGCCGTTCGGCTGCCGGCCTGAACCAGCAGTTCGATCTGGGAGGTGCGCGCCTTGACGATTGCAAACTCTGCCGCGACAAAAAAGGCGTTGACCAGGACCAGCAGGAGTGTGATGAACAGACCGAGGACAGGACTCTCCATGCCTACGCTTCACACCTCCCGGCTGGCTCGGGGAAGCCGCAGTTGAGTCTCTGACCACGGGTCATCAGATGGAGGGTCGTCCATACAGGGATGAAGCATAATACGAGTTGGCCCTGGATTGCAAGTAGGAACAGGGCCGGTCTTAGTGCACGGCGGTGTTTTCACTGAGGAAATGCTGAATCTCGGCGGGAGACAGCTTGGTCCAGTGCTCGGCCACGGCCACAGCCGCCTGGACCGAAAAGCGCTCATTCTCACCAATGATTTCCCGTGTGACCGGATAACACCGGACGGGGCTCTGAAGCTGAAGGCCGTCCTCCTTTGCTTTCCACGCAGAACGGTGCAGCAGCAGCGGTGGGGTGGGCAAGGACGCGATGACATCCTGGAGCAGGGGATCATCTCCAGCGATCACAAACTGACAGTTGGCCCCGGCCGCGCGACACAAGGCTCGCATTTCATCCTGGAGCGTGTGCAACTCCTCGACATCGGTACTATAGCTCGGCGTCAGGGTGGTCAGGATGGCGATGTCGGGGGTCACTGTTCGGACCAGCTGCTGCATATCGCCCCGATGACGGACGCCGAATTCGAGCACCAGGATGTCGGGCGCCTCGGTATTGAAGAGCGCGGTCCAGACCGCCCGGACGAAGCCGCGTACAAGGTCCCGCAGCCGGACTGAAGTCAATTCGATGTTGAGGACGGCAAGGGGCAGGCCAATATCGGTATTATAGGAACGGGGATTGGGCTGGACCCGATACTGCCGGGCCAACAGCTCGGTCACAATACGCTTGATAACGGTCTTGCCGTGGCTGCCGGCGATGGCAATCACCCTGGGATTTTTCCGCCACAGACGCAGACGGGCGAGCGTTCGTAATATCAGGACGGCGAAGCCACGCAGGCGCCGGTAGGAATAGGGTCTGTTGGGTCCTTTGGGGTCTGTTGAGTCTATTGGGTCAGACTCAACTGGCCGGCTTGCTCGGCGCTGAGCGGGCTGGGCCCGAGGCGCGGCTGTCGGACTGAAGTACGCGCTGAGCCGCTCGAAGGCGGTGCTAATATCGTCCGGCCGGCGCCCGAAGTTCAGCCGGATATGGGCCTCGCCGCTGGGCCCGAAGGCAATGCCGGGGACAACCGCTACCTGTGCTTTTTCCAGCAGGTCGTAGGCGAGGGCGTGCGAATCGCGGGCATGGACCACCACGTCTTTCATTCGGGGAAAGACAAAATAGGCCCCTTCGGGTTTCTGATAGTCAAACACGTGTGAGAGCTGGTCGAGATGTGTGAGTGTCAGGTCACGGCGCTGCTTAAACGCCTGCCGGAAGGCGATAATATGTGCCTGTCCGTATTCGAGCGCCGCCAGGGCGGCATATTGCGACACCACTGGCGCGCAGGTCACCAGGGCGTCGTGCACCTTGAGAATTTCCTGGACGTTCCGGGCATCGGAATGCAGATAGCCGACCCGCCAGCCCGTCATCCCATAGGCTTTGGAGAAGGTGAAAATCCGCACAATACGCTGGCGGACAGCGGCGACCTGAGCCGGACTGAAATACGCTTCCGGCGTGTACACAAAATCCTTATAGGCTTCATCAATAATCAGAAAGAGATCATGCCGTTCGGCCAGCGCAATCAGGGCGCGCGTTTCCGCTTCCGAGAAGACCGTCCCGGTTGGATTGTTCGGGTTGCAGTATAAAATCGCTCTCGTGCGTGGCGAAAGACAGGCCTCAAACGCTTCTTCGTCAAAGGCAAAATTCTGCTCCTCGTGGAGCGGGGCGAAGCGCGGGGTACAGCCGGCGATGCGGACAACCTCCTGGTAGGAGGCATAGCTGGGAGAGGGCAGAATGATCTCGTCCCCCGGGCGGGTGAGGGTCAGCAGCGTTGCGGCAATGGCCTCGATCGAGCCGCTGGAAACAATAATCTCCTGGTCCGGGTCGTAGTGCATGCCTTCTTGCAGCAGCGACTCGGCAATGCATTCGCGCAGTTGGGGTAAGCCTGGGGTCAACGAGTAGGTAGCGCACTCGCCCTCGGCGATTTTCTGCTGGACAAAGGATTTGATCGGTTCGGGCGTATCAAAGCTGGGGATGCCCTGGGCCAGAGAGACCACGTCCGGCACTCGACTGGCCGCCAGCTCCATCGCCTTGATCGGTGACAGCTTGACGCCGGCCGTGCGCGCAAATGATCGTCTTTGCCCCCCACCTCCGCGAGCCACAGTCAGTCTTTTCCTTTCCGTTCGTTGTCAGCGGTACGGTATCCAGGCTCTCGGGGCTTTGCAATGGAATGGCGGATTGGGATATATCCCGAGACAGGCTTTATCACGACAGGAGGGGAGCGTATGAGTGAGCGCCTTTTTTCCGAAGAAGAAATCCGTGAAATGGGAAAGCGAACGGTGGACCGCTTAACGGAAGCCATTGACGCCGGGGATGCGCAGCAGGCCAAGAAAATTGCGCAGCGTATGTATAATGAATTCCTCGGGATGCACGATCTGTACCGGAACTGGACGACCGCGACGCTGAGCGAGGTGGGGAAACGCTTTGGCGACGAGGTGCTGGAAGAGATCATGCTGGCCGGTGTGAAAGCCTGGTGGCTGCCGAATCTGGAAAAAATGCCGCAGGACCCCCAAGAGCTGCCCCGGAAGATCAAGATGTTTGTGGCCGGTCTGCGGGGCCATCTCCAGCCCATGCACATTGAAGAGGATGAGGAAAAGGTCGTGATTCAGATGCGTCCCTGCGGCAGTGGCGGACGCATGGTCCTCGAAGGGAAATACGACGGACCCGACGCTTTTCATACCGTAGAAAAACCGCAGCGGATGACCTATAACCGCGCCGACTTTCCCGTGTACTGTGCCCACGAGCCGCCGATGGAGTTGGTTGACATCGAAAAAAACGGAAAACCTTTTGTCGTGGTCGAGCCGGCCGCCGTCCTCGGAAAAGAGCACTGTTCTTTTATTGTCTATAAGGACCCGGACAAAGTCCCGGAGAAATATTACGAACGGCTCGGCCTCAAGAAACCGGCCTAGGCCGGTTGTGAGGAGGAGACATGCTCGTTGCTGGAGTTGGTCTCTCAAAACAACCCGACACCGAACAGGCCACGCGGGAAGCGGCCCAGGCGGCCTTGCGTCAGGCAGGGGGCGACCGCGCTGACTTTGCCCTGGTCTTTGCCACCGCGCATCACGGGGCCGGGTACGGGCGCGTCCTGCGTACGGTCCACGCTGAAACGCAGGCCAGTCAGGTTGTCGGCTGTAGTGCCGGTGGCGTGCTGACCACGGCTGGAGAAGTGGAGCGCGCGCCGGGTGTCGCGGTCTTGGCCGTGCGGTCGGACACGCTGTCCGCCCATCGTTTCTTTGTTCCCCAACTGCGCGGCCGGGCTCGGACGGCTGGCCAGGAGGTCGTGTCCAGCGTCACGCCTCACCTCGGTCCCGAAAATCTCGCCCTCGTCTTCCCCGATACGTATAATTTTGACTCGCATGCGTTCTTTGACGGCATCGCCGAAGGCGGGCTCTCGGACGTACCTTTTGTTGGCGGCGGGGCGTCTGAGGACGGGAGTGTTGGTGAGACCTTCCAGCTGTGCGGAGACACGGTCAGCAGTGATGCCGTCAGTGGAGCGCTGCTGAGCGGCCAATTCACCTATACCATTGGCATCACCCAGGCCTGCCAACCGGTGAGTCCCGTGCATCGGGTTACGAAAGCCCACAACAATCTCATCCTTGAGCTCGACGGCCGCCCGGCGTTTGAAGTCTTTGCCGAACGTGTGAGTCCCCAGCTCCGCGAGGACCTGCGTCGTGCCGCGGCCTATATCTTCGTTGGCCTGCCGGTTGACGCCGAACGCCAGCATATTGCCCCTGGCGAATATGTCGTGCGGAATCTCGTGGGCTTTGATCCGGAGCGCGGGATTATTGCGGTGGCGGACCAGATCGTCGAAGGCCAGAAGCTGGTCTTCACCCTACGCGACGGGAATGGCGCGCGGACCGACCTGAAACGCGAGCTGGAAGCGCAGGACCGGAGTTGGCAGCACAGCCGTCCGGCATTTGGTCTCTATTTCAACTGTGTCGGACGTGGCAGCGGGCTCTACGGAATTCCCGATATCGATTCTTCGTATCTCAACCAATACCTGGCCGATGTGCCGCTTATCGGGTTTTTTACCGGCTGCGAGATCGCCCCCGTGCAGCGCCAGGCCATCGTCCACCAGTATTCCGGTGTCCTCGTCCTCGTTGGCGAAAAGCCGCTGCACTAAGACAGGGGTCAAAACGGGAACAAATTCCCGAAAAATCCCCCGTCGTCGTCGCTTGAGGCGACCGGTTCGTCTTCTTCGTCATCCATAAAGCCCTTGAACGGGTTATACTTCGAGAGCAGCCCCGGCTTGGTAATGGTTTCTCCCGCCCCAGGGTCAATGTCACGGGCGCGGCCATACGTTGGCGTTGCGGTCTGAAATTGTCCCGGCTCCTGAAGATAGGTAACGCCCAGGTCGCGGTCATCATCACAGCAGCCTCTGCTAAACGGCAGCCAGGAGCAGGACGCTCCGAACACGAGCAGGCTCGCGCACAAGACCGCGCGGATATACGGGCCTGGCGCTTTCACATGGCAGAAATTCGAGAAGTAGCTCACTGTACAATCTTTTCCAGTACGGTTCTCTCTCGGGTTTCGGCAGGGAATCTCCCAGGCACTATTTCAGCCGAACTGCCGTTCCAGTCGCGACCAGCAGCAACATGCCTTTTCCTCCGCCGCTGATTTCGCTGTAATCCATATCGACGCCGACAACCGCATCGGCACCGAGCTGCGAGGCTTGCTCCGCGAGTTCTTCCAGACAGGTGTCTTTGGCTTCCCGTAGCGCCTTTTGGTGGGTGCCGCTGCGGCCGCCGAAAAAGTCTCGCAGGCCCCCCAGCATATCCCGAAAGACGTTGATACCCAAAACACACTCGGCGCTGACAATGCCAAGCGCTTCCTGAATGGTGCGACCCGGAACTGCGGGGGTCGTGGTCATATTATTTTTGGCAATCGGCATAGACGGCTTCCGCTTGTTGTCTCACGGCGGTTATACATAGCTGGAAAACTCCCCGGCCACTACCACACCGCAAGCGCATGCTTTTCCCGGATGGTTTCTTATCAAGCAAATCAGAACGGTGAGGTCTCGGGCGGCGGCCCGAACAAAACCCGCAGGGCGATGTCGGCCAGGAGGAAGAAAAGAGCGATGACAATGAGGGTGTTTTCGAGCGGGTGGAGGAGGACTTTCTGGCCGCCCCGAATGTGGGAGGTGAGTTCGTCAAACGTCGGGTTGAGGCTGCCGCCCGTTCCTTCGGCCAGGGCGTGCAGCAAGGGCCGGTTGGGCTGTTGCTGGCGATATTCCCTCAACGCCCCGTCTACCTCTTGTCCAACCAGAACCGTCTGACTGCGCTGATTCAGAATCGTATTGCCCCTGCGTTTGACAATGGTGACGGGGACGTTGCCCGTGTAGCGGGCGGGCAGGACGGCTTCGGAGATACGCGGAGCGACCGGCATGAGGGTCAGGGTCTCGCTTCGGGTTCCGCTGGCCAGGCGGGCCTGGAGGATGCTGTCCTCGGTAGTGTCAAAGGATTCGACCCGCAGGATCGTGCGTTCGCCACGCCTGGTCGCGCTCAGTCGATAATCCAGCGGGGTTTCATTCCGCATGGCCCAGCGCACGGCCTGAGACCAGAATTTCCCGAAGCGTTCCCAGCGTATCCAATCTCCCGAGCCGGCGCCGCTCGGATCAAACGGCACGACGACGACCTTGCCCAGACCGTACTGCCAGGTGGCCAGGAGCGGGTCCTGTTCGCCGTGGACGTCGGTATAGAGCTGGACGTTCGCCCGCTTCTTGGGCTTGGTCAGCATATATTCGTCCAGGGCCGGGAAGTCGGCCAGGCCGCGTAAAATTTGTCCCCGGACGCCGACCTGGGGGACGATATCCTTGGGGCCCTCGTCTTCCTGACCTTGCTGGCGCAAGGTCTGACGAGTGTCCCGCACCAGAAGTTGGGGCAGCATGGTGGCGTCTTCAACATGGTAGAAACGCCCCCCCGTTTTTTCCGACATATACGACAGGAGTTGCAGGTTGACGGTGTCGCTCCCGACCCGAATGGTCGTAATCGAGATCTGGCGCTGGGCAATGGTTTTGATCAGAGGATAATGATCGGTCGGACTGCGGTTGGTATCGCCGTCCGTGAGGAGAATAATATGCCGAATGGAGCGCCGACTCCGACTCAACTGATCGGCCGCAGCTTCCAGGGCGTTATAGAAATCCGTCCCGCCGCCATACCGGAGGCGCGCGATGCGACTCCGCAGCGTCGAGCGATTGTGTGACAGCCGCCTTAATGCGGACAGGGCATAGGCTTCCGAGTCGAAGGCAATGGCGCCGGCCAGATCGGTATTTTTGAGTTGACCCAGGACGGCGATGGCCGCCTTCTGCGCGTATTCCATCTTTTGGCCGTCGTGCAGACCGCGCACGCGGCTGTTGTAGCCCATGCTGTTTGAGCGGTCGATCAGCAAAAA
The DNA here is from genome assembly GCA_965232605.1 of uncultured Binatia bacterium (SeqCode). Taxonomy (GTDB): domain Bacteria; phylum Desulfobacterota; class Binatia; order Bin18; family Bin18; genus Bin18. The sequence goes on along the minus strand of CBDDQA010000006.1, from coordinate 681,388 downwards.
GAGGGCGATCGGAATGCGCTTCTTTTTCTGCGGGCGCTGCTCGTGAAAGGAAACCGGCAAGAGCCGTTCTATGGCCGAGTTCTGATAGTCGAGCGTTCCAAACGTCCGCGCTCCGCCGGCCATGAGAAAGCCCCCGCCAAAGTCGCGGACATAGCGTTCAATGGCGGTCATTTGCCGCTGAGTCACGTCTTTGCGACCGATATCGTCAAAGACCACGCTATTATAGTCGAGCAGCCGGGGCAGACTGGTTGGCAGACCCTCGGGACGGCGGAACTCAATATCCACTTCCTTGAGGTGCAGGGCGCGGGCCAGGTGGGTCTTGGGGTTGTCGGTAATGACCAGGGCGCGCGTTTTGCCGGCAACGGCCAGGCTGGTACTCTGGGTGTTGTTTCCGGCGATGGTATCGGCGTCCGTCTGCACCTCGGCTCGCAGCAGATAGTTGCCGCGCTGAAGGATTTGAGCGGGAATTTCCAGCACCGACAGGCCGGGTTCCAGACTCACCGCCTGACGGGTCAGGAGCCGGTCGTCGGCATAGATGTCCGCCCTGCCCGGGACCGGCTGGCCATGGCCGTTGCGGACAACGAGGCGCATATCAAAGACGCTGCCCTCACGGGTCAGCGGCGGAACCACGAACTTTTCCAGGGAGACCTCGGCCTGTTGTCCGCCGGGGGGAATGACCGGATAAATGGCGATGCCCATTTGACGGGCTGCGGCGACGGTCTGGCGGGCCAGGCCGGTTGTCTCATTGCCGTCGGTCAGGAGGAGGAGACGTTTTTCCGCGGCCTCGGGGTACAGGGCAAAGGAGCGTTCCAGCGCTTGCGCGATATTCGTACTGCTTGCGCGCTCAGACGCCGGCAGCGATTCGGGCAGGATCGCCTGGTCTGCCGGACCGGGAGCGAGCACGAGCTGGGTATCCGCTGCAAACGAGAGAATGGCGAACTCATCTTGGGCCGAGAGCGCATCTTTGAGTTGATCCAGATAGGTCTGCATCCAGGTCCGAGCTGCTGTCACCATGCTGTCTGAGGTATCAACCGCCGCCACAACGGCTAAGCGCTGGTCGGACAGAATGGTCTGGTGGCTCAGCCCGGCCAGAGCCAGGATCAGCAGGAGAGCGGCTATTGTTCTCAGCAGCGTCGCGCCCAGGAGTACCCGCCGCTGGGAGCGGCCACGCAACGGCAGCCACAGCAAGGGCAGCAACAGCAGCAGCCAGAGGAACTGCGGCGACAGAATGGTGTACGCCTGGCCAAAAATTTCCGCGGTCATGACCCACCCTCCAGCGGAGAGCGCCACCAGGCGTAGAGCCACTCCCCAAAGAGCAGCAGCGCGGCCAGCCAGTACAGACTCTGGCCAAATTCGACCGGAATTTCGCGCTGTACGGCCTCGGGTGAGGTGCGGACTCCCGACGATACGGCTGGCGGTGTCTCGTCCCCGATCTGTCGGCCAATGTTGGACTCGGCTTCGTCAAAGAGATTGGTGTACAGTTCCGCACGATAGGTATCCGTCTCAACCCGGTAGACGCCCACCCGGTCGAGCGGCACGGTGTCGGCTTCAAGAACCTGCCCTTCGGTCTGAGGCGTGGCGAGGCGGGCGCCGTCAAGGGGAGTGTTGGTGGGGAGAAAGAACACGTCTCCGGCGGGCAACAGGTGGGGGTCGAGTGGATTGGGCGGGCGCAGCCAGCGCAGGGCGTTGAGAAAGAGGACGAGCAGGGTCAGATTGTCCGAGTCGGTCAGATTTCCCGCGCCGAGATCAAAGGCTAAACAGACAATACGGTGGCCGTTCCGCTCTCCCGTCAGCGCAAGCGGGATCTCGCCGTGGCTGGTCTTTGAGGAAATAAGGACCTGAGCCCAGGAGGGGAGGGCGAGAATACGGGCCTGCTTGAACGGCAGGGCCTCAACGTATTGCAGATTATGTAAAATTTCGTGCTCGTCGTTCCAGTCCAGAATCGTCAGGTCCGCAGCCTCGGTCAGCACGGGAAACAGCGCGTTTTCAGCCGGTGGAAAGATGTAGAGGCTATTGGCGGCAACGGCCTCGTCGGGAACAAACTGGTGAAAAAGGACCACATCCTGTTCGCCCACCTGAGCGGGCGAGAAGTCCTCGGGCCTGGCGCTGCGCAGCGTCACGCCGGGTAAGGCCCGGCTGAGCTGCTGGAGTTCCTGGTGCAGATGGGCAGCCGGAGAGACCAGGACCAATTGCGTTGAGCGGCGTTCAGCCACCCAGTTGAGGGCATGATTGTCAACGGCGAGGGCGTCCTCGGACTCAAGATGGACGGCAAGCTGTCCCGGCCCGGTAAAACCGCCTAAAGAGAACGAGCGGGTGTTGTTGGCCGAGAGGCTGAACGCTTCTTGAAAGACCGCCTGACCATTGAGTTCGACGCGCAAGGTCGCCGTTTTCGCGCGATTGGCGTAATTGCGAACGAGGATATAGGCCTGGGCCTGAGAATAGTCCTGGAAAGGATTCTGGTAGACGTGGACCGAGGCCAAGGCCATATTGTCGTCGGTCTCCCCCACACGATGATAGGTCAAGGCTTGGTGCTGGGTCTCCGACAGACTGAGCTGACTGGACGGCAGATCGGTAAAAACATGAATCCGGGCGTGCCGTCCGGCCCGGTCGCGCTGGACGAGGGCGAGTTCGATGCCCAGTTCCAACTGGGTGCCCGTGTCCAGCGGCCGGAGGCTCTCAAGACGGTGCAACACCAGACGATGGTCTGTTGTAAAACCGCTGATGACCTGGGGCCGGGCCGCAATGCCGATGAGCATGACTTCGTCAAGCGGCGCCAGCGCGTGGAGGACATCTTTGGCCTGGTCCAGGGCCAGATCAAAACGGCGCACGCCGTTTTCACGCGCCTGCATACTCGCCGACAGATCGAAAACGAGAATCTGCCGGTCTCCGCGCGTTTCGGTCACGGTGCGCGACCAGTACGGATGCAGTAAGCCCCCAATCAGCAACAGCAGGAGCAGGACCTGAAGGAGAAAGAGGAGGTCGGGTCGGAAGCGTCTGGACCGCACGCGATCTTCTGGAACGTCTGTCCAGAACAGGAGGCTGGGGACTTCGATACGGGTGCGGGTCCGCTGGCGCAGATAGATCAGGACCAGAACGCCGAGCAGGGCAACGAACGGTAAGGCCGCTGGATTGAGGATACCCATACGCCGCGTCAGTGCAGGGTGACGAGTCCCGCCTGGGCGAGAGCCTCCGTCACCGTTTCGGTGATGGGCTGCGCGCTGGAGAGACGCGTATAGAGCACCCGGTGCTTATGACAGAACCGTTGGAGAGCGTCACAATGAATCGACAGGGCGTGGTGATACTTCTCAAGGTTGGCCCGGCTGAGGGTGACCCAGCGTTCGGTCTGCTCTTCGACATCGTAGAGCTTGCCGCGCCGAAAAAGACGTTCCGGGCGCAGCTCGCTCTCGCCCAGCACCTGAATGGCTTTGACCTCATAGCCGCGCGCGATCAAAAAGAGCAGGGCGGCTTCATACTGCGCGGGTCGGGTCAGAAAGTCCGAAACCAGGATGACCACACCCGGCTCTTTGGTCTGCCGAATATAGGACTGAACAGACTCCCTGAGGTAGGTCTTCCCGCTCGGTGTCAGCGCTTCCAAAAAGGGAGAGACGCGGAGAAAACGGTTGCGATGACGGAGGAAGGGCGTTGCCAGAAAGGGACGCGGAGGCGCGGACAGGGCAGCGATCCGGAGCGTGTTATTACTGGAGAGCACGATATAGCTGAGCGCTGTGACCAGGTCCACGGCGTGGGTAAATTTTTCGTCTCTGGCAGGGGCGCCCATCGACGCGCTGGTGTCGAGAATGAGATGAAACGGAATTTCCCGTTCGGCCGTAAACGTCTTGACCAGCAGTTGATCGAGTCGCCCGGCGGCATTCCAGTCCAAATAGCGAAAATCATCGCCGGGCGAATAGTCTTTATAGGACTCGAATTCTACGCCCCAGGCCTGGCTCGTGCGTGGGATAGGCGTCTCCCCAGGACGGTGGCCGCGTGCTGCGCGGACACGCATACGCAGGCGGTCAAGCTGCTTGAAAAAGGCGGGATCGGTCAGACTCACGCGCGGCCCTGTTCCTATCGTTGGATTTTTTTGGCGGACTGCAAAATGCGCTCAATGATCGAGGCCGGATCGATATTCTCTGCTTCGGCGGCAAAATTGAGGACCAGCCGGTGATTGAGGGCCGGTAGCATGACTTGGTCAACATCGTCGTAGCTGACGTTGGCCCGCCCATCGAGCAGAGCGGCGACTTTCGCGCCCAGCATCAGGGTCTGGCCCCCCCGCGGACTGGAGCCGAAATTGACATAGCGGCTCACCAGGTCGTCTTTCGGCAAGGTTACCTCGGCCGTATCGGTCTGATTCATATACAGCGCGTCCGCCGGTAGCGTGGCATGAATCAGGGCCGCGATATACTCTTCAATATGGGGAGCGACCAGGACATCGCGGACCAGATGCCGAAACGCCATGATCTTTTCGGCGGCGTCCGTTTCGGAAAAAACGGGCTGAATCTCCGGCTCAGTCGTGGTGGTGGTCGAGCTGATAATGCGTCGGACCTCGTGGTGGGTGGGATAGGTCAGGCGGACCTTAAAAAAGAAGCGGTCAAGCTGGGCTTCAGGCAGCGGATAGGTGCCCTCCATTTCGATCGGGTTGAGCGTCGCCAGCACGAAAAAGGGCGGGTGGAGTTGATAGGTTGTGCCGGCCACCGTGACCTGGAGTTCGGCCATGGCTTCGAGTAGCGCGGCCTGGGTTTTGGGAGTGGAGCGGTTGATCTCATCCGCCAACAGCACGTGAGAAAAAATCGGCCCTTCAGCAAAGACGAAATCGCGCCGGCCGTCGTCTTGATCCACAACCATACGGGTGCCGGTCACGTCTGCGGGCATCAGGTCCACGGTGAACTGAATCCGGCTAAAGCTGAGATTCAGGACGCGGGCGAGCGAACGCACGAGGAGCGTTTTACCCGTTCCCGGTACGCCCTCGATCAGCACATGGCCGCCGGCAAAAAAGGCGATCAGAATATTCCGGATCAACTCCTCATGGCCGATAATAGCCTTGGCCAATTCGGCCTGAATCCGCTGAAAGGTATCCTGAAATTCAAGAACCAGATCGGTTGAAGGAGTCAACGTCTCCTCCAATACGTGCTGAGATGTTGATACGTTGACTCCTTTTGGCGTTTCACTCACTGTCCTGTCCCCCGGGAAAACAGCTGTTTCACAATGTCCTCATATTCAGGTGGAATCTGGGCATTCCGGATGGCATCGTCCAATGCCTGGTTTGCGCTGAGCTGGCTGGTGGACTTGATAATCACCCCGCCGCCCTCATCTTTGACGACCTCGCGACCGGTCTGGCTCTTCTCAAAACTGGCATCGAGAGACAGGCTGAAGGTCTGCGGCGTACCGGCAAGACTGGCCTCGTTGCCGTACAGGCGTCGGTCTGTGCCCGACCCCGCCCCCATACCACCCCGGCCGGCCTGACCCCCCCGACGGGGAAGCTGGGGGTTGGCAGACTGAAAGGCGCCTGCCGCTTTCCGTCGGTCCAGACGCGCCTGTTTGAGCTTTTGGAGGCCGCTGCCCTGTTCGGGAGCTTGCTGACTACCCAGCCCGGCTCGCTCGCCATCCTGCCCGGTCTGGCCCTCCCCCAAAGCCTGTTGGCTGGCCTCTCCGGCCTGTTGTTCAGACTGCATATCCTGGGCTTGTTCGTCATCGAGGAGACGGCGACCCTCGGCAGTGTGCTGTTCGTCAAGAGACGCCTGAGACTCCTGGAGTCCTTGCAGGGCCGTTCGCAGGGCCTGCTGGAGGTCTTCGGGCAGAGACGCCAGTTCCAGCAGTTCCTGTCCCAGACCTTCTTCGTCTGCGGCGTGATCCTGCAAACTCATCCGGCTGTCTGCTTGCTCAGACAACGTCTCACCAACCGGCAGCGAGTCCAGTGGCCGAGCGGTGAAGTCTTCCGGTGGTATGGACATGTCCACCAGCTGGCCCGTGCGTTCGGGCAACTCGGAGGAAATCAATTCAAGATTGGTCAGTGAGAAGGGTTCGGGTTCAGACGCGGGTGACAGCAACGGAACGGAGGCCACCAGGAAGGCGAACGCCAGGGCGGCGAGAAAAGGCAGGACGCTCCAGGGTATATGCCGGGGCGCGACCTTTTTGACCTCCCACAGCGACAGCCGGTCCAGATTGTCGCGGAGCAGATAGGTCCATAAGCGGGAAGCCGGCGGGCCATTGGCGGGATTGGCCAGAATCTGGGCTGTCAGCGTTGACAGGCGCTGTTTAAGCCCAGCCTGGAGATCGATCCGACGGGCGGCGGTGTGTAGATTGGCCCAGTCCGCTACCCCTTGGCGGAGAAACCGAAAACAGACAAAGCCGGCCAGGGCGAGGAGCGGCCAAGCCACCAGGACGAACCAGAACGAGGAGAGTGAGAAGGCCAAGAAAGTAAAAAGCGCGAATCCGAGGGCGCACACCGTCCCAATACCGTAGAACCGGTGTTGGGCGGTATAGAGGTTAAAACGCCCCTGAAGCTTGTGCAGTCTCGCTTCGACCTCAGCGAGCGCACTCCGCTCCTCGGTGCCTGGTGGCCAGTCCATGCGAGAATCCTGAGTCCCCGTGCTCCTTGAAAAAGGCGCTCACACCATAGTTGACCGCCTTTCTCAGGTCAACTCACAAGGGAAGGCGAACCTCTCCATGTGAGAGCGGCAGCCTGTCCCTGATTTTACGGAGGTGCAAGACTGCGTGCGAACTGCTAGTGCTAATGGATACCTGAGGTTTGAGATCCTTCTGGCCGAAAGGTCCTCAGCCCCGGCCTCACGATGATGCTGTCTTCCGTCTCTGTTATTCGCCTGCTCGTCGCCTGTGTGCTGATATTAGGTGTGGCCTGTGAAGAGCCGCTCCGGCTGCCTTATATTGAGCCGGTCCTGCACAACTGGCCGGAACAGTACCGAGGCGTGAGGGGGACCAAACTGCACGTCTTTCATACGGGCTCGATAACGGTCTCCAGCCGGATCGTCTACCGAGACGGCAGCCTCCCCCAGCAGCATACCCTCGATATCCTGGTGTTTGGTATCGAGCATCCCAAGCAGGGCCTGGTCCTGGTTGGCACCGGGTTGAACCGAGGGCTGGCGGAAGATGCGCCGCGTTACTTGGGACCGGTCCGCTCGGTTTTTGGCCAGGCGGGCATGCAGCCCGGCCAGGATATTCTCTCCCAGCTCAAGACTGCCCAGCTCTCAGCGCAAAGGGTGAAGTTCGTGGTTCTGCCCGATCTGCGACTCGATCATACCGGTGAACTGGAGGGCCTGTCTCAAGCGGCGGCTGTGGTGACGCGCGAGGAACACGCCGCCGCGCTGAGCAGCGGCCCGCTCGGCCTGTATATGGCGGATGAATTTGACCAGGTTGAGAAGTGGCAATTCGTTGATTTTTCCACCGCTCCGCCCCTCGGGACTTTTGCCAGGAGTCATGACCTCTTTGGTGACGGCAGTATCGAGCTGGTTGACGTTGCCGGCGCAACCGCCGGCGGGCTGGCCGCCCTGGTTCGTCTGCCCGAGCGGCCCGTTCTCCTGTGTGGCAATCTGGCCTGGACGCACAGCCAGGCGCGCTATGCCTGGCAACCCGGTCTGGCCTTTCAGCGCGAGCTGTGGTGGGAAAAAATCTGGCGTCTCAAGAAATTCAAGGACCTCGTGCCGGAACTCCTCGTCCTGCCCGACCATGACTGGAAGGCGGTCCGCAAGGTCGAAGCCTCACATATCACCGTGCATGAGTTTTCTCCCCCAGAAGAAGACGGGAAAGATACATCTCCCGCAGCCCGACTTTTCCGATCTGCCGGGACTCGCTAGGCTAGGAGAGACATGGAAGTCACCGTCATCGGTCATGGTTCGTTGATGAGCGGTCGGGGCCTGTCGTTTTCCGGCAGGTTTCAGGTGCGGACGGCCCGTATTGTGGCCTTGGATCACTGCCGCCGAGGCTTTGCCAAACTCTCCAAATACGGCGACCGCTTTGCCACCGACCTGGAGCTTGAGCAGCCCGCATTGGAAGGCGCCATCGTCTCGCCACAAACCGCGCCCGATGGGCAAGTCGAAGCCCTGGGGCTGAGCGTCTCGCTGGAAGACTGCGGCCGCCTGGTCAAACGAGAGGGGTATCGGCCGGAAGCTCTGCTGACCCTGGTTGAGCGGGCGCGCGGCCTTGGGGTGGCCGAGTGGCTGTGGCAGTTGGCGGCCGAGCAGGCGCATGATCTCGGGGCCTATCGGCGTCGGCTCTTCCTGATAACAGGCTATACCTCACCCCATTACATCCCCCATCCGGTGCGACTGGCGGAAGCCGGCTATGCCCTGATTTTTCTCGCCCCCGGACCGAGGGGAACCGGCACGCCGGATGTCGTCTCCATTCGCCAACAGACGGGGATCGACACCATCCTGAATACGGCCGAGACCTGGCGGCGCAAGCCGAATGAGGATCAGACGGCCTATTTTCTCTCCTGTCTGCTGGGCGGAGCGCATGGCATCAACGTGCGGGATTTTCTGGCGAGCGTGGGGGAGAATCGCGATCTGGCAGAAACGCTGTCTCAGCGTATCCGGTCCGGGCTGGCCGAAGAGGGCGGGTGTTTCCTCCAGACGACAGGCTTGACAACAGAGCAGTACACACAGGCGTTCGGCAGCCCTGAAGCGGCGCTGCGCCGGGGTGGCCTGGGAGACTTTCTTGAGCGTTTCGACAGCTAAGAGGACGGACGGATGAGTATTTTCTCGGTCTCGATCGGCAAGGAACAGTTATGTTTTACCGCAGCCCATTTTATCGCTTTCAAAGGCTTCCGCGAGCCCTTGCACGGCCACACCTACCAGGCTGAAGTGAAGGTGAGTGGGCCGGTTGGGCCGGACGGCTATGTCGTGGATTTTCTGGTGCTGAAAAAGATCGCCGAAGAGGAGTGCCGGCAACTGCATTTTACCACCCTGCTGCCTGAAAATAGCGACTGCCTGCGTATTAGCACGGACACCGAGACTGTTCGGGTGGAGTGTGAAGACGGCACCCGGTTCAGCTTCCCGCGGCAGGATGTCCGCCTGCTGCCCATCGTGCACTCCTCATCGGAAGAGATTGCCCAGTATCTGATTGCGCGCCTGCGCGCCCGTCTGGCCGAAGCTCGCGGAAACAGCATCGAAACGATCGAGGTCCTGATTGAGGACATCCCCGGTCAGGTGGCGGTCTGCAGCGAGCCGTTTCGGGTGTGAGACCGGCATGGTTCGTGGGCTGCGGAGCATGATCCTGGGGCTGCTGTGCGCCAGTCTCACCGCGTGTGAAGCAACCTTGCCCGAGCCCGACTCCGAGGGCGCGCGGCTCTACCGCCAGCGCTGCTCCGGCTGTCATCGCCTGTATCATCCCGGCCTGCTCACACCCGACATGTGGCAGTTCATGCTGGCGCGTATGGACACGGAGTTTGCGCGTCTCGGTCGTCCGTCTCTATCCGAACCAGAGCGTCGCATCATCTTCGACTACCTGAACGCCCACGCCCAGCGGCCGGCCGGCTGAGGACGGAACCAGAGGCGTCAGCTATATCAGCGTCAACCCGAACTCTTCGAGTCGTTCAAAGTCGCTGGAATTGCAAGGAGCGAGGGTGGCGCCGGCGACGATGGCGGTAGCCGCGATCATGCAATCCACCATCGTGCCGCGACGACGGCCCGATCCGTTGAACAACCGAGCTGAGAGCGTAGCCATCTCCTCGGTGAAATCGAGGCGCTGTTTCACGATCAAAGCAGCGAGAGACAAGGCGGTTTCATTGACTGGCCCGCACAGGAATTCTGCCCAGGCGATAACACTCATCCCAAGCGGCTCGTCCGCCGTTATCCATTCCTGAAGCCTTGTGTCTTCAGGCGAGCCGCGAACAAGCGCACGGATCAAGAAGCTTGTATCCAGGTGAATCATGACACCGCATGGCGCTCGCGTTTCACCTCGTTCTCCCACTCGGCGGCGGCCTGCTGGTCCAGGTTGAGCAGACGCTGGAGACGCCCCAGGGCCTCAAGGCTCTCAGTATCAGGCGGAAGCACCCGTCGGGCCGCGGCACGGATGGCGCGTCGGAGCGCCGCGGACTTGGATGTGTTCCAGTGCTTTGCCAGGCCGTCTAACTGGCGTGCGGTTTCTCTGTCGAGGGAGTACGTCGATTTGATTGTGGGCATGGCCATGTCGATACTGTAGGGCCATACCCAGAGCGGGTCAACAAACAAGAAAGCTCTACGCCGGGGCTGCCCTTACCCCTCCCGTCGGGCGGCTTCGATATCGTCCAACTCTTTCGGGATGGCGCGGGTCAGCACATCGTGGCCGGCGGCGGTCACGAGGACATCGTCCTCAATACGAACGCCAATGCCCTGATAGGCTGCCGGTACGTCGGCGTCTGCGGCAATATACAGGCCGGGTTCAACCGTCAGGACCATCCCAGGGTTGAGCGTCCGTTGCGCTTCGCCAATTTTGTATTTGCCCACATCGTGTACATCCATGCCCAGCCAGTGGCTCGTACGGTGCATATAAAACTGGCGATAGTCGCCCTGCTCAAGAATGCTCTCCGTGCTGCCGGACAGCAGGCCGAGGTCGCGCAACCCGTCAATCAGTATTTCCGTGGCGCATTGGTGCACGTCGTCAAAGCCCACGCCGGGCCGGATCATCGCAATCGCGTGTTTCTGCGCGGTCAGAACCAGGCTGTAGATTTCTCGTTGCGGGGCCGAAAACGCGCGGCCAATCGGAAACGTGCGCGTCACATCCGAGCAGTAGCAGGCGTACTCCGAACCGGCGTCAATCAGCAGGAGGTCGCCGTCCTGCATGTGTTGATCGTTGGCGATGTAATGCAGGATCGTGGCGTTTGCGCCCGAGGCAACAATCGACGGGTAGGCCGGTCCGTCCGCCCCGTTGCGACGGAAATGATATTCGAGCAGGGCTTCGATTTCGTATTCGTACATGCCCGGTCGCGTCTCGTGCAGGGCGGCGTGGTGGGCCGCGGCCGACGCCTTGACCGCCCGGCGTATCAGGTCGATTTCCTCCGGGGTTTTGAACAGGCGCATTTCGTGCAGCAGCTCACCGGGATCAACAAGCGAGACCGGCCCGCGCCCGAGGCGTGGACGTTGTAGCCGGCCCTGGTTCACGAAGTCCAGAATTTTGGCGTTGAGGCGTTCGTCACGGCCAAGACCGTAGTAGATTTTCTCTGCAGCGAGCAGGTGTTCGGGCAGCACCTTGTCGAGCTGATCAATCGTATAGGCAGCGTCCACGCCAAAATGTTCTCGCGCGCCCTCAACGCCGAACCGTTTTCCCGTCCAGGTCTCTTTTTCCTTGTCGCGCGGACGGACAAACAGGATGAACCGTTCCTTGTCGTGGTTGGGCGAGAGCAGGCACAGGGATTCCGGTTCCGGAAAGCCGGTTAGGTAGTACAGGTCGTTGTCCTGGCGATAGCGATACTCGACATCCTGGGAGCGAATGGAAGGCGGGGCGGCCGGAAAGAGGGCAACCCCATCGCCCATCTGTTTCAGAAACGCCTGCCGGCGGGCTGCATAGGTCGAAAGATGTGCGTTCATTGGCATACTACCGTGTCGTCCGTTTGGTGCTGGCTTGACTTTCACCCAACCTTGACTTTCGTCCAACAATGAAAGACGCTCGGTACTATATGGCACATGAGCATTCGTATCCAGAGTCCTTACACACCCTGCTGACCCGGCTGCCGGAACTGGAAATCGTGCTGGGTCCGCAAGCCAAGCCAGGCTTACACCTGGTCCAAAAGCTGCTCCAGGAGGCGGTGGCCGCCCGCGCCGACGGCGACGTGCCCAAGGCCGCCTCAAAAATCGGGACGGCAATGGACACCCTGTCGCAGTTGGCCGACGGGCTCGACCCGCAAGAGGCCACGCTCATGCGGATGCTGTCCGCCCAGTTCAGACAGGCGCTGACAATGGGCGATATGAGTGAGACCCGGCGCGTTTCGGACGTGATGCGCAAACGTTCCGGGGCGACCATCAAAAAGAAGCCCTAGCCAGCGCCCGAAACGCCGCGTCCTTGACTTCCTCAGGCCGGTTGGCTAGTGCACAAGGCATGGCCGATGCACTCCAGGCGTGTTGTGAAAAAGAGCTGCAAATCCAGCTTAAACAGATTGCGGCGACCTATCTGTCCTTCCCGGTCATCAAGGACGTTCCCTGTCCTACCTGTCTGCGCATTATCCCGATTCGGGTGTATGAAAAACCGACTGAGGCCGAGACTTCATAAGGAATGGCGGACATGGCGGAACGTGTGGGCTTGAAAATTATCAGGGTGGGCATTGAGAACGAGGACAAACCGTGTCGGGTGAGCATTAAAGCCGAGGTCGACACCCTGACGCAGCTGCGCGCCATTGCCGACAAATTCAGGCGCTCAAAAGCGCGCATTCCCGCCCAACTGGTCATCGGTCCGACCGAAGAAACGCCCGCCTCGCACGACACGGTCCGCGCCGAAGAGCTCGAACAGGTCATCGTCGAAGGGCTGGCTGCCATGCACCACTCCGGCCAGATCGCCCGCGCCCTCCTCCGCCGCTTTCAGGGTCGTATCCTGGCCGGGGATGGGGAGTAGGTTCTCGTCTGCTGGCCTTCTCAGTCACCGAATTCGGCTGTCCAGCGCACTCAAGAAACGAGCCAGCACCCGAGCATTGATATGGAGCGGATTTGCAGCCTGTATCCGGCGTGCGATTGATACGGCCCGCCGTCGGGTGAGGGTGCCGCCGGCGACCAAGTCCACCATGAGGCCAAGGCCGAAACGTGTCTTAACGCCGTGGCGTTTGCAGAGCCGCCGCAGCGCGCCGTCGTTCGTCACGCACGTCCACCCCTCTTCGCGACAAACAACCAAGCAGAGACGATCGTTGAACGAGACATTTGACTCGACCTGCGCAGCTTGGAGCATCAGAGCCGTTGAGACTTCGATGACTTCAATGCCAAGACGTGCGCACTGTGCTGCCGTGACGCTCCGTACCTCCTCAAGTACGGACGGTACAACGGCCACCTGCCCTAAGTGCTGAACCACAAGATTAAGGATCGCTAATTCGGACTCGCGGTAGTCGATGAGTACGTCTGCGTCGGCAAGGAGCACCGGCGGCATGATCGACATCTAACCCGCCCACTCACGCGACTGTGCCCTCATCTCGTCCCGAGTGAGCCCCAATACATCGGCGGCGCGCCCGAGTGAGATATGCTCCTCTTCGAGCGCCCGACGCACGAGTCGTGACAGGCGGTCCTCAATGCAGTCATGTTTGGAGAGACCCGCCGGTTCCCCCGAGCGGCTCCAGTTCCAGGCGAACTCGCTCTTATGGAGTGCATCGGGTTCGTCGGTTTTGCGAAGGGTCTTGCCGAAGTACCCCCGGTGCTGGCCCTGGAATGCGCGCCATACGTCCGAGGTCTCTCGGTTTGACTCTACTAGCCGGTAGAGCACAGTCTTGTAGCTCACGCGGAAGATACGCTTGACTTTGAGGACACGCACCAAAAGCGAGTGGCCACAGGTCTCATCCCACTCGGCTGCGAACGCCGCCTCCGGCATCAGAAATTCACTTGCAAAGGCGTCGGCTTCCCGTTCTGTCTCTGTCGGCAGATTGGTGGCGTCGCGCTGGTATTCGTCCTGGTGAAGCAACAGGTGGCCCAGTTCGTGCGCTGCGGTGAATATCCAGCGCTCTACTGAAATCCGATCCCAGGTGTTGACAACCACTGCCGGGCCGTGGTCGCGGGAACCCACGCTCAGCCCGAAGAACGAATCCCGATTCGTCTCCAGGAGCAGGAGCTTCACCCCGTTCTTCTCAAGCAGTCCGCAGATATCGCGCACCGGCTCCTCAGACCCGAGCCCGACCGCTTGGCGCGCGGCCTCGGCAGTCTTCTCAGGATTGTCTCGACGGCTCTGAGCGACCGCCTTCTCGAACCGGAACGGGGAGCGCTCGTCCAGGGCAGCCTCAAGTTCGGCGTAGGCGTCCAGCCACTTCGAGACCTCGGCGAGAATCTGCTCGCGGGCATGGACTTGCGTTCGCGCACGGAAGCGCACGCTTTCGAGAGGCCGGACGGGAGTAAGCAGTTCTCCGACTGGAACGGCGAGCGCCTTTGCCAGCGCGTTGAGGGTCCGCGCCCGCGGGACAACCGCCCCCCGCTCTATTTTCCCAAGTGCTACACGCGAGAGCCCGGCCTGCGCCGCAAGGTCTTCTTGGGTCAATCGACGGTCCAACCGTAGCCGAGCGACATTTGCAGCGATGGTCGCCTCACCTGCCATGTTTCTCTCCTCTTAATGAGACTTGACTAAAAGTTATCATTCTTACTTATTTTGACAAGATAAATCTTTTTGGGAGACGTATACAGATAACGCTTCGGAATGTCGATGCTGATCTGAAAAATACGGCAGGGATCATATGATTCAGGAGAGCGCCTTGGCCGAATTTGTAAAACGCGGAAAAAAGAGGCGAGGCCGCCCCAAAAAACAACGGCAAAACTCACAGAGCATTGAAAGCGTCAAAGACCGATTCACGGTGTCCCACGAATATCTGTTCATGTTTTCAAAATCCGAGCGATACTATTTTGACCAGGAAGCCATTAAGGAGCACAAGACAAACGGCAATGGGCGGAAAACCTGTCCTGAGCCCCGTCGAAGGAACAGGCGGACGGTCTGGTCGATCAATACGGAGCCCTGTCCAGAGGCGCATTTTGCGGTCTTTCCCAGCGCCTTGATTCGACCCTGCATTGTCGCCGGCAGCCGGAGAGACGATATTATTCTCGATCCTTTTTATGGGGCCGGTACGGTTGGGATGGTGACAAAGGAACTCGGGCGGCGGTGTGTCGGTATAGAGCTGAATCGGGAGTATCTGGACATCGCCGAGCGGCGGGCGGCCATGGTGCAAGCGGCCCTCATGCCTGCGGTCTGACAAGTGCCGGGATGCCCGCCCCCGTTTTCACGGGGATGACGTTCTTGCGCAGGAATGACAGCCGGCTTTGTGTCATACCTGCGCAAGGCAGGAATCCCGGCGTTCACGCCGGGCCGCTGCGCAGAATCTGCTTGCGTTCCAACGCTTGGACCTGCTCCGGCGTTTCGGCAAACGTGGCGGCGCGGACGCGAATTTCGTTCCAGGAAAGCCGCATTCAGGCGAACCTTTCTGCTAAGGCTAGTTGCTGAGTAATTATCGGTCCCACCCCGCGATGAACTGCCGCGCTTTCTGGCCCTCGGCGGGGTCGAGGCGGGCGATGATGGCGGCCTGTTCCTCGGCTTTTTTTCGATCGCCGCCCAGGAAACGCGGGGCCCTCACATAGTACTCCATCAGATCCCAGTGGGCCGCCACGTGGGTGGGGTCACAGCCGACCGCTTTTTCAAAGTGAGCGCGAACGTGCTTGACGAGAGAGACCTTGCGGACCATGCGGAACGTGCTCACCTGCTCGGCGTGAAGTCCGTAGGCGCGTCCCAGCCACACATGATAGTCGGCGTTGCACTGTTCGCCGTCCACCGCCATCTTGAACCAGGGGATGGCCTGTTCATAGCTTTTCTCTGCATAGGCAATCCGTCCCAAATAAAAGGGCGCGCTGGTATTGGTCGGCTGCTGCTTGTGCAGGGCCTCAAAAAATTGACGCGCTTCGACCAACTGGCCGGCCTCAAAGAGTTGGACTCCGGTGTGGAGGTCGTCCTGAGCAACGGCGGATGGAGAGGAGAAGAGGCAGAACAGGACCAGGCAGGTGGAGAGGAAGGGAGAGGAAGACCCCCT
The DNA here is from genome assembly GCA_965232605.1 of uncultured Binatia bacterium (SeqCode). Lineage (GTDB taxonomy): Bacteria > Desulfobacterota > Binatia > Bin18 > Bin18 > Bin18. The sequence continues at coordinate 665,709 of CBDDQA010000006.1, read as the reverse complement.
CACCCTAGCCCTCTCCCTCCAGGGGAGAGGGGATGGAATCTGTAGGGGCAATCCTCTCCTTGGAGGGGTGACCCAAAGGGTCGGGGTGGATGGTTCCTCGCTCTTCACTCTTCACCTGCCCCTAAAACATAATGAGCGGCTTGACGATATTGTCCGCCTTGGTCGTCATCATGGTGAACGCGGTCTCGACCTCCGTAAAAGGAAACCGATGGGTGGTCAACGGCGTGGGGTCAATACGCCCGTTCTGAATCAGCCGCAGCAGGCGCGTGACCTGCTCCCGCCCGCCCGGACACAGCGCGGTGTGAATTTTCTTGTCGCCCATGCCCAGACCGAAATCCGGCAGCGGAATGCTCAACGCATCGCCGGCTTCCCCATGATAGCCGATGTTCGAGATCACCCCGCCCGGCTTGGTCGCTTTCACGCAGTTCTCAAAGGTCACTGGAGAGCCCAGCGCCTCAATCGCGGAATCCACGCCGAGACCATTCGTGAGCTGCCTAATCTGCTCAACCACATCCCCTTGGGTTGGATCGACTACCATATCGGCGCCCATCGTTTTGGCGAGTTCCTTGCGGTCCGGCTTGGAGTCAACGGCGATGACCAGCCCGGCGCCCAGCAGCCGGGCGCTGGCCGTGGCGCACAGCCCGACCGGCCCTTGGGCGAAGACCGCCACCGTCCCGCCGGCCGGAATCTCCGCATTCTCGGCTCCTACCAGGCCGGTGGACATCATATCCGTGGTGTACAGCGCCTGCTCGTCCGTCAAATCATCCGGGATGGAGACCACGTTGTAGTCGGCGTCGTTGACAAAAAAGTATTCCGCCATGCTGCCGTCGCGCTGGGTGGTGAATTTATAGCCGCCCAGCATCCCGCCGCACTGCGAGGTAATGCCGCGCTGACAGGGGTCGCACTTGCCGCACGGCGTGATGGCGTTCACCACCACCCGGTCGCCCTCTGTACAGGTGGTGACATTGGCGCCGGCCTGATGCACGACGCCAACGCTCTCGTGGCCGAGGACCCGGCCCTCGGGAATCTGGATGACACCCCGCACGGTATGCACATCCGAGGTGCAGATCAGCGAAGCCGTTGTTTTAATCACCGCATCGTTCGGACCAGGCTCAGGAATGGGTTTATCGATAATGCCAACCTTGTCTATGCCTAAAAATGCCAGCGCTTTCATAGCATCCTCCTGTTGTTCACTGATTGCTATCGGGCAAAAATGTGTTTCCGGTCTCGGAACGCCTTGAACTCCAGACCGTTCTGGCTGGGGTCCAGGAGAAACATGGTAGCCTGTTCACCCACCTGGCCACGAAAACGAATGCCGGGTTCGATCAGGAACGAGACACCGGCCTGTGTCAATTGCTCAGCCAATGCCTGCCAGGCGTCCCAGTTGAGAATCACCCCAAAATGCCGCACCGGAACCTGCTTACCGTCGACCGGATTGGTGGCCGCGGGTCGGGGTTCTTCAGGAGAAAGATGGGTGGTGACCTGGTGTCCGAAAAAATCGAAATCAATCCAGGTCGCGCTCTCGCGGCCGACCGAACAGCCCAGCAGGTCCACATAAAATGTCCGAGCCGCCTCCAGGTTATGAACCGGGAGGGCGAGGTGGAAGGGCGGGTGGGGCATAGCGCTATCGGTCTTCCTCCTGTGTCGGGCGCTAGGGTATGCCGCCAGCGGACAGGCGTCAAGGAAAAGCGGGAAGGGAAGGAGTGTTTGGTCCCTTAACCTCTGGATTTCATAATCTCAGAGAATTCAGGATTTCTTTCGCGGCCACAGGACCAACGGCGGGGGGCCTTGGGGGTGGTCTTTCAGGCTGTGGCACAGCCGGATGACGGCCTCTCCAAGCTGACGCAGGTGGTCCCGGACGCGCGCGTCGGTAATCTCTCCGCTCTTCATCTGATCGGCCCGCACATACACGCTCCCTGGGACGATGTGCATATTGAACCAGGCCAGGACCGGTTTCAGTTCCTGGTCGATGCTGAGGTAGTGATGGTCGGTATAGGCGTTCCCAATCAAACCCACGACCTTGCCCATAAAGGCTTCGACCGGAATGTGGTCGAGCAAGTTCTTGAGGGCCCCGGTGTAGGAACCCCGGTAGATGGGCGTGCCGATGATATAGGCGTCGGCGGCATTGATGCGTTCAAGCACGTGGGGGGTATCGTCCGGGTAGTCTGCGGGCGGTCGTCCGTCACAAAAAGAGATGGTCACATCACGCAGGTCGATGACGTCGGTCGTGATATCCGGGGCGAGCGCCTGCGCGGCTGCCAGCGCGGCATCGACAACGGTCCGCGTACTGCCGCCGGCCGTCAGACTGCCTGAAATCCCGAGCAGTGTGGTCATGGGTACTCCTTCTTTTTCCCTTGCTATACCCCGTCACGTACCGAAAGAGAACCACTGCTTCCTAGTCAAGAGAGGTGCGCTGGACTGCTGTCCTGGTTTCAGCCAGGCGAAGAATAAGGTCTGCGGCTTCCTCGGGGCCGTTATGCCGGCGCAGGGTGTGTTGCATCTGCTCTGCCCGGCGGGTGAAAGAATCCTGGCTGAGCAGGGTGTGGATGGCGCGTTTGAGTCGGGCGGTCGTCAGCCGGTGTCGGTCCAGCCGCAGACCGACGCCGGCGTCTACGCAGCGCTGGGCATTATCGGGCTGGTCCGCGCCGAGGGGGATGCACAGCAGCGGAATCCCGTCGGACAGCGCGGTCAGCACGGTGTTTACCCCAGCGTGTGAGATAACCAGAGCCGGGCGGGTTCTCGGCTCTGCCTGAAGCGCCGTCTGCGGAATATACGACTCGACCCGCACGTTGGAGGGAACCGCCGGGAAAAGATCGGGCGGACAACCGGGACCGCTGACAACCAGCCCGAAGACGTCGAGCTGACCGAGGGCGCGAATAATTTTTCGGAAGACGCTCAGGCGCGTATTAAAAACCGTGCCAAGGCTGACGTAGACCAGCGGCTTGTTCGGTGGCACCTGCGCCAGCCAACCCGGCGCTTGCCAGTCCCGCGGTCGGTCCCATACCGATGGACCGACGTAATGCACCTGCGGCGGCAGGTCTGGCCTATTGTAATCGTATTCCCGACTACAGGTATGGATGAGTAAGGACGGGGCGACGATCTGGGGGGAGAGTGGGTCGGCCTGGGAAGGGAGACCGAGCTGGCGGCGATAGCGATTCAGGGCAAGGCGCCACGGGGCCATCAGCATCGTGGCCGCACGGAGCGCGCCTTTGAGGCCGAGCCGGTAGGGAAAACGGAGGGCCGCGGGCATGGTTTCCACGCGCGGAAAGCCGGCTGGGGGGGTGTGCAGGCTCGGGGACATGAAGTGGGTCATGGGGCTCAGCACGGCCCACGGGAGTGCATGCTGCTCGCAAAAGAGCTGGGCGGCAAAGGTCAACGGTCCGGCCACAACCACGCCGGGCTGAAAGACCTGAGCGATCTGCCGGAGTTCCGGGATACGCGCGGGTATGGAGGCCATGAAAATGCGCAAAAAATCGTAGCTGACGCGCAGATAATGGATGCGCAGATAGCGAATGGGCGGGAAAAATTCCTCCAGGCGTTCTTCGGAGTAGTGGGGGCCGAGGGGATAGAATGGCAGACCCTCGCGCTCGATGCGCTCCTGATACAGCCGGCTGGTGGCCAGGGCAACAGCGTGACCCCTGGCCTGGAGATTGTGCATCACCGGCAGCAACGGATGGACATGACCCATGCCCGGCTCGGTGACAAAGAGGATGCGCTGGGGTGATATGGGGGGTGGAGCAGGCTGGGTGACCATAACAGTTTGTCATCTCTAGCATGCAAGCCGGGGTACAGACGAGGCAGCCTGGAACTGCTTTCTGCGGACCAGAGGCCCACGCTCCCGGCTAGTAACAGCGTAACACAAGAGCGAAATCACACGCCCGACTAGACGGAAGCGACTCGGCTCAGTATGAAGGAGGCAACGGTCCGGCGGCAGAGGTGGACCCCACATCTCGACCTGGCTACTGATTGCTATACGTGGAGGGCAGGATTGGAAACCAACGGGACGGGTGGCGGCTCGATTCGGGTCACTGGCGCGCGCCAGAACAATCTCAAAAACATCGACGTCCAGATCCCCCTGCACCAACTGACGGTGGTGACCGGGGTCAGTGGGTCGGGCAAGTCGAGCCTGGCTTTCGATATCTTGTACGCTGAAGGTCAGCGACGCTACGTCGAGAGCTTCTCGGCCTATGCGCGGCAGTTTCTCGACCGCATGGACAAGCCCCAGGTCGAGCGCATTGACGGCATTCTGCCGGCTATTGCCATTGACCAGAACCGGCCGGTGCGGACCTCGCGCTCAACCGTCGGGACCATGACCGAGCTGCACGACCACCTCAAACTCCTGTTTGCCAAAATAGGCAGTCTGTCCTGCCGACAATGCGGTCAGCTGGTGGAGCGCGATTCGGCCGAGTCGGTGTACAAAAAGCTCCGCAAAGAGAAGCCGGACGGCTGCCGCTTTCTGGTCACGTTCCGTGTGTCAACGCCGGCCAGCCTGCCCTGGGAGGAAGTCCGGGGCGGTCTGTTGCAGTCCGGTTTCCATCGGATTGTTGTGGCTGGCAAGCCGGTCGATATTCAGGAACTGGCAGACCGGCCCGAGGCCGAGGCCGAAACCTGCACCGTGCTGGTTGACCGTCTGACCCTGACCACCCGTTCCAAAAAACGTATCCACGACTCCTGCGAACAGGCCCTTCAGTATGGAAAAGGCCGCCTGACGCTGATTTTTCCCGACGAAGACACCGCTGTGCCGTTCTCGGACCAGCTTGAGTGCGCGGCCTGCGGTATCGCCTATCAAGAGCCCGTGCCGAATATGTTCTCGTTCAACAGCCCGCTCGGCGCGTGCGATACCTGCCGCGGGTTCGGTCGCACGATTGATATTGACCCGGAACTGATCGTCCCCGACCCGACCCTGACGCTGAAACTGGGGGCCATCAAGCCCTGGCGGATCAAAGCGGCCCAGTGGGAGCGGCGCGAGTTATTGTCCTTTTGCGAGCAGCATGACATTCCGACCGATGTGGCCTGGCAGGCGCTCAGCCCGGAGCAGCAGCAGGCCATCATGGAAGGCGATGAGGACTACTACGGCGTCCGGGGCTGGTTCAAGTGGCTGGAAACCAAAACGTATAAAATGCACGTGCGCGTTTTTCTGGCCCGCTACCGGGGCTATTTTCTGTGTGAAGACTGTGGGGGGGCGCGCCTCAAACCGGAGAGCCGGCTGTATCGGGTGGGGGGCAAAACCCTGGCCGATATCAACCTGATGAGCATCGGGGCGTGCGCCCAATTCTTTGCCACCCTCAAGCTGAGCGCCTACCAGGAGCAGGTCGCCCAACTCATGCTGGATGAGATTCGGAAACGCCTGCGCTATCTGGTCGAGGTCGGCGTGGAATACCTGACCCTGGACCGGCAATCCCGCACCCTGTCCGGCGGCGAGCTGGAACGCGTGGACCTGACTACGGCGATTGGTTCCGCTCTGGTCAATACCCTGTACGTCCTGGACGAACCGTCCATCGGCCTGCATCCGCGCGATAGCCAGCGTCTGGTTCGTATTCTGCAAGACCTGCGCGACCACGGGAATACGGTCGTGGTGGTCGAGCACGACCCGGAGATTATTCGCGAGACCGATCATGTCATCGACCTGGGCCCCCTGGCCGGTGAAAAAGGCGGCGAGGTCGTGTTCAACGGGCCGTATGCCAGGCTGCTCAAGGACAAGCAGTCCTTGACCGGCCAATATCTGTCCGGCCGGCGGACCATTCCGCTCCCGCCCAAACGCCGGCCGGTCAAGAAAAAATACCGGCTGACCGTTCGGGGGGCGAGCGCGCATAATCTTCAGGATATGGATGTCACCATTCCGCTCGGCCGCCTGGTGTGTCTGACCGGCGTGTCCGGCTCGGGCAAGTCGACGCTGGTGGAAGACGTGCTGTATCGCGGCCTCAAAAAGCAGCGCGGGGAGCCGGTCGGCATCCCGGGTGCGTGTCGCGCCATCCTGGGCGGCGAGCAGTTGGCCGACATTATTTTTGTCGATCAGTCGGCCATTGGCACAACGCCGCGTGCCAACCTGCTCACCTATACCAAGGCGTTCGATACGGTGCGGCGGCTCTTGTCGCAGACCGAACTGGCGCGGGTGCGCGGCTATACGCCGAGTACCTTCTCGTTCAACGTCGAGGGCGGGCGCTGCGAGTCGTGCAAAGGCGAGGGCTTTGAAAAAGTCGAGATGCAGTTTCTCTCGGACGTGTACGTCCCCTGCCCCGAGTGTCAGGGCAAACGTTTTCGGGACGAGGTGCTGGAGGTCCGCTATCAGGGCAAGAGTCTGACCGATATCCTGAATTTTACCGTCGCCGAAGCCCTGGAATTTTTTGGCAAGCAAAAGGAGCTCCAGCGCCGACTGTCTCCGCTGGCCGCGGTCGGGCTGGAGTATATGCGTCTGGGTCAGGCGCTGACCACGCTGTCTGGTGGTGAGGCCCAGCGGCTCAAGCTGGCCACGCATATTGCAAAGGAGCGCTCCAGAGACTCGGCTGACCACGGCACGCTGTTCATCTTTGATGAGCCGACCACCGGGCTGCATTTTGCCGATATCCAGAAGCTGCTCAACGCCTTTGATCAACTCGTCAAATGCGGCCATTCGGTCCTGATCATCGAGCACAATCTGGAGGTCATTAAATACGCCGACTATCTGATAGACCTCGGACCCGAGGGGGGAGACGGGGGCGGGACGATTGTGGCCGAGGGAACGCCGGAGGAGGTCGCCCAGGTGCGGGCCTCGCATACCGGGCGCTATCTCAAGCAAGTCCTGGGTTCAGCCGCCACGGGGAAGCGCCCGCAGCCCAGGCGGCGGAAAGCCAAGTCCCGGCCGCTGGTCGCCGAGGTGGGGAGCGGTAAGGCTATTGCCGTTATCGGAGCCAAGGAACACAACCTGCAAGACATTTCGGTTGATATTCCGCGCGACCAGATGGTGGTGGTGACGGGCCTGTCCGGCTCGGGCAAGTCGACGCTGGTCTTTGATCTGGTCTACGCCGAAGGCCAGCGCCGCTATATTGACAGTCTGTCCGCCTACTCGCGGCAATTCATTAAAGTCCTCGCCCGGCCCAATGTTGACCTGCTGACCGGTATTCCGCCCACGGTGGCCATTGAGCAGCGCATGAGTCGGGGTGGCCGGAATTCGACCGTTGCCACCGTGACCGAGCTGTCGCACTACTTGCGGCTGCTATACGCCAAGATCGGCGTCCAGCACTGTACGCAGTGTGGTGCACCGCTGGCGGCTCAGAGCCGGAGTCAAATCCTGGCTCGTATTCAGGCCGATTTTCACGGCCAGGAAACAACCTTTTTTGCTCCGGTGGTGCGGGGGCGGAAGGGCTTTCACAAGGACATTTTAGCCGGAGCGCGCAAGCTGGGCTTCAAGCAGGCGCGCATCGACGGCCGCACGACGACTATTGAGCCGGGTCTGAGTTTGCAGCGCTATAAAGAGCACGACATCGATATTGTGATTGGCCATACGCGGGTGAACGGCGCGAACGGCAAGCGACGCGAGACCGAGGCGCTGCTCCAGTCGGCCCTCCGGGTTGGGAGTGGGGCGGTGCATGTGTACGGCGAAGATGAGCGGACCTATAGCGAACGGCTCTTCTGCGCCGCCTGCGGTCTCGGGTTTGAGGAACCCGACCCCCGCCTGTTTTCCTTTAACAGCCGCCAGGGAGCCTGTCCGGCCTGCACGGGGGCCGGCTTCTTGTGGGAGTTTGACCCTGAACTGGTCGTCCCGGACGAGAGCAAGTCCCTCAAACACGACGCCCTGCTGCCGCTCGCCCGGTCTGAGCTGAAACGCGCCAAGAACAAATTATTACGCGGACTCAAGAAGCTGGGTGTTCCGGTTGACCGGCCGTTTGGCGAACTGAGTGCGGAGCAGCGTCAACTGGTCTTTTCCGGGGACGACCAGGGGCTACAGGGAACGTTTGATATCCTGAATGAAGCGCTCGAATACGGTGAGGATACGGGTTCATCCTATGCGCTGTCGCAGTTTCTGGGTGAGTCGGCCTGTCCGGAATGTCAGGGCGAGCGCCTGAATCCGCGCGCGCGCGCCGTACAGGTGTGTGAGCAGTCGCTGCCGACTCTGATGCGTCTGTCCGCGGCAGACTGCCTCAGCCATCTACAGGACCTGTCTCTATCCGCGCGTGACACGCTCGTCGGGCGGCCGATTCTCAAGGAAATCGTCCCCAGACTCAGCTTTCTCAATCAGGTTGGCCTGTCCTATCTGTCCCTGGACCGCCGCGCGGATACCCTGTCCGGCGGAGAGGCGCAACGCATTCGTCTGGCCGCTCAACTCGGCTCCAATCTGTGCGGGGTGTGTTATATCCTGGACGAGCCGACCATCGGGCTGCACCCGCGCGATAATGCCCGCCTGATTGATACCCTGCGGAACCTGCAAGAGCGCGGCAACACCGTGCTGGTCGTTGAACACGACGAGCAGACCATCGAGAATGCGGATGTGGTGATCGACCTGGGGCCGGGCGCCGGGGTGCACGGCGGCCAGGTCGTGGCCATCGGCTCACCCCAGCAGTTGCGCAAGAACACGGACTCCCTGACCGGTCAGTTTCTCTCCTCGGCCCACCCGCGGCTCGGGCCGGTCCGGGCCCTCAAAGACCGGCCGCGGCTGCGCCTGCGGGGCGTGCGCGAGAATAATCTGAAGAATATCGACATTGATATTCCGCTCGGGACCTGGGTGGGTGTGTCCGGGGTGTCCGGGTCGGGCAAGAGTTCCTTGGTCCAGGAAGTCCTGGTCAACGGGCTGCGGCGCAAACTCGGGCTGTACGCCGGGCGGGTCGGCCGGCATGACAGCATTGACAATACCGAGGGGATTGAGCGCGTGGTCGAAGTCGACCAGTCGCCCATTGGGAAGACCCCGCGTTCGGTCCCGGCGTCCTATGTGGGCTTCTGGGACGAGGTGCGCAAGCTCTTTTCGCTGCTGCCCGATGCGCGGCTGCGCGGCTATAAACCCGGTCGGTTCTCTTTCAATGTGAAAGGCGGGCGCTGCGAGACCTGTACCGGACAGGGACGCATTAAAATGGAGATGAGCTTTCTGCCCGATGTCTACGTCAGCTGTGATGTGTGCGCTGGCCGGCGCTATAACGAGGAGACCCTGGAAATCGCCTATAACGGCAAGAACATCGCCGATGTGCTGGACATGACGATTGAAGAGGCAGCGACGTTTTTCATCGGGGTGCCAAAGATCGCGCAACCGCTGAAGCTGCTGAACGATATCGGCATGGGCTATATCAAGCTTGGACAGGCCAGCAATACCCTGTCCGGAGGCGAAGCTCAGCGCATCAAGCTGGCCTATGAGCTGGCCAAACGCTCGCGCGGAAAAACGCTCTACGTATTGGACGAGCCAACAACCGGCCTGCATTTTGCCGATATCGAAAAGCTGATCCATACGCTCCATCGTCTGATTGATAAGGGCAATACGGTTGTGACGATTGAACACAATCTCGACATTCTCAAAGAAGCGGACTACATCATCGACCTGGGACCTGAGGGCGGCGCGGCCGGCGGAAACATTGTGGCCAGCGGCCCACCGCAGCAACTCATGCAGCAGGCCCGGCAGTCGTACACGGCCCAGTGTTTGAAAGCCTATCTGAACGGAGGGAAGCATGGCGCGCGGACAGACTGAACAGCAGATGGAGCAGGCCGCTCATACGTATTTTGAGCGCGTCACGAACGGCGATGTGGCTGGCATTCTCGCACTGTTTGCCGACGATGCCAGACTCATCAACCCCGTCACCGGCCCTACCGGGATTCAGGGCAAGGCGGCCCTGCGTGTGTTCTACGAAAAACTGACGACCAGCCTGATCGATTATACCGCTAGGGCTACGGACATCATTATCGAAGGCAATAAACTGATCGCCCCGCTCCACCTCGAAGGCAAGACGACGGACGGCAATCCGCTGGTGATGGACAATCTGAACTTCTGGACGTTTGAGAACGGCAAGTTCAAGGTGTTGCGCATCTATATGGATACCCATCCGTATCGCGAAGCCTTGAGTCAGGCGCTGAGCGGCGAGTAGACGATGTGAGCCGTATCCGCCTAGCATCGCTCTTGAGTAGCCGGGAGAGGAGATACGCTGTGACAGAGAGAAAATCATAATTGGTTGAAGGCGAGAGCAGAAGAGGTATGATTTTTATACTACTATGCAGTTTGAATTTGATCCCAGAAAGAGCAAGAAGAATAAAAGAGCAAGAAGAATAAAGAAAAGCACGGGATTGATTTTGTCGAAGCCCAGAAACTCTGGGAAGATGAAGATCGGTTGGAAATCGGAGCACGAAGCGACGACGAACCCCGCCTCGCCTTGATTGCCATGGCAGAAGGAAAACTATGGTCAGCTTTTTTTACGTATCGGGGGGAGCAGCGCGTCCGGCTTATCTCTGTCCGACGGGCGAGAGGGAAAGAAGAGCAATTATATTATGAAGGCTAAAGAATTAGATCGGTTGTTTGATAAGGGTGAAGATATCACGCCCTACCTCGATCTGACGAAGTCTCGCAGACCGGGACATGAGCAGCGACGGGTGAATGTCGATTTCCCGAACTGGATGATAGACTCACTGGACCGACAGGCGAGCCGCTTAGGCGTGACTCGACAATCCGTCATTAAGACGTGGATTGCTGAACGTCTGGAGAAGGAAAGGAAGGGATGGGGGAAAGAACGGTCGCCCCAAGCGAAGTGAAAGAGAGAGGTTTTTCAGTTCCACCACCCCTCGAAAAGACAACGCGTGTTCAGGCTCTCGTCCAACGCGATGCGTAGCCCGAAATTCCTGAGTAAATTCGAGTGTGACAGGGCGCATGGGCTGGGGGTTCGTCCCAACCCCTAATCCCCAACCCCCCTACACCTGCGGCTTGCGCTGCTCGCGGTAGACGCGCATGGCATCGGCAAAGTCCCTGGTCTCGAGCGCGGTCGCCCGGGCGCGGGATATCTCCGCCGGCCAGGTCTCCTGGTCCAGCGTCCAGGACTGATGCAGCAGATGCTTGGCAACGGTCGCGGCCCGGCTGCCGACTTTCTGGCAACGGGCGACGAGCTGCTCGGTTTCTTCTTTGAAATTCTCGGCTTCAACGACTTTGGTCAGCAGTCCCCAGCGCTCGGCCTGCGCGGCGTCAAAGCGTTCCCCGAGAATCAGGATTTCTTTGGCTTTGGCCAGACCGATGAGCTGTACGAGTTTATAGCTCTGGCTGGCGTCGGGCGGCGAGCCGTAGAGCACCTGGGGCAGGGAGAAGAAGGCGGTATTGGCCGCAATCCGAAAGTCACAGGCCAGGACCAACTCGCAACCGGCTCCAAGACAGGCACCGTGAATGGCAGCAATGGTGAGGGCGTTGAGGCGCTCCAGAATATCTAAGGCACGTTGCCAGGGAGCCCACACCTCATCAATGGCCGCGTTCGTTGAGGGACGCATGGCGGCCGCCTTGAGGTCCATGCCGGAACAAAAGGCGCGGCCTTCACCCCTCAGCACGACGACTTGGAGGTCGGTATCCGCTTCAAGCGTTTGACAGGCCGCTTCGAGGTCGGCCGTGAGTTGGTCGTTGACCGCATTTAAGGACGCTGAACGATCCAGGGTCAGAAAGGCGACTGCCTCCTTTTTTTCAATATAAAGTGTGTCCCATTCCATGCTGTCCTCCACCGGACTGTTTCTCCCACAGCATACCAAGCTCCACTGACTTTACCAGCAGCTTCCGGTATATAGACCGCTCAGGGAGAAAGAAGCGTACCCATGGCAAAACAGACACTGGACCAACTACTCGAAAGACTATCGTCCGGAGACAGCCGCGCGCTGGCTCGTCTGATGACCCTGGTGGAACGAGAAGATGGCCGGCTGGGCCGTATTCTGGAGGCCATCGGGCCCAGGCAAGGGCACGCCTGTACGATAGGGGTGACCGGTCCTCCGGGTGCCGGCAAGTCGAGCCTGGTAGACGGGCTGACGACGCTGATGCGGCAAGCCGGAGAAACGGTCGGGATTGTTGCCATTGACCCATCAAGCCCCTTTACCGGCGGTGCGCTGCTGGGCGACCGGATTCGGATGACGAAGCATTATCTTGACAGCGGCGTCTTCATTCGGAGTATGGCGACGCGTGGCAGTCACGGCGGGCTGTCCCGCGCGACCAAGGACGTCATCAAGCTGATGGATGCGGCCAGCCTGGACTATATTCTGGTTGAGACGGTTGGCGTCGGGCAGACGGAATTGGACGTTATGGGCACGACCGATACTGTGCTGGTGACGCTCGTACCGGAGGCCGGTGACGGCGTTCAGGTCATGAAAGCCGGGCTGATGGAGATTGCGGATATCTTTGTCGTCAATAAGGCCGACCGGGACGGGTCGCAGCGGATGATGACCGAACTCAGCCTGATGCTGGAGCTGAAATACAGCAATCGGCCGGCAGAGGAGTCGGCCCAGTCGCCCTGGCGCATCCCCGTGCTGGCGACGCAGGCGATTAACGGAACGGGCCTGCCGGAGCTGTTGCAAGCCATACGGGATCATCATCAGTCGTCGCTGGCGTCCGGAGAGCTGGCGCGCCGGCGCTCGGAGCGGCGGCGCGAGGAACTCATTACCCGAGTCGAATATGAAGTCCGCAAACGCTTGACCGCCGGAGCCCGGACCGACCCCGAGCTGGCGCGTTATTTTGACGCGGTTGGCGCTGGAACGCTCGACCCCCATACCGCGTCACATCACATTCTGGAAAGCGCCGCGCTTCGAGACGAAGCCGGACCCAGCGTATAAAGGAGGGCGTTATGAAAGCCGCAGTCCTGTACGAACTCAGCACCCCACTCCGGGTAGAAGAGGTGGACCTCGACAGTCCCAAATCAAAAGAAGTGCGGGTCAAAATTGCCGCCAATGGTGTCTGCCATAGCGACTATTCCATGATCCACGGTGTCCTTCGCTCCCCGCTGCCGGTCGTGCCTGGGCATGAGGGCGCTGGCGTTGTCGAAGAAGTCGGGCCGGACGTGACGATGGTCAAGCCCGGTGATCATGTAGTGCTGTCTTTCGCTCCCTACTGCGGACACTGCTATTACTGCGCGCAGGGCAGCCCGGTCCTGTGCGTGAATATGCGGACGATTATGGGCAAAGGCGCCCTCCTGGACGGCACCTGCCGGTTGAGTAAAAACGGACAAAAGATCCATCATGCCGCCGGCCTGTCGAGCTATGCGGAATACGCGGTGGTGCCCGAAATCGCCTGTGTCAAAATCCCGGATAATGTGCCGCTCGACAAAGCCTGTCTGGTCGGCTGCGGCGTCATGACCGGGGTCGGGGCCGCCATCAATACCGCCGCGGTCAGGCCCGGCACGAGCGCCGTGGTCATCGGCTGTGGCGGGGTGGGCTTGAACGTAATCCAGGGCTGTGCGCTGGCGGGGGCGAGCATTATTATCGCGGTTGACCTGATGGACAACAAGCTTGAGTACGCCAAAGAGTTTGGCGCGACCCACACCGTGAATCCGTCCCAAGACGATCTGACCAGGACCGTGCGGGGACTGACTGACGGACGCGGCTCGGATTACGCTTTTGAAGTGATCGGCCTGGGCAAAACTATTGAACAAGCCTATGCCTGCACCCGGCAGGGGGGCAGTACGATTGTTGTTGGCGCCCCGGCGCGTGAAGAGACGGTAACGATCCCCGCGTTCAGTCTGCTCAACGAGAAAAAAATTCAGGGTTCGGTCTACGGGTCATCTCGTCCGCACGTCGATATGCCGCGCTTGATTGAGCTGTATATGAACAACAAGCTTAAACTCGATGAGCTGGTGACCCGCACCTACGCTCTGGACGAAGTCAACGACGCCATGACCGCCCTGGAGAAAGGCGAAGTCGCCCGGAGCGTGGTCGTGATGTAAAAGAGGCGCTGAAGAAGAGGGCAGCCCTTTTTTATCTCGCCCGTTCAGAGTCTGAGCCCGAGCCCTCAGCCGCGCGGATGATACTTCCGGTGTACCTCGCGTAAGCGGGCGCTCGCCAGATGGGTGTAGATTTGCGTGGTGGCAATATCGACGTGCCCCAGCATGGACTGGACCGCCCGCAGATCCGCTCCACCCTCCAGGAGATGCGTTGCAAAGGCGTGTCGCAGGGAGTGGGGATAGACGGGGCCGCTTTCAGGATTATGCCTGGTGTAACCTTTGATCATCGCCCAGAATGCTTGACGGGTCAGCGGCTTCCCGGAGCGAGTCAGGAAGATATAGTCGCTGCTGCGCTGCTTCAGCAGGACCGGCCGAACGGTGTCGAGATAGCGCTGGAGCTGCGAGAGCGCCCGAGTCCCCAGGGGGACGAGGCGTTCCCGATTGCCCTTGCCCCGCACCCGGACGAATCCCGCTTCCCGGTTGACCTGAGAGACTGTCAGCTGAACCAGTTCGGAGACGCGCAGGCCGGTCGCGTATAACACTTCGAGCATGGTCTGGTTCCGCATGCCGAGCGGGGTCGCCGCATCTGGCACCGAGATGAGCGCGTCTACCTGTTGCTGGGAAGGGACGTGGGGCAGGGCGCGACCAAACTTGGGGAGATGGAGTAGGGCGGTTGGATTCTTCCCGGGCAGTTCGTTTTCTCGTTGGAGGAAGCGGTACAAGCCGCGTAGCGCGGTTAAGACTCGGGATTGGGTACGGGTTGACACGCCCTGCTCGTGCAGGGTGCTGAGAAAGCCAACGATATGGCGCGAACCGGCCTGTCTGACATCCGCAATATCTTGGGTCGATAAATAGGCGCAGAACCGGTGGAGGTCCCGACTGTAGACCTCTACCGTGCGCGGCGTTAAGCCCTTTTCTACGGTGAGATGCCCCAGAAAAGTGTCGAGCAGCGTGTCGCTCTGGGTACTGTTTTGGTGAGAGGGGGAGGCCTGGTGAGCGGTGGCAGGCTGAGTCATGCGGCTTCCTCATGGCTCCGCAGCCGACCTTGCAACTCTGCCAGCACCTGATCGGGATTCCCAACTTTCGCGCCGGTCCCATCCGTCACGTAGAAGACATCAAGGACCTGATCGACATTGGTGGTGATCTTCGCCAGGTGGATCACAAGGCCGAGTTGGAACAAGGCGTGGGTCACCTCGAATAAGAGCCCAATCCGGTCAAGCGCTGTGACATCGACCAGGGTGTAGGTTGGCGACGTGGTGTTATCAATCGTAATCTCGGTCCGCAGGCGTGGGCGGGAGCGTTGCAGAAACGCCGGTGGCCGGGCCGCCTGAAGCAGGTCCTCAACCGTTCGCTCACCGTGTAAGACGGCGTTCAGCCGCGTATAAAATCGGGCCCAGGTATCTTCCGAGAGCAGCATGTCTTGGCGGTCCAGGTGTGACAGCCGAAAGACATCTAAAGCAATGCCTTGCTGGCTGGTGGCAATACGCGCTCCAGAGATACTGAGGCTGCTGACGGTGAGAACACCAGCGAGCATGGAAAAGAGCCCTGGGCGATCACGGGTGACCAGGGTGAATTCACTATATTCCTGCTCTGGAAAGTGGTGCAGGCTGGCGCGGTAGGGAGCTTCAGCCTCTGCCTGGACAAAACGGCTCATGAGTTGAAAATGCTCTGGAACCGCATCCTCCGGGGTCGTCAGGAAATAACTATCCGGCATGGCGGTCAGGAACTGGGAGAGCTGGTCGACCACTGCTTCTGCAGCTAGGCGCTGTCGAATGCGATCTTTCCGGCGCTGGAGGCGTGCGTCTTGATCCTCCTCAACAAGCGCTCCTGTTTCCAATCGCTCCAAGGTGCGTAGATAGAGTTCATTGAGGAGCCCCCCCTTCCAGCTATTCCAGACCTTAGGGCCAACGGCCTTCATATCGGCGAACGTCAGCAGATAGAGCCTCTTCAGGCACCCGGGATTCTCTACCGTCCGGGCGAAATCGGCAATTTGCGCGTCGTCTGAAAGATCGCGCCGCTGGGCAATATGAGACATAAAGAGATGCTGGCGGACGAGGACCTGCCACTCATGCGCCTCATCTGGCGGCAGTTGCCAGCGTCTGGCGGCCGCGTCCACCATCTCGGCGCTCCGGGCGGAGTGCTCAACGCCGAATCCCTTACCCACATCATGGAAGAGCATTGACAGGAATAAGAGGTCTACCCGGTCAATCTCACGCATGACCTGGGTCAGGAGCGGCAGACTTTCTTTATATTCGCCGTCGCGCAAGCGTTCGAGTTCTGCCACGCCGTGCAGTGTATGCTCGTCGATGGCATAGATATGGTACAGGTCGCGCTGCGTTCGCCAGCGTAAATGACCAAACTCGGGTAACAGCCATTCGAGCAGGCCGACTTCGTGCATCGCGTGCAGGGTTGGGGCAACCCGCTGCTTCCAGGATAAGATGGTGAGAAAGGCATCCCGCACATCGGGGTGCCTGGCCGATTCCGGTGGGAGCCTGGTCAGCGCCTGACGAATCATCTGTTTGGTTTCACGGCTACACGCCACGCCGTGACGTTGAGCGTCATGGAAGAGCGTCACGAGATTGAGCGGCTCCTGGGTGAGCATCTCAGGCTTAGTCACATGCAGGGTCTGGTCAACAATACGGATTCCCTCACGGATGTCCCGACCCCGCGGACGACCCAGGAAATTGAAGAGTCGCGACGGTGTGACACAGCGCTCAAACATGAACCGGGTAAAATCGTGAATGGTTGTGACGTGTTGGTAGTAGGTCCGCATGAACTGGGTGGTGTCCGAAAAACCGCACGCCGGGGCGAGCTGATCCTGATGCTCAAAGGTCAGCGTGTCCTGCTCTGTCCGCTCCAGAAGATGGAGCCCGTTCCGCACCCGCCACAAGAAATCCTGGGCTGCTTCGACCGCGGCCAGGGTCGATTCCGAGACCACGCCCTTGACGATCAGCTCGCGCCAGTTGGTGAGCTTGAATTTGACTTTGGCCAGCCACCAGGCGGTATGCAAATCGCGCAACCCGCCACAGCCCTCCTTCAGGTTTGGTTCGAGCAGATAGAGCGAATCGCCCTGGCGCTGGTGGCGGACGTGGCTCTCTTCGGCCTTTGCCTGAAAAAACTGTTCGGGGCGTTTCTCCACCAGGTCGCGCTGAACCGCGGTCTGAAACTCACGCGCCAGGGACTCTTCCCCGCACAGATAGCGACTATCGAGCAGGGAGGTCTTGATTTCGAGGTCCCGGCTCGCCTGACGGAGGCATTCCCGGATATTGCGGACCGCATGGCCGACCGTCCAGCCGGCGTCCATCAGGCTGTAATACAGAGTTTCCCACACCGTCTCGGCATAGGGGGTGATTTTCCAGTGGTAGAGGAAGAGCAAATCAATATCAGAATGCGGATTCAGTTCGCCGCGACCATAGCCGCCCAGGGCAAACAGACTACAGCGTTGGCTGAGGCTGGTGTAGCGACGCGTGTAGAGACGGGTCGCGGCGGTAAAGACGTATTGCACGAACTGATCGATCAGCGCGGTATGGAACTCGACCACGGAGCGTCCGCTCTGACTCCTTGTCTGATGCTGTACCAGCAACTCGTGGACCTGGGTGCGATAGCTGCCGGCAATCTGACTCAGGTTCCAATCGGGATCAAGCTCGACATCCGGGTCTGAGGAAGGCAGGGGCGGCAGTGCAATGAGACCGGGGGGCGGGTATTGCTGATCGGTATCCATTATACGCTATCTTTCTTGACGAGGCGGACTCACAGGCTTTCCATACGTGGTAACTCTTCTTTGATAAATTGGGCAATCCCTTGAAAAAGTCCTTCCGCTATGGCTTCCCGATAGTCCGAGGAGCGCAACAGCCGACCCTGAACGCGGTGTGTCAGAAAAGACACTTCGGCCAATACGCACGGCATATGCGCTCCAACTAGCACGTAGAATGGTCCTTTTTTTACCCCAAGGTTACGGACCTTCGAGTGACGTTTGGCAACCTGGGTCATCATAGAGGTCTGGAGGGCACGAGCAAGGGCAATCGACTCTGGTTCGTTCCCAGTATGGTGGAGATCGCTCAAAATAAAGTATAAGTCGCTTCCTGGCGCCATGCCATTTTCAAGACTTGCTAATCCTGGTGGCGTCAGGCCATTTTCACGCCTCGCCAGTCGTTCGGTAGCCCGATCATCGGTATTATTCAGATAATAGGTCTCCACTCCTTGGAGGCGAGGATTTTCACTGGCATTGGCGTGAATCGAAATAAAAAGGTCGGCCTTCATAGCATTCGCTTTGGCCGTGCGTTCCGGCAGGGGAATAAAGACGTCCCGCTCTCGCGTATAGAGTACTTTTACCGAGCGGCGGGGCTCCAGCTTGAGGCGGGACTCCAGCTTTTTACCGAGTCTTTTGCTGATGGCCAGGACCACGGTTTTCTCTTTGAGGCCGCCAACGCCGATAGCACCCGGATCACGCCCGCCGTGCCCGGGGTCAATCATAATCCGATAGGGCTGGGGCGCTTGGGTTTGCTCGGGCGGCTGGTCTACCTCGGTTTTCTTACTCTTCCCTTTGACATCAATAATGAGCCGATATGGAGAGTAGAGCGGAAAGGCAGTATAACTCTCAATCTGTTCCAGATCGAGCACGACCCGGGCGGTGGTGGGCGAAAACTGGCCCGTCCGAATGCGTTTGAGCAGGCCGTCATCCACGGGGATGGGCGCCCGCAGGCGAGGAGCAATACGCGTTGAGGAGAAATCGATGACAATACGGGGCGGTCGGTCATGCGCTTGGTTGGCCGCAACCCGGAAGTGGTTATAGTCTGCTCGGTCCGAGAGGGTAATAATGACCCGGGTGTAATCCGGGACTGAGGTATGCCGTATTTCTTCGAGAGCGGGACGGGGCGGGGAGAGGGCAAAGGCGAAGGGGGCTACGCTCGCAAGAAGCACCGCCCCCAGCATCCACCGAAACACCCCACCGACCATGGGTAGAACTTATGTCCCAAATTCCCAGGATGCAAGATAGCGCTTCTGCTCCGCAGTCAGCCGGTCGAGCTGGATGTCCATGCTGGCGAGTTTGAGGCTGGCGACCTGATCTTCGATCTCTTTGGCGACAGGGTGCACGTGGGGCGTCAACTGGTCCTGATGTTCCACCGCCCACCGCACGGTTAAGGCCTGCGTGGCAAAACTCATATCCATCACCGCCGGCGGGTGTCCCTCGGCCGCGGCAAGATTGACCAGCCGCCCCTCGCCGATGACATAAATGCAGCGTCCATCCTCCAGATGATAGCCGTCCACGTTTGTGCGCACATTGCGTTCAACCCGCTTGGCCATTTTCTTGAGCGCCTTAATATCAATCTCAACGTCAAAATGGCCCGAGTTGCACAGGATAGCGCCGTCTTTCATACGCACAAAATGCTCTTTGCGCAGCACGCTGGTGTCGCCGGTCACGGACACGAACAGCTCTCCCTCGCGAGCCGCCTCACGCATGGGCATCACCCGGAAGCCGTCCATGGCGGCTTCGAGGCCACGAATCGGGTCGATTTCCGCCACGATGACCTGGGCTCCCAGCCCGCGGGCGCGCATGGAGACCCCCTTGCCGCACCAACCGTAGCCGGCGACCACGACGGTCATGCCGGCCAGCAGGATATTGGTCGCCCGCAGCACGCCGTCCAGGGTGGACTGTCCGGTGCCGTAGCGGTTATCGAACAGATGCTTGGTGGTGGCGTCGTTCACGGCAATGACCGGGAATTTCAGGACGCCGTCCTTTTCCATGGCGCGCAGCCGGATGACGCCGGTCGTAGTCTCTTCCATGCTGGCGCACATATGCTCGGCGCGGTCGGCATACTGCTTGTCGGTATGCAGCAGCGAGACGAGGTCGGCGCCGTCGTCGAGGGTCACGCTGGGCTGATGAGCCAGGGCTTGGTGCAGGTGGGCATAATAGCTCTTGTTATTCTCGCCGCGAATCGCAAACGTCGGAATGCCCTCGTGTTTGACCAGACCGGCGGCAATATCGTCCTGGGTGGACAGCGGGTTGGAGGCGCACAGGGTGACGTCGGCGCCACCAGCCTTGAGGGTGCGCATCAGGTTGGCGGTTTCGGAGGTAACGTGCAGACAGGCCGCCAGACGCACGCCTTTCAGGGGTTTCTCGCGTGAAAAAACTTCTCGGACCTGGCGCAGGGCCGGCATGTGCTGGTCGGCCCACTCGTAACGTTTCTTGCCGTCCTTGGCCAGCTTGGGGTCTTTGACATCGCCTCGGCTTGTACGCATGTTTCCTCTTTCTGTCTCTCGCTTATGCCGTTGTTGCCGCACGCTTGAGGGTTTCGACCCGGTCAATTCGCTCCCAGGGGAAGAAGCCGTTCTCGGCCGGCCGGCCGAAATGGCCATAAGCGGCGGTCTCCCGATAAATGGGACGTTTCAAATCGAAGGTCTGGATAATGGCGGCGGGTCGCAGGTCGAACTCCTGACGGACGATGGCGGAGAGGTCTTCCTCCGGCAAGACACCCGTGCCGAAGGTATCAACATAGACGCCGACCGGTTCCGCCACGCCGATCGCATAGGCGAGTTGCACTTCGCAGCGCGTAGCCAAATCCGCGGCCACCAGATTCTTGGCAATATAGCGCGCCATATACGCGGCTGAGCGATCGACCTTGCTGGGGTCCTTGCCCGAAAACGCGCCACCGCCGTGCCGGCCATAGCCGCCATAGGTATCGACAATAATTTTCCGTCCGGTCAGGCCGCAGTCGGCGTATGGGCCGCCGTTGACAAAACGCCCGGTCGGATTCACCAGAAACGTGGTCTTCTGATCCAGGAACTCCGGGGGAATGACGCGCTTGACGACTTCTTCCACCACCGCCTCTTTGATCGTGTCATAGGCCGCGTCAGGGTCGTGCTGGGTTGAGATCAGGACCGTATCGGCGCGCACCGGTTTGCCATCCTGGTATTCCACCGTCACCTGCGACTTGCTGTCCGGCCGCAGGAAGGGCAGCTCGCCTCTTTTTCGGATGGTGGCGAGTTCCTGGACCAGGCGGTGGGCGGTATAGATGGGAAACGGCATATAGTCTTTGGTTTCATCGCAGGCAAAGCCGAACATCATACCCTGGTCGCCGGCGCCCTGTTCCTTGTAGAGGCCCTCTCCGGCGGTGACCCCTTGCGAAATATCTGGAGACTGTCGAGCGAGCGCCGTCAGGACCGCGCAGGTATTGGCGTCAAAGCCCAGAGAAGAGTCGATAAAGCCAATGTCGCGCACGACATCTCGAACGACTTCCATATAACTGATTTGGGCGCTCGTTGTGATTTCACCCGCAACAACGACCATGCCGGTTTTGACGAGTGTTTCGCACGCCACACGACTGTCCGGGTCCTGTTCGATGAGGGCATCGAGGATACCGTCCGAGATCTGATCGCACATTTTGTCCGGGTGGCCTTCTGAGACCGATTCGGACGTGAATAAATACTCTTTCCCCGTCATAGTTGTTCTCCTCGGCGTGATACTGTCCGTCCCTGAATGGCTGGGCGCATATAATAGAATCCCTTTCTGAGCGTCAAGGGGCTGGGTCGGTTGAGATGTTCGTCAGAGCGCCCTTATTCTTCGTCAAAACGATTGGCGACGAGGCGGGTGAGCGTTGAGAGCGCCTCTTCTGCGTCCACGCCCTGAATCTGGAGCTCAAGGACACTGCCCTGCGGAGCGCCGAGGGTCAGCAGGTCGAGGACGCTGCGTCCATTCGCCGTTTGTCCTTCCCAGCGAACGGTGACCTCAACCTCGAGATCTTTGAGGGCCTTGACGAAGGCCGCCGCCGCGCGGGCGTGTAAGCCCATTGCGTTAAGCAGGGTGAGGCGGGTGTGGAGGTGGGAGGTCATGCCGGTGGACTTTGCCGTTGCCTGTCACGGTGCTGAATCCGAACGGTATAGTCCCACGCCCGGAGCTGTCTGCCCACTTCTTCGGCGATGACGACCGAGCGGTGCTGGCCGCCGGTACACCCGATGGCCAGCGTGAGATAGCTTTTGCCCTCTCTGGCATACAGTGGGAGGGTCGATTTGAGTAAGGCCGACAGCTGGCTCAAAAAGAGAACGGTTTCCTCCTGGCCGAGGACGAATTCGACGACGGCGCGCTCCGTACCGGTCTTATGCCGGAGGGCATCGACAAAAAAGGGATTGGGCAGGAAACGGACGTCCAGCATCATATCGGCATCGATGGGCACTCCGTATTTATAGCCAAACGACTTGACGGTAATGAGGAGGGGCTGGGGGGAGTGGGGATAGCGCTCAATATGTTGCAGGAGGGCCTCCCGAAGCTCGTGCACGGTATACGCAGACGTATCCATCACCACGTCGGCCGCCGCACGCAGTCCGGCGAGCTGTTCCTCTTCGGTCCGAATCCCTTGGAGGACTCCCCCGTCTCCGGCGGCGGGGTGGGGGCGGCGGGTTTCGCTGAAGCGCCGCACGAGGACGTCGGCGCTGGCTTCAAAATACAGAATTTTGATCTGGTGGCCCTGTTTGCGCAGTCCTTCCAGGACGGTCGGGTATTCGTGCAGAAAAATACGCTCGCGCAGATCAATCCCCAGAGCTACGCGGCCAATATGTTCCTGATTATTTTCGCTGAGCTCAAGAAACCGGGGGATGAGGGTGACGGGCAGATTATCGATGCAGTAGAATCCACGATCCTCAAGGACGCGGATTGCGGTACTTTTCCCCGAGCCTGATAAGCCCGTAACGATAACGACCTGCATAGCGGTATGTGTCGGGCGCTGCCTCCCGACTAAAGGCTGCCTCCCGACTAAAGATTGTTATCTTCTTCACAGATCATCCGGTGTAAGTCCGCTTGGCTGCCGCCCTGGAGCAGGCGTTCTCGAAACGCCTTGTCTTTCAACAGGCGAGAGACCCGAGCCAGAGCCTTGAGGTGGACGCCGGCAGAGTCCTCTGGCGCAACCAGCAAAAAGAACAGCCGCGTCAGCCCGCCATCAAGGGAGCTGCAGTCCACCCCGTGTGGACTCAGGCCAAAAACGGCGACGACATCTTTGAGACCGGACAACTTCCCGTGCGGGATGGCAATCCCTTCGCCAATGGCCGTGGTGCCGAGCCGTTCACGGTCCAGGAGAACGGCGACCAACTGCTCGGCGTCGACACCTTGTGTGTGCTGGGCGAGGTGTTGGGCGAGCTCACGCAGGACATCGGTCTTTGTGCGGCCCTGGAGCTGGGGGAGAATGGATTCTTGGCTGAGGATATCAACGACACGCATGGGAGTGTTCCTTGTTACACATAGGACTGTCGCCTAGCGGGCGTACTTCCGCTTGGCAGAGGAAAGAATATGGAGGCCCTCTCTATACTTGGCAACGGTCCGGCGGGCAATTTTGATATGACTGTGGGACAGCGTTTTTGCAATGTCTTCATCACTCAGGGGTTTGCACGGGTCTTCCTGCTCAATCAGATTGCGAATCTGGGCCTTGACGCTTTCTGCCGAAACGTC
The DNA here is from genome assembly GCA_965232605.1 of uncultured Binatia bacterium (SeqCode). Classification (GTDB taxonomy): domain Bacteria; phylum Desulfobacterota; class Binatia; order Bin18; family Bin18; genus Bin18. The sequence continues at coordinate 642,432 of CBDDQA010000006.1, read as the reverse complement.
TTGCCCATAGTGGCGCTTCAGCCCGGTGGTGAAGAATTTTTTGAGCGGATACAAGCCGCGTGGCGTGGCAATATACTTGCCGGCAATGGCCCGACTGACCGTTGACTCATGCGCGCCGATGTCATCCGCGACATCGCGCAGCACCAGTGGGCGCATCTGGGAAATACCATGATTCAGAAAATCCTGTTGGAATTTTACCAGACTCTCGGCCACCATGAGCAGGGTCCGCTGGCGTTGGTGAATACTCTTAATCAGCCAGGCGGCGGCCCGCAGTTTCTCCTGGACATACTCTTTTGCCTCGCCGTCTTGGGTGAGTAAATGGCGATACGCATGACTCACCTTGAGACGCGGCAGACCCTCTTCGTTGAGCGTTACCCGATACTCATCTCCGATCTTATGGACATCCACATCCGGGGTGACATAGCGGATATCTCCGCCACCGTAATTGCGTCCGGGTTTGGGTTCAAGGGCGGTAATGAGCTTGATCGCCCGCTGGATTTCTTCCGTCGGGACGTTGAGCGCTTTTGCCAGCCGATCGTACCGCCGGCCTTCAAGGGCCTGGAGATGGTGTTGGACGATCGTGGTGGTTAAACAGAGCAAGGACGCTGCAACCGCTTCTCCCTCGTGCTGGGTAGCGTGCAGTTGTAACAGCAGGCATTCCCGGAGGTCTCGGGCGCCGACGCCAATCGGGTCGCACGCCTGAACAATCCGCAAGACCCGTTCAACCGCCTCGGGCCTGGCGTCTGCACTTTCGGCGAGTTCCTCGACGCTGGCCTCCAGATAGCCATCCACGTCCAGATTCCCGATGATCAGAGAGGCGAGATGTTCTTCTGTTTCTGTCAGAGTGCGGAAGCGTAGCTGCCAGCTGAGATGTTCGGCCAGCGACTCCGGGCGGGGCAAACGATCCTCTGGAGCATTGTGACGCTCACCATCCGCGTCTTCGTCTCCGGTTGGAGGAAAAGCCTGTATATCATTAGTGTTATTATAGGTGCTGAGATAAGTCTGCCAGTCAATCTGGTCCTTTTCCGTGTTCGCGTCTTGCGGGGCGGCCTGGGTGGGTTCTTCACCATGGCCGCGGCCGTCGTCAAAAATCGCCTCGTCCTCGGTCACGCGTTCAATGACCGGATTCTCCGCCAACTCTTCATCAATGAGCGTATCCAGCTCTCCGCGGGGCAGTTGCAGAATTTTGATGGCCTGACGCAACTGGGGCGTCATCACCAGTTTTTGGGTCAATTTCTGAGTCAGTCTGAGGTCTAACCCCATACAACTCCACCCTTGTCTTGAGTCACTAGAGGCGGAAGCGCTCTCCCAGGTAGACCTCTCGGGCGCGACTGCTCTCCGTGATTTCCTGGGGTGTTCCCTCCTCAAACACACTGCCGTCGCTCAGAATATAGGCACGATCACAAATGCTCAGCGTCTCTCGAACATTGTGGTCGGTGACCAGAACACCGATTCCGCGTCCGCGTAATTGCGTGATGATTTCCTGGATATCAACAACCGAAAGCGGATCGATTCCGGCAAAGGGCTCGTCAAGGAGCATAAAGGCCGGTGACATCACCAGCGCCCGAGAAATTTCGACCCGACGTCGCTCTCCTCCAGAGAGTGAATCGGCCCGATTGGCCGCCAGATGGCTAATCCCCAACTCTGTCAGTAGCTCAGCCAGGCGCTCTTTCCGTTGTGCCTTGTTCAGCGACGTAGTCTCCAGAATCGCCATCACATTTTCCGCTACGGTCAACTTTCGGAAAACTGACGGCTCTTGGGGCAGATAGGTCACCCCCCGGCGTGCCCGTTTATGCATGGGTAAGGTCGTAATCTCGTCATCATTATAGTAGACCTCACCCTTATCGGGTCGAATAATACCGACGATGATCGAGAAGGTCGTTGTCTTTCCTGCTCCGTTGGGACCGAGTAAGCCCACCACTTCGCCGCCTCTGACGCGAACGCTGACATCGCGCAGAACCACGCGTTTCCCATAGGTTTTCCACAAGCCTTGGGCTTGGAGGACTGGCGTATCACTCACTCCGTTCTTCTTTCCTCGGGCGTCTTTCTGATGGATCCCAGCGCACAATGGCCCCCCTGGCGACTTAGTCGGGAATAAGGACCATCTGGGCCTGCCGCTTACCCTTCCCGCCCTTCACAATACTGCGCTTCTCGTCCAGAAAGACGGTCACGATATCGCCCTTGACCTGGTTGGAGCCCTCCTGAAGAACCGCGTTTCCCCTGAGCGTGACCGTGCGCTTTTGCTGATTGAACACGGCTTTGCGGCTTGTGGCGCGCCGTTCGCCGGAAATAATTTCGACCCGCCCCTCGGCCACAATATGCTTGAGCCGTTGCTGGGCCGAGGTATTCGTGGCTGTGGGCGCGGGGTCTTCATACAGCACGGTCAGTCTGTCGCTCTTCAATGTCATATCACCCTGGGTCACCACCACATTCCCGCGATACTGGATACGCTTCTCTTCATAGAAGAATTCGAGATCGTGCGAGCGAATATGAATGGGGTCTTTTCGCGAGGTGAGTGACAGGGAATCCGCAAAGGTCGCGGCCGAATCCTGGACTGCGCGGTCGGTCGCGCGTTGTTGGGCGTCTTCGGCTGCCAGCCTCAACGGAGACAAGACAAGAATTGTAAGAAAGACCACCCCCACCCATGTCGAGCGCATTATCCGAACTCCCGTGTCACCGTCGTAGAGACTTCTGCATTCAGGGTCAGTTGCTTGGTATCGACGGCGACCGTATAGCCCTTGCCTTCAAGCGTAAATCCTTGACCGACAACGTGAATGACCCCGTCCGAGGATATGGTGTTTTTCTGGCGGTCGTAGGTTGCTTGATCGGTTTTTAGGGAAATATCTCCCACCTGTATCTCCAGGTTGCCCCGGAGCTCGATGTGGAGTAACTCTGATTCCCCATCCAGGTGGACGGTGCCTTCCTGACAGCGTAATGCGAGCGCTTCGCCATCGCCGAAATAGAGCGAAACTTCAGGAGTGTCAATGACGACGGCGTTGGTGTCGGCAAAATAGCGCGCCTGCCGGGCCACAATTTCCCACACTTTTTCGCCGTCCTGCATCTTCACCCGTCGGAACTCCGTCATGCGTTGGACCATCGTCTCTTCGGTAGCATCCGGGGTCGAGAGTTCGTCGATGAGCCGCGCGGTCGCCGGGTCTTTGCCCACCTGAGAGCTGAGATAGCCCAGGATAAGGATGAGCCCGAGTACCGTAATGCCCAGCATAAAGCGGATTTGATGACGACTCATGACGGTGTTCCAGCAGTCGTGGCCAGCCTATCACCTCTCCTGAACGAATCAAAGAAGAGCCTGCTGAGGAGTGGAACGCGGAGTGGCGGCGGCGCGACCGAGACGGTCGTTACAAAGAGTAATCGTGTCCAGCATCTCGTGTCTATTGGAGGACACGATCACTCTTTCCGGGCTGCCGGCACATTCTTGATCAGACAGTCGAGGTCAAGCAGTGTGTGTAAAAGGGACTCAAGGCGGGCCAACGGAAAGACCGTGGCACTATCGCTCAAGGCCCGCTCCGGCTCCTCGTGGACCTCCATAAACAGACCGTCAACCCCTACCGCCATCGCTGCCCGGGCCAGCGGTGGGATAAACTCCCGCTGACCTCCGGACATTGTGCCCTGTCCCCCCGGTAGTTGAACGCTATGGGTTGCATCATACACAACCGGATAGCCGCAACGGGCGAGGATGGGGAGCGAGCGCATGTCAGACACAAGATTATGGTACCCAAAAGAAGCCCCCCGTTCCGTCAGCAGAATACGCCGGTTGCCGGTCGAAGCGATTTTTTGGGCGACATATTCCATGTCGGACGGAGCGAGGAACTGGCCTTTCTTGATATTCACGGCCCGCTGACTGCGGCCCGCCGCCAGGAGTAAATCGGTCTGACGACATAAAAAGGCGGGAATCTGGAGAATATCAACGACCTCTGCCGTAGCCGTGACCTCCTGGGGTGTATGTATATCCGTCAGGAGTGGCACACCCAGCTCGCGTTTGACCTCAGCCAGAATATCCAGCCCCTCCTCTACACCAAGCCCGCGGAAAGAGGCGTGGGAGGAACGGTTTGCCTTGTCGTATGAAGATTTATAAATAAATGGGATGTGCAGGCGGGCGGTTAACGAACGGAGGGCTTCCGCGTGTCGCAGCGCCGAGTCCCGGTCCTCAATCACACACGGACCCGCGATCAGCACAAAGGGCGTACCGCCGCCAAAAGTGAGCGAACCAACCGACACTGCTGGCGGAGAGTACTCTCTACAGGTCAATGCCGGGCTCCCTCAGCCTGGAGAAGCGGCGACTGAAGGGAGGCAAAGTGCCGCTGTATCCCGGCCTGGATAAACCCGCTGAACAGCGGATGGCATTCAAACGGACGGGAGATGAACTCCGGATGAAACTGCACCCCGACAAACCAGGGATGATCGCGTAACTCGATCGCCTCGACCAAGGCGCCGTCAGGAGAAAGACCGCTAAAAATCATGCCCTCGGAAGCGAAGTGCTCACGGTAGGCGTTGTTGAACTCATACCGATGGCGATGGCGTTCGGCGATTTCTTTTTGCGTGTACAGGCTCAGAGCCAAGCTCTGGTCGGCCAGCACACAGGGATAGGCACCGAGCCGCATGGTTCCGCCTTTCTCAACGACTTCCCGTTGCTCATCCATGAGCGCAATAACCGGAGCCGGCGTGGTGTCATCGACTTCGGTCGAATTCGCTCCCTCAAGGCCACACACATGCCGGGCGAATTCGACCACCGCCATCTGCATCCCAAAACAAATCCCTAAAAAGGGAATGTGGTTCTCCCTGGCGTACCGAATCGCGGCAATTTTTCCCTCCGCCCCGCGCCGCCCAAAGCCCATGGGCACAAGAATGCCATCGGCCTGTTGTAGGGATTCCGGAAAGATATCGTTTTCGAGCTGTTCCGAGTCGATATGGACGATATCGACGCGACATTTATTAGCAAAACCCCCGTGGGCGAGCGCCTCGTTAATGCTCTTATACGAGTCCACGAGTTCAACATACTTCCCGACCATGGCAATGCTGATGTGGTCGGTTGGGTTGCGAAACGTATGCACAATGGTTTCCCAGCGGCCCAGATTGGGCGAGCCCGTCCACATATTGAGCTTCTCCACGATCCGCTCGTCAAGGCCCTCCTGGTGAAAGACCAAGGGCACTTCGTAGACACATTCCACATCTTTGGCCGTAATCACCGCGCTGTCGTCAACATTACAGAACAGGGCGATTTTGGCTTTGACGTTCGGTTCCAGATAACGGTCGGTGCGGCACAGCAGCAGGTCGGGCTGGATGCCCAGGCTGGTCAGCTCCTTGACGCTATGTTGGGTTGGCTTGGTCTTGAGTTCGCCGGCGGCAGAGATGAAAGGCACGAGCGTCAGGTGCACATACAAGACGTGCTCCTTGCCCCAGTCCCAGCGAAACTGACGAATCGCCTCAAGAAAGGGCAGGCTCTCGATATCGCCGACCGTTCCGCCAACCTCGCAGATCGCAACATCAAAGCCGTCTGCCGCGGTCAGGATACGCCGCTTGATCTCGTCAGTAATATGCGGAATCACCTGAACCGTGCCGCCCAGGTAGTCGCCCCGGCGTTCGCGGGCAATCACCGCGTCATAGACCTGGCCGGTGGTGAAGCTGTTCTTGCGCGTCATCCGGGTCGAGACGTAGCGCTCATAGTGACCGAGGTCGAGGTCGGTCTCGGCCCCGTCGTCAGTGACAAAGACTTCCCCGTGCTGAAAGGGGTTCATCGTGCCTGGGTCGACGTTGATATACGGGTCCATTTTGAGCATGGTGACGGTCAGCCCGCGGCTCTCCAGCAGGCCGCCAATAGACGCTGCGGCGAGCCCTTTTCCCAGTGAGGACACCACTCCACCTGTGACGAAAATGAATTTTGTTTTTCGTCCATCCTTCCTATTCATCGCAACGCCTCCTCTGCACGGATGAGGTCCTCTGGTGTATCGACTTCTATGGTCGGACGTTCTGTTTGGGTGACACAGATTTTATACCCCCATTCGAGGGCACGCAGTTGCTCAAGCTTTTCGGCCTCTTCCAGCGGAGTTGGTGGCAAGGTGGTGAAGGTCAGCAGGAAGTCCTTCCGATAGACGTACAGACCGATATGGCGGTAGGCCAAGACCTTCCCCTGGTTTTCGGACACGGGCACCCCATCCCGATAGTATGGAACAGGGCTGCGGGAGAAATACAGCGCATAGCCGTTCCGGTCGGTGACGACTTTCACCACGTTCGGATTCCGCCACTCTTCCTCCTCGGAGATCGGTGTTTTGACCGTGGCCATGGCCGCCTCGGGCGATTCCTGGAGCCGCACAATCGCATCTTCGACCATCTGTGGGGGGAAGAAGGGCAGGTCGCCTTGAACGTTCACAATAATGTCTGCGGCGAGTGGCCGGGCCGCCTCCGCCAGCCGGTCTGTCCCGGTCGGATGGGCGGCACTCGTCATGACCACCTCTCCGCCAAAGTCCTGCACGGCACGGGCAATGCGCTGGTCGTCGGTGGCAACCAGAACCCGGTCCAGACCCTGCACGAGACGGGTCCGCTCGTACACGTGCTGGATCATGGGTGTGTGGCGAAGGAGGGCGAGGGGTTTGCCTGGGAATCGGGTTGATCCGTAGCGGGCGGGGATAATAGCAATAACTGACACGCTGGGAAGACCTCGGGACCAGCCGCATCGCCGGGCCGTCGGGGGATCACTATAGGGGAGAACCGCCAGAGCGTCAAACCGAACCCGCCGGGGCGATGGTCTTTCCCTGCCGACACACCGGCCGGAGCGGGCAGTGCGGACAGCGGGGGGCGCGCGCAACACAAATGGTGGCGCCCACATCCATAATGGCCTGGTTAAAGATATGGGCCTGCCCCTTGGGGGTCACCTGCCGGGCAACCGTCCAGAGAAAGCGGGGTGTGCGCTGCTGGGGGACGAGGCCAAAAAACCGCCGCAGAACCCGGGCCGCGTTGGTATCCAGAATGGCGGCGTCTGTGTGAAAAGCGAAGCTTGAGACTGCCCCCGCGGTATACGGGCCAATGCCGGGCAGTTTTGTCAGCTCTCCCGGGTTGCGCGGAAATTTACCCTGATGTTGGGTGACAATCTGTTGGGTTGCTTTGTACAGATTCCGGGCCCGGGCGTAATACCCCAGACCGTCCCAGGCTTCACGCACCTGGGGCTCGTGCGCTTGCGCCAGGTCCTCTGCCGTGGGGTATTGCTGCAAGAACTTCTCGTAATACAGCAAGGCGCGTTGGACTTGGGTTTGCTGCAGCATGACCTCAGACACCAGAATGGCATAGGGGTCGCGCGTCCGTCGCCAGGGCAGGTCCCGTCCGTGCTGCCGATACCAGGTAATCAGGCGGCGTTGAAGCGCCCGGATGGTGGCCGGGTGGGCGACCGGCGGGTCCTTCCTCTGCTTTGCTCGGTCGGGCTTGGGTTTAGGCGGACGTGACACTGTGGACCTCTTGTGACAGAAACCGGGCGCTGGGGAAAGGGGGAAACGTGCCAACATTTGCCTGCCTGTTGGCGGGGACGTTCACTCCTCTATTCGTCTTGACTCTGACAGGGAGAGCCAATAAGGTAGCGGCGCGTTCTACGGAGGAGGCAAGGCAGTCATGGCGGGCCAGGAAAACTTAGAAAAAATGATTGCAAAAATCCTTCATCGCCACTGTGAGTTTGGCTGGGCGCATTACTATATCCCCAGCGAGAAATTCCCCAACTTAGTAGAAGAATTGCTCAAGGTCTTACAGCCGGCCGACGAAGCCGGGGAAGACGAACTGGTGAAACTTTTCCTGGAGTTGAGGCGGCATACTTCTGAGCAGGAACGCGTCGGTCAGCTCCTTACCCATTACCGGGTGCTGAGACGGAGCGGAGCCTCCTCCTAGCGCTGGTTTTCCGTAGAATCCCGCTCCGGCTGCCGGTCTGTGTCGCGCCGTTCCTGGCTCGACTGTTTGAGCAAAAGAGGTGTTCCGAGGGATTTGACAGCCCATCATCCGGCAGATAGTGCCTTCGGTATCTAAAGAGTAAACGTGTCCAGCATCTGCCTACCTATTGGAGGACACATCCACTCTTTGAGGTAGTGCATGAACGAACCGCAGCGCACCCGCCAGATTGTGGCCGGTCTCCTCTTTCTCTGTTTTCTGCTCTATTTTTTAGATCTCGGCCGCATCCCTTTTTACAATTACGAAGAGTCAAAAGAAGCCCTGATCGTCTGGGAAATGGTGAACGGCGGGGGGTGGATTCTCCCCCTCCGGAACGGGGTCGAACAACCGCTCAAGCCGCCGCTGTTTCACTGGATTGGTGCCGCTGTCTCCTTGCTCACCGGTCAGGTGAGTGAGTTGGCGGTCCGCTTCCCCTCCGCCCTGTTTGCCACCGCGACAGTCCTGGCCACGTTTTTCTTCGGACGCGCGCTCTGGAACTGGCGCGTCGGGCTGCTGGCCGCTTTGATTCTGGCCACCTGTCCGGAATGGGTCCGGTGGTCAATCAATGCGCGCAGCGATATGGTCCTGCTGTTTTTTCTGACAGCCGCGCAGTTTTTCTTTTTTTGGGCCTTCCAGGAACGGGCAACACAACGACGGACGCTGTTCCTCTTCTACGCCAGCATCGGTTTTGCCGTCCTGGCCAAAGGACCGCTGGGCTTGCTGCTGCCCGGCCTGGTTGTGGTCGCCTTTTTATGGCGGACCGGTGAACTCGCGTTTCTGCGCCGCCTGCGTCTCGGCCAGGGGCTACTGGTCGCGGGCGGAATTGCCGTGTCGTGGTACGTGCTGGCCCTCTTCCAAGGCGGCGGAGAGTTTCTCCAGCGCCAGATTCTGGACGAGAATGTGTTTCGATTTTTCGCCAGTGAGCAAGGCGGGCCGAGCCGAGAGCACACCCTGCTGTATTATTTGCCGACCCTCTTTGTCGGGATGCTGCCCTGGAGCCTTTTCCTGCCGGCGCTTGGGTTTACGCTCTACCGGTCGGGCGACATATGGCGGGACAAGAAACAGCTCTACCTGTTCATCTGGGTAGGGGTTGAGTTTCTCTTTTTTACGCTGGCGTCCGGGAAACGCAGTAATTATATTCTACCGCTCTATCCGGCTCTGGCCTTATTGCTCGGCTGGTGGTGGCAGGAATTGATAGAAGGGTCGCGAGCCTTGTCAGCGCCCGCGGTCAAACGCGTCGTCCGCGGCTGCGCGCTGGCCCTGGGCAGCGCGGGGGCACTCATACTCATCGTGCTGATCACTCACGGCCTCGGTTTTGATCTGGATCACTTGGTTGCCCCTTTCCTGCATCCCCGCGACCGGGCGAATCTGCCCATTGTCGCGCAGAGTTTGCAAGGGCAGTTTCCTCTCGTCTGTATTTGGATTGCGCTGCTCGCCGGAGCAGCCGGCTGGTATATCTGGGGGCTGCGCCAAGACCGCTGGGTCCCGGTCTTTGCCGCGTTGACGGTTTCGGTCTCCGCGTCGTTATACTTTGCCAATGCCCTGTTTCATCCTCTCCTGGCCCAAGAGCGGACGTATAAGCCCTTTATGCTGGGTGTGCGTTCCATGGTGCAGGACGCACCGCTGTATTTTTACCACCCCGCCTCTGACTATGGGGCCATCTTCTACGCTGACCGTCGTATTCCTGCAATGGGTCAACGTGCCCTCCAACAACCCTCAGAGACCGCGCACTATTCACCTGACCCAGGGGTCAGACAGGGAGACGCGTCACAGACTGACGCTGCGCTGTATTTACTCGTCCGTGAGACCGACTGGCCTGAGCTCTCAGAGAGCCAGCCCCACCTTGAGCGGCTGGTCACGAGTGAGGGCAAGGGACCGGACAAGAAACATCGTCTGGTGCTTGCCGCCCTGCTCCCTCGGCCTGAGCAAAATGGGGAGACGGGGACAACCGTCTTCCCTGCTCCGGCCGAATCCGAAGAGCGAGCATCGCCAGAAGCATCGGATGAACCCGTAGACGAGAACTCCGCACCGTGAACCGCCGCCCGGTGCGTGCCGTTCATACTGTCGAGGAAAAGCTGTTGCCATCCCGCGTTCTCCTCTGTGGCGTGCTGCTGAGCCTTTTCTGTGGCCTGATATTCATCTGGGGTCTGGGCGATATTCCTTTTTACACCAAGGGGCAACCGCGCGAGGCGACTGTTGTCTGGGAGGTGTATCACAACGGGGACTGGGTTCTGCCCTTGCGCAACGGCCATATCATTCCGTCCAAACCTCCGCTCTTTCACTGGCTGGGAACGTCGGCGGCGCTCGTCTTGGGTCAGTTGAGCGAGTTCTCGATCCGTTTGCCTTCCGCCTTACTGGCTCTGCTCGGGGTGCTCCTGACCTATCGGGTCGGCGCCGTCCTGTGGGGTGTTGAGGCCGGATTGATTGCCGGCCTGACCCTGGCCACCAGCTTTGAGTGGGTTCGGGCCGCGACAACGGCCCGGGTGGATATGACGCTGACTTTTTTTATGGTCGCGGCCTTTTTTTCCTTTTGGGCCATGTATCGCAAGCAGCGGGCCTGTCCTGAGCCTGGTCGAAGGGTGGGCTGGATTGAGGCGCTCGGTTTTTTCTGTCTTCTCGGTCTGGCAACCCTGGCCAAAGGACCGATTGGCGCGGTGCTGCCAGGCTTGGTGATCGGCGTGTTCCTGTGTGTCAAACGCGACCTGCGGTTTGTCCGTCACTTGCATCTCGTCACTGGCGGTTTGCTGTTCCTCCTCATTGCCGGGTCGTGGTACGCGCTGGCCCTGTGGTACGGCGGTGAGGCATTTTTTGAGAAGCAGATCATGAAGGAGAACGTGCTGCGGTTTGTGTCGAGCGGGTCGGCCGGCGCCGGGCACGTCCATCCCTTCTATTATTTTATTCCCAACCTGTTTCTGGGCATGGCCCCGTGGAGCTTTTTCTTTCCGCCGCTGCTCTATTTTTTATACCGCTGTCGGCAGGACTGGGCCGACAAGAATTTGACCTATCTGCTTGTCTGGATCGTCACGATTTTTCTGTTCTATTCAGCCTCAAGCAGTAAGCGCACGGTCTACATCCTGCCCATCTATCCGGCTATTGCCTTGTTGCTGGGTGCCTGGTGGCAAGAGCTTCGTCGAGGAGAGATCGCCCTGCCTCCCGGCTTTCTCGTATTGCTGAAGGCCGCCGGCGCGGCCGGCTGCGGGGTGGTCGGTCTGGCCATGCTCGGGGTGATCGCTCAGGCCGGCGGCCTTGATCCGCTGGGTCTGATCCGACCGTTTCTGCACCCCAAAGACCAGAGCAATCTGCCCCTGTTCACGAGTATCGTTGCCGACCATCCCGGCGCGTTTGCCGGCTGGTTTTTGGGCGTGGGGAGCGCCCTGGTCTTGTTGGTCTGGGGATTGCGACGCCAGTCTTGGGATCGCGTGTTCGGCGGACTAGTGGTGTTCACGACCAGCATTTTCCTGCTCATCAACCATGTGATTCAGCCCACTCTTGCCGCCGAGCGGACCTTTCGGCCCTTTATGGATCGCGTTGTCGAGCGGGTGGCGGAACAGCCCCTCTTCTTTTTTCGGAGCTTTGATAGCGGAGCCCTGTATTATGCCGACCGGCGCATCCCCTTCTATTTCCCGCCCACCACCCCGAAGACCAGCTATTTCATCCTGCTCTGGGAAGAAGAATGGGAGCGCCTTCAGGCTGATGGTCTTGCGGACCAACTCCGCATCAGTGATACCAGCGAAGGTACCGGTCCCAAGGGTAATCACCGGCTCCATCTGGTTGAAGTCCCGGCCAGCCTCGAACTGCCGCCCTGGGAAGACGACCTGAAGGGGTTGATTCGCAAGGACGCGATGTGACCGGCCTCAGAAGCAGAGAGCCCGGCTCCAGCCCGTGCGGACACTTCAGGAACCCACCCCGGCCCTTCGGGCCACCCCTCCTCGGAGGGGTGGGTTATCCCCGGCCCAGCGACCCCCACGTCTAGCGAGCGCTGAACAGGGCCAACTGACGTGCCTGGCCGGGCCGCCGAAAGGCTGCGGTTGAAAGCTGGGGGAAGGGCCTATCCAGCCCGGTTTTGCGGCTCATCGTGGCAAACAGGCCATGAATCGACTCGGCAAACACCCCCTCTCCCCGCATCCGAGTCTTCCACCGCGCGTCGTTCAGCTTTCCCTGCCGCATTGAGCGAATCCGGTTCAAGACCTTGTTTTTTCGTTCGGGATAATGGTCTTCCATCCACTGACTGAAGAGTGCGGATACGCCATACGGCAGCCGCACGATGGTACGCCCGGCAAACTGCGCGCCAGCCTGGGCAGCAGCCTTGAGCAGAGCCGGGATTTCGTGGTCGGTCAGTCCGGGGATGATGGGGGCGATCATCACACCCACTGGAATACCCGCCCCGGCCAGAGCGGTAATAGCGGCCAGACGCCGCGCCGGGGTCGAGGCCCGCGGTTCGAGACGGCGGGCCAGTTCGGTGTTAAGCGTGGTCAGCGATACACTCACCCAGGCAGCTTGGTCTTCGGCCAGTCGAGCCAGCAGGTCACAGTCGCGGGTCACCAGAGCACTCTTGGTCACAATACTGACCGGGTTGTGATAGGTAGCCAGCACCCTGAGACAGCCACGGGTCAGCTCAAGCTGACGCTCAACCGGCTGGTAGGCATCGGTGATGCCGCTGAAAAAGATCGGCTGGGGCTGCCAGGACGGTGCGGCTAGCGCTTTGTCCAGCAGTTGGGGTGCGTCCTGTTTGACCATCAGATTCGTTTCAAAGTCCAGGCCGGCTGAGAATCCGAGCCATTCATGGGTCGGACGGGCGTAACAATAGATGCAACCGTGCTCACACCCGCGGTAGGGGTTGAGGCTGACACGAAAACCGACATCCGGGCTGGTATTATAGCTGAGGATGGTCCGCGAGGGGTCACGCAGGAGACGGGTTTTCGGGCCGACAGTTAGCGTATTTGGATCGGCAGGATCAGGTTCATAGGCGATGGTCTCAAAGCGATTCGTCGGATTGCGGGGTGTACCACGCCCCCTGAGCCGGGTGGTAGGGTGCTGCATAGGGCTATCCATCCGACGGGAAGCCTATCATTTTCGCTTTATTTTCGCTACCTGGATGTTCGTAGAATGAAATCTCTCCTCCTCGTTCTGCCGTACCAGATTGACCGACCGATAAAGGTCGTGTATCGTCCCATTGAAATTGAATTTCAAAATCACTTATAAGCCAAGAGGCCAGCCGCTACTAAGCGCAGAGCCCGTAAGGAATGTTCTCCTTACGGGCTTTTTTCGTCTTTGGAGCCCATTGTCATCATGCGCAACCTCTGGATTAGCCTGCATCTGTACGCAGCGGCGTTTTTTGCGCCGGTCCTGTTGTTCGTCGCCATTTCCGGGGGACTCTATCTCGTTGGCATCAAGGGTACAGTGACCAGCACCCCGGTGGCCGTGCCTTCCGGCGTTATCATTCATCCGGCTTCCGCTTCCCTTGAGGCCGACGTACGGGTCCTGCTGCGCGATATCGGTATCACGCATGACTTTGAATACGTGAAGAAGAGCGGGAGTACGCTGTACACCCGTCCGACCTCGCGGACTCACTATGAAATTTCGGTCGCCGATGACTCTGTAACCGTGAAGCATAATGTACCGGATATGCAAAAGCGTCTGATCGAACTCCACAAGGGGCACGGTCCGTTGTGGTTCAAGGATTTCCAGAAGGTTCTGGCGGTTGGCGTATTGTTCATTGTCCTCAGCGGGCTGTGGCTGGGGCTGTCCAGCGCGGGGCTGCGGGCCAGAACCACCGCCACCGGTGTTGTCGGTCTGGCCGTTTGCCTGATTCTAGCCTTTGTCGTGTAGGCGAGGAGGCCGGGTTAGTTCGTGACGGACTAAAGAGTATCGCCTATTTGAGGCGCGAGACCGGGTAGGGAGATAAGACGTGGCAGTTCAAGGCCCAAGACTGATTGCCAAGGGAGTGGCAGCGCTCGTCATTGGCTGTTTTCTGTGGACAAGCGCTGCCTCCGTCGCGTATGCGCAAGACGAGGAACCGGCCACATTGCTGGATAAGATCACGATATCCTCTTACGCCACCCGCAGCCCGCAACCGACTTTTGATGTCCCGGCGCTTATCTCTCAGGTAGAGACGGATGCCCCAGGCAACGCCCTGGCCGGTGATGTGGCGGATCTGCTGGAATTCACCCCAGGTGTAGAAGTGGATAACGGCCCGCGGCGGAACGGACAGACGATCTCCATCCGCGGTTTTGACGATGAGGCGATCATCACGCTCATGGATGGTCGCCGCCAGAATTTCGAGTCCGGGCATGACGGCCGTTTCTATGTTGACCCCTCGCTGCTGAAGTCGATCGAAGTGGTCAAAGGAGCGTCCTCGGCCATATATGGCGGGGGCGGCATTGGTGGCGTGGTAGCCTTTGAAACAAAGGACGCTGCGGACCTGCTGGCTCCAGGCCAGAGCGTGGGTGCCCTGGCCTCTTTCGGCTATCGCAACGCGAGCGCTGAATATGCCCCGGCCCTGACGGGGTTCGGCCGTTACCGTGGCTGGGATCTCCTGGCCAATTTCTCCTTGCGCGATTCGGGTGATATCGAGCAGGGCAACGGCAACGAGCTGGATACGGACGACCGCCTGCTGTCCGGCCTGTTCAAGGCCGGCTATACTCTGAAGGACTTCCACACGCTCAAGTTTCAGGCCCAGGTGTTTAATAACGACGGGCAGGAGCCCAATAATGGTGCCAGCGCCACATCAGCGCTGTCCAACATCATTGTGAATAAGGAAGTGCAGGACAACCAGTTCAGCCTGCGCTACGCCTTCGATAATCCGGCCAATCGCTGGCTGAGTCCGAAACTCCACCTGTATTACAACGACACCGAAGTGGAGGAAGAAGACGTGACCGGTCGGCGCGTCGGTCGAGTGCAGACGCGGGAGATGGAGACGCTCGGCTTTACCCTCGATAATCAGACCCGCTGGGCGGTGAGCGGTATGCACGGACACACGTTTTCGTACGGATTTGAAATCTACACGAACGACCAAGTCGGCAAGAGTTCGGCCACCCCGGACGGAAAGCGGGGCGGCGTACCGGATGCCGAGGCCCTGACGCTGGGCTTTTATCTCCAGGATGAAGTCGCCCTCCACACCCCTCTCGGTGAGGTGCTGTTCATTCCGGCCCTGCGCTTCGACCATTACGAGAGCGACGACGAAATCGGGAACTCACAGAACGAACACGAAGTGTCGCCAAAAGTGTCACTGAGCTACAAGCCGATTGAGAACCTCATGCTGTTCGGGAGCTGGGCTCAAGCGTTCCGAGCTCCCAATCTGACGGAGTTGTATCCGGCCGGCCTGCATTTTCCGGGCGGGTTTCCGTTTGAGTTCGGGCCGTTGACCAGACCGGAAATCGGCCCGGACGGTCGCCCGGTGATCGGTCCTGATGGCCGCCCGGTGCAAGTGCCGGTGCTCAGACCCGATGGCAGCCCAGTGCTCGCCCCCACCGCTTTTGCCCCGGACAACCGTTTCGTGCCGAATCCGGATTTGAAGCCGGAAACCGTCACTACAATCGAGGTAGGGGCGGGGCTGAACTTTGAGAGTGTCTTGGTGGCGAACGACCGCGTGACCGTCAAAGGATCATGGTTTACCAGCGAGGGCGACGACTTCGTTACCCCAGAAGTCGATATCCGGGCCGGAACGACGAAAATCCTGAACATCCCGGACGCCGACCTGATGGGCTGGGAAGCGGAGGGCCGCTACGAACTGGACCTGTTCACCGCCCGACTGGGGCTGTCCTACGTCAAGGCGAAGAACGACGATACCGGTGAATATCTGCTCAACAATGTGCCGCTGACGATTGTTACAGGGGTCGAGTTTCGGATAGACGCGCTCAACGGCGTGGTCGGCTGGCGTGGCCGGTTTGCCGAAAGAAATGACCGTGTGGGCGACAACGACGTACCGACCGACGGTTATGGCGTGCACGACCTCTATTTCCGTTGGACACCGCATCAGCACTGGACGCCGAACGGCCAAGGATTGGGAGCGATAAGCGTGGACTTCGGAATCGAGAACATCGCGGATAAGGCATACACCAAACGCTTCGCCAGTTTGCTGGAAGAAGGCCGCAGTTTTGTCACGCGGGTGTCGTACCAATGGTAGCGGACTCCGTTCGGCGTCTCATTCTGGCCTGGGGGTTGATCTTTTTTGCGTTGCCGGCCACCGCCGAAGCGCCGCGCCGCGTTGTCACCATTGGCGGAGCCCTGACAGAAATCGTCTATGCGCTGGAAGCGCAGGAGATGCTGGTTGGTAACGACACCACCAGTTATTATCCGCCGGAAGCCGAACGGCTGCCCAAGGTCGGTTATCAGCGCACCCTGTCCGCGGAGGGGATTGTCTCGCTGTATCCCGACCTCGTGATTCTGACCGAAGAAGCCGGACCGCCGGCCGTGCTGGCACAGTTGCAGGCGGCCAATATTCCGATCCTGAGTCTGAGGGCCGGCCGTTCGCTGGCGGATGTACGGGACGCCATCCGGGTGATTGCCAGAGCTCTGAAAAAGGAACGAGCGGGTAGCGCCCTGACTGATGCCATTGACCATCAGACTGCCGAACTGGCAAAAGTCACGGCCGGACAACCGACTGACAAACGGGTGCTTTTCATCCTCCAGCATACTGGTGGCGCGCCGATGGCGGCTGGCCGAGAGACCGCCGCTGACAGCATCATCAGACTCTCGGGTGCGCGGAACGCCGTCACCGGCTATGCCGGCTATAAGCCCCTTACGCCGGAGGCCGCGGCCGCCCTGCAGCCGGACGTGATTCTTACCACGGCCCGAGGGCTTGCGCAGGCCGGTGGCAAGGACGCCCTGCTGACTGCTCCGGGGCTGTCCCTCACGCCGGCCGCCAAGACCGGCCGCCTGATCGTCATGGATGCCCTGCTGTTGCTGGGGTTTGGCCCGCGTACCGTGCAAGCTGCGGCCATACTGCACGAGGCGTATCAGGGCTTGTGAGCGGGGCGGCGAAGCAAGTGATATTGCCCTTCCTGCGGCTTCGGGCGACCGTGTTGGTGCTGCTGGGCGGGGTATTCGTCCTGACTGCTCTCACGGCCGCATGCATCGGCGCAGTGTCCGTGCCGGTCGTTGCGCTGTTCGACGGCAGCTTGAATACGCAGCAGGAAGCCGTCCTCTTCTCCATCCGGCTGCCGCGCGTGCTGCTGGCCAGCGTTGTCGGCGCGGCCTTGGCCGTTTCCGGTGCGGCCCTGCAAGGCTTGTTCCGCAACCCTTTGGCCGACCCCGGCCTGATCGGCATTGCCAGCGGCGCGGCCCTGGCCGTTGCGGTTATGATCGTCTGGGCCGGACCCCTGACGGGTACGCTGGGCCTATACGGGCTGAGTGTCGCCGCCTTTATCGGTGGGCTGCTGGCCTGTCTGCTGATTTTTCGGCTGGCCCGACAGATGGAAACCTTTTCCGTTACCTATATGCTGCTGGCCGGTATTGCCATCAACGCGCTGAGCGGGGCCGGAACCGGCTTCCTGACCTATCTGAGCGACGATACCCAGTTACGCGCCTTGACGTTCTGGACTATGGGTAGCCTCGGCGCGGCCCTCTGGCCCACACTCAGTGTGGCCACCACGCTCGTCCTGCCGGCAACGCTGCTGCTGATTCGGAATGCCCAAAAACTGAATATCCTGCTGCTCGGCGAGGATGAAGCACGCTATCTCGGCATCAATAGCGAACACCTGAAACGCAGTGTAACCATCTGTGTCGCTCTTGCTGTTGGGGCTGCGGTGGCAACGAGCGGGATCATCGGCTTCGTGGGCCTGGTCGTGCCGCATATGATCCGTCTCACCATCGGGCCGGACCATCGTCTGTTGATTCCGGCCTCAGCCCTGCTGGGTGCGACCCTGCTGCTGGTGGCCGACACGCTGGCTCGCACCGTTGTCGCACCGGCTGAAATGCCGGTGGGTATTCTGACCAGCCTGATCGGTGGACCGTTCTTCTTGTGGCTGCTCGTCAAGCAATACGCCGGGAGGTTTGGCCTATGATCGAGGCTGCGAATATCTGCTACCGGGTCGGGGCCACGGTCATTCTGGACGATGTGGGGCTGAGCATCGCACCCGGAACTGTCACGGCTATCCTCGGCCCGAACGGAGCGGGAAAATCCACCCTGCTCAAATGTCTGACCGGCGCGTTGCAACCGGAGGCCGGCCGTATCGTGCTGGACGGTACGCCGCTGGGCGACTATTCCCTGGCCGCGCTTTCCAGAAAACGGGCGGTCTTGTCCCAAGCCAGCTTCGTCAATTTTCCCTTTTCGGTACTGGAAATTGTGATGATGGGGCGTAGCCCCTATGTCGGCAGTCAGGCGACGGGCAGTGATGCCGTCGTGGTGCGGGAGGTGCTGGAAAACGTAGACGCTGGGCATCTGCAAAAGCGCATCTTTCCAACCTTGTCAGGCGGGGAACAGCAGCGCGTCCACCTGGCGCGCGTGCTGGCTCAGGTGTGGGACCGGCAGGACGCCTATCTCTTCCTTGATGAACCGACCACGGCCTTGGACTTGAAACATCAACATCAGATACTGCGGCTGACGCGCCGGATAGTTCAAGAACGGAATATGGCGGTCTGTCTTATTCTGCATGACCTGAACCTGGCCATGCAATACGCCGACCGGGGTGTGCTCATGCAAAACGGCCGGGTGGTTGTGTCAGATGCGGTTCGCGAGGTGCTGACACCTCAGCATATCGCCACCGTATTCGAAGTTCCCGCGCAGGCAGTGTTTGGCGACGCAATGCCGGGCGGCACGCCGACGGTGGCACAGTAAACATAGACCGCAGTAGACAGGGAGGGGCCCCGGGGCAGTAGGAGGGAACCCCGGGGCCGGATGCAAGGCCCAACACCAAAAACCTTGCAGAGGGAAAACGGCGAGCCTGCGGCCTGTGCTTGGCTCTGCATACCCGCAGCGACGACGACCTCTGCGGGCAGGAGGCGAGAGCCATTAGCCTGGTGCAGGCTCTATTGAAATTGACATTCAATTTCAATTATGCAACTCTTAGCTCTCAGAACGAGAGTTGTCAAGCCCCTGCGCCGAGCGAGAAGGGACTGCATGATGTCGCACGAATCCCAGGAACCCAACGCGCTGCCGGGAACGGACCTGGATGTCTCAAAGATGCCAGCCCACTGGCTGCTGGCCCGGCTGGGCAAGCGGGTGCTGCGCCCGGGCGGGCTGTGGGTCACGCGCGCGTTACTCGACAGTCTGGCCATCGATACGACCGACGATGTGGTCGAATTCGCTCCCGGTCTCGGTGGGACGGCGCGCATGATCCTGGAGCATACCCCGCACAGCTATACCGGAGTTGAACGCGACGCCCAGGCCGCCCAATGGACCCGTCGCCATCTGCCGCCTCAGCCCGGCGTCTCGGTTGTGGTTGGTGCGGCAGACCGGACCGAACTGGAGGACGCCTCGGCTTCGGTTGTGCTCGGCGAAGCCATGCTGACCATGAATACCCAGGATCACAAACGACGCATTATTGCCGAGGCGTTTCGCTTGCTGCGGCCTGGCGGTCGCTACGGTATCCACGAGCTATGCCTCGTTCCCGACGATATCCCCTCGGCAAAGCGCGACGAGGTTTACTCCAGCCTGTCCTCGGTTCTGCACGTCGGAGCCCGACCGCTGCCCAGCGCGGAATGGCAAGAGCTAATGGAGAGTACGGGTTTCCAGGTCGAGTATAGCGGCTATGCACCGATGCGTTTGCTAGGGCCCCGACGCCTGATCCAGGATGAGGGTATCTGGGGCGCTCTGAGGCTGGTCAAGAACATTTGTCTTCAGGCTCCGGCCCGGCGACGCGTTCTGGCTATGCGCCGGGTCTTCGAGCAATACCAGGACCATATCAGCGCCATCTTTCTGGTCGTGAAAAAGCCTGGGGAGTGAGTGCGGGCGATACGGTCCGGTCACACCTCGGCCCACATCCTGACAAGGTTGTGATACACGCCGGTCAACCGCTGCACTTCCGTATCTTCACCGCCCTGTTGCCGTGTCAGAACTTGAATGCTCTGGTCCAGATCAAACAACAATAGCCGCTGGTGATTGTCTCGTATCATGCTTTGTATCCAGAGCAACGCACAGAATCTGGTTCCGCGTGTTACCGGAGTGACACGGTGCCGGCTACCGGAGGGGTAGAGAATCATGTTGCCAGCGTTGAGCTTGATTTCCCGGGTGCCGTGTGTGGTCTCAATGGTGAGCTCTCCACCATCGTATTCGTCAGGTTCACTCAGAAATAGCGTAGCGGACAGGTCGGTTCGCAGCATCCGGTCAGCGCCACCCGTCGGCATGATTGGGTTATCTCTATGCGCCCCATAGCGATGACCCGCACCGTAGCGGCTGAATGTCGGGGGGAGGATCTTACTGGGAAGGGCCGCGGATAGAAAAAGCTGGTGTTGCCCCAGGAGTGTCAATATGTGCTGGCGGAGTTCGGCTGCCGATTTGGACTCATCGTCAAGCTGCTGATTCACTTTGACACTGCTTGCCTGTGTACCGGCCGTGTGTTTGCCGTCGAGCCACCGGGCGTGACGCAGGGCTTCCCGAAGTTGGCCCACCACGTCTTTGGTCAGGACGCTGTCTATGGAAATGAGCATTGCGTATGCCGGCCCCTGCTCAACGCCGACTCATCTCTCTGCTGGGTTGAATGGCGTTCGCGTCGATACTGGCAATCGTTGGACAGCCGGTCAATGCCATTGTGACCTCCAGTTCCTCTCGCAAGAGACGTAGCATATGAGCCACACCCAAGGCTCCTGCAACGGCAAGCGCATAGACCTGTGGTCTCCCGACCAGTACAGCGTTGGCGCCCAGGGCGAGCGCCTTAAAGACATCCGTTCCACGGCGTATACCGCCGTCCAGCAACACCAAAAAATCGGGCCTGACCACTCCTCGGACACGCGGCAGGGCCGTGAGGCCGGCCGGCAGTCCATCCAGCGTTCGACCCCCATGATTCGACACCACCACTCCATCCAGTCCCGTAGCGGCAACTCGCCCTGCGTCGTCCGGGTGAAGAATACCCTTAACGATAATGGGCAGTGGGGTTTCTCGACGGAGCCATTCAAGGTCCGCCCAGGTTGGCGCGTGTGCCATCAACCCCTGGAACACAGCACTTTGATCTGGTGTTAGAGGTGTCGGCCTAGGCGTCGGCATATCCGCTACATTGACGGCCCGGACCTGCCTGGGAAGAGTGAATCCTGCGCGTTGGGCACGATTGCGTACCCCGTTGATCGGTGCATCAACCGTGACGACCAAGGCGGTATACCCCGCGTTTTCGGCGCGTCGTACCAGCGAAAGCGTCAATTCCCGGGATGTCTGGAAATACAGTTGAAACCATTTGTTCTTGCCTAATTCCGTGGCGATATCCTCCAGTGACACCGAAGAGAGCGTACAGGCAACAAAGCCCGCTTCCAGGGCATCGGCGGCCTGGGCTGTGGCCCTCTCGCCGTCGGGATGGACCAGCTTGTGGTAGGCCACGGGCGCTAAGAGAACCGGATGGCGGAAGTGCTCACCGAGCAGCGTCAGCGCCGTAGTCCCCTGCGTACAATCGGTCAGCACCCGCCCGGCCAGCTCTATCTGGTCGAATGCGTGTCGATTCTTGTTTAGCGTGACGTCATCGGCGACACCTCCGGCAATATATTCGTAGATGGGGTGCGGGACAAAACTCTTCGCCAGCCGTTCGTAGTCCGAGACCGAGGCCAACTCGGGCGGGATGCGGTCCAGCTTGGGTCTGTTTTCGGGCTTCATGCGCCTCTCCTTACTGTGGCGAATCGGGGTCATAGTTGCAGAGCGACACCCCGATGGGGGCGTCGCTCCGGTGTATGCTAAAAGCTGGCCGTGAGCGCCAGCCGGGCGTTGAGTGCGTCGCCGATGTAGACGAACGAGCCACTGCGATAGCCGGCCAGATAGTAGTCCTCATCCGTGACGTTGAGCACGTTCAGGCGCAACCCAATCTGGTTGGTGATTTTATAGTTGGCGAACAGATCCAGAGTCGTATAGCTGGGGACTTTATACGAATACTTACCGACCTCCGCGTTGTAGCCAGCCGCGGAATCGGGCTGGCCGGTGAACATCTTGCTCTTATACGTCACGACCGCGCCGACCGAGAGCGCCGGCAGATAGGGGACGCGGTAGCGCAGTTGGGCAAAGACGCCCTCGTCGGCGAAATTACTCAGGCGTAAGCCCTTATTGGACCTGTTGTAGGAATCGCGGACTTCCGAATCCATGATCGCCGCGCTGACGACCATGCTCAGATCCTCGGTCAGGTTGCCGACTATCGAGAATTCAAACCCGCGCACGCGGTTTTTGCCGGTGTTGAGCGTTCCGATGGACTCGTAATCGTCGCCCACGTTTTCCATCACGTCGTCTTTGGTGATCTGAAAGGCGGCCGCGGTCACCAGGAATTTATTATCAAACAGGTTCCATTTTGAGCCCAATTCCAGATTCTCAGTCATCTCGGGTTTACTGTCGCGAACCTGTGTCGGGGTGCCGCAAATCCCGCCGTAGCCACAGTTGCCGCCCAGGTCCGACTCACCACCGTTGATATTGCTGGAGGTGGCATAGGTAAAATACACATTGCCCCAGTCGGTGAGCTGATACACCAGCCCGGCGTGGCCGTTCCAGAAATGATCGGAATAGGTGTAGTCGGTACTGACGCCGCGTCTCACGACTGTATTTTTGTAATCAAAATAGTCCATGCGGACCCCGAAGAAGCCGGTTACGCCCCAGCCAAAGTGAACGGTGTCCATCAGATAGGCCGACACCGTGTCTATGCCGTAGTCCGAATCGAAATCGCCCCGGCTGATGGCGAGGTCCATGAAGCTGTTCAGGTTGGCGGTCAGGTTGCCGCTGTTATCGTACATGCAATAACTGCCGGGGCGGCTGTACAGCGTACCGCGCCAGACGCCCTCGACATCGCAATTGGGTGTGCCTCTGGGATCGACATTATAGCGTCCGTTGAGCACATTATGTTCTGAATACTCTACACCCAAGAGCAGCCCGTGCTGGGTAAAACTCAGGCCAGTGTCCAGAAAGGCGTTGAGTTGGGTGGCCACATAGTCTACCTCCTGCCAGCCGTCTTTCTGGCTCAACCGCCACGCCACCTGATCCGTGCCGGCCAGCTTCCAGAAGGCGCTGGTTCCGGTCAGCACATAGCCGTTGTCCGTGAATCCATAGCGGGTGGCGCTTTCCAGCCGGAAATTATCGTTGAATTCATAGCCGCCCCGAAACGTGAAGGTATGCACCTCTGACTTGAGAAAGTCGCGGTCCTTTTGCAGGTAGACCGGAATATCATCAAAGGGGTCGCCGAACTGTTCAATCTGGGTCCCGAGGTCAGGGTCGTCCTCCGCATCAAAAAAATAATAATCAAAAGACAGGTAGAACTTATTGTCCGTGGGGTCGTATCTGCCGGACACCGCCGCACCGCGCCGCAGACGTTCCGCGGGTGCCCGGTCCGGCACTTCTTCGTCTGCGTACAGCAGGTTGGCCCGTACGGCCAGTTCATCGGTGAAACGCTTATTGGCATCCAGATGCACCCGGTAATACTCATCGGTGCCCAGACCGCCTTGAAACTTGACGAAATCGTACTCGCTGCTGGCCTGTTTGGTGATGCCGTTGATGGCCCCACCCGTCGAGCCACGACCGGCAAAGGTCGAGCTGGGACCTTTAGTGATTTCGACCTGTTCCAGGGCGAAGCTCTCGCGGATGGTCATGCCGGGGTCGCGCATGCCGTCTACGAACACGTCGCTACGGGCTTCGTGACCGCGAATGATATAACGGTCGCCAAAGGCATTGCCGCCTTCACCCGTTCCCAAGGTGATACCGGGCTGAGCGGATAATATCTCACGCAAGTCCGACTTGCCCGAATCTTCGATCTGGGTCTGGGTCAGTACGGTCATGGTCTGGGGCGTGTCGGCCAGTTCCTCCAGGCGGCGCAGGTCGCCCGAGACGCGGGCCTTATACGGCACGCCGGGCTCGGCGTAGGGGTTGGTATCGATTGTACGGTCCTGAATCTGAACCTTATCCAGCAGGACCGCTTCTTCCTCATCCTGGGTCTCCTGGGCCAGAGCCGTGCCACTCAACATCACCGCGGAAATGCTCAGGGCGACCGCATTATTGGTAATAGTAGAGGTGGCCGCCTGGCGTGGTTCCGGCGGATTTCTCACCTTTCCTGCTCTCTTTTTCTTGGGCTTCATGCTCTGCTCCTTTCGTTTGTGGACATTTGTCATTGTGTGGTCAGGGAGAACTTGACTGGCAGTACGAAATGTAGGCGCTCAGGTGCCGTGGAATCCGGCATGGCTGGCAACGGGCTGGCTTTGGCCAACAGGTCAAGTGCGCCCTGGTCCAGCAGCGGGTAGCCGGAGCTTTTTTGAACCTGAGAGGTGATCACTGTGCCGCTACGGTCGAGAGAGAACGTCAACACCACCGTGCCCTGTTGCCGCTTTTTTCGGAGTGCCGGCGGATAGTCTTTGTATTGACGCAGCCGTGCCAGGAGTTGGCCAGGATAGTCGCTCGGGCGCGCGGCCTGTGCTTCGGGTTGTTGACTGAATCGTTTCCTTAGTCTGGAGTCGGGGGTATGCAGGCTGACACAGAAACTGTCCCGAGCCCGGCTGTGTCGGAACGTGAGACAGTCGGGCTCTCCAACCACGCGCTCCTGAACGTGGAGGGCATCCAGGGTGACAGGAGCCTGAGTTTCTTGGGCTGAGGCCGGAGGAGCCAACATCCCAAGGGCAATAGGCAACCCTAACGCAACATCAATGAGCCAGCCGGCAATCGGATGTCTGCATGATGAGGAAGGATTCAATTTGAGCGTGTCCATATTCATGCGCTCCGGCGCTATTCCGTTACCAACGAGTATTCGATGGGCACCGCCAGGCGCAGGCGTTGGCGCGGCATGGAGTCGGGCATGGCCGGCAGCGGGTTGGCTCGGGCCAGCATGTCGAGCGCAGCCTGATCCAATAACGGATAACCGGAACTTTCTTGGACGCGAGAGGTGAGCACGGTGCCGCTACGGTCAATGGAAAACGCCAAGACTACCGTGCCCTGCTGTTTTTTCTTCTTGACCGTTGGCGGATAGTCTTTGTGTTGGTTCAGCCAGGCGATGAGCAGGCTGAAATAGTCTTGTGGGTTGCCGACCCGCCCACCCAAATTCGAGTGCTGTTGTTTTCCGGTCGCACGTGCGGAGGACCGTGATTTGGGTGTGGCTTGGATCGATGTGTCAGGGCTGGCAGGCAGACTGGACACGGCCTCTTGGTGAGGGCCTGATTCCGTCTGCGCCGGTTGCTCAGGTCTGGGAGGACGGGGAAGGGCCGCCGACGGTACGACCGACGGTCGTTTAGCCACTACTGCCTGTTTTTCGACCGGGACGACCGATTGTTCGGGAGCGGGAACCGCTACGGGCTTGATCTCCGGCAAGGGTTGCACAGGTGGGCGCGATTTGACCTCGACGTTTTGTGGCTCCGTTTCCTGCTGCGCGGCGTCGGCTTGGCCAGGTACGGACGGCGCTACGGGTCGCTCGGTCAGGTCTGCATACGAGCCAATCCGGCCCAGGCCGACCTCGACCCCGCCTTCCCCCACGTCAATCGCCCCACGCGGTTGGGACCGCTGGGGTACCCAATTGAAATAGGCATACGCACTCACGAGATGAATCCCGAGCGCAACGCCAAACGCGAAACCCCAGTGCCGGTGATTCATGGCCGGTTCCGGTCCCCCGCATTGACGCTGTACAGCCTCACTGTCGCGACGTTGTGGGAGCGAATGACATCCAGGAGTTTGTCGAGCGTGTCGGCCGTCACGTCCCGGTCTATTTTCAGTGCCACCTGTTGGGTATCGTCGGCCAGCGCGATTTGCAGGGCCGGACCGAGTGCCTCGAACGAAAGTTCCTCTCCGTTGAGGGCAAGCTGTCGGTGTGTATTCAGCGACAGCGTGATGGGCTGGTGGCGGAGGGGTTTATTGCTGACGGAAGTCGGGGGTTGAAAGCCCTGTTGGTCCTGCCGGTCGGCCATTTGGCCGGCAATCAAGAAAAAAATCAGTAGCAGCAGGACGATGTTTATCAGTGGAATCATGTCACTGCTCCGAGCGCGGCGTGGCTTGACTCGTGTCATGAGGATGTCGGCTCGGTGGGGATTCAATCTTCTGCCTCCCGTTCCAGGGCCGCTCCCAAAACAGCGCTTGGAACGCCGGCCGTAGCGAGCCGTTCAAAGGTGGAGATAATGGTTTGTACGCGGGTGGCGGCTTCGGGAAACACAACGACCGGTAGAGCTGGATCAAGAGCGGCGGCCTCCGCGTCGAGGTCCGAAAGCTGAAGCGAGTGTCCGCGCAGCGAAAGCGAGCCGTCCGTATGCAGGAGTAATACCTGGGGTTTCTTCGGACCGGCGTCGGAACTGGCGACGGGCAGCCGCAGGTCAACCGCCTTCCAGCGCGTAAAGGTAGACGTCAACATGAAGAACATCAGCAAAATGAACACCACGTCGATCAGCGGGGTCAGGCTGATGGGCCGGCGGCGTGGATAATACAGCGGCGTCTCGTTCATCCTGCCAGCCTGGAGCCGGGCTGCCCGTGCAGATGTTCGACCCTGTGTTCGGCCCGCTTTTTCGCCTCAAGAGTGAAAATCCGCTCCAGCCCGTCCAGCATGGCGGTCGCCTCAACCTCTACCCTGCGTTCAAACCAACTGTTCGCCATTGAAACCGGAATGGCGATGGCCAGTCCGGCCGCGGTCGTGAGCAACGCCTTCCAGATGCCACCCGAAAGCACGCTCGGATTGACCTGTGTGCCCGCGGCCTCCATGGCCTGAAAGGCGTCAATCATGCCGAGGACGGTTCCGAATAACCCCAGCAGGGGGGCTAACGACGCGACCACTTCCAGGATGCGCAGGTAACTGGCCAGTTTGGCGACGAATGAACGTGCCAATCGCCTGGATTCATCCTTGACCTCCTCTATGGAGAGCACACCGGTTTCGAGCAGTTGAAGCGTATGGCTGATGAGTCGAGCCTGATAGTTCTGCTGACCCTGTAACAGGTTGATGGCCAGAGTCCGTTCCCCGTATTCCAGGTTCGCGAGGGCCTGTTCCGTGATGTTACGCGGCCAGGGTCGCTGCCGCCGCCATTGCCACAGCTTGACCAGAATGACGGTCAGGGCACCCATCGACAGACAGGCCAGCAGGCCGATAACCGGCCCGCCGACACTTAAAAATCTTGTCAATTCAGCATACATGGGACCAATACCTCGCACCGGGCGAAGGACTCTGAGACATAAAAAAGCCCGTAAGGATAGAAGTCCTTACGGGCTCTGGGTGTGGGAACCTCGGGCCTCAGTGAATGGGTTAGCAGCCTTATTGTCTGCGGTTTATACTGCCCTTTTTTCTAGTTGAAATTGATATTCATTTTCAACTAGAAAAATCAAGATTATACGATTGGCCTGCTCTGTCAAGAGGCTGGGGATTCGTATTCTTTTTCCCGGACGGCAAACCAGTCACAGCGCTGTAACGCACTATGCAATGGCTTTTTGAGTTTCAAGCAATGCGGTTCCGGTTCGTGTCGCCGAGCGCTACCACTCACAAGAAAGGGCGGGTCCCAAGACCCGCCCTTAGATGCGTCACAGTGAAAACGCCGGCTAGACCAGCAGCGGGGCGATTACCAGGGCCACGACCGCCATCAGCTTGATCAGGATGTTGAGCGAGGGGCCCGAGGTGTCTTTCAGCGGGTCGCCGACCGTGTCGCCCACGACGGTGGCCTTGTGGGCTTCCGAGCCTTTGGCCTCGCCCTCGACCTCGCCCTTTTCAATCGATTTTTTGGCGTTGTCCCAGGCACCGCCGGCGTTGGCCATAAACAGGGCCAGCAGCACGCCGGTCACAGTCGCCCCGGCCAGCATGCCGCCCAGAGCAGCGGCACCAAGAACCAGACCGACCACGACCGGAGCGATCACCGCGGTCAGGCCGGGCAGAACCATTTCCTTGAGGGCGGCCGCGGTTGAAATATCCACGCAGCGGGCCGCGTCCGGCCGCGCGCCCTCCTTGCCTTCGAGCAGGCCGGGAATTTCGCGGAACTGCCGCCGGATTTCATCTACCATCTGACCGGCCGCCCGACCTACCGCGGTCATGGTCAGGGCTCCGATAAAGAACGGCAGAATCCCGCCCAGCAGCAGACCAATGACCACCACCGGGTCGGTGACCACGATGAGCAGCGGTTCCATGCCGGCCGCCAGTCGATTCTGGTCAACCGCCTGGGTGAACGCGGAAAACAGAGCCAGGGCGGTCAGGGCGGCAGAGCCGATGGCAAAGCCTTTGCCCATGGCCGCGGTGGTATTGCCCAGGGCGTCCAGGCCGTCAGTAATTTTGCGCACCTCCGGGCCGAGTTCGGCCATCTCGGAAATCCCGCCGGCGTTGTCCGCCACCGGGCCGTAGGCGTCGACGGACATGGTCACGCCGACGGTCGCCAACATGCCGACGCCGGCAATCCCGATGCCGTACAGGCCGGCAAAGTGGTTGGCAATAAAAATGGCGGCGCAAATGGCCAGCACGGGCAGCGCGCAGCTTTCCAGACCAACCGCCAGGCCGTGAATGATATTGGTGGCATAGCCCGTCTTGCTGGCTTCGGCCACCCGCGCTACGGGCGAGGCCGATGTATAGTACTCGGTGATCAGGCCGATTCCGACACCGACCACGCAACCCGAGGCCACCGCCCAGAAAATACCGGTCGCCACGGGAAGGACATTCACCAGCACGAGCGCCGCGATAATGAACACACCCGCAGCAATGAACCCGGAATAGCGCAGCGCGTTCTGCGGCCCGACGTTTTTGAGCGCTTTCATCGAGAAGATGCCCAGAAAGGAGGCCAGCAGGCCGACGACGGCCATGCTGAGCGGCAGGGCCATGAGGGCATTGCGCAACACGGCTTCTTCCACCCCCGCGTCGCCCAGTTTGTTCCAGACCTCGCTTCCCACGATGACCGTCGCGCCGATCGCAATCGTGGCAATGATGGAACCCACATAGGACTCGAAAATGTCTGCGCCCATACCGGCCACATCGCCGACATTATCCCCGACATTATCGGCAATCACCCCGGGATTGCGGGGGTCATCTTCGGGGATGCCGGCTTCAACCTTGCCGACCAGGTCGCTGCCGACGTCCGCGGCTTTGGTATAGATACCGCCCCCGACCCGAGCAAACAGGGCGATGGAACTGGCGCCCATGGCAAAGCCACTGATGTATTTTGAGGTTTCCGGGTCAGAGTACAGGCCGAGAAAAGCGCCGACCCCGAGCAGACCCAGGCTGGCGACCGACAGGCCCATGACCGCCCCGCCGTTGAACGCCACCAGCAGCGCGGCTCCCTCGCCCTCTGCCCTGGCGGCCTCAGAGGTGCGGACGTTCGCCTTGGTGGCCGACTGCATACCCAGATAGCCGGCCAGCGCGGAACAGATCGCACCGGTCAGAAAGGCGATACCGGTCTCAAGCGCGACCTGCCAGGCGAGCAGGCCGAAGACAACCAGCACGAAAACGATCAGGATTCGATATTCACGCCTGAGAAAAGCCATCGCTCCTTCATAGATAGAGCTGGCAATCTCCTGCATGCGGTCACTGCCGCTAGGCTGACTGGAAACGGACTTGAAAATAATAAACGCCACGATGAGCCCGATCGCGCCGAGAATCATTGCGTAGAGAGACACCGCATCAGAGTTGATGTCCATGTTTTCGTTTATCCTCCTCGTCTCTGGGAATATTGAATGGCTGCCCCCCGCAGGGTGTCGGCGCACGGAAGCCACACCCGAAGCGGTACGCCGGGAAGATAAACGCTTCTGCGAAAAGAGTAAAGGGCCACGGGTGTGAAAAGCGTGTGAAGCCGGGACCGGAAAGTTCCTCAGAGGCGGATGTCAGCTTAGGCGTGGTTTGCTATGTACATGCCTGCTTGCGAGGACGATAAAACTATACCTTCGAGCAGCATGAAGGAGAGACAGCGATGCGACCAGTACGGGATGTTTCAAAAGAAGAGAATTACCGAGTCCAGGTGATTGGGCCGGGGATGACCGAGACGGTGCGTGAGCCGGTAGAGCCGGAGCCGGTCGGCACCCTGGTCCTGCTGCCTTTTCGGGTCGTCGGATATGATACCCAACGCGACGGCACCTGCACGGCTCGCCTGGAACATATCAATACGGACGGCAGCGCGACGGGCGGAGAGGCCAGCGGTATCGCGCTACGACCCACCTCGGCGCTCGTTATTGCCGAAGAAGAGATGCCCGGTCTGTTTGAAAGTGGCGTATAGCGCCAGGAGCCCTCACCCCACGCACCGGCGGTGCAGTGAGCGAGCCCCGTCCGGCTTCCATTCACCGGCTTTACACGCGCGCAGGCTTTGGTCGTGCCGCTCATGCCGCCGTCCAGGGATCGACAACCTCAATGCCCATGCCCCGGAAGTGCCGGATGTTGCGCGTCGCTACCGCCATGCCGCGTGAGCGGGCGATCGCCGCGACCTGACAGTCGGCGGGTGCGACAGTGCGTCCGGCGGTCCGGCGGGTGGCGGCAATATCGGCATATGCGCTCGCGGCGTCGCTATCGAACGGTAGAATCCGGTCGTCGAAGTCCTCTCGCAGAATTGCCTCAATAGCCGCGGCAAGCGCATCTCGACGCCGGCTCACAGGCAGAAGCGCGACGCCGTAGCGCAACTCCGCTTCGCCGACCGCTGAGAAGTACAGGTCCGTTGCCCGGCGGCCCCCAACCCAAGTCTCGACAACAGGAGCGGGGGCCGGGCGCAAGAGTTCGGATACTACGTTCGTGTCTAGCAGGAACATCGCTGCGGCCTCAGTCGAAGGACGGCGGCTCGCGTCCGGGTTCGCGCGGGGGCAGCTCCAGGTCCACGCCGCCGAGCGGCGCGATCCGGGCGCGAATGGCGCTTGCGAGATTCCGGGGGGGCTTCTTGCGCCCGACGGCATCGCGCAGGATGAGCCGTGCTTCTTCTTCCATGGACCGTCCGTTGTCCGCCGCGCGCACCCGCAGGCGAGTCTTCACGTCGTCGTCGAGGTTGCGAATCGTGATGCTCGCCATGGTTCCGTTCTCCGTTCCTTCAACAACCTCACTATAATGGAGTCCGTGTCGCTGCCACCCCCTGCTTGGGCTACATCCGCCTCAAACGGCCCTCGGGATCGACCCGGCTGCGCAGCACGTGCAACTCCTCCGGGGTTGGTACGGGGGTGGTCGGGACCTGGGATGGCATTCTGAGGGCAAAGCCGGTTTGGGCCTGCACCTCTTCTGGCGTCACGCCTGGATGGACGGAGTGCAGACGCATGTGCTTGTCTGCTTCGTCAAAATCCATGACGCACAGCGGGGTGACGCAATACCTGGGTCCGCCGCCGGGCAGTCCCAGTTTCTTGCGGGCATCCGCTCCGCCGTCGCCCCAGCCACAGGTGCTCCTGTAATCGCAGCGCTCAACCAGAATCCGTGGTGAGTGGGAATTGAGAACAATATAATAGCGACCCACGTGGGTGCTGAGCGTTGGTGTCCCGACCGAGCCAGGGCCACGAAAGCGGAGGCTGGCATAGTCCGGCCCAACCCCGATCAGGTTGGTATTGCCGTGCGGGTCAACCTGGACCCCGCCAATAAAAAACACGCGCTTATGCCAGTGCTTGACATCCTCAAAACGATGGCCTGTGTCGCTGAACGATTCTGCCCAGCGCACCACCCGGTTATCCCAGGCAAAGGCCGGCAGGGGCAGGGTATACCGGTCGGCCACATTCATACGGGTGCCAAAGAAGATCAACTCCATATTGGGGCCGTGCAGCAGATGGGCCAGGCGCACCGCGGCTTCCACAATGGGCATGGCCACCCCGACCATCAAATGTTCCCGGTCTTTCAGGTCGCGGGCCAGAAAAACGGCCATGAGTTCTTGCGGAGAAAGGTCCTGGGCAGAAACAGCACTCGGCATAGTCTTGTCCTTTTCCGTATCAGGGGAGGAGGGATTAGTATTCATGCAGTTCCAGCAGCCGCCGGATGCCGATCTGTTCCAGATAGTCGGCATGGGTCGCCGGTCCGCGGCAGTAGCGGGCGAAATACGCCTCCAGGGCCGCCGGGTCGCCCTTGGCCGCGGCGGTTGAGGCGTCCAGATAGCCCTTGAGATGGGCATTGTCCTGAACGTAATAGCCCCGGCTGTAGAACGGATGAGCGCCGTAGGGGACGCGCACGATCGCATCGGCGCCGGCAATCGTGGTGGCCCACGGGTCCTTGCGGATGTCCTCGTTGGCCACGACTTTTTCCACCTGGACAATGGTCTGGTCCGCGGCGCGCTGCATGAACAGGTCTATCCAGCCCGGTCCGCCAACGTGCTGGACATTGCCATACGCGTCGGCAACGGCCGCGTGCAGGAGAGCCACATCGGGCTTGATCGGCGGGACGGCCAGCAGCGTCTCACCCCGAATCGGGTCGGTGAAGACCTTGAGGTCGGGGTTGACTTCGGGCAGGGAAGTTCCGACGCCGCCGCGCCACGGCAGGAAGGGCAGGCCCTGGGCCGCGGCCTGGAGACCCGAGGTCAGAATGCCTTCTTCACATTCCCAGACCTCGATTCCACCGCTCTCCGCGGCCCGGCGAAAGGCCGGAGCAACCGGCACCCCAAAACCACCGCCGGCGTAATAGCTGACGACTTTTCTGACGCAACCGGCGGCAATGAGCATATCCAGCGACAGGCCGACATCGACCACCGTCAGGTCCTTCAGGCCGCGCCGGATGAGCTGACGCACAAGAGCCATCGGGGTCGGGGAGCCGATGGCGACCGTCATGCCGTCTGCGATCCGACTGGCCGCTTCCACTTCATCAATAATGTGAGAGGTACGTGATTCCACGAGTGTTCCTTCCCCTGCGTTCGTCCTGAGCGTAGCCCCGGAGGGGCGAAGTCGAAGGAGGCTCAGGACAGGTCTGCTGCCTGATATATGCCCGTGTGGCCTGGAAGGGAAGGGAGGGGTTAGGGATTGGGGGTTAGGGGTTGGGGGTCTCTAACCCCCAATCCCCAATTCGTGCTATACTGCGTGACCGCGAGGAGGAGACCCCATGGAAGACAAAGACCGGTTGGGAACCAAGCTGCAACAAAAAGAGAAGGCCGAGGAAAGCCGCTATTTTGCGGAACGCGACCGTGAGTTGATCGACAAGCTGAAAGCGCAGCGTGAGGCCGAGCACGAGGAAGAGGTGCGAGAGCTGGCCCTGAATCGCTGCCCCAAGTGCGGAATCCGGTTGACCATCCGGCTCATTGAAGAGGTCGAGATTGACGAGTGCGGGCCGTGCCAGGGCATGTGGCTGGACAAGGGCGAGCTGGAAGCCATATCCGCGCAAAAAGGCACACACTGGGTCAAGCAGTTTTTCGACGGCATGGGCCAAGTCCTGACCGGCCCCAAAAACTAGAGCAGACTTCGATGCTGTGTCGTCGCCCGTCATTCCTGCGCAAGCAGGAATCCAGCCCCCTAGCCCGTTCGTCCTGAGCGTAGCAAAGCGAAGTCGAAGGACTGACTGCCGGATCACAGCCTGCCCCGGACACGAGCCGGGGTCCGGCCTGACGCAGACGGAATACTATGGCGACACTTGTCGTAAACCGCTCTAGCCGACTAGGAGAAGCCGAGGCTGACCCCCACGAACCAGTAGCGGCCCAAGCCGTCGTACAGGCCGGGGAAGGTGTTGCCGTTGCCGGCGATGGACGGCCCGGCCGCGTTGCCGGCCAGCGGCGGGGCCTTGTCGAGCAGGTTGTTCACGCCGACGCGCAGGCTGGTGTATTCATTGTAATTCCAGATTGCGGCCAAGTCGAAGTAGTGCCGCGCCCCGAGATCGACCTGGGTGGAGTTGAGGTCTTCGACAGGGCTGATATAGCGCCACATCAGACTGGGCCGCAGCCCCCACGGCGTCACCCAGGTGGCGCGCAGCGTGTTCCGCACATCCGGGGTCGGAAAACCGCAGTTGGCCCCCCAGTTGCCGGCGCAGTCCACCGTGCGCGCGCCTTCTAACTCCTGCTGGTCCCAGGTGGAGGTGATCGACAGAATGTCGCTGAAACGCAGCCGGCCCCAGCGGCCCATTCCGATGACGCTCAGCGGAAGATCATAGCCGACGGTGATGTCGAAGCCGCGCACCTCCTCAACCGCCAGATTGTCGAGCAGCGACACAATATGGCCGCTGGTGTCAATGTCGGAGCCGAGCCACAGGTCGCCGCTCCGCCCGCGTTTGACCTTGGCGCACTGCGAGGCGTTGCCGTCCAGACATTCGTTGAGGATGAACTCCGGCGTCAGGGTGTTGATGCCTTGGCTGATCTCGATCGCATAATAGTCCAGGCTGAAGTTGAAGCCTGGGATCAAGCGGGGTGTCCACACCAGGCCGAAGGAGTAGGTATCCGATTCCTCGGGCGCCAAGTCCGGGTTGCCGCCCTGTAGAAAGTTATATTGGGCCGCCGGTGAATTTTCGATATTGCCGAACTGGGTCGTGGTCACGCCGCTGCGGGCGCATTCCTCAAGGCTGCGGCCGGCAGCCGTTCGGCCGTTGGTGACGGGACCGGCGCACGGGTCGGTGCTCATATCGAACAGATTGAAGCCCTGCGGCAGGAAGCGTTCCCGCACATTCGGGCCGCGAATCGCCCGCTGGAAACTGGCCCGCAGCCTGATATCGGCATTAATCGCCCAGCCGGCGCGGACGCCAAAGGTATTGGTCTGCTCGCCGTAATCGTAGTCAGAATAGCGATAGCCCCCATCCAGCCCCAGTTCTTCCACAAAGCGCGCGCCGTTAATCAGCGGAAGACCGGCTTCGATGAAAAACTCCTTTACATCGGAGCCCCCGCTGACCGGCTGGCTGGCCCCGCCCTGGCCGGCCCCATCGCCGCTGCGATATGCCTGGTCGGGCGCGAATTTCAGATTGTCGTCGCGGTATTCGCCGCCCAGGACCACGTCCACGCCCGTCGCGGCGAAGGGCGACCGGAGGCCGTAGCGCCCGAGATTCCCGGCGATATAGCCGGACACGACCGTCTGGTCGGTCGCCCCGCGGGCGGACAGGGGCAGGGTCAGGTAGTCAACCATCTCCTGGGTCACCGCGCCCTCCCGAAAGATATTCCAGGGGACGCAACTCGGGTCGGAGCCGTCCAGCGCCGAGCGGCAGACGGTGCGACCCGTGGCCGGGTCGCGCACCGCGTCGAGCGCGCGTCTGATGCGGGTGGTCGACAGGTCGTTCAGATAGGTGTTCTGCATGCGGACCTCGGAGTATTGGTAGAACAGGTCGTAGCGCCAGGTATCACTCAGGTCGCCACGCAGTCCGACCACGCCGCGATACGAGGTGTGGCGCAGGTCGTGTTGCCGGTTGCCGCCCTCCACATTCCGGCGGCCGATAAAGACCTGCTGGCGGTCATCCCGCGTCAAGCCGTACGCACCGCACAGGGCTTCAAACTGTTGCTGGGACAGGAACGGGTTGCCGCAACCCAGCGTATCGGTCACAAAGAACGCGCCCGAGGGGGCGATCTGGGAGACCGAGCGATTGTCCATGAACATGAACTCGGTGTAGGCCTCGACCCGCTCGTGCAGGTCGTAGTGGGCAAACAGGCCGGCGGTCCAGCGCCGGTCGGGACGCTGAAAATAGTTCGACGGACCGTAGTTGAACAGGGTGCCCTGGCGGGGCACAAAGCGGTCGCCCTCCACCTTGTAGTCAAAGCTCTCCAGGCCCCGACCCCGCAGCAGGCCGAAATCGGAAAAGGTGCCCTGCGGCTGGGTGGCCGAGCCGGAGCAGCGGCTGAGGTCATTGCTCAGGGCGCACGAGCTGTAATCGCGCCTGGCCTGGAGCACCGGGTCGATATCGCGGTAGGTCCCGTAGACCGTGACGTTGCCGCGGTCCAGGTTCTTGCCCAGGATCAGCGAGACGTTCGAGATGTCGCCGTCCCAGTTTGAGCCGTCGGCGACCTCGTAGCCGGCCTCCCGGACGATGCGCTGCCAGCGGTCGCTGCCGTTGTCGTGCTGGTACTGGCTGAACTGGTAGTCCAGCTTGATGCCCTCGAAGTCGTCAACCATCAGAAAATTGACCACGCCGGCGACCGCATCGGACCCGTAGGTGGCCGAGGAGCCGCCGGTCAGCACCTCCACGCTCTTGATCAGCGCGCCCGGAATCTGGTTGATATCGGCCCCGATGCCGCCTTGCAGCGGCGAGCCGGCCGGCAGGCGTCGGCCGTTGATCAGCACCAGGGTACGTTCCGCGCCCAGATTGCGCAGATTCAGGGTGGCGGTGCCGGTGGCGCCGTTCGACTGGCTGGCGTTCTGGAGGGAGTAGACCTGGGGCAGGGTGCGCAGCATGTCTTCCACCCGGGTCGTGCCCTGGAAGGCCAGGTCTTCGGCCTCAATCTGGATGACCGGGCTGGAGCTGACCAGATGCGCCCTCTGGAGACGAGAGCCGGTCACGACCAGGGCTTCCAATTCTGCCGGCTCCTGGCGAGTTTCAGGGTTCGGCTGGGCGGCGCTCGGTTGTTCGTCTTCTGCGGCCAGGGCCGAGGCGGTGAGGCTGAGCAGCAGGGTCAGTGCGATTCCGCTCTGCAACACGGTTCTTTTTGCCATGAGAACTCCTTGGGGGTCAGGGGTTGGGGGTTAGGGGTTAGGGGTTAGGGGTTAGGGGTTGGGGGTTGGGGGTTAGGGGTTAGGGGTTGGGGGTTGGGGGTTGGGGGTTGGGGGTTGGGGGTTGCCGGCTGGCTCTCCGTTCGCCCTTCGACTTCGCTCCGCTCAGGG
This sequence comes from uncultured Binatia bacterium (SeqCode), assembly GCA_965232605.1. GTDB lineage: Bacteria > Desulfobacterota > Binatia > Bin18 > Bin18 > Bin18. Next base: position 605,822 of record CBDDQA010000006.1, on the reverse strand, counting down.
CGAACGATGGTCGTTCCGGGTCAGGAGATGCCGACGCTCATCCCGACGAACCAGTAGCGGCCCAGGGCATCGTACAGGCCGGGGAAGGTATTGCCGCCCCTGCCGGCCTCGCCGACGATGGGCGGTTCCTTGTCAAACAGGTTGCGGATGCCGAGCCGCAGGCTGGCGTACTGATTAACCTCCCAGATCACCGACAGGTCGAAATAGTGCCGGGCGCCCACCGGGATGGGGCGGTCCGGGTCGGTCTCGGTGCTGGTGCTGATGTAGCGCCACATCAGACTGGGTTGGACCCCCCAGGGGCTCAGCCAGGTGGTCCGCATGATGTTGCGGATTCTCGGGGTCGGGGTGCCGCAGGAGTAGCCCCAACTGCCGGCGCAGGCGATCTTCGGAATATCGTCCGTTGCCTTCAGCGTATAGGTATCGAGAAAGGACAGCCGGTCCGTAAAGTTGACGGAGCCGTAGCGACCAAGACTGAGCCGGTAGTCCACGCTGAAATCGTAGCCGCGCACCTCGGCGATGGCCAGGTTTTCCAGCACGGCCTCCACATGGCCGGTGGTCTCGACCGTGTTGGACGACAGCCACAGGTCGCCGCCCGGCCCGCGCTTGACCTTGCCGCACTGCGAGGTTTTCCCGTCCAGGCAGTGATTCAGGACAGTCTCGGGTGACAGGGCACCGACGCCGCCCTTGAGTTCGATGTCGTAGTAATCCATGCCAATGGTGAGGCCCTCAAGAAACCGGGGCGTCAAGGTCAGGCCGAACGAATAGGTGTCCGCATCTTCGGGCAGCAGGTCGGGATTGCCCCCGATCAGGAAGTTGTACTGACCGGCCGGTGAGTCGGGAATATTGCCGAACTGCGCGGCCGTCACGCCGCTGCGGGCGCACTCCTCAAAGGTCCGGCCGGCCACGGTCTTGCCGTCAACCACCTCGCCGGCACACGGGTCGGAGCTCATATAGATCAGACCCAGCCGCCGGGGCAGGAATTGTTCCCGGATGCTCGGGGCGCGGACGGCCCGCTGATAGCTGCCGCGCAGGCTGAGGTCGTGGGTGATGGCCCAGCCGGCCCGCACGCCGTAGGTATCGGTCTGGACGCCGTACCAGGACGAGCGATAGCCGCCATTGACGATCAGCTGCCGGATAAACGGCAGGTCTTCGATGAGCGGCATCCCGGCTTCAAAGAAAACGGACGGGACGTCGAAGCCGCCCTTGAGAGGCTGCCGTTCCCCGCCCGCGCCGGCCCCGTCACCGCTCTGGCTGCCGAGGTCGGGCTTGTAGGTCAGGTTTTCCTCGCGCCACTCGCTGCCCAGGGCAATGTTCATGCCGGTGGTGGCAAAGGGCGATATCAGGCCGTAGCGGCCGAGATTGACCGCGACCTGGCCGGACAGCACGTGCTGGTTGGTGCTGCCACGGGTCGTGTACGTTCTGGCGAGATAGTCGGTCATGTCTTTGCTGACCGCGCCATCCTGGAAGATATTCCAGGGGACACAGCTTGGGTCGGCCCCGCTCAGCGCGGACCGGCACACGATATCCCCGCTCACGGGGTCGTACACCGCGTCCAGGGCGCGGCTCATCCGGCTGGCCGACAAATCGTTGACGTATTTGCTCAGCGCGCGCACCTCGGCGTATTGGTAGTACAGATTATAGCGCCAGGCATCGGCAATCTCGCCCCGCAGCCCGAACACGCCGCGATACGAGGTGTGGTGCAGATAATCCTTGCGATTGCCGCTCTCCACGCTGCGCCGGCCGATATAGACATTCTGGATGTCTTCCCGCGTCAAGCCGTACTGGCCGCACAGGGCCTGAAACTGCTGCTCGGACAGAAAGGCGCTGCCGCAGTGCAGAGAGCGCTGTCTGAAGAACGAGCCCGAGGGCGCGATCTGGGCGGTGGTGCGGTCGTCCATGAACATCAGCTCGGTGTAGGCCTCAACGTGTTCGTTCAGGTCGTAGTGGGCGAAGGCGCCGGCGGTCCAGCGGACATCGGGCCGTTGAAAGTGATTCACCGGCGCATAGTTGTAGAAGCGCCCGTCCCAGTCGGTGAACTTGTCCCCCTCAACCTGGTAGAAGAACGGCGGCCCCGGATCGTGGCCGGGCCTGACCTGGCGGGTGCCGAAGTCGGCAAACAGGCCCTTGGGGATCGTGCCCGAGCCGACGCACTGGTCAAGATCGGGGGTCAAATCGCAACTGGAGTGATCCCGGTCGCCCTGCAATATCCCGCCGCCGTCGCGCCAGGTCGCGTAGGCGGTGATATTGCCGCGATTGCCGTCCAGATTTTTCCCCAGAATCAGCGAGACGTTGGACAGCTCGCCGTCCGCGGTGGAGTCGTCGGCCACGCGATAGCCCTGACTGGAGATCAGTTTTTTCACCGCGCGGTTGTCATTATCGTGCTGGTGCTGGCTGAACTGATAATCGAGCTTGATGCCCTCGAAGTTGTCGATCAAGACAAAATTGATCACGCCGGCGACCGCATCCGAACCATAGGTGACCGAGGAGCCGCCGGTCAGCACATCGACGCGCTTGAGCAGGGCGCCCGGAATCTGGTTGATGTCCTCGTTACCGGTCCCGCCCCAGGGTGAGCCGGCCGGCATGCGGCGACCGTTGATCAGCACCAGGGTGCGCGACGAGCCCAGGTGGCGCAGGTTCAGGGTCGCAATGCCGCTGGCGCCGTTGGCGTTGGAGGCGTCCTGACCGCCAGTAAACACCGAGGGCAGGGAGCGGACCAGTTCTTCCACCCGGACGGTTCCCTGGTGCAGCATTTCTTCGGCGTCAATGCTGACAATCGGGCCGAGCTCAACCTGGCCAGCGGCCGGCTGAAGGCGTGAACCGGTGGTCACGATCATCTCTTCCAGGGCCTCCAGTTTCCGCGGCTCTTTGCCGGATTCAGTCTCCGGCTTTTCGCCGACGGGCTGTTCAGCGCCGGCCGGTACGGCGGCAAAGGTAAGAAGCAGGGCTGTTGCGAGGGTTACGACGAGCTTCAGGTGTACCTCGGGGCAGGCGTTTATGTTCATGCCTGAGGATGTAGGACGCTCGTGAAGACTTGTCAATTGCGGAGGAGGGTGCCCTGACTGTGCTGTGGATTGCGGACAGACCTTGGTGAGTTACACTAAACCGCGCAATAAACGTGGCCCAGTCCTTATTGATTAGGCTGCTTGATAGTCCGCCGCCTGACTCCATTCCTCGTGCAAATCGCTGACTTTGCTCATCCCAGCAACATTGTCCATTCAAACATTGTCATTTTGTATTCTCATGCGAGTTGCCTGCCGATGATTCGTTCAGCCGTTCTTGGGCCGCTTTGCGCACCTTTTCATCGCCTTGTTCCATTGCCAACTCTAAGGCGTGTTGCAAATCCGCACGCGCTTCCTCGTATCGCTCCAGGTGGCGCTTGGCGTTCCCTCTGTTGTAGTAGGCACGAGCATAGGCCGAGTCCAGCCGGATAGCTTGATCGTAATCCTTAACAGCATCACTGCGCTGGCCGAGTTTGCCCTTCGCAATGCCACGGCCATTATATGCCGTAACAAGGTCGGGCTTGAGATCAATGGCTCGATCATAGTCTGCAATGGCTTCTTCGTATTTGCCCAATGCGATTCTGATATTGGCTCTTTGAAAATAACTCTCGCTGAGTGCTTCTTCATTCATTGCCTTGGGCCTCCGCTTTTCTGATCTCTTCGGTGTAATAATCCTCTGCGAGGTCCCTGTCGTAAGTCGATTCGGCAGTATTTCTTTCAAAGAAACCTGCCAGGTCTGAGAACAATGTTTTTTCTGAGATGCCCATCGTTTCCAACTCTCGCAGCAATGTTTCTTTATGATCCCTGGGAATCAGAATTTCCCTCTCAATCATGCCTGGTTCTACTTCGGGTGCACCGAACAAGAAAACAGATTGCTGCATGGTAATACGTTGTGTATCCACGGCGGTATTGTCTATGGATGGTTGCCAGAGATGCCATTGTCCGTCTTCTGCAAAAAATCTTTTGAGTTCCTGCTCCAAGGCTCCTTTCGTTTTGATCTCCCTGGTCTTGTCGAGCTGGGCATTGACCACAAATACTTTCCCGTTGGTTGCCCCATCGGTTTCGCACGCAAACCAGAGGGCAACCAGTGGGTTATAGGTAAAATCTATCAGCCCGGTAGCTACTCTGTTGTGCTGCAAGTGTGCCATGCACTCCAATGCTGTCAGATTACTATAGACACTGGAGTAGCGGAGTTGAACTTCATCAATAATCTGGTGGATGTATCCCTTGAAAAAATACGGCAATAGCTCGGGATATTCTAACGGCTCCTTTTGTAAGCGCCGGAGAGCCCCGCTTTGTATGTGCCAGGATTCGTTTTTTTGTCCGCGATAAATGTAGCGGCTATCGTCAGTAGGAACCGCAATCTTGTTTATTTCCGTGATGTAGTCTGCCAGGTTGGTTATCGGTTCTTGAGTGCTGCTCATCTGCTCGCCTCTACGGTTTTTACTGCCTCGTTACTCAGCCCATACCATCCCCTACACCAGCCAATCAATTACCGCCTAGACTACCCCCCAATCCTCCGTCCCGTCAGGCCCGGTTCACGGGCGAGCAGGGCGCGAACCGGCGCAAGTGAGGGCAATCCGAGAACGGTACACAGGGCATCGTCAATGTTGATGCGGACCGGGTCGGCGTCCAACTGCGCCAGCGGAGCGAGCGATTGCGAGGCGGCTTCGTCATAGGCGTCGGCAAGCACTGTGAGTTGCTCTTGCGTGAGACTCCGTACATCAAGGACCGGCATTGATTCCCAGGCTGGCTGCTTCATCTGCATCCAGGCACTCCGTGTGACCGTTCGTCTGCCAAAATAAAAGAGCAAGCTCAGGGTGGAATTGAGCCACACAAGTAACGCCTTCCGTTGCAGTTCATCCAACTGCGAGTCGTTGAAAGCCCACCACGTGTTGCCGAGAACTTTCTCCTCAAATCCCACTGCCAAAACCGAGTGGGTGATGGGCCACAATCTCTCGACGAGAAGTATTCGACCCGCACGCTGCCAGAGATGAGACCCATACTGTGGGCCACGCGGAGAGTCCTTCCATTCCAGCAGTTTGCAGTTGGGCGTCTGAGCGATTGTCACCACCTCATCCGACTTATGCCCCCAGAAGCCCGGAAAGGGCGTCCAGTCGGATTTCGTGACCTTGAAGCCCTCGTGTATCCGCTTCCGGTCCGGGCCGAGCGCGCCGAGATCGTTGAGGGGACATAAAGGAATCGGTGTTTTCTTCGTTGAGCCCGGAATCGACAGCCGGCCCCGCGCCAAGTGCCAGGAAATGCGCAGCAATTCCACCTGGGCAAAGAGCGCGCCGAGCCAAATGTCATCCGGTAACGCGACAGGGAGCGTCATCAATTCGGCAAGTTTTCCATCTCCCGATAGGGCTCCAGTGATGCCAGCCTCTTCGATCCCAACAACGGAACCAACATGCTCAATCGCGTTCGCCAGGTGCATGGCCTCGTGAATCGAGCGCGGATTGCGCCACAGGCTGATACAGGTCGTTCTGCCCGGCTCTTCCCCGCTGTCGAGCTTGCGGGCGATGAACAAGAGTTCGGACAGGTCGGTATTTTCCGAGAAATTGGGCCGCTCGGCGTCGTGGCTCGAAACCACGGTCTCCAGGTGGTAGTTGCCGGCGATCAGCCGGCGCGTCGGCCCCCAGGCTTCGCCCGAAGCAAGGGCTGCCGGCAGCACGAAGGCCAGCCGTCCGCCGACCTCCAGGTGCTTGTCGGCCAGGGCAACAAAGACGCTGCCCAGCCCCGCGGTCGCACTGGCCGGCAGGTGCTTGAGCCGCTTCTTGAGGTCCTTTTGCAGCGCCCCACGCTCATCAGGCAGGGAGCCGAAGAGCAGGTTGCCACCCACGCTACGGACAAAGGGCGGGTTCATCACGCACAGATGCAGCCTGGGCAGGGTGGCGCTCGTTTCCCGCGACATGGACGCGCCGGTACGGATGGTCTCAATTTGTGAATAGTCGAGCGCCATCTGGGTTCTGAGTTCCCGGCTGTCAAGAAAATCCAGGCTACCCAAACGCGCCCGTCCCTGGTCAACGCCAAGCGGCATGACAAACAGATTCATCCGCACAAAGGCAATGTCCGGGGCGAGCAGGGCCAGGGTGGAGGCCGTCAGGTGTACGGCTGAGGGCAGCACGTCATAGCCGTGCAACATATTCTCCATCAGGGTGCGATGCAGCGTCGAAAGCTCCTGCTGCCCCAGCGGCCGGTCTGAGGCCGCGCGGGTTCGGATGTACTCGTCGGAAAATGCCTGGGCCGCGGCCATCAGCAGTGTGCCCGTTCCGCAGGCCAGGTCGGCCACCTTGAAGTGGGCCAACTCCGCAGGGTTGCCCAAGTCTTGTTTCCAGTCCGCGGCCAGGGTCAGTTTGAGCAGCAGGGTGGCGGCTGGCACCGACGTGTAATAGGTGCCGAGATATTTTGCTTCGTGCAGCAGCCAGTGATAGATGCGGCCCATCAGGTCATGGCGTAAGGCGGCCTGTTGCTCACAAATGGCTTTGGCTTGTGAGAGTACTGCGCTGACGGCCCGCGTGGTGCTGAGATCACTCGGCAGTTCATCCAGGACGCGCTCACCAAGCTGGAAAATCGGCACATAGTTGATGTTCTCCCATATCCAGCGCCAGTGCTTCGCCAGAGCGCCAACGAAATCGGCTTCCTTTTCAATTTTACGGAGCGGCGTAATCCGGCCATCCGTTATTGCCAACTGTTCTTGAAAAATCAGGGCGTTGGCCAGCACCAGGGCCGAGACCTTGGCCGCTGTCTCGCGTCGGCCTTGGGCCTTGTCCGGTGTCTCACCTTTGGGTGGGGTGATGCCGAGAATTTTTGACAGCCGGTCACACGCACCTGTTTGGCCCAGCCAGAGTTGCGTCACGCTGACCAGTCGGCCATGCAGCGCCTTGGCTGTCCGCTCAACAATATCATCCTGGCTGAGCGCCTCTTGCGCCCGGCGCAGGGCTTCCATCAACGCCGCCGGATTCCCCTCGAACCACTCATCGCCCTCGGAGGTCTCGGTGATGATGCAATAGCGCAACCGCGCTTCAGCGAGCGCGTCAAGCATCTGAGCGGTGGGCGTCGCGCGAAGTTGCTCGGGATAAACCGTTGCTGCGGCAATATGGGCAATCCCGGCCCGGACACGCTTGCGGGCGTCGTCCAGAACGATCTGTTCAGCGTTCGGTACGTCGGCAAACTTGCCTTCGATGACTGCGCGCAGACCCCGCAACTGAAACAGGACATCGGGCCGGTGCCTGCCGTGCAGATGAATGGTTTCCGCATCTGCGGTGACGCCGAGCTTTGAGATCAATACGGCCAGTTGCGTGTTGACGACTTCTTCACGATTGCGCTGCTTGGGCATCGGTGTTCACCACTCGCTCAGATAGGTTTCGACGGCGGTGGTCAGTTTGGCGTTTGTTCCAGGCATGCCGTCTGTTGTGGCTCAGTCCGGGCCGCCAGGCAAGACCCGTGCGGGCCAATCCACCCCGGCCCCCGGATCAAGGCCGGGGCCGGCCCTTTGGGTCACCCCTCCCGGACCGGGTGAGACGTAGGGCTGCGCATGCGGTGCCGAGATTCAAACAGGTATCATTCTGGGGGTAAAAAAGGATCATTTGCGCGAAAAACGCCAGCAAAAGTGAGCGCACGTCCGATAATCGGCCAAAATTTAAAGACCGTTAGAAAGACGAGGCCGGCCCAACGTCAAAGCGCTTCACGGCGCAGTTCCACCCCGGTCGTGAGGGCCATGCCGATGAGGACCAGGGTGAACGGGAGGCCGGCGGCGAGCGCGGCGGCCTGTAAGGACAGCAGACCGCCGCCGAGCAGGAGGGCAATGGCGACCAGTCCTTCGAGCACGCACCAGAATACGCGCTGCCCGACCGGAGTGTCGGTATTGCCGCCGGCGGCAATGGTCGCAACGACCAGCGAGCCGGAGTCCGAGGAGGTGACGAAGAAGAGGACGATCAGGACGAGAGCGACGCCGGAAAGCAGCCCGGTCAGCGGCAGCGGTTCGAGCATTTTGAACAGCGCCAACTCCGGTGTCCAGGCGGTCACGGTATCGGTCACGCCGGTGTAACCAGCGGTGAGATATTGATGGATGGCGGTCCCGCCAAAAGCGCTCATCCACAGTAAAACGAATAGCGTCGGCAGGAAGAGGACGCACAGGAAGAACGCGCGGACGGTCCGGCCCCTGGAAATGCGGGCGATAAAAATACCGACGAATGGCGCCCAGGAAAGCCACCAGGCCAGATAGAAGGTGGTCCAGTCGTGCAGGAAGGCGGTGTCCTGCCGGCCCACCCAGTTGCTGAGCGGCGCTATTTCAGCCAGATAGCTGCCCAGCCCGCCGAAGAAGCCGGCCCAGATAGAGCGGCTTGGTCCGATTCCGATAATGCCCACCAGCAGCAACACCGCCAGAATCGCGTTCAACTCGCTGAGACGCTTGATGCCGACATTCAGCCCGGTCAGCACCGAGCCGGTGGCCACGGCGGTGATCAGCACGATGAGCGCCACCGGGGTGAGGTCGGTAGCCGGCATCCCGAACAGATAGTTGAGGCCGCCCGTCACCTGATTGGCGCCCAGGCCGAGCGAGGTGGCCAGACCGAACACAGTCATAAAGACGGCCAGCGTATCAAGCAGATGGCCGGCCCAGCCCCGGACGCGGTCGCCGAGCAGGGGAGAGAAGGCCGAACGCAGCGTGAGCGGCAGGCCCCGGTTATAGCTGAAGAACGCCAGGGTAAGCCCCACAACCGCGTAGATGGCCCAGCCGTGCAGACCCCAGTGAAAAGTCGCCGCGGCGATGCCGAGGGCGCGGGCCGTCTCGGGGTCGGCGGCATGAATACCGAGCGGGGGATACAGAAAGTGCTGGACCGGCTCCAGCACCCCGAAGAACATCAGCCCAATGCCGATGCCGGCGGCAAAGAGCATGGCCAACCAACTGACAGTCGAGTACTCGGGGACGGCCTCCCGTCCGCCGAGCCGCACCTTGCCGAGCGGGGAGAGGGCTATCAACAGGCAGAACAGCAGGGCGAAGTTGGCGGTGAGCAGGAACAGCCAGTCGAACCGGGTGGCGAGCCAGGTCCGGGTCTGCCCAAAGACCTGGCTCGCCCTGTCCGGGAACAGCAGCGCGCCGAGGACAAAGACGCCGATGGTAAGCGCGGAAACCGGGAAGACCGCCTGGTCGATATCCAGACCCGATATCCAGGTCTTGCTCCGACCGCCCCCGGAGCCGGGTCCGTCGTCCGGCCGCGGGTGGTGGGCCACTTGGCTCATGCCTGCCTCCCCCGTTACTCACGGCATGAGGCGCAGGCCGATATACACCAGGGTAAAGACCGTCAGAAAGACGATGCCGGCCCAACTCAGCAGCCGCAGCCAGTGGGGGGGATGTGCGGCTGCTGGTACGTGGGGGCTGAGGACGAGGCGATGATTGGCCAGGGCGATAATCGGCGCGACCAGAAAGGAGATAATCGTGGCCAGGTCGATTAAGGTGGTAAAGCTGGTCAGAAACAGCGCAATAATCAGATAACCGCCAACCGCGCCAATGAGGAGCCAGGCATTATACACCCTGCGGCTGCCCTGTCCGTGACGGGAAAACAATAAGGCCCAGGTGCGGTCCATGGCCCTGGCATAGCCGTCAAAGATGACCAGGGCCGTGCCGAACATAACGGAAAAGGCCGAAGAGGCGATAATGATATAGCTCCAGTCCCCGAGCGTGGCGGTGTAGAGCCGAATCACCTCATGCGTGAACTGCGTCCCGCTCTGATTCGAGAAAGACTGCCCGGAACCGTACATGATGAAGGCCCCCAGCGTCATGAAGCAGACAGCCAGAAACGCCGTCATCACATACGCAACATTAAAATCGAGCAAGGTCTCCCGCAGGGTCGGCCGGTAGTGGGTCTGCCGAAAACGTTCCAGCGTCCAGAGGCTGTTGAGAGCCGACAGATCCAAGGGGGCCGGCATCCAGCCCATCAGGGCAATCAGAAAGGCAAAGCCCGAGGCGGTCCAGACCTCGGACGAGTAGAAGAGCACCGGCGCGGTCGGGCCGCGTAAGAGGGTCAGGATAAAAGCGGTCAGGGTGGAGAGAAACAGCACCGTACAAATGACTTTAATCAGGCTGTCCAGGGCGCTGTATTTTCCGACCAGCAAAATGCTGACGCAGCCGACGATCAGAAACAGGGCGGTGTGAATGACGGGCAGGTCGAGGGCGAGCAGGTTATTCAGCAGTCCGGCGGTGGTAAAACAGATGGCCGCGATAATAATCGACATCGGGCTGACTGTGATAAACAGATAGAGGTATAAGGCCCAGTTCCCAAACCGCTTATAGCCATCGATCAGGCTTTCTCCGGTCGCGTTCGCATACCGCGAGCCATACTCAAAGGACGGGTACTTCAAGAGGTTGGCAATAATGATCGCCCACAGCAGCGCATAGCCATAGCTGGCCCCCGCGCGGGTTGACTGCACCAGATGTGAGACGCCAATCGCGGTGCTGGCAAACAGCAGACCCGGTCCCAGGGTCTTGAGCAGGCGGGAGAGCCGGCTGTCTTCTTCCTTCGGGGTGGATGTCTCCAGAGCGGAAACCGCTTGTGTGTTTTCCATAGCCTGATATGGGAGGGGCTGGTGATTGATGATTGCAGCACTAGAAACATGACTCTTTCTTTGCTGTCAAGGAGAAGGGGAGGGGCCATGGAAACAGGGAGCGGTCAATATACCGCCGGAATGCGGCACACTGAGCAACGACTCCTGGACTTCCTGCGAACAGTCGAAGCCCATCTCGAAGGGCTCCACATGCACCGGCTGGCCGAACAGAACGCCCAGTTAAGAGACAGACTCGGGGAGACGGTCGAGGCGCTCCAGGCGGACCTGGCGCTCTTGTCTCCGCCGGAGTCGCTTCACGAGTTCCACACCACGTTCAGCCGGGCGGTTCAGCACTGTGCTGACGCCTATGCGTTCCTGTTACTTTTCACCGGCCAGGAGTCGGCCATGGATTTCCTGAAAGGGCGGCATGAGTTCTGCCGGGGGAAGTATCTATTGTACGAACTGCGCGCCGGGCTGCCCGTCCTCCAACAGTACTGGGTTTTCCCGGATGTCCTGGCCTCTCTGCCCGCCCTGGAGATACAGGCCCCGGACCTGGACGTTCCGGTCGGTATCGTTCGCAAAGAACGGCAGGAGCAACGCTCGGCCTATTCCTTATACGTGCCGGAGCATTACACCCCGCACACCGAATGGCCGCTCATTGTCTGCCTCCACAGCGGCTACAGCCGGGAGGACGACTATCTGCTGACGTGGCTGCGGGCCGCAAAGAGCAAGGGCTATATGCTGCTCGCTCCGAAGTCAGTACGGGAAACCTGGTCGGCTATTCGCTTGCCCGGCATCCCGCCGAATCCCGTTCTGGACCGCCGCTCTATCCTCACGATGCTGGAAGAGGTGTGGGATACCTATGCGGTGGACCGCCGGCGCGTGTATCTGACCGGGTTTTCTGACGGGGGGATTTTTACCTACGTTCTCGGGCTGGCGTATTCGGATATTTTTGCCGGCATCGCTCCGGTGGCCGGGCGGATTCATCCGGCGATCAATCATCTCCTGAAGCGCGGTCAGGGCAAAGACCTGCCCATCTTTATCGTGCACGGCGAACAGGACCCGATCTTTACTGTTGATGTCACCCGACAGACCCACGAGGGGCTGACAAAGCTGGGCTATAATGTGACCTATACGGAACTGCCGGATTGGGGCCACGCCTATCCGTACTCGATCAACGAGACCCTGGTCATGCCGTGGTTTGAGGGCCTGGGGGAAAGAGAGCTACTTGGTTCGGCGTAGGGCATCGATGGCGCAATAGGCCAGGACGCCGGCAAACGCCAGGAAAACGAGGGAAATGATAACGTCCATGTCATAACTCCCGTAAGCTTTCGATCAGTGTCTCAATTCTGCGATGAAGCATGAATATGATTATCAAGAAGCCGACCATAACCAAAATGCCAGCGCTCCGCATCCAAGTTGTCGCCTCCGTAAAATTGGATACCAGCCAGCCCACCAGACTGATTTCAGTGACAACGAGAATGCCGAACAGCACTTTCAGGTAGGCGATTCTCTCCTTGAGGACATCCAACTCCGACATGGTCCTCCCACCATAGCAGGGCCGACCAGAGCTGCAATACAAATAAAGCCTCTGTGTTGGGATATGGCAGAGAGTCTTTCGTCGTTGCCGAACGCTCCAGCCTACAAGAAATCGTAGCTCACGGTCACGCCACCATAGGCGTTGATGCCGGCTGAGGGCTCGAAGAAACGTCCGCCCAGCGCGTTCAGGCGGGTGAGGCCGTTATAGCCATCGTCGGCGATGTTGCGGATACCGACAAAGGGCGCGATACGGCTGTTCCCCACGGTCATTTCACAGCCCATGCGCAGACTCAGCACGGTGTAGGCGTCGTTCTCTGCCGAGTTGGCGTTATTCACATAGAAGTCATCCACGTGCTGAATGCTCAGCGCGCCGTAGAAGCCGGAGGGATGAGCGTAGAAGAGTTCGGTAAAGAGTTGATGTGGAGGAATGCCGGGCTCGTCTTTATTATCAAAGCGGCCGCTCGGGGTAATAAAGCGGTCAAACTCGGCATCCAGGAAACTATAGGCCAGGGTCCAGCGCAGGCCTGCCATCAGGGCGATATCAAACGCGAGTTCCAGCCCCTTCCGCTCCGAACGGCCGGCGTTGCGAAAGAAATTCCGGCCCGACTCGCTCTCAAACGCCACCAGTTCGTCATCAATGACAATCCAGAACAGGGCAAAATTATAGGTGAGGCGCTTCCAGACATTGCCGCGCGCCCCGATTTCATAATTCAAAGCCTGCTGCGGATTCAGGTCGGTATTGAAGCCACCGCCTTCGTCGGGTCGGGCCAACTCGGTCGTGGTCGGCACCTGAAAGGCGGTCGAAACATTGGCGTACACGTGCAGGTTCTCAAGCGGGCTGTACAGAATGCCCCCCATCGGACTGATATGATCGAAGGTTCGCACGCCGGACTCATCGCCGTCTTCGAGAAACTGATCATTCACCGAAAAACGCACATCGTCGTAGCGCAGCCCAAAACTGAGTTGGAGATTATCACGCAGATAGAAGACGTCGTGCACAAACGGCCCAACGCTGCGCACGTCTTCGTCCTGGTGGAAGCGGCGCTGCCCGACATCCCCCTGGTTATTATCAAACCGGCGGCGGTTATCGGCCTGCAACTCGACGTCAACACCGAGCATAAAACGATTCCGAAAGCCGAAGAAGCGGCCGTCATGCGCGTACTTGACGCTGCCGCCGACCCCAAAGCGGTCGAATTTGACCACCCCGGAACCGAAGCGGGGTATGATGGGCAGCTTGGTCTCGAACTGGCGGAATAACGAGTACTGCGTGACCGTGAGTTCGTGGCCTGGGAGAAACTGCTTGCGATACACAAAGCCGAGCCGGCCGTGCGTCACCCGCTCGCCCGAATCGAGCAGGACATTGCGGTCTCGGGCCTGCTCGCGGTCCGCCTCGACCTGCGCCCGCGTGATACCGCCCGGGTCGTCGGCAAAGGGCGCGTCCATAAAGCTCATCAGGGTGGTGAGGTGGGACGTGGGGCTGAGCGTGTATTTCAGCTTGCCGGTCAATAAGACGTTTTGGGCGCGGCTGTGATTCCGAAAACCACTCAGAGACAGATACGAGGCATTGAACATATAATTCAGCTTGCCGGCCTGGCCGCCTGTTTTTGCCTGATATTTCTGGAGGCCAAACGACCCGCCCATCAGGCGCGTCTCAAGAAACGGCGTGGTCGGGCCGTCCTCGGTAATGATGTTGATGACGCCTCCGGACGCATTGCCGTACAGCGAAGACGAGGGCCCGCGTAAAACCTCAATCCGCCGGGCCGCCCCAAGATCGATATTATCAAGCTGGGTTTGCCCGTCCGGGGAGGTTTCCGGGATACCGTCAACCAGTACCTTGACCTCACGCACCCCAAAGGCGGTCCGGGTACCGAAGCCCCGGATTGAGAGACGGAAATCCTGGGCAAAGTTCGCGCTGTTCTGGGCAAAAACGCCGGGGACACGGCTGAGCGGCTCCTCAAAGCCGATAGTCGGCAGCCCGAGTTGAATATCCGAGCGGTCAATGACGCTCACCGCGGCCGGCACCTCGGCCAGGGAGGTATTGCTCCGGGTGGCGGTCACGACGATGGGCTCAAGCTCGGTTGGACTCGATGGCCGGGTCTGGACACCAGGCGTGTCTGAAGACCCTGGCGGGTCCGTACTCTGGGCGAGTGCCTGAGTGGGCAAGGCCAAAAACTGCCCGAGCGAGAAGAGGGCAGTGAGCAGCAGAATCGTCGTATTGTACAAAATTCCCTCCGATTGGTAGGACAAGAGGGCATTTAGCCTATGGGTGATGTGAGGATGGTGTCAAGTAAGGAGAATGTCTGACCCGGCATCCCCCGACCGTGAGATCGGGAGAAGGAGCGCCCGATGAATATCCAGATTTTTGGCCTGAAAAAATGTTCCGAGACCCGCAAGGCCCAGCGCTTTTTCAAGGAGCGTCGGATTCCTTTTCATTTTATTGATCTCAGCCAAAAGGAAATGTCCAAGGGCGAACTGCGCTCGGTGGCGGCGCGGGTCCGGTTGGAGGACTTGATCGACACCGCCGGCAAACGGTTTGTTGAAAAAGGATTGACGCATGCGTCGCTGAACGCCACCCGGATCGAAACCCTGCTCCTTGAAGACGCGCTCCTCATACGCACGCCGATTGTCCGCAACGGCAAAGACGCAACAGTCGGGCATTGTCCCGAGGTCTGGAAAACCTGGTCCTGACCGGGACTCGGACCCGAGCCCCGGCTCTCGATACTTATGCCAGCGGCTCGGGGGCGTGTTTGATCTGCTGCCACTGGGCCGGGTCGTGACCGTAGAGAATCGTCGCGCCCTGTTTGTCTCTCAGGTCGCGTAGCGTCCCGAGCGAGCGATACATCTCATCCGTGTCATAGGCAATCGACGGCAGCATGTTCTCGTCCATATTGCGCTGGGTGTAACAGGCATCCGCGGTCACCACGATGTCCGTGCCTTTGGTGATGCGAATACGCAGGGACTGGTGGCCTGGGGTATGGCCGTGGGTTGGAAAAAGCACCAGCGTGCCGTCATCAAAGATGTCCAGCTCGCCGTCTACGGGCTGATAGTTGAGATTGTGGTCATAGTCCTGGGGGTCAAAAAACGCTTTTTCTCGGAGGACCGGGTCTTTTGAAGCCTCAAGCTCGTTTTTCTGGACGAGGAAGGTTGAGTGCGGAAAAAACTCGTTCCCGCCGGCGTGGTCGAAGTGGAAGTGTGAATTGGCCACATAGGTAATATCGTCCGGGGTCAGCTTGAATTTCGCCAACTGGCTGACAATTTCCTCGCCCGGCCTGGCGCGGGGGGCAAACGCCTCGGCAATATCGCCAAGACGGCCCTTGGCATCGTCGATGCAGGAGCAGTGGACGCCGGTGTCAAAAACCACGTTCCCCTTGGGATGGGTAATCAAATAGCTCGGCACCGGGATGGTGATCTGTTCACCCTGCTCGTCCTGCGGGAAGAAAAGCCGGCTGTCGAATTCGAGAAAGCCCACGGGCATAGAGAAAACTTGAAGCATACGTCCCTCCTCATTACGCTTAGGTAGGTGTCGATATGCGGGCCACCATGCCAGGGATTGGACATGAGGTAAAGAGTAAACGGTCCGCCCGCCAGCGGGGCCGAGACGCGCGGGGGTCGAGCGCAAAAACGGCGGGCTGTTATACCCGCCGTCCTGTGTACAGGGGAAGACGAAATCTACAAACTGCGCTTTCCTCGACGAAGATTGCGACGACTGCCCTTTGGCTTTGCGCCGCCCCTCGGTCCCCCCCACGGTCGTTCAAAAGAACGCTCGCCACCGCCACCCGAAGGATGTGAGGGCCGGCGGGGAGGACGATCCTCTGCTTGGTTGACCCGGAGATTTCTGCCGTCGAGTTCATACCCGTCGAAGCGCTCTACCGCGGCAGGAATAGAAGCGGGGTCGGTGAATTCGACAAAGGCGAATCCCCGCGGTCGGCCGGTCGCCCTGTCAGACGGGAGAAAAACTTCGACGAGTTCGCCCACTTCAGAAAAGAGTGTTTCCAGCTCACCCCGTGTGGTGTCAAAATTCAGGTTTCCAACAAAAATCTTGTTTCCGATGATGACCTCCTCTCAGGTCAGTCCACACCAGTGTCAGCCAGTGCGGAGTCCCTATGGCCGTAACGGCCAAGTTGAAATGCGACCTTAACGACAAACCGGTACAGGAAGGTCGGCAGTATGACGCGAAATGCGAAAAGGTACAACCCTATGGGAACATTCATTCGGAGATTGTCAGGCTAGAACGGGAGAACAGTTAGCGTGGGCCAGGGGGAGGAACTGGGTGGACTACGTGTGCAGCGGTCAGGATGCAGTAATAACAGTGGATCATAATTCCGAACAACACCCAAGATATTTGGCGTGTTGAAGGATACGCCTGGTCGATAGCTCGGCTCCTTCTTCGATTGTGACTTGGTCTCTGTCTCAAAAGCTTGCCGAAAGGCGCACCGATGAGCTCCTGACTTGTCTCCGTGGCTCCAGGCCGAACGATCAGGCTGCGGGAAGCCGTATGGGGAATATCTTCATCCAGGCCCGAAAGGCCAGGACGAACAGGGCGAAGAAACCCAGCAGCATCCCCAATTCTATCCAGCCCAGCGGGAGCCAGTTTTCCTGCCAGATGGAGGGAACGACCAGGATGTAGCGTTCCAGCCACATGCCGACCAGGATCAGGGCGCTGACACCGGCCAAAGCGGCCGGGGCGCGCTTGACCCATTGCAGCAGCAGGATGGGGAAGGGCAGGAGAAAATTGAGGAACAGGACCACCCAACTGACAGCGGTCCACGGCGCGTCAAACAAGCGGACGGCGAGAAAACCGGTCTCCTCCGGCAGATTGCCATACCAGATCGGCAGATATTGACACCAGAACAGATAGGTCCATAAGACACAAAAGCCAAAAATGAGCTTGCCAAGGTCGTGGCGGCGTTCGGCAGAAAAAAGAGTGGCCGTGCGCCTCGGCACGGCGAGAACGGCGAGCAGGCTGAGCCCCGCATACAGATTGCCGATACAAAAATAGGCGCCGAACAGGGTGCTGATCCAGTGGGGTGCAAGCGCCATCACCAGATCAAAGGCAAACAGGCTGAAGACCACCGCGTAGAGCACAAGAAAAACGGCCGAAAGAATCGTGAGCTGCCGCTGCTGCCTGACTCTATTCGCGCCGTCCTGGTGAGAAACAGACGGGACCAGGACACGAGTGAGAGGGCGCCCGGCTCGCAGCGAAGCCCGTAGCAGGGCGAATCCGCAGCCGTAGAGCAGCACGCAACCAACGAGGCTGCGAAGTATCAGGAAAGGCTGGTTCAACCAGGCCTGTTTGGCCGGTATCGGGTCAGATATCCACGAGAAGAGCTGTTCACTGCCCAGAAAGAGGAAAAAAAGAAGAAGAAAAAATGAGACCGGCAAAAAAGCAGCCAGCGCCTCGGCAAGCTGCTGCACCGGGCCAGCCCACTCTGCTTTTGTGACCCGAAGAAGGGCTGAAAACGTCAATCCGCTGAGCGCCAGGCCCGACCAGAAAAGCCAGTTGACCAGATATGCCTGCCAGGCCCGTTGGGCGTGCTCCCCGGTCACACCCATGAGAAAAGTGATCAGACCCAGCCCGACCAGGACCCACAGGCCAAGGGTAAAAGGGCGAGAGGGCATATCTGGAGATATGCTCCGGGGCTCTCCTGTGAGGGTCTCGGCACTCATGGTGACTGATCCCGCCGGGTTTCCTGCTGTTGGAGGTGGCGAACGTAATTCACCAGGTCCCACCGCTCTGTGGTTGAAAGCGCGTGTTGATAGGCCGGCATCACCAGTCCACCGCTGCGGATGGTGGCATACAGATACCCGTCTTTCTGGTTTCTGATTCTCTCCGTATGCAGGTCCGAAGAGGGCACGACCTTGCCGACCATCTGGCCGTCGCCTCTGCCCTGCTCGCCGTGGCACATCGCGCAGTAAATCCGAAATAACCCTTCCCCGTTCCGGATAGACTGGGGGGTGGGTTCAACCGGATTCCGCACGCGCAGGCCGGCCTTGATGCGCTCGGTCAGGCGTGACGACATGGGCGGTTCAACGCCGGTTGTTGGCACGCTACCCGCCACAGGTGGACGGGCGGCCGTCCCGGCCTCAAGTTCGGGCTGCCAATACATATCGTCATTCCAGGGCAGGGCATGGGCGACGGTTGCCCAGAAGAGTCCCAGACCCAGAGCGAGACCGACGAGACTCCAGACCCGGTTACGGCCGTCCGTGCCGGCGTGATGACTACACACCCTGGCCATAGACCTCCTGTGCGCCGCCGGCCGTCATCAGCCGCCGGACCGTGCCGGTCTGCTCGGCGGTACACGGGACGAGCAGGCCAAAGCGGTCCTCTGAAAAACGCGGGTCGTGTGTGATCGCAACCGCACGCGCCGGCAGCCGGGCGTTGACGAGCAGTCCAATCAGGGTGGCAATCGCCCCAAAGAGAATGGTCAGCTCAAAGGCGATAATGGCAAAGGCCGGTAAAGCTACAATGGGCTTGGCGCTCGTTTGAAGCGGCCAGTCCAGGGCCGTATAGGTGGGTAGGGCAAAACCGATGGCACAGCCCAGCAGACCGCCGATCAACGTAAAATAGCGTACCGGACTTTTGCGCCGGCCGAGGGCCTCTTCCAGCGCAGGGCTGGGAAACGGGGAGACGACGCTGAGGTTTTTATAGCCGTCTCGCCGCACAGAGCGGACTGCGGCGACGAGCTTCTCCGGGTCCGTAAAGACGCCAACCAGACCGACCGCGGATGCGTGGGATTGAGAGGATTGCCGGGCTGGGGGAGGGGTGGAGGGACGGGCCGCGGCTGAAGAGGGCAGGTGTTCCTTGACTTCGGCCAGGGACACGAGCGGCAGGAATTTCACGAAGAGCAGGAAGAATAAAAAGAACCAGGCAAAACTGCCGACCGTCATACCCACTTCAACCCACGAAGGCTGATACAGACCCCAGGCCGAAGGATCGAACTCGTGCGACAAGGAACTCACGATAATGACAAAGCGTTCCAGCCACATCCCGACATTGACCAGCAGGGCAATACCGAACAAGCACAGCGTGCTTGTGCGGATCGACCTCCACCACAACAGCATGGGGATGGCGCAGTTGCAGGCGATCATTAGCCAGAACAGCGGGGCATAGTCGCCGACCGCGCGATACCAGAAGATGCTGCGCTCGTACGGGTTGGCGCTATACCAGGCAATAAAGAATTCGCTGGCGTAGGAATAGCTCAGAATCAGCGAGGTCAGAATAATCATTTTGCCCAGATTGTCGAAGTGGTAGTCGGTGATATAGGCCTCGAGACCGAAAATTCTGCGGAGCGGAATGAGCAGGGTCAGAACCATGGCCAGACCGGAGAAGATGGCGCCGGCGACAAAATAGGGGGCAAAAATGGTACTGTGCCAGCCGGGTACGATGGACATGGCAAAATCCCAGGACACCACGCTGTGCACGGACACCACGAGCGGGGTGGCCAGGGCGGCAAAAAACCCGTAGGCGCTCAGATAGTGATGCCACTGCCGGTCGGTGCCCTGCCAGCCGAGCGAGAAGAGGGTGTAGAGTTTACGGCGCAGCCCTGCGGTGCGGTCGCGCGCCGCCCCTAAGTCGGGAATCAGACCGATATACCAGAACAGAAAACTCACAGTGAAATAGGTGGTGATCGCAAACGCATCCCAGACCAGGGGAGACTGAAAATTGACCCAGAGTTGGCGCTGATTGGGATAGGGCAGCAGCCAATAGAAATTCCAGGCCCGCCCGAGATGGATAATGGGAAACAGGCCGGCGGTCATCACGGCAAAAATCGTCATGGCCTCGGCGCTGCGGGCAATGGGCGTCCGCCAGCCGGCCCGAAATAAAAAGAGCACTGCCGAAATCAGCGTACCCGAGTGGGCAATACCGACCCAGAAGACGAAGTTGGTGATATACACACCCCAGCCGACCGGGTGGGCCAGACCGGTCACACCCAGCCCCGAGTGAATCTGATAGACCCAGCAGTACAGGCCAAAGGCCAGCACCACCAGGTCACAGCCGAGCAGGGAATACCAGACCCGCGTGGGCGAGCTGAGCAGGTTTTTGAGCAGGTCGCGGTTGACCTGAAGATAGCTGAGGCTGGTCGGCATGACTGAGTTTCGAGTTTTTAGTGACAGACCCAACAGATCCTTATTCAGGCTTGCGGCGGACTTTTTTGAGATAGGTAATCGCCGGTCGGGTGTTCAACGACTCGAAGACTGTATACCCGCGGGGGTCGTGCGAGTGCCGGGACACACGGCTGGCGGGGTCTTGCAGATTGCCAAACGTCAGGGCCTGCGTCGGACAGGTCTGGGCACAGGCCGGTGTGACCTCGCCGTCGCGCACCGAACGGTCTTCGTCTTTTGCGTGGTCTTTGCCCTCCTGAATGCGCTGGACACAAAAGGTGCATTTTTCCATGACACCGGGTTCACGTATGGTGACATCCGGATTGAGCTGAAGATTGAGCGGCGCCGGCCAGTCGGCCTCGCCCCAATTAAAACGCCGGACCTTGTAGGAGCAGTTATTGGCGCAGTAGCGCGTGCCGACGCAACGGTTGTATATCTGAGCGTTGAGTCCTTCCGGGTTGTGGTAGGTGGCATACACCGGACAGACCGGCTCGCAGGGCGCGTTGCCGCAGTGCTGACACAGCATAGGAGCAAAGCGGACTTCGGGAGCGTCCGCTCCTGGCTGCGGCTGCTCGAAATAGCGCTCAATCCGCAGCCAGGACATTTCCCGGCCCTGGGCCACCATGTCCTCGCCCACCACTGGAATGTTATTTTCCGCGTAACAGGCTGTCACACAGGCTCCACAGCCGATGCAGGCCGACAGGTCGATACTCATGCCCCAGCGGTACTCGGCGTACTCCACCGCCGGATACATATCGCGGGCGGGGTGCTCGGTGTGGTCCCCAGGGTGATGCTCGTCGGGCTGTCCTGCCGTTACCGCCTGGGCGATGCCGCGGCCGAGCTGCTGGCGGCTGCCGTCCGTTGTGACCAGCGGCGCTCGTTGGCCGGTCCGCGCGAGTCGGACGGTGGTCGACAGCCAGGGGAAGCCGCCCGAGGCCGTTTCGGGTTGGGCCGAAAGCAAATGGACCGGGTTGGCGCCGCGTCCCTGGGCGTAGCGCCCATAAGCGCTATGGCCCAGGCCGATCGGCATAGCCACCACATCGCGCCGCAGACCGGCGTAGAAATAGGCGCTCGCCTCGATGCTCCCATGCGGGGAGGTAATCGTCAGCCGGTCGCCCTCGGCGATGCCCAGGCCTTCGGCGGTCTCGGGGTGAATCTCAAGCCAGGAATCCCAGACCGCTTGCGTGATGGGGTCGGGCAGCTCTTGCAGCCAGGGCTTGTTGGCCCCGCGGCCGTCATAATAGCGTGACGAGGGGTAGGCAATGAACGTCAGTGCGTCTGCGCCGGCGCGGTCAAAGGTCGGCTCGGAAAAGCGTGTCTCAAACACAGCCGGGGAGAGCCGAACCGGGAGCGGCTCTTTGGCCGGCCAGACCCCGCCCTGTTGCAGGGCGTGACGCCAGAAGGCGTCAAAATCGCCCGTCTCGCCGTGCCGTTCTCTCCAAGAGGCTTGCAAATACTCGAAAAAATTCTTCCAGGGCAACGATTCCGAGAGCGTCTCGTCAACCTGTGGGGCAACCGACAATAAGGTCTCGCCCAGCGCCTGGGTCTCAAACACGGGCGGCATGACGGGTTGCATCAGGCCATACACGCCGGCCTCGGGATGGGAGTCTCCCCAGCTCTCCAGGGGTGTATGATCGGGTAAAACCAAGTCTGCCTGTTCGGTGGTTTCATCCGGAAAGGACGAAAAACTGACCACAAACGGCACGCGGGTCAGCGCCTCGGTAAAACCCGCAGACGGCGGCAGGCTGAAGGCCGGATTGGTGTTGGCCAGCAAAAGGAGCGGTATTGCTCCGCGCCGCATCTCGTCAATCAGAGATAGTAAGGCCGTGTACGAGCTGACCTGCGGTCGCTCCTGGGTCTCATGAAAATGCACGGTCTCGCCGATATTGCCGGCGATATAATTCAGCAGATTAACCGCAATCAGGCTGGCCGTCTCCTGCCGGGAACTGGCGGCTATGCCACCTCCGAGGGCCAGGCTTGGCCCGTGGCCGACAAATTCCTGGGCCAGTCGGTTGCTCGTCTCGACCGGCACCTCCGTCACCGCAGCGACCTGTTCCGGCGAATAGGGTTCCAGCAGTTGGCTGAGCCGTGCCTTTTCTTCGGCGGGAACTGTACTGTTCGGGAGAATCAGACGCGCCAGCCCCAGCGCGAAAAAGGCTTCCCGACCCGGCTTGAGCACAATCCATTCGTCGGCATTCGCCCCGGTGAGCGACAGGCGGGATTCAACCTGGACGAATTTCCCCGCCGTCGTTGGACTCCGCATCTGGCTGAATGCCTTGGCATAGGACGTCGGGGAATGCCACGTCTCCAGAAAATCGGTCCCCAGGCCGAGGAGAAAGCCGGCCCTGGTCAGATCATAGCTTGGAATCGAAGCCTGCTGAAAGCAGACCTGATTGGCCTGTCTCAGCGCCTCGAAACCAAACGGTTCACAGGTCATCAGACGGCTCGACCCCAGGGTCTCAAGCCACTGCGCGGCCAACCGATACACGCTGTCAGAGAGCTGTCCGGCGAGAAACGTGATCTTGTCCGCCCGGTTCTCTGCCCGGATTTTTTGCAGGCGTTCGGCCAGCAGGGCCTCCGCCTCTGGCCACGACAGAGGAGTGAGTTCCCCGGCCTCGTTGCGATACAGCGGCTGGCGGATACGATCCGGATTGTACAGCCCCTGCAAGGACGCCTGGCCGCGGGCGCACAACGTCCCCTGATTGATCGGGTGGGAAGGATTGCCTTCGACTTTGACGGCGCGTCCTTCTCTGGTCCGCACGACCATACCGCAGCCGGCCGGACACTCCTGACAGACGGTCGCGTAGTAGGTGGCCACTCCTGGCGTGATCTCCTCGGGCTGAACCACATAGGGAATAATGGTTTCCACCGGCTTTGAGGCACAACTGACGACTGGCGCGGCTGCACTCGCTCCAAGCAGCTTCAAAAAATTTCTTCTGTCGAGTCCGTTTGCCATGCGCGGTTGCCTCAGTAGTGACACACCAGGCAGTCCTTGCTCGCCTGATGGGCATCGTGACAGGTCACGCACCAGCCCATCTTGAGCGAAGACACCTGTTCGACACGTTGCATCCGTTGGACCTCGCCGTGACAGGACTGGCAGGCGACCCCGGCCCGGACATGGCGTTTATGATTAAAGCGGGTGAAAGCCGGCAGGGCGTGCACGCGAACCCACGGAATCGGCTCTCGGTTTTTCCAGTAGGTCTGGATTTTCTTGATCTCCGGGTTCGGTGTTGGTCTGGCGTGACAGCCCATACACGTCTGGACCGGCGGAACATGGGCCACCGGTGAGACACGCGCCGCACTGTGGCAGTACAGGCAGTCCAGACCATACTCACCGGCGTGAAGCGCATGGCTGAAGGCAATCGGCTGTGTGGGAGCCTGACCCCAGCCCGTCAGCCCCAGGTCGAGCAGTCTGGAATCCCACCACGCGGCTTTGCCGGCCTGCCACACCCGACCGCTCACATCGGGCCGATACTGCACTGCCGACAGCCCGGCGAGGAGTGCCACAATAAGCAGGGCGACCCGAAAAACCGACAGCGAATGGAGAGGCAACGGCATAGAACCCTATCTCGCAGCGTCTTCTGCCTGTGCGCCGCGAGGGTACTCCATATCTTATCTGCCGCTGTTCAGCCAGCGGCACCCTACCCCGGCGCTCCTCTCCCGGCCTTCCTTGACCGGATACTGAAAAGCAAGTACTTTTCGACCGCGCTATACCGAGGATTTACGTGGAATTTCACACGTAAAGGAGGGAAGCATATGCACACATATTGGTTGCAGGGAATGCTCATCGGGATGTGTTGTCTGACGCTGCTCGGCACCCCTTACCACGCTCAGGCGGTCGGCGGGCGGGCGGACACGCAGGCCGAATCCGCCAAAACTCAGCCGGCGGCGGCCTCCACCAAATCCGCCACAGCCGGCCCGGCCACGAACGGCGGCCTCGACGGCTATCCTTTTCAATCCATCACTCAGGACCACCTGCTCAAGGGGACGGACGACCCGAACTATTGGCTGATGTACGGCGGCAATTACGCCGGCTGGCGGTTCAGTCCACTCACGGACATTAACCGGGAGAATGTCAAAAACCTGAAGGCGGCCTGGATGTTCCAGACCGGCATCCCGGCCCAAATGCAGGCCTCACCCATTGTGGCCGACGGGATCATTTATCTGACGGCGGCCTACAACCACCTCTTTGCCCTGGATGCCGTCACGGGCGAGTTGCTGTGGCGCTATGAGCACACACTGCCGGACGATATGCGCGTGTGCTGCGGGCCGTCGAACAAAGGGGCGGCCGTTGCCGGAGATTTGATCTTTATGGCAACGCTCGATGCCCATGTGGTTGCCCTGAACCGCAAAACCGGAGCGGTTGTGTGGAACATTGAGATGGACCGGCATAGCGACGGATTCAGCGCGACCGTTGCCCCCCTGGTCGTCCGGGATAATCTGATTGTCGGCATTGCCGGGGGCGAATACGGCATCCGCGGCTATATTGATTCCTATGACATCAACACGGGCGAACGGAAGTGGCGGCGCTACACCATCCCGGAAGCCGGTGAGCCGGGCTCTGAGACCTGGGCCGGCGACTCCTGGAAACACGGCGGTGCCCCAACCTGGGTCACGGGCTCATACGACCCTGATGAGGATTTGCTGTATTGGGCGACGGGCAATACCGCCCCGGACTGGAACGGCGATGTCCGTAAGGGTGACAATCTCTACGCGGATTCCGTGCTGGCTCTTGACCCGGATACGGGTGAGATCAAATGGTATTTTCAGTTCACGCCTCACGATATCTGGGACTATGACGGCAACACCGACCTGTTTCTGGTCAATGTCGAACGCAGCGGCGAGACGGTCAAAGCCCTGGTCCAGCCCAACCGGAACGGCTACGTCTATGCCCTGGACCGCACCTCTGGCAAATACCTGCACGGCACCCAATATGTCGATAAACTGAATTGGTCAAAAGGGCTGGATGAGGCCGGCCGGCCGATTGTCGACCCGCAGTTTGTTCCCACCGCCGAAGGCAAGGAATTTATCTGTCCCGGTTCCGTTGGCGGAAAAAACGGCTCGTACACCGCGGCCTATAGCCCGCTGACCAAGCTGATGTATGTGCCGGTGGTGGAGAGCTGCTGGCAGATGAAGAAGTCCGCCTCCATCTTTATCAAGGGCATCCCATTCTGGGGCGGTGGACCGGGGAAAACCCAGGGCGATGATGGCTCATCCTACGGTCATTTGTCGGCCATAGACCCCTCTACCGGCGAGATCAAATGGCGCTATCAAGACGAATATCCCATGATGGGTGGCGCCCTGGCGACCGCCGGGGGTCTGGTGTTTTCCGGCAACCTTGAGGGTCTGGCCCTGGCCTTTGATGACGCGACCGGCGAGCTGTTATGGCAATTTCAGACCGGCTCATCCATGCGCGCCCAGCCCATCACCTATCAGGCCGGCGGGCGGCAGTATGTGGCCATCCCCAGCGGCGGCGGTGGTCTGGCCGTCACCCTGGTGGGCGAGCCGCCGCTGACGAGTAAGGGCAGCGCCTTGCTCGTATTTGCCCTGCCGGAATAAACCAGTGGAGCAGGCGAGCGTGAGACTGCTGTATCGTGTGTTGCCCGGCTCCTGGCCCCTCACTGGAGGGGCGGCGTGGAGAAGGCGGAGGAGAAACGTTGCTGTTCTCGTGCTCAGTTGGTGCTTCTGCCTGGCCGGGCCGCTCTCCGCGGAGGAAGGGGAGCCACTCCGGGTCTGCTTTCTGGGGAATAATCTGCCCTTCTCTTCTCAGCATGACGAGCGCGGATTCGACGTTGATGTGGCGCGGGCTATTGCCAAGAGCATGGGACGAACGCTTGTGCCGGTCTGGGTCAGAAATGACGAGCGGATCACCGAGGTTGATGAGAGTGACTTTCCGCTGCGTCGGCTCTCTCGAAACGGATGTGACGCTATCTTGAGCGTACCCGGCCGAGATGCGGTGCGCGAGGCCAACAACGTGACGGTCGGCAAGGCTTACTATGGGGCGGCTTTCGAGCTCCTGGGACGCGAGGGGCAGACGCCGGCGTCCTTGCACGATATCGAGCGCCAGGTCGTTGCGGTCCAAGCTCAAACGATTGCCAGCTTTATTCTGGAGTCTCTTGAAATTTCGATGCAGACGTTTTTCTCAACCGAGGAATCGCTGGCTGCCGTGGCAACGGGAGACGCAGAGTTAGCCTTTGTCTGGGGTCCGACCGCGGGCTGGTATGCCAAACAGGAGCCTGGAACGAAGCTGACGTTTGCCTCAGCCGAGCCGCTCTCGGTGGCACGCTGGAACGAGCATGTTGCGACCCGCACACAGGACGAAGCGCTCCGCACGGCCATAGATGCGGCCCTGACAACGCTGAGAGGGAGCGGACAGCTCAAGGCCATAGCGCAGCGGTATGGCGTGCCGTTTTATCCTCCCTTTGAGAAAACCTATGACGTCATGGAGATGTTTCGACTCTCCCGAGCAAAAAAATAAACGCGCTCAGCCTTGCTTTGGGGACGTAAAGGGCACGTTCACTCTTTGCCGTACAGAAACGAGGAGGTCCATGAGACGAGTGTATGGTGTGCTGTTGGCCGGTCTGCTGATGTGTATCCCAACGAGCGGGCTGGCTGATGAGGAGATGAAGAACCCTTTTGCCGGCGATGAAGCGGCGATTGCCGAAGGCGAACTGCTCTTCCAGGCCGTGTGTGCCGGCTACTGCCATGTAAAAGCGGAGGCCGACCGGGACGGCAAATGCCCGAATCTGTTCGACTGCGACTGGGTCAATGGTTCAGGAACGGACGCGGAAATGTTCCAGGTCGTCAGCGACGGTGTCCCCAAGACGGAGATGGTCGGTTTTGCCGGACAACTGCCTGATGATATGATCTGGCAGATTCTGGCCTATGTCCGAGCCGCCTCAAAATGTGAATCGGGCGCAGACGCAGCGGCCGCTGGCGCCACGTCGGACACGGCAACGTCCGCTGCGCTGCCCGCTCATCAGTAAGGAGCTGTCATGAAATCTCGTCACTGTGTTGTTGGTGTCTATGCGTATGTGATCCTGTGCTGTGTGGTCTTTGCTGTTCCGGCCTTCGCTCAGCCGTTTGCCTATGTCACGCACGAGGAGTCAAACGACGTGTGGGTGATTGACACCCACACGGACGAGGTCGTCGCCAAAGTCCCGGTCGGCGACCGTCCGCGCGGCGTGCTGGTCTCGGCTGACGGCTCGCGGGTGTATGCCGCCAACGGCAACTCCAATGACATTTCGGTCATTGATGCGGCAACCAATGCGGTGGTGGAGACCTTTCCGGTCGGCATTGATCCCGAGGGCATCGACCTCAGCAACGACGAAAAACTGCTGTTTGTCGTGAATGAGAACGAAGGCGTGATGCGCGTCGTCGACCTGGCGAGCAAGGAGATTGTTGCCACGATTCAGGCCGGTATAGAGCCGGAGACCGTGGTGATCTCACCCGATGGCAAGCTGGCCTTTGTGCCGAACGAGACTTCGCACGACGTGACAGTCGTTGACACCCAGACCTATAAAGTCCTGAGTTCGATCAAGGTGGGCGAGAATCCGCGCGGCGTGGCCTTTATGCCGGACGGGAAAACCGCCTATGTGAGTAACGAGCGGACGCATACCGTGTCGGTGATCGATGTCGAAAAACTGGCCGTGACCGAGACGCTCAGCATGGGCGAACGCCCGGTCGGTATCTCGGTGTTGCCCGACGGCTCAAAGGTCTATGTCGTCCACGGTCGGGCCAACGATGTGCGCGTCATTGACCCGGCTACCAATACGGTGACCAAGACCATCGCCCTGGGTGGCAAGCGCTGCTGGTGGTCGGCCCTGACCCCGGACGGCAAAAAACTCTACGCCACCATGGGCCGGTCCGACGGCGTGGCGGTGATCGATACCACTACCGATACGCTGCTCAAGACGATTGCGGTCGGGAAAATTCCCTGGGGTGTAGCCGTGACGCCGTAAGACGCCCGCAGATATTACCAGTACGCAGACCGAATATGGTTAAAATTAATCACGTCAACACCGGCCCTTTGCAAGTATTGTGACAGGCGAAAGTCGTCTGTGAGGACCAGATACCTGCCTCTGGTCACATATATGAGACCAGCATCGGTGAGACCGAATCTGACGAACTCCTGCATGGCGACGACATCCTGACTCGCCACGTACTCTTCTTTAAGCAGAGTGATATCGGAGGAGAATTTCTTGAAATACTCACTTCTGACAGGTTCGCCAAGCTGGCCTGAAAGATTGCTGACTTCTGTAAGGATGTTCGGAGTTGTGACGACTGTATCGAAAAAGTCCAGAATGCGAATTAGTGTTGCATGGTCCTCGACGGTGAATTGTCGAGTCCGTTTGAATTGGGGAATGAACTCTCGGTCCAATGCGCCAATGAAGTAGAGAAGCAGGATATTCGTATCGACTACTATGCCCGCTTGTTTGTAGCGCTGGGCAAGCTGCTCTATTTCATTCATACGTTTCTAATCTTCATCGATTGGACCTTACCGCTGTCAGCGTGAATCTTCACGACCTTATACTCCCGTTCCTGTTTTGCCAGCACTTTGCTGGCAAACGTGTCTGTGGGACCGATAGTGGGCAACGCTGAACGATACAGCCCCAGCGTGATGAGCCAATACCGTTCGTCGTCCGTCAGTTCGACTTCCTCCAGGGTTATCGGGTTCACATCCCCAACTTTCGGCAATTGCTGAACAAAATCGTAGGCGAATTCCACTGCCTCTTTTACATCAATCATTCATTGTCTCCTGCTTGTCGGCAGCTTGGTCAACGGGGACTTGCTCGAAGTACGCCAGCTTTGGTTTTTTCATGGCCGATTTACTGGACTAGGCGGCGTGCCGAACGCTCCGGTCAAACGATTTGGCCAGGGCTTGGGCTGATTGACGGGGGACTTTGATGACAACGAAGTATTCCGCCGGGTAGAGATCATCCTCCCCACTCTCGTCAATGATTCGGACATCGCCGTCCAGCGCCGCATCTTCATCGGGCAGGACTCGGTAGAGCTTGTGGAGTTCAAGCGAGGCCGGATACTCGGAGTTCTCCACACAGATAACGAACTGAGAATGAAAAGGCTTACGCGTTTTCAATTGCGTTTTCCTCCCCTGGCGGAATATCACCAAGGGAGGTTTTTGGCTTAGCCTTCGAGGGCGGCCCGCACGATGGGCTCAAGCTCGCCGCGGCTGTGCATTTCCTGGATGATATCGCAGCCGCCGAGGAATTCGCCGTTCACATACACCTGCGGAATGGTCGGCCAGTTGGAATAGCGCTTGATGCCATCCCGGATGGCAGGGTTCTGCAACACGTCGATGGTCTCGTACGGCACGCCCAAGGAGTCGAAAATCTGAATCGTGGCGGCCGAAAACCCGCACATCGGAAAGGTTGGATTGCCCTTCATATAGATGAGGACTTTGTTGTTTTTCACGGTCTCGTCAATATGCGCCTGTACGCTGTCTGCCATTTTTTCCTCCTCGTGGGTTCGTGGCTTATGATTTGTGCGTTTCGATATTCACCAGGCCGGACTGCCGGGCATCGGCCTCAAATTCCTGGGGGGTCATGGTTTTGAGAGTCAGGGCATGAATGCGTTCAACCATGGCGTCCTGGAGGGCGCCATACACCAGTCGATGCCGGGCGACGGCGTTCTTGCCGTCGAAGGCCGCGGACACGACCACGGCTTCGTAGTGGTCCCCGCCACCGGTGTAATCGCGAATATGCACTTGCGCGTCGGGCAGGGCCGCGACAATGCGGGACTGTATTTCATCGGCGGAAATCGGGGCCGGCATGACTGTCAACCTCCACGCTTCACTCGGGATGCATGCGAGCGGTTATGTGTTGTGACCCTGAGCAGTGCCGGCCATGCTATCCGAGTGCTTGGCGGTCTTGCAAGGTGGCTTGTGAGTGTCGTGATAAAAAAAGGGCACCTTTCAAGCGGTGCCCTGTATCAATAATGCGACCGTGCTCCCTGGTCCCTGCTCTCTCTGAGAGCTGTGCACGAGCGACTATTTTTTCTGCATCTCAGCACCACAGCACTTGACCGCGCCATCGCCACCCTTGGTCACGATGACCTGCGCGCCGCAGCTTCCACACAGATACATTTTGCCGAGTTGGTTTGCCATACTGCTGCCTCCTGTTTTCTCTTAGCGTCCGGTAAATCGAGGTTTCCGTTTGGCTAAGAAAGATTCCACGCCCTCGGTCCGATCCTGGGTTGTCTGGAGAAGGGCATACAGGTCTTCTTCCAACCGCACCCCCTGATCGAGCGTCAGGTCCAGCGCTTTATGTACCGCCTCTTTACCGAGTCGTAAAGCGACAGGGCCTTTGCCTAACAGACCGGACAGGACCTCGTCAACACGGGTCAAGAAGTCGTCCGCGGCAATCGCTTCATTGACCAGGCCGATGCGATGCGCCTCAGCGGCGTCAAGCTGTCTGCCGGTGAGGATGAGTTCCAATGCCTTTGCCTGTCCGACTACACGCGGCAGGCGTTGCGTCCCTCCACCAAAAGGAATCAGCCGCTCGGTCACCTGGGGGAGGCTGAACCGGGCCGTCGAAACGGCCAGACGGAGGTCGCAGGCGAGGGCCAGTTCCAGACCGAGGCCGAATGCGTTGCCATTGAGCGCCGCCAGCGTCGGTTTTGTGAGCGCCGCTAGCGCTTCGACGCACCGGATGGAACCGAACTGCTCGCGAATGCTCTGCGCAGTGTTGGCCGCTTGTGTCAGGCCCTCACAAAAACTGCGGGCCGAGCCGGTCAGGACACCGATTTCGACCGTGGTGTCTTCCTCGATGGCCTGGCAGGCGGCGGCTATCTCCTGGTCTGTCCGGGGCGTAAGCCGGTTGCCCTGACCCGGACCCGACAAGCGCAACCAAGCCACTTTCCCTCGAATCTCATACACCAGAGCGGACACACCGATACCTCAATAAAAAGAGTGTCCAATAAGGACACTCCTGCCGAACTATTCGTACTGCGCCTTGAGTTCTTTCTTGAGGACTTTGCCTAGGGGGTTCTTGGGCAGCTCGTCCAGGAAATTGATCTCTCCCGGTTTCTTGAAGCTGGCCAGCCGTTCCTTGCAGAAATCGCCCACTTCGTCCGCGGTGGCGGTCTGGCCCGGCTTGAGGGCGACAAAGGCTACGATCTTTTGTCCCCAATCGACGTCAGGCACACCGATAATGGCCGCTTCATCGACTGCCGGATGGGCGTGCAGGACCGCTTCGATTTCAGCCGGTGCAATGTTTTCACCGCCACGAATGATGATGTCGTCCTTGCGGCCAACCAGATAGACATAGCCATCTTCGTCGATATAGCCCATGTCGCGGGTATGCAGCCAGCCGTTTTCATCCAGCAGGGCGGCGGTCGCGCTTTCCTGATTGGCGTAGCCCTTCATCACCCGCGGGGTGCGAATGACCACCTCGCCGATCTCATTGGCCGGCATCTCTTTATTATCGTCATCAAGGACCTGGACTTCCACATCCGGCAGGGGTTTGCCGACCGAGGTCAGACGCTTCAGATTGCGCTCAACCTCTTCCGGCGTGCCGTTCAGCTTATGGTCGTCCGGTCCGAGGACGGTCAGGGTCGAGTTGGTTTCGGTCTGGCCAAAGGCGTTCACAAAACCGGTCGAATCCGGGAACATATCAATCGCTTTACGAATGACGGGGAAGGCCATGGGCGCGCCGCCATAGGAGACGTTCTG
The DNA here is from genome assembly GCA_965232605.1 of uncultured Binatia bacterium (SeqCode). Taxonomy (GTDB): domain Bacteria; phylum Desulfobacterota; class Binatia; order Bin18; family Bin18; genus Bin18. The sequence continues at coordinate 573,947 of CBDDQA010000006.1, read as the reverse complement.
CAAACTCGACATGTCGTAGTTCGAGAATTCGGGATGATCGATGAGTTGTTTCAGCATCGTGGGCACGACAAAGGCGTGCGTCACCTGCTCGTTCTGAACGGCCTCCAACCACTCCTGGGTATCGAACTGACGCAGGATGGCGATCTTCCGGCCGTTCCACAGCGCGGTCATGATGTTCATCGTGCCGGCAATATGGTAGAGCGGCGCGCACAGCAACGAAGTGCCACGTGGGGTCCCGTCCGCCATCTCGACGGTACCGATGACATAGTTGGTGAACCCGCCGTAGGTCAGCATCACACCCTTGGGCAAAGACGTCGTGCCACTGGTATACATCAGGATGGACAGGTCGCCCTCATCCACCTCGGCCTCTTCGATGTCGGGCGAACCCTGCTCAATAAAGTCGTCGTAGTGCAGCATATCGTCACGCCGCGCTTCGATCGTGACATACTTCTCCACGCAGCCGAGATTGGGTTTGAGGTCATTGATCAAGTCGATATAACGATCACCCACAAACAGAATTTTGCTCTCCGCCGCGGTAATCATATATTCCAGTTCAGGGGGCTTGGCCCGATAGTTCAGCGGTACAAAAGTCGCGCCCAGGGTTGCCGTGGCATAATAGGTCTCGATGTACTCATTGCAGTTTGTCTGTAAGATCGCCACGCGGTCACCGGCCTGAATCCCCTGGGCGCGCAAACTGCTGGCCAGCCGTTTGACCCGCTCCAGCAGCGTTCCATAGGTCAACCGATTCCCTTCGAAAGCCAGGATTTCCTGGTCCGGAAACATCATGCCCGGAATACCGATAAACTGTGACGTATTCATGCCTGCTCCTTTACCAGTGCAAATAGATTTTGTTCCAGTCGTAAGCCATCGGATAAATTCAGGTCAGCGCCCTGTCGGACGGCCCGTTTTGCCAGGGCAACGACTGTTGGATTATAACGGGACAGTGTGTATGCCAGAGATTTGGCCTCAGTCAAGAGGGTAGCCAGGGAAACCACCCGATTTACCAGGCCAATCTGGAGGGCCTGGTCGGCACTCAGACGCTTTCCGGTGAGGACCATATCAAGGGCGCGGCCCAGCCCGATGGCTCGGGGTGCAGTCTGCGTCCCGCCTACCCCAGGGATCATACCCAGGCCGGTTTCCGGTAGAAAAAAGACCGTATCGTCCGCGGCAATGCACAAATCACACAGCAGCGCCATTTCCATCCCGCCGCCGACGGTATAGCCGTGGACCGCCGCAATGGTCGGCTGAGGCAGGCGCAACAGCAGCCCCCAGTTATCCCGTTGCCAGCGCACCTCACGCGCCCGCAGCGGAGAGGGCGCTGAACCGAACTCTGAAACATCTCCGCCGGTAGAAAAGGCCGGGCCTTCTCCGCGCAAGATCATGACCCGGACCTCAGGGTCGTCCCGGACGGCCCGAAGAATTTCGTGCAAATCGTCCCGCATTGCCACGTTATAGGCGTTGAGCATGTCAGGCCGGTTGAGGCTGACAACGGCGACACTGCCGTCTTTTTCGTACAGGACAGCGGGGGAAGGCATACACGCTCTTTCAAGAGTAAACGTGTCCAGCATCTCATGCGGTATTGGAGGACACGTTTACTCCTTATGCCGAATAGACAATCTCACCGTCAATGATTGTTGTCTGGACGTTGACCCGGCTGAGGGCTTCAGCCGGGAGCCTCGTCAGGTCGCTGTCGAGGATAACCACATCCGCACGCATGCCGGGGGCGATGCTGCCGGTCCGGTCTTCCTCAAACCCGACCCAGGCTGCGGCTTGGGTGAACAGACCAACCGCCTCAAGACACGACAAGCGTTCGGCGGGATTGAGGGTCATTCCGGTGTGGGACTGGCGGGTAACGGCAGCCTGAATCGCGACCAATGGGGCCTGTGGGGCAATCGGACAATCTGAGCTGCCGACAACGGGAATGTTGCGCTCCCGAAAGCTTTTGGCCCGGTACAGCCAAGCGTGTACATCCGTATCAACTTGTGCGGCATATTTGTCGCCATAAAAATGCAGAAAGCCCGGCTGCACCACCACTGCACAGCCTGTCTCGGCCAGGGTGTCAAGAAACGGCGGGGGACACAGCGTGCAGTGTTCGATTCGATGCCGATGATCGTGGCGAGGCAGTCGCTCCAGTGCCCGTTGAATCGCTTCGAGGGCCGCGCAGACAGGAGCTTCTTCAACGGCGTGGATGGCGACCTGAAACCCGTGGCGATGCACCTGCCAGACCATTTCCGCCAGGTCGTCCAGCGGCGGATACAGTTCGCCTCCGCTTTCGTGCAGCATGATTTTAATACTGCCCAGCCGAACCTGGCCGGACCGGTCAAAGGCGGTGAGGCCGGCCTCTTGTACCTGCGAGAACGCTCCAACCCCGACCATCACGGTTGCATGGGGACGTATGACGCCGTTGGCTCGGAAGGCGGCGAAGCGTCCGAGCGCCTCAGGCGTATTGCCGGCACTGGCGTCGTGAAACGAACAGACTCCGTGTCTGAGCAGTTCGCCGTTGACCTGTCGCAATCCGGCCTGAAACTCCCGCGCCGGAAGCGGAGGCAGGGCAGTCCGCAGAAACGACTCTAGCTCGTAGACCACGCCCGTTGGCTCTCCGCTTGCGTCGTGTTCGATGTTGCCACCCTTTGGCGGGATAAACCGGGCATGGATACCGGTTTGCCGGAGCGCGGCGCTATTCAGAACGGCAGCATGGCCGGTCCGATGACGCAGGATGATGGGCTGGTCGGTCGAGATGGCATCGAGGTCGTGTCGATTCGGATGGCGTTTCTCGTCGAGAAAAAACTCATCATAGCCATAGCCGCGCAGCCAGTCTTGCGAGCCGAGAGCGTCCAGGCGTGCCTGGAGTTGAGACTGGATTTCAGCAATTGACCGGGCTGTACCCAGGTCTGCGCCGCAGGAGCGACTCGCCCAGGCAAAGAGATGCAAGTGAGGGTCGATAAAGCCCGGCAGTATCGTTTTCCCGGCACACGATAGGGTCTGTGTTTTCGGAGAGACACAGGCGCGTAGTTCCTGCTCGGTGCCGACCGCGAGGATTTTTCCTGCCGCAATAGCAACGGCCTGGGCTTCAGGCCGGTCTGGGTCACAGCTGAGAACATGTCCACCGTAGAGCAACAGGTCCGCGGTGTGGGGTGCGAAAGACATAAACCCCAGCCCCAAAAAGAAAGAGCGAGGTTTCCCTCGCTCCTCACTGTTATGTGTATGGCAACAGACCGGTATCAGTCAGACGATGGAAGCGGCTTGGCCTCCTTGAGCGGCATTTCTTTATCGCAGCAGTGGAGCGCGCCGTCGCCCGGCTTATTGCAGAGCACCTCAACCCCGCACTCTTCACACATATAGCGTTTACCCAGTTGTGGCATTGATCCCTCCTGTCGTGATATGCCTCTACAAGTAATATCTACTGTAGAAACGGTAACTTGGTCACCTCGACTATCATGTCCGTGTCCGGCCTGTCAATCCGCAGCCGGGTGCCTGGCTCGCCATGTTCGCGCCGGACATAACCCAGGGCAATCGGTCGGCCCAGGGTTGGGGAGGTGGTGACACTGGTCAGCCAGCCGACGTCCTTGTCGTCCTTCAAAAGTCGGTCGCCGCGTGTCGGCAATGCAGCCTGCCCTTCATTTTGCAACAGAAACCCGCTGAGCAGACGATTCATATGCCCGCGCGCCGCCGCTCGCTCGACGACTTCCTGGCCCAGATAACAGCCCTTATGAAAACTAATGGCTCGGTCGAGGCCGACCTCCAGCACGATTCTGTCCTCGTCCATATCGAGTCCATACCACGGAATGCCGGCCTCAACGCGCAGCATATTCAGCGCAGTGTGGCCAACGGGAAGCAACCCGTCGAGTTGAGCGAGTGCCTGCCAGACGACGGCTGCCCGGTCGCTGGGAATGTGGAACTCATAGCCACTCTTGCCGGTCTGGTCGGAGCGAATCACTCGGACCGGGACATCTGCAATCGTTGCGTCCCGGTGCTGTAATTCCTGCTCCGGCAAGGCAGAGAGACCGGCTGCTGCCACGATCTCTGCCGCGGTCGGACCCTGGACCGCAAGAGTGACCTGGTGGGCGCTCAGGTCTTCGAGCTCCACATCGTCGGCAATGATAAAACGGTCGAGGGCTTCAACCGTCTTCTGCTTGATACGGGCATCAAGGTCGAGGAGGATGGCCGACTCCTCCGCATAGACGCGCAAGTCCGCCACAATCCGTCCCTGCTCCGTCAGCAGCGTTGCCGGACAACCCTCGCCGGGTCGCAGAGCTTTGACATCGTTGGACAACATGCCCTGCAGAAAATCGGTCCGATCCTCTCCCGTGCATTTCACCTGGGTGCGAAAGGACAGGTCGATCAGCCCCGCTTTTTTGCAGACGGCAGCGTATTCGTCTTGCGGATTAGTAAAGGCGTCCGGGAGTTCAACGCCGCGATCATTGGCGAGCGATACGCCCTGGCTTTCAAGCCAGGCAGATAGTGCACTTTTCATAGTAAGGAGGCTATAGCAAAGAGGGATTTGTGAGGAAAGATCGAAAATGGCCCTTCATGACGCCGTATTCAGCCGGCGCAAATTCCGCACGGCCCGGATGCGTTCCTGAGCCAGGGTAACGGCCAGACGGTGGGGCGGGATGTCTCGCTGCTTGGCTTGGGCAAAAAGCGTTTTCAGGGTGGAGTAAATCTGTTCGGTCTTGGCCTTGGCCCGCTCGCGACGATAGCCGCCGGGACCCAACTCGTCCGCGACGTTAATCAGCCCACCGGCGTTAATCGCAAAGTCCGGCGCGTACAGAATGCCCCGCGCGTGAAGTGCGTCTCCGTCTTCCTCGGTCAGGAGCTGATTATTGGCCCCACCGCCGATAATCCGGCACCGGAGTTGGGGAATCGTCTCTGGATTGAAAATCCCACCCGCGGCACAGGGGGCGAGGATGTCGCACTGCTGGGTCAGAATATCGGTCGGGGCGACAACCTCGGCGCTGAGCTCGGCCTTCGCTTTGTCGGCCCGAGTTGCATCCACATCCGCGACTATCAGCCGTGCCCCGGCTTGGTGGAGGTATTGGGCCAGGGAGTAGCCGACTTTTCCCAGACCGGGCAGGGCCACGGTCAAGCCCTGAAATTCGGCCTTGCCGTCCGTTTCTTCGAGAGACGCCCGCAAGCCACAGAAGATTCCCCAGGCCGTCATGGGAGACGGGTCTCCGCCACCGCCAAACGCCTCCGCCCGTCCGACCCCGAACCGACTCTCCGCCCGGACGTGTTCAATGTCTGCGGTCGTCGTGCCCATGTCTTCGGTTGGAATATAGCGACCCGCTAAAGACTCTATGGCGCGGCCCAGCGCGCGAAATACAATTTCTCTATTCGTTACTGGCTTATTGGCAACGACAACCGCCTTGCCGCCGCCATACTCCAGACCGGCCAGGGAGGCTTTATAGGTCATGGCCTGGGAGAGGCGCAGAACATCTGTCACTGCGTCCTCTTCACTGGCATACGCCCGCAGACGGATGCCACCCAGGGTGGGTCCTAAGGTGGTATCGTGGATGGCAATCAGAGCGGTGAGGCCAGCGTTGCGGTCCGTGCAGAAGACCACCTGTTCGTGGTCCTCTGCCTGCATACGTTCAAAAAGCGCCATACGGGTTGAAAGAGTAAACGTGTCCGGCATCTCCTGTGTATTGGAGGACACGTTTACTCTTTTTCAGACAGCGACTAGGACATCGTCGCCGTCTACTTTGACCTCATAGGTATCTTGTTTTTCGTCCGGGTCATCGCTGTTTTCTCCGGTCGTGACATCGAAATCCCAGGCGTGCCACGGGCAGGTGACCATATTGCCGTCTAATTCGCCTTCGCCTAATGGACCGCCCTGGTGCGGGCACACATTATCCAGGGCGTAGAAGGTGCCGTCGACATTGAAGATGGCTACCTGTTGATCGTTGACCTCAAAACACCGGCCTTCGCCTGCGGGGATATCACTCGTTGAGGCCACTTTGACAAAATCGGCCATGCTGTCCTCCTGTGTTGGAAATATCGGCGAATTAAACAAATTACGCTACGGGCCGCAAGGTTAGTACGGAGTGGCTCGGACACAAAAAAGCCCCGGTGTCAGACCGGAAGGGCAACACCGGGGCTGTCAGCCAGCAACAGGATTCTTTTAGCCGCCGTAGAAGACCTTGTCTCCCAGGTCGGCCATGTGCAGCGTGGCCAGGTCCGCGCGTCCTTCGGGCTGCTTCTGGACAACCGCATTCACCACTTTTCCGACAAAAATAGAATGGTCGCCGTTCTCGACGGTTTGCTCCAACGAGCACTCGACATAGGCCGGGACGCTTTCGAGCACTGGCGCGCCGGTACTGCCCGCGCCGTATGCCTCACCATTGATGGTGTTACCGTCTTTTTCAACGGGCTTGAAAAAGGCGAAGGCCGGACCCTGCTGTCCCTTACCCAGGATGTTGAGGGCAAACGCGCCGGCTTTTTTGATGACATCGTGCGCGCTGGCGTCGGCCTTGACGCCAACGACGACCAGCGGCGGCTCAAAGGCGGTCTGGGTTACCCAGTTCACGGTTGCCGCGGCGATCTCGCCGTCTTTTTCCGCGGTCAGCACGTACAGGCCGTAGGGGATCATGCGGAGAGCGGTTTTCTTGGCATCTGCATCCATCGGTCTTTCTCCCTTTTCTGAAAAATTGTCCCTGCGTTGTATCTGCCCTCGCGCGTGCGTTCAAGTCCGGCCCGTTTTCGCCTTAACCCCCCTCAGGTATGTAGAACGTGCTTGTAGAGGAATCCGGCTCTACTCAGGCAGATGGGAATCGTGATGCAGAAAAGAGCAGAGACTCACACCCGTACCGGGGTAGAATACCAGCAGCGCGATGCCGCGTATTTTGAGCAGCGCCAATTGCGGCGTCATGCCCGCGTCTGGTCGCTCTGGGCGCTGGGTGTCGGCGCGGTGATCTCCGGCGACTTTTTTGGCTGGAACTTCGGCTTGGCGGCCGGTGGTTTTTGGGGTCTCTTTATCGCAACGGTCATCATCACCGTCATGTACATCGGTCTCTGTTATTCCATTGCCGAGATGTCTCCCGCCCTGCCGCATACCGGCGGCGCCTACTCGTTCGGTCGCTCGGCGCTCGGACCCTGGGGCGGCTTTATCACCGGACTCGGAGAAAATATCGAATATGTGCTGACCCCGGCAGTCATCGTGGTCGGCATTGGCGGGTATCTGGGTGCGATCTTTGAGACGCCTGAGGCGTTTGCTCCGGTGTGGTGGCTGCTGGCCTATGTCGTCTTTGTTGGCCTGAACATCTGGGGAGTGGAACTCACGTTTCGGTTTGCCGTGTTCATCACGTTTGTTGCGCTGGCCATCCTGCTGATTTTCTGTATTGGGGCCATAGCGCATTTCTCCTGGGAGTGGGTGCTCACCATCGAACCGGACGGGGGAGCGAGCCGGTTCTTGCCCAAAGGCTGGCTGGGCATTGCGTGGGCCTTGCCGTTTGCGATCTGGTTTTATCTGGCGATTGAGGAATTGCCCTTGGCGGCAGAAGAGTCGCACGACCCAAAACGGGACATGCCGAAAAGCATTCTGCTGGGCCTGCTGACCCTCATCTGCACGGCTTTCGCCATCCTCTTCCTGAACGCGGGGATCGCCCCTGGAGCCAAGGAGGTGGGGCTGTCTGACGAGCCGCTGTTCCTGGGCTTTCGGACAATTTTTGGCCAGGGAATCGGCACAAAGCTGTTAGCCCTGATTGCGGTGGCCGGTTTGATCGCCAGCTTTCACACCATCATTTTTGCCTATGGGCGCAATATCTACTCCCTGTCCCGAGCGGGCTATTTCCCCCACTGGATGTCCGTCACCCACGGCACCCGTCAAACCCCCCATATCGCGCTCATGATTGGAGCGCTTATCGGCTACGGTGTGGCCCTGGCGATTCATTACTCCGAGGCCATATTCGGCGATGTTCCAGTCGGGGCGGTCCTGCTCAATATGGCCGTCTTTGGAGCCGTGATCTCGTATATGCTCCAGATGTTGTCATTCGTCCTGTTGCGGAAACATCTGCCCGATATCGAGCGTCCGTATCGCAGTCCGGTCGGTGTGCCTGGCGCATGGACGGCTTTCGTCATTGCGCTGATTACGCTGCTTTTTTTATTCCTCAATCCGGACTACCGGGTCGGCGTCTGGGGCTGTGCGGTGTGGTATGCTGCGGCGGTACTCTATTTTGCCGTGTACGGCCGCAAAACTCTCGTCTACTCGCCCGAAGAGGACTTCGCCGTGACCCAGCGGGCTGCGCACGGCCTGGATGAGGACGGGCCTCTATGAGCGGTGTGATGCGGATGAGCAGGAGAAACGGTTCTAGCCCGCGTCTTCGACCCGCCTGAAAATCTCGAAAATGCGCTCCGTATTGGTGCCGATATCGGACCCTCCGAACCGCGAGACCGAACGGATGTCCATGCGCGTGCCGGCCTCGGTTTCACGCAGCCTGACCACGAGATCGTCCTTGAAACCGAGCCAGAACGTGGTGGCAACGGCTTCGATTTCACCCTGGTCGGGATCTTCGCGTACGAGTTCCAGGTCCATAGCGATGAGGACGCCTCGCACAAGTTCGTACATCCGGTCCCGCGGCATATCCGTCACCAGCGGTCCGAGGTCGGGATGAATGGCGCGCTGCAAGGGTCCGAGCGTTGCGCTGTCATACAAAAGCGGGTTGTCGCCTGCGCCGCGCAGCGAGGCGACCGCGGTGAACTCGGGCGGATCCTCGATATCTGTGCTCACGTTGTGAATCGGGACCGCGGGAACGGTCGTCAGGACCAGGCTGCCGACATAGAGAGAGCCCAGCGCCGAAACGCCTGTCCCGGCGGCTGCGAATCCCAGTGGCTCTCCCGCCTTCCGCCGCCGCAGCAAGGCAATGAGTCCGAGTAGCAAGCCGCTCACTCCCACCAGCAGCCCAAGCGGCATAAACAGGAGTCCGAGGCCATATAACCACGTATCCACGCGAGCGCCGAGCCCGCCGAGCCCGCCGAGCACGATCGCAAGCACCCCCATGCTCAATGAGAACGCTGCGCGCCGGCTGTTTCGCTGTGTGGCTTGATTCATCTGGCGGTTCCTCCTTTGACGGCAAATCCGGGCTCGGGGACTAGCCCTCGACCGCCACCATCCAGCCGTGGCGGTCGGGTGTCAGACCGCGCTGGATGGCGGACAACTCGTCAAACAGGCGTTGAGACAGCGGGCCGACCTGGCCGTTATTGACGACAACCGTCTCGTCTTTATATGACAGCTCGCTGACCGGCGAGATGACGGCTGCGGTGCCGGCACCGAACACCTCGCGCAACAGTCCGTTCCGCGCCGCGGTCAGGACTTCGGTGATGGTAATAGGTCGCTCTGCCACCCGCAGCCCAAAGTCCTGGGCGAGTTGGAGCACGGAGGCGCGGGTCACGCCTTCGAGAATCGTCCCCGTGACTGGTGGAGTGACGAGCTCATCGCCGAGCACGAAGGCGATATTCATGGAGCCGACTTCTTCGATGTATTGCTGTTCAACGCCGTCGAGCCACAACACCTGGGCAAAACCGTCTTTGTGAGCCTCTTCGCCGGCGAATAAGCTGCCCCCATAATTTCCCGCGGTTTTGGCGGCCCCGGTTCCGCCTCGCACGGCCCGCACATAGCGGTCTTCCACCCGGATACGGAGCGGTTTGAAGCCTTCGGCATAATAGGCGGCGACCGGCGAGAGAATAATAAAGAACTGGTAGGTGTGAGATGGTCGCACCCGCAGGTCGGGGTCGCAGGCAAAAGCAACCGGCCGGATATACAGGGAGGTGCCGGGCGCATGCGGCACCCAGTCCTGGTCCAGTTTCACCAACTGCTTGAGCGCCGAGAGAAAGAGTTTCGGGTCAATCGGCGGGACGCACAGCCGGGCGGCAGAGCGATTGAAGCGGGCGATATTGCGGTCTGGCCGAAAGAGCAGAATTTTATCGTCCGGTGAACGATAGGCCTTGAGTCCCTCAAAGATAGCTTGAGCGTAGTGGAGGCCGACGGTAGCCGGCTCCAGCGACAGGGGCCCATACGGCACGATACGTGGGTTGGACCAGCCCGTATCGGCAACCCCGTCCAGAAGAAACATATGATCGGTAAAAATCTGGCCAAACCCGAGTGTGTCATCGGGCGGTTTGGGTTTGGGCTGCTGAATACGCGTGAGGGGGATGTCCATGCCTGTGGGTACTCCTTAACAGGAGGACGGAGTGTAACAGAGATTGTCGCTGGGTCGAAAGGGAGCAGGGCGTGCATTGACTTCGGTCAGCCGCGCGCGTTAGGGTCGGGGCCGGTTTGATACTGACACCAAAAGGAGGAAGCATGGCTCGTATTCCCTATCCCAGGCTGGAAGACTTACCGGAAAAGGTGCGCGGCGCGGCGGAAAAGCTCCCGCCGCTCAATATCATGAAGATGTTTCTGAACGCGCCGACGAACGCCATACCGCTGCTCGTTTTTGGCCAGTCCATTCTGACGAAACAAGAGCTGGACGACCATCTGCGTGAGCTGGCCATCCTGCGCGTCGCCCATCTGACCGGGGCCAACTATGAGTGGACCCAGCATGTGCCCCTCGCCAAAGAGACGGGGGTCACGGACGCTCAGGTTGAGGCTATCCCCCAAGGGGCCGACGCGGACGCTTTTAATGCAGTGGAAAAGAATGTGCTCCGTTTTACCGATGAGGTCACGCAGGATGTCAAAGCGTCGGCCGAGACTTTCGCCGCCCTGGAGAAGGATTTGGGGCCACGGCAGATGGTTGAGCTGGCCCTGGCCATTGGTTTCTACGGCATGGTGGCGCGGGTGATGGAATCGTTCGAGGTCGAGTTAGAGCCTACGGCCGGGACGTATTCGATCGATCAGCTCCGACGCTGAGTTCAGTCCGCAGGGTAAATCCGGGGCACTTTCCAGCGCTCGAAGAACCCCACCTTGGGTTTGTCTTCCGTCTTGAGGTCGGCGACATGGGTATCGATGTCCCGGTACAGTCGGGCAACATCAATTCCGTATGCAGTCGGACGAAAATCTTCAAGCCGCATGAGGGCCTGGGTCAGCAGATTCACCGCGCCCTGTGAGCCGCCCCGATTGAACCGCATGTGGAGACCCGTGGCCAGGCGAATCAAGGCTTCGTAGAATGTTTTGTCCTCGGTGTCAGCTTCCTGCCAGACCTCTTCGAGCACCTGGTGGCTGTCAAAATACTCCCGACGGTTAAAAAGCCGAACGGCCTGCTTGAGCTTTGGGTGCATCACGATTATGACAAGAGAGCAATTTTGAAAGCGAGGATTATCCTATGCCGCTACGCACGGTTGAGCAATACAAAGACAGCCTGAAGGACGACCGGCAGGTCTATTTTCGAGGCCAGCGCATCCCTGATGTGACCGGGCATCCGCTCGTTCAAACCGCCATCGATCATGAGGCAACCGACTATCGGCTCATGCACGACCCGCAGTATCGGGAGCTGGCCGTGGTCCGTAACCCCGAGACCGGCGAAGAGATGAGCCGCTATTTTCTGCCGCCGCAGAACACGGAACAACTGCTCAAACGAAGTGAGTTGATCGAGACCGCCTGCCGGGAAGGCGGAACGCTGGTCGTACTGGCGAAAGTGGTCGGCAGTGATGCGCTGTTTGGCCTGTTGCGGACCTCCCGGAAAATAGATGAAGCCTGCGGAACCGCCTACTATCAACGGGTCAAAGCCTTTTATGATTACTGCTGCACAGAAGACGTCAGCTTTGCCCTGGCCCAGACCGACACCAAGGGCGACCGCGCCTTGCGTCCCTCGGAACAGGAAGACCCGGATTTGTATCTGCGCATTGTGGAAGAGCGGGACGACGGCATTGTGGTGCGGGGGGCCAAGGTCCACACTTCAAACACCACCCACGCCAACGAGATGATCGTCCTGCCCACCCGGGCCATGGGGGCAGAGGACAAGGACTATGCGGTCTCCTTTGCCATTCCGCTGGATACGCCGGGGCTCAAGCTGTTGATGAGCGGCTACGGCTCGTATACCCAGCGCAACAGCTTCGATCATCCGGTCAGCTCGGGCGTGAAAATGACCGAAACGCTGACCATCTTTGATGACGTGTTCGTGCCCAACGAGCGGATTTTCTTGCAGGGCGAATGGCAGTTTGCCGGCCCTTTGGCTTTGTCATTTGTTGAGTATCATCGTCTGACCGCGATCTCCTATAAATTACCTTTCCTTGATCTCTTGGCCGGTGCCGGGCGTCTGATGGCCGAATACAACGGCATTGAAAGAGCCGCCCATGTCAAGGAAAAACTGTTCTGGCTGGCCAGCTATGCCGAAACCACCCGCTCGCTGACCCATATGGCGTGTCTGAAGGCACGCGAGACCGACTTCGACATGGTTATCCCCGACCCTCCGACCGTGAATATCGCCAAGCATCATTTTGCGGCCGATTTTCACCAAGCCCTGTCGCACGTCCAGGACTTGGCCGGTGGTATTCTGGTGACCGCTCCGGCGGTGGAAGATCTGCGCAGCGAGGAGACCGGACCGCTGGTCGAGAAATACCTGAAAGGCAAGAAGGGCACCTCGGGCAAGGAACGGCTCCAGGTGATTAACCTGATTCAGGACATCACCACCTCGGACTTTGGCGGGTATAACGCAGTGCTGGCTTTGCACGCCGAGGGCTCCATGGAAGCCGAAAAGATGCAGCTCTATCGCGAGTACGACTGGCAGCGGGTGCGCGACTACGCCAGCAGGATGGCGCGAATTGGCAAGGAATAAGACCGTCTCTGCCCGATACCGGGTCGAGACAATAGGAGGGGTGGCTGGTGAGCCGCCCCGTTCTTACCACGCTATGGAGGTGTAAGAGAGTAAAGAAGGAAGAAGGTATGGGAGCACTACGAGTATTTCTGTGTGTAATGTTAGTATTTGCCGTTGGTTGTGTCACGACCAACGCCACTATGTTGGGTACGGCAACGGTTCGCCGTACCAGTACGAATGAGTCTATAGTTAAGTTCTATCGGACAGCGGAGCAAGTGCCTGGTAGATACGAAGAAATAGCGCTTCTACACTCAAAAGGGGACTCGGAAAACACAGACGAGTCGCAAATGTATGAGTCCATGCGGAGGAAGGCTGCTGAGATAGGAGCGAATGGGGTGATTCTTGAGGCGCTCGTTGAACCGAGCGTTGAAGCTAAAATTGCAGCAAAGTCTCTTGGAGTTTTACCAGATAGGGAAGGAAAAGCTGTCGCTATTTACGTCTACCCGCCAGGAGAAGAGCCGGAGAGAGTTGCGGAGAATCCATAGAAGGGTACTATCCAAAACCCGTCGTTTACTATCAAGCGTTGCGGGAGCGGAGAAAACCTGTATTCAAAGGACAATAGATAGAGAGTACACGACTGAAGGAGGGGAATATGAATCGGTACGGAGAAAACACACAGCCCCAGGCCGCGGCCGGCTGGCAGTTGGCGCGGCTGTCGTCGCCCAGCGGATTGTTCGGGGCGAACGGGATGCGCATGGGCTCGGACGGGAAACTCTACGTGGTCCAGGCGTTTGGCAGCCAGGTGAGCGCGGTCGATACTGGCAGCGGCGCGTGTGAAACCATTTCGCCGGTCGGCGGGCCGATTGTGGCGCCGGATGACATCGCCTTTGATTCGCACGATGTCATGTATGTGACCGAGGTGATGAGCGCGCGGGTCAGCGCCCGCACACCCAGCGGCGAGGTCCGGGTCATTGCGGATAATGTCCCCGCGGCAAACGGCATCACCGCCCATCAGGACCGCTTGTTCATGGATGAGTGCCGACCCGGCGGACGCCTGTTTGAGCTGTATCCGGACGGTCGAGAGCCACGGGTCATCGCCGAGAACCTGCCGCTGCCCAACGCCCTCTCGGTTGGGCCTGATGGCAAGCTGTACTTCCCGCAGATCGCGGCGGGCGAAATCTGGCGCTGCCCGCTCGAAGGCGGCGCGCCTGAACGCTTCATGTCCGGCTTTGCCGTTCCGACTGCGGTCAAGTTTGACCAGAACGGCCTGCTGACCACAACCCAGGCCGCCAGCGGGGAAGTGACCAGGATCGATATCCAGAGCGGAGAAAAGACTGTTGTCGCAAACGTCCGCCCAGGGATCGATAATCTGGCCTTTGCCGATGACAACCGCCTCTTTATTTCCCACTTTGTGGACGGTGGGGTCGCTGAGATTCTGGCGGACGGAAGCGAGCGCGTCCTGGTGCCCGCGGGTTTGCTCGGTCCGTTCGGCATCACCGTGACCGGTGACGGCACTGTCTATGCGGCCGATGGCATGAGCATGATATCCGTCAGCCGGGACGGGCAGGTCAGCCGCCCGACGATGTTTACCCAGGAGGGCTACCCCGGCTTTATCCGTGGCATTGCCGCCGGCCCGGATAACAATGTGTATGTGACGACCTCAGCCGGCGAAGTCGTCTTGTATAATTTCGGCACCCGCGAGTCGCAGACCCTGGTCAGCGAACTCAACGAACTCTATAGTCTCGCGCCGACCCAGGACGGGGCGGTGGTGGTCGCAGAGGGTGGCGAGGGACGCCTGCTCAAGGTGACCGCAGATGGCAACGTCACCGTCCTGGCCCGAGGTCTTGGCCGACCGAATGGAGTGGTCGTGGCCGATGACGGCTCGTGCTATGTCAGCGAGCCCGACAAAGGCCAGGTGTCGCAGGTGAACGGTGGCAGCTCAGCCGTGGTCGAGGGCCTGTCGTCGCCCCAGGGACTCGGCCTGCTTGGCGATCAACTCCTGATTGTTGACACAGGCAGCAAAGAGCTCGTTGCGGTGTCGCTCGGCACAAAACAGCAACAGACGATTGCTTCCGGCCTGCCGGTCGGCGCCCAGCCTGGGGTGACACCGCAAATCCTCATGGGGATTGCCGGTCTGATCCAGGGGCCGCTCACTCCATTCTCCGGCCTGGCCGTGGGTGGAGACGGGACGGTCTATATTGCTGCTGACGGCGAGGGAAGCGTACTGACGCTCAAGCGGGCCTAGACCTGGGTGAGGGACGGCTGAGGCCGTCCCTGCCTGAGACCGTGCTCAGGGGACTTCCAGAATAATTTTGCCGAAATTCTTATTGTCCTCCATGTATTGATGCGCCTCGGCTGCCCGCTCCAAGGGAAAGCGGCAATCAATAATGGGCTTGATTCTTCTTGCAGTTAAAAGCGGCAGCCAGTTGGCCTGAAAACGGCGGGTGATATCGATTTTATCGGCCAGGGTGCGAGTGCGTAGCACGGAGCCAAACACCTGGAGGCGTTTTCTCAGAATCAGCCCCAGATTCGTCTCTACTTTGACGCCGCCCATCACGCCGACGAGGACCAGCCGGCCGCCCAGTGTGAGGCTTTTGAGGTTCTTGTCCCAATACGCCGCGCCAATAAAATCCTCGATGACATCGACGCCTTTTCCATTGGTGGTGTGCTGTACCCACTCGGCGAAGTCCTGCTCTTTGTAGTTACAGCCGGCGGTCGCCCCGAGATCCACACAGCGTTGGATTTTCTCGGCTGAACCGGCTGTGACCAGCACGGTTGCACCGGTCTCACGGGCCATCTGAATACCGGCCGTTCCCACTCCGCTCGCTCCGGCGTGGATCAGAATGGTTTCGCCCCGCTTCAGGTCGGCCAGGGTGAAAATCGTTTCCTGAGCGGTGAAATACACCTCTGGGACGGCTGCGGCTTGGGCGAAGCTCCAACCCTCGGGAATCGGCATGGCCATGCGGGCATCAATGACCGCTTTTTCCGCATAGCCGCCCCCGCCGACCAGGCCGAAGACACGCTCGCCCACGGCAATCGTGGTGACTGCCGAGCCCAGGGCTTCCACTTCTCCGGCGAGTTCGAGTCCGAGGATAGCGGACTCGCCCGGCGGCGGTGGATATTGGCCCTGACGCTGGAGCGTATCCGCCCGGTTGAGGGCGGTTGCCCGCACCCGCACGAGAATCTGTTCGGGGCTGGGGAGCGGATCAGGGGCGGTACTCAGCTTGAGCACGTCCGGGCCGCCCGGCGCTGCAATGGTAATGGCTTGCATCTTTCTCCCCGAGCGTGGAGTTACTTGCCCGTGAACTGGGCTTTGCGTTTCTCTACAAAGGCGGTAATTCCCTCCGCGAAATCAGGCGTTCCCATCGACAGGGTGATCGAGCGGGCTTCGCTGTGCAGTTGTTCGTGTAAGGAGTTGCCGAGGCTTTGATTGAGCAGCAGTTTGGTCCGTCCAAAGGCGGCGGTCGGACCCTGGGACAATTCTTCAGCTAACTTTTTCGCCTCAGCCATCACCTGGTCGGGCTCGACCACTGCGGTCAGTAGCCCCAGGTTCAACGCCTCTTCGGCCGGAACAGGTTTGTTACGCAAAAACATTTCGGTCGCCTTGGCCAGTCCGACGTAACGCGGCAGAAAAAAGGTGGAGCTGGAGTCCGGGCTCGCGCCAATACCCAGAAAAGCGGTGACGAGATTGACCTGGGGCGAAGCAATGCGGAAATCGCAGGCAAGCGCCAAACCGAACCCGCCGCCGGCGGCCACGCCGTTGAGCGCGGCAATGACAGGTTTGGGAATTTCGCGAATCATGGCAATAGCCGCGTGCAGGACAGGCATCATTTTCTCCAGGCTCGGAATGATATTCTGCCGTGCCAGGGCTTCGACAAAGAACTTGATATCGCCGCCACCGCTGAACGCCCTGCCGTTCCCGGTGAGGATTACCGCCCGCACCTCGTCATCATCCCAGCACTCCATCAGGGCTTTGCGCAGGCCGGCCGAGAGTTCATTATTCATCACGTTAAACTGGGCCGGACGGTTGAGGGTAATGGTTGCAATACTGCCTTCACGACTCCAATAGACGGCTTCTTCCATTGCGTTCTCCTCTTTCCTGCTTGGTCTTTTGCACTCTCGTTCGTGCCTCGCTTGACGGATTGCCGGGGGTCAGGAATATGCTGACTGCGTAAGCGGGTATTTCCATATCAGACCCGCCTATACCAACAAAAGGGAGGTTGTACCTATGGCCATTACGCAAATAACCCCACCGGAAGCTCAGCAGACGCTGAGCCAGGACGCCGCAGTCGTCTACCTGGACGTGCGCACCGAGGCGGAATTCCAGGCCGGCCACCCCGAGCGCGCCATCAATATTCCCGTGGTCTTTTTTGATCAAGCCGCCGGTCGCCCGGTCCCGAACCCGCACTTCTTAGCCGTGGTTGAAGCGACCATACCCAAAGAGTCCACTGTCGTGGTCGGCTGTCAGGCCGGTGGTCGTTCGCAACGCGCCGCCGAGATCATGCAACAGGCCGGGTATACGCAGGTCTCGAATATGATGGGCGGCTTTGGTGGCGGGCAAGACCAGCAGGGCCAGGCCATCGCCGGCTGGCAGGAAGCCGGCCTGCCGGTGAATGCCGACAATGGCGACGGCGTGAGTTATGCGTCTTTAGCCCGGCAGGCCGAGGCGGGGGGATAGTTGCCGAAAAGCCAGCCGACGCTGTTTGCTCACTTTGATTGGTTGACAGGTGTGAGGATGCTATCAGACGAGGTCGATTTCCCGGCGGTCTCCAGCGGCCTCGTTGATAACGATCAGTTTCCCCTGGTCCTCGGCGTGTAACTGCTGGTTAGCGTTGAGTAACTCGATACCGTAAACGGTGCCGTCCGGAGCGAGGTCTATGTGGAGTTCCTCGCTGACCCGGATGGTTTCGACTTGATCGATTTTCTCTTGCAATCGGAGGTAGGCAATATTGTGACGTGGGTCGTAAGTAAGTTGCATACAGATTCTTCCTGGCGCATCTCACGGTAGTCTCTAGCCGTACAGAGGACTCTCGTCATGCCGGACGTGATCAGGCATCCAGAAGGCGAAAGGGCCGGGAACCTGGATTCCGGCTTGCGCCGGAATGACGTTGCTAGTGGAGGTTCCGAGGCTCCTTCCTACATAACATCGCAAAGTGCTCTAGCGCGCTCCGTCCTACGACGCCAAACACTCCTGAATCGCTGCGTCAATAAAATCGTTATCCTCTGGATTCATGCCAATTCCCGCCAAATGTCCCCAAATCGACGGGATTGGTCGATACACGGCGTTCGGCAGGCAGTCTGTCTCTGCCTGGCTGTCTTCCGGCGGAAAGTAGAGATCGGTCTGGCCCGGCATAATCATGGCCTTGGCAGACACCGTGGCCAGCGCTTTGCGCCAGTCTCCGTCAAATCCCGGCGAGTCTCCGACATTATGATCCTGCCACGTCTTTGCCTGGGCCAGCAGATTATTGGCGTCACACTGGAGAAAAAAGTTCTCCCAAAAATAGACCAGGAAATCCTCGACGCTCGGATGGCCGAGCTGCTTGTACAGCTCTTCACGATACCAGGCCTGCGACAGGCCCCAGCCGGCATACACCCGGGCCATGGCGCGCACGCCCGTGGCCGGCGGTTGGGCGTAATGGCCGTGGTTCCAGGCCGCGTCCGCACGGAGCGCGGAAGTAAAGCCTTCAATAAAGACATGGGTATGCGGGGTGGTCCGCGCCGCCCCGCACCACGGCGCAATCCGCTCGACCATATCCGGATAACTGACCGCCCACTGAAAGCACTGCTGCGCGCCCATTGAGTAGCCGGAGACCAGGGCGAGCGACTCAATGCCCAGGCTCTGAACAAGGGCGTGCTGCGCCCGGATATTGTCGCGGATGGTCGTTGCCGGAAAGTGCGGGCCATTCATGGGAATGGACGTCGTGTTGGGAGAAGAAGACAGCCCGTTGGTGAACATATTGACGCCAATCACACAGTATTTGGTTGGGTCGAAACACTTGCCTTCCCGGATCAAGAACTCATAGCCGGTGTGATCGCCGGAATACCACGAGCACAGCAGGATAGCGTTGTCCTTGCGGCTGTTGAGTTCGCCATAGACCTGATAGGCGAGCTGGGCCTTGCGCAGAATGAGCCCACATTCGAGCGGAAAATCCCCTAACGAAAAAATCTTATGCTCTGGCATGGCGGGTCCTCCTTACATCGCCTTGTATCACATTATGACGCTGTATACCCAAGAGCGTGCAGATAGGCTTTCGCGCTTGCTGCCAGCTCCATGTAGAGCGCGTCGCAAATCAGCCGAGGAAGCTCTTTTCTTTCAGCGCCGGGAAGACGAGGGCGATTCGCTCGAAGTCTCTGTCGTGGTGCAGCCGGGTCGTCTTGGACTGTATGGCGCACGCCGCAATCAAACAGTCCGCAGTCGAGCGCACGGTGACACCGCGTTGGCGGCAATCCAGGTAGATGCGAGCGGCAGAGGTGTGACCTGCGGTCATGTCGCTGAATGAATAAAATTGTTGTCCGCTGAAGTAGCTTCGCAGTCGATCAAAAGATGCCGTGTCGCGTGCGCCCTGGAGAATCTCCATATAGATCAGGTGCGTAATCCAGACGGCGGTAGGATTCGACAGCAGGTCTCGCAGGAAGTCGACGTGCTGGCAATCTCGGCCCCGGATGTAATCGACCCACACGGAGGTATCGACCAAGTACATGCAGTTTCAGGCCCCAGCGGCACGCAGTTTCTTGTGGTCATACTCCGGGTCGAGGAGGTTCGAACCCTCAAGTTTCCGCAGATCAAGGCACTTCCGATGGTTGACGAATTCTTTCAGCGCCTGGTGGATCAGTTCCCTCTTGGTCTTTATCCGGCTCAATTCCTGCGCCTCCCGAACAAGTTCGGCATCAAGCTCGATATTGGTTCGCATTTCTTTACACCTCTTAATGTGTATTTTTATGTGCATTCATATCAGGTATGGCGTGTCAAGCGACTGACGGCGGTTTCTTCGTATCGGTGCCGGGTGGTCTGTCCTCGCGCTGATTTACGCCTCATACCTGAGAGCGTTCAGGTAGGCTCTCACTAGCGTTGAGTAAATTCCCTCATGCTATAGTCAGGCCGGAATCCTCAAATCGACGAAAGTCCGCCACATTCGCAGTCGCGACGGGCGCGCCATCGGCGAGCGCCGTTGCTGCAATCATGCAGTCAATCAACGAGCCACGCCGCCTGCCCGACTCATTAAATAAACCGGCGGCAATCGTAGCGTGCTTCGGCGTGAAATCTCGACGCTGGCCGATGATTTCAGTGGCCAATTCCATCTCGGAGCGGTCAAGTGGGCCGCACAGGAACTCTGCCCAGGCGACTGTACTCATTACCAGTGTTTCGCCTTCTTCAATCCAGATTCGCAGTTTGCGATCTTCAGGGGCTCCCGGTTTCAGGGCTTGGATCAGAAAGCTCGTATCCAAGTGTATCATTGAGACTTGGAAGATAGCCGTGGAGCAGCCGCTTGGCGCTCAGCATTGAGAGTCCGTGCCCACTGTGTGGTATTGACCTTGCGCTTACGGAGAGAAGCCTGCAATTGGTCAAGAGCGCTGAGCGCCGTACTACTCTCTGGCTCCCACTCCATCGCTACTCTCCGAATAGCACGCCGGAGCACTTCGGACTTCGACACGTTCCAGCGTTGTGCCAATGCCTCCAATATGTTTACGGATTCGATATCCAGCGAATACGTCGATTTGATGGTTTGTGTAGCCATGCAGGCAATGTATTGCCGTCCTCAAGGCACGTCAATCTTGTTGGGGCTTGAGCGCGCGCAGATAGGCTTTCACGCTTGCGACCAGCCCCATGTAGAGCGCGTCGCAAATCAGGGCGTGGCCGATGGACACTTCGAGCAGACCGGGTACACGCTCGGCAAAGTAGGGCAGGTTCTCCAGGTTAAGATCGTGGCCCGCATTCAGCCCCAGGCCGGCTTCCTGTGCTGTTTGGGCTGCGGCGTGATACGCGGCATAAACCTGGTCTTGCTCGGCACTGCCGAAGAGACGGGCATAGCGTTCCGTGTAGAGTTCAATCCGGTCCGCGCCGACCTCTTTTGCTCGTCCCACTTGTTCGTTATCCGGATCGAGAAAAAGACTGGTCCGTATGCCCTTGTCGTGTAAACGCTGTAAGACTTGGCCGAGCCGGGTGACATCGCCGCTGAGGTCCCAGCCCGTGTTTGAGGTCAGTACGTCTGGCGGGTCGGGCACCAGGGTGCACTGGGTCGGTCGCACCTGGCAGACCAAATCCAGAAACTCGGTCGAAGGATAGCCCTCGATATTGAATTCAATACTGCTGTGGTCTGCGAGCAGGGCGGCCAGGTCTCTCACGTCCTGATAGCGAATATGGCGACCGTCCGGGCGGGGATGCACGGTGATGCCGTGACAGCCGGCATCGATGCAGGTCTGGGCGGCCCGGACGACATTCGGCTGGTCGCCGCCCCGAGCGTTGCGCAGGGTGGCGATTTTATTGACGTTGACGCTGAGTTTGATCATGGCGATTCCGATCGTTATTGCTCAGTAGTTTGGTCACTCCAAAAGTCCTCGAACCGTCTGTAAGCAAGGGGAGGACCGAGTCGGAGGATGTTATCAGCGAAGTCGATGATGGTGCATTCTGGGGTCCCACCAAATTTAGGTCCCCGAAGTCCACGGCCTATAATCTGCTCATAAAGAACTTCACTCGTCGTCGGCCGACAGAGCGCGATACATCTGACCTTTGGCGCATCGAATCCAGTGGTCAAGACTCCATAATTGCAGAGAAACTCGATTTTTTGCTCTTTGAAATCATGGATTAGCGCACGTCGCAGGGTGATAGGGGTATCCGAGGAGACGGCTCCTGAGCTTCGTCCTTGGGCTGACAGGAGGGCTGATAGGAAATAGGCGTGTTCTACGGTGCAGGCATACACAAGGGTGGAAGTTCCCTTGGGTAAATCCAGAAGACGACGTATGACCAGAAGGTTTCTCCGTCTGTCAGCGGCGAGACGTTTCAAAAATTCAGCCGGTAAATCTTTCTCTCTCTTGACCTTCTCGGCTTCATCATCCGTAAGCGTGTATTCGGGACCGGAGCCGTACAATTTATGGTATGCCCGAGCAAGAAACTGATGCTCACGAAAATATCGTAGCGGGGACTTCTCATATTCCGCGCCGAGGTCTGGCTTAATCAGGTATGCTTCAAATCGGCCTACGAGCTTGTCTGTCTCTTGGTCAGGGCGTCCTGGCGTAGCGGTGAGGCCGCAGATTGGAAACAGATCGCTTCCGCATGTCTTTTCAGCAGCGTCCAACAATCCGTTGTACATCTGTGAAACAGCACGGTGGGCCTCATCGATAATCATTGCTCCGGTATTGGAAAGAATTGTCTCGAACGATTTGTCGCCCGACTTGATCCGGCTGTGAAGTTGTTGAATGCTCGCCACAACGGCTCCACCGCGTAGATCTTCCTCTGGAACGTCGCGGCCGCCGAAAAATCGATATATGCGCAGAGGCCCAACAAACTGTCGCGAACCCCACATCGACTCAATACAAGCGATAGCTTGCTCACAAAGTTCCTCACTTTGCGCTATCCATATGAGGTATTTTCCTTCCGCAAAGCGAGGCTGCATCCAGTCGATGAATGCCTCGACAGCAACGCGTGTCTTTCCCCCACCAGTGGGCAGAGTAACCACACAACGAGTTTTGTCGCCGTTTTGTCCCAGGACATCCAGCATCTTTGTCTTCAAACCCTTTTGGAATTCGGCCAGTTCAGGAGGGACTTCTAACGGGGGCACATCCTGGATGGTTGGAACCTTGGGGGGCGATGCGATACCCGCGAAAATGGGTGGGAACCCAAGCTCCTTTACGAAATCCCTAGCCCAATGCTTGCCCGCGGACCACTTTCTCCTTGCTAATGGCCGACGCATATGTGACGGAGAAGAAACATTACTATCGCTCATATGCCGCTGGAATAGCTTTTTCACTTTCTCATCAGCGAGTTGTCTGAGCAGATGGAGCCGGAGTTCGCGAGTATCTTCTCGGCTTCCTGTAAACAATTCTGGCCCCTCCCGCCGAACGAGAAGACGGGCAACAGCTAAAGTCGTTAATCGCTCGCTTCCGAGCGATTTCAAAATGCTATTCGCATTGTCACGTTGCTTAGCACCGAAGAGCTTTCCCAGGAGTTGTGCGGTAACATCGTACTTTTTCACCAGTAAGTTGGCCGCGCGCTCAATTTCTGATCCTGTCGGAAAGATTTGCATTGTAACCTCTTGTCTACTCGAAATTTCTCTCCAAAGACGGATGGTCTCGCAAGAAAGAGGGCTGTACGGGTCATCCTATTCCAGTATTATGTTTCCTGCATCAAACTGGAAAGGGCGGTAGTGGTTCAGTTTCAAAGCCAGTGTCCCTCGCTCGCCCTGAGTGGGCGCGGCCCGTCCTGAGCGCCCTTCGACTTCGCCCCTGCGGGGCTACGCTCAGGACGAACGGCAGCGTTTCCGCTCACCCTGAGCGTAGCGGAGCGAAGTCGAAGGGGCGGGGGTGGAGGAAAAATGCAAACTGAACCACGACCGAAGGGCCAGAACGCTATGGGTGACTATCTGCAAGAAATCGCCAGCCGGCTGATTGGCTATGACACCGTGAGTCAAAAGAGCAATGTCGAAGCCATGGCCTACCTTGGTAATCATTTGGAGGGGCATGGCTTCCAGGTGGCCTTGCAGCGGGCGGAGGTCGCCGGGGTGCCCAAAGCCAATCTGATTGCGTTTGCCGGCCCGCCCGAGCCGGACGGCCTGATTCTTTCCGGCCATGTGGATACGGTCCCGTTTCTCGACCAGCCCGGCTGGACACGGGACCCGCTGACCCTTGGTGTGGAAGACGAGCGTGTCTACGGACGCGGCACCTCGGATATGAAAATTTTTCTGGCGCAGTGCGTGGCCGCCGCGGCCGCCCTCGACCTCAAGCGACTCACCCGCCCGGTCGTTTTTCTGTTTACCGCGGACGAGGAAGTCGGCTGTCTGGGCGCGGAACGCCTCGTGCCCGAATTGTCCGACCTGTTGAGTGATATCCCGCAGCCCCGTCTGGCCTGGATCGGTGAGCCGACCTCGTACAAAGTCTTTCATACCCATAAGGGGGTGGCGGTTTTCTCGATTAGCGTCCGTGGCATGGGCGGCCACAGCAGTACACCCGAGACCGGCGTGAACGCGATTGCGGTTGCCGCAAAGGTCATCAACATCATTGGTCAGTATCAGGCCGAACTGCGCGCCGCCCCGTCTGCCGAATTTGCTGAGCTGTTCCCGGAATCACCCTATCCGACGCTGAACTTCGGACTGGTGCGCGGCGGGACCGCGGGCAATATGATTGCCGAGCAGTGCACGATTCAGGTCAGCTACCGGCCCCTGCCCAAGGCCGACCCGCTCGACTGCCTGCACGAGATGACCCGCCGGGTCCAGGCCCTTGACCTGGCTGATTTCAGCGGCTCTTCCCATCGGGCCAGTGTCGAGTTCTCGAAGCCGCTCGTGGTGCCGCCGCTGTTTTCGCCTCGGGAAACTCCCCTCGAAGGCGCATTATTCGAGGTGGCCGGCCAACAGACCAGCGGCGGGGCGCCGTTTGCGACCGACGGCTGTCAGTTTGCCTCGGGCGGGATCGCGTCTCTGATCTGTGGGCCCGGTGATCTTGACCAGGCCCACCAGCCCAATGAGAGCATCCGGCGAGAGACCTTTGAGAACGGGACGGGCCGGATTCTGTCCGTGATTGAAAAATTATGTATGGCGGAGCAGTCCTAGGAGCGAACCATGTCAGTCCATGAGATACGCCATCCCTTGGTGCGGCATAAAATCGACTTGCTCCGAGCGGCCGAAACCGGGCCTAAGCTCTTTCGTGAATTGAGCGCAGAGCTGGCGACACTGCTCACCTATGAGGCGCTGCATGACCTGGCGACTGAAAGGAAAACGATCCAGGGCTGGGCCGGAGCGATTGAAGCCGATCATCTGAGAGTGGACCTGTTGACGGTTGTCCCGGTCGTCCGGGCCGGCCTGGGCCTTTTACCCGGTGTGCTTCAGATTCTACCGCATATCGAGGTCAGTCTGGTCGGGCTGTATCGGAACGAAGAAACCCTGGAGCCCGTGCCCTATTTTGAAAAACTGGTTGACCGCCTGCCCGAGCGGACCGCGCTGATTATTGACCCAATGTTGGGGACCGGCGGCACCTGTAGCGCGACGGTTGACATACTGAAAAAAGCTGGCTGCCGGTCCATACGGGCGATTTGCCTGGTGGCGGTCCCGGAAGGACTGAGCCGCCTGGCGGCAAGCCACCCGGACGTTGATGTGTATACGGCCGCGGTTGATGACCACCTCAACGACATTGGCTATATCGTTCCCGGTCTTGGCGATGCGGGTGATCGGATTTTCGGGACGCCGCATGGCGGTTAAAGTGCGACCTTGTGTGACAACAAGAGAAAGGAAGCATACATGAAATTTGCGTTAGTCGGCGTTGGGAGCGGGTCAACCGTGCGACCCGAGCCCTTGACCCAAGTGGCTCAACAGGCGGAAACCCTCGGTTATGAATCGGTCTGGATTCCTGAACATTTGGCCGTACCGGTTGAAATGCAGACGCGCTATCCGGGTTCGGCGGACGGCACCTTCCCCGGCGGGCCGGGTGTCAATCTGCATGACCCGTTTGTGGCGCTGTCCTTTGTGGCGGCCCAGACCACCACGATTAAGCTCGGAACCGGCGTCTTTGTGCTTCCCCTGCGGAATACCCTGGCGGTGGCCAAAGCGGTGGCCAGTCTGGATGTCCTGTCGCAGGGTCGGGTGATCTTTGGCATTGGCGTGGGCTGGTGTGAAGAAGAGTTTGCCGCGGTCGGGATGCCGTTTCGTGACCGGGCCGCGCGGACGCGAGAAGCGGTGCGTGTTATGCGGACCTTGTGGACCGAAGAGACCCCGCAGTTTTCCGGGAAATTTCACGATTTCAAGCCGGTGGGGTTTAACCCCAAGCCGGTCCAGAACCCTTATCCGCCGCTCGTTTTTGGCGGAGAGAGTCGGGCCGCTCTCAAGCGCGCGGCTGAGTTGGCGGACGGCTGGTGCGGTATCCGCTATACCCCCGAGAGCGTCAAACCGTATGTGAGCCAACTCGAAGCATTGACCCAACAGGCCGGCCGGGATTTCTCCCAATTTGAGATTACCGTTGGGCTTGAGCCTGGCGTTCAACCCACGCTGGATACGGTGAAACAGTTTCAAGACGCCGGGGTGCACCGCCTGTTCGTGTTTGCCCCAGGCTGGGTGCCGCGTCGAAAATTTCAGACCGACCTGTATCCGCAGATGGAAGCCTTTGCCAACGAGGTGATGGCCAGGGCGTGACCGACGGCTCAACGCGGCCGTGATATCAAGTGGAGGATAGCGTATGGCGAAAGAGCAGATATCCCGTCGGACCTTTCTCAAGAATACCGGCGCAGTGGTGACCGCAGCCGCATTAGCCGGCAATCTTTCTCAGCCCCAACAGGCTTCGGCGGAATCGACTGGTCGGCTCCGGTTCGGGGTGCAAACCCCACCCCAGCATGTGCCCTACAGCCAAGTGCAAGACGTATGGCTGGAAGCTGATGAACTTGGCTATGACAGCGCTTTTGGTTTTGATCATTTTCTGCCGATCTTTTCCGATCCAGCCGGCCCGTGTCTGGAAGGCTGGACCTTGCTCGCAGCGCTTGCCGCTCAGACGAAGCGCTTGAAAACCGGCCTGCTCGTCACTGGCAACACGTATCGCAATCCGGCCTTGCTCGCCAAAATGGCGGCAACGGTCGATCATGTGAGTGGCGGGCGCCTGATTCTGGGGATGGGCGCGGGCTGGTTCAAGCTGGAACACGACGCGTTTGGCATCCCGTTCTACACGCCGGGCGGGCGGGCACGCCGGTTGGTCGAAGCGGTCGAACTCGTCAAAATGCTCTTCACCCAGGAAAAGACCACGTATGAGGGCAAATACTATCAGCTCAAAGACGCCCCATTTGAGCCCAAGCCGCTCCAGAAACCCTATCCACCGATTTTGATTGGTGGCATGGGACCCAAGGTCGTCCAGCCGCTGGTCGCGCGCCATGCCGACATCTGGCATTTCTTTGTGCGTAAAGGAGGAGCCGAAGCGGCCAAAAAGATCGCGGTCAAATTTGACGCTATCTGCAAAGAGGTCGGCCGCGACCCGGCCGAGATACAGAAGTCTACATCGCTCAGCCTTGAGCAACTCAAACAGTCGCCTGACAGGGTCAGAGCAGCGGTCCAGGCGTATGCGGATGCTGGAGTGCAGTATTTCATTGTATCGATGTATCCCGACTACGATATGGCGTCCTTCCGGCGCTTTGCCAAAGAAGTCATGCCGGCATTCCGTCAGGCGTAGGAGCGTATGCAGACAAAAATCCCCGCTGTTTTTATGCGGGGCGGGACCAGCCGGGCGGTCTGCTTCCGGGAAGACGTGTTGGCTGCCTATTCACCGCCCGTGCGTGAACGCATCATCCTGGCCGCCCTGGGCAGTCCCGATGTCCACGGTCGGCAGATAGACGGTCTCGGCGGCGGAATTTCCTCTCTCAGCAAAGTCGTGATTGTGGGCCGCAGTACGGCGGCGGACAGTGATGTCACCTTTACCTTTGGCCAGGTTGACGTGCGGACACCCCACATCGACTGGAGCGGTACCTGCGGCAATATGGCGGCCGCGGTCGGCCCGTTTGCCATAGACGAGAATATGATTCCCGCGGTAGAGCCGGTGACGACGGTCCGGGTGTTCTCGACGAATACGGGCAAACGCTATATCGCCCAGGTCCCGGTCCGCGCCGGCCAGGCTGCGGTTGAGGGCGAGTATGTAATTGATGGCGTCCCCGCTCCGGGGGCGTGTATTACCCTGGAGTACCCGGACCCGGGTGGCTCGCTCGGAGGGCAGTTGTTGCCTACTGGCCGGCCGCACCAGTCGTGTGAACTGGCGGACTCACGTGCAGTGACGGTCTCGGTTGTAGACGCCGCGATTCCGACGGTTTTCGTTCGTGCCGACGAACTGGATGCTGATGCCACTCAACTCGCGCCCGCGCTCGATGCGGAGCGGACCTTACAGCGGACGCTGGAAGAGATACGCTGCAGAGCGGCTGTCCTGCTGGGTCTCACCCCCAGTCCTGAGAAGGCTCACGAGCAGTTTCAACACACGCCCAAAGTCGTGCTGGTTGCCCCGCCGGCAGCCTATCTGGCAAGCAGTGGCAAGAGGGTAGAGGCGGGAAGTATTGACCTGCTGGTCCGCGCGATTTCCATGCGGAACACCCACCGCAGCGTGCCGGGGACGGTCGCGATGTGTACCGCCCTTGCCGCTCAGGTCGAAGGGACCGTTGTGCATGAAGTCACCCGGCGGGCGGCTACACGCGACATCCGAATCGGGCATCCGGCCGGAATCATGCAGGTTGGGGCCAGGGTCTCACGCCGGGGTGGGGAGTGGTACGCCGAGCGGGTGACAACCAGGCGGACGGCGCGCCGGATTATGGAGGGGGCGATCCTGGTGCCTCAAAAATATCTGGATGGAACAGCTTGGTTTGGGACGGAGAAGAGCGACGCCTAGGGGGCGACACTCATGCTCCACCGAGGCCGTCAAGCCGAGCAGTCCTGCATTAACTCCAGGGTCGTGCCGTCCGGGTCGCGGAAGTATACGGCCTTGACCTTCCCGTAGCCTTCCCCCTCCAGATCGAACATCTGTGGCCGCGAATAGAACTCAACGCCCTTGGCGCTCAGGTCCTGGTAGGTCTTTTCAATGTCTTTGACCCAAAACGCGACCTCGGTGATGCCGGGGTTGGCCAGTCCTGGATACGGCTTGCCCGTGTCACCGGGCTCAATGAAGTGCAGGAGTTCGATCGGCGGGCCTTTGGGGTCATCCTCGTAACGCAGATAGACGGCGCGCAGTTTTGTCTCCGGCACCTGGGTGACCGTGCTTGCCTCTTCTCCCTCAATGGTCACATCACCAATGACCTTGAGCCCCAGCATGTCTCGATAAAACTCGACAGCCCGGTCCATATCCCGAACCGTAATACCAACATGTGCAACAGCTCCGAGCATAATGGCTCCCTCCTTAGCATATTCCCCGGTAAAGGGGGTGGCGCACAGCGCCGAGATGGATCGCTTTGTTCCTAACACAGTTCGCTTGCACAATGGGAGAGGCGAGCGATGATTATTCTGTCTCAGGGCTTACGCTCCATAGCCCGTCGTGACTTCCACCTGGATATTATCCGGGTCACGCACATACACCGAGCCTTTCTCACGCGAGCCGTGCAGAGAGTAGGGTAGGTGCTTCTCATCCAGATTAGCCAATAAGGCTTGAAACTGCTCGGACGTGGCCTTGAGCGCCACATGATGCATGCTGCCCACGCCCCGCACGGTCGGCTCGGTGTCTTTCTTCGGAAAATCAAAGAAGGCGAGTTGATTCCCGCCGCCCATATCCAGAAAGATGTGGGTGGACGTTGGCTCGTCACGATTCGTTACGATCTTGGTCAGCCGCATGCCGATGACCTCGGTATAGAACTGAATCGTCCTTTCGAGGTCCAGGCTGATCAGCGCCAGATGGTCAACTCCGCCGGTATACTGGGGCGGCGCGGCTGGCCGGTCAGCGGCGAGATATTTTTGTCTGAGCGTTTCTCGGCGCGTTTGGTAGGTGTTGAGGTCGGTCATGCTTTCCCCCGTCCTGTGCACAATTCTTTACAACTGTTCCCAATCCACACTTTGCTCAAATGCGTACGCAACACGCAAAAGCGTACTCTCCTGCCAACGCCGGCCAACGAGTTGCAGGCCGACCGGTAGACCGTCGCGCAGGCCGCAGGGCAGATTCAGCGCCGGGTGGCCCGATAAATTAAACGCGCTGGTGTTCTGACCAGCCGCGGCACTGCGTCGGACCAAATCTTTGAGGGTCAGCCCCGCTTCGAGCCTTGGGGCTCGCATGGGTGTGGTCGGCAGGGCCAGAATATCGACTTCCTGCAGGGCGTGTTCGATCTGCTGGGTGAAGCTGAGGCGGAGATTCTGGGCCAGGGCGTAATAGCGATTATTGTACTCGCGGCGGAGGTAATTCCCGACCGGTAAAATGAGTTTCAAAAACGGTGGCAGATCGTTGGCCCGGGCGCGGCGGGCGCGGCCAAAGGTTTCGACCCAGCCGACGTTACTCGCCCCGCCATGCCCGTAGCCTTCTCCGTCAGACTCGATCAGCGCGGGGATCGAATGACTGGCAATACCCGTCCAAATGGCCCAGGCACTCTTGAACAGCGGGAGAGAAATCTCACTGCACGCGGCACCCAGGATGCTGAGCTGGGCTATTCCTTTTTGAAAGGCGTCAACCACTTCCGGTTCGACCGCCCGACCTGCCAGCCCCTCTTTGATAAGGCCGATACGGAGGCCGTGGATGTCGGTTGTCAGTGCTTCGGTATACGCTTCCGTCTGAATGGGGCCGCGGACCCACTGGGGGTCGCGCGGGTCGTCGCCGGCAATCACCTCCAGCGTTTGGGCCACCTCCTGGACGGTCCGCGCCATGGGGCAAATAAAATCCAGGGTGTGATCCATATAGGTCAGGCCAAAAGAGGGTACCAGGCCATGCGTCGCCTTGATGCTGGTGATCCCACACCAGGCCGCCGGAATGCGGCCGCTGCCGCCCTCATCCACACCCAAGGCGATATCGACATCACCGTTGGCCACCGCGGCGCCGCTGCCGCCGGACGAGCCGCCGGGCGAATGGTCGGGGTTGCGGGGGTTGCGGGCATAGCCGAACTCGCTGGTTTCCGCCGAAGGGGAGAGCGCGAAACTGTCCATATTGAGCTTGCCGACGATCTCAGCGCCCGCGTCCAACAACCGCTCCACCACGGTTGCGTCGCAATCCGGCACATAGCCTTCCGCAAGCCGGGAGCCGTTCGTCAGCGGAATGCCGGCCACGGCGATGTTGTCTTTCAGGCCGATTTTCTTGCCGGCGAGTATACCGTCGGGCGCGCCAGTGACCCGACACTTGCGAATAAAAATATTATACGGGTCCTCTTCCGGCGTCGGCCGATAGCCGGGGTCGCGGTCGGTATATCGAATCGGCCAGCGTGGCTGCGGGAGGTCGTCCAGACGATCCAGGGTACTGAGCAGGCCCTCGCTGAGTTCCTCAAGGTCGAGGGCTTCCTGGGGGGTGAGGCGGAGAAAGGACAGATCGGCTAAATCGGACAGTTCTTCCGCGGTCGGCCGTCTGATCTTCCCGGTTGAACGGAGGCGTCGCATAAGGTCGGTCCTTGCTCGGCTTATTTTACGACAAGCGCGCGGCGTCGCAGGGTTTCGTCGGTATCGATGGTCATGCTGTCGGGCTGGATCACGACGCCGTAGTCCCGCTCGGCACTGTCCAGGGTGATAAACTCATCCAGCACGTCATTGAGGACTTTTTGCGGGTCGCGGGCAAAAGGGTTGCCCCAACCGCCCCCGCCACCCTTGAAGGTGGAAATGATCGAGCCCGGCGGGGAGGGGCGATTCGCGGCTGACTCCAGGACTTCTTCCTCATGCTCCGTGCCCCAGTTCAGGACATAGCGGCTGCTCGCCCCGTTCTTTCCGCCGGCAAAGCCGGGTGAAGAATGGCGCACGCCTGTCAGCGCCACGTTGATGATGGAGGTGTCCCGGACGCTTTCACGCTTCATGGCAAAGCCCGGCACCCCGCGCCACTGCCCCGGTGCAGCCGTATCGCCAACGTATTCATACTGATGGTAGAAAAAGGGGAATTGAATCTCGCTCATTTCAACCGTGGAGTAAATCAGCCCGCACATGGGGGCCGGCCAGCCGCCCCAGCCATCCTGGCCCTGGGCTCCGCCAGCCGCCACGAGCGTATTCCCGTACTCAATGGTCACAAACATTTCGCCATAGCGAGAGTCATGCCCGTAGGTGGTGCACAGACAGTAGTTGAGCGACACCGAGCCGACTTTGTCGGGAATGGCCTGCTCCAAAGCTTGCATGGTGGCCGTGCCGACATCGCCGCCGATCACGACCGTGCTGAACATGCACGGGGCTGGTGGGAGGGGGTTCACGACCGTGCCCTCCGGGGCGGTAATGGTCACGGCTCGAAATACGCCGGAGTTGATCGGGATGTCTTCGGGCAGGACCGAACACAGGGCGGTATAGACCCACGAGGCCGTATTGCCAAACGGACTGTTCACAAAGCCCGGTGTTTCCGGGCTTGAGCCGCTCAGATCAACGCTCAGATCAGAACCCTTGATGGTGACGGTTGTTTTCACTTCGACATCGTAGTTGCCCAGACTGTCGTGATCCAAAGTCGCGCTGCCCCGGTATTCTCCGTCCGGCCACTTGGCGACCTCGGCCCGAAAGCGTTTTTCCGCATAGTCAAGCGTGTACTCAATGCTTTCGTTGACCACCTCTCCACCATACTTGGCGAACAGGGCGTGGATGCGCTGCTCGGCCAGATTGCACGCTCCGAACATGGCGGCCAGATCGCCCCGCAACACATGGGGAATGCGGGAGTTGGCCAGAATCCAGTCGAGTACGTCCTGACGCAGGACGCCCTGCTCGAAGAGTTTGATCGGCGGGATACGCAGGGCTTCCTGCCAGATATCCTTGGCTTCGGGGTTATAGCCGCCCGCCACCGGTCCGCCAAAATCGGCCATGTGGGCGCGGACCGAGGGAAACAGCACCGGCTTGCCGTCAAAGAAGACGGGTTTCATCACGGTCCAGTCGGCGTGATGCGTCCCGCCGTAATACGGGTCGTTCAGCATGACGACGTCGCCTTCGTGCAGGTCGTCCTGAAACGACTCCATCAGGGCTTCAACCGACAGGATGGAGGCAAAGATATGGACGGGAATGGCCGTGGCCCGGGCGACCAGGCGCACATCGCTGCCATCATAAAAGAACACTCCGGTCGAGTAGTCGTGCACTTCGTTGAACAGCGGATGCACGGCCGTCCGCTCAACCGTTTTACTCATTTCTTCAGAGATGGCCTCTAAGGAATCTTTGATCACCAGGGCGGTAATGCGGTCGATCATGCGGAGTCTCCTTCCTTACGTCATCTCCCTCTCCCCTTGAGGGAGAGGGCCGGGGTGAGGGGTCTTCCCTGATTTCACTCCTGAGTCTGGCCGAACCGGGAAGGGACAGCCGGGACGGCCACACCCGGTGACGGTAAAAGGCAGTGGCGGTGAGGTGACCGGTGCGGTCAACTGCTTTGCCGGTGGCAGGGGCCGGTGCGTCTGACTGAGGGCGGCCGTAACGGCCTGCACGACGGCCTGGCTCGGCTGGTAGGGTGACCAGCCGACCGACATCGGCAGCTTGGCGTTTAAAAAAGTGTCGTCGGGAATCGACATGTGTAGGTGCTGAAATATACCGTCGTTAACGGGCAGAGCGGGCCAGAGGGAGAAAAAAGGAATGGCCGCCGCAGCCTGAGCGGTGGCTACGGTGGTGTTTACAAAGCCTTTGGCCGCAGGAGAACTGCCGGAGAAATCAAGTCCGACGGCCTCGTCTGAAACGGTCAGACGGACTGTGACCTGCAAATCCGCTTCTTCCAGACAGCAGTGTATGGGTTGGCTCTCCCCCCGCCACTCCCCGTGCGGCAGCTCGGACAGGGCCGCCTGAGCCTGGATAGCGGTGTCGGTGATGATCTGGTCGAGGGCTTGCGCGTAGACCGCTGGAGTCTGGCGGGCGACCAGGTCGGCAACGGCCGTATTGGCCAAGTTCAGAATCTCAACCATACTCTGCACGTCTTTTTCAACCAGATGCGGCAGCCGGCTGTTGAGGGTCAGCATGGTGAGCGCGTCACGTTGCAGGACGCCCTTGCGGTAGAGCTTGGCCGGTGTGACCCGAATACCCTCCGCCCAGATTTCGAGAGCAAAAGGATAATACCCGCCCAGGGCCATGCCGCCCAGGTCGGGCAGGGGGGTCTGGACAATGGCCCAGCCGGCGAGTTGCTCGGCGACAAAGAGCGGACGCAGCAGCGCCAGGTCCTGAATATGCGTCCCACCTGAAAACGGATCGTTGGTAAGGATAATGTCACCCTCGGCGACGTTGTCACAAAAGGCATCACAGACCGTCCGGGCCACCGCCCGGACAATGCCCAGGCGTGCCGCCGGGTCTATCCCAACCACGCGGCCGTCTGCGGTGGCGAGGGCGACGGTGACGTGCCGCCGGTCGATCAAGGCTAAAGAGGCCAGGCGGCGCAGGAGGGTCGGTCGCGCCCGCCCGAGGGTCGCCCCTATGGCCGCGCGCGCTTCTTTGCCTGGGTCGAGGGTGGGTGCCATATCACTCGACCTCAATCACATAGGTGAGATGCTCGTCGAGGGTCGCCCGCTGGCCGGTAAAAAGGACGATGGAGGTGCGGGCCTCTTCGATGATGGCCGGGCCGACAACGCAATGCCCCGGCACAAGCTGCTCGCCATTATAGATATCCGTTTCCACATAATCCTGGGCCGAGGCTGAATAAACGGGCCGGCTGCCCCGTAGCGCGGTCCGCGCCGCCTGACTGCCTCGGCTGGCTGTTTGCAAGCGCGGTTTCGCTCTTTGTCCGACGAGGTCGAGGTGGATATTGAGAATTTCGACTTCGTCCTCGGGCTTCTGAAAGGTGTATAACTGTTCGTGCAGATCGTGAAAGCCCTGGACCGTCGTCGCCATATCCGTGGCATCGAGCTGCTCCGTCTGCATGATAACCGGAACCGTCACTTCGTGCGTCTGGCCAATATAGCGCATCTCCAGCGAGAACTGGGCGAAGGTGTGGCCCAGGTGATGCTGCTGACTCCCGAACAACTCCAGGGCTTCTTCGCGCATGCGCCGGAACTGGTCGTTCATGGCCTCCAGATCAAGTTCACTCCCACGCGCATAGAAACTGCGCACCCGACTCACCCGCAGGTCGGACAAGAGATCGCCCAGGGCGCACAGGACGGGGGCCGTGCCTTTGGGAATCAGGATGGTCTGAATGCCAAGGTCTTCGACCAGTGCGCCGGCATGAATTGCACCGGCACCGCCGAACGCGGTCAGCGCGAAGTCCCGCGGGTCGTAGCCTTTTGCCAGAGAAACCCGCCGGACGCTATTGCTCATACCATTATTGACAATACGAAAAATCCCACTGGCCGCCTCTAGGAGGCTCATCTCCAGCGGCCGGGCCACCTTGGTCTCGAGTGCCTGTCGGGCCGCCTCCGTGTCCAGCCGCATTTCGCCGCCCAGAAAAGACTCGGGGCTGATATAGCCCAGCACCACGTCCGCATCCGTGACCGTGGCCTCCTGGCCGCCAAAGCCGTAGCACGCCGGGCCCGGATGAGCCCCCGCGCTCTGGGGGCCGACGCGCAGCGCGCCCCCCTCGTCGACCCAGGCGATACTGCCGCCACCGGCGCCAATGGTGTGAATATCGATAAATGGAACCGCAATCCGATACCGACTCATCCACTGATCGGTTCCGGTTTTGGGCCGCCCGTCCTGCACCAGGCAGACGTCAAAGCTCGTGCCCCCCATATCAATGGTGATGACGTCCTTGAAGCCGGATGCCTCGCCCAGATACGCGCCGGCCACCACGCCGCTGGCCGGTCCGGACAGGAGGGCCTGGACGCCGTGGGCCTGGGCCTGCTCCAGACCGACGACGCCGCCATTGCCCTGCATGATGAAGATGTCGCCCTGAAATCCACGCTGACGAAACTCGGTGTCCAGCCGCTCCAGATACCTCTGTAAGCGAGGAGTCACATAGGCATCGACCAGGGTTGTGCTCAGGCGCTCGAATTCACGGACTTGGGGCAGGACCTCTGACGACAGCGAGATATGGACATCGGGCAGGAGTTCGCGAATAATCTCACGCGTCCGGAGCTCGTGGACAGGATTCAAAAACGCAAACAGATAACACACGGCGATGGCTTCGACCTGTATCTCCGCCAGGCGCTGCACGGCCGCGCGGACCTCGGCCTCCGCCAGGGGTTTGACGACCTGACCGGCATAATCAATCCGCTCGGTCACGCCGAGACGGCGGCGACGTGGGACGATCTGATGTGGAGCCGAGAGGCGAATATCAAAAGCGGCTTCTTTATAGTTGCGGCGTATCTCTATGGTGTCGCGAAAGCCGGCGGTGGTGATCAGGCCGGTGGTGGCGCCGGTGTATTCCAACATGGTGTTGGTTGCGACCGTTGTGCCGTGGACCACCACCCCTATCCGGCTGAGAAAATCCCGTTCGGCCAGCCCGTATGTGCGGGCCAGTTTGCCGACGCCGCCCAGCACGCCCAGGGCCTGGTTTTCTGCGGTCGTCAGGACTTTCTCGGTCTGCGTCTGTCCGGCCTCGTCCGCGCATACGAGGTCGGTGAAAGTCCCTCCGACGTCAACGCCTAAGCTATAGGTAGTCATATATGACGTAGCGGTGGCACTCGGGTAGAAACTCGGCTGGCGGGCCACTGGGGGGCCCGCCAATGAGCTCTATTGGCCGATAAACTGCTGATTGACCCAGCCTTGCTCAAACGGGGTCCAGCACTCCGGAGCGAGGATCAGGTTGCGTATTTTCCACTCCCCATCCTCTCGGACGTATTCTTCTTCGTATTTGGCCACCCCCCAGACCGCCTGCTCGCCGCCTTCGACCATCGTGCAGGGCTCCAGCAGATACCAATAGCCGGTGGCCGTGTCTCCGTTGACCTCAATACGCGGATTCATCACGTAGTGGATGGCAAATGACAGGACCTGCGGAATCGTGCCAAAAAATTCCCGAATGGCCGCCTTGCCCTCGAAGTGGCCGAAATTGCCGCCGTCCCAGACGGCATCTTCCGTAAAGCAGCCGACAAACTTGTCTTCATCACGCTCGTCCGCCCCGGCACAGTAGCGGGCCTTGAGCTTTTTGATGGCCTCGACGTCTTCGAGCGTTTGGACGCGTTGAGCGATATCTTCAAGATTCATGACTTCCTCCTTACTTGGTTGAGAGCCCAAAAAATTGAACCGCGTTTTCTCCCAATATTTTGTTGACCGATACCTCCGGCAGGGGATGTAAGGCGTTCCGCGCTTTGGCAACTGGGTCGGTAAAGCCTTCGGCATGCGGATAGTCCGAACCGATAAAAAACTTGTGGTCGCCCAGCAGCTCGACCATATAGGGCAGCAGGCGCTCATCCGGGTCAGCCGCAAT
This sequence comes from uncultured Binatia bacterium (SeqCode), assembly GCA_965232605.1. Classification (GTDB taxonomy): domain Bacteria; phylum Desulfobacterota; class Binatia; order Bin18; family Bin18; genus Bin18. Next base: position 537,198 of record CBDDQA010000006.1, on the reverse strand, counting down.
CCAGATATTCCGCTCAAAATACTCGCTGGCCGGGCGCTCCATCTGACACGAGTGGCCCATATAGCTGTAGCGATAATCGAGGCGGTCGAGCCATTCCACGACCCAACCGCTGGCGGATTCAATGGTGGCGACGCGCAGCTTGGGAAAGCGCTCAAACACCCCGTCGTAGACCATGGTGGTGAGGGCCATGCGGGGATCTTGAATGCCGTTCATGCTCAGAAACATGAAGCCGGGCCGGCGGTCCGCATACCAATCGTGACCCAGGTAGTTGCGATGCACGACCAGATGGAGACCGACCGCCATGTCGTGGTACTGGGCGGCGTCCCAGACCGGATCAAAATCAGGACAGCCGAAACTCTTGCCGTCAACCGGCAGGGCTCCGACAAAGATTGTTCGCATGCCCGCATCGGCCAGACGCTCGATCTCACGTACAGCCTGTGTGGGATGGCGCAGAGAAATATGTCCGACCGGATACAGCCGGGTGCGGTGATTGGCGCACACCTCCAGCGTCCAGGTGTTATAGGCGCGACAATGGGCGGCCGCCAAATCCGGGTCGGTCACCTGACCCTCCCACATCAGACCCAGGGTCGGATAGATGAACTGGCACTCAAAGCCCTCGTTATCTAAATAGGCGATGCGCTGGTCCATGTCTTCGAGGGTATTATTAAACGCGCTGGAAAAGTCGAAAGACCCCAGCCCCGAGCCATCCTCCTTCTGACCGTATCCCACGCCCACGCCGAGCAGGTCTTCCATACTGAACTCACCCACCCCCCGAATCCGTTTCGATTCGTTGATGAGCATGGCCTGCGTGCCGGTCTGCGGGTCCTGAGTGAAGCGCAGGCAACGCTCTCGAAACTCCGGTTCGATATAGCGCTCCCATAAATCGAGCGGTTCCATGAAGTGGCTGTCCGCGTCAATAATCCGGCTCATCCATTTCCTTCCCTCCTCCTCTCGTAGCGAAAGACGGACGACTTGAAAAGCCTGGGCGCAAACAAAAAGGGGCACGGCCGACCGTGCCCCTTCGTCATTGTACGGGTTGCGTGTGACTACGCAGCTCTCTGGAGTCTGGCCCTGCTCGGGGTCAGTTCGTTCCGGTAAAACTCTCCATCTTTCATGATGGCGTGCAGGTTCTTTTTATCCTGCAAGATGGTGATGTCTTTGGCCGGATTGCCCTTGACGATGAGGAGATCGGCGATCTTGCCTGGCTCGATGGTCCCCAGTTCATCGCCCCTGCCGAGCAGATCCGCGCCGTTCTTGGTGGCCCAGCGCAGGACTTCGTTGGCCGGGATGCCGGCGCCCTTCACATAGGCTTCCAGTTCGCACGCGTACTCGCCGTGCGGCATGGCGGCGATCCCGAAATCGTCACCAATAACCAGTTTCACCCCAGCCTTATTGGCCTTAGGCAGAACTTCGTACGAGTGCTCCAGATTGCGTTCCATGCTGTCGACGCCACCCCACTCGCTCGAACCCGTGCGGCGTTTTTCTTCGACGACCTTCCACGGGAAGTACAGGCTCGGCACCACAAAGGTGCCCTGTTCGAGCATGCCCTCTATGCATTCGTCGTCCATCCGGTCGCCGTGGTCGATCACGTCCATGCCGGCTTGGAGGGCGGCCAGGATACCCTTCTTGGAAATGATGTGGCCCCGAATTTTTCGGCCCCGTTCATGGGCGGCTATGGTCGCCGCATCGATTTCGTCCTGGCTCATGGTCATCGTGTCCTCGTCCCACATCAGGCCATGTCCGCCGGTCGGGTAGAGTTTAATGATGTCCACGCCCAGCTTGATTTCTTCACGCACGGCTTTGCGGAAATCGTCCGGTCCGTCGCAAATGCGGGCCAGGCCTTCCATGCCCATCTTCCAGAAGTTGGGATGACAGTCCACCGAATCGCCGGTAGTCACCACGTCCCGGCCGCAGGCCAGAAATCGCGGACCCGGAATCATGCCCGTGTTGATGGCCTTTTTCAGCGTAACATCGATGTTATGCATCGTGCCCGCGCCGGCCGCACCCGTGTAGCCGCAACTCAGCAGCAGCTCGGCATTCTTGGCCGCGATGAGCGTCAGATAGGTCGGCGGATACTTCATGTCGATATCGTTCATGTCGCCGACATTGGCGTAGGCGACATGGTAGTGGCACTGGACCATGCCCGGCATAAGGGATTTCCCACTCAGATCATAGACGACATCCCTGGCGTTGGGTTTGGGCATATCGCCATTTTTCCCGACCGCCTTGATGCGCTGTCCCTGTACCACCACGGTGGAGTTGGGTTGCGGCTTATGCTCACCGTCAATCAGATTCACACCACGAAAAAATATACGTCCCATAGCGACCCTCCTGTGTCTACAATGTTCTCAAGTCCGGTGTTAAGAAGTATGGTTCTTATCTAGCGTATTTCTGGCCTGAGACCAAACAGATTTTTCCCTAGAGATCTTTGACCTCGGGCATGACGGTCTCGGCAAAACGGGTCATGGCGGCCTTGACCTGCTCATGCGGCACCATGCCGCCCGGATTAAACCAACAGATCAACTCGTTCATATTGAGCTCTTTATGGAGCTGGCGAATCCGGTCCACACATGCCTGGGCGGGACCGAAAATAGCCATGCTGTCAACGACTTTCTCGAAAGTAATGCTCTCCAGATTTTTACGGATCTCCGCGGTATAACGATACGACTCCATGTCCTCCTGTTTGGCGGCCCCGCTCGTCATCATGCCCAGGACGCTCCCGAAATAATGTCGAATACTCGGCTCTACCGTCTGACGGACCTGCTCCAGGCTTTCGCCTGGGTGCATAAAAAACATGGTGGAGACGTCCTGCGGAGCGTACCTGGGGTGAGTGGCCTGTCCGTTATGGGGGGCGTGCTCGTCCCAGGATTGGCGATAGGTTGCGACTTGCTCAAACATCTTGGGCAGGGGATTGGTCACCGATGCCACAAATATCGGATGGCCGACCTTTCCCGCAAACACCGCCGTCTCCGGGCTGTTGGCGGCAATCCTGATGGGCGGATGAGGCTGTTGCAAAGGTTTGGGCACGACGCTGGTTTCCGGGATTGTGTAATAACTGCCGTCGTAGGAAAACGACTCATTCGTCCAGGCTTGTTTGATGATCTCCAGGCTTTCTTCAAAGCGTTCGCGGCTCTCCTCCCGCGAGCGATCAAAGCCCGCAAAATGGAGCGGAATCGTCCCGCGTCCAACGCCAAACTCCAGACGGCCGTTACTCAACAGATCGACCGTTGCGCCCTCTTCAGCGTTGCGGACCGGGTGCCAGAGCGGCAGGAGGTTGACGGCAATGCCCAGGCGGATGCGCTGCGTCCGCTGGGCAATAGCCGTGGCCACAATCAGCGGCGACGACATAATTGAGAAGTGCTTATAGAAGTGCAGTTCCGCCAGCCAGGCACAATCGAAGCCGAGTTGCTCGGCATGAATGATCTGTTCAATGGTTTCTTGATAACGCGTTGTCTGGGTCTGGGTATCTGCGCACGGCAGCTGGTAGAAAAGACCAAATCTCACGTATTCCCTCCTCGTGCTCCACGTGTTGTTTGTGTTGAGCATGCCCGGAGTGGGTCTGTCAAGAACAAGGCCACGGTCGGCGCAGGGAGGAGGAACTGAGAAGACGCGCCGTTCGGAGCCGCCCTTGTTGCCGCGGCTCGCCCTGGGGTATAGTCCCCAGGCCGCATATTTACCGCGCAGGAGGGATAGTATGGCGAATCAGAGCGACCTGGAAAAGGGAATCGAAATCCGAAAAAAGTTGAGCGGAGACCGCTTCGGGACCTCGGCCAGCGCGCTGGCCGAACTCGCCCCGGACCTGGATGAGATGTTGAACGAAGTTGTCTTCGGACGAGTCTGGACCAGACCGGGACTTGAGCTCAAAATGCGCAGCGTAGCCGTAATTGCGGCTCTGACCGCCATGCAGCGGCTGCCCCAACTCAAGAGTCATATCGCGAACGGGCTGAACGCCGGTCTGACCAAGGAGGAAATCATCGAGATTCTCATCCAGATGGCCTTTTATGCCGGTGCGCCCACCGCGGTGAATGCGTTCCAGGTCGCCAAAGAAGTCTTTGAAGCAGAGGGCGTGTAAGGAGCAACATCCCGGTATGGCGTGGTCCTGGAAGCGCGTGCGCCGGCAGCGCTCCGTTCAGACAGGTGGTCAGCCCGGAGACCTCAGTCAGTGGCGGCTGAATACGGACCGTTTTCTACGGGTTCTGCGGGCTCTGGTGGCTGTTGGTGAGCGCTTGCAGAACTCCCCGTCTCGGGACCAGCCGCCCCCCCAGGAAGACCTCGCCGGAGACATCGTGCTCGACGAATTGGCGGCCCATACCGCCCGCGGCCGCTTGCAGGTGGAACGGGTGAGTTATGCCGCCGGCCGCGGGAATCTTATCCTGAGCTATCCGGGCCGCTCTGTTGGACACTGCCCTCAAACCATTGCTTTTGTGGGTGCTCATCTTGATGTGGTGCCGGCCGACCCCAAAGACTGGCAGCGTCCGCCCTTTGCCTTGCAGGTCGAGGGAGACCGCTTGTACGGACGGGGTGTCACCGACTGCCTGGGTCATGTCGCCGTTCTGACCGACCTCTTTGCTCAGCTCGCCGAATCCGAGGTGGAGCTCGACCATAGTGTTGTCGGAGTCATTATCGCCGACGAGGAACTCTCCAACACGCACGGCGTCGGGATTGGTCGGCTGGTCAAAGACGGCCGGCTCGACCACCTCAAGAACGGACCGCTGTACTGGATCGATAGTGCTGACTTCGGACCAACCACGGCAACCGCCGGCCTGGCCCTGTGGCGACTGGCTATTGAAGGCAAGGCCAGCCATTCGGGATTTCCGCAAAACGGGATCAACGCCGCGGAACTGGCCACGGAAGTGACCCGGGCCCTCCAGCAGTGGTTCTACACAAACTATCCCGCCCACCCAAAAGAACATGAGTACGGTTTTCGAGCGCCTTCGTCACTCAAACCGACCCGGGTCCAGGTTGAGAACGATACGCTGACGAAAATTCCGTCCACGGCCCGTATTGAAGGCGATATTCGCCTGACGCCGTGGTATGACCCTGACGAAGTGAAAAAAGGGCTGGCGGCCTTTCTGGAAACGCTGGACGTCAGCCAACTGCCGGTCTTTGGCCCGGGCCGCTACGCCTGTAACGGGCAGGTCGGGACGGCACGGTTTGAGATGTTGGGAACGCCGTCCGGCGGAATGGCGTGCGACCGGACCTCAGCCGGCTATGCGGCCCTCGCCCAAGCGGTTGCGGCAGTGCGGCCCGACGCTCGGCCCTTCGCCCTGACGGGCAGTCTGCCCTATGTCCGCTTTTTGCAGGAACACGACTTTGACGTGCACATTACCGGTTTCGGCAGAAATGAAGCCTACCACGCGCCGAACGAATTTGCCGAACTGTCCCATATGCAGGACGGCTTTCGCGTCCTGTGCCATCTGCTGCGACACTTCGGCTAGAGCGGCGCGCTAACGATGGCGGAAGGTGATCCGGCCACGTTCGAGGTCGTACGGGGAGAGCTGAACCGTGACGCTGTCGCCCTGAATGATCTTAATAAAAAACTTGCGCATCTTGCCCGCAACATGGGCGAGGATGGAGTGGCCGTTCTCAAGCTCAACGCGGAAGAAAGCGTTGGGCAACACCTCGGTGACGGTCCCATTCATTTCAATCACATCTTTTTCCACTGCGGGTTCGGTATTCCGCTCCTTCCGCTTCCGCCTGCCACCACCGCCGCCTCTTCGACGTGGTCCAGCCATAAGACCCCCTCTTACTACACACGAAAAAGGTACACACGAAAAAGAAACCCCGGGTGACGCGTGCACGGCCTCCGGGGTTGCGTTCTTTACAATCGGTTCAGACGAAAAAATCCCAGTAATAGTAGCGAAAAACTAGCAGATCACTCCGGTGAAGACAACCTGAATATCGGTGGGTCAGGCACTCTTCCCCGTCGCCGGCTGGAGCGTCGGGCTGGGCTCCACTGCTTGGGGGGCATCACTGGGGAGGAACCAGACCAATATCCAGGGCAGGAGAGGCAAGAGCGCGATGAACTGCATGGTGGTTACAAGCCCCCACATATCGGCCGCAGCTCCGAGAATGGCGACCCCCAGACCGCCCACCCCAATACCGAGGCCGGTCATGAGGCCGGCGGTGATACCCAGCCGACCCCGCATGAGACCCTGAGCAATGACCAGGGTGACAGAGAACATCGGAGCCAGACACATCCCGGACAGCCCCAAGATTACGATACTGGTCGTTCCGTGTGTTTGCAGAAAGAGGAAGATCAACGGGCAGAGCAGTCCGGTGCAATAGACCAGGAAGCGTTTGTGGCCGATATGGTCGGCCAGCGGCCCACCCAGCAGCGTGCCGGCCGCTCCGGCGATCAGGAATAAGGACAGCACCGAGCTGACCTTGAGCGTGTCTCCGCCCTGGTCGGCCAGATAGAGCGGAACATAGGTTGACATACCCGCGTGGACGCAGGCCCCGAGGGTTACAATACTCAACACCAGGGCCAGAGCGGAACGCGGAATGGCCACTGCGGCCATAGCCGGGTTGGTGAGCGCCGGCCGGGTTTGCGACAGCCAGGGAAGGGAGCGCATAAAGAGCGCGCCAACCAGAATCCCCGGTATCCAGAACAGTAAGAGACCACTTTGGCCGAAAGCGGCCAGACAAAATGCGACGGCCAGCGGGCCCAACCCCAAGCCGAGGTTGCCGCCCACGGAAAAGAGTGAGATACCGGTCGCCTTTTTCTCACCGGTAGACAGGTAGGCGGTTTTATAGGCTTCGGGGTGATAGCTGGCAATACCGATCCCACTGATGAAGACGACTGCGAGCAGGGCCGGGTAGCTTGTCACCAGCCCCACGCTGGCCATCCCGCAGGTCGCGGCCACGACTCCGAACGGCAGCAGCCAGGCTTGGGCGCTGCGGTCAGACAGATAGCCGAAGAGCGGTTGAATAATGGACGACGTCATATTGGCGACCAGGACGAGGGCTCCTATCATCGTATAGGACAACCCAAAGCTTGTTTTGAGAAAGGGCAGCAGGGCAGGCAGGGCGCCGGTATTCAGGTCAACCATCAGATGCCCTAAGCCCAATAAGGCGAGCGCTTTTTTATTCATGCCGGCCTATCATGTCCTACTTCATATGCGCGCCGGCCAGAAAGGCGATGACGTGGCAGGGCTCATCCCAAGGGTTGTGCCAACGGTGCATGGTCCCGCTCTGAACGATCACATCTCCTGCGCCAAGCTCGGTTTTTGAGCCGTCGTCGAGTTCGAGGACGCAGCGCCCAGACACGATATACAGCGTATCGACGGTCGCCGAGCGATGCATCCCAGGATCGTCCGGTTCCATGGTTGCCAGCAGCCCCGGAAACAGGCGCTCGACTTCGGCAGTGGTCGCTTCCGGGTCGGCCTCCACGGGCGGGGTGCTGTCCGGAGCTAAAACAAAGGAGACAAAGCGGAACCCCCCGACTGGCGGGAACCAGTCGTGATGACGCGGTTCACTCCCGTCGTCAGGATAGGTAAGGGTTTCGTCCGCGCCCCACAGGGTGGCCAACGTCGCACCGGGTAAGCCGGGGACCTGAATGCCTGTCACTGCTCCATCGCTCGCAATAATGGATTTGCCGTCCGCTCGGTGACCTGTAACAACACGCCTGATTGTTGACATCAGTCTCTCCTTTGTCCTTCCATCTGTCCGGGCTGTGGCACCTGTTCTTCTCAGGTGCCCTCGCTGTGCATACCCCAGCCGGGGCAGTTTGTCCTTTGCGTGTATGCCTGTCCGGTCCGTTGTGTCAACTGAACCACCGCTCAATACCCCTCCTCAGCCTGAACGATGGAGAGAGGAACCAGGCCGAGTTGTCCTCATCTCCATTTCCTGTTCTTATCCCTGCGGGGAGACCCTCAGGCGAAATTTTCTGCAATCATTGTTCCGTTTATGAGGGCGATTGAGGCTTGGAGGTGGCGTGTTCTACGGTGAAATTTTTGCCCTCGCCGCGGCCGGCCTGTGGGGGATGTCACCCATCTTGATCCGCAAGGGGCTGCCGTACGCGAGTGTCTCGGTCGGGCTGCTGTGCGGCTTGGGTGCCAGCCTGCCGTTGATGGCTCTGGTCTTTGCGCTTCACCCGCGTTCGGTAACGCAGGTGATTACACCCCAGGCTGCGCTGTGGTTTATCGCCGCGGGCGTTGTTGGTCCGTGTTTAGGCCGGATGTGTAACTACTTGGGGGTTGCTCATCTGGGGGCGGCCAAGAGCACGCCCCTGGTGAATACCGCCCCGCTTTTTACGACGGTTTTTGCGCTGCTTTTTTTGCATGAGGATATCACTCTCAAGATTCTGAGCGGCATCCTGAGCGTCGTGGCCGGGGTGGTGATTCTGACCGGACAAAACCGCTGGGAAGGTCGAGGATGAGGACGAGCCATCTCCTCTATCCGTTTCTGGCCGCCTTTTGTTACGGCATGAATCCCATTCTGGCCAAGCTCGGTTTGCAGGCGAGCAATGAGCCTGTGCTTGGGGCGTGTATCGGCATTCTTGCCGGCGTGGTGGTGTATGCGGCCTATTTTTTTGCGAGCGGCCAGGCCGGCCAGCTATTCTCCTTACCGCGTCGGGCGGGTGTATATTTTGGTCTGGCCGGCCTGACCTCAACGCTGGCTATTTTTTCGCTGTTCTTTGCGCTGGAATACCTGCCCGCCGTGGTTGTGGCTCCCTTCACCTCAGCCGTACCGCTCGTCACGCTTATCCTGAGCCATCTGGTCCTGCACGATAGTGAGCGCATCACCAAGGCCGACGTGGCCGGGACGATTTTCATTGTCGGGGGGATAGCGCTGTTGGTCAGTTGAGAGACCGACCAGTCGCCTCGACGATTATGCGCCCGATGGTGTCTCCGAGAAGGCCAGCACGTCCGCACACCACTCACCCACCGCCAGCAGTTGGTCTTCGCGAAAGGCCGCGCCCATGAGTTGCAGACCCAGGGGCAGGCCGGTTTGACTCAGCCCTGAGGGCAAGGCCAGGCTTGGCAGGCCGGAAAAGGTTGCCGGACCGTTAAAGGTCGGATCACCGGTGGTGGCGAAGCCTTTGGGCGCGGGGGCTGGAGTTGCCGGAGTCAGCAGGGCGTCAACCGTCCGGCAGAGTGTGTCCATCTCAGTCCGAAACGTGTGCTGGTGGCGTTGGGCCTCCATATACTCCACACCGGAGACCTGGAGGCCCTTCTCGATCAAGTCCTGCATCTGCGGGCTGTACTGCTGTTTATACCGGTTGTAGACCTCAGTGTGTGAATAGGCCGATTCAACGAACATCATCCTGAAGTGGGCTTCGGGCTCGCCCTTGAAGCTCTCCGGGAGGGCAACCTCGGTGATCTGCGCCCCGGCCTGGGTCAGTTGCTCCACCACTGCCTCAATATGCTGCTGGGTTTCCGCATCGGCTTTTTCAAGAAAGAACTCCCGGACCAGACCGATACGGGGCGGCGGCGGGTCGGCCAGGGCGGCGGTGTAGTCCGGAACCGGTTGCGCCGCACTCATCGGGTCGTTGGCATCCTCGCCGGCCAGAACCTGAAGCAGCAGGGCCGTATCTGCCACGGTCCGGGAAAAAATCCCCACATGGTCCAGACTGCCCGCCAGGGGATAGACGCCGTAGGCGCTAATCCGGCCAAAGGTCGGCTTGAGGCCAACGCAGCCACAGTAGGCGGCCGGGCGTATGGTCGAGCCATAGGTCTGAGAGCCCAAGGCGCCAAAGCACACCTGCGCGGCCACCGCAGCCGCAGACCCGCTGCTGGAGCCGCCCGGCGTATGTTCAATATTCCAGGGATTGCGGGTGGGCGACGGAGCCAGGGCGGCGAATTCCGTGGTCTGGACTTTGCCCAGAATGATGGCTCCGGCTTCCTTGAGGCGGCGCACCGCGGTGGCGTCATAGTCCGGGACATAGTTGGCATAAATAGGCGAGCCCATCGTTGTCTTCATCCCCGCAGTAAAGAAAATATCTTTGAGGCCGAGCGGGATGCCGTGCAGCGGACCCCGGTAGTGTCCGCTATTGATTTCCGTTTCATACTGCTGGGCGGTGGCTAAGGCCCCCTCACCGTCAACCGTCACCCAGGCGCGGAGTTGCGGTTCAAGTTGGTCCAGGCGGTCCAAACAGGATTGGACCAGGGTCACGGGAGAGAGCTGCTGGGTACGAATCCGTTCGGCGGCAGTGGCGATAGTGAGCGCGTATGGTTGTGTCATGCTAGAAACCTTTCGTACAGGTGAGAATGTCACTCGTAGCAAAAGAAATGAAGCGTGGTCAATCTGCCCGCTCCATCCAAGAGGCTTGCGGTTCGCCTAGCCCGGTGTTAGCCAGAATGAACAATACTTCTCCATGTCTGAAATCGATTATCTTGGAATTTTCCTTGAGCCGATCCGTAAGTGTGCATATTACACCCCGAAATTCGGCTCCTCGGCACGAAAACAGGGCTTGGTACTTATCGACTTCAAAAATTTATATGGAAGCGATCCCTTTTATTCATGGATAGGGCTGGATTCTGACTTGATGTACGCAGCCCACAAAGCCGCTGGAGGAATGACATCCGTCTATCGACAAATTGGAATTGACTGTGAGCGGCTTTTCCGTGAAGTCCTGTTCGACGCTGCGGGATATGTGGACCGAGCATCATTGACGTGGTCTTACTCCACAAAAACTCGGTCGGGCGAGTCAAAGAAATTGTCCCTTGACGGTCGTTTGGGACTAGAGGACATTGCCAGAAGAGATGTTCGAGAGAGAACTCGAAAGTGGCTGGTAGACTACTGCAGGCAGCTTGACATACCAGAGGTTCCTCGTCGTGGGGCGGTATTTGAGATACGTCAGGGCTACAAGAGCAAAGATTCGAAGAGACAGAACGCTGATATTGATAACGCCACCGTAGCGTGGTCGCACGGCTATCTTCCAGTATTTGCGGTCTTCTCGAGTCAAATTGATTCCGACATTGTGTTACGCTATCGCAATAACCGATGCGGTATTTTGACAGGTGTCCGAGATTCCGGACCTTTTACATCACTGTACGATTTTATGGATGAGGTCGTTGGTTATGATCTTGCGGGTTTTTTCGAAGCGAACGGGCAGGTAATTCGGACAGAAATTGAAGGTATTTTAGAAACTTTACTACGACCGGAATGATATCTCAGCGCTCGGACTACACCTTCAAATATAATCGCTCGTTGGGGCGGCACGGATGGCTGCGGCTGACTCCTGCCTACTCGGTCAAACTTGTTGGCAGGATCATTGACGATTTGCCAGACACCCGTAACATCCTCGACCCATTCTCAGGGACAGCCACTACCGGAGTTGTGGCCGCAGAACGCGGCTACAAAAGCACGTTGTTTGATATTAACCCTTTTCTGGTCTGGTTCGGCAACATCAAGCTCGCGAATGTGTCTGGAGACGATATAGCGGCCCTTCGAGACGCCTTACGGAAGGTTGTTCTCAGCGCCACAGACACTCAGGATGAATCTTTGTGGCTTCCGCCCCTCAAGAACATCGAAAGATGGTGGAGTAGGGATACGCTCATAATACTTGCCCAACTTCGCGCTTCGCTCGTCAAAATAATCGACGAACCGAAGAATGCTGGCTTTCTTTCTCTACTCTGGATAGCGTTCGCTAGAGTGGCTATTGAGTATTCCGCCGCAGCGTTTAATCACGTTTCGGTTTCCTTTCAGGATGACACCGTATCTCACTCGAAGCAGGAAATTCTTCTGGCCTTCGAGAGCTATGCAGAAGCCTTCATTGCCAGTGCGATAGCGCCTTTATCGGGAAAAGGGGTCGTTCACTTGCACAATAGCGCTTCTCCCTTTCATGAGGAGTCACAATTCGATGCCATTGTTACCTCTCCCCCCTACCCAAATCGTATAAGCTATATCCGGGAGCTTCGTCCCTATATGTTTTGGCTTGGTTTTCTGGGCGAGGCGCGAGAGGCGGGTGAACTGGATTGGCAGGCAATTGGAGGCACCTGGGGAATTGCAACCAGCCGCTTAACCACTTGGTCGCCTACCCATGAGTGCGCGATGCATTCCTTGGATACGGTTGTGGAAAAAATTAAAAGGACCGGAGAAAAGAATAGCGAACTACTTTCGCTGTACGTGAAGAAATATTTTTATGATATGGACGAACACATCCGATCGATTCAATCCGCGCTGAAACCTAGCGCTGAAGTACATTACATTATAGGCAATAGTACTTTCTATGGTGTCCCTGTAGCCACGCCCGACTTATATGAGGAGTCTCTTCTTGCACATGGATTCAAGAATGTTTCCTCAAGAGTCATCCGAAAAAGAAATAGTAAAAAGGAGTTGTTTGAGTATTGTACTTCCGCGACGTATGGCCGGGCAAAAAGGGAATACCATCAGACGGCGTCAGAGAATCCACACGAGCATTCGTATGAACCGCGACATGAACAACTGAGGCTGCTGGAGTCAGAGGCGAAATATCTGGAGAAGCAGAGACTCACAAGCTGATATACCTGACGCCTTACTGCACACAATTGATGTATACACAGCCTGATCTATAACCCGCGTATTAGTCTTCCACCAACTCGTCAAGCTGAACCAGAATGCCATCCGGGTCACGCAGGAAGGCACTGTTAAAGTTACCGTCTTTTGTTTTTGTGACGGTCGGCGCCACGACAAAGTCGGCGCCCTTGGCCTTCAATTCTGCATAGACCTGGGGAAGATTCTCCACCCAAAAGGCGTAGTGATGGATACCGATCTGATCGAGTTTGATCGGCTCGCCACTGACCGGCTTGTCCGAATGTTCGGATAAGACCAAAAATGCTTCGTGAGGGCCTTTCTTCCAATACAATGTCGCCACCCGCCGCTGGTCGTGCGGCTCTTTATACAAGGCCGGCAGGACCGTCCCCTGGGTGGATTGCACTTCGTCCCGGACCACCTCAAAGCCGAGCAGATCACGATAAAACCGGAGCGAGGCGTCCATGTCACGCACGCCAACTGCAATATGGGACACACCGTTTGTCACCATGAATCATCCCTCCTTATGTCTGCCCTATTCTTGACAGGTCTGGAGGAGACATACAAGAAGACAGAGACGCACTCCACAGGCGTGAGCCGAAGAAAGGATGGGATATGCAGCAATCCGGACTCAAAGCAGCAGGCGTACGCTGGGACCTGGGAGGACTGTACGCCGACCCGGACGACCCGCAGCGTGAGGCTGACCTGGCGGAGGCGCGCCGTCGAGCGGAAGTCTTTGCGGAGACCTACCGTGGCAAGATTGAGAACGGGCAGGTCGATGGGACGACACTCGCCCAGGCCTTGGCCGAGTATGAAGCTATTACCGAACTCCGGCGCCGCCCCGCCTTTTATGCCTCGCTCCTGTTTGCGGCTGACACCCAGAACCAATCGGCCCAGCAGCTTGTTCAGCACACGCGCGAAGCCGCTACCAGTATTGAGAACCTGCTGGTCTTCTTCTCTCTGGAACTCATTGCGTTACCGGACGAGCAGCTTACCCAGCTCCTCACCACACCGGAGCTGCAAGACTATCAACACTATCTGGAAGTCGTCCGGCGCTTTAAGCCGCATACGTTGAGTGAAAAAGAGGAGCAACTCCTCAATCAGAAAAGCCTGTCGGGCAAACACGCCTTTCGGCAGCTCTTCGACGAACTCAGCGGCTCGCTCCGGTTTTCACTCACCAGGGACGGCGAAGAACACCTGCTCACCGACGGTGAGATCATGGCACTGCTGCGCCATCCGGACGGCGGGCTACGTGAGCGGGCTCTGACCATATTCTTAGAAACCTACGCCCAGCACGCGCTTGTCCTGACCGCCGTTTTTAACAATCTGCTGCTCGATCATAAAATCGAGTGCGAGCAGCGTCAGTACGACGATGTGACCCTACCCACCCATCTGTCGAACGAGATCGCCCCCCCAACGGTCGAGGCGATGATGCAGGCTGTCGAACGCCACTATCCTCTGGTCCAGGAATATTTTCGGCTGAAGGCGGAATTGCTCGGGGTCGAACGCCTCAAGAACACGGACCTGTACGCCCCGATTGAAACCGAGGCCGAGGAAATCTCCTTTGCCGACGCTCGGGATTTGATCCTGACCGCTTTCGGGAATTTTAACGACCGGTTTACGGCCCTGGCCGAGGAGTTTTTCCAGAACCGGTGGATTGATGCCGAAGTCCGCGCCGGGAAGCGCGGCGGCGCCTTTTGTGCGGCCCTGTCGCCCGCCCACCATCCGTATGTGCTGTGCAGCTATACCGGCACCGGACGCGCGGTCTCGACCATAGCCCACGAGCTGGGCCACGGCATTCATTACCTGCTGGCGCGGCGTCAGAAATTCCTGCACTACGACGCGCCCCTGGTGCTTGCCGAGACGGCCTCGGTCTTTGCGGAAATCGTGTTGACCCGGCACCTGCTGGATAAGGCCGAGTCGCCGGACACGCGCCGCGCCCTGCTGTGCGGGGTTCTGGAGGAGATGTACGGCACGGTCTTTCGCCAAACCGCCCTGACCCGCTTTGAGATGGCGGCGCATACCAAGCGCCGGGACGGGCAGCTCAGCGCCGACGACCTGTGCGAGCTGTGGATGGCCGAACAGGGCAAGCTCTTTGGTGAGAGCGTTGAGCTGCTGCCCGTCTATCGCTGGGGCTGGTCGTATATTCCGCATTTTATTCACAGCCGGTTCTACTGCTATTCCTATCCGTTTGGCGAGTTGCTCACCCTGGCCCTGTATCAGCGTTATCTCGACCAGGGGGAAGACTTTGTGCCTGGGTATGTACGCCTATTGGAAAGCGGCGGCTCCCAGCGGCCGGAACACGCCCTGGCGCAGATGCGTATAGACATCAATCAGCCCGAATTCTGGGACCAGGGCTTTCAGGTCATTCAGGGATTTCTGACCGACCTCCGGGCCACGCTCTAAAAGGGACAGCTTCCCATGTATGCGCGGGTTATTCCCATCCAATGCAGACCCGGACTCCTGACAGACTTTCTGTCCGTCTACCGGAGTGCGGTGATGCCTCCCCTAGTCCAGGAGTCCGGCTTCAATGGAACCCTGGTGTTGTCCGACCCGGAGGTTCATACGGGCTTCATCGTCACCTTGTGGAACTCCGCAACCGCGTTGGCCCGCTCCGAACTGAAGAGCCGGAAGGCGGTTGCCGCCATGTTGTTGCCGTTTCTGACTACCCACCCCCAGCCGGAACACTACGAAGTCCTGGTCCGGGCCGGCCAACATATTGGCGGGCTGTTCGCCCGGATGATTACCCTGCCCGTTCCCGGAGAACAGCTTGACCCGGCGCGAGCCATTTATGAGCAAGAATATTTGCCTGTGCTCAGGCAGCAGCCCGGCTTTCAGGGCGTGATGTGGCTGGCCAACCGCTCGCACGGCAGCGGACGGGGGCTGAGCTTTTGGACCAGCAAAGAACAGCTGCAGGCCGCCGATCGGGAGAATGAGATTTTTCCTCGGGTCTTATCCCGGCTGGCGAAATATTTTTCCGCCCCTACCGAGCGGGGCTATTACGCCGTTTCCGTGCAGATGTAGCTCATCGAAAATCAGCCGATCCACATCGTGCCAAAGATATTCGCCGGGAAGAAGCTGAATAACGCCAGCGTGGTATTATCGAGTACCAGGGCTGCGACGATAAAGGGCGTCGAACAGAGCGCGCCAACCAGGCTGATAGAGGCGCGCGGTTGTCAAGCACCGTCCGAGCAGAACAGACACGGCACACGCTGACGCTCAACAGGGGACGTGCTACAGTCGCACGACCGAACAGAGAGCAGGAAAGGACACGGAAAAATGGCCTATAAAATTTCCATTGGTATCGATTGGCAGGGCCAGCTCGACTACCGGGCGCTGTGTGAAAAGGTGCAAATCGCGGAGGCGGCCGGGGTGCATTCGGCCTGGGTGCCGGAAGCCTGGGGGCGGGATGCGTTCACCATTCTGACCCTGCTGGCCGACAAGACGCAGCGTATCAATCTCGGTACGGCGATTGTGAATACCTACTCACGCACGCCGGCCGCGCTGGCCCAGCATTTTGCCACCCTGGACGAGGTCTCTGGGGGGCGCATGCTGCTCGGCCTGGGGACGAGCGGCCCGCAGGTGATTGAGCACTTTCACGGGGTCGCGTTCCAGCCGCCCCTCCAGCGCATGCGTGAGTATGTGGAGATCATCAACACCCTGATGAAAGGCGAGCCGCTCACATACTCGGGCAAGGTGTTCGACCTGCAACGCGGCTTTACGTTGCGCTTCCAGCCCGTTCGCGATCACATTCCGATTTATCTGGCAACGCTGAATGCCAGGAGCGTGAAAATGACCGCGGAGTTGGCAGACGGCTGGCTGCCGATCATGATTCCCCTTGAGCAGCTCAAGAGCGAGATTGACAATCTGCGCCAGGCCAGCGTGGCCGCCGGTCGGCCGGCCAATGCGGTCGCCGTTCGTTCGCCCGGCAGCATCACGGTGACTTCACAGGTTGATAAAGCCCGCGCCGCCTCAGCCGCTATGCTGGCCTTTTACATTGGCCGTATGGGGACGTTCTACGCCGCCCAGCTTACCCGGCTGGGCTATGGGGAAGCGGTTGAGACCGTCAAGGAAGCCTGGGCCGGTGGCTCACGCGCCGCCGGTGAGGCCGTGCCGGCTCAGTTGGTCGATGCAACCGGCTGCGTGGGGTCAGTGGAAGCCGGCCTCGACCGCCTGCAAGCCCAGGCAGAGTGCGGGGTGGACCTGCATCACGTCAATGTGCAGGCAGAGAATAATAGGGAGTATGGACGGCTTTTGGCGAAGCTGGTCGGGTGATGTGGCGGGGCGACCTTGGTGATCGTCCTTGTCTATCAAAAGGATTGCCCTTTTCTCACTCAATTGAGAAGATGACACGCAGTGAAAGTCATCAGTCGTAAGGCGCTTCGAGACTTCGTTCGATTGCATCCAGACGCGACAGCCGCCCTTGAAGACTGGTATCGGAAGACACGCCACGCCACTTGGGCAACTTTAGCGGATACGCGACGTACCTTTCGACACGCAGATCTCGTGGGCCGGCGTACAGTCTTTAATATCGCAGGGAATACCTATCGGCTGATTGCACGAATCAACTACCGAACGCAACGAGTCTATATTCTGCATATCCTGACGCACCAAGACTATGACAAGGGGGACTGGAAATGAGCACGCTCTCGACTTTTAACGAACAAGAGTATGCGCGCCTGCTTTCCAAGGCGCTTCCGGTGAAGATTCGGACAGAGGCCGAGTACGACCGCCTGAACGCCATTATCCGTGAACTTGTTGACCGGGACGAAGAGGGCCTTTCGCCCGAAGAAGAGCGGCTTGTAGACCTCCTCAGTGATCTGATTCAGCAGTATGATGAGGAACACTATCCGGTCAAAGACCTGCCACCGCATGAGATGCTACGCTCTCTCATGGATGATAACGGTCTCGGCCATCAGGACATCTGGCAACTCTTCGGCTCTCAGGACATAGCCTCAGCGGTACTCAAGGGGAAGCGAGCTATCAGCAGGTCACAGGCGAAAAAGCTGGGAGATTTTTTTAAGATTGGTCCTGGAGCCTTTCTTTAGAGGTGGAGCGCCTCTTGCACGACTCTGGCCATAACGGGAACTTCCGTCATGCCGGACGTGATCCGGCCTCCAGAGGCCGGAGAGGGCGGGGGGCCTGGATCCCTGCTTGGGCAGGAGTGACGGGTGGCGACACAGAATCGTCCTTTGCTCTTACTCTGTCTCTTTTGAATACCCCAGGACTCTCCTCTTCCATAGCAGCGCTCTCCTTGGGAAAGCCAAACCAGTCCAGAATAGTTTTCCGCTCTGTTTCTGATAGCCAACTCTTGGTAATGGATGACTCCTCAAGTTGTTACCCCCTCGCTGACTGGATGAATACATTTGTAGCCCGGAGCGTGTCAGGCATTTGGGGGACAGGGGGTGATGCTAGGCGGATGGGGCGGGGAGCACATCCGAGCGACTTGGAAAAAGAGAGCTTACTCACTGACCTCGAATTGCATTTCTTCTGTATTGCCTACGACCCGGGAAGCCTGCATGATCTCAAAGCGGACGATTCCTCCATCGTAACCAAAGTCGGCGATGACCCCGGGACGAACCTCGTCACTCTCCTTGATGCGATCATCTCGAAGCGTCATGACCAAGGAGTCGGTCTCTTTGTCATAATTAACTCTCATGAGGCAGGTCCTTTCAGGTATCGCGTGATCTGGGACGTTTTATACACAGACACGACAACCTTACTCTCCTATTGTTTCCTCAACAACGACACGAAGCAACATATCCTGTTGTAATACTTTGTCGAAGTAACGACGCATATAAATCGAACGAGGTATCTGGCCCGGTGCGATAGCGGTAGGCTGATCCAATGCCTGGTTGACTTCCTCTTGGTCAATCTCGCGAGCGGTTAAATTCTGGAGCGCGTGGAGAGTCCAACGGATAGATTTCATTTGTTCCCCCCTCACTGCCCGAACGTCTCAACCAGGGTATGCAGGTCTTTCCTGGTGATCTGGCTCGTCGGCGGTGAGGCGACGATGGGGTGCTGCACGCCGGCGTCGGTAAAATGACCGAGTTGAGTACGGCAGTCTTCGGGCGGACCGAAGATAAACAACTCTTCGACCATGGAATCCGGAATGGACTCTTCCGCTCCCTTGCGGTCGCCGGCCTGCCAGCGGTCATGCACCTCATCCAGAATATCGCTATAGCCAAAGCGGCGGAAACCCTGGATATACGTGTTGGCCTGACAGTAGCCCACCAACACGTGGCGCAGTTGCCGCAGGGCCTGCTCCCGGTCCTGTCTGACCAGCGTATGCACATAGCAGCCGATATCAATATCGCTCAGACTGCGCCCGACACGCTCTGCCCCCTTTGCAATCTCGGCCAGCGAATGGGGAATCTGTCGTGCCGGCAGCCAGGCCAGCAGCACGCCGTCCGCGACCTCTCCGGCTAACTGGAGCATGCGCGGGTTCACGGCCGCCAGATAGATCGGCATAGCCCCCGACAGGCGCAGGCTGAGGCGAAAGCCCTGGGGTCGATAAAACCCGTCGCTGCGCGTGACCCGCTCGCCGGCCAGCACGCGACGGACAATATCCACATACTCGCGCGTGCGGGCCACGGGCCGGTCCCAGGCAATACCGTGAAAGGTGTTGATATTGCGCGTGCTCACGCCGAGGCCCAAGCGCGCCCGGCCCGGTGCGACCAGGTCCATGCTGGCGGCCTGCATGGCGGTGAGCGTTGGCGGGCGGAGGTAGAGCGAGATAATACCCGTACCGACATGAATGCGCTGCGTGGCGGCCAGAAAGGCGGCCACCAGTGTACTCGTCTCCGTGCCCCAGGCCTCGCCGACCCACAGGCTCTCGAAGCCGCGTTCCTCGGCCTTGCGCGCGACCTGCTGATACACCTCGAAATGATGTCCGGTCGGCGGCA
The DNA here is from genome assembly GCA_965232605.1 of uncultured Binatia bacterium (SeqCode). Classification (GTDB taxonomy): domain Bacteria; phylum Desulfobacterota; class Binatia; order Bin18; family Bin18; genus Bin18. The sequence goes on along the minus strand of CBDDQA010000006.1, from coordinate 517,837 downwards.
GGCCCAATCCTATGCGCATACTGTCTCTCCCTTTTCCAGAGTCTCGTTCCGGGTCTAATGGCTTTCGTGTTCTTCGGCTAACGCCGTCCACTCCGCATACTGCTCGTCGAGTTGCTGTTTGATCTGCTCATACTGACTGGCCACCTCGCGGGCTTGTGCCTGATCCTGAAACGTCTTTTCATCCGCGAGGCGACGTTCGAGCTTTTCCTTGCGATCCTCCAGCGTGGCAATATGTTGCTCCAGCGCGGCCAACCGTTTGGCCCGTTTTTGCCGTTCGGCCCGGGCGGCTTTTTGCTGTTGATAGGAGAGCTTGCCGCGTTTGGCCTCACGAATGGCGGCCAGCGTGCCTTCAATGCCAGCCGCACTTGCCGTAGGCGGAGCAACGGCTGGCCGCTGGACGACGCTCTGAAGGTAGGCCCGTTCCTGGTGTGGAGACGGGTCTGTCTGGCGTTCTTTCCGCTCCAGAAACTCCTCAAACGTTCCGGGGTAGGTGGTGCAGCGCCCGTCCTGAAGTTCAAACACTTTTGTGACCAGACCGCTGAGAAAATAGCGGTCGTGCGACACCACCACAAAAGTTCCCGCATACTGCCGCAGGGCTTCTTTCACAATGTCTTTGGTGCGGATATCGAGATGGTTGGTGGGCTCATCCAGAATAAGCAGGTTCGAGGCCTGCAACAGCATTTTTGCCAAGGCCAGACGGCTCTTTTCACCGCCGCTGAGCACCGCGACTCGCTTTTCAATCGCATCCCCGGAAAAGAGAAAGGCCCCCAGCAGGGTACGGAGTTGAGGGACGACGTCGGTGGCTGCTTCCCGGAGGAGTTCTTCATAGACCGTGTTGTTGGTCTGTAAGCGTTCGGCCTGCTGCTGGGCATAGTAATCGAGGACGACCTGGTGGCCGAGCTGACGGTGGCCTGCGGTGGGCTCTTCAACCCCGGAGAGAATGCGGCTGAGGGTGGACTTGCCCGCCCCGTTGACGCCGACCACCGCAACCCGGTCTCCACGCTCAATCACCAGGTCCAGGTTCTCGAACACCTGCACGCGGTCGTAGCGTTTGCCGACCGCCTGTAACTCGACTACCCGCCGGCCACTCCGGGGGGCCTGAGGAAAATGGAAGCGGACGCCCTTGGGTTCGGTTTGGGGCGGGTCGAGCTTTTCCATTTTCTCCAACTGCTTGACCCGACTCTGGACCTGCGGGGCCTTCCGCGCGTTATAGCGAAACGTGTTGATAAAGCGGGTCAGGCGTTCAATCTCTTCCTGCTGGGTGTCATAGGCTTTTCGATACGACTCCAGGTGTTCTTCAAACACGCGCTCAAAGGTCGAGTAATTGCCCGTATATTCGGTCAGCGTACAGCGGTGCAGGGCGGCCACCCGATTGACCATCCGGTCCAGAAAGGCCCGGTCGTGCGAAACGATAACAATGCTGCCGCGATAATTGTGCAGATAGGTCTCAAGCCACAGCAGCGAGTCGAGATCGAGGTGGTTGGTCGGCTCGTCGAGCAGCAGGACATCGGGCTGCCGGAGCAGGAGCTTGGCCAGCGCGATACGCATCTGCCAGCCCCCGCTGAACGTCTCGGTGCGCGCCGTAAACTGCGCTTCGTGAAAGCCCAGGCCGGTCAGGACTTTGGCGACCTGGGCATCCGCTTGAAACCCGTCGAGTTCTTCGATTCGGTGCTGGAGGTCTCCGTAGCGTGTAATCAGTTCTGCCTGTGCCGACGCATCGGAGGCCGCTCCATTCGCGCTGCCGAGCGTGGCCTGAATCGTCTCCAGTTCCTGCTGGAGCGCGGTCAGCTCCGGCAGAGCGGAGCGCGTCTCGGCGAAGAGATCACGTCCGGAAATTTCGATTCCCTCCTGGGGCAGATAGCCAACGCTGAGGTTCCGGTCGCGCTGAACTCGGCCCGCATCGGGCTCAAGCTGTCCGGTCAGGAGGCGGAAGAGGGTTGTCTTGCCCGCACCGTTGGGACCAACGAGGCCCACCCGGTCACCTCTCCGAATATGCCAGTTGAGATGGCGAAACAGTTCCTGTCCGCCAAAAGCGAGGGACAGATTGATCAGCTGGAGCATATATCCTGACGGCGTTCAGGCCGCATGTTTCGGTGTGAATATGACTTCATTTGCAATAACCTTCGTGCCTTCAATGTCATATTTGATCAGTATCAGGGAAAATATACTGGCATCCGATTCGTAGAACCTCGCCAGTCGTTCAACAGAAGTAAGATTGGGCATATTGAATCTTGTATCGGCCCGGTGTGTCTTAACATCAATGACCGAATAGAATCCCTCTCTGTCGGTGAATGCGAGGTCCGCCATTGCGCGGCGTGCAAAATCGTTTGAATATTCGATACACCAATCGCCGAGAAAGGAATCGAATTGCTCTGATATTAAAGTCTCAAGAGCATCGCCCACGGCACGGGTACTACGAGCGGTTTGCGGGGAAGGAAAGTCTGAAGACGTGTTGATATAGTCCTTTATCTTCTCGGCAACTCTCAGATAATCATCACCATAGTAGAATGCTGACTTCATAAGAAAAGCTCTTTCTGCAGTATCCGAGACGCGCCCGCTTTCGACTGATCGCTCAGTGAATTTCTTTCCCAGAAGACCCCTCCCGCATATCCCTGAATAGTCGGGTCATCAGCCGCGCGTTCGAGGCGCTTCAGCGCCCAACAGCAGTATTCTCGGCTAAGCTCTATACCGCAAAAACGGCGGCCCAATTTTCGCGCAACAACCGCTGTCGTTCCGCTGCCAAGAAAGGGATCAAGAATGAAATCGTACTCTCTTGAGCTGGCAAGAATAAGCTTAGCGAGCAGTTTCTCGGGCTTCTGAGTCGGATGGTCTGTGTTCTCGGACATGGACCAAAACGGTACAGTGAGGTCCGTCCAGATGTTTGATGGGTGAGTCAGGCGATAGTTGCCATGCTCTTCTGGCTGCCAGTCTTTTGGCTTGCCGTCCACGGTATAGGGGGCAATTACCTTACGTTTGAGCTTAACGGCGTCAACATTAAAATAATACGAGTCCGATACGGTGCCGAACCATATATCTTCCGTGTTGTTTTTCCAGTTTGTCCTCGCTCCACGCCCTTTTTCCCTCTCCCACGTAATGCGATTGCGAATCCGAAGTTGGGATTCAAGGAGAGGTGCTATCAGAACAGAAGTCTTCCAGTCCGCGCATACATACACGGTTGCATTCGATTTCAGGGTCGGTTTTAAGACTTCGAGGACACGCTGAAACCATCTCTGATATTCTTGCTTCCCTCTCTCCTGAAACGGAGCGCCATTGTAGTTCTTGGAAAGATTATAGGGCGGGTCCAGGATGAGCAGGTCAACAAAGTTATTCGGTAAATATGGCACAACATCGAGCGTGTTGCCGCAGATGACCCTGTTTTCAAGCCCGTCCTCTCCTATGGGTTTCTCTACTGGAAGGATTTGACTGGACAGACGTTTCATATCAGCCGGGTCACAGGTCAGTGTCCGATTTTTTGGAGCCCTCTCTTTCACTGCCCATTTAATATACCAGGGAGGGGAGAGAACGATAGAGACCGGACAGGCTGGGCGTTCGACGGCTATGCCTATTCGTCTTCTTCCGGAGGTAATAGCAGCGCTTCTCCCAGCGAGCGAATCAACCAGCGATGAACATCCCCGACCAGGGTCGCCGCCTGTGGACCGGCCAGCAGCCAGTGGCCTTGGTCCGGGTAGCTCAGGCTGGCGGCCTGGAGAGCGTCTGCGAGCCAACGTACGGTTGGAGCAGGCACCATACGGTCTGCCTGTCCCCAGACAACCAGACTGGGACAGGGCAGGGGAGTGGCCGGAAAATCGGTCTGACCTCGGGTGAGGGTGCGGACGACTCTGCCGGAGTCCGGCTCAAGCTGAGCGTATAACTCGTTGTGCAGCCCGGCCGGAAGCGTGTGAAAAAGAAAATCGCGGGCGAGCCGACGAGACGGAGGAGGATGGGCGCGATTCCACAGGAGTGCGGGCAGGGCGGCGAGTCGTACCAGAGGCAGGGCCGGGCGCAGGTCGGCTTGCCAGTTGCAGGGCAGCAGGGGAGAGATGCAGACGAGGGCGCGCGGTTGCAGACGGGTGGCGGCGAGGAGTGCGAGGAGACTGCCCAGATCAAAACCGATGACAATGGGTGGGCAATCGAACGTAGCGCTGGCTGTGGTAATGGTCGTGAGATGATCGTCAAGAGAGACAGGATCACGCCGGCGGGCTGCGGGCTGCCCGTACCGATCAAGCGCCCAGCACGACCAACCCCGCTGAGAAAGGCCCCAGGCGACTTCCCGCCATATCCAGCTTCCTGTCCATAAACCCGGCAGCAGGAGCAGCGGGGCGGTAAATTTCTCGCGTTCCGGGAAGAGCACTTCAGCCGTGTACGCGGCGAGTTGCTGTTTCATATGTACAAAAGAGAAAAGGCCCGCTTGGGGCCTTTTCCTGGAAATCCTCCGCCTCGTCTCTCGCCGCGCTGAGCGACGCTAGGCTCTCTTTCTGGCCGCTCTCTTCTTGGCCGGGGCTTTCTTGGCCGGGGCTTTCTTGGCCGGGGCTTTCTTGGCCGGGGCTTTCTTGGCCGGGGCTTTCTTGGCCGGGGCTTTCTTGGCTGGAGCTTTCTTGGCTGCCTTCTTTACGGTCTTCTTAGCCGCTTTCTTGACTGGGGCCTTCTTGGCCGCCTTCTTTACGGTTTTCTTGGCTGCTTTCTTCTTCGCCGGCATAGTGACCTCCTTCGTTATGCGTGTGGGAACCCCTTAGTCCGTATGTGTAAGGCGGAAAGGCTTTTCGTTATCTTTTATCAGATTGGCCTCTTTGCTGCAACAAAAATGCACAAGAACAAGATGTTATTTTTGGGCTGTAAACGCAGTATGGCCGGCATACACGGCGCGCTGACCGAGTTCTTCTTCAATGCGTAATAGTTGGTTATATTTGGCCGTCCGCTCACCGCGACAGACGCTGCCGGTCTTGATCTGTCCGGCATTCAACGCGACGGACAGGTCGGCGATGGTGGTGTCCTCGGTTTCTCCCGAGCGATGCGAGATCACCGACGCATACCCATGCTTTTTTCCTAAGGCGACTGTTTCCAGGGTCTCGCTCAGGGTGCCGATCTGATTGACCTTGACCAGGATGGCATTCGCCGCTCCGTCCGCAATGCCGCGAGCGAGCCGTTGCGGGTTGGTGACAAACAAATCGTCACCCACGAGTTGTACTGTCGTGCCGAGTTCCTGGGTGAGCAATTGCCACCCGTCCCAGTCGTCTTCGGCCAAGCCGTCCTCGATAGAGACCAGCGGATAGTGCGCCGCCCATTTTGCATACTGTTGAACGAGGTCTTCAGCCTGCCGGACGGCCCCACCCGCTTTATGAAAAACGTAGTGCCCGGCCTGGTACAACTCGGTTGCGGCGATATCGAGGGCCAGTGAGACGTGCCGGCCTGGGGTGTAACCCGCCTGTGTCACGGACTCAAGCAGGAGGTCGAAGGCCTCTTCGTTTGAGCGCAGATCAGGGGCCACTCCCCCCTCGTCTCCAACGGCTGTGGTCAGGCCCTTTTTCTGGAGGATGCCTTTGAGCACGGCGAACACTTCCGCGCCAATGCGTAGAGCATCACGGAACGAACGCGTGCCGGCCGGAACGATCATAAACTCCTGGATGTCGAGATTATTGGTCGCATGGGCCCCGCCGTTGAGCACGTTGATGAGTGGAACCGGAAGCGTCCGCGCGCGCCTGCCGCCCAGGAAGCGATACAGAGGCTGTCCGGCAGATGCGGCCGCTGCCTTTGCAACCGCGAGCGAGGTGGCGATGAGCGCATTTGCCCCCAGGCGTTTCTTGTTTGCCGTGCCGTCCAGCTCAAGCAGAAGTTGGTCAATGGCGAGTTGGTCGCTGGCGTCCTTGCCTTTCAGGCGACGGGCGATGTGTTCGTTCACCTGCGCCGTCGCTTTTTGGACGCCCTTCCCGCGATAGCGTTTTCGGGCCCGGTCTCGAAGTTCCCAGGCCTCGTGGGCTCCGGTTGACGCACCTGAAGGCGCTGCCGCGCGCCCACACGCACCGTCCGCCAGGAGAACTTCAACCTCAACCGTCGGATTCCCTCGGCTATCCAGAATTTCTCGGCCAATAATTTTCCTGATCTTCACCCGCTCCTCCTGTTGTGATGTCTGTGTCCTGTTTCGTTTCAGCGCGCAAAGTTGCTCCAGCCTTTCGCAGTCAGTAGAATGGGCAGTATGGGACAAACGGTGGTGCGGCGGTTCGGCTGGGTGTGGTTCCCCTCGGTTCTGGCGCTGTACGCCCTGCTCGGCTATTCAACCGTGTGGAGCGAGCGCGGGCTGCTGCATCTCTTCCAACTGACCGAAGAGCAGCGCGCATTGGAAACGCAAGTCCGGACGCTGTTGCGCGAGAATGACGCTCTCAAAGAGCGCATTCGGCGTCTGCATACGGACGACCTCTTTTTGGAGCAGCTTGCTCGCGACCGGCTCGTCCTCGTGCGCGAGCACGATATTGTCTATCGATTCCATCCAACCCAGCCCTCATTAACCCAGTAGACGAATACCCTCATGTCCGTCGTCTTGTCCGTTGAGCGACGCGCGGATTGCCCTTTCCTTCCTCTCCGTCCTATTGCCGCGAATGTGCCCCTGCTTGAGGTCGTTCGCTCAGCCCCCGTGTCATGTCTGCGACAATGTCGCGGGCGACCTGGCGCGGGTCTGTGGCATCCCGAATGGGTCTGCCCACAACCAGATAATTTGCTCCGGCCTGCATGGCCTGGCGCGGGGTGAGAACCCGTTTCTGATCGTCGGCCGTGCTGCCCTGCGGACGAACGCCTGGAATGACCAGGGTCAGTTTGTCTCCACAGGCACGACGGATTGCGGCAATTTCCTGGGGAGAGGCGACCAGACCGTTCATGCCGGCTTGCTGGGCAAGCCGGGCGAGCCGAACGACCTGCGCCGCCGGACCAGCCCTGACTCCGACCTGCTTGAGGTCGTCTCGGCCCAGACTCGTCAGCACGGTGACCGCCAGAAGGGTGGGCCGGGCGAGCTGTTCGGCGCGACACACGCTGCGGACTGCCCGCTGGGCCTGCCGTAACATATCGCTGCCGCCGGAGGCGTGCAGGGTGCACATCTTGACCCCCAGACGGGCGGCTTCCACTGAGGCGGAAGCCACGGTCTGGGGAATGTCGTGGAATTTGAGGTCGAGAAAGACCGCCCCGCCCTTGGCGTGAATGCGGCGGACCACCTCGGGACCGGCGTGCACGAACAGTTGCTTGCCGACCTTGAACAGGCCGACCTCATCGGCAAGCAGGGCGACGTAGTGATTAACTTCCTTCAGTGACGCAACATCGAGCGCAAAGATCAGGCGGCGACGTGCGCGCGGGTGGCTCGCCCTTCGACTCGGCTCAGGACGAGTTTTCCTGGAACCCTGAGGGCGGACCTGCGGGTTCTTTGCCTGATTGACGGAACGAGGAGCCATCGTGTTGCGCGCTTCCCTTCGACTCGACTCAGAACCGGCCCGGACTCAGGCGGGCTCCGCATGACTGAGCGCCTGCTGGATGGTTTCGACCGCCCGATCTGCCGGGACTTCCGTCATTGCTCCATCCGCGCGGACCTTTAATTCAATCACCCCGCGGGCCAGAGACTTGCCACCAATCGTGGCCCGGAGCGGAATGCCCAGCAGGTCGGCATCCTTAAACTTCACACCCGGTCGCTCTTGCCGATCGTCAAATAATACGTCTGTCCCGGACTGTCGGAGTTTGGCATAGACATCTTCCGCCGCCTTGCGGGTCGTGTCGTCATTCCAATTGACCGGCACGATATGGAGGTCTGCGGGAGCGAGCGGTTTGGGCCAGACAATGCCGGCAGCATCATGGTTCTGCTCAATGGCGGCCGCAACGGTCCGGGTAATCCCAATGCCATAACAGCCCATTTCCATGGGATGCTGTTCGCCTGTGGCATCCAGATAGGTTGCATTCATCGCCTGGCTATACTTCGTGCCAAGATAAAACGTCTGACCGACCTCAATGCCACGATGAGCGGTAAACCGCCCTTTCTCGCAGCGCGGACAGGTGTCGCCGGCTATGGCCCGGCGCAGGTCGGCGAACTGGAGGGCGGGCAGGTCGCGCTCGATATCAAGCCCGGTCAGATGCCTGTCCCGCTCGTTTGCGCCACATACCAGGCCGCTTGCGCCCCGTAGAGTCTGGTCGCTGATGAGCCGGGCCTCGATCCGTAGTGGTCCGGCAAAACCGGTTGGAGCGCCCGTCACCTTTTGGACGGTTTCTTCATCCGCAAGTGCGACCCACTCGCAGCCGAGCAGGCTTTTCAGCTTGGGCTCGCTGAGCTCGTGGTCTCCCCTCACCAGGGCGGCGACCACCGCGCCCGTATCGGTCTCGTAGAGCAGGGTCTTGACGAAGCGCTCCGGGGACTCACCCAGAAAGGTCGAGACTTCCTCGATGGTCCGTTGGTCTGGCGTCTCGACCGGGGTGAGCGCTGCTCCGTGGGGAGTCGGTGGAGCCGGCGGTGGGCCGAGTTCGGCCTTTTCCACATTGGCGGCATAATCACACGAGTCACAACTGACAATGGCGTCTTCGCCGGAATCCGCCAGCACCTGGAACTCATGCGACAGACTGCCTCCGATGGCCCCGGTATCCGCCTCAACCGGACGGTAGGTGAGCCCGCAGCGATCAAAGACCCGCCGGTAGGCGTCGTACATATTGCGGTATTCGCGCTGGCAGTCCTCCAGATCGGTATGAAAGGAATAGGCGTCTTTCATGATGAACTCGCGGCCGCGCATCAAGCCAAAGCGGGGCCGGACTTCATCCCGGAACTTGGTCTGGATCTGATACAAATTGAGCGGCAGGTCGCGGTACGACCGGATCTCCCGCCGGACGATATCGGTCACGACCTCCTCATGGGTCGGCCCGAAGCAAAAGTCGCGGTCGTGCCGGTCTTTGAGGCGCAGCAGCTCTCTGCCGTATACATCCCAGCGACCACTCTCCTGCCAGAGTTCTGCCGGACAGACGGCCGGCATGAGAATTTCCTGGGCCCCCGCGCGGTTCATTTCTTCGCGGACGATATTTTCGACTTTCCGCACAACGCGCAGCCCGAGCGGCAGAAAGTCATACACGCCGCGTGCCACCTGGCGCATCATGCCGGCGCGCAGCAAGAGCTTGTGGCTGATGACTTCGGCCTCAGTCGGATCTTCACGTAATGTTGGGATGAATGTTTGGCGATAGCGCACCCGAACCCCCGATCAGCTAGAGAAAGATGTCGGGCTCAATTAGTCAGCCCACGGGCCGGGTGTCAAGCCGGGCGCAGCCTTTCGCCCCTCGGGTTATCCCGCCGGCTGACTGGCAGAAGGTTTCCACAGCATGATACTGTGCCCGGAAATACCCTCCACAGGACAGGGCTTATGCAGGATACAGTTGAAACACGTTACGAGCATATTGTGCTCCGCCAAGACCAGGTCGCCACTATTTCTGGAACCAATACGAAAGTCGTCGAATTGATCGTAGAGATACAAGCCTACGGCTGGAGCCCCGAAGAACTGCACTTTCAGCATCCCTATCTGACCCTCGGCCAAATTCACTCTGCTCTCGCCTATTATTGGGACCATCAGGACGAACTCGACCAAGACCTTGAGCGAAGGCTCCAGCACGTCGATCATAGACAACAGGCGACGGGGCCAACACCACTGGAGGAGCGCTTAAAAGCGAAAGGGCTCATTTAGTGGCAATCGCCCTTTATATGGATCACCATGTCCCGCGGGCGATTACTGTCGGCCTCCTCTTGCCTTTGTAATCCATAGGAAAGTGTGGATGGAGCGCCGTGTCACGCTCCCGCCCCCTTTCCTTTCTCCTGACCAAAAACTATAATTCGCGCGCGATACTTTTCCGCGACAGGAGTACGGCGTGGACTTTGACTATTCTCCGCAAGAAGACGCGTTTCGGCAGGAGCTCCGCTCGTGGCTCGAAGCGAATCCGGCGGATAACTACGACCCGGAGACCTTTGAGATTATCGACCAGGAAGAGCGCTTTCAGATCAAGTTCGACTGGCAGAAGAAGCTGCACGGCGCGGGCTGGGTCGGCATTCATTGGCCCCAGGAGTACGGCGGCCGGGGCGCGACGATCATGGAGCAGACCATCTACCAGCAGGAGATGGCCCGGGTGCATGCGCCCGGACTCGCCAATCCGCTGGGTATCTCGCTGGTCGGCCCGACCCTGATGCACTGGGGAACGGAGGAGCAGAAAGAGCGTTTTGTCCCCAGGATACTCAGCGCTGAGGAATTATGGTGTCAGGGCTATTCCGAACCGGGCTCCGGCTCGGACCTGGCCTCCCTCCAGACACGGGCAGTTGATGATGGTGACGACTTTGTCGTGAACGGCCAGAAAGTCTGGACGAGCTTTGCCCACAAGGCGGACTATTGCATTCTTGTGGCGCGGACCGACCCCGACGCGCCCAAGCACAAAGGGCTGTCCTATCTCCTGGTGGATATGCACTCACCTGGGGTGACAGTCCGGCCCCTGGTCCAAATCTCCGGCGATGCGGAATTCAACGAGGTCTTCTTCGAGGATGTCCGGGTGCCCAAAGCCAATCTGGTCGGCGAACGGAATAAGGGCTGGCAGGTCGCGATTACCACGCTGATGTTCGAGCGGGCGAACTTTGGCATGGTCTACAACCTGGAGCCCATGCTGGACAGACTGAAGGCCGGTCTCAAAGACCTGGAAGTCAACGGCCAGCCGGCAATCGATGACCCGGAGGTGCGACAAAAGCTGGCCGCCTTTCATGTTGAAATCCAGGCGCTCAAGTTGGGCGGTTATCGGCAACTGACCCAACAGTTACGCGGCAACCCGCCGGGACCGGAAGGCTCGATCAGCAAGCTGGCCGGGAGTGAACTCTATATCCGCATGGCGCATTTTGCGATGGAGCTGCTGGGGCCGTATAGCCAGTGCGCCCTGGGGGAAGCCCAGGGTATTGATAACGGTTTTTGGGCGCGCCGCGCCTTGGGCTCCCGGCTGTACACGATTGCGGGCGGGACGTCGGAGATCATGCGCAACATCGTTGGCGAGCGCGTCCTACGTTTGCCAAAGGGATAGGGAGGAAGCATGGATTTCGGTTTCAGTGAAGATCAAGAATTGCTGCGCGACTCGGCCCGAAAGTTTCTGGACGCGGAGTGTCCGACCACCTTCGTGCGCAAGATGATGGAAGACGACAGCGCCCACGCCACGGAACTCTGGAAAAAAGCCGCGGAGTTGGGCTGGATGGGTATTCTGATTCCCGAGGAGCACGGCGGTATTGGCGGGAGTTTTCTCGACCTGGTGGTCGTGATGGAAGAGATGGGCAGGTCTCTGATGCCCGGCCCGTTTTCGGCGACTGTGCTCCTGGGCGGCCCGGCCGTGCTGGCCGGTGGCTCGGACGAGCAAAAGGCTGCCGTTCTTCCCCAGGTCGCCGCCGGTGAACTGGTCATGACCCTGGCCCAGGCCGAAAAGAGCGGTCGCTATGACGCTGGCGGCATTGGTCTGCCGGCCACGGCTCGGGGCGGCGACTTTGTGCTGTCCGGGGAAAAACTCTTTGTGCCGGACGCGCATGTTGCCGACCAGATGGTGGTTGCCGCACGTACCGGTTCACCCGACGCTCCGGCAGAAGAGGGCATTACGCTCTTTCTGGTCGATGCCAAGTCGCCGGGAATCGAGATCACACAACTGAAAACCGTAGACATGACCCGGCGCCAGTGTCACGTCGCTTTCCAGGATGTTGCAGTGGCCGGCTCGCAAGTTCTTGGCGAGGTGGGCCAGGGCTGGTCGATTCTCCAGCGCGTTCTCGATCAAGCCATCGCCGGGCTGTGCACCGAGATGGTCGGGACCGGACAGCAGGCGCTCGATATGGCCGTTGAGTACGCCAAAGAGCGGGTGCAGTTCGGGAAGCCCATAGGCAGTTTTCAAGCCGTCAAACACAAATGTGTGGATATGATGGTCCAGGTCGAAAACGCGCGCTCACTGACCTATTACGCAGCCTGGACGGTCGATGAGAATGTGGACGAAGCGTCCCAGGCCGTGCCCATGGCCAAGGCGTATTGCAGCGATATGTGCAAGACGGTGACCAGTGAGGCCATCCAGGTTCACGGCGGCATCGGGTTTACCTGGGAGCACGATATGCACCTCTTTTATCGCCGCGGCCTGGCCTCCGAAGCCGCATTCGGCAGCGCCCCGACCCACCGTGAAGTCGTGGCCCAGACGCTGGATTTATAGGGGCGTGGCGTGTCCTCCGCGCCCGACAGGCGCAACAGGTCTTCCCCGCTGGATAGCCTTAGGGCTGGGTGATTTCGAGTTTTAATCCCGCGGCGCGAACAACCGGGGCAAGTGTTGACCAGCGCGGATTGCCCTTTGCCGAGAGCAGCCGGTACAGGCTCTCACGTGGAATCCCTGCCCGTTCGGCCACCTTGGCCATGCCTTGAACCTCAGCGACTTTCCGCAGGGCTTGCAGGAATACCGTCGGCTCCTCATCCTCTGCCGCTGCCGTCAGATATTCGGCGGTAAAGACCGGGTCTCTCAGTTGTTCGCGTAGCCAGTCGTCGTGCTTTACTGGTTTCATTGTCCTGCCCTTCACAGTTTTTCAAGGTCTCAGATTCCAGTTTTTCAATCGGGCCTTCGCTTCCGCAATATCAGACCGCTGGGTGCTCTTATCGCCTCCACACACAAGCAGGATGTATCGTATTCGTTACGTCCGTCAAGAACAAATCAGACAGAGCCGCGCGTGTGGTATTTCGTGCGCACTAAGGATAAGATGCCCGGTCACACGGCATGAAGCTGGAAGAAAAGGGAGGAAAGTATGGCAAAAGTTGATGGCAATTCATTGGTCGTCAAGTCGCTCAAAGACGAAGGCGTGGATACCGTTTTCTATATCACCGGCGGACCGATGGTCGATGTCGCCTCCAAATGCATTGAGATTGGATTCAACTCGGTCGATGTGCGCCACGAGCAGGGGGCATCCATGGCGGCCCACGCCTATAGCCGGGTGCTGGGCAAGCCGGGAGTGTGCTTTGCCGCCTCCGGTCCCGGTGTGACGAATCTGATCACCGGGGTTGGTAATGCGTATCTGGATGCCGTGCCGGTTGTTGCGCTGGGCGGGGCGAGTGCCATATCCCAGGACGGCATGGGCGCGTTCCAGGAGATGGATCAGGTTGGCATGTTCAAGCCGATCACCAAAATGTCCGAGCGGATCAAAGACGCGCGTCGCATCCCGGAAATCATCAACAAAGCCTTTCGCGTGGCCACCAGCGGTCAGCCGGGTCCGGTCTATGTTGACCTGCCGGGCGACGTCCTCTACCGGGTGATTGAAGAAGAGGAGGTCACGTTTCCCAAGCGTCCCCACCAGGTCCCGCGGGTGGCCGGTGATCCGGCCTTGGTCAAGGAGGCGGTGGCGCTGCTGAAGGCGGCCGAGCGACCCTTGGTCATTACCGGAACCGGTATCATGTGGTCGGGAGCGATGCAGGAACTCCAGGAGTTTGTGGAAACGACCGGCATCCCCTTTTATACCACCCCCCAGGGGCGGGGCGTTATTCCTGAGGACCATGCCCTGAGCTTTCTGGGCGCGCGCAACCGGGCCTGGAAAGAGGCCGACGTGGTGCTGATTGTGGGCACGCGCCTCAACTTTATTCTGGGTTTCGGACAGGCGCCGCGTTTTGCGGAAGATGTCAAAATGATCCAGGTCGATATCGCCGACGAAGAGATCGGTCGCAACCGCGCGGTTGATGTCGGTATCGTGGGTGACGCCAAGATGGTCTTGCGCCAACTGACAGACGAGGCCAGCGACTCTTTCCGGGGCCGGGACGAGTTGGCCTGGATCGATACGCTGCGCGGCCATGACCAGCGGTCCCAGGAAAAGATGAGCGCCATCATGCAGGCGGAATCGTCTCCCATGCACCCCCTGCGACTGTGCAAGGAGGTCCGGGACTTTATGGACCGCGACGCCATTATTGTCGTCGACGGCCATGAGATTCTCAATTTTGCCCGGCAGTCGGTGCCGACCAACGCTCCCGGCCACCGGGTCAACGCCGGCCCGAACGGCTGTATGGGCGTGGCCGTGCCGTTCGGACTCGGCGCAAAAGTGGCCAAACCGGACACCCAGGTCATTGTCCTCAGCGGAGACGGTTCGTTTGGCATGAACGGCATGGAAATCGATACCATGGTCCGCAAGAACATCCCGGCCATTATCGTCATCAGCAATAATGGCGGCTGGGCCGGCGCGGGGGTGATGAACGCCGGACGCGACCTGGGCTTCAGCCGGTATGATGAGATGGCCAAGGTGTTCGGGGCGCACGGTGAGTTTGTCGAAAGGCCGGAAGACATTCGGCCGGCACTCGAACGTGCCGTTGCCTCGGGCAAGCCGGCGGTGATCAATGTGATAACCGACCCCAGCGCGCGGTCGTCAACGCAGTCGTTTGCCGCCTACCGGGCAATTTAACCCCTGGAACCGGGGCGGGCCTGAACGGCTCGCCCCGGTCTGCACTCCTGGCGGGACGGTCCGCGCATGGCCGACATCGAAGCAATTCTGACCTTCTGGTTTGGCGAAGTCCGGGACGAGCCGGCCTATTTTGAAACATACGCCCCGCGCTGGTTTGTTCAGAATGCCGACTTCGACCGGCAGATCGTCCAGCGTTTCCAGGCCGACTATGAGCTGGCCGCTCAAGGTCAACTGACCCACTGGGCAGAGACGGCGCGGGGCGGTGTGGCGCTTATCCTGGTCCTGGATCAGTTTCCCCGCAATATGTTCCGCAACGACCCGCGCGCCTTTGCGACCGACCCGCTGGCCCAGCAGATAGCGGAGCAAATGATTGCTGCGGGATTGGACCGGCAGTTGCGTTTGGTCGAGCGCTATTTCGTGTACGTCCCGTTTATGCACAGCGAGAATCGGGCCCATCAGCAGCGCTCGGTCATGCTCTTTCAGCAGTTGGCCGAAGAGCGCGCCTATTTTGATACCTCCTATGCGGTCAGACATCAGGAGGTGATTGACCGCTTCGGTCGGTTTCCCCACCGTAACACTGTCCTGGGCCGGACTTCGACACCGGCGGAGCTGGCGTTTCTCAAGCAGTTCGGCTCCTCGTTCTAGGCCGTTGCTTTCTGCGGCGTACCGCGGGCGCGGGGTCGTGTCCGGGGCCGGCTGTGATGCGGCCTCCAGTCCTTCGACTTCGCTTTGCTACGCTCTTCGACCAGGCTCGGGACAGGCGCAGGACGAACGGGGGGCTGGATGCCTGCTTGCGCAGGCATGACGGGCGACTACACCGCAGCGTCATCTGCTCTCACGCGTGTTCACGCTTTTCAGGGCCTCAAAGCAGGTCCTTGAGGTATTCAGCCTGGGTGAGTTCCATCCGTATGCACGGTCAGAGACACACAGACGCCGAGCCGTCGTAAGACCGCGTCTAGCGTGCCGGCCTTGGTGGCATGGTCCGGGTTCAACATTCGCCGCACCTCGCTTTCGGCCACGGCCAGGTCGCGGGCGAGGCGGCGTTGCGAGCGGTTGGTCTGGCGACAGGCTTCATAATAAGGCCGCTTTCAGGGCGATCTGTAGGGGCGGGACGACCAGCGGTCGCCGTTTGCTGGCGCGCGACGGTTCGGGCAGGGCCAGGCCCTCGCGGAGCGTCGTCGCGATCAGCTCCCGCAGGAGGTCCTTCGCCTCGTCCAGCGCTTCATCACGGGTGGCTCCATCAGTCGCCCCCCAACCGAAATCCGGAAACGTGAGGACAAACCGTCCGTCTTCATCCCGTTCGATCTCCACCGGATAGTTGAAAGTGTCAGGCATAGGCGTACCGCTCCTTCATCTTTTTTGCGCACGTGTCGCACGAATTGCCGTCCGTTCATGGCCCCTCAACATGCGCGCAAAAATGATCGCAGTCAATCTGGGGGCTCGCGGGGGAAGGTGGACACCCGGCCGCGCCCGTATTGGTCGTGGCGCTCGCCGTTCAGCGGTCAATTCCATCTCCGCTCCACTCCCGTCATGCCGGGTGCGGGGTGTAGCCTTTTGTCCGCAGGGTGGCTATTCTGCCTCTCCATACAGCGTCATCGTGAGGAGTGGAAACGCATGGGGGAAGCCATACACGCGATTGTCATCAACAGGGTTGAGAAAAAAATCTCGTCCGAGCTGAAAGAAATCACGCTGGACGATCTGCCAGCCGGGGATGTGACCGTCAAGGTTGCCTATTCCACGCTGAACTACAAAGACGGCCTGGCCGTCACCGGAACCGCGCCCATTGCGCGCAGCTATCCCATGATTGGCGGGATCGACCTGGCCGGGACGGTCGAGTCCTCCAGTGCGCCGGCCTATCAGCCCGGCGATAAGGTCCTGATCACCGGCTGGGAACTCAGCATGACCCACGGCGGCGGCTATGCCCAGAAACAGCGGGTCAAATCCGAATGGCTGACGCGCCTGCCTGAGGCCTTCAGCCTCAAACAGGCCATGGCCGTGGGCACGGCCGGCTATACCGCCATGCTCTGTATCCTGGACCTGGAGCGCATGGGCGTCACACCCGGAGAGAACGAGGTGATTGTGACCGGGGCCGCCGGCGGTGTCGGCAGCGTCGCGGTCGCGGTGCTGTCCCAGCTTGGTTACAAAGTGGCGGCCTCAACCGGGCGGCCGGAACTGAGCGACTATCTCACCGACCTGGGCGCTTCGACCATTGTTGGGCGGGCAGAACTCGCCGAGCCCTCGGGCCGCCCGCTGGACGCCGAACGCTGGGCCGGCGGTGTCGACTCCGTGGGCGGACAGACCTTGGCTTCGGTGCTGCGAGGCACCTGTTACGGCGGGGCGGTGGCGGCCTGTGGTCTGGCCGGCGGGGCTGATCTGCCGACCTCGGTTCTGCCGTTCATTCTGCGCAACGTCAGTTTGATCGGGGTGGACTCGGTGATGTGTCCCAACCCCAAACGGCAAACGGCCTGGGACCGTCTCGCCCAGGATTTGCCGCTGGACAAGCTGGACGCCATGACCGTCGTGCAACCCATGTCCAAAGTGTTGGAGCTGGCTCCGCAGATCTTGCGCGGACAGGTCCGTGGCCGCGTGGTCATTGATGTGAATGCCTGAATTCGACGGGAAAGTAACGTGGCCGTGACTGGTACGAATAACGGCGCTGCCGAAGAATCTCTCAGCCTGCCGGCCCGCGACCTCCACTTCCCCCCCAACCGCTCCCTGGGAGAGTTGTTCATTCGGGATGGCGTGCATCGCGCGGATGACTATGCCTTCTGGGAGCCGATTGGTCGGGCGCAGGGGGGTCGTGCCATTCCCGCCGGCAAGGAACTCCGACTCAACGTCAACCCGCCGGCGTCCACCGACCTTTCGCCGTTTCGCGCTATTCCCGCCCACGCCATTCAATATCTGCAACTCTCGGCCTCACGGGTGAATAACGACAGTCTGGCCCATCTGGCCCATCTGAGCGGGCTGCGCGTGCTGTGGCTGTACGACACCCGGATCAGCGACGCCGGCCTGGTGCATCTGCAAAGCCTGAGCGGGCTGCGGGTGCTCAATCTGCGCAGCACGCTGGCCAGTCGCGGCGGCATAGACGCCCTTCAGGCCAAGTTGCCCAAGTGTGAGTTCCGCCGACCGTGGTAATCCAGAGCAAAATTCACATGAGTGTCGCGTCCACCGGCCTCCGCGCGTTTCCCTGTAGGATGCGCCCTGCGCACCGGGTCAAGATGGTGCATAGGATGCACCCTACGGAACTCCGGAGAGCACCTCGCTCCACCACGGAGGAAACTGCTCTAGGGTCCTTCCATCTCAACCAACTCCAGCACGGTCCCGTCCGGGTCTTTGAAACACACAAAGCGTGCGCTCGGAGCGTCGGGAGGATCGAGCAGGACGGGTTCGGAGATAAACTCGACTCCGTGCTCTTTCAGGGTGTGGACATCAGCGTCAAGATTCGTGGTGAGCAGAGCAATCCGGGCGATACCGAGATGGTAGAGATGCGGGTAGGGCGGGTCGTCGTCTCGGGGCTCTTTCCATTCCAAGAGATCGATAAGCGGTGTGGTGGGTGAGCCCTCTAATTGGAGCAAGGCACCCCGTACAAGATACGGTGGCATGCCGACCGCGGCCGCCACTGCCGGGGTGTTCCGCTCCGGCACTTCCCACATGACCTTGAATCCGAGCAACTCGTAAAACTGACGCGAACGCTCATAGTCACGACAGTTGACATTGACGTGCATCATTCCCGAGATGTGCATACCGCTTCTCCTGGCTCTCCGTGGCGTCTTTCGAGGACGATAGTCTGTATGAAAAAGGAATAGCTCTCGGAAACCAAGAGAGGGTTGCCGAGAGTAGAGAGCGGTCACTTGCCCGTATAGCCGGGGTTGGTGGGGTTATCGAGCCAGTCGCGCCGTTGCTCGTACGGCAGATCGGTATAGGTCTGCATGGCCAGCAGGCCGTCGTCGGACAGCATGGTTTCCAGAAAGGCCGAGCTTTCAATATCGAGTCCGGCGGCGAGGTGGGTATCGTTGCCGGCATGGACCGCGTGCTTGGCGCGGGCAACGGCAATCGGTGGGAAGCTGGCAATCTCATGGGCGATTTCCGTGGCCCGGGCGAGCGCGTCGTCGGCCACTTCGTGGACCAGACCGAAATGGAGCGCTTCGTCGGGCGGCACCACGCGGGAGCGAATCACAAACTCAAGCGCGCGTCCGATTCCGATCAGCCGCGATAGGCGCTGGGTGCCGCTGCCGCCGGGAAGAATGCCGAGTTTGACTTCCGGAAATCCGTAGCGATAATCGCCCTTCTGGCCGATCCGCAGGTCGCACGACAGGCTCAGTTCAAACCCCCCGCCCATGGTGTCCCCGTTCATGGCCACGATGATGGCCTTGGGCAGGTCGCTCAAGTTTTTCAGCATGGCATGATAGGCGGTGGTCAGCGAGGTGCCGGCCTGGCGCATGGCTTCCCGGTCCTTGGCCAGAGCAACCAGCTCTTCCACGCTGTAGTGGGTAATGAACTTGCCCTCCATTGCGCCGGTCAACACAACGGCCCGGATAGCGGGGTCGCGCCAGTCTTCGATCAGCTTCCACAATTCCTGGGTGCCTTCCGCACAGAAATAATTCATCGGCGGGTTATGGTATTTTGCGATCACGACTCCGCCGCTGTGTTCAGTCTGCCAATGGTTCATGCCCAGTCCTCCTTCGTCCGTATGGATTTTTCTGGTTGCATATGCGAGTCGTCACCGGACGGCAAGGGCTGGCCTGCACCGGAGAGAAAAAAAGAGCCCACCGGGGTGCGGTGGGCTCGTATGCCGTATCAACGCGAGAAGCGCTGGTCAGCGCCGGCGCTTAACGGTCTGCCTTGCGGGACTTAATTGTGACGATCTTTTTCTCGGCGTCCTGAGCGGTTTCCCAAGCATCGTGCTTGGTGGCACAGCACATCAGCACCCTGGCCAGGGTGTCCTTATGCTCGACGCCAGTGGCGTCCTGACAGGGACCGCAGGACCAGAGGTCCTCTTTAATCTCACCGATTTCTCCACCTATCACTTGTGGCATAATCACCTCCTGTTTTTTCTTTGTCTTATAGCGCAAGAGATATTGTCAGGTCCAGGGGTTGATATCCTGATGAGGCCGTGCAACTCAATACGCAGAGACATACTCACAAAGGAGGGGACCAGAATGGGTACAACGGTTGTGCTGCTGGAAATACAAGTCAAACCCGAATGCGTGCAAGAGGTGAAAGATTATCTGAGAGAGGCATTACCGGATACGCGGGCCTACGACGGCTGCCAGGGCATGGATGTCTACGGTAATCTCGACGAGTCGACCAACCTCGTGTTCTACGAACGCTGGGATTCTCGCGAGCACTATCAGAAATATCTGAACTGGCGGACCGAGAGAGGCGATTTCGAGAACCTCAGCTCAAAGCTGGCCAGTCCCGCCAGTATTCGGTATTACGACCGGATTGACGTGTAGCGCGTTTCGCTCTGGATTTCAGACAGGCCGGCAAAGCCGGCCTTTTTTGTTCCGTTTCAGAAACCGTCGGGAAGAATGCGAAATCCTTCCTGATATCCGACATCACGTAATCACCGGCCTTCTTCCCGCTCACGCACGACCGTCGAACGGACAGCCGCCTGGGGGTCGGAGGGGCGCCGGAGATCCCAAAAATCGTCCGGTAATGACCGCTTCCCACACCTCACACGACCGGCTTTCTCCAGGTCTCGCAGGCGCTCGGGGAGGGATATTGGACTCGGAGGGAGCAAGCGCGCCACAGGACGGCCATACTCAGTGATGAGCACTTCTTCACCGGCTTTGACTTGGCGCAAATACGCACTGAGCGACGCTTTGAGCTCGGATATGGTCGTAGTCTGCATGACGGTCTCTATCGGGCCTGTATTTCGGCCAGAATAAACCGATTTTTTTATCGTGCCAACTCCCTAGACAGTCGCCGTCTACGTCAGATACGTAACCGAACGGAAGAAAAAACCCGACGCTTTGGCACGTTCCTGTTGCTTTCCGGCAACGAGAACGGGCAGCGCGCAACATATCAAGGAGGCGCCATGACGCAAAAACCGGCTATCGCTTTAGTCGCCGTTGCTGGACGCAGAAAACAGACCCTGGACGTGGCAACCCAAATCGAGCAGGAAGGCTTCAGCGGCATTTACTGTCAGAGTGTCGGCGACTGTATTGGCCTGTGCGAGGCCCTGGCCTTTGCCACCAACGAGATTCCGTTCGGGACCAGCATTGCCAATATGTATACCCGCCATCCGTATGATTTTGCCCAGACCGCGGCCCTTATTCATGAGGTCTCGGGTGGACGCTTCCGGTTTGGCGTGGGGGTGAGTCACGGCCCGATGCTGAACCGCCTGAAGGTGCAAGCCGGCAAGCCCTTGGCCGATATGCGTCAATTTGTCTCCGACCTGCACGCCAGCGTTGGCCGAAAGGATGCGCTGCCGCCCATTGTCCTGGCCACCTTACGCAAGGCCATGGTCAAACTGTCAGCCGAAATTTCTCAGGGTGCAGTCTGGGCCAATGCGGCCCGGTCGCATATGGCCACGTCGCTGAGCTTTCTGCCGCAGGAGAAAATGCAGGACGACGATTTTTTTGTCGGCAATATGATTCCGACCGTTATCTCGGACGATAAAGAGGCAGCCGCGAAAGTCCACCGACGGACACTCAGCACTTACGTCCGCTTACCCAACTACCAGCAATACTGGATCGAAGCCGGCTATGAAGAGGAAATGCGGGCTATCCAGCAGGCCATGGCCAATAAGGAAGACGAGAAGATCCCGTCTCTCATGTCTGACCGCTGGCTGAGTCAGGTCACCCTGTACGGCAGTGTGTCCGAGGTCAGAGCCGGCGTGGAAGCCTGGTATGACACCGGCCTCAAAACGCCCATTCTGGTGCCCTCGTCAGCCAACGGCAATCAAATGGTCGCCTTGCAGGAAGTGATTGCGGCATTTCGATAGGGGGCAGAGTAAGCAGCCGTTCTCCTGGCGAGGCTCAGAGGCTTCTTCTCCAGTACGTTTACGGCGCGAGGAATTCAACAATCCGTGGGTTAATTTCGTCTGGCTTTTCCAGATGCAGGAAATGTCCAAGCCCCGGATAGATTTCTTTTTCCAGGCCCTGGGTGAACAGATGGTCCATGGCGTTGAATGCCGCAAGACGGCCTGGCCGGTCTCGTGTGCCATGCAGGGCAAGCGTCGGAACCGTGGTGGGGGCGGCCATCTTTTCCTGGAGGGGCTGTAAGGCCGGGTCTCGATTATCAGGGTGAAACGTATGCCGGTAGTAGTTGAGCGCGGCGGTCACCACCCCCGGCTGCCGGAAGGTCTCTTTCACGCTGGCCATGATCTCTGCCGGAATGTCGTACTCGGGCGAGGCGTCCTGCCACCAGCGCTCGATAAAGGCAAAATCATGGGCCGAGACCGCTTGTTCGGCGAACGGCATCTGAAAAAAGTAGGCGTGCCAGCCGCCTTTGATCATGTCGTAGTCCGAGGCCAATGCGCCCAGCATGGCCCCCGGATGCGCGACTGCAAGGACAACAATTTTTTGTATCCGCTCCGGCGCGAGAGCCGCCGCTCCGAAGGTCGCAAACGCACCCCAGTCATGCCCCACGACACACGCCCGCTCGGCTCCCAAAGCCGGAATCAGCGCAACCGCATCTTGCGCCAGCAGGACCGATTGATAGCGTCCGTCCGCCGGGGCGGACGTTGGGGCATAGCCGCGCATGAACGGCGCGACCGCATGAAAACCCGCCTCGGCCAGGGCCGGTAGGAGGGTGCGGTAGGTATACGCGTTGTCCGGAAAGCCGTGCAAACACAGGACGAGCGGTCCGTTGCCGGCTTCGAGGCAGTGAAAATGGACGTCGTTTGCCGTAACTGTGCGTGTGTGAAACTCCATATTTTTCTCTCCGTTCTCCGATTCCAGGCTCCCGAAACTCCTGTCCCGTTCTGATATAATAAACCAAGTCAATGCGCAGCAGACGGGAGAGGGAGTCTCATGCCAAAAACAAACGGCACGCTCGGTTTTTTTGAGAATGTGAACCGGAGTTTCGATAGGGCGGCCCGATTCCTGACCTACCCGGAGGGCCTGCTCGCGCAGATACGGACCTGTAACAGCGTGTATAGCGTGCATTTCCCCATAAAAACGCAGCACGGCTACGAAGTGATCTCCGGCTGGCGGGTGCAGCACAGCCACCACAAAGCGCCGTGCAAGGGCGGTATTCGGTATGCGCCGGAGGTGAGTGAACACGAGGTCAAGGCGCTGGCGGCCTTGATGACGTATAAATGCGCCCTGGTTGACGTCCCGTTCGGGGGCGCAAAGGGCGGGGTCCAGATCGATCCGAACCGTTATACGCCTGACGAAATAGAGCGGATCACGCGGCGCTATACGGCTGAGCTGATCAAGAAGAATTTCATTGGCCCCGGCGTTGACGTCCCGGCTCC
Organism: uncultured Binatia bacterium (SeqCode); assembly: GCA_965232605.1. Classification (GTDB taxonomy): domain Bacteria; phylum Desulfobacterota; class Binatia; order Bin18; family Bin18; genus Bin18. Next base: position 494,996 of record CBDDQA010000006.1, on the reverse strand, counting down.
CGACTATGGGACCGGCGGGCGTGAGATGGCCTGGATATTTGATACCTATGCGTCGTTTTATCCGGGCCAGATCGATGCCGCGGCCTGTGTGACCGGAAAGCCTATCACCCAAGGGGGGATACAGGGCCGGGTCGAGGCAACCGGGCGCGGGGTGTATTTCGGGCTGCGCGAAGCGTGTGAGCAGGCTGAAGACATGAAACGGGTCGGCCTGAGCCCTGGGCTGGCGGACAAGACGGTCATTGTCCAGGGATTCGGCAATGTGGGCTACCACGCAGCGAAATTCTGCCAGGAGGGCGGTTGTCGGATTGTCGGTATCGCCGAGTATGAGGGCGGGATTTATAATCCTCGGGGGCTCGATGTGGACGCGGTCCTCACCCAGCGGCGAGAGACGCGCTCCATTCTCGATTTCCCGGGGGCGGAGAACATCCGGCGCTCTTCCGACACGCTGGAACGGGAATGTGACATCCTGATTCCGGCCGCCCTCGAAAACCAGATTACCGAGACCAACGCCCCCCGCATTCAGGCCAAGATCGTGGCTGAGGCCGCCAACGGCCCGGTCACCGCCCAGGCTGAGGACATCCTGTCCGCCAAGGGCGTGTTTATCATTCCCGATGTGTATCTGAACGCCGGCGGGGTGACGGTCTCGTATTTTGAGTGGCTGAAGAATCTGTCGCACGTCAACCTGGGTCGCATGGGCAAGCGCTTTGAGCAGTCCGCCTTTGACCGGATTCTCCACACGGTTGAACGCCTGACGGACACCCGGCTGCCGGAGGCGGAGCGCCGCTCGGTTGTGCGCGGTGCGGATGAAATCGATCTGGTGAATTCGGGGCTGGAGGAAACCATGCTGACCGCCTATCATCAGATCTACGAGGAGTGGAAAGGGGACCCGCGGATACCCGACTTGCGCACGGCCGCCTTTATCAGCGCAATGAAAAAAATTGCCGTCTCGTATATGGAACTCGGCATTTTTCCCTGAAGTAGAGTCCGTCAACGCGCTATGAAGCGTGATCTGGAAGACCGCTCACGGTCCTCGACTGAAGCGCATCTGGTCAAGGGACTGCTCGAACGCCGAGGGCATCAAGCCATTGTCCAGTCGGCGAGCAAACTCTTCCCGCTGCGCGGCAGCTTGCCGGTCACCATCCGACACCAATCGCCTCGGTGTGGGTGGCGAACGATATGGACTTTGATCGGGGCCGGACAATTGCCCAAGGACCTATGATCACGGTGACCTCGGGCCGTTCTCGGGAAGGCTGCCCCCCACGTGGCGCTGTCTCGTCGCCCTGCGGGGAGAATTCCTCGGTACATTGCTGACGTTTACCGCCTGCGGTGTGAAATGTGGAGCGACCCGTGCCCATTCAGGGCTGGCTCTTCCACATGGGGCCGCATCGCGTTATTTTGCCAGTCTTCTCTCTGGTCGACGGCACCCGGGCCTTACGGCGCTTCATGACAACCATGAACGTCTATCGGAGGCTCCGTTTTCATGCCGACTACTTCGCAACGGCAATATTCCGCACCGTCGGCGCCTTCGCTCACCCTCGATATTTCACCAGGATTTTTCGGGTGTCCTCCCAAATACCCTGCTTCGCGGATTTCAGTGCCTTACCCTCGGCTCGTGACGCTCTATTACGAAGCCTGGGTGACATCATCGATGGCCGCAGGCTCATGCGGGCGTCACGGACCAAGTTCTTATACCTTTGGCGCGCATCGGTAGTAACGGAGATGATGAATTGCTCGCCGTCCGGATACAAACCAGGCCGGGGATAGAGCTGGGGCGTCGGCAACATTGGCGACGAATCGTGGCCGGTGTGTGGCATTCCGACTTTCGTGCCAGAAAGCCTTCGACCGTCCGCTTGTCCTCATAGCCTGCTTCACCATGCCGGTCAGTCCGGCGGGTAAGGATAGCTCCCCATTTACATATGGGATCCTCGTACCGGACAAAGTTCCGCGATCTGTTGCGCTACCTTTGGCGGCTGTGCGACTACATAGCAGAGCTTCAGCACGACTTTGGAGTAGTTGCGCCGCCAGCGCGGCAGAACAGTCCGCCTATTGAGCGACGGCCTTATGCCACACGGTTGCCAGCCAGGGCATGCTCATCTATTGGCGCGGTTTGTGCCGGGTGGACGGTAGTAATGCATGACTTGCTTGAAACTGTGTCCTGCGTGTCATCCGAGCTGCCGTTCCAGGTTCTCAAACTATGTAGAAGCTGCCGTTCGCGATGGTCTTGCCAGCCCTCCCGGTCATGACGCAACGCGGGTTCCTGGAGCTGAACAGAATTCCGTTCGGTTTGAGCGAATCTCAGTCAAAGCTGACCCCAGGATCACGGGGCAACTCCTGGCTCGGAATCATGACGACTCTTTCGAGGGAGGACGATCACCTGGCAAACCATTATTTCCCCGCCGTCAAAGCACGACGGATTGCCGGTAATCTGCAAGCCTCGAGAAAATCCTGAATGCCACACGCTCGCACGCCGCTGTGTTCAAGGCGAACCTGGCCATCTTCAACGATCGCCATATCCGCTGCCACTCCAGGCCGGATTGACGGCCTTGATGGACCACTATTACGTGGACTTTTCACGAAGAGGCTGGACCAGGATGCACTGGCCTGGCGCTTTTTACTCGCCGCGCCCAACGTCGAGGAAATGAGCTATGATGAGTACGAGTCTCCCGCTATATGATCCCCGAGCTAGAGCGGCACGGGTTCTGACTGACGTCGTGGTCTTGTGTCCCGTGCCAGAAGGCGTTCTTGCAAACCGGTCATAGAATCGCGCCTAGGGTCTATGCAGAGCGCTCTGCACTGATCTCTTCCGAACTCAGATGTGCGAATTGTTTCATACTGGGTCAAGCGTTCCCTCTCCGCTTCCACCAGGGCTCTGACGTTCTGTCTTGGTCGTCTGGACCACTGCCCACTTGTGAGGGATTTCTTTCCGCCCGCCTTTTTGACACAATGCGCTCCTGTCTCAGGGGCGCGTTATGCCGCATATTATTGGCACTGCCGGACATATTGACCACGGCAAGACCTCCTTGCTCAAGGCGCTGACCGGGCACGACACCGACCGGCTCAAAGAGGAAAAGGAGCGGGGCATCTCCATTGATCTCGGCTTTGCCTATCTGGACTTGCCCAACGGCGAGCGGGCCGGGATCGTTGATGTACCCGGTCACGAGCGTTTTATCCGCAATATGCTGGCCGGCGCCCAGGGCATAGACCTGGTGCTGTTTACCGTTGCCGCGGACGATGGGGTGATGCCCCAAACCGAGGAGCATTTCGATTTTCTCCACCTGCTCGGTGTCCAAAAAGGACTCTTCGTTATGACAAAAGCCGATATGGTCGGCCCCGAGCGGATTGAAGAGGTCCGGGAAGAAATCGAGATTCTGACGATTGACACTATTTTTGAAGACGCGCCCATCCTGCCGGTCTCCTCTGTGACCGGCCAGGGCTTGGACCGCCTGCAACAGGAGATTGCGCGGCAGCTTGAAACCTATAGCCGGCCTGCTCAGCCCGGCTACTTTCGGCTGCCGGTCGACCGGGTCTTTACGCTCAAGGGACACGGGGTGGTGGTGACCGGGACCGCGCTGGCCGGAACGGTCCGCGAAGGTGACACCGTCCGCGTACTTCCGACGCAGAGCGAAGCGCGCGTGCGTTCGCTCCAAGTCCACGGGGAGGACATGTCCGAAGCGCATTGGGGGCAGCGAGTGGCGCTGAATCTGGTCGGACTGGATAAGGCGGATATGGCGCGTGGCCATGTCGTGTGTCATCCCAAGGTCCAGATGACGACGACCCGTTTTGATGCCAGCGTTGAAATTCGGCCGAGCGCGGGACGTGAGGTTGTGAACCACGAGCGGGTACGCATTCATCTTGGCACGGCAGAAGTCATTGGGAAAATCATCTTGCTTGGTGGGCGTGAGGTTTTGCCGCCGAAATCGACGGCCCTGTGTCAAATTGTCGCCCAGGAGCCTTTGGTTGCTCTGCGCGGGGACCACTTTGTGCTGCGCAATCAAACAGCACAGGGGACCTTGGGAGGCGGGGTGGTGGTGAACCCTTTTGCCCAACGCCACCGGAAGGCGGAAACCCAGGTCACGGAACGTTTGCAGGCCCTGCAAACCCCAGACCTGCGTGCGGCCTGCCACGCCTATCTGGAAGTCTGCCCGCAGTTTGCCGTCCGGCTGGACGAGATTTACCACGGGGTGAACGCCCGCGAAGAGGAAATTACTGCCCTGCTGGCAGACGATGCGGCGATTCTGCCTTTTCCCGATGCCCAGCATCCCGAAGCCTATTCCAGTGCGACAAAGTGGCAGCGCCTGGTTGCTGCCGTCGAAAAGATGCTGGCCGTCTTTCACGCCCAGACCCCGCTGGCTCAGGGGATGGAAATGGAGTCGGTGCGGAGCCAATTGCCGTTTAGCCTGACCCCCAAGATTTTTCGGGTTGTGGCCGAACGGCTTATTGCGGAGGGGGTGGTCGTTCGCCACGAGAGCCTGCTGCGTCTGCCGTCCCACGCCGTCTCCTTGAGCCAGGAAGAGCAGGCCCTCGCCGCTCGACTCGAACGGCTCGTGCAAGACGGACAATTCACCCCCCCGGACACCAAGGGGCTGGCGGAGTTGCTGCAACTTCCTCGTAAGCGGCTGAGCGACTTCTTAGGGGTGCTTGAGTCACGGGGCGCGCTGGTCAAAATCACCCCGGATTTCTACATCAGCGGAACCGTGCTGGGTCAAGCGAAGGAGGCCCTGACTGACTACGTGACGACTCACGGAGAAATTACCGCGGCCATATTCCGCGACCTGCTCGGTATTAGCCGCAAAATTGCCATTCCTCTGCTGGAATACTTCGACCGCAGCGGCCTCACGGTCCGAGTCGGTGATGTACGCAAGCTGCGGAAAACCTAGGAGAAAATGGTCGCTTGGATTATATGCGGAACGAATGGACGCTCGAAGGAGAGGGCTCAGGGAGGGAGGGGGAATGCCATGACCGCAAATTCCTTTACCGTCATGGCATTCCAGTAAGCAAGAAGGCTCACTCAAGAGCCCGTGCCCCAATCGGGGCCTATCCACCACCTCCACAACCACCACATGTTCCCAGGGTAAACGAATTGGAATCATATTTCAAGTGCTGGATGAAATTTTTATTCTAAGCAGTGACGAAGAAAGAAAAATAGATATTCTTTTATGATAGAAAACCCGCCAGGCCGAATGAGCGGCAGGTGTGGCATCAGCAATGTGGACGGGCGGGTCGGTAGCTTGTGCGATACGAACTTTTTCTGAGTCTGCGTTACCTCCGCGCCCGACGGCATGAGGTGTTTATCTCGCTCATCACCATGATTTCCATGGTTGGCGTCATGATTGGCGTGATGACGCTGAACATCGTCCTGGCAGTCATGACGGGATTTGAGGAAGATTTACGCGACCGCATTCTGGGCTTTAATCCGCACGTCGTGATTTCCAGCTTGCAGGGTTTTGTGGACGGATATACGGAGGTGGTGGACATGGTGAGCCAGGTGCCCGAGGTGGTGGCCGTGGCGCCGTTTGTTTACGGTCAGGTGATGGTCAGCGCGGGACAGAGTGTGTCTGGCTCGCTGGTGCGTGGAGTAGACCCCTCGCTGGCCAGCGCAGTGGTCGATATTGAGGCGCATCTGTCTTCTGGTGCAGCCGACCAGCTCGGTCAAAAACAGGAGTTGACGTTTCAGACTGAGGACACGGTTCAAACGGTGCAGCTCTCCGGTGTGCTCGTCGGGCATGAGCTGGCGCGTCAACTCGGTGTCTTTGTGGGCGACCCGCTCAACATCATTTCTCCGCTGAGCACCACCCCCGGCCCCCTTGGCGTTGTCCCCAAGGTGAAGCGTTTTCTGATTGTCGGGGTGTTTGACGCCGGTATGTTTGAGTACGATAGCGCCCTGATTTATATGTCGCTCGCCGACGCGCAACAGTTTTTTACCCTTGGCGAACAGGTGACCGGTATTGAGGTGAAGATTCGCGACGTGTATCAAGCCCAAACGATCGCCCGCGAGTTAGAGAGCGTGTTGGGATTCCCCTATACGACCCGGGACTGGACCGAGGTGAACAGCAATATCTTTGCCGCGCTGAAACTTGAAAAGGTGGTCTACTTTATCGTGCTGCTGCTCATCGTTCTGGTTGCCGCGTTCAATATTATTGCCACGCTGATCATGGTGGTCATGGAAAAACGTAAGGATATCGCGGTGTTGAAGTCTATGGGAGCAACAGGCAACGCCATCAGCCGCGTCTTTATCTACAAAGGGCTCATCATCGGCGTTGTCGGGACGCTGATGGGCACGCTGCTGGGCTGGGTCGGCTGTTGGCTGCTGGACCGCTATGAGTTCATCGAACTCCCGAAAGACGTTTTCTATGTTTCGACCCTGCCGGTGAAAATATATGCGGAGAATTTTTTCATTGTCGGGGTCGCGTCTGTGATTATCTGTTTGCTGGCCACCATCTATCCCGCGCGTCAGGCCGCGCGCTTGGCCCCGGTTGAGGTCATTCGCTACGAGTAAGGAACGGACCGCTGAGAGATGGCATATCTCCTTCAGGCAACCCAGCTCAGCAAACAGTACGGAGAGGGGGAACACGCGGTCCGGGTGCTGGAAAAATTGGACCTCGCCCTGCGGCCGGCCGAACGGATAGCGGTTATTGGAGAATCCGGAGTGGGGAAGAGTACGCTGCTGCATATTCTGGGCACGCTCGACCGTCCCACCTCAGGCCACGTCACGCTCGACGGTCAGGACCTGTTCAGCCTGCCCGAAGGAGAACTGGCCGCCCTACGCAACCGAGAGATTGGATTTGTCTTTCAACTGCATCATCTCTTGCCGGATTTTAGTGCGCTTGAGAATGTGATGATGCCCGGACTGATCGCCGGACTGAGCCAGGAGGAGGCTCGTACCCGTGCCGCTGACATATTGGAGCGGGTCGGTCTGTCTGCCCGGCTGAGCCACCGGCCGGGAGAATTGTCCGGGGGAGAACAGCAACGGGTAGCGGTTGCGCGGGCCCTGGTCCTGGAGCCTCGGCTGGTGCTGGCAGACGAGCCGACCGGCAATCTTGACCCCGAGACCGGCGAGGGGGTACTGCGCTTGCTGCTCGCGTTGAATCAGGCCATGCGTGTGGCCATGATTGTTGTCACCCATAGCGAAAAACTGGCCGCAGCGATGGACCGGACACTGCGCCTCAAACATGGAATACTCACCGAGGTCGGTCAAGGAGACGGGCTCTCCTGACCGGAGCCAGCGCCGGGAGGTGTGAGGGGGAGGTCCGGAGGGGCTGAGGTTCGGGCGCTTTCTATACGAAAAATCCCATGTTTGTCACTTCCCCGGCTTCTTTCAGGGAGGGGATTGCTACCTTTACAATGAGAGGTGATTTTGGTAGGGGGAAGGGCGGTCTCAAGGGCAGAACGCGACACGCATGATTCACACATTTCTCGCCACCACCAGTATTTGTCTGTTCCTTTGCTCCGGGCTTCTGGGGGGTGTGTCCCCCGCCTGGGCGGACGACGCCGAACTCTCGGAGGAGCATATTCCCGACGTTCTTCCCGACGACGTCTTTGAAGTGGATGAATTTGAAGCCGAGGCCTTGCTTGAAGGAGCAAGGCTTGAAGAAGAAGCAATCGAAGACGGTGACTCATCTGACGCAGCAGTGGTCGAAGCGGACGAACCGGAAGAGAACCCCTTTGACTCAGCGCAGCCCGAAGAGCCGGCCGATATGGTCGATACCATTGTGATTGGCGGCAATGACCGTGTCGAGGAAGAGGCGATCCGCATCCGGACCTCTGCTCTGCCTGGCACCGTGTTGAACCGGGATACGGTCGATGCTGATATTCGGTCCATTTATGACATGGGATTCTTCCATAATGTGGAAGCACGGTTTGAGCGAGAAGACGGGCGTAACGTCTTGACGTATTGGGTCAGTGAGCGGCCACTCATTCGCGAAGTCCTCTTCGAAGGAAATAAGAAGCTCGACAAAGAAGCGCTTGAGGTCGCGCTGAAAATTCATCCTCGCACCATTCTCAACCCCGTCCGCATCAGGCGGGGGATAGAAGACGCCAAGAAAGCCTATGAAGAAAAAGGGTATCTAGACACCGATATCTCGTATCGGGCCGAGCAGGTCGGTCCGGGAGAAGCCGCGGTGACCTTTACGATCGAGGAACAGAAGCCGACCGGCATCGCCCAAATCTATTTTGAGGGTAATGAGACGTTTGAAGACGCCCGGCTGCAATCCATTATGGCGACTCGCAAGAAGAGTTTTTTATCTCGCTTCACGAGCATTGGGACGCTCGACCGAGAGGCGCTCAAGACGGACACGGAGCGGATTACTGCCTATTACTACGATAATGGTTATATCAACGTCAAAGTCGATGAGCCGAAAATCGAACGTCGTGATGACGGGATGCATGTAACCATCCGGATCGATGAGGGCGAGCAGTACACCATTGGCGAGGTGCATATTGTCGGTGATTTCCCCGGGAGTGAAGACCAGGCCCTGCGGGCGGTTGCCCTGGTAGAGGGTGAGGTGTTCAAGGCCAGCAATCTCCGAGAAGACGTCTTTCGTTTGACTGGATATTTCAGCAACCACGGCTTTGCTTTTGTGAACGTCGAGCCGGAAACCCAGGTCGAGCAGGACGACAGCGTCGTCAACATCTCTTATCGGGTTGATCAGGGACCGGAGGTCTATATCGATCGGATTGATATTGCGGGCAATACTAAGACACGTGACAAAGTCATTCGGCGAGAATTGCGCATTGCCGAGCAGAGCAAGTTCAACGCCACCAGAATAGAGCACAGCCGTGCCCGGGTGCAGCGACTCGGGTTTTTCCAGGATGTGAATATTGCGACGCGCCGGGGGGCGCGGAGCGATCTGCTCAATGTGTTGGTCGATGTCAAAGAGACCCAAACCGGCGCCTTCAGTATTGGGGCCGGATTTAATACCGCGACCAGTCTCATTGGCTCTGCCCGTATTCAGGAAACGAATCTCTTTGGGTATGGCCATCAGTTTGTGATCAGCGGCAATATGGGCAGCCGGTATCGGAACTCGACCGTTAGTTGGACCGACCCCTATCTCCTGGATACCCATCTGACCCTTGGGGTGGAAGTCTTTGACTGGCGCTTTGCGTTTGAGGATTTTGACCGGGGCGGGACGGGCGGTGGGGTCCGGCTCTTCTACCCCATTGACGAGTTGGGGCTCAAAACCCTGTGGGGCTTTCCCCTGGATGATGTGGATGTTGGTGTGCAATACCAGTGGGAAAAATCCAAGATCAACAATTTTGAACCGATCGCTCCTGATGCGGTCCGGGCCGAAAAGGGGACCCAAACCACAAGCAGAATTACCCCAACCCTTCGGCGCAATACCCTCAACAACCCCATGGATCCGACCGCCGGCTCCTATCAACAAATCAATTTCAGTCAGGCCGGTCTTGGGGGAGATGCGACGTATAGCAAGGCCGAAATTCAGGCTCAGTTTTTCTTCCCGGTCTATCGCAACCCGCGCTTCGGGCAGTTGACCTGGATGTCGAATAACTTCTTTGGGTATGGGGTGGGTGATATTGATTTTACGGACGAGCCCGTTATCGGCGGGGAGGCTGAGAAAATCCTGGAGGATGACCTCCCGTTGTTTGACCGCTATTTCCCCGGCGGACTGCACTCGATTCGGGGGTTTGGCGAACGGAGTTTAGGACCGCGTCGGCCTGTCACGGTTTTGATTAATGATAGAGAGGCGCCCAACGGGATACGCGCAGAAACGTATCATCGGCCGATTGGCGGCAGCCAACAGCTGACGTTCCAGAATGAGCTGCGTTTTCCGATCGTCAAACAACTGAACCTGAGGGGCGCGGTCTTTAGCGATATCGGCAATGCCTTTACGGCTGAACAAGGCATTGACCTTGGGGATCTGCGTTATTCGGTCGGGGCTGGGGTCCGCTGGAAGTCGCCGTTTGGCCCCATCCGGATCGACCTGGCCAAGGCCCTCAACGCGAAAAAGAACGAGCGGACCAGCAATATTCACTTTTCGTTCGGTGGGGCAACGGGCGGGATTGGCGGCGGACGAGGCCGGTATGGTGGGATGTATTAGTCTGAGGGAGTGACCCGCGGTTCCGTGTGTCCGTCTCTACGCCCAGAGAGACGTTCGGATCAAGCACGCTAACAATGGAGAGAAATATGGATTGGAAAAAAATCGTCTGTGTCGCTGTGAGTCTCGGCTTTCTCCTTTTCCCTTCGAGTGGTGAAGGGGCTGACGACATCAAGGTCGGCTATGTGGATCTCCAGATCGCGCTGAATACGTCGAGCGCCGGGCAAAAGGCCAAAGACACTTTTAAGGCCGAAGTGGAGCGGATGGAACGAAGGCTCGAAAAGCGCCGGGAAAAAGTCGAAAAGCTCAAGGAGGAGCTTGAGAAAAAAGCTCTCTTACTCCGGGACGACGAACGGATCGCCTTGCAGCGAGACTACCGCCAGGAGCTGCGCGACTTTGAACGGCTGTATAAAGACTCCCAAGAGGAACTCAAGATCAGAGACCGCGAGCTGACCGCGCGTATTCTGGTTGAACTCCGCCAGGTCGTCAACGACCTTGGAGAGCAGGGGAGTTATTCGGTTATTCTCGAAGGCAATAACACGGTTGTGCTGTACGGCTCAAAAAGCATCGATCTGACCGAGTCGGTCATTGAAGCCTATAATAAAAAGGGCACCAAGATCTCTTTTAAGAACTAAGAGACGGCTGGGTGCTCACCGTCACATGGATCATCCCACTGTCGCTTCTGTTCTCCCCCATCGCTACCCTTTCCTCCTCGTTGACCGGGTGGTGGAAATCTCAGCCGGGAAACGTATCGTCGCCCTCAAAAACGTGACGATCAACGAGCCTTTCTTTGTCGGGCACTTCCCCGACCGACCGCTTATGCCCGGCGTGCTCATCTGCGAAGCCGTCGTGCAGGCCGGTGGTGTTTTGGCGCGGTCGTCCGTCGATCCTGCTGCGAAGACCGCTGTTCCTCCCCAGTTGCCGGCCCAGTCGCCGCACCGGCTCGCGATGTTGACCGGGCTCGACCGTGTTCGCTTTCGACGCCAAGTTATTCCTGGCGATCAACTGCTGATAGAAGTGGAAATCCTGCGCCGTCGCGGCACGTTCTGGAAAATGCAGGGGACCGCTCGGGTTGACGGCCAGGTCGCGGCGGAACTCGAATTCACGGTTGTTGATGTGGACCCGGAAAGCGAGACGCCGGCGTGAGTACCGAGACTGTGATCCATCCGTCGGCGGTGATCGCGCCTGGCGCGGAGCTTGACCACGGGGTCCACGTCGGCCCCTATGCGGTGATTGGCCCGCAGGTTTGTATTGGCCGGGATTCCAGTATCGGGCCGCATAGCGTGCTTGAGGGGCGCACGACGATTGGCTGCGAGAACACCATTTTTCAATTTGCGAGCGTCGGGGCCATCCCGCAGGACAAGAAATATCAGGGGGAGGACAGCAGTCTCACTATTGGTGATCGCAATACCATCCGTGAATTTGTCACCTTAAATATCGGCACTGCCGGCGGCGGGATGGTGACGCGGGTCGGGAATGATAATCTTTTCATGGTCTACTCCCATGTGGGGCATGACTGTCAGATCGGCAACCATGTGATTCTGGCCAACTGTGCGACCCTGGCCGGCCACGTCATCCTCGAAGATCATGTTGGCGTGGGTGGGCTGGTGGCTATCCATCAGTTTACGCGTATTGGGGAGTCGGCCTACCTGGGTGGGGGGGCGATGGTCTCTCTTGATGTGCCGCCGTACTGCATGGCCCAGGGAGACCGGGCCCGTCTGTTTGGTCTGAATCTCATCGGACTCAAACGGCGCGGGTTCGGCGAGGAACAACTGAGCGCCCTCAAAAAAGCCTATCGGACGTTTTTTGCCGAGGGACTGACGCTCAAAGAGGCGACCGACCGCACCCGCCAGGAACAGGCGACATCACCCGAGGCCGTTCATTTGGCGGAGTTTATTGCCAACTCACAGCGGGGCATTTGTCGTCCACGGCGGAATGCCGGCCAAGAGGGTGAGGATGATCTTGGCTAACCGCGTGGTGGTCGTATAGCGAGCGTCCGCATCCATGGCCCGTCTCGGTCTCATTGCGGGGAATGGACAATTCCCGCTCATCTTCTGCGCAGCGGCCCGCGTGGAAGGGGTCGAGGTTGTTGCGGTTGCGCACCAAGGGGAAACGCCCCAGGCCATCAGCGACCACGCGTCCCATGTCACCTGGGTACGGGTCGGGGAACTCGGAAAAATTATTACGACCTTCCACGAGGCCGGGGTGACCCAGGCCGTCATGGCCGGGGGCATCTATAAGACCGGTGCCATGACGCAGATCCAGCCCGACGCACGGGGACTGGCTTTCATCAGTAAACTGCCGAGTCTGAAGGATGATGTGATCCTGCGAGGGGTGGCCCAGGAGCTTGAAGACGAGGGGATTACAATTGTCGAATCCACCCGCTTCCTCTCGTCTCTTGTGCCCCAGGAAGGGATACTGACTCGCGCCGAGCCGGATGCGCAGCAGTGGCAGGATATCCGGCTCGGTGTTGCGGTAGCAAAAGAGATCGGTCGCTGGGATATCGGACAGAGCGTTGTCGTCAAGCGGGGCACGGTCCTGGCGGTCGAAGGCGTTGAGGGCACAAACGCCGCCATTCGGCGTGGCGGCACATTGGGCGGGGAGGGCGGTGTTGTGGTCAAAGTCAGCAAGCCACAGCAGGATTTGCGTTTTGACGTTCCGGCCGTTGGACCCGATACCATTACAGTCATGCACGAGGTCACGGCTGCCGTTTTAGCCATTGAGGCTGGCAAGACGCTCATGATAGATCGCTCAGCGCTGCTGGCGCGGGCCCAGGACACAGGGGTCCGGGTAGTTGCGGTGGGAGCACAAACGACCGAGGAGAGGCCTGAATAAACATGCTGCGACGATTCATGATGCTATCCATTCTCTCTTCCCTTCTCTTGGCTGGGGAGGCAACACGAGCGGCTTGGGCTGGGATTCATGCGGTCTTAGAGAATCCGGGCGAGGACCAGTTTGTGAGCGGTGTTCGGCTCATTTCCGGTTGGGCGTTTGCGGTCTCTGACGATCCCGACAATCCGGTTGCACTGCCCGTTACCATTCAGCTTTCCATTGATGGCCAGGACTACGGCGAGATTCCCTGTTGTGTTGATCGAGGAGATGTCCAGGAAGAGCATGGCGAGCACGCGCTCAAGAGCGGTTTTGGGCAGGTGTTTAACTTTGGTCTGCTCGCTGGCATCGGAGAAGGCTCTGAGGAGCGAGGAAGGGATCAGGCGAAGGGAGAACATAGGGTTCGCATTACGGTATCCGCCGAGGGCGTTACGAGCGAAATTATCGAACATACCGTGACCGTTGTTCGCCCGGCTGGCTATGAATTCCTTGAGCTTCCGACTGTGAGCGGTTCTACCAGTCACGAGATCAACCCTGAAACGCAGGAGCTTATGTTCCAGAACGTCACTTTTCGTGATAAGTACAGCAACGAGAGGGCGTCCGGCGAACTCTGGTTAGCTTGGCAGGACAATATCCAGCAACTGGCTGTGGTTGGCTCACGGATAGTTGCGACGGGGGAAGATGTGACCCCGGTCGAGGAGAACGAGACCACAAGCGAGGAGAGCGAGACTTCGGACGGGGAGGAGGAGGCTTCAGACGAAGAAAATGAGACGGCAGACGGCGAGGATGACACCGCAGATGACAATGCTAGTGGGATCATTGCGGTCTTTGAAAACCCACCGCCACTGGAAGCGACGGTGGTGACCCAGGTTACGGCAGGCGGGATCGGATTGGTGTCCGGTTGGGCGTTTACCACAAATCCCGATGCCGAAATCGATCGCGTTTCGCTGCGGATAGACGGCGATACACCGACCGAGGTTGGGGAAGAAATTCCGTGCTGCTCGGACCGGCCTGATGTCAGCGAGGCTTTCCCTGCAGTGGCACCACCGAACACCGGCTTTGGTGGCCTCATCAATTTCAATCTGATTCCCAGCGGCGCGCGGACTATTGGGGTCGAAATCCGGGACACTGCGGACCCGGCTGAATCGCGTATTTTCGATCACGAAGTTTCCGTGGTCCGACTGGGAGATGCTGAGATTCTCGAAGACTTTACGCTGACCGAAGAGAGCAGTGTGACAGTGACCGGCGCGTTATTGACCCTGCAAGATGTCGAGATCAGGGCCAAGGGCGAGACCGAGGCCATGACGGTGGATGCCGGATTTGTCTGGAGCGAGAGTTGCCAGTGTTTTCTGCCCTGGCCCCTGTGTGGCAACGGTGGGCGAGATGTTGGAGAGGAGTGTGATGGCGAGGCGCTTGGTGAACTGAGTTGTCAGACGCTGGGCTTTGGTGAGGGCGACCTGAGCTGTTTCAGGGACGAGGAGACCGACCACGACTTCTGTCTGCTCGATACGAGTGGATGTGAGGAGGAGACTGGAGCCAAGGCCTATGTAACCCTGGTGAATGACAACGCCGTGGCGGTCCTTAGTACCAGCACGAACACTGTTATTGACACTGACCCCGAGGCGAACGGGGTGCAGCCTATCCCGGTCGGTGACCGCCCACGCGGCATTGCGATTAGCCCGGACGGACGGGAGGCTTATGTGGCGAATGCCGGAGACAATACGGTCTCCGTTATCGACACGGCTAAAAAGACAGTCGTGGCGACAATCCCGGTTGGCGATGAGCCGCAGGGGGTTGCCTTTGCCCCGGATGGAGCCGCCGCCTATGTGACGAACGTCAAGGACAATACCGTTTCTGTCATTGATACCGCCACACGGACCCAGACAACCTCCATAGCGGTTGGCCGGAGTCCGCAATCCATTGCTGCTGCCGTCACTCCGCATGGGCCACGAGCCTATGTGCCGAACTTTGACGATGACACCGTCACCGTGATTGACCTGACGACGCATACCTCACTGCCTAACCCGCTTGTGGTGGGAGAGGGACCGCTTGGGGTCGCGGCCACGTCGGATGGGGAGCGTGTCTATGTGGCGAATTTCGGTGCGATTGATACCGATAAGGGCGATGACAACGGAGACACGGTTTCCTTTATCGATACAGAAAAAAACGAAGTCATTGATACCAACCCTGATGAGGACGGGGTGCAGCATCTGCAAGTCGGTGTGCAGCCTGCCGGGGTAGCCGTGATACCGGAAACGGCACTAGAACTCGTGAAAAAAGAGCTGAAGGTGGATGCTTTTGTCGCAAACTTCCTTGACGCAACCGTATCGGTGATAACGGAGGCGAATATTAATCCGGAGCTCAGCACCCCGTCTTTTAATGTGGCTTTTAATCCGCGCTTCAATGCGGTTGATAACGAACCGTATGGAATCGCGATTACGCCAAACGGCCTGCGGGGCTATACGACGCTGTTCGGTTCTCGGAAGGACGAGGGCGAGGTCGTCCAGGTCTTCAGTACGCTCGGTCAACAAGTCGTCACCACGATAGAGGTCGGGAAGAAGCCGTTCGCCATTGCCATTGGCCCGCAATAGGGGCTGTCTACGAGTTGACGCCTATCGAAGAACATGGCAGTATTTCTGCACCAACGTATTGACCCAACCTTCATTTATTCAACACTGTGGGGCCGTAGCTCAGTTGGGAGAGCGCTTGAATGGCATTCAAGAGGTCGTGAGTTCAATTCTCATCGGCTCCACTTTTCTCCTTCCTTTCTTGGCAGTATGTCAAGCCGGTCCAGGACCGAGCGAGTCCTGCGCCTCGGAGCGGATGATCGTATCCCGTTCGGCTGATATTTCCCCGTAAGAATCAGACGACCGATGTCTACGTTTCCGCTACCCGCCTTCACCTCTGATACGTTCTCGTGCAATGAATGGGGGAGAAAAGGAGTCGGAGAGGGGGATACCTGACAGTGCATACTCGCGTCTTGATCGCTAACCGGGGCGAAATCGCCATTCGTATTGCCAAATCCGCAGCGGCCCTGGGCCTGGAATCGGTCGGGGTGTATCCGGCCGTTGATGCGTTTGCGCTGCACACCCGCTGTATGACGGAAAGTCATGAGGTCGGTTCGGCGGCAGACGCGGTTGAGGCATATTTGAACGCGGACGATCTCGTGCAGACCGCCAAATCCCGCGGTTGTGACTGCCTCCACCCTGGCTATGGTTTCTTGTCCGAGAACGCCGCCTTTGCCGCATCGTGCGCCGCCGAGGGCATCACGTTTATCGGTCCGTCGCCGGAAACGTTGGCCTTATTCGGCGATAAAGTCAGAGCGCGGGCGCTTGCCAAGTCGCTGGCCATTCCCGTCGTACCCGGTAGCACCGAACCCATCGGCTCGGCCCGAGAAGCGGAGAGGCTGGCCCGCGAGCTTGGTTATCCCGTGATGCTCAAGGCCGCCGCTGGGGGCGGGGGGCGCGGCATGCGCGTCGTCGAAAGGGCCGGGCAGATGGCCGAGGCGTTTGAGCGCTGCCGTAGCGAAGCCCAGGCCGCATTCGGTGACGGAGCCGTCTTTCTCGAAAGGCTGATGGCTCGGCCCAGACATATCGAGGTCCAGATTCTGGCGGACTCCGAGGGCAATGTGGTCCATCTGCACGAACGCGACTGCTCGGTCCAACTGCGTCACCAGAAGGTCGTTGAGGTGGCCCCCGCTCCGGGGCTGGACCCCGCGCTGCGAGAGCAGATGCTCACCGCTGCCATCACCCTTGTGAAGGCGGCCGCGTATGTGAATGCCGGCACGGTTGAGTTCCTGGTCTCGCCCGAGACCGGCGAGTATTTTTTTATTGAATGCAATCCTCGCATTCAGGTCGAGCATACGGTCACCGAACAGGTCACCGGCATTGATCTGGTCGAGGCCCAGTTTCGTATCGCCGCGGGTGAAACGCTGGCCGCGCTCGGTCTTGGCGACCAGCCCGCGGTCGGCCCGCCGCGAAGTTTTGCCGTGCAGGCGCGTGTCGTTGCCACGAGTACGGGGAGGATCACGGCCTATAAGGAACCCTCGGGCGCAGGCATTCGGGTAGATGCGTGTGGCTATCTGGGCTATGCCCCACCGCCACAGTTCGACCCCTTGCTGGCCAAACTCATTTGTACGTCCGGCTCTTACACCGCCGCACTGACCCGCGCGCGACGGGCGCTCGATGAGTTCCATCTTGAGGGGCTGCAAACCAATGTGCCCCAACTGCGTGCCATACTCGCCCATCCGGCCGTTCAGGCCGGTGATGCCAGAACCTCATTATTAGCCGAGACCCCGGAGTTGAACACCGTCTCTTTCTCCGCGACTGAGGGTGGCGCGCTCGCCTTGCTGGAACAACAGGCTGCCAAGCTGGGCATTGCGGCTCCAGAACAGGACTCCGCCCAGACGGCACGTTTGCCGGCCCTGGAAGTAGCGGAGGGTCAGGAAGCCGTACGCTGTCCGCTGGAGAGTTCCGTTGTCGAGCTGCGTGTGGGTGTGGGTGACCGGGTGTCGCCCGGTGACACCCTGCTGGTCGTGAGCGCCATGAAGATGGAAACCCTGGTCACGGCCGGCTGTGCGGGGGTCATAGCGGCACTGCAATCGCTCCGGGCCGGGGATACCGTCGCCGCAGGACAGGTGGTGGCCGTTGTGTCCCCGTCACACGCTGACACCCCGCAGACGACAGAGGATGCCCACCCCTGGGAGCAGGTGCTGGAAGAGGTCACGCTCCTGCAACAATTTGCCCAACAGCGGCTGGCGTCCGGCTCCAACGATCCGGGGGTGGTACGCCAACGCTCTCGCGGCAAGCTGACCTGCCGCGAGCGGATTGATCTGTTGTTGGACGAGGACTCCTTTCGGGAGGTCGGCAGTGTCGCCGGTTTTGCGTCCTACGATGAAGACGGCACAGTCACCGGCTTTACCCCCGCAAACAGTGTGGGTGGCTGGGGGAAAGTTCACAAGCGGAGTGTCGTGGTATGCGCAGACGATTTCACCTCTCGGGGAGGCCACGCCGATGGGGCGATCGCGGCCAAGAGCGGCTACCTGGACCGCCTGGCAACGGAGATGCGGCTGCCCTCGATCCGGCTGCTGGACGGCTCGTCCGGTGGGGGCAGCGTCGCGGCTATGGTGCCGGCCCAGAAAAAAGAGGGCGAGAGCAGTGCCAGGGAAAGCTCGGGCGCCATCAAAGCCGGCCGGCCACGGGTGGCCGGTGGCGGTGGGTCGTATCTGCCCGGACACCTGGGCAGCAGCATGTATACCGAGCAGTTAGCGACCATCCCGGTGGTCAATCTGCTGCTCGGTAGCGTGGTCGGCATTGGCGCGGCC
Organism: uncultured Binatia bacterium (SeqCode); assembly: GCA_965232605.1. GTDB lineage: Bacteria > Desulfobacterota > Binatia > Bin18 > Bin18 > Bin18. The sequence goes on along the minus strand of CBDDQA010000006.1, from coordinate 476,792 downwards.
AAGGCCGTCCTGGGTCATTTTTCGGTCATGGTGCGCGATATCGCCCAGCTCTTTGTCGCCGGACCGCCGGTTGTTTCGCATGCCATGGGCTACGAGATCACCAAGGAGGAACTCGGCGGCTGGCATATTCACTGTACAAATGGCGCGGTAGACAACCTGGCAGAATCCGAAGCAGAAGCCATGGCAATGACGCGGACGTTCCTGTCCTATCTGCCCTCCAGCGTATATGAGGCGCCGCCCGTACACGCGGCCCGCGCGGGCGACCCGGTCGACCGGCGTGAAGAGGAACTCGCGACCCTCATCGCCAGAAAACGGACCACGACCTTTGATATTCGGCAGGCCATCCGCTTGATGGCCGACCGCGACTCTTTTTTTGAGATCGGTCCCTTGTGGGGGACCGACCAGGTGACCGGGTTTGTGAGATTCAACGGCTATCCTCTGGGTGTGATTGCTTCCGACAGCCAGCACGCCAACGGTGGCGCGCTGACCGCCGACGGCTGCGACAAGCTGACGCGGCACCTGGATTTATGCGATCTGTTCCATCTACCGCTCTTGAACCTGGTCGATAATCCCGGCTTCGCGGTCGGCTTGGAGCATGAGCGGACGGGCACGATTCGCAAAGGGGCGGAATGGATGATTGCCTTCGCCCAGGTCCGGGTCCCCATCTTCACCGTTCTGATGCGCCGCAGTTTCGGCGTGGCCGGGAATAATTACGCCACCCCGCGCTCGGAACCCTCGATGCGCGTCACCTGGCCGGCGGCGGATGTCGGCGGGATTCCACCCGAAGGCGGCATCGAAGCGGCCTATAAACGCCAGTTGGCGGAAGCGGCTGATCCCGTCGCCTTCCGCGCGGAACTCAACGCCCGGATCGAGAGCGTGCGGGGACCGCTCGGCCCGCTCAATAAATTCCAGATCGAAGAAATGATCGATCCCAGGGATACCCGCCGCTATATCTGTGAGTGGGTGGAAACCGCCTATCACATCGTGTCTCAACCGACGCGACTTGTGCCCAGGGCCTTGCAGTTTCGGCCGTAGAGAGCCGGGGCAGCGGCGCGCTCGAACTTGCCGAAATATGGTCCGCCCTATAGACAGAAGCAGACCGCAGCAGGTGCGCGTGGAGGACAGACGATGAGCCAACAGACACAGGCCGCCGACCCGGGGTCGCAAGCCGACAGTGAGAGCGGACAGAGACCCCTGACCGGCCAAGAGTTTCTGGACAGCCTGCGGGATGACCGAGAGGTCTGGATCTATGGTGAGCGCGTCAAAGACGTGACCCGGCATCCTGGCTTTCGGAATTCCGCCCGGATGCTGGCGCGCATGTATGATGCGCTGCACGACCCGCAAAAAAAACCGACCCTCAGCACGCCGACCGATACGGGGAACGGTGGGTTTACGCATAAGTTTTTCAAGGTGCCGAAGAGTCAGGAAGACCTGGTTGGCAGTCGAGACGCCATTGCCGAGTGGGCGCGCCTCTCCTACGGCTGGATGGGGCGCTCGCCCGACTACAAAGCCAGCCTGACCGGCACCCTGGGCGCAAACGCCGAATTCTATGCGCCGTATCAGGACAACGCGCTGCGCTGGTATCGTCACACCCAGGAGCGCTGCCTGTTTCTCAACCACGCTCTGGTGAACCCGCCGGTCGATAAGGCCAAATCCCCCGACGAGGTGCAAGACGTCTATGTGCAGGTGGAAAAAGAAACCGACGCGGGGGTCATCGTCAGCGGCGCCAAGGTGGTCGCGACCGGCTCTGCTCTGACGCACCATAATTTCATCGGCTTTTACGGCCCAACGCCCTTGGGCAAACCCGAGATGGCGCTGTTTGCCATGATTCCCATGCAGAGTGCGGGCGTGAAGCTCATCTGTCGTCCGTCGTATGAATTGCACGCCGCCACCCTGGGCAGCCCGTTCGACTATCCGCTATCCTCCCGGCTGGATGAGAACGACGCCATTCTGGTGCTGGACAAGGTCCTCATCCCCTGGGAGAATCTGTTTGTCTATCGTGACCTGGACAAGGCCAACGCCTTTTTCCCCGGCTCGGGTTTTATCCCGCGCTTTACCCTGCACGGCTGCACCCGTTTCGCGGTGAAGTTGGACTTTCTGGCCGGAGTCCTGCTGAAGGCGCTCGACGCGCTGGGCATACAGGGCCAGCGCAGTGCCCAGGTCCAGGTCGGTGAGGTGCTGGCCTGGCGGCATATGTTCTGGGGCCTGACCGAGGCCATGACCAAGACCCCCGAGGAGTGGGTCAACGGCGCCCTCCAGCCCAACACGGAGTACGGCCTGGCCTACCGCGTCCTGGCCCCGGTCGCCTACCCCCGTATCAAGGAGATTATCGAGCAAACCATTTCGAGCGGCCTGATTTATCTCAACTCCCACGTCAAGGACTTCAAAACGCCGGAGCTCCAGCCCTATCTGGAGAAATATCTCCGCGGCTCCAACGATTACGATGCGCTGGAGCGGGTCAAGCTGCTCAAAATTCTATGGGACGCAATCGGGACCGAGTTTGGCGGGCGACACGAACTGTACGAACGCAACTACGCCGGCAACTACGAGAACATCAAGCTCGAAAACCTGCCCGCGGCTCTGGCCATGGGCCGCGCGGATCAACTCAAGTCCTTTGTCGAGCAGTGTATGGCGGAATACGACATCGAGGGCTGGACCGCCCCGGACCTGATCAACCCGGACGATGTGAACCGGATGCAGTAGAGGCTCATTATGACCAAAGCGCTCGCCCCCAATCCGCACTACCGCTACGAGCCCAAGCCCGTTGATGAAATCGTTGTCAGGGCCTTCAACTTCGACTTTCCCGACGATCTCGACCCCAAGTGGGCCAAGAACTCTGCGGTTCGGTCGCATATGTTCAACGGCTTTTCGTTGACCATGCCGTATCTTGAACCCTATTTGATCCAGTCGACCCGAAAGGCGCTTGCGCTCATCAAGGACGAACGTCTGCGGGACGACATCAGCGGGTTCTGTGGGCAGGAGGGCCGTCACTACACCTGTCACCGGCGACTCAACGAACTCATCAAGAAAAACGGCTATCCCGAGCTGGCCGAAATCGAGCAGCGTATGGAGCGGTCTTACGCCCGTCTGCAAACGCGCAGTCTGGAGACCCAGCTCGCCTACAACGCCGGGTTCGAGACCATGACAGTCGGCTTTACCCGCTGGATGACCACCAAACGCTGGGCGCTGTGGGGCGGCAATTGCCCGTGGGTTTCCTCGTTCTGGGTGATGCATATGGTCGAGGAAACGGAGCACAAAACCGTCGCCTATGATACCTATATGGCCTGTTCGGGCCGCTATCTGAAACGGGCCATCGGTGTCCTGCACGGCAGTTTTCATGTGCTCGGCTACGGCCTCATCGCCATGCGGGAAGCGCTGCGCAAGGACGGCCTGTGGGGCCGACCCGGCACCATGCTCGAACTCGCCCGAGAGCTGGGCGCCCTCCTCTGGAACGTTGGCCCCTCCCTGCTCCGCGCCATGCGCCCTGGGCACAACCCGCGTTGCGACGCAGACCCGCAGTGGCAAAAGGATTGGGTCAGGGCGCATAAACGCTTAGCGCCTGACGCACCCATTCCTTTGCTTGATACGTCCGACCCGGACGTGCCGGTGCCGTTCTGAGCGGCCCACAAATGCTTGTTTAGCGCAGATGCGGGAGGACATCGGCGGCAAAGCGCTGCATGGACCCCCGCGATATAGCGCGGTCCATGCCGGGGAAATGGAAGAACAGCACGAGTTCGTCTATGCCTGACTCCGCTTCAAAGGCTTTGATCTCATCAAGCACCTTTTGGGGCGGGCCGGTGAAGAAATTACTCAGGTCACGAAATCCATCCGACGTGTTCGTGCGGTCCTCTGGTTTGTCATTGGCCTCGTGCATCCACTTGGCGTAATAATCGACCTGGTAGTTGACGTGCGGCCAGACTTTGTCTAACTCGCTGTCATCCTTGTCGGTCACATAGCACGAACGCAGGATGCGGACCTGGCCAGGCTCACGGCCGAGGTCGGTACAGGCCGTGCGGTAGATATCAATGTCCTCGGTGTTCCCAATGGGCAGAAAATGACAGCCCATGCGGGCCACGCGCTGAATGCCTTTTTCACTCCGCGCACCCGCCATCAGGGGCGGGCCACCAGGCTGGGCCGGCGTCGGCGTAACCATGATGTCGGTATAGCTCCAAAACTTGCCGGCATGAGAAAATGTCTCCCCCGACCACGCCTTGCGAAGGATGTCGATGCCTTCGCTCAGGGCCGAGCCGCGTCGCTTGTGATCCTTTTCAAAGCCTGTAAACTCGCCCACGCGATAGCCCTGGCCCAGGCCAAGAATGAGCCGTCCGCGCGAAATGAGATCGACGACCGCTGCGTCTTCGGCGACACGCACGGGGTCGTGCAGGGGGAGGAGTAAAACAAAGGTGCCGAGACCGATGCGCTGTGTTCTGGCAGCCACCGCTGCGAGGACGGCGAGCTGGGAGGGGAGATAGCCATCCTCAAGAAAGTGGTGCTCCGTCGTCCACGCGGTATCAAAGCCGAGCGCTTCAACCGCCACCATATCGTCGATGGTATCGTTATACAGGTCGGCGTAGGGTTGCGCCCATTGGGGCGGATTCCGAAAGTCAAATAAACAGCCTGCCTTCATTATTTTGCTCCTTACACGTTTCGGGCGCCGCACACGCGGCCCGGCCTTATCCGAGTGTATTCACCGCAGATGGGAAGGTGTTGATCCCCAGCGCTGCCCGAAAATCCGCTGTGGGTTGCACGACCATCGCATCGACGCTGATGCCAATCGCATTGGCGACGCGGTCCAGCATACTGAAGTTGCCACCGATGAGCGAGGCCGTCGTGACCGCCTCGGGGCCTAAGCGCGCGGCGAGGGCCTCCCGGGCGGCCGCCAGTTGTGCGGCATCGGGCTGCATCAAGGCAGCGGCGAAGCGCACCAGGTCGCAGCCGTGTTCCACACCACTGTCAATGCTTGCATCGATCGCGCCAGCTAACTCGTAGTGGCGATTGTCCGCTTTGCCGCTCTCCCGGAGCAGATGGGCATGCCACGTGGTTCAGTAGAAACACAGGTTCTGTTCCGACACCTTGGTGGCGACGAGTTCTATCTGGGCGCGCGACAGGGCGTGGTCTGCGGTGGCGTGGAAATCGAGCAAATGCTCGGCTCTGAAATACTGCTGACTGACCAGGCTTATCACGCGGCGGGCTTCGTCCGGGACGAGGCTCACGGCGCGAAAGATATTCCCCGCCGGCTCTTTTCCATATAACGATTCGGCTAATGCGCCCCCTGCCGGAGCGCTGGGGACGCTGGCGGTAAAGAAGCCTTCATCGACGGCTTCAGCCGGACGCTCGAAAGAGGGGAGGGTCTCGGCGGCGGGTTCCAGTAATTTGCGGGGCGGGATGCCGAGACCGCGGGCAAAGACGTCCATATTGGACAGGCGCGACACAAGCGCGACGATTTCAACATACGCGCCCTCGCTCACCCCCTGAGCTTGTATGTCCTGGCAGAACTGACGGTCGATGTTTTGCGAATCAACCGCCACGGCCCGCGCCAATCGCACTGCCGCGTCAGGGAGTTTGGCCTGCGCCGCCAGCTTCCCATCGTCGACCGATTCTTGTAAGCCCTGTTCGCATTGCGCGCTACGCGCAGTGGCAGCAATGGCGGTTCTCTGTGCCGCGGTGCCCCAGGTACCGCTGCGGGTATAGGACTGCATTTCGTCACCATGTAAGGCTTCTATCGTAGGAGCAACGGGGTAGCGGGAATCTGCGTAAAGCGTCATGAGAATTCACCCTCCTCTCTCGAAAGTGGCTGTCACTTCAATAAACCAGGAAACGCCGCCGTGCAAATGCGCTCGTGTTGAGTTTCCCTCTTGACAAGTTGCCCTACGAATCGACAATGCTCTCTCAAGAGGGCTGACCCCGAAGGAGGAGCTGACCATGAGCACAACTTTACGTTACCTTCACCACCCCGCGTCACAGCCGTGCCGCGCGGCGCATCAATTCATGCTGGAGAACGACATTCCCTTTGTACTCGAGTTGGTCGATATCACCACCGATATCAACGAGCGACCGGAGTTCCGGGACAAGTACAACCCGACCGGGCAGGTGCCGATTCTCGTGGATGGCGACTTCGTGATCTGGGAGAGTGCGGCCATTGCGTTCTACCTGAACGAGAAGTTTGACTGTCCCGCCCACTGGTTCGGGCGCGACACCCGGCAAAGAGGGCATATTCAGCAGTTTCTGCAATGGTACGCCTACACACTCCGCCTCGGCGGCGGGGCGTTCCACTGGACGATCTTCGCCCCAATGATCTACGGCGAGGATAAGGACTTTTCCGCGGAGATAAAGAAAGGGCGCTATATTCTGTACGAGTCGCTTGACCTCCTGGAGACCTATTGGCTCAAAGACCGCGCGTATGTATGCGGCGACGCGATCAGCTATGCCGACCTGGCCGCTTACCAGGACCTCGTATCCCATGACGCGGGGAAGATCATTCCCGACGGGGTGTGGCAGAAACACCCGAAAGTCAGGGCGTGGTTCGAGACACTGGCCGCCCGTCCGCACGCGAAGACGGTGAGTGCGTGGCAGTATGAGAACGTGGGGAAAATACTGAACGACGGGGTGAAATTTGAGTTCAGGCGAAAAACCGCAGTCCTCAAGGGAACGGAGGTCCACAGCGGCCACAACCACGGCATTCTTTACGCCGGCCAGGACGACAGCTACTTAAAGGACTAGGCGTCCGATAACAGTGTCGGGTTCCCGAACATCCCGAAAACTCCCTTTCGGTTGAGATCTCGACGGGGGTGTCTGAGGTGGTCTGTCCGAGCGATTCGACATCAGGAGACTGTATCGCATTCGTCAGGGAGACAGGATGCCAAGACATTTTTTACTGGAAAAAAGAGAGAGTGTTGCAACCCTCACGTTCAATCGACCGGAAAAACGCAATCCATTAAACGAAGACATTCTGCTGGAGTTGGATGGCATATTATGCCAGCTCCGGGACGATGCTGACGTCCGGGTCCTGATCTTCACCGGCTCAGGTAATACCTTCTGCGCTGGTGCGGATCTGTCGCTCACGAAAGGCGTCAGCGACCCAGCCGAGCGTGAAAAGATTTTCAGAGAATTCGCTCCTCGCCGGGCACGGCTGACGGAGCGTGTCCTGGCAACATTAGTCCACCTTGAGCCAGTCACGATTGCGGCGGTGAATGGCTATGCGGTTGGGGGAGGCTGGGGGTTGGTGTTGGGCTGCGATTTGCGCGTTGCAATAGAAGGGGCGGAGTTCTGGTTTCCTGAAGTCGACCTTGGAGCCCCATTGAGTCCGTCCATGGTGACCCTGCTCGCGGCCCATGTGGGGCCGGTACGGGCCAAGGAAATGATCCTGACCTGCCGCCACTACAGCGCAAACGATTTATTATCCGTCGGGATGCTGAATCAGGTGGTGACGCAGGCAAAACTCCTGCCCGCGGTGGCTGAATTGGCTCAAAGCCTGGCCCGTAAAAACGCAAACGCGGTGATGGTGTCCAAAGCAACCGTGAATGGACTCTCTCTCCATCAAGCCGTGCTCAGACCGGCCTTACTCCTCCCACGAGGGTAAAGGAGCCATGTCATCTGTCAAAACCGGCCGGCTTGGGTTTTCTCGACAGCCAGACCCAATATATTGAAGACGAGGCCTTGGCACTGCGCGGGCGCGGGTAATTCGGGCCTTTGTTCATCCTATCCGCCAAACCGTCACGCCACCCCGCGCGTCGAGCGCGGCCAGCGCGCGCCCGTCTGGCCGCCAGTACAATTCGGCCACTACACCCGCCACAACCGCGCCCCCTATCGGACCGCCTTCTCCATCTCTCTGAAGCGACCACACCACCACGGCGCCATCGCGGCCTCCCGATGCCAGGCGCATCGCGCGGCGAGCGAAGGCAAGCGTCGTGACGGGTTGAACATGAAGCTCCAGAACGCCGGGCCGTGTGCCTTCGGGACCACTTCCCTGGAAGCTCCAGACCGTCACCGCCTCCCCTCCGCCGGTGGCCAAGAGGGTGCCGGTGTCATCGAAAGCCAGGGCCGACGGCTTGGCAGGATAGCCTGACATCATGGAGTCCTGCTCCGTGGAGCGACGCCAGAAGTGCACCGAGTTGTCCTGGCTGCCGCAGGCCACGATATCCCCGTCCGAGCTCAGGACCATCGACACCAAGGAGCCCTGCCACTCCAGCTTCTGGCGAAGCTCGCCGGTGGACGCGTCGAAGAACGTCACTCGACCGTAACAGGCCGTCGCCAGCTCCCCTCCGCTCGACCAGGCGATCGCACTGACGGTGCTGGGATGATCATCAGATCGCCAAACCTCCGCGCCGTCCGCACCATACGCACGAACCTGCCGGGAGCAGGAGGCCGCCAACCATTGGCCGTCCGGCGACCACGCCACGTTTTCTACCCAACCGCTTCCGATGTCGATAGCCCGACTGACCTGGCCTTCGGCGGCACTCCAGATTAAGACTCGTCCGTCCTGGCCGGCCGTAGCGAATGCGGTTCCGCTTGGGTGGATCGCCACCGCGAGCACACCGCCTGCATGAACCCCGCGCCGCGCCCAGGCGGTCGCGCCAGACTTGCCGTCAAGTGCGTAGACGCTACCCGCAGCATCACCGACCATCAGCGCCTCACCGCGCAGGCTCCAACCCCCGGCGATAGCGTAGTCGCCGACCGCCGCAGACCAGCCCCGGCGAAGAACACCCCTCGGGCTGTCGACATTCAAATCAGATATGTTTCGAACTCCTGCCGCAGACATCTCAATCAGCCTCGGCAGCCGCAACCACTGCGATGTTGGCCAACAGCCATGCGGATGCAGCAAGCAACTGCAACCAATCCCCACCGGATCTGATCCCGTCAGTCAGCAGGCTGCCAATCCAGCACACGCTGGCAGCCGTTTGTCCGAGCCATGCGATGCTCCGCATCCTGGCTCGTCGGCTTCGCCCCGCCTCGGACGCGACGGCCCCTTCGGCGTTTCCCATCAACATACGCACTCCTGCCCACAGCAGGAGAGGTCATCGAGATACATGCCCCACCTGCGGTAGTACTCTTCCAACTCTTTCGCCGGCAGCCCTAAGGAGGTCGCAATTGCTTTGGCGACAATGGCGAGGCGTTGTCGATATTTGAAGATAAAGCAGAAGACGTAATTGTTATGGCGGACTGCGGGGCCGCACAGAAACACTCCCGGTACGATGGTCGATTCATCCTGTTCGCTCAGAAGCGGAAAGCCATCGTCACGTCGTTCAAACAAATCCGCGACGAACTTGTGACTCCCCTCAAATCCGCCTGCCAACAGTGGCGGCACGCGGGTTTGAAACCGCTGCCCGTCCTGAGCCGTGACTTCATACATGGTGTCCACACGAGTGACCGATTCGATAGGTGTGTGCGGCAACAGTTCCACGCGCTCAACAAACTGGTCTTCACGTATCCGTTCGAGCGTAAACGGGGAAAGCGCGACACTGGGATCGGAACTCTCGTTCTCCCACGGGCAACCCGTGTCGAACAACCGCACGCGTTTGTCGCAACACGCCAGGTGGTAAGCCACGTCAACCCCACTTTCGTAGCCACCCACAACGATGAAGTCGTCCCCGTCAAGCTCTTCATAGCTGGCGATGGTCGCGGTATGGCGACACAATTGGCTGCCAACAAACCCACTGACGCGTGGGTATTGGAACTCGCCAGCGGCCCAAATGACGTGCTTGGCCTGCAAGGTCCCGTCGGCCGTATCGAGGCGAAAGCCGTCGCCACCCTTTGTGACCTGCCTCACGTCGGTATCCTGGCGTACAGGTAATTCAAAGAATTTTGCGACTGCACGCAAATACATCGCGTACTCTTTACCCGTCGGATGCTCAACCCCCAAACTGAACGCGGGTGAAGTGCCAATCGCGATTGAGTTCAAATCGAGCATGCCAATCGAATTGCTTGGGTACGAGGGCGTGATGAAGCGAGTCTCGGCCGGCCAGGAGGCGAACGATGCGCCGACCGTTTGACGATCGCAAATTACGAAGTTCTCGATGCCAGCATGCTTGAGGGCCACTGCGGCACCCACGCCTGCGGCACCGGCGCCGACGACCACTACGTCATAGATGATTTCACTACTCTCGGTGCCCATTATGCAGACTCCTCCTGTCGACGTTCAAATCAGACATGCTTCGAACCCCTGCCGCATACTCTGCTCATCGAGGTTGCGGCCGATGAAGACGAGTTGATTGCGCCGGAGCGCGTCGCCCCACGGCTGATCCGGCTGTCCGTCAAAGAGCATGTGAACCCCCTGGAAGACGAAGCGCTGCGACTCGCCCGCGAGGCTGATGAAGCCCTTCATGCGGAAGATGTCCACCCCACGCTCACGCAGCAGTTCGCCAAGCCAGGCGTTGAGCCTGTCGGGATCGACGTCGCCGTCCCTCTCGATCGAGATCGAGCCCACCTCGTCGTCGTGCTCGTGCTGTGCGACCCAGGTGCGCTCGCCCTCTTGCCTGATTGTCGCTCCATCCGCGCTCGTCAGTTGGAGATCGAACTCCTCCGCGGTGTGCTGGGTGTAGAGGCCAACCCGCACCTGCGTATCGACCTCCAGGAAGAACGACGTGCGCCCTGGGGAATCGAGCCGGAGGTTTACATGCTTTCCGACAGGAATCTCTTCCCCCGGGCGAATGAACTTCGCAGGTTCGGCGTACCGCCGCACACACCACTCCGCACCCTCCCGGAGGGCAGCGTCATCCATGCCCTGGTCGGACACGACGACGAGCGACATCGCCGGATCAGGTCCATCGGCGAGGCTGAGTTCGTAGCGGCCGCTATGGAGCGAATAGACTCCGGTCCATTCGAACGGATACTCCGACTCGAGGAAGGTGGGACGACGCTCAAGCACCTGGTCCAGGTCGAAGGCACCGAGGTTGAGGACCGTGTCGACGGAGACGTTCGCCCGCTCGCTACGCACGACTTGCGCCATGCGGTTCATGTCTCGGAGCCGAGCTTCGAGCCTGTCGAGTGTCTCGCCGTTGACGAGGTCCGTCTTGTTGAGCACGAGGACGTCTGCGAACGCGATTTGCTCCGTGCTTTCGTCGCTTCGGCCGAGCTGCTGCTCGATGTGGGCTGCATCAACGAGCGTGACGATCCCGTCAAGCGAGAACTCCTCGCGAATCTCGTCGTCCATGAAGAACGTCTGAGCGACCGGGCCGGGATCGGCCAGCCCTGTGGTTTCCACCAACACATAGTCGAACTTGTCGCGACGCTTCATGAGATTGCCGAGTACGCGAATCAGGTCTCCGCGCACCGTGCAGCAGATGCAGCCGTTCGACATCTCGAAGATCTCCTCGTCAGCGTCGATGACGAGCGCCTGATCGATGCCGACCTCCCCGTACTCGTTCTCGATCACGGCAATGCGCTTGCCGTGCTCCTCACTCAAGACCCGGTTGAGCAGAGTCGTCTTGCCAGAGCCGAGGAAGCCGGTGAGGATGGTAACAGGGACTTTTCGCGGTGTAGTTTCTAAATCTAAATTTGGCGTATTCATCTAGTTCTCCTGGAGCAGCGGTACGAGCATTGGAATTTGGACGTCGAACCCCCACGCCGCGCAGACCTGGACCAGGTCTTCGGCGTCAACGGCGTCCGTGGGTTTGTGTAGTTTGTGCTGGAGCTGTGGCGCATCGGGCCGAAGCAGGCCAACCACGGTCTCGATGGGCGCACAGCCTTCTTCGAGACACGCCAACTCGGTGACCGTGACCGTCGTGCCATCGGGAAGGCTCAGCGCTGCGCGCAATGCCTCCTTAATACGTCGAACCCGTTCGAGGTTCGGGCGACGCGGTGATGTGTTGATCAACATATTCTCTCTTCTCCCTGCGCCACGGCGAGACCGAAGATGGGGCCGGATGGCGTCACGGCAGGCGTTTCAGCGCTCGCCAACACACGCGCTGCGCCTGACCAAGTAGGCAGTGACAGAGACTCCAAACCCACGCCGCGTACGGCCAGGGCGCTCCACGCGACGGCCTGGCTGAGCGGAAGCATGCCTTCTGCCAGGCTGCATCAGTGCCCCCACCCCTCGTATGGCGGCACCCGCCCCAGAATGCTTGCGCGGAGGGGCTTCGGACGTCGCTCTCGTGGCATGAATCCATCCGCGGTACCGATGTAGAGCGAGACGCACTCTACGATGTCATATACGCTCTCGCCCGGGTGCTGATCCCCGAAGAGGTAAGTCCACGCCCCGGGCGACGAGAGCGCGATTCCGCAGGGGCGCGGGCATACGCTCAGGCACTCGGTGAACCTGACCTCCACGCAGTGGCCCAATGGGCTCTCCTGGAACGTCGTGCGAAGCTCCTGATAGAGTTTGAAGCCGGCTCGACTCTCTCGTGGCTCCCGCGGAGAGCCAGGTGCCCGACAGGACGTGCACACATGAAGTACGGATGGCCGAAAGGTGCCATGAGATGTCGGTGACTCTTTCGCCAAAACGGATGGGGCAGTTTCGGTCATGCTGACTCCTCGGCCATGCGGCAGGCCCGGTCCGGGGTCTGGCTTGGGATGACTAGACAGCCAGACCCAATACGTTGAAGACGAGGCCTTCGATATTCTCAAGCGTGAGAAACGTGCCGACACCGGCAACAACAGCGCCGGCGAGGCGGGCATGAATATGGTGTGCCTCGGTCGCCTTCAGCAGAGTGTGAACAACAAATCCGGCCAGGAGCGCCAAGCCGTATTGCAGCAGGCCAAGCCCGACCAAATAGCCCACCAGAACGGCAACGCCGGCCCCTGCTTCCTGAGCCACGATCGTGTCGCCAAAGGCTGATCCGTGGAAAAGGCCGAAAACTGCGAAAAGTCCGACAGTCGGAGCAAGACCCGTGCTCCGACCGGACAAAAGGAGGCCGCCGACAACGAGAAGCGAAATGCCGACCGCCAATTCCTTGACCGGCAGGCCAAGGCCGAAACTCATCAGTAGGCAACCAAGCATCATCGCGCCAATATAGGCGGCCGTTGCCAGTTTCGTGCGGCCGGTGTAAAGCGCCGCAATACCAACGGCGATAACGAAGAAAAGATGATCAAAGCCCAGGAGTGGATGTCCAAGGCCGGACAAGAGCCCGTCGGCCAGTGTTTCCATTGGCAGGCCCCCGAGCGGGTGGTGCGCAAAGGCCGGAACCGCACTCATGGTGAAAACGACCGCGGCTAAAAGATATCGATTCATTTTTTCCTCCTCGTTCGGTGCGCGATAACTCATTATTGCATAAAAGTTGTAATAGAATCTTTATTACAATAATGGTCGAGGAATTGTCAAGCGGACCCGGATGGCCACGGCTCCAGGGTGGTGCGAGACAGGAATCGAGCGCAGCAGGAAGCGCCGAGCGGTCAAACGCCGCGCCAATAAACACCAGATGATCTTGGGGTTGTGGGGTCGGGGATGCCTGTCCGATAAAAAACTCTTGCCCGTTCGTTTCTGCTCCTTGAGCCAGGCATTCCTCCCGAATGGGAACAACGATCTGAATTATTCCGCCAGGCGGGCTCGATGCACCCCCTCCGGGCTACTTCGCGTCTTTGTAGCTGAAGCCCAGACCGGCCCGGGCGTCGCTCTGGATGCCGTACTGGGGAATGGGGTAGGACAGCCCGTTCTTGGCCAGCCGGGCCAGTCCCTCCAGGGCTTTCGGCAGGTAGTGGGGCGGCAGGGCCATCAGCAGCTCATCCTCAAGCACGCCCCCGTAGCGCCGCTCGGCATAGCACGGAATCGAGACGCTCGGTTCCCCGGTCAGCTTGGCCCGCCCCCAGGAGTCGGCACAGGCCGACTCGCCCACGCTGCCCCACTGCATTTTTCTATAGCCCGTCCATTGCAGGCCGTTGATCAACAGGATCATCTGGGCCGGGGTGGCGTAAATCAGACAGATATCCGGCGGGTTGAGCCGACCCGACACCAGCGGCGAGACCGCCAGGGCCTGATAGCGGCCGTAGGGCACGACATCCATGGCCTGCTGGTGGGCGGCCGAGTCCTGCTCGGTCTCAAACCACACCCCGGCCATGGTTTTGCCGCAGCGCCACTCCTCGTCCTGGGGGGCGAGACCCAACACGGCCGAGCACTGGCTGCCGACCAGGTCTGTTGCCGTCAAGCCCACGGTCCAGTTGAGCCGGGCGGCCTGGGCGACGAGCTGGTCGGCGGTGTGGATATTCTTGGGACGTCGGATTCTGGGAATTGCCTCCATGTCCTCGACCGCGGTAAACCATTTCATGCCGATTGGTGTGGCGCGCAGGTGGAGACGGCGGTTGAGTTCCTCGATGAGTGCGGGCCAGTCGTAGCTCGGCTGGGCCTGGGTGGTGGAAGTTGATGGCTGTGTCATAATCTGCCCTCCTGTCGTGTGTGTAGCACGGCCCTGACGGGCGAGCCACTCGGCCTTGCCCTGGGACGGCCGGACCGGGATGCGGCGACACGTGCCGCGAGCCGAGTGGGCTGTCATGCGGGGACGGCCGATGAGATGAAACTTGACGTTTGTCCAGTTTCTCTGATACAAACTTGACGCTTGTCCAGTTAGAGCAATTTGACAAGATTACATGGAAAGCAGGGAGGTCTCAGATATGACAACGAATCCAACCGAGCGTCAACAACGCTTTATTGATATGGCCGCAGAGCATGCCGACGATTTCAAATTGCGGGTGGCCCAGCACGATGCGGATAGCAGCTTTCCGCACGAAAACGTGGCGGCCATGAAGGCCTCGGGCTATACCGCGCTCATCGTCCCGGAAGAGTTGGGGGGTGCCGGAGCCACGCCGCTGGATATTGCCATGGCCCAGGAACGTCTGGCCTACGGCGATCTGCCCATGGCCATTGCCGTTAATATGCACCACATCGTGGTCTCCATTCTGGCCGACCTGTGGCGGCTCAATCAGAAGGGCGAGGGGCCACAGGTGGAAGCCCTGGAGCCCATGCTCAGGGCAACGGTGACCGATGGTCTGATTTTCGGGGGACCGGTCAGCGATCCAAAAATGAACAGCTCGGTCGGCTTTGCCGGCATCAATGATACCACCCGTCAGGCGACCAGAGTGGACGGCGGCTACCGGCTGAACGGCAAAAGCGGCTTTGGCACCATGTCCGCGGGGGCCGACTATCTGCTGACGACCGCCCGCTATGAGGACCCGGCCAACGGTCCGCAATGCCTGCTGTGCTTTTTCCCGACCACGGCCGAGGGCGTCGAAATTCAGACCAACTGGGATACGATGAGCATCCGTTCCTCGCAGAGTAATGATGTCGTCTGGAATAATGTGTTTGTGCCCGACGATGCCGCGGTGTTACGCCCGGCCCGAAGCTGGGACGCCATCGCCGACATTACCGCCTCGTGGTGGGTGGCCTCCGGCCCGGCGTGTTATATCGGCTTGGCCCAGGCGGCGCGTGATTACGCGATGAACTGGGTTGCCGAACGGAAACAAGAGCCGTTTGAGCAGCCCATGACCCGCTATCCGAGCAATCAACTCCTGGCCGCGGACATGGAAATCGGTCTGCGCTCGGCACGGGCCATGCTCCATCAGGCCGTTGCCGCCCACGACGACGTCAATGTGCGGACCCAGGAAGACCTCATCAATCTGATCTCGTGTTTTCAGTTTGTCATGGAAGCCTGCGTTCAGGTGGTTGATAAGGCCATGCGCATGGTCGGCGGCGCGGCCCTGTTCAAGAAGAACCCTATGGAGCAGATGTACCGCGACGTGCGGGCCGCAGTCATCCACCAGCCCTTTGCCGGCATGGAAGGCAAAGCCCTGCTCGGTCGGCGGACCTTCGGCCTGCCCGTGTATACCAGCCCGCGCTTTGTGTAACTGTCGTTATGCGCCGCAGCCGGCGCTAGTGTTCTCATTTGACGCCGAACTGCCTGATTTGAGGATGGGGAAGTGAGTCTTCCCCATTGACGCCTTTCTTTCCCTCCACCATACTCTGCCCATCCACATCAGACAGTGTACCCGTTTCGTCGGGTCGCTTGCTGAATAGAACAGTCGCAAGCAGACAGGGGAGTAGCTACCCCTGTCGCGGCGAACAGGCAGGACCTCACTACGATACACTGTTGTGATGTGGATACGGCCCGGCAACTCTCGTCTGCCGGGACATTCACAGTGGAAGGAGCACCACGTATGCGAGTGGAATGCCCAGACTGTAAAGCAACCGTGGAATTTAAGAAGGATGTAAAAGGCCGATGGGTTGGGACGGTCATTGGCGGAGGAATGGGGGGGTGGCTCGCTTCTGGGCTTGGCCTTGCTGGAGCGATTCTCGGAGCGCCTGTTGCAATCCCTGCCGCACTTGTTGGGCTCGGGGTAGGCGCGATTCTTGGGCATGGAGTAGGGGGAGTCTGGGATAACGCTGGGGCAAAATGCCCGAACTGCGGAACACTTCTATCATCCTGAAGAAGACAGGAAAGGAGGAGAGGGTTGCGTTGGAGATTATACAGCCAACGTCGAGTAGCTGTGATCGTCGCCGCCGTCGCGGCGCTGATCGTGCTGTTTGTCGCGAACCGTCGGTATATCTACCCTGAGTCACTCCGCATGTTGCCGGCTCTGACCGCGGCGCATATCGCTGACCCGCGTTATTCCGGAGCGACGTTTCAGTTAGAAGGACTCGTCGACTCGGTGCGCACGTCCCGGCAAGAGATTATATTCATTCGGATGCACCAGACGGAGGAGGATGTCTTCATCCATGTTCCAGTGTTTCCGTCGCTCGGCCGCCTGCGGGTGAAGCCGAAGTGCGGCGAGACGCTACGTGTAACCGGTAATCTGGGAATGTACTCGGGCCGGCCGCAGCTCCGCCCGCTTTCGGTGGAGCATGTGAAGCTGGTTTCGGTGGAGCATGTGAAGCTGGCGGGGCGACTCGCGGATTCGGTGTCGGTGGCTGACGCCGTGGCGCGGGTCGGCGAGACGTTGCTTGTCGGCCCGGTGATCGCAGTGAAAGCGGAGTACTTCAAGAGCCGAGCCGGTCTGAAACATCTGCGGCTGAAGCTCGCCGACGCTAGCGGCGGCGCGACGGTGGCGGGAATCATGTTCGAGGGCAACCGGGCGGACTGCGAGGTCGGTCTGCTGTGGTCGGACGGCCCGTTTCTGGTGAGAGCCAGGGTGGAACTGTTTCGAGGTGCGCCGTCGCTCAACGTTCAGCGAGTTCTGGCGGTCAGCGAATGATGATCGTCGCTTCGCTTCTCGGTACGCTTACCGGCATCATCACTGGTTTGGTACCAGGCATTCACGTCAACACCGTGACGGCCTTGCTGCTGGCCGGCAGCGCTGGCTGCGCATCGCTCGGCATTGAGTACTCGGCCCTGCTCGCGTTCACGTGCGCCCTGGCGATATCCCACACGTTCTTCGATGTCGTGCCGGGGCTGTTTCTCGGTATTCCCGGCGACGAGACATTTTCGCTGCTGCCAGGACACAAGCTTGTCAAGCAGGGGAAGGGAAATCTGGCGATACGTTTGTCGGTTGCCGGCAGCATGGCCGGTCTCATCATCGGTGTGGCCTTGGTTATTGCCCTCTTGGCGCCCGGGAATGTGATGGACGCCGTTGAGGGTGCTATCAGACCCTGGATATTCTGGATCCTCCTTGCTGTTTCGGTGATCCTGATCGTCACCGATTCGCCGTGTGGCTGGTCGCTGGTTGTTTTCCTCACGAGCGGCCTGCTCGGGGTGATAGTTTTCGGAACGCCGCTCGTCGCGGGCGGATTGGACGCGCCGGTCAATATACTGTTCCCGGCGTTGGCCGGGCTGTTCGGCGTGGCGGGGCTGCTGTTCGCCCTCATGACTGCCGACCCGACGGCAGAACGTCTGCCGCCTTCCGAAGAGTCGCCCAATCCGACTCTCGCCGTAGTCGCCGGACCCGGCGTGCGGGGCGGGTTTGCCGGTCTGGTGGTCGGCCTGCTACCCGGACTCGGCGCAGCGAATGCCGCAATGTTGCTGCTACTGCTGGAACGGTGTTTTGGGCGGCGCGTGAGTCGAGACAAACAGAACCGTGCCTATCTCGTAACGACGTCATCACTCAACACGGCAGAGGCGCTGTTCGCGATAGCGGCGCTGTATCTGATAGGGCGGAGTCGGAGCGGCGCGTCCATCGCCGTCGAACATATCCTGAGAAAGGTCGAGCCAAGCGATCTGTGTCTGATTTTGTCCCTCATGATTCTCGCCGGCGCGACCGCGGCAGCGATCCTGTGGCGGATGGGCGAGTCCATTGCTGCATGGGTCAGCGTGACCGACGAGGTTGGCCTTAACTGGAGCGTCGTTGCCTTTCTGACGGCTCTCACCCTGCTATTGCTAGGGATCGGCGGTCTGGTGATACTGGTATGCGCAACGGCCGTTGGCTTGGTCCCCCTCGTCTTCAACGTGCGCCGTGCGCAACTGATGGGTTTTTTCCTCGTGCCTACCATGCTCTTCTATTCCGGCAAGCAAGGGTGGGTCGTTGACTGGCTAGCGCTGGAACAGCGAATCGCGCCATTGCTGTCTTCGGTCACGCTCTCCGATATCGTCCTGGCAGTGCTGGCGTCGGTTGGTGTGGCTGCTGGGGCTTATCCCCTGGCGCGGAGGATCGTCGCCGCGACCCGGAACGGCAATTCGCCGGAGTCCGAGGCCACGAAGGTGGGCAAGCTCGCCGGCTTCGCAACCAGCGCCGTGGTTGGAGCGATATTGCTGATTACTCTTCTCGGTGGGGCGTATCCGCGCGACGAGATCGTGTCGAGCCGGATTCCGGTGCCGAGGGAATGGAGCGACGGCCGTATAGTCCGCGTGATTGACGGTGACACGGTCGCCATCGCGAGCGCCTGTCGCCGGTTCCGAGTCCGACTCAGCGGTGTGGACGCACCAGAGCTAGGCAGTGAGGATGGCGAGCGCGCTCGCGACTGGGCGCGCTCGACTTTCGAGAATCAAGCCGTTACCTGGAGCGCCGTCGGGGTGGATATTTATGGCCGCCTCCTTGGATTGCTCAAACTCCCGGACGGTACATCAGTCAACCAGGAAATCATTCGCCAGGGCCACGCGCGGCATTACGGCGCACCTTCGCGGCGGAGTCCTTAGGCGCGCCGTCAGGTTGTGGTATGGTGCGCCCTAAAGAGTCCACTTCGGTTTCCTGGTCGCGGGGAAAGGAGCCGGTATGAGTGCCGTCCATGAATGTTTTGTGACTGATAGGGATGGGAAACGGATAGCCGTGTTAGTGGATATGGACGAGTACGCCAAGTTGCTTCAGGAATTGGAAGAACTGGAATCGCTCAAAGCCTATGACGCGGCCAAATCAACCCAGGGTGAAGCCCTCCCGCTTGAACAGGCCCTCGCCGAAATCGAAAAGACTCGGTAGTGTCCTATTCCGGTAAGAAAGGAGAGAAGCATGACTGAACCCACCCCTAATCTGAGCACTCAAGACCCGCGCATCGTCATTATCGGCGCGGGCATGGCCGGCATCCTGTCCGCCATCAAGTTGCGCGAGGCTGGCTATGACAACTTCATCATCTATGAGAAGTCAAACGCCCTGGGCGGCACCTGGCGGGCGAATACTTATCCGGGCCTGGCCTGCGATGTGCCGGCGCATTCATACACCTATTCTTTTGCGCCCAACCCGGGCTGGAGTCAGGTGTTTGCCCCGGGCCCTGAGATTCGGACCTATTTCGAGAATGTTGCGCGGAAGTACGCCGTTATAGACCGCGTTCGCTTTGAGGAAGAGATTACGGCCTGCGAATTCATTGACGGCCGCTGGCAGATTCGGACCAGTCAGGGACGCGAAGACCAGGCCGATATCATCATCGCCGCCACCGGCGTCCTGCACCATCCCAATCGGGCGGCTCTGCCCGGTCTCGACACCTTCGAGGGCGCGTCCTTCCACAGCGCCGAATGGGACCACAGCGTCCCCCTTGACGGCGCGCGGGTCGGCGTGGTCGGCACCGGCTCGACCGCAATCCAGATTACCACCGCCCTGGTCGAGCGGGTGGCCCGCTACACCTTATTTCAGCGGACCGCGCAGTGGGTCTTCAAAATGGAGAACAACGCCTACGCGGCTGCCGAGCGAGCCGCGTTTGCCAACGACCTCCAGAAAATCTACGCGCTACGCGAAGAGCAGAAAGGGTTTTTTGACAATTTCAGCAAGGCCGTCATTGATGCGGATTCTCCCGAGATGAGGGAGATTGAAGCCGTCTGCCTGGCCAACCTTGAAGAGACGGTGAAAGACCCGGAACTCCGTGAGAAACTCCGGCCCGATTATCGAGCGGCGTGTAAGCGTCTCATTCTGTCGCCCAATTTCTATGAGTGCATCCAGCACCCGAACGCCGAACTCGTGGTCTCCGGCATTGAAACCGTCGAGCCCAAAGGCGTCCGGACCAAGGACGGAAAACTGCATGAGTTGGATGTCCTGGTGCTGGCGACCGGCTTTCGGGCCGACCGGTTTATCCGCCCGACCCTGGTGCGTGGTCGGGGCGGTGTTGATCTCGACGACGTCTGGGCGGACCATCCGGTTGCCTATCTCTCGATTTCCATTCCGGGGTTTCCGAACTTTTTTATGCTGAACGGCCCCAACGGTCCGGTCGGCAATTTTTCCTTGATTCGTATTGCCGAACTGCAACTGGGCTATATCCTGCAACTCATGGAAAAAATACGAACCGGCGAGTGCCGGGAAATCAGCGCCAGTCGCCTGGCCACGGACGACTATGAGCAGGCCCGCGCCCAGGCCGCCAAGCAATCGATCTGGGCAACGGGCTGCAAGAGCTGGTATCTGGACAAGCACGGCGTGCCGGCAAGCTGGCCCTGGTCTCAGGCCCATTTCGACGCGGAAATGGCCGCGCCCAGACTCGCAGCCTATGATGTTGTCTAAAGCGGACAGCCGTGTGGAGTGCCGTGCCTGTGTTTAACATCTATGCTTGACAGTCGCCCCGAACCGGGACACAACGTTTGACAGGGGACTGTAACCGGGAACGTCATGATTCGGGAGGAGTTGCAGTAATGAGCATCCAGACTGTCGGCTCAGTTGCATCCGGCACCGGTCTGAACGACCGGCAACCGATGGGAGACCTTGAGCGGGACGTGCGCGACTACATCAGAGACCGGCCCGAGCAGGGCGTGTTTACGGTGGACCGGGATGTGTTCCGGGACCCGCGCATCTTCGATCTGGAAATGCAGCACATCTTCGAGGGCAGTTGGATCTACCTGGCGCATGAGAGCCAGCTTGCCCGACCCCACGATTTCTTTACGACCAGCATGGGCCGCCAGCCGGTCCTCCTGATGCGCGACAAGGCCGGTAAGATCGGCGCGTTCATCAACGCCTGTCCGCACCGAGGAGCCACCGTCTGCCAGCTCAAACGCGGCAACCAGCGGGTGCTGACCTGTCCGTATCACGGCTGGTCGTTCAATACTGCCGGCGCGCTGATCAGCATCAAGGACCATGCTAACGGTGCCTATCCAGCCGCGTTCGAGGAACAGCCGCACGGCCTCACGCCCATCGCCCAGCTAGCCAATTACAAAGGTTTTCTGTTCGGCTCGCTCAACGCCGACGTACCCGCCCTCGAAGACCACCTGGCCGCGGCCCTGCCGGTCATTGACATGCTGGCCGACCAGGCCCCGGACGGCTGGGAGGTGGTCGCCGGCAGCGCGGATTACACCTATCACGGCAACTGGAAACTCCAGGTGGAAAACGGCGTGGACGGCTATCATTTCGATGTGGTCCACCGCACCTTTGTGGGTGTCGTCCAGCGCCGCGCGCGCTCGGGCGCGGACGAGGTGCAATCCCTGGACGCTGAGCGCCTGGACACTCCGACCAGCGCGACCGGCTGTTACGACCTGGGCAACGGCCACACTCTGCTGTGGACCGACTACCCCAACCCGCAGGTCCGGCCCTCGTACGCTCAACGGGAGGCCCTGTGCGCCCAATATGGGGAAGCGCCGGCGCGCTGGATGGTCGAGCGGCTGCGCAACCTGTTGCTCTACCCCAACGTGTTTCTGATGGATCAGATCTCGGCCCAGATTCGGGTCGTCATCCCGCTGGCGGTCGATAAGACCCTGGTCTCGACCTATTGTCTTGCGCCGGTGGGCGAGGCTCCCGAGACGCGGGCGCACCGGCTGCGTCAGTACGAAGACTTTTTCAACGCCAGCGGGGTCGGCACCCCGGACGACCTGGCCGCGTTCGAGGCATGTCAGCGCGGCTTTAACGGTCATCAGGTGCGCTGGCAGCAGGGCTATGTGCGCGGCAGCGGCCGGGCCGTCTCGGGCGCCGATGCCGAAGCCCGCTCCATTGGCCTGCAACCGGTCTCCAGTAGCGACAACTTTCAGGACGAGATTATTTTTCAGGGCCAGTATCGGCGCTGGCTGGTCCTCATGAGCCAGGGCCAGGAAGCCACACGCGGAAACGGCCATGCCGGCTGACCTGCTGGCCCACTGCACCCAGCTCGTGTTTGACGAGGCCGCCTGTCTGGACCAGCGCCGCTGGGCGGACTGGCTGGCCCTGTACGCTGATGATGCGGAATACTGGGTACCGGCCTGGACCGATGACGGCCGACCCACGCACGACCCGCAGACTGAGCTGTCGCTGATCTACTACAACAGCAAGGCCGGACTGGAAGACCGGGTCTGGCGGATCGAGTCGGGCTTGTCGCCGGCCTCCCAGCCCCTGGACCGGACCTGCCACCTGATTACCAACATCTGCCTCACGAACGAGGACGCTGAATGTCCGGCCGTGGCGGCGCACTGGCAGGTGAACGCCTACAAGCCGGGGAAACAGCGCTCGTTTCTCTATTACGGCTTTTATGAGTATGCGCTCCGGCGGACGCCAGAAGGCTATCGGATCGCCAAAAAGAAGATCACCCTCTTGAATGACATTGTCGAGGGGGTGTTGGATATCTACCATATATAAACACGCACGCTGACGAGAGAGATGTATGGAGTCTGTTGATCTGTCGTATGGCCGTTCGTTTGCCAACGGCTTTCCGCACGAATTTTTTCGCCACCTGCGGCGCGAGGCCCCGGTCTGGTGGCACGCGCCGACCGAGCAGACGCCGGGTGGTGAGGGGTTCTGGGTGGTGAGCCGCTACGCCGACGTGGTGAATGTTTTTAAGGATGCCGAGACGTTTTCCTCCGAGCTGGGCGGGACGCAGATTTTCGACGGCAGGGGAGCCGGCTATCAGTTGAACCAGACGGACGACCCCAAGCATCGCCGGCTGCGTGACCTGGTGAATACCGGCTTCCTGCCGCGCATGATCGGCCGGCTGGAAGCTCAGCTCAGAGAACGGACCCGCCATATTCTTGATGGCATCTCACCCGGCGAACCGTTTGACTTCGTGCCGACCGTGGCGCGCGAACTGCCCCTGCAGGCTATCTGCATTATTCTCGGGATTCCGCAGGAGGACCGGGAAGAGCTGGGGCATATTGTGGACCTGGCCATCGGTGCCGGGACGGGCGAAGCCCTGGCCCTGGAGCATATCAAACGTCTGGGCGCGTACGCGGATAGGATCGTGGAGCAGAAACGCCGCGAGCCCGCGGACGACATTCTGTCCGTGATCGTTCACGCCCAATTAGAGGACGGCTCCCCGCAGCTCGACAACCGTGAGCTGCGGGCCTTCTTTGCCCTGCTCTTTCCGGCCGGGGCCGAGACGACCCGCAGCTCCATTGCCGGCGGCTTGGTGGCGCTGATTGAAAACCCGCCCGAACTGCAACGACTGCGGTCCGACCCTGGGTTGATGAAGAGCGCGGTCGAAGAAATCGTGCGCTGGACCTCGCCGTCCGTATACAAGCGCCGCACGACAACGCGCGATGTCGAGTTGTGCGGACAGCGCATTCGCCAGGGACAAAAGGTCACCATCTGGGAGATGTCGGCCAACCGGGATGAAGACGAGTTCACCGATCCGTTCCGGTTCGATATTGGGCGCAGCCCCAATTTTCATATTGGCTTTGGGCTCGGCACCCACTTCTGTTTGGGAGCCAATCTGGCCCGGCTTGAAATCCGGGTGGTGTTTGAAGAACTCCTGGCCCGCTACGCGGACTTCGAGATCGTCGGCGAGCTCGAATGGACGAATAACAACCGGCTGGTCGGCCTGACCCGCCTGCCGCTCAGGGTGACACCCCAGGCAGCTTCCTGATCCGGCCCTATCCAACTCGGACCTGTCATGTGTAAGGAGGGAAGAATGAAGAAAGTTTTAACCGGGGTGCGGCGGACTATACTGACGGCGATTTTGAGTCTGAGTGTCTTCGGAACAACGGTGTTCGCGGACGAAGAAGTCAGGGACTTGATGGAGCGCTTAATGGCGGCTCCGACGATTACGGCTGCTGAGGGATTCGGTGTCGAGATGCTGATTCCCCCGGGTGAATTCTATGACCCGCTTTGGCTCCACGCTCAGGGCGATACCATCTGGCTCAATGACGATGGTGGAGAGGAAGGCGAAAAAGGGAGCAAGATTGTTTCGATCAGTCCGGACGGTCAAATATCCGATCTGGTCGATTTGGGTCGCCTCCTACCGGTCACTGGCTATGACGTTGCGCCAGCGAGCTTCGGTGAGTTCGCCGGGCATATTTACTCCATTGCGCAGGCAAGAGTGGCGGCCCCAGGCGCAACTGCCAACCATGTGATTCAGCGGGTTGATCCAAACTCACAAGACGAAGCCAGTGTAGTGTGTACACTCACAGAAACGGGTACAATCAATGCCGGGGTGAGCGGTTTTGGCGTGGATGCCCGGTTCGGTCCGGACGGCAGTGCGTTCGCCGACCGTTTCTTTGCTATTACCGCATTCAATAATTCTATCTACCAAGTATCGGTCGATAACACCTGTTCTCCATTCGTGACCTTCGATAGCACGATCAACGGCGCGCCGATGGGTTTAGCCTTTTCCGCAGATGGACAGTCCATGCTCGTCAGCCTCAGGAGGGGTGGTATCATAGAGCCGCCCTCCGAAGAGAGTGGCCTGGTCGTGCGGGTATCGCCCGATGGCACGGTTGACGAGCAGCCCGTTGTGGAAGGACTTTCTCAGCCTATGGGTATTATGCGTGCGCCGGAAGATTTTGATGCGTATGGCGGCCAACTCTTTATCGCCGATGTAGCCAATATCCAAGCGCCTGTGCCGATGACGCAAACGCTCAAAACAGATGGCAAGGTGTACCGCGCTGGCGAGGATGGAAAGCTGCATCTCGTCGCCAGTGGCTTTATCAATCCGGTTGGCATGTTGGTGGTCAATGGAGCGCTGTGGGTGACGGATATCAACGGCGACTTTATCGCGGGGAAACGCGAGCTGCCCGACGGATTTATTGTCAAACTGACGCCAACGGGCAAATAAACAGTATCCTCTGCATGAAAAATGGCGGTGGCTTGGGCGGAAGGCGCAGTTTATGCACTTACAGCCTCCTCCTGATCCTGTGTCTCTTCCAGCTTGGTGTTCCTCGGTGGAGCGGAGCGCAAGAAAGTTCCGCTCCACCACAAGACAAGACCGGCATTGTCACCCTGCCTGAGCTGACGATTACCGCGACGCGTCGGGAACAAGCCAGTTTCGAGGTGCCGCAGGCCGTCTCCACTATACAGCAGAACGAGATTGCCCGGCAGACTCCCGGCGTACTGCCGGATTTGCTCCGGGGCGCGACCGGCGTGTTTGTCCAAGAGACAACGCCTGGCCAAGGCACGCCGATCATTCGTGGCCTGACCGGTAGCTCCGTCTTGATGCTGGTGGACGGTATGCGGCTGAACACCGCGTTCTTCCGTCCTGCGCCAAACCAATACTCTGCCTTGGTCGATGCGTATAACGTTGAGCGTCTTGAGGTCGTGCGGGGCGCGGGTTCAACGCTGTATGGGAGCGATGCCCTGGGTGGCGTTGTGCACATTATCACTCCGGTCCCGGAGTATTATACTCAAGACTGGCAGTTCGACGGTCGAGCGATTGGCCGTTTTGCCAGCGCGGACCTGGCAGGGATTACCCGTCTGGCCCTGAGCGGAGGAAAACAGGGTATAGGGCTCAGCGCTGGCCTGACCTACCAAAACCGGGATGACCGACAGGATGGCGGTGACGCCCATGTCCAGAGCCCGTCCGACTTTGATTCATACGCGGCAAACGGGACGCTCTTTACCAAACATGGTGCGCATGACGCCTTGCTGAATGTCCAGTATCTGCGCCAACCCAAAACACCACGCTATGATGAGTTGGTGGCCGGCTTTGGGCAAACCCATCCCAGCGCCGCCCGCTTTTTTTTTGAGCCCAACGATCGGGTGTTTCTCCACGGACGCTACCGGATGCAGCAACCCTTGACGCTGATTGACCGGCTGGAGTTCCACACGGCCTTTCAGGAAATTAACGACGACCGCCGCACGCAAGATTTCGGGAGTCCTGTGGAGCAACGAGAACGCAATCGGAGTCGCATGGTCGGCGTGACAGCCCAGCTCACCTCACACTGGCGGGACCGATTGTTTCTGACGTATGGGGCTGAGGTATATTTGGACTCCATTACCAGTCGGCGCAGAGGACGAAATCGGGACACCGGCGAACGGCTGGTTCTCCAAAGTCGATTTGCCAATGGAGCGACCCTCAATAGCTTTGCCGGGTATGTGCAGAGTACCATCCGGCTCCATCCAAAACTGAGCGCCGTGCTTGGTGGCCGGGTGAGTTATTTTGATATTGATCTGCCACAGGCGGAGCGTGAGATCGGAGTCAGTCTCGGCATTGACGATCTGACCGGGCAGGCGGGCCTGACGTATCGTCTGACCCCAAGCGTGAACCTTGTGGCTAATATCGGCCGTGGCTTTCGAGTCCCGAACGTCTTTGATCTGTCTACCCTCGGTCCGCGACCGGGCAATCGTTTCAACATTCCGAATCCGCACCTCAAACCGGAAAAGGTGCTGAGCCTTGATGCCGGACTTAAAGGCTCGTTCTCCCGTTTTCGGGGCGAAGTCTTCGGGTTTTACTCGGATTTTGAGGATAAGATCGAAGCCGTCCCCACGGGAGCCGTCACGTCCGAGAAGAGATTCATCGTCCAAAGCCGGAATCTCAATTCCGTCCGCCTCTTTGGCATAGAGGCGAGCGGACACTTCTCCGCGCGGGATGGCTGGGAACTCTTCGCGTCATTGACTTACACCTGGGCGGAAGAGCGGTTCCCCAATGGAAAGACGGCACCAGCCAGCCGCATCCCTCCAGCCAATGGGCGAGTGGGTATACTCTACGCTCTGACGCGCAATTTTGAGCTTGAAGCCTTTCTGCGTTTTAGCGTTGATCAAAATCGGTTGAGTGTACGCGATGAACGTGACTCACGTATCAATCCAAACGGGACACCGGGCTGGCTCACGACCAACCTGCGCCTCACCTGGGAGATCAACGACCACGTTTCGGCGCTGCTGGCGGCTAAGAATCTTTTTGACAAATCCTATCGTGAACACGGATCCGGGATTAACGCACCCGGCCTGCATGCGATTGTCGCCCTGGAGGCGAGATTCTCGAGCGGCTTTCCGTAGGGTTGCTCCAAGCCACGAATCCCTGGCCGTTCTCCCCGCCCGTTGGTGTGAGGATAGGGAGCGGCTATGCCGTGAGTCGCACTGAGTTGTTGACGCGGAAGGTGCGAGTGAGTATACCCGCCACTAGATGGTATATAGTCGATAGCACGCTAAACGGTGAGGCCCTGGGAGGGCCGAGATTCCCGCTCTCCCTGCCTGTCGTGAGGGATAAGGTATGACCAAGGTCCGTGTTGCCGTTGATATTGGCGGTACTTTTACCGATGTGTGTGTGCTCGACGAAACCACGAACGCGCTGCATATTGCCAAAGTCCCGTCCTCCAAGGACCCTATTGAGGCCGCGCTGGACGGGCTCGACAAGGCCGGTATCGCGCTCTCCGATGTGACGCTGTTTGCCCACGGCACTACGGTGGCAACCAACGCCCTGATCGAACGCAACCTGCCCCACACCGCCATGGTCGTCACCGAAGGCTTTCGCGACGTGATCGAAATTGGCCGGTCCACGAAAGAAGACTTATGGGACGCCTACCGTGACAACCCGCCGCCGTATATTCGCCGGCGGGACCGTCTGCCTATTGCGGAGCGCACCGACTCCTCGGGCAGGGTTGAGAAGCCGATTGACGCTGCCGAGGCGCGCGCGCTTGCGGCGAAACTGCGCAAACGCCAATACGAGGCCGTGGCCATCTGCTTTATGAACTCGTTCGCAAACATGGCGAACGAGCAGACGCTCAAGGCCATTCTCGAAGAAGAACTGCCGGGGGTGGCCATCTCGACGTCGGCTGAGGTGCTGCCCGAAATTTTTGAGCACGATCGCTTTTCCACCGCGGTCGTCAACGCCGTGCTGCACCCGGTGATCGGGGCCTATACCCTGCGTCTGCAAGAGCGGCTGAAACAGGGCGGCTATACCAGCGATGTGCTGCTCCTCCATAGCGGTGGTGGGGTGATGACACCCCAGGGCATCGACTCCCAGGCCGCGCGTCTGGCGAGTTCCGGTATTGCCGCCGGCGCCATCGCCAACCGCTATATCGGCAATCTGTGCGGGTTTCCCAACTCGATAGGCTTCGATATGGGCGGCACCAGCACCGATGTGTCGCTGGTGTGGGACTCGCAGATGTTGACGACCCGTGACTGGCATATTGAGCACGGACATCCGATCTGTTTTCCGAGTATCGATATCAAGACCATTGGAGCCGGGGGCGGCTCGATTGCCTGGATCGATGAGGCCGGCTCGCTCCGCAACGGCCCGCAGTCGGCCGGCTCCAGCCCGGGGCCGGCCTGCTATGGCCGCGGCGGCGAGAACCCTACCAATACCGATGCCAACCTGGTCCTGGGGCGTTTGGGTGGAGACCTGGTCGGCGGAAACCTCGACCTCGACCTGGCTCGCGCGACCGCGGCGATTGAGCAAAAAATTGCGCGTCCCCTCGGTATGGATGTGAAGGCTGCTGCCAGGGCAATTCTCAACGTCGCCAACGCCAATATGGCGGATGCCATTCGTCTGGTGTCGATCATGCGCGGCTACGACCCCCGCGACTTCGCACTGGTCGCCTTCGGCGGGGCTGGACCGCTGCACGGGGCTGCGTTGGCCACAGAGCTGTCCATCCCGACGGTCATCGTCCCACCCCACCCCGGGGTGACCTCTGCGATGGGCTGTTTGCTGGTGGATATCCAACACGACCTGCTGACGACCTGTCTGGTCGATACGGCACAAGCCGACCCCCAGGCAATAGAAGCGGAGTTTCGACTGCTCGAAGCGGAGGCGCAGGCGCGGCTGACCAAGGAGGGTGTGGCGGACAAGGACATTATCCTCAGGCGGACGATTGATATGCGCTATAGCGGCCAGTGGCGGTCGCTGGCCGTCCCTGTCGGAACGCCCTTTACCAATGTGTCGGAGGCCGTTGACGCTTTCGGCGCGGCCCACGAGCGGGAATATAACTACCGGCGTGCAGGCGCCGGCATCGAGATCTTTCGCCTCAACCTGACCGCGGTCGGGCTGACGCCCAAAGCCGAACTGGCCAGGCACGCCGCCGATACGGCCAGACCCGAGCCGCGCGCCTGGCGCAAGGTCGGGTTTGATGAAGAGTCCTTGGAGACCCCGATCTACTGGCGGGACGACTTGTCGAGCGGCGCGGAACTGCCCGGGCCGGCCGTGGTCCAGCAGCTCGACTCGACCACGCTCGTACCGCCGGGAGCCTCGGTGACGGTTGACCCGTGGTTGAATCTCACCATTACGGTCTGAGAACGAGGATGAAATCATGACCAAATTACCCACACCCAGCACGACCCTCGACCCGGTGACCTTCGAGGTGTTGCGCAACGCTTTCGTGAATATCGTGGATCAGATGGCCGAGCAGGTGCGTCGGACCTGTTACTCCTTCGTGGTCTACAACCGCGATTTCTCCAACGCGCTGTGCGATGCCCAGGGGAATACCGTGGCCCAGGGACACCAGGACCTGGCGGCCCACGTCGGAACGCTGCACTATACCTGTAAAGCGGTCATCGACGAGTTTGGCGACGATATCCATCCGGGGGACGTCTTTCTGATCAACGATCCGTATGTAGGCGGAACGCATTTTAACGATACCCGGGTGCTGCTGCCGATTTTTGTTGACGGCCGGCTCATTGCCTGGAGCCAGGCGAACGGGCACTGGGCGGATATGGGTGGCAGCGTGCCGGGGTCGTTTGATGTCAGCGCCCATGAGATGTTCAAGGAAGGTATCCGCGTGCCACCGGTCAAGATCTGGCGGCGGGGCGAGTACTGCCGCGATGTGGCCCGCCTGGTGGCCAAGAACACCCGCGACCCCGATGCCATCATCGGCGATATGGATGCCCAGACTCAGGCGACGCGTATTGCCGAGCGTGAAGTGCTCCGCCTGTGCGACAAATACGGCGTCGAGACCATCGTCACCGCCTTTGCAGAAGTGCAGGATTATGTCGAACGCGCGATCCGCCTCCGCCTGAGCGAGCTGCCCGATGGGTCGTGGGAGACGGTCGATTTTGTCGATCAGGACCCGGCCGGGCAAGAAGGGATGATCCCCATTCGGGTCAAACTGACGATCAGGGGTGACGAGGCAGAATTCGACCTCAGCGGTTCTCACCCCACGATCGGCTCCATCTACAACTGTGCCTTCGGAGGGACCTTTGCCGGCATTGTGTCCGGTATGAAAACGTTTTTTCCAGACGTCCCGCTGAACGCCGGCTTGTATCGGACCGTCAAGGTCATCGTGCCCGACGATACCATCGTCAGCGCCCGCTGGCCGGTGGCGGTCTCCGGCTTTGTCATGGGCTTCGAGAAAATCATGAATGCGATCTTTGAGCTGTTTTCCGCGCTCATGCCGGAGCGGGCCATGGCCTGCGCCTTCAATATCGAGTATCTGCAAACCGGCGGCTATGACGCCCGCGGCGATGGCCGGCCCTATTTTATGCTGTACGACTGGCTGTCCGGCGGCTGGGGTGGCCGCAACGGCCGGGACGGGCTCGGCGTGACAGCCTCGTGCTTTGGCGTGGGCCTGATGATCCAGCCGGTTGAAGGCCAGGAACGGCTGTGTCCGGTTCGGACCGACCGTTTTGAGATCGTCACCGACAGCGCCGGCCCTGGCGAATGGCGGGGTGGCGTCGGGCTCGACAAAGGCGGCACCATCCTGGACGTGGAAAACTGCGTGTTCTCCTATTTCTGCGACCGCGAACGGTCGATCGTGTGGGGAATTGAGGGCGGCCTGCCGGCGCGTCCGCATGGGCTCTGGCTCGAACCGCCGGGTGAGGCGGCGCGTTTCCTGGGCGCGGTGTTCTCGAATGTGCCCGTACATACCGGAGCGCGCTTCTGGCGGGGGACCTCGGGCGGCGGCGGGTATGGCGACCCGCTCAAACGCGACCCGCAAAGAGTGCTCGCAGACGTTGTGGATGACTATGTGTCGGTTGAGCGGGCGCGCAAAGACTACGGCGTTGTGCTCACGGTCATCGACGAGGACCTGGCGGAGTACGAAATCGACGCAACCGCCACCCAGGCAGAACGCCGGCGGATCGCCGCGCAGCGCACGGGCTGGCTGGAGGAGGACCCGCAGCAGGTTGCCGAGCGCTTTCGCACGGACCAGCTCGACCTGTACGATGTGATTCGCCAGTATGGAGTCATCTGTGATTGGGGGACGGGTGAGTTATTGCCCAACTCGACCCACGCCTTTCGTCAGATGATGAAAACGCGGAGCGTGCCGTACTGGGCTGATGCGGAAACTTTCTGACTGATGAACGTATAAACCAACGGAGGAGAGAACCATGAACGAGTCAGGAACGCTCACGCCGCTCGGCCGGCGCGACCTTGATAGCGTGTTTCACCCTATGGCCCAGATCGCCACACTGAACGAACAGGGGCCGCTGATGATCGTGCGGGGTGAAGGAATTTATGTCTGGGACGAAGACGGCAAGCAGTATATTGACGGGCTGGCCGGCCTGTGGTGTACCTCGCTCGGCTACGGCAACGAAGAGCTTGCCCAGGCGGCCTACGAGCAGATCAAGAAGCTGTCCTACGGCCATCTGTTCACCGACAAGAGCCACGACACGGCCATGCAGCTCGCGGAAAAGCTCAAGGCGGTCGTGCCGGGTGGGTTTTCCAAAGTCTTTTTCGGTCTCTCGGGTTCCGACGCGAACGATACGCAGATCAAGCTCATGCGTTATTACAACAACGCTATCGGGCGACCGGAGAAGAAAAAAATCATCGCCCGAAACAAAGCCTACCACGGCGTGACGTTCGCCGCGGCCAGCGCGACCGGTCTAGCCCCCTTTCACCAGGGGTTTGATCTGCCGGTCGAGAGTTTTCTGCACACCGACTGCCCGCACTACTACCGCTTTCACGAGCCGGGTGAAAGCGAAGAGGACTTTACC
This sequence comes from uncultured Binatia bacterium (SeqCode), assembly GCA_965232605.1. Taxonomy (GTDB): domain Bacteria; phylum Desulfobacterota; class Binatia; order Bin18; family Bin18; genus Bin18. The sequence continues at coordinate 444,560 of CBDDQA010000006.1, read as the reverse complement.
ACCCGGTTGGCCGATAATCTGGAACGGCTCATCCTGGCGGAAAACCCGGATACGGTCGCGGCGTTTATTGCCGAACCGATCATGGGCGCGGGCGGGGTGCTGGTGCCGCCGGATTCGTATTTCCCCAAGGTCCAGCAGGTCCTGAAAAAATACGACGTGCTGTTCATCGACGACGAGGTCATCACCGGCTTTGGCCGAACGGGCAACCCTTTCGCCGCCCAGACCTTTGATCTTCAGCCGGCGACCATCTCCCTGGCCAAGTCGCTGACCTCGGCCTATCTGCCCTTGAGCGCGGTCATGATCCCCGAGTTCATCTATCAGGCGGTTGCCGAGGTGAGCAAAGAATGGGGCATATTCGGCCACGGCTTTACCTACAGCGGTCATCCCGTTTCGACGGCGATGGGGCTCAAGGTGCTCGAAATCTACGAAAGAGACGGTATTTTCGAGCGAGCGGCCCGGCTTGGTGAACAGTTTCAGGCCCAGCTGCAACAGTTGGCCGACCATCCGCTGGTCGGCGAGGTGCGCGGCAAGGGCCTGGTTGGCGCGTGCGAGCTGGTGATGGACAAGGCGACCGGCCAGGCTTTTGATCCAGAGGCCGCCGTCGGGAAATACGCTCTGGCCCGCATGAAAGATAACGGCCTGATTTCCCGGGCCATTGGCGACACGCTGGCGCTGTGCCCGCCGCTCATTGTCTCGGCAGATGAAGTGGACGAAATCTTCGCGCGCTATGCCAAGGGGCTGAACGAGACCCTGGACTGGGTCACCCGCCAGGGTTTGCTGGCGGCCTGAAGCGCGCCATGTTGATGGCCGGGGTTCTCCGCCCCGGCCCGATTGTCAGCCCCACCCGCGGGTGGGGCGGCGGGGTTATTCCGACAGGACTTCGCCGGAGCCGCCCATTTCGGCCGGCACATCTTTCTGTTTGACCACGCCGTCGTGAATGCGCAGCACGGTTTCCTCGTAGAAGACGTGTACGCCGGGCTGAAAAGGCAGGTCCGGGATCACGGCCGCGTACACATCGGTCAGGCCCATGCCGGGATGCTCGGTGAAGAGATGACCTCCGCAGGCCGTGCACCACTTGCGATGACTATTGTCGGTCTTGGCATACGTCCCGATATTCTCCGCGCCCTGAGTGACCTGCACCGCATCGGGCGGCCACAAGGTAAAGGCATTGACCGGACCCGCCGACCAGTGGCGGCAGGACTCACAGTGACAATAGCCCATCGCCGCGGGGGAACCGCTGACAGTCAACTGCACGGCTCCACAAAAACAGCTCCCGTTATAGGTATCTTCGCTCATCATTCTCCTCCTGTTGGTTTATGGTTTCTCCAATCCCTTGCCTCTTTGTTACCTAGCCGCGCAGGACCGACCTCGCAACCCTGCGGCGTACTCCGTATAGGACGACGATTATCTGATATTGCACTCAAGCCGGTTGCCAGACAGGCGGTGAACCCTATATGGTGCTCCCGGTCATATCGGACAAAGAGCAGCAAAGGAGGTCGGTGTATGCACGAGATAGTCATTCGCGGTGGAAAAATTGTTGACGGAACGGGGAAGCCGGCTTTCACCGGCGACGTGGCCATTGCCGAGGGACGCATTGTCGCGGTCGGCAAAGACCTGGGAAGCACCAGGCAGACGGTGAACGCCGACGGGCTGTTGGTGACTCCAGCCTGGGTCGATGCGCATACTCATTATGACGGTCAGGTGGCCTGGGACGAACAAATGACCCCGTCGCTCTGGCACGGTGTTTCGACCGTAGTCATGGGAAACTGCGGTGTGGGCTTTGCGCCGGCCACGCCAGACCGCCACGAGTGGCTGATCGGTCTCATGGAGGGTGTCGAAGACATTCCCGGTCCGTCATTATCGGCCGGACTGCCCTGGGGCTGGCAGAGCTTTGCCGAATATCTCGACGTGCTGGATGGCCTGCCCCGCACCCTGGACGCCGGCGGCATGATTACCCACGGCGCGGTGCGGGCCTTTGTCATGGGCGAGCGTGGGGCAAAGAATGAACCCGCGACTGAAGAGGACATCGCCAGGATGGCCGCCATTGTCAAAGACGCCGTCCTCGCCGGCGCGCTCGGCTTTTCGAGTTCACGCACGCTGGTGCATACGGCCAATGACGGCGAGCCCGTGCCCGGCACTTTTGCCCATGAAGACGAGTTGATCGGGATTGCCCGGGCCGTGCGCTCAACCGGACGCGGCATTCTGGAGATGGTGCCGCGCGGCATTGCCGGCGAAGACCCGGACCTGCTGCAAGAAGTGGATATGATGATTCGGGTCTCCCGGGCGACAGGGTGCCCGCTGACCTTCCTCCTGGCCCAGAACAATACCTATCCCGCCCAATGGCGCGAGGTCATGGCCAAATGTACCGCCGCGGTGGAAGGGGGCGTGCCGATCACGCCGATGGTTTTCGTGCGTCCGGTGTGTGTGCTGTTCAGCTTTCAGGGTGAGAACCCGTTTGAATATCTGCCGAGTTTTCAAGCCCTGAAAAAACTGTCTCACGACGAAAAAATGGCCGCGCTGCATAATCCTGAGTTGCGCCACAAGCTGCTCACTGAACAGGACCCCCACACCACCGGCATGTCCCTGCTGTATCAGAACGCGCGGGTCTGGGAGCGCACCTATCCCATGGGTGAGGAGTTGAGCTATGAGCCGAGCGCCGACAAGAGCATTGCCGCCCTTGCCGCCCGCGCAGGCCGCAGCCCGCGCGAGGTGGTCTATGATCTGATGCTCGAACAAAACGGCCGGGCCTTTTTGATGTATGCCGCGGCCGGCTATGCAGAGGGCAAGGCCGACCCGCTCCACGAGTTGATCTGTGATCCCATTACGGTCATGGGCGGCAGCGACGCCGGCGCCCACGTGCGGCAGATTATTGACGCCGGTGTCCCGACCTATGCCCTGACTCACTGGACGCGGGACAAAGCCGAGGACGATCCCCAGCGCCTGCCGCTGGAGTTTGTGGTCAAGAAACTCACCCACGATGGCGCGCGCCTGTTTGGCATGAAAGATCGTGGCACGCTCGAGCCAGGGGCCAAGGCGGACGTGAACCTGATTGACTATGACAATCTGAGCGTCAGCCATCCCGAGATGATCTACGACCTGCCGGCCGGGATGCCGCGCCTGATGCAGACCGCTCAGGGCTATGAGAAAACCTATGTGAGCGGCGAAGTCGTGCAGGAAAACGGCAAAGACACGGGCGCCCGGCCCGGGCGTGTTGTCCGCAGTGCGTAATGTGCTTTGTCTTCAGATAACGGGAGTGGGCAAGCTGCCCGCTCCCGCTTCCCTTCCCAAGAGTCGCTCATTCCCAGCTTGACTGCATGAATCAGAAGGAGGGCAGTATGGATATCGGTATCCTTGTGCCGGCAACAGTAGAGACGCAGAATATCACCGCCATCGCGCAACGGGTCGAGGGCCTGGGCTTCGAGTCCCTCTGGATACCAGAGCATCCGGTCATTCCCGTGGGCTTCAAGACCGAGGTGCCTGGGGGCGGGAGCCTGCCCGAGCACTACAACCGCTGGGCCGACCCGTTTATTGCGCTGACCATGGCCGCGGCCGCCACCACCACGCTCAAGCTGGCCACCGGGATTTGTTTATTCCCGGAGCGTGAGCCGCTTATCACCGCAAAAGTGATCGCCACCCTCGATCTCTATTCTGGCGGTCGGACCATTATTGGCGTCGGCGCCGGCTGGCTGCGCGAAGAAACCGAGGTCATGGGCACCAACTTCCGGCTGCGCTGGCGCCGCCTGCGCGAAACAACCGAAGCACTGCGGATCTGCTGGACCGAGAAAGAGCCCAGCTATCAGGGCGAAATGGTCCAGTTCCCGCCTGTCTTCTGCGATCCCAAGCCCGCCCAAAAGGCCGGTCCTCCCATCTTTCTGGGCGGCCATGTGCCAAAGGCGCTGGAGCGCGTCGCCCGAACCTACGATGGCTGGTGTCCGCTCGCGTTTGACCCTGAGGACTATAAAACCAAGGTCGAATCGATCCGGACCATGGCCAGAGAGTTTGGCCGTGACCCGGACGCCTTGCAGATGTCGGCTTTTATTGATCCCAAGGACGGGGCCCTCTCAGCCGATGAGATGCAGGCCTATCGCGATGCTGGTGCAAGTCGGATCGTCCTCTTCTCCCAGCCTTTTGCCAAAGCGATTGCGACCGGCCAAGCCATGGCCTGCCTAGACACCGTCGCGCCCATTGTGGAGGCGGCTCAAGGAGTATAGGTCTGGCCTCCTCTCCCGCTGGCGGGAGAGGCGTGAGGGTGGATGAGCCCCCTCGATAATACCGGAGTAAGGAGTTTCAGCATGTTTGGGCCGTTTCGTTTTTCAGTATCTCTTCCGCTGGTGAGTCTTGCTCTCACCACCCTCCTGCTGGCGAGTTTCTCTGCGTGGGCCGGCCCGAATATCAAAATGCTGGATAATCCTATCCGCATGCGTTTTTCCAGCTTTTCTACCTCGCTGGCCATGCTGGACGATATAACGGGTGATGGCGTCCCGGATTACCTGGTTGGCGCGTATGACCAGCCCTACGCCAGGGAAGGGCTGACCGGGAAGGAGGTCGGCTTCGGCGGTGCCGAAAAGTCTGGGAAAAACGTGGACCACCAGGGCCGGGCCTTTGTCTTTGACGGGCAGACGGCCAAGCTGCTCTATACACTCGACCATCCGTTTCCGCAAAAGGCCGCGGCGTTTGCCTGCTCGGTGGCCTCGGCTGGCGATGTGGACCAGGATGGGCTGCCAGATTTATTGATCGGTGCCTTCGGCCAGAATAAAGGGGGCCAAGCCTATGTCTTCAGTGGCACGGATGGGGCGTATTTGCTTACGCTCAAACCGCCGCAATCGCAGCCCGGCGCGGGATTTGGCTGGTCGGTCACCGGCATTGGTGATGTCACCGGTGATACGCTCCCCGAGCTAGTCGTGGGTGCCTATAACCAGAACGGAGAGGGCAGGGCGTTTGTCTACAGCGGCCAGGATGGATCGCTCGTCTATACACTGAGACCGCCCACCGACCGGGGTGGCTCTGCGTTTGGATGGTTTGTGAACTCTGCCGGGGACCTCAATCAGGATGGTGTCCAGGAGATCGCGGTGGGTGCGCCCTACACCACGGTCGGCAATCTGAGTGTCCAAGGGCGAGCGTATATTTACAACGGCGCAGACGGCCAGCTCTTGCTCACGATCGAAAACCCGGAGCCCAAAGAAGGCTCAACCTTTGGCTGGCGCGTGGTTAGCGCTGGGGATCTGAATAAAGACGGGACACCCGATCTGCTGATCGGCGCGCCCTACCATGACGTGGGTGCCTATCAGGGCCAGGGCGCTGCCTACGCCATCAGCGGGAAAGACGGCTCCGTGATCTATGCCCTCAAAGATCCGTTTCCGCGCAAGCATGCTGGCTTTGGCTGGGCGCTGGCCACCAGCATAGACGTAAACGCGGACGAGGTGCCTGAGGTTTTAGTTGGCGCTCCATTTCAGGCTGTGGATGCGTTCGACATCCAGGGCGAGGTGTTTGTCTATAATGGGCGTGACGGGCGGCACCTCATGACGCTCGATAACCCGTGGGGCCACCAGGGCTCGAAATTCGGTTACACCGTCCTCTCGCCGGGCGACCTGAATCAGGACGGCATTCCGGAGTTCGCCATGAGCACCCCCGGCCAGCACATCATGGGTGAGGTCAACGTCGGACGCGTGTATCTTTTTGAATCGCAGCGGTAAGTGGGCGAGTCTCCTCAACGTATCTTGCTCACCGGCGCAACAGGCTATGTCGGTGGGCGCTTGCTCAAGGCCCTGGAACGGCAAGGCCGTGCCGTCCGCTGTCTCGCCCGGCAGCCCGCATTTCTGCAACCACGCGTTGGGCCGCATACTGAAGTTGTCGCCGGTGATGTGCTGAAGCCGGCCTCTCTGGCTGCCGCGCTTCAGCGCGTGGATATGGCCTACTACCTCGTCCACTCCATGGGATCGACCGGAGCGTTCGAGGCACAGGACCGTCAGGCGGCCCATAATTTCGGACGGGCCGCACGCCAAGCTGGAGTACAACGCCTTATCTATCTCGGCGGTCTGGGCGACAGCGCCGGCCCGCTCTCGTCTCACCTGCGGAGCAGACAGGAAGTCGGCCGCATTCTCCGTGCCTCAGGCGTTCAGACCATTGAACTGCGCGCGTCGATTGTCATCGGCTCCGGTAGTCTGTCTTTTGAGATGATCCGGGCTCTGGTCGAACGCTTGCCGGTCATGCTCACACCACGCTGGGTATCAGTTCAGTCCCAACCGATTGCTATTACGGATTTACTGGCCTATCTGACAGACGCGCTGGAGTTGCGCCGTTCGGGAAACCAAACCTTTGAAATTGGAGGGGCCGACCGGGTTTCGTATCGGGAATTGATGCAGGAGTATGCCCGGCAGCGGGGAGTCCGGCGCTGGATGCTCTCTGTTCCGGTCCTGACTCCACGTCTGTCGAGTCTGTGGCTGGGGCTGGTCACACCGCTCTATGCCCGCGTCGGCCGCAAACTGGTCGAGAGTTTGCGGCACCCCACCATCGTGCATGACGACTCGGCCTTGCAGTATTTTGCCATTCGTCCCATCGGGGTGCGTGAGGCTATTGCCCAGGCCCTCCGCAGCGAGGACCGCGAGCTTGCCGAGTCCCGCTGGTCAGATGCTCTCTCCACGGCCGGTCCGCTCCGGACCTGGGGCGGCGTGCGGTTTGGTCCCCGCCTGATCGACTCTCGGACTGTTCGCGTTCCCGTCCCACCGGCAGTGGCCTTTCGCCCGATTCGCCGTATTGGCGGGGAGGTCGGCTGGTATTATGGTAACTGGCTGTGGCAACTGCGCGGCTTGCTCGACCTGCTGCTCGGCGGAGTCGGCCTGCGCCGTGGCCGGCCTCATCCTGACCGACTCACGGTTGGCGATACGCTGGACTGCTGGCGGGTCGAGGCCATTGAGCCCGACCGCCTTTTACGCTTGCAGGCCGAGATGAAGCTTCCCGGCCGGGCCTGGCTGGAGTTTGTTGTTGAAGGCGATGCGCATCAGGCCACCATTCGTCAAACCGCCAGCTTCGACCCGCGCGGCCTCTTGGGTCTTGTCTATTGGTACGGCATCTACCCGCTGCACCAACTGGTGTTCGCCGGGATGCTCAGGGGCATTGCGGCTGCGGGAGAGAAGCCACAGTCAGCAGGAAGCAGACTGACGCAATGAGTTGTATTCTCATAGCTCTCACTTAGTACGCCGTCACTTGGCCTCGGAACCATACTCCCCCAAACGGTGCGTGGCACACACGGCGATCCTGCCGGGAGAGACACGTTCATATTTCTTGACGAATATACGATACGCATATACTCTTTTATGTATCAGATGAAATTTACGTGGAACGAGGTCAAGCGAAAAAGAAACCTGACCGCTCACGGCCTGGATTTCGCCGATGCCGAGGAGGTCTTTGCTGGACCGACATTTACATTTGAGGATGATCGATTTCACTACCCTGAACAACGTTTTGTGACGCTGGGCCTTCTGAGAGGCGTTTGCGTGTCGTTCGTGCATACCGAGACGCCGGAGCGTATTCATATTATTTCATTCCGAAAGGCGACGAGAAATGAGCAAATCATCTTCTTCCAAAATATCTGAAACGGACTGGCCGCGTATCAAGGCGATGAAAGAGCAGGACATTAGGCTTACCGACGAGCACCCGGCTGCCGAGGTCAATCATATTGTCCGTGGAATTGTCCGCCGGGGACTGCACCCGGTTCCCCCGAAAACCTCGATTTCCCTCCGTGTAGATACTGACGTGTTGGAGTGGTTCAAAGCGCAGGGAGCGGGCTACCAGACGCGGATGAATGCGGTGCTGCGAGCATTCAAGGACGCATCCAGCGAGCGCCAGTTGTGAGCCAGGGGGCGAAGAAACGCAGCGAATTTCCGTGCTCGAAGCCGCCTGGTTTATCTCTCTCCACCGGTTGGTGGGCGCCGGCGTGTGGCTCGTGCAAATCACGCTTCCGTACAGCCCGCCGTTCCCTTCCGTAGGGTGGCACTCTACTGTATGTCGTCATGAGTCTTTCTCCTCTACCGCGTTGACCGGCGTTAGTTGCCAACAATCCCTCACTGCCGCCGTCCCGCTTCAGCGGGAGCTATATCAAAAACGACATATTCGGCAGCGGCTCGGCGGCGTTGACCAAGACGACCTTCTTGCGGCTCATCTTGAGTTCAGCGTCAACCCAGCGCAGGGTATGGGTCGTGCGTCCGGCCCACAGGTGGGTCTCGTGCTTGGCTTGAATCGAGAGTTCGACCAAAAGGAAATTCGAGCCGACAAGGAATTCATGAGCCTCATTTTTCTCGACTTCGATATTGGAAATCAGCCGGCGCATGGACGAGGCCGGCTCCTGGCTGTAGCGATGACCGCTTTGCAGGAGTTTGATGCGCGTGGCAATCCGCTGCCGGTTGTCGTAGATGTGCGAGATATGGGTGTTGGGGTTGGCCTCGGGGTCGGTGGTCGCCGGTATCCAGTACACGGCCTCGTCCGTCCATAAGGCTTCCCAGTCCGCATAGCGCGCCTCATCTGCGAAACGCGCCTCTTTGTACAGGAAGGCCTCAACGGCTCTATACTCGGTGTCAGACACCATAGCTGCTAGGCCTGGCCGTTTTGCATCACGCCGCGATAGTGCAACCAGAACGCCCGGTTTGTTGTCTCATCGGTCATATGCCCGACGCGCTGCTGTTGGCTATCGACATACTCACGGTTCAGGCCGCGGCTCAGCTCCAGCCACTCGGCGTTGCGCGTCACTAATCCGACCTGGTTGCGACTCGCAATCGTCACATCTTCGGGCAGCAGGAATGATCCCGGTCCCATTGCCGCCTCGCTCTGCCGCAACAGGCGCTTGTTGAATTCGGGCACGCCCTTGAGGAATATGGGCGTGTGCCATTGGACACATTCGTCAACGCTGACGGGCTGCATGATGGCAATGTTCATTTCGGCCAGAAAGAGATTGGGAAAAATAAAGGCGTGCGGCGGGCCGTCGAAAACCCGGCGCTGGGTTTCCTCTTTGCCATAGCGGCGCTCCATGGCCGCCAGATAGGATGCGGCCAGACCCTCCGAAACGCCGCCGAACCACTCGAACGGCTGCTGATAGGCCGGCACAAAATCGATTTCCGTGTGCCCCTTCCCCCAGTCGCGCAGGACGGACTTGATACTTTTTTCCTCGCCCACAAAACGCCGATACTGCGAGCCGACCGCTTTCAATATGGAGCGGTGCACAAAGCCGAGATGATAGCCGTCCGTGTCGTTTTCGGGCAGCATTTTCCAGTTGGACGGGTAGCGATGCTTGACCCAGCCGGCGCTGAGTTCTATCTCGCCTGCCGGCGAGAGATCACAGGTCCGGTCGATCAATTGCGCCGCCGTGCCAAGATGGTCGGCCAGCGAAATACCGCTCGGACTCAGACTGACGAACACAAAGCCACGATAGCGCTCCAGCCGCGGCACGCGCGTCAGCCCATAGTCTTTTTTGTCAAAAGACTCACCGTATCCGGCCGGGTAGGGGACACCCTGCAAGGCGCCACTCAGGTCATAGCTCCAGCCATGATAGGGGCAGGTAAACGTGCGGGCGTGGCCGCGTTCCGCCGGGCAGACGGTTGTGCCACGATGCGCACAGCGGTTAAGGAAGGCCGAGACGGTATGGTCGGTGCCGCGCGTCAGGATGACCGACTGGGTGCCGACCTGGCGCGTAATAAAGTCCCCCGGCTGGGGGATTTCACTCTCGTGAGCAATGAACACCCAGCCGCGGTAGAAAATTTTTTCCAACTCATCGGTAAAGATCTGCGGGTCGGTATACAGCGACCTGTGGACCCGCTCGTTCTGGACAAGGATGTCGTACTGGATTGGATCAATGGCAGTCTGTTGCATAGGATACTCCCTAAGCCAGACTAGCACCTGCTTTATCGTTTGGTAAGTGAACCCGTGGCTTGCTCACATTCCGAAGACGATGGTAGGTAGGAGGGGTGACGGAAAACGGGCAGATAGAAACTCGAAAGAATAAACGTCGCGGTTTGGCCAAATCCCTCTACGATACTGGAAAAATTATTTTAGGCGCGGGCGTGATTTCCTATGGCCTAGGAGGGAAAAGTCCTTGGTGGGTGACGGTCATCCTCTTTATTGTCCGTCCTTGGACTCTACGCCTGGGCCTATTATGTCGATGAATAATAGAGGGGTTGTATGGAACTGGCGTTATTGCTGTCCTTAGTGCTGGGGGCCACCATTATTGGCTGGCTTGGGTTTTATCTGAAAGATCGACGCGAAGGGAAGTCTCGTCACAGGTAAACAGCGCTGTCCGTCCGGTCCAGGGCTGAGTTGCGTGTCTGGTTCGGACCGCCAGCACCCTCACCAAAGAACCCGGTCGCAGACTCCGGCTTGTCGATAGCGCCGCAAGAGTCGATACGTCTACCGATTGACAAACACCGGGTCGCGTTTTTCCTGGAATGCGGCCACGGCCTCGCGCATGTCTTCTCCCAGTGTGCAGGCCAGCCCCAGATGGGCGTCGGCATAGGTAATATCGCCGGCCTTATTGGTGCTCAGCGCTTTGAAGAATTCTTTTGTGCGACGCAGCGCCATGGGCGGCTTGTTGAGCAGCTTCTGGGCAAAGGCGTGGACCGCGTCGGGCAACTCCTCCGGCGGAACGACCTGATTGACCAGGCCAACCTCACAGGCCTCTTCCGCGGTCAGCTCATCACAGGTCATCACCAGTTCTTTGGCCTTGGCCATGCCGATCAGATTGATCATGCGGGTAATCGAGCCCCACATATATGGCACACCCAGCCGCACCTCGGGCAACCACAGGCGGGCGCCGGCGGCGGCAATACGGAAATCACACGCCATGGCCAGGGACACGCCACCGCCCACCGCAAAACCGTTGACCGCGGCAATGCTGATCTGGTCCAGGCGTTCCCACTCGTCCATCACCCGCCAGCCCAGCTTTGCCATCCGCAGTCTGGCGGTATCGGTGAGCGTGGCCTGGGTTTCCGGTTTGGCGCTCTTGGACAGGGCATTCATATCCGCGCCAACGCTGAACGACCGGCCCTTGCCGGTCAGGACCACGACCCGCGAGTCCTCGTCCTCTTGCAGCTCATAGGTAATGGCCAGAAACTCGCGCAGCACCTGCTCGTTGAGGGGATTGAGTTTTGCCGGTCGATTGAACGAGACGGTGACAATCGGACCGGAGCGTTCGAGGGTAAATGTTTCGTATGTCATACTGCCCTTCTCCTTTGGGCCATATCTACCTTGTCGTAAACACAAAATTCTCTGTCATCCGGGCTTGGACTTCTCTGAGGTGGGTCACATATTTGGGAAAGCCGCCGTTGTAATTGCCGTCCTGACGGCGCTGAAATTCGCCCTCGAAATTGTAATAGCCCGGCGTACAGTCCTGGTTGCGGGTGGTTTTGCCGCGATGATGGATCACTTCCTGCACCCACCGCTCTTCTGCTTCGAGTGTCACGTCGAGGGACTGATAGTCATGCCGGCGTACATAGTCGATGCAGGCCGCAATATGGTCTCCCTGAGATTGCAGCATATCCGTCAGATTGAACTGGAACGAGGCCTGGTAGCCACCCATGATAAACAGATTGGGATAGCCCTGGGAGTGAATGCCGAGCAGGGTGCGGATGCCGGTGCGGTATTTGTCGTTCAGGTCAAGACCGTTTTCTCCTTTGATCTGGTTGTAGATGCCCGTCTTTTGCACCTCGAAGCCGGTAGCATAGATGAGCAGGTCAAGTTCGTACTGCGTCCCGTCAAATACCGGTCCTGTGGCCGTGATCTCGGTAATGCCTTTGCCGTGGGTATCGACCAGATGCACGTTCGGGCGATTGAAGGTCGGCAGATAGTCGTTGTGAAAACAGGGCCGCTTGCACATAAACATATACCACGGCTTGAGCGCCTCCGCGGTGACCTTATCCTTCACGATCTCGTCGATGCGTTTATGAATCCGCATCATGTAGTCGATATTGGCGTTCTCCTGTCGCCGAATTTTCTCCTCACGAGACATGGCCGCCCGTTCGGCCTGCTGCTCCTCGGTCAGCCGCGGCCCGCGCATGGCGCGTTCGCGCCGCTTGGCCTGCCAGCCCGGCCTCAACTTTCGTGCCCAGTTGGGATCGGTCGGCCAGTCGTCCCGGATGTCAATCGACGACGGTGTACGCTGGAACACGTACAACTCTTTGGATGCTGTGCCCAGACCGGGAATAGCCTGGACCGCGGTCGCGCCCGTGCCGATGATGCCGACGACCTTATCTTCCAGGCCGGACAAGTCGTCCCTGGTGTAATCATAGTCCCAGCGCGAGGTATGAAAGGAGTGACCCGTGAAGGACTCCATACCCTTGATTTTAGACAGCTTGGGCTTGGACAGGGTGCCGTTGGCGCAGATGACGAAGCGCGCTTTCATGTGGTCGCCCCGGTCTGTGGTAAGGTGCCACAGCTCTTCTTCTGCGTTCCAGACAGTTGAGGTGACCGTGGTCTGGAAAACCGCCAGTTCGTATAAATTGTATTTTCTGGCAATGGCCTGGCAGTGGGCCAGGATTTCCGGGCCCTTGGCGTAATGGTTCTTGGGCACGTAGTCCATCTCGTCGAGCAGCGGCAGATAGTCGTACGAGATCACGTCGCAGGCCACTCCGGGATAGCGATTCCAGTACCAGGTCCCCCCGACATCCGCTCCCCGCTCGACGATGCGGATACTCTCAACACCGTACTCGCGCAGCCGGGCCGAGGTGAGCAGGGCCGAGAACCCACCGCCGATGAACAGGCACTCGACCGTATCGTTGATGGGCGCACGCGGGACGACTTCTCCGCCGTAAGGGTCGGTCTCGTACCTGGCGAAAGAACCGGTCAGGTCAGACGTATACTGCGACGTGCCCTCCGGGCGGTAGTGCAGCCTGAGATCACGCTCCTCGGCAAACTTCTGCTTGACGGCATCGTAGTAGGCTTGCGGCTTTTTTGGCTTTGAGAGTCCATTCATGGCGCCGATCAGGGGTTTTTCCTGGGCTTCAGACATGCAGTTTTCCTCCGTGCAACAGTACTGACTGTCCTGGTGACTGGCCGAGTATAACAGAGCCGTGGCGCAGCGGGGAAGCGGAGCGAAGTCGAAGGGGTCGGGTGAAGGGAAAATGCAAACTGAACCACGGCTTAATCCGAGTACAGGGGATGTGACCCGAACTGGTTTTTCTGTACGGCCCGCCCGGTGGTGGCTACATGCCCGACCCCCTGCACGACGCTGTTGAGGTATTGGGCGATGGTGTCACCGAACAGGCGTTGCTGATAGGCCCGCTTCCGAGGGGCGGACAGGTTCGCTTTCAGGTAGGGGATCACGGTAATGGCCAACTCGCTGTGTTGCTCGCCCTGCGCTGTGATACGCCACTCCACGCGGGCCGTCTTGCGTGAGGGCGGCCCGACCTCAATGTCAAACCCCACCCCTTCGAGCCAGCTCACAAAATCGCGCTCGTAGTGCACGCCGCTGTAGTACGAGACCGTGTCTTTTGCCCCAACCCCGGGCCATTTGAGCACTGTGGTTGCCTGACAGAAGGGGTGATAGCGGGGCAGTTGACCGGGTTGAGAGATCACCCGCCAGACGCGATCCGCGGCAGCCTCAATCCGGTGACTGACCCGCACCGCCTCGCCCGGCTCCAGCCCCCGAGCGGCCAGTTCGGTCTGCAAATGCTCGCTGTCCGTTTTCACGTCGGGCTCCTCCCGCTACACCTGCCCCGAGTACACCGCACGTCTACAAGCGCCCGGCTAGCTATCGAAGGTCCCGCCAATAGCGGCCGTGTCGTTATATTCGCGCAGGTACGTGAGCTTCCCATCCTCCGCAAACCGGAATTCCCAGACGAACGCCATATCGCAGGCGCGCCCCGTTGCGACCGATTGGCCGTTTTTTTCAACGCCGGGCGCTGTCATCCTGCGCGTCTCCGGGTCGAAAATAAAATCGTGGAAGACGACCTCGCCGATGACCCAGGTCTCTGCCAGTTGGGCCAGATATTTTTGCAATCCCGCCGCGCCCTCGTAGCGGCCGCCAAAAGGGATATGGGCCGGCAGAAAGTTCTCCCATGCGAAATCGTCGGCCATCAGCTTGGCGCACGCGGGGAAGTCCGTCAGGAGGAGTCCCATAAATTTGTTCACCGTGTCGATCGCCTCTTGTTTTGTCATGTCCCCTCCTCGCTCGTGTGGGTTTCTCATGGGGAGCTGTCACATGTCGATCACAGACTGTTCCGCATTGTTTCGGCGGGGCGGTGGATCGGACAGGTGGTTTCGCGGTCGGCCAGATCAAAGCAAAACAGGAACTTCGCAAACCCGCACAGCACCGCCATCGTCACCCCGAGCTCGAAGATCTCTCCGTCGGTGAAATGCGCGGCAAGCTCGTGATGCAGCTCTTCGGTCATATACCCGTGGAGGTTGGTGAGCACCATCTGTTCGCATAGCTTGAGGACCGCGCGGTCACGCGGCGAAAACGCCGCGTTGTCGATATCGTCCGGCAGCGCCTCAATCTGCTCCGTGGTCAGGCCAGCCCGTCTCGCCGAGACGGTATTGACCCTGTTTCATAAAAAGCAGCCGTGGGTCTTTGAGAGTTTGAGGCGGAGCAGCTCCTTCGTCCGCACATCGACGCGGCCCTCATAGAACACCCGCTTGTAGAAGCTATTGAAGTACCAATCGAGCAGTTCGGGCGCGTTAGCGCCAACCTCGATAAGCCGCGCGTCTCCGGCCTCGCGCATACATTCGTCGTACAGCGCAGCCATATCGGGTGCGAGTTCCTCACGGCTGAGGCGTTGCATGGCACACATATCGTTGCTCCTTCATTCCGCTCAAATTCTCATACGCTCCGTTATCGAGTAAAACTCAGGTAGCGAAGTTGCGAGGGAGAAGCAACACGGCTTGGGTGATTTGCCTTGTCAAAATTTGAGCGATATGACAAACTCCGCGCTGACGAAGCAATTGAGATGCTCCAACGAGGAGACAATAAGGAGGGCTGATACGATGAATGAAGCGGTAGAGACATCCCAACCGACCGGCATTCCAACTCCCGAAGAACTGGGCTTTGACCCGGCTGACCTGCGCCAGAAATACGCCGAGGAGCGGACCAAGCGTTTGCGCGTGGACGGAAACAACCAGTATCAGGAAATCACCGGCGAGCACGCCCACTATAACACCGACCCCTATGTGGAGCCGGGCTTCACCCGCCCCGCGCTGCACGAAGAACTCGACGCGGTGATTATCGGTGGCGGCTTTGGCGGCCTGCTGGCAGCCGCGCGCTTGCAGAAGGCCGGCATCACCAATATCCGTATCATCGAGAAGGCCGGAGATTTTGGCGGGACCTGGTATTGGAACCGCTACCCCGGCGCGCAGTGTGACATCGAGTCCTACGTCTATCTGCCCCTGCTCGAAGAGACCGGCTACATGCCTAAGGAAAAATACTCCTTTGCACCGGAAATTTTTGAGCACGCCCAGCGGGTCGGCAAGCACTTCAACCTCTACGAGCGGGCCTGTTTCCAGACCCAGGTCCGGGAGGCGCGCTGGAACGACGAGGACGGGCGCTGGACGATTACCACCGACCGCGACGACGTCTTTCGGGCGCGCTTTGTGATCATGTCGAGCGGACCCCTGAACCGACCCAAGCTGCCAGCAATTCCCGGCATCGAAAAATTCAAAGGCCATACCTTCCACACCAGCCGGTGGGACTACGACTACACTGGCGGCGATACCACCGGCGGCATGCACAAACTCAAAGAGAAACGTGTGGGTATCATCGGCACCGGCGCCACCGCGATCCAGTCCGTGCCCCACCTGGGCGAGCACGCCCAGCAACTGTATGTGTTCCAGCGCACACCGTCCTCGGTTGACGAGCGTGGCAACAAACCGACCGACCCGGAATGGGTCAGGACCCTGAAGCCCGGCTGGCAGGACTATCGCAATAACAACTTCTGCTCCATTCTGGCCGGGATTCCGGTTGAGGAAGACCTCGTTGGCGACAAGTGGACCAGCCTGTTCAAGAAACTCTCCGAGCTGCTTACGGGTAAGGAGGATTCGGACCTGTCCGACGAAGGCATGGCGATCATGTCGGAGATTGCCGACTACCAGAAGATGAACGAGATTCGCGATCGCGTGTCCTTGACCGTCACCGACCCGGAAACCGCGGAAGCGCTCAAGCCCTGGTACGGCCAGTGGTGCAAGCGCCCGACCTTTAACGACGAATACCTGCCGACCTTCAACCGGCCCAACGTCAAGCTGGTCGATACCAGGGGCAAGGGTGTCGAGCGCGTGACCGAGAACGCCGTGGTCGTGGACGGCGTCGAGTACGAGGTGGACTGCCTGATCTACGCGACCGGCTTCGAGGTCGGGACGGCGTACACACGGCGGGCCGAGTTCGAGGTATACGGCCGCGACGGGCTGTCGCTGAGCGAGTACTGGGCCGACGGCATGAAGACCTACCACGGCTTTCTGAGCAACGGCTTTCCGAACTGCTTCCACATGGGGCTCACCCAGACCGGCCTCGCGCCCAACTTCACCTATATGCTGAACGGGCAGGCCGTTCATATCGCCCACCTCGTCAGCCAGGTGGAAGCCCGCGACGCACAGTCCATCGAGCCGACCCTTGAGGCCGAGGACGAGTGGGTGAAGCTGGTGACCGGCCCGACCTTTATGACCGAGTACCAGAACACCTGTACGCCGGGCTATTACAACGGCGAGGGGAAAAACGAAGGCCACGGCTTTATCGAGACCCAGTATCCCGACGGCGCCGTGCCCTTTTACGATATGCTGGCCGCCTGGCGCGCGCAGGGCGATTTCGAGGGACTGATCGTTCGCTAGATCACCGGGTGCCTCGCGGCACCCGGCCCGTTACCCTTTTACGCCTTGGTGGGGGGACTGAAGAGCTTGCCGATTCGGTATCAACTCAAACCTGTCTAGTGCTGGGCAGCCTAGATTCCGAACAGGAGAAGTCGTCCAGGCGGCCGGGCACCCTTAGCTCAGGTTGTTCTCGGTCAGGAAATCGATGACGCCTTGGCTCACTCCTTCCGGATCAAGGAATGGTTCGAAATTTGTGCCTTTGACATCGATGGCCTTCGCCTGTGGCATGGCGGCGGCGGTGTTTTGGTGGCCGAGGTAGAGCACATCGTCTGGAGCGCACATCAACAAGGTCGGGCACTTGATGTCCTGAATGAACAGATCGAAGCGGTAATCCCACACACATCGATAGATCATGCCGCGAACCTTCCAGGCCCGCAGTGCTCCTGAGAACTCGTCGTTCATGTTGTCTAGATCGCGATTCCCGCCCAGGTTGTAGATGTAGTCCCAGGTGATTTTGAGGTATTCGGCTTCGTGGCTCGGCCCGACGGAACCACTGAACTCGTCGCGGTAGGGTGCGGCCTGTTCCTCGGTCAGCAACAGTGCACCGACCATCATGCAAGACAGCACGCGCTCGGGGTAGAGCGACGCCATTTCGGCGGCCATACCGGCACCCGTGTGATTGCCGAAGGCATGGAACTTCTCGATACCGAGCGTATCGAGAAAGTCCATCGTGTATTGGGTGAGCGTGCTGATCGAATGGAACTCCGGCGGGTCAAAGGAGCCACCGAAGCCGGGCAGGTCGACCGCAATGCAATGACAGCGGTCGATCAACTTCTCGAGCGTGCGTTCATACCCCTTCGCGCCACTGACGTTCTGATGCAGAAACACAATCGGCGGCTTTTCCTGCGGGCCACCATGGTAATAGTGCATTTGACCACTAGGCGTATCTGCGTAGGCTTTCTTGATCATCAATTCGTGTCTCCCTACGGCCGGGCGTACCGATCGGTCGCCGCCGGCGCTCAGCTTAGGTTGTTCTCGGTCAGAAAATCAATGATGCCCCGGCTCACTCCTTCCGGATCGAGGTTCGGTTCCATGTCCATACCTTTGACATCGATGGCCTTCGCCTGCGGCATCGCCGCCGCCGTGTTCTGGTGACCCGGATAGAGAACGTCGTCCGGGGCGCAAATCAAGAGAGTTGGGCATTGGATCTTCGGGATGAACTGGCCAAAGGGGTAATCCCAAACGCAGCGGAAGATCATGTCGCGAACCCTCCAGTTGCGTAACGCCCCGGTGAACTCGTCGTGCATATTGTCCAGATCAAGCTTGCCGCCGATATCGTAGACGTAGTCCCAGGTCTCTTTCAGGTAGGCGGTGTCGAAGCCCGGGGCGGCGGAGCCGCTGAACTCCTTCCGGAACCGCGCGGATTGTTCCTCGGTAAACAACAACGCACCGATCATCATGCAGGACAGCGCCCGGTCGGGATAGAGCGACGATATTTCCGCGGACATCCCGGCTCCGGTGTGGCTGCCGCAGAGGTGAAATTTCTCGAAACCGAGCGTGTCGAGGAACTCCATGGTGTAGCCCGTGAGCGTACTGATCGAATGGAACTCCGGCGGGTCAAAGGAGCCTCCGAAGCCGGGCAGGTCCACGGCGATGCAGTGAAACTGGTCAATCAGCAATCGGAGGGTGGGTTCGAAGGCCTTTGCGCTGCTAACGTTCTGGTGCAGAAAAATGATCGGCGGCTTTTCCTGCGGTCCGCCGTAGTAGTAGTGCATCTGGCCACTCGGAGTGTCGGCGTAGGCTTTCTTGATCATCTGAATAATCTTACGCCTTGGCGGCGAGCCAGGCCTCGGTTTCGGCCAGCGTGTCTTTCAGACGCTGGAGGAGCAGGCCGACCTCCTGCTGGGTAATGATCAGCGGTGGTGCCATAAAAATCACATCAGGCCCTATTTCCCGCACCAGCAGCCCGTGCTTCAGGGCCGCCCGACGGACGTAGTCCGCGACGTTGTACTCGGGCGGAAAAGGTTCGCGCGTGTCTTTATTGCAGACAAACTCCAGAGCCGCGATTAAGCCCAAACCCCGCACGTCACCGACGATGGGCGAGGCGCGCAGTTCGGCCAGCCCCTCGTGAAAAAGCGTCCCCATCTGGGCCGCGTGGTCGACGAGCCGATCTCGTTCCATAATCTCAAGCGTCTTCAGCCCGGCCGCACAGCATACCGGATGACCGGAGTTGGTATAGCCGTGGGAGAAACCGGCACCTTCGGGAGCCTGCAGAAAGGTGTCGTAAATCTTCTCGTGCAAAAGCACCGCGCCGAGCGGCAGATAACCGCTATTGATGCCCTTGGCCGTGCTGATCATATCCGGGATGACGCCCCCGTGCTCGATGGCAAACATCTTGCCCGTCCGTCCAAACCCGGTAATGACCTCATCCGACACCATGAGCACATCATATTTGTCGCAGATCGCCCGGATACGTTGAAAATATTCCGGAGGAAGGGGGATACCGCCCCCACCTCCCAGCACAGGTTCGGCAATAAAGAAGGCCACGGTTTCCGGCCCTTCTTCGAGAATGACCTTTTCCAGCATATCCGCACACGCCAACGTGCAGGCCGGCTGTGTCCCGCACTGCTCACAGCGATAGCGGTACGGGGTGGGGATATGCCGAACCTTTGAGAGCATGGGCTCAAAGTGTTCGTGCATATGCGGAAGGCCCGTCAGGCTGGCGGCTCCATACGTCGCCCCATGATAGCTGCGGTCCAGCGCAATCGCCGTCGTTTTCTTCTCAAAGCCGCGCAGCCGAAAATAGAGCCGACTGACCTTGATGACCGTCTCATTGGCTTCTGAACCACCCGAGACAAAAATCACTCGGTTCAGCCCGTCCGGGGCATGCTGGGTCAACTTTGCCGCCAGTTCAATGGAGGGTGGGGTGGAGAAATTCCAGCCGCTTAAATGAAACGGGAGGGTCTTCATTTGCGCGTGGACCGCGTCGGCAATCTCGGTCTGGTCGTAGCCCAAGCCCACATTGCCAATGCCGGAGCAGCCGTCGAGATACTGATTGCCCTCGGCATCCCAGAGATAGACCCCTTTGCCCGCGACAATAACGGTGAAATCTCCATCGGCATGATCCTGAAAGGTCGTAAAGACCGGCAGCTTATTCTGGCGTTCCAGGTCTCGTAACTTCTCAACGTCCAGCTCAAAGGGACGCGGAGCGGGCGGCTGTGCGTAGGCCTGCTGCTGACTCATATCTTACCCTCCTTATTTTTGAGTCTGGGTTGGAAATGTCACGCAGAGCGTAGGACCATTACCGACCAGAGTCAAACGGTGAGCCAGATCGTGAACGACAACCGGCTTGCACGTCCCTTGCTAACTCACGCAGCCGTATCGGATGCGGCTACAGTCCGAACTTCATATGTGTCGATGGTGGGTGAGTGGTGTCGTGGCTTGGTCGAAGGGACCTTTGCTAGTGAGACTGGGAGCACGGGCGCTCCGCCCGCGTTCCCAGAATATGTCTGCCGAAAGGCGGCCCCAGACAGTGGCTCCTCGTGAGTTTTCCGTACCGTAACTCTCTTCCCACAGGAATAATACCACGCTCTGATAGTCTTATCCGTGCCGATCCATATCCTGGTGGTGCGACACGACTGATCGGAACGCGCTCAGTGCCGCGGATGAGTTCGACTGGTTCCATACGAAGCAGAGCGAGAGCCTGAGGTCGAAATCGACCACAGGCACGAGGTCTACAAGCTGCGGTTTGCGACCTTCATTGGCTGAGTTACAAAAGCCGACACCAATCCCGGCAGAAACCAAACTGAGTAGGGTCCTTTCATCGATGGCTTCCTGCACGATATTGGGTAATAAACCGCTGGCATATGTCGTTGACACGATTCGATCTACATACGCCGGGGCGATAGACCGCGAGAGACCCACAAACGCCTCGGTCTTCAGATCTTCCAGGCGCACATCGCCCCGCTTTTTCCAGCCATAGCGTCTCGGCACTGCGAGTACGACCGTGTCCATTCGGAGCAGCAACGCCTGGCAGCCTTCGGGCGGGGCTTCGAAAGTGTAGCAAAAGCCAGCATCGAGCCTGCCGGCGACAATTGCCTCAAGCTGATCGGTCGAGAACATTGGGTGGAGATCAAGACCCACATTCGGATAGCGTACGCGATATTGCTGGATCGATTTGGGAAAGACCCCAAACCAGGAGGCGCTTTCTATGAATCCAATACGGAGCTGGCCGGCTTCCCCTTGGGTCACCCTGCGCGCGTGTGCCACTGCTTCATCGGTGCGACTGAGGATCTCGCGCGCTGACTCAAGGAACGCCTTGCCAGCAGCATTCAAGCGTATACCGCGCGGCAGGCGATCGAACAGTGTACATTCCATCTCTTCTTCCATCTGACGCATCTGCCGACTAAGCGCGGGCTGGACAATATGTAAGCGTTTTGCTGCACGCCGGATGTTTTCTTCCTCAGCGACAGCCACAAAGTAGCGGAGATGGCGGAGCTCCATAGATATACTCTAAAAGTATCGATCCTATGAATATAAAGTATTTTCGATATCGATCAAGCGTCCTTATACTACGGCTCAGAGCGTAGAGACGAACTCCAAAAAGGAAAGGATGGAACGCGATGAAAACACTCTTCTTAACCCTCGTATTGATATTCGCCCTTCTCTCCACAAACGGAAAGGCTGCGACGATAAAGCACGTTACGTTTCAAAGCCAAGGACAGACCCTCGTCGGAAATTTGTATCTGCCCGACAAGTATAGAGACAGCCAGAAGCTCCCGGGCGTGATTGTGACAGGGGCCTGGACGACTGTGAAAGAACAGATGGCTGGCACGTATGCCGCTGAAATGGCCGACCGGGGGTATGCCGCATTGACTTTCGACTTTCGCGGCTGGGGACAATCGCCCGACACGATTCAGTATTTGGAAAATCCGAAGCGGAAAACCGAGGATATTCACGCAGCCGTGAATTACCTAGCCACGCGGCCCGAAGTGGATGCAACCCGGCTTGGCGGCTTAGGGATTTGCGCCTCTTCGGGCTATATGAGCGATGCGACCCTCGCCAATACCCATATCAAATCCTTAGCGCTTGTAGCGCCCTGGTTGCATAATGCGGATATCGTCAAAGTCGTCTATGGCGGTGAGGAAGGGGTGAAACGCCTCATCCAAGTGAGCCGGGACGCGAAACAGTCGCCTCAACCGGTTATCCTGGAAGCGGCCAGTATGACGAACGACAAGGCGGTGATGTATCAAGCGCCGTATTACACGGAAACGGACCGGGGCCTTATCTCGGCATACGATAACAAATTCAACGCGGCCTCATGGGAGGGCTGGCTCACCTATGATGCGATCCAGACCGCAGAGCAACTGAAAAAACCAACCTTGCTCGTTCATTCCGAAGCGGCCGCTATTCCGCAAGGGATGCAGGAATATGCCCGCCGCCTGGGCTCTCACGTCACGGAATTGTGGTTGGACGACGTTTCCCAATTTGATTTCTATGACGCCCCCGGTCCGGTTAAAGCAGCTAGTGATGCGGTAGTTGAGCATTTCAACGCAACCCTGAAATAGGAAAGGGACAACCATGAAACACGTACTGACCGGGGCATTGCTTATGAGCGTACTGACCCTAGCGAGTACCTCGGGACACGCGGTGAGTGATCCGCAAGACGAAGCCGCTATTAAAACCATCGTTGAAAGTATTGGAATCCTAGCGGACCAGGGCAACTTTGAAGAAGTCGAAAAACTGTATGCTGATGAAGTCGAGATGGATTATACATCCATCACTAGCGGTGAGGTCGAACGTATAAGCCCGCAAGCGCTGATGACCCAATGGGCGTCTGTCTTACCGGGTTTCGACCGGACCCGGCATGCCATCTCAGATATTGCTGTCACACTTGATGGGGCAGGGGCCGAAGCGACGGCCAATGTGATCGCCGATCATTATGTGGGAGACCTGTTTTGGCAAGTCCAGGGTGATTACCGCTATGAATTACAAAAAATCGACGGGATGTGGCGCATTACCAGCCATACTTTTAACCTGCGCAAGGAAAGCGGAACCCGCGATGTGTTCGGCCCAGCCAGCGAGAACGCCGCTGCCAATCCCGCGTCGTATATCAAACGGCAGCAAACGAAAAAAGCCGTGCGGGATTTCCTTACGGCCTTAGAGCAGAAGGATATGGAGAAGTTTGCCGGTGTGTGGGCTGAGGATGCCGTGCAGGAGATGCCATACGCGCCGAAAGGCTTCCCGAAACGCGTAAGCGGCAGAGCGAACCTTATGAAGCATTACGCCGCTTGGCCGGAGAACAGCGGCAGCGCTGATTTTACCTCACGCTTGGTTTTCCACCCGCTGCAGGACCCGGAACGGATTTTTGCCGAGTTCAAGGGCCAGGTAGAGATTATCCCGACAGGTCGTATGTACCATCAAAGTTATGGCGGGCTGTTTCTTGTGAAAAAGGGAAAGATTGCGCTCTTCCGTGAGTATTTCGACCCTGCCCCCTTCACATATGCCTTCGGCTTAGATGAGGGGGAAACCCGTAGCTTGCCTGAAGACGGGAGCGGACAATAGCAGGGGCTCCTCGCCCCGGCAGAAGAGAATGCTCGCGCCGTCTTCGGGGCGAATACTTTGGCGGGGGGTGGGAGGGGATTCCTCCCACCCATATTAAAAAGCGGCCCTAGACAGCCCGCCCGTGACGCAGCAGGCCGCCCGGTGTCGCTGCCCCGTTACTGCGCCACATAGCCGCCATCCACCGCCATGGGATGACCGGTCACAAACGAGGCCGCTTCGGAACACAACCAGGCCACGGC
Source organism: uncultured Binatia bacterium (SeqCode) (assembly GCA_965232605.1). GTDB lineage: Bacteria > Desulfobacterota > Binatia > Bin18 > Bin18 > Bin18. The sequence continues at coordinate 420,987 of CBDDQA010000006.1, read as the reverse complement.
TTCGCCAATCTCACTCGGTTGCGCCATACGGCCAACGGGTTCTGCGGCGTTAATCCCTTCGGCCATTTCGGGGACTTTTTCAAAGGCGCGTTTGAGCATGGGCGTTTCCACAGCGCCCGGACAGACCGCATTCACCCGAATACCGGCCTTGGCGTACTCCAGCGCCGCGGTCTTGGTGAGCCCGACCACCCCATGTTTGGCTGCGACATAGGCCGACCCGGCCGGTATGCCTTGTAAACCTGCCACAGAGGCCGTATTCACAATCGCGCCGCCACCCTGGCTGAGCATCTGCTGGATTTCCGCCTTCATACTGAGCCACACGCCCTTGAGGTTAATACCGATCACCCGCTCCCAGGTCGCCTCAGGATAGTCCGGGGTTGGTACGAAGTCTCCTTCGATTCCGGCATTATTAAAGGCGCAGTCCAGCCGGCCATAGGTCTCAACCACTTGCTTGACCATGGCCTCTGTGTCAGCCGCTTTGGAAACGTCAGTCTGGATAAAGATCGCTTCGCCCCCGGCGTCTTTGATCAAACGCACGGTTTCTTCGGCGCCTTCGACATTGACATCAGCCACCGCGACTTTTGCGCCTTCGCGAGCAAAAACCTGAGCGGTCGCCCGGCCAATGCCGGTGCTCGCGCCCGTGATTAAAGCGACTTTTCCGTCTAAGAGTCCTGCCATATATGACCTCCGTTTTCTGTCAAAAATACCTGTCAGAAATATCTGTACTCGATTAACTCCGCAGCGGACGAAAGAATGCCCGGATTTCTTCGACTAATTGTTCCGGCTCTTCCATTGAGGCAAAGTGTCCGCCTGACGGCATAACGGTCCAGCGCTGAAGGTTGTAATACGTCTCCGCCCATTTACGAGGCAGGAGGACCACATCCTTGGGGAATACCGCGATGCCAGTTGGTGCCGTGACCACTGGGGTCTTGTCATGTGATGCCTGCCACAGATTGTGCGCGGCCTCATAATAATACCGGGCGGACGCTCCAAAACTCTGCGTGACCCAGTATAAGGTCATGGTGGTTAATAGTTCATCTTTGGTGAAGCGTGCTTCTACGTCGCCGTTACAGTCGCTCCAGGTTCGCCGTTTCTCCAATATCCAGGCACACAGCCCGGCAGGTGAATCATTCAGACCATAGGCCAGGGTTTGGGGCTTGGTTGTTTGCAGGGCCACATAGCCGGTTTCCGCTGTCAGAAAATGCATGCTGCGGTCAAACCAGCCTTCTTCGCCAGGCCCGTACATTGAGCGATTGACCATGCTCGTCAGTGGACCGGCAAAGGCGTTGAGCGGCAACATGAGATGGGTATGGACGCCAATGACGCGATCAGCATACTTATGGCCGAGTTGGGCGGCTATAGCGGCACCCCAGTCACCGCCCTGCGTGGCGAACCTGTCGTAGCCCAACACGTCCTGCATCAGGGTCACCCACAAATCAGCCGTTCGCCAATAATTGATACCAGGCACGTTGATTGGTGAAGAAAAGCCGTAGCCGGGTAGAGACGGAACAACAATATCAAACGAATCAGCCGCCTCGCCGCCATACGCGGCTGGGTCGGTCAACGGTCGGATGACTTTGTTGAGATCCCAAAACGTCCACGGCCAGCCGTGGTTCAAAATGAGCGGCACCGGATTTGGGCCCTTGCCGGGCTCATGAATGAAGTGGATGGGAATGTCTTCAAGCGTAGTCTTGTAGTGCGAGAAGGCATTCATTTCTCCTTCGTGTTTGCGCCAGTCATACTCTTCAATCCAATACGTGACCAACTCCTTGAGATACGCGCCATTCGTGCCATACGACCATTCATCATTCGCAAAATCATTGGCCCAACGGGTTCGGATCAAACGCTCACGCAGATCGGTTAGGACCTCGTCCGAGATCTGGATAGTAAACGGCTCTTTTGTGGGCATGACCTCTGCCTTTCTGCGCTAACTCCCGGCCGGACAATTGTAGACGCGCCGGACATTTTCTCCCAAGACCTGGAGCCGGGCCTGTTCCGGCATCTTGGCCGTGAGCTTGCCCAACTCTTTAATATAGTCCCCCGTGTGGTCGGGATGCGGAAAATCGGAGGCCCAGAAGAAACGATCCGCTCCGAGCAGGTCAACCATGGCCGGCAGCGCTTTTTCGTCCGGGTCGGCAGAGATCCACACGTTGCGTTTGAAATATTCACTGGGGCGCTCTTTGATCGGCAACGAACGGCCAATGATGCTGTCATACACGGCGTCCATGCGGTCGAGCCAGTAACTGGCCCACCCTGCGCCGACTTCGAGAATGACAATTTTAAGTTTTGGAAACTTCTCAAACGTACCGTACTGCATAAAACTCGCGAGCGCGTGCCGGGCAGCGTCCGAGGCGGTGACATTCAGAAAGAAGCTCTGCTTACGGACATACTCCAGATCGTAGCGACCCGGCAGTGCCCACTGAGGTTCGAGGGACGGATGGACCCCTAAGGGGACGTCCAGCTCCTGGGCTTTGGCGAACAAGACATCATGATCTGGATGGGCATGCGGTTTTCGGGTCATGACAAACTGAACGACCCAGCCGCCTTTACAACCGGCTTTGACTGCCCGTTCCAACTCTTCTGCGGCGGCGTGTGGATCTCCCAACGAAAGATGGGCAACTGGAATCAAGCGGCCGCCACTGTCAGAGCTCCAGTCCACGATCCAGCGGTTATACGCCCGGCACATGGCCTGGGCATAGTCGGCATCTTCACATTCAGTTTCCCACACCAGATCGAGGCTGGGATAAATAATCGCGGCCTCGAGTCCCTCTAAATCGAGGCGTTGCATCCGTTGCCTGGCGTCCATTGCCCCGAGTAAAAACTCGTCACCATAATGTTGACGCCGATCAACCTCACCTTTTTCTCGCGTCACCTGGCCCATCGACCCCACACTCGAGAATGCTCCGCCCCGGCTGACCCGTGAAGGCTTCCCGCAGATTTCCAAATAATCCATGCCCTGATCGTCAACCTTCAAGCGTATCGCCGTTGAGCGATATTTGGGATCGCAATACGTTTCCCACAGGTCTGCGGCTTCGAGGATATGGCCGTCTGCGTCTACGGCTCCCCGGAAGTCGAGTGTATCAATCTGTTCTTCGATGATGTGCGGCATTCAATCCTCCTGTCATTCTCTCCTCGCTTACCCCCAGGCACCCGATTCACTCGACTGATAGCCCAGCGCCCGGTAGACCGCATCGACCAGGCTCTGTCCTCGCTCATTGAGCGATGCGCCTGAGCCCATCCGGTTCATGGTATAGCCGAAGGACATACCGGCTTTCGGGTCGGCAAAGCCAAACGAGCCACCCGCGCCAACATGCCCGAACGCCTCCTCGGAGAACAGGACGCTGTCCTGCACGCCAGCCGGCTCCTGGCGGTTGTCCATGGTTTTCATGAAGCCCAGGGCAAACCGGGTCGGCATGACCAGCACGGCGTCCCTGCCGGTTGAAGACGACACGCGGCCCATGCGGGCCAGGGTCTCGGAGTTGACCAGCTCGACATCACCCTTTTTACCGCCCAGGGCGAGTGGCTCATACATGCCGGCCAGCCCACGGGCGTTGGTGATCCCGCCCGCACCGCCAATTTCCGCGGCATGCGCGGCCCGGCTGTCATACTCGGGAACGGCGCCCATATACCCGCCGACGTTGAGGATGGCCAAGGCCGCCAGCGTGCCCGGTGTGGTCATTTCCTGAAAAAGCGCGCTGTTTGGGTCGGGCTCGGCGGCAATCATGGGGGCAACCCGCGACTCTTTGTCCTCGGGTAAACCGATCCAGAAGTCCAGGCCGAGCGGGCCGGCGATTTCGTCCTTAAAAAACGTCCCGAGCGACTTCCCCGACACGCGCCGGACCACCTCGCCGATCAGCCAGCCATAGGTAAGGGCATGGTAGCCGTTCCGGGTGCCAGGCTCCCAAAACGGTTCTTCTTTGGCCAGCGCATCGACCATCAAATCCCAATCCGCATAGGCCCCTTGCGGCAGGTCCTGGCGTACGGCTGGCAGGCCGGCCTGATGATTCAGCAGCATCTTCACCTGGACATTTTCCTTGCCGGCCTGGGCAAACTCGGGCCAGTAGCTGGCGACCGGCGCATCAAGGTCGAGTTGGCCGCGCGAGGCCAGGACATGAGCGCAAATGGCCGTTGCGCCTTTTGTTGAGGAAAAGACGATGCTGACCGTCTCATCCGTCCACGGTGTATCGGTCTCCGTGTTGGCCGTCCCGCCCCACAGATCGACCACGGTTTGCCCGTCGACGGTCACGCACACTGATGCGCCAACTTCACCCCGCTCCGCGAAATTACGCTCGAACTCCTGTCGCACTTCCTGAAACTTTTGATCGCACCTTCCCTGCACTGCCATGGTATTCCTCCTTTTTTTGTTCAGACTCTACGCTACCGCAGTCCCTGCTGTATCAAACCGGAGCGGTAAAGTCTGTGGACCCCGGACGATGAGCGAGGCAATCGGATCGACTCGTTCAACTGCAAGACGAAAAGGGGGACAGTCAAACAGCAGCACTTCTAACGCATTCCGACCTTCCAGCCGAGCCAGCGGAGCGCCCAAGCAGTAATGGATGCCATAGCCAAAGGCAACGTGATCCTGCGGATTGCGGGCGATGTCAAAACGATCTGGCTCGGGGAATTGACGCTCATCGCGGTTTGCCGATCCTAGGAGTAAGAAAACGTTCTGTCCGGCTGGAATCTTGCCGCCTTCCAACTCCACATCCTGGGCCGTCCGGCGAAAAATTACCTGAACGGGCGAGTTGTAACGCAGGACTTCCTCGACTAGCGCCGGCACGAGCGAACGATCCGCACGAACTTTTGCCAATTCATCAGGGTGGTCGAGTAAGGTAAGAACTGCGTTTCCAATTAAGTTGGTCGTGGTCTCATTCCCTGCTACCAGGATTAATACGGCGAGAGCCAGAATCTCGGTAGCAGACAGCATGTCACGCTCTTCTTCGGCTTGCACCAGAGCGCTAATCACATCCTCTCCAGGCTCCGTTCGTCGGCGCTCAATCATTTGTTCGAAATAGGTTCGCAGTCCGGCCAGGCTCTCTCGGACTGCTGTCCGCTCGGCCTCGTCCGTCGGACGACTTGTTGCTCTGACCATGTCATCCGACCAGACCTTAAAGTCATCACGTCGTTCAAGCTCGACACCGAGCATTTCCGCGATGACGATTGTTGGGAGCGGCCCGGAGAACATGGAGACGAGATCACTCTCCGACGGCCCGCGTATCGGTTCGATCAACTCTTGGATAATCGCCTGTACACGTGGCTCAAGTGTCCGGATGAGGCGAGGGGTAAAGCCTTTATTGGCCAGCTTCCGCAGCCGGGTATGGTCAGGAGGATTCATATCAAGAATCCACGGTACCTCTGGTACTGGATTCAGGTCGCCCAAGGCTTCAGCCGTAAATACCGAAGATGAGAAGATTTGCGGGTTCCGCAGGGCAAAGTCCACATCAGCATACCGGCTCAGCGCCCAAGACTGAAAAGGCTCAAGCCAAATGACTGGGGCTTTGTTCCTTAGCTCGGTGTAGTACGGATACGGGTTGGCAGTTACTTCCGGGGAGAGTGGATTAAAGTCCATACGCAAGCCCCTCCTTAACGAGTCTAAGCGCTCTCAGCAAACCGTCTCTGCCGCTCGCGGAGCAACAGGAATAACGGTAGACCAGCGGAAAATGCCACCAGCCATGAGACCGCGAGGCAGATAACAAAATTCCGCGTCCCCAGCGTTCGTCCCTCGGAGAATAACCAAACGTTATACGCGATAAACGCGACCAACAGGTCGAACAGGAGCGAGGCCGTGACCGCGCTTTCCATTGGCACGGTGAAAAAATCAACCAGAAGATTCCCACCTGCGCCCATGTACTGGACGTTATAGTACATGGGGAGGAGAACTCCCACGATAACCAGAACCGCATAAATCTTTTCGCGCGTTGACATACCTAAGCCCTCCTTTTCACAAGGCGTTCAGCCTTACCCTTTCACCCCCTGTTTCGTCGTGTTATTGCGCCTGAACTTTCACGACAAAGCCTTCCGGCAGCTCACGCTTCCCCGCAATAAAGTCTCCATTGATATCCGATACCCACACGGCGTCATCAACAACCAGGACGCCAACTGGATTGATAAAGCCTGAGGCCACGAGATGTGGCTGGCCGTCTGCTGTGACCCGATACAGCTTGCCGTCTGTGGCTAATGCCTGGGTCATCGGCACTGGGACTTCCATATGCCCGGCATCAGTGATGAAGAGCTGCCCAGCATAGGCTGCCGATGATTCTGGGGCACGGGCGATACCCATCGGGCGGGTGAGCCCCTCTACCACTGGCTTGTCATCAACTGTGCCATCAGCAGCAATGCTCAGGACCGCTCCAGCTCCCTCTTTCACTTCAAGCGCGCTCCCTTTTGTGACGCTTACCAGCAAACGCTGACCATCAGCGGAGAATGCCAGCCCACCAGGTGCCCCCCACGGTTTACCATCAAGTGTCACAAAGGGGCTGCATTTGCCGTCCGGAGTGAGTTGATAGATCGTGTTGTTAAAGAGGGTGACAGCAAAAAATCGATTCACAAACGGACTGCCATCCGGCCCAAAACGGGCATCAGCACCAAAACCACTAATCCCCTGATTCACGTCCCCAGCTTCGGGTAGCGTACACACCACCGTTGAGACGTCGTCCGAGTCAATGACGACCCGTTGAATAATGTGATTCTTGGTTGCTCCTGGGGCAGCGGTTTCCGCCTGGGCCAAGGTAAAGAGCTGTCCGCTCCAGTCGCCAAATCCGGCAGGCGCAATACCGAACCCGGTGACAGGCAGAAGGCGGCCCAACTTCACTACAACAGAGGTCGTGCCCTCTTTGCCAATGGCCACAATCTGACTCCCCTTGCCCTCTTCCTCACCGCCGTCATCATTGGTCCAGACGCTATCGTTGTGAGCCATCAGCCAGACCGGATCGTACAGTTGTCCTGGCGGCACCAGGACGGAGGCGCTGAAACCGGACTCGGTTTGAATCTCGGGTGTGGCCAACAAACGGTCCAGGAGTCCCTTGAGTTCGTCCTCGGCAAATGCCAATGGCGTCCCCATGCCGACAAACAGTCCAATGCTGCAAAAAACACTGAGAATCCTACGCATACATTCCCCCTTTGATCTTGGAGTCCCTTAGAGTTCGACCAAGCGCATGTCCTTGCCCATTGCCTCGTCTGCAAACCACTGCGTGGCCCACTCGGGCTGGCGCAGATTGTCAGGGTTGTGAAAGGGAAGCAGCGTACCAGCCAAGGTCAGGAGCAGCCGTGTCATACCGGAGAACGAGGCTCCGGTTATGAGGCCGGCAAGCATTCCCCGGAAACTCACCCGTTCGGGTGTGCACGCATCAAGACCCTCTGCCGCTATTTCAAAGGCATTTTGCAGATGGCGTATGGTGCGCCAAAAGGAGCGTACCCGGTACGCATGACGACCGACGATAGCGTTGTACACATCGATTGCGCAATTACGATGCTCGAACTCCTCTACGAAGTGCCACAACATAAAGGCGGTAATGTGTGGGTCACCTCCGCGAAATAAGTTCTCACGTTGCTCGACGAAGAAGCGCGTCGCTGGTCCAAAGCACAACTCAACGGAAGCAGCATAGGCCAGGTTAAACTCCAGTGACTCCTCGTCTAGCAGCCTCGTATAACTGGCGTGTATTTTGTCCCGTGTGTCTTCAAGCTGGGGGTACTTCTTGAGGAGCAGCGCCTGATGCGCGATGTGATGTTTGGCGTGTTGTGCTTCTTGTTTACAGAAGAGATCGGCCTCGTGCTTCACCGTTCCTGAAAGCTGAGGGATGACTCCTCGAATCACCTTGATGAAGTGCCCCTCAAATTCGGGAGCCACTAGTGTTGCCGCGTTGACCCAATCGCTCGCCCCAATGTTGTGCGGATTGAAACGAAAGGGAATGTCGTCATCGAATTGAAAATCAATCCGCCGAACTTTGACATCCGTCATATTGCCCCTCCCTTTTCTCAATCACTTGAGCCTTAATGGATCGCTATCCGGCCCGTACTCGCACAACCCCGCCTTACTGCGCGACCCAGCCGCCATCAACCGCCATCGGGAGGCCCGTGACAAAGGACGCCGCATCCGAGCACAGCCACACAACAGCCTCGCCCACTTCGGCGGGTTCGGCCATGCGTCCAATCGGTTCAGCGGCCACGACCTGTTCCTCAATACCCGGATTGTCACGCGCTCCGCGTTCAAACATTGGCGTGCGAATCGCCCCCGGACACACGGCGTTGACGCGAACGCCGGACTTGGCATATTCCAGCGCGGCTGTCTTGGTCAATCCGTTGACTCCATGTTTGGCTGCCACATACGCTGAAAAGCCAGGAAGACCAACCAGCCCCGCAACCGACGCCGTATTCACAATCGCGCCGCCGCCCTGGGCGAGCATCTGCCGGAGTTCATACTTCATGCACAGCCACACACCGGTCAGGTTAATCGCTATGACCCGGTCCCAGTCTGCCTCGCCATAGTCCACCGTCGGCTGGACCACGCCTTCGATGCCGGCGTTATTGAAGGCACAGTCGAGCCGTCCATACGTCTCCACCGTTTTCTTGACCATGGCCTCCACGTCGGCGGGTTGGGCGACATCGGTTTGGACAAATGTTGCTTCTCCACCCGAGCCGTTAATCAGACGCACGGTTTCTGCGCCGCCCTCAGCCCCGATATCGGCCACAACAACCTTGGCCCCCTCGCGGGCAAAAATCTGAGCGGTCGCCCGGCCTATACCTGAGCTGCCGCCAGTCACCACGGCTACTTTTCCGGTTAATCGGCCTGCCATAACACGCCTCCTTCGTCAGTCAGGAATTCAAACATCTCTACTTGGCTTATACGTTCAGTCCATAAAAACGGATAGCGTTCTCTCCCAGGACTTTGCGTTGATCCTCCTCCGGCAACGGCGCAATGCGTTCCTTGAGTTCTTTGACTACACCGAAGTCGGCATCAATATGCGGATAGTCGGACGCCCACAGAAAATAATCTGCTCCAATATGCTCGATGACCTTGGCGGTCAGCGTCTCATCAGGATCTGCCGACACCAGGCATTGACGATAGAAGTACTCACTCGGCGGCATTTTCAGAGAGGTCCGGCTGGCCATGGGGCGGTACTTATGATCGAGGCGGTCGAGCCAGGCCGAGATCCAGTTCGCACCGGATTCGAGGACGGTACATTTCAGGCGTGGATATTTCTCAAACATGCCGAGCGACATCATCTGGGTGAAGGCGGCCATGACATCAATGGCCAGGAAGGCAAAGGTAAACAAGCCGGCTGAGGCATCCGGCTTGAGCCATTCTTGAAATGAGGGGTTATCGCGCACTATCACATGAAACCCGACCGGCATGTCTAAATCCTGCACGGTCTCCCAAAAACGGACAAAAGCCGGATCATCAAAATGTTTGCCGCCTCGGGCCGGCATATCCGGCGACAGATACACGCCGACACAGCCATTTTCTTTGGCCCATGCTGCTTCATCTGCCGCACCTGCCGGATCGAGCAAGGAGATATGAGCGATCGGAAAGAGTCGTTTGGGATGGTCGCTGCAGAAGTCTATAATCCAACGGTTATACGCTCGCGTATACGCCGCGGCCAGCTTGGCTTCCGTGATCCAGCCTTCCCAGAATATCCCAATAGTCGGATACAGGAGCGCAACATCAATCTGCTCTTCATCCATGACTGTGATCCGCGCATGTGGGTCGTAACTGCCGAGCGGCGCGCCATCCGCATACGTGCGCTTGCCTGGCGTGAAGAAGGCTTCGAGTTCTTCGGCATCTGAGCCCACGCCGCCAATCGCGCCGAGCGTGCCACGGGCGAGTTCACACGGCTTGTTGTCGAATAACAACACTTCCCAGCCATTCTCATCGTGTTCCATACGCACGGCCCGGTCCCGGTATTTGGGGTCAATGTATTTTTGCCATGTATCGAGGGGCTCCAGGACATGACCATCGGCATCGACAATCAGTCCACTCTTCGAGGTGCTCATAGGTTCCCTCCATTAAGCAGCCACCCGCTGCTGTTGTGCACACGTGCCGCTTCTGACGACTTTTCCTGGACGGGCTCCGGTTGCTTCGCCGTTTTCTTGTACGATTTCCCCGCTGACCAATGAGGCCACGTAACCGTGGGCCGTCTGCATCAGGCGGGGCATAGCGGCGGGCAGGTCGTGCACCATTTCCGGCTTCTCAATGCGGAGCGCGCCCAGGTCTATGAGGTTCAAATCAGCTTTCATGCCGGGTTCGAGTGTGCCCCGATCGTGCATGCCGAACAGCCGGGCTGTATCGCGGCTTTGTTTCTTAACCACAAGCTCAATCGGCAGATGGTAGGGATCGTCTTCGGCGCGGTCGCGTACCCAGTCGATCAGCATGAAGGTCTGGACACTGGCATCGCAGATCGTGCGCATATGAGCGCCCGAGTCACTCCCACCCATGACGGTCAGGGGATGGGTCAGCATTTCGTACAAGGGGTCACGACTCTGCTCGGCATAGCCGGCAATGGCATACATGAGGAAGGCCCGCCCGTCGTCCTCTAACAACAGGTCATACACAACCTCGCGCGGATCACAGCCACGCCGGGCAGCTATGGCAGCGATATTATTGTCCCCATCAGGGAAGTAGTTGAGCGGCTGGCCCATGGGGTAGGTCATCTGCCACGTGGATTCCTGTTGATACAGGATAGACATACCAGCCGTGTTTGGGTCTTCTTCGGTCAGCAGGCGTTTACGCACATCAAGGTTGCGTAGAGCCTGCATTTTTTCTGCGTGTGGGAGGTCCTTGAGCGGTGTATAGCTCGGCAGATATTGGAACGGATTTTCCCCTTGAAAACTGAACAGAATGGTAACCGGTCGGGCAAAGACCTGCGGAATAATCCGCGCTCCGCTGTTCGTGGCCGCTTCACAGCGCTGCAAAATATCCCGCCAGACATGAGGCTGTGGGTTCGTCTGTGCGAGCAAGAACGTCACCGGGCAACCGCTTGCCGCCAACTCCTGCATCCAGCCCAGTTCGCTCTCAATGTTCTGTCCAAGTACGGCGTCTGAGACGACTTCCATGAGGCCGCGTCCAGTTTGAGTAAGCCCGCGCCCAATACCCAACAGCTCATCCGGGCTGGCAAATGTACCAGGGACGGGCACGCCTTCTGGCGTGGCGTGGACCATGGTCCGAGAAGTGGAGAAGCCGAGCGCACCGGCTTCGATAGCCGCCCGAGCCATGGTCGCCATTTGTTCGATATCTTCTGGTGTGGCTGGTTCTTTGCCAGCGCCCCGCTCGCCCATGACGTACAGACGCAAAGGGATATGCGGTATCTGCGTGCCAACATCAATCGTGCGGGGAATAGCGTCGAGCGCATCCAGATATTCCGGGAAGGTCTCCCACTGCCAGTCGATACCAGCCGACAAGGATTGGCGTGGAATATCTTCAACGCTTTCCATCATGCCAATGAGTTCTTCGCGACGCTCGGGTACAACCGGTGCAAAGCCCACACCGCAGTTGCCCATCACGATCGTCGATACGCCATGCCACAGAGAGGGCGTCAGCAACGGGTCCCACGATACCTGGCCATCATAATGGGTATGCACATCCACCCAGCCGGGGGCCACGATCAGTCCGTCGGCCTTCACAGTCCGTTTTGCTTGTCCTAGGTCTGTACCGACACCACTAATCCGGCCATCCGTGACAGCGACATCTCCGGTAAAACTCGGCTGTCCGGTGCCATCAACGACGGTTCCGCCTTGAACGATGAGATCATACATGCCGACTTCCTCCTCTTTGAGTATTAACTCTGTGTGATTCTTGCTTGTCGGCGCTCTATCACGCCGGCAGCATACCCTTTGGCGACAAGGCCATCTTGGTGGTGTCAAGCTCGGTGAGCCCGGTCTCGCCCTGGTCGAAGAGCGCCACCCACTCCTGCATCCATTCCGGATTGGCGATGTGGGACGGATGATGGCCCGGCATGGCGTAACGGATGGTCCGTGGCAGGAAGGAGACGAATAAGCGGAAGGCAATTTTTTTAATTGCCCAGTGCGTCTTCCACTTCCCCCAGAGTCCATCGGCTTTCAGCAACTCGATATACGTGCCCCGCATCATGCCGACTTGATGGAGAAGGGCGCACAGAATGCCGTAGGCGCGGTACCAGTGCCCACCATAGACATGTTGATACACGTCAAAGGCGAGATTCTTGTGCTCGATTTCCTCGATCAAATGCCACAGCCACAGAGACGCGACCGGCCGGTCGGCTTCGCCAAAGAAATACTCGCGCTGTTCGAGCAGCGTATGCGCAATCGACAGCGCCATGACTTCAAAGCCGGCGGTGTAGGCGACTTGGTATTTGAGGGAGCGTTTGCTGCGGGCTTGATACTCCTGCTCTATCTGTTTTTCCCGCTCGCGGAGTTGCGGATAGCCGGCGGCAATCAGGGCCTCGTTAAATTGCCGGTGTTGCTTAAAGTGCTGGGCTTCCTGGCCCATCCAGGCTTTGGCTTCTTCGCGCAGGGCGGGGTCGGTGATATGGGGCAGCGCTTTCCGAATAGAATCAATAATAAACGGTTCCATGTACGGTAAGAACATGGAGGCGGCATTGGCCAACTGACTGAATATCGGTTTGGTGGGGTTCCAGTACGGTTTGAAGTCTGCGGGAAACGCGAACTGCACCTTGCGCACCAAAATCCCCTGGTCCGTTTTTTTATCGCTCATACGCGTAACTCCTCCTTAAAACGATTGAACGCAGTCGGGTCACGGAACACAAACCGTCGCCCCTCAATGCTGAGTCCGTAATGTTCGCCCTCGCGCAAAGACTCATCCGCGCTGATCTCACGCCCGCCCAGCGCATGCAGGGTTTTCTGCAGAGACACTTTGGTACGAGGACGAAAACGTGCTGTGTCAGTATGGTTGGCTTTTGGCGTCATCGCTCCTCTCCTATCCGGTTGATACTCATGGAATAGAGCAATGCCGGTGCCAACGCTCTTGCGAGCATGAGTGAGGAAATAATTCTAGGGGAATCAGGTGTTTAGATGGGGGAGGAGGAAATGAGCGGAGCGAGACTATAGAAGTGTGCACGGCAAATACCTGCACGCTGCACACTGTGCGCACGGTGTGCAGTACCATTATCTAAAATACGTCTCATTTTGACGCAACCTCTCAGATTGGTTGTTGGTGACGCAGGTACAAAACGCAATAGTGCAACGCTCGAAGATCGTGCTCGCTGGGCGATGCACCTGGCCTTGGCGGTTCATCGTTGCAAAAAGATGATTAACGATGTGGTCGAAGCCAGCGGCGCGCATGCGCATTTTCAAGAGAATCCGCTGCAACGGGCGAAACGGGATGTCGATACTCTCTCCTGTCACTATCTCTTTGACCTCGACGGTAAGCTGGAGACGTATGGTAAGCCGCTTCTCGGACAGGAGTTAGAGGGACAACCGATGGTTTAAGGAAGTCCGGTCGTACATGGTCCTCGGCAACTATTATGGAGAAACTGGGCCAGTGGGAGGACAAGGTCAAGGATAATTCTGTCGTTACCTCACTGAATATCACTTGGTGTGAATACCCTCTGACGCACGCCTTCCCCCGGCGCCCGTCCCGCGTCATCTCTCGGCCCCTACGCCAAAACTCCTGCGATCTTGCGTACTTCGTTCGCGTTCCGGTCCTGCCCCTGACGCACCGGGAAACACGCTGGAGCGGCAGGAGTGCGAAATGGGCCACTTTCCCTCTTATCGTTGCCGCTGCCCAAGTAGAGTGAGAAAAGATTCCGGCTATGTTTGCAGGGAGAGGGAGGGACGGTTTCGGTCAAGATAAAAGGCGTTATCTTGCATTGTCAGATAGCATGGATTAAGGGGAGGAGGCCAGGAAGATTTGGGAGGTCTGGGGCGTGGGACTGGGAAGAAACGCAATATGGAGATAAGCGGATTTGCCGAGCGGGTTGATTCGCTTTGCTTTGCCTAGGAGGGAAGTATGATTACTGTGCACCAAATTGGGCGAACCTTTGTCAAAGCCACACGGTTTACGAGTCCGGAGACGGTGGAAGTGCTTGCCTCGGGCATACGCGGCGACCGGGACTTTTTTCTGCTAGAGAGCAGCGGCGCGCCGATATCGTCAAACAATCACGGTACGTTTTTCTCCCTCATGTTCGATTATGATTTCGGCTCGGACACGCTCAAGCTCTCCCTTCCTGATGGTCGGATAGTTGAGGGCCCCGCCGCAGGCAATGGCACCTCGTTTGCCTTTGACTATTATGGTATGCGCAATATTCTCGTGACCCCGGTAGACGGTCCGTGGGAAGATATTTTATCGTCGTTTGCTGCAAGGCCAATCCGTCTGGTGCGCTGTGTCGCGACGGGTGGCGGAATCGACATTCTTCCCATAACCTTAGTCACCACCGCTTCCATTCGGCGATTAGAACGTGAAATCGGCGGCACGGTTGACCCGAGACGATTTAGAGCCAGCTTCGTATTAAATAATGAAGTCGAGCACGAAGAAGACGGGTGGCGTGATCGGACTCTTCGTGTCGGAAAGGCTCTCCTGAAAGTGCGTACGCCCGTCCCCCGCTGTGGCATCACGGGGTTTAATCCCGGGGAAGGTGCACGCGATCTCAATGTCCTGCGGACTCTGACGCGGTATCGGGAGAAAGTAATCCATCCCGATGGCCTATTGCCAGGCTATGTCGCTCCCGGTTTTGCAGTGTATGCCCAAGTTATTGAACCCGGCATTGTCCGGGTAGGCGATACGGTCGAGGCCCTTATGGGCTGAACCTCGAATGCGCAGAACTTCGAGCGCGCGCAGCACTACACGGAGGAGCAGACCGACGCGAAGATGTCGCGGCGGTGCACGTCGATCACCTCGCCAAGCCGATGGAGACCGTGCGCTAACACCCCTTCGTGCTCTGCGTGAGTCAGGCTACCAAGGGTACTAAGCAGCTTACTGTTCTGACACACGCTAAGAGGCGCGGAATTTACGGCTGATAAGACGTTATTCGTCAAACCTGCGCTTTGGAATCATTAGACTTTTTCAACACTACTTTTAACACCCCAAAAACCCCAGAAAATACGGGCCTGCAAGCACTCTTTGTTAATACTCATTTCAGGCGAACGTTCGTGAGAGTGTATTCGCGCAGTAATCTTGGCGAGGAAAAAAGAGATACAACAATCAATGGAGTAGATCTTACGCTGGACCAACCGCTTTCGGCACAACGCGCTGTGCCCGAGGCTTGCGAGCGTAGGTGAGACCATATTTCTTTAACTTGCGGATAATCGTGGTGCGGTGAACGCCGAGCGCATCTGCCATGGCATACACATCGCCCTGGTACTCCTCACAAAATGTTCGCCAGTATTGTACCTCTTCAGTCTCGGGCTCCGTTTCGTGCAATACACGCGAAGCCGTGGACGCTGAACTCTGAAGGGCTGGAATAAGCTCCGGGGGAAGCCTCTGGAGCGTGATCTCACCTATGGTCTGGCCGCTCTCTGATGCGATTTGCCACACCACGTTCTTGAGCTCACGAATATTGCCGGGGAAGGGAAGGGCCTGGACGTGCGCCACGAGTCCGGGATGGAGGGTGAGGGCGGTCGCGTTCTTCTGGTTAAACTCGGCCATGGTCGCGTTCATCAAGGCAGGAATATCTTCCGGATGTTCCCGCAAGGGCGGCAGGTCAATCCGGTTCATGGCTAAGCGGTAGTACAAGTCGTTGCGTAAGGTCTGCTCCTGCAACAACGTCTCGGGCTGTCTGTTTGTCGCTGCCAGGAAGCGAACGTCTATTTTCACTGTCTGTTCTGCTCCAAGCCGACGTATCTCCTTGTCTTCTAAAACGGTTAGCAGCTTGGCCTGCATCTCGGTCGGCATGTCGCCAATCTCATCCAAAAAAACAGTCCCGCCCTGGCCCATCTCAATGACCCCACGGCGGCCTTTTCGTTTTGCCCCGGTGAAGGCCCCTTCGGCATAGCCAAACAACTCGGCTTCAATGAGTGAGGCGGGCAGGCTGGCGCAATTCACGTGAATAAAGGGGCCGCTGGAGCGCGGGCTCATGGTGTGGATGTACTGGGCTAACAGGCTTTTGCCGACACCAGTCTCGCCGGTCAAGAGGATATTCCCCTCCAGACGAGCCAAGCGGAGGGCCCGTTCAAAGACGTGGCTCAGGCTCTCGCTCTGGTAAACGATATCCTGACCTAACACGCGGGTGTGGAGGGCGCTGAGCTGTTCTTGATACAGCGCGGTGCGCTGTTCGAGTTCGCCAATTTTTTCTCTGGCAGTGAGCAGGTCAGTCGAGGCCTGGACGGTAAGGACGATATAGCGCAGTCCTCCCGTTTCATTCCGGATATAGTGCTCTGCGGACAGGAGTTGGACTCCATTTTCCATCTGCGCGTAGCCATAGCGTGGTTGGGTGCTATCTGCGATGCAGCCGCTCTCGCGGGCAGCCTCCCAGAACGAGTCCTGAACCCACTGCGGGTTTACACTTGCCTGAATGGCTGGCAGCTTCGCCATTTCCTTTGTCTTGAGACCGACCAATTGAGCTGGGCTGAGATCGGTGAGTTGGTAGAGCTTGTCATTTGCCCAGACCGTTGTCCCAGTCTGGTCAATGATAATCACCCCCACATCCAGGGCATTCAAAAAGGGCGCAAGCGTCAGCTCGCCTGGGAAGTGCTCGGCCATACGCTCCGTTCTTGGCACATTCCAACTCAGAGGACAAGCGTAAAGACAGAACCTCGATAGCTCTTCCGGGAGTTGTTCTCACTCGATTGTCATAATCGGGGGTTCGGCCGCTCGGTGCCCAGCGTACCGGCAGGCGGGTCGCACTCGATGTGCAGGGCCTTGAGACCCCGGATCACGGGGTTGATGGCGTAGCGGAAGTCGTTCTTGCCCTCGGCCAGACGTATGGTGCCCAGCCGGTTCAGGAGGGCCTCAAAGGCGACTTTCCCCTCCAGGCGCGCCAACGAAGCGCCGAGACAAAAATGCACTCCCGCGCCAAAGGCCACGCTCATTCTGGCGTTTGGCCGCCGCACGTCAAACCGGTCCGGGTCCGGGAACTGCTCGGCATCCCGATTGGCCGCGCCATACATGACCGCCACCCGGGACCCTTTGGGCAGCCGGACACTGTCCATCCGGGTGTCCTCTTTCACCGTCCGGAACAGGCACTGGACCGGAGATTCGATCCGCATGGCTTCTTCAACAAAGTTGGGGATCAGTGCGGGGTCTGCCGTCACCAACTCTAGTTGCTCCGGGTGCTGGAGCAGCAGGGCCAGGCCGCTGCTCAGCAAATTGATCGTGGTGTCGTTACCGCCCAGCAGGATGATGTCGATCATGCTGATCAGCTCTTCGGTCGTCAGCGAGCGACCTCCGAATTTTTCTACCGGGGCCGTCACCATATGAGAGATCAGGTCGTCGCGGGGCGCGGCCCGGCGCGCTTCGATCTGATGAAACAGATAGTGCTGAAACTCCACCGCCAGACGCACGCAGGCCAGCTCCCGCTCGTGGCTGATCATGGTCCCGCCCATGCGTTCAATCCGGGCGTCACACCACCGCTTCACTCGGGGAATATCTGCCTCCGGCAGGCCCATCAGCTCGGCAAAGACGTAGAGCGGAAAGGGCTGGGCAAACTGGCTGACAAACTCGATTTCGGTGCGCTCCAGGCAAGTGTCAATCAAGCGGTTGGCGATCTCCTGTAAGCGGGGTTCAAGCTTTTTGACGCTCTGGGCCGAGAAGGGCCGGTTGACCACACTCCGATAGCCGGTGTGCTCGGGTGGGTCGGCCTTGCTGAGGACGTTGACGTCCGGCCAGCCCTGGGCCTCGATCTCCCGAATCTGCGGGGTATCGCGGGTGAGTCCTTCGGTCAGGCCGTGGACCGAAAACAGCTCCGGGTGCATCAGGACATACTCGACATCGCGGAAGCGGGTCATGATGAACATGCTGGTGTCGGGCAGTTGATAGACACCCCGCCGCCGCAATTCGGCGAAGACCGCGTAGGGGTTTTCCAACACCTCAGGCACGAAGGGGTCTAAATTCGTCTGGTTCGGCATTACTCCTCCCCGCAGGGTGAACGCTTCGGTCGCCGCCCGTCTTGATACGGGTTCGAGGCCGACGACTCGTGTTCGCTTATACCGATAAAATTATCGCGCTGCCAGATCGGCGAGAATAGCATACGTCCCCTTTTCGTGTGCTGGGAGCCAAGCCGGGAGAACCGGGGCAAACTTGCAACCTCTCCGGGTTATGGCGACGCCTGTGTGGTGCCGACCCTAGTCGATCACCAGGCGGAGTGGGTCGGCGTCGATTCTGGACCAGCGGGGGCATTTGAACAGAAACCTGCGGTTTCGACAAAGTGCTCACTCTGGTGCTTGCAAGACCGTATCAGCAATCAACTTCTTAAAAACTTAACTCCGAGGCAGATAATGGGACACCCAATCCGGTTTCTATGAAACTTTATACGGCGCCGGGCTACTCGCAAACTGTTCGGCGGAGACAGTCGCGGTCCTAACGGAACTCGGGCATCACTTCCTGTGCAAACAACTCCATCCCGGAGCGGGCGCGGTCGGTGTTCCGCGCTCCAGCGTGGAGGTATATGGCTAGGTGCTCGATGCCAAATTCCTCGCGCAGCTCTGTGAGCCGGCGACGGCAGTCTTGCGGAGTGCCGACAATCGCTCGCTCTTCCACCTCGTTAGACAGCGAGATGAGCAGATCATAGAACGCTTTGCGCGGGTCCACAGCCGGCAGCTGAGCTACCCCCGGCGGAATCATCGACGTCGCTAGTTGCCCGTATCGACCCGTGATCTCTTTGGCCTCAGCCAAGGCGCGCTGGCGGTCGGTATCAACCACCACAAAGAACACAAACACATTCTCAGTCTGGCCCGCGTCATGTCCATGCTCTTGCAAAACTGTCCGATAACGTTCGACCCGGCGTTTGACCTCTGAATGCCGGCCGGTCAGCCAGGGTATGACAAAAGCGTTGGTGCCTTTGACGCCGGCGAGCTCAAAGGATTCCATGCTAATTGTGCCGCGGTAGATCGGCGGATGGGGTTTTTGAAGTGGCTTGGGGGAGAGGGACAGTTCGGGAATCTGCCAGAACTGGCCGTCATACGAAACACGCTCCTGCGTCCAGGCGCGCTGGATAATTTCCAGCGCTTCTTCATACCGCGCCTGGCTTTCCTCCGGGGCGACGCGGAATCCCTCAAAGTGTTTAGGAATCAGCCCGCGTCCAACGCCAAAGTTGAGACGGCCGCCGCTCAAGATGTCGAGCATGGCAAAATCTTCGGCCTTGCGAAGTGGATTCTCAAAGGGCAGTAGGCTAATCGCCGTACCTAGGCGTATGTGCCTGGTTTCTCGCGCCAGCGCAGTCAGAAAGAGTTGCGGGCTGGGACAAATCCCAACGGTGTAAAAGTGCTCCTCTCCGACCCACACCGAGTCAAAGCCGAGCTGGTCGGCGCGAATCATAAGATCGAGGGTATCCTGATAGTAGTCCACCTCATTTTGGAGCGTGGGGAAGAAATCAAACAAGGTCAACACACTAAACCGCATAACTCTTTTTCCTGTGTTGCATCAGCGTGCCAGATAGCACCTGTGCTTGTCCCGTCACATTCTGTCTGATCTGTTTTCGACACGAACCCGGCTGACCTCGTTGTTTAGCGTGCCGGCAAATGCTCCTGAAACCACGCGCTGGTATGCTGCATCGTCTGCTCAAAGCCTTCGCCTCGGTACACGTCGTCATGGATCATGTTTTCCAGCACAACGAGTTTCTTCGGGTCCCGGGCTTTGGCGTACATGCTCTGCGCTTCAAATAGCGGTACGAGTTCATCCTTGTCCGTATGAATCCACTGAATGGCCCGCGGGCTGATCCGGTCCACAACACTCTCGGGTTTATATTCCATGATATCCAGCAGCGATTCAAACGAGACTTCTGTCCGAAACCGGGGGTAACGCTTCTGAAGGTCTTCCAGAATGGCGACCGTTTCGGGGTCGCGGACCATCAGCCGCTTGGTTTCCATATAGGCGGGCTTGCCAGTCAGGACAAATTCGGCCTTCTCCCTGCGGACTTTGTCCATGAAGCGGTCAAAATTTGGTCCCAAGCGAAACTGCCGCTCAAAGTCACCCGGCCCGACCACGCCGACTATACACTTCGCCCGTTCGTCTATGCCAGCCGTATAGGAGACATTGGCACAGCCGAAGCTCGTGCCGTACAGCCCAATGCGGTCTGGATTCACTTCAGGCTGGTGTTGCATAAACGTCATAGCGCTCCGAATATCCGTCACCTGGGCCATAGGGATGAGACGCGAGCGCGGCTCACCGCCGCTCTCGCCAAAATAGCGGTAGTCGAAGTTCAGCGTGATATAGCCGTCGGCTTGCAGCCGCTTGGCATTGTCCAGGAGAAAGATTTCCTTGATGGCGGTGAAGCCGTGACAAAAAATGACCGCTGCGCGTTGCTCACCGGCTTCATAGTCCTCCGGGAAGCCTATGATGCCTGCGACTGGTGTGCCTTCGCTGTAAAACTGTACCTTTTTGTCCATCGTGTCCTCCTTTTGCAGTGTCCTCTCCGATGGCGAAGCCTCGGCTACTCCCGAGAAAATGGAGTCCCCCAGGCATCTGCAAACGCCAACTCTTCGACCGACCGCCGCGAGATCGGCCCGTGTCCCCGCAGGACGGGATAACCAATCGGCACGACCGCTGCCGTCCCCCACGGATCAGGAATCCCTAGCAGTTCACGAACCGCTGGTTCTTCCATACACAGCAAGGTCGTAATCACACACCCCAATCCTTCGGCTCGGCAGGCGAGGAGGAGGTTTTGGACTGCGGGGTAAATTGATCCGCCGCCAACAACAGACACACGGTCCAGCTTTGCGTCAGTTACCGCCAGCCCATCCGGATTAAAACACACGACCAACAGTGCTGGGGTCTCACCAAAGTGCTCTGTCAGATAGTTACTCGCGCGAATCATCCGCTCGGCCTTTTTCCGTTCTTCTTCAGGGGCAGCGGCCAAGCGCTCCACATACGCTTTGGTATACGGCAGCGTGACCTGTTTATATAATTCGCCGAGACGTTGTTTGCGGGCCGGGTCTTTGACCACAATAATGCGCCAGGCTTGGCGGTTGCCGCCGGACGGTGCCCAAGTCGCAGCTTCTAAGACTCGATATAAGACGGCATCTGGAATAGGGTCTGGTCGCAACCGTCGCACCGCCCGTAAAGTCCGCATCGCTTCATACAGATCAGTCATTGTCATTCTATTCCTTACAATGCGGCCAGCGTTTGCTCTGGCTGGGCATCGGATTTGGGGTTGGCGTCAGTTCAGCTTGTCATTCATTTCAGTACGGGTGGCTGCTCCGATACGGCCGCCTGGACCTCCGGAGTGACTTTGATCGGCCGTTCACAATCCACATTGATCAGCTGCCAGTCGAAGTATTCATCCTTGCGCCAGTTTGCCTTTTCCCACTGGCGGAACTCTTCGCCCAGTCCGTGATGAATCCCCTGTGGATTGACCAGCATCATCCCCGGTGGCACTTCGAGCCCGAGCAGCGTGCCGGCATGCACCAAGACGACTTCATCATAGTCAATATTGCGGTGATACCACGGCACCCGCTCAACATCTCGCTCGCTTTCGGCGGGGCGGGGCATGAAATTGCACACGACAAACCCTTTGGCCCGAAAAATGCAATGAACGCTGGGCGGCAGATGCAGCCGATCGCTCATAATTGGCCGATAGTCACGAATGTTCATTTTGAAAGGGAAGAGATCGCCTTTCCACCCGACAACGTCTAACGGATGGAAGGGGTAGTACACTGAGGTATACTCGCTTTCTCGCTTGATGCGCAGCTCCCATTCTTGCTGACCGTTGGCCTCCAGAACCTGCGGCTCCGGAACCTGAATCACCGCCGGATCAAACGGAGCGTGGCGCCCCAGGCCACCGTAGTCAGGAAACTCGACCTCTGCGACGGATTCAATAAGCATGAAGAAATTGTCCGCTCCGTCAGGTACGACGCGATAGGTCACTCCTTTGGGCAGGGCGATATAGTCGCCCGGTTCATACGCCAATGGGCCAAATTCGGTCTCAAACGTGCCCGTCCCGCGATGAATAAAATAGATCTCATCCCCATCGGCATTGCGCACATAATAGGGCATGGGGGCACTGCGCCGACTGATCGCAATCGACACGTCGGCATTATAGAATGCCTTCAGTGGTACCCCCCGAGGATCGTCCTGGTCACTTGGGGTGAGTTTATTGCTGTTGACGTCCCACGGTCTGAGGGGGCCCTCAATCCGTGTCCAGCCGGTCGGCTCATGTACATGGTATAGCTCGGCCACCCGGCCCGAAAAGCCCTGACGGCCCAATTCGTCTTCTTTGAGCTCTCCCACGCCAACATGCGCCTGATGCGGCACCTGCCCCTTCGAGAAATGAATCCAAGATTTCATTGCATCTCCTCCTTGTCCGTATTGCGCTGTAAAACGGCGCTATGCTGATAAATTCGTATACCACTTGGCCAATTCGGTCCCGATGAGATGTGGATTGTCCTCTTGGATGAAATGAATGCCCGCGCCAATGTCGACCACGTGCAGATTCGGGAGATGTTGCTGACACCACGCAACGGCTTGGGCATCGATGATCCCTCCTGGGGTGGCGGAGAAGAGCAACTTCGGCAGCCGGGATTGCTGGAGTTTGCGGTGGTACTCCTCCACGATCGCCACGACGGCGGCGGGCTCCCCCGCGATCGGAATCTCGTTCGGCCACCGCCACAACGGCTTGCGACTCGGCGGGTCAGTGTACGGCGCCCGATAGTGGGCCATTTCGGCGTCCGTGAGGGCGCGAACGACCAGCGAGGGCAAGATCTGCTCCACGAACATATGCTGATTGACGATCATGTCCCAGCCGACCTCCGGGGTCCGGAAGGCTTGAAACGTCTCCTTCAGGTCCGGGGGCATCGCGTCCCAACTTGGGATTGGCATCAAAATCGCCTCCATGAACGCAAGCGCCTTGATGTTGGCTTCGTTGCGCATGGCATAGTGGAAGCCTAAGGCCGAGCCCCAGTCGTGAATGACGAGGGTGAGATGCTGTAAGCCGAGCGTGTCAATAAAGCCCTCGACGTATTTGAAGTGATCAAAAAAGGAATAGTCGATATCGGGCTTGTCCGATTTGCCCATCCCGATCAGATCCAGCGCGATACAGCGCGCATGGGGTTGGACATGGGGGATAATATTGCGCCACAGATACGCCGAGGTCGGGTTGCCGTGCAGGAACAGCACGGGATCGCCGCTGCCGGCCTCGATATAATGCATCCGGGAGCCGTGGACGTCCACGTAGTGGGGCGCATACGGAAAATCTGCGGAAATGGGTTGGGTTGCCATAGGGTCTCTCCTTGTGTGTCAGCTTACGGCTCACCGCTGTATGTACCGAGCGCAAGCCCGGAGTTGGGCGTTACATCTCGAGTCCGGTGCTACCGAATATGCGGCATCACGTCTTCGGCGAATCGTTGGACGGATTCGTCGAGGAGAGCCTGCGGTATCCCGCCTTGGTCGAACATCGCGAGCTGGACGTCGAGGTCGAGTGCTTCGCAGGCCCGATTCGTTTTGTCGATGACCTCAGCGGTGCTCCCGCACATCGAAAAGGAACAGATGTCTTCGAAGGTCGGTATTTTCGTGGGGAACAAGTTAGGCCCGAAGTTGACCTCACCCCAAGGGACAAACACGTTCATCGCCCAGCCGAGATAGCCCATCTGATGCGGCATCCAGCGACGGCGTGCTTCGTCCGAATTCGCCGCGATGTGCGCGTACGAGACGGCTCCCACCTGAGGCTGCGACCCGTGTACGGTCGGCTTGAATTTCTCCCGGTAGCGATCGACCACAGGCTGGAAATCCTGGAGAGGCCTGATGACCGTGGGAAGCATCAGCGGCAGGCCGAGGGATGCAGCCCGGTCGACCGAGATTTCGCTCGCGCTTCCGATCCAGACGGGTGGATGGGGTTGCTGCTCCGGGCGCGGCTGGGCCGTTACAGCCTGGAGCCCGCGACTGGGCCAATCGGATTTGTCCTTCGCCCAGAATTCGAGGAGGGCCTCGACATGCTCCGTAAAGAGCGCCTGGGACTGCTCGGGGTCGTACCCGAGATCCCGATACGTGCGGCGGACGATGCCTCGCCCGACCACGACCTCGACGCGTCCATTGGAAATTGCGTCGAGAGTGGCGTAATCCTCGGCGACTCGTAGCGGGTCAAGGCTTCCGATCAGCGTCACCCCGGTCGAGAGGCGAATTCTCTCGGTACGGGCAGCCACCGCAGCAAGCACGACTGGCGGCGCCGACACCACGTAGTCGCAGAGATGGTGCTCGCCGACCGAGAAGAGGTCGAAACCCATCTCTTCGGCGTGCACACCCAGATCGACAATCTGACGGTGCCGCGCGGCGGGCGTGAGCTTCTTGCCAGTCGCCGGGTCAGGGAGAAGATCCCCAAGAGTGAGCAGTCCAATGTCCATTGAATGTTCCTCCGTAATAGAATCTGTCTGTAACGATCGTTACAGACAGATTATGAATAGAAACCATAAATAGAACAGGAAGTCAATACTTCGGAGACCACGAGCGCCCGGGTAGCTTTTCCACAATCTGACCTGGCGCTGCCTGTGCTCGCGTTGGGACGAGCCGAGCTCCCGACACCAGGCGGCTCCGGGGAATCTCGAGGATCAACGCGCTTTAGGATCCATCTGCGTGGCCAAGGCTCGGATCGCGAGGCCGATAAGTTCGAAGTGCCGTCGGAGTTTGACGCCGTCTGGATTGATCTGGTAGGCGAGAAAACCCCCTTCGCCCGCTGCAACGCCGAACCGTATCAGCTCATCGATGGCGCTGGGTGCAAGGTTGATGTCGGCGTCCTCAAGCGTCAACTCGACGATCCGTCGCATGGTCAAGAAGGCTAATTCGTGACCACGCTGGATCGGCTCAGCCGACGCCTCGTCGCTGGGGCCCCGCTCGAGAGCAATCAGCATAAAAAACCGCAGGAACTCAGGGTCTGCCTCAAGATGTGCGGCGGCGGTAGCGAGTGCCGTCTGCGCACGGTCCGCTCCTGAGGCCTTCCCTTTCGGCGGCTGCTGGGGAAGCCCTCGCAGGAAGCGTTCTGCGCCGTCCTGAGCGACCGAGGCAAGCAGTCCCTCTTTGCTCCCAAAGTGCCAATAGATCGAGGACGCCGGCAGACCTGAACGCCGGCTCACCGCTGAGATGCTCGTCCCGGAGAAGCCGCGCTCCGCCATCAGCTTGCGGGCGGCTTCGAGGATGAGTGTGCGAGATTCTGCGCCTTGCTGCCGGCGAAGGTTCAGTCTGGTGGGAGGCTTGGAAGTCACTTTCTCCTCTATCCCTCGGTTGCGCCTTGTTGCATTAGATCGCGGAACCCCGAAGCCTCCTGAGCGAACTCGAGCTTCGCAACGGGGTATACTGGACGGTCGGCGTTCTCCAGTGAAGGCTTCGACGCCTGTGTGGTGCCGACCCTAGTCGATCACCAGGCGGAGTGTGTCGTCGTCGATTCTGGACCAGCGGGGACATTTGAACAGAAACCTACGGTTTCGACAAAGTGCTCACTCCGGTGCTTGCAAGACCGTATTTGCTGGGGTTTTCGAGTAGGGTGGGCCAGTGGCGAAAAAGTCCAATAAAATCAAGGGGGAAATTTGACGTAGATCGTCGTTATAGGACACAAAATCGGTTTTTCGGATATTGCCTTTCATATAATCTACGTCTCATATCGCCCTGACCCACCGCATCGGCCCGGCTTCTTAGGGCTCCGCTGACGGCTGCACCCCCAGGGCCTCGTTAGTCGAAGTGTGCCCGCATGGCTGCGCCCACCGTATCCAAATCCGCACGCTGTTGGTAATGCTCAGACTGGTCCATCCAGACGACCGTGCCGCCCGCATCCACCAGGAGGGAGGTAGGCACCGGCAGGGCCGGGGCCTTGCCGGGTACAGTGATATGAACCCCCTGATTGCGCAGGCCAAACTTATTCGTCACCAACAGGTCCGGATCGGACAGCATGGTGGCTTTGAGGCCATGGCGGTGCCTGCTCCGAGCGATTTCTTCAGGGGTGTCGGTGGACACCGTTACGATCTTGAGGCCCCGTTGTTCGAGTTCAGGTCGCATGTCTTCCCAGCGCTGTAACTCAGCGACACAATAGGGTCACCAGTGCCCGCGAAAGAACTTCAATAGCACACCCTGGCCCGCCAGTGAGGACGACTCGAAGCGCGCCCCTCGGTCGTCGAGGGCGCTGAATTCGGGAAGCGATGCGCCGGGGTGGATGGTCCATCCAGCTGTGCTCTGCCGACTAACCGCCATCGGGACCAGCATAGGCAGGCCCACGAGCAACGCGATTACGGCCACGGCACCCCACCATCCTGGAGAGCCAGACAAGCTGAAAATCGCGAGCCCCACTCCAGCTATCCACGCTACGACATAGTACGAACGATTCTCTGGCAGCCGGAGGGCCTTCGCTGCTCGAAACCAAAGTGATGTGGTTCCCACGATCAACACTAGGGCGGACAGTGCCCTCAGAGCGTCAATGGTCATCGCTGCAAACTCCTCGTCCTTTCGTCACTGTCATTTCCCATCCGGCGTACTTGGCTCAATAACGGACGATTCATTTCCTGTCTATGTGGATGAAGAACCAACAGAACCAAAAAAGCGCGCCCCCGACCAACGCGGTCACGGCCGCGACACGCGACCAGCCCTGAGGACCAGACAAGCTGAAAACCGCGAGCCCCACACCAGCTATCCACGCTGCGACATAGTATGAACGATTCTCTGGCAGCCGGAGGGCCCACGCTTCCCCAAACCAAAGAGATAAGGAGCCCAGGATCAACAGGAGTGCAGATAGTGCCGTCAGAGCTTCAATAGTCATCGCAGCGAACTCCTCGTCCTTTCAGTTCCCGTCTGGCGTACCTGGTACATTAACCGATGATTAGCAAAAGCAAACACCAACTTCGTCCAACTGCGCTTGCCCCCATATACGACGTAGTGAAAGCGGTTACGAATGTTCATGCTGCAAAACCACGCGTCCATTTGAATTCTTGTTAGTGACAGAGATAACTAGTACTAGAAAGTCGACACAAGACGGTTCGTCACCGGACTTGTTCTTCAGAGATAAACCTTCCCACACGCGCCTTTGCGCGAGCAGATTGTGTAAGTGTCAGAACATATCCAGCTCGAGAGCCTACTCGCGGAAGAGATCTCCGACCCTGCCCGCGACGCCGAGCGCGAAGCGAGACGGCTCTTCGCGCTACTCGACGGAATCGCCATACAGGCCACCTTCGAGCCGTAGGCGTGGCCGGCGCGAGCACAGGTCGGGCTGGTGAACGAACACCTCGCCGGACTCGGATTGAGCTGGCGAATCAAGGGATTCCACGAGTCCGGGAGGAACGACAGGGCATGAGCCGAGACGCACTGGTGAGCATGGCACGGCGAGGCGGGAACGATCGAGCTGCCAGAGAGCGTCGAGACCAGAAAGGGGATTTTCATTTTCAGCGCGTTATGATTCCTTCTCCCCTCATTCTGTTACGGCAAAGGAGAAACGCTATGACCGCCACTGCCCACGATGCAAATGACACGCATGAGCAAAGCAGCCTCGAAAAATTTCATTTTGATACGAGCCAGGTAGAGTGGAAAGACTTCATTACCACCGGGTGTTACTACAAACTGCTGGACGTGAACGTGGCGGCGCGCACGGCTGATATGCTGGTCAAATTCGAGCCAGGCGCGCGCTGCCTGTATCATCGTCACGTCGCTCCGGCCACCAGCCTGGTGTTGGAAGGCGAGCTACATATTTTTGACCGGACCAGCAGTGGTGAAACGCTTCGCACTGTCAAACCGGCGGGAACCTACACCGTCGGAGTTGAGAACGACGCGCATGTCGAGGGTGGAGGCGAGCAAGGGGTTATCGTGTACTTTTCGATGCGTGGTACCTCGGACCACATCTACGACCTGCTCGACTCTGAGCTGAATCTCAAGCGTCGGATCAGCATTCATGACTTTGCTAAGGATTTACAGCACTGGGCGAGCTGAGCACATTTTGATGCCCATGCCAGCGCAGCGTAGGTAGCGCAGTGCGGCAGGGCATATTTCTTTGCCCGGACCGGGTAGCCCTCTTCACCGGGCAACTACAGGGGGTTGCCCCTACAGGGGAATTATCTCCTCAGCTACTCCCGAGAAAACGGGGTTCCCCAGGCATCCGCAAACGTCAACTCTTCTACCGGCCGCCGCGAGATTGGCCCATGCCCGCGCAGGACGGGATAGCCAACCGGCACGACCGCCGCGGTTCCCCAGGGGTCGGGAATCCCCAAGAGTTTACGAACTGCCGGTTCTTCCATACACAGCAGTGTCGTCAGCACACAGCCCAGACCCTCGGCCCGGCAGGCAAGCAGGAGATTTTCTACTGCCGGGTAGATCGAGCCGCCGCCAACAACGGACTGTCTGTCAAGCTTCGCGTCGGTGACCGCAAGTCCTTCCGGGTTAAAACACACGACCAGCAGCACCGGCGTCTCGCCAAAATGTTCCACCAGGTAGTTACTGGCGCGGATCGTCCGCTCGGCTCTTTTCCGTTCCTCCTCAGAGGCACCGGCCAACCGCTCCATATACGATTTGAGATAGGGCAGCGTGACCTGCTTGTACAATTCGCCGAGACGTTGTTTGCGGGCCGGGTCTTTGACCACAATGATCCGCCAGGCCTGGCGGTTGCCGCCGGTCGGTGCCCAGGTTGCGGCTTCTAAGATTCGATAGAGCACGTCTTCTGGAATCGGGTCCGGGCGGAGCCGCCGCACCGCCCGTAAGGTCCGCATCGCTTCGTAGAGATCGATCGTCGCCATTATATCCTCCGGGTCCTGGCAACAATGTTACCGTTTCAGTGAGGCATAGGTCGCCGCGATAATCCTGGCCGAGCGCTGATCGCCCAGCGTGCTTTCGCCCATTTTGTTCATCACATAGGCGATCGAAGTGCGGGTATCGGGATCGACCACGGCAATGGACCCGCCCCAACCGCCCCAGTAGAAGGCGCCGGGGCTCGGCGTGAACGGAATCCGCGGGTTCATCAAGCCAAAGCCCATGCCGAACAGCATCCACACGCCGAGCACCAGGTCCTTGCCGTTGGTCTGCCGTTGCCGGGCCAGTGCCACGGTTTCGGGCGCCATCAGCCGGACACCGTCAAGCGCCCCGCCCGCAGCCAGCGCCCCATGCACGCGGGCGACGGCCCGCGCGTTGCCGATCCCTCCCGCGGCCGGAATCTCCGCCGCGCGCCAGGCGCGCGTCTGCGGCTCTCGGCCCGTCAACGCGGCAGACCGAAAGGTCCGTGTGGCAATCGAATCCGGGTCGCCCGGCATCTGATCCATGGTCGCCGAAGGAGGAACCATCTCGCCAACACGCGCATCGTGCCGAGTGTCCAGACCGATATGAAAATCAACGTTAAGCGGGGTCGCGACCTCCTCGCGGAAAAACGTGCCCAGACTGCGGCCGTCGACCCGCCGCAGGATTTCTCCCTGCAAATAGCCTTGCGTGATGGCGTGGTATCCCGAGGCAGTCCCGGGCTCCCACCACGGTGCCTGGCGGGCCAACCTGCCGCAGATATCATCCCAGTTGTAGAGTTCCTCGATCTCGACGCGTGAATCGAAACCTGACAACCCGGCCGAGTGGCTCATCACATGGCGAACCAGGACGCCTTCCTTGCCGTTCTGAGCGAACTCAGGCCAGTAGCGCGCAATCGGAGCGTCGAACTCAATCAGCTCCCGGTCAGCGAGCATCAACATGCAGACCGCTGCCATGGTTTTGGTGGTGGAGTACACGTTGACGATGGTGTCCTTCTGCCAAGGCCCGCCACTCGGTCCTGAGGAGCCGCCCCACAGATCGACAACCACTTCTCCCTCGTGGACGACACACGCGCTGGCGCCAAGCTCCTCGCCTGTCGCAAAGTTCTCCTGAAACGCCTCACGAACAGCTTCAAACGCGTCCGCACAGTATCCCTGGGCTTCCATCATGGTGTTAATTCTTTCAGTTTTGTCTTCAAAACCCTGAGCGCGTTTTTGTTTGCGCTCCTGATCGCCTCCATTGTCGGTGGCTCGCCACTGATATCGCCAAGCTCGGCCAGCACGACGTGCACGTCGTCGTGCCCGTCAACGCGTTTCATTGCGTCTAACCAGCGTCGCACCTTGGGGAAGGGATCGAAATCGTAGACGTTGGTAAAACCCGGTTGCAACTGCCCGATCTCCACGTAGGCGGCAAAGTCGGCCAGGGTGAGCTGTTCGCCCGTCAAATAGCGGGATTCCGCCAGCCAACTCGACTCCAAGGCGTGGAGGGCCTTCGTCAACGTCGCGTGGGCGGCCTGTTGGATGACGTCCGGGATATTCAGGTCCTTGCGGATCTTCGGGGCGACCAGTCCGACGGAGGCGTCCCGGACATTGCGATGGTGATAGTGCAAATACCAGTCTACCCTGGCGCGCAGCCGATGATCCGTCGGATAGACGTCCTCCCAGCCGTGCGTATTGCTCAGATAACACATGATGGCGTGCGCCTCGCTGAGCACAAAGCCAGTGTCCGGCTCTTCGAGCGTGGGAATCGTCCCGCCGGGATTTTTGGCCAGATAGGCCGGATTGCGACTGCCGCTTTCCCCTTTTGAGCCGGGGTTGATCAGGACCATTTCAAACGGCGTCCGCTTATACAGCAGCAGCCACATGACCGCGCGCACCGGTTGCGAAAACGGCACGCCATACAAGAGGAGAGGTTGCATCGTATTCCTCGTCTATTTCACAATCAGACCGGCAAAGTCGCCCTTTTCACGCCACTCGGCGAGCATATCGTAAAAGGCCAGCGCGCCCTTGGGGTATATGGCCTGAAGAAATCCCTGCCCCTCGTTGGTCCCCTCGCCGTTGTAGTAGCCCGGCGTACAGACGTCTTGGTATTTGGTCATCATGTTCGGTCCATTCACGAGTTGCACCCACTCCGCCTCAGCTTCAGCGGTCGGCTCGATGGATTTCGCGTTACGGCGATTGACCAGCGTAATGAGCTGGGCAACGTGCTGGGCCTGATTATCGAGCATATAGGTGAAGTTCGCCGTGAGGCCGGTCTGCGTCAGCCCCATGTGGAAACAGTTCGGAAAACCGCAGCTCAGAAAACCGTGGAAGGTCCGCATCCCGTCCGCCCAGGCATCGGCCAGCGACACGCCGCCACGGCCGTACATGCCAAACTCGGCTCGCCGGGTGTACGCGGTTCCCACCTCAAAGCCGGTGGCGAGGATCAGACAGTCCACCTCGTACTCAACCCCATCCACCACGACACTGTGCTCGGTCACGCGCTCGACCCCCTGTCCACTGGTATCGACCAGCTTGACGCTCGGCCGGTTAAAGGTCGGCAGATACTCATCGTTGAAGGTCGGGCGCTTGCACCACTGGCCGAACCACGGCTTGAGGGCCTCGGCCGTCTCCGGGTCTTGCACGGTCGAGGATATACGAGCACGAATCTCATTCATCTTTTGAAAGTCGGCGATTTCCGCCAAGAGCGCCTTTTCTTTACCGGAGAGATCCGCTTCATCCTGGCTGGAGAGCAGATCGCTGAGCTTCTTGAGCGGGCTGGTCCACTTGTCACGGACCTGATCGTCCTCCAACTGCACCCCGTCCAGGAGCGCGGTAAAATTGCGGTTCCGATACGTCTGCCAGCCGGGCTTGAGCGTCTTGGCCCATTCCGGGTTGGTGGGGGTGTTGTTGCGTTCGTCCACCGAGGACGGCGTGCGCTGAAAGACGTAGAGCTGCCGTGCATGCTCACCCAGATGGGGGATGCACTGAATCGCGGTCGCCCCGGTGCCAATAATCCCGACCCGCTTGTCGTGGAGTTTGTGTAAGCCCCCGGTGGTATCGCCACCAGTGTAGCTATAGTCCCAGCGGCTGGTATGGAAGGTATGGCCCTTGAAATTTTCGATCCCAGGGATCCCGGGCAATTTGGGCTTGTTCAGCGGCCCGCTCGACATGATGATAAAGCGCGTTGTGAACTCGTCGCCACGATCGGTGGTGACGGTCCAGCGTCCGGCTTCCTCATCCCAGCCGGCCTCTTTGACTTTGGTCTGGAAACAGGTGCGTTCGTACAAATTATAGTGCTTGCCAATCCGTTGTGCGTGCTCGAATATCTCCGGGGCGAAAGAGTAGCGTTCTTTCGGGATGTAGTTGAGTTCTTCGAGCAGGGGCAAATAGAGGTAGCCCTCGATGTCACACTGGGCGCCGGGGTAGCGGTTCCAGTACCAGGTGCCGCCAAAATCCCCGGCTTTCTCGATGATGCGAAAATTGGTGATCCCGGCCTCTTGCAGTCGTACCGCGGCTAACATGCCCCCAAAGCCGCCACCAATAATCACCACATCGACCTCTTCTTGCAGCGCGGGGCGGGTGAAGCCCGGCTCGACATAGTGGTCTTCGTTATAGTGCGCGAACTGGCCAGTGATTTCCCGGTATTGACTGTTTGCGTCCGTGCGCAGCCGCTTGGCGCGCTCGGCGGCATATTTCTCGCGCAGGGCCCCGGGATCAAAGCCCAGCTCGTCGGCGGTGGGGATACGGTTTGGTTCAGTTTGGCTCGATTCCGTGTGCGTTACGGTTTGACTCATTCTCGCAGTCCTCCTTTTTCAATCTCGGCTCTTCATTCAAACGCTACGAGGTACCATATCCTGTGGAAACAAAGAAGTCTTGATGGGGACGGGTGAACCCGGCTTCACTGGTGCCCAATCCAATCAAACGCTCCATGCCGGATTGTTGTCCACCGAGAGTCCGGCTAATGTGACGGGGGAAACACCGATGTGGCTACCCTAACGCAAAGGAGAAATCTCATGCCCACCGACGTTCGCGGTCTTGATATCACGGTGACGAATGCCGAGGCGCTGACCGAGTATGACCAAGTGCTCACGGACCTCTGGGATTATCGTCTCGCCGCGCCGAAAAATCTCAAGCGCGTCCTCGAACTCGACCCGGATTTTCCAATGGCCCATGTGGTCCGGGGATATATCATGTCCATGCTCGAGACGGTCGCGGTCCGCCCGAAAATGCTGGCCAGCGCGTCCTACGCCCGCGAACATCTTGCGACCGACGCCCGCCGCGAACGTCTGCACTGTGACGCCCTGGAAGGGTTGGCCAGCGGCAATCTCGAACGGGCCTGTGCGGCCTGGGAGGCCATACTGGCCGACCATCCTCACGACCTGCTGGCGCTCAAAATGCACCACCATTCAACTTTCTGGACTGGCCGGAGTTACGTCATTCGCAATACCGTCGCCGGCGTGTTCGACCTGTGGGATGCGTCGATCCCCGGTTACAGCTTCGTCCTCGGCATGTTGGCCTTCGCGCTTGAAGAATGCGGCGATTATGCGCAGGCCGAAACCTTCGGGCGCCGGTCCATTGAGCTGAACCCGGATGACCTGTGGGCGATTCACTCGGTCGCCCACGTGATGGAGATGCAGGGCCGCCTGGACGAGGGGATTGCCCTGATCGATCGGCCGGTCGAGCAATGGGCCGATCGAAACCCGTTTCAGGGCCATAATTGGTGGCACCTGGCCTTATTCGCGCTTGAGCGGGGTGACTATGATTTTACCCTGGACGTCTATGACAACAGGATCCTGACCGCGAACACGGAATTCTTCCTGGACGTGCAAAACGGCGCCTCGCTGCTCAAGCGCCTGGAATTGCTGGGGGTGGATGTCGGTGAACGCTGGGAGCCCCTGGCAGAGTATGCGCGGAAGCGGGTCGATGATCATGTGCTGGCGTTTACCGATCTGCATAGCTTGATGGCGCTGGCGTCCGCGGACGACCAGGAGACCGCGCAGGCGTATATCAATGCCCTCGAATCATTTGCCCAGACCCCGGACAATTATTCCGCTTCGCTGATGGCGGATGTGGTGGTGCCGATGTGTGAGGGCGTGCTGGCATTTGAAAACGCGGAGTACGCGCGGGCGGTTGAGGTCTTGTGGCCGCTGCGCGACCGCTGGTTTGGCATCGGCGGGTCTCATGCGCAGCGCGATGTCTTTACCCAGATTCTCATCGAGGCCGCCATGCGCGCCGCACGCTATGAGCAGGCGCGGACGCTGCTGGCGCAGCGGGCCTTGTTGAGGCCGAACAGTCTGGGGAGCTGGCAAAAGTACGCAACCGTGTTACAGGCCTGCGGCGACGACGCGCGGGCGGAACACGCGCGGCAAAGAGCGGCCCGCCTGCACGCTTAGGGAGGGTTTCGGCCATGCATTACACGCTGACGGAGTCGCAGCTTGCGTTGCGGGCGCGGGCGCGCGCATTGGCCCAGGACGTGATCGCGCCGCACGCCGCGGAGGTTGATCGCAGCGAACAATACCCCTGGGAGAATGTCCGGGCGTTGAATGAGGCCGGATTCTTTGGCATGACCATCCCGCCGGAATTTGGTGGGGCCGGACTGAGCTATCTCGACGTGGTGCTCGTCATCGAAGAGATGGCAAAAGTGTGCGGGGTGACCGGACGGATTGCGGTCGAAGCGAACATGGGGGCGCTTTCCGCCATCATGCACTACGGCACGCCGACGCAAAAAGAACTCGCCGCCGCTCTGGTCCTGGCCGGGGATAAGCCGGCCATCTGTATTACCGAGCCTCAGGCCGGCAGCGCCGCCTCGGAGATGACCACGCGGGCCGATAAACACGGCGATACGTATGTGCTGAACGGCATGAAGCACTGGATTACCGGGGGCGGTGTTTCGCAACTCCATCTGATCTTCGCCCGCGTGTTTGACGGACAGGGAACAGAGCAGGGCATCGGTGGATTCATTGCCGTGCGCGACCAGGATCGTGGCTTGCGCATCGGTCAGCGTGAACCCACGATGGGCTTACGCGGTATTCCTGAAGCCGAGGTGCATTTCGAAGACCTCGAACTGCCGGCCGACCGGGTCTTAACTCCGCCGGGCGGCTTCAGGCGCGGCTTTGCCGAATTGATGAATGCCTACAATACCCAACGGGTTGGCGCCGGCACGGTGGCGCTGGGGCTGGCGACCGGAGCCTATGAAGGCGCCAAACAATACGCCTTGGACCGAGAACAGTTCGGTCGGCCGATTGCCGAGTTTCAGGGCTTGCAGTGGATGCTGGCCGATATGGCGACGCAGATCGAAGCGGCGCGGCTCATGATCCACAGCGCGGCCCGTTCGCGCGGCTCCCACGACAGCCCCTTCCCGGACCCGAATGCGGCCGCGCAGGCAAAGCTGTTCGCCTCGGAAATGGCCATTAAGGTCACCAATGACGCCTTACAGGTGTTTGGCGCCAAAGGCTATTCGCGCAATACGCCGGCCGAACGCATGGTGCGGGACGCGCGCATGTTCACCATTGGGGGCGGGACGGCCCAGATTCTGCGCACGGTCATCGCGTCACGGATTTTAGACCGCCGCCTGCCGCAAACCCGTGACGGGTATGCGCGGCTGGCTCGTCGTCAGGCCCAGGAACGGTAGGGCGCTTGACGGGGTTTACTTAAACTCGACCAGGACTTCCCGATACGGCGTGGTCCCGGCGTTGCGGGCCTTATGCCGGGCCGGGACGCGCATCCCCTTGCCCGGCCCGGATACCACCTCGATTTCGCCATCCTCCACTTTCAGCGAAAAAATTGCGCCCGTCGGCACCTCCATTGTGCCCAGGTCCTGCTCGTTCTCGTCGGTCACCTGTAGGGGCGCGCCCGAGATCGCGTACCACATATAACTGTGCTCGTGGGTGTGCACGGGCGTTTCCTCGCCCGGGGCGAGCTCGAAGTTCCACACGATTACCTTGTCGTTCTCGAAGACCTTTTCGGACCCGACGTCTGCCATTGCGTACCCTCCTCATGAAATGATTTTTTTACCCGAACACGGAAATTTCCGCACGTCAAGCGAGCGTCAGGGGTGGTGAAGTCTCATTGCGCGGTCTCAAAAAATTGTTGGACTGGAAGCTGCCAGGCCGACCGCGTGGATCACTGCGGCTACGTCGGCTGTGGATATCGACCGGTCACCTCTTTATACCCATGCAGGTGCGTTGGCGTGACGTGTACGATCAACTCTCCCGACCCGCTGTTGATCTGTCCATAGGTCTCGGCTAACGCCTGCCCCATATAGCGCCCGCCAATCCGCGCCGCCCAATAGCGTCCCTGGTCCGCGTCATCGGACATGACGGCTGTGCCTGAGAGTTCGACATACGTGAACGGCGTCACCTCATCATCGACACACAGGCTGACCCTGGGCTCGTGGCGGATATTGCGGGCCTTGAGCGAGTCACGTCCGGTCATAAAGACCAGGGTCTCGCCCTCAAGGTCATACCAGACCGGCACGACCAGGGGCCGGCCGTCTTTCCGCACGGTAGCCAGCTTGCCGGTCCGCACCGGACTGAGTAAGAAACTCCGGCATTCTTCAGGCGTCATGCGTTCCATGCCTGCTCCTCTCTGTGAGTGAACGGGCCGGGTTCCTCACGGAGCGCCAGCCGTCTGCGAGTCTCTCACAGCCGAGGTTTTGGGTGCAAGCCCGGATCGTGAGTGCCGACGAGTCTGCCGCCACTAAGTTTCCGCCTAACTTCTTTTCCCCGCCGTGCTGGTCTGGTATGCAGGGGACGAGGAAAAGGAGACGCGCTACGGCCTCCGTCGCATACGGGACGATGATGTAATGGACCCGCCGTTCTTTAGTCAGGACAATCAGAAAGGAGTCACACCATGACAACAGCGATATCGCAATCACACCAGAACGACCTGCCTCTCTTACCAGGTCGTCTCGGCAATCCGGACCAGGTCATGAAGACCGACCCGCGCACGGACCCCCGCCTGGTCGATGCCTGTGCGCCCTTTAAGCTCGATGTGGCCCTGCCGCCCATACCGGTCAACGCGGACTCGCCCCTGCCGGAAAAGCTCGACTTCTGTGCGGGCAGTGAGGCCGGCATGGCAACGGTGTTTGCCGCCCTGTGCGCTGACCTGCCGGCGATGCCGAATATCGAGCGGCGGACCGAGGTCATTAAGGGCGTGGATGGCAACGACATCAACCTCTACATTCATACGCCCCAGAATGCGTCCGGCCCGCTGCCCTGTGTATACCACATGCACGGCGGCGGCATGGTGATCCTGACCGCGGATGACCCCTCGTATCGACGCTGGCGCGATGAACTCGCCGCCACCGGCCTGGTCGCCGTCGGCGTGGAATTCCGCAATGGCGCGGGCAAGCTGGGCAACCATCCGTTTCCGGCCGGTCTCAACGACTGCACGAGCGGCCTGCAATGGGTGTTTGACAACAAGGCCAGCCTGGGGGTCTCGAAGATTATTGCGTCCGGTGAGTCCGGCGGCGGAAACCTCGCTCTGGCCACATGTTTGCAGGCCAAGCAGGACGGACGCCTTGGACACATTGCCGGCGTCTACGCCTTGTGCCCGTATATTTATGGAGAGTGGGCCCAGCCGAGCAATGATCTGCGCTCTCTGTACGAGAACGACAACTACTTGATCAACTGCCGTCAGATGGAGGTGCTGGCAAGCGTCTACGACCCTGAAGGTAAAAACGCGAAAAATCCGCTGTGTTGGCCATACTGGGCCACCGGGGAAGACCTCCAGGGCTTACCCCCGCACGTCATCTCGGTCAACGAACTAGACCCTCTGCGGGATGAGGGGCTCGTCCATTATCAGCGGCTCATGGCAGCCGGGGTGCCGGTCTACAGCCGGACCGTCAACGGGACCTGCCACGCCGCCGACGTCCTTTTCCCCAAAGCGATCCCGGACGTCTACGCGGCCACCATCCGCGATATCAAAGGATTCGCAGATTCGCTGTAGATTTGGCGTAGAAGGCCCAGCGTTACGGAATATGCTGTGGTCTTCCAGCCGCGAGCCCGCTCGTGGCTGGAGCGTTTCACGATAAGTTGTAGCCGTGCCGGTACGCTTTTGTCATGCCGGACCCCGGATCATGTCCGGGGCAGGCTGTGATCCAGCATCCAGAGGCCGGGGGGCTGGGAGTCTGGACTCCTGCCCCTGTTTTCACAGGGGTGACGTTCTTGCGCAGGAATGACGGGCGGCTACACAGCACCGTTATTTGCTCTAGCTCGCGAGGCGCTGTTGTTGCATCAGGTCCTCGGTCGCAATGGGAGCGAGCACGTTCCCGTTCGCGTCGAGGATGTCGAAGAGACGGCCATCGGGGGCGTACATATTGAAGAGCAGGAGCGAGCCCGCTGGGCCGGCGTACTCCATATGAACGTCCCCAGCTGGTTTGTGTGCATAATCACCGGCAAGACGGACCTTGTGCTCGATCTCTTTGCCCTGCTCGATCTCGATGACGTGGTGTTCCCCCTGCAGCACGGTCGTCGTTGTGTCGACCAGATGCCGATGAAAGTGGCAATAGGAGTTGGGCTCCCAGCGAAACAGGATATCGATGTGACCGTCCGGCCGCGTCGTGAGGACGGAGGCCCAGTAGTCGATGGGATAGTCAAACCTCTCGTCCCCCGTGAAATGGATCCAGTCGAGGCCGCTCGTGTCAAAAAGCTTCATGCCCTACCTCCCGTGTCAGCGTTCCCCCGTGTCAGCGTTGCTGCCGACTTCGTGTACCGGAAGCGATAGGCGATGTCAAACAATAACTGATAGTGATATCTGCTCGATCGGATGAGCACAGCGTCATCCGACACGAGCCGTGAGTTGTCCTCTTGTCCATTTCCTGCTCTAAAGGCTCGACAGCGTGAACACCGAGGAGGAAGACCGCATGGCAGACTATATCGACATTGAGCAAGCCAAAACCCTGGACGGATTACGGATTGTTGCCCCTCCGGGCCGCCCCAACCCCTGGGCCGAGGGGCTCAAAGGTATGTGTCACATCAAGAACCTGCCGTTTACGCTGGTCGGCAAAGCGGCCGGGCACGATGCCGCCTTGCAGGACTGGACCCGTCAGAGCAGCGCGCCCGTCGCCGTCTGGAATGAGGAACGGCCGCGCACCACCTGGAATGAACAACTCTATCTGGTCGAGCGGCTCGCCCCCCAGCCCTCGCTCATGCCGGAGGATGAGACCGAGCGCATCCTCATGTTCGGGCTGTGTAACGAGTTGTGTGGGGAGACCGGTTTTGGCTGGTTCCGCCGGATCATGTTTGTCCACGGCCTCTTGTCCAACCCCGAAGTGGGCGAACAGGGCAGGGCCTATGCGTCCTATCTGGGCGGCAAGTACGGTTATAGCCCGGCCTCGGTCGCAGCCGCCCCTCAGCACGTCGCCCAGACCCTGCGGGCCTTGGGTGCGCGCCTGGCCGAACAGCAGGCCCACGGCCGCCGGTATCTGATCGGGGACAGCCTGTCGGCCCTGGACATCTACTGGTCCACCTTTGCCGTATTCGTCGCGCCCCTGCCGCCCGAACTATGTCCGATGGATGCGGCCCTGCGGGCCATGTTCGTGAACACCGATCCCGTGGTGGCCGAGGCGCTGTCTCCCCAGCTCTTGGAGTACCGCGACCGAATCTATCACGACCACTTACGGCTGCCGATGGACTTTTAAGGTTCTGTCGGGTTATTGGGCCGTCACACCGAGTGCCTCACCTGGTGCCGGCCTGCTCGGAGGCAAGCCCGAACACCGTATCGGTCAGCCAGCGCTTGAAGCTCTGGTTGTCCATGAACTGCTTGAACAGCTCGGTGTCGTCCTTCATCACCGAGGTCATGACCCGCAGCAGCGCCTTGTCGTGCTCGATGCGGGCGTTCTCCCGGTCCGAGTTGTGCTGGGCGTTCTTGAAGGCCGTATCCTCGGCCACCCTGGCAGGAATGGTCTCAGTAATGAGCTGCCGCACGCGGTCGGCGTCGTCCCAGTCGATGTCGCCGAACAGATCGTTGAAGGCCCGCAGGATATTCGACAGCCGGTCCAACTCTGGTCCGGGCACGTGGCCGCCGCCAGTGGTCGGGACCGGCTCGATCTCGGCGTCCTCGTCGGGCAGCACAATCTGCTGCATGGCCCGCTTCTCGGCCCGGTAGCTGTCCATATCAATAGCGTCGAGAATCCCCTTGGACAGGTCCTCCTCCCGAGGAGAGGGCAGCTTGGAGACCAGGAAATTCAGGAAGATCGAGCGCTTCTCCCAGGCCGGGTTGGTATAGGGCAGGATTGACGACAGGAAGGCATAGGTCCGCACAAAGCCCTTGGCCTTGCCCTTGAAGGCCACCTGTCCGTCTTCGTCCAGATCGTGCCGATAGACCGCCACGCATTGATCGAGAATGGGG
This sequence comes from uncultured Binatia bacterium (SeqCode), assembly GCA_965232605.1. Classification (GTDB taxonomy): domain Bacteria; phylum Desulfobacterota; class Binatia; order Bin18; family Bin18; genus Bin18. The sequence continues at coordinate 380,892 of CBDDQA010000006.1, read as the reverse complement.
TCGAGCCGGTCGCGTTCGGCTCCGCCCAGGTAGCGCGATACAAAGTCGTCGATCTGCTCGGGGGCATAGACCTGGGCGCCGTCGAGGTCGGCCTGGAGGTCGTGCAGTTTGTTGGGGTCGGTCTCGTCGGCCAGAATTGTCGCCCGATAGAAGCTGGCAAAGGAATCACGAATAATCTCGGTCTTGTTCAGAAAGTCCAGCACAAAGACGTCATGCTTCTTGGGATGCGCCCGGTTGAGGCGCGACAGGGTCTGCACCGCCTTGACGCCCGCGAGCGTCTTGTCCACGTACATGGTGTGCAGCAGGGGCTCGTCATAGCCGGTCTGAAACTTGTCCGCGCAGACCAGGAAACGGTAGGGGTCTTCCTGTATCTTCTCGGCGATTTTGGCGGACGGAAAGCCGTTCAGCGCCGCCTCGCTGACCTTGGCTCCGTTGAACTCGGGCTCGCCGGAGAAGGCCACGATGGCCCGGTAGTAGCTCTTACGTTCCTGCAAATAGTCGCGGATGGCGTGAAAGTACTGGATGGCCCGCTCAATACCGTTGGTGACGACCATCGCCCGGGCTGCGCCGCCGATCTTGTTCTGGGCCAGGACCTGCTCGTGGAAGTGATCGACCATGATCTCGGCCTTGAGACGGATGGCGTGGTCGTGGCTCTCGACAAAGCGCCGCAGCTTTTGCTGGGCCTTCTTGGTATCGAACTGGGGGTCGTCTTCCACGATCTTGGCCAGCTTGTAATAGCTGTTCACCGGCGTGTAGTGGGCCAGCACGTCCAGGATAAAGCCCTCCTGGATGGCCTGCTTCATGGAATAGGTGTGGAAGGCGTGATGCTTGACCGTGCCGTCGGCCTGGGGGTCCGGGGTGCCGAAAATTTCCAGGGTCTTGTTCTTGGGTGTGGCCGTAAAGGCAAAGTAGCTGGCGTTGGGGAGCAGCTTGCGCGACTCCATGAGGCGGTTGATCTGATCCTCGTAGGTCTCCTCCTCACCCTCCTCACCGGCCTGGGACAGCGCCTGGGCCACGGCTGCGCTGGTGCGGCCGCCCTGGCTGGAGTGGGCCTCGTCGATGATGATGGCGAAGCGCCGCCCGCGCTGTTCGTCGCCGATCTCGTCGAGGATGAAGGGGAACTTCTGCACGGTCGAGATGATGATCTTCTTGCCGGACTCGATAAAGCGGCGCAGGTCGCCCGAGTGCTCGGCATGCCCGAGCGTCGCACCGACCTGGGCGTACTGTTTGATGGTGTCGCGAATCTGCTCGTCGAGAATCCGTCGGTCGGTGACCACGATGATCGAATCGAAGACCGGGCTGTCGTCTTTTGCCAGCCCGATCAGTTGATGCGCCAGCCAGGCAATGGAGTTGCTCTTGCCGCTGCCGGCCGAGTGCTGGATTAAATAGCGCTGGCCCACTCCGCGCGTCCCGGCGTCTTCCAGCAGCCTCCGCACCACGTCGAGCTGGTGATAACGCGGCCAGACCTGGGTCTTCTTCTTTTTGCCTGTCTTCTCGTCCTTGGACTCCACCACCTGGGCATAATTCTCCAGGATGTTGGTCAGGCTTGCGCGGGTCAGCACTGCGCGCCACAGGTAGTCGGCCTTGAGTCCGTTGGGGTTGGGCGGGTTGCCCGCGCCATCGTTCCAGCCCCGGTTAAAGGGCAGGAACCATGAGGACTTGCCCTGGAGGTGGGTACAGAAGCGCACTTCGCTCTCGTCCACGGCAAAGTGGGCCACGCAGCGGCCGAACGCGAACAGCTTCTCGCGCGGGTTGCGGTCTTTCTTGTACTGCCAGACCGCATCGTCCACGGTCTGTTTGGTCAGGCTGTTCTTGATCTCGAAGGTGAAGACCGGCAGGCCGTTGATGAACAGCCCGAGGTCCAGCGCCCGCTGGGTTTCGTCGCGGCTGTAGCGTAACTGGCGGGTAACGGTGAAGCGGTTCTGCTCGAAGCGTTCCCGGGCCTTCTCATTCCCCGGTGAAGGCGTACCGTAGAACAGGTCCAGGTGGTGCGGCCCGTGGTCGATGCCGTGGCGCAGCACGTCGATAGTGCCGCGCTTGGCAATCTCGCCCTGGAGACGGGCCAGGAATTTGCGCCGCGTCGGGCCGTCCTCGGACAGACCCAGCGAGTCCGCCGCCTTGGGCTGGGTCGTGCGCAGAAAGGCGCGGAGCTGGACCAGATCGACGCAATACGCGCGGTCGTAGTCGTGGAAGTTGCCGCCGCTCCAGCCCACGCCGCCGTAGCCCGCAGGCGGTTCGGCCACCGTGCCCGTCGTGGGCGGCTCGCAGGGATGGCCGGCCAGCGCGGTGCAGATCAGGCGTTCGAGGCCGCGTTCGCTGGTATCGGTGGTCATGAGCCAGCGTGCAAAGCGCCTGAATCGATCCAGTCCTTCTCCGACAGGACATCAAGCGCAAGTCTGATCTGGCGCCGGGAAAACTTCTTCTTTCCCTCGTTCCAGGCGTAGATTTGCCGAACGACATCACTTATAGTTTTGCCCTGCTCCTTACTGACGACCCAGTGAACCGTGGACAACAGTTCCAGGCCGAACGACGACTCAAAGCCTTCGACTAGGTCGGTAACTTTGTTGAAACGCTCGCGCGTTTTCGGGTGACTCTCAAGAAAGACGTTCGCGTCCTCGATTGCGCCGGGCACAAGTTCAAGCTGCTTACCGGGAGTATCGCCGCCATCGGCGTAGCCAGAGATGAAGTGTCCCTCAACCTTGTGCAGCACATGGCGCAAATTCTCTGCGTAGGGACCATGAGGCGCTTTTTGATACTTGAGTCGCAAGCGCTCGCCGGATTCCTGCATGAAATACAGAAGCTTGTGTACTTCCAACAACGTCACAAACGGGTCCAGCAAGCCACGAAGATAGCAATCGATAAGCCCAACCAGCACCGCCCGTCCCGCTGTCATCTTGGGCACGTCACTGGAATGGTTGATCCGCTTGTCTGTCGGCCCGCCCCCTGGCTTGAACAACACGACCTTCAAATCATTAAACCCTCGCAGCATCGACTCGATACGTGGACATACTTCAGACCAAGCCAACCCCCCGAGGCCACTCCCAAGCGGCGGGAGAGCAATCGACCGGATGTTGAGAGCCCGGATTTCCTCCGCCAGGGCGGTAAGACCAGCATCAATATCCTCCATTCGACTCTTGCCTCGCCAGTGGCGCTTAGTCGGAAAATTTATGATGTACCGCGGATACATCTGGCCGGTCTCGAAGACAAACATACGACCCGGCTGTACCTCATTTCGCTTGCACGCGGCAGCATAAGATTTGAAGTTCTCGGGGAAGGCTTTCTTGAACTGAAGCGCGATGCCACGGCCCATGACACCGACACAGTTGACGGTATTGACCAACGCTTCGGCGTCTTCGGCGATGATGTCGCCCGTCTTGTATTCGATCATGACGGCCCTCCTTTCCGTCAATAATACCAGTTGCGCTTGATTTCGGCAGGTGGTTTATGCGCGGCGGTTTCAAGGGCTGCGCAGGCGCGGCCGTAGGCTGGATGTGAATACACGCCGATGCGCGAGACCAGCTTCCAAGGGAAACGATGTTCGACCAGGAATTCTGCCTGTTTGCCCTCCTTTACCGATGAAGAGATCCCCCGGCCGGACCAGCGATCACTCTGTACGGCGTCCCAAGCGATCTCGCCCAGTTGGGACAAGTCGGAGCGATCCTTAAAGTAGCGGGCTCCAGCGTTCGACAACGTGAAGGCCCACCGTTGTTCGTATTCCTCCGCCCAAGCAACGGTCTGGAATAAATCCGCCTCCAGATGAACAATGAGTTTCTGCCCACCGCGATAGGCCAATTCAGGATGATTCGCCATATGGAGCATGTAGAGCATGACGGACCGCGGGCAGAAGTAGAACGGCACGCACTGACCAACATAGAGACCTGGATGACTGGTGAGCGTGAGTTCGGTCAGCCGCCGCTGCTTGATATTGTTCATACCGATTGTGGTGCCAGATGGTAAGCGTTGAACAACCTCTGCGTCGCACCAGAGGAAGCCGTCCGCAATGACCGAGGGCAACCGGTCGACGTGGACGATATGGTAAATCTTTGGCTCGGCGGGCATTGGCATGGTCAATACTCAACATCCGACGGTTCTTGCCCGTTGTCGAACTCGGACTCGGCAGCGGCGTTTGGAGGTGTCGGTGGTCATTGTGGGTCTGCTTGGTCTGTGAACGGGTTTATGACCCGAAGGCCATCGTAGTCCTGTTCCTCGCTGAACTCCTCGGAATAGACTACGTCGCAGCCCAGGGCACGCGCTGCTCACCCGCGCTTGAGGTCTTCGTCTTCGGCGGCAGCCGCTGCCTGCGCTTCAGCCCTGGCTCTGTCCCGGTCGTATAGTTCCTCACGGGACAGGTTATCGGCCATGCGCAATCCGCCGCCGCTGGCTATGATCTTCTCAATGACCTCGCGCAACCTCCTATAACGGTGTTCGGATTCCGTTTCTCCACTCATGGGCACAGCCTCACAATTTCTGTGTCACACAGCATAGGGTCTCATTGACTAACGGGCAACACTCCGGCATCGCGTGGGATCGGTCCGGTAGGGGCGTCGGTGTCGAGGGTGTCGTCCAGGGTGTCTTCGGCAGCGAGAGGATCGACTTCGGGCAGCGCGGCCGCCGCCTCGCGCACGTCGAGCTTACCGGTGACCACATCGGCGATCAGGCGGATGCGGTATTCGTGGAGCAGGTCGATTTGGCTGTGCGTGATATCAATAGAACGCCGTGCGTTCGTCGATTCTTTGCTTACGAACTCGACAATAGCATGCTGTTCTTCAAGTGGAGGGCATAGCAACTTGATACGGAGGAATTCCTCCGGGTACAGCCTCAGTCGCGACGAGCGGATACCCGTTGATCGGCAGATATATTCGTTCTTGTATGTTGTTGTACGCAGCAAGAGGTCAGCGTAGTCGCCAAACAGTCTCGAAGAAGAGTGTGGCCGGTAGACAGCATACGATGGGCTGATTATCCCGGCCTGTCTGGAAACGCCCAGGGCGGCCATCCAGGCCCACATCGTATTGATGACAAGATCGCCGGGCTTACACAGTTTGTGTCCGACGTTCGATTCCGCCTTAAACATCGTGACATTCTTCTCACTTCGTGGCGTCACTCCGGTAATGTGAGACACGGATAGCAGTTCCTCCAAGCCAGTTTCAGAACGCTCATCTACTTCTCGGAAGTACCATTTTGCCGGTCGTAGGTCCCAGTGCGCCGGCACCTCTCCCAGCCACTCCACGCCGGAGGGCTTGTAGGCCGGGTAGGGCTGGCCGGTGCGGACGTCGAGCTGGCCGGTGACGGCCTGGTGGATGATGGCCTGCTTCTGCTCCTCCAGCAGCGCAATCAGCTTCTCCTTCGCGCGGATGTAGCGCTGGATACGTCGGTCGGCGTGGTCAAGGAAGCGGACGATGGCGGTTTGTTCTGGGAGGGGTGGGACAGGAAATGCTATCCTTTTGAGATGTGGCCAGTAGAGATTCCTTTGGATAGAACCAACACCTCGTGAGCAGACGAGATATTGGGTAACCATTACCCGTTCTCGGAAGAGGAGGTTTGCGAAACCAGTATGAAGCCTCGGACTCAACGAAAGCACTAGGTAAGCGGGACTAACGATCCCGGAAAGGTTGGACACTCCAACAGAGCCGCGCCAGGCTTGCTGATTGTTCAGGACGAAATCACCAGGATCGACGGCTTGATATTTAGACAGATCTTCGCTCGTCACGTTTGTACGCTTCTCTTCGACCTCAGAAAAACGAATAACACCTCGGTCCAGGTACACCGACAGTAGCTCACGGTGCTGTTGGCCTGTAACGGACTTAGGCGTAGCAACAGAGCAAAGCGGTAACACCTCCCAATGCGCCGGCACCTCCCCCAGCCACGGTACGCCGGAATCCTTATAGGCAGGGTAGGGTTTCAGTTCGGCGGCCATTTGTCAGTCAAAGAGCGTTTCGAATACTTCACGCTTGGAGAGATCGAGAAATGCTGCGCCGTTAGCGATGATGGAGCCTGATGACTCTTGGTGCGCTGTCTTCGTCGAAATGGCAGAGCACCGCGTCCTTCACCATGTCTTTCAGGTCGTCCCAATCATCGCCCTGGGTGAAAACGCTGTACCCAAGCGCTCGGGCGTCGTGCCCGCCTTCCACGGCCTCCGTGACCTCGAAGATGATCTCGGTCGGTCTCATTTGCGCTTCCTCCGTGTGACTTGGTCGGTCTCCTATCTCTTCTCGACCAGCCGACCCGACAGGTATTTGTGGATGACGCTCGACAAAAGCGTCTGATACGGAATGCCCTCCTCCCGTGCCCGTGCGTGGGCGAGACTGAAGTCACGTTCGGTCACCCGCAGGTTGACTCGCCGGGTCTTGTTAAACGTATTGCGAGCCGCTTGACGGGCCTGTACGAGCTCGTGCTCGACGTTGGAAGCAGGTCGCAACTCGCCGCGCTCGAACTTCTCCAGAATTTCCCTCTCTTCGGTACTCATTTTGCTGCTCATCATGGTTGCCTCCTGTGATAGTCACGCGTCGCCTTCCGGCTGGGGATGATCGTCTTCAGGAACCGTGAGCCGTCCGCCTCGCTCACGAACGGGACGAGGTAGATGTATTCTTCGATGTCTACCACGTAGATCGACTGCCCTGGGTACCGCTCCTGATTAGGGTGTTCCAGCACGTTCACCAGGCCACCTTGTTCGATTGCGGTGACGACACGCTCGAAGGAGATTCCTCGCTGTTCAACGAGTTGTTGGTTCTTCTCCGTACTCCAATCGAAGCGTACCTCCATGGACGGATAGTCATCCAATGTGTGCACTTTGTCAACTATAGTTCAGTGCTGGCGGGACGGCTATGCCCGGATGATCTGGTCGAGCAGCCCCTCGGTCTCTTCCTCCAGTGACAGGATGTCGGCCCGAATCTCGTCCAGCGTCCGCAGGGGCTGCGGCTTGTAGAAATAGCGGGTGAAGCTGATCTCGTAGCCGACCTTCACGCTGTCGGACTGATACCAGGCGTCAGGGGCGTAGGGCAGAACCTCGCGGCGCAAAAAGGATTCGATACCGCCTACCTCCTGCAATGGAATCTGCTCGGTGTCGCGCAGGTCGGTGTCGGGCTCGTATTCCACCACGGCAGGTTTGCCGTTGATGGTGGTGACGAACCGGCCGCGCAACGGGTCGGCCTTGGTGCCCCGCTTGTGAATTTTCTTGATGACGGGCGGAGCGCTTTCGCTCCGCTCGCCAGTCTCTTTGAGCTTCTTGATTTCGGCAGCCTTGCAGGCGCGGTTGGGGTCGATGCCTTTGAGGCGCAGCGGCCGCTCGACCGTGACCTTCCAGTAGCCGAAGGCGGCATTGTCGAAGATTTTGCTCTGCTCGCTCTCCTTGAAAGCCAGAAAAGTGTTGCAGATGCGGGCGATGTCCTCCTCGCCCAGCTCGCAGTTCTTCTTGCCCAGGTTCTTGCGCAAGGGCCGGTACCACTGGGTGGCGTCGATCAATTGAACCTTGCCCTGGCGGTGTGCGGGTTTGCGGTTGGTCAGCACCCAGACGTAGGTGGCGATGCCGGTGTTGTAGAACATATTGAGCGGCAGGGCGACGATGGCTTCCAGCCAGTCGTTCTCGATGATCCAGCGGCGGATATTGCTCTCGCCCTGGCCGGCGTCGCCGGTGAACAGGGAACTGCCGTTGTGGACCTCGGCAATACGGCTGCCGAGCGGGGTGTCCTGCTTCATCTTGGACAGCTTGTTGGCCAGGAACAGCATCTGGCCGTCGCTGGAGCGGGTGACCAGCGAATACTCGGGATCGCCGGCGTGCTCGATCACGAAACGCGGGTCGTGCAGGTCGGTCTTGCCGCCCATACGCTCCAGGTCGGTCTTCCAGCTCTTGCCGTAGGGCGGGTTGGACAGCATGAAGTCGAACTCGCGGGCGGCGAAGGCGTCGTTGGCCAGGGTGGAGTGCTCCGGGCCGCCCACGATGTTGTCGGCGGCTTCGCCCTCGCCCTTGAGCAGCAGATCGGCCGTGCAGATGGCGTAGGTCTCGGCGTTGATCTCCTGGCCGTAGAGGTGGGTGGACACGTCTTTGTCGTATTCGGTGGCGAGTTGCCGCAGGGTGTCCTCGGCCACGGTCAGCATGCCGCCGGTGCCGCAGGCGCCGTCGTAGAGCAGATAGGTGCCGGATTTGATGGCGTCGGCAATGGGCAGGAAGACGAGCCTGGCCATGAGGGTCACGGCGTCGCGTGGGGTCCAGTGTTCGCCGGCCTCTTCGTTGTTCTCCTCGTTGAAGCGGCGCACCAGTTCCTCGAAGATCGAGCCCATGCCGTGGTTGTCGAGACCGGGGTGTTTGACCGAGCCGTCGGGGTTCAGGACCGGAGCCGGGCTCAGGTTGATGTCGGGCGTGGTGAGCTTCTCGATCAGCGTGCCCAGGGCGTCGGCCTTGGACAGACGCAGAATCTGGTTGCGGAACTCGAAGTTGTCGAGGATGTCCTGCACGTTGGGCGAGAACCCGTCCAGGTAGGCTTCAAAGTCGGCGGTCAACTGCTGGCGGCTGGCGCGGGCTCTGAGGTCACGCAGGGTGAACTTCGAGGTGTTGTAGAATGCCTGTTCTGCGGCCTGGCGCAGGGCCGGGTCCTGTTCGACCACGCCCGCCGCGTCGAGGCTGGCCTTCATGTCAAGGACGGCCCGCTTGCTGTCTTCCAGCACCGCGTCCAGCCGGCGCAGCACGGTCATGGGCAGGATTACGTCGCGGTACTTGCCGCGCACGTACAGGTCGCGCAGCACGTCGTCGGCAATGCCCCAGATGTAGTTGGCAATCCAGTTCAGGTCGCTGGCGCTCATCTTTCTGCGTATCCCTTGGCGGCAGGGAGCGGATATCACATGGAACGCAGGACACAAGTGGTCATGGGGTTTCCGATTCTTCCAGAAACGGGTTGATGACCCGCAGGCCGTCGTAGTCCTGCTGCGGGCTGAGGTCTTCCGAGTAGACCGCATTGCATAATTTATTATATTTTCAAACTAATGCACTACCGACCCTTGGGGCCTGCCCTAATTCGGCGCTGGGTGCCCTATAGCGTTTCACGCTAGGCTGTAGCCCGGCCGGCCCGCTTTCGTCATGCCGGACCCCGGATCATGTCCGGGGCAGGCTGTGATCCGGCATCCAGAGGCCGGGGGGCCTGGATTCCTGCTTTCGCAGGAATGACGGACGGCTACACAGCAGCGTCATTTGCTCCAGTCGCCAGATCAATCAGACCGTGCGGCTGTCTTCCGTGGGTGACGTTTTATGAAAACCCCATCACGTCGTGGTAGTAATTCCAATAGCCGCGCAGAGCCGTCTCGGTTATGAGGTTCTCCTGGTCCTCTGTACCGGTCCCACCCAATGCGATCATTGAGCATTCGTCCTTTTCCATTACAATCGCCTGCTGGACCAGCTCCGTGGCGTAGCCGTCTTCCATTGAGACATAGCCGGCCGGCCCGGCTAGATTGGCCTGTTTGATACGGATGCGGTGCATCTCCTCGTCATCATCCTTAAAGCCAAAGAAGGTAAACACGAGCTCGAACCGGTCCGGTCCCTTGGGCAAAATCTGTCGAGTGGCAAGGGTGTTTTGAATCTGCTGGACAACCAGGCTCGGGAAGATCGTCTGGATTTGGACATTTAAGTCGGTATCAAATTCCTGACGCGAGGCGAGCAGAGACGGGTCGGCCAGGGCATAGTCTTTTTGATAGCTATGCATATTCTTGCCTTTATACGCCGCAGTCTCCTCTTGCTCCGTCTTCCTGTAGGCGCGCACTATGCTGTGCCGGCCAGTCTCATCCATGCTGATGCCACCGCCCTGGGAGGAACGGTACAGGCCGAAGGTGGTCAGGAAGAGATGGAGCAGACTGGCATGATAGGGGTCTTTGACATTCTCCGAATAGAGTTTCCAGTTGGCGTGGGTAAATTGCCGGGTATAGCCCAGGACTTGCACGGGCCGGTTGAAAACCCGATCGAGCCACGGCCGCATGGCCGGGCCAAGATAGTCGAAGAGCGGCTCGACCTCGGAAGAAAACGACGCGAAGATCAGCCCTTTGTAGGTATCGACCTGGAGTTTCTGGAGTGAATGTTGCGCCGGATCAAAGTCGGCCGGGTAGCCGCCCTGTTGATTAATCCCCTTCCGGAACGGCACCCCAATCAGGTCGCCTTTCTGGTTATAGCTCCACTGATGGTAAATGCAGGTATGGCTGGCCTTATTGCCCCGAGACTCGCGGCAGACCATGGCTCCCCGATGCGCGCAGCGATTGACAAAGGCGTGCAGAGCGCCCTCTTTGTCACGCGACACCACAATCGGCGTGTCGCCGACAAACGTGGCCTTGAAGTCGCCAGGGTTGGCGACCTCGGCTTCGAGCCCGACATAACTCCAGGTTGGCCCTCTGAAGATGCGTTCCTGTTCGAGGCGATACACCGCAGGATCACAAAAGATTTGATACGGGACCGAGGTCATACCGGCTGTCGGCCAGTTGAAATCGACGTGAGAGTTTCCCATGGGTGAAAGGCTCATGGCGGCACCTCCCTGACGCTCTCTGACATGGAACGATTGACGCGCTCCGCTCTTCCGGCCCATAGTAGATACCGATTTGTTTGTATTCGCAAGTCAAGTGCAGGGCCTCACGAGACTGCACGGTCAGAGGTGAGAAACGACAGAGGGACTCCAGAGCAATTCACGATTCCGTATAGCCCGCCGTTCCCTTCCGTAGGGTGCATCCCATGCACCAGCTTCTTGGTGCGCAGGGCACACCCTACGAGAGCCTGAGCCGAGAGCATACGGGCCTCGCTACAACCTATCGTGAAACGCGCTAACTTCTCTCACACTGCGTGAGTATCATGCCTCGTTTCAATACCAGAACCTGTTGAAGCACTGCTCCACAGCGAGGCAGGGGGGCTAGTCGCCCGCGCCCAAGCCGTTTAGAAGATCGCCAGAGACTGTATCGTTGCTGAGGCCGGAGTATGACATTAATATGGCTTGAAGAGCGCATCGCTCGGGCGCATGAATGCCGGGGGCTCTGCATCAGTGCCATTGTCTTGCGCATGATGATCGGTTTTGCCTTCATTCCCGCCGGGCTCAAGAAGCTGCTGGGACAGCCGTTTACCGATCCGGCGAACACGGGGGTTTTTCACGAGTTCCTGCACGCCTTTCATGCGACCGGTCGGTTCTATCAATTTGTCGGGGCACTCCAGCTCACGGCCGCCGTGTTGCTCATAACGCAGCGCCACGCGACTTTGGGGGCGGCGCTTATCGCTCCTATTCTTGTGGCAATTCTTGTGTTTTGCTGGAGCACAGGAGTGGTGCCCACCGCTATCGTCGTCACCTTGATGAGTGTGGGGCTGCTGGCGTTAATCCTCTGGGATATGCAGCGCTGGAAGGCGCTCTTGGGCATGACCACTCCGGCACCGCCGCCCGCCCAGCCAGGGGTCAACCTGCGGCTCTGGAGCCGCTGCGGCTGGCTCATTCTGCTGCTCTATTTCGGCAATACGGCGATAACCGGCCAGGTCTATCGGCCCATGGGTGTGGAGTGGTCCAACCCCTCGTTTATCGTGCTGTTGATTATCGCCGTTTTACCCCTTGTGACCTTGGCTCTGGACTCACCGCCGGCGAAAGATTGAGCGTTTACCGGGGGAAGGTCAACAGCGTAAGAGTCCTTCTCACCTGATATCTAGGTGCCATGGACCACTCAACGTAGTTTCGATACCAGCCGTTCAGGCCAATGAAAGAAACCCACCCCGGCCCTTCGGGCCACCCCTCCGAGGAGGGGAGCTTTTTTATCCCCTCTTGGGAGGGGTGCCGCGTGAGCGGCGGGGTGGGTTCCTTTATCAATGCGGGCGGTGGAGATGCGGAAACCTTGAAGGGCAGGGGATTTGGAGCTAGGAACAACACACGGCTCCGCCCTGCTGGCCGGTCCGAATGGGAGCGCCACCGAAGGAGGCGAAAAATGATCCGTGTAACCGAAGCGATGCGACAAGCTTTTGCAAGTGATGGCGTGATCAAGGCCGAGGGGCTCTTGAGCGCGGCCGATCTCGCCGAGTGCCGGCGGTGTTTGGACTTCAACCTCGCCAATCCAGGCCCGACGGCTCTCGATCTCTACAAAGGTACGAGCGACGAGCAGTACAACGATCTCGGCACCGCCAAATCACTCGAAGTCTACGGGCCGATGCTGAAGAAACTGGGTTTCGCGGAGTTCCTGGCCGACCTCTGGGGGTCGGAGCATGTCTGGTATTTTGGTGAGGAGATTTTTGTCAAAAACGGCGGAGGGGTGGGCCGGACCCTGTGGCACCAGGACACGCCCTATTTCCCGGCCGAGGGATCGCATCTGGCAAATATCTGGATCAGTTTCGAGGCCCTGCCGGCTCAGAACGCCCTGGAAGTCGTCAGGAGTTCCCATCTCGGCCTCATGTACGATGGGGCGGCGTTTATGGACTCCAAGGACCCGACCCGGCCCCTGTGGGGCGCCGAGCATTTTCCGCGCCTGCCGGACATCGAAGCCGAGCGGGCCGAGGACCCCAATGCGTGGGACGTGGTCTCTTGGGCTCTGGAACCCGGTGATGCCGTGGTGCTGCATTCGGGGGCCTTGCACGGTGGCGCGCCGGTCGATGCCGCCTGCCCGACCCGCCATACCGTCGTGCTGCGTTTCTTTGGTGACGATCTCCGCTATCGGCCCTTCCCGGACGCCAAACCCGATTACTTCATGGATCTGCGCGCCTTTGACGTCGGCTCGCTGAAAGCCGGCGATTTGTACCGGGGCGAGCATTTCTTGCAGTTGCGTTGAGACCGGTCGCAGGGGACGGCGACGGGACTGTCAACCGAACGAAGGGCTTGAGCATGGACTTTGATTCGCCGGCGGAGCACGACATTCTGCGCGACAGTGTCCGCCGATTTTTTGAGGAGGAGCTGCCCGAAGCCCGTATCCGGGAGTTGGACCGGTCGCGAAAAATTCCCAGAGCACTCTGGAAACGCTTTGCCGAACTGGGGTGGATGGGCCTTTCCGTCCCGGAAGAGTTCGGAGGCAGTGGCGCCAATGTGATGACGGCTGCCGTTCTGACCGAGGAACTCGCCTCCCGTTTCCCGTCGCTCGCGACCGACTGGCTCCTGGTCTCCATGACCGCTCGGACACTGCGTGAATACGGGTCGCAGGATCAAAAGGCCGAGCTGCTGCCACGGCTCGCCTCGGGCGACTTCCTGATGGCCTTCGGCATGACCGAGCCAAGCGGCGGCACGGACGTCCTGGGCCTCACGACTCGGGCCGAGCGAGACGGAGACGGGTGGGTTGTGCGCGGCCAAAAGCTCTTTACCTCTTTCGCTGACGATGCGGACGCGATCCTGGTGCTGTGCCGGACTGATGACGTCGAAGGCAAACGCGCCCGTGGGCTGTCCCTCATCTTGACGCCCCGCGACCAGGAGGGTGTCGAGGTACGCCGGTTGGAACTGATGGGCATGCGGGCGGCCTGCACCTGCGAGGTCTTCCTGGACGACGCGCGGGCTCCGGCGGACGCCCTGGTCGGCCAGCGGGGCCGCGGCTGGTATCACCTGCTGTCATCCCTCGACGAAGAGCGCATTCTGTGTGCGGCCATGTACGTCGGCATTACGGCCGCGGTTTTGGATCAGGCGCTTGCGTATGCCAAAGAGCGCACGGCCTTTGGCCGCCCCATAGGCAGTTACCAGGCGCTGCAACATCCGCTGGCCGACGTCGCGACCGAGCTCGAACAAATACGCCTGCTCACCCAGAAAGCGGCCTGGTTGCAATCCAACGGCAGGGAGTGTGCCAGCGAGGCCGCTATGGCGAAGTTGGCCGCCACCGAAGCGGCGATCCGGGCAACCGACCGCTGCATGCGCGTGCTCGCCGGTCACGGGCTGGTCGAGGAAACCCCCATGGAACGTCTCTTCCGCGACGCCCGCCTCGGCCCCTTCAGCCCCATCTCGAATGAGATGGTGAAAAATTTCCTGGGCGAACGGATGGGCCTGCCGAGAAGCTACTGACCATTGGTGCGAGTGGCCGCTGCTCCAGCACTCGCCACACTATCGGCACTGCCCAACCTCGATAGATTGCCGAGAGGCGAATCAGGCAATAGCGATCCCACACCCTTGCCAAGACAAGCCCTGCGTGCCACGCTGGGGTATCTTTAACTCGGGGGTATATTATGGACGGGCTCAAGGACATCGAGAACAGTGTTGCTACGAGTACGAAGACGGTTTCATCGGCCTATGTGCCTCCCCTCCAACTCACCGTCGGACAGCCAGCGCCCATCGCGGCGAACGGTGGTTTGTCCTATATGTCGTTCGATCAGGATGGGGATGCGGGTACCGCGGCGGCGATCGAGGCGGCGCTCCGCCAGATTAGAGAGGGGGAAGAGCAGGCGGTTATCGACATGATCGAGAACGCCCCGCCCGGCCCAATCGAGACCAAGTGGGGTCTCGGGTTTCGGAGCTACGACGAGTGCCTGGACTATATTCGGGCGAACAACATCGAGGCCCCGGAAGGCGGCGTCGCCCTGCCGCTGCCCTACACCGTCATCGAGCAGCCGTCCTACTCCATCGTCTCGTCCAACGCCATCTGGCGGGACCCGGCGCGCGCGGATATGGCCAAAATGTTCCGCAAGGAGGGGCAGAACATCAGTCGGGGCTGTCTCTATTTTCCGCAAATCCTGCGCGATGCGCGCCGCATGGAGGAGTACCACCCCGGTCTCTCGCCCACGAGCCCCGAGTGCATGGACAAACTCGGTGTGTCACTCGCTCATATCGAATCGAAATGCCAGAACTTCTACGATGCGGCCGAGGTCGAGCGCGTGTTCTACCCGGAGATCGAGAAACTCCTCTTGGACTTCTTCCCGGATGCGACCGATGCGTTCGTGTACAACCACGGCCTGTTTGACAAGGATTACACGGGCCCTGTCAGGGAGGACCAGGACAACAAGGACCCGGGGGTCAACACTTACTACGCTGACATCGTCCACAACGACCTGAACGACAACAGCGGGCGGGTACGCTGCCGTGAGCTGCTGACCAAGAACCTGCGCAACTTCGGGCGCACCCAGCACTACACCGAGGCCGAGGCCGACGCGAAGATGGCGCGGCGGTTCATGTCGATCAACCTGGCCAAGCCGATGGAGACCGTGGGCCAGCACCCCTTCGTGCTGTGCGCCTGGCCGTCTTTCGCCGACCAGCCGTACATCACCAACTACCGCATCTATGACGACCGCGTGGGCGAGACGACCCGCTTCACCTACCGTCCCGAGCACGAGTGGTACTGGCTTCCGCAGCAGACCTCGACCGAAGTGTCGATGCTCAAGTGCTATGACTCGGTGACGGACGGCTCGGTGTCACGCTGGTCGTTCCACTCGGCCTGCATTGATCCGACCGCGCCCAAGGACGCGCCCTGCCGCAAGAACGTCGTCGTGCGCTCCTATATCTTCTTCTAAGAAGAACAGCAGACGCAGCAGAAGCTGCGTCTGCCCCGCAGCCAAGAGGCGCCTCGTCGCGCTTCGCTAGGGCAGTTTTCATTCTGCTGTAGCGAGGCGCTCTCCCGAGGAGCGCAGCCCCCTGGCCCCCTCACCCTGGCCCTCTCCCTCCAGGGGAGAGGGAATGATCTCTGTAGGGGCAACCCCCTGTGGTTGCCCGTCCGCTACACTACGGTGAAAACTGCTCTAGGGCAATCATTTTATCCGTCCCCGGACGAACTTCTTGCACCCGGTCCACATATTGACTGTCTCACTTATCTTACGGGATGGTGAAGAATTTCCTGGGCGAACGGATGGGCCTGCCGAGGAGTTACTGACTTCGGATACGAAGAGTTGGCAGGCCCCTCGTGAATACGCCTCTCCCCCTACTTGCGGAGATACGCCACGACTTCGGCGA
The DNA here is from genome assembly GCA_965232605.1 of uncultured Binatia bacterium (SeqCode). Taxonomy (GTDB): domain Bacteria; phylum Desulfobacterota; class Binatia; order Bin18; family Bin18; genus Bin18. Next base: position 365,056 of record CBDDQA010000006.1, on the reverse strand, counting down.
GTTTATCGAGCCCCTCCTCGTTCCACGGGTGTGGAATCACGGACACATGTTCGGCCTCGTGTGCCGCGTACTCGGCAAATCGGTCGGCGATCTGCTCAATCGAACCGGAGAATGGCACCGAGGTGGGAATGATCTCATACGGCCCAGCGGTGAAATTGACCGCTACCGTCGCGCCCCGAGAGAGCGTCCGGGGATCGCGCCCGTGGCGTTCGCAGGCCACCCGGACCGGTTCCCAGGCGCCGAGAAACGTCCCGATCGCGCAATCGTTAAACGCGATCATGCAGTTCCACATATCGGCATATTGCGCCGTGAGGCGGGACATACGTGGCTTGCCCTTCAAGGTCCCGATCAAAATCGGCGGCACCCCGGCCTCGGAGCGCGGCAGGAGTTCCGCATCCTCAACCCGGTGCAGTTCCCCCGTATAGGAGAAACGCTCGCCTTTGAGCAGGGGCAGGACGATCTGGAGCGCCTCCTCAAAGCGGCTGACATTCCGCTCAAAGTCAAAGCCATAGGCGCGATGCTCGGACGTGAAATCACCCGCCCCCAAGCCGAGGATGAGCCGGCCCTTACTCAGGGCAATCACATTATCCGCCGTCCGGGCGAGTAGGGCCGGATTGCGGAAGGTCGTATTGGAGACCAGGGTCCCGATTTGAATCGTGGAGGTTTGCGTCGCGAGGGCCGCGGCAAAGGTCCAGCACTCCCACTGCCCGCCTTTGACTCCCTCCCATTCCGCGGGCAACTCGATCCCCACCGCGCGGAAGTCGGCATAGGCTTCCCAATACAGATGGTCGGTCAGCCAGATGCTGTCGAGGCCGACGGCTTCCGCATGTCGGGCAAACGCCAAGGACTGTTGGATCGTCGGCGTTTGCCCCGCAAGTGAGCCGGTCCAGGTGGGGGTCAGGGCACCGATTTTCATATTGGCAGGGTGCATGTGACCTCGCTTTCTCTGCTCCGTTGACGCAAACCGTTTCGGCCGGGAACACCGCCGCTGGACTAGTGGAACCCTAGCTCGGGCAGCGGGCTGCGGTCCGAGACGGGCGCACGCTTGGTCCCGGCTCCCAAGCTCACCGAGCCGGGCGAGCGCTCAAACGGGTCGGCCAGGTCGATCGCCCGCGCGTGGTCCTTGAGCGCCGGTATCACCTCTTCCGCGAATAAGCGCATGCTGGTGCGCCGCTCGTCGTCACCGTGCGGTCCCTGCAGGTGCAGGATGATGAAGATCCCGACCCGCAGGACGCTCATGATCGCCTTGATTTTGGGGACCACGGTCGTGGGCGTGCCGACAATGACCTGCATATTCTGCTGCCCGCGCTCCAGGGCTGCCTGCAGCTTGCCCCGGATGGCCGCATAATCGATATCGCCGGCCGCGCCCTGCTGCTGCTCCTTCAGCTTCTGGCCGCTGATCCCCAGCCACGCGCTGGTCTGGGTCTTTGCCAGGTTGCGAATGGCCGCTTTCGAGTTATAGCCCGGCGGCATCATGAATTCCGCCCCCGAGAAGGCATTCTGCCCGCCCCCGTAGACGAAGCCCGCGGCGGCCTGCTGCGCTTTCTCCTCGGTCTCTCCCACGGCCGTCGCGACCATATAGCCGAAGTTCTCCGGCCCGGCCTGATAGCCGTGCTTGGCCGCCTCGTCCGCGTAGAAGTCCCACAACTCGCAGGTGGCCGGCAGCGGGGTGCCAAGACCGATATACGGATAGCGATGGGCGGCAGACCACGCAACGGTCTCGGGGCTCAGCGTTCCGGGTATCCACATCGGCGGGTAGGGCTTCTGGTAGGGTAAGGCCCACGGATTCACGTGGCGATAATGGAAATGTTTGCCCTCGTAGCGCCACGGGCCGGGCTTGGTCCAAGCCTGCACGATAAAGTCGTGGGCTTCGTTGAACAGCTCGCGGTTATAGGCCGGATTGGCATTATTGAAGAACTGCTCGCTGCCCGCGCCGCGCACCCAGCCGGTGACCAGGCGGCCGCGCGAGATCAGATCGATCTCGGCCAGCTCTTCGGCCATCCGCAGCGGATGCTTGAGTACCGGCAGCGGATTCCCGACCAGAACGATCTTGGCCTTGCGGGTAATCCGCGCCAGGATGGCGGCTTCGACATTCATGACCGATCCCATGCAGATCGGGTTGCCATGATGCTCATTCAGGGCCAGGGCGTCGAAGCCCAGGTCCTCGGCGTAGCAGTATTCGTCGAGATAATAATTGTAGTCGTCGGCCGCCTTTTCGCGGTCAAAGTGCTCGTTCGAGATGGCGAAAAACGCCCGGTTCTTCAAAATGAGCTCTTCGGGCAGCCAGCGATACGGTCGTTCAGTGAAATATCCGATTTGCATCTGAGGTTCCCTCGGTGGATTGTAGTCGGCTCACGCCTGCGTTTTCGGCCCGCGACACCTTCTCCTCGCGCTCGCTCTCGGGGTGATGCCCCGTGCCTTCGCTGTCGCTTCCTGCGCGGGCTCTCGACTCATAGCATCGCTGTCGCCCGCCGGAAGGCCGTTGCGGGTAGTGTCGGGTCCGCTTCACTGTGCCTGTTCCATAGTCGGATCAATCACCTCTGCAACGTGGGCCAGGCGGTGTTCGATCAGTCTGTCGCCGCCGCCCGTCACCCGAGAGCGAGCAGTTTCTTCCGGTTTGCCTTTGACTGCGGCGAGTTCGGCCCGCGAGCGTTGTGAGTTCGGCCCGGCTCGCTGGTAGTCCGGCAAGCCATCGGCTTCGCGGAATTCGGGCATGACTTCCTCGGAAACGATCTGCATATGCTTCATGACCATCCAGTTCGGCATTGGTCCGTAGGGCGAGCCCGGGCCGATGATACCACCCGCGCCCACTTCGTCGCAGTAGTGGCCGAGTTCGTTCTTGACCGTCTCCGGAGAGCCGACGATGATATAGCGATCGGCGATCAGCTCGTCATAGGTCAGGTTGACTTGTGGTTTGACCTTCCCTTTTTGCAGCAGGCCGATGAAGTTGCGAAACGACTTGGTCGACATATAGCCCGGCGGGAAAAAGAACTGGTCGGGGATTTTGAGCCCGGTGTTGAAGACCCACGACAGGTGGGCTTTGGCCTCGCGGTGCGCTTGTTCGTCGGTCTCGGCGACGTAGGTCGGGACGCAGGCGTTGAACATGCTCTTGGGTGCGTCGTAACCGAGCCGCTGACACTCTTCCCGCAGGCCGTCGAACGCCATCTTGGTGAACCACAGGGGAGAGAAGACCATCATATAGGTGTATTTGTGTTCCGCAATGAACTGCAAGGTTTCGAGCGAGCCCTGGCCTGGGATCCAGATCGGCGGATGGGGTTGCTGAATCGGGCGCGGAATGGGATTGACGTTGGGGACGTAGAAATGCTCGCCCTGCCAGGTAAAGGGGCCGTCATCAGTCCAGGCTTTGAGGATCAAGTCATGGGCTTCGTTGAAGCGTGCCAGCGAATCGGCCGGGGCGATCCCGTTGTTGAAGTATTCACACCCGATACCGCGCACAAAGCCGGAAATAATCCGACCGCCCGAAATAACGTCGAGCATGGCGATTTCCTCGGCGACCCGCAGGGGGTTGCCGTGCAGGGGGATGGCGTTGCCGATAATGCCGATCGGGATGTCTTTCGTCCGCTGCACCAGCATCGCGGCGATAATGTTTGGCGACGGCATCGTGCCATAGAAATTGGCGTGATGTTCGTTGACGGCAATCGCGTCGAAGCCGAATTGTTCGGCGGCGGCGAGTTGGTCGAGGTATTCGGTGTAGAGCGAGTGACCGCGATGGGGGTCATAATGCTTATTCGACAACGACACCCAGGTGGACTGGATTTCAGACGCCGGCGGAATGTGGGGGTAGGGCATCAGGTGAAAGAAATAAAAACGTAGCTTGTTCATTATGTCGCCTCCTCGATAAAAGCCGTCAGAATAGCGGCGAGTTCACGCGGCCGTTCCAACAGCGGTTCGTGGCCGGTGCCCGCGATGCGGGTCAGTCGGCAGTTCGGTAATACGGCGGCAAATTTATCCGACATGGCGTTCGGGACAAGGCGGTCTTCTTCGGCCCCAATGACCTGGGTTGGACAGGTCAGTCGCTGGAGGCGGTGTTCGAGCTTGAGGTTGTAACGCGGCGCCCACATGAGGCGCGCCGCGGCGGAGAACTCACTATACATATGAATGCCTTCGTCGAAATCCTCCCCGTCCGGCAACCATGCCCGCATCACGTCCTTGTCCTTGAAGAGACGGTCCATGACTTCGGGTGGGGAGAGCTGAAAAATATCGACGCCAGGGTCGTCTTCCAGCCGCAGTCCAACCGGGGTAATGAGCGAGAGCGATTTGAGCCGGCGCGGGTAAAACGCAGCAAACTCGGCGGCTGCCCAGCCACCCATCGAAAAACCAATGAGGTGGATGTGGGAGAGTCCAAGCTGCTCGAACAACTGGTCGTAGAGGATGGCGAGATCATCGAAACCGCGTACCCACTGCGGCAGCGGCGTTTCCCCAAAACCGGGGCACTCAGGGGCCACGAAGTCCAGTTTTTCTGCAAGCATGGCATAGAACGGAAGCCACATGCGGGTGAAGCCGGCCCCGTGAAACAAAACCGTGGCTTCGCCCGCCCCCTCGCGGCGATACGCGATCGGCAGGCCAAGCACCTCTTCAAAATGGGGCTCGGTATAATGCTTGTGCGGTCTTGGTATGTCGATTTTCTCGACGACGTCGGTATAACTCATGCGCGTAAATCCTCCTCAGAACGATCTGCCTCTAATCTCACGCTCCGTGAGTGCATGCCTTATTCCGTGGTATGACCCTCACTGTTTTCTTTAGTTGTCAAACGTGACGAGTGCAAGGTTGTGGCCTCAGTTCCATGCTGACGGAGGCGGCGCTGCTTGTCCAACGATACGCACAGGACTACAACGGCTCCGAGGGCAGGCTCTGACCTGTGATGAAGCTGAACTCCGTACGCGAGTTATGACACAGCAAAGGGCTAGGGGCCTGTCGCACGCGAAAGCGGCGCTTCGATCTGGATGCTGAGTATTTGGAAGACGGAGCCGTGGCTCTCACCGCTGAGTCAGTAGGTCGGATTAGCGAAGCGTAATCCGACACTCCTCCCCGTCCCCGCCACGTCGGCTTACGCCTACGGCTAAGCCGACCTACAAGGCTGGTGGAAGCCCGCCAAGAAGCCGGCTCAACAAGCAGACGCCCGAGTGAGGCGACAAGCCGTTAGCCGGACAGGCGCAAAGAATTTATTCGTCCGTCACGCAGCCTTCGGAGGCGTCTTTCACGCTCTTGATATACTTGTACAGCGTCCCGCGCGTCGCCTTGTACGGCGGCATGGTCCACTGTGCCTGACGGCGTGCCATCTCCTCGTCACTGACGGCAACGTCAAGGATGTTTTGCTCCGCATCAATGGTGATGATGTCGCCGTCCTGAATCAGGCCGATCGGGCCGCCCTCCTGCGCTTCGGGGACGATATGACCGATGAGGAAACCGTGCGAGCCGCCGGAAAAACGCCCGTCGGTCAAGAGCGCGACGCCCCCACCCAGACCGGCACCCACCAGGGCTGACGTGGGGGTCAACATTTCCGGCATGCCCGGTCCGCCTTTCGGACCCTCGTAGCGAATGACCACGACATCGCCGTGTGTGATCTCCTGGCGTTCGAGCGCGTGCAGCATGTCCTCTTCCGAGTCGAAGACCTTGGCCGGTCCAGTGAAAACCAGACCTTCTTTGCCGGTGATTTTGCCCACCGCCCCGCCTGGTGCGAGATTGCCCTTGAGAATACAAATATGCCCCGTCTCTTTAATCGGCCGCTCAACCGGCTGAATAATGTCCTGTTCTGCCGGGAGGCCGGGCAGATCCCGCAGGTTTTCGGCCAGGGTCTTGCCCGTCACCGTCAGGCAGTCACCATGCAGCAGCCCTTTGTCCAGGAGATACTGCATCACTGCCGGAGTGCCGCCGATATTATGCAGATCTTCCATCACGTACTTGCCGCTGGGCTTGAGGTCGGCCACATACGGCACACGGTCACTCACCGCCTGGAAGTCGTCGATGGTGAGGACCACGTCAACAGCGCGCGCCATAGCGATCAGATGCAGCACGGCGTTAGTCGAGCCGCCGAGCGCCATGACCATGACCATGGCGTTTTCGAACGCTTGACGGGTCATGATATCGCGCGGTTTGATATCCTGCTCCAGCAAGGCGCGCATCGCCCGTCCAGCCCGGAGGCTCTCGTCGAGCTTGCCGGAGTCGGTGGCCGGCGTCGAGGAGCTGAACGGCAGGCTCATGCCCAACGCTTCAATGGCTGAGGCCATGGTGTTGGCGGTGTACATGCCGCCACACGCCCCGGCGCCGGGGCAGGCATGGCGAACGACGTCCTGGCGCTCGGCGTCGGTGATGGTTTTGGCAATATACTGGCCATAGCACTGGAAGGCCGACACGATATCGAGCGTCTTACCGCGGCTGTGGCCGGGGCGGATGGTGCCGCCGTAGATCATCAAGGCCGGGCGATTCACCCGGCCCATCGCCATGATGACGCCGGGCATGTTTTTGTCGCAGCCGGGGATGGTGATGAGGCCGTCATACCACTGGGCACCCATAACGGTTTCGATGGAGTCGGCGATGAGGTCGCGCGATTGCAGCGAGAAACTCATGCCGCTCGTGCCCATGGAAATGCCGTCGGACACCCCAACCGTGTTGAAACGCATCCCGACCATGTCGGCGGCAACCACGCCCTCTTTGACCTTCGTGGCGATGTCGCCCAGGTGCATATTGCACGGATTGCCGTCGAACCACACGCTGGCGATACCGACTTGGGCGCGCTGCATATCGGCTTCGGTCAGCCCCGTGGCGTACAGCATGGCCTGAGACGCCCCTTGCGACTTGGGCTGGGTGATGTGGGCGCTGGTACGATTGAGTTGTGTGTCAGCCATAATGATTCCTCACGAAAAACCGTTCAACGCCGATCAAAAGAGTATTTTAGTGGAGTGACGAGGCAGTCTACTGAGAAGCCCCGGAGCTGTCAACGTAGATTGCGATATGGGTAGTGTCTCAGTTTGAAAATGGTTGCCCGTCCCATCCTCAGCCGCGCGCTCCGAGGGCAGTCGCCCCTTCGGGCAAATCCCCCTTAATCCCCCTTTTTCAAAGGGAATTACATCGCAAAGTCACATTTTCAGACTGATTGCAGACCCGCAATCAGTCCTCTTCGTCCTCAGTTTTCTGAACGACTACAGGCTGCATTAAGGCGCGAGCCAACTCCTCTGGCGTGGCGTCAATGCTCACATCAGCCTCCAATTCGGCTTTTTTCGGCTGATAGCTATGGGGTTGAACCGTTACTGTAGTTTTCCGCATCGTCGTATCCTTTTCTTGCCGAGGGAGAATGCAGTCCTTTTAGCATGTTTGCCCCAATAGTTTTCCGCTTGACCTAGCACACTTCTTTCGCCATGTTGTCCGTAGTCCCTTTACTGGCAGCGGGTCCGTGCGTCGGGCCTCTTGCCGAATACAAGAGCCACGCGCAAGTGCGGGAGTAGCTACCCGTGCTGTGGTGAACACGCAAGACTTCACATCACTCGTTGCTGTGTAAAGGGACGCGGCCCGGCAATCCTGGGCCAAGCGAACATCAATGTGCTCCGCGCCGAACTGATTCTCCGGCACGGGGTCCAACACTGCCCAGTGGGTAGGAGCCGCGTTGGGTTCGGACTCAGGTATCCTAGCCGATGGGCAGAGAAAGGCAAAGTCTGCCCATGCGTCGGTTATTTGCAGCACTACTTGGTCTCCTGACTGTTATCCTGGTCGCAACACCCGGATGGCCCGCCACTCTCGAAAGCCCTGCCCGTGGGGCACTCGTCTCGGGCTTGGGGTTCATTTCTGGCTGGAAATGCAATGCCAGTCAAATCACGGTGCGGATCAACGGGGGCGCAGCCATGTCAGTTGCTATGCACCAGCCACGCGCTGATACGCGGTCAGAATGCGGCGGCGTAACAAATAACGGCTTCATTGCACAGATGAATTGGGCATTGCTCGGTAACGGTACACATCGGATTGTTGCCTGCGACAACGGCGTACAATTTGCCTCGGCTACATTTGAAGTTGTGACATTCGATGAAGAATTTGTGAAAGATGCGGATGGTATGTTTGAAATGCGAAACTTCCCGAATCCGGGAGACGCCGCCACTTTTGAGTGGAACGAGAATACACAACACATGGAGTTGTCGGATTTTGATGCAGGCGGGAAATATCCAACCCACCACATAATTGAAGGATTTGACGTGCATATTTCTCCCACCGTCTACGAGTCTCCTGATTACACCCCGGCTGCTTTGAACTGGGAACTCGATATCATCAAAGCACAACTCCTTTGGCTCACCTCCTATAATGCGGTTCCCAGAACTGCGATCTGGCAGTTGATTGACAGTGGGGTGTCTATTTACCTCGATACTGCTTCAGACTGGTCAGAAGAGTGGCCTTGTAGCCGTGAGCACCGGGGGTCCGCATGTTACAACATAGAATTGAACCGGATTGGCATTGCCGTACTGGGGACTGAGTGGGACGGCATGTCCTGGTTGCGCTTCGACCATACCCGACAATCGGTGCTATTGCATGAGTTAGCACATGCCTTTCACGCTCAGGTCATTGCCGATGGGTTCTCAAACATCTGCATCAGGCAACAATATGAATCCTCCAAGGCGCTTTATGATGCTGTAGAAACATCAGAACAAAGCAGTGGGCTGGGGCCTATACATCAGCGTACTCCTCCTGGATCAATCCCACTTGAACCGCATTGGGCCAGACTTAACGAGTTTGAGTATTTTGCCGAAGCGTCGGAAGCAATGTGGGCCTTTAACAACTCTTACCCGTGGAACCGGAATGAACTCTGGCACCATGATCCTGACGGCTATCGTCTCATCTGGGAGGCGTGGAATAACCCCACTGGGTTCTGTCCTCAGCAGTCATCACCTTGCTTGATGGATGATGAACTTGAATGCTGAGGGTCGTACACCCGATAGAAAACGCAAACAAAGGGAGACTTGAGATATGGGAAAGAAGCAACCTGGAATCGAGCAACCGACTGATATCATGTTGCAACCGAGCACCTACCAGCCGAGCAAAGCAGAACAAGAGGAAACCCAGGACATGCCCAACTGGTCGCTAGAGAAGATCAGAGCGGCATTTTTCCGTCCTTTTCGAGCGAAGGAATGTGAATAAAAGATATAATTCCCTTTTCAAAGGGGGAAGCGCGGAGCGCACGCTCCTCGTTTTTGTTGCCCAAACGCGCTACCCTGGGCCGGTCTTTTATGAGGAGCCCGTCCAGGTACGCTGTGACGGCTGATCAAACAACACGCAGCCCAAGGGAGCAACACATGACCATCGACCAACACAACGACCTGGAAGCGATCCGCCAGCTCAAAGCGCGCTATTTCCGATTGATGGACACGCAGCAGTGGAATCTTTTGAGCGAATGTTTCGTTGCCGATATCTCGGCGGTATACGAGGGCGCGCCGCGCGCCAGCGAGGAGCTGCCGCGCGACATCAAGATCAAGGGCCGCGACGCGCTGGTTGACGGCATCCGTACGCTGATGACCGGCGCAAAATCGATACATCAGGGCTATATGCCGGAAATCGAACTGACCAGCCCAACAACCGCACGCGGCGTCTGGTCGATGTTTGACGATGTGCGCCTGCCGACCTGCAACTTTAAGGGCTGGGGGCATTATCACGAAGACTATGTGAAGGAAGATGGCCGGTGGAAGATGAAAAAGATTCACCTGACCCGCCTGCATACAGAGGAGGAATGGCGGTAGCCCGGTCTTTGCCGAAGCCACAGCCTGGAAACGATGTCATACCTGTAGGGGGCAATGCGTATGCCGGCGTTAACCGATTTGAGGGACCAAACCTGCATCGTCGGTATTGGCGAGACAGACTACACGCGCGGCACGCCTAAGAGTGCGCTCGAACTTGCCTTGGAGGCATCGATGGGCGCGATCGAGGACGCCGGCCTACAGCCCGGAGACATCGACGCGGTGATTCTCCCCAACGGCGCCGGGAGCGGCGGCACGGCGGGTGATTTTTGCGCGAACCTGGGACTGCAAGATTTGCATTACACCACCGCTCTCCAGGAAATGGGCGGGGCCATGTGTGTGTCTGCCGTCGAGTCCGCCGCCACCGCGCTGGCCAGTGGGATTGCGCAGTATGCCTTGATTCCTCTGTGCAGCCGGTTCTATTCCGGACGGAGAGCTCGGCAAGTGACGTCCGACCCTGGGACGGGACTCCAAGCGGCGGAAACCATCAGGGACTACTACGCGCCGTTCGGCGTGGCGGCGCCGCCCCAACATTACGCATGGATGACACAGCGACATATGCAACTGTACGGCACCACCCACGAGCAACTGGGGGCGGTGGCGGTGGCGATGCGCAAACACGCCCAGTTGCACCCCAACGCCCTCATGCAGCGGGCGCCGCTCACTTTGGAGGATTACTTGTCGTCGCGGTGGGTCAGTTATCCCTACCGGCTGTTGGATTGTTGCCTGGAGACCGACGGCGCGGCAGCGTTACTTATGACGTCTGCCGAGCGCGCCAAAGATCTGCGCAAGCAACCTGTCTATGTAACGGGCGTGGCGTCGGGCCATCCGTTTCCACCCCACGATATTCCCAATCGACCCGATATCCTTAAAATCGGGCTCGACTTTTGCGCGTCGCGCGCCTACGCGATGGCCGGGGTCCAGCCGAGCGATATTGATTTCGCCGAGATTTACGACTGCTTCACCGGACAGGCCATTTTGCAAATTGAGTCGGCGGGATTCTGCAAGAAAGGCGAAGGGGGACCTTTCGTCGAAAACGGACGGATCGAACTCGGCGGCGCGCTGCCGGTGAATACGCACGGCGGTCTGCTCTCACAGGCGCACAATACCGGTATGAACCACCTGGTTGAGGCCGTTGTGCAACTCCGCCACGAGGCCGGCTCGCGTCAAGTGCAAGACGCCGAGTTCGGGGTGGTGACCGGCTGGGGAGGTCACGGGCATGGGTCGATCGCGATTTTACGTCGCTGAGGGAGTCGCAACATGACGACTGAGAAGGCAACACCGCTTGTTCGATTGCCCGTCCTGGGAGGCTACACAAAGGAATTCTATGACTGGTGTCAGCAGCGGGAGCTGCGCTTTCAATGCTGTCGGCAGTGTGGAACGTGGCGTCATCCGCCGCGGCCCATGTGCACCAGTTGTCACTCTCTGGAGTGGGCATGGGCTCCGACAAAAGGCACGGGCACGGTCTATTGTTGGACGACCGTGTATCAGGCGCTCGACCCGGCATTCGCCGAGGACGTTCCATATGCAGCAGTGGTGGTCGAACTGGATGAAGGGCCGCGACTCACAACCTGGGTGACGGGAGTCGTACCTGACGAGCTCCAAGTCGGTATGCCGGTTGAAGTCTGGTTCGACACTGTCAGTGATGACGTGACGCTGCCTAAATTCAGACCTCAGCTGCCCCTTTAACTCGACCGCGTCAAAGGGAAGTTGCCATTATGTCTACGCCCAATATCATGTCGTCCGAGTATGAAAAGGATCCGTACCCGATCCTTGAGGACATCCGCGAGAATCACCCGATCTATTTTCAGGAGGGACTGAACAGCTGGGTCCTTTCCCGCCACGAGGACATCAAGTCCGCTCTCAGGAATCCGTCATTCACGACGGAAAACTATTCCTGGCAGTTGGAACCCGTGCATGGCAGGAGCATTATGCAACTGGACGGAAGCGAACACCGGCACACTCGCGCTGTCGTCATCCCCACGCTGCGAGGAGCTAAGCTGCGAGAGAACTTCGAGTCGATTGTTGTGAACAACGTGAAGCAACTCATCGATGCCTGGCGCTACGACGGTAGAGTCGAGCTGGTGTCCCAGTTCACGCAGAGGCTCCCGCTGAGTGTGATTATTGACGTCCTCGGGCTTGACCCGCAGGACAAGGGGAAGTTCCATCGCTGGTATAACGACATCCACGACTACTTTACCAATACGACAGGCGACCCCGACCTCACTGCGGCGGGGCTCCGCACGCATGATGAGTTGAAGGCGTATATGATGCCACTCATCCAGGACCGTAAGGAAAACCCGCGTGACGATCTGATCAGCCAAATCGTGCATGCCGAAATCGACGGAGAAAGGATGTCCGACATCGATATCAAGTCGTATATCAGCTTCCTCCTCGTTGCCGGCAGCGAGTCGACAGACTTACAGATGTCGAATATGTGGCTCCGTCTCCTGGAAAACCCCGATCAACTGCAAGCGGTGCGCGAGGAGCGCAGTTTGATCAAGACCGCCTTCGCCGAGTCCCTCCGGCATACGGCCGCAGTGCTGATGATCATGCGCCAGGCAGCGGAGGATGTCGAGTTTCATGGCGTGACGGTCCCGGCCGGCTCGACGGTAACTCTGCTGCTGGCCGCGGCGAATCGGGACCCACGGAAATTCTCTGAACCGGATACCTTCAATATTTTCCGGGATGATTTGCAAACTGATAAGGAATTTACCGGCGCCGCCAACCACATGACGTTCTCACTTGGTCGCCACTTCTGCATCGGGACCTACCTCGCGGCAATGGAAGCGGAGACGGCGACCAATCAACTCCTCGACGCAATGGACGACATCGCATTCGCCGACGGTCATATCCCACAGGAAGTAGGCAGCTTTGTTCGGGCCCCAAGGTATATGCCCCTGACCTTTACCCCCGCGAGTGAGAAATAGCAGACACGTGGCCTTCCCGTTCCTCCCGCTATCGAGAGAATCAACGACTAGTCGCGGATGTGCGGGCTATCCGTTTATCTCCCATGAAGATCACCGTAAACCGCTATGCCTGCCAGGGCCACGCCCGCTGCCACGCGCTTGCACCTGAGCTCTTCGGCCTCAACGATGAGGACCTCGCAGTGCTACTCATTGCCGGCGACATCCCGGCAGAACTCGAGGAAAAAGCTCGTTTAGCAGCGCAGGGATGCCCCGAGTTCGCAATCGAAATCATCGAAGAGTAATGAGGCCCCGCACTGTCAAGTGATCAGGATAGGAAACAAAATCTGAACAACTCGACCCGGAAGAACTCCAAATCGTCGTTGTGGTCCTAATACTGCTGCAAATGCTCCCGCAGGATTCCGCCTTCATACTCCTTCCGAAACAATCCCCGCTTCTGCAACACCGGAATGAGCAAGTCTACTATCTCTTCAAAGTAATCCGGCCCATAGTAGGCCGGGCTGAATTGGAACCCATCGCCCCCACCTTCCTTGTGCAAGTAGGCGAGCTGGTCGGCCACCTGCTCCGACGTCCCTATAAGATGCGGCATAGCTATCCCTGCTCCATAGATGGTGGCTACCTCCCGCAACGTTGGTTTTTTCCCGGGCTGCTGAGTGAAGATCTCTACCATGCCCTGGATACCTGGCACTTCAAGGTTCTCAAAGGGCTGGTCCAAATCCAGCTGTGACAGATCGTAATTGAAATGACCCGACATCAGTGCTAGCCCGGCCTCAATCGGAATGCGTTCAAGACTGGCCCGCTTTTTTGCCTTGGCCTCCTCTTCTGTCTTCCCCACAATAGGAATCACCCCCCAGAGAATTTTGATGTCTTCAGGTTTGCGGCCGTACTTTTTAGCCCGAGCCCGCATGTCGTCGGCAAACGCACGCATCGCTTGGGGGGTGCGTTGCAGCCCGAAAATACACTCCGCGTGCTTGGCAGCAAACTCCCGGCCTCGGCCCGATGCGCCGGCCTGGATGAGCACTGGATGGCCTTGCGGTGAAGGCATGACACTCGACGGTCCCGTACACTGAAACCATCTCCCCTTAAAGTCTATCTTCCGGACCTTAGTTGGATCAGCAAACACTCCCCTCTCCATGTCCATTACCACTGCGTCCGAGTCCCAACTGTTCCACAGCTGATAACACACCTCCATGTACTCTTCGGCTCGCTCATACCGCTCATCATGAGGAATGACCATCTCCAGGCCCAAGTTCCGAGCTTCGTTTCCGTGAAAGGAGGTGACAATGTTCCAGCCGATGCGGCCTTTTGTCAGATGGTCTAGCGTAGAGAGCTTCCGAACCAACATGTAGGGAGCGTAATAAGTGGCGGACATGGTAATGGCAAACCCGAGTTTTTCGGTTACTGTCGACAAGGCGGGGACCAAAACAACCGGGTCGTGGATGGGAAACTGAAGAGCATAACGGAGAGTGGGCTCCATGCCGCCTTTGTAGGCATCATAGGCGGCTAGCTGGTCGGCAAAAAAGAACATATCAAACTTACCCCGCTCCAGGGTGCGGGCAATGGTCTGCCAATACTCAGGCTCATACCAGTAATGCCGCGTCTTCTCTCGTGGATATATCCACGACATCAGAGTGTGGGGTGCCGGGCAATGAACCATAAAACCCGTCAGGTGCATCATTTTATTCACAGCTATTCCCTTTTCGGCTTTAACCCTGAGGGCGCTTTATGATACCGGCGTCGGCCTCCCATGCGATGAGGGCTACCAAAGGCATCTGCAAAGTTTCCCGACTACATGCAGAGGCCTACCGTGGATATTGTCAAGTGAACGAGGCCCTTGTGAAGTAGCGGCTTTCCATGTCGTAACGAGGGTATGCGTTCTCGTAGCACAAGTCTGTATCGAAAGCATCGCTTTCCGCCTGAGATTATCAGCCATGCGGTGTGGCTGTACCATCGCTTTCGGTTTGAATGGCCCTTCGAAGACTGCTCGTACTTTCGTGTGCCGTGGCGGGTCGGTCGTCAAGATGCTCTCGCCGACGCCGAAACCCTTCTTAGACACGATGTCGAGCTCTGCGGCGAACGGCGGTATCTGCCCTGTCGTTCCGGTGTTGAAGAGCACCGCATGGTCCAGGACCGCTCGGCATTCCGCGTGCTTGAAGACCGACCAGAAGCTAACGCCATCGTCGCGCACGGCCCAGTGGACGGGGTCGTCCCGCCGCATCTGCGTGAACAGCTCGTAGACGGCCTCCTGGTCGCTAAAGAAATTCGCCTCGATCAGTTTCTGATCGATCGTGCGCGGATCGGTCTCTGGCATGGCGGTTCCCCTCCCGTCGGACTATACGCCGGTGTCCTTGGATCACTCGTTTACCAGACGCGACGGGTGGAAAAATATCGCGCCGTAAATCCAGGTCCGCATATTCCAAATAAGAGCCTCTAACCCGTTGTTAGCGCTCGGTCCATCTTATACGCTAACGCGACGTTCATTCGCACGTCTCAACGGGGAGAATATCCATGTTAGCAACGATCGGGGACTGGTGGCGCGCGCATAACGTCGAGAGAAATCGACGCGAACTCATACGGTGTGAATCAAAAAGTACGTTTCGGGCGGCGCTTTCTTCGCTGGCGCCGCATTCCGATCTGAGGCGTTGGAAGCGGTGGGCAGATCGATGCCCGCCGCATCTGCAAGAACTGCCCAAAGGCATCCCGGATGATGTCCCCTACAAGGGCCTGCGCAATTTCTGGTATCCCGTGATGCCGGCGAAGGACCTGCGAGAAAATCAGCTGCAATCGGCCCGTTTACTGGGTGAGGACCTCGTCGTATTTCGCGACGAGGACGGCTCGCCTCGCGCGTTAAGCGACGTCTGCCCGCATCGCCTGGCGCGCTTGTCGCAGGGTTGGGTCAACCTGCATGCACCCGGCACGGTCAGTTGTCCGTACCACGGTTGGACGTTCGACGGCAGCGGCCAATGCGTGGCAGCGCTCGCGGAAGGTCCGGACAGCCCATTACCGCGCAAGACCCGAACACGCGCCTATCCGGCGCTGGAAAGACATCATGTGATCTGGGCTTACATGGGAGATCCCGACAAGGTGCCCGACCTCGACGAGAACATTCCGCATGTCGCCCAGGCAATGTCGGGCTCTTGGCCGTGGTTCATCCATTGGGACTGGGACTGCAACTATCTGAATTCAATCGACAACAACGCTGATGCGGCGCATGCCTGTTTCGCCCACGCGCGCTGTTCGCAGTTTCTCGACCAGGCGCGGTACGGAAAACATTACGGACTCGAGCTTGAGTGCGGCGGCTTGGAAGTCGGCATGGAGACGACCGGGCCGGATCACCGCGGCTCGCACTACGCATCGGGTTGGGACATGCATGTCCCGGGCTATATTTATTTTGCGCCGCACCCGCCGATCTGGCCGGCCGGCGCGATCTTCTGGTCCGTCCCGATCGACGAAGGCAAGGTCCGCGTGTTCACGTGCGCGACCTTCCACGGCGAATTCAAGGATCGTGCCCGCGCGTGGATCATGCAGTCGGTACATTGGCGCAAATGGGGACTGCCGAACAATATTTACCACTGCAACATCGGACCGGATCGGGCGATGGTCATGGGGCAGGGGATGCTGTCGGACTGGCGCCGCGAACACCTCTCGCAGACTGACGTGGCGGTCATAAAATTTCGGCAAATGTTGAAGAAAGCGTGGCAGGCAGAACGCCTGCAGGCGGCCGAAGTCGAGCCTCGAGCGCGGCGGGTGAGGGCGGCGGAGACGCTCACCGAAGCCTGAATAATAAGAAAGAAACGTGATCCTGAGCGAGATTGAGACGGACTATCTTATCGTCGGAGCCGGGGCTTCCGGTATGGCGTTTGCCGACGCGCTCATCGCTGAATGTGATGCTGACGTCGTGATGGTCGAGCGGCGCCACTGTCCGGGTGGCCATTGGAACGATGCGTACCCGTTCGTGCGTATTCACCACGCCTCGGCCTGCTACGGGGTCAACTCGCGGATGCTGGGCACGGATTCGATCGACCAAACCGGCCCGAACGCCGGATTCTACGAGCGCTCGACGGCCGCGGAGATATGTGCCTATTACCAGCGGGTGCTCGACGAGGTGCTGCTGCCGTCGGGACAGGTGCGCTTCTTCGGTATGTGTGACTACGTCGGGGACTGGGCAAACGCGCACGCGTTCACCTCACGCGTGACCGGCGCCGGTACGACGGTACGCGTGCGCCGCAAGATTGTAGATACGACCTATCTCGAGGTGACGGTCCCGGCAACGCATACGCCGTCGTTTGCGGTTGACCCGGATGTCACATTCATTCCCCTCGGTGAGCTGACCAATCTGGCTGAGCGTCCGACCGGCTATACCATCATTGGAGCAGGCAAGACCGCTATGGATGCCTGCAACTGGCTGCTCGACAACGGTGAAGAGCCCGACAGGATCAGGTGGATTAGACCCCGCGAAGCCTGGTTGCTGGACCGCCTGACGCTCCAGCCGCTCGATCTGGTCACCGAGACCGTCAACGGATTATCGCTTGGCGTCGAGGCCCTCGCCCAGGCCGAGACGGCAGATGCGCTTTGGCCTCGGCTCGAAGCGTGCGGCCAACTGCAACGCTTCGAGCCGCGGATCAGGCCGACCATGTTTCGGGGCGCCATCCTGAACGCCGCCGAACGCGAAGCGTTGATGCAGATCGAAAACGTGGTCCGCCTGGGTCGCGTGCAAAGTCTGGGCGCCGACCGCATCATCCTGGAGAAAGGGGAGATTCCGACTGAGCGCGGCCACGTGCATGTGGATTGCACGGCCTGCGGCTACCACAAGCGACCCGTCCGGCCGATTTTCGAGCCGGGCCGCATCGTGATTCAATCCCTCATTGGCGCGGTCCAGACGTATTACGCGGCCATGCTCGGGTTTATCGAGTCCACCGGCCGCGACGACGCCGAGAAGAACCGGCTCTGCCCACCCGTCGCCCAGGTCGACGTTCCGCTCGATTGGGTCCGGTTTATGCACGGTATGCTCAATACTTCCGCGCTGCATGCGACCGAGCCGGACATCACGGCGTGGCAGGCAAGCTCGCGCCTGAATCTCACCCGCGGCATGGAAAATCACCTGAGTGAACCGCGCATGAAGACGGCCCTTGATCGCTGGCAGGCCAACGCCGAACCGGCGTTAAAAAATGCCGAACGGCTGCTGGCCGAAGCGTCGTCAATGATAGGATAGGAGCCCAAACGTGAAAAAATTGATGCATCTGAATGGTTTTGTGATGTTTGGTCCGATGAATCATTCCGTGGGCTCCTGGCTGCATCCCGACAGCCAGGTCGCCGCCTCGTTTGCCAAACCTGAAATCTGGCAGGACGTGGCGCGGACGCTGGAACGCGGCAAGTTCGATGCCATCTTTTTTGCCGATACCTTAGCGG
The DNA here is from genome assembly GCA_965232605.1 of uncultured Binatia bacterium (SeqCode). Taxonomy (GTDB): domain Bacteria; phylum Desulfobacterota; class Binatia; order Bin18; family Bin18; genus Bin18. Next base: position 346,989 of record CBDDQA010000006.1, on the reverse strand, counting down.
CATTCGGGAATTACCGGAATCGGATGGACGAAGCGCTCACCCATGCCATCCAGTTTCCCATGCACGATCCGACCTTGGTCATTCCGATGCTGGCCGCGGTGACCGAGAGACTCGGTTACGCGGTGACCCTTTCCCTGACCTACTACCAGCCGTATATGGCGGTGCGCAAATTGAGCACGCTTGATCATCTGACCAAAGGGCGGATTGGCTGGAACATCGTCACCTCCGCCCACGTGGCCGAGGCCGTGAACCTTGGACTGGAAAAAATGGTCCCGCATACCGAGCGCTATAAGCGTGCGGACGAATACATGGAGGTCTGCCACAAACTGTGGAACAGCTGGGAGCCAGGCTCGGTCGTAGCGGACAAGAAGACGGGGGTGTTTGTTGATGCCAGCAAAGTCCACCCGATCAATCACAAAGGCAAGTGGTTTTCATGCCCCGGTATTTCGGCGGTTGAACCCTCGCCGCAGGGGTACCCAGTACTTTTTCAGGCGGGCGCGTCAGACGCGGGGCGTGACTTTTGCGCCAAACATGCGGAGGCGGCATTTGGTGTGCAGCTCACCACGCGGGCATTGAAGGCTTTTGCCGACGATATGCGGGGAAGGTTAAAGAAAAACGGAAGAGAGCCATCCAGCCTCAAATACATTTGGGGCATTCAGACTATCCTGGGTGGGACCGAAGCGGAGGCGAAGCGCAGGCAGCGGGAGTTTAATGAATTGGTCCCGTATGAAGGCGGCCTCGCCCTCCTTTCCGGGCACTCCAACCACGATTTGTCGCAGTACGACCTTGATGAGCCGATTGAAGACATCGAGGTCGAAGGCATCCAGGGCTTATTGGATATTTTTACCAAGATGTATAAGGCCGGCGACTTGGGCAAAGACAAACTGACCATGCGCGAAGTCGGGAAAATCTACGGCGCAACGATTGGCTGCCCGCAGCTTGTCGGGACGCCTGAACAGGTCGCCGACCAGATGGAAGCCATCCTCGATGAAACCGGCGGCGACGGCTTTAACATCACACCGACAGTCATGCCGAACAACTTCAAAGAATTTGTTGACGAGGTCGTACCCATCTTGCAGAAGCGCGGGCGGCACCGGCGCGAATACACCGGCGACACACTCCGCGACCATCTCAATCAAAACGTGTGTGGGTAAGCGGGCCGAAGCCTGTTGCCCGATGTCGCCGAGGGTGCGACACGCTGACATATGGGGTCAGGCTCGACTCATGGGACTCCTTCCGCAGAGCCAGAAAAAATGCTGCGCGGAGAGATCGCCGTATGATCTTTCCCTCTGGCTTGGGTGGATACGTCGAGTCTGGCCTGACTTTCCACAATGTTTACGGACGGAGAAACATTGACTCGCAGTAAAATTGTAGTTAGGGGTCGGTTTGCCAGATTCGAAAGGCCAACCCACGAGAAAAACCATGGCGACTATTCGGTGCAAATGCGGTTCCGTTCGTATCGACTTCCCCGCAAACAAAGAGCTTTTCCGACACGAATGTTGTTGCCACGATTGCCTCTCGGCCCTGTGGTATGCGACGAAGCGCGGCGGCCCGGAATATCCACACAATCTGTGTGCGGACTGCTGCTGGCTGCCGAACGACTTTTGCATCATGACGGGCGAAGAGAAACTGGGCGCATTCATGAATTATGAGTCGGCTGATACCACCCGTTTCTATTGCAAAGCGTGCTGGACGGTGCTGTTCGGTGACCATCCGTTCTACGAGAAAAGGATTCTCGTGTCACAGGTGGCCGCGTACAAAGAATTTGCAGGCCTGACGAACCTTGTCCGGATGGAGCCGCAGGCGCGGCATTTCCTGAAGGACCTCAATGCAGAACAAATTGCGGCATTACCGCCCTGGCCTGGCGACCCATCGCACGTTTACCGGGGCGCTGCGGAGAATTTGCTCGAACACTTTCCCGCGATGAAAGCTGCGGGCGGCAAAGGCATCGAAATGAACGCACAGATTCTGCTGGATAAAATCGGCGGCGCTTTCGTGCCCACGGATGAAGCGCGGTTATCGACGGGCCCGCCTTCTCTGAGGCGGCAAGCGGCCGTACGGGCAGGCGAAACCGAAAGGGAGTAAGTTGAATATCTGCGTTGGGGCAGAGTCGGGTAATGATAGTGAGGTGGCAGACCTCCGCTAGGCGGAGTCGTAGTCATCCGCATATAAAGCGACAGACAAATATGGCGAGAGGACTGGAGGAGAACTCATGCACATATTAGCCATCGTATGGCATCCCAATACCCGTTGGCACGCTTTGAGTGAAGTGGACAAACTCGCGTATCTGAAATCGCTGGACGCCTATATAAACGCTGGGCGTGCAGGCGGCGCGATCGTTTTGGGCTGGAGTAAGATTGATCAAACTCTACCGAAAGCTCCCGAAAAGGGGTTCGTCGGAGTTTTTGGGCTGAGCAGCGCTGAACAAGTTCACGAATTTGAGAAAGTTGTCGTAGAAGCCGAGTGGTACGAATACTTTGATTCTACGAATATCAGCATTGATCTACTTGGTGCCACCGAACCAGAGCCGCACAAGATTTATGCCAGGCTGCTGAACGTATCGCTAGGATAACGGTAAAGATTGTGTCTAGAACTCATCTCATAAATAGGAGGGCCGCCACTTTTGCCTAGGATCGACGGCCTATAGAGCATCCGTCAGACATTTATGAGACAGCTTCCAGCAGATGTAGGATCACGAGCGTGGTCGAGACGGACTGTCTTATTGTCGGAGCCGGGGCTTCCGGTATGGCGTTTGCCGACGCGCTCATCGCTGTTAGAAAAATAAGACAATTCCTTCCACCTGCTCTCTTACTTGGTCTTTGTTAATCATCCCTTAGCCGAGGTTGTAAATGCGAGCCGTGTTCCCACCCACGATCTTCGCCTTCTCCTCCTCCGTACAGTCGGCCAAGATCTCCGTCAGGATCTGTTGCGAGCGCGGAAACGTCGACTCGGCATGCGGATAGTCCGACCCCCACAGGAGATTGTCCACCCCAATGAACTGCCGCTCCCGCAAGCCCACCGCATCTTCTTGAAAGCTGATGAAGACGTTGCGACGGAAGTAATCGCTGGGGAGCATCGCTTCCCCAAACCGATACCCGCCACTTTGGGGGCGCTGCGTATAGGTGTAGTCGAGGCGTTCGATGAAGTGCGGCGCCCACGAGACTTCTTGTTCAATCGAGCCGACTTGGAGCCGCGGATGGCGTTCAAAGACCCCACTCAGAATCATTCGGGCTAAGGACATCCGCACCCAGTGATCCGCATTCGCCAGGGCCGCGAAATCAATCGGCCCGTCCAGTGACCGGAGTGCCCCATCGCCTTGGCCGGTCTGCGCGGCCGGCCGGTTGGTCACAATATGGAGGCTGAGCGGCATCCGTAAATCTTCCGCCGCCGACCAGAACGGCTCGTATTCAGGTCGATCGTATGAGTTCTCCTCGGCCGGATACACCGAGATCATCGCCCCGACGAGGCCCAGTTTCGCGCACCGCTCGATCTCCCGGATCGCCGACCCAATGTCGTCGATATCCAACATCGCGATCCCTTTGATCCGGCCCGCCGACCCGCCACAAAACTCAACGAGCCAGTCGTTATAGGCTTTGCATAAGGCGGTGAGGAGGGTGCTATCTGGCACGCTGTACAGCAGCAGCCCTTGCGTGGGATACACCAGCGCCAGGTCGATGCCGTCGGCATCCATATCTTTGAGGCGTTCTTCGGGCAGATACGCCCCGGGCCGGACATTCTCGATCTTATCGGCAAAGCTCAGCTTGTCGGGCGATTCATCAAAGCGCTTGCCCAACAGTGAGCCACCTGACCCGCCGCTGAGGCCCACGAGGCCGTCGCATACCCACCAGTCGGTGTCATCCTCGTCGCGATGAATCACGTGGGGTGCGCGATCGCGGAATGGCTTATCGAGCCGACTCGTCCACAAATCCGCTGGCTCAAACACATGGTCATCTGACGATATCACCGGATAGCTCGCCATTATGTCTCCTCCTTTGTTCCGTCTTTAACACGTGCTGTCTTTAACACAGCGCAACCCTCTCCTGCTACCCGCTCTCCCACGGGGCGTCTCCCCCTCCTCAGCGACGAGGACGATCACATCGGGACTGGCGAGCAGTTGCGGAAAGAATAACTCCTGTCAATCGCCCCGGGACACACGGCATTGACCCGAATGCCGGCCTTGGCGTATTCCAGCGCCGCCGTTTTCGTCAGACCAACCACCGCGTGTTTGCTGGCCACATAATCAGGCGCCGAGGGGAGGCCAATCAGGCCCGCGGCTGAGGCCGTATTGACGATCGAACCCCCGCCGTGGCTGAGCATGTGTTGAATTTCATATTTCATGCACAGCCACACGCCGGGCACGTTCACCGCGAGCGTGCGCTCAAATTCTTCCTCGGTGCAATCCGTGGTGAACTTTGCTGCGCCTTCGATGCCGGCGTTGTTAAACGCGCAGTCGAGTTTGCCCCTACCTTCCGTTAACGAAAACCTAATTTATGGCAGCGCTTGACGGCAAGCGATGGGCAGGCTTAGGCTTATCCTGCCTGCTCCGGCATGAGCGCGAGATGGCCTAAAACTCGAATGTCAACTCAGATTCAAAGGGGGAGAGATGAATATTCGAAACCAAATGATTTGTGCCTGGTCCGCGATAGGGTTCGCCGTGATTTGTCTGGCCGGATTTTTGTTCGCGAATTTCATTCCGCCGATTTCGCCGAACCTCAGCGCCGAAGAAGTTGCGACGATCTATCGCGAAAACACCCTGCCCATGCGCTTCGGGATTTTGCTGATTATGAGCAGTGCCGGATTTATTTGTTCGTTCGCTGCGGCGCTGTCCATGCAGATGAAACGTATCGAAGGCGATCTCGTCCCCGTCTTTACGTACACGCAACTTGGCGCCGGCTGTGTCACCACGCTGGTGTTTGTGTTTTCAGCCGTGTTTTGGACGGGGGCGGCATTTCGGCCTGATCACGATCCCGAGCTGACCCGGATGCTGAACGATATTGGTTGGATCACGCTGTTAATGACCTTCGCGCCGTTCATCATCCAGAACATTGCCCTCGGCCTGTGTATCTTGAGTGATAATCAGGCGGAGCCGATATTTCCGCGTTGGGTCGGGTACTACAATCTCTGGGTGGCGGTGCTGTTTGTTCCTGGCGGGCTTTTAACCTTTTTCAAGACGGGGCCTTTCGCCTGGGATGGCTTGTTTGTCTGGTGGGTACCGTTTTTGGTCTTTTTTACCTGGTATGTCGCGATGCCTTTCATCCTTATGGGCGCGATAAAACAGCAGGCGCAATCTGAACCGGCGGTGGCCGCCTAGATAGACGACTCACCAATGTCTTCGACTTCCGCGCTGCCGGACTCAGGCAAGCCGCACCTGCCTGGCGAAACCGGCGTCTGGATGTTCATCATCGGCGACATCCTGGTCTTTTCTCTGTTGTTCTCGGTCTTTGTCTACGATCGCTCGCAAGAAGTCGCGTTATTCGTTGAACAGCAGCAACTGCTGAACCAAACCCTCGGGCTGCTCAACACCGTGCTGCTGTTGACGAGTTCCTGGCTGGTGGCCCTCGCCGTTCACGGCGCTCGGGCCGGCCAGCTTTCGCGGGCCGGCGGCTGTTTCGGGTTGGCAATCCTGTGCGGTATCGGTTTCGTCGTCACCAAATATTTTGAATGGGGCGAAAAGATTGCCGCCGGTTTGACTATAGAGACGAATAATTTCTTTATGTACTACTACCTGATGACTGGCATTCACCTGCTGCACATGGTGCTTGGGATTGGTGTGCTGATTTTCCTCTGGCAGTTCGTGCGCGGTGCGAAATTTGATGGGCAAGGCGTGGGCGTGCTCGAAAGCGGGGCGTGTTTTTGGCACCTTGTGGATATCTTGTGGATTGCGCTCTTCGCGCTGCTGTATCTGATGCGGTGATCCATGGCAGCTTGGCTTCAATCCAGAGTGACCGGTATTTGGGTCGGCTTGATCGTGGCGACGATGCTGTCGTGGCAGTTCGGGCACGGGTTCGGTTTTGGGGAGCAGTCTCACTACGCGACCGCCGCCATTTTGATTATCACCTTTGTCAAAATCCGTTTCGTCTTTCTTGATTTCATGGAACTCAGAACGGCGCCATTGCCACTACGAATAGCGTTTGAAGTGTGGGCCGTCTCGGTCTGTGCCATCCTCATTGGACTGTATTGGTTAGGGGTGTAGCGTAAGGAGACGCCTCAACTGATCTCACACGCCGTGAGGTTCGTGCTTCGTTTCGATACCTTGACAGTGCCTTCCTGGCTTCATTTCGCGGCCACGACCTCTAGCTCGATCAGCATATTCGGCCAAACGAGACCGGGGAGTAGGGTGAGCATTGAGGCTGGAGCGCACGTCCCCAAATACCGTGATCGTATTTCTCGATAGATTTTCAAGTCTTCCCGCCGAATAAGATGCTGGGTCAGTTTGACGATATCTTCAACACCCATATCCGCCCGCTTGAGAATGTTCACGACGTTACGCCAGGCGAGGTCTGCTTGCTCGGCGAAGTCGTCCGGCAAGTGGCCACTGTCCGCGTCAATACCGGGGGTACCGGACACATAGAGGATGCGTTGTGCGGAATCAATCTCTACCGCATCGCTGTATGTACCGATATGCTTCGCGACCCCCGCATCATGTTTCCTATTCATCAGTCTCTACCCTCCGGCATACCCGTGCTTGGAATGGACTGCCGAACGACCGATATGCCACGCCAGCATACCGCCGGCCTTCCACAAAAGCGGATCGGTATAGGGTAGCGCCCGGGTCGATGTTCTGAGGCGCTCAGGACGCGGCGGAGACGTCCACGTTGTTCTCCTCCTCAAACACGAACCCCTCGTAGCCCTTGGCGGCAGCCTCAGAGATGCGCTGAAAGTACAGCGGGCCACCCAGGTGGACGCAGAACTGACGGGGCTTGCCTGGGATGTTGGCGCCTGTGTACCAGGAGTCAGTGAGGGGGTAGAGCGTCTCGTTGGCGAGTTCGTTGACCTCTTTGTCCCAGTCTTTCTCGGCGTCCGGCGTCGCCTCGATGGCACCCAGACCCCGTGCGCGTAGATATTGCACGCAGTTGCCGATCCACTCCGTCTCGCGCTCGGCACCGAGCGGCATGTTATAGAGCACTGAGGGTGAGCCTGGGCCATGGATCATAAACAGATTGGGAAAGTCGGCAATCGCCATACCAAGATAGTTATCGAAGCGACTGCTCCACTTCTCCTTGAGGTCGACGCCGCCCCGCCCCTTGGGGTTGAGGCGCAGCATAGTGCCGCTGATGGCGTCGAAGCCCGTTGCCATCACGATCATATCGAGCGGATGGTCGCCGGTCTCAGTCCGTACACCTGTTGCAGTGACCGTCTGAATTGGGTCTTCGCGTAAGTCTACTAAAGTGACGTTGTCGCGATTGAAGGTTTCGTAGTAGCCATTATCGAGGATCTGGCGCTTGGTGCCCAGATAGTAGTCCGGCATCAGTTTCTCGGCAATCTCGGGGTCCTTCACGCACTCGCGAATCTTGCCGCGTATAAAATCGGCCAGCGTGCGGTTGGTTTCTTTATTGGTCAGGAGGTCGGCATAGCTGCCGAAAAGGAGGTTGAAGCTGCCCTTCTGCCACAGATCCTCGTAGAGCGCCTGGCGTTGTTCGGGGGTGTCCTCGGCGCCCAAGCGCGAGGTGGTCTCGAACGGCATGCCGACGGGATGGGCGTTCATTTTCGCCCGGACTTCGTCCCAGTTTTCGCGGGCGTACTGCATTAACTCAGGCTCGAGGGGACGGTTCCGGGCCGGGATGCTGTATTGCGGTGTGCGCTGGAACACCGTCAGATGGGCGGCCTCGCGAGCGATGACAGGAACTGCCTGGACCCCCGAGGAGCCAGTCCCGATCACGCCAACGCGTTTGCCCTCAAAAGAAACAGGTTCCTGCGGCCAGCGGCCGGTGTGGTAGCACTCACCGGTAAAATCGTCGAGTCCGGGGAAGTCGGGTTTGTGGGCCGCCGAGAGGGTGCCGACTGCGCAGATCAAAAACTGAGCCGAGACACGCTCGCCACCGCTGGTCTCAACGGTCCAGCGCTGGACCGCTTCGTCATAACGGGCGTCGCGTATCCAGGTCTCAAGTTGGATGTCGCGGCGCAGGTCGAGCCGGTCGGCGACGTGCTCAAGGTAGTCCAGTACCTGCTCTTGGCTTGGCTGGGTCTCGGCCCAGTCCCACTCCCGCACCAGCTCTTCCGAGAAGGTGTAGCAGTAGAAAGGACTACCCGGACCATCGACCCGTGCACCGGGGTAGCGGTTCCACCACCAGGTTCCGCCGATACCGCCGGCGCCGTCGTACACGCGCACTGACAGGCCCATTTCGCGCAGGTGGTGTAAGGCGTACATGCCGCCAACGCCCGCTCCGATGATGACGGCGTCACAGTATTCAAGCGATCCGTTTCTGTGTGGCTGTTGAGTCGTGTTCGTCATGGTATTCCATCCTCTCTGATCTTGCGTCGGTTTTCAGGTTGCCTAGATATATCTTATCGACTCTCCGATAGGAAGCTGTCCTGGTTGCAAACGAAGCACGGCTCATTTTTGACGCCGCTGTGACCGGGCATGCCTTCCTATGGGAAAGTCTCACTGCTCCATGGCTTGGGTGGATAAGTCGAATCTGAGCCTACTTTCCCCCATATTAGCTTAGCCTTTCTTGCCTTTCCCGTGTTCGGCTGATAGCTGCTCGCATACGAGAAACGGAGGAGTAGCGCAGTATGAAAGCTTTAGACGATGTTCGGGTGCTCGACCTGACTCATTTCTATAATGGGCCGTATGCTGCCTTAGTATTAGGATTCTTTGGCGCGGAAGTCATCAAAATCGAGCCGCCCGAGCTAGGCGAGCGAGCCCGCACGATTTTTCCCATCCCTGGAGTCACAAACGAGAGTTATCCCTTTGTGATGTTGAATTCCAATAAAAAAGGCGTCACCCTCAACCTCAAAGCCCCACGGGGCCAAGAGCTCTTCAAACAACTGGTGCAAGATGCCGACGTGGTGGTTGAAAATTTTACGGTCGGCGTCATGGATCGGCTGGGCTTGGGCTGGGACGTCCTCAAGCAGATTAACCCACGACTCGTCTACGCTTCGAGCACAGGCTATGGGCAGTCGGGTCCGTATAGCGCCTATCCCGCTTTTGATCCTATTGTTCAGGCCATGTCCGGGCTCATGAGTGCGACCGGGGCTCCGGACGGTCCGCCCACAAAAGCCGGGACCCCGATCATGGATATTCTGGGCGGGATTCACTTTGCCACCGGGATTATCGTGGCCTTGCGCCAACGCGACCGCACCGGAGAGGGTGTGTTCATGGAAACTTCGTTGTATGAGTCCGCGATTGGTCCAATGGCAAGCCTCATTGCCGCCTACCTGGGGCAAGGCGAGACCTATGAACGGGCCGGCAATAGCGTGCCTGGTCATATTTTTTCGCCTTACGATTGCTATCCTACCCAAGACGGCTATGTCCTGCTGCTCGTGCTAGACGACCAACGCTGGCAAGCCTTGTGTACGCTCATGGATCGCCAGGAGCTGAGCGACGACCCAAAATTCGCCACAAAAGCTGAACGTTCAAAGCGCTGGGAAGAACTCGATGACATTGTCAGTACCTGGACGAGGCAGCATACCAAACAGGACGTTATGGAACGCTGTTCAACGGTCGGCATAACCTGTGGCACGGTGAAAGAAGTGGCCGAATTGCTCTCAGAGCCGCATTTACGTACGCGCGGGATACTCCAAGATATCAGCCATCCCATGGCCGGCACCGTACCCATCCCAGGCCCACCGTGGCGCTTCAACGGTGAACAGCCGTCGATTGACTCCCCCAGCCCGACCCTCGGCCAGCATAATGAGCTGGTGTACGGGCAGTTATTGGATCTTTCGGAAGAAGAGCTAACACGGCTGAAAGAGGATGGGGTGATTTAGACGTATTCCCGGCTCTCCCAGGACCTTTTCCTTAGTCGGCTAAAGCGGGTCGAATTCTTTCTTCGAGAATAGCGATGTTCTGTCGATATGCAGCCGCACTCTCGTACCCCTGGGTATGGACAAGATGGGCCACGCCTACCTCTGCAAAGCCTTTCGCGTAGTCGATCGCCTTTGGTGGATCGTCGATAGGCAAGGTTTTCATGGCAACCACTTCAAGCGCCGCGCGGCCCGCCTCCCGGGCCATCTGTTGCAGCTTTTCAATATCGGGCTTGAGGGCTTCCGCCTCGACACCAGCTGGAATCCAGCCGTGACCGTATTTTACCGTGCGTTCAAGGCTATGCGGTGGTGCACCCCCAACATAAATTGGGGGGCAGGCGGGGCGAGGCCGAAATAAAAAGGGTTGCCCATTCGCTTCAGTTATATCGTCCCCATCAAAACACTGGCGGATAAAGGCCAAGGTGTCGTTCGTCATTGCCCCGCGCCGACGGTAGTCGACCCCGAGGGCCTGAAATTCCTCTTTCATCCAGCCCACGCCTACGCCCAAACGCAAACGCTCGCCCGACAGTTCATGGACGGTTGCGACGAGTTTTGCCGTTGGCAGCGGGGGACGGTAGGGGAGGAGGATGACGGCCGTACCGAGGCCGATCCGTTGTGTCGCCGAGGCCAGGAAGGCGAGCGTCGCAAACGGATCGAGAACCCGTCCTTGTGAGAAATCAGGGAAGCCGCCTGGCATTTCGAGATTCGGGGGGATCGCAATATGCTCGTTAATCCAGAGCGTATCCAGGCCGGACTCATCGGCCGCATGGGCACATTCGAGCATGAGGTCAGCGGTCGAATGCGGACCCCAATTCCGCAAGTTCACACTCAGCTTCATATGCCTCTCCTTTCGCTGTAAAGAATCTTTATCCGATGTCCAACTACGACCGGCTTTACTGGCGTGAGCCCGGGGCCATGAAAAACCAAATTGGACGGTCCGCCCCACTCTCCTTCAGCGTACGGCGGGCCGTCAGCAACACCTGACCGGCCTCGGTTTTGTCGTAGAACCAACGCTCAGCGCTCCACGCCGGAATGGGCTCGTCGGCTACCAGTTCGCAGGCCAGCTCTTCGTAGTAGGCCCGGATATCGTGCACGACCTGCATCGTCGTCTCCTCGAGCCCAACCTGATCCCAGGCTTCCCCTTCCGCGATACGTACGAACTTTTCGAGTGCGGCAGGAATCTGATTCGCATTGATCACCCGGCCGACACTGGTCCGCCCAGTTTTCGCTACGGCGCGGTCGTAAGCGGCGCGTAACGCTTGTGCTTCGTCAATGGCTGGGTGCAGGTTCGGATCATAACGAGGCGGAAGCGGACACGCTAAGGGCTCTCCGCCCCTGCTTTGGATCGTCTCCGGGAAGTCTACGAGAACCGGTCCACTCGGCCGCTCCAGCAGGGCAAAGGCCGCTTCGAGCACCCGGTGCTGATAGGCCGCGTCGCGGGGCTTGCCGAGAGGCAGCCCTAATGGAAATTCTGCATACAGCACGCGTGGTGGACGCATGCGTTCGGCAACATCACGCATCGGCGAGATCACGACCGTTGACAGGCCAGCCGCCTCGAAGATGTGGGCCAGCGTACACACGGTACGCGGACACAGCGGTCAAACCGGAGTGAGCAGGACAACATCCACGCCATCCTCACGCATCTTTTGAGCGCAGGCCGGACCAGTATCCAAGCGCAGCGCGGATAGCCCTTCGGGTTGGTTGCCGGCGAAGGCGTAGTGGTGATGAGCGACGCTGCCGATCACCCCCTGATCGGAGAGTTCCTGCAGGCGGTCGACCGGATAGACGACGTTCATGTCAGCGGCAAAGCCAGCTCGGTCAAAGTTCGGGCTCAGGTGGCCGAGCTTCAGATCGCGGGCGTCATTCGGCAAGGTCTCAAAGTGGAAATCCTCAACCTTCCACTTGGGGCTGCCGATTCGGTGGAGCGCGGCGCTGGTCACGATCGCCACGTGCGCCTCTCGCAGCGGTGGTGGTTTCGTGAAAGCGGTTTCTTCAAATTCTGGCAGCGCTAAGGTCTTGGCAAACTCGCGCATGGCTTGGTCGTTGTCGTGCATCTTTGCTCCTTTGAACAGATATAGCCGGTCTACAATTCTTCCGCGATAATAAAAGGTCCCATCTCAGGAAAAGGGGTTATCAGTTCACTTTTCAATCGAGCCAACCACATCCATAACCTGTTCGAGATCTGCCATGCGTTTCGCATGATCCGCGGCTTCAATGCGGAGTGTGAGTCCGTCAATTCCCACGTCTTTGTATTTTTGAAAGCGTTTGCGAATCATGTCTGGGGTCCCGACAGCCCCGAACTGCGTCACCATAGCGTCCGGAACGCGCTCGGCGGCTTCTTTGCGTTTTCCCTTACGCCATAGTTGTTGAATAGCCTTGGCATCGTCTTCGAACCCTGCGCGTTGGAAGGCTGCATTGTAAAAATTCGTTGTGGCCGAGCCCATAGCGCCCATACTAAAGGCGACAGATGGCTTGCGCATGTTGATGAGCTCTTCGACATTGTCGCCAAGCGCAACCACACACCCAGCATGCAGGGAAATGTCGCTGAGTTTCCGTCCGGCTGCTTCTGCCCCTTTACGAATATACGCCAGATGGGCTTCGGGACACTCAGGCGAAAATGAGGTACCTAGCCAACCATCTGCCGCTGCGCCCGTATATTCAAGCGCCTTGGGTGCCAGGGTTGCCAGAAAGATGGGGATGTCCACGGGCTTATGGTCAAGCCGGAGCGCCTTGCCCTCACCACCCGGGCGCGGCAGGGTATGGAACTTGCCTTCATAGCGGAGCTTCTCACCTCGAAAGGCCATGCGGATAATATCGATGGTCTCTTTCAGTCGGGTAAGCGGCGCGTGAAATGGGACGCCCTGCAACCCTTCCACGACTTGGGGGCCGCTTGTTCCCAAGCCCAAGATGAAGCGTCCCCCGGAGAGATCGTGTAAGGACAGGGCTGTCATCGCCAGCATCGACGGTGCACGGGCACTGATCTGCATAATACCGGTGCCGAGGATGATGCGCTCAGTCTGGCCAGCGAGATAGGCAAGGGATGTTGCCGCATCCTGGCTCCACCCCTCGGCCGACCAGACATGATCGACACCAACACGCTCGGCGTGTTGGACAAGCTCAACCATGCTCTGCGTATCGGTATACGTCGCTCCGCCGACCATGATGGATGTTTTCATGTGTTGCTCCTAACTCAGAGTGGAAACCAAGCCCTAACCACCAGAATTCCCAGATCACCGGCCTTAATTTTTGAACCAGATGGCTTCTAAAACAGAAGGCATTGGGGGTCAAGGACTATCCCACGTGCATCGGTGCCGTTAGGAAAAAGGAGGGACGTTGCCAGTTTCTTCAGGCTCAGAAAATTCCCCTTTCTCAGCTTTGCTGATACTCTCTGCCCGAAGCGATCTCGGGGAGGCTGGAAAGCTGAAGGGCCGCCGGTCAATATGGGTAAGCGGTAACCGGCGGCTTACGTTTGAGTGTAAGGATGGAACATACACATATTAGACTATGAGGATTATCACTCATGTCTCTCACACGTCCAAAGAGTGGAGTTTGAAGCCGCGTAACACAGAGAAAAAGAGGGGCAGGGAATGCTATGTCATTAAGCCAGGGCCGTCACTATCTCGCTATTCCGGGTCCTTCGGTGATTCCGGACCGCGTCCTGCAAGCAATGCACCAGGCCGCGCCGAATATCTATGAGGGTGCCCTCCACGAAATGGTGGAAGGCATGATTCCGGATTTGAACCGGGTGGCCAGAAGTTCCGGGGAAGTCGCCATCTACATCGCCAACGGGCACGGCACCTGGGAGGCCGCCCTGACCAACATCCTCTCGCGCGGGGACCGGGTGCTGGCCCTGGCGACGGGCCGCTTCGTCGCATTCTGGGCCAGCATGGCTGAACGGCTCGGGGTGGAGGTCGACCTGGTAGATTTCGGCAAATCGGCTCCGGTGGACCTGAATCGGGTAGAAGCCAAGCTGAGAGCCGATGCGGACCGTCGCTACAAAGCGATTCTGGTCGTGCAAACGGACACGGCCAGTTCGGTCAGAAATGATCTCGCCGCCCTGGGCGAGTGCATCCGTTCCTGCGGGCACCCGGCCCTGTATATGGTCGACGCTATGGCCAGCCTGGCCTGTGAACCCTTTGAGATGGATCGCTGGGGCGTAGACCTGATGGTGGCCGGCAGCCAGAAGGGCCTGATGACTCCGCCGGGACTGGGGTTCATGTTTTTCAACCAGCGGGTGCTCGAAGCTCGGAAGAAAGCGGACCTGGTGACGCCTTACTGGGATCTCCGTCCGCGCATCCACCCGGAAGTGTTTTACCACTACTTTTTCGGCACCGCCCCGACGCACCATCTTTTGGGACTGCGTGAAGCCTTGACCATGCTGCTGGAAGAGGAAGGGCTCGAGGCAGCCTGGGACAGACATGCAAAACTCAGCCGAGCGGTCTGGGCCGCGTTCTATGCGTGGGGAGTGGGCAGTGCCATTCGTCTCAACATCAACGACCCACAAGACCGTTCCCACTCGGTCACTGCGGCTTCCATGGATGCCCCGCACGCCACCGAACTGAGACGCTGGACCGAAAAAAAGGCCGGAGTGACCCTGGGCATCGGACTGGGCATGGCGGAACCTTCCGACCCCGCCTACCATGGTTTCTTCCGCGTCGCCCACATGGGGCATGTGAACGCGCACATGACCTTGGGCGTGCTGGCGGTGATCGACGCAGGTCTGAAAGCGCTGAACATCCCCCATGGCGAAGGGGCCATCGAGGCTGCGAGCCGTGTCGTTAGCGAAGCGTAGTTGAGAACCTGTGACGATTCATCACGACAACCCCTACTCGGGTTTGGCGTTGTCAGCGTAGACTTCGAATTTTTCCTCATCGAAAAACAGCGGCTGCACGACGCCGCCGGCCTGGTCCAGAACCGCCTGGACTGCGGGCACGGCCAGCATGTTTTCCCACACGCGGTTCAGCGTCGGGAACTCGCTCGGCAGGTCAATGCCGGCCAGCAGCGCGTTGCGTATCTGCGGGACGATGAAGCAGTCGGCGTAGGTAATCGCGTCACCGACAGAGAATGTCCCGGCACACTGCGACATGATGTGTTCGATGGCGCCGAATTCACGGCGGATGAAGTGCAACCGGAGCGGATGCTCCGTCGGCGGGGCTTTGGTCATCCCCCATTCGCCGATGGCCTGAATAATAAACGGGATATTCTGATACGGCTGGGTATCGGCCGCAATGATCCACATGAGGCGGCGAACCTGCGCCCGCAGCCAGGGGTCCGCGGGCAACAGCGGCGGACCGTCATGGTCGAACCAGTCTTCGATCAGCTCGATGATCGGACCCGATTGCGTCATCGTCCTTCCGTCCGGCAGCAACAGGACGGGGACGCGTCCCTCCGGGTTGAACGCCTTGAGGTCCGTCGTCCCCAGCCGCTCCGTTTCGGGATCGTTTTGCGGCAGGCTGTAAACGGGGATACCGCGGTCATCGGTGCCGAAACCCGTACTCACCAGGCTGACGTGCGAAGACAGGACGCCACGACACCGTAAATACAGCGTTACGCGCATCGAGGCGCTGCTGGTGCGGTGGTAGTACAGGCGGAGGGGACCGTCGGTCGGGAAACTCCGGGTGGCCATCAAGTTCCTTGGCTGTTAAGCCAGCCCGAAAAACCGGACCGAAGCATCTCCTAACAGGCCGTTGCGGGCTTCCGGGGTGTGGAGGCTGCCGGCGAGGTGAGCAAGATGTTCCATATAGTTTCCGGGGTGGTCCGGATGCGGAAAATCCGACGCCCAGCCGAACTGATGGGGGCCGAAGTCTTCGATTGTTTTGGCCCACCCCGTTTCGTCCGGATCGCCGCTCACAAAGCATTGCCGAGCGAAGGTCTCCTTCGGTCGAGCGGTTAGCTTGACACCGCGCTCACCGACCTGGGTATCGAAGACCGCTTCCATTTTATCGAGCAAGGAAGGAACCCAACCCGCGCCGCCTTCAAAGAAGCCGACGCGCAGTCGCGGGAAGCGCTCGAACAGCCCGTACTGAAACATATCGACGAGAGCGATTTCCATTGCCACTCTGCCACCCAGGACGGACATCAGAAATTGCCCACCGTCATGCAGGATTTTAGGCTGGATTCTGGTAAACGGCCGATACTCCCGGAGCTCGCCAGACACGTGGATGCAAATCGGTACATCCAGCTCCTGGGCGGCGGCATAAAAGGGGTCCCATTCCGTATCCCCCAAGGGTAATCTCCGGATATTAAAGGTCACGATCATCGCACCCTTGGCGCCGGCCTTCACCGCTGCTGTGAGATCTTCTGCGGCGACCTTGGGGTCCCCAAGAAAGCAATGCGCTATCGGCACAAGCCGGCCATTGCTCCCGGAGCAGAAGTCAATCACCCACCGATTGTAGGCCCGACACATGGCATGGGCCAACTCAATATCCGTGATGTGGGTATTCCACAGGAGCCCGAGGGACGTGAAGATCGCGGTATATTCGAGTCCCTCAGCGTCCGCTCGGGCCAGTCGCGCCGTGGGGTTGTAGCCAGCTGGATCAGCGTCCCCCGGCCATTCCATCTTGAGTCCCTCCATCTCCGTGAGTGTCCGACCCATACCCATGATCGCTTGGACACTCTTGAGGTCATTGCCTCGGAGGAATTGCCCGTCTAGCTGGAGATGCGGCCCCTCGGCAGTCCGACCGAAGCGGAGGCCCCGATCTTTATACTTGGCTTCCATCAGGTCACCGGTCCACAGATCGGCCGGTTCAATGATATGCCCGTCCGTGTCCATGATACCGTAGTTGCCGGTATAGAGTTCCGTTGCTGCCAATGTCATTTGAGACCCTCCCTTTCCGCGCGTGAGCGCGGTCCCTGGTGTGACCTTCCGGACCGTATGGTCAAATTGTGACCCCCGTGTGAGGCGTCACTGTGGTGTGCACTCCTCACAATATACCCACTCCTACCACACGTCTCTACAGGAATCATCAGTTACGCCACAAACTCCACCAAAACCCGGCACTCAATCGATTCGCGCGCAGGTGTGGAAGCATCCGCGCCGGCGAGGCGAAAAGAGGTATGCGCCGTATTGGGCGGACATTGTTCGGCGGTGCACGCCCCGAGTTCGGATGAAGAGTCGAACACTTTGAAAATTAACGCCTCGTGATGACGCATTGCGCTATAGTAGATCCAACGATGCTCGGGATTTCTGACAACACTGACCACTTCCCCTACGCGGTCGGGATAAATATAGAGACTGCTGAGGAAGTCCTCCGGACGGGCGGATTGGGCGTCGAGTACCGCCAGCGGGTAATCCAGGACCGGGTAGTCCGTGCGGAAATGCCGCCAGACATTGAATATCCCGAACCGCCCGGACACGATTTTTTCCGCCTCGGGCTCCGTTAAGGGCGGTGTGGGCAAGGTCAAGCTCCCGCCGGCCGCTTTCGCTTTGGACAATAAGCGCACCCGATTTTTCGCCGAAGCACTCGTGTTGTCGTTATGCGCCGCACTCGCATAGCCGCCGACGTTCTCGCCGTTGGTCTCTTTTTCTCCTGTGGCTTTTCGGACCCTGGAGCGAATCGTGTGGTCGAAAACAATGGCGCGTTTTACCGCGTCGGCACCACCAAGCGCTTCAGTGACGAGACGACGAATTTCGGGGTAATACGTATGCACGATCCGCTCGGAGTCCAAGCCGTCGTGCTGTAAGTCGAGTGCGGTGTCGAAATCCCGGGCCAGGCAATAGCCATTGCTCATTAACGAGGGGGGCGGTGACAAGGTCCGGCCGTCGTGCACCTCGACGCTAAACGTCTGCGATTCTCCATTCTTGCGCCGCGTCACCCCGGCCGGCAGTGGTTGAAAACTGTTATCATACGCGTAGCGCTGGCTGCCATCCGCGTTCGGGATGGCATGATTGATCTGTGCTGCTGTCATCCTTGCGCCCCTCGAAAATGTATTCTCATCCTCATCTACCACAAGTCAGGACAAGAATCAGCTTCTGCCAGGGCTACCAATACCACCTTCGCCTTTCGACTTGTGACACACACGCCACCCTGCTAAGGCCGTAGGCAAAAGGAGGGTTCTATTATGCCGGTTTCAACTCCCTTTACGGGTGGGTGCACGTGTGGCGCGGTTCGGTATGCATGTTCGGCTGAGCCTATGATGTCTCTCAATTGTCACTGTCGTGACTGCCAACGTATCACGGGCAGCGCATACAGTACCGTCGTTGGTGTTCCTGCCGCCCAGGTGCAGTTCACCCAAGGGAGCCCTCAATACTATGAGACGGTTGGGGAGCGCGGGACCTCGGTCCGCCATGGCTTCTGTCCGACGTGTAGCTCCCCGCTGGTCGCCCTCCCGTCGGCGTATCCCGCCATGATGTCCCTCCGCGCCGGGAGTTTGGATGATCCGAGTTGGGTGCGGCCTGCCGCCGATATTTGGACGGCCAGTGCCCAACCGTGGGATGCGATGAACCCCGCGATTCCGAAGTTCGAGACCCAGCCAACAGAGAAGGAATTTCAGGCTATCCTAGCCTGACGGAGCAGCGCGCCTCCTCACTGACGCTCTTGAGCAGGTTGTTCCGATGAGAGCCCGTTCACTGGTTTTGTACATCTGTTGGGCTTGAGTATGAATTTTCCGTGCTGAAGCGGCGCGCGCACTACGTTCGGCGTCGTTATTGATCGCGGTTTCTGGGTGGACACTATCCCCGCAATGAGCGAAAGAAGGTCCGTATGTCCTCAGTAAGCGCCTGTGGCTCTTCCATCGGCGCAAAGTGCCCGCCAGGTTTCATCATCGTCCAATGTTGAAGATTGTAATAACGCTCAGCCCAGCTCCGTGGCATGAAGAACGCCTCTTCTGAAAACACGCCAACTCCAGCCGGGGCCTCAACCACCGGGGTCCGATCATGCGCTGGCTGCCACTGGTTGTGTGTACACTCATAGTAGTAGCGTGCCGAGGTTCCATACGACTGGGTGAACCAGTAGATACTGATCCCCGTCAGCAGGTCATCTTTGCTGAAGCGGCTCTCGACATTGCCGCCGCAATCGCTCCAGCTGCGGCGTTTCTCCAGGAGCCAGGCGCATAACCCGGCGGGCGAGTCGTTCATTGCGTAGGCAATAGTCTGGGGTCTCGTCGATTGAATGGCCGAATAGCCGCTTCCGTCCGTAAAAAAATTCTGGTTTCGTTCGTACCAACCGGCTTCATCTGCGGAGAACTCCGATTCTTCGGGTAATGTGCTGAGCGGCACGTTGAAGAGCGTGAGCGGCGCCATCAAAAGCAGGTACACGCCAATCATGTGCTCGGCGTATTTATGTCCCAGTTGGGCGGTTGTGAGCGAACCCCAGTCTCCTCCGCCGGCGGCAAATTTGTCGTAACCCAGCACCTCGCGCATGAGTGAGACCCATAGATCAGCAGAGCGCCAGAAATTGAACCCGGTCGTCGTCAGTGGTGTCGAAAAACCAAAGCCTGGCAGGGACGGCACGATGACATCAAATGAATCTGCTGGATCGCCACCGTAGGCCACGGGATCAGTGAGCGGACCGATAACTTTGTGCCAATCCCAGAACGTCCAAGGCCAGCCATGGCTTAATATCAGCGGCGTCGGGTTCGGGCCCTTGCCTTTTTCATAGATGAAGTGAATAGGAACGCCGTCAATCGTCGTTTTGTAGTTCGAAAACTGGTTGATCGCAGCTTCTTGTGCGCGCCAGTCGAAATCTGTCGCCCAATAGTCCAGCAGTTCCTGCAAATAGGCCCCATTCGTGCCGAAGCGCCAATCATCGTTCGCGAACTCCGGCGCCAGTCGAGTCCGTTGCAGACGCTCGCGAAGATCTACGAGAGCCGTTTCCGGAATGTCAACCGTGAAAGGTTCGTATGTCGTCAATTTGTCCCTCTAAGATGCGGTGAATACCTCGAGCCGGGAAATCTGTCAGCGCGAGCAAGTAGGGGCTGCACGTTGGCAACCGGCCCTCACCCGCCGGGTAAAAGATTGCTACGTCCCTGCTCTCCCCGACGCAGCGAGGAGAGCGCTACGTCGGGTTGTCTTCTTAGAAGAAGATATAGGATCGCACGACGACGTTCTTGCGGCACGGGGCGTCCTTGGGTGCAGTCGGGTCAATGCAGGCCGAGTGGAACGACCAGCGTGACACCGAGCCGTCCGTCACCGAGTCATAGCACTTGAGCATCGACACTTCGGTCGAGGTCTGCTGCGGAAGCCAGTACCACTCGTGCTCGGGACGGTAGGTGAAGCGGGTCGTCTCGCCCACGCGGTCGTCATAGATGCGGTAGTTGGTGATGTACGGCTGGTCGGCGAAAGACGGCCAGGCGCACAGCACGAAGGGGTGCTGGCCCACGGTCTCCATCGGCTTGGCCAGGTTGATCGACATGAACCGCCGCGCCATCTTCGCGTCGGCCTCGGCCTCGGTGTAGTGCTGGGTGCGCCCGAAGTTGCGCAGGTTCTTGGTCAGCAGCTCACGGCAGCGTACCCGGCCACTGTTGTCATTCAGGTCGTTGTGGACGATGTTGGCGTAGAAGGTGTTGACCCCCGGGTCCTTGTTGTCCTGATCTTCCTTGACGGTGCCCTTGTAGTCCTTGTCAAACACGTCGTGGTTGTACACGAGCGCATCAGTCGCACCGGGGAAGAAATCGAGCAGGAGTTTCTCGATCTCCGGGTAGAATACGCGCTCGACCTCGGCGGCATCGTAGAAGTTCTGGCATTTCGATTCGCAGTGGGCGAGCGAGACGCCGAGTTTGTCCATGCACTCAGGGCTCGTGGGCGAGAGACCGGGATAGTACTCTTCCATCCGTCGCGCGTCGCGCAGGATTTGCGGAAAATAGAGACCTCTCCGCCCGATCTCCTGCTCTTCTTGGCGAAACATTTTGGCTACATCCGCGCGCGCCGGGTCCCGCCAGATGGCGTTGGACGAGACGACCGAGTAGGACGGCTGCTCGTAGACCGTGTAGCGTAGCGGCAGTGCGACGCCGCCTTCGGGAGCTTGGATGTTGTTCGCCCGAATATAGTCCAGGCACTCGTCGTAGCTCCGAAACCCAAGACCCCACCTGGTCTCGATCGGGCCGGGAGGGGCGTTCTCGATCATGTCGATGACCGCTTGCCCTTCGCCCTCGGCAACCTGGCGGATCGCCGCCTCCATCGCCGCCGCGGTTCCCGCATCCCCGTCCTGATCGAACGACATATAGGACAAACCGCCGTTCGCCGCGATGGGTGCCGGCTGTCCGACGGTGAGTTGGAGAGAAGGCACATAGGCCGACGAATTAACCCCTACAGTGTTGTTCTCGATGGTATGAAGCCCCATAACATGCCCTCCGGTTAAAGATAGCCGATGGTGTCACACCGGGTGTGTCTTTGCAAGAGCCCGTATCACCCGATCCCACGCCCGGCATTGTTTATTGCGCGGGCGAGCTCACTCAATAAACAATGAGGGAAACGTGCTGTTGAGGAACTCCAGATACGAGGCAAAGTCCTGCTTAATCAGGTCTGGTGTCAGCTGATAGTCCGCCGGGTCATAGGTGAACGCGCCTAATTTGTGGATGGGATTCGCCGCCTCCCAGTTGCGTATATTTTGCAGGGCCTCCTCACGCAAGGGCATGCCACAGAAGTGATAGACCTTGGTGGCCACGGCCTCACTGGGGCCGGTGACTTCATTATAGGGAATGTCCAGAATCTTGATGTCTGGCCGGCTTTGCCGGACCTTGAGATGCTGCTCCATGCCCATCGCGAGCCCCATTCTGAGCGTTTCATACTCCGGGGGCTTGTCGGAAAACGGGGCGTGAAAGGTATCGAGTAAGCGGAACAGGCTGGGGATGGTCTTGTGCGGAGTGCGATGGGTCATGAGCAGGCGGGCATCCGGAAAGACCTCCACAATAAACGGTTCCAGGCCGCACCACAGCGGACTTTTTAAGACCCAGGGCTTGTTTTCACCCGATTGCCATTGCAGGTATTTCAGCATATCGCGCAGGTATTCGACGGTCATGGTCGGGTTCTGGGTGGCAAACCACTGCATATAACTGCTCATCGTATTGAACGCGATGAATACGCCGCTGACCAGGCTGTGTTCGAGTAAGAGGCTTTCCTCCTCCGGTTCAAAGGTTTGGAACCGGTGCCCCAACTTGGCATCCGGTGACATGTGATCGAACCAGCGGATAAAGGTGTCCGCTTCCTCAATCCGGGGTTGGGGTGACTCCGTTCTGGACCCGGTGAGCAGCGACGGGTGATACGTCTGCCAGAAGGGAAGATAGTGAAAATCTCCGGAGGCCGCCAGGAGCTTCTGTATCTTTGTGGTGCCGCTTCTCAGCTGGCCATAGACAAAGGTCGGACTGTGAATCTCGACCTCGGCAATTTCCGGGTGCCGGGCAAAGTCCCGCTGCATCCGCAAGCGATTACAGAGCAGGCGCAGGAGTTTCTTTTCAATGGCGACCACGCCCTGTTCGTGCAGGCAGGCGTCGGTGTTATACGCGGCGTGTAAAATCCGCAGCGGTTCCACGGCCGCTTCGTCGATGAGATCGATACCGGTCAGCTCGCGCGCCTGGGTCAGCAGGTGATCCGCGGACAGCTGCAACAGAAATGGTTTTCCTTCTTGACTCATAACAGGGCTCTATTGGTCTGGACGGCTTGCTATTGCGAGGTGCAACCGGGGAACAACCCGGCGGCGGATATGGTGGACGTGAGATACCCCGCTGAAAATAGCCTGTCAACGGCCATCATCGCCTCTGGAGCTTGAATCTCGGAGGCGATGAAGCTTAGTCCAAGGCGTAGATCGTGCCCGAGAGCGACCGTGTCGCCAAATCCCACACTTCGACGAAGAAAAGGCACGTCCCGTCTGCGGCCATGTTGATCGCCTTCACCTCCCACTGGCGGAGCCCGCTCTTACGCCACACTCCCGTGACGACTTGGGGGACCACGCTGCCATCCGGGCGAAAATCCTGGACCCGGCCCGTCAGTGGGCCCGTTTCTCCCGTCGGACCCACCGCCGGACCGAACGTTGCCGTATACAGGTAGGTGCCGAACGGTCCGGCTTCTCCCTCGGCATTCATAATGGAGCCGGCCTCCGTCAGCGTCACCGACGTGACCTGCCCGGTGTAGTCTGAAATTTTCTCTCCAATTGCACTCATTGCTCTGCTCCTTTCCTCTGCCGGTCGTCCCAGGGGGCTTTCCCCCTTATACCCTTACGGAGTCGTCTCTTGGCAAGCGAGCGCAAATTGCACCCCGGAGCAGTCTCGCGTAGGCTGGAGCCCCGGACGGACGAGCAGGGAGGGACGCATGCCCAACGAGCCCGAGAAACTATGGGACTATGACGCGGTGGCCATTGGTCAGACCGGAACCGAGACCACGGTCACCATCACCATGGATACGCTGCGCGAGTACGCCCAGGCCACCCAACACGCCCGTGGGTCGGAACTGGATCAGACCAACGAGGCGACACACCCGGCCGCAGTCCTGGCCATGCCCAGCATGGTGTTAGCCTACGCGCCGCTGCTGCGCTACGACTTGGCGGAGAACAACGGTTTTGTGGCGCTCGAAGACTCCAAGACCGCGCGCCGCCAGACGCCGTTTGCCAAGTGCGACGTTCGGTGGCATGCACCGGTCGCGGTCGGTGATTGCATCACCGCCACCCGTCGGGTCCTGGACAAGTATGAACGACGCGGCAGCAGGTTTGTGACCTTTCGCGTGGAAGCGGTGAACCAACGCGGAGTCATGGTCGCCGACTACGATTACACCTGCATCTTCGCCTACGCCCAGGGACAGAAGACCGTACCCGCCTCAGGAGAAGCCGAGACGGGGGGGACGACAGTCAAGCCAGGGCAGCCTGTGGCCGAAGCGCGTCGGGTCCTAACGGCCGAGCACGCCACGGAGGGCACTGCGCTACCGGCGCTCCGGGTCACGGAGAGCCAGGACACGATTCTGGGCTATAACGATATCCAGTTGGCGGGCCGGCTCATGACGAGCAATATCCATACGGATGAGGAGTTTGCGCGCCAGAACATTTTTGGCGGGGCCGTCAACGCCGGGCCGGCCTCCATGTCCTACGTGGAGCAGATGCTCACTCTGTCGTTTCCGCTGTCCGCGTTTTACTCCGGCGGCCGCTTGCTCATGCGTGCGATCGAGCCGTTTCGGGCCGGGCATGTGGTGACCCTGCAGGGCGAAGTGACGGCGGCCCAGGCCATGGGAGATCACTGTCGGGTCGGCTGTACCGTACGTGGGACCAATCAACTGGGCTCGCTCGTGTGCCTGGCCGAGGCCAGCTTGAACCTCCCCCGTACGGAGGAGTAGGGCAGCGTCCTTATGCAAAAAGAATTTGGAGACGCATTTGCGTCGATTGAGGACACGACCTTTACGGCAAAATACCGTGCCGGATGCTACTGTCAGGCCGTCCAATACGAAGTGAGCGCAGATCCGGTTGACGCGAAAATCTGTCACTGCGTGGTCTGCCAGGCACTGCACGGCGCACCTATGCAGTGGGCCGCCATTTTTCACAAACGCCACGTGCGCATCACGCACGGCATCGCTCAACTCCGCTTCTACAATAGCGAGTGGCAGCAGTATGAGCATATGCTCCCCTGCAAAGTCAGCTGTGCCGTGTGTGGAACGCTGATTGCGGATGAGGGCCGCAAGATGTGGCTGGCGTTTCCCTCCCTGTTTGATTTCGGGCGCCCGCCCCAGGTGCCACCGAGCTTCACACCCACGTGTCATATTTTCTATGGGATGCGGGTCATGGATATGCACGATGATCTGCCGAAGTGGTCAGGCCATAAGAACAAGTCCGTCCTCTTGTAATCAGGAATGTCGAGGATCATCCTGTATGCAAGAAGCCCCGATTTCAGTAGTAAGCCGTAGAGCTGGATAGCCTATTCAACGATATGAATTTAGCGCTGCTACCCGTCTGAAGTACAAACCAGCTAAGGATATTCACTATGCCAAAGGAAAACCGAATGACCCCTACCTCAACCCACTGGGGCAATTATCTGGTGGAAAGCGCGGGAGATACAATTACTTCCGTTATTCCGGTAGAGCAGGACGAATACCCATCGCCTATGGGGCCCTCGCTGATGAACGCCTTAGACGAGACCTGTCGGATTTCCCAGCCGATGATACGCAAAAGCTATCTGGAGAAGCGGGAGAACAGCGACCGCAGCAGACGAGGGGGCGAACCATTTGTGCCTGTTGATTGGGAGGCTGCGTTGGATATTGCTGCAGATGCCTTGCAACGGGTGAAGTCGGGGTACGGCAATGAAGCCATTTATGCTGGTGACTATGGTTGGGGTAGTGCGGGCCGATTTCATCACGCCCTGGGCCAGTTGCACCGATTCATGAAAATGTTTGGCGGCTATACCGATGGAGTAGACAGTTACTCGTTGGGTGCGGGTAACGTAATCACTCGACGTGTATTGGGAGTAGAAGGCTATCCATTGTCATTACAAGCTCAGCCCTGGAAACTGGTGGCGGAGCATACGGAACTGGTGGTTCTCTTTGGTGGGGCCTCTGCAAAAAACGCTGATACTTCTCCGGGAGGACTTGCTGCGCATACGAGTTTCAGCCATATGCAGGCAGCAAAAGGGGCTGGGGTCAAATTTGTTAATATCAGCCCGGTTCAAGATGATGTAGCCGACTCCGTCGGCGCCGAGTGGCTTGCCGCCATTCCGAATACCGATACAGCAATCATGCTGGCTCTGTCCCATACTTTGGTCGTAGAGAATTTGCATGACAAAGCGTTTCTGGACAAATACTGTGTCGGTTTTGAACAGTTTTTGTCTTACCTGCTCGGTGAGACTGATGGTCAACCCAAGAATGTTGAGTGGGCTGAGTCTATCTGTGGCGTGCCAGCGGATAAAATAAGAGACCTCGCCCGACGCATGGCCAACAGCCGCGCCATGATTTCGGTCAGTTGGTCAGTACAACGCGCTGACAAGGGTGAGCAGCCGTGGTGGGCGGGTATCGCTTTGGCGGCGATGTTGGGACAGATTGGTTTGCCGGGTCGAGGGATTACGTTGGGATACAACTGCACTCACGATTTGGGCACAGAATGGGCTTTACCCTTTAAGTGGGCGGCATTACCGCAGGGCGAGAACGACGTGAGCACGTTTATTCCCTTTGCCAGATTGGCCGATATGCTGCTGAATCCCGGTGCAGAGTTTGACTACGACGGTGGACGTTACCAGTATCCTGATATTCAACTCATTTATTGGGCAGGAGGCAATCCCTTTCACCACCATCAAGATATTAACCGTTTACTGGAAGCGTGGCGCAAGCCGGACACAATCATTATTAATGATCATTTTTGGAACGCCAGTGCACGCCATGCCGACATTGTTTTCCCTGCCTCGACGATGCTGGAACGCAATGATTTGGGCTGCAATTCCGCGACGAACTTTTTAATTCCCATGCGGCAAGCGGTTAGGCCCTACAGGCAATCACGTTCGGACTATCAGATTTTTAGTGGGCTTTCCGAGCGACTCGGCTTTGCAGACGATTTTACGGAAAACCGCGATGAGGAACAGTGGTTGAAGTACCTTTACACAATTTCGAAAGATAATGCTGCCGCATTTGGTTACCAATTGCCAAGTTTCGATGAGTTTTGGGACGGTGAGCAGATTGAGCTGCATACTGCTCAGCAACTTCCGGATGATGTTTTTCTGCCTGGGGGCACTCTGCAATTGTTCAGAAAAAACCCTGAAGAAAATCCATTAGCGACCCCTAGCGGTAAGATCGAAATTTTTTCAGCCGACATCGACGGTTTTCACTACGAGGATTGTCTCGGGCATCCAGCCTGGTTGGAGCCAGAAGAATGGCTGGGTTCGCCAAAGGCGAAGAAATACCCGCTCCATTTGATTTCTCCAAACCCCGGTAAGCGTCTTCACAGTCAGTTTGATCATGGCAAAGTCAGTGTCGAGAGTAAAATTCGTCAGCGTGAGCCGATCAGGTTGAGTCCAGAAGATGCTGAGCGCCGTGATATTAAGGACGGCGATCTGGTGAAAGTCTTTAATGACCGTGGTGCGTGTCTGGCGGGAGCAGTGATCTCGAATACGGTGCGTCCAGGTGTCGTGCAACTCCATACCGGGGCGTGGTATGACCCGGAGCGGCCGGGTCAGATTGGGAGTTTGGATGTACACGGGAACCCCAACATGCTGACCCTGGATAAGGGGTCTTCCCGTCTCTCTCAAGGGTGCTCAGCGAATACCACTTTGGTTGATATAGAGCTCTATGAGGGGCCAGAGCACCCCATAACGGTGTTTTCCCAACCAACTACCGATAATGAGCTGGCAACTGAGAGGGGCTGATCCCCCCGGCTGGCATTTGATCATAGAAATCATCTGGATGCCCTTGGCGGCCATAGCATCAATAATCTTTTCATATAGGAACGCGTGGCGAGCGTGAGCATGGAAAAGGAGAATCCGTGATGTCAGCAAAAATCGAATTCGGGATGTTCGACTGGGTTGATCGCGGCTCGAATTCGGTCGGTGATCTGTACGAGTCGCGTCTCAAACTAATCGAATCGGCGGACAAGGCCAATTTTTACGGCTATCATCTGGCGGAACACCATTCGACTCCGCTCGGTATGGCGCCCTCTCCATCGGTGTTCTTCGCGGCGCTCGCGCAGAGGACCAAGCATATCCGCTTCAGCCCTATGGCGTATTTATTACCAATGTATCATCCACTGCGCCTCATAGAGGAAGTCTGCATGCTGGACCACCTTTCGAACGGGCGCATGGAACTCGGCATCAGCCGTGGCGTGTCACCGTACGAAATCGCGACCTACAGTGTCGATCCGGAAGAGACCCGGGAAATTTTCACCGAAGTCCTCGAGATATTCCGTCAGGGGATGTGCAACGATGTCCTGAATTACGCCGGGAAACATTTCGAGTTTCGCGATGTGCCGATGACGCTCAAACCGTTCCAGGACCCGTATCCACCGCTCTGGTATCCATCGTTCAGTGAAGCCGGGGTCGAATTTGCCGCGCGTGAGGGCATGCACTTCATGACCCTTGGTCCACCGTCGCTCATCACGAATCTCCTGGCTCGATATCGAGCAGTCGCCGCTGACGGCGGCAATGGCGACACCGACACGCTGAAACTGGGCGCAATGCGCCAAATCTATGTGGCGGAGACCGACGAACAAGCCTTTGCGGTGGCGAAGCCGGCGTACGATGATTGGTACAAATCAATCATGCAGCTCTGGCATCAGCACAATGATCACGCCTACGACAATTTTTTCGCCTGGGACGCCTGCCTCGCGGGAGAAACGATCCTGGTCGGCTCGGTCGACAAAGTCCGGGATCAAATCCAGCAATTGGTCTCGGAGAGTGGGATCAATTATTTCGTCGGTTCGTTCGCCTGGGGCTCACTGAGTCTGGAGGAAAGCCAAAGATCGCTCGATCTTTTTACCTCGCACATCGTGCCGCACATACACTAGCCGACGCAGCTTCGACGCACGACGAATGATCGCGGCCAGCCTGTTTTGCAGGTGGGATTGGGCTGGCATAGAGACGAACGAAAGGAGTACGCCTCATGGAGATCGTTCCCAGCGAGGCAACACTTGGGGCCAGTATCTACGATGTGAATCTGCATCAGCTCGATGATCGAACCGGCAAGCGGATCATTGAAGCGTGGCACGAATACGGCGTGCTCGCCTTTCCCGAACAACATCTCGATGATGAGGCCCACATCACCTTCAGTCGTCGCTTTGGCCATTTGGAACGTCTGCTCACAACGGCAATCGAGGGCACCAAGCCTGAGATATTCCGAGTTGCGAATGTCCGTCAGGACGGCATCCTCGACTCCGCAGGAGGTCCCTATGATGCGTTAAATCGGGGCAACCGGCAGTGGCACTCCGACAGCTCATACAAACGTATTACCTCAAAGGCCTCAGCTCTCCGAGCCCATACCTTGCCCTCGTCGGGAGGAGAAACCCAGTTCGCCGATATGCGGGCGGCGTACGACGCACTCGACACCGCGCGTAAAGACTGGCTAGTAGACAAGCTGGTTGTGCATGACTTTGCGTACAGCCACGGTAAATCTGCCGATTTAATGACCGACGCCGAACGCGCAGCCCTGCCGCCGGTCGCGCATCCGATCGTCCGTATCCATGAAGAGACGGGCAGAAAGTCACTCTTTATCGGTCGGCATGCCAGCCACATTGTGGGAGAAGATGTTGAACGCAGTCGTTCACTGCTGCGTGAGCTGACGGAAAGCGCGTGTCAGCCGCCGCGTATTTTTACACACCGGTGGCACGTCGGTGACCTGGTGATCTGGGACAACCGCTGCGTCCTGCATCGCGGTCGGCCATGGCCCCCTGATGAGCCAAGAATTCTCTTTCGGACGACCGTTGCTTGCGATGACCCGGACAATGAGTGGCAGCTGAGCCGATAACGTCAGGAGTTCGTCGCCCGGCTCGGAAAGCTCGCTCTCGTTTTCTCCGAGAATTTCTCGCCTAGGGAAACAGGCGGACTTTGGGTCCGAGCTGTCGGGCCTGTTTGCCACACAGAAAGGCCAGGGCCTGAATCAGGTACCGACGGGTCACGGGCGGTCAGCTTCCCCCGCCTATGCGCCCGAGCGATGGCCTCGGGACCGCCCTGGCTCCGTGCTTCAGTCTTTCGGTGCCGGAGTTGGGCGATATAATCGTCCCAACCTGGTGTTGGCATTCGTGTTTCCTATGCCTGAAAAAACAACGAATAGTGCTCTTGCGTCACCGGCTTAGCCCACGGCCAGCGTACTGGGGGCGACAACCAGGACCAGTCCCAGGCCGACCAGGCCAATGCCCGTGCCTTTCCCTATTGCCACCCCGTAGGGCAGAATCTTCTCCATAAAAATAATCAGGGTCAAAACCCCCATCCACACCAGGTTCATGGTGCCGACAACGAACAGCACGGCCATCAGACTCCAGCAACACCCCAGGCAGTAGGCGCCGTGGTGCAAGCCCATCCGAAACGCCCCCCAATACCCGTCTCGCCAGCTATTGAGCAGAAAGCCGAGTGGGGAGCGACATTTTGACAGGCAGACGTATTTGAGCGGGCTGAGCTGATACAGGCCGGCGATGATAAGAGTCAGCCCACCGATAGCAGAGCCATACGTTCGCAAGCCGAGAAAAGTGTCGGGCAGGGACTGGATGGCGATGTCCCCGGCATAGGCCACCCCGCCGGTCAGGGTCCACAGCACGGCATACCCGGCGGTAAAGAGCCAGGCTGGAGCAAAGGCGGCGGCCGGCTCTCGTTTTTGGCGCGTTACGGTGGCGAACAGCACGGCCGTTGGCGCGACGGACGGGAACATCATGGCCACCATCATGACACCCCAGAGGGCAATATACAGGACGGCATTCGAGACCGAGAAGGGCAGGCCCATAGTCATACTCATGGTCATCAGGCCCAGCCCCATCCCGCCGGCCTGATGCACGGTGGCAATCCAGGCCAGAACGGACAGCAGCACGAGAGCGGTGACGATGATGATCTTATCTCGTAAGGTCATGGCCAGCAGCTTATTCCCTCACCTCGGCCCTTTTCCAACGGGGAAAGGGCCGAGGTCGATATGGGTCGGGGGCTGAACGCACGGTCCAGCCGCGTGAAAACAGGCTAATTCTGCCAGCTGAACGGCGCAAAATGGCCGTTGGTATTATCGACGTCCCAGGCCAGGTTGTGGTCGGTGTAGCGATACGCGTTGGATTTGGCCAGCGACAGCCTGGGCGAAACCGGGTGATTGGCGTTGGTGACCCAGAGCGGCTCACTGCCGTCCCGACCGGTCAGTGCCTCAATGTCGATCTCCAGCACGTCCGGAATCGTCAGCCGCCGATTGTTGGCGTCTATCGTAAACGCAATGGGCGCGGTCTTGATCCCCAGAAAATTGCTGATCAGCCCCGAGACCAGCTGCATGGGCCCACCCGCCTGACCGGAGAAAATCGCGCTCAGCCCCTCTTGCTGGTCTGTGGAGGCCTTGTCGTCTACGTACAGGGCCGCGGTCCAGTTGCCATCTCCCATCTTGCCCGGACCGGGAAAGGACACTACGAGCACAGTGTTCAGACCGCCGAGGCTCGTCTGGCCATAGCTGCCCTGATTCACATGAAACGCCAGGGCCGCGTCACACCGCCCACGAGGGGGCGGGTTCTGGATCAAACAGGCACAGATCGTGTCACAATTACACGATTCAAAATAATCACCCTCAATTTTCCATTTTTCAGCCATATGTCTCTCCCTTGCAGCAGTCAGCTCTATGGGTATTGACCATCTCTTGAGCCTAGGCTTCGATTGTCCAACGTCATATGGGCGCGGTCAAGCACCTGCGGACTTTTCCGTCCGCGTTACAAGGAGGAACTCTCATGGCAGGCAGTATTCGTGCTCAAGATCTCAAAGCGCTCCTGGACAGCCAGGCGCTGTATGCGGTCATTGATGTCCGGGACTGGGGAGAATTTTCCCTGGGCCAGATTCCTGGCACCAACTGCATCCCGCGCGGATCATTAGAAAAATATATTTCGGTGTTAGTCCCTAAGATCGATATCCATACGGTTCTGTACTGCGATACCGGCCAACGTTCGACTCGGGCGGCCCTCAGCCTGGAAACCCTGGGCTATACTAATGTGTCGGTCCTGGACGGTGGTCTCACGGCTTGGATCGCGGCCGGCTATGAGACCATGCATGGCTGGAGTTTACGGGGCAAAGTCTATGGCGAGCGTCTCCAGGTCGAAGAGGACATCCCCGAGATGACGGCCGAAGAACTCCATGCGCGCCTGAAGCAAGACGAACCGCTGTACATCTTTGATACCCGCACTGAGCCGGAATTCAAGGCGGCGCATTTGCCGGGCGCATATTGCGCCCCAGGCGGGCAGTTAGCCCTGATCGCGCCCGAGGTGGTACCGGACAAAGGCCGGACGATTGTCACCAACTGTGCCGGTCGCACACGCAGCTTGCTGGGAGCTCATATTTTACGGCGGATGGGTTTTACCGACGTCTACGCGCTGAAAGGTGGCACCGGGGCTTGGCGCATTGCCGGCTACACCGAGGAACTTGAGAAAGGCGACGGCGTCCCCGTGCCCCGACTTTCTGAGACTGGTATCTCAACGTGCAAACAGTTTGCCGAGCACGTTGCCACAGAAGACGACATTGCCAGCATCACCCCTCAGGACCTTCGTGCTCGGCAGGAAAAGGGCGAGTTGCTCTACCTGCTCGATGTCCGTTTGCTCGACGAGTATCAGGCCGGCCATATTCCCGGCGCCCGTTTTTGTCCTGCGACTCAGATCGCCCTCCTGGTCGAGAGTTTGGTCGGAGTGAAGAATGCGCCGATTATCACCATGTGTGCCGGCCGCGCCCGGGCGATTATCGCCGCGTCTGTCCTTAAGGGAGCCGGCTATCCGAACGTGAGTGTCCTGGACGGCGGCACGACCGCCTGGAAAGCAGCCGGGTTTGATCTTGAGACCGGCGATCCCCAAGAGATTGATTTTGGCCAGCCCGTATGGATGGCGCGGCTACTGCAGGGATTACCGGCCGGGGTAAAGCCCCTGACCCTCCCGATCCCTGGCCTGGCTGAAGCCCGTGCGCAGGCCGAACTCCTTACGCCGCAGGCCTTGCAGACTCAGCTCGATGCTAGCCAGCGGCCTACGCTGCTCGACGTGCGGAGTCTAGGCGATTTCGCCACTGCGCATGTGCCGGGCGCACGCTGGCTCTCGCGGGGTAAGCTCGACCTCCAGATTGAACACGAAGTACCGGACAAAACGACCCTGGTGGTGCTGATGTGCCGCACGGGGAATCTCTCGCCCCTATCCGTCCCCACCTTAAAAGCCATGGGCTATACCCGCGTCGCAGTACTGCAGGAGGGATTTGACGCCTGGCAGGCTACTGAGCTGCCGACTGAGCAAGGCTTAGGCGATTTATCTCGCGATGCTGAACTAGAACGGCTGGCGATTGAAGAAGTCGGTTTATTCGGTAGCGGACCGTATGGATTCAGCCATGAACGGATGGCCAAATATCTGAGCGATGAGGAAGCGTTAGGGCGGAAATATCAGCGCAAACGGGTTTAAACGTTGCAAGGGGCTTCCTCACCCTGTTTCACAGTCGTTTCTGTTAAGAAACCCTCTCAAGCCGCAACGTCCCCTTACACTGTTTGAGGGTCGAGTGTCAGTCTGGGGGTAAATCCAACCAACGTGACACCAGGGGCAATAAGACCCTGACAAATAGGGTCGCTTGACGAGGACGGCAAAAAAACCTGAAAAATCAGGGGCTAGATTTGCTCAAAAGCCCTGCTCAAAAGCGTTTACTCCAACTGTCATGACGCTGTTGATTTTTCACCGAAAGACAAGATGGGCTGATGGGCGCATTGGGTTCTAACCGTTCTGCTTATCCGGCCTTCTCGAACGAGTCACGAACCCCAAGCCGCGTAAGAACTGCCCCAAACTCCGTAACGGACAACTGAAATTGCCTCATCAGGCGGCGGATGTCCTACAAGGCATACGGATACAGCAGCAAGGAGGCGATGGTCCGCTCAAGCCGTACCTTACGGGCGGTGTTCCCCATGACCAGACCTCTTTCTCTAAGAGAGGGCACTTCGGGCTTCCAATAGTAACGGAATAAAAAGCAACGAACTCCCGTTCCTGCTTACACAAACCGTGGTGTGGTATACAAATGGACCTGTTCCTCGAAAGGAGAGATGCACTCTGGCTAAAACGGTACGCAAAGGAAGACCACCTGGGGCAGATGGCGAGGCCACGCGGGAAATCATTCTGACTGCTGCGCTCGAAGCCTTTGCCGAGGCTGGCTACGAAGCCATGTCCGTCCGCGCCTTAGCCCGTCGGCTGGGAGTCAGTCACAACTTGATTCACCATCATTTCGAGTCAAAGCGGCAGCTGTGGTATGACGCTATCGATTATGGGCTCGGCCGACGGGCAAGTGAAATCCGTCCGTTTCTGGAGATACCCGAGTCAAGTACGCCAGAGGCGATTGCTGGGTTTAGTGAAGCAGTCCGTCGTTTCATTCTGCTCGGCGCCCACCAGCCTGCCATCCCTCGGATTTTGCTGCATGAATTCGCCGAAGGAGGCGAACGTCTCGACTATATCTACGGTCAGCATATGCAACCCCTGGTTGAAGGGGCGATTGGTTTCATCGAGCGGCTGGGGGACGCCAGGGCAAGTGATATTGATGCCCGCAGCTTTATCCTCCTAATTACTACGAGTACGCTCTCTCTCTTCAATCAGTCGGCCTATGCCGAGAAGATTGGCGGTCCCGATCCATTCTCCGAAGAAGTGGTCGAGCGGCATATTCAGACCGTTACCCGTATCATTCTCACTGGGGTGTTAGCAGGACCAGTGCGCGGCTATAAACGCTAGCCGCTTTTTCTTTCCGCTGACCTTGCACGTGTCCTCGGACGAGTTCCTCCCGGTCCCGGAAGCCTGAGGCCTTGAGTGGGTCGGTTGGAGCCTCGTGATAATCGATCAAATCGGCGTCGCCGGGGGCGTCATATTCAAAGCGGAACACCACCCGTCAGTTCTCCGATACCTCGACCGCCCAAAATGCGGCCCACTCCCCCTTGAGCAGGTGGAGCCGTAACCCCGGATGGTCCATGTCTTGGGGCCGTGTACTGGCGTCCAATCGCGCGGCAACTCGCCACATGGCAGCAGGCCGGCATCGACGGTGTCAACGTCATCAACGCCACCATTTCCGGCAGCTATACGGAGTTCATCGAGTACGTCATGCCCGAGCTGCGGAAGCGGGGGCTCGCCAAAGAGGCGTACACTCCCGGTACCCTGCGCCGAAAAATCTTCGGTGACGATAGGCTTCCACCGACCCACCCGGCGGCGGCGTACCGTGGCGCTTTTCGGTAGCAGCGCACTAGACAGCATCCCCTGTCTGGCTTGACTTCTCCGCGGAATGGTCGTGAAGTATCTCAAGTGATAACGGTGAGGCGGAGCATACGAAAATCGGCGCAAGGAGGGCGATTATGAGTCGTAACGGAACTACCAGGAACACCGTACTGCGGAAGCAGCTGAACCACCCGATCATTGACGCCGACGGACACTGGCTGGAGTTTGGGCCGTTGGTTGAGGAACGGCTGCGAAAGATTGGTGGGGACATGGCCGCGGAGGGGTTCTCATTACGCCCCGCGCTGGTCGACCAGCAACTCTCGATGTCGGTGGCTGAGCGGCGTAAGCGACGGATTGGGCAGCAGGGGTTCTGGGGATTCCCGACCAGGAATACGCGCGACCGCGCCACGGCGTTTATGCCGCAGTTGCTGTATGAACGCATGGATGAACTCGGTTTCGATTTTTCGGTCATGTATCCGACTATAGGTCTGTCACTCCCCACGATTGCCGATGACGCGACGCGACGGGTGACCTGCCGGGCCTTCAATACGTTTAGTGCCGATTATTTTCGTAACTTTTCGGATCGTCTGACGCCGGTGGCCGTAATTCCAATGTACACGCCGGAAGAAGCCATTACAGAACTCGAACATGTGAAACACCAACTTGGCTTAAAAGTCGTCATGCTGGGCAGCATGATTCGACGTCAGATACCCGCGATTGCCGAAGAACATCCCACAGCCGCAGGCGTTGCCGCCTGGTACGATGTCCTCGGACTCGACAGCGAATATGATTATGACCCCGTGTGGGCGAAGTGTGTCGAGTTAGGCTTCTCGCCGACCTTCCATTCCGGTAGCAAAGGCTACGGCTTGCGCGTCTCGCCCTCGAACTTTTGCTACAACCACATTGGCCATTTTGCGGCCGCAGGTGAGGCCGTGTGTAAAGCGCTCTTTTTGGGCGGTGTGACCCGTCGGTTTCCGACCCTGAAGTTTGGTTTTCTGGAAGGCGGCGTCGGCTGGGCGTGTCAGCTGTACGTTGATCTGATCGAGCACTGGGAGAAGCGTAATGTGGACGCCTTGGAGGAAGTCCGGCCAGACAACCTCGATGTGGATTTGCTGCGGCGGTTGGCTGAATCGTACGGAAGTCAAGAAATCGTCGACGCGTTAACAGAGAGTGAATCGCCCCTGGACACGGTCACGCAGCCGTATGGTCCCAAGACGGGTGGTATCGAGAATCTGGATGATTACGCAGCGTGCCGGATCGATAAGAAGCAGGACTTTCACGAGCTGTTTGCCAAGAATTTTTATTTCGGCTGTGAGGCGGATGATAAAATGAACGCCGTGGCTTTTAATCGGAAGAATCTTCCGCTCGGCTCGCAGTTGAACGCCTTATTCGGCTCGGACATTGGTCATTTCGACGTGACGGACATGGCGGGGGTCTTACCCGAAGCCTACGAACTGGTTGAAGATGGCTTGATGGATGCAGACAATTTTCGTGACTTCGTGCTGACGAATCCGGTGCATTTCTGGGCCGATGCCAACCCGGATTTTTTCAACGGCACGCTGGTCGAGAAAGAGGCCGCCGCCGTGCTGGCCGCAGGAACACACGCCGTGCAAGTCAATGGGGCGGCGACCAGTCCGCTGTCCAAATAGGGGAGAGTGGACCCATGCGACTCGAAGATAAAGTAGCCCTGATTACCGGAGCGGCTTCGGGGATAGGCAGAGCAACCTCGTCCCCATGACCTTGGGCAGGGCTTCGTCATCTTCTTAGCTCGACTGTATGGTTGGCTTTTCAATGTCTCTTTGACTTGCAGAAGCCAAAGAGCCTATACTCGCTGCACGAATTCTCTGACAATTCGCCGACGAAAAGGAGGATGTCCCATGGCACACACGACAGCGTTTGATCCGCACAGGAAAACCGATTGGCGTATTGATCCCGCAAACGTCGCGCTTCTCGTTATCGATATGGAGAATGACGTCCTGCTACCCGGAGCGCACAGCGAGGTCCCGGCCGCTCGGGAGATCGTCCCAGCCGTCAACCGGCTGGCTCACACGTGCCGGCAGGCGGGAGTGCCTGTCATTTGGATCCGGCATGTTGAACGGAAAGACGGCAGCGATGCCGGCCTGATGTGGGATTTTCTGCCGCCCATGATCGAAGGGACGACAGGGGTCGAGCTCTACGCCGAGCTTGACGTCCAGCCTGAAGATCATCAGGTCCAAAAGTGTCGCTGGAGCGCGCTCATTCCTGGCTCGTCTAACCTTGAGGGCCTCTTACGAGGTCTCAAAAGGGAAAGTCTGATTATCACCGGGGTTGCGACCAATATCTGTTGTGAGTCCACCGCACGGGACGCTGCGATGCTGGACTATAAGGTGTTTTTTGTCAGCGACGCCAACGCCACCTATTCGCAACAGGCCCATGAGGCCAGCCTCGAAATTCTGCGTCTGGCCTTCTGCCGGGTGCTCACGAGCGATGAAGTGATCGCTGAGCTCGAAGTGCCGGACCGCCTGCGGGCGACTGCCTAAATACGAGCGCTCGCCACAAGGGGAGGGGACTGATGCGTGTGCTGCTACTCGGAGGCGCGGGCACCCAAGGCTCTCGGATTGCCAGGCTTTTGGCCCGGGAAGACAGTATTACTGAACTTGTCGTCTCAGATTTGGACGGGGAGCGGGCCAAACGGGTTGCTCAAGAGGTTGGGGCGAGCGCAGGTCTCGGTCTGGACATCCGTGATCATACGGCCCTCTTGGCGGCCGCGCGCAACACAGATCTCATCGGCAACTTTGCCGGCCCGTATTCCGATACGGGTCTGCCCGGTATGCGCGCTGCTGTAGAGGCGGGAGTCCACTATGTCGATATCAACGACGATCTCAACGTCAGTGATCTGGCGGCTCAATATAGTGGAGAAGCTGAGCGGCGTGGCTGTACGCTCGTCCTGGGAATCGGAGGTTCCCCAGGACTGACGAACCTCTGGGCCCGAGCTGGGGCAGATAGGCTGGAGCGCGTAGATCGGATTGGTCTCAATTGGATTGCCAGCATCAGCGTTTTTGCCCGCGCCCTGTGGATCCATCGGATGGGTATGGCAAGCGCCTCTGTTCCTGTCTGTCGCGCGGGCCAGATCCAAGAGATCCAGGCCTGGACAGAGGAGGAAAGCTTAGATTTTCCCCCACCGATCGGTCGGCAGACCGTACGGGTAGTAGGACATGGGGAGCCCTTGATGCTCCACGCCTCTCGTGCTCTGCTCAAGGAGCCGCAGGCAGTCGTGTGTAAGGGTGGGTATTGGGTGGAGGAGTTTAACTCACTCCTGACCTTTCTACGAGACGCGCGTTTGTGCACCACAGAACCCTTGCAAGTTGGCGAGAGTCCTATTGTCCCCTTTGATTTTATGGTGGAGTTTTTGACCTCACGGTACTTTGTCGAGAGCCCACTATTTCAGCGGATTACAGCGCTCGATACTGCCAAGGGGACTGGATTTGGGGTCGTTGTCTATGTCGAGGGAGAGAAGCACGGTGTCCGTACCCGCTGTACGTTTCGTGGGGCTTCAGCCGATCGAAACCTGATTATCACCGGACCAGCGGTCGCTGCCATCATGCTCTTAGCCGATGGGACCATTACGCAGCGAGGGGTCCTTTTCCCTGAAGCCCTGCCTTCTGAACCGGTCTTGAACTCCTTGAGGAAGCGTATGACATGGGAGGAGGAAATGAAAAGCCTGGAGGATACTCAGATACCTCCCACATAAGGACAACGGCCTATCTTTGTCCCTACAACCCCTCACCACTCCACAGGCCGCCGGTTTCGCTAGAGCAATTCGCGATTCCGTATGGCCCGCCGTTCCCTTTCGTAGGGTGCATCCCATGCACCAGCTTTGTGGTGCGCAGGGCGCACCCTACGAGCGCAGACGGGCATCGCTCCAACCTATCGTGAAACGCGCTAGCCCTTCGTGCAGATGTAGTAGTTATTCATCATATCCTGTTTGACATTCTTGATGGTGACCTGAGTAAAGCCGGCTTCGCTCAACAGCTCCTGAGCCTTCTGTCTGCCCCACATCGCGCCGAGACCCTCACCCCGGAGGGCCAATGAGACCGACATTCAATGCATGCACGAGATGCTATACAACATCGGCCCCAGGAGGTGGTCGTAGTTCTCCTCCAAATTGCTCGAGCTGTTGATATCCACCATCAAAAACGTGCCGTCGGGCCGCAAGGCCTGGGCAATGCCCTTGAGCACGGCGCGGGGATGCGCCTGGTCGTGGATAGAATCAAAAGCGGTGATGAAGTCGTAGCGGCTGACATCGTCGAGCTCGGTCACGTCCTTGACGGTCAGCTGGGCATTGGTGAGGCCCCACTCCTGCGCTTCCGCCTGGCCCGCAGCGATGCCTTCTTCCGAGAAGTCGTAGCCTGTAAAGCGGCTCTGCGGAAACGCTTGCGCCATGAGATTGACCGCATGGCCACTTCCACACCCGACGTCGAGAACGTCAATGCCCGTGCGTAAACGCTCGACCAACTGGGAAACGAGGGGCAGGGTCGTGTTCACGAGAGACACATCGTGAACGGCCCCACTCACCTCGGCCATGAGTTGATGGAAGTCGCTGTACGCTGAATACGGCACGCCGCCGCCATTGCGAAAACTATCCACGATACCCTGCTGGACTTTTGCCATCATTGGCACCATTTGCAGCATAACCGCGAGATTCTTTGGGCCGGCCGCTCGAGTGATGGCGGCGGCATGCTCGGGTGGGAGGCGGTAGGTTTTCTCGGTAGGGTCATAGTCCACGATCCGGCTGGTCACCATGGCTCCGAGCCACTCGCGCACGTAGCGTTCGTTTAAGGAACTCGCCGCCGCGATCTGCTCACTCGTCGAGGGGGTTAAGCCAGCCAGTGTATCAAATAGGCCGACCTGGTGGCCGATGACTATCATCTGGGCCACACTCGCGTCATTTAAGATGCCGAGCATCTTTTGGGAAAAGGCGTCGGCTTTTGCCTGGTCAAACTGTGGGTCTGCCATCTCTTCCTCCTTGCTTTTCTCTCCCCGGTTCTTTCACACACGGTCCGGCGGGCGCAAGGGTTCAGGAGGACGACCGGCGGTCAGCTAGACCGGACGTGAGAGGATGTCATTCAGCGATTGGCCGCCTACGTCCGTGGCTTCCAGCCGAGCCCGATACCGAATCGCGATACGCAAGAAGCGAAACCGCCAGCGGTCGGCTTCGCGCCGGAGTCGATGTTGATACGTCCCGATCAACACCCGATCGTTCGCGACGATCTCGAAAAAGTACGCGAGCGTAGTGGCCTCGTCGCCCTGGAGATCGATCTGCATGTTCGTGCTGAGATGACCGGTGACGAACAGTGGCTTGGCGCCGTGCGGAAGCACAGACCCGGTCTGCCGATAAAAGTCGTTGATGATCGTCTGTCGGCCACAATACTGACCATCGAGTCCCTCGATCAGGTGGTCCAAGCCATCCATCTCGAGGACGGCATCCTCGGTGAACACATCGCCGAGCGCGCTCCAATCCGCGGAATCCAGTCGCATACAATAGTCCCGCCACGTATGCCGAATGGCTTCGAGGTCTTCCAGGCGTGCCAGACGCGCCACCAAGTCGTCGATCGTGTCGCTCATATGATTTCCCTCCTCTTTCCGAGCGTCTTCCATGAAAATGCCAATGAAGGAGAAGCCAGTGCCCTCATGGGAAACGAGTGAGTGTACGGACACCTTAACGGCAGTCTATCCCGATAGAAAATGCCCCGGTCTCTCAAAAAAAGCTGGTGCCATACCTTCTCGTTTCATTGATTTTGTCAAGCCTTGTTGTCACTGACCGCCAATGATTGCGGGTGGAAACCGCTGATTCTTATCTGACTCTGTGGTATGTAAAAGCATCCTATGATGACTGCTGGCTGTAAACCCATGACCGGAAGGATGGCAATTCATGAGTGATCACATCGAACCTTTTCGCATTGCGGCAACTGACGCGCAGCTCGACGACCTCAAGCAGCGGTTGCGCAACACCCGCTGGCCCGAGCCGGAATGTGTGGACGACTGGACCCAGGGTATCCCGCTCAGTTACACACAGGAGCTGTGCCAATACTGGCTCGAACAATACGACTGGCGGGCGCGCGAGGAGCAGCTCAACCGCTTTCCGCAGTTTCGGACCACGATCGACGGCCTGGGGATACATTTCATACACGCTCGCTCGCCGCATCCTGATGCAATGCCGCTGGTGATTACGCACGGCTGGCCGGGTTCGATCGTCGAGTTCCATAAAGTCATTGAGCCGCTGACAAATCCGACCGCGTTCGGGGGCGATGCGGCCGACGCATTTCACGTGGTTGCCCCGTCGCTGCCGGGCTACGGATTCTCCGATAAGCCGTCACGCACCGGCTGGAAGGTGCAACGCATGGCCCGCGCCTGGTCGCAGCTGATGCAGCGGCTCGGCTATACGCGCTATGCTGCCCAGGGTGGCGATTGGGGCGCGGTGGTGACGATGTACATCGGCGTGCAGGACCCGGAGCACTGCCTGGGCCTCCACATGAACCTGGTGCTGGCCATGCCCGACCCGACGCTGGACGATTTGACGGAACAGGAAAAATCGGCGCTCGAAAAAATGAAGTATTACAACGACTGGGACTCCGGCTATTCCAAGCAGCAAAGCACCCGGCCACAAACGGTCGGGTATGGTCTGACCGATTCCCCCGCCGGACAAGCGGCCTGGATTATCGAGAAGTTCTGGTCGTGGATGGACTGCGATGGCCATCCGGAGAATGTGGTCACACGGGATGAGCTGCTCGACAACGTGATGCTGTACTGGTTGCCGGCGACCGCCACCTCTTCGGCCCGCCTGTACTGGGAGAGCTTCAACGAGGCATTCGCCCGGCAGGATCCGGTCAACGTTCCCGTCGGGTGCTCCATCTTCCCCAAGGAAATCTTTCACACCTCCAGACGCCTGGCCGAGAAGCGCTTCGCGAACGTGGTGTACTTCAACGAACTCGACAAGGGCGGCCATTTCGCCGCGTTTGAGCAACCCGAGTCGTATCTGCGCGAGGTGCGCAGCTGCTTCCGGGGGCTGAGATAAGTCGCGTGGTGAATGAAGGAGCAGGGGACCGATCTCGTCGGTCCTCTTTGTCGCCCCTTCAGCCGAGTAGATACGAGACTCTGAGTCAACGCCTTCAAAGACCGTTTAGTGGTTCCACCAGGCGAGATCTGAGAAGGCGCGCAAATCGATTTGGTGAGTCCAAGTGGATCGATGTTGTTGGGCCAGATGATAATACGTTTCTGCTACTTTCTCAGGCAAGACTAAGCCATCGTGCTCCAGGCCCTTCGTTTCTCTTAACGCCTGGTATTTTTCGGGACCCAGTATCTTGCCTAGCGTGTCCGGGGCATCGACAGCACCATCGACAACAATATGCACGACATGAATGCCTTTGGAAGCAAATTCCGCATTCAACGACTGGCACAGCATTCTTCTTCCACCCATCGCTGAGGCGTGAGAATGTTGCGTCTTATTCCCTCGCATAGCAGCGGTTGCAGAGGTGACAAGGAGCGTTCCTTTTCCTCTTTTTTCCATCAGTGGACACAGGACTTTTGCGGTTCTGAATAAACCGAGGGTGGCTATTCTCCAGCCCCACTCAAATTCCTTATACGTGGTCTCATGCAGCAGCTTCATACCCGTTTGGGCACCCAAATTGTAGACAACGACTTCTATCGGACCGATGTCCGATTCGATCGACTCGATGAGGTCTTCAATCACATTGTCTTCGATGGCGTTCATTAAAAACCCAGTAGCGGAGCCACCGTCGTTTTCTATTTTTTTGACCAACCGCTCTAAACCTTCTTGATCGGTTCTGCGACATAAACACGAATGATAGCCCTCGCTCGCGAATTTAGCGGCCACTGTTCCGCCAATACCGGCACCGGCACCCAGAACCAAACAGACTGGTTTCATCACGCTTTCCTCCAATAATTTATCTGTATGACACGTTCCCGACTCAGCGAGCGCTTTAGTCGGGAGGACTCAGCGTACAATGCTCGCGCGCAAACAGACGACCGAGATAGGCGGACAGCGATGGAAATTCATCGAAGCTTACCTTGCCTCCGTTCCTCGCCCAGTTCACCGTCCAACCAACAATAATATCCGTCGCACTGAACTCGTCGCCAACAAGATAATGCGATCTTCCTTTTTTATGGAGGGGCGCATCTTGTACTCACCCCTCCACTGTTCATTGCAGGACAAAATCCTTATAGCCGCTGGCCGCAGCCTCCTGGCACTTCTTGCGATACTCAGGGGCGCGGTTGGCGTACAGGAGCAGGGCGCGCGCCTTGCCCGGAATATTTGCTCCCATAAACCAGGAGTCGGTATCACCCAGCAGGGTATGCGAGGCCAACTCGTTGGAGTGCTCGACCCAGGCGTCCTCGGCCTGTTGGGTGGGCGCAATACTCGACAGGTTCTTCTCGCGCAGATGGCCGATGCAGTCGGCAATCCACTCCGCGATCATTTCGGCACATACGGTGTAGTTGCAGAAGGCCGAGTTCGCGGCAATGAAGAAATTCGGGAAGCCAGCAGTCTGAATGCCGAGATGAGTCCGTGGCCCATTGGCCCATTTGTCTTTGAAGCTCTGACCGCCTTCGCCGCGAATATCGATTTGGGTCAGCGGCCCGGTCACCACGTCAAAACCGGTGGCATAGATGATCGCGTCGAGTTCGTACTCGGCATCCTGCGTTTTCACACCCTTGGGTGTGATGCGATCAATCGGGGCCTTGTGGACATCGACCAATTTCACATTGTCCCGGTTGTAGGCTTCGTAATAATGGGTTTCCAAGGGGATGCGCTTGGCCCCGAACGGGTGGTCTGTAGGAACCAGCAGTTCCGCCACCTCGGGGTCGTGCACCCGCTCGCGGATCTTGTTGCGGACAAACTCGGCAAAGGTCTCATTCGCCTCCCGATTGGTCATAATGTCGTGGAAATTGCCGAGCCATTTGGTGAAGCCGGGCTGCATCCATAACTTCTCGTACAGCGCCAAGCGCTCTTCCTCCGAGACCTCCAGCGCCGAACGCGGATCAAACTCGTGTCGAAAGGCGACCGAGGTTTCGCGACAACGTTTGTGGATTTCATCATAACTGGCCTTCCAGGTAGCCTGGGTCTCCGGGCTGACCTCCGAATTTCTGCACGGGGCGGCGTAGTTCGGGGTGCGCTGAAAGACGGTCAGATGACCGGCTTCCTCGGCCACGATCGGAATGAGTTGGACCGCGGTCGCCCCCGTGCCGATGCAGCCGACCCGTTTGCCAGTAAAATCCACCTTTTCCTTCGGCCAGTTCGAGGTGTGAAAGGACAGCCCCTCGAAGCTGTCGATACCTTCAAACGGGGGAGTATATTTCGCCGACAGGATACCGACCGCGCCGACTAGAAACTGTGCCCGGGCGCGCTGGCCCCCCTCAATCTGCACCTCCCACTGATGCGCGTCTTCGTCGTAGACTGCCGAGCTGACCCGAGAGTCGAGTTGGATGTCCTTGCGCAGATCAAACTTGTCGGCCACGTAGTTGAGGTAGCGCTCATTTTCCGGCTGGCCGGAAAAATGCTCCTTCCAGTTCCATTCCTGTAGGAGTTCCTTCGACCACGAATAGCCATAGGTTTCACTCTCGGAGTCGAAGCGGCAACCCGGATAGCGGTTCCAATACCAGGTGCCGCCCACGCCGCCCGCGTCCTCGAAGGTGCGTACCGACAACCCCATCTCTCTGAGCCTGTATAATTGATACAATCCCGACACCCCGGCACCAATCACGATCGCGTCATACTGCTCGACCGCGCCGTTGCCGTT
Organism: uncultured Binatia bacterium (SeqCode); assembly: GCA_965232605.1. GTDB lineage: Bacteria > Desulfobacterota > Binatia > Bin18 > Bin18 > Bin18. Next base: position 302,474 of record CBDDQA010000006.1, on the reverse strand, counting down.
TGGCTTCTGCGGATGCGTGTTCCCCATAGTATTCCCCTCCTTGCAGGCGTTCTGCGTTGCTCAGATATAGCTCATACCCACGAGCGGCGAGCCCCTGTGATCGTCCGCCGTAAAGATATGGTCTATTGCAGGACGAACTCCTTATAGCCGCCATCAGCTGCGGCCCGGCACCTCTTCCGATACTCTGGAACCGTGTTGGCGTACAAGAGCAGGGCGCGCGCTTTACCGGGAATATTCGCCCCCATAAACCAAGACTCCGTATCGGTCAGGAGCGTCTGCGAAGCAATCTCGTTCGAGTGATCTACCCATTCCTGCTCTGCCTGTAGGGTGGGAGCAATGCTTGATAAGTCCTTCTCACGCAGATGGCCGATACAATCCGCAATCCATTCCACAATCATCTCAGCGCAGACGGGGTAGTTGCAGAAGGCCGTGCTCGCGGCAATAAAGAAATTCGGGAAGCCAGCAGTCTGGATACCCAGATAGCTGCGCGGCCCATTGGCCCACTTCTCCCGAAATGTCTGACCGCCTTCGCCGCGAATATCGATGCGGGTCAGCGGTCCGGACACCGCGTCAAAACCGGTGGCATAGATGATGACGTCGAGTTCGTACTCGGCATCCTGCGTTTTCACACCCTTAGGGGTAATGCGTTCGATCGGAGCCTTGCGGACATCGACCAATTTCACGTTGTCCCGGTTGTAGGCCTCGTAATAGTGGGTTTCCAAGGGGATGCGCTTGGCCCCGAATGGATGATCCTTGGGAACCAGCAGTTCCGCCACCTCGGGGTCGTGCACCCGCTCGCGGATCTTGTTGCGAACGAACTCGGAGAACGTCTCGTTGGCTTCCCGATTGGTCATAATGTCGTGGAAATTGCCGAGCCATTTGGTGAAGCCGGGCTGCATCCATAACTTCTCGTACAGCGCCAAGCGTTCTTCCTCCGAGACCTCCAGCGCCGAACGCGGATCAAACTCGTGTTCAAAGCCGGCCGAGGAGTCGCGACACTTTTTATGAATTTCCGGGTAGCGGGCCTTCCAGGCGGCCTGGGTCTCCGGGCTGACCTCCGAATTTCTGCACGGGGCGGCGTAGTTCGGGGTGCGCTGAAAGACGGTCAGATGACCGGCTTCTTCCGCTACGATCGGGATAAGCTGGATGGCCGTAGCTCCCGTGCCGATGCAGCCGACCCGTTTGCCGCTGAAATCCACCTTTTCCTGCGGCCAGTTCGAGGTGTGAAAGGATTGGCCTTTGAAGCTGTCGATGCCTTCAAACGGGGGGGTATACTTCGCGGACAGGACACCGACCGCGCCGACCAGAAACTGCGCCCGGGCGCGCTGGCCGCCCTCAATCTGCACCTCCCAGCAGTGCTCCTTCTCGTCGTAGACCGCCGAGTTGACCCGAGAGTCGAGTTGGATGTCCTTGCGCAGATCAAACTTGTCGGCCACGTAGTTGAGGTAGCGCTCATTTTCCGGCTGGCCGGAAAAATGCTCCTTCCAGTTCCATTCCTGTAGGAGTTCCTTCGACCACGAATAGCCATAGGTTTCACTCTCGGAGTCGAAGCGACAACCCGGGTAGCGGTTCCAATACCAGGTACCACCCACGCCGCCCGCGTCCTCAAAGGCGCGCACCGACAACCCCATCTCTCTGAGTTTGTACAACTGATACAAGCCTGACACCCCGGCACCAATCACGATCGCGTCATACTGCTCGATCGCGCCGTTGCCGTTTGGCTTCTGCGGATGTTTTTGCATATTCCCCATAGTATCCCCTCCTTAATAGGCGTCCTTTGTTGCCTAGATATATCGCATCCCCGGGCTGGTTTCGAGTGGCACGACTCAGCTACGAAGGCGGACACGCGGTGTCTCCGTTCAGAACAGTGGGTCAAGCGGCTCACCACCGAGTAATACCCGTCCGGCGGAATGCTGAACGCCACGTGAGGATTCATAGCCAAAGGCGATAGCGTGGAGATTCCTGAGCGCCCGTTCCAGGGGGTTGCCCCGCATAAACCCTGCGCGCGTACCCCGAGCGTACAGTTGGCTGACGGTATCCCGCGCCGTGTCCAGGACATAGAAGGCGGAGGCGTACAGTTCTGCCCGGAGCGGCAGCGGGACCTCAGCACCGGTACTCGCCAGGTCCCAGACGGCGTTTGTTGCCGCAAAAAGTCCTGCCCGGGCCGCCCGTAATGCGGCGCTGCTGTGAGCAATCAGCTCCTGAATTGGCGTTTGGTCACGGATGGTCTGCCCGCTAAATGAGGAAACCTTTGCCCCGAGCGCTTCTCTGGCACTCGCCACGGCGGTGTCTAAGGCTCCCAGGGCGACGGCAGTACCGGCGGGCGCAAACAACAGCGGGAGTGGGAGGCGATACAAGGGGCGGTCAATCACACGTGGCTTTGCCGGAGTATGGGCGAAGCCTTCAGGTACGAAGACCTCATTGACACTCACCGCATGACTGCCTGTTCCACGCATGGCCGCGGCCCCTTGCCAGGTAGGAGAGATGACGATGTCCGCCGTTGGAACCAGGAAAAGCCGTCCATCGGGTACGCCATTCACCTGGCACGGGGTATCCCCATCCATGACGAGACCGGCGAGAGCACACCAGGCAGCATCCTCACAGCCCGTCACGACCGGCCACTGACCACTGAGGCGATAACCGTCGTTTTCCGCAACGGCACGCCCGGCCGGTGACGCTGAGAAGCCGAAGTTGCGATTCGGCTCGGCAAAGAGTTGCGTCCGTTCGTCCTCAGCCAGCCAGCCGGCAGCCAAGCAGGCGGGCTGAGAATTTCCGATACACCAGCCAACGGCCGGGTCGGCGGCACTGACCGCCTCAATAGCGGCGAGCGCGACAGGAGGAGTGGCTTCCAAGCCACCGACCTCGCGCGGGGCGAAGAGTCTGAAGAGCCCGACCTGGCCGACCGCGGCGAATACTTCGTTTGCCAGTCGGGCTTCCTGCTCTCCCTTGTCGAGATATTTCCGGATTATGGGTTGCAGTTCGAGCGCGGTAGTGACGAGGTCCATACGTCCGTTCCCATGAATTGCCTGGGTTCGACCTCCTCCAGAACGGTACGAGGTCGCTCCAGCGTGCTCATTGGCTGACCACGGTCAGTTCTTGGCATATTGAGCAGATGAGAACAAGGGTGATGCTCCATTGCCTCTAGTCCCTCTGTCGATTTCTCTGACGAAACGGCAACCGACAACGATCTCCCTTCCCAAAGAAGCCGAGGGGACCGGCATATCTGATAGGGCACTGCTACGTCCTCTTGTCTCTCTGCCCTGGGCTGTTATGGGACAATAGAAAACTGCAGGAGGGCACAATGAATCAGCCGAAGCATGTGCTGGATGGCTACAAGGTCTTGGATTTCACCCAGATCGTGGCAGGACCGACTTGTACGCTGATGCTGGCGGAAATGGGGGCCGAGGTGATCAAGGTGGAATTGGCGCCGGCGGGCGATGGTGCCCGCATAGGCCCGGTTATCGTTGATGGCCGGAGCGGCTATTTTGTCCAACACAACCGCGGCAAGAAGGATTTGTGTCTTGACGCCAAAACACCGGAGGGGCTGGCCATCCTCAAAGAGTTGGTCGAGAAAGTCGATGTACTGGTCGAGAACTATGCTCCCGGAGTTATCGGCCGTCTGGGCCTCGGCTACGAGGTGGTGAGTCAGATTAATCCCCGGCTGGTGATGTGCTCGATTTCCGCCTTTGGGCAGACCGGACCGCTCGCCCATGAGCCCGGTTTCGACTGGGTGGGCGCGGCCTACTCAGGCGTCACTTCGATGGGTGGCGAAAAGGACGGCCCGCCCATATTCCCGATGGTGGCCCTGGGCGATGTTTCCACCGGAGCACATGCCATGGGCGCGGTCTGCGCCGCGTTGTTATACCGCGAGCGGACCGGGCGCGGACAGCACCTGGACTTGGCGCTGCTCGATACCTATGCGCACTATCATGAGGCCAGCTTTCAGATGTACAGCCTGAGCAAAGGGAAAATAAATCCGGCCCGCTCGGGAGCGCATTCGTGGTATGCGGCTCCCGCTGGCGTGTTCAAGGGGCGCGAGCGCTATATGATTCTGATCGCGCCCCTGGAGCAGCACTGGACCAAGCTATGCGAGGCAATGGGGCAGCCGGAGTTGGCGCGGGACCCACGCTTTACCGATAACGAGGCACGGATGAATCATCTGGACGAATTGGTGGAGACCATTGAGACTTGGCTCCGCTCTCAACCGAGTGATGACGCGGCCATTGCGACACTGAAAGAGTACCATGTGCCGGTTGCGCCCATTCTGTCCGTACCCGAGGCCCTCCAGCATCCGCACCTGCGCCAGCGGGGAACGGTCCGCACGGTCCATGACCGCTTCCTCGGCGATATGGAGGTGCCAGGGTTTGCGCTGCGGTTCTCGGAATTTCCCCAGACCCTTGAGCTACAAGCCCCGACGCTGGGCGAGCATAACCGGGAAATCCTGACCCAGTGGCTCGGTTATACGCCGGAGCAGGTCCAAGAATTGGAACGCAAGCAGATTCTGCGTAGCGGCCCGGCGTGAACGCGCGTCGAGTAATCTAACTCTGATGGACTTCGAAATCCTTGGCGATATCCGAGATATTGAGCCAATTGCGAGAGGGACCGGCGTTCATGATTGAACCCGTTTGCGGAAACATTATGGCAAAGGTCGCTGGAGAAAAATGAAAGACTTTGCCACCGTTCGCCTTGTCGATAATACAGTACACAGGGCTGAGTTACACTGGTACGAAGCACATGGTATTGGACGGAGAGAGTTCAAGATCAAATTTCCTTTGCTGGACTAGCTATGAAAAAGAAACACACAAAAGCTCCTTCCTTCGCGGTCTGCATCAGTAACCAAGACTACAAAGCGTCGTTGGAAATAGGGAAATTGTACCGAGTCATTCCAGATGAAGAAGCGGCCTCTCACGACTACATTCGCGTTATTGACGAGAGCGGGGAAGATTATGGGTATGCAGCAGCCCGATCTTTCCCGCTCGAAATCCCCCAAGCCTTGGCAGACGCCCTACGGATAGCTGGGTAGTGACGACGAGGTGGCGTCCACTTCATGAGGGCGGCTCCATCGCAGTTAGCGCGTTTCAGGATAGGTTGTAGCGATGCCAGTATGCTCCCGGCCCAGACTCTCGTAGGGTGCGCCCTGCGCACCAGGAAGCTGGTGCATGGGATGCACCCTACGGAAGGGAACGGCGGGCTATACGGAATCGTGAATTGCGCTAGCTCTCCGGGACCGCAGGTCCTAACTCAGATTGTAGAACTGCATAGCGCCCCCGGCCAACACCGCGTGCCGGTGTTTTTCCGGCAGTTTTTCGGCAATCTGTTCCGGTGCTCCTGGAAAGAAACCGTCCGGATGGGGGTAGTCGGTCGCCCACAGGACTTTGTGCGGACCGATATAGTCCACCAGATGGGTGAGGTTGCCTTCCACCGGCTCATACGAAATCCAGCACTGGCGCTTGAAATACTCGCTAGGCGGCATGGTCAGCGAAGAATCGTTGAACAGCCCTTTATCCTCAAAGTGGCGGTCCATACGGTCCAGCCAGGGAGCCATCCACCCTCCGCCTGATTCCAGAAAACCGATCCGCACTTTGGGGAAACGCTCGCATACGCCATCCCAGATGATCGAGAGCGCGGCCAGCATCATCTCCATGGTGTGCGACACCATATGCTTGGCCCCAAAGCTCCGAAACCGCTCCACCCCGACGGCGGGCATGCCACCGGTTCCTTCGTGGATACCGACCGAAAAGTCGAGGTCTTGGGCCTCGGCCCAAAACACATCGTAGTCCCGGTGGCCGAGCATTTTGTCGTTATACGGATTGGGACGCAGAAAACCGGCCCGCATGCCGAGTTCGTTGCGCGCATACCGCATCTCTTCCACTGCCAGCTCGATCGACTGCATGGGCAGCATGGCTACGCCAAACAGCCGATCCGGGTAGGGCGAACAGTAATCGGCCAGCCATCGGTTATAGGCCCGGCTGGCCGCAGCGGCGAGTTGAGGGTCCTCAATCGCCCCGGCAAAGAGACCCAGGCTGGGATACAGAAAGGCGGCGTCAATGCCGTCCAGGTCCATATCCGGAATCCGGGCGTGCGGATCAAAGCCGCCCGCCCGGCCCTCGGTATAGGCCATTTTGAGGGACACTTTCGGGGCGTGAACCCACTTGCCGTCGATCTTTTCGCGCACACCAATCGCCCCGATCAATCCAAGGCCGGATGGCGGGCCGAGCAATTTTCCCTCTATCTGAAAGCGCTCTTTTCCGTCGCCATCGACGATCAGCTCAGGCGCCCGATCGCGATACTGCGGGTCAATATACTCTCGCCAGAAATTGCGCGGTTCGAGGACATGGCCATCCGAATCGATCACATTATACGTGCGTCCCATGTGTTCCCTCCCTGACACCACGGAATTGTGACATGCTTTCGCGCTGCTCTTGCGTGTTATGCCGCCACAGCCACGGTTTCGCGTTTGGCCTCGTCCTGTGCGGTTGGGACTTCAACTTTGTAGAGCTGCTGGGCATTGTCCCACAAAATCTTGCGCCGGACGGACTCTTCACAGTCGGACAAGCCGCCCTTGATCCGTTTATGCACCTCGTCGCCATAGAGCGACGTCGGATGGGGAAAGTCGGTCTCAAACAGAATATTATCCACCCCAACCTTGTCGATCAGTCGGCGGGGCGCGGTCTGCTCGAACCAGTAACAGGCGTAGATATTACGCGCGAAATACTCGGACGGCAGCATGTCAAACTCCGGATTGTCCTTGGAGACCCCGTTGTCCTGAAACTGATAATCCAGCGCTTCGAGGACAAAGGGAATCCAGCCAATACCGCTTTCGACCGAGATGAATTGAATCTCCGGGTAGCGGGCCAATACGCCGGACATAATCAGGTCGTTCATCTGCATGCCGTTGCGCAAAAAGACATCCACGGACAGTTCGGTAAAGGCCGCCATCTTGCCGTAGGCCTCGATTTTGTCCTTGAGCAGACCCAGCTCCATATTGCCCGACCCAATGTGGAAGCTGATCGGCAGGTTCACCTCAATCGACACCTCCCAGAGAGGGTTCCAGTGCGGGTCGCCAAGCAGGGGCTGGCCCCAGAATTGGGGCTCGCCGGTGAACAGGATTCCGCGGTGTCCCATGCTGGCACACCGTCGGATTTCCGTGACCGCGGCATCGACATCCCAGAAGGGCAGCGAGGTGATAGGCAGCAAGCGCCGCGCGTCGGCCGAGGCCCATTCGGTCTGCCAGTCGTTATAGATTTGCACGCAGGTCAGCATCAGTTCAGGGTCGTTCAATTTGAGGAACTCCTGCGCGCCGAACCCGCCGACGTTGGGATACATCACCATGGCCCAGATGCCCATCTGGTCCATATACTTGAGCCGCTCCTGGGCATCATGCGCGCCTGGGTGCATCTCCTCGTAGTTCTTGGGCGGATTCTGCATATTGCCGCGGCCGGCGGTCGCGGTCATACCGGGGTTGGCCAGTAATGACTCTCCCCCCACAAACCAGGACAAACGCCCGTCTTTATCGGTTTGGACGTGGGGTACCCGGTCGCGCATCTTCTCCGGAGCCCGACTCGTCCACAGGTCCGGACTCTCCGTCACATGCGTATCAACATCAATAATCGTATAGCCGCTCATACCTGCCCTCCTTTGGATTGTTTGCAAACAGGCGGTGAAAAGAGGAGTTTACCCTAACAGACCCACCTTCGTTGCGCTATGTTTGACGAAATGAAATTGCCGCAGACCCTCAGCGTTTTGTCTCCTTCTCAAAGAGACTGACGCCCTTACGTAAGAGGCGAAAAAGTTCTCTCGATTCTGCTGGTGGCATCCGAGCCATAAAAGGCCGGAGAAACTTCTTCCCTTCTTCTTCCATGGTATGAAGGAACCGTTCTCCCTTTGGGGTCAAGATGACTTGTTTCTCTCGGCCCGAGTCTGGGTCCTCAACGAGGCGGACGAGTTTGAGCGGTGCATCCGCCATGTCGCGTAGGGCGCGCGTAATCGTGGGACTGCTGGTTTCAAACCAGGAGGCAAGGAGGCGCTCGATATCTTTCCGGCGCATATGTCCATCGGCATCCCGCTCTGTCCGCATCAGCCACAGGATGGCAACCTGCTTGCGTGACAACTGGCCGCAACGCAGCACATCTTCGAGAGCCATACCGATCTTATAGTGAATCGGCAGGAACAACTCGGTTGCCTCAGCCGGGAAATCGTTCTGCGCGTCTACCTGACAGCCTCTCTCCATTGTCCCACTCCCTGTCTGCCTGCATGAGTATGATATCTCTCTTCCGGTCGAGCCTGTCTAGCACAATATATTGACATATCAAAATTATTTCATTATGAAATCATTTTATTAGGAAAATTTGAGGAGGGTTGCCATGCCGCTGACGAAAGTATCCGTAGATCGTCTGTATCAGAAAACAGGGAGCCCGACTGAGAAAAAGGAACGTGCTGTCAGACAGGTCGCCGACGATATTTTTGCCGCGCTTCTTTCTCCTCCGTCCCATCGAAAACAGCGTTCTCAGCGACAAAAAGAGAATCTCTCTCGACGCCGCTCAGAGTCTCGGTTAGGAGTATTGCCATTCGTATTTCTGTTACTGAGTTTCTTTGGAACTGCCTGTGGAGAGCGGCCGATGACCGCCAAAGAAGCCCAAGCGATTCGCTTGGTCAAAAGCTATGCGCCTGGTGGCGGCTATTTCAGCGTCATCTCAAACGTTGATCACAAGGCGCGAGAGTCGGGACAGGCTGGTAATGCTTGGTCTCGGAGGACGTGGGAGGCTGGTCTACAGTCCCACACCGACCGCTTGGTTGAGACGCTAAGTCAATATTTGAATGTTTTTGAAGCGCCGGGTGGACGCTGGGTGCGTTTGACGTATGTGGACAGCAAGGGGGTTCATGAAGCAGCGTGGAAGGTGGATATTTATAATAAACGTGTTGTGCCGCAAAATACGCTCGCCCGGGAACTGACCACGCCAGCAGATGCCCAGAGAGCTGTGCTGCCTCCGCATCTGACTGGACCTGGCACGTGGGCGGGTGGAGATTGATACCGGACGGAAAGGGCGCTAACGTTTGCGCAAGAAAGCGATAAGGAGAGAAGCGCGATGAATCGTTTCCTAGGGCTTATAGTTGGCTGTATTGCTGTGTTCGGATTGCTGCCTATTCCGGCGCAGGCCTGTACCTGTCTCACCCCGCCGTCGCCCAGCCAGGGAGCGGAAGCCGTCGACGTCGTGTTTGTGGGGACGGCGGCGAACGTCGAGCACATTGAGGCCGACGGCTGGCTGTACGGGGCGTGGAAGTCCATGCTGGGCTCTGAGCACCTGTACGAGTTTGAGACGCTCCGGGTCACAATGGATGTCGGCACCGCGATCAAAGGCACGGACAAATCTCAACTGATCCTCGAAACCTATGCCACGACCGAACTGTGCGGGGTGCTGTTCCGGGAAGGGGAGGAATATCTGGTCTATGCCTTCAATGGGGCCGGCGAGACCGTGACAACAGATATGTGCACCCGAACGGCAACCTCAAAAAAGGCGGCCGCCGATATTAAATCCCTGGTGAGTAATGAAGTCACCGCGGTCTGCGAGGGCTGGACGTGCATTAACGACTAGTCTCAGGCCGAAGGAGTGGCATGCAGCTTCACTATCCTGGCTCTGTTGACGAGATTGATCTATCGAACTGGGACTTCTGGCGCAAAAGCCCGGAAGAGCGAGAAGGCGCTTTTGCGCTGCTGCGTAAGGAGCGCCCAGTTGCTTTCTTTGAGGAAGGTGAGACCAGCGTGCCGATACAGGGAGCCGGCTATTGGGTGTTGAGTCGGCATGCCGATGTGCTCCACGCCAGCCTGAATTCCCAGATTTTTTCCTCAGCCACAGGCATTACCCTCATCGATACTCCGCCCGAAGCGCGGGAATTTTTCGGCTCCATGATTGTGATGGACGATCCTCGGCATAAACGCCTCCGCAGCCTGGTGTCACAAGCCTTTACCCCGCGTTACTTACGGCGAGTTGAAAACGACGTACAGGAGGCTGCGCGGCGAGTCATTAATACCGTGATAGAACAGGGCGCGTGTGACTTTGTGGATGCCATTGCCGCGCCGTTTCCGATTCAAATCATCTGCGACATGCTGGGTATCCCAGAGAGTCAACACGCCTTTGTCTTCGAGCAAACCAATATCATCCTGGGGGGGATAGACCCCGAGTACGGGACCGAAGATATGGCCGAGCGCTTCACCGCGGTCATACAGGCCGGGCAGAGCCTGAGTCAGCTTATGGCCGATATGCGCCAGCAGCGTCTCCAGCAGCCCACCGACGATCTGACCTCGGCCCTGGTGTATGCCGAACTGGATGGGGACCGTCTGACCGACCAGGAGCTCAGTTCTTTTTTCGTTCTCCTGGTTGCCGCCGGGAACGAGACCACGCGCAATGCGATCAGCCACGGCGTCAAGCTCCTGAGCGATTTTCCGGACCAGCGCGCTCTGTGGCAGTCGGACTTTGACGCCCATGCCAGGACCGCCATCGAGGAGATCGTCCGCTGGGCCAGCCCGGTCATCTATATGCGGCGCACGACCACCTGTGACACCGAGGTCGGCGGGCAGTCGCTCCGTCAGGGCGAGAAGGTCATGCTGTTGTACGCCTCGGCCAATCGGGATGAAGCAGTCTTCGCGGACCCGTATGGCTTTGATATTACGCGGAGCCCGAATGAGCATCTCGGCTTTGGCGCGGGCGCCCACTTCTGCCTGGGGGCAAACCTGGCCCGGCGGGAAATGGCCGTCATGTTCCGGGACATCTTTCAACGCCTGCCGGACCTTGAAATCACCGGAGAACCCGAACGGCTGGCGTATAATTTCATTCACGGGATTAAGCATCTGCCGTGTCGCTTCTCGCCAGGACCGGTCGTCTGACCCCCGCTTCATCTGATACACCCTTTCCATAAACAAACCGACACAGGAGGAAATGTATGGCAGGATTGACCGAGGGGAAAGTTGTGCTTGTGACCGGCGCGGGGTCCGGTATCGGGCGGCAAACGGCGCTCGCTTTTGCGCGGGAAGGCGCTCAGGTTGTTGTCTCGGACATTGTGGTCGAGGGCGGTGAGGAAACCGTACAGCAGATCACAGCCGCAGATGGACAGGCTACCTTTGTGAAGGCCGATGTCGCTCAAGCCGCCGAGGTCGAGGCATTGGTCAACGCGGCGGTTGAAATCTACGGACGGATCGACTGCGCGTTCAACAATGCGGGTATTGAGGGCGAGCAGGCTCCCACCACCGAGTGTAGCGAAGCCAACTGGGAGCGGGTCGTGGCTATCGACCTGAAAGGGGTCTGGCTGTGTCTCAAGTATGAAATTCCACAGATGCTCAAACAGGGCGGTGGAGCCATTGTCAACACGGCCTCTGTCGCCGGACTGGTCGGCTTTCAGGGCATCGCCCCCTATGTTGCGGCCAAGCACGGGGTCGTGGGACTGACAAAAACCGCGGCCCTGGAATATGCCAAGGCCGGGATTCGGGTTAATGCCGTGTGTCCCGGTGTGATTGACACCCCGATGGTCCAGCGGGCCTTTAGCCACAACCCGCAGCTGGCGGAGTCGGTCGCCGCAGTCGAGCCGGTCGGCCGGCTCGGTCAGCCCCAGGAGATTGCAGAGGCAGTAGTCTGGCTGTGTTCCGACGCTGCTTCATTTGTCACAGGCCACCCCATGGCGGTCGATGGTGGTCTGGTCACCCAGTAGGAGGCCAGGAGGAGAAAAATATGCCAGGACGATTGGACAATAAAATTGCACTCGTGACCGGGGCGGGGTCCGGTATCGGGCGGGCCACGGCGCTCGTCTTTGCCCGAGAAGGCGCCAAAGTCGTGGTGTCAGATATTGTGATTGAGGGAGGTGAAGAAACCGTACAGCAGATTAAGGCTGCGGGTGGAGAAGCCCTCTTTGTCAAAGCCGATGTGTCCAAGGCCGCAGACGTTGAGGCGCTGATCACACAGACGGTCGAGACGTATGGTCGCCTCGACTGCGCGTTCAATAATGCGGGCATCGAGGGGGGAGTGAAGCCGACGATTGACTGCACTGAGGAAGAGTTTGACCGGACGATTGCGGTGAACCTGACCGGCGTGTGGCTGTGCATGAAATATGAGATCCAACAGATGCTCAGCCAGGGCGGTGGGGCTATTGTGAATACGGCTTCGGCTGCCGGTCTGGTTGGCTTTCCCGGTTTGCCTGACTATGTGGCGAGTAAACATGGCGTGGTCGGTCTGACCAAGACCGCAGCGCTGGAATATGCCAAATCAGGCATTCGGGTGAACGCGGTCTGTCCGGGAGTGATTCAAACCCCCATGGTCGAACGGGGAGCGCAATTGTCTCCGGGGTTCGATGAACTCGCCGTATCCATGGAGCCGGTTGGCCGTTTTGGACAGCCCGCGGAAGTTGGCGAAGCCGTGGTCTGGCTGTGTTCGGATGCGGCCTCGTTTGTGACCGGTATTCCGATGCAGGTAGACGGTGGCCTGGTAGCGCAGTAGCCGACGTCGATCCAATGCAGAAAAGGGACGCCCTGGGCGCCCCTTTTGCCTGATTGCGCCGGGTGGTTAGCCGTTCTTATCCTTCGTTTTATGCCGTTCGGCACATTCCTCGTGATGCCGCTTGGCACATTCCCCGTGATGCCGCTTGGCGCGTTTCTCAGCCCAACGCGCCCGCATCTCCTCAAGCCGGGTTGCGGCTTCCGTACGTTGCGCCGGAGTCAGTTCGGCCCGGAGGGCCAGGGCCATTGTCAGCGATTCTTCAAGCAGGGCCGCGTGCAGCCGGCTCAACTCGGCTTTCAGGGCGGTGAAGTCACCGGCTTCAACGTCGGCCTCGCCCAGCAGGCGGTTCATGAGTTCCCGGCGGGTCTGCCTGAGATCGTTCTTGAGACTGGTCAGGTTTTCCCGATGTTTCTTCTTGATCGCCTCGATACTGGCCTGCTGGGTCTCGCTCAGGTCCAGGTGATGCAACACTCGCAAGGGGAAGAGTCCCGGCCCGCCACGCCCGTGGCCGGGACGGGCGGACGCGAGCGAGGCGAGGAGGAGTCCTGCGCTTACCACGCTGACACCGACGATGATCCATTTGCTTTTTGTCATATATCGACCTCCTGGGTGTATTTATGTGGTTAGACACGCGGGGGCAGCTTCCGGGTTACGGTGCCGTGTCCGGTGGGGAAGCGGACTGAAAGTCCTGAGGCCGGCCAAAACCACGCCGACCACGATGAGGGCCTTTGTTGAGCCGTTCGAGCAGCCTGGCGCGTTGTTCCGGGCTGAGCAGAGCCCGGACGCGGAGCATGGTCTTTAATTGCTCTTTGCGGAGTGCCGTGCGCAGGCCACCAATACGGTCGGCCTGTTCCAACAGTTCGGCTTCCTGGGGCTCTTCTGCTTCCAACAGGCTGCGCATCTGTTTGCGCGCCTCCCGCAATTGACGCCGCAGGGTCCGCTTCTTCTCACGGGAAGCATCAATGATGGCGTCTACCTGGGACAGGGTTTGCGCATCAAGCCCCAACTCCTCGACCAGGCGCTCAAGGCGCAGACCATGACGGACAGGCGAACCTGGGCGCTGTGCCCAGCCGTCAGCCGTCCAGCCGCTCCATTCACACAGAGTGAACACGACCATCAGTATGAATATGCCGGTCTTCCTCATTGTTCACAGCATCTCAAAAGCATCGGCCAGGGCAAGATATTCGGCAGGAAGAAAGTCATCCTGCGCTTCCGATTGGTAATAGGCATACGCCAGGAGGGTGGGGTGAGAGGTCGTGTCCTGCCCGGCCGACATCTCTGCTGTAGCGGTATCTCGCGCTAGTGGTGTGGATGTCGGGGTACGGTCCTTGAGGTAAGGGAGCGCCAGCCATAGCAGCAAGGCCGCACAAACAGGGATGAGCAGGCCGACGGGCCGCAGAAAAGGGGTTCGGGCAGAGTCTGTCAGCCGTTCCTCAAGCGTTCGGTCAAACGTCGCCCGCCGTGCCACCGAGAGTGGCTGGGGCGCATAGTGCTCGGCCACTCGCCGAATAAATCGCCGCTCGTCGGGCCTGAGGTCTTCACGCTCATCTGAAGAGGGCATGACTACGCGCCTCCTGTCTTTGATGTATGGCCCGTACCTTCGTTCAGGTCGGCCAACTCCGTACGCAGTTTGAGCAGAGCGCGGTGGAGATGACTCTTAATGGTTCCGCTCGGTTTTTCCAGAAAATCGGCGCACTCCTGCACCGTAAAGCCCTCAAGATGGACCAGTACAAAGGCTTCGCGCTGCCGACGCGAGAGTTGGTCCAGGGCCTGAGCAATGCGCCGACGCAGCCCAGGGTCGCCTTGCGCGGCTGATGTTGGATCGGCCGGCTCTGCTTCGCTTTCACTATGCCAGAGCGCTCGCACCGCCCGCCAGCGGCGATAGTTATGCGCCTGACGGACGAGGATGCGATAGAACCACGTTTCGAGACTCGCCTCGCCCCGAAAGCGGTCAAGAGCCTGATAGGCCCTGATAAAAGCCTCTTGGGTGACATCTTCGGCCGCGGCCTCGTCGCCGCCGACCAGGCGCCAGGCCAGCCGCCTCGCCCGGTCACGCTGAAGGGCGACAAACGTGCTGAAACACTCCTCACGTGCAGCCGGCAGTGCTCCCATCTCAGCTATTCCAACTCCGACGAGCATGGATGCAGTCTTCCTCTATCTGTATGAGACACCTGAATCAGCCATTTGGGTTACATACGTCTGAGGGCGAGAAATTCTCTACGAGGGCTTTCCCTCTGCCGCCAGGGCGTGCAGCGCTTGGCCGCTGAGCCGGTAGGGCAGCCATGCGTCCATGTGACCCATACCCAAGCGATGGTAGAACTCGCGGGCGGGGTTCCAGTCCAAAACCTGGAATTCGAGACGCCGATAGCCGCGTTCGACACACAGCGCGGCCAGTTTTGCCATGAGCGCCCGCCCGACGCCATGTTTGCGCGCCGACTCGGTGACAAACAGGTCTTCGAGATACAGGCTCGGCCGTCCCTCCCAGGTAGAGTAGGTTGCAAAGAACAGGGCAAAGCCCACCGGCTTTTCATGGCGTTCGGCAATCAGCACCTCGAATTGAGGCCGGTCGCCAAAGCCGTCGCGCAGCAGGTCTTCGGGTGTGGTCCTGACCGCGTCCGGCTCGTTCTCAAATCGCGCCAATGCCTTGATGAACTCAAGGATGAGCGGCACGTCGTCCGCAGTGGCGGAACGAATAGTGATGCTGGACATGGGGCAACGGGGTCGGGCAACCACAGGGGGTTGCCCCTACAACTCATTACGGTTCGGTCTTCACCAGACGAAAATCACCCTTGACGGCGTTCCGATACAGATTGATTTGCCCGATATGTCGGGCGCGGCCTTCCGCGTCCGTGACGCCCAGCCCTTCTTCCGGGGCGAGGCAGAGCACGCCGATTTTGCCAATTTGCGCATTGTGGTGTACCCGATACGCGGCCTCGCCGGTCTCGGCCAGGGGATAGGTCTCCGACAGGAGGGGATGGATGGCACGTTTGCAGACCAGGCGATTGGCCTCCCAGGCTTCTCTGTAGTTGGCAAAATGCGAGCCAATGATGCGCTTCTTGTGCATCCACAAATAGCGGTTGTCGTACTCGTGATTATAGCCGCTGGTAGAAGCGCAGGTGACGACCTGCCCCCCGGGCCGCGCCACAAAGACGCTGGCCGCAAAGGTCTCATGGCCCGGATGCTCATATACCACATCCGGGTCCTCGCCGCCCGTCATGTCACGAATCTGTTTGCCGAAGCGCCGCAATTCGCCCAGGTTTTGCGACCCGTCTTCATTCCAGAACCGGTAGCCCTCGGCATTCCGATCAATCACCCAGCGCGCACCAATGGTTTCGCATAACTTGACCTTGTCTTGCGATGACACCACGCAGATGGGGAATGCGCCCGCGTTCAACACATACTGCAACGCAAAGCCGCCCAGCCCGCCAACCGCACCCCAGATCAGGACGATATCACCCTGTTTGATATGGGTGCCGTTTTCGCTGACCAGCATGCGATATGAGGTGGAGTTGACCAGCGGCATGGACGCCGACTCTTCCCAGGTGAGATGCGGCGGCTTGGGCATGAGCTGGTTGGCCCGGACAACCGCAATTTCAGCCAGAGCGCCAAAATTGGTTTCAAAGCCCCAGATACGCTGGTCCGGGTCGAGCATGGAATCGTCGTGGCCGTCCGGGGCCTGCATATCCACATAGTTGCAGTGAACGGTGACTTCGTCGCCCGGCTTGAACAGGTTCACCCCAGGCCCAACTTTCAAAACCACGCCGGACGCATCGCTGCCCAGGATGTGATACGGCAGATTATGCCGGCTGTCCCACGGGCTTTTCTTGGCGTTCCGCTCCAAAAATAAAAACGTCGGCAGGGGCTCAAAGATGGCGCTCCAGACCGTATTGAAATTAATGCTGGACGCCATGATCGCGACCAGGGCCTCATTCGGGCCAACCTCCGGGATCGACACCTGGTCAAGGTGCAGGCTCTTCCTGGGGTCTTTTTCCCAGGACTCCAGTCCCTGGAACATGTTCACGTCGTCCTTATGGGTCGTGACCGCCAGCATTGATTCCGGGAGCGGAAGCCCCTCAAAGTCTGCGGTTTTGGTCTGGCCATCCATGATGGCTTCACGGATGTTCTTCATCTCCATCGTCATGGTTATCTACTTCTCCTCCTCGTGCGCTGCTCCGTTGGCATCAGTGAATCGGATCGATTAACACCCCCGGGTTCAACAAGCCCTGCGGGTCAAGGGCGGCTTTTGCAGCCTGAAGGGCGCTGGCGAACAGCTCCGGGCGTTGCTTCTCGTACTGTGGCCGATGGGTCCGACCGACGGAGTGGTGATGCGTCACCGTGCCGCCATAGCGCACCACCGCCTCGGAGGCCGCGGTTTTAATCTCGTGCCACTGCTCCAACTCGCTGCCCTTTTTCCCCATGCCGGTAAAGGTGAAATACGGCGCGGGACCGTCGGGATAGACGTGGGTAAAGCGACACGACAGCACGCCGCCACCACACACCTCATCCAGCGCTTTCTGGACATCCCGCATCACGCCGGCGTGGAAGGCGTGAAACTGATTCCACGGAATAGAGCTCTCGGTGGTGTCGAATATCGCGCCCATGGCGGCCATGGTCGAAAAGGCGTAGGGCATGCGGATAAAGGCGTTGCGCCAGTCGCCAACCGAGCCACCGCGACCAGTAGTCTCTCCACCGCCCTTAATCATCACCCCGTTGGGTGTCGTGCCGCCCAGGTCGGTGCAGCACTCAAGCGCGCGGTTGATCCAGGGTTCGAGCGGATGGTCCGCGGATTCAAAGCCGAGCATGAGCAGGCTGCCGCCCGTCCCATTGCCGACATTGTTCCGTTTGACCTCGGTCGGGTCGAGAATGCGACAGTTGGTGGGATACAGGCCCGACTGACTGAGCAGCCGAATTGCCTCAACTCCATTCTCAAATTTTTCAAAGTGCACCGCGGTTGACGCCCGGTAGACCGGCCGGTGCTGCAAGCGCATCCAGGCTTCGGTGATAATACCCAGAATCCCCTCCGAGCCGATAAACATGCGATCCGGGCTTGGGCCAGCGCCCGACCCCGGCAGGCGGCGCGAGGCGACAGTACCGCTCGGGGTGACGACTCGGGTGGATTCGACCAGATCGTCAATATGGGTGTACAGCGTGGCAAAATGCCCACCTGAGCGGGTGGCGATCCAGCCGCCCAGAGTTGAGAACTCGAACGACTGGGGATAATGCCGCAGGGTATAGCCGTGCGGTTTTAACTGGGCCTCCAGGGCCGGGCCGTACACGCCGGCCTGAATGCGGGCCGCGCGCGAGGCTTCATCAATCTCCAGGACTTTATCGAGGTGGCGCAGGTCGATGGAAACGCTCCCAGGATAGGCATCCCCCGTCGGAGGCTCGACGCCGCTGGTGACGCTCGACCCGCCGCCAAACGGAATAGCGGCAGCCCTCACTTCGTTGCACCAGTCTAAAACCGACACCACATCGTCCTCAGTCCTGGGAAAGGCCACCACATCAGGCGGGTTCGGAAAGTCCAGACGGAAGGCCCGCACGATATCGGGCAGGGCCTTGCCATAGGAATGGGCCGCGCGGTCGTAAGTCTCGGTTGAGCAGATATTGGCAAGAGACGCGGGCGGTGACAGGCGCGGCGCGCGGAGCTGAATGTCCTCAACGCGTGGCTCCGGGTCAAGGCTGAAATCGCTGGCCCCGACGCTCTCGGCAATGCCTTTGGCGATGTTCTTTTTCTGTTCCGGGGTGGGCTGTTCGTCTTCAAAGCCCCAGCCCCAAATGGTGGTTCGACGCTGTGTCATACTGCCTCCTTGGGTTAATACTTCCCAAACGGGGGTTCCTGAATGGTCATTTGATACTCAATGAGGTGCATCTCCCCAGAGGCGAGCGTCCGGTCGAGGGCCGATTGGAGTTCTGCCGGAGAGTGAACGCGCGTTGCGGAGACGCCAAATGCCGCGGCGAAGGCCAGGAAGTCCGGGTTCGTGAGTTGAGCCTGATAGGCCGCCTGGTATGCGGTCCGCTGCAAATAGTCGATCACCCCAAAGGCGTTATCGTTGACGACAACAAGCGGAAAGCCAACATCGTGGCGCACGCAGGTGGCCAATTCCTGAGCCGTGTAGAGAAAGCCCCCGTCGCCGATCAGGCCGACAACAGGGGTGTCGGGGCGCGCCAGCTTGACGCCAATGGCGGCCGGAAAGCTGAAGCCGAGCAGACCGGAACCTTTGGCCCCGATAATCCCGTTGGCCCGGTAGGAGGGATAAAAATACTCGGCCCAATAGCCGAGCTGGGTGTTATCAATAACCAGGGCGCTGTCTCGTGGCAGTACGGCCCGGATCGCCTGGAGCGACTGAAGTTCCGCCCGCTCCTGGGTGAGGCGCTCGATCTCCGCATCGGCCTCCCGTCGCCACGACGCAATCCGTTCCTGGCGTGGACCGGTGTAGGGCTCCCCTTCAAGCTGATTCCGCAGCGCTCGGGTAATGGTTGTAATATCTCCGACCAGCGGTACCGCCGCCGGATAGTTTTTACTGATCCAGCGCTCGTCCCAATCGACATGGATCAACTGTTCGGGCAGGGCCAGACCGCGGCGTTTGGCATCGACCTCGCGCAGCCGGGAGCCAATCACCACTGCCGCATCACAGCCGGGTACGATCTCTTTGACCACCAGTTTACGCGCCGCGTTGCCAAAGGCCAGGGCATGATCTTCCGGGACCACGCCTTTGCCCGGCGTGTTGGTGATGACGGGCGCACACAGGGCTTCGGCCAGGGCCTGGAGGTCTCCGGCAATATCTGCCCGGGACGCGTCCGTTCCCGCCAGAATGAGGGGCTGTTTTGCGTTGCGCAAAATGGCGACCGCCTCGTCAAGCCGGGGAGGCAGCGACGGGGAGGCCGGAGCGCTGTCCCGCGGTGCTGAGGCCGCCGCGCGTGCTTCTCCGGCCATCAGGTCTGTAGGGACTTCCAAACACACCGGGCCGGGCCGGCCGGCCTGAGCGAAAGAGATAGCGCGTCTGGCCAGCGCGTACAGGTCGTCGTCCGCCTGGGCAACAATCACCTCTTTGGTAATGGTCCGAAAGAGCGAGGTCTGCTCTTCCAGTTCGTGCAGGACACCCAAGCCCTGGCCAATCTTGGCGGCGTCGATATTGGTCGTAATCATCAGGACCGGTGAGCAACTGCCCCAGGCTTCTTGCAGGGCCGAGACCGTAAAACCCGCGCCCGGACCGGTAGACGAGACAATAACACCCAGCCCACCGCTTGCCCGGGCATAACCGTCCGCCATATGGGTTGCGCCGGCTTCGTGCCGACACCCGATATGTTGAATCGAGGGCTCGTGGCGCAGGGACTCGTACAGACCGATATTATGGATGCTGGGGATACCGAAAATGGTCGAGACATCCGCCTCTTTCAGGGCTTGAACGATGCCATCTGCTCTTTGGGGCATGCACGCTCCCTTCTGCATCTACTTGATCACACCTTTGTGTTTCAGTTGCTCCACCTCATCCCCGCTCAGGCCCATCTCCTGCAAAATCTCCCAGGTATGTTGACCCAGGGTCGGGGGAGCGAGACGCACGGCGCCCGGCGTTTTCTTGAGCTTGGCCGGAATGCCGCCAACCCTGAGTTTTCCGACCCGCGCGTGCTCGACCTCGACCGCCATGTTGTTGTGCTGGACTTGGGGGTCGGCAAAGGTTTCGTGAAAGGTGTTGACCGGCGCGGCCATCACGTCCGCCTCGCTCAAGCGGCGCATCATGTCGTCCACATCTCGTTTGGCAAACTCGGCCTGCAACACTGCATTGAGTTCTGCTTCGTGTTGCAAGCGGAGCTCTCCGGTCTCAAACTGCGGGTCCGCCATCAGGTCCTCGCGTTCGATTGCGCGGCAGATATTGTGGAAGAATTTGTTATTAAACGAGGCAATCTGAATGTCCCGGCCATCTTTGCATCGGAAGGTTCCGTAGGGCGCATAAAACGGGCTGGCGTTTCCGACGCGCGGCTGAATGTACTGACTCAAAAAGAATTGGCCGATCTGGGACGGCTGAACGTGGATCAGTCCGTCCATCAGGCATAGCTCAATCTGCTGACCGATACCCTGCTGCTCGCGGGTCCACAGGCCGACCATGGCGGCGAAGGCGACCAGATTGGCACAGGTCGCGTCGGCGATAGCCGGCCCGGCCTTCAGGGGCTTGCCGTCCCGCTCGCCGGTCACGCTCATAAAGCCGGTCAGTGCCTGAGCCAGGGGGTCGATGCCCGGTCGTCCGCCATACGGTCCGTCCTGGCCAAAGGCACTGACTGAGATACAGATGATTTTCTCATTATATTTACGCGTTTCTTCGTACGTCACTCCCAGCTTGGCCTTGGCTTGGGGGCGGAGGTTGTCGACAATAATGTCAGCCGTGCGGACCAGCCGAAAATACAGGGCTTTGCCTTCCGGCTGGGTCAGGTCCAGCACCATACTGCGTTTATTACGGTTAATCCCGACGTAAAAGCCGCTGTCATTCTCGACCCTGGGACCAATGGCCCGGGACTCATCCCCATAAGGGGGCTCGATTTTAATCACGTCCGCCCCCATATCGCCCAACATGGTCGCGCCGTACGGGCCGGCCAACATGCTGGCAATATCCAGAACGCGAATTCCTTGCAGTGGCAGTGCCATTGGCGCCTCCTTCCCGTGTCGTCAACGCTCCGTGCGCAGACGCTACCATAGGAGAGTGGCTGGTGGCTAGTGAGCAGTGGTCAGCGAGGGGGGGCACTCTCCACTAGCCACTAGCCACTTTTCTTGCTATGCCCCGAGCAAATCTATCCCAGAAGGAGGGAAATCGTATGCCGCTCTATCTTGACGAAATCTATTGGGAGCCATCCCGGACCAAAGAGGTCCATACTATGTTCAAGGGGGTTTTAAGCGGGGAAACTGGCTTTCCTGAAGGGGTCACGCTGAAGGCCGGCCCCTGGGCCTCGAACGAAGAGGCGAAGATGGTGCTGATTCTGGACATTCAAGATCACGCCAAGACCTTCACCACCTTTTCGACCCTGGTTGCCCAGGGGATGATTACCAAACGCCGCCTCACGCCTATTGTTGAGTGGAGCGGTATGGACGGTGTGGTCAACAATCTCTCGTAAGGGAGCTCTCGTAAGGGAGAAGCGGGGAGGACGTGCTGACTCTCTGGATGTCTCAGACCTCCTCCCCGAGTGTCCTACATAACAAGTTCATTACACAGCTATGCCCTCTTCCCATTCATCTGACCGCCCACGCGCCATCACCGTCTACTGCGCGTCAAGCAAACGCTGTCCGCAGGTGTATCTGGACGTAGCGGCTGAACTTGGTCAACTGCTGGCGCAGCGCGGCTATACCTTGATCTACGGCGGTGGCAATAGCGGCCTGATGGGAGCCCTGTCTCGCGCCACGCTTGCCGCTGGCGGGCAGGTGGTGGGTGTGATCCTGACACGCTTTCTCGAAGATGGTTACGGGCAGGTCGGGCATGAAATGCACACCGCGGATGATATGCGCAGCCGGAAGCAAGGGCTGGATGAACGGGGGGACGCCTGTATTGCCTTGCCGGGCGGGTTCGGGACCTTTGAGGAGGTCCTGGAGGTCATCTCCCTGAAACAACTCGGCTTTCACGCCAAGCCGATTGTTCTGGTGAACACCAACGGCTATTTCGACGGCTTATTGCAGCAATTCGAGCGCGGTTTTGCCGAGGCGCTCATCAACCGGAAATTTCGCGGCCTCTACACCGCAGTCTCCACCCCGCAGCAAGCCCTGGTGTCTATCGAGCAGGAACTGGCCCGACAGCAATAAGGTGGGCTGCAAGCCGGGGGTGGGTGATTGTTGGGATGCTGCGGACTTCGTGAGTTGCCTCAGTCCGCGATAGAACTATACCCCTAGAGCCAATCGTAAGCGCTGATTGACTTCCTCAAGCAGCGATTGCTCGACTTCTCCTAGTTGGCGCAGCACAAGGGACTTTTGAAGCAAGGCTAATTTGTGTGCTCTCAGCACAGAGCGACGTTTCAGCCCTGTTCTGGGAAAAGAAGGATGCTCCGCGTTCAGGATAAGGTCGGTCGGGAGAAGGTCTTCAGGGATTGAGGATGAGATAAAGAGGCAGAGGACAGCATCGAGACGAGGCAGCAGCGAATCAGGTGTCAGAACGAGTGCGGGTCGAACCTTTGCTCCGGTCAGGTTCGTAAACGGATAGCGTATCAGAACTACGCTTCCTCGTTTGACAGGAGACTTGGCCACTGTACTGCCTCACCATCATCCGGGGAATAAATATCCTCTTCTTCTTCGAGCCACTCAAAACTTCCTGCTGAAGCAACAAGCTCGGTGAGTTCTTGGACTGAGGGGTCGTGCGTGAGGAGTTGGGGCTGCTGAAGTTTTCGGCGAGCGAGAATGAAGGCCGCAAAGGTCTCGACCTGTGCCTGTTCTTGAGGCGTTAATTCTTTGAGCAACTGAGGTAGTCTCTGGGGCATAGCGGAAGCTCTTGCATCTTTATGATAGTGCTCTGATAGCGGCCTTGCCTCCCGTGATTGCTTGAAAATGGATATCATAGCCGGATAGGAGTCTCATGCTGATAAGCGGAATTGATTCTGCGGCCTCAATTAAGATGTTCCGTTCCTGACCATCCCATTGGACAATTGCGGCGTAGATATCAAACTGCGCCGCATTGCCGTTTGCGAGGAGCGCATTCCCTCGGGTGCGCCACGGAAGCCCGAGAGCGGCAACGGTAGCGGGAGGCAGCGTGAGAGAGCCAGTAAACCCGGTATCAAGAATCGCTTCGATCTCTTGGCTCTGTCCTTGGAGATTTTGAACGGTCAAGTGAAGCGTTGCTTCCAGCCGGGTATTGACGACGCCAGTAATCATGCTGCCTCTGGCCTGGGAAATACGCCAATGCGATATGCTGTACGGTGGCCGGCCCGGAGAAGCCAAATCTGGGCTTGAGGCTGTCGGACCAGGAGACGTTCCGTTGCGGTATAGTCGTCGCTGTCAACCTCATAGAGTCCTGTCTCAATATCCACAGCAACGAATTTTCCGGCGTCACTCGCTTTGACCTGCGGGCGGACATCCCTCTCGTAAATCTCCTGCCCCAGCCGGGCGAACTCTTCTTTGCTGTAACGTGGCCCCGGTCTTGCCATTGCAAACCTCTTCAACGGAAACCCTGGAAGGATTGTAAGCGGAGCGAGGCGAAAAGCCAACCCGGAAAAGGAGAATCCTAGGATGCTGCTAACGTTTCCAATCAACGCGCCTCTGTAACAACAATCCTGGTTGTACGGGGTAAGGTTACCGAGTCCCATAACATTTCCTGTCTCCATAGGCAGACGCTTCTTTTCCGTGGTAAGACCGCTGGAATAGGGAGGTCCTGATGAAAGTTGCGGCCGGTCGAGAATTTTTTGTCCGTTTTGGAGAAGCCGCTCAGGCTATTGTGCCGGAGTTGGACTGGGCCTTGATTGAGCCGGACGGCTCCTGGTCGGCCCCGCCAGACGACTGCGACCTCATCGTGTTAGCCGGCGATGCGTATCGCCAAACATTCATCGACGCCATGCTACAGCTCCCTCAGCCACGCTGGGCGCATACCGAAGACGCCGGCACGGACGGCCGTTTTTATGACGCCATGCGAGCCAAGGGCGCGCTTGTTTCCCACAGTCCGGGTACCAATGCGCCTGAGGTGGCTGAGTTTGCCGTGGGCTTTGTGCTGTGGTCGGCAAAACGTTTCGGGGAACTGTCCGCCCGTCAACGCCAGCATCGCTGGCAGGAGGCCAGGCTTGAGAGCCTGAGTGACAAAACCGCTCTGGTCATCGGGCTCGGTGCCATTGGTAGTCGCGTTGTTGCCATGCTCACCGGCTTCGGGATGCGGATGCTCGGTATTCGTCAATCAACCCAGCCGGTGGTCGGGGTGGAGCAGCAGGGCACGCTGGCCGACCTGCACCGATTTCTTCCCGAGTCCGATTTTGTCATTCTGGCCACTCCAGCCACCCCGCAGACGCACGGGCTCATCGGCGCAGACGAACTAGCCCTCATGAAATCCTCTGCCACCCTGATCAATATCGCGCGCGGGGTCATCGTCGATATGACGGCGCTCAAAGAGGCCCTGCGGGCGGGAAGGCTGCGCCACGCCTGCCTTGACGTCCTGCCTACTGAGCCGTGGCCTGCGGACGACGATTTATGGGATATGCCGAATGTGTTTATTACCCCGCATACGGCCTCAACCTCGCCCCTCTATCTGCCGCGGGTCGGCGCGCTGTGGCTGGACAATCTCCAGCGTTATGTGGCGGGAGAAGCGCTGCGGCATCGGGTCGTGTGGTCGTAAAAAGGGCAGCCACAGGGGGCTGCCCCTACGGAAGCCTCTACAGCACCTCGGCCTCTCGCAATTTCCCCACGTCCTCCCAGGAATAGCCCAGCATATCGACCAGTACCTGTTCGGTATGCTCGCCAAACTCCGGAGCCGTGGCTTTCGGGTCGGCCGGTGTCTTACTCAAGATCAGGGGGGAGCCGACGATCTGGGTTTCGCCCCAGGTGGGGTGCGCATAATCCACGATATAGTCGTTGGCCTGCATTTGCGGGTCGTCGGGCAGGTCAGTGATATTATTCACCAGCGTATAAATAAAATCGCCGCCGTCTTTTAGGATTTGCATCCATTCATCGCGCGGCTTTGAGGCAAAAACTTCATCGATAATGGCGATGATCTCCTCGGCGTTGCGACCGCGCACCTTCATATTCTCAAAGCGTGGGTCTTTCTCCAGTTCCGGAATGCCGAGCGTCTTGCAGAAATCCGACCAGTAGCGGTCGGCCTGCGGCATAGCCAGACAGAGCCATTTATCGTCCTGGCACTTATAGTGATTCCAGAGTGGATTTATCGCTTTGGTGCGATAAAAACGCTTGAATTCTTTACCCAGGGTCAGGCGACAGGCCAGATTGAGCCCCTGGAGGGCCATCATACTGCCCAGGTGCGAGGTATCGACCTCCTGGCCGACGCCTAAGCGTTCGCGGGCCAACAGGGCCACGGTGATCCCATGGGCCAGCATGATCGCGCCCATCTGGTCGGCGATACCCCCAGTAATATTCATGGGATCCATGTCCGGCTCACCTGCCGCAGTCATGACCCCGGACCGGGCCAGGCCCATATAGTCGAAGGAGGGTTCTCCGGCGTCCGGTCCGTTCGGACCGTAGCCGGTCGCGCTGGCATAGATCAGCTTAGGGTTGTATTTCGAGAGGGTGGCATAATCCAGGCCGAGCTTGGCCGCCACGCCCTTGCGATAGTTCTGGACAAAGACGTCTGACTGTTCGACCAGCTTATAAACTATTTCTTTCGCCTCGGGCTTCTTGAGGTCGAGCGTGAGGCTTTTTTTATGGCGATTGTTGGCTTCAAAATAATAGTTGCGCGCGCCGGTTTTGGCCCCGGCAATTTGCATCACGCCACGCCCAGGGTCGCCCCCCACGCGCTCTTCCAGCTTGATGACCTCAGCACCGAGGTCGCCGAGCATCATAGTCGCGACCGGTCCCTGCTGCCATATGGTCCAGTCAAGAACACGAATTCCATCCAGCGGTTTTGCCATACAATGCCCTCCTTAATGATGTGCTTCTTACGCCTGTTTTTCGCTTGCCCGAACTCTAGCACAAGGCCAAGAGGCGAACCAAGTGAGCGGAACAAAAAAGACCGCTCAAAGAAAGGACGCCGTGAGGAATTGGAAGAAAAGCCGCTTATTTTTTCTGCGACTCCCAAAATCGGTCGGAGACACCCTTCATCTGATCGCGGAGTTTCACCAGCAACTCACCGTTGCCGTACAGAATAAATGCGGTAGCCGCGACCGCGCCAACAATAAAACCAAACCAGAACATAGACTCTCCCTCCTCAGGCTGCCCGCGCCTGCCTCGTCCCTCCTCTGAATGGCTGCGAATCAGGCGGAAGCCTTGCCTGTCTCGTGCAGGAAAGCGGTCCCTGTGTCAAGCAAGGCCGGCGGCGGGTCGAGAAAAAGTCGAAAGACAACGCTGACTAGGCAGTCGGTTTCGACACGCTATAATGGACGGTCATGGACAAAAAGACAAAGTTCAACATCTGGTATCTTTTTATTGCGCTGTGGGGGGTCGTCATCCTGCATAGCGTGTGGATGCAGGCGACCCGCATCGAACAGATCCCCTACAGCCAGTTTCAGGAATACTTGAATGATGGTCGTATCGCCGAGATTCGGATCTCGGAGCGCTATATCCAAGGCACGCTCCAAGAGCCCGTCGAAGGACAGCCCAGCCAGTTTGTGACGGTCCGGGTGGCGCCTGACCTGGCCGAGCAGTTAGCCACCCGCGAGGTGCGCTTCGCCGGGGAGATTGAGAGCACCTTTGTCAGCGACCTGCTGTCCTGGGTTTTGCCTGTCCTGTTATTCTTTGGCGTCTGGCTGATTCTCATGCGACGAATGGCCCAGCGGGGGGGCTTCGGTGGCGGTTTTATGTCGATCGGGAAGAGCAAAGCCAAAATTTATATGGAGCAGGACGTCAAGGTTCGCTTCACCGATGTGGCCGGAGTTGAAGAGGCCAAGACCGAACTCCAGGAAGTCATTGAGTTTCTCAAGACGCCGGAAAAATTCAGTCGGCTCGGGGGGAAAATCCCCAAGGGTATTTTGCTGGTCGGACCGCCGGGGACCGGAAAAACCCTTCTGGCCAAGGCGGTGGCGGGAGAAGCCCAGGTGCCGTTCTTCTCGATCAGCGGCTCCGAGTTTGTGGAGATGTTTGTCGGCGTCGGGGCGGCCCGTGTCCGAGACCTGTTTACCCAGGCCAAAGAAAAGGCCCCCTGCATTATTTTCATGGACGAACTGGACGCCCTGGGCAAAGCGCGTGGTATGGGACCCGTCTCGCACGATGAGCGGGAACAGACCCTGAACCAGCTCCTCGTGGAAATGGACGGGTTTGATCAGCGGGCGGGGGTCATTCTGATGGCGGCCACCAACCGGCCTGAGATTTTGGACCAGGCCCTGTTGCGGGCCGGGCGCTTTGACCGCAACGTGGTGGTAGACCGGCCGGACAAAACCGGTCGGCTGGCCATTCTTCAGGTGCACGCTCGCTCCGTTCCCCTTGAGGCTGAAACCGACCTGGAAGTGGTTGCCGCCATGACACCCGGCTTTGCCGGTGCCGACCTGGCCAATATCGTCAACGAGTCGGCGCTGCTGGCGGTCCGGCGCGGTAAGGACACGGTGGGCCTATCCGAACTCCAGGAGGCGGTTGAGCGGGTGATTGCCGGCCTGGAAAAGAAGAATCGGGTCCTGGGCCACAAAGAAAAAGCGCGCGTCGCCCACCACGAGATTGGGCATGCGCTGGCGGGCATGTCGTTACCGGGCTCGGATGAAGTGCAAAAGATCTCGATTATTCCGCGCGGGGTCGCGGCCTTGGGCTACACCCTCCAACTGCCGAGCGAAGATCGGTTTCTGCTGACCAAGTCCGAGTTGGAAAACAAAATTGCGGTGCTCCTCGGCGGTCGGGTGGCCGAAGAGCTGATTTACCAGGAGGTTTCGACCGGGGCCCGGGACGATCTGCTCAAGGCAACGGATACGGCCAGGAGTATGGTCAAAGCCTACGGCATGAGCGACACGCTCGGTCAGCAAAGCTTTGACCAGGAGCGCCAGCCCATGTTTCTGCAAAACGGCCAACCGCACGGACCGGGTGACTACAGCGAGGAGACCGCTCGGGAGATCGATACTGAGGTCCGCCGTATTATCGAGGACCAGCACGCGCGTATCACCAGAATACTGAAGGCGAAGCTACCCATTCTGCGTCAGGCCGCCCAGGTCCTGTTAGAGAAAGAGACCATATCCGGGGAAGAGCTGGAGAGGGTTGCCGCGCAGTTCGAGCGGCAGCCCGACGTAGCGCCGGCGACAGTCGAGGTGGACTGAGCGTTTCGGTAGTAAAGATGCCCCTCTTGCCAGCCGTGGGGAAGGACAGTATCTGTCCTGCTGGGTGCTCACCGCACTGGAGGAGTCACAAAGGAGAGTGTCATGAGCAAGGAAGCGTTTACGGTCTCTGTTCCGGATGAGGTGTTGACAGACCTGCGGGAGCGGCTGGCAAAGGCGCGCTGGCCGGGCGAGTTTGCCAATGAACAGTGGGCGTACGGCACGAACCAAGCCTATCTCCAAGAGTTGGTCGAATACTGGCGCACCGACTACGACTGGCGCGTGGCCGAGCGCGAGATGAACACCTTCTCCCACTATAAGACGACGATTGACGGTGTTCCGATCCATTTCATACACGAGCCGGGAAAAGGCCCGAACCCGACGCCACTGATCCTGAGCCACGGTTGGCCGTGGACCTTCTGGGACTTTCAGAAAGTCATTCGGCCGCTGGCCGACCCGGCCGCGTTTGGTGGCGACCCGAACGATGCGTTTGATGTGGTTGTGCCGTCCCTGCCGGGCTATGGATTTTCCACCCCGCTGACCACCCCGGGCATCAATTTCTGGCGAACGGCCGACCTGTGGCGCGGGCTCATGCAGGATGTCCTGGGCTATGAAAAATTCGCCGCCCAGGGCGGAGACTGGGGAGCGCTCATTACCGCCCAGCTTGGGCACAAGTACGCCGAGCACCTGCTTGGCTGTCATGTCAACCTCATGGTTCCACTGGATGTTTTTGTCGGCCCGCTGCCCGAGGCGTCCGAGTATGGTCCGGGGGAAGAAGGCTGGTACGAAAAGAACCTGAACTTTTTTGCTGCCGAGAGTGGCTATTCCGCCTTGCAGACCACCAAGCCGCAAACCCTGGCCTTTGCCCTGAATGACTCGCCGGTCGGACTGTGTGCCTGGATTCTGGAAAAGCGCCGCACCTGGAGCGACTGCAACGGGGATGTTGAAAAACGGTTCAGCAAGGACGACCTGTGCACCACGATGACCTTATACTGGATCACCCAGAGCTTTGGCACATCCGCGCGCTATTATTATGAGGCAACCCATAACCCCTGGCAGCGGTCGCATGAAAAGACGCCGGTTGTCCAGGCACCGACCGGCATTGCCGTTTTTGCGGAAGAAGTGATTCTCATGCCGCGCAAGTGGGCCGAGGGCTATTACAATGTGCACCGGTGGACGCCCATGCCCTCGGGCGGGCATTTCGCCCCAATGGAAGAGCCCGAACTCCTGGTTGATGACGTCCGGGCCTTTTTCCGGTCCCTCAGAGCATAAGCGGTCAGGAGTGAACCCGCACGAACAGGACAACCCCTATGAAACTCAACGGAACGCGAACCATTCCAGCCTCCCAACAGAAGGTCTGGAATTTCCTGATTGACCCGAACCAACTTGCCAAGTGCATGCCCGGCTGTGAGAGTCTGACACAGAGCGGCGAGCATGAGTACAGCGGGGAGATCAAGGTGGGTGTGGCCGCGGTCAAAGGCGTCTACAACGGCACGGTCAAGATGGAGGAGATTCAGCCCCCCTCGCATTACAAGCTCAGCCTTGATGGGAAGGGCAGGCAGGGCTTTCTCAAGGGGACGGGCACGGTTGATTTAGCCGAGCAAAACGGCCAGACCATCCTGACTTACCACGGCGATGTCCAGATCGGCGGGCTGCTGGCCAGCGTCGGACAGCGTCTGGTAGACGGTGCGGCAAAGATGCTGATCGGCCAGTTTTTCAGGGCCATGGAGGCTGAAATCCAGACCTTGCCCGATGAAGTCACACCCGGGAAACAGGCAGGGCTGTGGCGGACTTTCGTCAGATGGCTGAGCGGTCTGTTTGGAAAAGGAAGCACCGCGTAACTACCGGGTCACTGTGAATACGCACTTCAAAATCGGTATTGCCCAGCTCAGCCCGCGTCTCGGAGATGTTGCCGCCAACCTGACCCTCTACGAACAGGCCATTGCTCGCGCCAAGAATGAGGACGTTGAGCTTCTCATCTTTCCCGAGTTGAGTCTGACCGGCTATCACTTGCGGGACATGGTGGCGACGGTCGCCCTGCGTCAAGACGCACCGGAGTTCGTCCAACTGCGGGAGCTGAGCACATCGGTGGCCTGTCTGGCCGGGCTGGTCGAAGAGAGCCCGGACTTTTGTTTCTATAACGCTGCCGTTTATCTCCGTGCGGGAGAGGTTCGCCACGTCCATCGCAAGGTCTATCTGCCGACCTATGGCATGTTTGATGAGCAACGCTATTTCGCGCGCGGGGATAGCGTGCGCGCCTTTGACACCCCGCACGGTCGCGCGGCAACCCTGGTATGCGAAGATCTGTGGCATCCGTCCACGGCGTATATTGCGACCCTCGACCAGGCCCTGATGCTCCTCTGTCCTTCGTCCAGCCCGCTCCGCGGTATTGCCGACAACAGAGAGCGGGACGAGAACGCGCGCTATTGGGAGGCGCTGAATCGCGTCTATGCCGAAACCTTCGGGGTGTTTGTGATCTACGCCAATCGGGTCGGCTTTGAAGACGGGGTGGGGTTCTGGGGCGGTTCAGAGGTGATTGATCCCTTTGGGCAGTGTATTGCCAAGGGACGCTATTACGAGGAAGATTTTGTGACCGCGGACATCAGCCTCGATGTCGCCCGGCGCAAGCGCGTCGCCGCGCCGCTGTTGCGGGATGAGGACATCGACCTGACGATTAACGAATTACTGCGGATACGCGGCCGGAGACAATAAACAGGAGGACCGAGCATGTCTTACGCAGACGATATGATTGCCATTCAGCAACTGCTCCATACCTACTGCCATGTGGTAGACCGTGGCACGGTAGACGAAATCGCCGATCTGTTTCATACCGACGCGGTGCTGCTGCCGGCCTACGAAAGCGACAAGCGCTATGAGGGTCGCGACGCCGTGAAGGGATGGTATGCCAACTACGACAATACACTACGGAACGGCGTGCGTTTTCTCCGTCACAAAATCGAGTCGCCCGTGATTGAAGTAGCGGGTAACGAAGCCACTTCAACCTGCTATCTGGATGCCGACGCCATCACCAAGTCGACGAATAAACCCATGATCGTCTTTGGCCGCTATGATGACAAACTCATCAAAGACGCAGGCCGCTGGTGGTTTAAGGAGCGCAAGATCATTACCTACTACAGCCTGTCGGCCGACGAATATACACCCGGACGCGGGGCAGAGTAGGGCGGAGTGTCGCACTTTTTATCACTCCCCCCTTGAGGGGGAGTCGGCAAGCCAAGGGCGAAGCTCGCCGGCGCGCCGGTGGGGGGTCCGCATATCGCTCGACACCAATACTCTATAAGAATTTGTGGTGGGGAGTGAGAGTGCCACCATGCTCGCCGACGCTGAATTGACACGCCGGCTCGCCAGCGGCGAGAGTGACTGCGTAGAATTTACCGAATCCGGTAGAGACCTGGACAAAATCCGGCGGGCGATCTGTGCCTTTGCCAACGATTTGCCCGACCACCGGGGACCGGGCCTGGTCTTCATTGGCGTCAACGATGACGGCAGTTGCGCCGACGTGACGATTGACGACGCATTGCTCCAAACCCTTGGCGGGCTGAGAAGCGACGGTAAAATTCTCCCTTTTCCAACTATTGAAGTTGGCAGGCGGATGCTCAAGGGCGGTAACGTGGCTGTGGTACAGGTGCAACCCTCGGATAATCCGCCGGTCAAAGTGGATGGTCGCTGTTGGATTCGTGTCGGACCGAGATGCGCCCAGGCGACGGTCGAGGAGGAACGCCGCTTGACCGAGAAACGGCGCTGGGGGAATGTGTCCTACGACATGCAAGGGGTGGGAGGCGCGTCTGTAGAAAACGACCTGGACATGCGGAAGTTCGAGAATGAATATCTCCCCTTCGCCGTATCGCCCGAAGTGCTGGAAGAGAACGAGCGCAATCATCCCTGAGCCGGTGAGGCGCCGGCTTGGTTGACGCTGTGCGGCCACCCAAGATAGGGTGCTGCGCACCGCTGTGAGCCAGGGAGTGGGCGTATCTATGAAGAGTATCGTGTTGGTGAAGCAGGTGCCCGTGGTTTCGGCCATGCAGCTCGACCCGGAAACAAAAACCCTCCAGCGGGAGGGCGTACCGTCCGAGGTCAGTTCGTTTGATATCCGTGGATTGGTGAAAGCGCTGGAACTGCGGGACGAACACGGCGGCGAAGTGGTTGCGCTGACGATGGGGCCACCCCAGGCCGAGGAGGCGCTGCGCTACTGCCTGGCCCTGGGAGCGGACCGGGCCGTACACCTGACGGACCGGGCGTTTGCCGGGGCGGACACGCTGGCGACCGCACGCACCTTGGCCTTGGCGTGCCAGCAAGAGGGCTATGACCTCATCCTGTGTGGTCGGCATAGTACCGATGCGGAAACCGGTCAGGTCGGACCGGAGATTGCCGAGTTGCTGGATATTCCTCAGGTGACGGGCGTAGCCGCATTAACGTTCGACACCAATGGCAAGACTCTCCGGGTTGAACGTGAGACCGATAGCGGTTTTGACACTCTTGACTGTCCCCTGCCGGCGCTGGTGTCGGCCACCGAGGACCTGGCGCCGGAACGCTTCCCCAGGAAAGCCGAGCGACAAGCCGCCCAAGAGAAGCCGGTCGAGACGGTGACGGCGAGTGACCTCTCGGCGGACCTGACCCGATTTGGAGCCGCGGGGTCGCCGACCTGGGTAGAGTCTGTCCAGACTGTTGAAGACAACCGTGAAAGCCGTGTGCTCGAAGGGGAATTACCTGAACAGATTGATACCCTGGTTCAGGCCCTCTTGGCTCGCGGGCTGTTTGGAACGTGGACCGCTGAGGGGACCGCGAACGAAAAGAAAGTCCGAAGCGCTGACCCCGAGCCGGGCAAAGCGGTCTGGGTTGTGGCTGAAACCCTGGGTGACACGCTCCGACCGGTCAGCTTTGAGCTTTTGGGAAAGGCCGTTGAGCTGTCGGCCCAGTACGGCGGTGAAGTGGGTGCTGTTTTAATTGGCAACGGTCTTGAAGCCCATATTGCCCCTTTAGCTGAGTATGGCGCCGACGTGGTCTACCGGGCTGAGGATGCCCGTCTGGCCGGCTATGACACCGACCTGTATACCGCGCTGTTGAGTCGGGCGGTTCAAGAACACCAACCACAGGTGGTGCTGTTGGGTTCAACCGCGATTGGCCGCGACCTGGCGCCACGAGTTGCGGCGCGGCTTGGCCTGGGCCTGACCGGTGACTGTGTGGATTTGGAAGTTGACCATCAGGGGCGCTTGCTGCAACTCAAGCCCGCGTTTGGCGGTAACATCGTTGCGCCGATTCTGTCAAAAACAACACCCGCAATGGCGACGGTCCGACCGGGTATGCTGTCTCCCTCTCAACCCGTTGCCGACCGTCAGGCACGGGTGGAAAGACTGACGCTTGCGGATGATGTCCACAGCCGGGTGCAACTGGTGTCACAAACGGGCGCCGACGCAGCCAGAGCCGCAGCCCTGGATGCCGCGGACATCGCTGTTGGCGTGGGGAAAGGTATCGGTGGGCCGGAGAATCTGCCCGTGCTTGAACAACTGGCCGATGTCTTAGGCGGAGTGCCCCTGGCTTCGACGCGGGATATTGCGGACCTGGGCTGGCTTCCCCGGCAACATCAGGTCGGCATCACCGGTCGAGCGATCGCTCCCAAGCTGTATTTTGCCATTGGTATTCGCGGTGCGTTCGAGCATATGGTGGGCTTACGCAAGGCCGGTACCATTGTGGCCATCAATACCAAAGCGAAAGCGCCGATATTCAAAACGGCCGATCTCGGCATTGTCGGCGACTACGCCGAAGTCGTGCCGCTCTTGACCGCAGCCTTACGCAAGGCAAAGGCGGAGCGGTAAACTGTCTCGCGCTGAGAGCCGCAGTTCTCTCTTAGGCCGCCCACCAACGCGGAATCCTCGCCGGCTCAGCAGAGCAATACAGGGCTTGGATCTTCCGCGGGTCGAGGGCCAGGTGCTGACAGATCCACAGGAAGCTGAACGGGCTCTCATCTTTTGAGAAGAACCACATCCGATCCAACTCAAATTGAGAGAGAAACAAACTGTTACCCTTCCGCACTAAGTCCCGTACCACAAAGGCATCGGATAAGACGTTACGGAGGAGCGCTTTGAATGGGTTGTATGACGAATAGCGGGGCTGCTGCTCGCCACCTTCCACATCCACCATCATCATATCCACAGCAGCATACATCATAGCTACAGCTTACTAGCTGTTAGTGCAGATTTTGCAACCCCCCTATCGCTCTTTTCTCCGATCTTTTTCAGACTGTCCACGCCGCGAGCCGGCGCCCTATGAGGCGGGTGGAGCGTCTGCCGGGGTTTCGCAGCAGCCCGAACATGTGTGCTGCGGCCGGTACTCGATCACATTGCCACGCCGGTCAAGCTCAAAATGACAACAATCCAGCAGCAGGTCTTTCAGCTTGGCCCGACCCCGCTGGACGCGGGACTTGGCCCCGGATAGGGACAGGCCCAAGCGCGTCCCAACCTCGCTTTGGGTGAGTCCCTGTATCTCGGCCAGCTCGATGGCCTGGCGATAGCGCGGCGGGAGTTGTTGTACGATCCGCCCCAGGCCGGCCGCAATGTCCTCGTTGTAGTTCTCGTCTGCGCTGTGCTCTTCAGGCATATCAGCCGCTACGACCCCGTCAGCGACGAGAACCTCTTTCGAGACAAAGCCCTTGCGGAAATAGTCCTTGAGTGTGTTCTGGGCAACCCGCTGGACCCAGGCGGCCAGCCGTTCCTGTTCACGCAGGGAGGCGAGTCCGTTGTGGACCCGCACGAAGGTCTCCTGGAGCAGGTCTTCCGCCAACTGCTCATCCGCGACACGGCGGCGAAAGAAGGCGCGTATCTGCTGGCTCAGGGCCTGCCAGGCGTGCTCAGTTGAGACGTTCATCCGGCCTCCTGTTCTGAACAGCACTCGATGGCACAACAAGCGCTTTGAGTGGCCTCTTGGCGCAGAGCGGCGTCTGTGTTTGTAGCATCGGCATTCCGCTGCTTTCTGACGTAATCCGGCGCGTCCGCGTCCAGGACCACAAAAATCTCCCAGGCATTCCCGTCCGGGTCGGTGACCCAGGCTTTGTCCTGCACAGCGTAACAACACGAGACGGCCTCTTCCAGATATGGATTGAGTCCGGCGCTCTGTAACCGGGCGGCAATCCGAGCGACGGTCTCGGTCGATTTGACCTGAACGCCGAAGTGGGCGCTCGGACCGGGCCGGGTCTGTCGTTCCGCATCGGTATTCAAGGTGAGGTTCACCGGCGGGTCGGCGACCTCGAATTTCACATAGCCTGGCCGCAGCTTGGTCGGCTCCTGGGCAAACAGGTGGCGATAGAAGGTGACGGAGCGCTCCGCGTCACGGACCGATAAACTGATATGGACTCGGGTCGGCGTCGCAAATTCTACTGCAGATTGACCATTCATCGGAAACCTCCCGTGTAACAGTGTCTGTTCATACAGACGGATGAGGTGCGACCAAGGACGCAAATCCCGCCCTGCATTGAACGACCTCTTGTGAAAAATGGGGAGCGATATAGTAGTAGGGGGTGCAAAAAACCTGCATCAAAAACGACCGTGGCTATTCGCTGATTGAAGTCCTGGTGGCTATGGCGGTGTTCGCGCTTGCCTCGCTCGGGCTGGCGGCCGGAGTCACCACGGTCATTCGGGCCGGGTCTGTCAGTGAGCGCGTGACCCAGGCGACCATTTTAGCCCAGGAAAAGCTGGAAGAATTCCGGGCAGCCTTTGAGCCGCTCCGGGATGGTGAAGACGCGCCACGACCGGGATATACCCGAAGCTGGCAGGTGACGCCGGACGCACCCGAACAGGGCGTCACCCGTATTGACGTCACGGTTTCGTGGTTCGCCGAGGGGCCCCGCTCGGTGGAACTGGTGACGGTTGTGAATCGCTAGGGACCGAGCGGGATGCAGACAGCCAGCCGGCACTCTCTACTACGCAGGTCTCGCAAGAGCGGGCTTCAACTCATTCTCCAGCGTCGCTCTCCCCGGCGACAGGCCGGCTGGACCCTGCTCGAAGCGCTTGTCGCTATGAGCCTGGCGAGTCTTTTCATGCTCGCCCTGTACGGGTTTTACCGTTTCAACCTTCAGACCCTGATCGTGGAAACCGCGCGGTTAAACGTACGCGAGAGCAGTCGCCTAGCCATTGATTTCCTGGTCAGAGAACTGCGTATGGCCGGCGCGCGACCGGTCCGGGGTGGAGCGTGTGACGGATTTGAGCGCCTCCTCGTGGCCGAGGCGCAGACCATCGCCTTCCAGTACGACTTTCGCGGCGACCGCATTCACTTGCCGGCGGACGGCTGTCCGGATGATCCGAGCGAACGGGTGCGGTATACCTACGATGCCCAGGCGCAGCTGCTCCGCCGGGCAACCGGGAAGGGCTCCGCCCAGCCTTTTATCGGCAATATCCCTGCGGACGGTTTTCGGTTATCCTATTTTGACCGGGATGGCAGCCAACTCCTGCCCCCGCTTGACCCGGCCGAGCGGGCCGCCGTCTTTTTGATTGACTTGGCCGTCCGCACCGCTCAGCCCCATCCCGACCCTCAGGTCAGCGAACCTGTTACGACCAGCCTGGGCTCGGCCATCTTTCTGTCGAATCCACCCAACTGAGCCTCCTGAGCCTTAACCGAATCCCATGCATATACTCTTCCGGCGGGTTGTCCTTGGTTCAGAGCGCGGCGTTGTCCTGCTGACCACCCTCATCCTGATGACCCTGCTGGCCGCTCTTGGCGGCAGCAGAACCCTGCTCAGCCGGGTTGACCTGTTTCTCTCTCAGAATCTCAGGAGCGGCGTCCGGGCGTTCTGGCTCGCCCAGGCCGGAGCCGAGGTGGGCAAGAACTGGCTCGAAGCCAATCTGCCGGGACAGACCTTCCCCGTAACGCTCGGGCCTCAGGCGCTCGGCGCGGGAATGTATACGGTCCGCATTGAGGAGCTTGATACCCGACGCTATCGGATTACCGCCACCGGAACCGGAGCGGAGGCGTCCCGTCGAGTGGTCGAAGAAGTTGTTGCGCTTCCTCCGTTTGTCCCCCGGGCTGCGGTCAGCAGTCTCGGCGCGGGCCTCCGGCCGGATTTTACCGATCCGACAACCAGCCCGCCCGGGTCGGGGCATCGTATTCCAGATTTCAGCATCGATGGCAGAAATCATGCCCTCGCCGGCGGCCTGTCCGCTCGTTGCCCTGGTATTGCTCCATTTGCCACAAGTCAAAGCCAGGCCCAGACCGCTCTCATCAGCGCGCAGCAGGCCCTGAAACAGCGGATCGTCACCCGGGCCAATCGCTTCTGTCAGGCTGATGGCAACAGTACGGCCTTTGGCGTGTGTACCCCCGGCTTGGCCTGGGTCCGCGGGGCGACACTGCTGCCGCGTTTTACTCCCCTGCCTTGTCGGCCCGAGGAAGCGACGTGTTTCCTGCGCCTCGACCTGTCTGCGGCCGCGCTGCGGGCAAGGGCTCAGCCGGCCCACCTCCACCTGCCCCCAGCCCCGAACGATCGAGGCCCGTTTACTCCGGGTGCGGCGACCACGCCCTTCGCCTCTCTGCTGCCGGCTGAAGAGCGGCGCCAGCTTCAGACCGCGCTGGTTGAGATACGGGAGCAAATCGCCCGGCTGGAGCCGGAGCAGGTCCTGGCGATGACGCCGCCTCTTGCGCCTGGTTCATATACCTATGGGACGGCGGCCCAGCCGCGCGTCACCCAGGTCCAGGATGGCTCCGCTTCCCTGCGGATGGGGAATAATGCCCGGGTGAGCGGGGCCGGTGTCCTGATTATTCCGCGGGTCGTGCTGCTCAGCAATGTGACCTTCCAGTGGCAGGGTATTGTCGTGATTGTGGACGGGGGCGAGCTGCGCGCGGCAGGGCCGAATGTATGTGGCCAGATTCTCGGCGCCGTTCTGGTCCAGGACGATGGAAGTCCGGGCCAGAAGCTGGATTTTGATCGGGTACAAGGCAGCGGCGCCTGCGCGCCGTTTGCCGTGAATTACAGTTGCGAAGCCGTCGTGCGGGCGCTGATGCTCTTGCACCGCACCGTGTCCTGGACGGAGCAGTTCGATGCCTAGCCAGAACTCCCAGGGATTTTCCCTGCTCGAACTCCTGATTGTCCTCGCGCTGCTGGGCCTGCTGACCGGCATAGCCTCGCTCCAACTCGGGCCACTCCTCCAGCGGGTGGCGGTCAATAGTGGGGTTCGCCAGGTGGTGGCTGACCTGCAACTCGTTCGGATGCAGGCCATTGCGTATAACCGCCGCTTACGCGTCACGTTCCAGCCTGGCTCAGACACCTATCTCGTCGAAAAAAGAGAAAACGGACGCTGGCAGGACCATCGCCTGCACAGTCATGACCGGGCCGACGATGAGTCGGGCAGTATCCCCTTGCCAACGAGTGTGGTCGTCTCAGCCGCGAATTCACGCGGCGATGTGATTTTTGTTCCCCGCGGCCATGTCGATGGCGGCATGACGCTCACGCTGGCGTCTCCTGACGGACACTTCTCGAAACGTATTGTGATCAATCTTGTCGGTCGAGTCCGGATCGATTAGACTACGGACGTTGCTACCCACTGATCTCCCACCGCTGTTCGTTTACCTGGCCGCCGGCGTCTGCGGCGCCTGTATCGGGAGTTTCCTGAACGTCTGTATCTACCGGCTCCCGCTTGAGGAGTCGGTGGTTTCCCCCGGTTCTCACTGCCGGAGCTGCGCAAGCCTACTTGCCTGGTACGATAATATCCCGCTGTTCTCCTATCTGGTGCGACGCGGCCGCTGTCGGGTGTGCGGCGCCCGGTTTTCTGCCCGCTACTTCTGGGTCGAACTGCTGACCGCGGCGCTCGCCGCTCTGCTGCTGGTCCAATTTGGCCTCAGCCTGACAACTCTGGGGTACTTCGTCTTTGCCGCAGCCCTGATCGTCATCACGTTTATTGATATGGATCATAAAATTATCCCCGATGTCATCAGTCTGCCTGGGATTATCCTCGGCCTGCTCTTTTCCGTGCTCTCTCCACAGGTAACGTTCTGGGAGTCGCTCATCGGAGCCGGACTTGGCGCCGCTGTCCTGCTGACCGTGGCGTTCGGGTATTGGGCCGTGACAAAACGCGAGGGCATGGGCGGGGGGGATATCAAACTGTTGACCATGATCGGCGCTTTTCTGGGCTGGCGCGCCATACCCTTTACCCTGCTGGTTGCTTCCTGTACCGGGTCGGCGGTCGGGATTGTCACCATGATACGGCGTCGGGCCGACGCCAAACTCGCTTTACCCTTCGGTCCGTTCCTGGCGTTTGGCGCGGGGTGTTATCTCTTCATCGGAGAATCTCTGATCGCCTGGTATCTCGGCCTCTACTAACTGACCCGACCTGTGGTGTGAAAAGGATTCCTCACGTGAAAAGGACTCCTCGCGTAAAAAGGACGACGGCATGATGTCGGCCGACCCGTCGCGGCATACGCAAGACCGTCCGCGTCCCGCGAATCCACATGCGGCGTATACTGAACGGCTGAGTCAGCGCGAAAGCCAATTCCGCCACTGTACGCAGCGAGACCGCACGATAGGCAACGCGCGTCTTGTGCTTTTTCTTGCCGGCTGTGCCGTGGCCTGGTTTTTCCTGCGGCCCGGCACCTTGTCGTGGGCCTGGCTGCTGCCTTTTGTGATCGGTTTTGTCGGACTCGTGCTCTACCATGAGCGGGTGAAACACCGGCGGCTGCGGGCAGAACGGAGTGTGGTGTTTTACTCTCAAGGATTAGCCCGTCTCGAAGACCGTTGGGTTGAGCGCGGAGAGTCTGGGGACGAATTTCTGCAAGAGAGTCAACGGGCCGGGCATCCCTATGCCGCCGACCTCGACCTGTTTGGTCCAGGTTCGGTGTTCGCTCTGCTGTGTACCGCGCGGACCTCGAGCGGACGCCAGACCCTGGCCGCCTGGCTCACAACCCCCGCCCCGCCCGAAGAGATTCGCGCTCGTCAGGCCGCTGTCGATGAATTATGTCTCCGCCTCGACCTGCGCGAAGAGCTGGCCATCCGTGGCGACACTATTGAAACCGGGGTCTCACCCCAAACCCTGCAAGACTGGGGACAAGTGCCGCCTCATCTCTCCGGCTGGTGGGTGTCTGTTGTGGCCGGCGTCCTTTCGTTTTCGTCGCTAACAGCCCTCGCCGCCTGGGGGCTGACATCGATAGGGCCAGGCCCGTTTGTGGTGGTGAGTGTGGTCCAGGGAATTTTTGCCGCCGGTGTCCGGCAGCGGGTCGGGCGCGCCATTATGAATATCGAGCGGGTCGGACGCGAACTCAGCCTGCTGTCCGCAGTCCTGACCTGTCTGGAACAAGATGCGTTTGCATGTCCGTGGCTGACCCGTCTTCAGGCATTGATTGCGACCAACGGTTCCCCGCCCTCGCGCCAGATTGCTCGTCTCAACCGTTTGATTACCCTGCTCGAATCTCGCAAGAATCAGATTTTTATTCCGCTGGCCGCCCTGTTGCTGTGGACGACACAGATTGCCTACGCCATCGAACGCTGGCGGGCTGTCTCGGGCCGAGACATTGCCCACTGGCTGCGCGCGATCGGTCAATTCGAAGCCCTGAATGCGCTGGCCGGCTATGCGTATGAACACCCGACCGACCCCTTCCCGGAACTCGCGTCCCAGCAAAAAGATGGCCAGCGGAGCGCCTGTTTTGAAGGAATCGGGCTCGGTCATCCGCTGATGCCTGAAAAGCGCTGTGTCCGCAACGATATCAGCCTGAATCAGTCTCCTCAGACGCTGATCGTCAGCGGTTCCAATATGTCGGGCAAGAGCACCCTGCTCAGGACCGTCGGGGTCAACACTGTCCTGGCCCTGGCCGGCGCTCCGGTGCGGGCGCGGTCTCTGCGTCTCTCTCCGCTGGCGCTGGGGGCCAGCCTGCGTATCCAGGACTCTCTGCATGACGGCACCTCCCGCTTTTATGCCGAGGTGATACGCATCCGCCAACTGATGGATGACGCGGCCGGTCCGGTGCCCCTGCTGTTTCTTCTGGACGAGATTTTTCACGGCACGAATTCCCACGACCGCCAGATTGGCGCGACCGCCGTGGTCCGGAGCCTGCTGGAACGGGGGGCCATCGGTTTGGTCACGACCCACGATCTCGCCTTGGCCCAGATTGCCGATAGTCTGTCTCCGCGCGTAGCCAACGTCTGTTTTGAAGATCAATTCGAGGCCGGCGCGCTGCGGTTCGATTACCGCATGCGAACCGGTGTCGTCCAAAAGAGCAATGCCCTGGCGCTGATGCGCTCGGTCGGATTGGAAGTCGGCTGAGTTTTTCGCTATGTTCCACACGCCCGAAGAGCACGACCCATGAGCGGATTTTTTATTACTTTTGAAGGGAGCGAGGGCGGCGGGAAGACGACCCAGGTCTCTCTCCTGGCCGAGGCCTTGCGCGCGTGTGGCCACGACGTCATCGAGACGCGCGAGCCGGGCGGTACGCCAATCGGGCAGACCCTGCGCCGGCTTTTGTTACGCCCGCCCACCGGGCAGTCGCCTGCCACGCTCGCTCCCCCGGCTGAATTGCTGCTCATGCTCGCCGACCGGGCGCAGCATATTCACGAGGTCGTCCTGCCCGGCCTGCAAGCCGGTCGTATGGTGTTATGCGACCGGTACGCGGATTCGACCAGCGCGTATCAAGGCTATGGGCGCGGCTTTGATCTGGCTGAGATTGCGCGGCTGAACGCCTTTGTGTGCGGTCAATGCCGACCCCAACTGACCTTCGTGCTGGACCTGCCGGTTGCCGTTGGGATGCAGCGGGCTCACGAACGCCGGGGAGCGGCGGCGGTTGACCAGTTTGAGGCCGCGTCAGTGAGTTTTCACGAGCGGGTGCGCGAGGGCTTCCTCGCTATTGCCCGCGCCGAGCCCGAGCGAGTCTGCCTGATTGACGCAACCCCGGATATCGAGACTGTACACGCTGCTGTTCTGGCCGGTGTCCGCAAACGTCTGCCCGCCCTTCTATAAAGAGAGACAAAACCATGCTGCTGGACCAGATACACGGCCACGCCTCAGCGCTTGCGCCATTGCGCAAGGCGCTGGCCAATGAGCGCCTTGCCCACGCCTATCTCTTTACCGGGCCGGACGGCATCGGCAAGCGTTGTACCGCGGTTGCCCTGGCGCACGCCCTGCTCTGCCAGACGGCCCCTCAACGCGGGTGTCCCTCCTGTCCGGCCTGTGTGTCGCTGCAAGCCGGCTCCCATCCGGACTATTATTTCAGCGCGCCCCTGCCCGGCAAGCAGAGCATGGGCATCGATCAGATTCGGACGATGCAGCGCTTTCTGGCGCTCCGGCCCGTGCGGGGCGGCAAGAAAGTCTGCATCCTCAATGAGGCGCATCTGCTGACAGACCAGGCCCAGAGTGCCTTGCTGAAAATTCTTGAAGAACCGCCCGGCGACACGCTGATCGTGCTGATTGCCGCGAGCGGGGCCACGCTCTCTCTGCCGCTGCTGTCGCGCTGCCAACACCTGCGTTTTGCTCCCCTGCCGGTTCAGGACGTGGAACGCATCCTGCGGCAGCAGGCTGGTCTGGAGGCCGACACCGCGAGTCTCCTCGCCCGCTACAGCCGCGGGAGTATTGGCCGCGCTCTCAGCCTTGATCCACCCACCCTGATTGAGGAACGCCAGCGGGTGGTCGAGCATCTCTCCAGCGTGCACGGCGCTTCTTTTTCAACCCTGTCCCCACTGGCTGAATGGCTGGTGGCCGACCGTAACTCCAGGGCCAAGAAGAAAGCCGAGCCGTCGGAAGCATTGGGGAAGGGCGCTCGCCTGGAACTCGTTCTGGCCTGGTATGAAGAGGCGCTGCGCTATCTCTTACTGGGCAAGAGTGCGGTCGTGCGCTATCAGGACTGCCTGGCCGCTTTGGGCCAGGCGACCGCGCATATGAGCATCTCCAGAGCCCTGCGCGATCTCAACGTTGTCTACGATACGATGCAGGCCCTGGACCGTAACGCCAACCCGCGACTCGCCGTCGAAGATATGTTGCTGGAACTTGCTGAGGTGGCGCCCGCCGGCTAGGAAAGAGGACACGCGCCCGCCAAACAGCCAAATAAAGCTGGGCACGTTTGCTCTTGAGAGAGATTCGAGGAGACACATATGGATCACCCACGGCATATACTTGTTGGCGTCGCCTGGCCGTATGCCAATGGCGAACAGCACATCGGCCATATTGCCGGCGCCTATCTTCCGCCTGATATATTTGCCCGCTTCCAGCGCATGTGCGGCAACCATGTCCTGATGGTGAGTGGCTCCGACACGCACGGCACCCCTATCACCGTCCGAGCGGAGGCCGAGGGGGTCAGCCCGGCTGAAATCGTTGATCGGTTTCACGCCACGTTTGTTGACAGCTACCTCAAGCTCGGTCTGACGTTCGACCTCTTCACCCATACGGACACCCAGAACCACTGGGATGTCACCCAGGATATTTTTCGCATCCATCTGGAGGGTGGCTATATCTACCAGGACAGCCAGCAGCAGTTGTATGATGCTGAGGCCAACCGTTTTCTGCCCGACCGCTATGTCGAGGGTAACTGCCCGTTTTGTGACTACGACGAGGCGCGCGGGGACCAGTGCGACCAGTGCGGGCGCACCTACGAAGCGGTCGAGCTCAAGAACCCGCGCTCACGGATTACCGGGAACACCGCCCTCGAAGTCCGCGCGACCGAGCATTACTTCCTGGATTTGTCGAAACTTCAGGAACCGCTGCGGTCCTGGCTGCAAGACGGCAAAACGCACTGGCGGCCGAACGTCATCCACTTTGCGCGCACCCAGGTCGAACAAACGGAACTGCGTGGCCGCCCGATCACCCGCGATATGGAGTGGGGTGTGGCCATTCCGCTGCCGAATACGGACGGAAAATGTATCTATGTCTGGTACGACGCCGTCATCGGTTATCTGAGTGCGGCAAAAGAGTGGGCCCAACTCAACAGCGACGCCGAACAGTGGCGGCAGTGGTGGGACGCCACGACCAACCCCCAGGCCCGTATCTATAATTTCATTGGCAAGGACAATATCCCTTTTCACGCCATGATGTGGCCGGCGATGCTGATTGGCTACCAGAACCTGAATCTGCCCTATGATGTGCCGGCCAACGAATACCTGAATATGTATGGCCGCAAGTTCAGCAAAAGCCAGGGGCGGATTATCAGCATCCTGGACGTACTCGAACGCTACCAGGCTGACGCCTGGCGCTACGCGCTCACCGCTATTGCGCCGGAAGCCAACGATGTGGACTTTAGCTGGGACGATTTTGTGGAACGCGTGAATAACGAACTGGTGGCCAATTGGGGCAATCTGGTGAACCGGGTGTTAGGCTTTGCCTATAAGCGGTGGGAGGGCGTCATCCCCGAACCGGGGTCGTTGAGCGAAAAAGAGCAGGGTCTGCTTGATGAAGTCAAAGCCGGCTTCGACAGCGTTGGGGACCTGTACGGCGGGGTGAAGCTCAAAGCCGCCATGCAGGAAGTCCGACGGCTGAGCCAA
Source organism: uncultured Binatia bacterium (SeqCode) (assembly GCA_965232605.1). Taxonomy (GTDB): domain Bacteria; phylum Desulfobacterota; class Binatia; order Bin18; family Bin18; genus Bin18. Next base: position 257,693 of record CBDDQA010000006.1, on the reverse strand, counting down.
CGGGCAAACCAGTATGTGCACGACGCCGCGCCCTGGAGCACGATTAAGACCGACCCGCAACAAGCCGCCACGTCCGTCTATGTGGCGCTGCAAGCCATTGACTGGTTGAAAATTCTCTGGGCGCCCATACTGCCCCACACCAGCCAGCAACTTCATGAGTTCCTCGGCTATGACGGTCAGCTCTTTGGCCGGCAGTATACGCAGACCGTCACAGACACCAGGGGCGAGCATCTCGTGCTGCGCTATGACAACAGTCAGGCCATTGGCCAGTGGGAGCCAGGAACGCTCGCTCCAGGCCAGGCCCTGCGGCAGCCCAGGCCCTTATTTGTCAAACTCGACGAAAACGTGCCGGAGCAAGAGGCCGCGGGGTAGTGGGAGAGGCCGACCATGCGCCTGGCCGATTCGCACTGTCATCTGACCGACACGCAGTTTGACGCAGACCGGACCGCCCTCCTGACCCGGGCGCGCCAGGCCGGCATCGAACGTTTTATCACCATCGGAGCGACGGGCGAGTTCTGGCATAACGAAAAAGCCGTGACGCTGACCCAGGCCCATCCCGATGTTTTTGCCACGGTGGGTGTACACCCGCACAATGCCGAAACGATTACCCCGGAAACCTATGTCCAACTGCGCCGTCTGGCCCAGGCGCCCAAGGTCGTTGGGTTGGGTGAGACCGGCCTGGATTTTTACTACGAGTATGCTCCCCGCGAAGCGCAGCGGCGGCATTTCCGGGCCTTTATCCAACTCGCGCTCGAACTCGACCTGCCACTGTCCATGCACGTCCGTGATGCCTATGCTGAGGCTGCCGATATTCTCCGCCAGGAAGGCGGCGGTCTAGTCCGAGGCGTGATGCACTGCTTTACCGGCACGGCACCAGAAGCCGAGGCCCTGCTGGCCCTGGGTTTGTCTCTTTCGTTCAGCGGGATTGTGACGTTCAAGAACGCGCAGGACCTGCGCGCGGTCGTGCCGCTCGTGCCCATGGACCGGCTGCTCATTGAGACCGATTGCCCGTATCTGGCTCCGGTCCCATATCGTGGCCGGCGGAACGAACCCGCCTATGTCTCCCAGGTAGCGGCAACGATTGCCCAACTCAAAGCCGTGCCGCTTGCAGAGGTGGCGCAGGCCACGTGGCGGAATACCGCGCGCCTCTTTCGGCTCGATGCTTAGCTGTTGAAGAAGCGGCCCTGACGCGGGTCAAGACTTTCGCGGCATTCTTTGCAAATCCCGTAGATTTCCATCTTGTGCGTGGTCGCCACGAAGTCGTAGCGCTGGGCAAGTTCTTCCTGGAGTTCTTCGATCCGGGGCTGGACGAATTCGATAATGCGTCCGCAGCGCTCGCAGATCAGATGATCGTGGTGCCGTTCGGCCTCAACGTTCTCAAAGCGGGCCTGTCCGTCGGCAAAATGGCGCTCCTCAGCAAGCCCGCACTCTTTGAGTAATTTGAGGGTCCGGTAGACAGTGGCATAGCCCACCCGCGGATTGACCTGGCGGACCTCACTATAGAGTTCTTCCACACTGATATGGCGGGTGATCGAGAAAAAGACGCGGGCGATGTCTTCTCGTTGAGCGGTGGCCTTGAGCCCCTGCTCTTTAATCCAGAGCCGAAAGGTGTCAAGCCGCTCACTCATGATGGATGGTCTCCTGTGGTTCCTGCGAAAAGATGACGGACCGACGGCGACAGCGCCTGCGTATCAACCTCGCGCTGCGAGAGTTCAGCGAGCAGGGTGTCAACCCGTTCGGTCACCGGGCGGTCCCGGTCAAGGAAGACGACGTCTTGATCGTGTACCCGACAGCCCCCGCCACGCACGCGATAGCCAACTTCACGCAGCAGCTTTTCCTCTCGGACCTGAATACCCAATTGGGTCGCGACCGCTTTCAGCTCTCCGAGCGTCGCGTTCTCTTGTCTTCCACCACTGCCCCGACCACCCGTCTTCTTCTTTCCCATAATTCTATTGTGACCAAGGCCCGAAAACTTGTAAAGCGCTCATTGTCCAGGCTTTCCCTCTTGCGGGCCGGTAGACGGGTCGGTAATATCCCCTGACCGAAGGGTCAGCCGATGAGGCACAGGGACGAGGTCGTCCCACAGAGCGAGGCCGTCCCACAAGGTGAGGAAAGATATGCGGTTTCCATTACACATCACGACCGACATGATTAAATGGCAGCTCAAGAACAAGCTGCGCGGCCAGTCCCGGTACCCCGTCGTGCTCATGCTTGAACCCCTCTACACCTGTAATCTGGCCTGTGTGGGGTGTACGCCGGAGCGGCACCAGGGCGATCTCAAAGATCGACTCTCGCTGGAGCAATGCTTTGAGGCGGTGGAGCAGTCCGGCGCGCCGGTGGTATCAATCTGTGGTGGAGAACCAACCGTGTATCCGGAGCTGCCGGAGTTGGTTGAGGGCATTATTGACCGTAAGCGCCACATCTATCTGTGCACCAACGGGATTTTACTGGAGCGATTTTACGCCAAAGGGAAGCCGCATAAGCGCCTGTCCATCAACGTGCATCTGGACGGCATGCGCGACACCCATGACTTTGTGTGTGACAAACCTGGCGTCTTTGACCAGGCCGTCGAAATGCTCAAGCTCGGCAAACAGCTCGGCTACTCCATGTGCACCAACACCACGGTGTTCCGCGAAACCAGCATGGAAGAGATCGAAGAGATGTGCGCAATGCTGACCGAGCTTGGCGTGGACGGCATCATGATTTCGCCCGGCTATCATTACGAGGCGCTCAAGACCAACCACTTTCTGTATCGGAACGAGATTCACCAGAAGTTCAAACAGGTGCTCAAACTGTCCGAGCGCTACAAAATTTCGCTCACCCCACTGTTCCTCGAATTTGCCGCCGGCGAGCGTGACTATCCCTGTACGCCGTGGGGCAATGTCACCCGGACGCCCTTTGGCTGGAAGGACCCGTGCTATCTCATCGGCAAGAAATACTTCAAGACCTGGGACGAGTTCTGGAACGGGGTGGATTGGGACTACTGGGAAAAACGCGAAGACGCCCTGTGTCAGAACTGTCTCATGCACTCCGGCTTTGAGGCCTCGGTCATGCGTAAACTGCCCGAGAGCCCGCAGGACATGCTCCGCATGGCCAAGTGGATGATGGCGGCGTAAGCTCTTCCTGCCCACATCTTGTTTCTCCTTCTCACTAAATAGGGGGAGAGTGTTTCCTCCCTCTATCCAACTTCAGACCACGACAGGAAAAAATTATGGGAGCCACCCGCTCCACTCTTTCTACCTGGAAAGATCGTAAGTGCCATAGAGCCACCACCACCCAACTCGCCGAGTGGGAGGAGCAGTACCAGCGACACTTCGAGTATTTCAACCGTCAGTACTTCGCCAATACGCTGCCCCCATACCGTGTCACGCTTCATGACCCGCTCATCGTTCCTGGGGTGTCTGCCGCAATGAGCAAATACATAGCGGGCTACTGCGACAAGAAACGGCGTCGAATTTTGTTGGAGGCTTTCCCTTTCCCCAAAGGGGAAGGCATTCTGCTGCACGAAATGGCCCATGTCGCGACCAATGTGCACCACGGCCCACGCTTCCGTCGGGAAATGACCCGCCTCGCCGCTCTGGGTGCTCCGCTCGGTCCGGTCAACCTCGCTGCCTATGTGACGAATGGGCCGTAGCCCTTTATTCCGCCCAGTACGATTGAGCCGATCAAGGAAGGGGATGGAAGGGCCAGAGATCGTAATATCGTCCACCCATGTCGTACAGGAACTACGATGTTGAGCCGCGAGCCGCCGGAGTCGGCCATTCCTCTAACGCCGTAAAATGAGGTCAATCTCCAGCAGGACGGCTTCAATTTGTCGTCGAGAAATATGCCCAACCCGCTCGGTTAAGAGTGTTCGGTCGAGTGTCAGGATTTGAGAAACATTGGCAACGGAATCTTTGGGAAGCCGGGTGCTGCGTGCCGGCAGCAATACATTTCCTGGAGCATTAGCCCAGCGGAGATTGCTTGTCAGTGGAACACAAACGACTGTGGCAAGTCGGCTCCGGTTGAGCGACTCTCCCTGGACTACGAGCACGGGCCGCCGAAAGCCAGGGCCTGAACCACCGGACTGGGCAAGTCAGCCCACCAGACCTCACCTTGAGTTACTACCATTCGCTCCGTTCGAGAACGCGTCGAGTCACGGATGAAAAGGCCGGATCGAAATGGGCATCAACAGCGTCACACACCTTGTCCATGGCCTCTGTAAGCGTCTCGGTATCGTGACGGATGACATATTCCGCAACTGCCTCACTATACAACTGACTGCGAGATTTCCCGAGGTGTTGGGCGAGGCGTTCCGCTTCCGTGTACACAGAATCAGGGATTGAGATTGCCGTTTTCATACCAAAAGTATAACCTCCCTTCGAGTGATTTCGCAAGAACTCCGTCCGGCTTGCCGCGAAATCCTGTCCTGGCATAATGGTTCAGGTTCGCTCGGCAGAAAGGAAACCCTCGGTATTATGCCCAGTATGAAAGTCGCCCGCTTGTACGACTCAACCGATATTCGTTTTGAGGACGACCCTATCCCCGCTGTTGGACCGGGTGAGGCGCTGGTCAAGACGCGGACGTGCGGGATTTGCTCGGGCGATGTGATGGGCTGGTATATGAAGAAAAAGGCCCCGCTGGTGTTTGGACATGAACCCGCGGGTGAAATCGTTGAAATCGGTGCGGGAGTAGAGGACTTTCAGGCCGGCGACCGGGTGTTCGTCCATCATCACGCCCCATGTTTTTCGTGCCGGGCGTGTCAACGCGGCGAGTTTGTCCAATGCCCAACCTGGCGGGCCACAAAAATTGTTCCAGGTGGAATGGCTGAATACTTCGTGGTGCCCAAGGACAATTTGTCCGGTGATACCTTGCGTCTGCCCGAGAAGATGTCGTTTGCCGATGGCTCTCTGGTCGAACCCACGGCCTGCGCGGTCAAATCCCTGCGGCGCTCGGGGTTTCAGGCCGGCGACCGCGTCTTTGTGATCGGACTCGGCATCATGGGGCAGTTGCACGTCGCCCTGGCAAAACATGCTGGGGCGCGGACCATTATCGGAACCGATTTCGTCCCCTATCGCTGTACAAAGGCGTGTGAACTCGGCGCTGATCTCGCGCTGAATCCACACGAGGTGAAAGAGGGCAATATCGAAGACGCGCTGCGGGAATATACTCAGGGCGAGATGGCCGAGGTCGTTATTGTCGGACCGGGTTCGATCGAAGCCATGCAACTCGGTCTGCGCTGTGCGGCCAAAGGCGGCACCGTGGTGCTGTTTACGGCCAGTAAACCGGACGACACGCTGACGTTCTCACCCAACGATCTCTATTTTAACGAAGTTCGCCTGATCCCCAGCTATTCGTGCGGACCGAACGATACCCGCGAAGCCCTCCGGTTGGTTCAGGCCGGCGTCATTACGGCCGAGAAATTCATCACCCATCGTTTCCCGTTTGAGCAACTCCACGCCGCCTATCGCAACGCGGCTGAAGCGCGAGACTCACTCAAGACGATTATTGAGTTTGCCTGAGGAAGGTCATCTTGCCCCCGCCTCGTTTTACTCGACAGCCCCCACAAGGGAAAAGGGCGGCGGCGTCCGCTCCCAAAAGCCGCCTCATGCGCGCGCAAAAAGACCATGACCCGTACACCTGGTCCGAGGTCGAATGTGAGGCATATAAACAGGGCCAGGAAGCGGGCCGGGAATGGAAAAGCATTGTCCGTCAGGTGCTGGTCGGCAAGCAGGCCGAAAAGACTGGCTTTCATCTGCGCTATTTTGAGATCGAACCGGGCGGCTACTCCAGCTTGGAGAAACATGCCCACGCGCATGTGGTGATTGCCGTGCGCGGGCAGGGGCGGGTCATACTGAACGATCAAGCCTGGGAGATGCAGGCGCTTGATACCGTATACATTGCTCCCTGGACCCCTCATCAATTTCTGGCCGATGGCGAGGAGCCCTTCGGTTTTTTCTGTATCGTCGACGCCGAGCGCGATCGTCCCCAGGCCGTCTCTCCGCAGGAAGGCCGGCTCGCCCAGGCCGCGGGCGCGCAGTCCGATATGCCCGACTGAGGCCCCTGGGAGCATGGGATTCCCGCCCGCACGGGTCTTGCCTGTCAGGTACTCAAGAAATGGTTGTCGTACCGGGAACGCCCTGTTCTTGGGCGGGCGCTACTGCCGGAAGAGGTGGGGTATTTTGCGGAGGTGGCGCGGCGGATTGGGGCGATAGTGGTAATAACCGATACGCCGTTGGCGTTGGATTACGACGACGGCTAATCCGAACTACGGGTCTCGGTCAGACCACGTTCGCCGTCATTCATGGAGTCGCGGCAGTCTGGTCATACAGAGATTCTTTGGACGCCGACCAGTTCCAGCGGTCTTGGCGCGTCTTCCCCCTCAACCTCAAGCCAGAGGGCGATTGCCTCCTGCATCCGTTCGAGCAACTGGTCAATGGAGGTGCCTTGGGTATGACAGCCGGGAAGGGCGGGAACACTCCCCACGTAATAGCCGTCTTCATCTTTCTCAATAACGATAGTGTATTCAGCGCTCATTCGGTACTCCTCCAGGGGTGGTCTGGGCGGTCGTAGGTCCTGACGATTATGGCGAACTGATTCAGTATGGACTAGCGTAATCGTCATCTCAATCAGGCAGGCTAGTTCCCGCAGGCCGGTTAGCGTAGCGTAAGCCGACATATCTGCGTCAGCGGTGGCGCGAAGTTCCCGGCAATAACAGCTGTCGGGGAAATGCAATCCGGTCTGTGGGACTGACCCGTTGCAGCATCCGCGAGCGTGCCGTGCCATCTGGACGCAGAATCTCAATTTCTCTTTCTCGAAAAAGTTCGAGGACGACGGAATCAAGGTCTGAGAAACGAGCGGCAGTTCTGTTCGCAAACATATGCCGCATCGTGTCTATGGTGACAGGTTCTTCGGACGCCAAACTGAAAAGCTCGCCGGGCATTGAGTTGAACTGCGCAAGACATCAAGTTTCGCCTTGCTATGTTCTTCTATCGAAGGCGGGGGTTTATCAGGATGCCATCTGAAATCCGCCATCTTCCTCCGCCTCCAAATACCTGGGCACCCCGTTGTACTCGATTCCCTCTAACACACGTCCTCGCGCTACCGCATAGCTATAACCTGGAGCAAATTGCGATGCTGTGGAGCCGCTCGTCATTCCTGTGAAAACAGGAATCCAGGTCTCCCGCCCCCCCGGCCGCTGGATGCCGGATCAAAGCCTGCCCCGGACATGATCCGGGGTCCGGCATGACGAAGGCTACAACTTATCGTAAACCGCTCTACCGTGCGTGAAACGCTCCAGTCAGCCGAGCGTGTCCGACAAATCCCGCCACGTCGGATTCTGTTTCTCGATCAAGGCCAGTTTCCAAGACCGCTTCCATTTCTTGATTTGCTTCTCTCTCTCGATAGCCGACCGCATATCTCCATGCACTTCATAATACACTAAGGTGTGGATGCCGTACTTTTTGGTAAACCCCTCAACCATGTCGTTTTTGTGCTGCCACACTCGTGCTGGCAGATTACTCGTGACGCCCGTATAGAGCGTGCCATTACGGTGGCTGGCCAGGATATACACGGTCGGCTGTTTTTCGAGCATGGGCGACATCTGGATTCCTGCCCCTGCTTGCACAGGGGCGACGTTCTTGCGCAGGGGCGACGTTCTTTCGCAGGAATAACGGGGGGCTACACAGCAGCATTATTGGCTCTAGTCCGACCCACAGGCTTCCATAAAAACTTTGGCTCGTTTTCTCGCTCAGGCCGCCTCGACATCGGTGCGGGTAAAGTCGTCGCCCTTGAACAGCAGAGGCTCGTTCTCGACCTTGGCCAGCGCGTAAGCGAAACAGTCGCCGAAGTTCAATGCCGCCGGGTGATTGCCTTTGCCGAAGCGACGCCACGCCCGCCGGGCCACTTCCAGATGTTCGACCGTGACCGGTATCAGCTCGATTCCGGCGCGCTCCAAAAAAACGTCGAGTTCGTGACCCGCCGCCGCGCCGCCGCGGCTTTCCACGACGATGGATGTCTCCAGCACGTTGGCGACCGACATGCGGCAGGGCGAAGCCGTCGCAATGCCCTTCTCATAGGTCTCGGCATCCGCTTCGCCAAACAGGACCGCCAGTACTGCCGAGCTGTCGATGATCACTGTGGCAATCCCCGCTCGTCGTAGAGCAGGTCGCCATGCTCCACGGAGGACGGTCCCGGCCCCAGCAGTTTGGCGCAGCGCTGTCCGATGGCGTGCAGTTCCTGCGCGAGGACAGCCGCATCGTGCCGGCGTTTCTCGCGTACCAGGCGTTCGCGCAACGCAACGGTAATCGCGCCGGTCATAGTCTCGCCGGTCAAACGCGCCAGCTCACCGGCTAGCCGGCAGGTTTCATCGTTCTTGATATTGAGGCTCATGGTCGTCCTCCGGGTAGAATAAGGTACACAAAGTCTACCCTACGCTGAGCCGTGAGCATGGACAACTCCCTGGCTTCCCAAATCTTATGGAAGAGAGCCTGGGAAATACCTCCATCTACCCGGGCGGGCGTCGGCCACAGACAATCAGAAGCCCCGCCGGTCTTCCCCCTTTGCCGCCAGGAAAGGAGCTATGCTAGAAGAGGGTGGGTCGTGCAGGTCGCTGATGCCATTCGGACCCCGCCCGGTATGCCCGTCCTGAGCGTAGCAGAACGAAGTCGAAGGGAATGAGTGCCTGGGGTGAGGGGGAAGGACGAGGAAGAGCATGGAGAATCCATTAGTTGCTGTCCAGCAATTGGGTCAAAGCATCTGGTATGATAATATCCACCGCAGCCTTATCACTTCCGGTGATCTCCAGGCTATGGTCGATCATGACGGCCTCCTCGGCGTGACGTCGAATCCGGCTATTTTTGAGAAGGCGCTGACGGGCAGTTCCGATTACGATCAACCCATGCAGGCCCTGGTCGAACAGGGGGTTGGGTCGGCCATAGACGTGTATGAGCGTCTGGCAATTCAGGACATCCGGCTGGCCGCGGACGTGTTGTTTGAGGTCTACCGGAAAACCGAGGGCAAAGACGGCTATGTCAGCCTTGAAGTCTCTCCCTATCTGGCCCATGACACGCAAGGGACCCTCGAAGAAGCCCGGCGTCTGTACAAAATGGTTGATCGGGCCAATATCATGATTAAGGTGCCGGCCACCCAGGCCGGCGTTCCGGCCATCGCTCAGTTGATCGGTGAGGGGATCAATATCAATGTGACCCTGCTCTTTGCGGTCGAGGCGTATGAAGCGGTTGCCGAGGCATACTTGGACGGCTTGGAGCAGCTCGCGCAAAAGGGTGGGGACCTGAGCACGGTGGCGAGTGTGGCCAGCTTTTTCATCAGTCGTATCGACACCCTGATCGACGAAAAACTCAGCCAGGCTATTGAGGCCGCAGACAGTACTGGGCAAAAGGCCAGGATCGGGCGCCTGCTCGGGAAAGTCGCCATTGCGAACGCAAAAATTGCCTACGCGACGTATAAAAACCTGATGGCCAGTGAACGCTGGCGTGCCCTCGAAGCAAACGGCGCCCGCCCGCAACGCCTCTTATGGGCCAGCACGAGTACGAAAAACCCACGCTATTCCAAAACGCTCTATGTTGACGAACTGATCGGCCCGGACACCGTCAACACCATACCGGGTGAAACCTTTGCGGCCTTCCGGGATGGAGGTCAGGCCGAGCCAAGGCTGACTACCAACTGGGAAGAAAACCTGGAGGACGCACGGACCATCATTCGCACCCTGGCCGAGGTTGGCGTGTCTCTGCACGCTGCAACCGACCAACTCCTGGATGAAGCCGTGCGTAAATTCGTTGACCCATTCGACGCTCTGCTCAGCTCAATCGAGCGCAAGCGCCAAGCCATGCTGGGCGGTGAATTAGCCCAGCAGACCTATAGTCTGGATGGCGCTTCCGCCCTCATCGAAGCCAGCCTGAAAGACTGGCGGACACAGGGGAAAGTCCGGCGCTTATGGCAGAAGGACCCCGCGCTGTGGTCGGGAGAGGACGAAGATCAGTGGCTTGGCTGGCTCGATATTGTGGAGGCGCAGCGAACGAATATCCGCCCCCTGGTTCAGCTCGCCGAAGAGATCAAGGCAGACGACTTTCGGCATATTCTCCTGCTTGGCATGGGCGGTTCGAGTTTGTGTCCGGAGGTCTTGAAACGCACCTTCGGCGTGATCGACGACCACCCTGAACTCCTCGTTCTCGACTCGACCGTACCGGCCCAGGTCCTGGCGTGTGCGCAAAAGATCGACCCCAGGAAGACGCTGTTTATCGTCTCCTCAAAATCGGGTGGGACGACCGAACCGAATGTCTTTACGCAATACTTCTTTGATCAGGTCGTCCAGGCCATTGGCACGGACGAGGCCGGCTCACGGTTTATCGCTATTACGGACCCTGCCAGCCCGCTCCAACAGCTTGCCGAACAGCGTCGGTTCCGCTCCATCTTTCCGGGGGTGCCCAGCATTGGTGGCCGGTATTCGGCCCTGTCGCATTTTGGCCTGGTCCCGGCCGCCCTGATGGGCCTGGACGTCCAGCGCTTTCTGGACCGCTCGGTCCTGATGGTTCAAGCCTGCTCGGCGAGTGTGCCGCCCGAGGTCAATCCCGGTGTCACGCTGGGATTGATTATGGGCACCCTGGCGCAACACGGGCGCGACAAGGTGACGCTTGTGACCTCGCCGGGCCTTGACGCCCTGGGGGCGTGGCTGGAGCAGCTTATTGCCGAATCGACCGGCAAGGAGGGGCAGGGGCTTATTCCGATTGACGCCGAGCCCCTGGGTCCGCCCGAGGTCTATGGGCAGGATCGGCTCTTTATCTATATTCGCCTCAACAGCGCGCCGGCGGCCGAACAGGATGCGACCGTGGACGCGCTCGAAAAGGCCGGCCAGCCGGTTGTGCGTATCAGCCTCGAAGATACGCTCAGCCTCGGTCAGGAATTTTTCCGCTGGGAAATGGCGACGGCTGTGGCCAGCGCCGTGCTCGGGGTGCACGCCTTTAACCAGCCGGATGTGGAAGCCAGTAAAAGGGCCACCCGACAACTGACCGCGGCGTTTGAAGAGACCGGCCAGGTGCCGGCCGAGACGCCGTTTTTAGAAGATCGGGGCCTGCGCTTCTTCTCGGATTCAGAAAACGCCACAGCGCTCCAGGCTGCGGCAGCCGGCCAGGACGCGGTGGCCTTGCTTAGTGCGCATCTCGGACTGCTTCAGGCCGGCGATTATTTTGCCCTCAGCGCCTATGTTGAAATGAACGAGGAAACCTGTGCCGAGTTGCAAGCCCTGCGCCGCACCGTACGGGACGCGAAGCAAGTAGCCACCACCCTCGGTTTTGGTCCGCGCTTCCTGCACTCCACCGGCCAACTGCATAAGGGCGGCCCCAACTCCGGTGTGTTTCTCCAGATTACGTCAGACGACGCCAGCGATCTGGACATTCCCGGCCAGCGCTACAGTTTTGGCTCGCTGAAAGCCTTCCAGGCCCAGGGAGACTTTGGGGTGCTGGCCGAACGGGGACGGCGTGCGCTACGCGTACACCTCGGACCGGACGTACCGGCCGGCTTGCAAATCTTGCGCGAGACAATCACCCAGGCCCTGGCCTAGATGTCTCTCCTGATATAGCAGAGCAAGGCATGACCAGCGCTGAACGTGCTCTCGAATTTGTAAAAGACGGAGATGTTGTCGGTCTGGGCACGGGCCGGGCCGCGAGCGCCTTCGTGCGTGCGCTGGGCGCTCGGGTACAGGCTGGCTTATGTATTCGTGGGATTCCGACCTCCCAAGTCACGAGGACGCTCGCCCAGGAGCTCGGCATTCCCCTCACAACGCTCGATGCGGTCGAGAGTATTGACATTGCCGTCGATGGGGCGGATGAGGTTGACCCCGACCTGAACCTCATCAAAGGCTATGGCGGCGCCCTGGTCCGCGAAAAGATCGTGGCTGCCGCGGCCCGAAAATTCATCGTTCTGGTGGGGACTGAAAAGCTGGTGTCTGTGCTCGGAGAGCGCGGCCGGCTGCCGGTTGAAGTCGTGCCGTTCGGGGTGGCGACGTGCTGTCGCCACCTCCGGGCGTTGTCCTGCGACCCACTCCCTCGCCAGACTGACTTTGGGGTGTTCCTCTCTGATAACGGCAACGCCATTATTGACTGTGCGATCAGTACGATTACGGCTCTCGCCCAATTTGAACAAGACATCCTCTCGATTCCCGGTGTTGTTGACACGGGGCTGTTTGTGGGGATGGCCCCTACCGTTCTCGTTCAGGACGGGGAGAACGTCAGAGTGCTCCAGGCAAGCGGATAAGCCGGACGCCTATGGAGCCCGAAGAGCTACTTCAGTTCTGGTTTGCCGACGCGGCTTCAGACGCGCGCAAGGCTGAAGAGCGCTATCCTTTTTGGTTTCAGGCCACCCCCGAAACCGATGCCGTCATCCGCACCCGCTTTTCCGATCTCGTCAGGCAAGCCCGGTCCGGTGGGTTGGCGTCCTGGGAATCTCATCCCCGCGGGTGGCTGGCGCTGATTATTGCCCTCGACCAACTGCCGCGCAATCTCTACCGCGGCACGGCCGCGGCCTTTGCGGCTGATCCGCTGGCGCAACACGTTACCAGGCACGGCTTCGAGCGCTCCTTTTATGCTTCTTTGAGCGTGCTGGAACAACTGTTTTGTTTGATGCCGTTCCAGCACGCCGAGGACCTAGCACTTCAGGAGGAAGCGGTGCGTCGGGGAGAGGCCGTGCTGGCGACGGCTCCCGCGGAGTGGACCGCGCTGATAGAGGATTTTCAAGGCTCGGCCCGCAAGCATCTGTCTATTATTCAGCGCTTCGGTCGCTTCCCGCACCGGAACGTCCTGCTCGGACGCATGTCCACGCCGGAAGAGCAGGCGTTTCTGGACTCTGGCAGCGGAGCGTTCGGGCAGGCCCCAAAGAGGTAGGCGTTTTCCACTGATCCAAATATCTTTATCCGGGTCCTTCTTCTGCCAACGCTTGCTCAAACTGTCGGTCAAGTTTCTTGCATTCACGGACGAGGCGGCCTCGGTCAACCCGTTCGAGTTTTTCTCGTATCGCTTCTTGGATAATTTTGCTTCGACTTGGAAAGGCGTGGGCCTGAACAAGCTGATCGAGGCGAGACAACAAGGTCTCATCGATATGAATAGCGATTCTTGATGCTCCCATACTCTTCTACCCGTCCGACCTTTATAGTCAGTAGGTCGGATTAGCGGAGCGTAATCCGACAAGTACGGCCGTGTCGGGTTACGCTTATGGCTAACCCGACCTACAAGCTGAGAATATCCCGGTCTATGGCAGCCCGCACATGGCACGGAGAGCCGGCCACTTCTGAAATGCGCAGGTCGGCGGCCACGCTGGCCAGCATGGCGGCTTCGGTGGGGTTGACCCCGGCACGATCCACTAAGAGGCCGGACAGGTCTTCCAGGGCCTGACGGGCGGCGACCTCCATCGTCTCTCCGTCACCCATGGTGAGGACCTCATCGCGCGTGATCACCAGCGGTCGCTGTACCGGAAACTCGTGGGCGACGCGACAGCGTAGCGTTACCTCTGCAGCGATCTCAACCGCCGAGGCCGTTGCCTCGCCATCGCCCATCCGAGCGTGCACATCTTCGATGGTCAGCATTCCACCCTCGACACTCACCGGCAAAAACACGGTGGAACCAACGCCAAGCTGGCTGTTGCTGAGTTGGCCGCCAAAAGCGCCAACCGCGTTGCTCGGTCGGGCTTCGTCGGCAGGAGCAAGACCAATTTTGCTGATATTCGGAATAAACGGCAGGCTGATCGTCTCGCTGTAGCGAATACGGTTGCCCTCAATCGGTACGACCTTTTTGCAGAACTCGACCTGGTCCTTGAGCAACCCGTAGCCCGGAATCGCGACCACATAGCCGAAGCCCAGTGCAGGCTGAATATCCAGGACTTCGATGGCCAGGGTGTGACCGGGCTGGGCGCCTTCGATCCATACCGGGCCGGTCATCACGGACAACTGCTCCATGGGCCACTGACCGCCGTCGTTCCAATCCTGGAAACGGTCGTTGGTTTCCATGACAAAGACTTCTCCCGGCTGAATGCGCGCCGCGGGCGGATGGGTCGCATCAAAGGTACGGACAATATGCTCTTTACTGATGGTTTGCATGGCTTGCTCCTTTTTTATTCTTTCCTTTTCTGGGCCGGCGTTTTTGCTCTCAATGTCTCATCTTCTGTGCGTAAACCCCTATCAATCACAAAGGGGCCAAAAGGCAACAGCGCGGCAACGAGAATTCGACCGGCTTTTTTCAGGTCCCAGCCGGCCGCCTCTTTGGCGTTGAGCAACACGCCGCAAAACCAGAGAAACAGCAGGCCGTGAATCAGGCCGACAATCCGCACCGCCAGCGGCTGTCCCCACACATATTTCAGCGGCATGGCAATACCGAGGAGAAGGAGAAAAGAGATACCTTCTGCAATGCCGACCAAGCGCAGTCGTCCAATAGGGGTATGAGTCATGGTGGTAGATGAAGCCTGTTCCTTTTCTGAGAAATCTACGGCGACTCCGGTCTCTCGTCGCTGCGCTCTCCCAGCGCAAAATTCTCTGCCATAAACCACCGGAGGTAATCGACACAGGCGATGGGTGGCTCTTGGGGAGGGTTGTCCGGACCGCAGCAGGTTGGCAGACAATCAATGATCGTGTCTGCCGTAGGCTGCACAAAGAGAGGGGTCGAATAGCGATCCTCCCCCGAGGTGTTAATGACACGGTGCGGTGTGGAACGGACCCGCCCGTTGGACCAGCGGGTTAACAGGTCGCCCGAGTTGACCACAAAGGCATCTGGGATGAGCGGCATCTTCAGCCACTGACCGGACGGCGACAGAATTTCCAAGCCGAGTTGATCCGATGTGGCCAGCAGAGTCATGAACGATCCGTCCGTATGCGGGCCGACGTGAAACTCGTCGTCATCCAGCCTATCCGGCGGCATATACGAAACCCGCAGGGCGTTGAGGGCTTTATATTTGCGAAATTTGTGTGCAAAGAAGTCGCGCTCAAGCCCGAGCGCCAAGGCATACAAAGGCATCATCTGGATCGCCAAATCCTCTGTGGCTTCAAAAAAATCCTGAACCGCCTGCCGGAACAGCGGCATATGGTCCGGCCACGGATTCTGTCGCGCTTCCGAGCCCGGTCCCCAGTCGCGTTGTAGAATCAGGACTTCACACACATCGGGCTTTTTCGTGCCGGTGTAATACGGCGAGGTTTTGAGCAACTCGCCCCGCCTGGGTACATAGCCGACCCCGTAGGCGTTCATCTTGAGCGGCAGCTTCCGCTCAAGCGGCAGGCGGTAGAACGCTGCGGTCTGCTCAAGCAGGCGGTCGCGCAGCGTTCTGGCAACACTGTGGTTCAGAATATAGAAGAAACCAATCTGCTCAAGCGCGGAGCGGAGTTCCGCCGCAGTCTCTTCAGCCGCCCCGTCCTGGCCCGCGAGAAACGGGCCCAAATCAAGAATCGGGATTTCTTCGTCCGACACGCTACAGCGCGCTCGACGTTCAGAGGCGTTGTGCTCGGCTTGCATCGTCGTTTCTTCCACTGTTTGACACACAGGTACGAATGCTAATGCTCTCGTTTCCCCGCTGACCCTGCGGGTGTAGCGTCCTCGTCTGAGAGGGGCTGGTATAGCTCCGGCCGGCGGTCGGGCATGAAATCCCACTTGGCTTTGAGTTGGGTAATCGCATCCAGGTCGAGCGTGGTGACAACCAGTTCATCTCCGTCGGTCTGGGCCTTGGCCAATATCTTCCCCTCGGGCGAGATGATCTCGCTGCCCCCGATATACTCGGCTCCATCTTCAACACCGGCTTTTCCGGCCGCGACAATAAAGACTTGATTTTCTATGGCTGCGGCGCGCAGGAGAATTTCGGCGGTTTCATGCCCTTCTTCTCGGGGGCGGCCAAAGGTGGGCGTATTATAGGGAATGCAGATCAACTCGGCCCCGTCGAGCGCGAGCGCCCGATATGCCTCTGAGAACCGCCGGTCATAACAGATGAGCATGCCCAGCCTGGCTGACTCGCCGGTCCGTAAGGCCGTCACCGGAAAGCCCAGATTCCCCTCGGTAAAATAGCGCTTTTCAAAAATATCGAGGCCCTCCCAGCGTGGCTCGACCACACCGGGAATATGAGCCTTCCGGTATTTCTGGACAACGGTCCCGGTCGGATCAATGAGCACCGCGGTATTATAGACTTGGCCGTTTTCGCGCTCCGCAAAGGGAAAGACCCAGTGCAGTCTGGCCTGACTCGCGGCCTCGAAAAGCGGTTGGGTCAGCGGCGAAGGCAGGCCGTCTTCAGGGAAATCCTGCCAGTCTGCGCGTACCCGTGTGGCAAAATACGGGGTCAGGGAAAGCTCGGAAAAGGTCAGCAGTTCGACGTCGTGCCGCCCGGCTTCCTGAATCAGCGCGACCATGCGCTCGACGGTCTGGGCCTTGGTGTCAGAACTCGGCCCAAGCTGGGCGGCCGCTACAGTAAAAGAACGTGTCATTGCGCTTCACTCCACATAGCCCATAGGTGCCTTTGAGAAGTCCCAGGCTTGGATTTTTTGCGGTCGAATTTTCGTGATGACGCGGCCTTCGTTGTCCTTAAAGAGCTGGCTGTCCCGGCCCTCGGGCCGCGCGAAGATTTCACCAAACGACTCATGGCTGAAGCCGAGCGCCCCGTCACGGGCCGAGAGGCTATAACGGTTACCCAGCAGGCTCACCAGGTGCTCCGGCGTATGCTCACCCTGCCACGGACCGGCCTCGACCTGCACGGTTTTCCCCGAGCCAACCGCCACCATTTCCGCCTTGCCTTTGATCACCACCGCCTTGGCCAGATTGGTCCGCATACCCATAAGTGGACGGTCATCCATATCAATGGCGGCCGAGCAGCGCGGGTCGCGGTTGAGGTGTTTGAAGGCGAGTCGATTCCGGGTCAGGGCGAGATAGAGACACTGGCCGTCCCAGTAGTACCACAGCGGAGTCACGTGCGGATATCCGTCCCGCGCCAGCGTTGCCAGACGCACAACCCAACGCCCGGACAGAAAATCGTCGATCTCTTCCTGGGTCATGGCGACTTCGGGATGCCAGGCCAACACTCCGCCAACTTTTTTCATGCAGACCTCCAGACCTTCAGGGCCTATACCACTGGCCGGGAGATGATATCCCCCGACACCCGCCGTTTGAGCCATTGGCCGTCAGTCGAACTTCCGACCAGGTTGCCCTGCTCAACAATCACCTTGCCGCGCAGCATGGTCAACACCGGATAGCCCAGGCAGGTAAAGCCCTCCCAGATGCTGTAGTCAGAGTCGGCGTGCAGATCGTCCAGGGTGAGGGTTTTCTGCATGTCGGGATCAATCAGGACGATATCGGCATCGCTCCCCGGCTGAATCGCCCCCTTCTGGGGATAGAGCCCGAGGATTTTGGCGGCGTTGGCCGAGGTAATGTCAACAAAGCGTTGCAGCGAGACATTGCGCTCGGCCACAAACTTGGTGAAGGCGACCGGCATCCGGGTCTCAATGCCGTTATGCCCGCCACACACGGTCTCGATGGTATCGCCCCACAGCTTCGGGCCTTTATGGGTCGTGTATTCATCCGTGGCCGTGGTCGCCAGACGACCGTCCATCAGGCCGGCGATCAGCGCGTCTCGGTCATCTGCGAATTTAATGGCCGGATAGGTATGAATCGCGGTTCCGCCGGGTTTCTTGTAATCATCACAGGTAAATTGAAGGTAGTTATGGAGCGCCTCGCCATACACCGGCTGACCCGCGGCGCGCGCCTCGGCGATTGCCGCCACGCCTTCTTTGGCGGTCGTATGCACAAAATAAATGCCCGCCTCAGTATGCTGGGCCAGACGAATGATATGGCGGAAGGCCAGGTCTTCAGAGATGTTGTTGTGCACCAGATGGAGGTTATAGCCCTGGTCGCGGCCCTCACGCTTGAGCTTTTCGGTCATATAGCGCACGACTTCGTCTTCTTCGGCGTGGACCGCCATAATGCCGCCGTGCTTGGCCACCTCGGCAAAGATCGTCCACAGATGTCCGTAGGGGACCCGGATGGGATGGAAGGTGGTAAAAATCTTAAAGCTGGCGACCCCTTCCTGTATGGCCTCGCCAATCTCGCCGATCGTCTCCGGCGCGACCTCGCCGGCCAGAATGTAATGAAACGTATAGTCGGTATAGGCGTGGGTGCGAAACACGCTGCGGCGTTCCTCCACGACACTCATGATGGATTTGGGCGTTGCGTCTTCGACCTCCGCAAAACTCAGGTCCCCGGCGAAATCGACGATGGTCGTGACACCCCCGAACGCGGCGGCCCGGCTGGCGTCCTGGGGTGGCTGGGTCATGATATCCGGCTGACCCGACCACTCGCTCGGTACGGGAATGCCGATATGGGCGTGCGGTTCGATACCGCCCGGAATGACAATTTTGCCGCTGGCGTCAATCACCTGGGTGGCTTGTTCCGACAGCGTGCCTGCCCAGCCGACGGCGACGATCTTTTCGCCCCGGATGCCGACATCCATTTCCCCGACTGCCTGGGGAGTAACGACCTGTCCACCTTTGATAACGCAATCGAGCATAGGACCCCTCCTTTGGACTGGATACCTTCTTATCGCAAAGCGCTCGACCTGCCGTCAAGGTTTGGCCGGGTCCTCCTGCGGAGATTGCATTTTGACTCCTACACGAATTTCCCCGCTCTCGCTTGGACACGGCTTTTTCATTTCTCCCAGCTCTCAAGCATCTCCTCCAGTGAGTCGAATGTGTCGATGTCCTCCCCCCGCTGGCTTTTCTTGAGCGTCTTGGCCGTCAATTTGTTCGGGATAAGGACTGGAAACGGGAGACCTCCGCGTAGACAAATCTGGCGATAGAAGAGCCGAATCGCTTCCGTGGGACTGAGTCCGAGCTTCTGGAGAACACCCTCAGCTTGATTCTTTATTTGGGGCTCTATCCGCGCGTGTACGACCGCTGATTTATTCATGCGCATAATGTGACACAAACGCAACACAGAATCAAACTCTTTCCTCTTTTCTGGCGCCGCTCAGGCTCCGGCGTGGGCGTTCACAAAATCAATGACAATGGCAGCCGTCGGTTCGGGCTGCTCGATCATATGATAGGTCCCGCCGCCGTTCTCAACGAGCCTCACCTCGGCATGGGAGCACAGGGCCGTAAAGGCTTCGATTGCCGCGATTTGCCCCGGTGTGGCCGCTCCCAGATGGCCGGAGTTCCCCATGAGCACCAGGACCGGCATGGTGAGCCTGGCGACATCGGCAGACAGGTCACAATGGGAAAAGGTTTCCAGGGTCTTTGCCAGAGACGGGATGGAAAAATTTCGCTTGAAAGACTCGATTTCAAAAAGGGCGATCTCATTGGCCCGGTCACCAAACACGTTGTGCTCGGCGCAGCCTATCCATTGGGTCAGGCGTCCCAGCGCCTCGTATCCGAACGCTTCAGTCACGTCTTGAAAGACGCGAAACATGCGGCGGCTCTCGGGGCTAAAGGAAACGCCAGGATAGGTGATGAGGCTTTTGACACGCTCGGGATACCGGGCGGCAAAGCGGACATTCAGGGGAGCACCGGTCGAGGTGCCCCATAGATGGACCGCATCGAGACCGGCCTGATCCAGAATCACCCCCAAGTCATCGACCCAGCGATCAAAAGGATAACCGCCGGGCCATGCACGCTCCGACAAGCCGGCGCCCCGGTAATGCCAATCGATCACCTGGAGGTGGGGGGTGAGCAGGTCACGGATATAAGCGAATTGGTCGTGTAAAAGGCCGAATCCTCCGCTGACAACCAACGGCTCGCCGGTTCCGTTCACGTCGTACCACAGCTTGACTCTGTTATCGTTCGCGTAGGGCATACATCCTCCTTCGGAGATCACAACTTGACTCGTATACGGATTTGCCCGACCATGCCAAGGATTATTTTGTCCGACTTTCTGATGGAGGGGGTAACGCATGGTGAAATTCATTGGGTGTGCACGCCGCAAGGCCGGGACGAGTGTGGCCGAGTTTCAGGACTACTGGAAAAACAACCACGGTCCGCTGGTCAGAAGCGTGCCCGAGTTCTGGCAGTACGTCCGCAAATATGTCCAGGGCCATACGCTCAGTGCTTCCGTGCCGGGCTTCCCGCCGTCAGATTATGAGCCTTTCGACGGCATTGCTGAGTTGTGGTTTGACAGTGTGGAGGATATTGGCAAGGCGTTTACCCATCCCCGCTATCTCGAAATCATCCGCCCGGATGAGGCCAAGTTTGTGGACTTCGCCAACTCCCGCATGTTTATTGTCGAAGACGTTGAGATTGGGTAAGGGGCCGCCATGAACTTTGGTGTGAGTTTTCAGTCGCATATTCAAAACAGTTGGAAACACGCGGTGCTGGCCGAACAAATGGGCTTCAGCAACGCGTGGTTTGTCGATACCCAGATGCTGGCCTCAGATGTATATGCGTGTATGACCCTGGCGGCTGAGCATACACGCACCATCCAGCTTGGGACGGCCGTGGCCATCGCTGGCACCCGTATTGCCCCGGTCACTGCCCACTCGATCGCCACGGTGAACCAACTCGCACCGGGCCGGACCATCCTGGGGCTGGGGACTGGCCACACTGCCTGGCGCACCATGGGCATGCCGCCCGTCCGCCTGGATACATTCCGGCATACTATCGACGTGTGTCGAAAACTGCTGCGCGGAGAAGCGGTTGAATACCATGATCGCGGGCGTCGCAGTCAAATCCGTTTCCTCGACCGCGAGCGCGGATATATTAACGTCAACGATCCCGTCCCGATTTATCTTGCCGCCTCATATCCCAAAGCGCTAGCCTTGGCCGGAGAACTCGGTGATGGGTTGATTACCGTGAGTACTATTACCCCTGACGCACTGACGGCGACATTAGAGAAGGCGGCCAGGGGCAAGCCGCAAGCGTCGGGGCCACACACAGCGTATCCGGTCGTCACTGTCGGTGTCGCGTGCGTCCTGCGTCCAGGCGAAACGCTCGATAGCCCCCGGGTACTCACCCGAGTCGGGCCACGCATTGCCGTTGGGCTGCACTATGCGTATGAGGTCGTTCGGCAGGGCAAGCAAGCGCCGGCCTACTTTGAGCCATTTCTCACGCCACACTACCGAGCCTATCTGGACGAACGCTGGGATGACATTCATGTGACCCACTCACGCTTTCTCCAGCCGGGCGAAGAGGAATTCATTACCCCGGAGGTGATTCGAGCCATGAGTATGACTGGAACCCGAGAGGACGTGATTACGCGCCTCAAAGCACTGGAAGCCGCCGGTCTGACCCAAATGGTGATTTCTCCGCCGTGGGGCTATGTTGAGGAGAGCATTGTGGAGTTTGCGCGGGAAATTATTGCCCATTATTAGAGGCAGCGTCAGCAAGTCGTAAAGCAGGGAGCAGAGGCGACATGGATAGAGACAAACTTCCGCAGAGCGTGCAGGCGGCGTTAAAAGAATTGAAAGACGCTCTACAGGATTTGTACGGCGAACGGCTCCGCGGCCTCTATCTGTACGGTTCATACGCCCGCGGGACTGCCCACCGGGGCTCTGATATCGATATCTTGATTGTCCTGGCCGGAGCGTTCAAGCCCGGAGCGGAAATCACTCGGATGAGCCCGGTTGTCTCGACTATATGCCTGCACCACGACCTGCTTATTTCCCTATACCCGATTTCGTCCGAAGGGTTTGCATCCCGTCACAGTCCCTTTCTTGAGACGGTGCGGGATGATGCGGTTCCCCTATGAGAGAGCGGGCTATTCCATCCCCTCACTTCGCCGGCTTTTTCCAGATATCGCGGGCCTGCATCAGGGCAATCTGTTGGTCGATGACTTCTTCTTTGTACTGTGCGTGGTTGCCGGGGATTCTGTCGATATAGCGGTTCTTTGGATAGATCGGCTTTTCATAGATAAGCTGCGCCATTTCTGCCCGCACATCCTTCATCCAGTTCGTGACCTGGGCCTTGGCCCGGTGGTGGCGCAGGGCTTCGATGTCGATCACGCCCCTGACATAGGTTGAGCCGTTGGTGTCACGCTGCTTGCCGACTATCGTCCCCTTGTAATCGACGACCATGGACTGACCGCTGCCGGCGTCAATCGGCGTCTCGCTGTCCGGGTAGAGGTGATAGCCGCCGATGTTGGGGGCAACGATATACATATTGTTTTCCAGCGCCCGAGCGCGATTGGAAATCTCAAAGATATCGTTCTGGGTGAACGGGCCGGGCAGAGAAGCGCGGTAGACGACCTCCGCGCCGTTCATCGCCAGCCCTCGGCCGTTCTCCGGGTAGTTGCCCTCCATGGCCATCATGATGCCGAGCCGGCCGATCTCCGTATCGGCCACGGGCCAAAAGGCATCCAGGCTGCGTCCGTATTTTTCAATCCACCAGTCAAAAAGATCGTGGGGAGACACCGAACGCTCACACGGCAACAGAGCGGAGATTTTATAGTGTTTGAGAATCAACTGACCGTCCGGGTCAAGGATAAAGCCGACGTTGAAAAACAGATTGGGCCAGTCTTCATGCCGCGCCTTGGCCTGGGCCATGATGAAGACCCCGTACTCACGCGCGAGTTCCCCGAGTTGGTCGGTCTCCGGGCCCGGGATGTCAATCGCGCACGTCCGTGCAAACTCGGTGTGATCGACGTCCAGAACCTCGTCGTTAAAGCCTTGCAGGGCGCCCTCCGGGATGGCGAGCAGGCGGACCGGAATATCAAGATTGGAGAGCCAGAAAGCAGCTTTGGTCAGGCTGCGGATATGCTCGATATTCTTGTGCATATCCGCCCGCGTGCGGATACCCCAAAATGTCGGGACTAAACCAACGGCATTATACGGTTCGATCATGTGTGTTCTCCTCTTGTTCAATTACCGATGCGCTTCGTCCAACAACGGCTTAAAAAAGTCGGGTTGGGCGATCCAGTCGTCTTCACTGGTCATTTCTTGGAAGAAGCTCGTGTCAATAACGACTTCATCGATGCCGGCTGCCTTACACTCTTTGAGCTGTGGCAGCATCTCGTCAGGCGTGCCGATCCAGTTTGGCTGCATGAGTTGGTCACCGATTTTCTCAATACTGGGTAGGGCAGGGGCGGCAAACACGCGATGGACGAGTTGAAGCGGACCGCGGCCAAACTCCTCTTTTGCCATCTGGTTAATCTGTTGCATGCGCGTGATCGCAAGCTCGACGGTATGACCAGCCGGATGCCAGGCATCACACAACTCAGCCACCCGTGACAAACCTGCGTCGCTCAAAAAGCCACCAAGAATCGGTACGGCTGGATTGCCGTGAGTGTCACGTTGCGTCGGCTTGGGTGAGGTCGATCCCCGTAGAATAGTGTAGAACGGACCGTCGTGCTGGGTTGGATTCGTCTTCCACGCCGCGCGTAAGGCGCGAATAAAGTCGCTACAACGGGCGCCCAGTTTCTCAAATGGCGTCTCCATCTGTGCATATTCTTCGCGTGACCAGCCTAGGCCAATACCAAGATCGAACCGTCCGCCCGAGAGCAGGTCAATCGTTGCGATTTGTTTGGCGAGCGCCACGGGCCGATGATAGCCAAAGACCAGAACGGAAGTCCCGACGCGGATATGCTGGGTTATCCCAGCGACATAGGCGAGTGATTCCAGAGGCGCGAGTAAGCTTTCGTACGCCTCGGGCCATTGCACGAGTGTGTCCGGCCCAAGGACAGCCTGGTGTATGGGATGGCTCTGGGCAGGGTGTTCTGGATACAACAAGTGATCCTGGACCCATAGCGAGTCATAGCCCAACCGGTCGGCACGGACTGCAAATTCATGGACGGCCCGCCGGCTGGCGAACGTCGTGAGCTGTGGCAGGTTGAATCCGATTTTCATCGTGATCTCCTTTATTGGACCGGAAAACTCCGTCAGTAACTAAATCTGCGAGGTTCGGTTGAGATGCAATCGTTATATAGCAACGGGCCCTTCTGTCAGCGGCCCCCTTAGTCCTGTTCACTTCTGATTGCAGCCGCAATCCCTGGCCAGTGAACGCCTGTGAAATCAACTGGTAGACGTGTAGCCCCACACTGACCACACACCCGCTTTGTGTTGTTCGGGTTAAACATCTGGCAGGCGCGCCAATATCCCTCCCGAGGCAGTTCCACCAGACATCTGGGACAGGACGGTATCATGCTCACAGATCAGATAGAAAGTAGGGAAAACCACTTGCCATCACCGGCGAGCCGGAGCGGGCTCAGGACCACCGCTTTTCTCTATTGTTCTCAGGAGGAGTGCTCGCCTTGACATTCGAGCCGCTGGTCGGCTAGGTGCCGAGTCGTATCAGGAGCAGTTTGCAAGCCTGGTTAGTATGACCGGGCGGGAGCAACGTTATGGGAGAATCAAGTCTCAGCATTGAAAAAGACGTCCCTGTTCCGATGCGGGACGGGAGCGTGTTACGCGCCGACGTATATCGCCCGGCCACCCCTGGGAAATATCCCGTTATCCTCCAACGCACGCCGTATAATAAAAATCTGCTGGCTGGCGTAATCCTGATGCTCGACGTGGTGCGGACGGCCAGCGAGGGGTATGCGGTGGTCATCCAGGACACCCGCGGGCGGTATGCGTCCGATGGGGAGTTTTATGCCTTCCGAGATGACATCCTGGACGGCTATGACTCGGTGGAGTGGTGTGCGGCCCAAGCCTGGTCTGATGGCAACGTCGGCATGTATGGGGCGTCCTATGTCGGCGCAACCCAGTGGCTGGCCGCGATCGGCACACCACCCCATCTCAAAGCCATTTTTCCACTGATCACCGCCTCCCATTATCACGAAGGCTGGGCGTATCAGGGAGGAGCCTTTGCCCTCGGGTTTAACGCCAGTTGGACGCTGGCTCGCCTTGCGCCGGATACGTTGATGCGCCTGATACAGAAAGATGTCGCGTCTGCGGACCGGCTCGGGCGGTTGCTCGGTGCGATTGATGATTTGCCCGTGTGGTTTCAGCACCTGCCGCTGAACGATTTCCCGCTTCTGAATGCGGCGGCTCCGTATTTTTACGACTGGCTTGCTCACCCTGACGACGACGAGTACTGGGCCCGCTGGAATATCGAAGCCCGACATCGCGCGGTCGGGGTGCCGGCCTGCAATGTGGGCGGCTGGTACGATATCTTTTTGGGTGGCACGCTCCGGAATTATCTCGGTATGCGTGAGCATGGGGCGACCCGGGAAGCCCGCCAGGGACAAAAACTCGTTATTGGTCCCTGGTATCATACCCTGCCCCTCGGCAACGTAGTCGGAGAGGTGGATTACGGCTTTTCCAGTCATGCCCTCGTCACCGACTTGGACGGCCTCCATATCAAATGGTTTGACTACTGGCTCAAGGGAAAACAGAACGGGCTCTTGGAGGAGCCGCCAGTACGCATCTTTGTCATGGGCGAGAATGTGTGGCGGATGGAGAACGAATGGCCGCTCGCCCGCACCCAATACACAAAATACTATCTTCACAGTAACGGCAACGCGAAGAGCCTGGGCGGCGATGGCTGGTTGAGTCCCGAGCCGCCGCGTACCGAACCGGCGGATGTGTATGTCTCCGACCCCCGCAACCCCGTGCCGACCAGAGGCGGCGGGGTCACCGGCTGGCCGGCGGCTATGCCGGGCGGCGCATTCGATCAGCGCGCCATCGAGGAACGGCAGGATGTGTTGGTCTACACCACGCCAGTCCTGGAGCAAGACCTGGAGGTGACCGGTCCTGTCACGCTCAGTTTGTATGCGGCGACCAGCGCTGTGGATACGGACTTTACCGCCAAGCTGGTTGATGTCCAGCCGGACGGCTATGCGCGCAATCTCACGGACGGCATTCTGCGCGGGCGTTATCGGGAATCGCGCGCAGCGGCGAAACTGCTCACCCCGGGAGAGGTGTATGAATACTCCATAGACTTATGGGCCACCAGTAATGTCTTCAAAGCCGGCCACCGCCTGCGGGTTGAGATCGCCAGCTCGAACTTTCCCCGCTTTGATCGCAATCCGCAGACCGGAGAAGCTGCCGCCGAGGCGCGGCGGCTAGAACCCGCCTTGCAGCGCGTGTTTCATGATGAGAGCCGCCCCTCCCATATTATACTGCCTATTATTCCACGCGGCGCAGATGCCAGTCGGTGACCTGCTGATACGCCTGTGCCGCACGCAGGATAGCGGCCTCTGCCCAGGCCGGGGCGATGAGCTGCAGGCCGACCGGGAGCGAGCCCTGGGTAAACCCGCACGGGACGCTCAGCACCGGCACTTGGGCTAAGCTGAACGGATAGGTGAAACGGGTCAGGAGTCGGGTAGTCTGGACACCTTCGCTTTCTTCAATGAGCGGAGCCGGAATGCCACAGGTCGGTGCCAGGAGGAGATCGTAGCGCTCGAAGGTCTGCTTGAGCTGGCGTTGCCAGCGGCGCTGCTCCTGGCGGGCGAGGGCATACTGGCTGCCGCTGACCTGTGCGCCAATCTGTAACCGCGTCCGCACGTCCGGTCCGAAACCGTCCGCCCGTTCCGCAAGCCGGGCTTGATGAAATGCGGCGGCGTCAGCCAGGAGCATTTCACTCGCACGCTCAATCGTTTCTTCCGCGTTAACCAACTCTACCTCTTCTACGTGAACCCCCAGCTCTTCAAACACGCGGGCAGCTTGACTGATGAGCGTCACCACCACCGGCTGGGGCTCTGTCCGGAAATGTCCTCCGAGCAGGCCCATGCGCCAGCCCTTAACCCCGTCGTTGAGCCCGGTCAGATAATCCCCGACCGGTTGATCGATGGAGGTCAAATCGTGCGGATCATAGCCGGCCAGGACTTGCAGCACCTGCGCGATGTCTTCCGCCCGTCGGGCCAGCGGACCAACCGTGTCAAAGGTCCAACTGACCGGAATAACGCCCCGATTGCTGATGCGACCCATGGTCGGCCGCAGACCGCAGACCCCATTCAGCGCCGCCGGAATACGTACCGACCCGCCCGTGTCCGTGCCGACTGTGACCAGTGCCATATCCGCAGCAACGGCTGCGCCCGAGCCCCCGCTGGAACCGCCGGGAATGCGTGTAGGGTCCCAGGGATTGTGGCACGGGCCATAATGCGGATTGCGTGTCGTGCCGCCAATGGCCCATTCGTGCATATTGAGCTTGCCCAGAATAATGGCGCCCGCCTGGCGCAGGCGTGAGACAATATCGGCGTCGGCGGTCGCAACGTTGTCCTTCAAGAACGGCGTTCCCCCGGTCAGCCGGACCCCCGCAACTTCGCAGTTGTCCTTCAGCGCAACGGGAACGCCGTGCAGCGGCCCTAATGCGTCTCCCGTCGTTACCACTTGTTCCGCCGCTTTGGCCGCAGCCAGCGCCTCGTCCGCCAGGACGGTGAGATAGACATTCAGAGACGGATTGAGCGACTCGATGCGATCGAGGCAGGACTGAACGAGTTCTACCGGCGAGAGCTGGCCCGTCCGAATCAGGCCGACAACGTCAGAAATCCCCAACCGCGTGAAATCAGCGACGGTCATATGGAGCGGCCCACTCTATCTTCACTGAAGCTGGGCGTGGACGAATTCGATGATTTTCTCAAGGGCCTGTGCGGAAGCTGGTGAAGACGGATTCCTGATAATAAACCCTTCCGCCTCGTCCTCGTACAGCTCCAGGGCGACCTGACCGCCGGCCCGGCGGTAGTGTTCGACAAAACGGTCGAGGTCGGGACGGGGATGAGCTCTGTCGCGGGTGCCCTGGATGTAGAGCGCGGGCGGCAGTTCGACCTGCTCGCCGCGTTCCAGGGCGAGGACCGGGTTGCCCTCGGCCATGGCCTCCTCGGTCTTCCAGTATTTGTCGTGCAGGGGCAGCACGAGGTCCACTAAATCGGGGTAGGGCTGCCCGCTCGCCTTCAACTTCTTGGCATAATGATAGCGCGCCAGCGGATCGATAACCGGCCAGCACAGGACGGCACAGCGCAGACGTGCATCAACGTCCGGCGCGCCGACAGGTAAGGGGAGGGCCGCGTACCTGGCATCGAACGGTCGCATGCCCGCCAGTATTGCCTGGTGGGCACCACTGGAGCTACCCAACGCGCCCACGAGGTCCGGGCGGCTCCCAAACTCCGTGGCTTGTGTCTTGAACCACCGGATGGCGTAGTTGATGTCAGCCAGAGAGCCGGGATACGAGGCTTCGGGCGGCACACGGAAATCGAGCGCTGCCACGACCACCCCGCTCTTTGCCAGGGGTTCGTTGATGGCAACGTCCATCAGCCGGTCGCCTAGGCACCAGGCTCCACCGTGGAGTTCGATAATAGCCGGAAACGGCCCCGGCCCGCGCGGTTTGAACATCCGGGCCAGCAAGGGCTTGTCTCCGTGACGGAGATATTCAACGTCCTCTACGTCAATGTCATACGTTCGGTTGGCGGTCATGCTACTCCCCTTCTCCTACGTGGTAGGGCGTACCGGATAGTCCGTGTCCCGCTGAGCGAAGTTTCAGCACCTGTCCTAGCCGATTTGTCCTGTGGTTAAAAGGGAAGGCTGAGGTCATTTGACAGTTTTTCCTAGACTTGATAAATAATCAATTACATTCCTCAACGATTGGAAGAGGAATGAATACACCAGAGGAGGACCATGATGGCACGTCGTAATATGAAGGAAAGGGAGAAAAACAGACATGAAGAAAGAAGATGGTCCTTCAGATCGTCCCTTATCTCCACGCCGTGCGATCGAACGGATTCGGCTACTTGAGCGAGACGTTGGGCTTGTGTTGACCCGCCATGCCAGACAACGTATGGCGCAACGAAAACTCAGCCTACGTGACATCAGACATTGTCTGAAATATGGCCGTGTGGTCGAGCATAGCAAGCCCTTCCAATTATGGCGCTACAAAGTAGACGGCTCAACGATTGATGGAGAGCCCATGTCCTGCGTGGTTGAGATTAACGGCAAGTTAATTCTCATCACCGTGATACGCTAAGGAGGATTTATGCGGTGCCCTGGCTGTGACAGGATTTTGAAAGGTCAGAAGACAACCCTTGAGCAGCCGTATCAATACGTCGAGAGTGGGTTGGACAATGTGTTCTTGGTTGGGGTGACACTCTATACATGTCAGTGCGGAGAAGAACTCGTTGAGATCCCGAAAGTAGAACAGTTGGATGACGTAATTGCGAAAGTCCTCATCCAGAAGGCCAATCCGCTGAGCGGAGCTGAAGTCAGGTTTTTGCGTAAATACGCAGAGTTGCCGGCGAAGGATTTTGCCCAGATTTTGGGCGTAAGTCCCGAACATCTCTCTCGGGTTGAGAATAGGAAAGTTCAGCGAACTGGAGCGACTTACGTCCTTGGAGCGGCAGCAGATAAGCTCACACGAGTGGTTGCACATAAAGCCTCTCAAGACGAATCCGTTAGAGAAGTACTCCTAACGCTGGCGAAGACTTCGGAAAAGAAAGCATCACGTAAGAGAACACGGCTTCTTTTTGAAAAACGCCCAAGAAGCTCTCAATGGAAGATCGCGGCGTGAGAGGAATCGCCTGGTAGCACCATTCCACCAACTACGAGGATTTGGCCGCTCCTTCGAGGGAGCTGTCATTGGTGCGAACGATGATGGGGGTTGAACGCCCGGTCCCAGTTTCTTCGTTCTGCGGTGAAAAGGAAAAACTGCCAACTCCTTTTCTCCGTAGAAATATGGTAAGTGACGAAGGCGAGGGGGGGCTATGAGCGAGATCAGTATCATTGGGTGTGGGCTAATGGGCTCGGCCCTGGTCCGTACGCTGGCAAAAGGCGGGTCCACACTCACAATCTGGAATCGTACCCGACAGAAAGCCGAGGCGATTGTCCGGTCCGGCGCGGTTGGGGTGACCATCGCCGACTCTGTTGGGGCGGCCCTTGAGGCCAGTCCGTGGACGATTTTCAATATCGCGAACTGCGCCGACTGCCTGACCCTGCTTGAAAACGAACAGCGCCGACTGAGAGACAAAATCATCATTGAATTGACGACCGGCACACCAAACGAAGCGCGCCGGCTGGGAGACCACATCACCACGGCCGGCGGGCGTTATCTGGACGGGGCGGTCATTGGCTATCCCAATCTGGTGGGAACCCCTCAGCTCCAGATTCTGTGCAGCGGCGACCCGGCGGCTTTTGCGACCTGTCGAACCATGCTGGAACGGCTCGGTGGCGTCCTCTTTCTGGGCGAGAACCCTGGAGCCGCGTCCGCCTTCGACCTGTCGTGCATCATCCCCGTCGTGCCCCTGGTGGTCGGTTTGCTCCAGGCGGTCAAGATCTGCCGGAACGAGGGCGTTCCCCTGGATCAGTATGAAGCCTTCATCAAAAAGACCATCCCGTTGATGCTGACGGATATCCTGGACAAGGTCCGGCAAGAGGATTTTGCCACCAACCCCGACAAGATTGAAAGCAGCGTCAGTGTCATGGTTGCCATCAGCCGGCTGGTTGCCAACTACAGTCGAGACGCGGACATTGACCCCGGGATGTTTGATGCCCTGACCCGGCTCTTTGAGGCCGGAGTTGCCAGCGGCCGGGGCGAGCACGATTGGGTCTGCGCGGCTGACCTGCACGCCGACCATCGTCCGGGGTCAAGTGCGGGCCACTCAGAGAACACGTAATCGAGGAGGGTGCCATGCCGCAATTTGATACGATCATCAAAAACGGGACTGTCGTCGATGGCACCCGGGTGCCGCGCTACCGAGCCGATGTCGGCATCAAGAACGGCCTGATCGCCGCCGTCGGCAACCTCAAGACCAGTCAGGCGGCCAGCGTCATTGATGCTAGCGGGTACATCGTCGCGCCGGGTTTTATTGACCTGCACACCCACTACGACGCGCAGATTCACTGGGACGCCTACTGTACGATCAGCAGTTGGCATGGCGTAACCTCGGTGACGATCGGGAACTGTGGCTTTGGCTTTGCGCCGCTCCACGCCCAGGATACCGAGCGGGCCATGCTGGCCCTGTCGCGTAACGAGGCCATTCCGCTTGAGCCCATGAAAGTCTCGATACAGGCCGATTGGGAGACCTTTCCGCAATATATGGATGCGCTCGCCCGGATGCCGTTGGGGATCAACATCTCGCATCTGTTCCCCGTGGCCCCGGCCGTCGCGTACGAGATGGGTGGCTTTGATGCGGCCAAGCAGCGTTTTCCGAACGAACAGGAGACGCAGGCCATTATCCGCCATCTGTACACAGCCCTGGACGCCGGGGCGGTGGGCTGGTCGGCCCAGCGTTTTGTGCCGGAGAGCCGGATATCGGTCCAGCGCGACTATGACGGCACGCCGATGATTACCGACATTTTGCCGGACGAATTCTACCTGGCCCTGGGACGAGCGCTGGCTGAACGCGGGGAGGGCTGCATCCAGTTTTCCCAATCCGGGGCAGGCGAAAGCCTGCTCGGGGTTGAGGCGGATTTTATCTTTCTGGAAAAATTGGCGGCGGAGAGTGGCCGCCCGCTGTTGTACAACTCGGTGGAGATTTTTGACGCCCATCCGGAGTCGCACCAGTCGCAACTCAAATGGATCGCCGCGGCAAACGACCGCGGCCGGCGTGTGTTCGGCCAGGCGGTAACCGCCCGGGCACCGGTGCGGATGACGCTCGAACACTGGAATATGTTCGACGGCTCCCCGCTGTGGCGCGAGGCGACGCTCGGAACCGTGGAAGAGAAGAAAGCGAAACTGTCCAATCCCGAGCTGCGTCAGGCGATGCGGCAGGACTATGACCAGGGCGGTTTTGAAACCTTGGACCTCGCCTTTGGGGCGTTGACGCGCTACATCGCCCGCAAGGTCCGCAACCCTGAGCTCAAAACTACGTATGAGGGGCTGTCGGTGGCCCAGATTGCCGAGCGGGAACACAAGCATGTGGTTGACGCCATGCTTGACCTGTCAGTGGCGGACGACCTTCGGACCGAATGGGCGGGGCCGACCACCAATGCCGATATCGAGGGCTACCGGGATGTCATGAACTCGCCCTACACCATGCCGGGTCTCTCCGATGGAGGGGCCCACGTCAAATTCATCACCCCGGCCATCTATCCGACGGAAGTCTTATCCTGGCTGGTCCGGGATGCCGGGATCACCAGTCTGGAGGAGGCGCATTTCCGGTTGAGCGGGATGCCGGCCTGGGCAGCCGGCTTCAAAGATCGAGGCAGCCTGCGGGTCGGCATGGCGGCGGACATTGTGGTGTATGAACTGGAGCAGTTGCGCTCGCTGCCGGAGGAGGTAGTGCACGACCTGCCGACCAACGAGTGGCGCCGCGTGCAGAAAGCCGAAGGGTATCGGCACATCCTGGTCAACGGGACAGCCATCTTCGAAGACGGGCGATGTACGCAGGCGACCCCAGGCAAACTGCTCCGCCACGGAGCGGCCGTATAAAGGAGGGATTACTATGGCGCGCCGGAGAGTCATCTCGTCGGACGACCATGTTTTTGAGCCGGCCGATCTGTGGACGAGCCGGGTTGAGGCGAAGTTCAGGGACCGTGCTCCCCACGTTGTTTACCGCGCGGAGGACGACACCGACTGGTGGGTGTGTGACGGACTCATCGGCGCCAGTGGCGGGTCGGGTGGGTCGCAGATGGGGATGCGGTTTGAAAACCCGGAAAAGATGAGCTTTGCCGATCGCATGGACAATGTCCGGCCTGGAGCCTATATCCCCGAAGCGCGTATTGCCGATATGGACGCGGATGGCATTGATGTCGCGCTCCTCTATCCCAGCCAGGGGCTGTTATTGTACGGCCACCCGGACAGCGAACTGCTGACCGCCTTGTGCCACGCGTATAATAGCTGGCTGGCCGAGTTCTGCGGTGTCTTCCCCGACCGTCTGAAAGGTATCGCCATGCTCGATATTGACGACGTCCAGTCGGGTATCCGCGAGATGGAACGCTGCGCCAAACTGGGGCTGGTCGGGGCGATGATCTCGGTCTATCCGACCGAGCAGAAGTCGTACGACCGACCGATGTACGAGCCCTTGTGGGCGGCGGCCCAGGATTTGGACCTGCCGCTCAGTCTCCACCTGGCGACCAATCGGCCGGGTTCGGGCTATATCGATGAGGGCACCCTTGAGACCATCGACTACCCGGCCCTGGTGAATGTGGATCACTGGGTGCGCATGTCGCTCGCCCGCCTGATTTTGAGCGGGGTCTTCGAGCGCTATCCGAAACTCCAGGTCGGCTCCATCGAGCAGGAGGTCTCCTGGGCGTCTCATTTCCTCGAACGCCTGGACTATACCTATACCCAAAGACCGCAGCACGGCGCGTATCGATTTACGGCAGATATGCTGCCCAGCGACTATTTCCACCGCAACGTCTTTATCAGCTTTCAGGAAGACGCCTTGGGCATCAGAGACCGGCAGCTTATTGGCGTGGATAATCTCCTATGGGGGTCGGACTACCCCCACCCCGAATGTACCTTTCCTCGGTCACAGCAGATTCTCGACGAGATTCTGAGTGAGTGCAGCGAGGAGGAGCGAGCCAAGATTGTCGGCGGCAATACCGCCAGAATATACCATTTGGACGCATAAGGAGGCGTATGCCCGCTCTGCTGAGTCTGTTGCAATTATTGCGTGCCAGCCAAAAAAAGATGCTGCTGGCGGTCGCCTGCGGTCTGCTCTTCGCCGGCACCGGTCTGGTGCCTCCGCTGCTCATCCGCCGGATTATTCAGTGGATCACCGAAGGGGGTGGAACGCTGCCGGCCCTACTCGGTATTACCGGCTTGCTGCTGCTGGTGTATATCGGTCGAGGGCTGTTTCGGTACGGCTATGGGCGTTTCTCCCACGAGGTGTCTTTCGATGTCCTGCATAGCCTCATGGTCCGGGTGTATACCCACCTGCAAAGCCTGCCCCACAGCTTTTTTCATACGCAACGCACCGGCGGGCTGATTGCCCGCTCGATCAACGACATTGAGGCCATCGAAGATTTTATTGCTCACGGCATTCCGGAAACGATCAACGCTTTTGTGCTGCCGACGGCCATGATCTGTGTGCTGTTGTATCTGAACTGGCAGCTCGCCCTGGTCGCCCTGCTGCCGCTGCCGGTGGCCAGTTGGATCGTTTTTCGCGCGGTTTCCAAAGTCCGCACCGAGTGGCGCCCCGTGCGACAGCGTCTCGAAGACCTGACCGCCCAGGTGCAGGATAATCTGTCCGGTGTGACGGTCATCAAGTCGTTTGTGCAGGAAAAGCTCCAGGCGCGGGCGGTCGAGCACCGCAGTCAACGGCTGCGGGACGATATGCTGCGGGCCAGTACCCTGTCCTTCGTGCCGGTCGGCGTGATCGAAGTCACCAGTGGCGTCGGGGTGGTGCTGATCGCGCTCCTGGGCGGCCTTATGGCGCTCGGCGGTCAGGTGAGCGCGGCTGATCTGTTTGTATTCATTGTGTATCTCACCCAGATATATCAGCCCTTTTTGCAACTGGCCAATATCAACGACACGCTCCAGAAAGCCACGGTCAGCGCGGAGCGGGTGTTTGCCCTGCTCAACCTCCAGCCCGATATTGTCAGCCCACCCCACGGCGTGCGGCCGGCCCGGATGAGCTGGGACGTGGAGTTCCAAAACGTCACGTTCGGCTATCAGTCGGACCGGCCAGTTCTCAACGACATCAACATCACCGTTGCCGCCGGGACCATGGTCGCCCTGGTTGGCGCGACCGGTGCGGGAAAAACCACGGTGACCAACCTCATTCCGCGCTTTTATGACCCCCAACACGGCTCGGTTCGCGTTGGCGGACACGAGGTGCGGTCCTTGGACCTCGACTTTCTGCGCAGCAATATCGCCATGGTGTTGCAGGATGTCTTTCTCTTCCACGGCACCGTTCGCCAGAATCTTCTCTTTGGCCGGCCGGACGCCTCGGAGGCCGAGCTGCGCGCCGCGGCGCAGGCGGCCAATGCCGAGGAATTCATCCGCGACTTGCCCCAGGGCTATGACACCCTGATTGGCGAGCGCGGGGTCCGCTTATCCGCGGGGCAGAAGCAGCGTCTGTCCATTGCGCGGGCGCTGCTCAAAGACGCCCCCGTTCTGATCCTCGACGAGGCGACCTCGTCGGTCGACACCGAAACCGAACATTTGATCCAGGAGGCGATTTCGCGGCTCACCGCCCAGCGCACCACCGTGGCCATAGCCCACCGTCTCAGCACCATCCGCAACGCCGACCTGATCGTGGTCCTGGACCACGGCCGGGTGGTGGAGCAAGGCACACACGAGAGTCTGCTGGTCCACAACCGGGCCTATGCCCGCATGGTACGGGCTCAGGACCTCGCCCGTGAATGGCAGATCGGACAGCCTGGGGAGCAGCCCGAACTTGCGCTGGCCACGGGCAGTGATTAGTCTCGCCCCGGAGCCCAAAAAGGGGAGTAATGACAATGGCCTACGATCTACTCATAAAAAACGGGACCCTCGTCGATGGCAGCGGGCAGCCCGCTTTTCGGGCCGACCTGGCCGTCCGGGCCGGTCGTATCGTCGAGATAGGTAAGGGCTCGGACAGAATCACGGCTGGAGCCACGCGCGTCATCGACGCCGCCGACCTCATTGTTGCGCCGGGCTTTATTGATCCGCATACCCATTATGATGCCCAAATCTGTTGGGATCCGCTGGTCACCTGTTCATCCTGGCATGGCGTGACCAGCGTCATCATGGGCAACTGCGGTGTCGGACTGGCTCCCTGTCGGCCCGAAGAGCGCGATATTGCGACCTCGAACCTCGTCCACGTTGAGGCGATTCCGTATGAAGTCCTCAGCCAGGGCCTCCCGTGGGACTGGGAAAGTTTCCCGCAGTATATGGCCGCGGCGGCTCAGCGCGGGGTTGGTATCAACGTCGGATTTCTGGCCGCCCTGTCGCCGTTCCGTCAGTTCGTCATGGGGAACGACGCTATGGAGCGTGAGGCGACACAGGGTGAAACGGAGAAGATCGGCGCGCTGCTGGGCGAGGCGCTTGACGCTGGCGCACTCGGCTTCTCGCTCACGGTCCTGCCCCAGCATATCGGCTACAAAGCCAAACCGCTGGCCTGCCGTCTGGCAAGCCGGGATGAACTGCGGACCTATTCCAGGCTCCTCGCAGAACGCGGCCGCGGCACAATTGAAATCGCGCTGACGAAACAGCCGAGCACGGTTTCCGCAAAAGAATACGCGCTGCTTGAGCTGCTCGCGGCCGAGAGCGGACGGCCCGTCACCTGGCTCAATCTGCGCGACCGGGACGATGCGCCAACAGCCTGGACCGACACCCTGGACCAGGTTGCGCCGCTGCTGGCCCGCGGTTGCCGCCCTCAGGTGGCCGTGCGGCCACTGACGGTCGAGTTTAATCTGCGCAACCCGTTCCTGTTCGCCAGTCTGCGCTCCATGAAGCCGGTATTCGGTGATGCCTCGCTCGAAGATCAAAAGCGGACCTATGCGGACGCGGCGTTTCGCCGCGCCTTTGCCGCCGACCTGGAACACCGTCCGCTTTTTCGCGACATCTGGAAGAATACCCAGGTAAAGGAAGCCACGCGGCCCGCCCTCAAGGCGCTCGAGTGGAAAACGATCGCCCAGATAGCTCAGGAGCGTGGCGCGGCGCCGCTCGACGCCTTCTTTGATGTCTCGCTTGAAGATGGGCTCGGGCTCGACTATATGCTGCCGCGGCTCGACATCAACGAAGAACGGGTCGCACGGAAGTTCAGCGACCCGCGCACGCTGATCGGTATCTCCGACGGTGGCGCGCACGTCGATATGCTGTGTAACGCCGGCTATCCAACCTATCTGTTGGGCACCTTCGTGCGCGACAAACAGGCGATTACGCTGGAACATGCGGTGAAGCGTATCACCTCCGAGCCAGCGCAGTATTTCGGCCTGTCCCAGCGCGGCCTCTTGCGGCCCGGCATGGCGGCGGACATCACCATTTTCGACCTGAACACCGTGCGCTCCCCGGAACGCCCGGAGGTTCGGCATGATTTACCCGGCGGCGGCCGTCGGCTCGTCACGCAGTCGGAAGGGATCACCCACACGATTGTGAACGGACACGTACTGTACGAAGAGGGAGAATATGTCGGCGGCCTGCCGGGGCAGGTGCTCCGCACTTATGAGCAATAAGCCCGAAACGAAGAAAGGAGCGGACACCAATGGATATGACCGAGTTGGAACAACGTATCACGCGGATTGAAGACCTTGAGGCCATCAAACAGCTCAAGGCCACCTACTGCGATATTTGCGATGACGACCACAACCCGGAGCGTATCACCACGATTTTTGCCGAAGACGGCATCTGGGAAGGCGCGGGTTTCGGCAAGGCCCAGGGCCATACGGCCATTCGTGAGCTGTTCAAAAAATTCCAGACGATGATCAGTTTCTCTCAACACCAGGTGATGAATCCGATCATCAAAATCGACGGGGAGCGGGCTACGGGCATCTGGTACTTCTTTGGGCCGTTCACGTTCTACAAGGACAATCAGGCCAAGTGGCTGGCGGCGCGCTATGAAGACGATTACGTCAGAGTCAATGGGGAGTGGAAGATACAGCACCTCCGCGCGCGTGGCCGCATGAGCACGAACTACGAAGAGAGCTGGGCCAACAACGACTGAGCAAATCGGCGCGGCTGTGACTGGGCGGGCGCGTGCAGAGCAAGGGGAGGCAAGCATGTTCACCATAGGCAAGCTGTTTCATCTCACCCATGTTGTGGACGACCTCGAAGCTGTTGACCGGTGGTATGACGACGTGTTCTCGGTCACGCGCTTCTATAACGGCTATGAAGAGCTGGCCGGACGCAACGCCTCCCTGATTGCCATCGGGGACGTCATCATGGAGCCGATGATGCCCGCCCGCGTGGAGAACCTCAAAAACCCGTCGGTGAAAAAATTTCACGACCGTTTCGGGCGGCACTTCCACTCCATCGCCTGGTATGTGGATGATGTTGCGGCCATTGCCGCCCGGCTCGATACGGCCGGCCTGCGGCTGTATAACCTGGTCGGCAAAACGGTAAAGCCACCGTATGACACGGCGGCCATCTGGACGCATCCGAGACAGACCCCCGGTCAACTGGAGTTTGCCCTGTCCGGCGATTACATCGCCGATCCGCGCCTGGAACCGGATTGGTCCAGCGACCCCTGGCGCCAGCATCCGCTCGGCATCCAGCGCGCCTCGCATATCGGTGTCGTCGTCAGAGACCTGTCCGCGGCCAAGCGGTTGTATTGCGACATGCTGGACGGAACCCTGCT
Source organism: uncultured Binatia bacterium (SeqCode) (assembly GCA_965232605.1). GTDB lineage: Bacteria > Desulfobacterota > Binatia > Bin18 > Bin18 > Bin18. Next base: position 219,675 of record CBDDQA010000006.1, on the reverse strand, counting down.
CCACGAGGAGCACACCGAGGGCCGCAAGCAGAGTGCCTTTGTTGCTATTGGGGAAGATACGATCGTGGAACTGGTCCAGCCGCTCTCTGCGACCAGCCCGGAAGGCCAAGAGTTGGAGCAAAACGGCGAGGGCATTTATTCCCTGATATTCAAGACCGCGAACCTCGGCCAAGCCCAGGACTTTCTGAGAGACAAGCAACTCCGACCCGAACCGGACGGCGCAGACACCATCATTCTCGGGCCGGAGCAAGCCTTTGGCATGGTTGTCGGTTTCACTCAGCGTGCGCTTCCCAACGACCCACGTTAAGTGTGGTTGAACGAGCAGGGGTGAGGTGACTGTTTATCTCAGAGGCACGCTCAGATATCTCAGACTGACACTCAGGGGGGTGGACATTCTATGAAGTATCGTGACCGTCTCAGTGTGGACTCACAAGTCCATTTCGGAAAACCGTGTATCCGGGGGACACGGATATTAGTTGAGCATGTTCTGGAACTGGCCCAAGAAGGCATTTCCTTTGAGGAGATTAGTGAAAAGTATTACCCCGACCTTGATATTGACGATGTGAAAGCCTGTATGGCCTATGCTACGGAACTCGTTCGGGCCGAAGAGATCCATCTCGAAACTGCATAATGCGCCTCCTGACCGATCAGGACGTTTACCACTCTACAATTCTCTGGCTCAGGCAAGAAGGGCACAACGTTGTCACTGCCAAGGAATTGGGCCTGCACCGAACAGAGGATGAGGCACTTTTACGGAAAGCATTGGAGTTGGATAGGATTTTTCTCACGAGGGATAAGGACTTTGGGGCGTTGGTTTTCTTGAAAGTCGCTTCATCGAAAGGTGTTATTCTTCTCCGTATAACTCCCTCCGATTTTGAGGACGCCCATCAACAGCTACAACGCCTCTTGAGAGAACATACGGAAGAGTATCTCAAGCAATGCTATTGCGTCGTAGAACCCCACCGCTATCGTCTGCGGAGCTTACCTCAGCACATGCGCCATTGCTAATCGGACTCGACCGTCACGCGCCGTCCTGAGAATGGCGAGCCAAACCGAAAGGCTGGCACGGCATCAGGGTCAAACGGGTCTTGGTCGAGCGGAAAGACTCGTCCCATCTGCGTGCCGGTGAGGGACTGTAAATCTTTGCTGAATTGCACTACATAACGGACGCGCACGATACCGGTATGCGCTCCGGTCGCGGCGTCGAGGTTGAAATCGACCACCTCCGCCGTAATTTCCCGCCAGCCCGACCGCGCCCAGACCCCGTGTTGGTCACTGAATCGGGCGGAACCGAAGCTGTCGTGCTGACCGGAATGGGTGCTGGCCCAGTGCCCCTCTGCGGTTAAGGAAATCAAGCGGAAGGAACTCGGCGTTCCCTCGTCTGTGAGGCGACGAATGAGGTAGACTCCCGCAATCCCTTGGGCAAAGTTGCCCTCATGCGGCCTCTGCCGCCAGCTTTCCAGACGAATCGCATCATCGGAAAAGGAGAGATTAACGAGACCGAGACAGAAGACGGGGATCAGACTCAGGGCGAGTATACCGATTCTTCGTTCCAAGGTTGCGCTCCTTTCTTGCTGGGTCCCGAGCAGAGAGTAAACCTGTTATGCCCACTGGTTTGTTGAAACATGCAACCTGGCTCAGCCACACGGAAAAGGAACCCTGTGACATTACACCTTGTCAGCTACGGTGTGACAGACCCGGAAAGAGAATACCCTCAAACCATCTACGCCAAAATCGATACCGAGTTGTAACAAAATGGATGAGTCCCGCAGGTCAGATGAGCCGGAGGCGTCATTCGACCTGCGGGACTAGGGTGAGAGGTCGTAATCGGTGTCACGCCACCGCCCGGTCTCCCACCACCAAGCCGCGTCCGACGGCGCGCAGGGCCACTTCAACGCTACTGATGTGCGAACGATGATGGAGATTGACCAGCCTACGGACCGCGGACTCGTTCAAGCCCAGACGCTTGGCCAGGGCAACATTGGTAATGCTTTGGCGGCGCATCGCCGTGTAGAGCGCCAATTTGGCGGCAACGATGGACGGGAGGGCGACCAAGACCTGGCCGTCCACGGCAGTGCTTGGGATTGGGATGTCTTCATGGTTCTCGACGTATGCGCCGAGCGCGACGGCTAGGGCATCCTCGGCCAGAACAAGGGATTCCTTTTTGGTTCGCGCGCCGGTGATAGCCTCGGGAACGTCCGGGAAGGTCACGACGTATCCTTCGCCCTCTTCCAGGTCAGGAGCGAGATTACATGGATAGACGTATTGCATGACTCCTCCTCAGAAGTCGCGCTTTTCGACCTGAAGCTGTTTGAGCATGGCGGTCAACTAAAAAGGGATGACTTAAAAAGCCTTCCCAAGTGCGTTTGGGAAGGCTTTAGATTGAGACAGTCCCGTAGGTCGGATGAGCCGGAGGCGTCATCCGACACTACTGGTTAAAGTCACCCGCCCACTGCCGCTATGCCGTCACGCACCAGTGCGGCTATGGCCGCGTCGTCATACCCCAGGTCGCGCAGGATTTCGCTGGTATGGTCGCCCAACTGCGGGGCCGGGCTTGGGGTGCGCTTTTCTCCGTCGGTCGTGAAAATGGGGCTGTTGATGGTCGTCAGCTTGCCGTGCCCAGGGTAGTCCATGTCCACGAACGCGCCGGCGGCCCGCATCTGCGGGTCTTCGACCACCTCGTCCCGCACGGGCAGGGGCGCCCATTTGATGTCGGCCTGCTTGAACAGCACCCGCCACTCATCGAGGTCCCGCGATTCAAACTGGCCCTGTAGAATGGCAAACAGGGCCGCGGCGTTCTCCGACCTGGCCTCGTTGGTGGCAAACAGCGGGTTGGTGGCCAGTTCGGCCTGGCCGAGGGCCTTGCACAGATTGGGGAGTTCCTTGTCGGGATCGAGCAGAATGGCCAGGAAGGCTTTGCCGTCACGACTCCGATAGCCGGCGGCCAGCGGGTTCGGCGGTGTGCCGTCTTCGTCGCGTTCCGGAAAGGTGGCGTTGCAGAGTTTGGCCTGGAGGTCGCAGGCGTTGGCCCAGGCTCCGCTGGCCAGTAACGAGGTGCCGACTTTCAATCCCCGTCCGGTCCGTTCGCGCTGATACAGGCCGAGCATAATCGCGCTAAACAGGGATACCGAGGTCGGGTGGTCGCCCATGCCCGGACGCGGGCCGCCCGGTGTGCCGTCCATGCCCACGACGCTCATCATCAGGCCCGAGCGCGCCCAATAGGCCAGCGCGTCATACGTGGGCGCGTCGGCATCTTCACCTTCATCTCCGTAGCCGCTCAGATGGGCATAGATGAGCCGGTCGTTTTCCGGTTGAAGGTCCTTCCAGGTCAGCCGGAATTTTTCGAGCAGCGGATGCTGGTAGTTGGAGACAAACACGTCCGCGGTCTTGACCAGCCGCATGAGTATGTCTCTGCCCTGGGGCGAAGCCAGGTCGAGGGCGACGCTCTTCTTGTTCCGACTGGTCAGAATCCAACCCCAGTTGAGGTCTGCCTTGGCAAAGCCGGGTAAATCCGACATGGCGCGATAGAGGTCTCCGCCCTGTGGGCGCTCGATCTTCAATACCTCGGCCCCGAAGTCCGACATGATGGTTGTCGAGGCCGGCCCGGCAACATAGGTCCCGCAGTCGATTACGCGCAGTCCTGATAGAATTCCGTTGTCCATACGCATCTCCCTGTTCGATTGTCGTGTCCAGTCACTTGACTTCAGGGTATTCTGCCAGCAATTGCCCGCCTCGCCAAGAGTGAAGATTGCCACAGGCGACTCCGCTGGCGGTCAAAAAACGGGTTGCCGCCTATCGGTCACTGTGCTATCCCTGCCTCAGCCAAACGGCTAAATGCGACCAGTCGGTTGAGACCGAAGAGAGAGGCTGTCCAATGAAGATTGAAGAGCAAACGGTAGACTCTGTAGTGATTGTTTCACTGGACGGGCGGGTTGACGGTGCTGCTGCGCCGGACCTGGAGCGGCACATCTCGGATGTCGTTGAACGCGGTCATGCCCAGATATTGCTCGATTGCGGCAAGATGGATTACATCAGCAGCGCCGGCCTGCGCGTCCTGCTCCTTGGGGCCAAGAAATGCCAACAGGGTGGGGGCAAGCTGATGCTCTGCACGCTCCGGGCGACCTGCAAATCCGTCATGGAGGTCAGCGGCTTCCTGACCATGCTCAACTACTACGACAGCCGTGAGAGCGCCCTGGCGGCCCAATCCTGAGGACGCGCCAATGAAGATTGAAGAGCAAACGGTAGACTCTGTAGTGATTGTCTCACTGGACGGGCGGGTTGACGGTTCCACCGCCCCGAACCTGGAGCGGCATATCTCGGATGTCGTTGAACGCGGTGATACCCGGATAGTGCTCGATTGCAGCAAGATGGATTACATCGGCAGCACCGGCCTGCGCATCATGCTTGCCGGCGCCAAGAGATGCCAGCAGGGCGGGGGCAAGCTGATGCTCTGCACGCTTCGGGCGACCTGCAAATCCGTCATGGAGGTCAGCGGCTTCCTGACCATGCTCGACTACTACGACAGCCGTGAGAGCGCCCTGGCGGCCCAGTCCTGAGGAGAGATATGCTGACCTTTGCCGAAGAAGTCCTGCTGCTGATACTGGATGACGACGGGTCGTTTCTGCCGACCCGGGGCGGGGCGATGGAATACATTCTCGCCGGCGCGGTGCTGATGGACCTGGCCTTTGCCAACCGCGTCGATACCGACTTTGAGCATCTCACCTGTCTCGACGCGACGCCGACCGGCAACCCGATTCTCGACCAGGCCCTGGCGCATATTGCGAACCCCAGTCAGATCAAGGATACCAGGGGCTGGATAGAGACCCTGGCCGGCCAGGAGACGACCGAAATCCGGCAGCAGGCCCTGGCCAGTCTGGTTGAGCGTGGCATTCTGGAGGCCCAGGATAAGAAATTCTTGTGGGTCTTCCGGGCGCGCCGCTATCCGACGGTCGATGGACGTGTCGAACGCGAGGCCAGACTGCGGATTTCGGATGTGTTGCTGTCCGACGATATCCCCGACCCTAGAGATGTCGCCATGATCTGTCTGGTTGATGCCGCCGGTTTCCTGCGCGACATCTTCTCTGACCGGGAAATCGAGCGCATCACCCCTCGTGTCGAGCAACTGCGCAAGATGGACCTGATCGGTCACGAAGTCGGCAGCGTGATCGCCGAAATTGAGCGGTCGGTCATGATGGCCATGGCCATCTCGCCGCACTGAGCCGACCGTCACAGCGGTGTCAGCAGCACCGTCTCGCCCGACTGCATTACCCGACCGGAAAGAATGGAGGAAGTCATGGGTGAAGCTTGGATTATTGATGCCGTTCGAACCCCGCGTGGGCGGGGAAAGCAGGATGGGGCGCTGGCGGGGATCCATCCCCAGGAACTCATGGCACAAGTTCTGAACGCCACAAAAGAAAGAAACGACCTGGACCCGCGTGATGTGGACGACGTGGTGGTCGGCTGTGTGACCGCGTACGGCGAGCAGGCCATGTGTATTGCCCGGATGTCCGTGCTGGCAGCCGAGTGGCCGAACGATTCGACCGGGGTGACGATTAACCGTTTCTGCGGCTCGGGACAGCAGGCGGTCAATTTTGCGGCCATGGGTATCAAGTCCGGTGAGCAGGACCTGGTGGTCGCCGGTGGAGTGGAGTCCATGTCCCGCGTGCCGATGAATGCGGACCGCGGCGGGATTGACGGCCATAATCGGCATCTGCGCCAACTCCACCCGCTTGTCCAGCAAGGCATCTCGGGCGATCTGATTGCCACCCGCGAGGGCTTCAGCCGCGAGGATTGTGACACCTTCGCGCTGTCGAGCCAGCAGCGCTACACAAGGGCTCATGCAGAGGATCGCCTGAAAAAGAGCCTGATTCCGGTGTGCGGTGCTGACGGTACGGTGATCTTAGAGCGCGACGAATATCCCCGGCCAAACACGACGCTTGCGGGGCTTGGTCAACTGCCGCCGTCCTTTGCGGAACTGGGGAAGTATGTGCAAAAGGGCGACACGCTGAGTTTCGACGAAAAGGCGCTGTCCCGCTACACGGACGTGAACGAGATCAACCACGTGCATCACGCCGGCAATTCGTCGGGCATTGTTGACGGCGCGGGAGCCCTGCTGCTCGCCTCTCCGGAGTATGCCCGCAGCCACGGTATGAAGCCGCGCGCTCGGATTGTCGCCACCGCAACCGCGGGAGATGAGCCCATCATCATGTTGACCGCGCCGGTTCCGGCGACCAGAAAGGTGCTCAAAAAAGCCGGCATGACGATCAAGGATATCGACCTGATTGAAATCAACGAGGCATTCGCGGTCGTCCCCCTGAAAACCATGCGCGACTGTGACATGGACCCGGACACGGTCAACGTCAACGGTGGGGCCATTGCCCTGGGTCATCCGCTTGGCGCGACCGGCAGCATGCTCATGGGCACTGTTCTCGACGAACTCGAACGTCGGGATAAAACCACCGGGCTGGTCACCATGTGTATCGGTGGCGGCATGGGCATTGCCACGATTATCGAACGGATCTGAGGAAACCGTTCCGCTCGGCTAACCAACAGAACAGGGTGGGTCGTTTCTGACCCACCCGTGGCATTCATTATTTTGCTGTGGACAGAGCCGGAGATTCGGCAACGTCTATGCCAACCTCACGATGCTCCGGAACCTCACACACCTTCGGGTCGGCGTCAAACACGCGCAGCAGCCGACCAAAAGCGATGTCATAGCCGATCACGATACCGAGCTCGACGATCTCGGCGTCGGTAAAATGCTGTTGGAGCCCGATAAAGAACTCGTCGTTATCAATCGAGTCATAGTCAATGGCCAGCTTCTCGGCAAACCGGAGGGCGCTCTTTTCGCGCGGAGTAAAGGCCGGGCTGTTTGCATAATCCTCAAGCTGGGCGATTTTTTCTTCGGTCAGTCCTTTCCGCATCACCGATGCGTAGCGAAAGCCCTGTCAAAATAAACACCCGTTCAGATAGGCAATTTTGATGCGGACCAACTCCTTGAGGGGTGGCTCGACAACGCCCTCCTCGAACATATCGACATAGGCCCGCCACATGGGCTCAACGACCTCCTGGCGGTGGGCCATCATGCTCAGAAAATTGACATAACCGTCAGCGCTTTTTACCCGTTCCACCAGTTGCGCATACTGCGGACTCATCTGCTTGTGGTCCACGAGACTGAGCCGTGCCATAGTGTCCCTCCTCCCGCTCAATGTTGACTGAAAGAAATAGTGCGTACTCTCCGCGCCTCTCCCGTGTCTCCGTCCTAGTGCACCGGAACGGCTACTGTCAAGCGAAAATGGGTCTCCCGACCTGAGACCGAGTCGATTCCTGCTTCCCCGGCTCGCTACCGGAGTCGGTATCGGTGTATAATCCTTGGAAAAAATAGGACGAGTTCCTTTGAGGTGTTGTATGAAAAGCCTGATTGAAGGCCTGCCGCCGGAAGTGGCTCAGAAGATTCACCCTGACTGGTGTAAAAATGAAGCCGAGTACTGGGCGCAGCGTGAACAGTTACTCTCGCAATATCACGACCAGTGGGTTGGCTTCGCAAACGGTCAGGTGATTGTATCTGGGAGCAGTCCGGTGGAAGTCTTTCATGCGGCCCAGGAGTCAGAACTCCACCCTTTTGTCACATGCGTCGGACATGAAAATGAACCCTGTCGTATGCGCCGAGCTATATTTCCGTATGACGACGGGTATCCTGGCGAAGCGCTGCCGGTGATGACTGTAGAATTTCGAAAGCAGGCTGAAACTCCGGGGACTATACTGGAGAAGGTGATTCCAGATACGGGTGCGGATGCCAGTGCGCTTCCGTGGGCAGACTGCGAGCAGTTAGCCTTCGATCCACAAGAGGGTGTCCCGGGTTTGATGGGAGGTGTTGGAGAAACAGCTACTGCGACATTAGTTTTTCGAGCGTGGGCATTCTTTGATGGTAGAAACTATCCGTGTCGGCTGCAAGCAGACTTCACTGGTCAAGAACGGATTCTTGGGCGAGACGTACTGAACCGGCTAGAGATATTATTCAAAGGGCCGGCCCACGAAGTCATTATCAATCCATAATTGATTCTTATACAAATCCCGCACCCGCCGCGAAAAGAGCATGGGCCAGAAAGGGCCGCAGAAAATACTTGAATCTCAAGACCATGGCGACACAGTTATTTGAGGAAAGTATTCTCCCGTACCGGATCACGCCACAGCTTGTCGTGCGGCTGATTGAACTCCGCAACGTCCAGCCCGAATTTTCCCGCTGTCCGTACTGCGGCGCGAACGACTACTGGCATCTGGCCTGGCCGGCCAGCCTCGCCCTGTCGCAGTATCTCGCCTCGACTTATCCTGCGGAGTGGTGGCGCGAGAAGCATGCCCTGGTGATTGGCTGTGGGGTCGGGCTGGAGAGTGTGGTGTTGGCTTCATTGGGCGCGCAGGTCACCGCGCTTGATCATATCCCCGAGTCCCTGCGGCTGGTTCAGCGGAATTGCGAACTCAACTCCGTCCCCGGCGTTCAGGAACAGTGCCGCTGCTGGCTGGACGAGAACAGCGTGCAGCAGCTTGGCCGGTACGATGTGCTTGTCGGGGCTGATGTGTTGTACGAGGCAGTTGACGGCGGCTGGATGTATAAGCTCCTGACGGCCACGCTCACAACAGGCGGCATGGCCTTTTTTGGCGACCCGCGCCGGGAGGGGGTCGCCAAATTTTTAGAACAGCTTGCGGCCGCCCGCTTTCACGTCCAGGTCCAGCACCGCGAGACGGCCTGGATGGCTGGACGTGAAGAGGTCGATGTGTATGCGATTCGGTCGGGCCGGTCGGTATAGCGGCTAGGCGAAAATCTCGTCAAAGAAGGCCTGCATGGCCTGCCACGAGCGCTCATCCGCCTGTTTATTATAGCAAATGCCCTCGATGGATCCGTCGGCCTCCGGGTTCGTAAAGCTGTGCACCGTGCCGCCGTAGCTGATGACCTGCCAGTCCACCCCGGCCTGTCTCATCTCCTCTTCAAAGGCAGTGACCTGTTCGACCGGAACAAAGGGATCATCCGCACCGTGGCACACCAGGACCTTGGCCTGGACCTTGCCCGGCTCTGCCGGACTCTGGGTTTCCAGCGCCCCGTGGAATGAGACCACGCCCTTGAGCGGCGCGCCGTCCCGCGCCATCTCCAGGGAACAGGTCCCCCCCATGCAATAGCCCATGACCACAAGCCGGTCGGTGTCCACCTGGGGTAGCGCCGTCAGCGCGTCGAGTCCGGCGCGGATGCGTTGGCGAAACTTGGTGTTATCCTCACGTATGGCCCCGGCGTGTTTAATCGCATCCTGCAAATCGCTGACCTCAAGGCCGTTACCATAGGGGTCGCCCGCCAGCGCAGCGTAGCCGAGCGAGGCCAGTCGCAGGGCGCGGTTCTTGGCCTGCTGGCCCAATCCAAACGCCTCGGGCATCACCAGAATGCCGGGCCGCTGATGGTCGCTCTGGTCATCCAGCGCCACAAATCCTTTGAGGGTGACATCCCCGTCTTTATATTCCAGACTCTCTGCTCTCATATCGCTCCTCCTTTTCTGTACGCTGCTCGAACGGTTGCCTTCTTTGGCCTCTGCATCGTTTGCAAAATTGCCCGGAATTTGCAAGTTCAATTTTTAGAATGAGAGAGGAGGGTTTGTCGTATGGCACTGACATTAGAGGAAGCCAACCGTGTTGTTGCCGGGGCCATAGCCAAGGCGCAAGAGCTTAACATCAAGATCAGCGTAGCCGTGTGTGATGCTGGGGGACGCCTCGTGGCGTTCAATCGCATGGACGATGCCCTATGGGCCGGCGTCTACGGCTCTCAGGGGAAGGCTGTCGCTTCGGCTGGCTTTGCCCGGCCCAGTGGCGCCCTCCAACAGATGGCCGACAGCCCGATTGTACGCGGCATTGTTGCCGCAGAAGGGGGCCACATGATCGCCAGCCAGGGGGGCGTTGCGCTCATGCGCGATGGGGTCCTTGAGGGCGGGTGCGGTGTTGGTGGGGGGACTGGTCAGCAGGACGAGGAGTGTGCTCAGGCCGGGGCAGACCTGCTCTAGCCTGGCGCTAGGTTCCCCTCAAAACACGTTCAGATAAGGAGGGAGAGCATGGAGCCTGCCACCAACAAGCCACGCTGGACCACACAATATCCTGAGCTGGGAACCGGCCCAGCGTCGATTGAATCCTATATTTCGCCGGAATACTTTGAGTTGGAACGTGAACGGATCTTTCGGCGGGTATGGCTCAACGTCGGAAGAGTAGAAGAAATTTCGCAGGCCGGAGACTACTTTGTTCAGGACCTTGCCGTGGGCAATACCTCGATTCTTGTGGTTCGCGGACAGGACGGCGTGGTGCGGGCTTTCCATAATGTGTGTAAACATCGAGGGAATAAGCTTGCTTGGCATGGGTCGGGTTCGTGCCAGAAATTGACGTGCAAATTCCACGGCTGGACGTATGCCCCAGACGGCCAACTGGTCGGGGTGCCGGAAGAGGAGATGTTCTTTGATTTCGAAAAAAAGGAATATGCTCTGACTCGGGTTACCACAGACATCTGTGGCGGGTTTATCTTTATCCATCTGCATCCCCACCCGCAGGAAACCTTGCAGCAGTATCTGGGCGAGGTGGTGACGGTATTGAGAGAATTTCCCTTCGCGAAGATGCCTGTTGTCATTTTTTACCTTCGCCTCTCAGAATGACAAGCTCGCAAAATCTGGGCGCCGGACCACTCGGCGCTGATCCACAGGCAACAACGTCTGAGGAAGGTGAAATGGACATGAGAGATCGAGAACTCGTGGCTGCTCTTCTCCGAGACAAGCTCGCGGAACCGCTGAGCGAAGATGCTCTGGAAGAGCTGACCACGCTGTATGGGCAATTGTCCGCGGGCCTGGACGCCCTGGACGCGCTGAACCTCAGCCATATAGAGCCGGCGGTGCGCCTGGTCATGTCGGAGGGCGAACGCCATGAAGGCTGAAGAGTTCGCCTTTACGAGTATTGCCGAGTTAGCGCCCCGCATCCAAAAGAAAGAAGTCTCTCCCCTGGAGGTGACCCAGGTTTATCTTGACCGGATTAACCGCCTGAATGACGAATACCTGGCCTATCTCACCATATTGAGAGACGCAGCGCTGGCCGCGGCACGCGCCGCGGAACAGGAAATCGTGCACGGGCAATACAGAGGGCCGCTCCACGGCATTCCCATCGCGCTCAAGGACCTGTTTGCGGTCAAGGGTGTCCGCATGACCTGCGGCTCAAAAATTCTGGCCGACCATATCGCGGAGAGCGACGCTACGGTCGTCACCCGCCTCCGGCAGGCCGGCACGATATTGCTGGGAAAACTCAATATGCACGAGTTCGCCTGGGGTGGAACCTCGCTCAACCCGCACTATGGCACCCCCCGCAACCCGTGGGACCGCAGGCGTCTTCCCGGTGGGTCGAGCGGCGGCTCGGCGGTAGCTATGGCGGCCGGCCTGGCCCTGGGAACGCTCGGGACAGATACGGGCGGCTCGGTCCGTATCCCAGCCTCGCTGAGCGGCATCGTGGGTCTTAAACCGACGTATGGGCGGGTGAGTCGGTTCGGGGTCTATCCGCTCAGCCATTCGTGCGATCATGTCGGCCCCATGGTCAGAACGGTTGCCGATGCTGCCATATTGCTGCACGCCATCGCCGGCCCCGACCCCAACGACCCGACCGCCAGCGCGGTAGCGGTGCCAGATTATGCGGTGGCCCTGAAGGAGGACATCCGTGGGCTCCGTCTCGGCGTGCCACAAGAGTATTTTTTTGACGATATTGAGCCGGCGGTCCGGGAGAGGGTGCAGGCCGCCATACAGCATTTGTCTGACTTAGGGGCGACCGTCGAAGCCGTCTCCATCCCCAGCATTCCACATGTGATTGCCAGCTCGACCGCCATTATTGCCGCGGAGGCATACGAGATTCATGCCCGGACCATGCAGACTCGCAGCCAGGACTATGGCGCTGACGTACGCACCCGGCTGTTGCTCGGCGCCTGCGTGCCGGCCGCGCAATATCTCAAGGCCCAACGCTTTCGGTCGCTGTTATGTCAGGAGATGCTCGACCTGCTCGGCCAGGTCGATGCGTTGGTGACGCCGACCACCGTCCTGGCGGCCAGCAGGATAGACCAGCCGACCGTCACCATAGGCGACCAGGAATTCCCGGTTGCGGCCCATATCGCTCGGGCAACTCGACCGTTTAATATGACCGGCCTGCCCGCCATTTCAGTGCCGTGCGGGCTTACACCCGAGGGTCTCCCGGTCGGGCTCCAGATTGTCGGACGACCGTTTGAGGAAGCGACGGTCCTGCACCTGGCGTATGCCTACGAGCAGAGCACAGCCTGGCACAAACGGCGTCCGGCCTAACCGCGCGGTTTTCTGAGTTCCAGGCCGGCGGGAAATCCCTCGGTCAATTCCGGAATGGGTTCCTCGTAATAGGGCATGGCAACAACGCGCGGGGTATAGCTTCCGTCAGCAATACAGCGCCGCACGTGCAGGGCGATTTCCTCCATGGTGGCAAACCACACGTCGCCACGGTTTTGCATCGCTTCTATCATCTTTGCCACTTCGGCCAGGCGAGCCAGCCGCCCGGTCACGAACGGATGCCAGACCGTGACCCACAGGCCGCCGCACGCATAAGCCGCCTCGAACTCGGCCATGAAAATTTCCATGGCTTTATCCGGCGCGCGCGTCGGCATCAGATACCGAAAGTCCGGGCTATGCGCGTATTGCGGCCAGTCGTCCATGGCCCAGTCGGTCGGCAGTTCGATGACCTCGCCCTCGGGCGCGCGCATGACGTAGGGCTGGCTGTCAGCCATGAGACTCGAATCATACACAAAGCCGGCCTGGGCCAGCAGCCCGGTGGAGTGGGGCGAGTAATTGTAATACGGCGCCCGCCCGCCGGCCGGTCGTTTGCCGCTGAGCCGCTCGATCGCCTCAATGCTGCGCTCCAACCAGTAGCGTTCGCCCTCGCGGGTCTGGTCCATGGGGTTCTCGTGCAAATAGCCGTGATAGGCCAGTTCGTGGCCACTGGCGACAATCGGCTCGACCGTGGCCGGATAGCGTTCAACGCACCAGCCCGGTACGAAAAAGGTTCCCTTGATATGATAGTGGTTAAACAGCTTCACGATCCGCGGCACCGCCACCTCGTCGTAGCGTAACCACGACAGGGCGGCCACTCGTTTGTAGGCGTCGGCATGCGACAGGTGCAGGGCGCTGTCCGTATCCATGTCGAACGTGATGGATGCTGCGCAGCGCGCGCCGTCGGGCCACGGAACGGGGTTGTCGAGCATATCGAGCATGATGCGCCTCCTCTACGCGGTCATGAACCACGTCGTTCAGCTTTTTGGTTGAGCCTGGCCCGGTTTTGTTCGGCGGGGCTGGGCCCAATCGGGATCATCGGCCGTCACCAGGTCCGGGATTGAGAAATGGAATTTGCACGTCCGATCCCCGCGGGTCTTGACCGTATTCCAGCCAATCCGACCACCCGGATGATAGGATTCCACCAGACCCCGGTGGACCTCGACATCGTACATATAGCCCAGCTTCAGCCCCCGCTCACCTTCTTCCGACCAGACCTCGGCCAGCGGGCAATAGGTACACTCGGCCTGCATGACGCCGGGGGAGATACGGGTATCGCCGCGAAAAACGAAAACCGACTCGGCCGGGTCGCGTTCCTGGAGCACCTCGAACCAGGACTGAAAGTCCAGCGGTCGCCCCTGGCTCAGCGCCTGTTCGCGCATGCCTTGGCCGCGCTCGACCCCGAACTGATACAGGGCCTCACGCAGCGCCCGCTCGCCCGAGGCGTCAAACCGGTCAATCAGCTCAAAGCCGACATACATCTGCATCACGGCAAACGCGGCAAAGGTACTGCGGGTGAGCTGGATGGCCTTGGCCGGCTGGGCGAAAACATCCTCCGGTGGCTCGGCTGCGACATCTTCAGCTTCGCCCTGGTAGGTCCAGGTAAGCTGCCACGGCGTGTTCAGGTCTGACGTCACGGCAGAGCACTCGACCCCGGTTGCCGCATCATAGCCTTCGGCAATACCCGCCAGGGTATTGCGCCAATAGGGCTCGAGTATGTCACCCCCGACGTGAGCGCTGAAGTAATCCGCGCCGGGAACGTGGGGCAGGGTGACGGTCGCCCGCGCCCCGGTGCCGCTGACGGCAAACGACCCCGTCTCCGCGGCCATGGCATGTTCACCCATATCCCAGTGGCGGATCAGCGCCAGCGTGTCGCGTCCTTCGGCAAAGGTCTCTGGGCGGTCGCGTATGCGTTGGCCGCGATAATACCCCGCCCGTCGGAAGCCGCGCTCAAGTGCTGCCAGACCGGCCTCGCCCAGATACTCCCGGACCGAAGACGAGAGGGTGCGTAGAAACATCCAGTGATAATCCAGCATGGTTTTCATTGAGGCGATACGCAGGCTGCGATCGCTGCTATCTTTGCCGGCCATAAGAACCCCTCCTGTTCTGCACGGCTCTTGCCGTCGCCCGAGTGATCGTCCTAAGCTGGCCCTGAGCGCTTCCGGTGTTGGCTGGTCGGTATTATCCCGCCAAACGGGAGTGAATGTCAAAAGGAGATTTCAACGATGCCGATTCTGTGTCTCTCACGTTGGACGAGTCTTGCTGTGATACTGGCGGGGCTCGGGTTCATGGTTCCAACCGCCCCGGCCGAGGAGGTGTCACGGTTCGTCCGCCCCGACCAGGCAACGACCTATATCGACCCGGTCACAAAGACAGAAGTGACTATCCTGATTGACCAACACCTCGGGGGGACGACCGAGCTCACGCTCGGGTACTTAGTCGTGCCACCCGGAGTGGATGTGCCCAACCACATCCATCAGTCGACCGAAACTTTTTATATGCTGTCCGGAGAGATGGAACAAACGAGTGAGGGAAAGGTACAGACGCTCACCGCCGGCATGGCCTGTCTGGTCCCAGCCAACACGACGACGCGGCACACGGTAAAGTCCAAGGACCCGGTGCACGCCTTGGTGATTTGGACGCCTGGCGGAGAAGAGGAACGGATTACGAAGGAGTGGCAAGTAAAAGCTGCACAATAGTAGGACTCTCTGAGACTCTTCCCATGATTCCGTATTGAGAATGGATGAAACGTATGGACCACGCACAAATACAAGAGGCGGCCCAGTTACTCTGGGACGCCTGGCAGGCTGGCCGCAAGCTCGAACGACTACCCGAGGCGTGTCGGCCGCTGACCATCAAGGACGGGTATGCGGTTCAGGCCAGGCTGGCCAGCAATTCGGGGCAGTCCGTTTCAGGCTGGAAGATTGCCGCCACCAGTCAGGCCGGACAGGCGCATATTGGGGTGGACGGGCCGCTGGCCGGGCGGCTGCTGGCGGGGAAGATCGACCGGAGCCCGGCAACGCTCTCGCTCGGTGCGAATGGGATGCGCGTGGTGGAGCTTGAGTTTGCCTTCCGTCTGGCGCGTGACCTGCCACCGCGCGGTCATGAGTACGCGCTGGACGAGGTTCTGGCCAGTGTGGCGAGCCTGCATCCGGCCATCGAGGTTCCCGACTCGCGATTTCTGGATTTCAGCATCGCCGGCCCCGCCCAGCTCATCGCGGACAGTGCCTGCGCCGGGCTGTTCGTATGGGGAAGCGCGGCCGCAGCTGACTGGCGAACGATTGACCTTGCCGCCCATCCCGTCCGGCTCAGCCTGAACGGGGTCCGGGCTGGCGAGGGCAGCGGTGCCAACGTGCTCGGCGACCCACGTATTGCCCTCACCTGGCTGGCCAATGAACTCACGGTCCGGGCAGACGGTCTCAAGGCCGGACAGATCGTGACGACGGGAACGTGTATCCAGCCGACTGGTATCGCTCCGGGTGTCCGGGTGCTGGGCGACTTTGGTCCGCTCGGACGCGTCGAAGCGACCTTTACCGACTGAGACTGTAGAGAGAATTCTCCTCACGCATCCAGCATGGCAATGGCCTCAATCTCCAAATGATGGTCGGCCCAGGCCACCCGCACGACTTCGACGCAGGTCGTGGAGGGGTAGGGGCTCTGAAAATACTCGCCGCCCAAATCCCGCAGCGCGGCCAGCCCCTCCTCCATATACCCGGCCTTGAAGTAGTAGCGGATCGAAACAATGTCATCCATCGTGCCGCCCACGCTCTCGACAATATTCCGGGTATTTTGCAGCGCCTGTCGGAGTTGGGCGTGCATATCGGTGGCAACCGTTTTTCCGTCCGGCGTGGTCGGCGTCTGGCCCGAGATGAACAGCCAGTTGCCCTTTTTGACGGCTTGTTCCCAGCCCGATTTTTCGGGCGGAACCGTGGGCAAACCGGGAGAGTGGTAGATATTGAAGTAGTCTTCCGGCTTCCAGACATTATCGGGATTGATCGCTTCTTTTTTCATGCGCACACCTCCTTATTTTGCTCTCCCTTTTCAGACAGAGCGGGGCTGAGTGGACAATTTCCGGACACAGGATAATGCAAGCCCGTACGGGATTGCAAAGCCGGACAGAATGTCATGGTGCGGTCAGCGTTGCCTTGTCCGTTGCTCATGGTTTATCTACGCATGAGATCGAGTCAACGAGGAACACGCCAATGAAAACGGAACCGATCAAGAATCCGAGTTCTCTATTGGACGTTGAGCGCCTGGTCTATCACGCCGAGCGACCGGGATTTCAGATCGCCGAACTGCAACTCAGCCCAAGCCAGAAAGTTCCCTGGCACTGCCACACCGAGGTCCAGGACACCTTCTACGTTCTCCACGGCCGCCTGCGTATATTTATGCGAGACCCCAAAGAAGACATCTATCTGGCACCCGGTGAGACATACGCAGTGGCCCCACGCCGTCCCCACCTGGTGACGAACGCTGGGGAGGAGTCGGTGGTGTTCCTGGTTTTGCAGACCGGCGAATACGATTTTATCCCACTGACCTGACACTCAGCTTGGCTCGACCCCGGCAAGGGCGGGCATCACATGGTTTGCCAACTCGTCTAAGCGGCGTATCCGTCCCCCAGACAGGAGAGCAAACGTAATCCGGTCAATATCAAGCCGGGCCAACTCGTGCAGTCGATCGATACACGTGCGCCTATTACCCGCAATAGCGACGGACTGCACAAACTCATCACTCACGATTTCTTTGTGACCGGCTCGTAAGGACAGGTGCTCAACCAACTGGTAGTGCCGCGCCGCGCGCTCGAACTCTGGCCGAAAGCGCTCCCAGGTCGGGGGCAGATGTTTCCAGGTAGAGAAGGTTGCGGCCTGACTGGTGGCCCAGGCGCGGACATCATTGAGAGCCAGGTTTTCATCCTCGTTGATGCTCATCGCCACAAACAGGTCGATGGTCAGCTCACTCCGCTTTCGGCCCGCCTTCTCCAAACCTTCATACAGAGAGTTGATCTGCCAGTTGCAAAACTCAGGCTCGGCGGCTCCCATGAGGATGAGCCCGTCGCAGGTTTCGCCGCACAAGCGGAGCATGCGCGGCTGGGCCGCCGCCAGGTAGAGCGGAATCTGACGGCGAGCGGTCGCAAGCTGAACGCGCGTCCCGTACAGGGCGACCTCCTCGCTGGTAAACATCTGACGGAATGCGTGTATCCCGGCGCGGACCTCGTTCACAGTAGACGGTTTATAGCCAGCCGCCTGTACGGCCGACCAACCCACGCCCAGTCCCAACAGGGCGCGCTCCTCCGAAAGCTCATCCAGGGCGGTTATGGCGTTGGCAGTGACGGTTGGGTGCCGGGTGATCACATTCGTCACCGCCGGACCGATGGCGATCTTTTCGGTCGCCAGAGCGGCAAGAGACATGCCCGTATAGACATCCTTCAGGCCGAGCTGAAAATCAATGAACCACAGGGCCTCGAACCCCCTCTCCTCAATTGCTTTGGCTACCTCTCCGACCCTGACGAGCGGCTCGCGGGGACTGATGCCCATAGAGATACCGAAACGATTCATCACAGAGATCCTTCCGTCCGATCCCTAGCACCATTCCTCTTTCGCTCGCAACAACTCTTGAATCCGGCGCTGTCTTCATGAAAGAGAGTGGGAAGAAAGAGAGGTGCGGTATGGAACAGACCTGGATCGAGAAACTCGCTATCCAAGAATTGTGTGCTCGCTATGCGCATGCGATAGACAATCTGGAGCCGGAAGCCTGGGTGCAGTGCTTCACCCCCAACGGAGGCTTTCAGGTCGCAACCTGGGTGGTGCGCGGCCACGCGGCCCTGCGCGAGTATGCCCGCGTGCACGTGCGGGAGATTCGCTGTCGGCATATGACCAGCAATTTACTGTATGAGGTCAACGGGAACGAAGCGACCGGACAGGTCAGCGTCCTGGCCGCGCTGGCGACCCCAGGCGGGTATAAGATATTTGGCCAGGGGCGCTACGTGGACCGCTTGGTGAAACAGGACGGACAGTGGCGCATTGCGCACCGCCATGTGGACGTTGACCCGCTCGCTGCGGACCCGGACAAGATTATAATGTGTGCCGATCCCGAGGTGGCGGCCCTGACCCAGCCCTTGATTGATACGGCCCAGCGACTCGCCGAACAGGTCGAAGGCTAGAGCGTTTCACGATAAGTTGTAACCGTACCGGTACGCTCTCGTCATGCCGGACTTGATCCGCCAGCAGCCTTGTAGGTCGGGTTAGCCGCAGGCGTAAGCCGACAGCTCGTCCTTGTCGGATTACGCTACGCTAATCCGACCTACTTACTGAGCCCAGGCGAAGGGCGCTCGGAACAAGCGGCCTCCCGTTAGTTGCGGATAAACCGTATCATCACAACGAGTTCTTGTAGATCGCGCCGGCCTTCATAACCAGCCGCGGCCCGCCGGCCTCGGGCTGTAAGACACCGAGGTCTTCAAGCGGGTTGCCATCAAACACAACCAGGTCGGCGTACGCTCCCGGAGCAACCGTTCCAAGTTTTCCCGACTGGTTCAGGATTTCGGCGTTGATCGTCGTTGCTGAGCGCAGGATGTCGATGGGGTTGAGGACCTCCCGCCGGATCAGGAACTCGCGGCACTGCTGGGCGTGGAGGGGCCCCAGCAGATCGGTTCCGTAGCCCAGCTTGATCCCGGCCGCCTGACACAGCTCAAGCGAGGTCAGGCCCGCGGTCTGAATTTCTTTCAGCTTGACGATATTGCCCTCGGGCAGGCCCAACTCCTTGCCCAGCTCTCCGAGGGTTTCATACGTCACCAGGGTGGGGACGACATAGGCTCCGTGCTGGGCGACCAGTTCTGCGGTTGGTTGGTCGATCAGGTTGGCGTGCTCGATTGAGCGCACTCCCAGCTTGACGACGCGGGCAATGGCTTCCGCGGTGTAGGCGTGGGCCATGACATAGGTGCGCCGCGAGGCCGCCTCTTCGACCGCGGCGCGGATTTCCTCGTCCGAGTATTGCAGCATCCACACCGGGTCGGTCGGTGAGGAGAGGCCGCCCGTGGCCATGATCTTGATCTGATGTGCCCCTTTGCGCAGCTCTTCCCGGGCCGCCCGACGGACCGCGTCCACCCCGTCGGCGACCTGTGACAGACAGCCCTGAAACCCGCAGGCGCACGGCTCAAAATGTTTGACCGGCCGCGTATCGCCATGCCCGCCGGTCTGGCTCAGGGCCCGGCCCGAGAAAAACAGACGGGGCCCCTTGATCAAGCCCTGCTCAATTGCGGCGGCCAGACCGAAGTCGGCTCCGGCCGCATCCCGTATGCTGGTAAAGCCACGCTGGAGGGCGTCTTCCAGCAGCGTGCGGGCGTGTTGACTCAGAAGCGACATGGGCCAATCGTCCAGGCTGGGAAGATTGACGCGGGCGGCATAGGCATGGAAGTGGGCGTCGATCAGACCGGGCATGAGAAAACGGCCGCCCAGACGGATTTCCTGGGCGCCGGCGGTCTTGAGCGGCCGCTCGGAAACCTCCTTGATTGCACCATCTTCGATCAGGACGTCCGCCCCGTCAAGCAACTCGGGACTGTGGCCGTCGAAGATGACGCCGTCGCGTAAGACTATCGTGCCCATGGCCGCCTCCTGTTAGCGGGTCGCCTCAAACAGCGCCCCGTACAGGGCAAAATCGTAATTGTCCTGAATCGCGAAAGCCGTTCGGATTTCCTCGGGCGCGCTGTCGTACAGGTGCTGCACCATGGCGACTCGTGCCGGCGGAGTCGCCATCCGTGCCGTCCAGGCCTGAAAGTCCAGCGGCAGGCGCCAGGTGGAAACGACACGTGACTGAAATCCGCTGCGTTCAAACATGGCCTGCCACTGGGCCACCGTGTGGTCCCGGACGTGCGAGGCGTCACGTAGGAGTTCAAACGTTTGTAAAAAGGTGTCGCAGGCCGGCTCTTCGGGCGAGATAATATCGCTCAGAATAAACCGCCCGCCAGGCTTCAGCACGCGATGGCATTCCTGGAGCGCCGTCAGGGGGTTCGGCCAGTGATGGGCGCTATAGCGGGAGACCACAAGGTCAAAGCTGTTGTCGGCGAACGGAATCTGTTCGACATCGCCCTGGCGCGTTTCGATATGGGAGAAGCCGCGTTCGGCGGCCAACTGCTCGACCTGCTCCAGCATATGCGGGGTGAGGTCAAGGGCGACGACCCGGCGGCTGTGTGGTGCGACGGCTATCGAGGTATGGCCCGCTCCACAGCCCGCATCCAGGACGTCCGGCGGTTCCTGCTGTTGCACCAGCTTGGCAATCCGGGCCAAATCATCGCCCGTGGCATGGACCTGGCTGGTTTTATACTGGGCGGCTGCCCGACCGAACTGATCGTGTATGGATTGCTTGATATCGCTCACAGCTTTTCTCCGTTCGACTGGCACTGTCTCCTCACGCCACAAACTCGGGCCTCACCTCATGCACAAACAGTTCACGGGACTCGGGGGAGACCGGGATAACGATCGTATAGGTGAGACCCATCTCCTCAATACGGGTGTGGATATCCCGTTTGACCCGTGGGACACGTAAAGACCTGTGGGGTCGGGTTAGACGCCAAAGAGCTTCTGTGTGTTATCGCGCATCACCGCCCGAACCACCTCAGGCGACAGGCCCTTCAGCCCTTCCACATAATCAATCGGCTCAGCACAGCCCTCAGGATGCGGCCAGTCGGAACCGGCCAACACGTTTTCTGGCCCGATGACCTCTACCAGCGCCGGAATGTCCTCTTCCGGAAAGGGAGAGACTTTAATGTGTCGCTTGAAAATTTCGCTGGGTCGGTCCGGAGCATGGCCGAATGTCCAATCTCGCGGACCCGACAGCCGTGCCGCGTGGTCCATGGCCTTGAGTAAGGGCGCAATCCACGCGGCCCCGTTCTCAATGCTTACGACCTGCAGGCTCGGAAATCGACCAAACAGATTGTGGAACACGAGCGCGCTCAGGGTATCAGCCGTCGCGCGTTCCGTCGAAGCGATCACCCGTTGGAACGGACTGAGTCGGTGGCTCGGAGGGGAGGGGTTCTCACTCCATTGTGACGAGTATATTTCGGTCAGGCCGTCATTGCCCAGATGAAACACCACCGGAATGCCGGCTTCCTGACAGCGCGCCCAGAACGGATCGTACAGCGGGTCTGCCGGCGAGCGCCCATTGACCGGCCCCGGCGTCAGGTTCACACTGCGCGCGCCCAAGGCGAGGACCCGTTCGAGTTCGGCGACCGCGAGGTCAATATCCACGAGCGACAAGACGGGAATACCATACAGACGGCCATCCTGCCCAAAGCTCCAGTCCTCTTCGAGCCAGCGGTTAAACGCGCGCAAATTGGCGAACAACGCCTGCGGCTCGTGGCGGAGCTCATGCGCGATGCCGACACCTAGCGTCGGAAGCATCAGGGCGGCCTCAACCCCTTGTTCATCCATCTTGCGCAACCGTACCTTGGAGTCTGTTGATTCGGGAAACGTTGCCGCTGAGACCGTCTCGCCCGAGACCAGGCCATCGCCCTCGCCTGAGTGGCTCTTGAGAAACTCCTGCAGTGCGCCCGGCCCGCCGGTGTGGTCGCCGGGAATGACGCTGAAAAATCGCATCCGTTCATCACCGATATACACCCGTCCAAACTTGCCCTCGCCCCTGCGGATATTGACCGCACGGTTGGCATAGGCTGATTCCATATGACGCGTGAAGCAATCATCTGGCTCATAATAATGGTGGTCGGCATCAATCATTAAAAAATCCAGCGGGGCCGCTGGTTGTACCTGGTCCAGTCCCATCGCCATCGTTGCCTCCTTCTGAATCACCTGCCCATATGGCAACTCACCTTCTAGTCCCTGCCCCCCGTATTGTAAAGTCATCCCACGATTTGCCGGGTCGGCCTATCAGCGGCCCAGCTTTGAGACCAAACAGAGAATCCTACGGCTTCAATATGTCCACTTGTCCGGACTCTGCTAACGAGTACGAGGCCAGTTGCCAGGAGAGCAACGGCCTCGTGATCCCCTTCTGTATACATCCTGTTACGAAAGCAGATCAGTACGGCGTGGCCCCAGGGTTGATTTTCTCAGGTACTCAGGACGCGGCGGCAACCTCCGCGCGGTGTTCCTCCTCAAATACGAAGCCCTCGTAGCCTTGGGAGGCGACCTCGGCGAGGCGCCGGAAGTAGTCGGGGCCGCCCAGATACACGCAGAATTGGCGGTGCTTGCCCGGGATGTTCGCCCCCGTGTACCACGAGTCGGTGAGGGGGTAGAGCGTCTCGTTGGCGATCTCGGCGACCTCTCGGTCCCAGTTTTTCTCGGCGTCGGGGGTCGGCTCGATGGCACCCAGGCCGTGTTTGCGCAGGTAACGCATGCAATCGCCGATCCATGCCGACTCGAGCTCGGCGCCGAGCGGCATATTGAAGAGCACCGAGGGCGACCCAGGGCCGTGGAGCATAAAGAGGTTGGGGAAGTCGGCTATGGTCATGCCGAGGTAGGTGTCGAAGCGCGTGCGCCACTTCTCCTGGAGGCTGACGCCGCCACGTCCCTTTGGGTTGAGGCGCACCAGCGCGCCGGTGATGGCGTCGAAGCCCGTCGCCAGCACGAGTATGTCGAGCAGGTGTTCGCTGTTGGCGGTGCGCACGCCTTCGGGCGTGATCTCCTGAATCGGGTCTTGGCGCAGATCGACCAGAGCGACGTTGTCGCGGTTAAAGGTCTCGTAATAGCCGTCGTCGAGGAGTTGGCGCTTGGTGCCCATATAGTAGTCGGGCATCAACTTCTCGGCGGTCGCGGGGTCGCGTACGATCTCACGAATCTTGCCGCGCACGAAGTCGGCCAGCGTGCGGTTGGCCTCCTTATTGGTCAGGAGGTCGGCATAGCTGCCAAAGAGGATATGGAAGCCACCCTTCTGCCAGAGCTCTTCGTAGAGCGCCTGGCGCTGCTCGGGCGTATCCTCGAAGGCCGAGCGCTCGGAGACCTCGAACGGTGCGCCCAGGGGCGAGGCGTTCATCTTCGCGCGGATTGCAGCCCAGTTCTCGCGGGCCTGTCGCACTACCTCGGGGTCCATGGGGCGGTTGCGAACCGGGATGCTGTACTGCGGCGTGCGCTGGAACACGGTCAGGTATGCGGCCTCGCGGGCGATCTCGGGAATCGCCTGCACCCCCGAGGAGCCGGTCCCGATCACGCCGACGCGCTTACCCGTAAAGGAGACGGGCTCACGCGGCCAGCGGCCGGTGTGGTAACACTCGCCGGTAAAGGTATCGAGCCCAGGGAGGTCTGGCTTATGCGTCGCCGAGAGAGTGCCGACCGCGCAGATCAGAAACTGGGCCGAAACGTGCTCGCCGGCGCTGGTTTCGAGCATCCAGCGTTGCGCCTCTTCGTCGTAGCAGGCGTTGCGCATCCAGGTTTCGAGCTGGATGTCGCGGCGCAGGTCGAACCGGTCGGCGACGTACGCCAAATAGGCCAGCACCGTGGGCTGATCGGGCTGGGTCTCGGGCCAGTCCCACTCCCGCACGAGTTCTTCTGAGAACGTATAGCAGTAGAAGGGGCTGCCCGGAAAATCGACCCGCGCGCCGGGATAGCGGTTCCACCACCACGTGCCGCCCACGCCGGCGGCGCCGTCGTAGACGCGCACCGAGAGGCCCATCCCGCGTAGATGGTGCAGGGCGTACAAGCCGCCAAAGCCCGCCCCGATGACCACCACGTCATAGTGCTCGATCGCTCCGTTTGCCATGGTGTTCCCCCCTCCCGTATCCCCTGGAGGTTTTCAGGTCGCTTAGAGATATCTCAGACCGATAATGATCGTGCATACCATGGTTCGACGCGGTGTCAAGTTGCTGGTGCAGAGCACAAAGATCACTCAATGTGAGGTCCGATGACCAGCGCTCTTCTGCTGGTATCGCCGGCCTGGAGACCACCCACGAGGAACTCTCGCAGAGATCCCTACGGACGTTTCGTTGCGTCGAGCTGAGGCGAGTCGTACGGGTTGGCTTTCACCTCGAGTCGCCGCGGATCGACACCGGATGTGAGCGTGGTCGATCGCCACTTAGTGACCGGGTTGTCGGCCTCGCACAGCATCAGTGCGGTGTCGGCGAGGCTCCGATGTTCTGGGGGGATCTCGTCCAGGGGCCATTGATTCAGGAAGGCGATGATTTCGTCGAGGTGTGGGCCCACTGCTTCGTAGAAGTCTTTGAGTTCTTGGAACGAACTCGTTAAACGCTTCTCCAGGCGGGCCTCCCGCGTCGGGAGACCCCACGTTTCGATGTAGTCCTTCAGGTGACGGAAGTCCGGCATGCTCAGCCTCCTTGTTTTCGGTCTACGGGCCTTGTGGAGTTCACTCTGCGCCAACGATCTGGGTGACTTTGTCCTGAAAGCACCGTACGCCGCCCTCGATATCTGAGACGACCATTGTACTGATGGAGCCGGCGCGGTAGGCCTTTTGCATTCCTTCGACGTTCACCATGTCTTGGGTTGTCACATCTCGAAAATGGCAGTAGGCCTGCTCCCAGGCAAACCACTCGCCGAAGCTTTTGGGCCAATCGATGAAATACCACTCGAACTCCCAGGCTGTGCGATGCTGGGAAATCGGCCACACTCGTTGCAACCAGATGTGGTCGGTCTGCGCCATCATCACCACGTTCGGAAAGATCAGGTAGTCGTCGAAGATCCAAAGAGGGTCGTCCAGCCTGTTGATTGCTCCGGGGTAGTGGTTCGCGCGGAGGGGAATACCGCCCGAGGAGGCGTCTTTGTCAGTAAAGGGAGATGTGGCCCCGTACTCCACGGCCGCTTTCATCACGGGCGTTTGAATTGGACGCCGGAAGCTCTTGTCTTTCGAAATGTCCGGGCGCATGAACTCGAGCTTGGTCGGCATTCCCGGCGTATCTGGAAAGGCGAGGTTCTGAAGCTGCGCTGGGCCGAAGACCCCTCCGATGGTCTTGGCGTGGAGCGCATTGACGTGGTAGCCCTCCAGCTGAACGTCGACCATGATTTTCCAATTGGCCTCGAAGATACCTTTCCAACCGACCCGCCAGATCCAGTTCTCCTTCGCGAAATACTCGCCAAGCGGCCCCGGCATCGGACCGAGCCATTCTGCGAGCGTGTGTTCGGGCTGGTCGGCCGGGTCCAGGTTGATGAAGACGAAGCCGCCCCAGGTATCAAGATGGATCCTCTTCAGTTGCCGCTCCTCGTAGTCGAGTTCTTCAAACTGCTCGGCCTGAGGCACGTTAAGGAGCGAGCCGTCCAGATCATACACCCATCCGTGAAATGCACAGGTAAGCGCCCTGCAACTGCCACAGGCTTCGTGTTGGATCTGGGCCCCCCGGTGCTGACAGACGTTGTGAAACGCTCGCAGCTCCCCGTCCTTTCCGCGAATCACGATGACCAGCGTGCTCAGAACGTGGAGGTAGAAGGTGAAAAAATCTCCGGCTTTCGAAACGTCCGACTCGCGTCCGATCAACAGCCACGAACGTCGCCAGATACGTTCCTTCTCTCTCGCGTAGTAGTCGTCTGAGACGTATCGAGAGACGGGAATCTCCGCCTTCCCAACATCTCGGAGCGGAGTCCAGTCCATCCCGTGCGGGTTGCCTATCTCTGGCACTCGTCCGCCTTCAACAGATTCAGCCATAGAGCCCTCCCTCACAACGAACTATTTTTTCCCCGCGCCCTAACTACGTGAGCCGGCCTCAGGCTGTCAATGCTGTAAAGGCGGGCGCCTTTTCAAAACGGACGTCCTTTATGGGAGCCGGCAACGATTCGTCAGAAAATGAGCCATTTTACGAAACGGGACGTACTCCAGAAGCGGTTGAGCCGTTCAGTGACTTCAGTAGAGATGCGCATTACAAATCCCTGACCTTTCACTTTCACGTGACCCACTTTTCCCCTCATCGTTGCCATTGCCCCGCTAAGACTGTAACGTCCCTTATGACTTCTCCAGTATCGTTTGCTATCGTACCCCCGAATTGATAGGCGATAACGTCGGAAGGAGGGAGATATGGATCTTGGTTTAAAAGACCGCGTAGCGGTCATTACTGGAGCGAGCTACGGTCTGGGCGAGGCCATGGCCCAGCGTCTGGTCAAAGAGGGAGCCCACGTCGTGATTTGCGCACGCGGTGAGGAGCAATTAGCTCGCACCGCCCAAGCTTTAGGTCCGCAGGCCCTGGCAGTCCAGGCTGATGTCAGTAAAGCCGCAGACATCCAGACCCTTTTTGACACAACGGTACAGCAGTTCGGCAAGCTTGATATCCTGGTCAATAATGCTGGCTGGTACCATCTGAGTCAGGGGCTGGGTCTGTCAGATGAGGAGTGGCAGGATAATCTTGATATCAATCTGTTCAGCGTGATTCGCTGCTCCCGGCTTGCCGTTCCCCTGATGCAAAAACAAAAATGGGGCCGGATTGTCAATAATGCGTCGATCTTCGGCAAACAGCCCAACGCCGGATTGATCGACTACAACGCCACGAAAGCGGCCATCATCAGTCTGAGCAAAACCTTGGCCGACGAACTGGCCAAGGATAACATCCTGGTGAACGCCGTCTGCCCAGGGCCGACGCGGACTCCACTGTGGGATGGTCTGTCAAAGACGTTGAATCCCGACGACCCGGACGGCATGATCAACGACTTTGCCACCGCCCATATTCCGCTCGGTCGGTTTGGCCGATCCGAAGAGATTGCCGATCTGGTCGCCTTTCTGTGCTCAGAACGAGCCAGCTTCATCACGGGGGCTGCGTATGACATCGACGGCGGAATGGTGAAGAATATGGGCTAGAGCGTTTCACGATACGTTGTAGCCGTGCCAGTACGCTTTCGTCATCCAGAGGCCGGGAGGCTGGATTCCTGCCCCTGCTTTCGCAGGGGTGACGTTCTTGCGCAGGAATGACTGGGCGGCGACACAGCACCGTTATTTGCTCTCGCAGACGGGCGCGCGTTCCTAAAAATACAAATTCGCCGGCAATACGTACGATTCCTTCGCCTGTGTTTACTTGGCGACGACAATGCCGTCATCGATGAGCTGGCGCACCTGGTCCTCGTCGCCGTACAGCTCGTTCAAGACGGTGACGGTGTCTTGGCCGAGCTGCGGCGGGGGCCGGTCGCTGCGGCGGTCACATCCAGTCACATTGATCGGTTGGCGAATTTGCCGCACGGCACCTTCTGTCGGATGCTCATATTCTTCGAACAACCCCACGGCCCGCAAGTGCGCGTCGTCCATTAAGGTGTCCAACTGCTGGACTTCAGCGTACGGAATGTCCAGTGCATTGAAGAGCGCGACCCATTCGGTATTCGTACGTTGCGGCATGATCTCTTCGAGCATGATTGTGTACAGGGTCGAGATGTTGGCCGCGACGGTGTGTTGGTCGTCCAGCATGCCGCTGTCGAGCAAGTCGTGACGGCCTATCGCCTTGCATAACTTGCGCCAGTTCTCGACCTTGTAGACGCCATGCACCATGAAGCCGTCTTTCGTTCGACACGGGCGTCTTGAGGGGTTCAGCACGCGGTTGTAACCAAGCGGCCCTTCCGCGGGGACGAAGCCTTCGCCGTTCAGATGTTGATTCATGAGCGCGCTCACAACCAACTCGTACATCGGTACTTCGATGCAGACGCCTTGGCCGTGCAGTTGCCGACTGAGGAGCCCGGCGAGGAGAGCTTGCCCGAGCGCTTGTCCCGTCATGGTGTCGCACACCACCATGGGGACCAGTTCGGGTTGTCCTGTTTGCAGGCTATTGACAGCAGCGATACCCGAGTATGCTTGGATGATATCGTCGAACGCCGGGTAATCCTTATACGGCCCATCCTGTCCGAAGCCGCCGGAGAAGCAGTAGACGATGTCGGGGTTGATTTTGCGCACCGCCGCGTAGTCGAAGCCCAAGCGGCGAATAGCGGGTGGACGCATATTGTGCAGGAACGCGTCCGCCGTCTTCAGCAAGTCGCGCAGCAGTTGCCGGCCTTCCTCACGCTTGAGGTCGATAGCCACGCTGCGTTTGTTGCGATTGCAGGCCATCCATTGGGCGCTCATGCCCTGGTTACGGCTTATTCCGAGGGCGCGGTACACATCGCCGCTCGGCGGCTCGATTTTGATGACTTCCGCCCCATAGTCACCCAACATCTGGGAAGCCAGGGGGCCAAGGGCAATATGGCCCATTTCGACCACGCGCAGGCCGGATAACATTTCGTACATCTGACGTTCCTTTTGCGCGCGCCCGTGCGTGCGCTCTTCAGTGGTGGCGGGCCCATCCAGACAACATTGGAGAGAAACTGGGTCAGTTGGCGGCAAAAGTCAAGTAAGACTCCTCTTTTCGTTTACATATCATCACTTACTGTGATGAGCGCCCTCCCGCCCCTCTCTCATATTCAATTGATTTCGGGAGAATCTGTATCCGCTTCATCTCTGCCGATGGTCGGGCCTCAGCGAGAAGAGTTCCTCTCCCATGGGTATCGAACGCGATTTCGCCCGCAAAGCGTGCTATGCACGGCTCGTACTGCGCTGTTGGAAAGGAGACGACCATGCTGAAGACCGGTCAGGAGCATTTAGAGTCCCTGCGGGACGGACGGGTGGTCTATATTGGCAGCGAACGGGTCGAGGATGTCACCACCCATCCGGCGTTCCGCAACGCCGCCCGCACGGTGGCTGCCATCTACGATATGAAGGCGGACCCGGGCAATCGCGAGACGCTGACCTTCGAAGAGAACGGCGGCCGGCACTCGATTTACTATTTACGAGCCAAAACGCGCGACGACCTGCAGCGGCGGATGGTCGGGCACCGAAAAATCGCGGACCTGACCTACGGCATGTTCGGGCGTTCGCCCGACCACGTAGCCAGCTTTGTGACCGGTATGGCCATGAAGTCGGATGAGCTCAAGCCGCCGTGCGGTAATCCGGACAACCTGCTCGCCTATTATCGCTACGTGCGCGATAACGATATCTACACCGTCTATGCCGTGCTGCCTCCCCAGGCCGCCCGAGACCCGGAGTTCTATCAGCGCCAGAATCTGCCGGTCCCCACCCTCCGCGTCGTCCGTGAGGAAGATGACGGCGTAATTATTTCTGGCATGAAGATGCTGGCGACGGGCGCGGTGTTCGCCAATGACATCTGGATCGGGAATGTCATCCCCCTGTCACCTGACCAGAAAAAAGAGGCGATTACGTGTGCCGTGCCGTGCAATGCACCAGGGCTGAGTCTGTGGTCACGTAAATCCATGGAAGCTGCTTGCCGCTCGGAGTTTGATTCGCCACTGGCCTATCGATACGACGAAACCGACAGCATGGTGATGTGCGACCAAGTGAAGGTGCCCTGGGAGAAGGTTTTTGTTCATAATGATGCAGTGTTGTCGCGGGACATCTATCTCAAGACCCCGAGCCACTGCTTTGGCAATCATCAGTCCAACGTGCGGTATTGGTCGAAGATGCGCCTGCTGCTCGGCCTGTGTAGCAAGATTGCCCACGTAACCGGCGCGGCCCAAATTCCGGCCGTGCGAGATGCGCTTGGCAAAATGGCCTCGGTCGAGGGCGCCATTGCCGGCATGGTACACGGCCAGATCAACGCCTGTGAGAGCTGGCCGGACGGCCATGTGTGTTTTAACCGGCGGATGATGTACGCGGCCCTCGACTGGTGCACCCAGAACTATAGCCAGTTTATCGACCAACTGCGTGATCTGTGCGGCGGGGGCGTGTTTCAGATGCCGGCGGATATCTCGGTCATGGAGGACGAAAAACTCGCTGAGCAGTTTGAAGCCTACTTTCAGACACCCCAGGCAGACGCGGTAGCACGCATGAAGCTGTTCAAGCTGGCCTGGGATATGGTCGGCTCCGAGTTCGCGGGCCGGCATCAGCAGTATGAGAAGTTCTATGCCGGGGCCTCATTCATTGTACGTGGCCACGCCTATCGGGAGACTCCGTGGGACGAGTTTCACACCATCGTCGATGAGTTGATGGCGAGTTATGGCCCGCCAGCCATGCAAGAACGGTCAGACCAACGGTGAATTAAGAGCCAACTTCGGTCGCTCCAAACGTTGACAGTCTTTTTTCAGAGGAGAATAATTTCAGCGGCTTCACCAAAGGAGGGCAGGGTATGATGCGATTCGGGATCGGTCCGTTCTCTATGCAGCTCCGGCCAGGCTCTGGCCAAACGCACGCACAGCTCTATCGCGAGATGCTGGACCAGATTGTCATTGCCGAAGAGATTGGGTTTGAATCGGCCTGGCTCGTCGAGCACCACTTTCTGGAAGACGGTATCTGCCCCTCGCTTTTGGTCACGGCCGCGGCCATGGCCGCGCGAACATCAAAGCTCATCATCGGGACGAGCATGTATCTCTTGCCGCTCCATCGGCCGGTCCAGACAGCCGAGGACGTGGCGGTGCTCGATAATATCGCCGCGGGTCGTTTCATCCTCGGCGTTGCGACCGGCTATCGACCCGAGGAGTTCGCCGCGTATGAAGAACAGCGTTCGGGGCGTGAGCCACGCATGGAAGAACAGCTCGATCTGATGATTCGAGGCTGGACGACGGAGCGCTTCTCGTTTTCGGGCCAGTACTACCAGGTGGAAGACCTGTCCATTACCCCTAAGCCCGTCCAACAGCCGCACCCGCCGATCTGGATTGGGGCCTCAACCCGCGGCGGGGTGCGCCGGGCGGCCCAGTGGGGGTCGGCCTTGGTGGCCTCCCCCCGGCATCATATCAACGAGTTGAAAGAGCACTACCGGATGTACCGGCAGCAGCTCCAGCGCTTCAATAAGACGGCCAGCGCCACGCCGGTCATTCGCGAGGTCTATGTTGCCGAGACCACGGCCCAGGCCGAGGAGGAGGCCCGGGCGGGCATCATGTATCTGCACGCCGGGATGTACGGCAAGTGGGCCAACGTCCGACCGCTCAAAGACGATAAGGGCGAGTTGGTCAAGGACCCGGCAAGCGTGACCTTTGACACCCACCGGGAGCGTTTCATTATCGGCGACCCGGAGCATTGTATTCGGGAGATCGAGAAATACCAGCAAGAACTAGGCATGGACTATCTGCTGTGCTGGATGCAGTTCCCCGGTGTGGAGTATGCGAAAACGGTCCGGGCCATGCGGCTCTTCGCCAAAGAGGTGATGCCCCATTTTCAAAAGAGATCGTAGCCCGGTTGTTACCGCTCGTGGTCGGGAATAAAGCGCTGCGGATCAAAGCCGGCGGGCACGCCCGGCTGTTGATGGAGTTCCACCGCGGTGGTGATTTCGGCCAGGGCCAGGGCCAGGTATAAGAGCCGCCGGGCCTCTTGGGGCAGTGCATCTGGCGGCTCTGGCGGGAATGTACTCAGATAGGTGAGAACGGCCTCCATGCGGGGCAGCAGGGTGTCGTAGCAGGCTTGAATCTGCGCCATGCTGCTGCTGAGACGCTGCTGGTTGCGCTCGGTTTCGGTCGCCAGCGCCCAGACCGCGGCCAGCGGCTCAAGGTCGGCGAACGCCTCGGGCAGGCTCGTATCGGCCATGCCTCATCCCGTTTGCCCGTTGCTGCCGAGCAACTCTTCCGCCACCTGATGGGCGTGGCGGATCAGTAGTTCCTGGTCCTGGACCGGATACTGGCTGAGGACGCCCGACTCGATCCCGCGCTGGGTGTTTTCCAGGGTACTGCCATCTTCCAGCCACACGTCCCGCGCCAGGCATTTATTATATTCGCGCGTCACTGTCTCTGCGGCAGTCGTGGGCTGCGGGAAATAGCCCCGCGCGTTCCAGGTCGAGCGATTGACCGTCTCCGGCAACATGGTGTGGGCGACAAACAGAAAGGGGCTCAGAATCACCAGATGAAAATTGGGAAAGATATAATAGATATCAAAGAACCACTGCCGGCTACGGGTGGGATTGACCCCGAGGGGCCAGCGGTCCATATCCCGCGCGCTGGGAAAGGTTTTGAAGCTGGCCCCGAATTGGGCCATCAACAGCTCCATGGGCGTGCGTTGGGTATTCCGGCGGTCGCCGTAAAACGACATCATGCTGTGGCGGCGAAAGAGTTTGACGTCGAGGACGTGGCAGGACGGCTGCCGCTTATTCATCATCACCTTGCCGGCGAACTGCTGGTGCAGCGCCTTGCCGTGATAGAACTCGAGCTGCGAGTCGCGCAGAATCCGCCAGTTGCACTTCTGCTCGGCCGTATACGACCAGCTCAGCGGCAGGCGGTCAAACGCATAGCCGCGCAGCAGGTCAACCACTTCGCCCAGATACTGGTGCAGCGTTTCCGGCGGGTCGGGATCGAGGTTGATAAAGATAAAGCCTGCCCAGACATCCGTGGCGACCGGACTCAGGCCGTAGTCCCGCTTGTCAAAGTCAAAGAACATATCTTCTTCCGGCACCCCGACCAGGCGGCCGTCCGCGGCATAGGTCCAGCCGTGGAAGCGACACGTCAACCCGGAGCCACAGGCGCCGCGATCGTTCCAGGCCAGTCGATTACCACGATGTTTGCACACATTGTGAAACCCGCGCACCCGGCCGTCTTTACCCCGGACGAGCAGGACCGAGGTTTTGCCGACCGCAATATCCAGCACCAGATAATCGCCCGGCTGCGGGATTTCCTCGATTTTCTTACCCGTACACAACCAGGTGCGGGTAAAAATTTTCTCGCGCTCCTGCTCAAAATACGCTGCGGAAAGATAGGGCGTGACGGGCAGCGGTCCGGTTCCCAGCTCCGGGTGGTCGAGCGTCCAGCGTTTGCCATTGGTGTGTGTGTACGCTGTCTTGCATGGTATCCCTCGTCGATGTGTTGTCTGTGAATATGATGTTATCCTGCTCCATCTCGGCCGGGAATACAATGGACGCCGCGCCGGCTGAATCATTTCTCTTGCTCGGAGGCCGTTGGGTTGACAGGCAGGCTGCTGCGGGGAGATAAAGCCGTATAATGTAGGTTTCTTCCCCGATCCCGGACAGCCTGACCTCGGAGCTGAACAAAGGAGGGCGGTCATGAATTTTCAGGTCAGCGAAGCAGGGACACGCCTCCAGCAGCGGAGTCGGCGGCTGGCAGCAGACTTCGCCACCCGCGCCGCCGCGCATGATCAGGAAGCCAGCCATCCGCTGGAAAACTATGCGGCCCTACGCCGGGAGGGATTCTACAGCCTCAATGTTCCTACCGAGATGGGGGGGGAGGGCGTCGGGCTGCTCGACTACTCCCTGGCGGCCGAGGAACTCGCCCAGGGCTGTCCGGCCACGGCCCTCTCGTTCAATATGCACCTCTCGATCATCGGCCCCCTGTTCGAGAGTCCCATCGTTCCGCCGGACACCAAGCGGCGTCTGGCCGACCTGGTCGTCAAAGAGCAAAGGCTGATTGCCGGGAACTTCTCCGAGCCGCGGACGTCCGGCCTGCTGGCCACCTACCAACCGGCCACGCGCGCCCGGCAGGTTGCGGGTGGGTATCAGATCACGGGCAGAAAAGCGTTTGCCTCCATGTTGGAGGCGGCTGACTTCTGTGCGGTGCTGGCGCACCCCGAGGAGATCGATACGCCGGGGGCCGCTCTCTTGCTGCTGATTCCCCGCCGGGCGCCGGGCCGGCGCGTCGACGAGGTCTGGGATACGCTCGGTATGCGGGCGACGCGCAGTGACTCCCTGATTCTCGAAGACTGTTTCGTGTCTCAGGACGCCGTACTCTACCGGACCGACGACATCCTGCCGTTCATCCGTAGCGGGGCGAACTGGCTGTGGGCCTCCTATACGGCGGTGTATCTGGGTGTGGCCGCGGCGGCCTACAACACCGTGCGGGAGCTGGTGCAGGAAAGGGTCCCGCGGGGCTATACCCAGCCGATGGCCTACCATCCGGACGTGCGCCGGCGGGTGGCTGACATGAGCGTGGATCTGGAGGCCGCCCGGCTGCTGACCTATCATTCGGCCTGGCTCAGCGACACCCAGGGACCGACCCAGGAAACCGTGGCGGCGCTGTTCCGCGCCAAGTATCTGGTCGGCGAGGCCGGGGCGCGGATTACGCGGACCGCGCTCACGCTGGGCGGTGCCCATACGCTCTTCAAGACCGTCCCGCTTGAGCGACTGTTCCGGGACGGCGCCGTTGGCCCGGTCCAGTTTCCGCCCAGCGATTATTGTCTGTCCAGCGTCGGCAGCCTGGAACTCGGGCTCGACCCGAGCGAGATAGTCCCGCCGCTCAAATAAGGAGGAAAAGACCATGGATAAGAGCACATCCTACGTTTTCGCCGGTCTGGCCGGTGACACCAGCCCAGGCATCGAATGGGTGGAAAAGCATATGGGCATCAAGCTGGTGATCAAAAGCGGCCTGTATCGGAGTGTGTTCGGGCAGGGGGGCTGGGAGCCGCTCACACAAGGGCTGCCGGACGCGCCCGAGGTCCGCGCCATCACCATCCATCCTCAGCGGCCCGAGGTGGTCTACGTCGCTACTCAAGATGGCCCGTACCGCAGCGATGACCACGGCGACCACTGGGAGAAGGTGGTGGTTCCTGATCACGGTCTGCCCATGTGGTCGTTATTATTCCATCCGGCCGACCCGCAGGTCATGTTCGCCGGCTACGAGTCGGCGGAGATATACCGCAGCGACGACGCCGGAGAGCGCTGGCGCCAGCTCCCGGTGAGCGTCCGCTTCCCCGACGTGACCATGCCCCCTCAGGGCATACCGGCTAAGCGGGTGCTGATGATGTCCGGCAGCATTGCCGACCGGGACGAACTGTACGCCTCCCTGGAGGTCGGCGGACTGCTCCGGTCTTTGGACGGGGGAGAGCACTGGGAGAACCTCAGCCACGGCCAATACCTCACCGACGATACCGTCGACATGCACGGCGTGCTGGCCAGCCGTCTGAGCCCAGGAACGGTCACGGCCATCTGTCGCGTCGGCATGTTTCGCAGCACCGACCGGGGCGACCACTGGCAGCGCGTGCCCATCGAGCCACTGAACGAGAAGGGCACCACCTATTGCCGCTGCCTGCGCGAGGTGCCGGGTATGCCCACCAGGCTGTGGCTGTCCGGCGGGGGTGATTTCGAGAGCAACGTCGGTGGCCTGTTCCACAGCGAGGACGGCGGTCTGAGTTGGGAGCGGGTGGATATCGGCCATGCGGTCAACAGCACCCTGTTCGCCATGTCCATCGACCAACTCCATACCGACCGTATGGTCTGCGCCAGCAAAAAGGGTCAGGTGTTCACCAGCGCCGACGCCGGGGCGACCTGGAGTGCACAGGCGCTACCGGCGGATGCCGATCAGGTCTACTGCGTGGCGACCGGCTAGAGCAATTTACGATTCCGTATAGCCCCCCGTTCCCTTCCGTAGGGTGCATCCCATGCACCAGCTTCCTGGTGCGCAGGGCGCACCCTACGAGAGCCCGGGCCGAGCGCCTACAGGCATCGCTCCAACCTACCGTAAACTGCCCTAGCGCAATTTACGATTCCATTCACAGGGGCGAATCTTGTCTTCGTTTAGAGCGACGGATGCTGGGTGTGCCACGGTGTTGACTGTTCGTAGCTATGCCCAGCCTGAAAAACCGTCGCCTCATCAAACGGCCGACCTGCGAGTTGGAAGCCAATGGGCAGCCCGGCACTACTGAAGCCGCAGGGGAGGGCAAGCGCGGGAAAGCCTGTCAGGTTGAACAACGGCGTGTAAGTTGCGAAGTCTTTGGCCATCAGGTACAGGCCGGGCGACTCCGACCGGATCGGTGCGGGCATCACCCCAGTCGTGGGGAGCATGAACAGGTCAACGGTCTCCAATTGCTGCAGCAGCTGAGTACGGATTTGCTCCCGGACTCTCTGACATTGCAGATAGGTCGTTCCTCGCACGAGATTGCCCAGCGCAAGGATGAGACGCAGGTCTTGGTTGTAGTCCTCGGCCTGAGTCTGCATGTCTGCCAGATGATACGCAGCCGCATCGGCACAGAGGAGCGGCCAGAAGGTTGCTTGGAGTTCGCCAAGCGTGATTGATTTCACGTCGACGATCTCAGCCCCAAGCGTTTCCATTTGTGTCACGGCTGCATTAAACGTGGCGAGAATCTCCTTCCCGCAGTTGTCCTGGAAGAGCGTGCGCGGAATGCCGAGACGCAGGCCTTTGATATCGCGGCCCAACTTTTCACTAAAATCGGGAACTGGTACCTTAGCAGACGCCGGATCGAGGGGGTCGTAGCCAGCACAGGCCTGGAGCATGAGCGCACTATCTTGAACGGTTCGAGTCATGGGCCCCGTGTGGTCGAGATTCCATGACAGGGGGAAAACGCCCGTGCGGCTCACCCGGCCGTACGTGGCCTTCATACCGACAATACCACAGCAGAAAGCGGGCCAGCGTATGGAGCCGCCGGTATCACTCCCCATGGCACCGAAAATCATTCCGCCGGCCAGGGCCGCTCCTGAACCGCTGCTCGATCCGCCCGGATCAATCTCAAGGTTCCAGGGATTACGGGCCGGCTGGAAATGCGAAGCCAGGGTTGGCGTCCCTGCCGCAAACTCGTAGGTTGCTAACTTCCCGAGCAGCAGCCCACCGGCCTGCTTGAGTTTCGCAACGGAAGTACAGTCCTGCCGAGCCGTATAATCTCTCCGTAACTTTGAGCCGCCGGTCGTCCGGCCTGCTTCATAGATGTCTTTGACGGCCAGAGGAATGCCGTGCAACGGGCCTCGATAGTCTCCAGCCTGGATTTGCTCTTCTGCCTCCCGAGCGGCAGCGAGCGCCTCTTCGGCAAAGACTGTGACGTAGGCGTGAACCTGCGAGTCGAGCGCGGCAATGCGTTTCACCATGGCTTGGGTCAGTTCGACTGGAGACAGTTCACCGTTTTTGATGAGGTCAGCGGCCTCTGCGAGCGACATATAAGCGAATTCGGAGCTTGAGCGTGCCATTGTTTAGTCCTCCACTGCTGCCTTAAAGATCAAGGCGGGCTCTGTCTCCGGTCGCACCATGCCCTGCACGACAGATTCCCATTCGAGCAACGCGGCATAGGCCGTAGTGAGCTGCTCAAGGTCCTCGTTGCCGAGTGTGATCCCCACTTCTAAAAGCTTTGCCTCGACGATTTGTCGGTGGTTCATCGTGTCCCTCCATGCGCTTACTCTAAGGGTGGCAGTATCGCCCGCATTGTGCAGGGTCAGCTCTGTATTCGGTCAATTCAGCCTACTCTTCTGGGGGGCGGGTTTGTCAAGCCGGCAAGCGAGAAGAAGAAGCCATTCGCGAGTAAAGGTCCTCAATCCTTCATCTTCTGGAACGCACGCATCCATGACATAATGTCGCATAGTTGGTCTGGTGGCCCAAGGCGACCACTATCGACCATGAAGGAGGGCAGGCCCATGTCGGATACTGTATTCACCAACGTGATGATTCTCGACGGAAGTGGGAGTGCGCCGTACTTGGGCGAGGTCCTCGTCCGGGATACGCGTATCAAGACTATCGCTGCCGGTGCTCACACCGTGGCTTGGGACGGTGCCACAGTCGTCAACGGTGACGGTGCCACACTGATGCCCGGCTTGGTCAACTGTCACGGGCACCCAACCTATCCCAACATGGGAGCAGACCTCTACGAGACCGGCGAAATCCCCGTGGAGGAGCATGTGCTCATCACCATGCATAACGTGAAGACCATGCTCGATCATGGTTTCACCGCCCTGGTGAACGGCTCCTCTGCCAAGGCGAGACTCGATATTGTTATCCGTAATGAGATTAATGCCGGCAAGATCCCGGGGCCACGCATGCAAGCGGCCACGCCAGAACTCACCGTGACCGGCGGGCTGGGCGACTTGAGGCAACTGCATATATACCATGAGGGTTTCGCGGAGGTCCTCGACGGCCCCGAAGAGATTCGGAAATACACCCGGCTGATGATCCGTGAGGGCGTCGACGTGATTAAACTCATGATTTCGGGGGACAACTTCGTGCGAACCGGGACCGCGCAAATGACCGTGATGCAGGAGGACGAAGTGGCAGCCTGCTGTAGTCTGGCGCACGCGCACAACCGGCGCGTAGTCGCGCATGCGCGTACGGCTGAATCTGTCAAGATGTGCATCCGGCACGGCATCACACTCATCTACCACGCGAATTTTTGCGACGAAGAAGCGCTCGACTTACTCGAAGCCAACAAGGACGAGTACTTCGTCAATCCAGCCATCGGCCTCAGTTATGCCACGCTGAACCACATGGAAGAGTACGGTGTCACTCGGGCTATGGCCGAAGCGTGGGGCTTTGAGCACGAACTGGAAAGCGCCATACACGCCACGCAAGAACTCCACAGACGCGGGGTGCGCGTCTTGCCGTTTGGTGACTATGGCTTTGCCTGGAACCGGATCGGTCAGGATGCCCGGGACCTCGAACACTTTG
Source organism: uncultured Binatia bacterium (SeqCode) (assembly GCA_965232605.1). Lineage (GTDB taxonomy): Bacteria > Desulfobacterota > Binatia > Bin18 > Bin18 > Bin18. The sequence continues at coordinate 181,124 of CBDDQA010000006.1, read as the reverse complement.
TGAATCTGATGGGATTCAGCCCAGCTGAAACGCTCATGATGGCGACCAAGTCCGGTGGTGAGTGTTTCGGTGACCAGCTTGGACTGATCAAAGAGGGTTATCTGGCCGATCTGATCCTAGTCGATGGCAATCCCGTCGAGGATATCAGCCTACTCCAGGACCCGGACAATCTCCTCATGATCATGAAGGACGGTGCGTTCCATAAGGAACCACAGGTCAGACGAGCGGCCCGACTGCGCACTGCCGCCGCCTAACCGGATCAACATCCCGCGTCTGTGGCTTGCGCCGGGGAAGCGCTGTCAGATTCATCAGATCTTCCGGACCTACCAGACCTCCCTATCACAGTCCGAAAAATACAGATCGGGAGGCCAACCGTGGAAAACTTCGAGCTGCTGGTCATCAAAAATAATCCAACCACGTCCTACCTCATTCTGGGACTATCGCTCTGAGCTTGAGAACACGATCTGGGTCGCTTATGGTCTCTTGGACGAGCATATCGCCCGTATTTTTGTACTCGGTCGGGATTGTGGCAGTAGAGCACGGAGAATGAATATCCGTAGGAAGTCACGATGAATGATATCGAGGCCCCGGTCGGAGAGCGTGTGTCGGTCGAGGACATTGAGCTCGAAGTGATACGCCGGGGCATGGGTCGGCCAGTCCTGCTCCTGCACGGTATGCACACCGTCAATCCGCGGGCGCGTTTCCTCGATCTGCTCGGCCGGCGGGCAGAGATCATAGCCCCCTCACACCCCGGCTTTGGCCACTCTGCGCGCCCGACGGACTTCGACACGGTGTACGACTTGGTACGCCTGTATTTAGACGTCCTCGAAGCGCTGCCGTATGAGCGGGTCAGCCTCGTGGGATTGTCCTTTGGCGGCTGGCTGGCGGCGGAAATCGCGGTCGCGTGCAGCCATCGTATTGACCGGCTCGTCCTGGTGGATGCCTTTGGCATCAAGATCAGCGATCGCGAGACCCCGGATATCCTGGACGTCTTTAACACCTCTCCCCAGGAAGTGGAGCGGAACCGCTGGCACGACCCCGAGAAGTGGGCGCCGGACTTTAACGCGCTACCGGATGACGACATCGTCGTCCACGCCCGGAACTGGGACGCGCTGTGCCTGTACGGCTGGCAGCCCTATATGTACAACCCTCAGCTCAAGCGTTGGCTGCGTCGGATCAGTCGACCGACGCTGGTGCTGTGGGGGGCGAGCGACGGGATCGTGACGCCGGCCTACGGACGGGCCTACAGCGCGTTGATCCCTGGCTCGTGCTTTGAGGTCATTGCCGAGGCGGGACACCATCCCGAGATCGAGCAGCCCGAGGCTTTTGTTGAGCGCGTGGCTGCCTTCTTGGCACAAGAGAGCTGAGCGAGGAGGAGGCTGAGGAGCACACCATGGAAGTCTGGTATCACAACGAGAACCCGTATCCCTTCGTCCCACCAGACGTGCTCGATCGCGCCGATTCCGTCCGGGCCAGCCTGCCGAATAAGTATTGCGACCCCCAGATCGCCGCGGACTTGTTCGAGGAAACCTTTGACGAGTTCATGCTGTGCGACGAGTGGGGAATCAATGTTGTCGCCATCGAGCATCACGCTGGAATTAATTCCCTATTTGGGGCCAACCCGCTGGTCCTGGGTATCCTGGCCCGCCAGATACGTAAGGTCCGCATTCTCAGTATGGGGACCTTGATCTCGCTGCGGCCAGACCCGGTCAGAGTCGCAGAGGAGTACGCCACGGCGGATGTCATTTCCCGTGGACGTCTGGATATCGGCTTCGTGAAGTCGGGCGCGAGTGAGATGGCGTCCAACAATGCCAACCCGGTAACGAATATTGAGCGCTACTGGGAGGCGATCGATCTCGTCACCAAGGCGTTGACCTTTCAGGAGGGGCCGTTCAGTTGGGAGGGCAAGCACTACACGCACCGGCACGTGAACATCTGGCCGCGCCCGTGGCAGCAGCCGCATCCACCAATATGGGCGGCGACGGGCGACCCGGAAACGGCGAGCGAGGCCGGTCGGCGGGGGATGGTCAATGTGTTAGTGCTGCGCGGTGAGGAGGGGACCAGGCGGGCCTGGGCCGCGTATCGTCAGGCGCGCGCGGAGGCTGGGCTGCCCAAGCTTATGACCGACCACTTTGCGTATGCGGCCCTGGTCTATGTCGGCGACACCCATGAAGAGGGTGTCGAGATCGGGAGCAAGCTGTTGTGGTTCCTCAACACGAGTCTGAAGATGGCGCCCCAGTACGCCCAGTTCCTGCCTGGGGCGACACCGCCCCACTTTGCGCCCCAGGTCTACCGTACCGCACCTAGGCCAGACACTCGGGCCGAGGGGCCGGCGGCCAGCAGCCGGGCGCAGACCGCGAAGGCAGATAAGCCTGTCGCTCCGGCCATCCTCAACGTCGGAGGGCTCACGAATATCGATACCGCACAAGCTATGGCGCGGGGAATCCTGTTCGCCGGCAGCCCTGATACCGTCTACCAGCAAATCATGGATTTTTACCGCAAGGTCGGTGGCTTTGGTCATCTGGTCATGATTGGGCGGTCAGGATTCATGACCCATGCCGAGGCCGAGAAGGGCATCAGACTCTTTGCCAGGGAGGTGCTGCCCCGGCTGAAAGAGATCGCGCCCGTCACCCCTCCGTAAAGCCCGGTGCTGATATCGAAGGGAAATGCTCAGGAATCGTTTCGCGTAGCCTTTGCCTTTTCCCTGCGACTGGCCTTAGTAGCCGAGCTGTTTGTCGACAACCCCGAGGAGGGGCTCGCCTCGCTGGGCACGGCGCAGGTTCTCACAAAAACGGTCGAGGTTGCGCGTCGCGCGCAGTTGGCTGGCGCCGGCCGTGTGTGGCGTCATGACGACGTTCTCGAACGTCCACAGGGGATGATCGGCCGGCAGGGGCTCGACCGGGGCGACATCGAGCGCCGCGCCGCCACACCGGCCGTCTTGCAGCGCCTGTACCAGGGCCTCCCCGTCTATGATCTCACCCCGGGTGACGTTGACCAGCAGCGCGCCCGGCTTCAGGTGGTCGAACGTTGCCGCATTGAACATCTGCCGCGTCTCGGCTGTGAGCGGACAGCAGATCGCAACCACATCAGAGGCCGCCAGCAACTCGGCCAACCGCTCCCGTCCCCACACCGCCTCCACTCCGTCCGACGCCGGGACGGGCTGCTCGTCCAGGGCTAACACGTGCATACCAAACGCCACCGCCCGGCGGGCCATGGCCCGACCGGTCCCCCCGAAGCCGACAATGCCCATGGTCAGCCCCTCAAGCTCAATCTCTTTGCGGCGCATGGCCTCACGTTCCTGCCAACTGGCCGAGCCGAGGCGGATGGCGGTTGCGATCTGGCGGGTGAGCGCCAGGAGCAGGCCGAACCCGGTATCCGCCAGGTGTCCGCCTACCAGGCCTTTCTCGCCGGTCAGCACCACGTCGGAGTCCCGCATCGCCGGGTAGAGAAACATATCCACCCCCGAGGCGATGGCATGCACCCAGCGCAGGCGGGGAGCGGCCTGAAATAATGCTTCGGGCAGGAAACCGAGGATGACCGCGACATCATCGGCCATGGCAATGGCATCGCCCACCCGAGGAGCCACCTTGACGGTCGAGCCGGGCGCCGCGGCCTGAATCTTTGCCAGGTCGCCCTCAGACACTTCGGGCAGGGTCAGCCCGAGCAGAATGAGAATCGATAGCGGTTCGTCCAGTTTGACAGCGGTCATAGGTCTCGCACCCCCTTTTTGCTGTCAGCAGTCGTATGACGTGGTGAGGGTGCTGTCAACGTATTGATCCTGATCTAGAAGCCAGCTTGGGCTCGCCATAAGCTTGTCGTTAGAGGGCTGGGAGCTGATGACCCTAGCTGTGCAATGAAGGGGCTTGCTGAAGTCCAAGCTGTCCAGATGCCATTGACACGTCTAGCTCGAAGAATGTCGATGCCATTAGCAAGCGCCTCACTATTTGGCAGAGTTATCGCTGAGCTTATCACCAACGTGTTGGTACTCCTGGTGATCGCTACATAAAATAATCGTCTCTGCTCATCAAATTGACGATCCCTCTCTACTTGTGAGGCACCCGTCGTAATGGTCGGCAGGGTGCCAGACATGCAACCGGTGACGATAACCAAAGACGCGGTGAGCCCTTTCGACTTATGGAGACTCATGACCCGTATCACATCACCGGTGGAGTCTGGTAAATCAGGCTGCGTGACTTCATGACGGAGCGCCTCTAACAGATCTGACGGTTCTCCGTCTTCAATGGCTAAGTTCTCCGCTAGAACACGTATATGTCGGGAATCTTCTTCGTTAGAAGGCCAGAGCACACTCACGAGTTCCAATCCTTTTAGAGACGAAAGTGCGTTCAGGCGCCCCTTCAGTTCTGCGTAACGGGCAAGAATCCCTGCTGTATGGGCGATTGTTATGGCTCCCGCTCTTAGTCGCTCAAGGACTTCACGAATTTCTATACCTTCATTTTGTGCATGTGCACGTACTCGTGCGTACTGCTTCGAGAATCCATTCTCCGTTTGGCCGAGTCCAAACCATGCACGCAGAGCGGCCCGGTCCTCAGGAAAAACGAGTAAGGTCAACAGACAAAATCCTTGCGCGGCGGCAGGTTTCTCCACCGCGTCCTCAGAAAAGTAGCTCAGGGCATTTCTTCGACGAGAGATTAGCGCATCGCGAATACGGTTTCCTATGAATCGTCGCGTAGCAAGGACCAAGACTTGTCCAGGGTTGATATCTGGATGGACGTTCAAATAATGGTCTACATAGTCTGCGGTACTGCCAACTTCTTCGTCCGCAGTTTGATGTTGGACAATATAGATACTCGCAAGAGGGCGGCTAGGATCGGGTGTGAGAGGGACGGGCCTAGACCGTCTCTGGTCATAGCTGATAAGCGAATTGCTCATCTCAACGATGTTGGGAGGACATCGCCGACATTCGTCAATCGTGAAAGCTGTCGTTCCAGCATGGGTGTCCTGGAACGTCCGTATTCCTTCTGGATTCGCATGCCGAAAGCTGTAGATCGATTGATTATCGTCACCAATCACAACAAATGATCCCGATTGGCCAAGCGTCTCAACTAACGTTTGGTCGGCCTTATTGAGATCTTGGTACTCGTCAACAAGCACGTGATCAAATTCTGGTAACAGACTCAACGCTGGATTCTGTTGAGCATATGAGAGCGTGAGTGGGACAAGTTCTCCGATCAACATACAGCGATGGAAACCCAACCAGTCGAGTAAGACGCTTTGGAACGCTTGATCCGTAGACTCCGTGGGTGATCCGGCCTCCTCGAACTGGTAGCGTGCCCACGCGGCTTCGTAAGCCTCCAGTAAGGCTTTCGTTTTTTGCTTTCCTTGAAAATTTCCAGATAGATCATTGACGAGTTGGTCTCGTTCAAACGAGAGGAGGGGACGGGCTTTACGACCCGTAGCATCGAAAAACTCTTCTTTTGCGAGTATTGAGTAACAGAGAGCATGGAGTGTCACCGCCTGGACATCTTCTGCGCTTTCGATACCAAGGTTGGAAAGCTGTTCTTTGAGATCTCGGGCTGCGGTACGGGTGAATGTTACTGCCAAGATACGTTCCGGGTTAATACCATCTTCGAGCAATCGGGCTACACGGCGCATCATAGCAAATGTCTTGCCCGTCCCTGGACCAGCGAGCACTTGGATGGGTGAACTCGCTTCAGCCGCAATTTCTCGATGGGTTCCTTCTAGCTTATCATCCCAGACCATCGCTCTCCTTTCTCTATTATAGTCGATTAGAGGCCCTAAGTGCTTGGACTATAAGCTTTTTAGTCTTAACCTTCTGTTATTAAGAAGGCTAGTGCATATATTCGAATGAAACTGCAGAACCCAGCACGAGAGGCTTGGTCACCAGCGGAGCGCCTGAGCCTTTTTCATGTGCACTTGCCGGTAACTCACCCCGTTGCGGTGGACGCGGACGACTTTTCCCATGCGCTGTGCCTGTGTACGAAAGGCGGGATGCCGTAAGAAACGGCGGATGAATTCGGCGGTCTCATCGAAAGCGACGTCAAGATACACGAGGCAGTAAGCGGAATGAATCAAGCTGGGATGGTAGAAACCGTGATCGCGTGTGAAAAACGTTGGACGGCGAAGAGTATGCAGCAACGGGATGATATCGTCTCGATCCTTCATCCCGAAACGACCGATTTCAAAACCAATCTGTCGGAAGTGAATCTTGCGAGCGCGGAGCCTATCTCGTTCGAGGACGCTGATGTCTTCATCCAGAATGTTCACGCCGCCCGCTGCCGTTCTTCAGCCTTTTCGATGAGAGCCTCGCCCGCAAGCGAGAGGACCTCAGCGATTGCGTCGTGATCGATCCGGCTATCATACGCCGCCGAGATCCGATCCCAGTCCCAGCCTTTGACAAGCATTTCAAGGACGCTCTTGACCATGATCCGGGTTCCCTTGAAGGTCGGCTGGCCATGACAGATGTCCGGGTCTACGACGATGTACTGTCCGAGCTCCTTGCTTTTACGCGTTTTCATGCTTGACCCCTCTCATCAAGCCCATCCAGATAGTGGGTCGTATACCAGTCTGCGATCTCCCCGCCCTTGGCAATCCACACCTCTTCGCGCTGGGTGATGTGGGCGAGCGCCTTGGCGAAGTATTTGCTGCGAAAGGGATGACCGATCAGGAAGGGATGCAGACAGATCGCCATGACCCGCCCGGTCTTGGCCCCGTCCTCGTACAGCACGTCGAACTGATCCACGATCATCCGGTAGAACTCTTCCGCAGACATGCCACGCTCAAGGAAGGCCGGGATGTCGTTGAGCTCGACCGAGTAGGGCATGGAGATCAGGCGTCCCTGGGCGACCCGCATCGGGTAGGGCTGCTCGTCATTCACCCAGTTGCAGACGTACTCGATCCCATGCTCCGCCAGCAGGTCTGGCGTCCGGTAGGATTCGCTCAGCGCCGGGCTCAGCCAGCCTTTGGGGGCGGTCCCGGTTGCCGACCGGATGGTGTCTACCACGTCCCGGATCAGTGCCCGTTCCTCGACCTCGGTTTGCTCGTTGAGAAGCACCGAGTTCGTCGTGCCGTGTCCCATCCACTCCCAGTGCCGCTGATTGCCGGCCTCGATGATCTGCGGATAGTGCGCACAGACCTCCGAATTCAGGGCGACCGTACCCGGCACGTTATATTGATCCATGACCTCCATCATGCGCCAGATGCCGACCCGTACGCCGTAATCGCGCCAGGAGTAGTTCAGGACATCGGGCTTCAGATGCGCCGTGACCGGCGTGATCGAGGTCGCAGGCTTGTCGAAGTGAAAGTGCTCGATGTTGGGAATCACCCAGACCGCGACGCGAGCGCCGTTCGGAAACCGTAGCGGTTTACGCTCGACAATCGGTGAATAACTGAAACGCTCGTGCTCCATGCTTGCCTCCTATCCCGATGCGTGTGAAGGCGCATTATCGCCCACCCAAAATAGACGGGCGAATCGATGGACTCACCTCGCCATCTCCGCCCCGAACATGCGATCGAGATAGGAGTTCAGCAAATGGTGGATGGCCTTTTCGAGGCCCATGGTCGGCCCGGGGCGGAAGTTGCGGGAGCCGACGCCGTTCTGGAGCGAGAGCATCATCTCCTTATCTTCGCCGGCGACCAGCCGGATGAAATCCTTGACCACCGCGTTCTTGGCCTCGAAGGCCGGCTGCTCAAACCACTCGGCCGGGTATTGGGTCAGGATGGTAATGCGCGTTTTGTCCGGCGCGATGGGATGACAGAACCACGGCTGGAGCATGTCGGGCCGGGCAAACATATTGAAACTGGGCCGGATGAAGATGGTAAAGGCGAAGGACTGCGACTTCTGCTCCAGCCAGGGCATGGCCTTGCCAAACAGCCAGGCGCCGTCCGGGGCCATGGTCAGGCTCTCGTACTCCGAGTGATAGCCGTGCGGGGTCAGGGAGAACGGAAATTTGTCTACGGGAAAGACCTTGCCGAAAGACGAGCCGTGAATCACGCCGACGTGGTAAATGTCCATCAGGTTTTCCGGGATAAATTTCCAGTTGCAGTCCAGCTCAAAGGTGTATTCGTCGGCGATGCGGGTGTCTTCGGCGTGTAAAAACCCGGCGGCTTCCTGCACGCGGTCAACGGCGAGGTAGGAGGCCAGGCTCTCCGCCTGGGGATCGAAGTTAATGAAGATATAGCCCGCCCAGGTATCGAGTTGAACCGTGGGCAAACGGCAGGACTCCCAGTCGAAGGTGGTGACCGGTGCACTATAGGGCGCACCGGTCAACTCGCCGTTCAGCCCGTAGGTCCAGGCGTGATACGGACAGCTGAACTCCTGGGTATTCCCTTCACCCCGGACAACTTCGACCCCGCGATGCTGACACACGTTGGCAAAGGCGTGCAGCCGGCCGCTCTTATCCTTACAGATCAGGACCGGCTCGCCGGCGATCCGCAGGGCGCGGTAGTCGCCCGGCTTGGCGTATTGCTCGACCCGGCCGACGCACAGCCAGTCTTTCATGAAGATCTGTTCGATCTCTTTTTGGAAAATCTCGGCTGAGGTGTAAAACTCGCCCGGCAAATGCCTGGCGTGCAGCAGGTCCTGGCGCGTTTTTGAGAAGTCCTGAAGGGCGAGCGGTGCAGCCATAGATTCTCCTAACGTTTGAAGAAGTCGCGCAGCGCCGCGTTGCACGCCTCGGGATTATCCTCAAGCACCATATGACCCGCGCCGGGAATTTCGACCCATTGACCGTCCGGGATGCGGGTGAGCATTTTTTGACAGGTGTCAACGCTCAGCACGTCCGACTCCCCACCGCGCAGGATCAGGGTCGGGCAGCGAATCTGACTCAGCAGGTCCCAGGTCTGCTGTGGATCGTCAGGCTTCAGGTTCGGGTCGAAAATGGCCTGGTCTATCCGCCACGCAATCCTGCCGTCCGCGTCCTCCTTGAGCATCCAGGTGAGGCGCGTCCGGCGGTTTTCCTCCGAGGCTTTGGGATGGCGCATCTGCAGAAACGCCTTGGCCGCCGGCCAGGAGTCAAACCCCGCCGGCGTCTCCCCCAGTTCGGCGCGTATGCGCTGCATGCCGGCGGGGTCAATCTCCGGGCCGATGTCCAGGATGCCCAGCGCCAGCACCCGCTCGGGGTGACGCGCGGCATAGTGGATGGCGTTGAGACCGCCCATCGAGTGGCCGACCAGGATGAACCGGTCGAGTTGGAGCGTCTCGACAAAGGCCTCCACATCCGAGACGTAGGCTTCCCGCGTGTAGTCGCCGTCCGCGGCCCAGTCGGTCTCACCCCGTCCGCGCTGGTCCAGGGCCAGGACCCGATACCGGTCGCTCACGACCGCGGCCAACTCATCGAACCAGTGGCCGTAGGCCCGTAAGCCGTGCAGACAGACCAGAGGCGTTGCCTGCGCATCGCCCCACTCCACATAGTGGAGCCTGAGACCGTTAATGGTGGCATAGCGACTCGTCGCCTGGCTGGACATGGCTCCCTCCCCTGATTGTTGTGCTACTGCGTGACAAAGCCGCCATCCACGGACATGGCCGTTCCGGTCACAAAAGAGGCCGCGGCGGAACACAACCAGACCACGGCCTCGGCAATCTCCTCCGGTTGCCCCATGCGCCCCACCGGCTCCCTGGCCTCGATGGCTTTGATGATCTGGTCTCCCAGCTCGGGCTGGGCGGCCAGGACCTTATCGACCAGCGGCGTCTGGACCGGCCCCGGGCAGACGGCGTTGACCCGAATGCCGGACTTGGCATACTCCAGGGCCGCGGTTTTCGTCAGACCGAGGACGCCGTGTTTGCTGGCCGAATAGGCCGGCATCCCGTTCGAGCCCACCAGCCCGAAGTTCGAGGCCGTATTGACGATCGCGCCTCCGCCCTGGCTCAACATAGGCGGAATCTCGTGTTTCATACATAACCACACACCGGTCAGGTTGGTCGCAATAATCCGGTCCCAGTTCTCCTGGCTGCACTCGGCGGTCTGCTTGATGTCCCCCTGGATACCGGCGTTGTTCAGGGCGCAGTCCAAACGGCCATAGGTGGCAACGGCCTGCTCGACCAGGGCGGCCACCTCCGCCGCCTGGGAGACATCCGCGCGGACGAACCGCGCCGTTCCGCCGGCCGCCTCGATCAGATGAACCGTCTCCTGTCCGCCGTCCTCATCCACGTCGGCAACAACAACTCTGGCGCCTTCTCTGGCAAAAACCACCGCCGAGGCACGTCCAATGCCCGAGCCGCCACCAGTTACCAGCGCTACCCTTGCGTCTAATTGCCCAGCCATGGCCGCTGCTCCTTTCTAATGAAAACCGTTCGTGAGAGGTTTATTCCACTCGCCGGAAGCGGGCGGGCTCAATGGCCTCAAAGATATGGGGATTGTGATACAGTTCTACGGCGCTGGTGACTTCCACCAGCGAAAGCGTCAGATAGTAGAGCGGCTGCGCCTGTGCGGGGAGTTGGTCAAGCGGAAACTGGTCGAGATAGGCAACCACGGCCTCCAACTGGGGAAAGAGCGCGTCGTAGAACGCCTGAATCTCCTCCATGCTGCTGGACAGACGCTTGGCGCGACGCTCGCGCTCCGTGGCCAGGGCCCAGACCCTGAACGGCTCAAGGCCCTGAAACGGCTCCGGCAGAGGCACTTCGGCCATCAGTGCCCCCGTCCGTTGAAGAACCCCATATAGTCTTCCAACACTTTGTGAAAATGCCGAATCTGGATCTCATCATCCTGGAGGATGAGATGTGTTTTCGCCCGCGAGCTCAGACCGGTTTGCAGGGTCTCATGCGCCACGGCGTCCTCTTGGAGCACATCGCAGATGCGGTGTTTGAGGTATTCCTGGCTGAGTCGCTGGCCGGCCGTTTCGGCGGGCGGGAAATGAAATTTGATCTCCCAGATGCAGCGATCCACCGCCAGCGGCCAGAAATTATAGGTCATGTAATAGTCGTCTTCGATGCCCCGAAACTGGAGAATGACAAAATTGGGAAAGATCACAAAAAAGTCGAAATCCCCCAGCATGGGCAGGCGGCTGTTGGTGGTGGCCGTATTGAGCTGGTTCATGAGCGCCCCAGTCGGCGTCGGCGTACTTTCCGAATTATAGGTGGTCGACCAGACCGCGTGATGATTATACAGCTTCACACCCGAGAGACGCAGATAGCGGTTGTCTTTGAGGACGAACATCCCGGGAAAGGAATAGCGATGCTGGAAGGGCAGGTGATACGCCTCGTTCTGGGCGTCCAGGGCAACCTTCCAGTTGGCCTGCTCTTCAACTTTATACGTGTGGGTGTGTTTTCGTTTATGAAAGGCGGCCCCTTTCATCTGGTCAGCCACGCCACCCAGATAGTCGGTGAGCGTCTCTTGGGGCTGTGAACCCAGATGGACAAAGATAAACCCTTCCCAGATGTCGGTAGTCACCGGGGTGAGTCCCAGCTCGCTCTTATTGATATCGTGGAAGTTCTCTTCGTCCGGGACGCCGGTGAGTTGCCCCTGGGCGTTATACCCCCAACTATGAAAATGGCAGGCTAAGGCCCCACGGCAGGTCCCACGCTCTTCCCAGACCAGCTTGTTGCTACGGTGCGAGCAGACATTGTGAAAGCCGCGGATGACGCCGTCCTTGCCTCGGATGACCAGAATCGAGGTTTTACACACCGCCAGCTCGCGCACGAAAAAGTCGCCCGCGTTGGGAATATCATCGACGCGGCCCACGTTGAGCCAGGTACGGCGAAAGACCCGTTCGCGTTCAAGCTCAAAATACTCCGGGGAAATGCACGATTCCGCCGGCACGGGTCCCGTCCCCAACTCGGGGTATTCCTTTGACCAGCGTCTGTTCTCCGTCGCGGTTTGCATGGCAATCCCTCCCTATTTTGGCGTGATCTTCTCAAGAATCGTTCGGTTCAATTCTCGCTCTCTCACAGCCCTTCTGCATCTTTCAAATCGATTGTGTCAAGAGCTGCGGAGAACTAATTGCGTTCCGCTCGTTGACATGCCCCCTAGAGGTTTGCTCTGGTATTCTCATAACTCGGCTGCCCCAAGTGCAGCCCATGAATACAGGAGGAATGCTATGGCGAGTACCGATGATCTGAAGGCGAACGAGCAGCAAGAGGACGCTACTCCGGATATTTTTGCGCCGGCGTTTGGCAAGATCGGTCTCTCCCTGCTTGAAAAGGTCCAGATTCAAGCCCAGGTGCTCGTGCCTCTGCTCCGCGCCTTTCGGGCCGAGTTGGGCGAGGAGCGGGCGAACCAGATTGCCAGCCAGGCCCTGCGGGAGTGGTCGGGCAAGCTTTACCAGGAAATCGGCGGCCAGCTCTCCGGTAGCCCCCGGCAGAAATGGGACGCCATCAATGAGGCCATGTTGAAACGGGTCGGCGGTGATGTAGACCTTGAGACGCTCAAGCGGGAGCCAGAGGCCTGGGAGTTCAATATCACCAGTTGCCGCTACGCGGATTTCTTCCGGCAACTGGGAGAACCCGAGCTGGGCGCGCTGCTGACGTGTGAGATGGACGTGGATATCGAAGCGGTGGGCGGTCCTGAGGTCACCATGACCCGGACGCAAACGATCATGAAGGGCGCCCAGTACTGCGACTTCCGCTTCAAGATGAAGACCGGCAGGTGATGAGCGGACTCAGACCCGAGGCTGCTCCTCTGTTTTGCCGGTCTCACGCCCCCTGGCGTGCCTGGTCGATCAGGACCAGAACCCGCTCCGGGGTGAGCGGAATCTCGTTGACCCGTACCCCCAACGGTGCCAGGGCGTCCGCCACGGCGTTGGCTATGGCTGCCGGCGGTGAAATGGCTCCGCCTTCGCCCATGCCCTTGATGCCGCGCGGCGTGTTCGGCGCTGGGGTTTCGATATGTCCGATTTCGACCCGAGGAACGTCCACCGCGGTGGGAGCCAGATAGTCCATCAGCGTCCCCGTCAGCAGTTGGCCGTTCTCGTCGTACACCGTCTGCTCGTACAGGGCCGATCCGATGCCCTGAGCCACGCCGCCCTGGATCTGTCCGTCAACCACCAACGGGTTGATTATTGTGCCGCAGTCTTCGACCACAATCAGCCGCAGCAGCCGGACGGAGCCGGTTTCGATATCCACCTCGACCGTCGCCACAACCGTGGCGTTGGCGTGGGTCCAGGGCGGTGGGGTGTAGTGCGCAGTTGCCTCCAAACCCGGTTCTTCGTCTTCCGGTAGACCTGCCGGTGCCTGGACAACCAGCAGGTGAGCGATGTCCTGCAACGGCATGAGTACCAGGCTATCCGTCTTGCGCCGGACTAATCCCTCGGCCAGTTCAAGGTCATCTTGCGGCACTTCGCTCAGGCGTGAGGCCGTGCGCAGAATTTTCTCCCGCAACTGGCTCGACGCCTGAATAATGGCGCCGCCGCCGAGCACGGCACTGCGGCTGGCCCACGTTCCCCAGCCGTGCGGAACGGTCGTGGTATCTCCCTGAATCACCCTGACGTCAGCCACGGGCACACCCAGCTCGTCCGCCGCAACCTGGGCAAACGTCGTCTCATGGCCCTGGCCGTGCGAGTGGGTGCCGACCAGGACGGTGACCTTGCCGTTTGCGTCTATGCGTACGGTAGCCGATTCATAGCCGCCCCAGGTGATGCCGACCGGCTCAAAACTGCGATAGCTGTAGGACGAGCTCTCGACATAACAGCCCAGGCCAACGCCGAGGTAGCGCCCATGTTGTCTCGCCTGTTGCTGCTCGGCCCGGAAAGCCGGGTAGTCGAGCATGCCCAGGGCCTTTTGCAGAGCCTCCCGGTGGCTGCCGCTTTCGATCTCAACCCCGGTGATGGTCTGATAGGGATGTTCCTCCTTGCGGATCATATTACGCAGGCGCAGCTCGACCGGGTCGAGCCCCAGTTTCTGTGCCCCCAGGTCGAGCAGGCGTTCCATGACCAGAATGCTGACCGGCAAACCCACCCCACGATAGGCCCCACTCGTGGTCTTGTTAGTCACAACCGACAGGGCCTCGCAGCGGAAGGCCGGGACCTTATAGGGGCCTCCTGGGAAGGCCGAAGCCGCCATGCCGGCCTCCAGGGCAGAGCCCCACGGATAGGCCGAGTAGGCCCCCACGTCGCAGATAAAACGCCCCCTCACCCCCAGGATAGTCCCCTCCCTGGTCAGGGCGAGTTCCGCCTGCACGACTTGCTGCTTGGCCTGCAAGGTCGAGGCGGACAGGTTTTCGCGTCGGTCTTCGATCCACTTGACCGGGCGGCCGATATGCTTGGCAAGAAAGGTCAGCAGGACTTCCTCGGGATAGACGTAGGCTTTGGGTCCGAACCCCCCGCCGACATCCGGGGCGATGACCCGAATATGGTGCTCGGGAAAGTCGAGCAGGCGGGCCAGGTGAGCCCGCATCAGATGCGGCACCTGGGTCGAGGACCACAGTGTCAGGGAGCCTGAAGCCGGCTCATAGTGGGCCAGACAGCCACGGGCTTCCATGGGCAGCGCCACATGCCGACCGGTCGCAAAGCGCTCGGCCACGATGCAATCTGCCGCCTGAAAAGCCTGGGCAATCGCGCCGGCCTGCATGTCCACCGTCTGCATGAGATTGTCGCCCCATTCCTCATGGATGAGCGGGGCGTCCGGCTGCATGGCCTGTTCGATATCGCGCACAACCTCCAGGGGCTCATACTCGACTGTCACGCCAGCCGCGGCATCCTCTGCCGTGTAGCGGTCCGAGGCGACAACGACCGCCACCGGTTCTCCCACGAAGCGAACCTTGCCCTGGGCTAACACCGACCAGTTGCACGGTTTATGTTTCGGGGCCTTGGCCGGATCATACTCCACGCGCAGGGGGCGGATCGCCTGGGTCACATCCGCCCCGGTCAAGACCGCCTCTACCCCTGGAGACGCTTGAGCGGCGCTGACATCGACCGTGAGCAGCCGGGCATGCGGGTAGGGGCTGCGGACAAACGCGACCCCGAGGGCGCCGGGCAGGTGGATATCATCGACATACTGGCTGTGACCCAACAGCACCCGCGGGTCTTCGACCCGTTTCACCTGGGCGCCGACCATTTTGCCCGTGCCGACCGTGGTCATTGGCTTCCCTCCGACTGTGGCAGTTCCGGCACCATCGCGCGTTTATATCCGGGGGTCAAGGCGCTCATGGTCGTTCCAGCACCACCATTCCGTATTCACCACGCTCTGCGCCTAGCGTATCGGGCATGGTCCAGTTCGTGGGCGGAGATTTTCGAGCCAGGCTAGGGCGGCGGTTTCGACGGTGGATTCGGCAAATCCGGTCATGTGTTCAACCAGCCCTCATAATGCTGATGACCGAAGTAATAGACCATGGTCTGATACCATGGTACGATTCGATCATGGAAGAAATTCAAATTTCGAAATTCAAGGCCACCTGCCTGGCCGTCCTTGACCGTGTTGGCAGAACGGGACAGCCGGTCCTGATAACCCGTTTTGGCAAGCCGGTCGCCGAGGTCATCCCTCCGACAAAGGCTCCCTCCGACGCCTGGTTGGGTGCCATGCGGAGACGGGGCGCCATCATCGGCGACCTCGTCGAGCCCGCCGCCGCGCCGGACGACTGGGAGGTTTTGGTCGATAGCCCTGGGAAGACAAGCCCGTAAATGTCGCTACTTCTTGATACGCATATTTGGCTCTGGAGTCTGCTTGACCCGGACCGGCTCTCAATCACAGTGCGTGACACCCTCACCGCGCGCGGGACGGCGCTACGCCTTGCGTCTATCAGCTTGTGGGAGACTCTGCTGCTGGCCGAGCGGGGGCGGCTTGTCCTGGAACCGGACGGGCCGAGATGGTTGCGCAAGGCCATGTCCGCAAGTCCGGTCTCAGAAATTCCCCTCACGATGGATGTGGTGCTGGGGAGCGCGTCCATCAATCTTCCGCATCGCGACCCCGCGGACCGTCTCATCGCCGCCACTGCAAAGACATTCGATCTGACCCTTGTCACGGCGGACCAGCGCCTGATCGAGTGCCGAGATATCAACGTTCTTGCCGCGTGATATGACCCTGTTGTCCTCACTTCAAGCGGACCGCGTTACCAAGCGATATCGAAACTGTGAGCGATACGCCAGCCGAGGCTTTCAAGCCAGGCCAGGGCGCCGACCATCTTGCCCGTGCCGACCGTGGTCATTGGCTTCTCCCCGCCTGTGTCAGTTTCGGCACCATCGCGCGTTTATATCCGGGGGTCAAGGAGAACTTTCTTGAGACGACCGGCCTCCGGTTAAACCGCCCAGCCGGCGGACAGCACCTCGGCCTGTTCCAGTACGGTCCGGGTCGCTCGTTCCTGCTTGTCAGGCGGATAACCGTGCTTGCGCAGAATGCGCTTAACCAGGCGGCGCAGGTTGGCGCGGACATTCTCGCGCCGCGTCCAGTCAATGGTGACGTTATTACGCACGGTTTGCACCAATTCACGGGCGATATCGCGCAGGGTTTCATCGCCGAGCACCTGAACCGCACTGTCATTTGTTTCGAGCGCGTCATAGAACGCGACCTCGTCTTCCGACAGGCCGAGTTTTTCGCCCCGCGCGCTGGCCTCGCGCAACTCCTGGGCGAGTTGAATCAGTTCTTCTATCACCTGCGCGGCTTCAACGGCCCGGTTCTGATAGCGCCGCAGGGTGTGTTCCAGCATTTCGGCGAACGACCGTGCCTGGACAAGGTTTTTCCGGCGGCGGACGGCGAGTTCACCTTTCAACAATTTCTGCAACAGTTCGACCGCGAGGTTGCGCTGCGGCATGTCCCGCACCTCGGCCAGGAATTCATCCGACAGAACCGAGATATCGGGTTTCTCCAGCCCGGCGGCGGAGAAGATGTCGAGCACCCCTTCCGAGGCCACGGCGCGCGAAACGATCTGGCGTACCGCGTGGTCCAACTCTTCCTCGGGACGGGTATCCCCGGGCGCTCGCTTGGCGAGGACCGACCGGACGGCCTGAAAGAATGCGACCTCGTCCCGAATGTGCAACGCGGCTTCATGCGGGACGGCCAGGGCAAATGCCTGAGACAGCTCCCGTACGGCAACAAGATAACGCTCCTTGCCGTTCTCCTGGGCCAGGATGTGTTCCTGCGCCGCCGGCAACAGGGCCAGCCGTTCCGTTGGCGCGCCGGTGCTCCACTGCGAGCGGTCAAAGCCGTGGAGCAGGTCGCAACAGACCTCATACTTCTCCATCATCACCTCTACCGCCTGCTCCTGGTCGAATGCGGTTCCTCCGCTGCCGCCGCTCTCGGTGTAGGTTGTCAGCGCGCGTTTCAATTCCTGCGCCAGCCCCAGGTAGTCCACCACCAGCCCGCCCGGCTTGTCCCGGAACACCCGGTTGACCCTGGCGATGGCCTGCATCAGGCCGTGGCCGCGCATGGGCTTGTCCACATACATGGTGTGCAGGCTCGGCGCGTCAAAGCCGGTCAGCCACATGTCGCGTACCAGCACCAGGCGGAGCGGGTCGCCGGGGGAACGGAAGCGTTTTGCCAGGGCCTCGCGCTGCGACTTGGTGCGGATATGCGGCTGCCAGTTGGGAGGGTCGGATGCCGAACCGGTCATCACGACTTTGATCTGTCCCTGGTCGTCTTCCTCCCGATGCCAGTCCGGGCGCAGCCGCACCAGTTCACGGTACAGCTCGATACAGATGCGCCGGCTCATGCAGACGACCAGGGCCTTGCCGTCGAGCGCTTCCAGGCGCCGCTCGAAGTGGGTAACGATATCCTGGGCGATGAGCTGCACACGCTTTTCCGTGCCGACAATCGCCTCGAGTTGCGCCCATTTGGTTTTGAGCCTTTCCTGACGAGCGATCTCCTCGCCCTCGGTTGCGTCCTCGAAGTCGGGATCGATCCTCGGCCGCTCGTTCTCGTCCAACGTCAGTTTGGCCAGCCGACTCTCGTAATAGATCGGCACGGTCGCTTTGTCCTCGACCGCGCGCTGGATGTCGTAGATGCTGATATAGTCGCCAAACACGGCTCGGGTGTTGGCGTCCTGCAACTCAATCGGCGTGCCGGTGAAACCGACAAACGAGGCGTGGGGCAGGGCGTCCCGCATATGCCGCGCATAGCCGTCGATGAAGTCGTACTGGCTGCGGTGGGCCTCATCGGCAATGACCACGATATTGCGCCGCTCCGACAGGACCGGATGTCGGTCACCCTCTTCATCAGGAAAGAACTTCTGAATGGTCGTAAAGACCACGCCGCCCGACTCGACTGCGAGCTTGGCGCGCAGGTCGGCCCGGCTTGCCGCTTGCACCGGCGGCTGGCGCAACAGGTCCTGGCAACGCGCGAACGTACCGAAAAGTTGGTCGTCCAGGTCGTTGCGGTCGGTCAGCATCACGATGGTCGGATTCTGCATCGCCGGCTCACGGATGATGCGTCCGGCATAGAAGGCCATGGTCAGGCTCTTGCCCGATCCCTGCGTGTGCCACACCACGCCGATACGCCGGTCGCCGGGCTCGCCGCCCGGTTTGCGGCCCGACTCGTAGCGGCCAAACCCACTGGAAATCCGGCCTTCCGCCAATTCCACTTCTGTAGCCCGTAGCGTCTCGGTCACGGCAACCCTGACCGCGTGGAACTGGTGATAGCCGGCCATTTTCTTGACCAATGCCCCGCTGCCGTCATCCTCGAACACAATGAAGTCGCGGATCAGCGAAAGAAAGCGTCCCGGTCGGCACACGCCTTCGAGCATGACCTGCAATTGGGGCAGGTGCGGGTCGGCCAGGGTTTCGCCCGAGATTGTGCGCCAGGGCTTGAACCACTCCCGCCCGGCGGTCAGCGTGCCAATGCGCGCTTCAACTCCGTCCGAGACCAACAGGGCCGCGTTCATGCTGAACAGCGTCGGCAGTTCGGCCTTATAGGTCTGGAGTTGTTGCCAGGCGGTCCAGATGGTTGCGTCTTCGTCCGCCGGGTTCTTGAGTTCGACCACTCCGAGCGGCAGGCCATTGACGAACAGCACCACATCGGGCCGGCGTTCGTGCTTGTTCTCAACAACCGTAAACTGATTGACCGCCAGCCAGTCGTTATTGACGGGCGTATCAAAGTCGATCACTCGCGCCTGCGCCCCACGGACCGTCCCGTCATCTGTACGCCGCTCCACCGTTACGCCATCCACGAGCATCCGGTGAAAGGCGCGGTTACGGGCTTCGAGCGTTGGTCCTTCCGGGTGGGTCAGCTTCCGAAAAGCGTCGTCCAGGGCTTCGGACGGCAGGGTGGGGTTGAGTCGGACGAGAGCATCGCGCAGCCGCCGTTCCAGCACCACCGTTCCGTAGTCGCCACGCTCCGCGCCCAGCGTATCGGGCGCGGTGTCCGGCCCGTGGGCGATGTTCCAGCCGAGGCTTTCGAGCCAGGTCAGGGTGGCGTCTTCGACAGTGGATTCGGTGAAGGCGGTCATGTTTTCAGCCAGTCCTCAACGGGTTTCAATCAGCGTGGCTCCAACAAGCGCCGGGCCAAATCTTCCGCCTGGGGCCGGAAATAGCTGAACAATTTACTCAATGTCAATGAAGGGAATCGGGCGATTGGAGCGCCGGTCCGAAACCTCAAGATTGGTACCGCGTGGTACGTTCTCAATGAGCCACTGGCCAAAGGGCTTGCGCGGCGGCGATTGCTTTTGCCACAGTCGTTTGGGCACCACGACGAAAGTGTTTCTCTTACCGATATACTGCGGCCCCTCCTCTTCGGCCAGCCGCAAAATTTCCGACAGGTGGGCCTTCGCTTCGGCTACGGTCCATATACGCTGGGGTTTGGAAATTTCCACGGTTACACCTCCGACAACCAAACGATAACGGGCCAGTATAGACGATGCTGGATGTTGTTTCGACGGTGGATTCGGGGCAGGTGGGCGCGGAATTTCGCAGAGTCAGATGCTTCTATTGCCCTTGCTTGAATGCGTATTCTTATAGGCGCTATCAGTCTTTTAATTCATGGATTCCAAGAAACGTTCGGTGTCCGTGACTCGCAGTTCGCCGGATATGAGCTTCGGCAGTAGTGTGTCGCGTAGGGTGGTGAGGGTGCGGGATTCTTCCTCTAGCTGATGGCGACGAGCGAAAAGCGTCTTGGCATAATCGTTAAAACTCTCGATTGTCATACCATCAGGGATGAGCAGCTTGTTCATGTAGGCCAGATTGCGATTCAAGCCAGGCACGGCAGAATCAGCAGTGAGGTCTGCAAGTCTCTGTCTTTCCAGGGCATAGAATAAAAAGTACAGACTTTGTCGGCCTTCCTTGGGTACGACATAGAACGTCGTGTCAATGGGAAAGAAATCACTTTGTACCCATG
The DNA here is from genome assembly GCA_965232605.1 of uncultured Binatia bacterium (SeqCode). GTDB lineage: Bacteria > Desulfobacterota > Binatia > Bin18 > Bin18 > Bin18. The sequence continues at coordinate 160,957 of CBDDQA010000006.1, read as the reverse complement.
TGGTTACTCCGGGATTCCCTTTCCGTCCGACAATAATTCCTGGTCCCGTTGCCAACTTCTTATCGTGCCAACCGACCTGGCCATTTGAGCCGTACACAGGAATGGCTCCACCTTTCCGTGCTGCTGCTTTCAGGGCTTTGCCGTAGGCTAACTCAACCTCCTCTCCCAGCGCTTTCACCTCCCACCCCTCCGGTATCTCCCCCAACTCCGAATCCACAAAACGATCCGGGAACAACGCTGCAACGCCAGGGTCCATCCCGCCCAGATACGCCCGCGCCCGCTCAACCGTCCAATCACTCCCCCCTGGAGGGGGAGTCGCAGAAGCCAAGCCGCTAGGCGCCGGCTGAGGCGGTGGGGGGGACCCCCTCCCCGAAAGACTGGCGTCTTTCGACCCTCCCTCAAGGGGAGGGTGATGAGGCAGGGGAGGGTGATGAGGCAGGGCAGCATAAATGCTCTCCAACACGCCGAAACAGTTCTCGAAGACTTCATGATTCCAAAAGCGTAAGACCCTGTACCCCTTTTTCTGTAAAAATCTGTCTCGCCGAGCATCGGAGGCTGTCCGCTCCGCGTGTTGGCCGCCGTCGAGTTCGATGAGCAGCTTTTCGGACAGGCAGGCAAAATCGACAATATACGGGCCGATGGGCTGCTGACGGCGGAATTTGTAGCCGTCGAGTTGTTTGGCGCGGAGGTAGTACCAGAGCAGGCCCTCGGCATTGGTTTGGTTGTGGCGCAGGGCGTGGGCTTTTTGGAGGGTTTGCGGGGAGTAGAGGCGTCTGATTCCCCCCCACCGGCGCGCCGGCGGGCTGGCGCCCTTGGCTTGCCGACTCCCCCTCAAGGGGGGAGTGATTTTGGTGGCGGCGTGCCGCCGGAGGGTGGCTTTGGCGTGTACGGGGTCGAAGTCGATGAACCAACTCTTGAAGAGCACCCGCGCCATCTCTTCGAGGGTGGCGTTCATGCGGCGGTTGCATTCGATCTTGTCGTCAAGGGTGCTGAGGATGTGGGCGATGGTGTGCTGTTCGGGTAACGGAACGGGAAGGAAGCGAAACCGCTTGATCCGGTCGGGCGACGTATGCTTGACAGTGGTCCCGGTCGCGCTCGCTAGTACCTCGTGGCGATAATCTGCGCCACACATAACGTAATAGATATACCTCAGGTCTATTTCTGAGTTTTCTTTAAGAGAAATTTTGCCAAGACGCTGATTATGCAGGTAACGGCGGCCATCCGTAAGCGCAGGTACGAATGCTGGATAGCCGAGCGTATCCGATTGTTTACTAAGGTCAGTCATAGTGACGAGCAAGTCACCTTCGTGAAGCACGAACTCTTCTGGAACGGACCCATCGTAGTACTTGAACTTGTCACCCTTGAATCCCCCACCAATAGCGAAATTACCAGGGGTTAGTAGCACATCTCCGCATGGTTCGTCGTGAATGTCATGGCCTTTGAAGGCAAAGCCATGCTTGATGTCGATGAGATCGCCCAATGTTGTTTCAAGCAACTCACCCGCTCCACCCCGCCCCTCCCTCTCCACCAACACCACATACTCCCGCTCAATCTCCCGCTGAAAACTGTCCGGCAACCGTGCCCAATCCCGCGCTTCTATGAGAAAGGGGATGGTGGATTCCTGCACTGCTTCGTTGAATGCGGCCAGTTGCGCGGGGCCGATTTTGGCGAGACCGGGAGCGCGTAATACCAGGTCCAGGTCGCTACCTTCGTGGCTTCTGCCGTTGACGCGGCTGCCGTAGGCCCACACTTCTACGCCGGGCAGATACTCGTGCAGCAAGCGGGTAAGCTGTTCCCGGTGGCGGGGTTTGACGTTGAGTTGCCGGGTCATGATGTTGATTGTTGTATCGCTTGGGACACCGCCTTCGCGTCCTCGATAAATGCGGGTAACGCGGTCAGCACTTCCTCGGCGTAGTCTTCGCCGTAGCGGTGGGCGGAGTTGTTGCAGTAGTCACGGTAGTGCAGCCAGCGCTCACACTCGTCAGCCGTAATCAGGGCGTGTTTGGCGGCATGACGGAAAATGTCTTTGAAGTAGAGTTCATCGACTTCGCGGTTGCTGGCGAAATACTCCCGGAGCCGCTTTTTCAGCAGGCTGCCGCACTGCTCTTCGATGAGTTCAAATTCCTTGACGCAGGCCGAGCGGTAGAGGTCGTGTTCAATTTCTCCTGGGCGATAATCCTGCAACAAGTCAAACGCGCGTTCCAGCGTTGCGATGCAGCGGTCAAGGTAGTCGGTGTTGATATTCATGACACGCCCCCAAAGCCTAGCTTTTGCAGATTCGCTTCTATGGTCGTGTCCAGCTTCGCGGATTCGGCTTGCTGCTTGCGTAGCTCCGCCACCAGCCGTTGCATCTTGTGCTCGAACGGCTCGCCGTCGTCCTCCGGCGCTTCTGCGCCAACGTAGCGACCGGGGGTCAGTACATAGCCGTGCTTGCGTACCTCTGCCAGGGAGGCGCTTTTGCAGAAGCCGGGGATGTCGGTGTAGGACTTTTCCCCCTCACCCCGGCCCTCTCCCTCAAGGGGAGAGGGAGAGATGGTGTCACCCCGGCCCTCTCCCTGCGAGGGAGTAGGAAGAGGCTCTCCCGGCGAGGGGGAGGGGGTAGGATGGGACTCTCCCGGCGAGGGGGAAGGAGGGTGATTGCGCCAGGTGTGGTAGGTGTCGGCGATGCGGGCGATGTCTGTGTCGGTCAGTTCGCGGTGGGTGCGGTCTACCATGCGGCCGAGTTTGCGGGCGTCGATGAACAGGATTTCGCCGTGGCGACCGCTGGACTGCCGGCTCTTGCGATTGCGGGCCAGAAACCACAGGCAGGCCGGAATCTGAGTTGAATAAAAAAGCTGGCCGGGGAGTGCCACCATGCAGTCTACCAGACCGGCTTCGAGCAGGCTTTTTCTGATGTGCCCCTCGCCCGACTGGTTGGACGACATGGAGCCGTTGGCGAGCACGAAGCCAGCCGTACCGACCGGGGCCAGATGATGGACGATATGCTGCACCCAGGCGAAGTTGGCGTTGCCTTTGGGGGGGACGCCATACTGCCAGCGCTTGTCTTCGGTCAGCCGTTCGCCGCCCCAGTCGGAGATGTTGAAGGGTGGGTTGGCCAGGATGAAGTCGGCCTTGAGGTCGGGGTGGCGGTCGTTGTGGAAAGTGTCGCCGTGGGCGACCTGGCCCTCGATACCGCGAATAGCGAGGTTCATCTTTGCCAGCCGCCAGGTGGTGTAGTTGGACTCCTGACCATAGATCGAGATGTCGGCCTTGGTGCTCTGTGGGGCGCTGTTCCCATTGCCGTTGCCGGATTGATGGGCGCGGATGAAGGCGACCGACTGTACGAACATGCCGGAGGAGCCGCAGCAGGGGTCATAGACCCGGCCTTGATAGGGCTCCAGCATCTCGACCAACAGCTTGACCACGCAGCGAGGGGTGTAGAACTCGCCGCCCTTCTTGCCCTCGGCGCTGGCGAACTGCGACAGAAAGTATTCGTAGACGCGGCCCAGCACGTCCTTGGAGCGGGCTTCCGCGTCGCCGACCTGGATATTGCTGATGAGGTCGATGAGCTGGCCGAGTCGCTGCTTGTCGAGCGCCGGGCGGGCGTAGTCCTTGGGTAGCACGTCCTTGAGGGCCGTATTGTCGCGTTCAATGCAGGTCATGGCGTCATCGACGAGTTGGCCAAGCGTCGCTTGCCGCGCCTGGGCCTTGAGCTGCGTCCAGCGGGCCTCGGGCGGCACCCAGAAGATGTTCTCGGCGCGATACTCGTCCGGGTCCTCGGGGTCTGCACCTTCGGTCCGTTCGCCTTCGAGACGGGCGTACGTCTCCTCGAAGGCGTCGGAGATGTATTTCAGAAAGATCAGGCCGAGAACGACATGCTTGTATTCGGCGGCGTCCATGCTGCCGCGCAGCGCATCGGCCATAGCCCAGAGTTCAGCCTCGTAGCCGGTCGTCGCGTCAGGGGTGTCCTGTGCGTGAGCGTCTAGGCTCTTCTGCTTTTGTCCCCGTGCCACATCTTTTCCTTTCGCTCGCTTGAATCATACGCCACCGGCTCAAGCTGTCCAGATACGCAGTCGTCGTTCAGTTTCACATCGCGCTTGCCCTCTGCCGGCGGAGCGCCGCCCCCTCACCCCAGCCCTCTCCCTCCGGGGGAGAGGGAGCGAACATTCCCTCCCCCTGGAGGGGAGGGTGAGGGAGGGGGGAGGACGCAAATCTCTCCCTCCGGGGGAGAGGGAGTGACCCCTGGAGGGGAGGGCGAGGGGAAGGGGGAGGACGCAAACTGAACCACTACCGGATACGCCATCTCGATGAGATCATTGCCACAGGGACGTTGACAGGGATACGCCGGTAAGTGCTCATGGCATGAGCAAAAACAGTGAGATATGCAGGTAGCGCTGGATATCTGGAAGACTGAGAGTATAATGCCCGGGCTTATCCGGCATTTCTGTTCAGCATCGTTTGGGGCTGCCCATGGGCTATCGCATTGCCATTGACGTTGGCGGGACTTTCACCGATGTTGTTGTCGCCGACAACACGGGACGTATGACGATCGGGAAGGGCCTCACGACCCGAGAGCGGCTCTTTCACGGTATGGAGCAGGGCCTGACCGTTGTGGCCCAGCAGCTTGGCGAGCCTGACGTGCCCACCCTGCTCAGCCAGGCCGACCTCTTTATCTATGGGACGACCACCGCGACGAACGCTGTGGTCGAGGGGAAGACCGGCAAGACTGCCTTTCTGACAACTGAGGGCTTTCCTGACATTCTGGTGCTCCGCGAGGGCGGCAAGACCAATGCCTATGACTTCACGGCACCCTACCCGGAACCCTATGTCCCGCGGCGTCTCACCTTTGAAATACGGGAGCGAGTGAATGCGGAGGGAGAGGTTGTCGTCCCGCTCGATGTGGAGCACGCGCGCGGTATGCTGAAGCGTCTCCGTGCGCAGCACATTGAGGCGATTGGTGTCTGTCTGGTGTGGTCCATTGTCAACCCGGCCCACGAAGCGGCTCTGGGCAGGTTGATTGAGGAGGAACTGCCGGGGGTTGCCTACACGCTCTCATCCCGGCTCAACCCGATTATTCGTGAATATCGTCGGGCCTCGGCAACCGTCATCGATGCCTCACTCAAACCGCTCATGCAGCACCATCTGCGTGAGATCGCCCAGGATGTGAGTCGCGCCGGCTTTCGGGGCGAGATCCTCGGCGCAACATCGTCCGGTGGCGTTATGCCCATTCAGGAGCTGGCGGAGCGGCCTATTAATACTATCCGTTCGGGTCCCGCGCTGGCACCGGTGGCTGCGCTGCACTACGCGCAGGCTGAAGTTGGCAGCCGAGATGTCATCACGTGTGATACGGGGGGGACGAGCTTCGACGTCAGTCTGGTGCGGGATGGTCTGATAAAGGCCACGCGTGAAACCTGGCTCGGCGGTCAGTGGGTTGGGCACATGACCGGTCTCTCGTCCGTTGATGTTCGGAGCATTGGCGCCGGCGGCGGCTCGATCGCCTGGATCGACCCCGGTGGTCTGCTCCGTATTGGCCCACACAGTGCAGGTGCTGAGCCCGGTCCGGCCTGCTACGGACGGGGAGGGACACGGCCAACGGTCACGGACGCGGCCCTGGTGCTTGGCTACTTGAATCCCGCCTACTTCCTGGGAGGCCAGATGCAACTGGACACGGAGGCCGCGCGGCAAGCCGTCGGCACCATTGCCGAGCCGCTGGAGCAGACGATCGACCAAGCCGCCCAGGCTATTCTGACCATTGCCGGCGAGGCCATGGTGCAGGCGATACAGGCGATCTCGGTCAACGAAGGGATTGACCCGCGCGAGACCCTGCTCGTCGCCGGGGGAGGAGCCGCCGGACTGAACATTGTCTCCATTGCCCAAGCCCTGGGCTGTCCCCAGGTCCTCATCCCCCGGACTGCCGGTGCGCTCAGCGCCTGCGGCGCACAGTACTCGGACATTGTCGCTGAGTTCAGTCTGAGTCGACTGGCCGTGACAGACGATTTCGCCTATACCGAGGTGAATGCGGCCTTACAGTCTCTGCACGCCGAAATGGATGCCCTTGAGTCGGAGTTGCGGGGGCGGGGCCTGCGCAATTTTAAGCGGGACTTCTTTGTTGAAGCCCGCTATCCCACTCAGGTCTGGGAACTCGAGATTCCCTTGGAAAAGGACCGCTTTGATGGGTCGCACGACGTGGCAGCCCTGGTCCAAGGCTTCCATCGGGTGCACGAGCGCGTTTTTGCCGTCAAGGAAGAAGGGGCCGAGGTCGAGTGCCTGTACTGGAAGGGCCGTTTGACCGGGCTCCTGGATCGGATGCAACCAGACCGTCCGCCTGCGCGGGATACATCGCGGGGGACAATCCCCCATGCGCACCGGAGTGTGTATTTCACGGGTCAGGGTCGCACTGATACGCCGCTGTACTTGGGAGCCGCGCTTGAGCCCGGCATGCAGCTCCACGGACCGGCGATCATCGAGGAGCCGACAACGACGATCGTACTCTACCCCCACAGCGTCGCCCAGGTGGCGCCGCTGAATAACTATCTCATCCGCATACCCTGATTGGCGTATGAGAAAGGCGGCACAGATGGCAGCGCAGACGCTCAGTCGAGAGGTGCAGAAGACAGTGCTTGATCCGACCTTGCTGGCCGTGCTGGCCAATCGCTTTGAAGCGATTGTGCGCGAGATGACCCAGACCCTGCTCCGGGCCGGCCGCTCGGCCACGATCAGTATTGCGCGTGATTTTTCGTGCTCAATCACCACCAGTGTGACTGGCCGGCACGAACTCCTGGCCGCAGCGGAAGGGTTGCCGGCTCATATCTACGGCTCTCATCTTCAGGCCCAGGCCATGGGCGAGCTGCATCCCGATCTTGCCGAGGGCGATGCCTTTTTGCATAACGATCCATACTTAGGGAACTCCCATCCCGCAGATCATACCATCCTTGTACCCGTTTTCTGTGAGGGACAGCATCTGTTCACGGCGGTTGCCAAGGCCCACCTGTCCGATATCGGCAATGCCTTGCCCACCTCGTATATGCCGGCGGCGCGCGACGTCTATGAAGAGGGGGCCTTGCTCTTCCCCTGCGTCCGCGTTCAACGCGCCTACGCAAATATCGACGACATTATCCGTTTATGTCGTCGGCGCATCCGCGTTCCCGAGCAGTGGTATGGTGACTATCTGGCAATGTTAGGCGCGGCCCGGGTTGGGGAGCGTAAAATTCAGGACCTTGTCGCAAAATACGGCTCCGAGACGATCAGGGCGTTCGTTCACGAGTGGTTGGATTATTCGGAACGGCGGATGATACACGCCATCCGGCAGCTGCCAAGTGGCGGCGTGATCGGGACTGGTCGGCACGACCCGTTTCCAGGTCTGCCCGATGGCCTGCCGCTCAAGGTCGAAATCGCCATCGATACGCAGGAGGGTCGAATCGAAGTCGATCTCCGCGACAACCCGGACAACGTTGCCGGCGGGGCGAACTCGTCGGAGGCCTGTTCGATATCGAGCGTTATGCAGGGCATCTTCAGCGCGTTGGACCCCGACGTCCCCCACAATGCCGGCAGCTTCCGGCGGATATACGTCAAGCTCCGCGAAGGGTGTGTGGTCGGTATTCCGCGCTTTCCGCATTCTTGTTCCCTCGCGACCACGAATCCGGCCAACCGGCTGGTGGGCATCACCCAGTCGGCCTTTGCCGAACTCGGTGATGGCTGGGGCACTGCGGAAGGCGGGGTTGCCCAAAACGCGGGCTATGCCGTTATCTCGGGTACGGACACGCGGCGCAACGGTGCCGCCTACGTCAACCAGCTCATCCTGGGGGGCAATGGCGGGCCGGCTTCTCCTGTGTGCGACGGCTGGGTGACCTACGGGATCGCCGTCATCTCGGGCCTCTTGTACCGGGACAGCGTTGAGATTGACGAACAGAAGTACCCGTTGTTCGTCAAGTCTGAAAAATTAGCCCAGGACAGTGGTGGACCGGGACGGTTTCGGGGCGCGCCGGCGATTGAAGCGGAATACGGTCCGAAAGGCGATCCCGTGACATTGACCTTTCCTATGGAAGGCTACGAGACGCCGGCCAAAGGGGTGCGGGGCGGTCAGGCCGGCAGTAAGGCCTGGGCAACGAAGATCGACCGGGACGGGAACGAGATGCCGTTGCCGAACATCTTTACCGGAGACCTGCTGCCTGGGGAGTTCATACGCTATCGGGACTGCGGCGGCGGCGGTTATGGTCCGCCGACCGAGCGTAATCCGGAAGATGTGCGTCGTGATGTCCTCGAACGCTGGGTGTCGGTCGAGCAGGCACGCGTTGCGTATGGCGTTGTCCTGACCGGGAGTATCGAGGATGAGACGCTCGCGATCGACCAAGAGGCCACGCGGGAGCTCCGCGAGCAACTGGGCAAGTAACGGGAGCAGGGATACAAGATCAGGGGTGTCAACTTCAGGCTGAGCGACTATGCCTCTCTTCTTTCCTCACCCTTTAGACGCCCGAAGCAGTGGCGACCGCGGCCCAGGCGGACAACCCCGAGGTGATCGCCGCTCGCTTCAACGAATACGCCGCTGCGGCCACGGTCGGAGAAATCCTGGGCCGCTCTCTACCCAGCATGGAACTCCGCCAGAAAGTCGGAACACTGACCGCCCACGCCCTGGTCCTGCCGGTCTCCCTCTACGACCCGGAAGCCAACTACCGCCGGGTGCGCGGCAAGTGGTGGGGCCTGGGGGTCGAATGAAAAGCTCTCACATCCGTTCGTGATGCGATAGATACGACAAGACCCCGAGGAGACCAGCCCTCGGGGTCTTACGTTTAAGTGACGAATCGCCAGATTTGACAGTTAAACGTTGACTCCCCATGCACAACCGTTTTCATAACCACTCACCGACAGGCTCCGAAGAATAACTCCCGTTTTGCCCATGGGTTACGGGATTCTGACAGCCCGCGAGAACAGGAAGTACGCTTGACGCCGGTTGCCTCCTGATCGCTCATGAAAATCGGAGGCGGAAGCGGTGTCAAGCGCATCTCCGACCACCCTGTCACGATGGTGCCCTCTCCGACAGCGCTCCTCTGGGCGTGGCTGGGCTGACCCAGAACTCCCGCCGGAAGACGTCATCCTTGACGTAGTAAGATAAATAGCATAGATTTCTGACACACATGTCAAGAGACATCCAAATGCAATGGATGTGATCCAATGACCGGAATCGCCGACAAGATCAGGCAGAGGGTATCCGCCCACGATAGCGGAAGCTGGGTGTGCACGCCCAGAGACTTCCTGGACCTCGGCAGCCGCGAGGCCGTCGACCAGGCTTTGTCTCGTCTCGTCAAGGCGGGACGGCTGCGCCGGGTGGGCCACGGCTTGTACGACATGCCTCGGATCAGCAACGTGCTGAATCGGCCAGCGCCTGTCGATATGGATGCCGTCATTGCAGCGCTGGCACGACGAGACGGTGTGCGGATCATGCCGGATGGCTTGGTAGCCGCGAATCAGCTGGGCCTCACCAACGCAGTGCCCGCGAAGGTCAGCTACGTGACGGACGGCCACTCAAGGACGCTCAAGATCGACGGAAGGACTGTCCGGTTCCGGCATGCGGGTCCGAGCGTCATGCAGTGGGCGGGAAGACCCGCCGCGCCGGTGGTTCAGGCCCTGCGTTGGCTGGGTCCCCGCGCGGCCGCGGACGGAGAGGTCGTCTCGACGCTGAACCGTCATCTTCCCGACGACGTGAAGCTCAATTTGTTGCACAACAGCCGAGGTCTGCCCGGTTGGGCATTGCCACTAGCGCGCAGCATAGCGAGCGATCAGGCCGTTGCTGTATGACCGGGGGCTTTGAATCGTTCCTTGCCCTGCCAGAGCAGGACAGGCGCGATGTCTTCGAAGCGGCGGCAGCCCGCCTCGATACGTTGCCGGGCTACGTTGAGAAGGACTTCTGGGTCTGCCTGATACTCGACGCGCTGTTCAACCGCCGGCCGGAGGGGCATCCGAAGCTACTCTTCAAGGGTGGGACGTCGCTGTCCAAGGCCTTCGGGCTCATCAAGCGCTTTTCGGAGGACATCGATCTCGTGGTGTTCCGCGACGGTCTGGGCTTCGAAGGGGAGCGCGACCCGACCGCAGCGAGCCACTTGTCGAACAAGAAACGGGCCGCGCTGTTCAAGGAACTCAGGGCGGCGTGCAGCGGATACATTCGTGGAGACCTGCGGACCGTTCTGGCGAGTCGGATCGAGGAACTCTCTACCCGCTGTCAAGTTGTTCTGGATGAGGGCGATGTTGATGGACAGACGCTCTGCATCGAGTACCCCACCTTCTATCCCAGCGGTGACGTCACGTATGTGGCCCCACGAGTGAAGATCGAGGCGGGGGCCAAGTCGGCGCTTGACCCCCGCGTACACTGCACGCTTACACCTTACATCGCCGATGAGCTTCCGAACTGGTCGTTCGCATCGGCGGGCATTCGAGTGATCGCGCCCGAGCGCACTTATTGGGAGAAGCTGCTGATCCTGCATGGCGCACATTGCGGATACCGGGATGACGGGCGCCTGCCGGCTGATAAGGACCGCGTTTCGCGTCACTACTACGATGTCGCGGTGATCACAGCGACGGAAGTCGGCCAGTCGGCTTTGGTCGACGCCGACCTGCTGGATGCGGTTCGGAATCATAACCTTGTCGCGTTCCGGCAGGCCTGGAAACGGTTCGAAGAAGCGGTTCCCGGATCGGTGCGACTGGTTCCTCAAGCGGAACTGCGCACGGTGATCGAACAAGACTACCGAGCTATGCAGGGCATGATCCTCGGTGAGGCCCCGGACTTCGGATGGGTCACGGATCAACTTCGACAGGCCGAAGCTGCGATAAACGGAACCTGAACCCGGCCGCAGTGAGCGTCGAATTCGATTCCGGTGGGTGGTAGATCACATTGACTGACCAATTACATGAGGCCGCCTTTTGTCGACTCGTCTTCTGCGCGCATGCTGTGTGCGTGCGGCCTGATCGACGGGAGGATGCCTGATGGACGTCTTCGCTTTCGGCAACGAACTCGTCGTGGAAAGCGAGCGCTTCTCCCGAAGCTTCACGACGATCCGCGCGGAGGATATCCACCAGGCTGTCGATGAAGCCTACACCGGCGGCCGTTTCCGGCCCACGCCGCTTATCCAGTTGAACCCAACATCTTACGGGCTTCCTCCGGCGGCTCCGTTACCTGCCAGATCGTCTTCCCTCCGCTCACTAACTTGCAGGCTGAACCAATCGAACATTTGTCTGACCGTCTATCCACAAGGCTTGAGTCGTATGAAGATGGACTGGATGGGGAGTTGACCCGTCTGTTCGACTCAGCTTCGAAGAGAAGCAACTATCTTATGATTCAAGATGAGCTGTGTGACCTCGTCCTGGATGAGAGGCGAAAGCTCGGGGCATCGCTATCTGGTGCGGTTGAGAAGGTCAAGGAAGAAGATTCAAACGAATCGATGGTCTATCAGGCAGCTCACTTGGACTCGAAGCCAGATTTTCTGTATATCCTTTCGTCCTCCAAAGGATTCTCTAGGAACGAGGTGATCAAGCAGTGCTGTGCACTCCTTCAGGGTGGTCTAGCCTACTATGGAAAGACTCGGGGTTTGGCAGTGAATGACATCCAGGATATTGAGAACTACGAGACCGTGATGATCCATTCCTTCAAGGAAACTCCAGAGTCCATGCGGTTGGGGGAAGAGAGCTTCTCTAACCTGAAAATGTCCGATATTCCAATAGAGAAGGTTTAGGCGTGAGGGGGATGTCAGGCCGCACGGGCTGGTGGCGTGGGAGTGGCGCGCCACGAGTGCGGCATCTCAGGTGCTGGACCCGCTCGATGAACCAAGGAGGGAAACAATGAGTACAAAAAAGAGCCTGAACACCTCGTTCTGGTCGCGGCCAGGCAAATTTGGGCCGTGGGCGCAAGCGGTCCAGGTGCCTGCGGGACACGACCTCGTTTTTACAACGGGCATGACCGCGCGAGACGAAAACGGGAACACGGTCGCCCCCGGCGATGTGCAGGCGCAAACCCGGCGCATCTTTGAGCAGATGCGAGCGATCTTTGCCGAGGCCGGTGCGACCTTGAACGATGTCGTCAAAATGACGGTCTATATTCAGGACATGGACGATGTGTTGGCCATCCAAGAGGTCCGGAACGAGTATTGGCCGAGTGAGCCGCCGGTCTCGGCCACGGTCCAAGTGGCCCGGCTTGTCTCGGATGAGGTCCGGATCGAAGTTGAGGCAATGGCTATCGTACCCTAGGGCAGGCATATGGGTTTTTGTATTTCTCTGTATTTCAGCTAAGAGTGATTCGAGACGCACGCATGGGCTATCGCATTGGAATCGACGTGGGCGGGACTTTTACCGATTTTGTGGCGGTCAATACCGACCAGCAGATGTATAGCGGGAAGACGCCGACGATTGCCGCGGATGAAGCGGCCAGCGTCTTTGGCGGACTGGAACAGATTGCGGCCCACTTTGGCATCTCTCTTCAGACGCTTCTGGCCGAGACGGACCCCATCGTCCTTGGTACGACCGTGGTGACGAACACCATGCTGGAGTTTGCCGGCGCCAATATCGGTCTGATCACCACCAAGGGATTTCGAGACGTTATTGAGCTGCGCCGCGGGTATAAAGAAAGCCTGTTCGATATCCGGCTGCCGCCGCCCCATCCCATTGTTGAGCGCGGGAAACGACTGGGGGTGACCGAGCGCATTGATGCCAGCGGTCGGATTGTCACGCCGCTGGACGAGGCGGAAGTGTATGCGGCGCTGGAGCACCTGCGCAGTGTTGGGGTCGAGGCCGTTGCCGTGTGTCTGCTGTTCAGCTTTGTGAATCCCGTCCACGAGCGGCGCGTGCGCGACATTATCCACGAGGTCGATCCGGACCTGTTCGTCACCCTGTCCTCGGACGTGCTGCCCCAGGTACGGGAGTTCGAACGGGTCAGCACCACGGTCGTGAACGCCTATACCAGCCCGAAACTGCGGGCCTACCTGGAACAGTTGTCCGCCCGGCTCGCGGCCCAGGGGTTCCGGGGTGGGCTCTTCCTGATGCAGTCCAACGGCGGGATGATGGACATCGGCTTTGCGCGTGAGCACGGCGTGGATGCCGTCTTGTCCGGTCCTTCGGGCGGCGTGGTGGCGGCGACGTTCTTAGGTGAGCAGTCCGGTTATAAGAATATCATCACGGCCGATATGGGCGGCACGAGTTACGACGTCTGTCTGATTAAGGATTCCACCCCGGAGGTTGGTGTGGACAACTGGATCAGCCGCTATCGGGTCGCTGTCCCGCTGATCGATATTCATACCATTGGGGCTGGCGGCGGCTCGATCGCCTGGCTCGACGACGCCGGGGCACTTCGGGTCGGACCGCGCTCGGCCGGTGCCCAGCCCGGGCCGGCCTGCTATGGCCGGGGCGGAACCGAGCCCACGGTGACGGACGCCGACCTTGTTCTGGGCTATCTCGACGCCGGCTCTTTTCTGGATGGACACATGGCCCTGGATCGACACGCCGCCCACCAGGCAATCCAACAGCATATTGCCGAGCCCATGAACATCAGTGTGGAAGAGGCGGCCAGCGGAATTTTTGACATTGCCAACAACAGCATGATTAACGCCATCCGCTATGTGTCGGTCGCCCGGGGGCGGGACCCACGGGATTTTGCGCTGTTGGCCTTTGGGGGAGCCGGTCCGGTCCACGCGGGAACGCAGGTTCGCGACCTTGGCATCCGCACCATTCTGGTTCCGAAAAATGCCTCGGTCCTGTCCGCGCTGGGGAATTTAATCGCCAACTTCAAAGTCTCCAAAGTACAATCGTTTATCGCCAAGTCCGACCGGGTTGACCTGGAGGAGCTGAACGGCGTGCTGGCGCGTCTGCACCAGGAGGCCGAGGCGCTGCTCGGCGACCGCTCCCGCATCCGCGAGGTGCTGGTCCGGCGTTTTCTCGATATTCGCTACGAGGGGCAGGTCCAGGAAGTGATCGTGCCCATCCAGGCGCGGACGCGTCGTCTGAGCGAGGTCAGTCTGGCGCAAACTCTGGAGGAGTTCCACGAACTGCACGAACAGATCTATAAATTTCAGCGGCCCGAGCAGTCGGTGGAGATCGTCAGCGTGCGCCTGGATATGATTGGAGTGCGGGCGCCGCTGCATTTTGAAAGCCATCCGTTTGAAGACGAGGATGCCGGCCATGCGCGCAAAGGACGCCGCCCGGTGTATTTCGAGCCGCACGGCTTTGTGGAAACGGATATTTACGCGGGTGAGCGGGTCCGGCCCGGCAACCTGATCACCGGCCCGGCGATTATTGAGGAAGCAAACACGAGTGTGGTCATTTATCCGAACCAAGAGGCGATGCTCGATCAGTTTCTGACCTATGTCATTCAGGTCGCCAAATAAGCCCCCAATAAGCCCGATGATGAACCAGAGACCGAAATTAAGCCCCGTCAAACGCGAAATCCTGCGTCATAATCTGCGGGCGATTGTGGACGACATGAGCATCGCCCTGGAGCATAACAGTCCGTCCGAGACGGTCAGTGAGGCGCGCGACTATGCGGTGGCCTTCACTAATGCGAGGGGTGAGGTGGTGGTTGCCGAAAACCCGTTTCACATCCCCTCCCTGGCGCTTACCGCGCAGGCCATTCTCGATTATTACGAGTTCAATCTGCGGGCCGGTGATCTGGTGGTGACCAACGATCCGTATCGGGGCGGGACGCAGACCCAGGACCTGACGGTCTTTGCGCCGGTCTACGCCACCGAGGAATTGGTGGGCTGTCTCCTCGTCCGGGTCCATATGCCGGACTTCGGCGGTCAGATTGTGGGCGGCTATAACCCGCCGGCCCTGGAAGTCTGGGCCGAAGGCGTGCGTATTATTCCGATCAAACTTGCCCGCTTTGGCCGGCTGGACAGAGATGTCCACCAGACCGTGCTGCTCAACAGCCGGGTGCCGGACCAGACCCGGGGCCTGCTGGACGCCATGCTGGCCACCCTGACGCTGGGGCAGGAGCGCGTCCAGCGTATGCTGGCCCGGTACGGTTTCGAGCCTCTTGTCGAAGGGCTGGAATATGCCCTGGACTATTCGGAAGCAGCGACCCGGACGCGGCTCCGCGACTGGTCGCCGGGTGTTTTTCACGGTCAGGCCACATTGGGCCATGACTGTGCCGCGCGCTCGCCGGTTGTCCGCTGTCAACTGGAAGTGGGCGACGGACGGCTGACGCTCGATTTTTCCGACTCGGATGCCCAAAGCCCCTCGTTTATGAATAGTGCCTGGGGTGCGAGCTGTGGGAGTGCCCTGCTGCCGGTGCTCAGTCTGCTGGGGGACGATCTGCCCATGAATTCCGGGGTCCTGCGCGCCGTGCGGTTCCAGGCCACAGAAGGCTCGCTCGTTCGACCGGCTTACCCCGCGGCGGTCGGCTGGGGCCAGACTCATCCAGGCAGTGAGATCATCAACGCGGTTTCGGCCGCGCTCAGCGCGTGTACGGGCCAGCCTTTGCCCCGTATGCCTACCCAGGCGTTTGTGCGGTGTTGTTTTGCCCAGTATCGGATTTTTTCACTTGACGCTCTGGTCTATCCTGGGGCGGCGGGTGTGGACGGGGTAAACGGCTGGGGTCCGCCCGGTTATTTGGCCCGGCGCAAGCTGCCGTCAGTCGAAAAATGCGAACTCGCGTTTCCTGAAATCTCTATCGAGCGTTTAGAGATCGTTGCTGATGAGCGGACCGCTGGAGACGGGCACGGCGCGCCGGCTTCCGAGGTCAAGGTAGCGCTCCGCCAACCAGCCTCTGTAACGGCCTGTCTCAACGGACCGTCCGATGAGACAGGTCCGGATATACGTCCGATCTTCAGTATCCAGACGGAAGACGCGGAGCTATCCGTTGATACCTTCTGCGCCGACCGACGCCTTGCGAGCGGAGTCTTGACCTTACGCACGACTGGTGGCGAACCCGCCAGCCGTGCGCAGGCGGAAGCCCCAGACGAAAGGCGTCGCTGATCGCAGGCTTTAACAGACGAGTGAATATGCGTCAGACAGGAGCAAGCTCATGATGAGCCCCATCACCGCGGAGATCATCCGGGAATATTTCGAGTCGGTTGCCGAAGAAATCATCAAGACCATGGTCAGGGCTTCGGTCTCGCCGATTTTTAACGAAGCTCATGATTGTTCGGCCGGCGTATTTTCCTACGACGGCAAGCAGGTCGGGCTGGTCTCTCGGGGAGATGCGGTGCCGGTGCATATCTACGCCTGCCTGACCTCGGTCGAAGCCTGTATTCGGTTCTTCCGCGGCGACCTGAACGACGGTGATGTGATCCTGGCCTGTGACCCGTTTTTTGGCGGGACCCACATCGGCGACTACACCATCATCCTGCCCGTCTTCTGCAACAACAAACCCGTTTTCTTTGCCTCGGTGCGCGCCCATATGCTGGATGTCGGTGGCCCGGTGCCGGGCGGACTCAACGCCGAGGCCGAAGAAGTCTGGCAGGAGGGCTTTCGCTTTCCCCCGGTCAAGGTGTTTGAAAAGGGCGAACGGCGGCGGGACGTCTGGGATCTGCTGAAGGCAAACAACCGTTTACCCGATATTGCCATCGCCGACATTAACGCCATGATCGGCGCCTGCAAAATAGGCGAAGAACGCATTCGAGCAGTGGTCGATAAATACGGGCTGGCAACCGTTCAGGAGGGCGTCCAGTACACCTTCGATTACAGTGAGAAGAAGTTTCGCAATGCCATCGCCCAGTGGCCCAAGGGTGCCTATAGCGGCCGCAGTCTCTTGGACCAGGACTTTCGCGGCAACGAGAACATCAATGTGGATGTCTGCATTGAAGTGAAAGAGGGTGAAGTGGTCGTTGATTTCACTGGTACCCACGCCCAAAGCCCGGGGGTTATTAACAGCGTCGTGGGGAATACCATTTCCTACGTCTACGGTTGCTTTTCCGCTGTATGCCCGGAAGTACCGATTAATTCAGGATTTTTCCGGCCGATTCGGGTCGTCCTGCCGGAGGGCTCAGTGGTGAATCCCCACTCGCCGGCCGCCGCCGGATATGCCACCATCTGCATCGGCTGCACGATCGGGGAAGCGGTCATGCAGGCCCTGGGAAAAATTGTGCCCGAACGGGTCGGCACCACCAGCATAGACCTGAGCATGCTCTGGACGCACGGTGAGGACCCCCGCACGAAAAATTTCTTCATCAGCTATGACTATCACGCCTCGCCCATCAGCTCCGGCGGGACGTATGGGGTCGATGGCTGGGGCGGCTGGTCGGCGCTGTTCTGCGCCCTCCAACTGGCTTCGGTTGAAATGACCGAGATCCAGTATCCTTTCCTGTATTTGGAAGGCGAGTACACCACGGATTCGGCCGCGGCCGGCCAGTGGCGCGGCGCTCCGGCCTATAGCATGAAGCGCATGGCCTACCAGACCGACTCGCCCATCTATCTGAATATCTGGGTCCAGGGCGCCCGCCACACCTTGCAGGGCTATTGCGGAGGGCAGGACGGGGTGGGGAATTATGCCGTTGTCCACCATGACAGCGAACAGGCGCGGACCGTCACCGACGTGGCGTTTCTTGAGCCCTCGGAGCGGGGAGACGTCCTGTTTTTTCAGAGCTGTGGTGGCGGCGGGTGGGGTGACCCGCTCACGCGTGACCCCGCCGCGGTTCTGGCCGATGTGAAAAACGAATACGTCTCGATTGAAGGGGCCGAGAGCGATTACGGAGTCGTGATTGATCCGCTTTCACACACGGTTGACGAAACCGCCACACAGCGGGTGCGGGCCGCGCGAACCAATGGAAAATGAACGTATACAAATAGGAGGGCAGAGCCAATGATTACGCCGCACATCATTGATCCGGGTTGGAAATGGGACGAAAACTTTCCACTCTCACAAGGACTGAAGATCGGCAACCTCTTGTTTCTCTCGGGCCAGGTCGCGGTCGATCCTGACGGTCGAGTCGTTGGCAAGGGCGACCTGGGGGCACAGACGCGACAAGTCTTTGAGAATATGAAAATGGTCCTGGAGCAGGCGGGCGCGAGCTTCGATAACGTGGTGAAAATGACATCCTATTTCACCACCGATATCCAGAACTACGAGGAGTATTTCGCGGTCCGGCGGGAATATTTCACCACGTTCAACCCGGCCAGTACCGGTGTCCAGGTTGCTGCCCTGGCGTTTGAAGACCTCCTGCTGGAAGTTGAGGCTATCGCCTATTTGCCGGATGAGGCGTGACCCCGGCGGGGCGGCTGGGCGCGTGTCAGCGATTATGTCAGACACCTTAAACCGTAGACATCCCCACTCGCCAACGCTTCTGAGTCCCCTCATTTTTTCTCGCTTTTTTTCAATTTTTCGCGAGAAAAAGCGTGCCGAGCCTGAGCAAATCATCTATATTATTTATATGGGTGAGGAGCGGCAATATGAATGGAATGAGGAAAAACGCCGGAGCAATCGGGCCAAACATGGACTCGACTTTGCCACCATTCGTCGTTTCGGCTGGGAAGCGGCCATTGTGACCCACTCCCCCCGCCCGAACGAAGATCGCTGGACGGCGCTGGGTTTTATCGACCGCGCCCTGTGTTGTGTCGTCTATACGCAGCGGCACGGGCGGTTACGCCTCATCAGCCTGAGAAAGGCCAGCCGAAAGGAGAGACAAGCCTATGCCACACAATAACCCCACGGACCCGGCCCTGGCGCCGGGCCAGATTGCCCGACTGGCCGCTACGAACCGGACGTTTGATGAGCTGGCGGCCGAGTATGGAGAGGAAGTCGCTATTCAGGTTGGCATTACGCGGGACCCGGACACCCGGGAGTTGACGGCGGAGGACATCGCCGCGATGCGCCCGGCGCAGGAAGTCATGCCGGGACTCGTTCCCCGCCGGCGCGGCAAACAGAAAGCCCCCCTGAAAGCCCTTGTCAGTATCAAACTCGATGCTGATCTGGTGGCCCGGCTCCGGGAGGGTGGCAAGGGCTGGCAAACCCGCCTGAATGCCCTCCTGCGACGGGTGGTGCTAGGCGAGGTCGACTAGGCCACGCTCAGCCTTGCCATACAGGGCTGAAAACTCACCCCGGCAAGACCAACTCCTGATACACCCCCTGCGCGCCCATCTCGACCTCGACCTCGGTGACCGGCGGACGGGCGTAGTGCCAGCGCAGGCCGTGCTGCCCCCCGCTGGCCAGGCCGGGCAGCATCTCCGTTTCCAGGAGTGGATACACATTGTGAACGGTGTACAACTCGACGGCCGTCACATCGGTCCAGGCGAGGCTGAACTCCTGTAAGCGGTCCGTCAGGACCTCAAGAACCGCCCACGTCTTTTGACTGAGGCCCTGCGGCGACACGTCTCCGCGGCTGACGATCTCAGTTCCTTTTTCGGACCGCTGGATTTCAGCTGCCCCGGACAGCATAAAGCTGGGACGGTCGTGGTCCGTGGGCACGGTATAGGAAAACCCATAGAGTGAGGGCTCGGCAACCGGGTGCACGGCCAGCGCCACATTGGTCCGTGCCGTCGGGTTGAGGCCATCAACAAGGACACCCCAGTCCGCAATCCGCTGGACGTAGGGTTCATTGAACTCGGCAAACCCCTGGGGTGAGAGTGGTTGCGGGATGCGCAGCTCCAGACCGCATAGGGCCTGGATGGGCCGGCCGATTGCCTGGAGATGACGCGCAATCAGGTCATAGCCTTTTTCCAGGGCCGGCAGCGGATGAAAGCCGGCGTGTACCACCTCATAGCCGGGCTGGGCCCGGCAGCCGGAAGAAAAAGGACCGCTGCTTTTGATGAAAGTGAAATTGCCGTCAGGTTGATCGATGAGCATGGGGACCTCCTCTGTTGTACCCGCGTTCAGGCGGGTGTTGTCGTCCGGTTTCACCGGCCGGCTACGCCCCTTCAACCACAATCATTTTCCCATGAGAGGCGCTGTGCCGGATGCCCTTGGGCTCACGGTACTCTTCCGAGTTATACCACGCCTTGGCCTGGGCAACACTCTCGAATTCGAGCACAACCACCCGGTTGGGTTCCCAGTCGCCTTCAAGATTTTCGGCGGCTCCCCCCCGGACGACGAACTTCCCGCCGTAGGCTCGAACGGTGGCCGGAACGAGTTTGGTGTAACCGACGTACACCTCGGGGTCGGTCACCTGAACATCCGCAATGATATAGGCTGGCATGTGTTTCCTCCTGTGCTGTCTGTTCTTTACCTGTACTTTTTCTTACCCCAGGACGAGACGCGAGGCGAGCCTCCTCGCTACTTGCCCCGTTAAAAACGGACACGATGGAGTGATGGCGTGAGTTTGGCGAACTTGATATTCCGGGCACGCCGCTCAAGTTCTCGGCATTCCCCAACGAGTTACCGCTGGAGACGCCGTCCCTGGGCGAGCATAACGAGGAGATTCTCTCGACCTATTTGTCCTATACGCCGGCGCAGGTCCGAACGCTGGAAAGCGAGGGCGTCCTCAAGCGGGCGGAGTGAGACAGACGGGACGGGATGCCAGCCCTCCAAGGTTTTGTTGCTTCCGTTTCAGCGATGACGAGGGTTCATTCGCTCGTTTTCTTCTTCACGATATATTTTACCCCGGCAATAGAGCTGAAGTCGGAGTCCTGCGTCCACAGGGCTGCATTGGGTGGTCGTATGCACGGTGATGTGGGAGGGGCGGAGCCGTGAGGTCCCCCCTATCCCGATTGGAAGGCCCTAAGCTGACTTCGCGTAACCCGCTCTTACCGCACAGAAACAACCGACGATGGCTGCACTCGTCCTAACCCAATGTACACGTTGCCACTGGATTAGTTCATCCACAATTTCTGGCGCGATCATAGAGCTTCCGGCAAGTGCAGCATTTGTTTCCTTGAAGTAGATGGGAAACGTGATGAGCATACACAATGCGCAGACCGACGCTGCGATTAGCCAATATCGACTCGGGAGCTTCTTCCACACAGCGAGCCCTGTAGCTAACCACGTTAAGCCAGCGGCAGTGAAGCCGAGCGGCATCATGATGCCTGCGATAATGGGCGAATTTTCACGGAACAGCTCTGTAAACTCAGTGGGGTCTAGTGACTGCCAATACGGGACGAGGCCCATTGCGATGAGTAACAGCGCTCCACCGAGCAGTCCCAGCAGCACAGCCGCCATTTGTGTAGGTATATTCACTTTTCTTTCCTCTGACTTACTGCTTCGCAAACCACATCCGAAGTAGCAAACCGTCCCGTTTGCATACTAAGGCTCCATCGATGGAATAATAGTATGACATAGTGCTATCGATAAGTGTTTTTCCTTACAAAAAGCTGCTGAGGCCCCCTTACCCTGGAGCCAAGGCCTCAAGGGTATAGCGGATGCCGTCCCGTGCCGCGGCATCCGGCAGATAGTTGGTGAAAGTCGGATGTATGGGGTAAACGATGGGCAGGGTCACCCCGGCCTCTCGGTAGCGCGCGATCTTTTGGGCACACTGCTCAGCGGAGCCATAGACGGCAAAGGCGTCGACCATCTCATCGGTGACCAGGGCGGCGGCCCCATCCATGTCGCCACGTGCCGCGCAGGTCCGCATACGCGCGACCGTCTCCGCATGGCCGTGTCTTTCAAAATACTGGGCATACAGGCCATAGGCAGTGATATGAATAGCCGTCACGTACTGCATGGCGCGTTTTGCCACAGCGGGGTCCGGGCTGACACAACACGGCAGATAGCAGCCAATATCAATGGCAGACGGGTCGCGATCAACCCGCCGCGCCCCACGCTCGACCGCTGACACGACCTCCGCAACACTGTCGAGCGGGACAAAGATGGGCAGGATACCGTCGGCGACCTCGCCCGCCAACGCCAGGGTCTTTTCCGACAGCGCTCCGAAGTAGCACGGGATCGTATCGCGGTAAGGGTGGAGCCACGGCTCGTAGTCGGTGATCCGGAAGATCTGACCGCTATAATTGACGAGCCTGCCCTCGGCGGCGCATTTCAGGATGGTGCGGACAACGTCGGTTGTTTCGCGCAGCCGGCGCAGGGGCCGGTCAAAAGGGAAGGGGCGGCCCGGTTCCAGACTATCCCGCGCCTGGTGGATTTCCGAGTGGCCGATACCCAAGCCTAACCGGAAGCGGCCGGCTGAGAGCGTATCAACGGTTGCGGCTGCGGTGGCAATGGTCGTCGGGTTGCGTGTAAAGACCGTGGCCACGCCGGTCGCAAGAATGATCTTGGACGTTTCCCGCGCACATGCCGACAGGACGCAAAAGACATCGGCAAAGCTTTCGATCAGGTAGGCAGACTCATAGCCTTTTTGATCTGCCAGGCTAACGCAGTCAATAAGTTCATTGACCGACATCCCGCCCCAGAAACCAACGCCGATACGGTCCATACGCTTTCTCTCCAGTAGTATCGCTCGGGTAGACAAGCCATCCACAATAAGAGCCAAGAGTTAAATATCGTCTTTGCTCCTTCGAAGAGTGTGGGTGCTGTCTTTCGTGACCTTGATGAGAAAGCGTAGCGCCTCATTGACAGCCTCTGCACTAGGAAACACTTCTATTACATCAGCCTCTAAGCGAACCGTATCGCCAAAACTTTTACGGCCCGGCCCCATTTTTCTGACCCGCAAGTTTTTAAGATCGTACTCCGGACGCAGTTCATCATCTTTCGGCGTTGTATCCTTCTTCATAGGCTTTTCTTTCTGCTGTTGTGGCCTCCCTGGCGCTGATCAATCGTGTCGTCTCCGCTCTTTCTGTGTAGGCTACGATCAACAAGCGACTATATTGTGACGCCCCTACAATAATATAACGATGCTCGTCGTCGGAATGATCGGGATCATAGAAATCGATACAGAGCGGATCATCAAATACGGTTTTGGCCTCGTCAAATCCTACACCATGTTTGGAGAGATTCGCTCTTGCCTTCTCTTCGTCCCACGCAAATTCCATAATAACACTATCATGCTCTCTCTTCAGGCTTCATACTCAATGGCGACGCTAAAGAGTAGCGGCGGGAATATCGAATGACAAGCAAATATTCCCCCCTTCCTTCTTTTCCTTGACAAACTTTCTCGTCTGGCAAGATAATTCACGATCAACCACAAGGGAGGAAAAACCATGGCAGACGATCTGGCAAAAATGGATGCAAGCGCGCAGGCCGAACTGGTCCGGAGCGGAGCAGTCAGCCCGCGGGAGCTGGTGGATGCCGCTATCGAGCGGGTGGAGAAATTCAACCCGCAACTCAACGCCGTAATCCGGCCGCGCTATGAAAAAGCGCGCGCCGAGGCCGACTCGGCCAGCTTACCCGACGGTCCGCTCAAGGGCGTGCCGTTTCTGCTGAAAGACCTGTTCTGCGTACATGCGGGTGATGAAATCCACGGCGGCTGCAAGGCGCTCAAAGCGGCGCAATACACGGCTCCCCACAGCACGTATCTGGCCGACAAATTCCGCGCTTCAGGCCTGATTACGATTGGTCAGACCAATACTCCGGAATTCGGATTCGCCACCACGACCGAGCCGGAAGCCTACGGGCCGACCCGCAACCCGTGGAATACTAACCACTCGACGGGCGGGTCGAGCGGTGGCAGTGCCGCGGCGGTAGCCGCGCGTCTGGTGCCGATGGCGCACGCCAATGATGGCGGCGGGTCGATTCGCATCCCGGCCAGCGCGTGTGGCCTGGTCGGCCTGAAGCCCAGCCGGGGGCGGTTATCGCTCGGGCCGGATTATGGTGAAGCCTGGGCCGGCTGTATTGCCGAAGGGGTAGTCTGCCTGTCCGTGCGTGATGCGGCCACCGTCCTCGATGCTACCGCAGGGAGCATGCCGGGCGACCCGTATGCGGCGCCCGCGTGTGAGGGCTCGTTCGCCGAGGCCGCCCGGCGTGAGCCTGGCTCGCTCCGCATCGGCCTGATGACCAGGCGGCCTGGCAATCAAGATGCCCTGCATCCCGAATCTATAGCCGCGGCAGAAAACACGGCCAGGCTGCTGGAGTCCCTCGGGCATCGGGTCGAGGTGGCGCATCCTGAAGCCCTGGACGAGCAGTGGGGGGCGCACTTTGGCACGATTGTGCTTGCCCACTCCGCCCGGACTGCGGAAGACGTTGCCGACGCGCTGGGCCGCGAAGTTGGTCCCGGCGATTTCGAGCGCTACACCTGGGACCTCATGAACCGGGGTCGGTCCATCGGCGTGACGGAATATATTGCCGCGCTCGAATGGCTGGAGCGCTGGGAACGGCGTCTCGCCGCCTGGTGGGCCGACGGGTTTGATCTGCTCCTCACCTCGACCCTGAGTTCACCGGCGCCACCTTTGGGTCAATTATGCAGCGCTGCGGCCGAACCGGCTGAGGTGTATCGGCGCATAATCGACCTGATTCCGTATACCCCGGTTGGGAATGTGACCGGCCAGCCGGGAATTTCCCTGCCCTTGCACTGGAGTGAGGACGGCCTGCCGGTCGGCGTGCACCTCATGCCGGCATACGGACGGGAAGACATATTGCTCAGCGTTGCGGCGCAGCTTGAACAGGCCCAGCCGTGGATCGAGAAACTGCCGCCGGTCTGTGCCTGAGGTCCCAAGAAAATCCCCTCTCGGGAGGGGTGGCCTGAAGGGCCGGGGTGGGTTCCTAGAACGCACCTGCGAGCAAACCCACCCCGTCGCTACGCGGCACAAAGAGGAAACGTGTCAACATCTACCTGTTCTGTTGAAGGACACGTTTCCTCTTTCCCTCCGAGGAGGGGATTTTTGTAGTGAGCAGGTCGGCTTCGCGGAACGTCATCCGACAAGCACGACCAGGTCGGCTTCCTGCTCCGATGGATCCCGAGCGGGGATGTGCTCATTCCCAAGGGTTGACTATCTCGACGCCTGTCGGCGTAAAGTCATTGACATTTCGGGTGACGACCGTCAGCCCATGAACCAATGCCGTGGCCGCGATGAGCGCATCACGATCTGGACGTGGGGTTGAGACGTGCAGTTTGGCGCAACATTGAGCAACTGCGGTATCGACAGGTAAAATGCGATCACGGAACGCCGGTAACACATAGGTATCGAGCCAAGAGCGGAGTATCGCACCCTGCATCGGGTCTCGACGCTCGATCAGAAGGATGCCTTTTTCAAGTTCCAAAACCGTAATGACCGATAAGAAAAGGCTTGCCGCCGAAGCACTATTAGCCCACGCCAGGACTTTTTGATTAACTTTAGGGGACTTCGCTTTTCTCAACTCAGCAAGGACATTGGTGTCGAGCAGATACATCAGGAGAAGTCCGCCGCTCTGCCTATCTCACTGTCCAAGCGGGGCGGCTCAAAATCGATGTCCGCCGCTTCCGGCATAGCGAGTAATTCGATGAGGCTTTCTTCCGTCTTGGTAATTTTGAGGTAGTCTGCAATCGTCAATAAGACGTGTGCCGTCCGGCCACGGTCGGTAATAAAAACCGGCCCCCCCGCCGCATCCCGCTTGGCCTTGCTCACGTCCTGATTGAACTCCCGGCTGGTAACAGTTGTGATCCGCATATATTGAACCTGCGTCCCTCTTTCTGCTTGTAGGTAAATTACTACAAATGGGAGCCCGCAACAACCATTGAATCCTTTCTGGGGGTTTTTTGTTCTCTCAAAGCTGAACGGGAGAGGGAGGTCAGCCGCTCTCCTCCGGCTTGGTCGTATCCGCCCGCCGCTCACCATACCAGAACTCCAGCCCCTGGCGTTGCTGTAACGCTCGCGGACCAGTGCGGAGCAGATAGCCGAACAACTGAAACGTTTCCCGGAGTGAATACACCCGGAGTTTGCGGCCTGACGTGATGACGTGAGCGCGCAGAATAACGAATCTACCCTGTTTGCGGAGTGTCAGACTCAGCCAGATTTCTTCCGACGCGTAGCGCCTCTCGTCAAAACCGCCAGCGGCTTCAAAGGCGGACCGGGTACAAAACAGAAAGCTGCCGCTGGCCAGTCCTGCCAGGCTGTAGAGCGGCGGTACGATGCGCTCGGCGATTTTGCCATACCACGGTAGCGGTCGGTCAAAGCGAAACCGGCTGCCGCCACCCACTGCGCCTTGCCGGAGGGCTTGAACGGCTGCGTGGAGAAGGGAGGCGTTGACCCAGGTATCCGCGTCAATAAAGAAGAGATATTCCCCCGTTGTCACGCGCGCTCCGGCGTTGCGGGTTGCCGCAATATGACGCTTTCTGACCGCAAGGACGCGCGCCCCACCGGCCGCGGCGAGCGAAGCGGTCCGGTCGGTCGAGGCATCGTCCACTACTAAAATTTCATGGGCTGTGTCTAAGGACTGAACGGACTCCTGTAGGGTCTGGAGCGTTCGGCCAATATTGGCCTGCTCATTATAGGCGGGAATAATAAACGAGATCACACGGGTTGACCTGCCGATTGGCCAGAGGGCAGCGGTGCTTCCACTGTGCGGCTCTGTCGGTACAGGCCCAGGAGTTCGTTCAGCGCCAACGAGGCAACCACCACCACGCCGCCAACAATGGCGAGATCGCTGGGCCGTTCTCCCACGCCGATCCACACCCACAGCGGACCAAGGATCGTTTCCAGGAGCGCCAGGAGACTGACTTCAACCGCAGTAATATATCGCGCCGCCAGCGTCATGAGCAGGCAACCCAGCCCACCCTGGAGGGTGCCCATACAGGCCAGGATACCGATGTCCTGCCACGCGGCCTGAAACGGCAGGCTGAAGAACAGGGCCACCGCGCTGGAGATGAGCGCGGCAACCAGAATGGCCGGCGTCATATCGGCCCGCGCCTGACTGTGACGCAACAAAATCACACAGGCCGCAAAGGCTATCGCACAGCCGCCGGCTATTATACTCCCCGCCAGCGTTCCGGCGGTGAAAGAATCGAGACACATGGCGACGATGCCGGTCAAGGCAATGCTCATCGCCACGTAGCGACGTACCGGAACCAACTCCCCGAGAAACAGCCGACCAAACAGCGCGGCCAGAAAGGGCGTGGTGCTGATAATGACGAGGGTATGCGCCACCGTTGTCTGGGTAACGGCGAGAATGAAGCCCAGGAATGAGGCGGCCATACACAGACCGGCCAGGAAGCCGCCCGGTCCGATGGCGACGACCGCCCGTCGCACATTGCCCGCGTAGCGAAAGGAGAGCCAGACGAGCAGGAACACCCCCATGCTGAGCGAGCGCCAGAAGGCAATCTCCCAGCTATTGGGGATGCTGACGGAGCGGACGAACAGGCCGCCCGTGCTCCAGCACAAACTTGCGCCGAGCATGAGCAGCAGGCCCTTGAGGTGCTGCGGATTCCGGGTACGGTCGAGAAGCGCAGCGTTACGGCTTGACGGCAATCGCTTCCACCTCGATCAGGAGTCCCGGAAAAGCCAGACCGGCCACGACAACAGCCGTGCTGGCCGGCGGATTGTCGCCGAAGATATCTCCGCGCGCTTCGAGCATCTCCATGAACTTGCTGCCGTCGGTGATATAGGTATTGATCTTGATAATATGCTCCATCTTGGCGCCCGCCGCAGCCAGGACCGCCTTGATATTGCGGAAGACCTGGCGCGTCTGGGTCTTCATATTGCCCTTGCCAACCAGCTTGCCTTGCGAGTTGAAAGCGACCTGGCCGGACACGTAAATGGTATTGCCGATCTGTTTCGCTTGGGCCAGAGGCAGCTTGTCATCCCAGCTCCAGCCCGGATCGATAATCTTCGCGGCGTTCTGTGTAGCCTTTTTCGTTGCCATACTCTCTCCTCCTTATGGGTGGTTATTGATACTTCGCAATCACTTCTCGGCCAAACTCTTCTATAAGCTCCCGGCCATCCGTCACAACCTGAACGGCTATCTGGGTCAGGCCGGCGGCTTCGAGCGCCTTGATACGGGCGATAATTTCCTCGCTTGTCCCGGTCAGCGACGAGGTCCGAATCAGGTCTTCGGTCAGGTAGTCCTCCTCCCCCGGTTTGAGATAGATCAGATGTCCCTCATGCACTTCAAGATAGCGACGATCCTGGGGGGTCTGCATCTTGGCGATATAGTTGTCACGATAGCGCGCGTAGAGCTGACCCAGGGGTGACTGCTCGACGGCCATCGCCGACCCTTCCCACATGGCGTGCAGGGGCAGAATGGCGTATGGCCCAACCCGTTCGATGACACGAGGCGAGGTCGGCGACTCGCCTGGCTGGAGCAGGCAGGTAGTTGTCAGGGCCATGCGGGCAATCGCCTCAACCGACCGGCCTGCCTTCTCTGCGCCCCGCGCCACGATTGCCAAGTCGCGGCTGAAATATTCGGCATCCGAGAAAACGGTAATCCAGCCATCCGCAACCTCCCCGGTCAGTTCCATCGCCTTGGGGCCGTTGGCCGCAAAATAAATCGGAATGCTGTCTTGCAGGTTAATATAGCCGTGTTCGGGGTGCAGAAAGCGAATCCAGCGTTCGCGCTCGCCTTCGCGAAAGAGGATCTCTTCCCCGCGTAACAGCGCTCGACACTGCTGCATATATTCTCGGGTCGGCCCGAGCCGGACGGGCGGCAGGCCCATAGTGTTGCGACCGGTAAAACCCGTGCCGATGCCGAGAATGGCCCGGCCGGGGGCAAGCTGGTTAATGGTGGCAATCGAGTGGGCCGTGACCGGGGCGAGACGGCTGCTGGGGATGGCAACGCCGGTTCCGAGTTTGATCGTTTTGGTATGCTCGGCCGCCAGCGCCAGGCAGGCGTACACGTCGCTGTAGAGCATCTGCGAGTCATAGAACCAGGCATAGCTGAAGCCGAGTTCTTCGGCGCGGACCAGGTCTTTCCAGGCATCAAGCCGGGCCGGATAGGCAATCCCGAATTCCATGCTTCCTCCTCATACGGCTGTCCTCCCTGACGTGAGATATACATTCCCAGGAACCAGCGCTCGCCAGACGTGGGGGCCACTGGGCCGGGGATAACCCACCCCGCCGCTAGCGCGGCACCCCTCCCAAGAGGGGAGCCGCACACATCCCCTCCTGGGAGGGGTGGCCGAAGGCCGGGGTGGGTTCCTTTTCGCATCACACGTTCCCTGAGGGCGCGAGGCTTACGCGCACACCGGCGGACGCTTCTCCATCCACGGCTGGGCCTGCTCTATCTGGGCACCAATCCGCAGCAGCAGATCCTCCTGGCCATAGGCCGGAACAAAATGGACTCCGACCGGCAGGCCGTCCGGGGTCCAATGGAGCGGCAACGACAGCCCTGGCTGGCCCGAGGCATTATTCGCCGGCGTGAAGGGAATGACCTCAAGATTGCGCTCCCACTTGGCCAGATTGTCCGCGCTGGGCCCGCCCATATCGCCCAGGCGTGGCGGCGGCTCACCCAGGGTCGGAGTGACCAGCAGATCAAAGCCGCCAGTCCACCAACTGGCCAGACGGCGTGCCCAGGCGTGCAGCCAGTTCATCGACGCCAGATAACTGGTTGCCGAAATTTTGCGGCCCTCTTCCACAAAGCGCCAGGCGTAGGGCTCAATATCGCCCTCGCCCATGCGCTGCCCGGCAACGGCCTCGATTTCATCCGCGGTCAGGGCCGAGTGGGCGTTGACCACAAGAATCCAGTGGTCGAGCCACTCCGGTTCGTCATAGGCTTCGGGATGCGCGACCTCAACCGTATGGCCGAGCGATTCGAGCAGTTTGCCGGTCTGCTCGACCGCGAGCTTGCACTCCGGGTGCAGGGGAGCGTCGTTGCGCGGCCGCTGGAGCATGAGACCGATGCGGAGCCTGCCGGGGTCGCGGCCGACCTCTTCGGTGTACGGCCGAACAGGCGTGGGTGCGGCATAGGGGTCGCCGGGCATGACGCCCTGCATACTATCGAGCACACCGGCCATGTCGCGCATCGAGAGTGTCATCACGCCCTCGTTGGCCATCCCATGCCAGCACTCGCCCATGCCGGGCCCGAATGACACCCGGCCCCGACTGGGTTTGAGCCCGACAATGCCGCACATGCTGGCCGGAATCCGCAGCGACCCGCCCCCGTCGCCTCCATGCCCGACCGTGACCAGGCGCGCCGCCACCGCGGCTGAGCTGCCGCCGCTTGAGCCACCGGGAGAATGATCGAGATTCCATGGGTTATGGGTCGGGCCGTAGGCCGCGGGTTCGGTCGTTCCCATCAGCCCCCATTCCGGCGTGTTGGTGCGACCCACGCTGATAAAACCGGCCTGGCGAAACTTCACCGACAGATAGGTGTCCTGGGGCGAATTGAAGTTCAGCCGTTTCAGGAACTGCATGCCATTATGCAGCGGTTCTCCGGCCGGTCCGCCGAGCAGGTCTTTCATCACAAACGGGACGCCCCGAAAGGGGCCGTCCGGCAGGTCGGCGGCCTGGGCCTGGGCACGCGCCTTGTCAAACAAGGGGTGAATCACCGCGTTGAGCTGGGGGTTGAGCTGTTCGATCCGGGCAATCGCGGCATTGACCAGCTCCAGGGGCGAAGCCGCGCCGTTTTTGACGAGTTCGGCCTGGGCGGTCGCATCCAAATACGCAAATTGGTCTGGCATGACGGAACTCCTTTGATACCGGCTAGAGACAAGGAACGTGGTTGCCGTTCAGCAAGACGGGCTCAGTCCAAAATGGCCGTCCCGCTGATCTCGACCATCTGCTCGGGCACAAACAGACCCTTGATCTCAACCCAGGTACTCGTCGGCGCATAGTCCCCGAATGCCTCGCGAAAGAGGTCGGCCGTTTTCTGGAGTTCGGTCATATGCGTGGTATAGACGGTTTGGGCGACCCAGTTTTTGAAGGTCGCGTTCTCGGCGGCCAGACAGCGTTTGATGATCTCCAGGATGTGGGCGACCTGGGCGCGGATATCTCCGACCCCGACGACCTCGACATCATCAAGGTTGCCTTTGAAGGGAGCGACACCCGACAGATACAGCGTATTGCCGGCTCTGATGCTTTGGGTGAAGCCGTAAGTCCGGAAAGCCTCGTCCGGCATATAGCCCACATCCGGGTTGCTGCGTGTGATCATGGCCTGCCTCCTCTTTATGTGTGATTGACTCCGACTGTATGAAAAACGCCGGAGCCGCGTCAAGGGAAAAGACGGAATCTTGATCCGAAGCTTTCACCCAGAGCCCAGTATCTGCTGCATCTCCGCGTCGGTCGGGGCTTTCGGACAGGCCGGCAGGGCGGCCTGCATCTCACCCCAGGGCTGGCCGCTCGCGGTCCAGACATTGACTGCGGGCTGGAACTGATCCGGCTCATCTCGACTGGCAGCCCAGACGCCTATCAGGTCAGGAACCAACTCGGCCAGGATAAAGATCGGCGAGCCGCACTGCGGACAAAAGCCGCGACGTACGGCCCGTCCGCTTTCGGCCTTCACTTCGTGATAGGTGACTGTTCCGGTGCTGGAGAGCGCGGCCTTGGGGACATATGAAACCGGGCAAAAGGCGCTACCGCTCGCGCGTTGACAGTCCCGACAGTGGCAATTCCACGAGAACACCGGGTCGGCCGTACACTCATACCGGACCGCACCACACGCGCAGCCACCAGAGAATGGGCGAGACATGGCAGCCTCCTTTCCTGTCTCTCAGTATAATCTTCGCAGTATATTCCTACCAGACGACTCCCGTCTGTATCGCTCAATCCTTGGCCGGAGAGGCTTGAGGTACCCACATAAAAGGGCGCATATATATGTGCAAGAGAAATATGGCGATGGAAACGAAAACGGACCGGATCAGGCGGAAGTTGGAAAAGGACGGATGGTATCTGGCGCGCCATGGCTCCGGTCACGACATCTATCGGCACCCGTCTAGCAAGGGCATCATTACCCTGCCCAGACATAAGACGGTATCCCTCGGCGTAGCCCGTTCCATTGCAAAAAAGGCGGGCTGGCCAGAATAGTTGACCCAAGAGGAGGACGTAGGCATGCTCCGGTATCCCGCGCTGATCGACGGCAAAAAAGGCGCTTACGGCGTGACGTTTCCCGACCTTCCTGGCATTGTCGCCATGGGAAAAACCGTTGACGAGGCAATGCTGAACGCTGAGGAAGCGCTGCGCGATTATGCGGTTGAGGCGGAGAAGGACGACGAGGAAATCATACCGCCAAGCGCTCTGGAGCGGGTGAAACCCTTGGCCGGGCAGGCTCTTGTGTTCATCCCGTTGATCCGTCCCTCGGGTCGGAGCGTACGCATCCATATCGCACTCGACGAGGGCGTGGCGGCCTTCATCGACGCTGAGGCGCGAAGACGCGGTATGACCCGCACGACCTACGTCGAGTGGATGGCGCGGCGTATCGCAGAGATGGGGGGATAAAAGCATCGCTGCGTCACCTCAAAAGGATCGTTCAGACCTTGAGTCAGATCTTTCGCACAGGCCCACACTGTCGGGTGTTGGTAATTGATGATGTCGGATGACCGAAGATACGCCTCTTGCATAGGCAGCCTGACTTAACAAAAAAATCGACCCCAGGCGAGTTTGTATTCGGGGTCGGCCTTGGCTAATGAGGGAGCAGCATGACTGACCCGACTGCCCTGCTGACTGCGCTGCAACACGGTGACAGCTTTTTCCCCGGTGGCGGCTTCGCCGCTTCGTGGGGGTTGGAGACGCTCTTCACCGATTCCTATGTGCATGACGCCGAGACCTTGCTGCACTTTGTCCAGGGCCAACTCCGTCAGCGTTGGGCAGGCTGCGACCGACCCGCCTTGGTGTGGTCACATCAGGCCGCGGGCGAGCTGGAAAAAATTGCTGTGGTCGATGCAGAACTGGAAGCGCTCTCGCTTGCGCGTGAGTTGCGCGTTGTGTCGCAACGGGCCGGCCGGGCCCTGCTGCGCGTACACGACCGGCTCAAGACGCCCCGTGCGGCCGACTATCTGGAGTGGGTCAAAACCGGGCAGGCGTGGGGTCATCTCCCGGTTGTGCAAGGGCTGGTCTGGCGGGGGGTCGGGTTGGACGCGGAGCCGGCCAGCCTGCTGTCCGGCCACCTCATGGGCATGGCCTTTGTGAGTGCCGCCGTCCGGCTCGGCTTTGTGAGCCATATCCAGGCCCAACTGATTGTGCAGCGGATACGCCCCACCCTGACCGCGCTGCTGGCCGCGCCCCTGCCCGATTTGCTCAGCAGCTTTACGCCGGTCGCGGATATTGCCATGATGCGGCATGAGACCCAGGCGACCCGCTTGTTTGCGAACTGACCCGCGCGCCTGGCGTATATCCCACGCTCAGTAATCGCTCTCCAGGAGGGACGCCCATGCTGAACCTCACGCCCACGGAAAACGAACGCCTGACCATTTTTATGGCAGCCGAGCTGGCGCGTCGCCATAAGGGCAAAGGGCTCAAGCTCAACGCCGCCGAGGCCATTGCCTATATCACGGACGAGCTGCTTGAGGGCGCGCGCGAGGGGAAATCGGTCGCGGAGCTGGTCAGCCTGGGGTCAAGGCTGCTGACGACCGATGACGTGCTGCCCGATGTTGCCCAGCTGGTATCCCGGATTATGGTCGATGGCATGTTCCCGGATGGGACCAAGCTCATCGCCGTGTATAATCCGATTCGCCCCGGCTCCGCGCCGCTGCCGGTATCGCCGTATGGACGGCCCGGTGGGATTATCACGCCTGACGAGGAGATCGATCTTAATGCAGGTCGCGCAACCCTGACCCTGGATGTTGTGAATACCGGAGATCGCGCCA
The DNA here is from genome assembly GCA_965232605.1 of uncultured Binatia bacterium (SeqCode). Lineage (GTDB taxonomy): Bacteria > Desulfobacterota > Binatia > Bin18 > Bin18 > Bin18. The sequence continues at coordinate 127,538 of CBDDQA010000006.1, read as the reverse complement.
TCCAGGTGACCAGCCATTTTCATTTCTTTGAAGCCAACAAGGCCCTGGAGTTTGACCGGGCGCAGGCGTTCGGCATGCGCCTGGACGTGCCGGCGGGCGCATCGGTGCGCTTTGAGCCTGGGGTGAAGAAAGCCGTTCCGCTCGTCGCCCTGGGCGGCAGCGGCGAAGTCACCGGTCTCAATAATCTCACCAATGGCTCCATTCATTCCGAAGCGGTCAAGCGGGCCGCTCTCCAACGGGCCAAAGCGCGCGGCTTCAAGGGCGCATAGGAGGGAATATGGCCAGACTGACACGGGCGGCCTATGCGGCCACGTATGGACCAACGACGGGCGATATGGTGCGTCTGGGCGACACCTCGCTGCTGGCCGAGGTTGAGCACGACTCTGCGGTCTATGGCGACGAGTGTCTGACCGGGGCCGGTAAGGTCATGCGCGACGGGCTGGGCTTTCACGCCTCCACGACCGTGGCCGCGGGCGGGCTGGATATGGTGGTCCAGAACGCCACGCTCATCGACCCGGTGCTGGGTATTGTGAAGGGCGATATCGGCATTAAGGACGGTAAGATCGTTGGTGTGGGCAAGGCCGGGAATCCCGCTATCCAGGACGGGGTTCAGCCCGAGCTGGTCTGCGGTCCCTGTACGACCATCGTGCACGGCGATGGCCTGATCATTACCCCAGGGGGAGTGGAGGCGCACGCCCACTTCCTGTGTCCGCAGCAGTGTGAACACGCCCTGGCCAGCGGCATTACGACCATTATTGGCGGAACCATGGGGCCGCATTTTGATATCAGTTGCGCGGGACCGAATAATCTGGCGAAAATGCTCAAAGCCTGTGAGCACTATCCCCTGAATTTCGGCTTTCTGGGACGGGGCAATTCGCACGTCGGGGCTGCGATTGAGGAGAGCGTGGCCGGTGGGGCGATCGGCGTCAAGGTCCACGAGGATTTCGGGGCTATGCCGGCCACCATAGACTGCGCGCTCACGGTGGCGGATCAATACGACTTTCAGGTTCAGCTCCATACCGACACCATCAACGAGGCCGGCTACTGTGAGGACACGCTGGCCGCAATCGCCGGCCGGACGATTCATATGTATCACGTTGAGGGGGCCGGCGGCGGCCATGCGCCCGACCTCATCCGGGTCGCCGGTGTGCCCAACTGCCTGCCGTCTTCCACCAATCCGACCAACCCCTACTCGCGCAACGCGCTCGACGAAGCCCTGCCCATGACCATGGACGCCCATATGCTGAACTGGCGCTTGCCGGAAGATGTCGCCTTTGCCGAAAGCCGCATCCGGCCGCAGACCATGGCCGCGGAAGACGTGTTGCACGACCTGGGCGCGATCTCGATATTTGCCGCGGACACCCAGGGGATGGGACGGGTGCATGAAACCATTACGAATTGCTGGCGGCTGGCGAGTAAAATGAAGGACCAGCGCGGCCGTCTGCCCACGGAAAAAACGGCCCGGGCCGATAACGAGCGGATCAAACGCTATATCGCCAAATATACCATCAACCCGGCCCGGGCGATGGGCATTGACCACTACGTTGGCTCGCTGGAAGCCGGCAAGATGGCCGATATGGTGCTGTGGGGAGCGGCATTTTTTGGTGCTAAACCGCTGATGGTGATGAAGGGCGGCTTTATGGCCTGGTCCATCATGGGCGACGCGAGTGGCTGCATCTTCCCGGTTGAGCCGATTATCCAGCGTCCCATGTGGGGAGCAGTGGGCAGCGCGCCGTCGGCCCTGAGTGCGGTCTTCGCCAGTTCTCTGGCGCTTGAGGCCGATATTCCGCGTAAGCTCGAACTCCATAAACCCATGTTGCCGATTCGGAATACGCGCGCGGTGGGGAAGGGGGATATGCTGCATAACGACACCTGCCCGGACATCACCGTCAACCCGCACACGCATGAGGTCTACGCCGATGGCGCGCTGCTGACGTGCGAGCCGGCGGATGAAGTCCCGCTCGCCAGAAAGTATTTTTTACGCTGAGCGGCACAGCCCCCGTAGAACGTCATGAGCCGTGCAGCCGCCCCTGGGAACTCGGTCGAGCCGTGCTCCGTTACGCCTCCCCAGGTTTCCCTCAGCTTCAAACGTGACCCCTCCGGTCAAACCTTTCTCGCCCGGCAACGGACGACCTATCCCTTCACCCTTACCCAGCCGTTCTGTCTCGACCGGGCTCCGCACGGGATGCTGACGCTGATGCTCCAGTCCATCTCTGGTGGGGTGTATGAAAATGAGCGCTTAACGCTCGATTTTTCGGTGGAAGACGGCGCGTGCGTGCATCTGACCACCCAAGGGGCGACCGTGGTCCACTCGATGCGGGAGGGTAGGGTCGCCACACAACAGGTTTTCATTCGAGCGGGCAAGGGCAGCTTTGTCGAGTATCTGCCCGACCCGCTCGCACTATTCCCCCAAGCGCACTTTCGCTCTTCGGTCCATATTACGGTTGAAGAAGGCGCGACGGCCATCAGCGGCGATGCCTTTGGACTGCACGACCCGGAAGCCCTGGCCCGTCCGTTTGGCTCGATTTTCAGCGAAACCGTATTCCAGCGACCGGACGGGCAGCACCGCTGTGTGGACCGCTTCGAGATCACCGGACACGAGTTCGTTACGAGCCTGCCCTCGGCCCTCCAGCGCTACCAGACGCAGGGAACGTTCTGGGTGGTGTCGGACCACGGTACCGAGGAGATGGTGACAGCCCTACGAACGGCGCTCGATCCTCTCTCTGACATCTATGCCGGTGCGTCGATCCTGCCCGACGCTGCGGGCGTCTGGATACGCGTGCTCGCCGTTGACGCGGTTGCCCTGCGTAGCGCATTTCACGCGGCCTGGAGCGCGGTGCGGCTTTGTCTGACCGGGGTGGAACCGCCAAGCCGCCGCAAATCGGGCTGGCTGTGAGGGGCGAGACCTAGAACCAGTAATCGTCCCACACCAGCAAACCCACCACAGCGCGACGGTGATACCGCCTGGTGTATTCTTCGGCCGCTTCGATAGCGGCCCCTTCCTGCAAGTGGTAGGACAGCACGTCGCCCTGCACGCCAGGCGCGGGAGACGGTTCGGCTAAGAGAATGAACGACTCTCCCAGGCCGGTAACCGGGGTGCGGTCTCCGTGGGCGGGCTGATGGAGCGGAGAGGAATGTTTTGTCCGCGTGTGGAAACCGGCGGGACGGGTGCTATAGCATTTTTCCAGCAACCAGACGTGGGCAAAGCCGGGTGGAATCTGTTTGCGCGCTTCCGGATAGATGGACTCCACCCGCTCCTTGTCGAGCAAGACGCTCCAGCGTTGGCGGCGGTTGGAGACATAGATAAACAAGAGTCCCGCATCCCCCCGACCGACACGGGTAAACGGCGTTCGGGCCGGCAGCACCTGGGAAGGGAAGTTACGGTAGTAGTAGTCCGGCGGCGGAGTATCCATGTGAGAATCGCAACTGCAAGTCGCCTGTGAGGCGCAGGGCATACCCCGCCGGCCCCGTCGGCTAATCGTCAAAACCTAGAGCGAAGAGCATAGCTTCCTTGACGCGTTGAAGTATTACAGGAGAAACAGTTCCGACAAAGCGCCTAAGTTGAGACTTTGGAACAGTAACCAGATGGTGGAGATTGATGGCGGATTGAGTTTTGAGACCAGCTTCAGGACCGAGCACGACCTCACTCGGCACGCCTCGAATTGTAGTTGTGAGGGGTGCCACTGTGACCGTATGCAGCACGGGAATGATCTCCTGGCGAGTCAGGATAAGTACCGGACGTTGTTTGTCCGGTCTGTCAAAACGAAAATTCCAAATCTCACCGCGCCTCACATTTTCTCCCACTGTTGGGCGCGGAGGAGAGGCCCAAACTCATCGGCTTGGACAGGGTTTTTGCGATAGCCCTGGCGGTCCTGTTTCACGAGTGCTTTGAGCTGCTGCTGTTTGAGCCACTGGCGAACGGCTTCACTGAACAACTCAGCTCGCTTCTTGTGTCTAGCCTGGGCGAGGGTATCAATCTGTTCGAGCACGTGCTCGTCCACGGCAATCGAGATTGTTTTCATCCTTCTGAGGAGTAGACCGCTGTGATGAGGGAGTCAAGCACGCAATCGGGACGGTCGTCTATGCCTCCATCTTGTGTTCGCCATCTTTTTCGTACTGCTCGATGAAAGAAGAACGGTGTCATAGGGGCTTTTGCAGAAAAAGAACCTGTCCAGCCTCTGGATCGTAGGTCGCTCGAATAAAGCCGACACCAAAATACAGTCCTTGGGCAACCGTATTGTTCTGCTGTACTTCCAATGTCAGCTTGCAGCAGCCGAGTTCACGTGCCTTGTGTTCTACGCGCTGTAATAATACGCGCCCGATGCCTTGCCCGCGACAGTCCGGATTCACCGCCAGGTCGTGGATGTTTATCAGCGGTCTGGCGGCAAAGGTAGAGAAACCCCGGAAACACACGGCAATCCCCACGGCTTCGTCTCCCCGATAGGCCAGGAAGATCAACGTTGTCGGATGGGCCTGGAGACCGGGAATAAGGCGCGTGCGCACGTCTTGCGGCAGGTCTTGACTATTGCCCATCGGATCGCGGGCGTAATTATTCACAAGTCGGAGAACCGCCTCTTGGTGGTCGGGCCGCTGCAAGTCCGCTTCAACAACAGTGATGGTAGCCATAAGGCGCTCCTAGACCCAACTATCATTATCGGCGGTCAAACCGCCACCAGTGTCGCCCGTATTGACCGTGCCGGCCGGCTCAACCAGCAGGACGTGACATTCCTCTTCGGCCCACGGCTTATGCTCGACGCCTTTCGGCACAACAAACATTTCTCCCGCTCCCAGCGCAACGCTGCCATCCCGAAAATCAATCCGCACCGACCCTTGTAGCACAAGAAAGACTTCGTCCGTCTCCACATGCCGGTGCCAGACAAAATCGCCTCTGAGTTTGACCAGCTTGAAATGATAGTCGTTCATCCGGGCGACAATTTTGGGGGACCAATGGTCTGAGAACGTGGTGAGTTTTTGCGTCAGATTGATGGGTGTATGCGTCATGGTGAGCCCCCTTGTTGTTCCAAGCGATCAAGGAGCCTGCCTGGATGTTCTTCGACCAGAAGCAGGGCGTGATATTGCGCTTTCAAAAACTGCTCATTCACGGTGTGCTGCAAGAACTGAAGCAGCAGATCGTAGTAATGGTTGATATTCAACAGGCCACAGGGCTTGGTATGGATATTCAACGCCCGCCAGGTGAGTGCTTCAAACAATTCCTCCAGCGTGCCAATACCACCGGGCAGGGCGATCACCCCGTCGGCGAGTTCGGCCATTTTCGCCTTGCGCTCGTGCATGGAGCCGACTACGTGGAGTTCCGAGAGGCCGTGATGGGCCACCTCCCGGTCAACCAGCGTGTCGGGAATGACGCCGACCACCCGCCCATTCTCGGCCAGGACGGTGTCAGCCAGCGCGCCCATGAGACCGATATGCGCCCCTCCGTAGACCAGTTCGAGACCACGAGCGGCCAGTTCTCTGCCAAGCGCTTGGGCGGCCGAGAGGTACTCCGGTCGGGCGCCCAGGTACGACCCCGTAAAAACACATAAGCGTTTCATGCCGCGTATCCCATATTAGTGCTATCATATTGTTCTTCCTCGCCGTTCCGTGTAGAGGAAAAGCCTAGGGCAAGGAGAAAGCCTGATTATACCAGAAAGTTTTCTCAGGAGGACCTGCATGCGCGCCGCTGAGCAACACCACACATCTGACGACTGGGTCTGGCAAGCCATTCGAGACGAAGCCGCCCTGGAAGCCGACCGTGAGCCGGTGCTGGCGAGCTTTTTACACTCGATTATTCTGAATCACTCCTCACTGGAGGAAGCGCTGAGCTATCTTTTGGCCGGGAAGCTGACGAATCTCAATCTGCCGTCCATTACCCTGCGCGACATCATGATGGAAGCGCTGATCGATGACCGGCAGCTCGGTCAGGCCGTGCGGGCCGACATCTGCGCGGTGCGCGACCGCGACCCGGCCTGTGCGTTCTATTCAGCGCCCCTGCTGTACTATAAGGGTTTGCACGCACTCGAAGCCTATCGCGTGGCACACTGGCTGTGGCAGCAGGACCGGAAGACCTTGGCCTTCTGCTTGCAGAACCGGATTTCGGAAGTCTTCAGCGTGGATATCCACCCGGCCGCCCGTATTGGTTCGGGGATTTTTATTGACCACGGCAGCAGCCTCGTCATTGGGGAGACGGCCGTGGTTGAGGACAATGTGTCCATGCTCCAGGAAGTGACCCTCGGAGGAACCGGAAAAGAGACCGGTGACCGGCACCCCAAAATTCGGACAGGGGTGTTGATCAGTGCCGGGGCCAAAATTCTGGGCAATGTCGAGGTCGGGGCAAACGCGAAAGTGGGGGCGGGGAGTGTCGTGCTCAGCAATGTCCCGTCGGGCTGTACGGTTGCCGGCGTGCCGGCCAGGCTGGTGGGCCGCTGCGCCAAACTCCAGCAGCCGGCGTTCGAGATGGACCACAACCTGCCCACCGGAGAAGAGGACTCCCGAAGGGGGATCTGAAGCGGGCCGCGTCACTGCGACAGCAGACGTGCCTGCCCGCCGCAGAACCGTTTGATGAGGACGAGGAGTTCGTTTGTCGCTTCATGCAGATAGGTCTCTGCTGTTCGGGCATTACCCTGCACGATAAAAAAACCGTCGGTCGTATCGAGGCTGATTTTCGTGCGCTCGCACTGGCGGACTTCCAAACGGCACAGCACATTGTGTGCGTCGTCGATATAGGCGTATTCGCCAGGGCTCACGACTTTAGGCTTGTCCGAGCCCATCGGCCAAAAGGTCTCGCTGCCGTCGGTGAGACGCAACTGCACATTGCCATTGATCGCCCTGAGGTCGTGCGCCCCCAAAGAGAGACGAGTTTTCACTGACACGAGGTTATAGATATCAACCAGCAGATTGACCTGCGGCAGCCCGCCGGTTTGTAAGACCAGCTTGAGCAAGCTTTCCGGCGAAGCCACGTTTTTTCGATTGGAGCGTCCAATCGCGTCATGCAGAGCCCGAAAACCGCTCAGAACAGGGTCGGCCTGGATGGCCTCAGACGAGAGGTTTTTGCTGACCTGGGCCAGCGTTTGCGCCTTGAGTGTTTCAAACTCAGGGTGTGTGGGGTGATTGCGGACCCCCTCAATCACACAGCAGACAGCGTTGAGACCAAGGGCTTGGGCCGTGTCAGCAATATGGAACTGGAACTGTTCGGATGGCATAGAGATTTACGGTGTGAGATAGAATGTGGAGCGGGGTGTAGGAAATCAGGGTCTCCTCAACCGAAGTCGGGAATTCGACATGAAAGCGCTCAGGAAGAGAGAAGGCATCCGTCAGTAGAGTATAGAGCGTCCAGCAGTGGTCGAGTAATTGTACGTGGGCGCGGCCCTCAATGGGCATGGTTTGCGAGTTCTTTGAGGGGAAACTTTGTGTGTAGCGTACGGAAGTAACTGCGGTAACACATGGCCCACTGCGTGAAATCAGGATGGTCCTCGGCAGGAGTCCCAACAATGAGAGCCTGAAACACTTCTGAGCGCATCCCGTACTTCTGCTCAAACTGTTGGAGTTCTGTCAGCAGTTTTGCCAAGACCTGATCCGTTGAAAGAGTACCGTGGTGGACCCTTTCCAGGAAGTCTTTTTTCGTGAGCTGCTTGAGTGTTCTTTGCTCAGCCATAGCCATCTCGCCGATGTCGGCAATTTAACTGAAGATCGCCCGCCGTCGCAATACACGCCTTCATGGTTTGAACCTCCGGTCGGGAGCGAGTCAGCCTTGAGTCTTTCAAACTCAGGGTGTGTGGGTTGATTGCGGACCCCCTCAATCACACAGCAGACGGCTTTGAGACCAAGGGCTTTGGCCGTGTCAGCAATATGGAACTGGAACTGGTAGAGTGAGTCCTTCAGCCGTCCGGGTTTGCCCTCAAAATTTGTGGCGTTCGATTCCCGGAATACGATCAAAATCGCTGTCAAAGCTGACGATCTCATGCAGGCTCAGGCGTCTCATAAGAACCGCATGATAGGCATCCGCAAACGGAAGGCTCAGGTCTATATACCAGGCAAAAACCTGTCGAAAGTGTTGCTTGCCGGGCAGAATGATCCCAGGGAGTTCCAGGAGGGGTAAGAAGGAATCACGAATCCTTTCCCTTGGCTGTTTGTAATAGCGCTGGAGTGTAAAGACGACCTCAAAGACTACCGTGTCTGCCGTGCGGGCACGTATCTGTCCGTGTTCGATCTGTGCGAGATAGGCCGTGGCGAGCGGTGAGTGCTCCGGATGGTCCTGGAGTAAATGACGGAGAAAAACATTGGTATCAAGAAAGGCAAGAGCCATTTAGCTACGCTCAACAACTTCGTCCGCAATGGCCTGTTCCGCCACTCGTCGTAACTGCTGCGCGCTTTTTACCGCCCTGCGTGATCTCAGGCTTCCTGCGGTGCGTTCTACAATGCTGCTCGCCGGAGCGAGACGAACCTGGGAGTCTTCGACAATAAACGCGACCTTTGCGCGTGGGGCTATCCCCAAGAGTCTGCGAACTTCAACCGGGATAGTCACCTGTCCTTTACTTGTTACCGTCTTTACTAATTCTCTCATCTCTTACCTCACAGAGAAGGTATTACTTCAAGCCAGAAGAATAGTCAAAGAGAAGACAGGGGGAGGTCATCGGCCCGGCGACTGGAACGCTGATGGGGAAGGCTTAGGAGGCCAGGGCTCTCTCGTTTGAACCTCCGGTCGGGGAAAGCGTTATGGATTGTCACCTTGTCTGTGAATCACAGCATCTCATAAAAACTCCCCTCGCCCGGAACGAATAAGCGGCTGTAAAAGCGCAGGGCGTACGAATCGGTCATGCCGGCCAGAAAGTCGCAGATGACCCGTTTGCGGACGGCCTCGTCGCCGTTGAGCAGTGCGTGCTCGTAGTGCTCGCCGTGGTCTTCGGGGAAGAGACCGATGGACTCCTGGCCCTGGTCCAGCACGGCAAACAGACGCCGGAGAACTTCTTTGCCCTTATGGCCGAGGGTGGTCACGCGCGGATTGTTGATGACCTTGTACGACTCGAACGCCTTGAGGGCTTCGATACGCACCCGGTTGGGAAAATCGGTATCAATCAGACCGTGGGATTGGCCGGCAACCGGACTGACAAACTCATGGATGAGGTCGCGGGTCAGCATTTTTCTGCCGGCCCGAAGCGAGCGCTGTTCGAGCTGTTCGAGCCGGTCGGCAATCCGGGCCAGTTCGCTGTGGACGGCGCTTTCAGTCACGGTCCGTTCCCAAGCCGCCAGCCTGGCGTTGACCGCACGCACCACGCGCGCCGGCGGATGCCGCCGCAGGTCGGCCGGGGTGAGCAGGCCGGCTTTCAGACTGTCCTCCAGGTCGTGCACGGAATAGGCGATGTCGTCCGCCACGTCCATGATCTGACACGCAAGGCTGCGCTGCTGCCCGCTGCCGGTCTGGCGGGTGATGGTCTCGACGAGGATGCGGTCTTCGGCGTAAAAGCCTTTGACCAGACCCGGCGAAGCCGTGGCGATCGCGCTGGCGTCGATGCAGGTTTTGTATTTGAGCATCCCGTCCAGGGTTTGATAGGTCAGATTCAGGCCGGCATAGTCGGCATGTTTCTGTTCAAGGCGGGTCACAATGCGCAGGGTCTGGGCGTTGCCCTCAAAGCCGCCGTGCGCCCGCATGAGTTGATGCAGCGTGCGCTCGCCGTTATGGCCAAAGGGCGGGTGGCCCAGGTCGTGGGCCAGGCAGACCGCCTCGACCAGATCCGGGTCGGCTCCCAGCGTCAGGGCAATGCCTTTGGCAATTTGGGCGACTTCGAGCGAGTGGGTGAGGCGGGTCCGAAAAAAATCGCCCTCATATACCCCGAAGACCTGGGTCTTGCCCTGCAAGCGCCGAAACGCGGCCGAGTGGATAATCCGGGAGCGATCGTGCTCAAATTCCGACCGCCGGTCGGTTCCGGCCCGCGCCGGCTCCGGCGTATGGCGGAGCGTGCCCGAGGCAAGGGCTGGCGGCGCGGTGTTGTCTCTCTGGCCGGGTCCTCTATGACAATCTGTAGTCATGGTTTGATCTTCACTTCGCACCTCGTCCTCCGGGAGACGTTCTCAGCATACGCGCCGGGGCAGAGCGCCGGCCGTGAATGTCAATGCTGTGAAGCCGCCTTACCCAATACTTCGGAAGCCCACTGGTTGATACTTTTCCCCCGTACACTTGCCGCGGTAGCAACGGCGGAGTGGACTTCGGGCGAAACGCGTAACATGAGTCTGCCGGAGTAGGGTTTTTGTGGCCGTCGGCCCTGTTCTTCGCTGATAGCGATGTAGGCCTCGACAGATTCGTGAAAAGCACGCTCAAGTTCGTCCACCGTTGTTCCATGAAAACCGACGATGTCCTTTATGCCGGCGAGATGGCCGACAAATATGCGGTCCTCCTCGTCGAATTCAATGCGAGCGGTATAGCCTCGATAGCGCATCTTGTTCATGGCCTGATTCCTGCCTGTTCCAGAAACTATATTCCCGTTCACCGGGTCGGCGAAAATCGCCCGCAGCGTTTTCGTATGCCTGGGGCTCATGGCATTTGTAGATAGCATTTTTTGCTCTCATGACAATCAGCGCGGGTGCTGTGAGACTTGCCTTTCCCCTGAAATACTGGGATGGTCTGCACATGAAAACACTGTCTTTGCTCGTGGCCCTGGTCTTGCCGCTGGTGGCGTATGCCGGTGACCAACAATCCGTGACGCTGCATTTTGCCTATCGGCACGCGCAAACCGTGGAGATCGAACAAAAGAAAACCGTCTGTGTCGTCCTCGCGCCGTTGACCGGGAGTGACGTCGTGCCGGAAATCATGACGGACGATGTGCGCGCCCTGACCTTTGGCGATATGGCGGTGGAAGTGCAGGTGTATCCGTATGCCGTCCTGCTGCACGTTGCGGACGCCAAAACAAAAAGACCGATTACCACGCTCAACTACGAACCCACCGAAAAACTCCAGAACCAATTCGGCGGGTTCGGCTTCACCGGCCTGCACTATGTCTACCACCCCCGGTCCGATGCCGAGCTGCAATTCTGGGCCGAGGTGGAGTGGCCCGGGGTCCGTCAGACGCATCGGCGCTGCGGCTGCACTGGCCGCCTAGCCGAACGGCGGTGGTAAATCCGAACGGCGGTGGTAAATCCGAACGGCCTGTGCTCTAATCCCGGCTTCAATTCGGTTCCGGGAGGGCGGTATGGAAACGGAAACCCTGAAAGATCAAACAGCCATCGTTGGCATCGGTCACACCGAATACTCAAAGGACTCAGGCCGGAGCGAAATGAGCCTGGCGGTCGAAGCCATCCGTAACGCGATTGCCGACGCCGGACTCAAACCGAGCGATATCGACGGGATCGCCAAGTTCTCCATGGATAATAACGATCCGGTCGATATTGCGGCCAACCTGGGCATCCCGGCCTTGCGTTTTTACGCGGAAGCGCCCTACGGCGGCGGGGGCGGGCCGGTCGGCTCGATTCTGCTCGGAGCCATGGCCGTGGCCACCGGCATGGCCGATTACGTGGTCGCCTTCCGGGCCATGAACGAACGCTCGGGCCGCGGGACGCCGCGCTTCGGTCGGGCCGCGGTCCGCCGGGGTGCGGCCGGCGTGGGGGCCTATCTCGAACCCTACGGTCTCTTCAGCCCGGCTCAGATGGTGGCCCTGGCCGCCCGCCGGCATATGCACTTATACGGGACCAAGAGCGCAGACTTCGGCGCCATCTCGGTCGCCTGTCGGACGCACGCCCAGACCAACCCCAACGCGGTCATGCGGGGTCGGCCTATCACCATTGCAGACCACCAGAACTCGCGTATCATCGCCGACCCCCTCCATCTGCTGGACTGCTGTCTGGAAACCGACGGCGGGGCCGCGGTGGTGATTACCTCGGTTGACCGGGCAAAAAACTGTCCGCATAAACCGGCCCATATTATGGGTGGGGCCTTTGGGGCCGGAGAGTGGAACGCTCAGCGGGTGGTGAAAAACGTTGAGAAAGCCGAAACGGAATCGACTGTGACCGGCAAAGCCCTGTTTGCCCGGGCCGGGATCACGCCCGGCGACGTGGATGTATGTTTTGTCTACGACCATTTCACCCCGCTGGTTCTCATGGCGATTGAGGAACTGGGTTTCTGCAAACGCGGCGAGGGGGGCGACTTTGTCTCTGACGGCAAGCTGTTATGGCCGCATGGCTCGCTGCCGCTTAACACCAGCGGCGGCAACCTGTCCGAGGGCTATATCCACGGCATGGAAAATGTCGTTGAAGCCGTGCGTCAACTGCGCGGGCAGGCGATTAACCAGGTCGCGGACGCCGAGGTGGCCTTTGTCTCCTCCGGCAATGGAGTGCCGACTACGGCCATGCTGCTCCATCGTTAGCCGTGCAGGTCGGATGACGCCTGCGGTGAACACCCCTCACCCGTAGGACCGCCACACCATACGCGGCACACGTTCATAAGGTGCGAGGCATATCAGGGGGCTGGTGCGCAGGGCGCACCCTACGCCAGGACGCCCTCTCGTAAGGGGCGGCCTCCGCCCCGGCTGTCCCGTGTCGAGGCCATTCATGAATGGCCCCGACGGCTCTCGGTATCTGACTTCCTTGCAGCGTTGAATTGATATCCCCCGCAGGCAAGGACCGGGAGGTTGGGATACTTCACATAGTCCGGGTCCGTTTCAGACCGCCGGCAATAAGAGAAGCGAGAACCCTTGCCACTGACAATCTCGCGGGTGTGTCGGCAGGAGGCGCACAGGCCGGCCTCCGGGGGCGTGTCTGGTGTCATTGTGGAAAGCCTATAGGCCGCCCTTCCCCTTGACAACACAACATTCAAGCCAATAGGGAAGGAACACGATTGCCTACCCGTTTCGTCCAGAAAGGAGTCAAGCATGACAGCCCGACAAGTAGACTATAGCGCCGTCAAATCTCTGGTTGGTCAGGAACTCGGTGTCTCGGATTGGCATCTGGTCACCCAGGAAGAGATTAACGCCTTTGCCGAGTGTACCCATGACCATCAGTGGATACACCTTGACGTCGAGCGTGCCAAAAAAGAGTCGCCCTTTGGCGGTCCTGTTGCCCATGGGTATTACACGCTTTCGTTAGCGCCGTATTTCATGGATCAGATCTGGGCGGTGCAGGGCATTAAAATGGGTGTGAACTACGGCCTGAATAAACTCCGCTTCCCGTCGCCCGTCCCGGTCGGCAAAAAGGTGCGGGCGCGGGCCGCGTTGAACAATGTGGAAGATGTGACCGGCGGCCTGCAAGTCACGGTCGGTCTGACGTTTGAGGTCGAAGACAGCAGCAAGCCGGCCTGTGTGGCCGAGGGCGTGTATCGCTTCTACGCCTAGGACTGTTTATTCTGACTGGTCTCCGTGGCGCGGAACCGTCGTCGGGACGACCGGCCGCTCCTCGTCCTCCTGCCGCTGTAAGCGTTCCGCGTATTTCCGGTATAAGCCGCGAAACTGATGGTAGGTGAGGCCCAGTCGCTCGGCGGTCTTTTTCTGATTATAGCGTGTCGCGCGCAACCCGTTTGCCAGCAGCCGGCACTCGAACTCCTGTACCGCCTGGGTAAAGGATGTGGGAGAAGCACTCTCATCCGTGGGTACCGCCCGAGGCAAGACGGCTGCTTCCTCCTCTCGTTCCTCTGACGCCTGGGCAGCCGGCTGAAACGGGTCGAGGACGATGGCGGTCTCACGAATCAATCTCGCGTCCGCACGATAGACCGCGCGCTCAACCACATTTTTCAATTCCCTGATATTGCCCGGCCAGGGATAATTATTCAGAACGGTACGCGCCGCGTCGCTGAACTGCGGAACATCGTCCCGGCCCAGCTCAAAGGCCATCCGCGCGGCAAAGTGGTCGGTGAGGAGCGTAATATCCTCGGGACGCTCGCGCAGGGGCGGGAGAAACAGCACCTCAAAAGACAGTCGGTCGAGCAAATCGGCTCTGAACCGCCCACGTGCGGCAAGCGCCTTGAGGTCGGCATTGGTTGCGCCGATAATCCGCACCTCGCTCTCAACGGGCTGCGAACTGCCGACCCGTTCAAAGCTGCCATACTCGACGACCCGCAGGATTTTTTCCTGGGTTTCGAGCGGAATCTGCCCAATTTCATCAAGAAAGAGGCTGCCGTTGTGAGCCGTCTCAAAGCGGCCGAGGCGCTGCCGGCTGGCTCCGGTAAAAGCCCCGGCTTCATGGCCGAATAGTTCGGCTTCGATCAGGCTGGGTGAGAGGGCTGCGCAGTGGAGGGTGACAAGCGGCCCTTGCCAGCGCTCGGACAGATAATGCAGCCGCGCCGCGGCAAGCTCTTTGCCGGTTCCGCGCTCGCCTATCAGGAGAACCGGCCGGTTGACCCGAGCCACCCGGGACAAGCGCTCCTGAAATGCCAGAAATGCCTCTGACTGGCCCAGCGCCTCTTGAGGGCCGGAGGAAGTATGAGAAGCCACGGTGGTGGTTTTTTTCGCCATATATCGGTGTATATGGCATATTCGGGGCGAAAACAAATCCCCTCTGATTTTTATAGATACCTGAAAAGAAAAGACTTTCTGAATTGGCACGCGAGATGCAGTACTCCAGAGTGTATTGACGGCAAAGGAGAAGCAGCATGGGAATTTTCACCCGAGTCCGTGACATTATCAGCGCCAACCTCAACGCCATGCTTGATAAGGCGGAAGACCCGGAGAAGCTCATTCGGCTCATGATCAAGGAAATGGAGGATACGCTGGTTGAGATCAAAGCCTCCTGCGCCGGAGCCATGGCCGCAAAAAAGAAAATCGAGCGCGACTGTCAAACCGTCGAAACACGGGCCGACCAGTGGGGCGAAAAGGCCCAGCTCGCGGTAGACAAAGGACGCGAAGACCTGGCGCGTGAGGCTCTCATACAGAAGCGTGGCTATACCGAACGCAGCGCCGCGCTGCAAAAAGAACGCGCCGAGTGTGACGCGCTGATTCGCCAGTATCAGGCGGATATAACCCAGTTGGAAAACAAGCTCGGAACCGTCCGCGAAAAACAGCGCCTGCTCATCCAGCGTCATATCCATGCCCAAAAACGGAAACGCGCCCAGGAGGATCTGCGCCGCCTCGATAGCTCGGAGGCGTTTGTCCGGTTTGAACAATTTGAAAATCGGATTGAGCGCATGGAGGCGGAAGCCGACCTGGTAAACCCCGCTCCCAGCACCGAGCATCAACTCGCGCAAGAATTCGCCCGCCTGGAAGGCGACGAGGAGATCGAAAAAGAGTTAGCTCGGCTCAAAGCTACGGTTGAGCAAAAGAGCGCGGCGCTGCCTCGGGACTAAGCGCTTATCCCGAAGAAAACTGATGGAGAGTGAGTCTGAAACATGGATGCACAAATGATAGACGTGTGGCCGCTTGTTATCCTCTTCATCTTCGGCTCGGTCTTTGTTGCGGTGGTCGGCGGGCTGGCGCTGACCGTGTGGCTCATCTGGCGGAAAAGTACACCCAAACAGGGCCACCTGGCGCAGGCGGATGAAGCCCAGATGATTCAGGAACTCTATCAGGGCTTATCGAAGATGGAGGCCCGCGTGGAGGCCTTGGAGACGCTTTTGCTTGACCGAAAAGGAGAAGAAAAACAATGACCACAGCCGAACGCCCGACGGGCTTATACCGCTCACGCGACGGGATGCTGCTCGGTGTGTGCAAAGGCATTGCCGACTATCTCGATATTTCACTCTTTTGGACGCGCCTGCTGACCGTCCTGTTTTTTCTCTTCTCCGGTTTCTGGCCGGTGGGCGGCCTGTACCTGTTGGCCGCGCTGGTAATGAAGCCGGAGCCGGTCGTGCCGTTTGCCAGTCCGGGCGAACACGAGTTCTATGACGCCTACGTCAACTCGCGCGGGCTGGCCCTCCACCGTTTGAAACACACCTTCGAGCATCTCGACCGTCGCATCCAGCGCATGGAAGACGTGGTGACGAATCGCGAGTATGACTGGGAGCAGCGCCTGCATAAATCATAAGCCTCACTCCCCTCCGAGCTGTCAGCGCGCCGCTAGCGGAACGACCAAATGCGCGGTACATAGGGTTGAGCACGAAGGAGGGGATCATGACACAGTACCGGAGTTCGATTCGCACCCCGCGGTGGCCCATCCCTTGGGCCGCCGGCCTGGCCGTAGCGCTGCTCTGCTCTCCAGGCTGGGCGGCTGCCCCGGCGGAGCAGAAGCCTGACGGGCAGGCCTTGTATGCGCAGCACTGCGCAAAATGCCACGCCGGACAATCGACCCGGGCGGCGCAGCTTGACATTATGCGCCGCCTGCCGGCCGAATTTGTGCTGCATTCGCTGGAACTGGGCAAAATGAAATTCCAGGGCGTACTGCGCACCAATGAAGAGCGCCGCGCCATCTCCGAATGGGTCACCAGCAAGAAGCTCAAGCCGGAGGCGGCCACCGATGAGACGGTGGCGGGTTTTTGCGCCGACGCCCCAGGCGAATTTGTGGTCGAAGACGGTGCTCCGCAGTGGAACGGCTGGGGTGTGGATGTCGTCAACAGCCGTTTTCAGACGGCGGAACAGGCCGGGGTCAGCCCGGAGCAGGTCTCCAGGCTGAAGGTCAAATGGGTGTTCGGCTTGCCCATGGACTACCAGACCTCCCAGCCGACCGTGGTCGGCAAGCGGGTCTTTGTCGGCACCATGAAAGGTCGGGTGTATTCGCTCGATGCCAAGACCGGCTGCCTGTACTGGTCGATGAAACCCCGGGCCGGCGTGCGCTCGACCCTGGTCGTCGGAAAGCTGCCGGGGACCGACCCGGCCCGCTATGTGGTCTATTTCGGGGACTCCGAAGCCACGGTCTACGCCCTGGACGCCCGAACGGGCACGGAGTTATGGCGTAATAAAATTGACGAGCATCCCATGGCGCGCATCACCGGCACGCCCAAGCTGCACGGCAACCGGCTCTACGTGCCGCTGACTTCCCTGGAAGAGGCGGCCGGCGCGGATGTCGACTACGAGTGCTGCACCTTTCGGGGCACGCTGGTGGCCATGAACCCGATTAACGGCAAGACGGTCTGGAAGACCTATACGATTCCAGAGCCGGCCGCGCCGGTCCGAAAAAACAGAAAAGGCGTCCAGTTGTGGGGCCCCTCGGGCGCCACGGTCTGGTCTTCCCCCACTCTCGACCTGGAACGCGGCCGGCTGTATGTCACCACCGGCGACAACTATTCCGACCCGGCCTCGCTCACCAGCGATGCCATCGTGGCCTTTGATCTGAGAACGGGCGCATTCCTCTGGTCGCAGCAGTTCACGCCGAACGACGCCTGGAATATCGGCTGTGAGACCGACGACGACTCCAACTGTCCCGAGGCCAGAGGGCCGGACCTGGACTTCGGCTCATCGGCGATTCTGGTGAAGTTGCCCAGCGGCAAGCGGGTCCTCCTGGCCGGACAGAAATCCGGCGTCCTCCACGCCGTAGACCCGGACCGGGACGGCGAAATTCTCTGGCAGCAGCGCTTGGGCAAGGGCGGCCTGATCGGGGGCATCCAGTGGGGACCGGCGGCCGATGCCCGGACCATCTATGTGGCCTTGTCCGATATCGGGATTGAGACCCACAAAGATAAAGACCTGGGCTGGACAACCACCCTTGACGGGAACGTCGGCGGCGGGATGTTCGCCCATGACGTGGAGACGGGTGAGCGCAAATGGCATACCCCGCCTCCGGGCTGTAATGGGCGCGCCCAGTGTAGCCCGGCGCAGTCCGCGGCCATATCCGTGATTCCCGGCGTGGTCTTTTCCGGCTCTGTTGATGGCCATTTGCGCGCCTATTCAACCGCGGACGGTACCGTGGTCTGGGAGTATAACGCCGACCAGGAATACGAAAGCACGAATGGGGTCCAGACCAAGGGTGGCTCGTTCGACGGGCCTGGCCCGACGATTGTCGACGGCATGCTGTATGTGAATTCCGGCTACGGCTATTGGGGCGGGATGCCGGGCAACGCCCTGCTGGCCTTTTCGGTCGATGACGAATAGCCAAGGCCGGGCAACCCTTGCCCCTACGTTGTGCATCCCCTCTCCCCTGGAGGGAGAGGGCCAGAGCCTGCCCCGCACTTGATGCGGGGGTGAGGGGGTGTCCGCAGGGACGACCACCCAATGGGCATCACCCGGAAAAGGAGGATTGCTATGCAGGCAACAGGCAGGCCGCAAGCCACAGGACACCGAACGACAACCTGGCTCAGCGCAGTGTTGGGCTGGACTCTGCTCAGTTTTTGCAGCCCGGCGGGCGCCATGGAGCCCGATGCGGAGCAACTCTACAACACCTACTGCGCCCAGTGTCATGAAGGCCAGGTGAAACGGGCCCCGATCCGTGAGGTCATGTCACGCCTGCCGGCCGAGATGGTGCTGCATTCGCTCAGCGTGGGCAAGATGCGCATGCAGGGCTGGATGCGAACCATTGCCGAGCGTCGTGCCCTGTCTGAATGGATCACCGGCAAGAAGATCAAGGACACGGACGATACGGTGGCCGGGTTTTGCGAAGACGCGCCCGGCGAGTTTTCCATTGAAGACGGCGCTCCGCAGTGGAACGGCTGGGGGGTGGATCATACCAATAGCCGCTTCCAGTCCGCCGAGGCCGCCGGCATCAGCGCCGACCAGGTGCCCAATCTCAAGGTCAAATGGGTGTTCGGGCTGCCCATGGATTTTCGGGTCTCCCAGCCGACCGTGGTGGGTGGGCGGGTGTTTATCGGTTCGCTCCAGGGCCGTATCTATTCGCTCGATGCCAAAACCGGCTGCTTGTACTGGTCGGTGAAAACGGACGGTGGGGTCCGCTCGACTATGGTGGTCGATACCCTGCCGGGCACCTCCCCACCGCGTTCTGTGGTCTATGTGGGCGACGCGGCGGCAAATATGTATGCGCTGGATGCCCGCACCGGCAAGGAACTCTGGAAAGTGGACGTGGACGACCATCCCTTGGCGACGATTACCGGCACACCGAAAACCCACGGCAACCGGCTCTACGTGTCCACCACCGCCCTGGAGGAAATCGCCGGCTCCGACCCGACCTACGAGTGTTGTACGTTCCGCGGCAAGATCATGGCTCTCAACCGTTTTAATGGCAAGCTGGTCTGGCGAGCCTATATGCTGGACCCCGCCGTACCGGTTCGCAAGAATGCGATTGGCGTGCAGCTCTGGGGGCCGTCCGGTGCGTCGATCTGGTCCTCGCCGGCGCTCGACCCGGAGCGCAACCGCCTGTATGTGACCACGGGCGACAATTATTCCGACCCGGCCTCGCTGACGAGTGATGCGGTGGTCGCCCTTGACCTGCGCACCGGCGATGTCTTGTGGTCGAAGCAATTTACGCCCAACGATGCCTGGAATGCCGGCTGTGAGCTGGAGGACGACACCAACTGCCCCGAGGCGCGCGGCCCGGACCTGGACTTCGCCTCCTCGCCCATTCTGCGGATACTGCCCGACGGGCGGCGGATCATTCTGGCCGGCCAGAAGTCCGGGGTGATGCACGCCATTGACCCGGACCGGAACGGAGAAATTCTCTGGCAGGAGCGGGTCGGCAAGGGCGGCCTGGTCGGCGGGATTCAGTGGGGGTCGGCCGCGGACGCCAGACAGGTCTACGTGGCCCTGTCCGATATCGGGCTGCGCACCATCAGGGATTCTGATGTCGGTTTTTCGACCAGGCTCGACAGCAGCGTGGGGGGCGGCATGTTCGCCCTTGATATCGAAACCGGCGAGCGCAAATGGCATGTGCCACCGCCGGGCTGCGGGGAGCGAATCAAGTGCAGCCCGGCCCAATCGGCCGCGGTGTCGGCCCTGCCCGGGGTGGTCTTCTCCGGTTCCGTGGACAGCCATTTACGCGCCTATGCGACCGACAGCGGAGCGGTGGTGTGGGAGTATAACGCCGACCAGGAGTATGAGAGCACCAATGGTATCGAGACCCGTGGCGGCTCATTTGACGGCCCGGGCCCGACCATTGTCGACGGTATGGTCTACGTTCATTCGGGCTACGGCTTTTCCGGCGGCATCGGGGGCAACGCCCTGATCGCCTTCTCGGTGGATGGAGAATAATGCGCGCTCCTGTCGCGCGAAAAGGGTGACCAAACGGTCGCCCTTTTTGCTGTGTCTCAGGGAAGGGGGGATGTCTCCCGGAAGAGCCCCGTGCGAGACACAGGGGTTTGACACAAAATACTGCCAAGAGGCAAAAGAATGAGGAGAGAGGGAGGGAGTGTACTCATGATCGAAACCTATCGAACGTGGCCGAACAAAAGTATGACGAGAGGCGTGTCGAGCGTGCTGACCCTGGCGCTCGGGCTTTTCATAGCTGCGTCCAGTTGGGCTTTCTCGCCGTCGGAACAGGAGATTGACGGAGAGCAACTCTATGGTCGTTACTGTGCTCACTGTCACGAAGGACAAGTGAAGCGAGCGCCACACCGTGACGTCATGTCACGCCTGCCGGCTGAAATGGTGCTGCACTCGCTCGAAGTCGGGAAGATGCGCGTCCAAGGCTGGATTCGGACCAGCGGCGAAAAGCGGGCCATGTCCGAATGGATCACGGGTAAGAAGCTCCCGCCACCCTCGGATGAAGAGGCGACGGTTGCCGGGTTTTGTGAGGAGACTCCAGGCACGTTTTCCATTGAAGACGGTGCTCCACAGTGGAATGGCTGGGGGGTGGACGTCTTCAACACCCGTTATCAGTCTGCGGAACAGGCTGGTATCAGTGCCGACCAGGTTCCTGACCTGAAGGTCAAATGGGTGTTTGGGTTGCCCATGGATTTCCGTGCCTCCCAGCCGACCGTTGCTGGTGGTCGTGTTTTTATCGGTTCGACCAAAGGGCGGGTGTATGCGCTTGATGCCAAAACCGGGTGTTTATATTGGTCTGTCAAGACCTCCGGTGGTGTTCGCTCGACTCTGGTGGTGGATACTCTGCCAGGGACGAACCCGCCGCGCTCTGTTGTGTATGTGGGTGACACAGAGGCGAATGTCTATGCGCTTGACGCCCGCACGGGGAAGCAATTGTGGAAAGTGGACGTGGATGACCATCCCCTTGCCACCATTACCGGCACGCCCAAAACGCACGGCAACCGCATCTACGTTTCGACCACCGCGCTCGAAGAGGTGGCGGGTGCCGACCCTCAGTATGAATGCTGTACCTTTCGCGGCAAATTGATGGCGCTCAATCGGTTCAATGGCAAATTAGTGTGGACGGGATATACGCTGCCTGATCCCCCCGCACCGATACGCAAGAATGAGATCGGGACCCAACTGTGGGGACCGTCCGGCGCTTCGATCTGGTCTTCGCCCGCCCTCGATCCCGAGCGTAACCGGATCTATGCCGCCACGGGCGACAATTATTCCGACCCGGCCTCACTCACGAGCGATGCCGTTGTCGCTTTCGATATGCGTACCGGCAAACTGCTGTGGTCAAAACAGTTCACCGCGGGTGACGCCTGGAATGTCGGCTGTGAGATGGATGAAGATATCAACTGTCCTGAAGCTCGCGGTCCGGATCTTGACTTTGCGTCGTCACCGATCCTGCGTATTTTGCCGAATGGCCGCCGTGTCATTCTCGCCGGGCAAAAGTCGGGTGTGATGCACGCCATAGATCCCGATCGCAACGGTGAGATTCTGTGGCAACATCGCGTCGGCAAGGGCGGCCTGGCCGGCGGGATTCAATGGGGATCGGCAGCCGATGCTCAGCAGGTCTATGTCGCGCTGTCCGATATTGGCATGGTCCCGATTTCGGATTCCGATACGGGCTGGGCGGTGCGACTGGACGGCAGTGTTGGCGGCGGCCTGTTTGCGCTCGACATCGAAAGCGGTGAGCGTCAATGGCATGTTCCACCGGTCAGTTGCGAGGGCCGGCCCAAGTGTAGTCCAGCTCAATCCGCTGCGGTTTCCGCTCTTCCGGGCGTGGTGTTTTCCGGTTCTGTCGATGGTCATCTGCGTGGCTACGCGACCGACAGCGGGGAGGTGGTGTGGGATTACAACGCCGACCAGGAATATGAGAGCACAAACGGGGTCAAGACGAGAGGCGGGTCGTTTGATGGCCCTGGTCCAACGATCGCGGGTGGCATGATGTACGTCAATTCCGGCTATGGTTTTTGGGGAGGCATGTCAGGAAATGCCTTGATTGCATTCTCGGTGAATGGCGAGTAACTGGCTCTTGCGTCTGAGGAAACGCAGGAAAGGGTCGCCCACAGGGGCGACCCTTTTTTTGTCTGCACGTTGGAGGGGTTTGACATTAAACGCTTCTCCCAGGCAAAAAGAGAGAAAAGAGAGATCGGAAAAAGGAGGTCGGTGTATGTCTGCCCGTGATAGGTCTCCACAGCAAAAAATATGCGCCATGATCCAGGCTTTTGTGTGGGGCGTGCTGTTGTCGAGTGTGAGTGTTTCACCGAGTTGGGCTCTCTCACCAGCAGACGGGGGGGCGGACGGCGAGGCGCTCTACCAGGCGCACTGTGCGCGCTGCCACGAGGGACAGGTCAAACGTTCGCCGCACCGCAGCGTCATGCAGCGCCTGCCGGCCGTGATGGTCTTGCACTCCCTGGAACTCGGCAAGATGCAATTCCAGGGGATGACCCGGACCAGTCAGGAGCGGCGGGCCTTAGCCGAGTGGATCACCGGCAAGCAACTGCCGCCTCCGACCGAAAAGGATGAGACGGTCGCCGGGTTCTGCGCAGACGCGCCGGGCGAGTTCGTGGTTGAAGACGGTGCTCCGCAGTGGAACGGCTGGGGGGTGGATGTCTTCAACACCCGCTTCCAATCTGCCGAGGCCGCCGGCATCAGCGCCGAGCAGGTGCCTGAACTGAAGGTCAAGTGGGTGTTCGGCTTGCCCATGGATTTTCGGGTCTCCCAGCCGACGGTGGTCGGTGGCCGGGTGTTTATCGGCTCGATGAAGGGCCTGGTCTATGCGCTGGACGCCAAAACCGGCTGCCTGCACTGGTCGGTCAAAACCGCGGCCGGGGTGCGCGCCACTCCGGTGGTTGATAATCTGCCGGCGACCAGCCCGCCGCGCCACGTCGTCTATGTCGGCGATGTCGAGGCCAATCTCTACGCCCTTGACGCCCAGACCGGCCGGCAGCTCTGGCGGGTCAGAATCGACGACCATCCTCTGGCGCGTATCACCGGCACCCCCAAAACGCACGGCAACCGGATTTATGCCTCGGCCACTGCGCTCGAAGAAGTCGCCGGCGGCGACCCCAGCTATGAGTGCTGCACCTTCCGCGGCTCCATAGTGGCCTTAAACCGCTTTAACGGCAAGCTGGTCTGGCGGTCGTATACCATCCCGGAGCCGCCGGCGCCTGTTCGCAAGAATGCGGTCGGTGTACAGCTCTGGGGGCCGTCCGGCGCCTCGGTCTGGTCCTCGCCAGCGCTCGACCCGGAGCGCAACCGCATCTATGTGACTACGGGCGATAATTATTCCGACCCGGCCTCGCTGACGAGCGATGCGGTGATGGCCTTTGACATGCGGAGCGGAGAGGCCCTGTGGTCAAAACAGTTTACTGCGGGTGACGCCTGGAATGTCGCCTGCGAGACCGAGGACGACACCAACTGTCCCGAGGCGCGCGGGCCCGACCTGGATTTCGCCTCCTCGCCCATCGTGCGCATTTTACCCGACGGACGACGGGTCATCCTGGCCGGCCAGAAGTCCGGGGTGATGCACGCCATTGACCCGGACCGCGAGGGTGAAATCCTGTGGCAGCACCGCGTGGGCAAGGGCGGCCTGGCCGGCGGGATTCAGTGGGGTTCAGCCGCGGATGCCACACAGGTCTATGTGGCCCTGTCCGATATCGGTCTCAGGACGGTAGAGAATTCAGACACGGGCTGGGCCACCACCTTGGACGGCAGCGTCGGGGGCGGCATGTTTGCCATTGATATCGAAAGCGGCGCGCGTCAATGGCACGTCCCGCCGATCGGCTGTGGGGACCGGCCGCAGTGCAGTCCGGCCCAGTCGGCCGCGGTGTCGGCCCTGCCGGGCGTGGTGTTCTCCGGTTCGGTCGACGGCCATCTGCGCGGCTATGCGACCGACACCGGCAAGGTCGTCTGGGACTATAACGCCGACCAGGAGTATGCGAGCACCAACGGCGTCACAACCAAGGGCGGGTCCTTTGACGGCCCTGGGCCGACCATTGCAGACGGCATGCTGTACGTGATGTCCGGCTACGGCCTGTGGGGCGGCATGTCGGGCAACGCCCTGATTGCGTTTTCGGTCAATGGAGAATAGGGGTCGCTCTTCACGGGACGGGTGTCGGGGTAATTTATGAATTGCCCCGACCGCTCTCACGCTCTTCGGTAACGAGTGCTTGATTCCTGTACAATGGCGAGTCCATCTTGCAGCTTTTCCAAGCCCCCACTGTCTATAAACTGGCGAACCGGCCCTTTCATGGCCGTCCACCGTTGGTCCTTGAGTCGAAACACCACAATGCCGTTGTGACTGCCGGGAGGATAGTGCCGAATATCGGTAAAATCGGTATCAAAAGTAGAGAGTAATAGCCTTTTGAGGTCTTGCGGCAGGTTCTCGTCAAGCTTGACCTTCATTCGCTGAGTTCTGTATGGAGGGAGCCTTCTTCTTGGCGGACCAGCCAAGCGGCATAGCCAATGGCGGCCTGGATATCTTCCTCTTTGAGGGTCGGATATTGTCGAAGAATCTCTGTGTGTGGCTCTCCTGCTTGTAAATAATCCAGGATAATGGACACCATTATCCTGCTGCCTCTGATACAGGCTTTCCCGTGACAGACTTGAGGATCAATGACGACCCGGTCTTGCCAGCGCGGCTTGGGAGCTTGTGGTCGTGTGTCCGTCATACTAGCTCTCCTTAATATTCCAAACGCTCGGCTTCGACTCTTCTTATTCTGGCGTGCAGGCTTCCCATCCGCAACCGAGGGCGGGCAAGATGCTCGCACCCCTGGGGTCAGGACTCAGAACCAATAGGTAACGCTGGCAGCGAGGGCGACGGCGGCGAGGTAATTGTAGGCGAGCTTATCGGGCTGACACGAATTCCCTCTCCAGGTCCTTCGTCAGCCGCTCAAGAATATCCTGCACGTTCTGGCTCATGGCTTCCGCCACGGCCGCGGGATTGCGTTTCGTCGCCAGCCGGGTCGCGCTGTAGGACTGGAACCAGAAAGGGGCCGGCTCCTGGGAGCGGGACAGCCAGACCTCGATACTCAGAGCAGCTTGCCAGGATTGCGCCTGATCGACCTCTTCGTATTGCCGGACCACGCCCCCGAGACGCAGGTCGGCCCGGGCGTCCGGGGTGGGATAGACGGTCGTAAAGAGACCCGACTGTTGCAGGGTCCGTCGGGTCAGGGTGGTGAGCATGTCGGCTGGTTTCGTGACCCAGCGGTGATAGTGATAAAAATCAAACTCATAGGGTGAAGAGCGATAGACCATCCGGTCACGATTATACGGCGGTTGGGCGCTAAACGGCCGCACGACGAGTGACGCCTGGACGGGCGCAGGACTGGATGGAGCCGGGGAGTGCGGGGAGAGGGATAAGGCGTAATACCGCACCTCTTGCTTGGACTGCGTAAGACTGCACCCGCCAATCACAAGGCTGATGAGAAGAACGAGAAAGAATAGTCGGGGATACCTCATGGATCGGGAATTTCTTTTGCCGAGACCGTCGTCCCCCAGACGAGCGAAGACGGGTCGGTGCGTAAGGATTCGCTCAGCTCTCTGAGTTCGCGAGACGTGTGGGATAAATTGCTCAGGACCTGCCGGACCTCGTGCCGGTTATCGACCACGAGTTCATCCATGTGTTGGGTCAAGCGGCGCACGTCGTTGGCGAGATCGGCGGTGACCTCGGCGGTGTGCCGAATCTGGACCAGCATGGCTTTGCCATCTTGAAACAGTTCTTCCCGAATCGTATTGATCGCGGCGGTGGCGCTTTTCAGCCCGGCCGCGGTCTGGGCTAGATTCTCGACCATCTGCCGTAAGGCCAGCCGCGTGTCTGGTGTGGACACTTCGGCGAGCGAGGTGCGCAGGTCCTGGGTCAGCAGCGACATATTTTTCAGAAAGTCCGTAAGCGCCGTCAAATTGTGTTCGCTCAGCACCCCATTTTCAATACGGGTCAGGGTATCCAGCAGGCGTTCGGCAATGGCCCCGGCCCGGTCCCGGAACTCCTCAAGTCCTCCGCGTTGTACGGGAATGACGGCCCCAGGGTCCAGGATTGGAGCGGCGCTCGACCCGCCCGCCAGCTCGATATAGCGAATGCCGGTCACAAAGGAGCCGATCAGATGCGCCGTAGTATCCTGACGGATGGGGGTGCCGGGCTGGAGGGCAATGGCCACCTGGGCACGGGGCGGCGTGTCCTGGGTCAGACCAATGGTTTCGACTTTCCCCACGGTCACTCCCTGGTATTCGACCGCAGCGCCGGGTAACAGCCCGCTGACCGACTCCGTAAAGAGAATAGTATAGGTATCGACCGGCTGAAAAAAACGTGAGCCGGCCAGCCACAGCAGGGCGCTGGCAAACAAAAAGAAGCTGAGCGTGACGAACAGACCGACCTTAACCCGATCCTGTCCCATAGTGTTCTCCATTCACGATCAGACTGTCACGCAGATCCCCGTGCAGGGTCCTGGCGCGAGGCCGACGGTCGAAAAAGGCCTGAATCTTCGGGTGGTCTGTCTGCCGGACTTCCTCCAGGGGACCCGTGGCCAGGACTCTCCCGGCGTCCAGCATGACGGCTCGGTCGGCAATCATTTGAATGCTCCCGAGTTCATGCGTCACAATCACAATCGTCATGCCCAAATGTTCTTTTAAGTGCAGAATCAATTCATCCAATTCACGCGCAGTGACCGGATCAAGTCCGGCCGAGAGTTCGTCGAAGAGCAGCAGGCCGGGGTCCAGGGCCAGCGCCCGGGCAACGGCCGCGCGTTTCTTCATGCCGCCGCTGAGTTCGGCGGGTAACAACTGGGCGGCGTGTTCCAGACCCACCACACACAGCTTCATTCTGGCCAGCAGGGTCGCGGTTTCCCGGTCCACCTGGGTATGCTCGATAATGGGCAGGGCGATATTCTCTTCCAGGGTCAACGAGCTGAACAAGGCTCCGCCCTGAAAAGACATGCCAATGTCACGCAAGATCCGCTCCCGCTCCTCTTCACCGGCCGCATGTAAACTCCGCCCCGTTGATACAGACCTGGCCCGCCTTTGGCGTCAGTAGCCCGACGATGTGACGCAGCAGGGTTGTTTTGCCGCAGCCGCTTTCCCCTAATACCACCGTGATTTCGCCTTGATGGGCCTGCATGCTGACGCGATCAAGGACCGCGTGGCCATCGTACTCGGCCACGAGTCCGTCCACCTGAACGGCGGGAGGAGCGGACGGAAATGCGGGTGGTGTTGCCATCAGACTGACTCACTCCTGGTCAGGACAGATAGAAAAATATCGTGGTAAAGACGGCATCCGCCAGAATGCACAGAACAATAGAGGCGACAACGGAGGCCGTGGTATTCGTTCCGACGCCCTCGGCCCCACCGTGCACATAGAAGCCGCGGTAGCAGGCGACCAAACCGATCAGGCCGGCGAAGACCAGGCTTTTGATCATGCCCGTGACCAGATCGCTCATCAGCAGGGCCTGGCCGGTTTGCTGGAGATAATTCTGACTGCCCAGCCCGAGGACCAGCACGCCGACCCAATAGCCGCCAAAAATGCCGGTCACATTCGAGAGCATGGTCAGACTTGGCACGGCGCACAGCAGGGCGAGCATACGCGGGAGCAGCAGAAAGCGACCCGGACTGAGAGCCATGGTCCGCATGGCGTCGATCTCTTCGGACACCACCATGGTCCCCAGCTCTGCGGTAATGGCCGACCCACTCCGGCCGGCGACAATAATGGCCGTAATCAGGGGCGCCATCTCGCGCGTCATGGAAACGGCGACGAGATTCGCAATATAGATGGCGGCGCCGAACTGCCGGAGCTGGCTGGCCGCGTTCAGGGCCAGGACCGCACCGACCAGAAAGGAGAGAAAGGTCACAATCGGGATGCCGTCCACACCAATTTTCACGATCTGCTCGTGGGTTCGGTCCCATTTGACGCTTTTCCCGCGCCAGGGAGCAACGCATAGCCAGTACGCGAGTTCGCCTATCAGAGCGAGAAGCCGCCGGCCCGTTGCCACGGCGGTCAGGGTATGGGCGCCAACAGACTCCAGCAGCGACAGCCGGCCACGCCGCTGTTCAGGTGAATCGAGCAGGCTGAGGTCAAGCCCGATAAACGCCTGGCCGGCCTGCGGACGGACGCCGGTGAACTGAACCGTCACCCCTCGACTTTTTCCGTGCTGCACGAGTCGGAGCAGGGTTGCGGCTTCCAAACCGTTGAGACGCGGCACCTGCCCCAGGTCGAGGGAATGCCGGGTGCCGGGCCGGAGCTGCTCAATCTGCTCGGTATGGGTATGAACCAGGGAAAGAATCTGCTCAGAGACCCGGAGCGCATGTACGACGGCTGCTCGGTCCTGTTCCACAATCCGCGGTCTCCTTCCCGCTGTGTCCGGCCCAGCCCACTCCCTGACAACGACCCTGTCTATTTTCACAGACCTTCATAGAACGTGCCACCAAGCCTGTAAAGCGAAGATGAGGTCCGAACGGAGCGATGGGCACCGACGCCGCAGGAAGAGCGCTCCCAGGGGAGACCGGGCTTCCACAGGGGATTGCCCCTACGGCAGTGTCACCGTATCCACAATCACCAAGCCCTGGGTGGCCGCCGACCACTGCACGCGCACCTCAATCGTCTGGGTCTGCTGGGTCTGACTGTCTCGCACCACCACCCCGCTCAGGATGATCTCCTCGCCCACAATCATCACCTCGGCTTCACTCAGCTCAAACCGGTCCACAAACGCATACCCGCCCAGCCGCGATACCGTCACCGTCCGTTCCACCGGGGTCGCCACCACCCCCGCCGCGGTCCTCACCTGCGTCACCAGCCGATGCTGGCCGTCGGGCAGATTGCCGTAGTTGTACACCAGCCCCCAGCCACTTAACTCCGCCTGGGCCTGTCCCGGAAACGCCCCAGCCACATCAGGCCGGGCCGAACAACACGGGGCCTGCTCCGGGTCTGTCCCGGCGATTGTGACCGTCACGCTCGTAATCTCGTCCGTCTCGTCCGTCGGGAAGACCCAGCCCCGCAGCAGGCTCACCCCGGCCACGGCCTCGCCGTTCCCCGGCGCTTCCCAGTGCTGCTCCAGGCCGGCATTGGCCGTCACATTGGCCGGACTCAGCCAGTGCTGCCCCCATGTCCACACCCCGGCCAGCAACCGCTCGATCCCGAAAGTGGGCGCGCGGGCTACCTCCAGGGTCCGACTCGTGACCAGCCGCAACCCTTGCGCCCCGGTCTGCCACGCATAGCGCACTTCGATCTCCTGCTCGACCTGTGTGGCTTTGTCCCGGATGACGACACCGTCCAGGACGACCTGCCCGCCCGCCAGCCGCGCCTCGGCCTCGGCCAACGAGAACTGATCGGCAAAGGCACTCCCGCCCGGTTTCACCACGGTAATCGGGTAACGCTCGGACGCCCAGCGCCCGCCGTCGGTGCCGGTCACGACCACCTGTACGGTATGCCGGCCAGGGGGCAGATTGTTCCAGTTATAGGTGATACCCCAGCCACTCTGGCCGGTATTGGCCCGGGGCAGGGCAGGAAAGGCTCCCGCCACATCGGCGCGGGCGGAACAACACGGGATGACGGCTTTGCGCTGCCCGTCCAGATACAATGTGACCTGCTCGATGCCGACCTGGGCGGCTTCGGAGAAACTCCAGCCCCGGATGAGGTCCACCCCGGAGACGGTCGCCCCGGCGGCCGGGCTTTCCAACCAGCCTCGCAGGGGCGCAGGCTCACCGCCACCCCCGCCACCCCCGCCGCCCCCACCGGGAGGGGTAGTAGACTGAGACATCCCGACGGTGAAGAGCGAGAACCGCGACACAGTGGCGCACACCTGGCCGCCGGTCGTCGTCCGCCCGCTGGTCTGCCGCTCCCAGGTTTTGGTGGGCGCGTTGTAGCGCAACAGATACGCCTGACTGGCACTGACCCCCGCAGGAATAGGCAGACACACCTTGACCGGCTCACTCAGGGCGGTCGTGACTGGATTATCCTGGCTATCCCGCACGATGATGTTGAAGACTTGGCCGCCGGCGGAGAACTGCGTGTTGGCCGGCAACTGCGCGCCCACGGGCGCTGCCACGGGGGTGACGGTCGCGGTCTGGACCTGGGCATGATTGGCCGGAATCGTGACCGGCACGACGGGCGTGACGGTCTCCGCCCAATCGTTGGACTCCGTGCCAAACAGCGTCCCGCTCAGGGTGTCGGTGACGGTGTTGCCCGTGCGCTGCTGTGTGGTGTCATTGTGCTGACGCCGGTACAGGTCGTACTGGCTGGTGTCTGTACTGTTTCGGGTAATCTGGATCATGTTCCCCTGGCCGTTGACGGTCAGCGTGTTGCTGCTGGAGGTCGAGTCGGAAGGGGCGGCGGATGCCGCCTCCAGGACCAGCCCGTGGCCAGCCGTCCCGCTGGGCAGCGCGGTGGTGCGGGCGATGAGGTTGTCGTTCAGGGTGACGGTCACGGTGTTGCTGTCGGCACTGTCTGTCCCGCCCCGCACGCGGATGCCGGCCTGTCCACTCCGCCAGATGGTATTCCCTTCTAGCGTGGCCGTGACGGTATTGCTGTCGCTGTGCCGCATCCCGCCGAAGACGGCGAGACCGACCGAGGGGGTGTCTTCGGAGAGGTTGTCGCTGAGAGTGATCTCCAGGACGTTGTTCCCCGTGGTATTCGGATTGGGCAGGGTGGGACAAGCATTCAACGCGGCTGCCGTGTTAGAGCCGGCCCCCACGGTGATATCGGCGAATGCGCCGGCCTTGCCATTCTTGGACAGGGTGTTGTCTGTGATCTCGGCCTCTATCCGGTTGTAGGCCCCGCCGCAGAAGCCGCTCACCACGGCAATGCCGCTGCCGGCGGTGTGGTCGTGGACGTGGTTGTCCTCAATTTTCAGCTTGGTGATGCTGTTCACCTGCGTGGTGTTGACGCCCGCTGACCAGGCTGCGATGCCCGTGCCGGTGTTCGCATGGACTGCGTTCGTTTCTACTGTGGTGGCGGTGATAGTGGAGCCGGCCACGGCGGTGAGGACGGCGATGCCAACGCCGGTCGTCTTGGTGATGGTGTTGTCACGCAGGGTCGTGCCCGACACCGTACCGGCGGTACTGCCCGCTCCGGCTTGGACCAGCAGACCGTACTGCCCGCCGGTGATGGTGTTATCCGTCAGGGTGTTGGTGGCCACGGCCTGAGTGAACGTGCTGAGATGCCGGACGACGATACCGGCATGCGGGATATTGGTCAGCTTGAGATGGGTGAGGGTGTTGGTGGAGGAGCGGATGGTCAGCCCGTCGGTCTCGGTTGGCAGGCCGGTCCCGTCCAGGGTGATATCGGCCACGCCGTCGCCGTTGCTGTCGCCGTTCAGGGTCAGGGAACCGCCACACAGGGCGGGTAAAGGGTCGGCGTCGGTGTCGCTGTCGGCTCCGTCGGCCAGGGTGATGGTCTGGCCGTGGAGACTGCGCGCAAAGACGATAGCCTCGGCTGCCGGGGTGGAGTTGGCCCAGATCAGGGCTTCGCGCAGGGTCGGCCGGGCTGGCAGACTGGTCCCGTCTGCCACGCTGCCGCAGGCGTTGGTCGTGGGCTCAAAGGTAAACCCGCTGGAGAGGGTGTCCGCGGTGCTGGCGACGATGAGTTCGGTTGCACGGCCAAAGGTACTTAGGTTGCCCCCGAGCCGTAAGTGCACATCGGTCCGGGTGCGTAAGGTGGCCGGCAGAATCCCGGTGAGTCGGTTGTGGGACAGGTCAATATCCCGCAGGGCTGTCTGGCTACGGTGCCCTAAGGTCGCGGGGATGTTGCCGGTCAGTTGGTTGTTGTTGAGGTACAGCATCTCCAGCTTGGTCAGGGCGCTCAGGTCCGGGATGGCGCCGGTGCGGTTGGTGGCACTGAGATCAAGCTCTTTCAGGCTGGTCAGGCTGCTGACCCAGGTGGGCACGGCCCCGGCGGTGAAGTTGTTACCGCCGAGATCGAGGGTTGTCAGGTTGGTCAGGCTGCTCAGGTCCGGGATGGCACCGGTGAGTTGGTTGGTGCTGAGATCGAGGGTTGTCAGGCTGCTCAGACTGCTCAAAGTCGGGATGTTGCCGGTCAGTTGGTTGTTGTTGAGGTACAGCATCTCCAGCTTGGTCAGGCTGCTCAGGTCCGGGATGGCACCGGTGAGTTGGTTGTCGCCGAGATCGAGGGTTGTCAGGCTGCTCAGACTGCTCAAAGTCGGGATGGTGCCGGTGAGTTGGTTGCTGTTGAGATCGAGGGTTGTCAGGTTGGTCAGGCTGCTCAAAGTCGGGATGGTGCCGGTGAGTTGGTTGGTGCTGAGATCGAGGGTTGTCAGGCTGCTCAGACTGCTCAAAGTCGGGATGGTGCCGGTGAGTTGGTTGTCCCAGAGTTCCAGCCTAGTGAGGCTGGTCAGACTGCTCAGGTCCGGGATGGCGCCGGTGCGATTGGTGGAATTGAGCCTAAGAGTTGTCAGGCTGGTCCGGCTGCTGATCCAGGTGGGCACGGCCCCGGCGGTGAAGTTGTTGTTGCCGAGATCGAGGGTTGTCAGGCTGCTCAGACTGCTCAGGTCCGGGATGGCGCCGGTGCGATTGGTGGAATTGAGCCTAAGAGTTGTCAGGTTGGTCCGGCTGCTGATCCAGGTGGGCACGGCCCCGGCGGTGAAGTTGTTGTTGCCGAGATCGAGGGTTGTCAGGCTGCTCAGACTGCTCAGGTCCGGGATGGCGCCGGTGCGATTGGTGGAATTGAGCCTAAGAGTTGTCAGGCTGGTCCGGCTGCTGATCCAGGTGGGCACGGCCCCGGCGGTGAAGTTGTTGTTGCCGAGATCGAGGGTTGTCAGGCTGCTCAGACTGCTCAGGTCCGGGATGGCGCCGGTGCGATTGGTGGAATTGAGCCTAAGAGTTGTCAGGCTGGTCCGGCTGCTGATCCAGGTGGGCACGGCCCCGGCGGTGAAGTTGTTGTTGCCGAGATCGAGGGTTGTCAGGCTGCTCAGACTGCTCAGGTCCGGGATGGCGCCGGTGCGATTGGTGGAATTGAGCCTAAGAGTTGTCAGGCTGGTCCGGCT
This sequence comes from uncultured Binatia bacterium (SeqCode), assembly GCA_965232605.1. Lineage (GTDB taxonomy): Bacteria > Desulfobacterota > Binatia > Bin18 > Bin18 > Bin18. The sequence goes on along the minus strand of CBDDQA010000006.1, from coordinate 94,513 downwards.
GCTGACCCAGGTGGGCACGGCCCCGGCGGTGAAGTTGTTGTTGCTGAGATCGAGGGTTGTCAGGCTGCTCAGGCTGCTCAAAGTCGGGATGGCACCGGTGAGTTGGTTGGCGCCGAGATAGAGGTGTGTCAGGTTGGTCAGGCTGCTCAGGTTCGGGATGGCACCGGTGAGTTGGTTGGCGCCGAGATAGAGGTGTGTCAGGTTGGTCAGGCTGCTCAGGTCCGGGATGGCACCGGTGAGTTGGTTGTCGCCGAGATCGAGGTTCGTCAGGCTGCTCAGACTGCTCAAAGTCGGGATGGCACCGGTGAGTTGGTTGCCGTTGAGATAGAGGACTTCCAGGCGGGTCAGGCTGCTCAAAGTCGGGATGGCGCCGGTGAGTTGGTTGCTGCTGAGATCGAGGGTTGTCAGGCTGCTCAGGCTGCTCAAAGTCGGGATGGTGCCGGTGAGTTGGTTGTCCCAGAGTTCCAGCCTAGTGAGGTTGGTCAGACTGCTCAGGTTCGGGATGGCGCCGGTGCGGTTGGTGGCACTGAGATCAAGCTCTTTCAGGCTGGTCCGGCTGCTGACCCAGGTGGGCACGGCCCCGGCGGTGAAGTTGTTGTTGCTGAGATCGAGGGTTGTCAGGCTGCTCAGACTGCTCAAAGTCGGGATGGCGCCGGTGCGGTTGGTGGCACTGAGATCAAGCTCTTTCAGGCTGGTCCGGCTGCTGATCCAGGTGGGCACGGCCCCGGCGGTGAAGTTGTTGTTGCTGAGATCGAGGGTTGCCAGGCTGGTCAGGCTGCTCAAAGTCGGGATGGCGCCGGTGCGGTTGGTGGCACTGAGATCAAGCTCTTTCAGGCTGGTCCGGCTGCTGATCCAGGTGGGCACGGCCCCGGCGGTGAAGTTGTTGTTGCTGAGATCGAGGGTTGTCAGGCTGCTCAGACTGCTCAGGTCCGGGATGGCGCCGGTGCGATTGGTGGAATTGAGCCTAAGAGTTGTCAGGTTGGTCCGGCTGCTGATCCAGGTGGGCACGGCCCCGGCGGTGAAGTTGTTGTTGCCGAGATCGAGGGTTGTCAGGCTGCTCAGACTGCTCAGGTCCGGGATGGCGCCGGTGCGATTGGTGGAATTGAGCCTAAGAGTTGTCAGGCTGGTCCGGCTGCTGATCCAGGTGGGCACGGCCCCGGCGGTGAAGTTGTTACCGCCGAGATCGAGGCCGGTCAGGCGGGTCAGGCTGCTCAGGTCCGGGATGGCACCGGTGAGTTGGTTGTCGCCGAGATAGAGGTGTGTCAGGTTGGTCAGGCTGCTCAGGTCCGGGATGGCGCCGGTGAGTTGGTTGCCGTCGAGATAGAGGTGTGCCAGGCTGGTCAGGCTGCTCAAAGTCGGGATGGCGCCGGTGAGTTGGTTGTCGCCGAGATCGAGGTTTGTCAGGCTGGTCAGGGTGCTCAGGTCCGGGATGGCGCCGGTGAGTTGGTTGCCGTCGAGATAGAGGTTTGCCAGGCGGGTCAGGGTGCTCAGGTCCGGGATGGCGCCGGTGAGTTGGTTGCCGTCGAGATAGAGGACTTCCAGGCGGGTCAGGCTGCTCAAAGTCGGGATGGCGCCGGTGAGTTGGTTTCTGCCGAGATCGAGGTTTTTCAGGCGGGTCAGGGTGCTCAGGTCCGGGATGGCGCCGGTGAGTTGTTTGTTCCAGAGTTCCAGCTTGATCACACGCATCGGGGCGTCCCCGATGGTGATGCCGTTCCACGAGTCCATATTGAGCGTGGTGGCCCAATTCAGCGTCGCGGTGCCGCGTAGCGTGTCCTTGAGGCCCAGCAGGGTGGTGCAGTCGCCGGCCAGGGCTGCCCCCCGGTTGCTTACCGCGGTGCTGCCCTCGGTACAGGTCTGGGCGGCCACAAGGGTCGGGCTCCCTAAAAGCATGACTCCCAGCAGGAGACTGCTCAGGACGCCCGACCAGGCTGCGCACACCCACCCGAGCGGTCGGGATAAGGGTCTAACTATCTTGTTTTGCTTGGGTTTTGTGGGTTGAGGGAGATTAGTGGCTAATCGGGGCGGGCATGATGAAGTAGCAAGGTGGGAAGGGACTGACACGACGTGGCCTCCTTTGACGGGATTATTTATGTGAACAGGCCAGAATAGCTGGGGTGCCTGGTTAGCACAAGTCCCACGGACCCCTTCCCGCCGGCCGGCGTTGCCCAACTCGTTTGTGGCGGGCCGGAGGGATTCCCCTGCGCTGCCGCGCTTCCTCTTTAACTCACGTGTGATGCCCATGACATGACTCGGCGGCCCCTCGCTCCCCTGCGCAGTTCCTGTCTGCGCCAAGGGGCCAAGATGGCCGCGCTCCCAGGCGGGTAGGGGCGGGTTTCAAACCCGCCCCTACGACTTTTGCCTTTTTTGTGTTTTCATAGCATCAATACACAGCTTGGAGAGGATACATGCTTTGGTGTGATAAGATCGCTGCCCAGGTTGAGGGAGAACAACTCATTAACGACTCGAAGACTCCCTCGGGCCGAGCTCATGTTGGTGCTCTGCGGGGCGTACTCATTCACGATGTCGTTTTCCGGGCGATTCAGGCCCGTGGCTTGCCGGTCCGGTATACTTTTGGGGTTGATGACTACGATCCATTGGACGAACTGCCGGCCGGTGAAGAAGAGTTCTTCCGGCCCTATCTCGGCGCGCCGCTGTGTCAGGTGCCGCCGCCGCCCGGTTCCTCCTTTTCCGATATCTCCGAGCACTATATCCAGGATTTTTTCAGCGTGTTCCGCGACCTGAACGTCGAGGCCGAGCCCTACCGGATGCGCGATATCTATCGCTCAGGCCAATTCAACGCGGCCATTGATGATATTTTGCGCAACGCCGCGACCGTCCGGCGCATATACCAAGAGGTCAGCAAGTCCGAGCGACCGGATAACTGGTATCCCTTCCAGACCGTGTGCGAACAGTGCGGACGCATTGGCACGACCGAGGTCACCGACTACGACGGCAAGGAAGTCACCTACACCTGCCGGCCCGACCTGGTCACCTGGGCTACCGGCTGCGGCTATCGGGGAAAAGTGTCGCCGTTTGACGGCAAGGGCAAACTCCCCTGGAAGCTCGAATGGACCGCCAAGTGGAAAACGTTTCAGATTACGATTGAGGGCGCGGGCAAGGACCACACCACAAAGGGCGGCTCTCGGGACGTGGCCGCGGCCTGTTTGCGGAAAATTTTCCATCAGGCCCCGCCGCTCAACATCCCGTACGAGTTTTTTCTGGTCGGTGGTGCCAAGATGAGCTCGTCCAAGGGACTGGGCGTTTCCGCTCGGGAGATGGCGGATTTCCTGCCGCCCGAAATCCTGCGGTTCGTCATGATCCGCACCCAGCCCAAACAGCCGGTGAATTTCTCTCCGGACGAAAAATCCATTATCAAAATCTTTAATGACTTTGATCGATTCCATACCCGGACGTATCGCGACCCTCAGGTATCGGAGGACGATAAGCGGGTGTATCAACTGGCGCAGACCGCCCTGGAGGGTGATTTCTACGCCGCGGACTTTCAACTGGTGGCGACGGTTGCGCAACTCCCGCACCTTGACCTCAGCGGAGAGATCGAAAAGCGTAAGGGCGCGGCCCTGACGGCTATTGAGCGGCGGCAACTCGAACGCCGGTCCCAGGCGGCCCGCTACTGGCTGGAGCATTACGCCAGCCCCGAGGAACGGATCGTCTTGCAGGACAGGCTACCGGAGCGCGCTGCCGAGCTGACCGCAGGCCAGCGCGCCTTTCTGCACCAGTTCGCCGCCCGCCTGCCCGCCACCCCGCAGGACGATAACGCCTTGCAGGCCGCGCTGTTCGACACCGCGCGTCTCACCCCGCTCGCCCCGGCTCGCGCCTTTCAGGCCATTTATCGGACGTTGCTCGACCGCGACTCCGGCCCCAAGGCCGGCAATCTGCTGGCCTTTCTGGACCGCGCCTTCGTAGTTGCAACGCTCTCCAGGAATTGCCGTACAAGCAGAGTCTCTATTCTGGTATGAGACGAGTATCAGACAAAAAGGAATTTGATGCTTGGTTGACAGAGAATCGAGACCACATCAAACAGATTACCGTCTCGAACCCAAACTTCAGCTCCCTTACGGATGTCTTCAGCACTCCTGAGCTCGGATCGATCAAGGCTGGGCTATTCTTGTCAAATCCGGAAACTCAGCAGGAGTTGCTCGAGTTTACGGTCGAACTCGACGATAACAGAAAGCATATGAAACGTGTGTGGCTCGGAGAGTTTGTCGGACAAGAGGACTTTGAAGCGGCGGTGGAGAAGCATGTCGGGCGGGTGGATAATAGATATGGACCTGTCATAAAGAGCGTTAGAGAGTTAAGAAGGGCGTATATACTCTCCGATACAGACAAGTCATAGGGGGGAGCACCAATGTCTCAGCATGTTCTCGTCGAGTTTGAAATGCCGGCTGACCTTGGTCGATTCAAACTGCCGCAGGGAGTGAACGAACGCTTGCATGACCTCCTGGACCGACAGGATAGAGGAGAAGCCCTCACCTCTGCTGAGCGCACAGAGGCAGAAGGGTTTGTTGAACTCTCCGAGTTGTTATCGCTCTTACGCCTGCGTACCCAACGGATATGGCAGGAGGCCTCGCCTGAATAATGCGCGCCATTCCAGCGGAATTACGACGGCTTGTTCTTCGGAGGGCAGCGGGACGTTGTGAATACTGCGAATTAGCCCAAGAAGGACAGGAAGCGACATTCCACATAGACCATGTCGTCCCTGTGACTGCTGGTGGACAGACCTCGCTGGATAATCTCGCCCTGGCCTGTGTTTCCTGTTCGCTTCGGAAGGCTGCTCGCCAAACAGCAAGAGACCCGCAAACCGGCAGAGAGGTAGTCCTGTTTAATCCCCGTCTTGATATTCGAGAGCGTCTTGGCGTCGTCTGCCTTTCCGTATCGTTTCCAGAATTTCTTCTCGGAAATCTTTCATCTCTGGGTGATACGTAACGATGTGGGACCATCTCTCATCTGTCCCCCTCACCCCAGCCCTCTCCCTCCAGGGGAGAGGGAGCAGAGAGCTTCCCACGCTATCCCGTCCGCTCAAAATACTCGCGCAGGTTCTCGGCCTCGCGTTGCCGGCAGGCCACGGCGACGCGCAGCTTTTCCAGGTGTTGAGCCATCATCTTGCCAGCGTTCGGGACGGGGTGGTCGGTAAAGAAGGTGTTGACCTGGGCCTCAAGCTCGGGTGTGACGAGCGCGACGACCCCTTCGCACATGCGTACGATGGACACGTCCGGCCATTTCTCCAGCATGTCGCCCCAGCGTTCCTGGAGAAACTGCCAGGCCAGCTCGCGGCCCTCGGTATTCATCAACAGCGAGCGCATGAGGTAGGGCGCGTTCTGGCTGCGAACCTCGCCGTTGAGCGTCATGGCCAGGGTCCGGGTGAAGAGGTCGGGTTGACGGAAGCTGGCCAGGGCGAACTGATAGCGCTGCTCTTCTTGCGGCGTGGCGGCGTTGTGTGAAACCTGACGAAATGCGTCATACGTGGCCGCGTCGCCGGTATAGGCAAGAATCGACACCAGCGCGGGGACCAGATTGCGGTCCACGGCGTTCCGGTCGGCCCGATACTGCGTATAGAGCGTCCGCGCCTGCGCCTGGGTGGCCGCATCGTCTCCAAGGGTGCCCAGCGCGCCGAGCAGTTCTCCTCTGAGTTGGCCGATAAGAGCATCTTCCCCATCTTGGGGAGACCAGCCCAACCGCTGGGCGAGTGGGGTGAGCAGCGCGCAGATATGACGTTGCAAGGCCGGCCGCTGTTCCGGGTCGAGCAGACGGTAGAGATAATGACACGAGCCGAGAATGGCGGCCCACACATTGTGGTCTGACTCTTCCCGGAATACGGGCAGGAGGTCGAGATAGGCCGACAGCCGTGTCAGACCGGCCTGCGCGGTCGCCCAGGTATCGTTGATCAGGTTGAAGCGCTCGATCGGAGAGAGCTGGGCGTGGACATCTGCGGTGAGCTGGCCGAGCAGGTCTGGTGCATACCGGACCCGATAAAAGCCGTACCCGCCCGCGTTGACGACGACCCAGTCCGGCCGCTCCGACAGGGGCAGGTGCAGTTCGTCCGTGGTCAGCAGGGCGGTCTGGGTCTCGGTTGCGGCGGCTCTTTTGGTTTTGATAAAAACCGGGGCCTGCCAGCGTTTGTCTTCAGCCTGCTGGTTGCCGTCCCTTCGACTCGGCTCAGGACGGGTTTGCCTATAGTGAAACGGCTGTTGCGACAGCACCAGTTCAGAGCCGTCCATAGCAACGGAAATCAGGGGATAGCCGGCCTGGAAGACCCAGCTCTCCATCATGGACCGGACCGGCTGCTGGGTTGCTTCCTCCAGGGCGTCCCACAGGTCGGTGGTTTCCGCGTTGTCGTATTCGTGTTTTCCGAGATAATGGCTGATGCCCTTTTGAAAAGCCTGGGGACCGAGGTATTGCTCCAGCATGCGCAGGACGGCTGCGCCTTTCTCATAGGTCAGAATATCGAACATGCCCTGGGCCTCGTCCGGGTGTTCGACCGGGAACTCGATGGGGCGGGAGCTGCGCAGCCCGTCAACCTGGAGCGCTGCGGCCCGCGAGACGGCAAAGCTGGTCCAGCGTTGCCATTCGGGCTTCCAGGCATCGACGGCCATCATTTCCATAAACGTGGCAAACGCCTCGTTGAGCCACAGGCCGTTCCACCAGCGCATGGTCACCAGATCGCCAAACCACATATGCGCGTTCTCGTGTGAGACCACGTCCGCGACGCGCTCCAACTCACTCCGGGCAGCCGTCTGTTCATCGATGAGCAGGGCGGTCTCCCGAAACGTAATAGCGCCCAAGTTCTCCATCGCCCCGGCTGCGAAATCCGGGATGGCAATCAGGTCGAGCTTGTCGCCGGGATAGGGCCGGCCGTAGTAGTCGCTGAAGAATTGCAGCGACGCGGCGCCGATGGCCCGCCCGAAGGCGGTCAGATGCTGTTTGCCCGGTATGGCCCACACGCGTAGCGGTTTGCCATCAATATGCACGGCTTCGCTGGCCTCAAACTCGCCCACGATGAAGGCCACCAAATAGGTTGACATCTTGATCGTGTCGGCAAACACGACGGCTTTCTTGCCCGTCCCAGGGATTGGGTCTTCGCTCACAACGGCCGTATTGGAGATGGCGGTCAGCCCCTCGTCAATCACCAGCGTCGCCTGAAAGACGGCTTTGGCCGCCGGCTCATCCCAACACGGAAAGGCCCGCCGGGCGTCGGTAGACTCAAACTGGGTTGAGGCCAAGATGCCGTCCTCACCCTCGGCGTTCTTATAGGTGCTGCGGTAAAAGCCGCGTAACTTGTCGTTGAGGACGCCTGCAAACGCGATCTGCAAGGTATAGCGGCCGGGGCTGATGGCCTGCGGGAACGCGAGCACCGCCCGTTCGCTTGGTTCGTCGAGGGTCGCGCTGCCCGCTTGGCTTGCACCCGTTTCGTCGGCGAGCACAACCTGCTGAATCGTGAGCTCGCAGGCGTTCAGGACGAGGGTGGGGGTCGCCTCATGAACGGTGATGGTGATCGTTTCCTCACCCGTAAAAGTGAAGTGGGTCAGATCGGGAGTCAGGCGCATCACGTACCGTTCGGGAGTCGCGGTTTCGGGCAGCCGATGGGACGACGGGTTTGACATAATTCCTTATTCCTCCTGGCCTCCTGGGGTCGGTCGCGTGCTTCAGTCTAGTCCAACGTGCATTGAAATCCTATAGAAGTCTCATTATATCGTATGCTAATGATTCTGGTGACAATTGGACGGGACGAAAACCTGGGCACATACGTCCGTAGCGCGGTATGGAAAAAGATGAAGAGTGCGAGGGTGTTATGAGAGACCAGAATGATCGTAACACGGATCTCGACCACGGCGTCGTGACCGAAACGGAAAAAAAGCTCAAAAAGCCACCGCTCTACAAGGTCCTGTTGCACAACGATGATTACACGACCATGGAGTTTGTGGTCTATATTCTTCAGTCCGTCTTTCGTCACGACGCAACCAAGGCCACCCAGATCATGCTCCACGTCCATCGTCAGGGAACTGGCGTAGCCGGCGTCTATACCTATGAGGTGGCGGAGGCGAAAGTCTCCCGCGTTGACAGTCTAGCCAAGAAACATGAATTTCCCTTAAAGTGCAGTATGGAAGAAGCCTAGCGAGCGGAGCCCTTACCATGCGAATTAGTCGAGAACTGGAAGTCACGATTGGTCTGGCGATTAACGAGGCACGGCGTCGGCGGCACGAGTTTCTCTGTCTGGAACATGTGCTGCACGCCTTGCTGTTCGATGAGACCGTGGCCGAGATTGTGCGGCAGTGTGGCGGAGACGTGAAAGAACTCCAAGCCGACCTTGAGGAATTTCTCAAAGAGAATCTGGAGTCGCTGCCGGAGGACGCCGGTGAGGTTGACCCCCAGCAGACCCTGGCCTTTCACCGGGTATTACAGCGGGCGGCGGCCCATGTGCAATCCGCGGGCAAAGAAGTCATTGAGACGCGCAATTTCTTTGTCGCCCTGTTTCGCGAGGACAACAGTCACGCGGTCTATCTCCTGGAGAAGCACGGCGTGACCCGGCTGGATGTGCTGAATTATATCTCGCACGGTATTTCCAAAACGCCGTCCGATGAAGAAGCCGAGTCCGGTGCTGCGCACGACGGCCACGACGAAGACGGCGAGGCCCGTCCGGTCAAAGACCCGCTTGAGGCGTTTACCACCAATCTCGTCCAAAAGGCCAAGAACGGGGATATTGATCCGTTGATCGGTCGCGAGATCGAGATTGAGCGGACCATTCATGTGTTGTGTCGGCGACGCAAGAACAACCCGATCTATGTCGGCGATTCGGGGGTCGGCAAGACCGCGATTGTCGACGGGCTGGCCCTCAAAATTGCCGCGGACGATGTGCCCGACGTCCTGAAAGAGGCCCGCATCTACTCGCTCGATATGGGCTCCGTCCTGGCCGGCACAAAATTCCGGGGCCAGTTTGAAGAACGGCTCAAAGCCGTGCTGAAAGCGCTCGACAAACAGCCGGGGGCCATCCTGTTTATCGATGAAATCCACACCATAGTCGGAGCCGGCGCAACCAGCGGAGGGTCCATGGACGCCTCGAATATCCTCAAACCAGCCTTGGCGTCCGGCAAGATGCGTTGCATCGGCGCCACCACCTATCACGAGTACCGGAGTTATTTTGAGCGGGACCGGGCCCTGGCCCGGCGCTTTCAAAAAATTGAAGTCCACGAGCCGAGCATCGAAGATGCCGTGGAAATCCTGCACGGCCTCAAGCCCCACTACGAAGAACACCACGGGGTAGAATACACGCGTGACGCGCTCAAGGCCGCGGCTGAACTGTCGGCAAAATATATCAATGATCGGTTTCTGCCGGACAAGGCGATTGATGTGATCGACGAGGTGGGGGCGTCTTTTCAGATTCGCCCCGCTCCGGAGGAAGACGGCAAGAAGATCATTCATGATACCGACATTGAGTCCATTGTGGCCAAGATCGCCCGTATCCCGCCCCGTAGCGTTTCGGCTTCGGACAAGGAACGCTTGCAGAGCCTGGACGCCGACCTCAAGGGTGTGGTCTTTGGCCAGGATACGGCGATTGAAACCCTGGTGCGGGCTATTCGGCTGGCGCGTGCCGGCCTGGGCCAGCCCGAAAAACCCGTTGGCTCGTTTCTGTTCTCGGGACCGACCGGGGTGGGCAAGACCGAGGTCGCCAAGCAACTGGCGGAAACCCTGGGCCTCCAATTTCTGCGCTTCGATATGAGCGAGTACATGGAGAAGCATACGGTCTCGCGTCTGATTGGTGCGCCTCCGGGATACGTCGGCTTCGATCAGGGTGGCTTGCTCACCGACGCGGTTACGCGCAATCCGCACGCGGTCCTCTTGCTGGACGAGATCGAAAAAGCCCATCCCGACCTGTTCAATATTTTATTGCAGGTCATGGATCACGCCACCCTGACCGATAACAATGGCAAGAAGGCTGACTTCCGGCATGTGATTATCATCATGACCAGCAATGCCGGCGCCCGCGAGATGGCGGCCCATGCCATTGGCTTTGGCAATATCTCAAACGAAGGCAAGGATCAGCAGGCGATTGAGAAGATCTTCAGCCCGGAATTTCGCAACCGCCTGGACGCGATCGTGCACTTCCGCTCCCTGCCCATGCAGGCCATTGAGCGCGTGGTTGAAAAGTTCGTGAAGGAACTGGTCGAGCAGCTGACCGAACGGAAAGTGTCCATTACGCTGACGCCGGCCGCGCGTCGCTATCTGGCGGAAAAGGGCTATGACAAAACCTTTGGCGCCCGCCCGATGGCTCGCCTGATCCAGACCGAGGTGAAGCAGGTGCTGGCGGATGAGATTCTGTTCGGCCAGCTCCAAGAAGGGGGCGAGGTCGAAATCGACTTTGACGAGGAAAAGTTGACGTTTGCCTACGTCCCGGCAGACAGTGAAGAAGAGGAACCGGCTGAGCCAGTCGAGACGGTTGAGTAAACCGACTCCGCACCTGCCGGTTCCTACGGGGTCTTGCTCAGCACGACACACAGCCCCCGGACCGCTGCGCCATTATCGAGGCGTAGCGTGGCCGACTCAAGAGAACTGACGGCAAATCCGCACTGCGTTGCTCGCTCGGCCAGATAGGCCCGGCCGTGCATATAGTAGCCGGAGCTGTTGACGCTCAGCATCTGGGTCGGGTTGTCCTCAGCCGTGAAAACGAACAGGCCGGAGTCCCGGAGTGCGCCGAACGCGGCCTGAAAGACGTGGCGCGGGTCGCCGATATGCTCAAACACACCGGCGGCAACAATCACGTCATAACAGCCCGCCTTTTTCTCCAGAAAGGGGTAGAGGTCGCCCACTGCCAGTTCGTTATAGATCGCGCGCTGTCTGGCTTTGGCGATCATCTGTGGGGACAGGTCCACACCATCCAGGCGCGTGGCCATTGACCTGACCGCCTGGCCACACAAGCCGGTTCCACAGCCCAGGTCAAGAATGGCGACCGTGTTCTGACCGTGCCGCTCCAATGCTGCCCGAATCAACTGCGGGCACTGGTAGTGCAGGCTGCCAACCAGCTTCCGGTCGTATGAGGCGGCGTAATTATCGTACAGGCGCGTAATATAGGCCGGTGCGGGTCGCTCCGGGATCGCCTCTGCGCCCGTATAGGCCAGGAGCAGTCTGGCCCCGATATGATCCTCCGGCACGAGACGCAGATAGTGGCGCAGGTGCTGCGTTGCCTGGGGTAAATCATTGTCCGCAATGAAGAGCCGACTGAGATAGGCATGTGCAACTGCTTCATTGGGCTGGATGGCCAGGACGCGCTGAAAGCTCTGGATGGCGTCCGTATCGCGGCCTGTTTTCATCAAAGTCAGGGCCAATTCCAGATAGGTGCGGAGGATGGCCGATATGAGGTCAGCGGCCCCCGGGGTTTGCGGGTCCTCTTGGAGGGCCTGCACGTAGAGTCCGAGGGCCTGGTCCAACTGACCGTTGATATGATGTTCGATCGCCTGGTCGAGCCTGCTCCGGGTGGCCATACCGCGCTCCGAGTGAATAAGAAAGCGGGACGTTCTCGAAAGCCTTACCTATGAAACTGACTCACGCAACCGCCTTGAAAGGGCGTACTTCTCGGGTGATTTGGTCGCCAATCTCATCCTCGGCTACATCCATGTCGTACCGGCTCTGAAGGTTCAACCAGTAACGCGGGCTTTGCCCGAAATATCGCCCCAAGCGCAAGGCGAGTTCTGCCGTCACCGGTCGCTTCCCGTGGAAGAGATAGTTAATCCGCATTGCGGGGACCCCGATATCTCGTGCAAGGCGGTATTGAGTCAGGCCGACCTCGTCCAATAGTTCTTTGAGGTAGACTCCCGGATGTATTGGGGCAAGACGTGCTTTGGCCATATTGCCTCCTTAGTGGTCATCCACAATCTCAACGTGCTCCGCATGTCCAGCGTGCCAGACAAAGCAGATACGCCATTGGGCATTAATACGAATGCTGTGTTGTCCTTTGCGGTTCCCTTTCAGGGCTTCCAGCCGATTCGAAGGGGGAAGGCGCAGGTCCTTCAGGCTGAGAGCGGCATCGAGTGCGTTGAGTTGCATAAACGCTCGCTGTTGAATACTGCGCGGAAAGGTGCGGACGAATTGACGCTTGAAGATTTTTTCCGTCTCAGCATCGCGGAACGATCGAATCACGGGTAACGATAAACAATTTGTTTACTATTCGTCAAGACTGCCTTACTGGAGATCAATATCATGCCAGACATAACGCCCTACGGCTGGACCTCTGCCCGCTGTCCCGATATGCAGACGGCATTCCACTCGAAGAGGAGAAGCTGATGGATTTCGGGGTGACCTTTCCTGCGCGGGTTGGCGATTTTGAACTGATCGCATTGGCCGAACGGCTGGGCTATAGCCAGGCCTGGTTTTACGATTCGCAGATGATCTACTCGGACGTCTATGCAACCATGGCCCTGGCCGCGCATAAGACCTCCACGATTCGACTCGGAACCGGCGTGGCCGTGCCGACGACACGTCTGGCCCCGACCATTGCCCATTCGATTGCGACCATCAACCAACTCGCCCCCGGCCGGGTGGAATTAGGCGTGGGCACCGGCAACACGGCCCGGCTGACGATGGGCCTGCGACCTATCAGCCTCACGCGCATGAAAAAGGAGGTGCGCTTGATCCAGACCCTGCTGAACGGCGAGACGGGTACGCTCCGGGAAGAGGGCGAAGCGCACGCCGTTCGTTTTCTGCATCCGCACCGCAGTTATATCAACCTCAAGGACCCCGTAACGGTCAGCATCTCCGCCCTGGGTCCCAAGACCCTGGCCTACTGCGGTGCGGAATCGGACGGTCATATCACCTGGGGCATAGACCCGGACGGGCTGCGGACGGCGCGCACCATCATTGATGACGCGGCCCGCAAGCGCGGCAAATCACCGGGCGACGTCCCCTCAAAATGTTTCTTCCCCACCGCGCTGCTCTCTCCCGGTGAGACCACCGCAACACCACGTATCATGAGCCTGGTCGCCCCGTTCATCATGAATTTCCTGCACGTCCAGGTAGAGTGGGGCAGCGCCTTGCTGCCGCCTATTCCGGCGGTGGCGGAATGGGTGGAGCGCTACAAAAAGTATGCTGCGGAACTCCCCGCGGAAACACGCCATCTCACCCTGCACGAGGGCCACATCATTTATCCGCGCGCGGACGAGGTGGAATTTATCGTGCCGGAACTGGCCGATGTGGTGGCCATCATCGGCCAGCCGGACGAGATCATTGAGCGCGTCCGCGCCCTCGAAGATGCCGGCCTGTCGCACTTTGCCTTTCAGGTCATGGACGACGACCCGGTCAGGCAGATGACCGACTTTGCCGAAAAGGTGATGGCCAAGTACTAAAAAGGGAGAGCGAAAACCGCGAAGGAGTCTGTATGCATATTGGCGTGTTTAGTTATAACACCGAGTACACCATGGCCGCGGATGAGCTGGCGGTTGCCTGCGAGGAGCGGGGCTATGAGTCGCTATGGCTGCCGGAGCATACGCATATCCCGGCCAGCCGGGAGTCCCCATTTCCCGGTGGTGGAGCGCTGCCCAAGGAATATATCCATATGTCCGACCCGTTTATCGGGCTGGCTGCCGCGGCCGCAGTGACCAAGACGCTCAAGCTGGGGACGGGCATCTCTCTCGTGACCGAGCACGATCCCATTGTCCAGGCAAAGCAAATTGCCTCTCTGGATCGCCTCTCTCAGGGCCGGTTTCTGTTCGGCATCGGCGCGGGCTGGAATAAAGAAGAAATGCGCAATCACGGCACGCCGCCCAATCGGCGCTGGACCGTCCTGACCGAACGCGTTGAGGCCATGCAAGCATTATGGACCCAAGACGAGGCCTCGTATCACGGCGAGTTTATCAACTTCGATCGGGTCTGGTCCTATCCCAAGCCGCTGACGACGCCGCACCCGCCGATTCTGCTCGGCAGCCTGAGCTCAAAAATTGCGCTCAAACGCGTCGTCGATCTGTGCGACGGCTGGATTCCGGTTGCGGCCGCGGTCGAGGACCTGCCGGGTTCGATTGCGAAAATGTACGAGTACGCCGAGTCCATTGGGCGTGACCCGCGGTCCATTCCGATTACCTGCTTTTGTACCAACGCGCCAAAGGCACACATTCTTGAGCGCTTTCAGCACTACGGTGCGGTCCGAACCGTTGTCCGCATACCGACCGAAGATCGGGAGCAGGTGCGAGCGTTTCTGGATGCGTACGCACTCATGCTCCAAAAGTTCGCTTGAAGTTTTGTCTCTGACACTGCTATGACGGAGTCATTCCAGACCAAAGGAGGGAAGCTATGGCTTCGTTCATGGGGGCGTATGGAGGACAGACGTATGCGCTGATGCGTATTGTCTTGGGATTCACCTTCCTTTTCCACGGGACCCAAAAGCTGTTGGGCTTTCCCTTGCCGCCACCGGAAGCACCCGCGTTTATCCTCTATGTCGCGGGTCCTATCGAGCTGGTTGGCGGGGCTCTGGTCATGATCGGACTGATGACCGGTTGGGCAGCCTTTATCTGTAGTGGCCTGATGGCAGCCGCCTATTGGATGGCCCACGGCATGAATGCGCTCCTCCCGCTTCAGAATCAGGGCGAGTTGGCCGTTGTCTACTGTTTCGCCTTTTTGTTTATCTCTGCGCATGGCTCGGGGATGTGGAGCGTCGACGCCAGCCGGAGCAGCGCCTAGCCCCGTCGGCCAGATGAACCTTGCATAATCCGCCGCCTCCTTCTGGGTGTACCGCCACCCTCCGCTACCTACACTGCGACATACCGTAATAGGCTAACTGGCGTTCAGGCAGCTTGCCCATACGCCGCTTCGTACCAGTTCGCCTGCTCCCGTCCACGGTGTTAGCCCCGTTTGTCAGCCGAGCAGGGCGCCATACGACCGTCCGGGACGGGGCAGACCCTACCCGAGCGACCCGATTCCTGGTAGGCTGACCAACCTGCGAGAAGCGTAAAGATTGGAGTGTACTGGTATGGCTGAATTCGCCTATGCGTCGCATATACAGGTTGGGGAGAAACGGTTTCGAGAGCGCTACGGACTCGACTTTGAAGACTTCCAGGTTGGGCAGATTTTCAAACATCGGCCCGGTTTGACGATTACCCAACAGGATAACCTCGAAGAATCGTTTGATACGCTCAATCAGGCCATGATCCATTTTGATGCGCACTACGCCTCCAAGACCGAGTGGAAAAAACCCCTGGTCGTCAGCACACTGACCCTGCAACGTCTGATCGGAATGACCTGGAAAACGTTTTTCAAGAAGACGCGCATCCTGGGCTGGTCTGCGCTCAATATGACGGCCCCTGTCTTTGGCGGAGACACGCTCTACGCCGAGACCGAGATTACCGGCAAGGAGGAGGTTGAGAGCGATGCCTCGTGTGGCAAGCTCACGGTCGAAACCAGAGGTATCAATCAAGACGGCAAGCTCGTGTGCGTGATGGGCTATGACCTGCTGGTGTATAAACGTGACGCCGTACCCTTTGAAGCTGTCAATTACTAGACCGAAGGTAAACCGCTATGAGTCAGTTTCATTCGCACCGAAAACTTGAAGAAAACGTTTTCATGGAGATCGCGGGCATCGAGTTTGAAGACTTTGAAGTCGGTCAGGTGTTTGAACACCGACCGGGACGAACGTTCACAGCTGAGGACAATCGGCAACATACTTTTCGGTCTGCCGACCTCTCCGCCCGTACCGCTGACACGGAGTATAATCACCAGGTCTATGGCGGAGAAAACGTCATCAGCGAAACCCTGGTGTTGAGTGCGGTCACCGCCATGACAACGAAAACCTTCAATAAGGTCGTGGCCAACCTCGGCTGGACTGAGGTCACACTGCCGACTCCGGTGAAAGCCGGCGATACGATCTATGCCGAATCCGAACTGCTCGACAAGCGCGAATCGCGCTCCCGTCCGGCGCAGGCCGTGCTGCACGTCCGCACCCGGGCGGTCAATCAGGACGGTCAGGAAGTCTGCGCGTTTGAGCGGAAACTCCTGATCTATAAACGCGGTCTGGGACCGTACGAAGACGCCGGCTATTAGGAAGAGGTGTCCCCGCATGAATACCCTTGAAGAAGGCAAGGCACTCACTCTCGATTTTCAGAAGCTGCGCAAGGTCGCGGAAACCGACCAGGATGTCATCCCGGTCGTGTTGCAACACGCCGAGAACGGCGAGGTTTTGTTTATCGGCTATGCGAACGACCTGGCACTCCAGGAAACATTCGCAACCCGACAGGCCGTGCTGTGGTCCACCTCACGCAACGAGTTATGGCGCAAGGGCGCGACCTCGGGCGATGTGCTCGATCTGGTTGATGTCCGCGTCAACTGCGAACAGAATTCCGTGTTGTACCGCGTCATCCCCCGCAAGGGCGGAGTGTGTCATACCAAAGACGCTACCGGTCAGGCCCGGCAGACGTGCTATTATCGCTCTACCACAGACATGGACCGGGACCTCGAATTCGTTTGATCCCCTTTGACCTGGCAAGGAGCGGACGCATGAAGCTTGGTATTTTCAGTTTCAATACCGAATACACCATGCCGGCGGCAGAGTTGGCCGTCGCCAGCGAGGAACGCGGCTTTGAGTCCCTGTGGGTGCCCGAACACACCCATATTCCGGCCAGCCGGGAAACCCCCTGGCCGGCCGGCGGCCCGCTGCCCAAGGAATACATCCACATGTCCGACCCGTTCTCAACCCTGGCCGCAGCCGCGGCTGTGACCGAGAAAATCCTGTTGGGCACCGGTGTCTCGCTGGTCATCGAGCACGAGCCCTTATATCAAGCCAAGCAGGTGGCGACCCTGGACCGTATTTCCAACGGCCGTTTTCTGTTTGGGGTAGGCGCCGGCTGGATTCGGGAAGAAATGCAGAACCACGGCACCCCGCCCAACCGGCGCTGGCAGGTCTTCAAGGAGCATCTTGAGGCCATGAAAGCCCTGTGGACGCAGGAGGAAGCCTCCTACCACGGCGAGTTCGTGAACTTCGACCGGGTCTGGTCCTATCCCAAGCCGCTGACCGTGCCGCACCCGCCCATCATTCTGGGCAGCATGAGTTCCAAGCTGGGCCGGCAGCGCGTGGTCGATCACTGCGACGGCTGGCTGCCCATCGAGACCCTGATTGACGACTGGCCGGCCGCCCTGGCCGACCTGAACGCACGGGCGGAAAAAGCCGGGCGCGCTCCGGGGTCCATTCCCATCTCGTTTTTCTGTATCGACACCCCGGACGAGCAACGCCTGGAGCGCTACCGGGATATGGGAGCCGTCAGGACCGCGGTGCGCATTCCAACCGAAGGCCGCGAGGTGATTCTGCCCTTCCTGGACACGTACGCCGAGATTGCGCAGCGATTGGCGTGAAATTAAGCCGATCCTCGGCGCTGCCATTAGTTGGCTGTTGTGAGGAGCGCAGGCGGAACTTAGTTCAACACCCGCACGGGAGCCCCCTTCAGAAACGCCTGAATATTCTCCACTGTCTCGTCAAAGAATACTTTATAGGTCTCCGCCGTCACATAGCCGATATGGGGCGTGATGATGGTATTTGCCGTGCGCCTCAGCGGATGGTCCAGCGGCAGTGGCTCCTCATCAAACACGTCCAAGCCCGCACCTGCGATCGTTCCATTCTGGAGGGCCGCGATAAGCGCCGCCTCATCGACAATCGGCCCCCGCGAGGTGTTAATCAAATAGGCCGTGGACTTCATCCGGTCGAGTTCACGCTGTCCGATAAGGCCCCGCGACCGGGCGCTCAGAACCAGATGAATCGAAAGAATGTCGGCGCGGGCCAGGAGTCCGTCTTTACTCACCAGGGTCGCGCCGCACTCGGCCGCGCGTTCCGCTGTCAGATTTTGGCTCCAGGCAATGACATCCATCTGAAAGGCGTTGCCGACTCTGGCCACCTCTGACCCCAACCGTCCCAGCCCCATCAGGCCGAGCGTTTTGCCATGCAGCCCCAGCCCCATGCTGACCTGCCAGCGTCCCGCCCGGGTGGCCTGGTCTTCGTCCGGAATATGACGCAGGAGGGATAAAATCAGACCCCAGGTGAGCTCGGCGGTCGGATACAGGAGGCCGCCGGTTCCACACACCAGGACGTTGCAGTCCGCAGCGGCCTGCATATCGATGGCGGCGTTGCGCATACCTGTTGTGATCAATAATCGCAGCTGTGGAAGCTGCTCCAGCAGCGTACGCGGGAAGGGCGTCCGTTCCCGCATCGCCATGACGATGTCGAAGTCCTTAAGCCGCTCGGCCACCGCAGCCTGGTCTGTGAGGTGATCGCGGAACACCTTGACCTCAACGTCCGCCGGCAGCACGCTCCAGTCCGTCATCTTTCGGGCTACGTTCTGATAGTCGTCCAGGACAGCAACGCGTACCATACCTCTGTCTCCGGGCCGTACTCATTTCTGGAGGCGCACGAATTTTTGCAGCACGTGCCCGTCGAGGGGGATCAAGCCCTGTCTGCCGCCGGCGCTATAGTTCACTTCGCTGACGTAGAGGTCGCCGCGCGAGTCGGCCCAGATGCCGTGCGGCGCATAGAAATTGCCCGGCTCCAAACCATGTTCACCAAAGCGGTGCTGGACCTCCCCGTCCAGGGTGAGTACGGTCACGCACGCGGGTGGTTCGTGCGGCGGCACCGCGGCTCCCATATTGTTCGGCATGGACGCGACCTTGAAGCCCAACTCGGCGACAAAGAGATTTTCGTCTGCGTCGATATACAGGTCGTCCGGCCGATTCACATGCGTCCACTCGGTCACATAGTCGCCGTCAGCGGTAAAAATCTGAATGCGCGAGTTCTCCCGGTCGGCGACATACACCCGTCCGCGCCGGTCAACGGCGATCGCGTGGGGTATTTTGAACTGCCCGGGACCGCTGCCGGGCTCCCCCCAGGAGAACTGGAGTTCGCCCGCAGCCGAGAATTTATGCACCCGCGCGTTGCCGTAGCCATCCGCGATATACATATCGCCCTGGGGTGAGAGAGCGACATTGGTGACCATATTAAACGGACCGGCCGATTGTTGGACCGGCGTGGTCCAGGCCTGAAAGCCGGTCTGCGCGGGTTTGTCTTTCTCGCCCAGCGTTTTGATGAGCGTCCCGTCCGGGGTGAAGAGACGGACCGTATGGTCGAAGTTGTCGGCACAGTAGATGGTGTCATCAGGACCAATAAAAATACCGTGGGCGTTGGTAAAGACCTCTTCTCCCCAGGCGTTCAGAAACGTGCCGTCCCGGTCAAACACGATCATGGGATGCTCGCCCCGGTTAAAGGCATACACTCGGTCCTGTGAGTCGGTCGCGACCCCGGCCACCTCAACAAACGACCAGCCTTCGGGCAGGTGTTCCCAGCCTTCGATGACTTCGTATTCGACCTTATTCTGCCCCAGTGCCATAGGTCCTCCTTTACGCCACCCGTTGGTCGAGCTGCACGACGATGCCGTCGGGGTCTTTGAATAATGTGGTCAACACCTGTCCGCCCGGTTCTTCACCATAGGCCACGCTGTCAAAGGTGGTGGGTGGCATAACGATCGGCACCCCGGCGGCCCGGACTTTTTCAAACACGTCTTCGAGGTCGTCTACCCAAAAGGCAAAATGGTGAATACCAACCTGATTGAGATTGAGCGCCCCACCGGAAACCGGCTGGTTCTCCGACAGGACGATAAAAGTGGCGTCCGGCCCGTCATCCCAACGCAGATAGACGCCGTGGCGCGGCTTGGCCAGCGCCCCGCCCGGATTCTCCTGCGGATCGTCCAGGCTGACCCGCAGGCCTAATATGTCACGGTAAAATGTGAGCGATTGCTCCATATTGCTGACCCCGATGGCAATATGTGAGGTGTTGCGAATTTTCATTTTGCGTCTCCTTTTGCTCTCCGCGCTAGGTTCCTGACCAGTTGGGGGCGCGTTTTTCACGAAAGGCGCGCAAGCCCTCTTGCTGGTCGGCCGATAAAAAGCACTCGGTCGCCGCTTCATTCTCACCCATGATCGCCGTCTCGATGTCAACGTCCCGGTTGCGGGCAAAGCACTGTTTGACTTGGGAAACGGCAATCGGCCCGCGGCTGACCAGGGTCTCGACCAGGGTGCGGACGTGTTCTTCGAGCGCGTCCGGTTGCACGCAGGCGTTGAGCAGCCCGATCCGCTCGGCTTCGGCGGCCTCGATGATATTGCCCGTCATAC
Organism: uncultured Binatia bacterium (SeqCode); assembly: GCA_965232605.1. Taxonomy (GTDB): domain Bacteria; phylum Desulfobacterota; class Binatia; order Bin18; family Bin18; genus Bin18. Next base: position 74,377 of record CBDDQA010000006.1, on the reverse strand, counting down.
CGAGTTCCTTGGCCTTGGTCTCGCCAACCAGGCGGGGCAGAATATGCGTAGAGCCGTTGGTCATGGGCTGGTTGATATTGACCTCGGCCGACCCGATCCGGGCGGTGTTTGCGGCAATGCGGAAATCGCACACCAGGGTGAGCTCGAAGCCCGCGCCCACAACCACGCCGTTGATGGCCGCGATGGTTGGCTTGGGCAGGGTGCGGATCAACGACCAGGTCGTGGCCAACTCGTTGAGAAACGTCCGGAAGTCATCCAGACGTGTGTGCTCCATGGTGCTGATGTCGGCACCGGCGCAAAATCCCCGGCCCGCGCCGGTGAAGACAACCGCCCGTATCCGGGTATCTGCTTGCGCGTCGGTACAGGCGTGCTTGAGACTGCGGACCAGCGCGGGCGAGAGCGCGTTCAGCACGGTCGGGCGATTGAGCGTGATCCAGGCCGCAGGGCCACGCTTTTCATACAGGATATCTTGCAGCTCCATAGTTCCCTCCTGTCTGCCAGAGAACATGACATGCAGGGCTGCAAATTACCAGGCTCAGGGCATCTCAGGCGGAAGGGCCGTCTTGACGAGTTGCGGCAATAATGCAGCCGCCCTAAAGACCCTCATGAGGGACAGTACCAAGAGTTGCATGTCAAGCTGGAAACAGACATTATTCTATTATTCGTTTACCCCTTTTCCCTAAGAGCCCAAAGGCGGTTCGTATGCTTGACTCAATCCAATTTCAGAATTTCAAAGTATTACAAAACGCGACACTTCCACTTGCGCCTTTTACTTTAATCGTCGGACCTAATGGGAGCGGGAAGAGTACAGCCTTACAAGCCCTCCAAGCTGTGACTCACACTGCTCAGGCAAATTTTGAAAAGTTCGTTACTGCTGGTCTGAAAATGACAGATAAGACGGTCGTAAAGATTACACTCCAATGGAACGAACTATATGAAAAAGTGGTAACGACTGCGCCTTGGTCCCGTATCGGCAGCTACCGTCTCCATCATGCTCGATCACCTACAGGTCAAGATCTCCCTCCAGCTCCCGCATATCTGCTGAACTCCTTACTGTCCGGAATCCGAGTTTATTCGTTAGACGCTTCGACCATAATTCAACCTGTCAGACTTGAACCTGTTGCTGAACTTTCCCCAAACGGACATAACCTCGCAGGTGTAATGGATAGCCTCAGAGATAAGGAACCCGAGCGGTTTGAGGCGTTGAATGAGGAGATCGGACGGTGGATGCCGGAATTCGACCGCATCCTTTTTGAAACGCCCGAAACCGGCCACCGAGTTTTCTTATTACGCACCCGGAAAGGTCATCATAAGATACGAGCTAGAGATCTGTCCCAAGGGACGGTGTTGGCCTTAGCCATTCTCACCTTGGCGTACCTCCCCGATCCTCCGCCACTAGTCGGGATAGAGGAACCGGAACGGGGAGTTCATCCTCGCCTTTTGCGGAACATCCAGACGGCGCTCTATCGGTTAAGCTACCCAAAACAGTTCGGCGAAGATCGTCAACCAGTTCAAGTGATTGCAACGACGCATTCTCCGTACTTCCTGGACCTCTATAAAGGTCATCCGGAAGAGATTGTCATTGCTCAGAAGACTTCTGATGGAGCTGCATTCGAACGGTTGTCTGACCAACCTCATATTATGGAAGTGCTGGACGATGCTCCCTTGGGCGATGTCTGGTATAGCGGCATTCTTGGTGGTGTACCGGCCGAGTAATGAAGGTCGCGATCCTCAGCGAATCGCCGGCGGACGAGGCGGCGATTCGTATTCTCATTGACAGCATTATCGGTAGGCAAACTCAATTGGCTGATACGTCTCAATTTCGAAGAGGCGGCGTCACCCGTGTATTCAAAATTCTTCCGGCTATACTGAAACATTTACACTACCGAACGGACGCAGATGCTCTCATCATTGTAGTAGATTCCGACCGGACACCGGTGCATAAGCCAGAGCATGAGCAAGCTGGCGGCACGGATGAGAAATGCAGGCTTTGCAAAACACGCCAGATAGTTGGCTCTGTTCTTGGCCAACTTCGACCCGTTCAGGGGCGCCCCCAGATTAAGGTTGCAGTTGGTATAGCCGTTCCCGCAGTTGAGGCATGGTATCGGTGTGGTCTCGACCCGCATGTCACCGAGGCTGCTTGGATAGCGAGTCTGCTGTCGGGTCCTTTCCCCTATACTACGAGGAGCCTGAAAGAAGAGGTTTACGAAACGTCCCGTCCCTCGCTGGAGTTGGAAACCCGTCGTGCAACAGAAGAGGCGCGACGGCTCGTTCAGGACTTACAGCTCCTCGAACGATGTTTTCCTACCGGATTTGGTGCCCTGGCCGATGAGGCAAGGAATTGGTAACGGCTGAGAGAGTGCCGTCAGCTATCTATGCACTTGCAGTAGCGGAAGCCAACTCCGCCTGACGGATAAGCCGGGTCTTGCGTTCGTACAGGCTTTCTTCAAGACCGACCGGATACGGTCCCGGCTGGTTCAGGCGGGTGATATCACCCGGAAGTCTGGCCAGTTGCTCCTGGGTCCGCTGGCGGATGTGGCTCAGAGGTGGGCTTTCGTAGACGGCTCTGCCCTGACGGAACACCGGCGCCAACAGGTCGGAAAAAGCCGTGTCCCCTGAAATCCTGCGGCGGGTGGCCGGAGCGCTCACATCGACCATGGTGCAGCCGTCTGCGAGGTCCGCCCCTTTGCCATACATCACGTCGCACAGAAATTCTTTGTGCGTATGGTAACGGCGCACCTGGGGAATATCCGGATTGGTCACTTTCACCGTCTCTTCCGACAGCTTGATTCTGTCCTGCCACGTGCCATCGGGAGCGCGGACCGCGGTCAGCTTGTACACCCCACCCAGGGCGGGCTGATCGTAGGCGGTCACGAGTTTCGTCCCCACCCCCCACACATCAATCGTGCTGCCCTGTGCCTTGAGTTGAGTGATCAGGTGTTCGTCCAGATCGCTGCTGCCGACAATGCGTGCGTTGGGAAAGCCGGCGTCGTCCAGGATGCTCCGGGCTGCGATACTCAGTTGGGCCAGGTTGCCCGAATCGAGACGGATACCGACCATCTCATGGCCGCCGGCTCGCAGCCATTGCCCGACCTGGGCGGCCTTTCGTACCCCTTCCAGGGTGTTGTAGGTGTCCACCAGAAAGATGCAGTTATTGGGCATGGCCTCGGCGTAGGTCTGGAACGCTTCCAGATCATCCTCAAAGACCATGACCCAGCTATGCGCGTGCGTACCTCTGACCGGAATCCCGAACAGCTTACCGGCCAGCACGTTCGAGGTGGCATCGCAGCCGCCAATATACGCGGCCCGGCTGGCGGCCAGGCCCCCGTCGATGCCCTGGGCGCGGCGCAGGCCGAACTCCAGGACGGGCTCTCCGCCGGTCGCCAGGCAGATCCGCGCGGCTTTGGTCGCCACCAGGGTTTGGAAGTTGATCAGATTGAGCAGCGCCGTCTCGATAAGCTGGCACTGCATCAGCGGCCCCTGGACGCGGACTAAAGGCTCGGGCGGAAAAACCGGCGTGCCTTCCGGGATGGCATCGACCTGGCAACTGAAGGTCATGGACTCCAGGGCATCAAGAAACCCCCGGTCGAACAGCGGCTTACCGTCAGTGCCGCATACCTCGGTCAAAAAAGCCGTATCGTCCGCGTCGAACCGGAAATGGCTGAGAAAATCCAGCATATAGTCCAGGCCACAGGCGATGCTGAAGCTTCCCCCAAAGGGGTTTTGGCGGAAGAAGAGATTGAAAACGGATTCCCGGTCGGCGAGCCCGGACTTCCAATAGCCATAGGCCATGGTGAGCTGGTAGAGGTCGGTCAGCAGGGTCAGGGAGGGCCGGTACAACTCGGACGGAATATTCATGATCGTTCAGCGGATAGCGCGACTATTCGAGATTGGCCTCAATCAGCATCGGTCCTGGGGTTGTGAAGGCGGAGTGGAGAGCCTCGTTGAGTTCTTCCGTGGTATGCACCGCCCGGCCTTCCACCCCAAAGCCCTCGGCCAGTTTCACAAAGTCGAACTCAGGCGAGTCGAGCGCCGTCAGCGACAGGCTGGCCTCGCCCGGTGTCATCTTGGCGCGTTCCAGCTCCCAGCGCAGAATGGAATAGGCGCGGTTCTTGCAAATAATACTGGTCAGATGCTGCCGCTCGCGGGCCATGGTCCACAGGGACTGAATGGTGTACAGCGAAGAGCCGTCGCCTTCGAGGCAGATGGTCGGACGGTCCGGGGCTGCGGCCGCGGCCCCCACCGCACACGGCAGCCCCTGGCCGATAGAACCGCCCGTCAGTGCCATATACGTAAACGGCGGTGCTCCGCCGGCCAGGCCATGATAGGCAAACCCCGCGGTTGCGCCCTCATCCATGACAATCGCTCCCTCGGGCTGGGCCGCGGCCAGGGCCCTGCACATATTGGCCGGGGTGAGCGGACCGCTCGGCACGTCCGGCCGGGGCAGGGCCGGCGCCGTGCGTACGGCCGGCGCGTCAAGCGCATCGGCGAGCGCGGTGAGGGCGGTCGCCGGGTCGATCGTGTCGCTGCATAACTGAATGAGCTGCGCATCCTCTGCGCACAAACTGCTACGGGTGTTCGGATAGCCGAAAAACGCGACCGGTTCGTGCGCGCCGGCCAGGATAACGTTTTTATACGGCTCCAGGAGCTGGCTGGCCGGTTCCGGCGCGTAGGGGATTTTATCCGGGGAGATCAAGCCGATGCCGCGGTCCTGAATGGGCGGAAAGGTCGGTGTCAGCACCCGGCAGCCGGTCGCCCGTTCAATCCGGTCGGCGGCTTGCAGCCCAGCGGCCCGCAACGCACTGCCGCTCAGCACCAGCGCGGCCTGGCCGGCACGGAGCGCCCGGGCCGCGCGTTCGGTCTCGTCCGCATCCGGCGGCGCGGGCGCGGCAATTTTCGGCTGGACGGGTGGAGTGTTGACACTGGCCCATTGGACATCGCCCGGCAGGATCAACGTGGTCGGGCCGGTTGGCAACTGGGCCGCGCGGGCAATGACCTCGGCCATGTCCTGTCCGACCGTGTCCGGGCTTTTTGCGGTCAGGACGCATTGAGACATGGGCTGGGCCAGGGTTTCGATGTCCGCGGTCAGCGGCGCGTTGGCGGCAATATGCCAGGTGGCATGTTCGCCCACGATGGACACCACGGGCGAGTGGGCCTTGCGGGCGTTATGCAGATTGGCCTGGCCGTTGGCCAGCCCCGGACCCAGATGGAGGAGGGCCAGGGCCGGGCGGCCGGTGACCCGCGCATAGCCGTCGGCCGCGCCGGTACACACGCCTTCAAAGACCGCCAGGACCGGCTTGATGCCCGGACAGCGGTCAAGGGCCTGTACCAGGTATAATTCGGTCGTGCCCGGATTGGCAAAACAGACATCAATGCCGGCCGCGGCCGCGGTCTGAATGGCCACTTCCGCGCCCGTCAGGGCTTGTGAGTGTGGTTGTGTCTCCATGGGTTTGTCTACCGCTCGCTTTCTGTATTGGGTCGTCCGAGTCATACCACCTGGGGGGACGGGCTTCCAGCCCGCACGGTCGCGGCCCGAGCATTGCTTTGTGTGTCCCAGGGCGTAGGATGCGGCAATGGCAACTGCTCCACAACCCGACCGCACGGAGCTGAAACTCGTGCGGCGGGGAGACGCGCAACAGATTGCTCGCATGTCGCGCGATCTGGTCGAGCACGGCTTACCGTGGACGTGGACTCCCCAGCGGGTGATCGCGCATATTCGCGGGCGTGACAGCAATGTCCTCGGCGCCTGGCATGAAGGACAACTGGCCGGCTTTGCCATCATGCAGTTTTACGCCGAACGGGCCCATCTGAACCTGCTGGCGGTCCAGCCGGCTGCCCGCCGGTTGGGGATAGGACAGCGTTTGGTTGAGTGGCAGGAAGAGGTAGCGCGCGCCGGAGACATCCCGGTCGTCAACTTAGAGGTGCGCGCCAATAACCCCGGCGCGCAAGCGTTCTACCGCCGGCTCGGCTACCGTCAGGGCGAACACCTGCCGGGCTATTACCAGGGTCGCGAGGCCGCCATCCGCATGAGCCACGATTTGCGGGGCAGTGGGTAAGGGCTTCCCGCCACAGCATTACTGCCCGGACAGTTTCTCCAGCAATTCTTCTTCGCTCAAAAGAGGGACGCCCAGCTTTTCGGCCTTGTCGCGTTTTGAGCCGGGGTCGGTGCCGGCCACGACATAGTCCGTCTTTTTTGAGACGCTGGACGTGACCTTTGCGCCAAGGGCTTCGAGGCGCTGTTTTGCCTCCGGTCGGGTCAGGCTGGCCAGAGTGCCGGTCAGGACAAAGGTCTGCCCGTGCAGGCTGCCGGCCGGCTTGGCCTCAAGCCGCGGGAAATGCACCCCCGTGTCGAGCAATTTCTTGACAACGGCCCGGTTGTGTTCCTGCCCGAAAAAAGCGGCCAGGCTGCGGGCGACCTCCGGCCCGATATCAGGCACCTCCTGGAGGGCTTCCTCCCCGGCCTGCATAATGCGGTCCAAATCTCCGAAATGCTCGGCCAACTGACGAGCCGTGGCCTCGCCTACGTGGCGGATACCCAGCGCGGCGATAAAACGGGGCAGGCTGGTGGTCTTGCTGCGCGCAAGCGCGGCGGTCAGATTGTGGGCGGATTTTTCTCCCAGCCGGTCAAGCCCAGCCAACTGCTCAGCAGTCAGCAGGTAGAGGTCGCCGGGGTCGCGGACGAGGTCCTTGTCTACCAACTGATCGATGATTTTCTCCCCCAGCCCGTCGATGTCCATAGAGCCGCGGCCGGCAAAGAATTTGAGGCTTTCCTTGAGTTGGGCCGGACAGGCCAGGCCGGTACAGCGATACGCGGCCTCCCCTTCCTCGCGCGCGACCTGTGCGCCGCACACAGGGCAGACGGTCGGCATCGCAAAGCGCCGTTCCTGGCCGGTGCGCTTCTCCGGGATGGTTTTCACCACATAGGGGATGACATCGCCGGCCCGCTCGACAATCACGGTGTCACCAATACGAATGTCCTTGCGTTGGATTTCATCCATATTGTGCAGGGAGGCGCTTTTGACGGTCACACCGCCGATATGGACCGGAGCCAGCTCGGCCACCGGAGTCAGTGTCCCGATCCGGCCGACTTGCGGAACAATATCCAGGACGGTGGTCGTTGCCTGGATGGCCGGAAATTTATACGCCGTGGCCCAGCGGGGCGAGCGTGAAATCTGGCCGAGCTGGGCTTGCAGGGTAAAGCTGTTGACCTTCACCACCACCCCGTCAATGTCGTAATCCAGGCTGTCGCGCCGCGCTTCCAGATCGTCGCAGGCGGCGAAGACGGCCTCGACGGTCGGGCATACGCGGCCCAGCGGCACCGCTTTGATGCCCCAGCCGATGAGGGCCTGGCGCAGGTCCCAATAGGACGCAAACGTGTCGCCCTCGATCTGCCCGATCCCATAGCAAAAGAAATCGAGCGGCCGCCCGGCCGTGATGGATGAGTCGAGCTGTTTGAGCGAGCCGGCGGTGGCGTTGCGCGGGTTGGCGAAGAGGGGCTCGCCGGCTTGTGCCCGAGCGTCGTTAAGGCTGCGGAAGGACGCCTTGGGCAAAAAAACCTCTCCACGGACTTCGAGCCGCCTCGGAATCGGATGGGCAGGCTGGAGGAGAGTTAAGGGAATGGAGCGCACGGTTCTGAGATTGGCCGTGACGTCCTCGCCCGTGACCCCATCCCCGCGTGTCGAACCCACGGCCAGTTTCCCGTTTTCATACACCAGTTCGACGGCGACCCCGTCGATCTTCGGCTCGGCCACGTATTCAATATCCTGTGTGGTTTCGAGCGTGCGCTGGACACGCTGATGAAATTCCTGCATCTCCGCTCGGGAGACGACGTTGGCCAGCGACAGCATCGGCAGGGTGTGGCGGACCTGGGCAAACGCTGCCAGCGGCGGCGCGCCGACCTTCTGGGTGGGGGAGGCCGGATCGTGCAGTGCTGGATACGCGGCTTCCAGGTCAACCAGGCGTCGAAAGAGTTGGTCGTATGCGGCGTCGCTGATGAGCGGCTCGTCAAGGACGTAGTAACGATGATTATGCAGCGCTAACTCCGCGCGCAATCGCTCCACTTCGTGTCGGATTTCCTGGCTCACGGCCGTGGAACTCGCAGCCATTTCATTCCCTGTCGGTACGTCTGGTGTCTCTTCAATTTATCCTTGATCGAGCGCGATGTGTACATCTTCAGGCCGGTTGATAAGGTCGGTCACACGTCGGCTGCTGCATGGTGACGCAGTGCAACGCACCGAGGCCGACGACAAGCTCGCGGCATAGAATCCCCCGGATGCGCCGCCTCGGAAACAGCTCTTGGAGGATAGCCTGAGCGGTGTGGTCCTGGGGCTGGTCATAGCTTGGGACCAGCACGGTGCGATTGGCAATATAGAAATTGGCATAACTGGCCGGCAGACGCTCGGCTTCATCCTCTACCGGACCGGGCATGGGGAGCGGCACCACGTGGAGCGATTGTCCGTCCTGGTCGCGCATAGACCGTAGCCGGCGCAGATTGTCTTGGAGCGGTTTGTAGTTCAGGTCGGCTGGGTCGTCTTCGACCGCGCATACCACAGTCGTGGGACTGACGAACCGGGCGATATCGTCCACATGGCCGTCCGTATCATCCCCGACGATCCCCTCGCCCAGCCAGCCAATATGGTGAACCCCGAGAAACGTTGTCAGGATGTGCTCAATATCGGAGCGGGTGAGCGTCGGATTGCGATTGGGGTTGAGTAAGCAGGACTCGGTCGTCAGCAGCATGCCCCGGCCGTTGCCCTCAATGGACCCGCCCTCAAGCACCATGTCCGGAGTAAACGGGACAATGTCGAGACACCGGGCGATACGTTCCGGAACGCGGTCGTCCAGGTCCCAGGGCGGGTATTTGGCCCCCCAGGCGTTAAACGTCCAGTCCGTCAGGCCGAGTTCGATTATCTGCCCGTGCTGACGGGTCAGAAAGAGCGGGCCGTGATCCCGAGTCCAGGCATCGTTGGTCGGAATCTCGTATATGCTCACACGAGTCAGGTCCACTCCGGCGGTGTCAAGCGTATGGCGGACGCGCCCAGCGGTCGCGGAGTCATTCACGCACAGATGCACCCGTTCGTCCCGGTGCAGGGCGGCGATCATCTGGACGTATACCGCGGCAATGGCCGAGTCCATGCCGGGCCAGGTGTCCCGATTATGCGGCCAGGCCAGCCAGGTGGCGGCGTGCGGTTCCCACTCCGCGGGCAGCCGAAAGCCGAGTTGGGCGGGTGTGGGAGAGTGGCAAGTGGTGAGTGGTGAGTGGGCGGTCATAGGGGAGACGGGGCTGTAGGGGGCAATGCGCTACCTCTACACGCCCCAACGTCGGGTCAGGTCAGTGTAGGCGTCGATGCGGCGGTCGCGGAAAAAAGGCCAATACTGGCGTGTGGTGTCGAGCCGGTCGAGCGCGCACGGAACAATCAGGGTTTCCTCGTCGTCGGCGCTCGCCTGCTTGAGGATGCGACCGAACGGGTCGCTGACAAATGACGTGCCCCAGAAATTGAGCGCTCCCTCCCGGCCGACGCGGTTGACCGCAGCGACGTACAGCCCGTTAGCGATGGCATGGCTGCGCTGCATGATCTGCCAGGCTTCCCGTTGCGCCTGATGCTCTTCTTCACCGTCGTCCGGATGGTCGCCAATAGCGGTTGGATAAAACAGGACCTGGGCGCCGCTCAGTGCGGTGAGCCGCGCGCCCTCGGGAAACCACTGGTCCCAGCAGATGAGCACCCCAATCCGTGCGTAGCGGGTGTGGAAGGTGCGAAATCCAAGGTCGCCGGGGGTAAAGTAGAACTTCTCGTAATAGAGCGGGTCATCCGGGATGTGCATCTTGCGGTACTGGCCGAGGAGCGACCCGTCGGCATCGATCACCACCGCGGTGTTATGAAAAATCCCCTCTGCGCGTTTCTCGAATACGGGCACGATCAGGACGACCTGATGGGCAGCGGCGAGTTGGCTCAGGCGCTCGGTGGTGGGTCCGGGGACGGGCTCGGCCAGGGCGAACTGCTCAACGTCTTCGCTCTGGCAGAAATAGCGTGATCCGAACAATTCCTGGAGACAGATGATCTGCGCCCCCTGTCGGGCAGCTCCCTGGATAGCGGCAATCGCCTTGTCCAGGTTGGCATCTGGCCGGTCGCTGCACGTCATCTGCACCAGGCCGAGGATGACCTGCTGGGTGTGAGCGGAGGGAGTCGCTGTCATGACGGGAGAAATTGTAAGGGATGACGTTTCCGGGCTCAATGCCATTTGGGCCACTGCGCTTTTGACACGAAATATGAAAATCACTATAAAAGCTCCTTGCCTTTCCGCTGCTGCTGAGAGGACATACCATATCTCTGACTGACTCAGGTGGATGTCTTGCATGGCTCGTCTGACCAAGAGCGAACCCCAGGAAGCCCGTCAGCTTTCTCTGACACCGGCCCTGACACCGGCGTGGGGAGCCGAGGTGACGGTTGTGGACAGCCGCGCCTTGTCTGCCCAAACGGTGCTGGAAGAGACCATCGCCCTGTACGGTATTCGGAACTGGGGCAGTGAGTACTTCCGGGTGAATGCCAACGGGGAAGTCGTATGTGCTTTCCCCACGTCGCAGCCCGCTCACACCCCGCTGAAAGATTTGGTGGCCCAACTCGGGGACCAGGGCATTGCTACGCCGGTTGTGCTGCGTTTCCCCCAGATTATCCAGCATCAGTTGAACATTCTGGCCGGCGCCTTTGCGTCTGCTATCAAGGAATTCGGCTACCACAAGGACTACATCCCGGCCTATCCCATCAAGGTCAACCAGAAGAAAGAAGTGGTGCGGGATGTCCTCCGCTTTGGAGACCCGTACCAGGTCGGGCTTGAGGTCGGCAGCAAGGCCGAACTGGCCGTTGCCTTGGCGCTGACCCATAACCGGCACTCGCCCATTATCTGCAATGGGGTGAAGGACGCGGGTTATATCAGACTGGCGCTGATTGGCATGCAGATCGGCAAGCGCATCTTTATTGTGGTGGAGAGCCTCTTTGAGCTGCACGCGCTGCTGGCGTGTAGCCAACGCTTCGGCATCCGCCCGCAGATTGGCCTCCGTCTCAAACTGTCGGCCCGGGGGAGCGGCAAGTGGGAGAAATCGAGCGGTGATTTGTCCAAGTTCGGGTTCACCACAACCGACCTGCTCAAATGTATTCGTTCCCTCCGAGAAGCCGACATGCTCGACTGTCTGAGCCTGCTGCATTTTCACATCGGCTCGCAGGTCACGGAGATCAGACGGGTGAAGTACGCGGTCAAGGAGGCGGCCCGCACCTATGCCAAGCTGCGCCAACTCTGTCCGCAGCTCACCTATCTCGACGTGGGCGGTGGCTTGGGCGTTGATTATGACGGCTCCCGCACGGCTTCGGAGTCGAGCGTCAATTACTCTGTCCAGGAGTATGCCAACGACATTATTTACTCGATTAAAGAAGTGTGTGAGAGCGAGGGGGTTGAAGAGCCGACCGTGCTGACGGAGACCGGACGGATGATCGCCGCGCCGCATGCCATGCTGGTCTTCAATATCGTCGATGAAATCGGGCTCTCGAACGGCCCGGTGCGGGTCGATGACTATGAGAGCCGGCCGGAAGTCATCCAGGAGATGTACGATATTTATACCGGGACGAACGTCAAGAACTACCGCGAGTATTATCACGACATCCTGGAGCAGCGCGAAGAAATGTTCTCGCTCTTCAACCTTGGCTATCTCTCGCTGGAGGACCGCGGGCTGGGGCAGGAACTCTTCTGGGGCACGTGCGAACGGGCGCTCAAGTTTGCCAAGGCGGTCAAGCATATGCCCGAGGAGTTTGAAGATCTGGAACAACGCCTGGCGCATAAATTTATCTGTAATTTTTCCGTCTTTCAGTCCATTCCCGATTCCTGGGCGCTCGAACAGCTCTTTCCCATCATGCCGATTCACCGGCTGAATGAGCTTCCTGAACGGAAGGGCTATTTGGCGGACCTCACCTGTGACTCGGACGGCAAGGTCGATAATTTCATTGACCTGCGGGACATCAAGGAGTATCTGGAACTCCACGCCCTGAACGGGGAGCCGTATTACCTGGGGGTGTTTTTTACGGGCGCGTATCAGGATGTCATGGGCGACTACCACAATCTCTTTGGCCACGTCCACGATGTCTCGGTGGTGATTGATGAAAACGGTACGGCGCAGATCACCGAGATCATTCCGGGCCATACGGTAGAAGACGTTCTCCATATTTTTCGCTACGAACGAGAAGAACTCCTCGCTGCATTCCGCACCCGCCTACGCGAAGGCGCTGAGCAAACGGGCGTCTCGGCCGAAGCGGAGGAGGACCTGCTCAGAGAATACGAAGCCGTCTTGGGCAGCTATACCTATCTGACACCCGAGGAAGATGGGAAGGATGGGGGTTAGGGATTAGGGGTTGGGGGTTGGCCTGGAGAAAACACTATTCCCTGACCCCAAGCCCGTGGAGCAAATGACGATACTGCGTAACCGCTCGTCATTCCCGCGCAAGCGGGAATCCAGATCCCCCCTGGACGGCAACGATCCTCGGACGATTCTGCGCGCGGCCGAACGGCTCGGGGCCGGAGATATCGTGGCCTTCCCCACGGAAACCGTCTACGGCCTGGGCGCGAATGCGCTGAACGAACAGGCGGTTGCCAAAGTCTTTGCCGCCAAGAACCGGCCCGAGTTTGACCCGCTGATTGTCCATATTGGGGACAAAGAAGCCGCTTCCCAATACGTTACCGCCCTTGACCCGCGTGCCCGGCAACTCATGGACGCCTGCTGGCCGGGCGCGTTGACGCTGGTCCTGCCCAAACGGTCCCTTATTCCGGACCTGGTCACTGCCGGGCTGGGGACGGTCGCGCTGCGTATGCCGTCGCACCCGGTTGCGCTGGCGCTTCTGCGGGCCGTCGATTTCCCGATTGCGGCCCCGAGCGCCAACCCGTTCGGGTATATCAGCCCGACGACCGCGGCGCATGTGCGCGACTCGCTCGGGGATGCGGTTCATCTGATTATTGACGGCGGTCCGTGCCCGGTCGGCGTTGAATCAACGGTCTGTGCGCTGACCGAGCAACAGGCCGTGCTGCTCCGGCCTGGGGGCGTCACGCTCGAACAGATCGAATCGGTTATCGGCCCGGTCCGCCTGGGAGAACCAACCCAAACGGACCGGCGTTCGCCGGGAACGCTGCTGTCGCACTATGCGCCACGCGTCCCGGTTCTTTTGCTGAAGCCTGGGGAGGCCTTGCCTCAGCCCGAGGCTGGCGAACGGTTCGGGCTGCTCAGTCTCACCCCCCGGTCCGACACCCGTGGCTATACGAGAACGGAAGCGCTGTCAGAGGACGGGAATCTGCTCGACGCGGCGGCCCACCTGTTTGCCGCGCTCCGGCGGCTGGACATATCGGGACTGGACCGGGTCGTTATCGAATCCGTTCCTGAGACCGGCCTGGGTCGGGCAATCATGGACCGGTTGCGCCGGGCCGCGGCGCGGGGCTGATTACTTCAAGAGGCCCATCTGCGTATTTGATACGTCCGTCGCTTGAGAATGATTGGAGTATGTCGTCCAGGTCGGCGCGTACTGTTTGGATTGATTCCCCCATGTGAACCAGCCTTCCCTGGGACCACGCGCAAACAACTCAATGAACGGTCCGGGGCTGCACGCTTCTATGATTGCGTACTGCTCGTCGGGTTTTCTGCTGTGCTCTCTCTTCCTGGAAAGCATGATATTTTCCTGCCTTCTGCCGGGTGCCAGGGTCCTGGCATGCTTCCCCCTCACACCGAATAGCACCATCTCCGTGACATTTCTGAAATAGAAGCCGACCCCCCTTCTATCGGGGCCGCCGTCTTGTCTGACCTTGTACCAGATTAGGTTCGTTTTGTACTGAAATCCCCAGCATTTCATGACCTGTAAGCCCTCCGCCAATAAGGCGTTGGGCACCCAGAGATAGAGATGGGCGGTCTCCTCCACCACGTCCCTGACAGGTAAGTCCTCAATTTCCTCAAACGTGAGCGTCGGATAGCGCGCCAGCCGCTTGTGCTCGGGTGCGACCTTGCCGGTCTTGTTCTGAAACCGCCACGGTGGGTCGGCAAGTACCGTAGCGAACTTCCTGGTGCCGACCTCCTCTCTGAAATCTTCAGCCGCGCTCATGCGTCATCCTCCACAGCAGTCATAGTCTTCCCTTTTTCCTCTTCTTCCTATCTAATGTGGCGAGAAAATTCCGATAGAGATAAGCGGGTGAAGAAGAGTATGGGCAGTCAGAAAGTTTTGTGGGAACAAGATTTTTCTACAGAATTCAGACCAACGGCCACAACGGTTATTGCGTCCGGTGAATGCCTGAATACCCTCAAAAACCTCCCTGATGAGTTCGTGAAACTTATCATCACCTCTCCACCCTACAACCTTGGCAAGGTATACGAGAAAGCAGCGGAACTCGACACCTACCTTGAATCCCTCAACCCCATCATTGACCACCTTGTCAGAGTGCTTTCTCCAGAGGGGTCTCTCTGTTGGCAGGTAGGGAATTATGTGGAGCGGTCAGAAGTATTTCCGCTCGACATCTTCTACTATCCATTTTTTAAGAAACACGGTCTTAAACTTCGGAACAGGATACTGTGGCACTTTGGACATGGATTGCATGCGTCAAAGAGGTTTTCTGGACGCTATGAGGTTTTGCTGTGGTTTACTAAAGGAGACAAGTACACGTTCAATCTTGATTCAGTCCGAGTGCCGTCCAAGTATCCCGGTAAAACGCATCATAAGGGAGAGAAATACGGTCAACCCTCGGGGAATCCCCTTGGGAAGAATCCTTCTGATGTGTGGAAAATCGTTCAACAGGATTGGGAATCCGCATTTTGGGAAATCCCGAATGTCAAATCAAACCATCCAGAGAAGACGATTCATCCATGTCAGTTCCCCATTGAATTAGTTGAGCGCTGTGTCCTTGCCCTGACGAACGTCGATGATTGGGTCCTCGATCCTTTTTCAGGAGTTGGCTCCGCTCTCCTTGCCGCATTACGGCATGGTCGCCGTGCTATGGGGTGTGAAAAAGAAGCCGAATTTGTCCATATTGCGAAAGAACGGATCAACCAATTTCATTCTGGAACGTTGAAATATCGCCCTTTGGGAAAGCCTATCCACCAACCAACAGGCAGGGAAAAGGTCAGTCAGATACCTCTACAGTGGCAAAACGAGGGGAGGGGGAAGTGAGAATTGTGGGTGTCTATTCCTTCAACAGAGGAAGAGAAGAAATTATACATCGCTATCCGGCTCTTCTGACCGAAGTGGAAGAAACAATAGCGGGCGTGAATGCAGAGGATCATAAGACAAAGGTCAGTAAAGAGAAGACAATGCCGGGACGGATGCTTTTCAGTCCACGGTCGCTGAACAGCGCCTTCAAAAGAGAGTTTGGAAAAAAAGATTGGAGTCCTGTTCGGGTATCTTGTGATTACCCGACCGAATATTACACGGAAGGCTACAAGGCAAAGGAACAAGGGCGGCGCGGAGCCTTCCGTGAAATGGACTTTGTGAAGGATAGACTTGGTGTTGAGATCCAATTCGGGAAATACTCCTTTATGGTCTACAATGTCTGCGCGAAGATGACCATCTTCAATAAGCTCGGACATATCGAGTGTGGAATTGAAGTTGTACCCGTCAAATCTTTTGCCGCTGAAATGTCAACGGGTGTTTCCTACTTTGAGCAGATTGTTTGGGACCTGGAAAATCGCGGTGTTGCAGACATTGATATTCCGGTTCTGATTCTCGGTCTGGACGATTAAGTAGCGTCCTGGCCTTTTCGTTGTCACTTCTTCGACCCCACCGCCTCAGCGGTGGGGCCTATCCAGATCGGAATCCCCCCAGGTTCGGTACAGACTGCGCCATCGTCTTCTACATCCCGTCAATAATGGCGTTAAAGGTCGGGCTGGGCCGCATGGCCTGGCTGGTCTTTTCCGGGTCGGGCACGTAATAGCCACCGATATCGACCGGCTCGCCCTGGGCGGCCAGCAGTTCTGCGGTAATCGTGGCTTCCTGCTCTGCGAGCTGTTTTGCCACCCCGCTAAAGCGGGCCTGGATGGCCGTATCTGTGGTCTGGGCGGCCAGGGCCTGAGCCCAGTATAAGGCCAGATAGAAGGTGCTGCCCCGGTTGTCGATTTCGTTCACCTTGCGAGATGGGGAGCGCGAGTTTTCCAGGTATGTGCTGATGGCCTGATCCAGCGTTTCCGCAAATAGCGCGGCTTTTTCATTTTTGGTGTTTGCCGCGATCAGCTCAAGCGAGGGCACCAGGGCACAGTACTCGCCGAGCGAATCCCACCTGAGGTGGCCTTCTTGCACGAACTGCTGCACATGCTTGGGAGCGGAGCCGCCCGCGCCGGTCTCGAACAGGCCGCCGCCCTTCATCAGCGGCACGATGGACAGCATCCGGGCGCTGGTGCCCAGCTCAAGAATCGGGAACAGGTCGGTCAGATAGTCCCGCAGGACATTGCCCGTCACCGCAATCGTGTTTTCCCCTCTCCGGATCCGTTCCAGGGAAAAGCGCATGGCCTCCTGTGGTTTCATCACGCGCAGGTCCAGACCCGTGGTGTCGTGCTCCGGCAGATAGGTATTGACCTTCTTGAGGATTTGCGTATCGTGCCCCCGGTTCTCGTCCAGCCAGAAAACCGCCGGTGACCCGGAGGCCCTTGCGCGTGACACCGCCAGGCGGACCCAGTCGCGGACCGGAGCATCCTTGGTCTGGCTCATTCTGAAGATATCGCCGACTTCGACGGACTGCTCCAGCAGGCTGGTCCCGGCCGCATCTACAACGCGCATGGTGCCGTCGGCCGGGGCTTCAAAGGTCTTGTCGTGCGAGCCGTACTCTTCGGCTTTCTGGGCCATCAAGCCGACGTTGGAGACGTTGCCCATGGTTGCCGGGTCAAACTGCCCGTGCTGTTTGGCGTTTTCGAGAATTTCCTTATACATGGTCGCGTAGCAGCGGTCCGGCACCATGGCGATGGTATCCTGGAGTTCGTCGTTCTTATTCCACATCCGGCCGCCGTCCCGCACAACGTTGGGCATGGAGGCGTCGATGATGATGTCATTCGGGACGTGCAGATTGGTGATGCCGCGGCGGGCGTTGACCATGGCCAGCGCCGGTCGTTTTTCAGACACCGCGGCAATGTCGGCCTCGATCTCGGCCTTTTTCCCGGCCGGCAGGCGGTCGAGCTTGGCCAGCACATCGGCCAGACCGTAGTTCACGTTCGCCCCGATTTCCTTGAGCGCCTCGGCGTGCTTGTCGAGCGCGTCCTGGAAATAGACGGACACACAGTGGCCGAACATGATGGGGTCGGAGACTTTCATCATGGTCGATTTGAGGTGCAGGGACAGTAACACCCCGTCTTTCCTGGCCGCGTCCATCTGCTCGGCAAAGAAGGCGCGCAGGGCCTTGACGTTCATGACCGAGGCATCAATGACCTCGCCCGCAAGCAGGGCCAGGCCGTCTTTCAGCACGGTCACGCTGCCGTCTCCGGCAACAAACTCGATCCGCGCCTGGGTCGCGGCCGCCAGGGTGGTCGATTTCTCGCTCTCGTAGAAATCCTTGCCCTGCATATGGGCCACCCGGGCTTTGGAGCCGCTCTCCGGCCACTGCTGCATCATCTTGTGGGGATTCTTCTGAAAGAATTTTTTAACCGAGGCGGCCGGGCGGCGGTCGGAGTTGCCTTCCCGCAGTACCGGATTGACGGCCGAGCCGAGGACCACGGCAAAGCGCGCCTGGAGCGCCCGCTCCGCGTCGTTCTTGGGCTCTTCCGGATAGTCGGGGATATCGTAGCCTTTGTCCCGCAATTCCTTGATCGCGTCTTTGAGTTGGGGAATGGTGGCGCTGATATTGGGCAGTTTGACGATATTCGCCTGGGGCGTTTGTGTCATCTCCCCGAGTTGGGTCAGACAGTCGGGAATTTTTTGTTCCTCAGCCAGCTTGTCGGGGAAGTTGGCGATAATTCTGCCGGCCAGGGAGATATCGCTGGTTTCCACCTCAACACCCGAGTCTTTGGTATACGCCTGGATGACAGGCAGGAGCGCAAAGGTTGCCAGTGCCGGAGCTTCATCGATCTGGGTCCACGTAATTTTTGCGGCGGTCATATTCTCTCCTTACCTCTTCATGATGTACGATTTTATCGCGCGGGATTATACCAAATCACAGCCCAATCGGAAGGGCGGTGGAACGGGCAGCCGCCCGCAGCCACGTTGCAAAGCGTGGGGGAAGAGGGTAGACAGGGGGTTCAGCCAGCGGAAGTAGGCCGATATGCGACGCATTCCTCTCCTGTGTGCTCTTGTCTGTATCCTGAGCGCCTTCTCAGCGTGCCGTGACGCGATTGAGGAAGTTCCGCTGAGTACCAGCCTGATTACCCTGACGGATAAATTTTTTGATGTGGAGGCGCTCTCGGCCGAGAAAGCCGTGGTCGTCGGCTATGCGGGCAAAATCCTCCTCACGACCGATGGTGGCCAGAGCTGGCAGGCCAAGGACAGCGGGACCAATGCCGCCCTGTACAGCGTGGCCTTCCCTGATGACCAGCACGGCTGGATCAGCGGGCAGGACGGCGTCATGTTGCACTCCGCGGATGGGGGTGAGACCTGGCAGCCGCAGGACAGCCAACTGAGCGATCCGATATTTGCCATGACGTTTATCGACACCCACCACGGCTGGGCCGCGGCCGACCGGGCGACCTATCTGAAAACCACCAACGGCGGAGCGTCATGGGAGTCGGGCTATATCCAGCCCTCGCTCGAAGGAGTCGGGGCAGATGCCACCCTGGCCCTGGTGGACCCCATTTTCTACGATGTGCAGTTTCTGGATGAAAAGACGGGCTGGATAGTGGGCGAGTTCGGCAAAATCTACCACACCACGGACGGCGGCCAGAACTGGGTGGAGCAGCAGAACAGCCTGCTCGGACAGGCGGGATTCAGCGATGCCTTGAACCTCCCCACCTTCTTTGGCCTCTCCTTTTCCGACGCGAACAATGGGGTGGTGGTCGGACTTGAGGGGAAGGTGGCCACAACCTCCAATGCCGGTCAGCACTGGACCTTTATCGGACAAGCTGACGGAGGAGCCCTGTTCGATACGGAACCGTTATACGCGCCACATTTAATCGGTGCTGGCGACGATGGCTGGATCGTAGGCGGAGCCGGCCGGGTCCTGCGCCTTCAGGGTGGAGAATGGCAACCGACGAGTGTTGGCATGCCCATCGCCACCTGGCTGCGCGCGGTTGATTTCTCCGATGCCGACCATGGCTGGATTGTAGGCGGGTATGGCGCCATCTTACGCACGACGGACGGTGGCCAGAGCTGGCTGCGCGTTTTTGGCTAATACGCACGCCGGGGAGTAAAAGAGACTATGACCGACGCAGCGTTTGATATTACGGGCAAAGTCACCGTTGTGACCGGCGGCGGCACCGGAATCGGGGCGGAAATCGCGGCTGAGTTCTGCCGCCGGGGTGCGCCGGTGATGATTACCAGCCGGACGATGGACCACCTGGGCCCGGTCGCGGACGGGATCAGAAAGGATGGTGGCGAGGTTGACGCTCTTGTGTGTGATGTGCGTAAAAACGATCAGGTCGAGGCGGTGATCGAGAAAACCGTCCAAAACTGGGGCCGGGTCGATATCGTGATCAATAACGCCGGGGCGAGCTTTGTGGCCAACGCCCACGAGATCTCGGCGAATGGGTTCGGCGCCATTGTGGCTATCAATCTGAACGGTACCTTTCTCTTTTCCAAGGCTGCGGCCCTGGTGATGATGGAAAAGAAGACCGGCGGCAGTATCATTAATATTTCGTCGGACGCCGGGGTATTTGGTTCGGCCACGATGTCGCACTACGGGGCGGCCAAGGCGGGGATTATCAATTTGACCCGCTCCCTGGCCATTGAGTGGGCCGACTATGGTATCCGCGTGAACTGCATCTCGCCCGGTCCGATCGAAACCCCGGGGGTCAAGGAAGTCCTGTGGCCAACCAAGGAACTGCAAGACAAAGCCACCGGCTCAACCGCCTTGAATCGCTTTGGGACGGGCCTCGAAATCGCCTGGCCGTGCGTGTTTCTGGCCTCAAAGGCGGGGGGCTATGTGAATGGCGTCAATCTCCAGGTTGACGGCTGCATGACCCGCGCGGGCATACCGGAGAGCCGGCTCAATTAAAGAGTAGGAGGAGGGAAGGCTCCATGGTCTGCGACTGTCCACTGGTCACTGTCCACTCTTCACTGCATCGAACGGAGCGCTGAACATGGTCGGCATTGTTTCGTATGGGTCGTATATCCCTTCCTATCGTCTCCCGCGTGATGTGATCGCCAAAGAGTGGGACACCCCGTCCTTAGGCGGAGAGCGGGCCCTGGCCAGTTTTGATGAGGACAGCCTGACCCTGGCCATGAACGCCAGTATAGACGCTCTGGGCGAACGTAATCCGAAAGAGGTCGCCGGAATCTTCTTTGCCTCAACGACCTCGCCCTACCGGGAGAAGCAGGCCGCGGCCACCGTGGCCACCGTCCTGGATACGGCGAAAGAGCTGCGGACCATGGATTTTACGGATTCGCTGCGCGCCGGCACCTCGGCGCTCCTGACCGCCCTGGACTTGGCCAAAGCGGGCGAATTCTTGCTGGTGTGTGCCGGCGACGCGCGCATGGGGGAGCCGGACACGATACAGGAACAGCACTACGGCGATGCCGGCGGGGCTCTGGTCATTGGCTCGGAAAATGTAATCGCCGAGCTGGTTGGCACCCATACGGTCAGCCAGGAATTTATCGGGACCTGGCGCACCGAAGAGCAGGACTACCTCAAGTCGTTTCCCGGCGGGTTTGAGAACAAGTTCGGCTATAACCGTTTTATTGCGGAAACCGTTCGGGGTCTGCTGCAAAAGTGCAACCTCGAAGCCCAGGATATTACCAGCGCGGCCATTGCCGCCCCCACCCAGAGAGCCTTGCAGGGCGCCCTGCGCAGCCTGGGGTTCGATATGAAGAGCCAGGTGCAGGAGACGTTCTGGAATACGGTCGGGGACGCCGGGACGGCCCAGCCGCTGGTTCTGCTGGCCGCGGTGCTTGAGCGAGCTAAACCGGGCGACCTGATCCTGGTTGCCGGCTATGGGGACGGGGGTGATGCGGCCCTGTTTCGGGTCACGGACGGGATTGCCGGTTTTCAGGTGGCCCGGAGCGTGTACTCGCAGATTGAGGTGAAGCGGACGCTGCAATCCTACGGCAAATACGCCCGCTTTCGGAAGCTGATGCGAAAGGATTACGCGACGCAGGACGAATCCACCCCGGTCGTGCTGCTGCGCGACCAGAAGCAGATTCTGCCCCTGTACGGCGGGAAATGCCCGGCGTGCGGCGTCATCCAGTTTCCCATTCATCGCATCTGTACGGAGTGTGGCCATCGTGAGGGGTTGGAAGAGGTCAAGCTGTCGCGGCGGGGAAGGCTCTTTACCTTCACGAACGACTATCTGACCGAGACGCCAGACCCGCCCACAACGCACGCCGTGGTTGATCTTGAGGGCGGCGGGCGCGTCTTTGTGCAGCTGACGGATTGTGAAGCGGATCGGGTTGAAATCGGCATGCCGCTCGAGTTGACATTTCGCAAATATCATGAAGGCTATGGGATCAAGAATTACTTCTGGAAGGCACGGCCGGCAGAATAGGCGAAGACACATTTGAGAGGAGGCAGTATGAATATTCGGGACAAGGTCGCGGTGATTGGGGCTGGATGCAGTAAGTTTGGTGAAAACTACGACAAGAGCGCCGAAGATATGATTGTCGAGGCCGCGCATGACGCCTATACGGACGCGCGCATCGATCCGAGTCAGATTCAGGCCGCCTGGGTCGGGACGCTCAGCTCGGCCAGCGCCGGTAACGCTCTGGCCGATCCGCTCAAGCTGTTCAACATTCCGATTACCCGCGTGGAAAACTACTGCGCCTCGGGTATGGACGCGTTTCGGAATGCCTGCATGGCAGTGGCCTCCGGCATGTACGATGTGGTTTTGGCGCTGGGTTTTGAGAAGCTGCGTGACTCCGGTCAGCGCGGTCTGGGGACGTTTGGCGACCATCCTGTTGTCGGCTATGGCACGACCGCCCCGTCGCTGTTCGCTATGGCGGCCAACCGCTACTTTGAGACGTATGGCATTGATAAGACGGCCTTGGCCAAAGTCGCCATCAAAAATCATCACAACGGCACGATGAGCCCCAAGGCGCATTTTCGGATGGAGGTCTCGGAAGACCAGGTCGTCAATGCGCCGCTGATCTGTAGCCCGCTCGGTCTGCTCGACTGCTGCCCGACCACGGACGGGGCCGCGGCGGTAATTATCTGCAAGGAAGAACTGGCCCGCTCGTTCCGACCGGACTCGGTGAAAGTCAAAGGCATCGGCCTGTCCGTCACCTCGGGTGAGCCGTATATGAAACCGAGCTTCGCCTACACCGGCTTTCCCGCCACGGCTCAGGCGGCCCAATCGGCCTATGAGCAAGCCGGCATGACGGCCAAGGATATTGACCTGGTTGAATGCCATGACTGCTTTACCATCACCGAGATTCTGAACTATGAGGACCTCGGCCTGTGCGAAAAAGGCGAGGGCTGGCGCTATGTGGCCGAAGGCCGGGCGAACATCGACGGCGGTGCGGTTCCCGTGAACCCCTCGGGTGGGCTGAAATCATTCGGCCATCCCATTGGCGCGACCGGCATTCGCATGATCTACGAGGTGTCGCAGCACTTATGGGGTAAAGCCGGGGAGCGACAGGTCAAAGATGCGGAAGTGGGTTTGGCCCATAACCTGGGTGGTCCGGGTTCGGTTGGCTGCGTGACCATTCTGGCCAATAGCTAGAGCACACGGGAACGGGTGATAACGAGGACTGGGAGATACTCAGTCCTCGTTCTTTTTTGTGGGGGTGTCATGGATTTTGGTTTCAGTGAAGAGCAGGAAATCCTGCGCCAAGCGGCCGCCGACTTTTTACGTAACGAATGCCCCATGTCCTATGTCCGCCAGATGATGGAGGACGAGCGGGGCTATGCGGACGAGGTCTGGAACAAGATGGCCGAGTTGGGCTGGATGGGGCTGACCACGCCGGAAGCATACGGCGGGGCCGGACTGTCCATGGTTGATCTGGTCGTGGTGCTGGAGGAGATGGGGAAGGTCGTGCTGCCCGGTCCCTTCTTTTCGACCGTAGCGCTGGGCGGGCTGTGTGTGCAGGCCGCCGGAAACGAAGAGCAGAAAAAGGCCCTGCTGCCCGGTCTGGCCTCCGGGCAGACCACGCTGACCCTGGCCTGCCTCGAAGAAAACGCCCGTTGGGATGAGACCGGCATCAATCTCAGCGCGGAGCAGAACGGCGGTGGGTATGTATTGAATGGAGTGAAATTATTCGTGTCGGATGCCCATGTAGCCGATCACATCATCTGTGCCGCGCGGACGTCTGAAGGAGTGACGCTGTTTCTGCTTGACCGCCAACAGGCCGGCCTTGGAACCCGCCTGCTCAAAACCATGGATCAGACGCGGAAGCTGTGCGAAGTGACCCTGGACAATGTGCATGTCGGCGCCGATGCCCTGCTGGGCGCGTCCGGACAGGGCTGGGATATTCTGTCTCGTGTCATCAATCAGAGCAAAGTCGCCCTGAGCGCCGAAATGTGCGGAGGCGCGCAACAGGTGCTGGACATGAGTGTGGAATACGCCAAGGTGCGTGAGCAGTTTGGCCGCCCGATCGGCTCGTTTCAGGCCATCCAGCATAAATGCGCCGACATGCTGGTACAGGTTGAGGGGGCCAAGTCGGCCACGTATTACGCGGCCTGGGCCGTCTCAAACGACACGTCCGACGCCGCCCTGGCCGCCGCCATGGCCAAGGCGTATTGCAGCGACGCCTACCGTCAGGTGACGAGCGAAGGCATACAGGTCCACGGCGGGATTGGCTTTACCTGGGAGCACGACATGCATATTTACTTCAAGCGCGCCAAGGGCTCGGAGGTAACTTTTGGTGACGCGACCTGGAACCGTGAACTCGTGGCCCAGCATACGCTGGATTAGGGGTGCTCATCGGCGCTCCGTATCGCGTAGAGCTTTCCAGTCCAGACCGTCCAGCTTCATGCCCTTGCGAAACGCAAGCAGGGTGTCAATGGTTGCGGCGGCCTGCGCCCGATCCGACCGTTGAGCCGGCACCAGCCGCGCAACCGGCTCGCCCCGTTTGATGATGAGCACTTCCTGCCCCTGGCTGACTTTTTCGAGCAGGGCGGACAGATGAGTTTTTGCTTCAAAAACGTCTACTTTAATCATGGCTACGACTCGTGGTGTCAACTTGGGAACAGGAGTTGCAGGTAGACCATCCCGGTCAGGCTTAAAACGAAAAAGAGCAGCATGCCGCCTAAGAGCGCCAGCGGCCGGAGCGGCTTGCGGGAAGGAAACCAGCGACGGCCGGCCAGGAGCAGCCACAGGCTGAAGATCCACACGATGCACAGCACCAGGCCGATGAGGTGAGATAAAAGAGACATGGGGCTGATAGCATATACCGACGGTGAACGTGACGACAACGAACCCGAAGCCGAAAAAGCACCGGAGCGAGTCGGCAGAGGGGCGATTTCGAGCGCTCGGATCCAGGTGTGATTGCGTTGCATTGCCGTTCATTTCACTATACATTCCCCCAGGTAGGTGTCGCGTGCAAATCCTCGTTGAAAATATCGGTTCGTCCCCAACCACGGTGCAGTTCGATGAGGATGCTCAGACGCTGAACCGATTCCTGAGCCATCGTCCGGGGCGTGATGGGAGCGAGTATCAGTTGACGGGTCCACTGCGGGTTGCGCTGCACCATATGCGTTCCGGCGAAGACCTCCTGTTTGATGGCACGCTGAGCGCCGACCTGGCCGGGCAATGCGCTCGTTGCCTCGAAGAGTTCCCGCTGGCATTGAGCCGTCCCTTCTCCTGGGTGCTTCTGCCGGCCGGTCCGCAGGGGGCGCTTGGTCGCGAAACCGAACTGAACCAGGAAGACTTGGTCACCAGCTTTTATAGTGGAGATCGGGTTGATGTGTCGCTCCTGATTCGAGAGCAGTTTTTCCTGTCGCTACCGAGCTACCCGCTGTGTCAGGAAACGTGTAAAGGGTTGTGTGAACAGTGTGGGGTGAATCTCAACAGCGAAGAGTGTTCCTGCCCGCCCGGATGGACGGACCCGCGTCTCGCCGCTCTTGCGACCCTCCGTCTGCCTACACAGCGGGCGTCTTCTGAGAAGGCAGAAAAAGCCCACTCCTAGCGTGTATACTCAGATAAGGAAGAGAAAGTTATGGCTGTACCAAAACGCAAAACGTCAAAGTCAAAACGCAACCAACGCCGTTCTCACCACGCGCTTGTCGCCCCGCAGTGGTCGACCTGCTCCCAGTGCGGGGACCCGGTTCTGCCACACCGTATCTGTGGCTCCTGCGGCTATTACCGTGGGCGACAAGTGATTGCGATTGAAGAAGAAGAGTAGCTTCCTATGCGTTGCGCTGAGGAAGACTCCTTTCTGACCCAAGGCAGAACGGCGGTGAGCAGCCCATCATGCATATCGCGCTAGATGCCATGGGGGGTGATCTCGCTCCCCAGGCCGCTGTTGCCGGAGCCGTCCAGGCCGCCCAGGAGTACGGGGTCTCACTCCTCCTCGTTGGAGATCAGGAAAAGATTCGACAAGAGCTCCGCCGGAACGGACAGCGAGAGTCCTCTCAGCTCGTTATCCAGCATGCGAGCGAGGTCATTGAGATGGGAGATTCGCCTGTCGCGGCCCTCCGTCGCAAGCGTGACTCATCCCTGCGGGTCGCCTTTACGCACGTCAAAGACGGAAAGGCGGGCGCGGTCGTGAGCGCCGGGAATTCGGGTGCTGTCCTCGGTCTGGCGGTCACCATGCTCGGCTGCCTGCCCGATGTGGACCGCCCGGCTATTGTTACATCCGTTCCTGCCCTCACCGGGCGTACCTGCCTGGTTGACGCCGGGGCCAATGTTGAGTGTCAACCCATGCACCTGGTGCAGTTCGCCGTTATGGGCGAAGTCTACGCCCGAGTCGTGCGGGGTATTCCGAGCCCTCGGGTCGGAGTCCTGAGTAACGGCGCGGAAGACTCAAAAGGGACCGAAACAACGCGGGCCGCCCACGCCGTCCTCTCCAGGCTGCCACTCAACTACATCGGTTATATTGAAGGCCGAGAGCTCAATAATGGCGGGGTCGACGTCGCGGTCACCGACGGATTTACCGGGAATATCGCGCTCAAGACGATGGAAGGATTTTATGACTTTACGCAAGGTCAGCTCCGTTCCCTCTTCTCGTCGAGTTGGCGCGGGAAGCTCGCCTTTCTGCTGCTCAAGCGTTCGTTTGCCGATTTGCGAGCCAGCATTGATTACGACGAAGTCGGCGGCGCCCCACTCCTGGGAACGGATGGCGTGACCATTATTGCGCACGGGTCGTCCTCCCCCAAGGCGATCAAGAACGCCATCCGGGTTGCCGACGAGTCGCTCCAGCGCGGAGTGAACCAGCGTATCACCGAGAGCTTGCAGCATATGTCAGGCATAGAAGCGCTGACTGCTGGGGACGGACGTGGGCGCAGAATCTGGTCGCAACTCCGCCGGAAATTCCGCTCCGCCAAGGACGCCGGCGCGGGGGACGGAACACGCGCTGCGCCTGACAAGAGCGGCGCAATCAACCAACTCGATAACAGCGACGAAACAGAGCCGTCGGAGCCTGCCGAATGAGTCGTCCGCCGGCCTTTCTTTTCCCTGGGCAAGGGTCTCAGACCGTCGGTATGGGCCGCGCCCTGGTGGAGCGCTTTCCCGCGGCGGCTGAGGTGTTTGCCGAGGCTGATGCCGCCCTGGGGTTCTCGTTGTCCACGCTGTGTTTTGAGGGGCCGGAAGAAGACCTCATCCTGACTCACAACACGCAACCCGCCATTGTCACCACCAGCGTTGCCGCCTGGCGGGCGCTGGCCCAGGAGGTGGACCTGCAACCGGTCTGCGTTGCCGGCCATAGTTTAGGCGAGTACTCGGCCCTGGTTGCGGCCGGCGCGCTGGACTTCGCCGATGCGGTCTGTATCGTACGGGAACGCGGCCGCCTGATGCAGCAGGCCGTCCCGCCCGGGGTGGGCGCGATGGCGGCCCTGTTTGGCCTGTCTGAGCAGGTTGTCGCAGAGGTGTGTACGGAAGCAGCGCAGGGCGAAGTTGTCTCTCCGGCGAATTTGAACGGGGGCGCCCAGGTGGTCATCGCCGGTCATGCCGGAGCGGTGCAAAGAGTTGTGGCCGGCGCCAAGGCGCGGGGGGCAAAACGGGCGGTCGAACTTGCGGTGAGCGCGCCTTTTCACTGTGCCCTCATGGCCCCGGCTGCGGAGGGGCTGGCACGCGTCCTCGAACCGAGAACCGTCCGTCCTCTGAGCATTGGGGTGATTGCCAATGCCACGGCCGAAGTCAACCGGGATGCAGAGCAGGTCAAAGACCTGCTGGTCCGACAAGTCACGGCGCCCGTCCGGTGGGAAGAGAGCATGCAGCGGGTGCGAGACCTCGGCTGTGAGGGGGCGGTGGAACTGGGCGCGGGGCGCGTCCTCAGCGGTTTGTTCAAACGCATGGATCGGAAGTTCCCGTGCGTTTCCATAAGCGACCCCGATAGCTTGGCAGCCAGCCTGGAGTGGTTGCGGTCATGAGCGTGGACGCACGCGGCGGTTTGGACGGACTCGTTGCCCTGGTGACCGGCGCCTCACGGGGGATTGGCCGCGCGGTCGCGGAACGTCTGGCGCAAGACGGGGCGACAGTGGTGATTAACTATGTCAAGAATCAGGCTGCGGCCGAGGATGTCCGAGCGGGTATTGAGGCCCGGAACGGACGGGCCGAAGTCTGTCAATTCGACATTGCCGACGGTGCTGCCGTCACAACGGCAATGCGAGATATTCTTGAGCGGCAGGGAAAGATCGACATTCTGGTCAATAATGCCGGCATGTCGATTGACACGCTCCTGGTCCGGCTCAAGGAAGACGAGTGGGAAACGGTCCTCAACACCAATCTGACCGGCGTCTTTCGCTGTACGAAGGCGGTCACCCGCTCCATGATGAAGCAGCGTTTTGGTCGGATTATTAATGTGACGTCGGTGGTTGCCCAAATCGGGAATACCGGCCAGGCCGCCTATTCAGCCGCAAAAGCCGGTATCATTGGCTTTACCAAGACGATGGCGAAAGAGCTTGCCTCCCGGTCGATTACGGTGAATGCCGTCGCCCCAGGATTTATTGAGACCGATATGACCAGGTCCTTGCCAGAAGAGGCGAAAACAGGATATCTGAGCCATATTCCCGCTGGCCGTTGGGGAACGGTTGATGAAGTTGCCGATACAGTAGCGTTCTTGGCAAACCCCCGAGCGGGCTATATCACTGGACAGATTATGAACGTCAATGGCGGCATGTATATGTAACCGGAGTTGGTTCGGCCAATTCCCCAGAGACCGCCGAGCGAAAGGAGAGAGGAGGTCCCAGCTATGGCAGAAGCTTCGACCGAGGCGCGCGTCAAGGAAATTATCTGTGAGCAATTGGGGGTGAGTGAGGACGAAGTCAGTCTGGATTCTTCGTTTATCGAAGACCTTGGCGCAGACTCTCTGGATATTGTCGAACTCGTGATGGCGCTGGAAGAAGAGTACGATACCGAAATCTCTGACGAACAGGCCGAAAAAATTCGGACGGTCCGCAACGTTATCGAATATATCGATAGCCACCAGTAGCCGGCCGTACACGGGCTCAGGAGTGTCCAGACCGAAAGAATCGCAGTGGTCTCTCTGGAGCCCTGCGATTTTTCTGTATCTATGAGGCTTTCTGTATCTATTGAGGAGAGAGGGAAGGGCTCGACCGTGAGCATTGCCGGATGGGGAGAGAAGGAGCACTGGTATGACGAGTCAGCTCGCCCAGCACGACCCTGATGTCTATGCCGCCATTCAAGAAGAGACGCAACGCCAGGAGTACAATCTTGAGCTCATTGCGTCAGAGAATGTGGTGAGCGAGGCCGTGCTGGAGGCGCAGGGGTCCGTGCTCACGAATAAGTATGCGGAAGGCTATCCCCAGAAGCGTTACTACGGCGGCTGCGAGTATGTGGATGTGGTTGAGCAACTCGCCATTGACCGCGCCAGGGCCTTATTTGGTGCCGAGCACGTCAATGTCCAGCCACACTCCGGAGCCCAGGCCAATATGGCCGCCTATTTCTCTCAGCTCCAGCCCGGGGACACCATTCTGAGCATGAACCTGTCGCACGGCGGGCATCTCACGCACGGCAGTCCGGTCAATTTTTCCGGAAAATTCTTTCAGGTCGTTCCCTATGGCGTCCGGGAGGACAATCAACGTATTGACTACGCTGAGATTGCCGCCCTGGCGCGGCAGCACCGGCCCAAGATGATTGTGGCCGGCCACAGCGCCTATCCACGCCAGATCGATACCGCGCCCTTTCGAGACATTGCCGACGAAGTCGGAGCCCTGTTGATGGTCGATATTGCCCACTTTGCCGGGCTGGTGGCTGCCGGGCTGCACCCCTCTCCGGTGCCGTATGCCGATCTGGTTACGACGACGACTCATAAGACGCTGCGCGGACCACGCGGTGGGATGATTATGTGCCGCCAGGACCTGGCCAAAAGTGTGAATTCGTCGGTCTTTCCCGGCAACCAGGGTGGGCCGCTGATGCACGTGATTGCGGCCAAGGCCGTGGCGCTGAAGGAAGCGGCCACACCGGAGTTTCGCGCCTACCAGCAGCAGATTATCACCAATGCGCAAGCCCTGGCCGCCAGTCTCGTCCGGCGCGGGTTCCGCCTGGTCTCGGGCGGCACGGAGAACCATCTGATGCTGCTCGACCTGCGCGAGACCGAACTGACCGGCAAAATGGCCCAGGAAACCCTGGACCGGGCTCGGATTACGGTCAATAGAAACGCGATCCCGTTTGATACGCGCTCTCCCTTTGTGACCAGCGGGGTGCGTATTGGCACACCAGCGGTGACGAGTCGGGGTATGAAAGAAGCCGAGATGGATCACATTGCCGACCTCATTGCCCGTGCCTTGCAGCGGGTTGGCGACGAGCGGGGACTGACCGCCATTGGCGAAGAGGTTCGGGAGTTGTGCCAGCAGTTCCCCGTCTATGCCCACCGTATGACAAGTGATAAGTGGCGAGTGGCAAGTGATGAGTGACAAGTGATGAGTGGTTCGTCTGCATTCCTCATTACTCGCCACTGACCACTCTTACTATGAAGTGTCCTTTTTGTTCCCACCTGGAAAGCCGCGTCATCGATTCGCGTTTGAGTCGGGAGGGGGATGTCACTCGCCGCCGGCGGGAGTGCGAGGGGTGCGAGCGGCGCTTCACGACCTATGAGCGGGTTGAAGAAATTCTCCCTCTGGTCGTCAAGAAGGACGGACGGCGGGAGACCTATGATCGGCTCAAAATTATTACCGGCCTCAAAAAGGCGTGTGAAAAACGTCCGATCAGCATTGAGACCATAGAAGAGATTGCGGATCACATCGAGCGGACGCTCCAGGGGCGAGGCGAGAAAGAAATCCCGGGCGCGATGATTGGTGAGGAAGTCATGCGCCATTTGTACGATCTGGACAAGGTCGCCTATGTCCGCTTTTCTTCGGTGTACCGCTCTTTTCAAGATATTGACGAGTTCATGTCCGAACTCAGGGACCTCATTCGGGAACGCAGCGCGGACGACGACAAACGGGCCCGGCGCGCGAAGCCGGCAAAGACGAAATCATGAACACTGATGAAGTGTTTATGCGGCGCGCGGTGGAATTAGCCCTGCGGGCGCAGGGCCGGACGAGTCCGAATCCCGTGGTGGGGACCGTTATTGTCCGCGACGGTCGTGTGCTTGGCGAGGGCTATCATCGGCGGGCGGGACTGCCACACGCCGAAGTTGAAGCGCTGCGCAAAGCGCGCCAACCCGTCCGCGGGGCCACCGTCTACGTCAACCTGGAGCCATGCTCGCATTACGGCAGAACGCCCCCCTGCGCCCAGGCCCTGATCGAGGCTGGTGTTGCCCGGGTGGTGATCGGCATGACCGACCCCAACCCGCGGGTGCGGGGCCGTGGGATTCGGCGTCTGCGCCGGGCCGGCATTGCGGTCACGACCGGCGTCCTCAAAGAGCTTTGCCAACGGGCCAATGAGGATTTTGCGGTGGCGATTCGAACCGGATTGCCCTTTGTCACCTTGAAACTGGCGGCTTCCCTCGACGGCCGCATCGCCGCGGCGAGCGGCGACGCCCGCTGGATCAGCGGAACGGCCTCACGGCGCAAAGTCCACGAGTTGCGCAACCGGGTGGACGCGCTCCTGGTCGGCGCGGAAACGGTCCTGGCCGACGATCCCCAACTGACGTGTCGCATCCGTGGAGGGCGCGACCCCCTGCGCGTTATTCTTGACGGACGGCTCAGGATCAGCCCCCAGGCGCAGGTGTGCCACCTCTCTTCCAAAGCCGCCACCGTGATTGCCACAACCCGCCGCGCCGCCCAACTCCGTGGGGCTGCGTTCGAGCGAGCTGGTGTTGAAATCCTGGCCCTGCCTGGCAAGCGGGGAAAAATTCCGCTCCGTCCGGTGCTCGAAACCCTGGCGCAGCGCGGGGCCAAGCATGTGTTGATCGAAGGCGGCGGGCAGGTTGCGGCGGCCGCTCTGCAAGAAGGGCTGGTGCATAAGCTCCTGTTTTTTTACGGTGCGGTGCTGCTGGGCGGTGATGGCCGGGCCATGCTCGCCCCGCTCGGGATTGGACGGGTTGCCGAGGGAGTAAAACTCCATACAATGCAGGTGGACCGCAGTGGAAACGATGTGGTGGTGTCAGGCTATATTCGGATATCAAGATGAAAGGATTACCAGGATTATCCTGGTAATCTCATAATCCAGATCAGGAGGGGCTATGCCAATCGCGCTCTCACCAATAGCAGAAGCGCTCCAACAGCTCAGCCAGGGAAGAATGGTGATCCTGGTTGAAAACGACACTGGGGAAGGGGAAGCCGACCTGTGTCTGGCAGCTGATCTGACCACACCGGAGGGCGTCAACTTCATGGCTACCCACGGTCGTGGCCTGGTGTGTCTGGCCCTGACAGAAGAGAAAATTCGCGAACTCGGGATTCCCATGCTCGGGCATGGGTATGAGGGCAGCCGTCAACGGGTCTTCGGCGCCTCGATTGAAGCCCGCCGCGGGGTGACAACCGGGATATCGGCCTACGATCGCGCGGTGACGATCACGACGGCGGTCCGTGAGGACGCCCGCCCGCCCGACCTGGTGATGCCAGGGCATATCTTTCCGCTCTTTGCGCACCGGGGGGGGGTGTTGGCGCGACGGGGCTTATCTGAAGCCGGCATTGATCTGGCCCGACTGGCGGGTCTCAAGCCGGCGGCAACCCTGTGTACAATTCTCCGCGACGATGGCGATATTGCCCAGGGTCAGGAGATTGAGGCCTTTGCCCAAGAGCACTCCCTGCCGATTGTGAGCATAGCCAACCTGACGACCTACCGTTTACGAACGGAATCCGTCATTCACCGGGTGGGTGAGGGAGAAATCACGAGTCCGTTTGGGGGGCAGTTTTTAGCCATCGTCTACCGAACCGAAGTCGATAACCACGAACATATTGCCCTGGTCAAAGGGCGGATTACGACCCGGGAGCCCGTCACGGTCCGGGTCCATTCGCAATGTCTCACCGGCGATGTGTTTGGTTCGGAACGGTGTGACTGCGGAGACCAGCTGACCCATGCCATGGAGTGTATTGCCGAGGAAGGCCGCGGGGTGGTGATCTATCTGCAGCAAGAGGGCCGGGGGATCGGACTGGCCAATAAGATCCGGGCCTACGCCCTCCAGGATAAAGGCATGGACACGGTTGAGGCCAACCTCCATCTTGGATTTGAGGAAGACCTTCGGGATTATGGCATTGGGGCCCAGATTCTCCGCGACCTGCGCGTCTCGCAGGTGCGTTTGCTGACAAATAATCCGCAGAAAATCAGCGGGCTCGAAGAATACGGGGTGAACGTTGTTGAACGCCAGCCCATTGAGACGCCGCCTCACAAGGGGAATATTCACTATCTCCAGGTCAAGAAGGAAAAACTGGGACATTTGTTCTCTGAGCTCAAGCCGTTGCTCTGAGGCCGTCAATCGGATCGATCACTGCGTGAAGAGGGGAAGCTATGGCCCGAGTCATTACTGGCAAGCTGGATGCGACGGGGATGCGGTTTGGCGTTGTCGTGTCGCAGTTCAATAGTCTGATTACCGAGCGCTTGCAGGCGGGCGCCATTGACGCTTTCTGCCGTCATGGGGCGCGGGACGAAGACATTGATGTGGTGCTGGTTCCGGGGGCGTTTGACATCCCCCTGTTTGCGAAGCGGCTGGCAAGCAGCGGTCGCTACGAGGCCGTGGTCTGTGTTGGGGCAGTCATCAAGGGTGAGACGCCGCACTTCGATTATATTGCGGCGGCCATGACCCAGGGCATTAAAGAAATCATGCTCTCCTCCGGCGTACCTGTAACATTTGGAGTGCTGACCACGG
The DNA here is from genome assembly GCA_965232605.1 of uncultured Binatia bacterium (SeqCode). Lineage (GTDB taxonomy): Bacteria > Desulfobacterota > Binatia > Bin18 > Bin18 > Bin18. Next base: position 40,937 of record CBDDQA010000006.1, on the reverse strand, counting down.
ACTCCGTTGAGCAGGCGCTTGACCGGGCCGGAGCAAAACTTGGGAACAAGGGCTGGGAAGCGGCCCTGTCCGCGATTGAGATGGTCAACGCTCTCGGGGCGTTACAGGAAATCGAATAATGGCAGCCCGTGGAACTCGCCGCCAGGAGCGTGAATACGCCCTCCAGGTTTTGTACCAGATTGATATCAGCGGGGTGACGCCGCCGCAGGCGCTGGCGCTTTTTGAGCAGTGTTTTACCCAGGCGACCGAGGTCCGGGGGTTTACCGCAGATTTGGTGAACGGGACGTGGCGCGAGCGGCGTCAGCTTGACAGTATGATCGCCGCGGCCGCCGAACACTGGCGGATCGGCCGCTTGCCCAAGGTGGATTTGAACCTGCTCCGTCTCGGGGCGTATGAATTGGCCGCTTACCCCGACTTATCCGCGGGGGTGACGATTAACGAAGCCATTGAAATTGCTCGCCGCTACTGTAGTGACGACGCGCCGACCTTTGTCAACGGCGTGCTGGACCGCATCGCGCGCGTGGTCGGGAAGAAAGTACAGCCTCATGAGTCTCTCGAATAAGCAGTCCAACGGCGCCGCGGCGGAAACGGGCGGGAAAGTCCGCTATCAGCCAAGCGTCATCGAGCCGAAATGGCAGCGCTATTGGCGCGAACAGAAAACCTTTCGCGCCGAGATCGACCGTCGGAAGCAAAAATACTATATCCTGGATATGTTCCCGTATCCGAGTGCCGCCGGACTGCACGTCGGCCACCCGGAAGGCTATACCGCAACCGATATCCTGGCCCGCTATAAGCGCATGCGGGGATTGAACGTCCTGCACCCCATGGGCTGGGACGCCTTCGGACTGCCGGCGGAACAGTACGCGATTGAGACGGGCACCCACCCGCGCGAAACAACGGCTGACAATATCACGACTTTTCGGCGTCAAATCCAGGCCCTGGGCTTTTCCTACGACTGGGACCGGGAGATTTCGACCTGTGAGCCCGACTACTATCGCTGGACGCAATGGATCTTCCTCAAACTGTACGAGCGTGGCCTGGCCTATATGGCAGAGGTGGCGGTCAATTGGTGCCCGGCCCTGGGTACGGTCCTGGCCAACGAAGAGGTCATCGACGGCAAGAGTGAGCGCGGCGGACATGAGGTCATCCGCAAGCCCATGCGGCAGTGGATGCTGCGGATTACGGCCTATGCGGAACGGCTGTTAGCCGGACTCGACGACCTCGACTGGCCGGACAATGTCAAGGAAATGCAGCGCAACTGGATCGGACGGAGCGAGGGTGCCCGCATTCGCTTCCAACTGTGTCACGGTGATGGTTCCGTGTTTGCGGCACAAGACGCCTTTTTCGATGTCTTTACCACGCGCCCGGACACGCTGTTTGGCGCGACCTATTGTGTCCTGGCCCCGGAACATCCCCTGGTTGAGCGTATCACCACCCCCGAAAATCGGGCCGCGGTCGAAGCGTATACAGCAGAGGCGCTGCGCAAGTCCGACCTGGCCCGCACCGAGCTGGTGAAAGAAAAGACCGGGGTCAACACCGGCGGCTATGCGCTGAATCCCGTGAATGGCGAGCCGATTCCGATTTGGGTCGCCGACTATGTGCTGTTCACCTATGGCACCGGGGCGATTATGGCCGTGCCGGGCGGAGACGAGCGGGACTGGGAGTTTGCCCACCAGTTTGACATCCCGATTGTTGAAGTGGTCCGGGGTGGGGACATCGAGACCGGAGCTTATACCGGAGACGGGCCCCATGTGAACTCCGGCTTTTTAGACGGCCTCAATATAGCCCAGGCCAAGCAAAAGATGCAGGTCTGGCTGGAGGAACACGGCCACGGCGCAGGCACCGTGAATTACAAGCTCCGGGATTGGCTGTTCAGCCGTCAGCGGTATTGGGGCGAGCCGTTTCCTGTGCTCCACGTCAACGGCCAGCCCCGGCCGGTCGAGCCGCAGGATTTGCCCGTGCTCCTGCCCGAAGTCGAGAGTTTCCGCCCAACCGGAACGGGCGAGCCGCCGCTGGCTGCGGCGCAGGACTGGGTGGAGACGACCGAACCGGCCTCGGGTCAGCCGGCCCTGCGGGAAACCAACACCATGCCCCAGTGGGCCGGGAGCTGCTGGTATTTTCTGCGCTTCCTGGACCCGCACAATGCGGACAAGCCGTGGGACGCGGAGGTCGAACAGTACTGGATGCCGGTCGATTTATACGTCGGGGGCGTAGAGCACGCCGTGCTGCACTTATTATACGCCCGTTTCTGGCACCACGTCCTGTATGACTGCGGCCTCGTGTCCACACCGGAACCTTTCCAGCGTCTGGTCAATCAGGGTATGATTCTGGGCTTCAGTTATCGCTATTACCGGGACGAGCAGGGACAGCGTTATGCCGCCCAGGCCGTTGAGAAGATCACTCGCGAGGGCAGCGAGGAAGCCGAGTACGCGCTCAGGGCGGACCCGACCACACCACTCAGTGTGGGCTATGTGCCGGTAGACCAGGTGGTATGGCGCGATGACACGCCCTATCACCCGGATGACACCGACCTGGAACTGGAGCCCCAGACCGACAAAATGTCGAAATCCCGAGGCAATGTGGTCAACCCCGATGCCGTGATTGAGGAGTATGGGGCCGATGCGCTGCGCTGCTATGAGATGTTTATGGGGCCGCTGGAGCAGGTCAAACCCTGGAATACGCGCTCGGTTGCCGGCGTGTATCGCTTCCTGCATCGGGCCTGGGCGTTGATTGTGGCCGACACCGGCGACCTGCGCCCGGCTCTTGTGGATGCGGCCCCCCAGCCCGCCGCGGCGCTGACCCGCCTCTTTCATAAAACGGTCAAAAAGGTCACGGCAGACATCGAAGGTATGCGCTTCCACACCGCGTTAAGCGCCCTGATGGTGTTTGTGAACGACGCGCAAAAGGCTCCGCGCCTGCCGCGAGCGTTGGCTGAGGGGTTTGTGCTGCTGCTGGCGCCCTTTGCGCCCCATCTGGGCGAAGAATTGTGGCAGCGGCTGGGGCACGCGGAAACGCTGACGTACGAAACCTGGCCTTCATACGACCCGGAACTCATTCAGGATGAGACCGTCACCGTTGCGGTCCAGGTCAACGGAAAATTCCGAGCGACCGTTGAGCTGGCCGTTGACGCGGATAAGGAAACGGCCCTGGACGCGGCGAGGAAGCAGGACAAGGTGGCCACGTATCTGGCCGGCAAGACCGTCCGGCGCGAAATCGTCGTGCCGGGCCGACTGGTGAACTTCGTTGTTGCCGAGAGCAGATGACGATGCTGTGTAGTCGCCCGTCATTCCTGCGCAGGCAGGAATCCAGCCCCGCCCCCCCGTTCCCCGCTCGTCCTGAGCGTAGCAAAGCGAAGTCGAAGGACTGGAGGCCGGATCACAGCCTGCCCCGGACACGAGCCGGGGTCCGGCCTGACGAAGACGGAATACTATGGCGACAAGGTATCGTAAACCGCCCGAGCGTCTTGTTGAAAACGCTGAGGCTCAGGTCTTTTATGAAGACAGCGGAGGCCATTGTGATCGCCGTGTGCGCCTGCCTGTGGAGCGCGTGCGGCTATCAGTTTGCGGGGACCGCCCCCTTACCGCAGGGAATCCAGAGTGTGAGCTTTGCCGAATTTTCCAATCGTACGCTTGAGACCGGTGTGGAAAAGGAACTCCAGTGGGCCATGGAGCGAGAGTTTCGGACCCGTCGGAATATTCGGGTCACCGACACGGGCGAAGGGGTGATTTCCGCTCAACTCCAGACGCTGGAACTGCGACCGTTTTCCTTTGACCGCCGCGATCAGGTTCTTGAGTACGAAATGGTGCTGGCCCTTGATGTCCAGCTCACCGACCGAGGCAGCGGAAAGGTGTTGTGGCAGGCAGACAACCTGCGGGTGACGGAATATTACAGCGCCATTCCTCAGGTCTTGGTGACGACCTCGCCTGAATTCCTGCAGGGAACGCTCGACCCTGCCGACCTGCCCGGCCTCACGGATGTGCAGTTCTCGGAAACGCAGCGCCGCCTTGCCGTTGGGCGCCTCTTTACCGCAGCGGCGCGTGAGGTCTCGTTTCGTCTGGGCGATAATTTCTAGTGGAAACAGACAAGGGGCCTGTGGCCCCTTGTCAATGGGGTCAGGCGGAGGCGGCGGTTTTGTGTTTATGGACCAGTTTTGAGAGCTGGCCGATATACCGGTCCGCCGCGTGTTTGGGAATAATCCGTTTCTGACCCGCCCGGTGGAGTGCGCTGACCGCCGTCCGCAGAGAACTCTCGACTACCGCGCGCTCTCCACCCTCGACGGCTTCTGTGACTCTTTTCATAAGGGTTTTTACCCGCGATTTGGCTGCGTGGTTGCGGGCTCGCCGAACCTCGCTTTGGCGATGACGTTTTTTTTCTCCTGATGCCACGTACAATACTCCTCTCTGAGACACTGTTCCTACCATGAGTGGGGAGACTGATCAATGTCGCGCAAGAGCTGGCGCTTGAAGAGGCCGGCTGGGCAACCGGGTGGGGTCAAGGCTGCCGGGTCGGGTCTCCGCGGCGCACAACACGACCCTGGAGAAAACACAAAGGTCGTGCGGGCCGTGGGGCAGATCGGGGGGCTGACGCTGCTGAGCCGCATTTCCGGCTTGGGTCGGGATATGGTGATTGGCTCTGTCTTTGGAGCGGGTCTGGCCGCTGACGCGTTCTTTGTGGCGTTCCGTATTCCCAACCTGCTCCGGCGCCTCGTCGGCGAGGGGGCAACCGACGCCGCCTTTGTCCCGGTGCTGACCAGATATCTCACCCGGGGATCTCGCGCGACGAGTCGTATGATTCGCACATTCTTCGGGACCGGGCTTGGCCTGCTGCTCGTTTTGACCGGCCTGGGGATAGGCTTTGCCGACCCCATTACCCGCCTCTTCGCGCCCGGCTTTACGAGCGACAAATTGCTGCTCACCATTGATTTAACCCGCGTCATGTTTGTCTACCTCTTCTGCGTTGGCGCGGCTGCCCTGGCCATGGGGGTCTTGCATGCGCTCCGCCACTTTACGGCTCCGGCCTTTGCGCCGGTGCTGTTTAACGTCGCGGTGATTGTGAGCGTGTTCGGTCTGTCGGCCCGGGTGGCCGAGCCCGTCATGAGTCTGGCCTACGGGGTCGTGCTGGGCGGGGTCTGCCAACTCCTGTGGCAGCTGCCCGCGCTCGTCCGCCGCGGGGTGTCGTTACGTCTGAGCTGGCAGCCGTGCCACCCGGCCTTACGGCGTATGGGCCGGCTCCTCTTGCCGCTCGTCTTTGGGACCGGCATTTTTCAACTCAATCAAATCATCAGTACTCTGCTGGCCTCGCTGCTCGCGGACGGAAGCGTCGCCTGCCTGTGGTACGCCAGTCGGTTGTTTGAATTTCCCGTTGGGATTTTTGTTGTTGCCCTGAGTACCGCGGTCCTGCCCAGCCTGGCGACGTACGCCCAGCAGAAGGACTGGGCCGGTATGCAGGACAGTCTGGGTTTCGCCCTGCGATTGGTCAATGTGGTCACGCTGCCGGCGGCGGTTGGGCTGGCCGTTCTGGCGACGCCTATGACGACGGTCCTGTTTTTCAGGGGCGCTTTTTCTGCTCAGGACGTGGCGGTGACGGCGGCAACCCTCCAGGCGCTGGCCCTGGGTCTCTGGGCGGTGGCGGCGACCCGTCAAGTCACGGCCTGTTTGTACGCCCTCGGGGATACCCGGACGCCAGTATGGGGCGGCGTGGTCGCCCTCATGGTGAAAATAGGTGCCAGCCTTGCGCTCATGGGCAGTATCAGTCTCCCTGGTGAGACGAACTGGTTGGCGCAGGGTGTGGCAGCTTTGAGCGGCATGGTCTCGATGCAGCATTGGGGGGTTGTCGGCCTTGCCGCCGCCACCTCGCTCGCGGCCCTGGCCAATCTGGTCTTCCAGGCCGTTCGCCTGTCACGCCGTTTTTCAGCCTTTGCGTGGCGACAATGGGTCGCCTCTCTGCTGTGGAGTGGTATCGCCTCGGTCGGGATGCTGGTCGTACTCTGGTGGTGTGTGGGGCAGATTGACTGGCTTGCCCCGGGCGGTTCCCGTCTCAGCCGACTGGGGAGTCTCGGCGGGGCTGTTCTGATCGGTGGGTGTAGTTTTGTTGTCCTGGTCTGGCCGGGCGGGAAAGATGAGCTGCGAGCCTTACTGGCTATCCTCCCCCACCGTCTGCTTGGCCTCCTGCCACAATTCCTCCAGCCGCGTCAGTGAAGTGCGGTGGATGTCCTCCCGGTTACGCGCGAGCTGCTCCTCGATGTAACGAAAGCGTTGGCTGAACCGGCGGCTGGCCTTGCGCAGGGCGGACTCGGCGTCCAGGTCAAGATGCCGGGCCAGGCTGGTCAAGGCCAACAACAGGTCGCCGAGTTCATGTTCCTGCTGCTCTGTGTGTGGTGTTGCCAGGGCCGCTGCCAATTCCTGGTACTCCTCCGTGACCTTTTCAAAGACCGCCGCCGCCGACGGCCAGTCAAAACCGACGCGGGTAGCCTTTTCGCCTAATCGCTGGGCCTGGATCAAGGCTGGCGCACCTTTGGGAACGCCGGCCAGAATGGATTGATCCGCAGCGCCTTTTTCCCTCTTTTTTGCCCTTTTCTCCTGGGCTTTGATCTTGGCCCAATTCTGACTGACCTCCTCGGCGCTCTCGACTTTCAGGTCACTGAAGACGTGTGGATGGCGGCGGGTCATTTTATCGACAATGGCCTGGGCCACATCGTCAATCGTAAATTCCCCGGCTTCCGCCATAAGCTGGGCGTGAAACACGATCTGAAGGAGGAGGTCGCCCAATTCCTCTTTCAGCTCAGCCCAGTCTTCAGCCTCAAGGGCGTCCAGCACCTCATAGGTCTCTTCGACGAGGTAGGGCTTGAGTGTCTGTGGTGTCTGCTCTTTATCCCACGGGCAGCCGTTCGGACTGCGCAGCGTTGCCATAATGCTGACGAGTCGGTCAAACGCGGGGTGGGGACTGTGTGCCATGACGGACGAGATAGAGAGGAAGCGTTTCCTCTCTAAAGGAAAAGCGGGTCTGGGGCAAGGACAGCGTCTCTCAGGCCAGCACTTTTTGCGTTGTCCGAAAATGCAGCTTGGCGACTTGGCCCAGGCCGTCCGGGCCATGCTGCTCCACCATGGCTTTGCCCGCGGCGATGACCTGCGGGCCGGCGCCTTTGGGCAGGGGGAGGGCAAAGCGGTCGCTCAAATCCTGCAAGCGGCGTAAGAATTCGGCCCGGGCGACCAGCGAGGCGGCCGCGACTTCTATTTCCTGTTCGGCGCGTGGCTTTTGAATGAGTTCGACGCTCCGGCCTCTTTGCATCAGGGCATTATTGAGAAAGCGCGCGTTGCCAAACTGGTCGGCAATCACCCGCTCGCACTGGACGGTTTCCAAGAGATTTTCTATGGCGCGGGCATGTCCCCAGGCGAGCAGGGTGTTGAGATTCTTGAGCGAGGCGTACAGGCTGTTGTAGCGCTCGGGGCCAATGGTCACGAGGGTGGTCGGACACAGCGTGCGGATGTGGGCGGCCAGGGTGTGGGCGCGTTTGTCCGAGCAGGTCTTGCTATCCCGTACGCCCAGGTCGCGCAACTGAGATTCCTGGCCCGGCGTCACACACACCCCGGCGATGACCAGCGGGCCGAAATAATCGCCCTTGCCGGATTCATCGATCCCAATTGTGCCAGTGCGAGGAGGAGCGGTCGTCATACGGCGGGAGACCGGAAGGCGGTTTCCGGACGAGGGTGCTCGTCACGAATGAGGACCCCATGGTCTTGGACCACGACCCGGCCCTCGGCAAAGAGCTTGATGGCGGCGGGATAGATGCGATGTTCCTGGACCAGAATCCGCGCGCTCAAGCTGTCTTCCGTATCGTCAGGATAGACGGGGACGGCGGCCTGCATCATAATCGGGCCGTGATCCGTTTCCTCGTCAACCAGATGGACGGTTGCGCCGCTGATCCGCACTCCGCGTTCCAGAGCCTGGCGCTGAGCGTGCAGACCGGGGAAGGCCGGCAGGAGGGCCGGGTGGATATTCAGAATCCGCTGCGGGAAAGCCTGAATAAAACGGGCCGAGAGCAGGCGCATAAAGCCGGCCAGAATGACCAGATCAACCTCGTGGTCTCGTAAGAGGGTGACCAGGTGGTGGTCAAACTCTTCCCGGGAAGCAAAGCCGGTGTGAGACAGTACCGCGGTTGAGAGGCCGTGGCGCCGCGCTCGCACCAGGCCATAGGCATCGCTCCGGTTACTCACCACGATACGGATCTGGGCGGGCAGGTCTCTGCGCTCAATGGCATCGATAATGGCCTGGAGGTTGGTACCGCCCCCGGAGATGAGAACGCCAAGAGAGAGAGGTGTCGTCATACGCTCTTAGAGATCGACCACTCGGGCGAGAGTAAAAACATCAACACTGCGCGCTCCATTCTGGTACAGGGTTCGGGCACACTCTTCAACCGTCGCGCCCGATGTATACACGTCGTCCACAAGGAGGAGGCGTTTGCCCTTTGCCAGGGCGGGCGTATGCACCCGAAAGGCTCCTCGGACATTGGCGCGACGATCCTCCCTGCTCAGCTTCGTCTGGGGCTGGGTCGGCCGGGTGCGGCTGAGCAGCCAGGGATCAACTGGGGTATTCATCCGTAGTCCAATCCCACGGGCCAGGATGAGAGACTGATTGAATCCACGCCAGCGCAGGCGGGTCAGGTGCAGGGGAACAGGAATAACGCGATCATAGTCTTCCGTCGGTCCTGCGCCCTGCTCCTGGGCGCAGGAAAAATGACGCACCGTGAGTCCGGCGAGTACCTTTCCGGCTCTCATATTGCGCCCATATTTGAACCGGAGGATGCTCTGACGGAGAGGCTGGGGCGAGGTGCTTGAGGCGCTATACGCCGCCCACGCCCGCGCGGAGCGAAAACTGGGCGGCTGTTGCACGCACTGATGGCAGACGTGGTCGGGTCCGACTCCGGAAGCAAAGGGGCGGCCGCAACGGGTACACAGCGGAGAGTGGATGATCTGAATCCGGCCCTGGCACTGCAGGCAGAACGCCCGGTCCGAAGGCAGACAGGCGGAGCAGTTGAGGCAACGCCACGGATACAGCACGGTGAGTGCTGTCCGAGCCGCGCTCCTGAGCCGATGAAGCCACGCGTGTCCCTGCTGCATGCCTGTGATTTTCCCTCTTCCCGGCGCTCGTTCTATTGCTGAAAAAACTCTCAAGGCCTTGTTTTGGCAGGAGCGCTCGTATATTGGTAGCTGCACTGTAGCACAGACTTTTTTCGGTCCTGTCTCTGAGTCTGAACAGAGGGCCGAGAGGTGATGTTCCTGACCGTAAGAGAAGGACTCAGCGCCCTGCCTTTCAACATCTTGCCAGAATCAGCAGCGACCCCTTGACAAGCAGAGACAGGGTTGGACCGGTAGAGAGGACTTGGGAATGGCGAATACACAACGGGCAATCGCGCCGATGTTGCGCTTGCCCGCTGCTCCGGACGAAAAACCGTATCTGGTCGGCTATCGATGCCCCGCTTGCAGCGCTACCTATATCGGCGGGAACCGAGTCGGATGCAGCAAGTGTACCTTTATCGGCGATTTGCCCGAGGTCCGACTCAGCGATCATGGCACGCTCTACGTGTATTCCATTGTGCACCAGTCCGCGCCTGGCATTCCGGTCCCGTACGTATCCGCAATCGTTGACCTCCCGGAAGGAGTGAGCGTACGGTGCAATTTAGTCGATATTGAGCCCGACCCGCAAAAGATTGCATTCGGCATGCCGGTGGATATGGTGACGCGGAAAGTGCGCGAGCGCAAGGAAAAAAACGCGCACGGAGACGAAGAGACCATCGACATTATTGCTTTCTTTTTCAGGCCACGCAAAGATGAAGGAAGCTGATAACGGCAAAGGGGTGTAGTTATGAGAGACGTATATGTGGTCGGTGTCGGCATGATTAAGTTTGGACGCTACCCTGACAAGGATGTGTCCCAAATGGGAGCAGAAGCCGGGGTACGCGCCCTCAAAGACGCCGGGGCGTCCATCAAAGACGTCGAGTTGCTCGTGTGTGGGAATTTGTTCCAGGCCAATGCCATGAATGCGCAGAAGATTCTGCAGCAAATTGGCCAAACCGGCATTCCTGCACTCAATGTCTCGAACGCGTGCGCGACCGGTTCGACCGCCTTGCGCGAGGCCTATGTCGGCGTCGCGTCCGGGATGTACGATATCACCATGGCCGTTGGCGTTGAGCAGATGGGAAAGATGGGTTTGCTCGGCGGCGGAGCCCGCAGCGGCGGAGAGAGCGTCGAGGGGGTATTGGGCAGTGGCCTGATGCCGGCCGTCTTTGGTCAGGCCGGTGTGGAACATATGCGCAAGCACGGAACGACAGCCGAGCATTTCGCCAAAATCTCGGTGAAGAACCATAAACATTCAGTGCACAATCCCTTGTCCCAGTACCAGGTTGAGGTGTCGCTGGATGACGTGATGAACGCCCGCATGGTTGCTTATCCCAATACGCTCTATATGTGTTGCCCGACTGGAGACGGTGCGGCCGCGGCGGTCTTGATGTCGGAAGACAAGATCAAGCAGTTTACCAGTAAGCCGATAAGAATCGCGACTTCCGTCCTGACCTCGGATCCCTATACCGATCGGGACCTGACCATGCCCGATGTCAATACCCTGACGCAGAATGCGGCAAAAGAAGCCTATGAAAAGGCCGGTATTGGGCCGCAAGACCTGAGTCTGGTCGAACTCCACGATTGTTTTGCCACCGCAGAACTGCTGCATTACGAGAACCTGGGTCTGTGTGCCGAAGGGGAAGCTGGGCGGATGATTGACGAAGGGCGAACCGAACTGGGTGGCGATATTCCAGTCAATGTCAGTGGGGGCCTGCTCTCCAAGGGACATCCGCTTGGGGCAACCGGAGTCGCGAACATCTATGAGATCGTGACTCAGCTTCGAGGCCAGGGGGGAGCGCGCCAGGTTGAAGGAGCCAAGGCTGGCCTCGCCCACGTCATTGGCCTCGGGTCGGCCTGTACGATCCATATCCTGACCGCCTAACTGTTGAAGGATACAATTATTCTGTGCAGGGGTTGGTGCACGAGTGTCACCAACCCCTGCTGCGCTTGTGCGGAACGTCCTCGCCAGACAGAAGACGACCGTATGGGGGAGTTATGGACCTGCCGATTGTAAAAAAGCTGAAAAAAGAGCTTGACGAATTATACCACGAACTCAACGTCCGCATTCCGAAAGATCTCCAAGAGGCCGCTGCTCATGGCGACCTGAGTGAAAATGCCGAGTATGACGCGGCGCGGGCGCGTCAAGACTATGTCCGCGCCCGGATCGCCCAACTGACGGAACGGATGCAGCAACTCTCGCTGTATGACCTGTCGAGTATTCCCAAGGACTCGATTGCCTATGGCAGCCGCGTCACCCTCGAAGAGGTCGATTCGGGTGATGTGGTCGAGTATCAAATCGTTTTCCCTGAAGAAGTTGACCCGGCCGCGGGGCAGATTTCGCTCCACTCTCCGATTGGCCAGGCCCTGTTGCACAAGGAACTCGACGATGAGGTGGAGATCGTCACTCCTCAAGGGAAGCAGTCCTATACGATTATCGAGCTGGCCACCCTGCACGATCTTGAAAACGGCGGAGAAGAGAAATGAGGCGGACTGCGCCTCTTGCGTGAGAGGCGAGGATCGTTTAGCCTACGGCGGGAAGCGGGGGAAAAGTGGGCGGGAGCCCACTTTTTTTTTCCATATGCAACCCTCAGTCCGAGAGATTATCCAGCAGGTTGAGACCCTGGCCGCCCCCCTGGCCGAGGATGAAGGCTTTGAGTTGTGGGGCGTCGACCTGTTGACCGAGAATGGCCGCTGGGTCCTGCGGGTTTTGCTGGACAACACAGACGGGGTGACGCTTGACGATTGTACCCGAGTCCATAGACAGCTGAGCGATGTGCTTGATGTACATGACCCGATTGCATGGCGCTATACACTTGAGGTGTCCTCGCCCGGTCTTCAGCGTCCGCTTTTTCGCCCCAGCCAGTGTCAACGCTATATGGGACAACCGATCCGCTTACAGACGAAAACAGCCCAGGACGGAAAGCGGGCTTTCATTGGCCCGATATGTGAAGTAGAAGAGAATGCTATTAGCGTGGTTGACCAGGAAAGAGGAAAAGTTCGGGTGAGCTGGGCGAATGTGGCGCGGGCCCATATTGATCTTCCTCTCCCCCTGCCTGGGAAGGGCCCTGAGAAGAAGAAACGGAAAGGCAGACGCCGTCAGACGAGGTAACCGCTATGCAGCCAGACTTGAATCGGGTGATCGAACAAGTCAGTAAAGAAAAAGGGATGGACCGGAGCATTATTGTTGAAGCGCTCGAGAGCGCCATGCTGTCTGCGGCCCGTCGAACCTTTGGCCAGAAGCAGATCGAGGCGAAATTTAATGAGGATATCGGTGAGATTGAACTCTTTGAAATTAGAACGGTGGTCGGGACCGTGACCGATGCGGAAACCGAAATAGAGATGGCGGAAGCGCAAGAGACGCTGGACCCTGAGGCCCAGATCGGCGACGAACTGCTCAGCAAGCTTCCCGCGGCGTCTTTTGGCCGTATCGCCGCCCAAGTGGCAAAACAGAGCGTCATTCAGAAGGTGCGCGAGGCCGAACGCGAGCTGATCTATAATGAATTCAAGAATCGGAAAGGCGAACTCTTTTCCGGAATCGTCCAGCGCGTTGAACGGCGGAACATCATTGTGAATTTGGGTCGGACTGACGCGGTCCTGCCTGAAAAGGAACAGATTCCCTGGGAGCGATACCGTCAGGGCGACCGGATACGGGCTTATATCCTGGATGTCGACCTGGCGCAAAAAGGCCCCCAGATCGTGCTGTCTCGCACGCACCCGGGGTTCTTGATCAAACTGTTCGAGCAAGAAGCGCCGGAGGTGTACGAAGGCATTGTGGAAATCAAGGGCGCCGCCCGAGAACCGGGCATCCGCGCAAAGATTGGCGTGCACTCAACCGACCCTGATGTCGACCCGGTGGGAGCCTGTGTTGGGATGAAAGGGACGCGCGTCCAATCCGTTGTCCAGGAACTCCGGGGAGAGCGGATAGATATTGTTCCCTGGACCCCTGACCCGGCTGAATATGTCTGTCGCGCCATTCTGCCGGCCAAGGTGGCCAAGATTATTCTGGATGAAGATGACAACACCATGGAAGTAATCGTCCCGGACGATCAGCTCTCTCTGGCGATTGGGAAGAAGGGCCAAAATGTCCGACTGGCTTCCCGTCTGACGAACTGGAAGCTGGACGTCCGCTCCGAGTCAGAAGTCGAGTTGGAACACGTCCAGGTCCTTGAAGCGTTGAATGCCATCCCAGGCATAGGGGAGTCGAACGCCGATATTACGGCAGAGCTCTTATACCAACAGGGCTTTAAGTCGGCTCAGGATATCGCTGGTGCCGATATTGAGACGCTGCTTGAAATTGAAGGGATTGGACCGGACCGGGCTCCGGTGATCTGGGACGCGGCCAAGGCGCAGGCGGAGAAAATAGCGGCGGAACAGGAGGCCGAGCTCAGTGAACAGGATACGGAGACGGTTGATACATCCTCGACACATATGCCGGAAAAATCCGTCACGGCTCCCGTTGATGGAGGAGACCGAGCGGAGCCGACGGAGACCGCTGCCGAGGACGTATGAAGCATACCGAGCCGATTCGGACCTGTCTGGGATGTGGCCGTCGGGAGAAGAAAGGCCGCTTGTTACGCTTGACGGCAACGTCTCAAGGCCGGCTCATTCCCGCTCCCAGCCAGGGTCGAGGCGGATATCTCCATGCCAGCCGGGAATGTGTTCATGCTTTTGTCAACGCACGGACGAAGAGTTGTCGATCCTTACGAGCGGTATGCTCCCACGAGGCGCGGGTGAGCTATGCTGCTCTGATAGAACCCAGCCTGCCCGGGGTGAAGAGACGGCGATGAGGTCATATGTCACGTAAGCGTATCCATGAATTGGCCAAAGAATGGGGAGTCGAAACGCGACAAGTCCTGACTCAGCTCGAGGCTCAGGGCGTCCACGGGAAAAAAGCCCAAAGCACGCTCTCGGAGCAAGAGGCTGATACCGCGCGGCAGGCGCTTCAGTCGCCTCCCGTTGCCCCCCTCGTACTCGGAGAAGAAAAAGTCGTTGCCGAACGCGTTGTCACCGAGCTTGACCAGCAAAAAGAGCATGCGGTGACCGCCCGGGAAGAGATTCGCGAGAACCGGATTCGTCCCAACGTGATTCGACGCCGGAAGCGCGTCGAGGTCCTGGTCAATGACACTGCGGTGGGGTCTGAATCCGCGCCTGTCGCCTTTGCAGCGCCAACCGTCGAAGAGCCGCTGCCGACCTTTGCTCCGGTTGCGTTTGATGCTCCTGCACCTCAGCCCGCTCCGTTTATTCCCGAACCGCTCTCTGCCGAGACACCGGCCTTCGAGCTCCCTCCCGAGTCGACGGACGAGACCCACCAACAGGAGGCCCGAGGCGAGGTCCCCGAGCCGTCCATACCCGTGCTGGTTGATGACGGAACAGCCAGCCCGGAGGAAGAGCAGGATGCTGCCGAACAAGAAGAGCACAGTGCCGCTCTCTCCAGCGATGCCGCCCCAGCCGAGGAACCGCAGCTCACGGTTGTGGCAGAAGCCCCCGCCGAAGGGGATACCAGTGAAGACGCGGCTCCGGTAGCGAAGGACGCCGGGGAAGAAGGCGCCCGTTCGGCACGGGTACTGGGTCGGATTGATCTTGGTAAACTCGCCGAACCTCCCCCCTCACCTGGCTTCACCCGACCCCCTTCTTCTCCCTCTTTCCCCGCCGATGTCGGTCTGCGTGAGGGGACGAGTGGTGAAGGGACAGGGGCGAGCGGGAAAAAGCGCGGCAAGAAGCGGAAGGTTATCCGTAGCGCCGAGTCGCTCGATGTCCAGGAGCGAGAGGCGCACGTCGCGCGAGGAGCCAAAAAGAAGCGGCTCCTGCCGGGTAAAGAGCAGCGGCAGACCGAAATTACGGTTCCCAAGGCCAGCAAGCGGGTTGTGCGGATATCCGAGGTGATTACCGTTGGCGACCTCGCTCACAGTCTGGGGATCAAGGTTGGAGAAGTCATCAAAAAGCTGATGGGCCTTGGGGTCATGGCGACTATCAATCAGGTTCTCGATCATGATACGGCCTCGCTCGTGGCCGCGGACTTCGAATATACGGTCGAGAATGTGGCTTTTGATGCGGAGTCTGTCCTGGAAGACGAGCACGAAGCCTCGGAAGATGACGGCGCGCTTGAGCCGCGGCCGCCGGTGGTGACCATCATGGGGCATGTCGACCATGGGAAAACGTCACTGCTGGATAAGATTCGACAGACGAATGTCACCGACCACGAACAGGGCGGCATTACCCAACACATCGGGGCCTATAATGTGCCGGTCGAAGGCCGCAGCGTGACGTTTCTTGACACCCCAGGCCACGAGGCATTTACGTCTATGCGCGCGCGGGGCGCCAAGGCAACGGATATCGTGACGCTGGTGGTGGCCGCGGACGACGGGGTCATGCCCCAGACCGTTGAGGCCATTAACCACGCCCGGGCCGCCGAGGTGCCCATCATCGTGGCGGTGAATAAAATAGACAAGCCAGGAGCAGACCCCGAACGGGTCAAGCGCGAGCTGATGTCCCAGGGCCTGGTCGCCGAGGATTTGGGCGGGGATATTATTTTTGCGCCCGTGTCCGCTCTCACCGGAGAGGGGATTGAACATCTTTTGGAGATGCTGACCCTCCAGGCTGACATCATGGAACTGCGCGCCAATCCGAACAAATTTGCTCGCGGGGTCATTGTGGAAGCCCAGCTTGACCGGGGCCGCGGGGCGGTCGCCACCGTGCTCATCCAAGAGGGACAGTTGAAAGTCGGCGATCCCTTTGTGTGTGGGACGGAACATGGCCGGGTCAGGGCCATGATTGATAGTCGGGGCCAAAAGGCGAAAATTGCCCTGCCGTCCATGCCGGTCGAGATTCTTGGCCTGACCGGCGTGCCTGAGGCCGGGGATACGTTTGTTGCCTTGGGTGATGAAGCCAAGGTACGCCAGATCGCAGACTACCGGACAGAGAAGCGGCGTGAGACGGAATTGACGAAGAGTAGTCGGACCTCGCTCGAAGACTTTTACCAACAGGCCCAAGCCGGAGAAGTGCAGGAGCTGCGGGTGATTATCAAAGCCGATGTCCAGGGCTCGGCCGAAGCCGTACGAGATGCGCTGACCCGGTTGTCTACCGACGAGGTGAAGCTGACCGTGCTCCACGCCTCGGTTGGCGGTATCTCCGAATCCGACGTCCTGCTCGCCTCAGCCTCGAAGGGCGTTATTATCGGCTTTAATATCCGCCCCGAGGTCAAGGCGGCTCAGTTGGCGGACCGGGAGGGTATTGAGCTGCGATTGTATGGCATTATTTATGATGTCATTGCCGATGTCCGGGCGGCCATGGAGGGCTTGCTCGCCCCGACCTATAAAGAAAACCCGCTCGGTCGGGCGGAAGTCCGGGAGGTCTTTTCGGTTTCAAAGATTGGCATGGTTGCCGGCTGCATGGTGGTCGAAGGTGGGGTCACGCGCGGGGCTCAGGTGCGCGTGGTCCGTGATCACGTGGTGGTCCACACCGGCCGTCTTTCGACCTTGCGTCGATTCAAGGATGACGTCCGCGAAGTCTCGGCCGGAACGGAATGCGGGGCCAGCGTCGAGAATTTTCAGGATGTCAAAGTCGGCGATGTCTTGGAGGTGTATGAGCTCGAAGAAGTCGCCCGGCGCCTCGAACCACGCCCTCAGGAAGTGGAACAGCACGCGTCATAGCCGGTACAGGGGAAAGCGGCGGGGTGGGGCGACCGGGCAGAATGGTCTGCCGCCGGTTCGTTGCCGTGCCCTGTCAGGAGGTGGCCGATGGTGGTGGGCGTGTTGCGACTGATCCTCTACTGTCATGCGAGTCATTCCCTCAAGGAGAAACGTGGCGTTGTGCGGAAGATCAAGAGCCGCGTCCGAAACGAGTTCAACGTTTCTATCGCGGAGTGCGCCGAGCAGGACCAGTGGCAAACCATTGGGCTGGCGGTCTGTCAGGTCGGCTCTGATCACGCCTATGTTGAGGGCGCCTTACAGGCGGTGACGAATTTTATTGAACGGCTGTACGTCGCTGAGTTGGGTGAAACTCAGGTCGAGATTCTCCATTATTGATATGCCTGTCCGTCGTCCTGAACGGGTGAGCGGTCTGCTCCTCCACGCGATTGCCGATATTGTCTTACGGGAAGTGAAAGACCCCAGAGTCAGCGGGGTAACCGTGACTGCCGCGACCCTGAGCCCCGACCTGCGCCTGGCGCGTATCTTCGTGCGGACCCTTCAGGACGAGACCCGTGCGGAAGCCCTGGCCGGTCTCCAGAGCGCGGCCGGTTATATCCGCCGCCAGGTGGCAGCCCGTTTGCAACTCCGCTACACCCCCACGCTTGAATTTCTCTATGACACGACCCTGGATGAGGTCAATCACCTGGAAAATCTTTTTCATCAAATTAAACAGGAAGACCGCTAGTGGCCGGACTTGATGGGCTCCTCCTCATCGACAAGCCACCAGGGCCGACGTCTGCGGAGGTTGTCCGTATTCTCAAAAAGGCGCTGCGGATCAAAAAAATTGGCCATCTCGGGACGCTTGACCCCTTTGCCAGTGGCCTGTTGCCCATCTGTCTGGGGGCCGGAACCAAACTCTCGCAGTTCCTCATGGCCGAACAGAAGTCCTATGCCGGAACGCTGCAACTCGGCGTCGAGACCGATACGCTCGACTGCACCGGGACGGTCACCCGCACGGAGTCCGTTCCAGCCTGCACCCCGACGCAGCTGAGAAAGATCGAGCGGCGGTTTATCGGCGACTCCTGGCAGACTCCACCGATGTACTCTGCGCTCAAGCGAAAAGGGGTCCCGCTGTACAAACTGGCCCGGCAAGGTATTGAAGTGGCACGCGAGCCCCGTCGGGTGCACATCTCTGACCTTGCCCTGACGCTCGGAGAACCGCCCGCCATTCATTTTTCTGTCTCGTGCTCAAAGGGCACCTATGTCCGGGTTCTGGCCGCCGATATCGGTCTGGCTCTCAACACGCTCGCCCACCTGACGAGTCTCCGGCGGACGGCTTTTGGTGCGTTCAGCATCGACCAGGCCGTTCCGCTCTCTCAGGTCCAGAATCTCCGGCCGGGACAGCCGTTGCCCCTGCTCTCATCAGCCCAGGCGACCCAGTCCTACCGGACTTTTCTGGTCTCAGCCCCGGAGGCGGCGCTCATCCGGCACGGACAGCAGGCTTTTCTACGGACACTGCCCGCCGCCCGGGCCACAGGCGAGACGGCCCGGATTCTGAGCGCGGAGCGTGAATTGATTGCCATTGTGACCGCCGAGCAGGAGACCTGGAAGCTTGCCCGGGTATTCTAACTTTACACTAGGAAAACAGCGTGTTAAAAACGAAAAGAATAACCAAGGAGTAAGGAAGCAAAGAAGAATAAGGAAGAAAGAAGGAAGACTTATGCAGGAGGCTGAACAGAAAAGCGAAACCATCAGTCAGTTTCGGGTGCACGACAAGGATACGGGCTCACCCGAGGTCCAAATTGCCATTCTGACCAAGCGGATCGTCCACCTCACCGAGCATTTCAAAACCCACAAAAAAGACCATCTCTCCCGGCGCGGCCTGCTCAAAATGGTCGGTCGTCGTCGTCGTTTGCTCGACTACCTGCGGAGTAAGGATATACAGCGCTATCGCACTATACTCCAACGCCTCGGCTTACGACGCTAGGCCAAGGTTCTCATTTTTGTTGTCCGTTTTTGTGAAGAAGAGTGTTGTGGAGAGAGTGATCGCTGCGTCGTCAGAACCGTGGCGCAGAAAACATTGAAGGAAGACATGTATAAAAAGATCGAAATGGAATACTACGGCCGCCCGCTGTCCATTGAAACCGGGCGTCTTGCCAAACAGACGAGTGGCGCAGCCCTCGTCCAATACGGGGAAACCGTTGTCCTGGTAACCGCGGTGGCGTCAGATTCGCCGCGTGAGGGGATCGATTTTTTCCCCCTGACTGTTGACTACCAGGAACGAACCTATGCCGCGGGTAAAATCCCCGGCGGATTTTTCAAGCGGGAAGGGCGTCCGGCAGAGCGAGAGGTCCTCACCTCGCGGATTGTAGACCGGGCGATTCGGCCGCTCTTCCCCAAGGGCTTCGCCTGTGAGACCCAACTCGTTGCGTCGGTCCTGTCGGTTGATCGGGAAAACGACGCCGACACCCTGGCCCTGATCGGCGCTTCGGCGGCCCTGCACGTCTCCGATATCCCGTTTCGGGGGCCCATTGCCGGAGTCCGGATTGGACGCTTACGTGGGGAGCTGGTGGTCAATCCACTCCAGAGCCAGTTCCAGGACAGCGATATCAATCTGTTTGTGGCCGCTGGCCGGGACGCCATTGTGATGGTTGAGGGGGGCGCGCGCATGGTGTCTGAAGAAGACATGCTTGAGGCGCTGTTCCTCGCTCAGGAAGCCGTCGCTCCGGTCCTTGATGCGCAGGACGAACTCGTCCGGGTTGCCGGAAAGCCAAAACGAGTGTTCGCCGAGCCCGCGATTGACGCCGAACTCTCCGACCGGGTGCGGGCCGCCGCGTCACACAAGCTCGGTGAGGCGCTGACGATTGCGGCTAAATTGGAGCGTGGGGCTGCCATCAAGGCTGCCAAGAAAGAAGCGACCAAGGCGCTCAATGAAGAGTTCGCCGACCGAGACGAGGAGGTGGCCGCCGCCCTGGAGAAATTGACCGGCGAAATCATGCGCAAGGCGATTGTCGCTGAGAGCCGGCGGGTAGACGGACGCGGCTTGACCGACGTTCGTCCCATTTCGTGCGAGGTCGGCATCCTGCCTCGAACGCACGGTTCGGCACTGTTTACCCGGGGCGAAACACAGGCCCTGGCGGTTTCAACCCTGGGGACCGCCGCCGATGAGCAGCGGGTCGATGCGTTGATCGGTGAGCAGTACAAGAAATTCATGCTGCATTACAATTTCCCGCCTTTCAGCGTGGGTGAAGCCCGTCCGTTGCGGAACCCCGGGCGGCGGGAGATCGGACACGGCGCCCTGGCCGAACGGGCCCTGACGGCCGTTCTGCCAGCCGGAGATGCCTTCCCCTATACGATCCGGACCGTTTCGGAAATTCTGGAATCCAACGGCTCGTCCTCCATGGCCACAGTGTGCAGCGGGGCGCTGTCCCTGATGGACGCCGGCGTCCCAATCGTGGCCCCGGTCGCCGGCATTGCGATGGGACTGATCAAAGAAGGGGAAGAAGTCCGGATTCTCAGTGATATTCTCGGTGACGAGGATCATCTGGGCGATATGGACTTCAAGGTTGCCGGCACGGCCGACGGGATTACCGCGCTCCAAATGGATATCAAAATTGCCGGCGTCACGCGCGAGATCATGCGCCAGGCCCTCTACCAGGCCCGTGACGGACGGCTGCACATTCTTGGCAAGATGGCCGAGTCGCTCGAAACGCCGCGCGAGCAGGTCGCCGAACACGCCCCGCGGATACTGACCCTGAAAATCAAGCCGGATAAAATTCGGGACCTCATCGGCCCCGGCGGCAAAATGATCCGCTCCATTGTCGAAGAGACCGGAGTCAAAATTGACGTTGAAGACGACGGCACGGTGTCTATTGCCTCCTCCGACGGGGACTCCATGGAGCGGGCGATCAGCAAAGTTGAGGCGGTCACCGCGGATGCGGAGATCGGCAAGCTCTACACAGGAACGGTCAAGAAGGTGGTCGATTTTGGGGCTTTTGTCGAAATCCTGCCCGGTAAGGAAGGGCTGGTCCACATCTCCCAGCTTGCGCCTGAGCGCGTGCGTCAGGTGACCGATATTGTTGATGAGGGAGACGAGATTACCGTCAAAGTCCTTGAGATCGATAAGCAGGGAAAAATTCGTCTCAGCCGGCGTGAAGCCCTGGCCGAGCAGGACGCGGCGCGATAGCACCACCGAGGGAGCACCAGCGGGTGAGCGCAGAGATTGTCGTTCCCATTACGCGCGTCCGCCAGGATGAACTGGGCGAGCCGGCGATTCCGCTCCCCCGCTATATGACCCCCGGCTCTGCCGGGATGGATATTGCCGCCGCTCTGACGGACACCGTCGTCCTGGCCCCCTTCCAACGGTCCGTGATTCCCACCGGATTCGCCCTCGCCCTGCCGCCGGATTACGAAGCCCAGGTTCGTCCCCGGAGCGGACTCGCCCTGCGCCAGGGGCTGACCATCCTGAACGCGCCCGGAACGATAGACGCCGACTATCGGGAAGAGGTCAAAGTCCTGCTCATTAACCTTGGCGACAAACCGGTTGAGGTCAAACGGGGCGACCGCATCGCCCAGCTCATTATCGCTCCGGTGGCCCGGGCCCGTTGGACTGAAGTCGATACGCTCGGCTCCACCCAGCGTCACGGCGGGTTCGGTCATACCGGCACGGCCGCCCACACGGACCAAGACCCGACCGAAAAGCGTACACGCGTCCTCCAATAGATATCAGATGCTGGACCCAGGTACGCCTGGTCGTGGGTCAGTTTGAATTCTTTTCCTCATACGGTCCCCGCAATCCCGGCTTCGGTTGCCACTCCTCCAGGATATCCACCAGATCATCTCAAGCAATAGAATCCATAAGATTGACAATAGAAATATATGAATTAAATACTATTCATTGTAAAATCAAACACTTATGAATATAACCCTGAAAAGTTTCACTCTCAAACAGACATGACAGCTTCATAATATTGACAATAATGGTCGATAATATTGACATATTAAATCAGTAGAAAGCACTAAAACCATGGCAGGAATACGAGAACGGGGACGACTCATCCGTGACTACATACTGAAGCATGTTGATTCCAATTCACAAAACATTGCCCAGGAAACAGCTTCCCACTTCGGAATTTCCCGTCAAGCCGTCAATACGCATATCAGTCGCCTTGTTAGAGAAGGGCTCCTCACAGCGCGAGGAGCGACTCGCAACCGCCAGTACTCACTCGCTATTCTAAGGGAAAAGTTCTTCAGTGTTCCGCTTATGGACAAGACGGCCGAGCATATTGTATGGCGAAAGGAGGTCGAGCCTCTGCTATCGGATATACCCAAGACTGCACTTGATATCTGGCATTATGGCTTTACGGAAATGCTGAATAATGCGATTGACCACTCTTCGGGAACGCGTATGAGCATACAGATTAAGCGCACCGCTCGCGCAGTTAATGTTATGCTTTCGGATGATGGGGAAGGAATCTTTCGGAAGATACAAAAAGCCTTGGCGCTTGAGGATGAACGCCACGCAGTTCTTGAATTAGCCAAAGGGAAGTTTACGACTGATCCTGACAATCATACGGGAGAAGGTATCTTCTTTACCTCACGTATGTTCGACAAGTTCGCCATCTTTTCCGGAAACGTTTATTTCTCACATGAAAGCCCCGGAGACGAAGACTGGATTCTTGAAAATCGAGATCAGGAATCCGGTACTGTGGTCCTTCTCAGATTACATAATGACACCGAGAGGACGGCCATAGAAATCTTTGACCAATTTACCGTGGATTCAGATTACGGTTTCTCAAAAACCATAGTCCCCGTTGACCTTGTTCGGTACGGAGACGCATCGTTAATATCTCGCTCGCAGGCCAAACGACTCCTGACAAGATTTGATCGCTTTCGGACCGTTATCCTCGACTTCAAAGGCGTTGAGCAAATCGGACAAGGCTTCGCCGACGAAGTGTTCCGGGTATTTACCCGTGCGAATCCCACTGTCCGTCTTGTTGCAATCAACGAGAATATCCAGGTTCAAACAATGATCAGGCGGGCGATGAGCGCGACCTGAGATAGTCACAGGGGCTGTTCCGACTCGCGCCTCCCTTGCGTCATCGCTTTTTCTTGGCCTTCCGACGCAGGCGGCTCATCGTCGCCCTGCTTCCCAGCTTTGTGGCCTTACTGATCAGCTTCAACGGGTAGAGCAGCTTTTTGCTGAGGCCCGCTTTCTTGCAGTTGACTCTCGGCTGAGGTGTGGTAGATTCGGCCCTTGACTATTGCGCTCAACGCGGGTGTAGCTCAGCTGGCTAGAGCGTGTGCTTGCCAAGCACAAGGTCGCCGGTTCGACCCCGGTCACCCGCTTTCTCCTCTACCTGCCGCAGTTGCGTTGTGACACCCACTCCCGTTTTTCTCATTGATGGACAGTCGTACATCTACCGCGCCTTTTACGCGGTCCGGGATCTGACCAACGCTCAGGGCTTTCCAACCAACGCCATCTTCGGCTTTGTGAATATGCTCCAGCGTATCCATGCGGAGCACGCCCCCAGCCATCTCGGCATGGTTTTTGACTCCCCAGGCAAGAATTTTCGCCACGAGATCTACCCGCAGTACAAGGCCAACCGGGCCACCATGCCGGATGAGCTGCGGGTGCAGATGCCCCGCATCAAAGAGGTGGTCCAAGCCTATAATATTCCTATTCTTGAACTGGCCGGCTACGAGGCTGATGACATTATCGCCACCCTGGCAACGCGCTGGGAGGGAGACGGCGCGGAGGTCGTTATTGTTTCCGGGGATAAAGACTTGATGCAGCTCGTCTCGGAGCGCGTCAGCATGCTCGATACCATGCGGGACCGGCGTATCGGCCCTGCCGAAGTGCAGGCAAAATTCGGCGTCGAGCCGGGACGCGTTGTCGAGGTCCAGGCCTTGATGGGCGACGCCACCGACAACATCCCTGGAATCCCCGGTGTCGGTGAGAAGACCGCGATCAAGCTGATCACGCAGTGGCAGACCCTAGAGGGCGTATTGCAGCACGCCGCCGAGATCAAGGGCAAGCTGGGCCAGCGTATCCGGGAGCACGCCGCATTGGCCCGCCTGTCAAAAACGCTGGCGACCCTCCGACAGGACGTACCCTTGACCCCGGCGCTTGAGGACCTGGCGCTGACAGCGCCGGACCACGAGCGTTTACACGAGCTGTTCACCGAGTTTGAATTCCGTCGCTTCCTGGCCGACTTGGACACCGAGTGGGAGTTTTCCCTGGCCGATGAACGCGCCGCGCCGGCGGAACCCCCCGGGGTCTATGAGTCCGTGCGCACCGCGCAACAGCTCGACGCGCTCGTCACCCGGATTCAGGCCGCCCAAACCTATTGCCTCGATACGGAAACGACGGCGCTCAACCCGCTCGATGCGGAACTGGTCGGGGTTTCGCTGGCGACCGAAGAGCGGCAGGCCTGGTATATTCCGGTTGGACACCGCTCGGACGATGCCGCCCCTCACGTACCGCTCGACAAGACGCTCGCCGCGCTCCGCACGCTTTTTGCCGATCCCTCGCTGACCCTGATCGGTCAGAACCTGAAATACGACCTGATGGTCCTGGCCAACTACGGCCTGCACTCGCACAACCGGCTGGCTGACACCATGCTGGCCTCGTATCTCCTCAACCCGACCCAGCGTCATAATCTGAACGACCTGGCGCAAGAGCATCTGGGCTACACCATGGTCTCGTATGCGGACGTGACCGAGGGCGCAAAGAAGAATTTTGCCGAGGTGTCGGTCGAGGACGCCACGCGCTACGCCGGGGAAGACGCGGATATGACCCTCCGGCTGGCCCACCGTTTGTTCCCCCGTGTCACACAGGAAGGCATGGACAGCCTGTTTGCCGACATCGAAACCCCGCTCGTGCTGGTGTTGGCCCACATGGAACGGACCGGGATGCGGGTGGACACCGATGTGTTGGCGCGCCTGTCCGAGGAATTCGGACAACAGCGAGACCGGCTCGAAGCGGAAATCCACGCCATGGCCGGAGAACCGTTTAATATCGCCTCCCCCAAGCAACTCCAGTCCATCCTGTTCGAGAAGCTTGGACTGCCGCGTGGCAAAAAAACCAAGACGGGCTCGTCCACCGATTCATCCGTACTTGAGCGCCTGGCTGAAGAATATCCGCTGCCGGAGAAAATCCTGGCCTACCGGAGTTTTGCCAAACTCCAGAGCGCCTATGTTGACGCCCTGCCCAAGCTCATCCGGGCAGACACCGGTCGCGTGCATACCTCGTTTAATCAGACCGTGACGGCCACGGGCCGACTGTCTTCCAGCAATCCGAACTTGCAGAATATCCCTATCCGGAGTGAAGAGGGCCGTCGCATCCGAACGGCCTTTGTGCCGGAACCCGGCTGGCGCCTCCTCTCCGCGGACTACTCCCAGATTGAGCTGCGCCTGCTCGCCCATCTCAGCCAGGACCCCGTCCTGGTCGAATCCTTTCACAAAGGTCAGGACGTCCACGCCCGCACCGCGGCAGAGATTTTCGAGACCTCCATAGAGGCGGTTTCGAGCGACCAGCGGCGTGAGGCCAAAACGATCAATTTCGGTCTGATCTACGGCATGGGCGCGCGGCGACTGGCGAGGACCTTACGCATTCCGTTCAAAACCGCCCAAGCCTATATCGACCAGTATTTCAGCCGCTACGGTGGCATTAAGACCTATATGGACGGCACGCTGGCCAGCGCCCAGGAGCGCGGCTATGTCTCGACGCTGTTCGGCCGCCGGCGCTATGTCCCGGACCTGGGGAGTAAAAGCCCCCAACTGGCCAGCGCCGCGGAACGGATCGCCATCAACACGCCCATCCAGGGTACGGCGGCCGACCTGATCAAAGTCGCCATGGTCACCATTGCACGCCAGCTCGACCGACAGGGGTTGCAGACGCACATGCTCCTCCAGGTGCACGACGAGCTGTTATTCGAGGTGCCGGAATCCGAGCTTGAGCCGATACAGGCCCTGGTCCGCGAGAGCATGGAAGGGGTGATGGCGCTCAGCGTTCCGCTCCGCGTCGATGTCGGCGTGGGCGGCAATTGGGCCGAGGCGCACTAGGCGGCGGTGGTCCAGACCGTGCCGTTGTCGCCGACCGGGGAAAACCCACCCCGGCCCTGCGGGCCACCCCTCCCAGGAGGGGAGCTTTTTTATCCCCTCCCGGGGCGGGCTCCACTGGCTCTGCCCCGACTGTACAAATCCGCCCGGCTTTGAAAAGCTGGAACCCATATCGGCATAACACAAAGGAGGAAGCAGCATGGCGTACCGGGAAAACTACGAACATCTCATCATCGAGAAAAACGACGGGATTGCACTCCTGACGATTAACCGGCCCGAATCCCTCAACTCGACAAATTTCCGCCTGCACTACGAGCTGAGCAAGGTCTGGCTCGATATCGCGGACGACCCCGCCGTGCGCGTGGCGGTGATTACGGGAGCCGGTCGGGCCTTCTCGGCCGGGGGCGATTTTGACGTGGTCGAGAAATCCATGGGCAATCTCGATGTGGTCTCCGAGACGATGAAAGAAGCGCGGGACATCGTCCATAATATGATCAACTGCGACAAGCCCATTATCTCGGCGATTAACGGCGTAGCGGTCGGGGCGGGGCTGGCGGTCGCGCTGCTGGCCGATATCAGCATTGCCTCGGAGAAGGCGCGTTTTACCGACGGGCATACCCGGCTGGGGGTGGCCGCCGGAGACCACGCCGCGGTCATCTGGCCCCTGCTGGTCGGCATGGCCAAGGCCAAATACTATTTGCTGACGTGCGATATGCTGGACGCGAAAGAAGCCGAGCGCATCGGCCTGGTCAGCATGGTCGTCCCGCCGGACGAGCTCATGCCCAAGGCGATGGAAGTGGCGAACAAACTGGCGACGGGCGCTCAGCAGGCCATTCGTTGGACCAAGCAGTCGCTCAACCAGTGGCTACGGGCCGCGGCGCATACCTCGTTCGATTATTCGCTCGCCCTGGAGATGCTGGGCTTCTTTGGCAAAGACGTGGGCGAGGGGCTGAGCTCCGTGATGGAACGCCGCGCTCCGGTTTTTCCCTCCGCGTACGAAAAAGAGTAACTGTGTCCTCCAATAGATATCAGATGCCGGACACGTTTACTCTTTGACCCATGACTACTCCGGAACGCATCGAGTCCACGCTCCGGCAGGCCCTGTCCGCAACCGAGGTGCGGGTCATAGACGAGAGCGCCCTGCACGCCGGCCATGCCGGAGCGGCCTCTGGCGGTGGGCATTACCGGGTCACGGTGGTGTCGCCGCTGTTCACCGGCAAGAACTCTGTCCAGCGCCACCGCCTGGTCTACGCCGCGTTGGCGGACGAGATGCAGCAGGCGATCCACGCGTTGGCGCTGACCACCCTCGCGCCACATGAACGCAAGTAAAAGTCTGTGGGGTCTATGGGGTCTATGGGGTCATGAAGGTGTGGGGGTGGCTCCCCTCCTGGGAGAGCGGCCATCTTGGCCGCCTGCGAGCTGGAAGCCCGCCCTCCTCAAGGAGGAGAGAGATCCGCTACACAGCATCGTTATGTGCGCTAGACCCGGTAATACTCGCGATACCACTGCACGAAGCGAGGAATGCCTTCCTCAATGGTGGTGGTGGGGTGGAAGCCCACATCGTGCATGAGGTCCTCCACATCGGCCCAGGTGGCCGGGATGTCGCCGGCCTGCAACGGCAGCAGGCGTTTTTCGGCTTTCTTTCCCAGGGTGTGTTCCAGCACTTCGATAAAGTGGAGTAACTCCACCGGCTGAGGGTGGCCGATATTATACACGCGGTAGGGAGCGGTACTCGTGCCGGGGTCCGGGTTCCTGCCCGACCAGTGGGGGTTGGGTTGGGCGATCCGGTCATGCGCGCGCACCACTCCCTCGACAATATCGTCGATATAGGTAAAGGCGCGCTGCATCCTGCCGTAGTTGAACACCTCAATCGGCTCGCCGGACAAGATCGCTTTGGTAAAGATGAACAGGGCCATATCCGGCCGGCCCCACGGACCATAAACGGTGAAAAAGCGCAGGCCGGTCGTCGGCAGGTGATAGGCATGGCTATAGGTATGGGCCAGCAGTTCGTTGGCCTTTTTTGAGACCGCATACAGGGAGACCGGGTGGTCCACATTGTCACGCACCGAAAAGGGCAGCTTTGTATTGGCCCCGTACACCGAGCTGCTCGACGCGTACGTCAGATGCCGCACCCCGGTCTGCCGACAGCCTTCGAGGATATGCAGGAACCCCACGAGATTGCTGTCGATAGAGGCGTGCGGGTTGGCCAGGGAGTGGCGTACCCCGGCCTGGGCCGCGAGATGAACCACCCGCTCCGGCGTGTGACGAGCGAACAGGTCTTCCGTGCCTTGCCGGTCAGCCAGGTCGAGCCGCACGAATGCAAACCGCTCATAAGCGGCGAGTTGGGCGAGACGGGCTTCTTTCAGACGGACATCATAATAGGCGCTCAGGTTGTCGAGTCCAACGACGCTATCGCCGCGCTTGAGTAAATACTCACTGACATGAAATCCGATAAAGCCGCCAGCGCCCGTCACCAGGACCGTCATGCTGACCCTCTTTGTTGTTGCCGGGCAGGCGGAGTCGAAGCGGGTAGGGAGGCAGGTTGCGTCGGGGGTGCAGCTCGATGTTTGCCCAGCAGCAGGCGTGCCACCGCGACGTGATAGGCGAGGCCGGACCATACACCGACGACCAGGGCGATCCACAAAAAATACATCCCCAGCAGATGAAAATCGATGAAGCCGTATTGATAGTGAATAATCAATCCGTGCAGGGCAAACATCTGGAAGAGGGTCTTATATTTGCCAAGCTGGTCGGCGGAGACGACGAGTCCCTGTCCGGCGGCGACACTCCGCAGCCCGGTCACTGCGATTTCTCGCCCAAGGATCACCACCACCATCCAGGCCGGAGGGCCCGGTACACGGTCGCTGGCTACCAGCATGACCAGGACGGCCATGACCAGCAGTTTATCGGCCAGCGGGTCGAGGAAGGTGCCGAGAATGGTTGTCTGGCCATGCTTTCGGGCAAGATAGCCGTCGAAATAATCGGTCAGACAGGCAATGAAGAAAATACCCGCCGCCATCAGGCTTGAGACCGGGTCCGTATCCGTCAGGCAATAGACCAGAAAGGGAACCAGCGCGATGCGCAGGAAGCTCAAAAGATTGGGGAGATCTAACATGCGAGTTCCGGACGTTCACAGCCCCGGTGCGAGCAAAACTAGCGCCTAGAATAAAAGATTCCCTGGGGCGGGGTCAAACCCCGTCAGGCCGGGGTCAGGACTCCGTCCGCGTGGTCACTCGCGCGTTTCACGAGACATTGTAGGCATGCCGGTCCGCGCTCGTCGGGAAGGACACCGGCCTGCACCAAACGGCCTGGGAGGGGATAGGTGAGGCTCCCCCCCTGGGAGGGCGGCCAGGCTGGCCGCCCTGCGGGCTGGCCGCCCGCACTCCTAAAGAATAGAGGAGAGAAACGCGCTCCACCGCAGCGTGATTTGCTCTAGCGGGGAAGGGCGACACGAAGCTGTGGCCGATGCCACCAATACCCCAGCCCGGACGACCCTGGGCCCGTTCGCCGAACAGCGAGAGCTGGCTGCCTTTGGGACGGCTCCCCAGCGCCAGCGGGTAGCGCCCGGTAAAACAGGCATAGACGTGCTCGAAAATACAGCGGGCCAATGGCGCCAGCAGTCCATTACCTTGCCGGACAGGCTATCCTTAAGCCGCTCCCAGTGCCGGTGGCTCAATTCGTAGCGCTTCGCCATGCTCCCCTCCTGCGAAGGGCGCCCATTCTTACTCGGTGGTGGCCCGGGCCAGATGATGGTTGCCCATCAGGTGCCGCACGCGCGGCTTGTTGACATACTATAAATGGTATGTAGACTGCGCTTCAGTGTGGGATATTTTCGAGCATCGACGTGTGGATAGACAAATCAGACGGCTCCCGCATGACATCCTGCAGCGGTATGAAAAATGGAAGGACATTGTAGTAATCTCGGGGCCTGAGGGACTCCGACAGATTCGTGGGTTCAAAGACGAGCGCCTGTGTGGGAGGTGGAGCGGGCATCGCTCCTCGCGGCTCAATGACCGGTATCGGGTCATTTACCGCATCGAACGGGACCGCGTCTATGTGGAAGTGGTGAGTCTCACGCCGCATGACTATCGGAGAAAATAAATGGCGGAGTACCGCAGAGCAAAGAAGCGCGTGGAGCTCTCAGTTGGCGAGTCGGTCCGGATCGTGCGGGAACTCCAGGCTCTCAGTCAGAATGAATTGGCCGCCGAGACCGGCATCCCGCAATCCACGATCTCGGCCATCGAAAGAGACCGGGTCAAGCTGGGGGTGGAACGGGCGAAAACACTCGCGCGTGCCCTGCGGGTGCATCCCGCCGTGCTCGTGTTTCCAGGCTGGGAAGTTGAGCACGGGAAAACTGCTGCCTGACCCTTTCGTTCATGGTCGCCGACTTCCCCGTGATCACCCAGAGTGAGGAGGCGTAGTCCCGTCTCCCCTCCTGGGACGGTTGAGCAAGTCGCTTCATTCCGTAATCTCCTGAGATGTTTTTCCCGGTATGGAAGGGGCATAGGTCAGGGGGAATTCCAAGGCGATGCTCAGTTCATCCAGCCCGGACGACCCTACACCCGTTCGCCGAACAGCGAGAGCTGGCTGCCTTTGGGACGGCTCCCCAGCGCCAGCGGGTAGCGCCCGGTAAAACAGGCATCGCAAAAGCCGTTCCCGTTGACCTGGAGGCCGGCGTACATGCCTGCCTCGCTCAGATAGGCCAGACTATCGGCGGTGACGTAGCGGCTGATCTCTTCGACCGAATGGGAGGAGGCGATCAATTCCCGTCTGGTCGGCGTATCCACCCCGTAAAAGCAGGGGGCGATGGTCGGCGGGGCGCTGATGCGCAAATGGACTTCTCGGGCACCGGTCGCGCGAATCATTTTGACAATTTTCCGACAGGTCGTCCCGCGCACAATGGAGTCGTCCACCACCACGACCCGTTTGCCGCACAGCATATCGGCCTGGGCGTTGAGTTTAACCTTCACCCCAAAATGGCGGATGGACGACTGGGGTTCAATGAACGTCCGGCCCACATAGTGGTTGCGGATCAGGCCCATTTCAAACGGCAGTCGGGATTCTTCGGCATAGCCCAAGGCCGCCGGCACCCCGGAGTCCGGAACGGGAATGACGACATCCGCCTCGACCGGGGCCTCGCGCGCCAACTGGCGGCCAAACGACTTGCGCGCGTGGTAGACATTCTGCCCGAACATGGTGCTGTCCGGCCGCGCAAAATAGACATGCTCGAAAACACAGCTGGCCGAGGGTGCCCGCGGAAACGGGCGATAGCAGGTCATGCCGTGGGCATCAAACAGAATGATCTCTCCGGCCTGGACTTCCCGCTCATACTGCGCCCCGATCAGGTCCAGCGCGCAGGTCTCGGACGTGACCACATAGCCCGTCTGGCCGGCGTGTTTGACGCGTCCCAGCACCAGCGGTCGAAACCCGTAGGGGTCGCGCGCCGCCACCATATAATCCTCGCTCAAGAAGACCAGGGAGTAGGCCCCCCGCACCTGGGACAAGGCGTCGATAATGCGGTCGACCGGCTGCCCGGCCTGCGAGGCGGCAATGAGATGCAGGATGACCTCGGTATCGACCGTGGACTGAAAAATCGAGCCGCCCGATTCGAGCCGGGCGCGCAGTTCTTCGGCATTGACCAGATTGCCGTTATGCGCAATCGCCACCGAGCCCAGCGTGTACTTGGCCAGCAGGGGCTGGGTGTTCTTGAGCATGGTCGAGCCGGCGGTGGAATAGCGGTTGTGGCCAATGGCGCTCGCCCCCTCCAGGCGACGAATCAACTTTTCGTCAAAAATATCGGCCACCAGCCCCATGCCTTTATGCGTCAGCAGAGTCTGGCCGTTTGAAGAGGTAATGCCGGCAGACTCCTGTCCCCGATGTTGCAGGGAATACAAGGCCAGATAGGCCAGGTTGGCCGCTTCCGGATGGCCGTAGACGCCCACGACTCCGCACTCTTCGTGGAAACGATCGAACTGCGTGAACCTGCCCTCAGCAGACCTGCGGAGGGCGGGACGTTTACTCATTCTCGCCGCATTGGCTGTATTGTGTCCCACCCTATCCCTCCCCGCTCAGAATGAGTGAACGTGCCCTTCAACAGACCGGTAGATGGTGACACGTTTACTCATTTGTCAGCTGTTGGGCCAGCGCCGTCTGCCACTGCTGGCGTAAGGCGGCGGTTGCGATTTTCATATAACCGGCAATTTCAAGGTCCGTCCCGCCAACTTCACCCAAGACGCTAAACGGCAATGCGCTCGTGTGGAGCAGCGCTTCGAGCCGCTCCCAGTCGGGCGGTCGGACCGAAACGACCGCCCGCGATTGGCTCTCTCCAAAAAGCAGGGCATCCGGGCGCAGATCGCCGGTCAGGGTCACATGCGCTCCAATAGTCTGTCGGGGATGGCTGATACACGCCTCTGCCAGTGCCACGGCTAACCCGCCTTCCGCCACATCGTGGGCCGAGGAAAAGAGCCCGGCCTGGGCGGCCTGGAGGCACACTCGCTGGAGGAGCTTTTCCCGTTCCAGGTCAAGCCGCGGGGGCCGGCCACACTCCTGATGATGAATCGTGGCCAGATATTCGCTCGCGCCGAGTTCTTCGTGCGTTTCGCCCAACAGGACGATGCGGTCGCCCGGGTGCTTAAACCACTGGGTGACATGCTGCGTGACCGTGTCCATAATCCCGACCATGGCCACGGTCGGCGTCGGAGGAATGGCCTGCCCATCGGTTTCATTATAGAAGCTGACGTTACCGCTGACTACCGCAACCTCCAGAGCCTCGCAGGCGGCCCGCATCCCGTCAATGGCCTGGACGAACTGCCACATCACCTCCGGCTTCTCGGGGTTGCCAAAATTGAGGCAGTCGGACAGGGCCACCGGCCTGGCCCCGCTGACGGCCAGGTTGCGCGCGCTCTCGGCGACCGCAATTGCCGCTCCCCGGTACGGGTCGAGCGCGCAGTAGCGGCTATTACAATCGACACTGATGCCCAGCCCCTTGTCCGACCCCTTCAGCCGCATGATGGCCGCATCCGAGCCGGGCTGGACGACCGTATTCCCGCCCACCAGAAAATCGTACTGCCGGTAGACCCACTCCTTACTGGCAAGATTCGGCGTGGTGAGCAGAGAGGTCAGCACGCCGGCATAGTCGGTGGGCAGCGGCAGGGCGCCGAGGTCCAGCTGTTGTTGTGACGTCAGGTCGGCCGGTCTGGCCGCCGGGCGTTCATAGGCCGGAGCCTGCGAGGTCAGGGCCGAGACCGGAATACGGACGACCTCCTCTCCCCGCCACGCCGTGCGGAACAGTCCGTCGTCCGTGACTTCCCCAATGACGACGGCCTGGAGGTCCCAGGTGGCAAACACGTCCTTGACGGCCTCTTCACAGCCCTCCTTGGCGACGATCAGCATCCGCTCCTGGGACTCGGACAGCAGCAATTCGTAGGGGGTAATACCGGTTTCGCGGGTCGGGACGGTGTCCAGGTCCAGGACGATACCGGCCTGGCCCCGGTCGGCCATTTCCACCGACGAGCTGGTCAGGCCGGCGGCCCCCATGTCCTGAATCCCGATAATCAGGTCCTGCCGCATGAGGCTGAGGCAGGCTTCAATCAGGATATTCTCGGTGAACGGGTCGCCCACCTGGACGGCCGGCCGGAGTTCTTCGGACTTGTCGTCAAATTCCCGCGAGGCCAGCAGACTCGCGCCGTGAATACCGTCCCGGCCGGTCCGGGAACCCACATAGATGACCGGATTGCCCACCCCCGCGGCCGTCGCCCGGAAAATCCGATCAGCCGGGGCAATGCCCAGGGTAAAGGCGTTGACCAGGATATTGCCGTTATAGCCGGGGTTGAAATACACCTCGCCGCCGACGGTCGGTACACCCACACTGTTCCCGTAACCGCCGATACCCCCCACCACGCCCCTGAGCAACTGGGGGGTGCGCGGATGCGCAATCGCCCCGAAGCGGAGCGAGTTCAGCGAGGCAATCGGCCGGGCGCCCATGGTAAAGACATCGCGCAAGATACCGCCCACCCCGGTGGCGGCTCCGTGATAGGGCTCGATAAAAGACGGATGGTTATGGCTTTCGATCTTAAAGACCGCGGCCAGCCCGTCGCCGATATCGACGATGCCGGCATTCTCACCCGGCCCCTGCAAGATGGCCGGTCCGGTTGTGGGCAACCGCCGCAGAAAGCGCCGGGAACTCTTATAGCTACAGTGCTCCGACCACATCACGGAGAATACCCCCAACTCCTCGAACGTCGGGGTGCGGCCCAGGGTCCGGACGATACGGTCGTACTCGTCGGTTGACAGGCCGTGGTCGTGAGCGAGTTGGAGATCAACCGGTATGGATGCCATGGCTACCCAAAGACCGAGCGAAAGAGTTTGCGCCCGTCCTCGCCCCCCAGCAGGGCTTCGACCGCATGTTCGGGATGGGGCATGAGGCCGACCACATTTCCGCCGGTATTGGTCACCCCGGCGATATTCTGCACGGCTCCATTCGGGTTGGCCGACTCCAGGGCCTCGCCGGCCCGGTTGACATAGCGGAAGACGATCTGCTCGTTATCCTGGAGGGCCTTGAGGGTCGCCTCGTCCGCCACATAACAGCCCTCACCGTGCTTGATCGGCAGGGACAGACACTCGCCGGCCGCACACTGGGCCGTAAAACGGGTCCGGGTCGTCTCCACCCGGACGGACACCCACTCGCAGATAAACGCCAGCGAACGGTTGCGGACCAGCGCTCCCGGCAGGAGCCCGCTCTCACACAGAATCTGAAATCCGTTGCACATGCCCAGCACCGGCCCACCGGCTCGGGCAAAGGCCATCACGCTGGACATGACCGGCGAGAAGCGGGCGACCGCCCCGCAGCGGAGATAGTCGCCATAGGAAAACCCGCCCGGCAGCACAATCGCCTCGACCCCGTGTAAATCCTGGTCCTTATGCCACAACGAGACCGCCTCCTGCCCGAGCACGCGCTCCAGACAGTAGACGGAGTCCCGGTCGTCGTTCGAGCCGGGGAAGGTGACGACACCCCACTTCACTCGCTGTTACTCCTCGACAATCTCAAAGCGAAAGTCTTCAATGATGAGGTTGGCCAACAGGCGTTGACACATCTCTTCGACGCGTTGCTCGGCCTGCGGTTTCGACAGGCCCGTCAGCCGAACCTCCAGATACTTGCCCATGCGGACCTCGCTGACTTCCGTATAATCGAGGGCGTGCAGGGAGTGCGCAATGGCTTTTCCCTGGGGGTCGAGAATGGCTTTTTTCGGCGTGACGTAGACTTTAGCCAGCATGCTCCGCTCCCACCGTGTTTCACTCTTCACCGCCCGCTCTCACACCCACCCCGGCCTTCGGTCACCCCTCCGAGACGTGTGATGCGGAAAGGAACCCACCCCGGCCTTCGGCCACCCCTCCGAGGAGGGGATGTATACTGCTCCCCTCCTCGGAGGGGTGCTGCGTAGCAGCGGGGCGGGTTTCCCCGTCCCACACTCTTTCCTCTCCACTTCTTTCCCTCACTCCGGGCGCGCAAACACGCGCTCGAAAATACGCTCCGTATGCCGCAGCGCGTGGCTTGCGTCAAAGAGTTGATCGATTTCAGCCGGCTCCAACAGCCGGGTAATATCCGGGTCCTGGCGCACCTCGGCGGCAAAAGAGGCCTGATGCTCCCAGACCTTCATGGCGTTGCGCTGAACCCAGCCATAGGCCTCTTCACGGGAGATGCCCTTGCGGACCAGGGCCAGGAGCAGATGTTCGGAATAAATCGCTTCTCCGAGCACGGCCATATTGGCCTGCATCCGCTCGGGATGCACCACCATCCGGTCCGCCAGCGTGGTCAGCCGGGCCAGCATAAAGTCGAGCAGCGTGGTCGCGTCCGGGCCGATCACCCGCTCGACCGAGGAGTGGCTGATATCCCGCTCATGCCACAGGGGCACGTTCTCCAGGGCCGACAGCGCATAGCCGCGCAGCAGGCGGGCCAGGCCGCTCACATTTTCCAACTGCCACGGATTGCGCTTATGCGGCATAGCCGACGAGCCCTTCTGGCCGGGAGTAAACGGCTCCTGGACCTCAAAGACCTCAGTGCGTTGCAGATGGCGTAATTCGGTCGCGATCCGGTCGAGCGAGCTGCCGATCACCGCCAGGGTCGAGAAAAAAGAGGCGTGCCGGTCGCGCGGGACCACCTGGGTGGCGATGGTTTCCGGCACGAGCCCCAGGCGCGCGCACACGAAGGCTTCGATCGCGGGATCAATATTGGCATAGGTGCCGACCGCGCCCGAGATTTTGCCGACTGCGACCTCGCGGCGAGCGTGCTCCAAACGGGCCTTGTTGCGCTCCATCTCGGCGAACCAGTGGGCGACTTTGAGACCAAAGGTAATCGGTTCGGCATGAACGCCGTGGCTGCGGCCGATCATGACCGTGTCCTGATGTTCCTGGGCACGCCGCCGCAGCACGTCGAGCAGCGCGTCCAGGTCGGCCAGCAGCTCATCCGTTGCCTCACACAGCTGCACGGCAAAGCCGGTATCAATCACGTCCGACGAGGTCAGGCCGAGGTGCAGATAGCGTCCTTCCGGGCCGACACTTTCCGCCACAGCCGTGACAAAGGCGACCACATCGTGCTTGACCTCGGCTTCGATCTCCTGCATGCGGCCAATATCAAGCCGGGCGCGTTGCCTCAGTTGCGGGATCACGTCCGCCGGAATATCGCCGCGCTCGGCCAGGGCCTCACACGCCAGCAGTTCAACCTCCAGCCAAGTGGAAAATTTGTTCTCCTCCGACCAGATTTTACGCAGGGCCGGACGGGTGTACCGTTCAATCATGAGCGCAGTGCTATCAGAACTTCGGCGGCGACCAAAGAGGGGGCGGTTGTAAGGAAAAGGTCTTGCAACCAGGTGAGGGGCGGGGTAGATTGGCAAACCCTGCTCCTCAGCAGCACCGACGCGGCGGCGTACCCAAGTGGCTAAGGGAGAGGTCTGCAAAACCTCCATTCACCGGTTCGAATCCGGTCGCCGCCTTGTCACTCCTCTTCAGATTGCTCCCTGTGCCGTGGCCCGGAATAGCGCCGTGGCCCAAAACACACTCCCCTTTCCGAGCTTTGGATAAAATCCAGCAAAGTCCGGACATCCTGAGACGGGTCGGTCTCCAACAGGCGTTCGACCTGATGGCGCATATTGCCCCGCTGGCGGAACAGGCTCACAAACGCCCGCCGCAGGGCGGCAATCCGCTCCCGATTGAAGCCGGCCCGCCGCAGGCCGACGACGTTTAAGCCGCGCACGGTATGGGTGCCGTCCATAATACAAAAGGGCGGGACATCCCGACTGGTCCGGGACAGTCCCCGCAGCAGGGCCAGGGTGCCGATCCTGACAAACTGATGCACCACACAGTTGCCCGACACAAAGGCCCGGTCCGCGACCTCGACATAACCGGCCAGGAGCGCTCCGCCGGCAATGATCGTCTGATTGCCCAACCGGCAGTTATGCGCGACATGAGCGTGCTGCATCAGATAATTATCGTTGCCGATAATGGTTGTGCTCTCGGCCTGGGTCCCGCGGTGAATTTGACTGTGCTCCCGGATGATATTGCGGTGACCGATCCTGAGAAAACTTTTTGCGCCCGAGTACGACACGTCTTGCGGAACGTGGCCGATGACCGCGCCCATATGGATTTCGTTGTCCTCGCCGATCTCCGTCCAGCCGGTCAGGACGGCATGGGCCAGAATCCGGGTGCCGCGTCCAACCCGGACGGCGCCGTCAATCACGACATAAGGGCCAATGTCAACGCCGGGGTCAATGTCGGCCTGTGGGGAAATAATGGCTGTCGGATGGATCGCCATGCCTGACGCGCGAAGGTCTTACATTTTGGGCGGCGCGGTTGACATAAGCAACCGTGCCAACAGTGCTGGTCTTTGGAGGACCCGGTTACTCATTGTCGTCCTCTGCGGGCGTCGGGGCGGCCGGCTCGCCGGGAATGTGATAGGTCCCGCTCGCCCACGCTCCGCGGTCCAGCGTCCGGCAGCGCTCCGAACAAAAAGGACGGTAGACATTGTCCTGCCAGGCCGTTTCCTTACGGCACGCCGGGCATCTGACTGTCCGCATAACAGCTCACCTGATCAAACGAGGAAATGCGTCCTCCAGCGCGGAGGTCGGCACGTTTAATGATTGGGACGGAAAAGCGGGCGACCGGACTTGAACCGGCGACGTCCAGCTTGGGAAGCTGGCATTCTACCACTGAATTACGCCCGCTCAGGATTATCGTCTGCCCCTCCATCCAACAAAGCCGGGAGAGCAACCTGGAAAAAGAAAAACCCCGGCCTCGTCCTACTCTCCCACAGCATGCCGCTGCAGTACCATCGGCGCTGGAGGGCTTAACGGCCGTGTTCGGGATGGGAACGGGTGTGGCCCCTCCGCCATTGAGACCGGGGAAATTTTCTAGCCGTTTTAATACCGACCTCACCGGGGAGTGTCAAGCCGTCTGCCTTTGTTACCTCTCCTCCTCGGAGGGGTGGCCCGCAGGACCGGGGTGGGTTCCTGGTACGCACGTCCGAATAGACCCACCCCGCCACTGCGCGGCACAAAGAGGAAACGTGTCCTCCAAACAGCCCTCAATGCAGGACACGTTTCCTCTTTCCCTCCAAGGAGGGGAAGTGGAGTCTTGTAGGTCGGTTGACGCCCCCGGTATCCGTCGTTACCGTGAGGTGCGTGAAGGAAGAAATCACCCATATTTTTCAGGCGAGTATTGAGGCCAAGGAACAATTCTTACGGGCGCAGAACAAGGAATTGATCGCCGCCATCAACACGGTTGTCCGAACGCTGCGCGCGGGCGGCAAAATTCTCCTGTTCGGGAATGGCGGCAGCGCGGCCGACGCCCAGCACCTGGCCGCCGAGTTCGTGAATCGCTACCTGATCGATCGTCCGCCGCTGCCGGCGATTGCGCTCACAACCGACTCCTCGGCTCTGACCTCGATTGCCAACGACTACGGTCCCGCCGATATTTTTGTCAAGCAAATACAGGCGCTTGGCAAAGACAAGGATGTCGCCATCGCGCTCTCGACCAGCGGCAACTCGGCAAACGTGCTGCGCGGCCTGGAGTGCTGTCGCACCATCGGTATGCCGACCATCGGGCTGACCGGCGGCAGCGGAGGGGCAATGGCCGCCTTGGTCGATCACTGCCTGTGCGTCTCGGCCACAACCGTCACCCCCCGGATTCAGGAAACGCATATTCTCATCGGCCACGTGATCTGCGAGCTGGTTGACCGTAGCCTGTACGGGACTAGGCGTACGGAGAGTGAATAGTGAAAAATCGATCGCTCTGGGCCGGAACCCACCCCGGCCCTTCGACACGCTCAGGACCACCCCTCCAAGGACGTGTGACGCAAATGAACTGGTCCGGCGGTTTTTCCCTCACCCCAACCCCTCTCCCAGGGGGAGAGGGGCTTTTTTACCCCCGCCCCTTGGGGGAGAGGGCGAGAGCCTGCCCCGCACTTGATGCGGGGGGTGAGGGGTCCGGCCGGCCACCCGTCGGGACCACCACGCAATACGCAGCACACGTCCAAGGAGGGGAGCAGACTATCCCCTCTTGGGAGGGGTGCCGCGTAGCGGCGGGGTGGGTCAGGACGCCATGAAATTCCCCCCCATCGACCCGCGGCAGGCCGCCACCTATCCGCTCAGTCAACGCAGCAGCAAAGTTGCCGCCCAGGGCCTGGGCACGCCGTGGCGGGTGGGTGGCAGCCTGAAAGAGTTTCTGCACTCTCTGCCCCGGATTCTGGCCGCTCCCGACCTGGCAGAGGTCGCCAGCCGTATCGCGAGCGCGGTCCGGTCCGAGCGGCCCGTTGTCCTGGGCATGGGTGCCCACCCGCTCAAGGTCGGCCTGTCCCCGCTGATTATCGACCTCCTGGAGCGCGGTGTTATTGCCGCGATTGCGCTCAACGGGGCCGGTATTATCCACGACTTTGAACTGGCCTATCAGGGGGCAACCTCCGAAGACGTTGCCGCCAGTCTGGATACGGGCCGGTTCGGGATGGCGCAGGAAACCGGGGAATTTCTGAACGCGGCCATGCAAACCGGGGTGATGCAGCAGGGGGTCGGGATTGGCCGGGCCGTGGGAGACCGTATCCTCGCGGAACAATTGCCCCACGCCTCGCTGAGCGTGCTGGCCGCCTGTGCCCGGCTGGAGGTGCCGGCCTGCGTGCATGTCGCGATCGGGACCGATATTATCCATATGCACCCCAGCGTGGACGGTCGGGCCATCGGGGAGGGCAGCCTGCGCGACTTTCACCTGCTGACCTCGGTGGTCGCCCAGTTGGAGGGCGGGGTATTTCTCAACCTGGGCTCTGCGGTGATCATTCCCGAGGTGTTCCTGAAGGCGCTCTCCCTGGCACGGAATCTCGGCCATCCGGTCCGCACCCTGACCACGGTTGATCTCGATTTCATCCGGCACTATCGACCGACCGTCAACGTGGTCCACCGCCCCACCCAGCAGGGCGGCCGCGGCTTTCAGCTCACCGGCCACCACGAAATCCTCTTCCCGCTGCTGTGCGCCGCGGTCCTGGAAGAACTCGAAGAGCAATAAATGATTATTTGAAAGTCCGAATGCAAATCACACAAGAAATGCTTTGATAGAATAAGGGAGACGGTGAAGTGTATGGGAGAAGAGGGAGATGGGTTGTTGCAATCACCATCTTGATCCAGACAACTTTAGTGTTGAGTATGGTTTTCTGTGGGATTGAAAGTTTGATCCCAGATGACACTGTAGCAGCAAGATTCCACGCTTGGATTGGACTGGTAGGGGGAACTTTTCCAGATTTAGAGCGGTACAGTATAGAGCGGATGACCTATTGGTTCGCTTTGGCACTCACGATAAAATTTTATCTGTTAGCTCTTCCCATATTGGGCATTGTTGCTCTATTCTATCGAATAGCGACAACGGAAAGGAGGTAGCTTATGCGGTGGATCGATCTTTTAGAGACCCGAGACGGAGCAATTAAAGCTGCTATTCTGAGAGACGTGCTTAACCACGGCGATGCCGACGAGAATTATCTGAAGCGGGTATCTGACACTTTGGATAAACTCTTCCAAGAAGCTGACCAAGCTTGGGAAAAAGAATACCTGCCTCGAATGTTTAATCAGGAGACGGTTGAATCCCTGCGCAGAGAGTTACA
>CBDDQA010000005.1:327500-1235747 GCA_965232605.1 uncultured Binatia bacterium (SeqCode) | reverse complement strand
GAGGGATTCTTAGCCTGGATGGAAGACAGTGGGCTGGTGGAGAAGAAAATGACCCGGCGGATCAGGAGACCCCAATAGTCTCCTTTGTGCAGATTTTGGGAGAGTTTTGTTCATATTGAGAAAGATGGGAAGGGTTGAGAAAGTCAGAAGGGGAACGGAGAGAGAAGATGCATGCGAATGTCTTTCTTAGTGTGAACGACGCACTGAGCCGCGTTTTTACAATTATAGAACAAAACAAAGGCTGTATAATCGGTCCGGAAGTTCGCTCGTTTGTCTCAAATTTTATATTTGAATCGCTTGTCTTTCGTAGTAAAGAGTGGCAAGACCGGACTGGGTTGGAGCCAGATAGAGTTGGGGATGCGGAAAAGATAGCAAATGAGGTCTTTACCTCTGTCGAGGCAATTCTTACAACGCAAGCGCCCGGTATCCTAGAAATGGGACAGCCGTATCTCCTTTATGGAGTTGGGGATGCGGAAAAGATAGCAAATGAGGCCTCTACCTCTGTTGGGGCAATCTTCACAACGCAAGCGTCCGGTAGCCTAGAAATAGGACAGCCGCATTTTTTTTATGGAGTTGGGGATGCGGAAAGGATAGCAAATGAGGTCCTTACCTCTGTCGAGGCAATCCTTACAACACAAGCGCCCGGCAGCCCAGAAATGGGACAGCCGCATCCACATCTTCTTTTAATCGACGTTGTCCAAAACATTCAAAATGGCTGGTGTAAGGTTTTTCCATTTTGCCGATAGCCTTTATTGGTAAAAAAGGATGGAAACAACGGAAGCAGAACTAAAACTCAAGGCATTCGAGATTGTCTTAGAGTGGTCAAAACAAATCCTTACAGTCACATCAGCTATCCTTGTTCTGAGTGCCGCTTTCATAAGGAACCTTGTTCCTGACCCTCGGCTAATGGTGTGTCCATCGTTGCTGTGGGTGTCTTGGTTTTCTTTATTGGCGTCGATCGTCACCGGCATATGTGTCTTGGGATCTGTCGCAGCATACTGGAACTCTGCGAAAAATGACACAAAATTAGATATCTTTGACGGTGGGGCACGATGGTGGGGTATCGCACAAGTTCTTTTATTTCTAGCGGGTGTTGGGCTCTTTCTCTGGTTTGCAAGAGCTAATATGTCTGTAGTACCGCCCTCTCAATCTGTAGCCGAAGCCGATTGTACAGCCAATGACCACACCGCGGACGGGGCTGGAAAACAGACTACCGCTCAGGCGCATAGGAAGGCTGGTTGAGATTCCAGTCGTACGCGTAGTCCACTGACCCGGCAAAGTCCTTGAGCCGGGCGGCGAGTCCGGCCTCGGCGTACTGCATGAGGTGGGCCAGCACGGACGTTTGGTTGCCGCCGAAGTCCTCCACATACCAGTCATAGATGCTCGAAAGCACCAGGACGTCGTCCACGAAATCCACTCCGCGCGAATGATTGACATAGGCGCGCGCGCTGGCGTCAAGCAGCTCCTCGGTGTTGGCTGCGGTAAAGACCGTTGGCGACTGATTCGGGCAGCCGTAGCTGGCGCAGTTCACCGCGTAGTGAATCCGGTTGTCGCGCCAGATGGGCCGCAGGATGCCGTGTTCGATAGCGTTGAGCGTTAGCTCCTGGCCGGCGACCTGGGCGTGCACGTCGTCCCAGGGGCCGGATAGGGGAATCCAACTCTCGTGAATGGCGCGGATGGAATCCACGGGATAGGCGTTGATGACTACTTGCACGGTGAGCGCGTTATAGAAGTTGATCCAGTAGGCTTTCTGTTCGGCCCTGGCATAGGCGCGCGGATCATGAGCCTGCAAATGCGCCAAGTAATCGGACAGCCTGGCCCGGTCCTCGTGGCTGGCCTTGAGCGCGGCATAGTCGAAACGGTTGACACCCGACGGGTGAGAACTGAGGTAGGCGGTCAGGAGGTTCTGCCAGGCGCTGTGGTCGATGGTTGCGGTATTGGTCTCATCGCTCATGTCCCAGAACTCAAGCAGGGTCGATGAGGGTGCGGCCAGGGCCAGGCTGGGAGCGAAGACGAGCAGGGCCGCTACGACCAGACCCGGCGCCAGCCGGTTGCGGCTCGCTCGTTCAGTGGGTTTACGTTGCTCCTTATGCTGACCCATCGTTCCCGACTCATGAGCCGTCGCGTTTCCGCCCCCAGGTATCCCAGTGGGTCAGTTCGGCAGCCGGAATACGGCGAGCTGCCTTGAAATCCGTACCCGTATAATAGGCCACGGGCAAAAGCACGCCCTGTGTCACCGAGTCCGGGGTATTGAGCAGCCTGGCCGCTTCGGCGGCGTGTTTGAGATGGACGGTGGTCCAGCAGCAGCCCAGACCTCGCGCCCGGGCGGCCAGCATAAATGACCAGGCCGCCGGCAGAATGGAGCCGTAGGCCGTAGCCTGATCGAAGAGTGGTACGTCCTGGACCTGATCCTCGATGCAGAACAGCACCTGGACCGGAACTTCATGCAGATGATTGACCAGGTAGACGGCGGAGTCGATCATGCGTCGGGCTTCGATCGATGCCGGTCCTGTGGTCCCATACGTCGCGTCATCGGCCTGCTCCCAGTAGGACTCAAACGCCTGTTTATAGAGTCGGGCCATACCGGCCCGTTTTTCGGCGTCGCGAATCACCACAAAGTGCCATTTCTGGGTATTGGTGGCAGAAGGGCTCTGGACCGCCACTTCCAGACATTCTTCGATCAGTTCCGGTGGGACGGGACGGGTCAGATCAAGACGTTTTCGGATGGAGCGCGTAGTGGTCAAAAGCCGGTCGCATACACTCAGGTCCAAATCTGTACTCATAGCTCACCTCTGTCCGAAAAAATCACAAAGCGCGGGTGAGAACAACTCGCCTGCCGACTGACATGCTAACGGTGTTGACAAATGAAATTGATAATGATTCTCAATTTCAACAAAATAAAACGGGTGAGGAGGTGAGACCCGGAAGACTTATCGGCAATCGATATGAGCGATACACGAGCGGCCCGAGGACCTGATTCCAGCGCCCATCAAAGGAGAGAGAGGAGACCATGCGAAAAAGCATCTGGATTTTGAGCGCGCTGGCTCTCGTGCTGGGCATTCCCGTGGGCGGCCAGGCCGCCGATGAAGAGCGGATGCAGCAACTTGAACAGCAATTGCAGGCCATGCAGCAGGCGATGTCGTCGATGCAGGGCGAACTGGAAAGCCTGCGGACCGAACAAAAACAGGAACAGGAGCGGGAAGCGGAGCAGGCCCGCCGTCAGGACGTGCTGGCCGAGGAAGTGGACAGCCTGCGCACCAGCCTGACCCTGCCCGACTTCAAACCCCTGACCATGGAAGACAGCGTATACGGCCTGGGACCGGCGGCCTCCAAAATTTACGGCGTCGAGCAGGGCTTGTCGATCGGCGGCTACGGCGAGGCATATTACCGCAAGGATGTGAGCGACAAGACGCG
The DNA here is from genome assembly GCA_965232605.1 of uncultured Binatia bacterium (SeqCode). Taxonomy (GTDB): domain Bacteria; phylum Desulfobacterota; class Binatia; order Bin18; family Bin18; genus Bin18. Next base: position 1,232,333 of record CBDDQA010000005.1, on the reverse strand, counting down.
CAGCGACCGTGACACGACCGACTATCTGCGCTTTGTGCTCTACGCCGGCTATAAGTTCACCGACCGCATCATCCTCAACACCGAGTTGGAGTTCGAGCACGCCTCGACCAGCGTCGGCGGTTCGGTGTCGGTCGAGTTCGCCTACATCGATTTCCTGATGTGGGACTGGGCCAACTTCCGGGCCGGCATGTTGCTCGCCCCGCTGGGTATCGTCAACGAGTTGCACGAGCCCGTGTTCTTCAACGGCGTGGAGCGGCCCGAGGTTGAGCGGCGTATCATCCCCTCGACCTGGCGCGAGAACGGTATCGGCATATTCGGCGAGCTGCTGCCCGGTCTCGAATACCGCCTCTACGCCATGAACGCCCTTGAGGGTGCGGAAACTAACACCTCCAAGTGTACGCCTGACGAGAACGGCAACTGTGTGACTGGACCCTCGTTCAAGCTCAAGGAGCACTACCGCAGCATGCGCCAGAAGGGTGGCAATGCCCTGGCCGAGGATATCGGGCTGGCGGCGCGGCTGGACTATTCACCCATGCTGAACCTCAAGTTCGGCGGCGCGGTCTACACCGGCAAGTCAACCCACGACAGCCAGTACTACGAGTGTGTGGACGGGCAGTGTGGCCCGGTCGATGTGCCCGGCGCGCGGCTGACCATCTGGGAGCTGCACGCCCTGTACAGTTGGCAGGGGCTGGACCTGCGGGCGCTGTTCGCCATGTCCCATCTGGAGGACTCGGACGAACTCAACCGCCTCGGCGGCGGCGGCAAGATCGCCAAAGAGATGTACGGCTTCTATACCGAGGCGGCCTACGACATCATGCCGCTGCTGCTGGGGAATACCCACCAGCAATTATCGCCCTTTCTGCGCTTCTCCTATATCGACCAGCACGCCGAGATGGCTGGTGACTGGGACGCCCAGGGTCGCTACGAGCACCGCATCTGGACCACCGGTGTCAGCTATAAACCCCACCCGAACGTGGTGCTCAAGGTGGATTACCGCAATTTCGATACCGTGGACAACGACCACGAGCGCGAAGACGAGGTGAATTTTGGCCTGGGCTTTGTTTTCTAGAGCCCATGTCGTTCAGTGCGTTCTGGGCATGGTGGCGCTGCTGGGCAGCGCTACCATTATTGAGGCCCAGGTTTTTTATTCCAAGGCAGAGGCGTTACAGGTGGCATTTCCCCAGGCAGATCGCGTTGAGACGCAAACCTTCTTCCTCACCCCGCAGCAGGTCGAGCAGGTTGAGGCCCTGGCGCAGGCCCCGGTCGATTCCAAGCTGGCCACCTTTCACGTCGGCCATGCGGCTGACACGGTGCAGGGCTACGCCTTTATTGAGACCCATATTGTGCGGACCTTTCCGGAAACGTTTTTGATGGTGGTGTCCCCCGACGGCAGGCTACAGAAACTCCTGGTGCTGGCCTTTTATGAGCCGGCCGAATACCTGCCGTCGGACCTCTGGCTGGAGCAGTTTGATCAGAAGCGATTGACGCCCTCGCTCCGCCTGCGGCGCGATATTCACGGTATTATGGGCTCCACGCTGACCGCCCAGGCGGCGACCCAGGGCGTGCGTAAAGTCCTGGCCCTTTTTCAGGTCTTGATTCAGGAGAAGGCCCCTCACCCTGGCCCTCTCCCTCAAGGGGAGAGGGGATGAGATGAAATGCGCTTTGTGATTACCGGCGAGTGGTCCAGAAACCGGCTGCTCCAGCTCATCATCGTTATCTTCGTCATCTACGTCATTGGCCTGTGGCTGACGAACGCCCTGCTGTACTTCCAGAAGATGGACCTGAGCTATGTCTCGGTGACCGAATACTATCTGGGCTCGGAAGAGCGTTTTTTGCAGCCGCGCAGCTATCAGGGCATGTTGGAAGTGACGCATTTTCATTTATTTGCCATGGGCCTGCTGCTGCTGACGTTGACCCATCTGATGCTGTTCGTGCCCATCTCTCCGAACCTGAAAGCCTGGCTGATTATCATTCCGTTTTTCTCCGCCCTGATTGATGAGGGGAGTAGCTGGCTGGTGCGCTTTGTCCACCCCGGTTTTGCCTATCTGAAAATTGCCGGCTTTCTCGCCCTGGAAATCAGCCTGGCGGCGCTGGTCGTGATCTGCCTGTGGGCTATCTTTCGGGGCTCACCGGAGCATTACCGACAGCAAAGGCCACCCGCTGGGCGGCGGGACACGGCTGATGAGGAAAATGTCGGCCTGGGGGCCGCGGGGGAGATGGTGGAATGAGGAAGGGTTGGGGATTGGGGGGTGGGGGGTGGACGGTCGTCGGGATCGTCAGCCTGCTGGTTGTGGGCAGTCCTGTCCGGGCGTGTGAGACCGATGGCCGCTATAGTATGGGTACGGTTTTTCAGGCCACGCTGTGCCGGTCAGAATCCATCCCCCAGGCGCAGATGAGCGCGGTGTGGCACGAGGTTTTTGCCACGGCGCAGCGCTTTGACACGCTTTTTACCACCTATGCTCCGCACAGCCCGCTCAACCGTTTGAACGCTCAGGCTGGACAAGGGCTCCAGGCCGTCCCTGCCGAAGTGAGTGATATTCTGCGGCTCTCGCAGCGCTACGCAGCCCTGACCAATGGCGCCTTTGACATTACGGTGCGGCCGCTCCTGAGCTTGTGGCGACAGGCGGAAACAACCCAAACCCCGCCAACTGCGGCGGCTATTCGCCGTACCCTGCGGTTCGTTGGGAGTCAGAAGCTGTACTTTGCCGCACCTCACCAAGTCGGCCTTCCTGCGCCGGGCATAGCGCTGGACCTGGGGGGCATCGGCAAAGGCTATGCGCTCGACCGGGTCGCCCGACAGCTCCATGAACAACGGCTGACAAACGCCCTGCTCAATTTTGGGCAGAGCAGCCTGTGGGCGCTGGGCCGGCCATCTGACGGGGAGGGCTGGCGCTTATTGTTACGCCAGCCGAATGGCGAGATCGTCGGCCTTGCCACGTTTTCCGACCAGGCCGTTTCCATCTCCGGGAGTCTGGGTCAGAGCCTGCAGGTCGAAGGCCGGCGCTACGGCCATATTATCGACCCTCGGAGCGGTCGGCCCGTGCAGCGCGACCTCTTGGCCTGCGTGGTGGCTCCGAGCGCGGCCCAAGCCGAGGCATTGAGCACGGCGCTCTTAATTTTAGGCGAACAGGAAGGACTCGCTCTCATTGAGCAACTCGATGGCGTCGAAGGATTCTTACGCGAAGCCCACGGCACCCAGTGGATGACAACGGGGTGGGAGCGGGTCAGCCGTTTTGTCGCCTTAGCAGGGGCGTCGCCCCTGCCTTGACGAACAGCGAGTTCTGTCAGCGTACAGAGGAGGGATAAAGACATGCGCACCAACGAAATACTGGCCACTATTCCAAACGAGACATCTCCCACCGCCCCACCCAATACTGCGCTGGAGATCGCTGTGGAGCTACCCCAAGCGGATGATCCCAACGGACAGGTAGACGAACAGCCGAGCATTGCCTTCCGGCGGCTGACGTGGGGCACCGGCCTGGGTTGGTGTCGGCAGCAAACCCTGAGCCTGACTCCGGCGGAAGCCGAGGCCGTACTCAAGGCATTGCAGAAGAGTCGGCGCAAATGGCGGGGAGACGCCACGCCCCGCGGCAAAGTCATTCCTTTTCCGGGCTGACCCTCAATCTGACCTGTTTTCCTCCCCCTGGCCCCCTCTCCCCTGGGGGCTCAGCGCCCGCCAGTTTTGGGTCAGCTGGGAAGGGGGGGGCTCAGGCGCGCCAACGGGAGGAGAGGGGGAAGCCGAGTTGGCGGACTCTCTGGTGCCAGCGGTTGCCAGACGGCCCGGTCCCGGCGCAGGTGGGGGGGCGGCTGCCCGATGTGTCCCCCCGCATCCTCCAGGCCGAGGCGCGGGCCAGGACGCGCCCCCGCCCTCCCACTCCAGGCCGCCCAGCCTCTCGCCTGGGCCTTCCGCCCCTGTGAAATCTGGCGTGCAACCGTCTCCCTCCCCTGCTATACTGCGGGCTGTGGACGCAGGGGGACCTCCCGGGCCGGGGGCTTGGTGAGAGCGCCCCCCCTGCCCCGGCCACCCCCCATGTGTCACCGGCTCCAAACTGTCAGGGAGTCAGCCCCTAGGGGAGAGGGCTAGGGTGAGGGGTCCCGGCCCGGACATTACGTATGGAAACACGCACCGTCTATATTGAAACCTACGGCTGTCAGATGAATATCGCTGACACCGAGCTCATCCTGGGCTTGCTGAAACCGCAGGGATACGAATCTACGCCGACACCGGAGGACGCCGATGTCATTCTGCTGAACACCTGCGCGATTCGGGAGCATGCGGAAGAGCGTATCGTCGGACGACTGGGTGATCTGGTGAAACATAAAGCCCGAAAGCCGGGTGTTGTCCTGGGGCTAACGGGCTGCATGGCCCAGCACCATCGGGAGGCCCTGCTCGATAAAGCCCCCTTTCTCGATCTGGTGCTGGGACCGGATGCCTATCGTAACCTGCCGGCCTTGCTAGCGCAGGAAAGTGCCGATGAGCCGCTGGTGTCCGTCCGCCTCGACCGGGATGAAACCTATGCCGATATTGCGCCCGCGCGCGGAGAAGGGGTACGGGCGTGGGTGACGATCATGCGGGGCTGCGACAAGTTCTGTACCTTCTGCATCGTGCCCTACGTCCGCGGGCGGGAACGCAGTGTGCCCGCGTCGGCGCTGCTCGACCAGGTCCGTGCGCTTGCCGACCAGGGGTATAAAGAAGTCGTCTATCTGGGCCAGACCGTCAACGCCTATCGGGATGGCGCGGTCGATTTTGGCCGCCTCCTGCGCCAGACCGCGCGTATCGATGGGATTGAGCGGATTCGTTTCACCTCGCCGCATCCGTCCGATATGGATGCCAGCGCGATTGACGCCCTGGCGACCTGTGACAAAGTTGTCCCCTATCTCCACCTGCCGCTCCAGGCCGCCTCAAATCGGGTCCTGGAGCGTATGGAACGGGGCTACTCGATCGAGGAATATGCCGCTCTGGTGGACCGGCTGCGCGCAGCCATCCCCCACCTGGCCTTGTCCACGGATATTATTGTCGGCTTTCCGGGCGAAGAGGAAGACGACTTTCGTGCCACCTACGACTTTATGGCGGAGGTCCGCTACGATTTCGCCTTTATGTTCAAGTACTCGGCCCGTGAGGGGACACGGGCCTACAAGTGGGGCGAGACCCTCTCGGAAGCGGAAAAGGGGCAGCGTTTACAGGAGATTATCCGCCTGCAGGAAGGCATTGGGGCGGAGATCAACCGGCAACGGGTGGGCCAGACCGTCGAGGTCCTGATTGAAGGGTCGGCCAAGAAGCAAAAGGATTGGCTGGCGGGCAAAGACCCGCAGTTCAAAACAGTCGTCTTTCCCGGCAACGGAGCCCGGCCCGGCGACCTCGTGCCGGTCCGGGTGGCCTCCGCCAACGCCCATACCCTGGTGGGTGTCGCCGAGGGTGCGGACGCTGTGTAAGTCGGATTCGCGTAGTGTCATCCGACGGAGGGCTAATCCAACAGCTCCAGCACCTTCTCCGATGGCCTGGCGATAACCGCCTTTTGATCTCTGATGATAACCGGTCGCTGCATCAGCTCAGGATGCTGGAGTAAGACCTCGACCACGGCCTCGCGCGTCACATAGTCGTCCGCGTTCAGACCGAGTGCCTTGAATTTTTTATCCTTACGGACCAGCTCCGCGGGCTCATCCGGTAACAGGTCCAGAAAGCGTTCAAAGTCTGCCCGACCGAGGGGGCTCTTGAGATATTCAATCACGTCGAACTCGACGCCGCGCTCCTGCAAAATATCGAGCGCTCCGCGTGACTTGCCTCAACCAGGATTGTGATACACAACGAGTGCTGCCATAGCGTCAACCTCCTTCAGACCGCCAGCTTACCGAGTTGGGGGCCGGACGGCTAGACCGGATTGGTGGTAGTGTCTCACTTTGGAATCCCCCTCACCCCAGCCCTCTCCCTCCAAGGGTAGAGGGAGCAGACATTCCCTCCCCCTTGAGGGGAGGGCCAGGGAGGGGGATGCGCCACAGACAGAAGGACGAGGCGAAACTGAGACACTACCGGATTGGCAACAGACCCGACGGCCGGTTACAATTCCCGTATGGATACCCAAAAAACCTGGCAATTTGTCGAATCCACCTGGGATAACAGTATTATCCCCACTCTGACGGACTACCTGGCCATTCCCAATCAATCTCCGGCCTATGATCCGGACTGGCAGACGAATGGCTATCTGGACCAGGCGGTTGAACTCATCGCCGGCTGGATTCGCGGCCAGGCGATTCCCGGTCTGAGCCTTGAGGTGGTCCGGCTTGCCGGCCGCACGCCCTTGCTCTTTATCGAGGTTCCGGGCGATTCGTCCGAAACCGTGTTGCTCTACGGTCACCTGGACAAGCAGCCGCCCATGGACGGCTGGCATGACGGACTCGGCCCGTGGCAGCCGGTGCTGAGAGACGGCAAACTGTACGGGCGTGGCGGCGCCGACGATGGTTATGCGGCCTGTGCTTCCCTGACCGCCATTGCGGCGCTCAAGCGTCAGGGCGTTCCGCTTGCCCGCTGTGTGGTCATTATCGAAGCCTGCGAGGAGAGCGGCAGCGGAGATTTGCCCTATTATATGGACGCCTTGGCCGACCGTATCGGTACGCCCAGCTTCGTCGTCTGCCTTGACTCGGGCTGTGGCAACTACGACCAACTCTGGATTACGACTTCCTTGCGCGGCCTGGTGTCGGGTAATCTGTCCGTCTCGACCCTGACCGAAGGCGTTCACTCAGGCGCGGCCAGCGGCATCGTTCCTTCAAGCTTTCGGATTCTCCGCCAACTCCTGAGCCGCCTCGAAGACGAGCGCACCGGAGAAATCCTGCCGCCCGAATTTCAGGTTGCAATACCGAGTGAGCGGCTGCAACAGGCCCGGACAACCGCGACCGTGCTGGGGCAGACCGTCTCGGCAGAATTTCCTTTTCATTCCGAAGCCCAGGCGGTGACGGACGATATCAATCAACTCCTGCTCAATCGGACCTGGCGGCCTCAACTCGAAATTACCGGCGCGGCCGGCCTGCCCGCGCTTGAGCAAGCCGGCAATGTGCTGCGGCCCGTTACCGCGGCCAAGGTGTCGCTGCGGATTCCGCCGACCCTGGATGCAAACATGGCCTCAGCCACATTGCAGCAACTCCTGGAGCGCGACCCGCCCTATGGCGCGCAGGTGTCCTTTGAGCCCGAATGGGCCGCCGGCGGCTGGAACGCCCCGCCGCTCGCCCCGTGGCTGGAGACTGCCTTGCAGACTGCCTCGCGGGAATTTTTCGGCCAAGACATGTGCGCCATAGGCGAGGGCGGGACGATCCCCTTTATGGCTATGCTGGGTGAAAAATTTCCCACCGCCCAGTTCATGATTACCGGCGTGCTCGGCCCACACTCGAACGCACACGGACCGAACGAGTTTCTGGAACTCTCGATGGGCAAACGGCTGACCGCATGCGTGGCCCGCGTGCTGGCTGAGCACTATCGGGCACTGGGCCGCTGAGTTCTCAACGCGCGAGATATGCGCCCCCCCTTGCCGTTCCGGAGTACCCACCGTTGACCTGCCTCCTCCTCTCAGTGGATAATCCCCGGACCGGTCAGGAGGGGAGGGCGGCCCATGGCCTTTTACGCCGATCTGCACATTCATTCGAAATACTCCCGTGCCACCAGCAAACACTGCGATCTGAAGCACCTCGCCTATTGGGCCAGGAAAAAGGGCATCACGGTCATCGGCAGCGGAGACTTTACCCATCCGGTCTGGCAGGCCGAGCTCAAGGAGCAGTTGGTGCCGGCTGAGCCTGGTCTGTTCCGCCTCCGACCCGACCTGGAAAAGGAAGTCGCCCGGATGCTGCCGGCGGCGTGTCAGGGGACGACCCGTTTCATGCTCTCGGTTGAAATCTCGACGATCTACAAGAAGGGCGACAAGACCCGCAAGATTCACCATTTGTTATACGCCCCGGACTTTCCGGCAGTAGGGCGCATAACCGAGCGGCTGTCCAGGATCGGCAATGTGCAGTCGGACGGCAGACCCATCCTGGGACTGGATTCCCGCCACCTCCTGGAAATCACCCTGGAGTCGGACCCCGGTTCGTATCTCGTCCCGGCCCATATCTGGACCCCGTGGTTTGCCGCGCTGGGCTCAAAGTCCGGCTTTGACGCCATAGACGAGTGTTATGCCGACCTGGCTCCCCATATCTTTGCGGTGGAGACGGGCCTGTCGTCAGACCCGGAGATGAATTGGCGGGTGTCGTCCCTGGACCGCTTCCGGCTGGTGTCAAACTCCGACGCCCACTCGCCGGAGAAGCTCGGTCGTGAAGCCTGTGTGTTTGATACCGAGCTTGACTATTTCTCGATCCGTCGCGCCCTGGAGACCGGACAGGGGTATAAGGGTACGATCGAGTTTTTTCCCGAAGAGGGTAAATACCACCTGGACGGTCATCGGAATTGTCAGGTCCGCCTCCTGCCGCACCAGACCAAACAACTTGCGGGCCGTTGTCCTGAGTGTGGCAAGCCGCTGACGGTGGGGGTGATGCACCGGGTGGATGATTTGGCCGACCGCGAAGACGATACCCAGCCCGAGACTGCCGGCGGGGTCCAGAGCCTGGTCCCTCTCCCCGAGATGTTATCCGAGATTCTGCATGTAGGGCCGAAGAGCAAGAAGGTGGGGCAACACTACGAGGGCTTGCTCAACCAACTTGGGCCCGAACTACAACTGATCAACGCTGTTCCGCTGGAAGATATTCGGAAAAGCGGCGACACGCTTATTGCGGAAGCTATCTCCCGGCTGCGCAAACAAGAAGTGATCCGCGATGCCGGCTATGACGGGGTGTACGGAACCATCCGGCTGTTTCGGGAGGAAGAACTGCGCCAGAAGACGAGCGGCGCGTCGTTGTTCAAAGAGGAGCCCCCGCTCCAGACCAGGCAGGAAAACGCACCGCCTGATGTACGTGCAGCGGACAGCCCGGAGCAGGAAAGGGCGAACGCTGCACACCCTCATACTTCCGATTGCTTCTTCCCCCTCACCCCAGCCCTCTCCCTCCAGGGGAGAGGGGGCGAACATTCCTTCCGGGAGGGAGAGGGGGCCCCTGGAGGGAGAGGGGGCGAACATTCCCTCCCCCCGGTGAGGGGGAGGGTCAGGGAGGGGGGCGCTCCGCCGGCTGAGGTCAAGAACGCCGGGAAACCGGACCATATCCTGGCCGGGCTTGACAGCGACCAGCGGAGGGCCGCCGAGATCATAGCCGGCCCGCTGCTGATCGTTGCCGGACCGGGTTCTGGAAAAACACGCACCCTCACCCATCGTATTGCCCATCTCATACGCAATCACCGCGTTCGTCCCGAACACTGTCTGGCTATTACGTTTACCCGTCGGGCCGCGGACGAGATGCGAGAACGTCTCCATCGCCTGCTGCCGGCTGTTGCCGATACAATCCCGCTTTTTACGTTTCACGCTTTGGGCATGTCCGTTCTCCAGGAGCATTGGAACGCGGCGGGTCTCCAGCGCGGCTTTCGGGTCGCCTCAGACGCGGAGCGTCAACGGCTGTTACGCGAAACGCTCGGCGTCTCGGCCCGCCAGACGCGCAGCCGGCTGTCGGCCATATCGGTGGCGAAGCGCACGGGGCAGCCTCCAGCCGAGGCCGGCCAGGCCGACATCTCTCACCGCTACCAACAGGAATTGGACGCGCGGAATCTGGTCGATTTCGATGACCTGATTGGCCGCACGATTCAGGTCTTCGAGTCCGACACAGGCCTGCGTGACGCCTATCGTGAGCGCTACCAATGGGTGTGTATTGACGAATATCAGGACGTGGACGAGCAGCAGGTCCGTCTCATCAAGCTACTCGTGCCGCCTGACGGAAACATCTGTGCGATTGGCGACCCGGATCAGGCCATTTATCGTTTCCGTGGGGCGGACGTCCGTTTCTTCGCCCAGTTCACCGCCGACTTTCCCGGCGCGCAAGTGGTCCGACTGACGCGGAATTATCGCTCTGACCGTAACATCGTCCACCTCTCCTCCCAGGTCATTGCGCCGTCCGGGTCCGAGCAGACATCCACTCCGGTCCTGGCCGACACCCCAAGCTTAATCACGCTCCATGAGGCGCGGACGGAGAAGGCCGAGGCCGAGTTCGTCGTGCACTCAATCGAGACGCTGCTGGGCGGACACAGCTTCTTTTCGATTGATAGCGGTCGGTCCCGAGACGCCGAAGACCGGGCCGTCTCCTTTTCTGACATCGCCGTGCTGTACCGAACCGAAGCCCAGGCAGAGGCGGTCGTTGAGGCCCTTCACCGTTCAGGCATGCCGTTTCAGAAACACGCCCATACGCGGCTGCTCGACCATCCTGGGGTGGCGCTACTGCTCGACACGCTGCGCGAACAGCCCGGCGACGGTACTCTGGTGGCGCGGCTTGAAGCCGCGTGTGAAAAAGCTGAGGCTCCTGGGGCAGGAGAGGAGACAAGAGCAGCCTGGGCATTGTTGCCACCCGTCGCTCGGGAGTGCGGGGACGATCTGGACCGCTTTCTCTCCACCCTTGCGCTCGAAACGCAGGTCGATACCTGGGACCCGCGCGCCGACCGGATTTCCCTGCTTACCCTTCATGCCGCCAAAGGTTTGGAGTTTCCCGTTGTCTTTATCGTTGGCTGTGAAGACGGCATTCTCCCGCTGACCTGGGGCAGAGCCGAAGCGGCCGATCTTGAGGAAGAGCGCCGTCTGTTCTACGTCGGCGTCACGCGGGCAAAAACCAAACTCTATCTGTGTCACGCCAAGAAACGCCGCTGGCGCGGCACGGTGCAAGCCCTGTCTCCTTCTCCGTATTTAGCCGATATTGAGGAACACCTGCTCGAACGTCGTCGGAGTCAGGTGCGTGCAGGGGGAAAGAAGAAAGCGGATCAGTTGGAGCTGTTTTGAGGGCGAGGAGAATCGGACTAAAGAGGCAGATTTGATGACAACTCCTTGAGGTCGAGCCAAAATCTGATAATCTGATTGGCATGAAATCACATATTTCGGCAACGCAGGCCGCTCGGACCTTTTCCGCTCTCCTCAACCGCGTACACTATCGGGGTGAAGAGTTTGTTGTTGAGCGGAGCGGGGAGCCGGTCTGTCGCATCATCCCAGTCCAGCCCGCCGCTCGCACCCTTGCCGATCTTGTACAGCTCCTGCGTTCAATTCCAAAACCCGACCCAGGCTATTGGGAGACCGTGGAAGCGGTCACGGTACAGCAACCTGTGTTGTCAGAGTCGCCGTGGGAATCCTGATCGACACGAGTGTATTAATTGCGATAGAGCGAGGGCAACTCGATCTGGATTCCTTGCTCGCGAAGCAGGCAGAAGAGAGCATCGCGCTCGCGGCTGTTACTGCCTCGGAACTATTGCATGGCGTACACCGGGCGGGGAAGGCTGCGCATCGGGCACGGCGTGAGGCATTTGTTGAGCACCTGCTCGCCCGACTCACTGTTATTCCATTTGACCTCGTAGTGGCACGGATTCATGCTCGTATCTGGGCGAGGCTGGCCGCCACAGGAGTGACAGTCGGGGCACACGATTTACTCATTGCCGCTACCGCACTGGCATCTGACTTCAGGGTAGCGACTCGTGATGAGCGAAGCTTCTCCCGTATTCCTGGGCTTTCCATCGTGCGGTGGTAGCAAGAAACGCCGCTGGCGCGGCTCCAACTTATCCTGAAACGCTCTGGGCCAAAGCGCGCGGTGTTGTTTTCCTGCCGGAGTGTTAACCGAACAGGAGTTGCCGCATGTGTTCGGGCCGGGTGACCAGGCCCGCCAGCTTGTGCAGTGAGGCATCAACAGCCTGGGCGAAAGCGTCGGGTCCGCCGAATCGCTCCACCGTGTCCGGTGGCATAAACTTGAACAGAAAATCGGCCGTACCGGGTGGCAGGGCGGCGAAGTGAACCGCCAGAATGCCATAATCCCGCAAGAGCAGCATAGCCAACGCGGCAGCCGCCTCATACGGAACAATGGGTGCCGGCGAGGCCGCGCTCAGCCCGGCCCGCTCCAGGACCAGTTCGAGGATATCGTCTGCCGGCAGCTCGGCGATCACGGGCGTTTCGTGTATCCGGCTCCCCAAGAGAGCCCGCAGGGCGGTTGCGACCTGTTTGGTGCTATCAACCAGGGCCTGCACCCGTCCCGGTGTGTAGGCTTCCAGCGAGCGGATGACTGCCGGATACAGCAGGGGGCGGGCCTCAAGCCCAAACTCCCAGGCGCGCGCCCGGATGCGGGCCACAAGCTGCTGCTCGCCTGCCATCAGTCCAACCCGTGGACCGCTGGTGCCATACTTGTCCAGCCCGGTCGCGCCCAGGTCCACGCCGAGTTCGAGCATCTTGGGCTGCTCCAGGATAGCGGGACCGACCCGTGCTCCACCCGCCTCATCCGCATACACGAGGATATCCCGCTCGTGAGCCAGACGGACGATCTGCTGCAAGGCTTCAACGGACAGCGCCTGATAGGTCACCGCTAAGCGCGTGAGCACAACCAGAGCGACCTCTCTTTCTCGTTCCAGCACCGCCGTGAACTCCTCTACGCCTTTGGTATCCACGAGGCGCGCGCCGACGTGCGCCGCCGCCCGAATGACGGACGGATGACTGTGGCTGGCTGACACCCCGACGACGACAGCGCCCGGTTTTACCAGCACGAGATGGGTCGCCAATGTGGCCGCGGTGAGCCGATTAAAGAGCATGACGTCGTGACGATCCGGAGACCCGCCGAGGTGCTCCAGCGTCAGCCGGCGGAGCCGCTCTGTATACAGCGCGGGAGCGATTTCATCGTGGGCAAACAGGATGTCCTCTCCGCTGAGCGGCAGGCCATGTTCGAGCCCGGTGAAATTGAAAACCGCCTCCGGGCCGTTCTCACCGATGCGGTGTCGGACAATCCGGCCCGCCTGCTGAAGTTTGCGGAAATCATCCTCCGTACTGGTCAGGATAGCCCCTCGGGCGTACGGCAGAGCCTCGGCAAATGGGTTCCCGAAACGGTCGGTCTTCATGACGAACCCTCCCCTCTCTCGTTTTGAATAATAGAAATGCCTTGGCGAAAATGTCAACGCGGCATAGGATACTCAGGCGTAGAAGGAGGAATCCCCAGATGAAAGCTGCAGTCCTGTCGGAAGTTGGTGGCCCGTTGATTATTGAGGATATTCCGCAACCTCGTCCCAAGGCTGGTGAAGTCTTGGTCAAAGTCGCTGCGTGTGGTGTGTGTCATACCGACCTGCATGTGATGAAGGGTGAAGTGCAGTTCCCGCTGCCGTGCGTGCTGGGCCACGAGATCTCCGGCGTTGTTGAGGAGGTCGGTCCGGGGGTGAAGACGATACGGACCGGGGAGAACGTGGTGTGTAGCTTTATCATGCCGTGTGGAGGGTGCTCGTACTGCGTGCAGGGGCGGGACGATCTGTGCGAAACCTTCTTCGCCCTGAACCGTCTGCAGGGGACGCTCTACGATGGGGAGAGTCGTCTCTCTCGTGCCGATGGCTCGACCCTGGCGATGTATAGTATGGGCGGCCTGGCTGAGTATGCGGTTGTTCCCGCCAGCGACGTCTTCCCCGCCCCTGCCAACGTCTCCCTGACCGATGCGTGTATTCTCGGCTGTGCCATGATGACAGCCTACGGCGCGGTGAAGAATCAGGCGCGAGTCCAACCGAGCGATAGCGTGGCCGTCGTCGGTGCAGGCGGTGTGGGCTCAAACGTTGTTCAGGTCGCCAAGGCTTTTGGGGCCGGCCGGATTATTGCGGTTGATGTGCGCGACGATAAGTTGGCAGCGGCCCAGGCCCTGGGCGCGACCCATACCGTGAATGCCAGTCAGGAAGAGCCCGTCGCAGCCGTGAACAATGCCACTAGCGGCCAAGGGGTGGACGTGGCCATTGAAGCCCTGGGACGACCGGAGACCGTGGTGAACGCGTTCATGATGACCCGTGATGGAGGGCGAGTAGTGGTGATCGGTATTGCCCCTGGCACGACAACTGCGGGCATTGAGATTACCCGCCTGGTCCGCCGCGGCATTCAGCTTATGGGCTCCTACGGCAGTCGTGTCCGCACCGACCTGCCCGAGGTCCTGGCCTTGGCGGCCCAGGGGCAGGTGAAGGTGTCTCAACCTATTACGCGGCGTTACCGCCTGGAACAGGCGGATGAGGCTTATGCGGCCTTGAGTCGGGGTGAGATTGTTGGCCGCGCGATTGTGAGCATGGCCTAGTCCTCCGCTCTTCTCCCTCGGAGAGAAACGTGTTTCTCGGAAAGCGCCGGTCAGCCAGCCGCCTGCTCCGGTAGCGCGGCTTCGTCTGTCGGCGCATCCGGGTGTCGTCCAACCGGTCGCCGAGTGAATGCCAGCGCGTCGTCGGTCAGCGAACCATAGGCGACCGTCCAGACATCCAGCATATAGTTCTGATACGCCCGCCAGGGCACCTTGAGGCCCTGCTTGGGGAAGGCATCGATTGCTCGTTGGACGTAACCCGAAGTGAAATCGATGAACGGCTCCCGCTCCATATCCGGGTCGTGGGGGCGCGGGCAGCACTGCGCGTAGCCGTTCGCCTGCATATAGTTGAGCAGGCGGCAGACATACTCGCAGGTGAGATCGCATTTCAGCGTCCACGACGCGTTCGTATAGCCAACCGTCAGGGCCAGGTTCGGCACGTCGCTGAACATGACGCCTTTATACGTCAGCGTCTCCGAGAACTCGACGGGCTCACCATCGACCGTCACTGCGAGACCACCGAGGAGTTGCAGATTGAGACCCGTGGCCGTCACGACGAGATCGGCCTCAAGCGTTTCCCCCGAACGCAGGTGGATGCCTTGCTCGGTGAAGGTCTCGATATGGTCGGTCACAACCGAGACCTGGCCGGCTTTGATCGCCTTGAACAGGTCACTGTCCGGGACCAGGCACAGGCGCTGCTGCCAGGGGTTGTAACGAGGGGTGAAATGCTGCTCGACATCATAGTCGGGCTCCAACGCCGCGCGAGCCTGGCGCAGAAGAAACGCCTTGGCCCGCTCCGGGGAGTGGCGACAGAACCAGAAGAAGTAGGCTCCGATCAGCACATTTTTCCACCGAATCAGACGATAGACCAGGGCATTCGGAAGAAAACGGCGCAGCGCATTGGCGAGAGCGTCCTGCGACGGCAGGGAGAGAATATAGCTGGGTGAGCGTTGCAGCATCGTGACATGGGTCGCCCGCTTGGCCAGTTCGGGGACGAGCGTGACCGCGGTCGCTCCGCTGCCGATGACGATGACGCGCTTGTCCGCGTACTCGATGTCATCGGTCCACTGCTGCGGGTGCACGACCCGGCCTCGAAAGTGCTCGGTTCCGGCAAAATCCGGGGTGTAGCCTGCGTCGTAGTTGTAGTAGCCGCTGCACATGAAGAGAAAGTTGCAGGTGAAGCGGCAGCGCTCCTGCGTGTCGGTCCGTTCGGCTTCGACCGTCCAACGCGCCTCCGCCGTGGACCAGGCGGCCCGCTTGACGTGGTGGCCAAAACGAATATGGCGATCGATCCCGAACTCCCGAGCGGTCTCGTTGACGTAGCGCAGGATGGCCGGCCCGTCGGCGATGGCCTGTGGGTCGGTCCAGGGCCGGAACGGATAGCCCAGCGTATACATGTCCGAATCCGAGCGGATACCGGGGTAGCGAAACAGGTCCCAGGTGCCGCCGACGGTAGCGCGGCGTTCGAGAATGGCATACGTCCGGCCCGGACAGGCGGTCTGTAGATGATAGCCGGCGGCAATCCCGGAGATTCCCGCGCCGACAACCAGGACATCGAAGTGTTCCGTGTTCATAGCTCCCCAATGCGGATGTTTGCTCAGAAAGATGTCTCTCAACCTTTACAAATACGCCAGGTTTCTCGCCTCGACGGGAACAACGGCAGGGGTCAGCCCAAGCTCGCGCCGGACGATGTTGACGCCTTGCGCGAGGGCCACCATTTTATAGAAGGCGTGCTTGCGGGAAATGCCCTGACGCCCAAACCCGCAGTCGGTGCTGAGAATCAAGCGTTCGGGTTCAATAAGCTTCAGGGCCTGGCGCACGGACTCGGCAATCTCTTCCGCTGTTTCGACTTGCAGGGTGCGATGCGAGACGACACCGATAGCGATTTTCTTGTCTTTCCCGATAGCAGCGGCAACATCGGCGAGTTCGGCAAAATTGTTGAACTTCATCTCAAAGGTCACCACGTCCACCTCAAGCTGATCGAGATACGGCAAAACGGGCTTATAGCGCGCGCCGTAGCCGAGGTTCTGGGCAAACGGGTTCCCCCAGCAGGTGTGGCACCACACCTCGGTTTTGTCGCGCAGCCCGGCGACTTCCAGGTTAAAGGCCTCCACGTAGACCTCGGGCGAAATTTCCCAGTCAATCTCTTCCACAAAGTGGAAGCACGGCTCCTCGACCTGGACAACGGGGCAGCCGGCATCGGCCAGTTTATGGTATTCGCCATTAACGGCCTGGGAGAGGGCCATGATCGTTTCCTGGCGGTCCCGGTAATGCTCGTTGATCACGAGCATATCGACGACCTGGGCCGAGCAGGCTCCAAATTTCACCGGCTGTTCGGCCAGCCCCTGGGCGGTTTTCCAGGCGACATCGTACTCGAGGCTGCCGGCGCTCACCGGCCCCGTGACGGTGGGCGGTAAGCGGGTCACCATAATCTCATGAAAGATATCGCCGGGCTGGAGTTCCCGCGGGGAGCCGCCAAATGGAAGGGAGCGCAACGCACCGGGCGACAGGCCCTCCACCCGGTCAAAGATATAGCCAAACCACGCTCGTCCGCCGATATCCCGATCAAAACGCATATCGCCATCCGTCATGATATCGATCCCGGCCCGGCGTTGATCGCTGATACAACTGGCAACCGCATCAATATACTGCTCGTGAAACTGATAATCGCCCAACAAGGCCGAGGACATCGGGCGGCCGGCAAGGTTGAGCGTAAACCATTCGGGTCGCGGCAAAGAGCCGGTGATCGTCGTGGCGAGCGGACGATTGAGCGTGGCAACGAACATGGCTGGCCTCCTTATCTGTCTTACGCGCTAACGCAACTCAGTACACCATTCCCCCTGTAGCATGTGACCTGTAAACCTTACAGCTTTGGGAAATCGTTTGTCCGCTTCCGTTCTTGAGTCACGAAAAAGCTGTTTACCCTGACCGAATACTATTTCTCCTCCAGCCACCGATTAAACCTGGGCGAGCGTTTTTCCCGAAACGCCCGCATGCCTTCTTCGGCATCGGGGTGATGGTCCGAGACTGCGGTTTTCGAGGCAACCTCGTCCAGGGACTGGGCAAAGGTCATCTCGGCCGCATTATAGAGAGAGCGTTTGAGCATCCGCATGGCGACCTGCGGGCCGTTGGCGAGTTCGCGGGCGAGGTCGAGCGTTCGGTCCATGAGTGCGGCTGGCGGGACGACTTCGTGCACCAGCCCGAGGTCCAGCGCTTCCTGGGCCGACACAATCCGTTTCCGCATGAGGAAATCCATGGTTTTTCCCACGCCCATCAACTGCGTGAGCAGAAACTGGCCGCCCTCGTCTGGCAGGAGTCCGAAACGGAGCGTGGCGCTGCCCATACGAGCCTCCTCGGATGCAATGCGGAAATCACACGCCAGGGCGAGCGAGAAGCCGGTTTGAATCGCTACCCCGTTCAGTGCGGCAATGGTCAATTTGTCCAGATTTCTGACCGCCTGATTGAGCGGCTGTGAGAGATGCCGCAGGCCGTTATACGTCCCCGTCGGGTTGTGGTGTCCCCCCGGAATATCGGGCACCCGCGCCTGCCCGGCCTGCTGCCCGACCGGACGCCCGGTGATATCGTCGCCCGCGGAAAAGGCACGCCCCGAGCCGGTAAAGACGACCACGCGGACCGTGTCGTCCATCTGGGCCTGGATGAGGGTTTCAACCAGGTCGCGCTTCAGGTGATGCGTCATCCCGTTCAGCCGCTCGGGCTGGTTAAAGGTAATCAGGCTAATGCCTGGGTCCTGCATCGAAACGGTGAAGCCGCGAAAATTGCCTGTTTGCATGACGTATCCTCCTTATGCGGTGTCCGGTGTTTCCCACTCCTTGGCACGCTCCACGGCCTGTGCCCAGCCGGCCTTGAGTTCCTCTCGGCGTTCCGGCGACAGGGCAGGCTCAAAAACGCGGTCGATCTGCCACTGGCTTGCAATCTCGCTGGGGTCTTTCCAATAGCCGACCGCCAGACCGGCCAAATAGGCGACCCCCAGCGCGGTTGTCTCTGCAATTTTCGGACGCACTACCGACACGCCGAGGAGGTCGGCCTGAAACTGCATCAGCAGATTATTCACGCTTGCGCCGCCGTCAACGCGCAACTGGGTGAGCCGCCGGCCCGCGTCCGCCTGCATGGCGGTCAGGACATCCGTGGACTGGTAGGCGATGCTTTCCAGCGCGGCCCGGGCAATATGGGCCGCGGTCGAGCCGCGCGTCAAACCGAAGAGTGCGCCGCGCGCGTAAGGGTCCCAATGCGGGGCGCCCAGGCCGGAAAAGGCCGGCACCAGATAGACTCCACCCGTGTCCGGGACGCTGGCCGCCAGGGCCTCGACCTCTGCCGACGACTTGATAATACCGAGTCCATCACGCAGCCACTGCACAACGGCTCCGGCCATAAAGACGCTGCCTTCCAACGCATACTGGGTACGGCCGTCGCGCCGCCAGGCGGCGGTGGTGAGCAGATGGTTCTGGGAGGCAACGGGCTGCTCGCCGGTCTGCATGAGCATGAAGCAGCCCGTGCCATACGTGTTTTTTACCATGCCGGGTGTCGTGCACATCTGACCAAACAAGGCCGCGTGCTGATCGCCGGCCAGCCCACTTATCGGTACGGCCGTGGCAAAGAGGTCTGCTGACGTTTCCGCGTAGACTTGGCTGGAACTGCGCACCTCGGGGAGAAGCTGGCGGGGGATGTCGAGGGTATCGAGTAATTCCTGATCCCACTCTCTCGTCTGGATATTCAATAACAGGGTGCGCGAAGCATTGGTGACGTCGGTGATATGCTGCTTCCCCCGAGTCAGTTGCCAGACGAGCCAGGTATCAACGGTTCCAAAGGCCAGCCGCCCGGCTTCGGCCTTGGCGCGTGCGCCCGGAACAGTGTCCAGGAGCCAGCGGATTTTTGTTCCCGAGAAATACGGGTCGATGACCAGGCCGGTCTTATCCCGAAAAAAGGTCTCCAGACCCTGTTGCTTGAGCGCGTCGCACAGCGGGGCGGTACGCCGATCCTGCCAGACAATCGCATGATAGATCGGCTGGCCCGTTTCCCGATCCCAGATGAGGGTGGTTTCGCGCTGGTTGGTGATACCCAGGGCGCTGACATCGGTGCTCGACAGACTCGCCTGGGCCAGCACTGCGGTCACGGCCGCGGCCTGTGATGACCAGATTTCATTGGCATCCTGCTCCACCCAGCCGGGCTGAGGAAAGAGCGAGGTCAATGTTTTTTGAGCAAGCCCGCGTATGGTGCCTGTGTGGTCAAAGAGGATAGCGCGGGAGCTGGTCGTGCCCTGGTCGAGAGCGAGTATGTATTGAGCGCGGGGCACGGGAATTCCTGACCTCAGCCAGCCTCTCCATCGGGCGTCTTTCTAGCATGGCGCTCAGGCTGACAGCAACGTGAGAAACGCTTATGCTCCGCCGTCAGACCCGCCTCGCTATTCCCGCCCGTTTCCGGCTGTGATACAGCCAGAAGCCTCATGCCCTCTGACTTTTTGCGTGGCGTCAAAATAGGCGCGGGCTGTCTGGTGGGCGCCGGGGCTCTTTTGCTGCTCATGCTTTTTGGCATGGCCATGTGTGCCGGGCATTTTCAGGAGCAGATGCTCGAAGAGTTGGAGGAGCAGTTCGAGGAGTGGCCGCCTCAGGAAATGCCGGACACGGACACTGTCCGGCACGGAGAATTCCCTCGACGCTGATCCACAGGAGGAAGACAATGTCTCAGGAACATCCATTTGTACGCACCATAAAGAAGTATTATCAGGGCTGTAGTACGGCGGACGTGGAACTCATGCAATCGACCTTTACCGATGACGTTGTCCATTACTTTACGCACCATGCTCCCATCCGAGGCGCAGAATCCCTGGCTGGCTATTGGGCCAAGATGCAGCCGCGCATTCGGGCGACGTGGACCTGCGACCATGCGATTGTCCAGGGAGATGAATGCGTGATCGAGTGGACGATGACCTGGACGCCGCCAACCGGCACAGTCGAGGCCATGCGCGGGGCGGAGTGGTATGTTTTTCGTGGGGACAAAATCGCGGAGATTCGCGCCTATTATATCAACCGTCACCTGCCCTACGAACAGCCCAATTTTGAATTGGAGGGTTTCCCGTACGCCGAGCGGGAGTATACGCTGCTGCCCGATGCGTAAACGGCCAGATAAAGCTATTTGACATGTCTATCGTCATTTGGCATGAAATATGACGACAGACATGTCAAATAGCATCGCAGACACAACCGCCGGTCCGATCTATATCGAGCGCAGCCTTGACCTGCCCGGCCTGTTGGAGAAAAAATCTCACTTCCTGTTCGGACCACGCCAGACCGGCAAAAGCGCTCTGATTGCCCACTCACTGCCAGGGGTACGGTTGTACGATCTGCTGGACAGCTCGCTGTATCTCACCCTCAGCCGAAATCCGGGTCAGATCGCCCAGGAATTGACCGCGGACGACCGCATGGTCGTCATTGATGAGATTCAGCGCTTGCCGGAACTCCTGAATGAGGCGCAGCGTCTGATTGAACAACGGCGGATACATTTTTTGCTGACCGGCTCGAGCGCGCGGAAACTCCGTCGGGGCGGCGTCAATCTGCTCGGAGGACGGGCGCGCACCAAGTCCTTACACCCCCTCACCTCTCGTGAACTCGGTCCACGCTTCGATGTGATGCGGGCGATTGCACGGGGGACTCTGCCCTCCGTCTACTTCTCCGACGATCCGCGCGCGGATTTACAAGCCTATGCCGGCCTCTATCTCCAACAAGAGATTATTGCCGAGGGACTGACCCGCAATGTGCCGGCCTTCAGCCGTTTTCTCCGGGTGGCCGCCCTGTGCAACAGCGCGATTGTCAACTTCACGAAGGTGGCAAATGACGCGCAAGTCGCCCGGACGACCGTCTACGAGTATTTTGACATTCTGAAGGATACCCTGGTGCTGTACGAACTCCCCGCCTGGCGGAAGTCGCGCAAGAGAAAACCCTTGAGTTCCTCAAAGTATTATTTTTTTGACGTGGGGGTGGTCGCAGAACTCCAGGGCAGGGAGTTCCGCCGCGGGACCGCCGAATTCGGCCAGGCGTTCGAGACCTATGTGCTGCACGAGCTGGTCAGTCACCGGGACTATACCTCTGGGGAGCCGCTCAGTTACTGGCGGTCAAGGTCCGGGTTTGAGGTTGATTTTCTCGTCGGCGACCATACGGCGATAGAGGTGAAGGCCAAGGAAAACGTGTCGGCCCGGGACCTGAAATCCCTGCGGGTGCTGGCAGAAGAAAACGTCTGCAAGCGCTATGTGTGCGTCTGCCTCGAACCGCGAGTCCGCCGCCTCGGCCCGGTGACGCTGCTCCCGGTGGGTGAATTTCTGCGCGCCTTATGGGGCGGCGCGTTTTCCCAGGGCGGTGCGTAAGACGAAGGAGAAACCCGATGTCTGGAAGCGTACAGAGCGGTGTCGTTGTGTTTCTGCTCGGGGTGTGGATGCTGTCCGCGCAGCCGGTCGCAGCCCAGCAACAGACCCTCAGCGGCTGGTTCACCATCACGGTTACGGATTACCGAACCGCGTCCGGCCTGGTTGCTGAAACCAGCTATGGGCTGACCGAGGACTCGGGCGCGCGCCACGAACTCCTGATTGAGGGCGCACTCCTGCGGCCACTCGGCGGCCCAGTCGCCCTGAACCGCCAGCGGGTAACAGTGGTGGGCGAGTGGGAGCCGGCCGGGCCTGACTCCCCCGCGCAGTTCCGCGTCAGTGCCATCGAGTTGGCCGTGTCTCTGGATGCGACCTCCATTTTTTCGCAATCTGTTTTTTCGCAATCTGTTTTTTCGCAACAAGAGCTGGCCGCCAACGCCGCTGTCGTAGAGTTGGAACCGCTCGCGTGCAGTCTGGAAGGTTCTCTGGCATCCACAGGGGCACGGGCCACGACCATTGTTTTTGACAATCAGACCAATGAGCCGCGCTATGTCTATTGGGTAGACTTCGCTGGCCAGCGTGAATGGTTCGGTAGCCTCCAGCCGGGCGAGCGCTATACCCAGGAAGTGTATGCCGGAAATGTCTTTGTGATAACGGATGAGAATGACCGCTGTCTTTCCCTGTATGAGGCGATAGCCGCGCCGGGCAAAGTCACGCTGTGCTGTAAAGAGCCAGTCTCAGGTTCCCAGGCCTGGGTGACGATCCTGTGCCGCTTTGCCGATGCAACCGCTGTCACCCCGCATCCCGTCGCCTACTATGAGAAGATGATGGGAACCTCCGCTCCCGGCCTGGGGCACTACTGGAGAGAGGTGTCTGACGGGACGCTGACCGATTTACAGGGCAGTGTCGTGGTGGGCTGGTATAATCTGCCCCGGCCCCACTCGTATTACGTGTATGACAAAGATGGCGATGGACACAAAGAGCATGACGCCGAACGCCTGGAAGCGGATTGTATTGCCGCCGGCGACGCGGCTGTGTTCTTCCCTGACTTCCGGGGCATCAACCTGGTCTTTAATCAGGACTTCGGAGACCTGGGAGTCGGTGGCTTTGGTGGTCCGACTTTTTTGAGGAAGGATGGCAGCCAGCGCTTCTATGGTTTATCGGCGATAGCCGGCGGCTTTGACGACCACGTCACAGTCGCCCACGAGATGGGCCATGCTATGGGCTTGCTGCATTCTTCCGGTCCGTATGACGATGCCTATGACTCAGACTGGGATGTGATGAGCCGGGGCGGGGCATGTCTCTTGCCCGATCCCGACTACGGTTGCGTGAGCGTCCATACCATCGCCTACCACAAGGACTTTCTGGGCTGGATTCCACCAGACCGGAAGTATGTGGCAGCGCCCAACAGCACCCAGACCATTACCCTCGAACGGCTGGCCCAGCCCGGCCAAGAAGGCTACCTGATGGCGCAGATTCCCATCGGAGACTCGGCTACCGACTTCTATACCGTCGAGGCGCGGCTGTTTACCGGCTACGATGAGGAAATCCCGGACGAAGCGGTGGTCATCCATAAGGTCGATACCACGCGGGAAGACCGGCTGGCCCAGGTCGTCGACCCGGACACCAACGGCGACCCGAACGACGCGAGCGCGATGTGGACAGTGGGGGAGATATTTACGGACCGGGAGAACAGCCTCCAGGTCTCCATCGACGCCGCCTACGCCAGCGGCTACCGGGTGACCATCAACACCGACCCGGCCACGTTCAGCACCTGCATCGATTTTCTGCCGGCTTCCTCCCACATCTTCGGCCCGGGGGCGGCCAGTGCCAGCGTCCCGGTCAAGGCGGCGAGTGCTTGCGACTGGTCGGCACGGAGCAACGCGGCGTGGCTTCGGGTGACGGCTGGAAGAACGGGGAGTGGTCCTGGCAGTGTCCGCTACACGGTAGCGGCCAATCCCAGCCCCGCTGCTCGGGTCGGCACGCTGACTATCAACGGCTGGACCTTCGCGGTGACGCAGGCGGGAGCCGATGAGGTGCTGTTTGAAGACGGCATGGAGAGTGGAACATCTGACTGGTTGGTGGACGCTCCATGGGCGCTGACCACGGCGCCCGTCCATGACGGAACGCAGGCCTGGACGGATAGTCCGAGTGGGAATTATCGGAACGACCAGAATACTATTATCTGGTCCCCGGTTATTGATCTGACCGGGGTCACGTCGGCCACCCTGACCTTCTGGCATCGGTACGCCTTTGCCAGTGGCGACTCAGGTAACGTGTGGATGGCGCGAGAAAAAGAAGACGGATGGTGGTCGACAGAGGATCATGTACGCGTCTTCACCGACACGCAGACAGGTTGGCAGCAAACATCAATTGATTTGACCCCTTCCGTTGGAGAGCCGGTCCGCTTGGCCTTTCAACTGGTGTCCGACGCCAGCGAGACCGCCGCCGGCTGGACGATCGACGACGTGGCCGTCTTCTCAACAGATTTCGTCTCCCCGGCGACTCTGGAGAATCCGCAGCCGGCTTCCTTCCAGAGTGGTATTGGCGTGATCTCCGGCTGGGCGTGTCACACTCACGAGCTTGTCATTGAGCTGGCCGGCACACCGGTGCCGGCGGCCTATGGGACACCGCGG
Organism: uncultured Binatia bacterium (SeqCode); assembly: GCA_965232605.1. Lineage (GTDB taxonomy): Bacteria > Desulfobacterota > Binatia > Bin18 > Bin18 > Bin18. The sequence goes on along the minus strand of CBDDQA010000005.1, from coordinate 1,208,162 downwards.
GGGGATACCCAGGGGGTGTGTGGGGATAGCGACAATGGCTTCAGCCTGTTGGTGAACTGGAATAATTGGGGGCCTGGAACGCACGAGGTTCGGGCGCTGGCCGACGGGGCAGAATTTGCCCGGACGACAGTGCGGGTGACAACGCTGGGTGAGGAATTTCTACGGGGGGTGAGTGGCACGTTTCCTCTCTCAGACTTCCCCCAGCCGGGCGATACCACGCTTGTCCAGTGGGACGAATCCCGGCAGAACTTTGTCATTACTGATGGCCAGCCCGGCAGGGGCGGAGGACATAACCGCGTGGCCGGACTTCAGGCTGTGCTGGAAAACCCATCCCTGGGCTCGTCCCAGAGCGGGGTCGGGATCATCTCGGGCTGGGCCTGCGAGGCGCAAGCCATCGTCATTGAGCTGGCCGGCACGCCGGTGACAGCGGCCTATGGGACGCCGCGGGGAGACACCCAGGGGGTGTGCGGGGATAGCGACAACGGCTTTGTCCTGCTGATGAACTGGAACAACCTGGGGCCTGGCGAGCACGCGCTGCGGGCGCTGGCCGATGGAGTGGAGTTTGCCCGGACGACAGTGCGGGTGACGACGCTGGGAACCGATTTCCTGCGCGGGCTGAGCGGCACGTTTCCCCTCGCAGACTTCCCCCAGCCGGGCGATCAAACCACGATACGGTGGGAAGAGTCACTCCAGAACTTCGTGATTATTCCCTGACCGGTCCTGGTCATCCTATGGCTAAGCAGATGGGGAAGCGAATATAGCGTCCCGCGACCGGAGAAGAGCGAGAGAGACATAAGCGCCTCCGCGAACACATTCGACACGAGCTGCCCGACATCAGGCAGCGGGCAAGACGAAAGTTGGCTGAGGCCGTACAGCAGGGCGTTGCGATTGAGCACGCGATGGCCGTGTTAAAGGCTGAGCGTATGAAAAAGGGACTGAGCTTGGCCGATATGAAAGACCGCACCGGTATTGAACGATCCACACTGTCAGGGCTGGAAAAGTCAGGGCTGGAAAATAGTGGGGAAGCCAATCCGACCCTTAATACACTGGTCCGCTACGCTGATGCGGTTGGAAAATTGGTCGAAGCCGATTGAGCGAAGCTGCTGAGCCTGGCCCTGGTGTTCGAGACCTCTCTGCTGCACGAACTGGTCAGTCACTGGGACTCCACCTCTGGGGAGCCGCTCAGTTACTGGCGGTCGAGGTAGGGTGAGCGACTGCCTTCTTGATGAACGTCACCCCCGCCCGGGCGCAGGCGGCGCGCATCTGGTACTCAAATCTGCCCATGCGCCCATCGGTATCATAGATCACGACGACCGGCTGCTTGCCGGTGAGATAGGCCGCCAGGAGGACTTGATGGAGGCTATCCCGGCTGCTGCGCTTATCGAGCCCCCCTTCATACACCGCATCCTCCGTTACACAGTCCACACAGACATAGTGTTCGTCTGTTGGGTAGGGGTAGTTGAGTCGGACCTCCGGTCTTCCCTTCACCTCGTCACAGAACTTCTGATTCTGGATGATCTCCTCTGTGACCGGACCCCCGCAACCTTTGTTCCCGTCGCGCTCCTGCGCGTCGGTATCGCTGCCCCCGCACAGGACGCCAAGGAGGACGGCTCCCCCCAAGAGATAGTGACGCAGGCACATACGGCCCTCCTTCTTGTGGTGATCCCGGCATGAAGTTGCCGGGCCACGCCAATACGACATACGGAGTATGTAGGATTCCTGCCTATTCACCCGAGCCGGGTCATGACTCCCAACCGTTGATAGGTTCTTCTATTGAGCAGGGGACCCGACGCAGCAGGTCTCCGTACCTCGTATTGGCAGAAGGAAGGTCGCACAGGACGGGGGCGATTGTCAAATACGGATTGACAAGGCCGATTTTGTCTGTGGTTGGTGCTGGACGCCGACCGCGCTGCCGGGCCACTCATAGCGAATCTCCCCATGCCTACCTGAGAGGCGGGCAAGTCAAAAGTCAGCCATCAGCTAACCGTCTGGCCGGCCACCGGCCCTTCGACTCCGCTGCGCTACGCTCCGTTGACAAGCCGCGTGTTATGCCGTAGCAGCACTATTCGTTATGCTCTTCGGCTTCCTCTTCTGTCTGCTCGGCCTAACCTGTCTGGTTGGCTTTTTTGCCGTCCGCGAGAGCCGGAAATCGGAAGAGGACTATTTTCTGGCCAGCCAGAGCATCTCTCCCTACAGCCTGGCCTTTTCCAGCAGCGCCAGCAAATTCAGCGGATTTATTTTTGCCGGTTTCATGGGGGCGGCCTATCTCAACGGGACCATGGTCATCTGGCTGGGGCTGGGCCTGCTGTTGGGCCATTTTCTGGTCTACGCCCTGACCGTCTCCCGCTTGCAGTATATGAACAGCAGCGGTTGGGCCCTGAGCATCGGCGAACTGCTGACCTTCTGGAACGGAGAAAATCGCGTCCTGCTGCGCCGCTTTATCGGCCTCCTGACCCTGTTTTTTCTGAGCTTCTACGCCGCGGCCCAACTGAAGGCGGGCGGCATGGCTCTCGAAGTCGCCCTCGGGCAACCCCTGTATGTCGGTATTCTGCTGAGTACGGCCATTATTCTTTTTTACTGCTGGTCCGGGGGCATCCGCGCCTCCATCTGGACCGACAGCGCCCAGATCATCATGATGAGCCTGAGCCTGCTCCTCATCCTGCTCATGGCCGTGGTCAAGGAAGGCGGGGTGGCCAATCTGGTGGCCAGCTTTCACGCGACCGCGCCGGGCACCGACCTGATTCCTCAGAATCTCTCCATTGGCGGCTATAGCGGCTGGATGATCTTCTGTTTCGGCTGCCTGGGTTTTGGCATGTCCATCCTCGGGCAGCCCCACATCCTCATTCGCGCCATGGCCCTGAAAAACGCCCAGGACACCAAGAAATTCATTGCCGCCAACTATACTTTTGAAGCGCTGTTTACCATCCTGTTCACGCTGGTGGGGCTGAGTACCCGGGTGATCCTGCGAGATATTGACGCTTTCGAGCCCGAACTGGCCCTGTTTTTATCGGCCAAGGAGATGCTGCCCCCCCTCGCCGTGGGCTTTGTGCTGGCGGGCGTCTTTTCGTCCACCCTGTCCACCGCCGACTCGCAAATCCTGAGCTGTTCAGCCTCCCTGATGCGCGACCTGCCCGAACCGCCGAAACAATCCCTCTTTCAGGCCAAGGCGGGGACGGTCGGCGTGGCCTGTGTGGCGACGCTGCTGGCCCTGTTTGCCGAACAGGACATCTTTTCCCTGGTCGCCTTTGCGTATGCCGGCCTGGGCGCGTCCATTGGCAGTGTGCTGGTTCTGCGTCTCCTCAACGACACGATTTCCGAACGGGGAGCCTTCCTCGTCGCCCTGGCCGGTGGGACGACCGTCGTCGCCTGGAATATGCTGGACTTGGGCGCGTATATCAACGAGAGTGTTCCCGGCTTCAGCGCCGCCCTCCTCGTCTATCTCGGCTGCAAGGGCGTCTCAAAACTGCAAACCGCCGAGAGTGCTTCATAGCCGTACGGAGGGCTCGCGTCATGCCGGACCCCGGATCGTGTCCGGGGCAGGCTGTGATCCGGCATCCAGCGAACGGAGGGGGCTGGGGGCCTGGATTCCTGCTTCCGCAGGAATGACGGACAGCTACACTCAATCGTAATTTGCTCTAAGACGCGGGGAGCTCAAGTTTGCTCCTGTTTTTCCGTGGCCGGCGGCCAAGGGCGAATTCCGGCGCCCGCAGGCCCGATTCTCCCTTGGTGATGTCGGGCGGGGTGAAATAACCCAGGGCGTAACTCATCATGGTATAGCCAAGGAGTTCCTGGAGGACGGGGTCCAAGTCCTTGGCGATTTCGGGCGGACAGGAGAGATACTGATTTTCTTCCTGTCGCAGCCAGCCGAGCGAATAGGTGATATTCAGTCCGACCCGGTCGGATGCGCTGTTATTTGCCCCCCCGGCGTGTAAAACGGTCCCGGAATAGACCAGGACCGAGCCCCGCGGCATTTCCGCATAGCTGATTTCGTCCGCTTTAGCCTCGCGGCTCTTGGGCCAGGCCGGACTGCCCAGCACGACCTGGGTGGCACCGCTTTCGTGGGTGAAATCCGTCAGCGCCCACAGCGTGCTGAGCTGGGGCTCAACCCCCTGCAAATAATCGCCCCAGACCAGACGGTCACGGTGTAAGGGCTGTTTCTTTTGTCCGGGCATCAGGCGGATGACCTGGGTCAGATGGAGCTGGTAGCGATTGCAGTTGGGCAGCAGGAAGGCATCGCAGGCCGCAAGGATGCTGGGGTGCGTGACCAGGGCACGACAGGCCGGCGCACGCGCCACCAGAGCGCCCGTGCGCGTGGTCTGATAGCCGGCAAAATCGTCCCGGCTGGCGGGGGTCGCCTCGATATGCGGCCGCAAATCATCCAGGGTCGCCTGCACCTGCGCCTCGTCGATGAGATTTTCAACGATAGCCGCGCCATCACGCTCAATAGCGCTGGCCAGGTCTGTTGCCGCCGCGGTTGCGGATAGCCGCGTGAGTTCGCCCATGATCGTCCTCCTTATGCGTCAGGCTGAATGGGATACAACCGCAAGGCGTTATCCCACATGATCTTGCGCTTACTGTCATCTGATACGCCCGGCAAGGCCATGATCTCCTTGACCGCCCAGGCGTACTGCCGGCCTTCGGGGTGAGCGAAGTCGGTTGCGGTGACGATATTATTATCTCCGATCGCGTCAATAACCTGCCGAATACCGGGATCGTCAGGATCAGCCGAGATATAGCACTGGCGTTTGAAGTATTCGACCGGTGGCATGCTGAGCCCCTCAATATCAAGGCCACGAAAGCCGCCCTGGACGCCGGCGCCCAAGCGGTCAAGCCAAAACGCGGCCCAGCCTGCGCCGGACTCCAGATGCACGACCCGCAGCCGCGGATGACGTTCCAGTACCCCACCCATAATCAGCGCGGTGCTGGCCAGCATATTGCCGATCGTAAAGGCCACGGTTGTCTGGGCGGAGCGCAACCGGGGGAGGTAATAGTACAGCATCTCATCTGCGGCTGTGCCGTTTCCGGTATGAACGGCGAGCGGCACGTCCAGTTCCTCAAGCGTCTCCCACAGCGGCTCATAGAACTCGTCATATAAGCGATGCTCACACACCGGAACAGGGTTAATATGAACCGCCTTGAAGTGAAATTCCGTGACGCATCGACGGACTTCCCGAGCGGCCTCCTGCGCATCGCGCAGGTCGATAGAAGCGGCGCCGAACACCCGTCCCCCGGCGGCCGCACAAAAGTCGGCCAGCCAGTTGTTATACGCCCGACGATAGGCCGCGGCCGTATCAGCCGCCAGATTTGGAACCGTCACTGAGAGGAGACCGTTGGTGGGATAGACAACCATATAGTCGATGCCGACCCGCCGCATAACCTCCGGGTAGATCTCAGGTGGGAAGTCCTGCTTGGCGTATTCGGCATAGGCTTCGTCATTGCCCGGCAGAAAGACGCGTTCGCCGGCTTCCTGCGCCCCGCTATGCGGTTTACCATCGGCTTGGGCGGGATCTCGCAGCGGGTCGCGCCCGAACGGCATCAGATATTCGCCTCCATCCGGGTTGGGAATCCTGACCTCAAAGCCGAAGCCGAGCGGTTCCCCCCGGTAATTGGCCCACGCCTTGGGCATGGCTGAGCGATATCTGGCATCCAGATATTTCTCGAACATATCTTCGGGTTCGATAATATGGGCATCGCTGTCAATGAATCCATGTCCGTTTGGCATGGTATATTTCCCTCCCCTATGCAAAATGCGGCAAGACATCCGTACCGAATCGCTCAATACACCGCATGGTCTCTGCGTGGCTGGGACCGCTCGGGCAGCGTAGCATGAGAATCATATACTGGCACCCGGTTGCGTGCTCGTAGCGTTTGAGTTCGGCCACGACCTGCTCTGGCGTGCCGTAGATCAACCGGTTCGGTGCGACCCGCTCGCATGTCCATTCCGCGTCCGAGGTGATCTCTTTCACCCAGGGCTCCCACTTGGCGTTAAATCGGCCCGAGGCGAAAAAGCCCAGCCGCAGGTAGAAGAGGTGATAGTCCTTGACGTGCGGCCACCAGGTCCGCTCAAGCTCGGCCTGGCTGTCGCCGACCCAGGCATTCCGCAGCAGGGCAATTTCCACCCGCGGATTCCCCGCCTGCCGGGCCGCGGTCCGGTACATCTCGGACCAGGCCCGCATCACATCAAAGTTATGGAGCGGGTCCGACAGCCACCCATCACCAATCCGGCCGGCGCGCGTGAGCGTGATTGTCGACATGGCACCGATCCAAATCGGCGGCTGGCGCAGGGGACGAGGAGTAATAGTGACATCGTCAAAATTGAAATGCTGGCCGTGATGAGAGAACGTCTGACCGCTCCAGGCCTGTCTGAGAATTTCGACCGATTCGGTAAAACGCGTTGCCGCGGCAGACAGCGGAATCTCAAAGGCGTTGAATTCGTGCTCAACCAGACCCAGGCCCACGCCAAGGATAAAGCGCTCTTTGGCAATCGTGTCGATCACGGCAATTTGCTCGGCAATATGCAGCGGATGATACAGTGGGAGCTGGAGGATGCCCGTGCCAATCTGCGCGCGCTTGGTATGCACTGCCAGAGCCGCGGCAAAGGTGAGGGGCGCAGGCATATAGCCGTCCGGCATCTGGTGATGTTCCGGTAGGAGAAACAACTCAAAGCCAGCCTCCTCGGCCAGGGCCGCCTGGGTAAACACCTCGTCATAGAGCCGGGATAAGTGCTCCCCGTGGGGTGGGTCCTGGAGGGTGAAAATCAGCCCGAATTTCATGCCCCATCCTGGGTCTGATACTCCGCCAGATAGCGTTTCAACACGTACAGGCCATCCGGGGTGAACGGCTCGGTCCGGGCCAAGTGCAGAATATCAGGCACGGCCATAAATGCACCGCTCTCGACTTCTTCTTCCTGTAGGACGATTTCACCATCGTACACGCACGAGAAGGCCGCACCCCACACCCGGTTGTGCGCCTCCTGGTGATAAAACCGAAAGAGCGGTGTCAAGGGAACGCCTCGGATGCCCATCTCTTCTTCAACCTCACGGAGGGCGCCCTGCTCGTATTCTTCGCCCGCCAGCACAACCCCACCCGCGGCCGGGTCGTAATAACCGGGAAAGATATCCTTGGTCAGAGTCCGTTTCTGGACATAGAGGTGGCCGCGCGAGTTAAAGACCAGCACATATGTGGCCCGATGGGGCAGGGCTTTGGCGCGCATTTCCCCGCGCGGCGCAGCGCCTACCACGGTATTGTTTTCATCAACGATAGCAACGATTTCCTCGGCAGCGCCCATGTGGACGAAACGATACTGAGGGGCTCGGGGAGTGTCAAGCGAAAGAGTGGCGAGTGGTTAGTGGCGAGAGCAAGGGACGATCCTGAGTAGCCGGTCTCCTCCGTCATTCCTGTGAAAACAGGAATCCAGCCTCTTCAACGTCAAACATTCCGCCTTTTCGTCCAGATGGGTAAGAGCCAGAAGAGATGTTGCTCCCCCGTCGCCCGGAAGAAATTTTTGTCGTAGAGGATGAAGCGGACTGGAATGAATGGGTCGCTTTCTTTAGCCGGACTCGGGAGCCAGATGGACGCCGCAAAGGTCTTGTGGAGATACGCTTATGATTACAGACATGAAGCAATACGAAAAAGCCCAGGCAGAACTGTATGACCTGGAGGAAGCAGTTTGGTGATGTCATCCATCCTACAATCCCTGTTGGATTACGCTCTACTCATCAGACCTGCGAGACTAACCCCGCCAATACCGGACGCCGTAACCTACCCCAAAGCCGCCACCAGCAGCAAGAAGCAGTTGGATGACTTGCTTATAGAGTTCCTTATCGGCCGACATCATATAGAACGTGAGCAGGAAGAACGCAGTAATTCCAATCAGGACGTAAGCCATTGTGTAGCGCCGACCGGCCGTGGAGTACTCAAACGCGCGCTCATCTTCCTTAGCGGAATTTTCCAGCGCTTTATGAATATGCTCTTCATTGATCTTTTCAAACAATGGATTGCGGGAAGGACTAATCGCGCCCGCAATAAACTGCTCAAATTGCTTGACTACCTGTTTGGGTGCAGGAAGGGGGGTCTCTGTTATCGCCTGTTCAGAAGCTTCTTGTCCTTCGCTCTCTGTCCCCTGTTTCGTGGGCAGCGTATTAGCGCCGTCTGTGGGCTTATCAGGCACAGCTTCTTATCCTCAATGAGAAAGCGAAAAGTATCTGGCCAAGCGTTCTGGAGAAAGTCTTTCCTCAAGGACTTTCCCCACTTGTTTCTCAACCTCTTGCTCGATATACACGCTACACGCCAACGCCACAAACTGGTCAAATTGCTCCTTGGACAACGTTCCGTTGTCCCGGAATTCCATCATGTCTTTTATGAAGGAATTTAATCTCGTTACGCTAATCGGGGACTCTTGGTTTGACCATACCGGCCTTGTGCCTGACATGCGGCCCTTTCGCAGGTATGGGACTGTCCAATTCTTTCCCGTGAGTCGCTTCATGGGGATATTCCTTGAGTATATTGTAAAAAATATCAATCCTTTCTTTTTATTCCTCAAATTAGATCAGACCACAAGCCCAGCCCCCTTCGGGTGCACCTTCCCCCCATGCACTGACGGCTCAGCGCACCACTTGGCGGCCAGGCGGCGCACCGCGTGGTAGGTGTCTTCATCAAAGCCCAGCAGGTCGCAGACGACCCGCCGGTCAAGCACGGCGCGGTTCGGGTCGGTATCGGCCAAGTAGGCCGGCAGCAGTTCCCTGTCCCGAAACTCGTTGAAAATAGCCTCGGCGGTCAACAACTGCCCGTCACTCAGCGTGCGGAAATCGAGTACGGGTAGCGGTTCAACTGCCCGTATCGCTGTAATCCCGCGTCCGGCTTGTTGTCGATTGGCGTGCCACCAGTACAACAAAAGACCCGGCGTAGAATTGCACTTGCGGCCACATTCCTGAGAGTGTCGAACCCGTAATATGAATTGCTGACGGCATCACGTCGCAGCCGTATAACACCTCTTCCATCATGGCCGGGTGCAACTGCGCCGGGTTGCCGCCGGTCCGTTCATGCCGGGTCGTTATCTGTTCATACACCGCCGACAGGAGCGCGCCCGTTCCACACGCAAAGTCGCCAATGCGTAATTTGGCAATCGCGTTGGCATCCGCCCAATTCACGCCATCCAGCTTGGCGACTGCCAGGCGTGCCAATAGAGCTGCGGATGCCGGTAAGGTGTAGAAAGTCGCCAGATACTTGCGGTCGGCAATCAAGCGCTGGAAGATACGCCCAGTCAGGTCGTGGGCGTTGGTGACCCCTGCGGTGGTAATGTTCTGCGCGGTCTCACCCAGGACACCCAGGATGTGGGCGGCGGTGTCGGCGGGCAACTGCGTCACAAGGTCGCGGGCAATGGCGAAGATGGCCCAATAGTTGATATCCAGAATACGAGCCCAAGCAGTCAGGATGTCCGCCTGGGGGTTGGCCACGGACGGGCCACAGACCAGGTGCAGCGGTTTGACCTCCGCGTGCATCCCGGCCAACCGCTCGTGAAACACCAGCGCGTTGGCAATAATGGCACAGGCCATGCGGCGGGTCTGCGCCACGTCGGCCATGCCCAGCAGACCAGCGATGCGCGTCACAATGGCCGGGCGCGTTTCGGCCATGTCGTGCAGGATGGTCACAGCGCGATCAATCCCCTCTTCCAGGGCGGTGACGGCTGTGTCTACGGCGTGCTGGGGAATGGACGCCAGACGAATCAGGTCGGCCAGGTCGGCCACCGAGCCGGTCAGCCAGCCGGTGACTGGAAACCGTGTGGGGGCCTGTCCTTGCTTCGACTGCTGGGTGAACAGCGCGTAGGATAATGCCTTCCTGATAAGGGGGGTGTTCGGAAGCGGAGGGGAGGTGTCGGATTACGTTTCGCTCATCCAACCTGCGAGCTTCATCCGATACCTCTGCTCAATTCATGTTTGCCCCTCGCACTCATCCACGCTACACACCCCAGCATGGCTGCCAACGCGCTGGTGATCTTTGCCAAATGGCCCCTGCCCGGACAGGTCAAGACGCGCCTCTGCCCGCCGCTCCGGCCCGAGCAGGCCGCGGAACTGGCGCGTTGCTTTCTCCTCGATACGGTTGAACGGGTCTCCCGGCTCGAAGGGGTGCAGGTCTGGGTTGCCTTTACCCCGGCCGAGAGCGAGCCGCGCTTTCGTGCGCTGCTGCCGGCCTCCGTCCGTTACCTGCCGCAGCGGGGCAACGATCTTGGTGAGCGGGAGCTGAATGTCTTTGTTGATCTGTTCGAGAAAGAAGCGACGCGGGTGGCGATCATGGGGAGTGATATTCCCTCCGTGCCGCTGGCCTATCTCCGTTCGGCCTTCGACCTGCTGAAGAGCCCGGACTGTGATGCCGTCCTCGGACCGAGTCGTGACGGCGGCTATTACTGTATCGGTGCGTCGGCCGGCCGGGCCGGGCTGCCGGCCCTGTTTGAGCATATCGAGTGGAGTACGGACAAGGTCATGCGGCAGACCTTGAGACAGGCCCGCTTGCATAAGCTGAATATACGGCTGATCCCGGGCTGGTACGATGTGGATACCGTACAGGATATGCGGAAACTGGCGGCGCAGTTACCGGACATGCCGGATGAAGAAGATGCCCCACGGACCCGGCATTTCCTTGACCGGCTCTAGGATGCCAGCTTTGTCGTATCCGTCCCTATTAACTCCCCCAGTTCGTGCTTCAGTCGCGCGAATACCCCTACGCCTTCCTTAACGACCGCCGAGCCGATTTGAATGGCCTTCACACCCTGTTGGAGAAGAGCGAGCGCTTGTGTGCCGGTTGATACGCCACCGACGCCGACAACATCGAGTTTTCCCGTCGCCGCCTCAAGAACGGCCTGAGCCTGAGACGGGCCGCCGTTCGTCCCTGTGTTGTGACACATGACAACCGGAATATCATTCCGGACCAGTGTGTGTACGACATCCGAAAGTGTGAGCGGAACCGTAGCCGGGAGCTTGATGGCAAGGGGAGCGGCAATCTGTCTGCGGAGCGCTGAAACAACCTCGTCCAAACGTTCGACAGACTGAAGTGGATGTAGGTGGGTATGCACATGCGGATCGTTCAGATTGATCTCAATCAGGTCCGCCCCGGCTTGCGTCAGTGTCCGGGCAACCTGAACGAACTCTTCGATTGCGAGACCGGCAACACTGGCAATCACCGGCTTGGCCCACTGCCGCAGTTCCGGAATGACCTCAACGTAGTAGTCGGTGCCAGGGTTTTCCAGGCCGCACTGCGCTTCGGGGTCAAGAAACGACGTCGGCGTAATCGACTTCGTGACAACCGCACCGCTTTCCGAATGGGCTTGGGCGAGCAGCTCTGCTCGCGTGGTAGATAACGCACCGGCCGCGTTCATCAAACTAAAAGGAAATCGGATATCGGCAATGATCGGAGTCATGGGTGTCATGCTGATACTCCTGCCTCAGCTCGGCTCGGTGTGCTGCTCCAAGGCCTGGAGAATGAAATCTGCGGTGCCAGTCTCCCCCCACACGCTTGAGTCGAGTTGGAGATTATACCCGTCGGCGTCGCGCCAGTCAGTCTGATAGCACTTGTGGACGTAGTCTGTCCGCAGTTTATCCATCCCGGTGATGCGCCGCCTGGCCTCGTCCGTGGTGAGGTCCTCCACCTTCATCACACGCTCAATGCGGGCCTCAAGCGAGGCAAAAACAAAAACGTGGAGGGTCTTTGGTCTGTTGGCCAGAATGCAGTTTCCCCCGCGCCCGACAATAATGGCGCTGCCCTCCTGCGCGACCTCTTCGATCAGCTTGCGGGTCAGGCGGGCGAGTTGGCTGTCTTTGAGACGCAACGGCGGCGGGATGTTATACGCGCTCTCAAAACCGCCGACGCCAAAGGACTCGACCAGGCGTTCGATAAACGAGCCCACGCGCTCATCTTTGGTCTCAATATAATCCTCAGAGACATGCTGCTGAGAGGCAATGGTGCGGACGATTTCCTTGTCCCAGACTTTCCAGTTGAGGCGTTGCCCAAGATCGCGGGCAATCAGGCTTCCCCCGCTGCCGTACTGGTGAGACAGCGTGAGCAGGGTAATGGGCGTATTCATAATGGGTCCTTCCTCGGAGTCTGCGCGGGAACTGATGATACGAAAAACTCCCATATTCTAGGAGGACGTGAACAGACCTGTCAATTCTCATCGGGCGGATGGTGAGGGCGCCGGTCTGGGATTCCTGGCAAACAGAAAGCAGAGGCCACCCAGGAAACTGCACGCCGCCAGGACCCAAAAGGCCAGGATATAATCCCCCCGCACATCACGCATCCAGCCGGCAAAGGGCGGCGCGACAAGCATGAGGATATTCATCGGGACAGTAGACAGCCCGAGAATCCTGCCAAAAGAGGTTTGCCCAAAATAATCGCCCCGAATCGCCACCGTGAGCGGATTCCGCCCGCCGAATCCGATACCAAAGAGGACGGCGAACAGGACGAGCATAGGGGTCGAAGTCGAGAACGTCAGCACGACCACGCCGGCGGCCTGGAGCGACGAGAAGATAAACAGGGCGATACGCTTGGGCATACGGTCGCCGACATAGCCGCCCACAAGCTGAAAAACCATGGAAACAGCGGTGTACACAGACACCAGCCAGGCCGTTGTCTGAACCGAAAAGCCGGCATCCTCCATCAGCAGCCCCAGGTGGGCCATAATGGCCAAGAGCACCATGGAGGTAAAACCGTGGCCAAAGGAGATGAGCCAAAAGGCCGATGTTCTGAGCGCCTGCGCGGCGGTCAGGTCGGGACTGGAGGTGGGGCTGGTCGGTTGGGAGACCGTTGAACTTTGTGCGCTTCGGGCTTCGTCCGTTTGTCGTATCGGCCCGCCATCGGGCAGCAGGCCAGAGTCCTGCGGTCGGTCGCGGATGAGTCGCGCCAGCGGGACCGCAACCACAACGGTGAAGACCGCCAGCAGCAGGGCGGTCAGCCGCCAGCCGAGACGCTCGTAGTCGGGATCAATCGCCCAGGCAATGGTCGGGACGAGCAATAAGGCCCCCAGGCGACTGCCGACATTGGCCCAGCCGACCGCGCTCGCCCGGCGTCGGACAAACCAGTGGTTCAGCATCGTCATGAGTGGCAGCCAGCCGCCAAACCCCTGGCCGACCGCCATGACGACATAGGCGGTGTAAAACATCCACAGGCCGTCAACCTGGCTTAACAACAGGAAGCCGGCGGCCAGAAAAAAGAGACCCATGAGGACCATACGGCGCGTGCCGAGACGATCGGTCAGATAGCCCTCGACCGGGCCCATCAGGCCGCCCTCAATGCGGGTAAACGTCAGGGCCAGGCCGATCTGGGTCCGACTCCAGCCAAACTCCCGTTCCAGGGCAACCGCCCACACGCCCATCGCGTGAAACAGGGGGACATGGGCCAGCATCATGATGAAGCCGCTGAGCGCGACTAACCACCAGCCGTAGAAGACACGCGGTTTTCGGTCTGAAGCGGGAGTCAAGGAAGGCGGATCCATACGCTGGGCTGCACCTGTGCGGTGTCCCAGCCTATCGCGTTGGCAGGCATCTCAACAAGTGGAGGGCGTCTGCGTGTCTCGACGGCACGGCGACCTGCTGAGAGAGGGAGCAGTCTGGGCTGCGCTCTGGCGTTTGTGCCGGGAGACGCTATAGTACTGGCGTGCGTATTGGGCTTGCTGCCGTTGTGTGTGGGTTCGTGTGGGGCATGCTCCACGGCCAGGTCTGGCCGCAACTGAACGTCCGCTGGATGGCGCGGGCCGCCCGCTCCCTCTACGGGGTGCGCAAACGCCCCAATCGCCGCCTGGAAGCCGCCCGGCCCACCTCCTTTCGCGCTCCGCAGCAGTTTCTGGTCGTTCTCCTTGGAACCATAGCGACCGGCGGACTGCTCGCTCTCCTTGCCGCCGACTGGTTTTTTCTGGTGCCGTACTCGCTTGGACTGTTCGCTGGCTTCTCTCCCGCTTTCATGCTCACGTATTGGCGCGTGTCGGCCCTCGTTGGGCTCGTGCTGCTTGGCGGCGCGGCAGGAATGCTGCTCTATGACGACGGTGAGCCGGTCCGGGTGTCAGAGCCGACGGACGAGCAGAAGGTGTCCGCTCAGGAGGCGAGTCCACAGCCGATCCGGTCGTCCTCACCCTTACCGCCTTCCGTAGAAGGAGAAGAAGCAGTTTCAAAGGACACAGCAACATCTAAAGAGGAAGCAACCCCAAAGGAAGAAACTCCGAAAGATGTCGTCCTGCCGGGCATTCCTTTTGCCTTCAACGGCCAGACGCTTCCATCGGCATCCCTGCCGGCGCTGGATGAGACGGTTCGGATTCTCAACGAGAACCCACAGATATCCGTCCTGATTGAAGGCTACTCGGACGCGGTTGGCTCCGAACCGTTTAATCTGGAACTCTCGCGCAACCGGGCGGAAGCGGTCCGCGCGTATCTGGTGGAAGGCGGGATTGCCGCCGAGCGCCTGCGCGTCGTGGGACGGGGAGAACTCAACCCGCTCGCCCCGAACACCAAGGATGACGGCTCGGACAACCCGGCCGGCCGAGCCATAAATCGCCGCGTCGAGCTCTCGGTTGAATAGGACGGCTAGGGCTCCAGCCACCACCGGCTCATATCGAGTTCGACGGTTTCAAAGGGCTCGGCCCGGACGCCGCCATCGGTATGGGCAACAACCCAACGCGGTGTCTCAAGGCGGTACACTTCAAGCGTGTGCGCGCTCGGATCAACAAGCCAGAGATGGCCTACGTGTTCTCTGGCATAGATCGGCATCTAAATGGTCCGGGACCTGGAGGAACTCCTCGTAGGTCGCTCGCCGCTGTACGGTATCCATACCGGCTAACCTGGCACACGCCTGATATGAAAAAAGAGCCGTCCCGTTGCTAGGCTCCGCTGGGCGGGGCGATGGGAAGCGTCTCCGCCAGCGTCGGCGTTTTCCCTGCTTCGTCCGAAAAACGTCCGGCGGCGACCACGTCGTCGTGAGAAAACGAGACCCATAAATTCTTCTGTCTGGCCTCGGCGTAGAGCCGTTTTTTCGCGGCAATCGTTGCTAACGGGTCAGTGTCATACGCGGCGTTCCAGGCGAGCCGCAGGTGGGCGGTCGTTGGTACAATATCGGCGAAGTGAATCAGGCCGGTCCCGTCGGTTTCAACAATGACGCACTGGTGCGGGCTGGTATGGCCGCCCGAGACGGTTGTGCGCACGTGGTCGGTCAGCGTCGTATCGCCGTCGATGAGGTCAATGTTCGCCAGCGGCTCCAGGCACTCCGGGGCGTGTCGGTAGGCCGCGGCCAGGCGTTCGTCCGGCGGCTGGGTTGCCAACTCCCACTCCGCCCGTTGCAGCACCACCCGCGCGTGGGGAAAAGTCGGTGTGAGCGTGCCGTCGTCCGCCTTATCAATGACACCGCCCAGATGATCAAAATGGAGATGGCTCAGCACGACATGGGTCACGTCTTCCGGGGCATAGCCGAGGGCGCGCAACTGGCCGGTCAGACCACTGCCGCGCCGGGGAGTAAAAAATTGTTGCTCGCGTTCACTCAGCCGATTCCCGATGCCGGTATCAACAACGATGAGCTCATGCCGAGTCACAATCAGCGGACAGGTCAGACTCATGGCAATACGCCCGCGTGCGTTAGGTTGCTTCTCCCGTTGCCAGATTTCACGCGGCACAATACCGAACTGCGCGCCGCCGTCATCCCACCACAATCCGTCGTTCAAAAAGTGAATGGTGATATCCCCGGCCTTCAGCATGGGGCCGACTATAACCGAGCCCAAAAGGGAAGACAAACTCGGCTTCAGCGCTTCCATTTGCGTGGCTTTTGAGGCAGAAGAATACAAAGACCCGCCCAAGGAAGGACAAGCACATGCCGGGCGTACATGACCGCGGGGGCTGGCCCGATGCCGGACCGATCAACAAGGCGGAACACGAGCTGTCGTTCTGGGAGAAACGGACCGACGCGCTCCTCGTATTGCTGAGTAGTGCGAACCGGCGCGTGATCCGGGTCGATGAGTTGCGGCGCGCAATCGAAAGTCTGCCGCCCGAGGCGTATGAAACCATGAGTTATTACGAACGCTGGATCAGCGCGATTGAAACCCTGCTGATTGAAAAGAACGTTCTCACCAAGGCTGAGATCGACCGCAAGGCCGAACAGATCGTGGAGCGGCGGAAGATCGAAACGACTGAGCGGAGTCCGGCCTGAAAGGAGGAGAGAGATGGGACGCCTCGATGGCAAAGTCGCATTCATTACCGGGGCGGGTTCGGGCATCGCCCGCTCTGCCGCCCGGATTTTTACCCAAGAGGGGGCACAGGTCGCGATTGCCGAACTCAAGCCCGAACTCGGCCGCGAAACCGAACACCTGGTCCGTGAGGCTGGTGGCGAGGCGGTGTTCATAGAAACCGATGTCACCATCGAGGAGAGCGTGAAAAACGCTATCGACCAAACGGTGGCGCGCTATGCCAGGCTCGACATTCTGTACAACTGTGCGGGCGGATCGATTGCTGAAGACACGACGGTGACCGAGGTGGACATGTCGGTCTGGCAGCATACCCAGTCGCTCGATTTGCTCGGCCCGTTTCTGTGCTGCCGGCACGGGATTCCTGAACTCGTCAAGGCCGGTGGGGGCGCGATTGTCAATATGTCCTCCGTCGTCGCTTTGCGGGGATCGTTTCCGCTGCATGTCTACACCGCGGCCAAGGGTGGCGTCATTGCTTTTACCCAGGTGCTCGCCGGGACGTATGCCAAGGACAAGATTCGCGCCAATGTGATCTGTCCGGGGGTGATTATGACCGACCGGGTGCGGCACCGCCTGGGCGTAGACCGGCCGCCGGCGGCCGGCCAGTCCGGTGTCGTCAACCTGGAATCTCAACTGAAGAAGTATCCGTTCTCGGTGGGCGAGCCTGAAGATATCGCCCGGGTGGCCCTTTTTCTGGCCTCGGACGAAGCCCGCATGATGACCGGCGCGGTCGTGCCGGTTGACGGTGGGCTGTCGGCCTACTAGGAACAGGTAGTGACGATGCCGTATCAGCCCGGAGACCGGGTGCGTATCCGAGTCGCTACTCCATCCGGTCATTACCGGACACCAACCTATATTCAAGGAAAAATTGGCGTCATCGAAGCCGTTCACGGCGCGTTTCGCAACCCTGAGACGCTGGCCTATGGCGGAGACGGACGCCCCAAGCAAACGCTGTATCTGGTCCGTTTTGATCAAACCCATATCTGGGCACCTGCCGAATCCACCGGGCCGGTCGCTTTCTGTCAGAACGACCGGCTATTGATTGACATCTATGAGCACTGGCTGGAGCCAGCTCCCGAGGAGTAAACGATGCACGACCACGACGCGCCCGACTCTCATCTGCCGATTGAAGCGGATGCCGAGCTGACCTATTACGAGCAGCGGGTCGAAGCTGTTCAGGCCCTGCTGATCGAAAAGGGCCTGTTGAGCGCGGACGAGGTGCGGCGGGCGGTCGAAGACATGGATGCCCGTTCGCCCGCGGTCGGAGCGCGGGTGATTGCGCACGCCTGGGTCGATCCGCATTTTAAGCAAGGCCTGCTGGCCGACGCCAAGGCGGCCATTGCCACCCTGGGCATTGACGTGGACACCTGGAGTACGCTGGTGGCGGTGGAGAACACGTCGACCATTCATAATGTCGTGGTGTGTACCCTGTGTTCCTGCTATCCCCGCTCTCTCCTCGGTGTGCCGCCCGACTGGTATAAAAGTCTCAATTACCGGGCTCGGGTGGTGAAAGAGCCGCGGACCGTCCTCAAAGAATTCGGCTTGGCACTCGCGCCCGATATCGAGGTCCGGGTATACGACAGCACGGCCGATATGCGCTATCTGGTGATCCCCCGGCGGCCGGCCGGAACCGAGGGCATGAGCGAAGAGGCACTCGCCACACTCGTCACCCGAGACAGTATGATCGGGGTCACCCAGGCCCGGGAGCCCTCAGCCCCGTATCAAGTACGGGACAGGCGTCAGGGTCTGGACTCATAACGGGGGTATTTTTGGTGAGCCGAGTGTGCTGGAGAGCGCTCCAGGGAGGAGGGAAGAGCGATGGCGCCGTATTTCTGGCTCTCTGACGAACCTTTGGGTCGGCTCCAGCCGTTGTGGGCGACCAAAGTGCGGGGCGTGCCGCGGGTAGACGACCGGCGGGTGCGCTCCGGGATCATTCACGTGTTGCAGAGCGGCGGTCGGTGGCGCGCTGCGCCGTCCGTCTATGGCCCGTCCAAGACGCTGTACAACCGGTTCGTGCGCTGGGCGCGCCAAGGCGTCTGGGACGGCGTGTTCGTGCGGCTGTCCGAGACCGCTGGGCCGCCGCTCGCGTGGTTTTCATTCTGATGTAGCGCGGTGCTCCAGAGGGGCGCAGCGCCAGGCGGTCGGCCGACCAAAATCCCTAAACCGCTGGTTATCCTTCGCCGTGCCTCCCACATGGCCCACGCGCCCCGGCAAGAATTCCTGAATCCGTTCCCACTGGTCATCCCGTAGAGCATACCGTTTCGTCCTGCTGAACATCCTCCTCCCTCTGGCTCCCGCAAGCACTATAGCGCAGCAGGGGAGGTATCCCCAGGAATACGGTCTCACTGATGACACGCCCTGGAACCATAACGGTCCGGGTCAGCTTGACAATTCCCGGCCGTATGTCGTAATGGAGATTCTATTACAACTGTTCTGCAATAGAGGCTCCCTCAAAAACCCGTCTACGCGGTATTTACGAGAGAGCTTCTAATCAGTGGACGGGGTCAGGTCCGGCCTCGTAAAGGAAAGGGATACTTTTGTGTGTCAGCTCCCTACCAGCCTCCGTCAGCGTGCCTTGTCTCCCCCCTCTCGCGGTATGTTCGCCGTCTTGAGCAGTCTCCTGCTGGGGGTGCTGCTCGTAGGCCGCCCGGCCGTGGTGGCGGCTCACCCCTGTGCCCAGGACAGTACTGCGGTGAACAACCGGGGGGCCGCCTTGGCCGACGACTGCGGCACCCTGCTGGGCCTCAAGGACACGCTACGCGGCACGGCCACTCTGAATTGGATCAGCACGACAGATATGGACGATTGGGACGGCATTACCGTGGCGGGCAGCCCGGCCCGGGTAACCAAGCTGGAACTCTCGGGGAAGAGCCTCGATGGCACTATCCCTTCCTCCCTCAGCGACCTGACCAGCTTGACGGAGCTTGATCTTGGGGGCAACGCCTTAACTGGCTCTATCCCGGATTTGAGCGCCCTGACCAGTCTGGGGATACTCACTCTCGGTCCTAACAACCTGCTGAGCGCTGGACCCATCCCGAGTTGGCTCACCGCTCAGACCAGTCTGACCTCTCTCGATCTCAGTAACACCAACCGGACCGGTTCCATCCCGGATTTGAGCAGCCTGACCAGCCTGGCGTCTCTCCATCTCCGCGATAACAACCTGAGCGCTGGACCCATCCCGAGTTGGCTCACCGCTCAGACCAGTCTGACCTCTCTCGATCTCAGTAACACCAACCGGACCGGTTCCATCCCGGATTTGAGCAGCCTGACCAGCCTGGCGTCTCTCCATCTCCGCGATAACAACCTGAGCGCTGGACCCATCCCGAGTTGGCTCACCGCTCAGACCAGTCTGACCTCTCTCGATCTCAGTAATACCAACCGGACCGGCGCCATCCCGGATTTGAGCAGCCTGACCGGTCTGGCGTTTCTCCATCTCCACGATAACAACCTGAGCGCTGGGCCCATCCCGAGTTGGCTCCCCGATCTGACCAGTCTGTTCCGGCTCGATCTCAGTAACACCAACCGGACCGGCGCCATCCCGGATTTGAGCGCCCTGGCCCTTCTGGCGTTTCTCCATCTCCACGATAACAACCTGAGCGCTGGACCTATCCCGAGTTGGCTCACCGCTCGGCCCTTTCTGGCAGGGCTTAATCTCAGTAATACCAACCGGACCGGCGCCATCCCGGATTTGAGCGCCTCAACTTTTCTGCAGTATCTCTATCTCCAGGATAACAACCTGAGCGCTGGAGCCATCCCGAGTTGGCTCACCTCTATGTTCTTTCTGGCAGAGCTTAATCTCAGCAACACCAACCGCACCGGCGACATCCCGACGAATTGGAGCCTGACCAGCCTGCGGGAGCTCAATCTCAGTGGGAACAGCCTCACCGGTTCCATCGCGAGTTTGAGCCTGCCGACCAGTCTGGTGTCTCTCAATCTCGGTAATAACAGCACCTTCACCGCCGGCGCCCTCCCGACTTTGAGCACCCTGACCAAGCTGGAGACTCTCGATCTCAGCAACACCAACCGGACCGGCGACATCCCAACGGATTGGAGCGCCTCGGCCAGCCTGCGGGAGCTCAATCTCAGCGGGAACAGCCTCACCGGTTCCATCGCGAGTTTGAGCCTGCCGACCAGTCTGGCGTCGCTCAATCTCGGTAATAACAGCACCCTCACCGCCGGCGCCCTCCCGACTTTGAGCACCCTGACCAGCCTGGAGACTCTCGATCTCAGCAACACCAACCGCACCGGTTCCATCCCCGATTTGAGCGCCCTGACCAGCCTGCGGAATCTCTATCTCAACGATAACCAGCTCACCGGTTCCATCGCGAGTTTGAGCCTGCCGACCAGTCTGGCGTCGCTCAATCTCGGTAATAACAGCACCTTCACCGCCGGCGCCCTCCCGAGTTGGCTCACCGCTCTGACCAGTCTGTGGTCTCTCGATCTCAGCAACACCAACCGCACCGGTTCCATCCCCGATTGGAGCGCCCTGACCAGCCTGCGGAATCTCTATCTCAACGATAACAGCCTCACCGGTTCCATCCCCGCCACCCTCGGGAACCTCAGCACGCTGCGGTATCTTGATCTCTCCAACAACCAACTGACCGGCAGCCTGCCGTCCACCTTGCGGAACCGGACCGACCTGCGCTTATTACGGCTCGGGGGCAACCCGAGCAACTTTGGCCGGGCGACCGAAATCGTGATTGCCAGCACCGCCGACACCCTCTCCAGCGGGTTTACGTTTGATCCCACGACTAATGCCTGCGGCAGCGTCTCCGCCGGCGCCACGCTGCCGACCAGCCCGACCCTGCGCGAAGCGATCATCTGGGCCAACTCGACCCCGGCCGCCGAGACCATCGTCTTTGCGCGCAGCCTCGGCGGCTCCACCATCACCCTGGCCGACGGAGCCGACACCAACACCGATACCGACCCCTTGCCGGCCCTGTGTGCGGGCAGCCTGACCCTGGACGGAGATGTGAATAAAGACGGGACGCCCGATATCACCCTGGACGGGACCGGCCTGCCCACGGGCGCGGACGGGCTGGACATCCGCTCGTCTACCAACACCATCAGCGGCTTCAGCCTGACCAATATCCCGAACGCCGGCATTGTCGTCTGGCAGCCGGACGTGAATCGGACGGTGGCTACGAACACTATTGCTGACAACACCGTCACCGGCGGGGCATACGGCATTGTCGTGCAGGCGGGCGCCGAGACCACCGCCGGCGCGGTGTCGAACACCACCATCCGCGGCAATACCGTCACCGCCACCACCCAGGTTGGCATCGCCGCCTTTACGGTCTCTGCCGGCTCCACCATCCGCACGACCACCATCGAACAGAACGAGGTCTACGCGAATGACGGCCACGGCATTCGTGCCTGGTCACAGGCCGTCAACACTGCGCGCACAAGCAGCCTCACCGGCCTCACCATTCAGGATAACCACGTGTATGACCATACCGGAGGCGTGGGTATCGGCGTCACGAGCGGCCTGTGTGCGGGCGCCTACAACCGCGTTCGGGCCACCATCCGCGGCAATACGCTGTCCAAGAATGGCAAGGTGGATACGTTTGGCGACATTGCCGCTGGCGCGGCCTCAACGGATGGCTGTACCGGGACGCCGACCGCCACGCAGAACCGCCTGGAAGTGACCATCACCGACAACGTGTCCGAGGATGCGCCCTCTATCGGGATTGACGTCTATGGCGGGCGCAAGAACAGCGATTCCAACACGGTGACGGCCACGCTGACGGGGAACGAGGTCTGGCGGAGCGGCCAAGTCGGGCTCAGCGTGACCGGCGGGACGAATAATGCGGACAGTAATACCGTGACGGCCACGCTGAACACCAATCTCATCGGTCGCACAACCGCGCTGACCACCGGGAGTGCCGGGCATGGGCTGGTGCTGGCCGCGGCTGCGGCGGAGCCGACCGACTCGACTTCGAGTAATAACACCCTGACCATCAGCGGGCAGCACAACCTGATTGCCATTGAACGGAAGAGCACGGACACCAGCTACGACCTCGTCCGCCGCCGGAACAATGACAGCAGCAAAAGCCGGACGGGGAACACCGTGGCGGTCAGACTGTCCGCCACGTTCTTTAGGACCTCGAACGACGACGGGACGCAGGACAATCCGTTCCCCTCCGTGACCTCCTTCGCCCTGGTCACCATTCCTGATGACCATCCCGAGGTGGCGCGTTTCACCTTCACCCTGGCGGACTACGATACCGTGGCCTGGCGGCCCATCAACAGCGGGCCGGTGTTCGACATCAGGGTGCTGGAGCTTCATGGTAATCATTACCATGAGATCACGGAGGCCCTCGACACGCCGCTCCAGGTGTGTCTGCCCATCCCGGTGGGGATGAGTGCGAGTCAAGCCTATATTCAGCACTACAATGCGGCCAACAACTCTTGGACGCGGCTGACCGCAGGGCGGGTTTTCACGAACAATAATACCGCCGTCTGTGCCGATGTGACGCAGTTCTCCTTCTTCACCGTCGCGCCCTATACGCCCCCCCGCCCCCCCGGTGGCGGCGGTGGCGGCGGTGGCGGCGGTAGCCGCGACCAGCATGGCAACAGCGCCGCCCAGGCGACCCGGGTGCGCCTGGCCAGCAGCGCCCCGTGGGCGTCCCGTACCACCGGGCAGATCAACACCGCCACCGACCGGGATTATTTTACCTTCACCGTCCCGCAGGCCGGCGTACTGGTGGTCGAGACCACCGGGACGACCGATACGGTCGGGACCGTGTGGCAGGCCGGGGTGGAACTCGCCCGGGCCGAGACGGGCGGAACCAGGCGGAACTTTCGGCTCAGCACGCGGGTGCAGGCGGGCGCCGTGGTGGTGGCCGTGACGGGCCGGGGCGGGCGCACCGGGGCCTACGCCCTGACGACCTCTATGCTGGCGGGCTATCTGGAGAACCCGGGGCCTGACTCCTTTCAGAGCGGGGTGGGCGTTATCTCGGGTTGGGTGTGTACGGCCGAGGCGGTAGAGATTGTTCTGAACGACGCGGTCCAAGCGGCGTCCTACGGCACCGAGCGGTTGGATACGGAATCCGTGTGTGGGGACACGGACAACGGCTTTGGGCTATTGTTCAACTGGAACGGGCTGGGCGACGGCGAGCATACGGTAGTAGCGCGGGTGGACGGGGTGGAGCTCGGCCGGGCGACGCTTACCGTGACCACGCTGGGCGAGGAGTTCGTGCGGGGGGCAGCAGGGGAATGCCCGGTCGCGGACTTTCCGGGCAGCGGGGAGAGCGTGCGGCTGGTCTGGCAGCAGAGTCAGCAGAACTTTGTGATTGCGGCGGGGGGTGCGCCGGCCGGCGAGAACCGCCCCGGCGCCTCGGGCGTGGGGTATTTGGAGAATCCGAGTCCCCACTCGTATCAGAGCGGGGTGGGGGTCATCTCGGGCTGGGTGTGTGAGGCCGACGAGGTGGAGATACAGTTGGGGAGCCTGCCGGTCCAGGCGGCGGCCTACGGGACGGAGCGGTTGGACACGGCAGCCGTGTGTGGGGATGCGGACAACGGCTTTGGGCTGTTGTTCAACTGGAACCTGCTGGGCGACGGCGAACATGCCGTGGTGGCCCGGGTAGACGGGGAGGAGTTAGGCCGGGCCACGGTGCGGGTGACGACCTTGGGCGAGGAGTTCGTGCGGGGGGTTGCGGGGGAGTGCACCGTCGCGGACTTTCCGAGTCCGGGGGAGAGTGTCACGCTGGAATGGCAGCAGAGTCAGCAGAACTTTGTGCTGACCGCGGTGGAGTAGGCCCTGAGGAGGACGGGCAAGCTGTCCGCCCTCCCGGCAGCGTTCCCCCCTCATTCCCTTAGAGCGGTTTACGATAAGGTGTAGCGATGCCGGTATGCGCTCGGGCTAGGCGCTCGTAGTACCGCGTCCAAGCTAAAAGGGTGCCCAAGCAGAGGCCGGTTGACCCCCTCCGTTCAGTCTGAGCGTAGCGCCAGCGCAGGCGAAGACCGGCATGGGGCCCGCCCTTCGCCTTTGCCGCTCCCGCGGCGACGCTCAGGACGAACGAGAGCG
The DNA here is from genome assembly GCA_965232605.1 of uncultured Binatia bacterium (SeqCode). Classification (GTDB taxonomy): domain Bacteria; phylum Desulfobacterota; class Binatia; order Bin18; family Bin18; genus Bin18. Next base: position 1,183,926 of record CBDDQA010000005.1, on the reverse strand, counting down.
CGATGCACAATTTTAAGGGAGACACGGTAGTAGGGTGCGCCCTGCGCACCAGAAAGCTGGTGATGGGATGCACCCTACGGAAGGGAACGGCTGGCTATACGGAATCGCAAATGGCTCTAGCTCTCCCAAACTGTCGGGCCGTGAGCCCAGCGGGAGAGGGGATGGTTTTGCAAGCCGTTTACGCTGATGGTTTCATTCGCTCGGCAAAAGCGCGCATTTCCTCAATAACGGCCTCGGTCTCGGCGCTCAGCGGCAGCATGTAGAGCACATCAACGCCGGCGGCGCGATACGCCTCAAGCTCTTTGTCGCCAGCCCTGTTGGACAGGGCCAGGGCGGTAATCTCCAAGGCGTTAAAATCGCGCCCGGCCTCGTCCATCAGCCCCTTGATTTGCTCCAGCAGGCCGGGAATCCGCTCGGGCAGTACCAGGCCACAGTGCCAGCCATTGCCGAAGGCGGCTACGCGCCGTAAGGCCGGCTTGGATTCTCCCCCAACCCAGATGGGCGGATGGGGCTTTTGGAGCGGGCGGGGCAGAACGTTGACATCTTCCTGCAACTCGACGAATTTTCCGTCAAAACGGGGCGAGTCCTGGGTCCACAGGGCCTGCATCATGGCAATATATTCACGCGTGCGGGCGCCCCGTTCTTTGAAGGGGATGTTCAGCAGACGGAATTCGTCTTCCAACCAGCCGACCCCAATGCCCATAATAAAACGCCCACCGGACAGCACATCAATGGTGGCCACGCGACGCGCCACGTCAAAGGGGTGCCGGTACGGCACAATCACGACACTGATCCCGAGACGGACCCGTTCCGTCACCGCGGCCAGAAAGGCCATGGTGTCGAACGGGTCCAGCCAGACCATGTCGGTGTAGACCGCATACGGCGTCTTGCCGCCCACATATTCGTCATAGGGCCAGGGAGAGCTGATCTGTTTGGGAATGACAATATGGTCGCCGATCAGCAGTGAATCAAAGCCCAGTTCTTCTGCGGCCGCGGCGAGTTTTTTGAGCGAGTCGCGTTGGGACACGGACGCACCACCGCCGAGTTGAATGCCATATTTCATGCTGCCCTCCTTTTCGTATTCAATCCTTTTCGTCAGTGTGGTAACGGAAAGACCACGCCAGAACAAGGAGAGCCAGCACAAGGAATGGATAGAGGACGACGAGCATGAACGAGCCGGATGTCACCCTGACCGATTACGCTCTGACGCTGGAGTGTGGGCTGTTTGTCTATTGGCTGCTCGTCCATGGTCAGGCGGACAATCCGCTGCGCCTCTGGTTTGTCGTTTTTTTTGCCTCAATCGGTCTGGCTGCTTTCAGTGGCGGCACGGTCCACGGTTACTTTCCCAACGCGGACACCTGCGGTTATAGCGTTCTGTGGGGAGCGACCCTGCTCGCGATTGGCGTGACGGCGCTGTGCGGCTGGATCATCGGCGCGTGGCTCTATGGCTCGGACAGCCTGACCGCCTGGGTCCAGTCCGGCGCGGTGGCGCTCTTCGTGCTCTATTGTGGCGTCGTGCTGTTCGTTACGCGGGATTTCCTGGTCGCTGTTGTATACTATCTGCCAGCCACGCTTTTCCTGTTGGTCGTCTATGGTCTGGTGTATCGACAGGGGCGGGAGTCGGCGCTGTTGATCGGCCTGCTCGGACTCGTCCTGACCCTGGTTGCCGCGGGCATCCAGCAGGCGCGCTGGAGCCTCCACCCCGTGTATCTGAGCTATAATGCGCTCTACCATGTCGTCCAGGCGGTAGCGCTCTTCTGCATATACTGGAGTGCGCGCTGGCTGGTTATCCTGCGTTGAGACCCGGCATTCACACAGAGGCAGGTATGGAACTCTCACGCCTTTTCGCCGACCAGCCCACCTCGTGGCTGGCCCAGATTGTTGTCATTGTTTGCCTCACCCTGGCCTTGCATTTCATCTTGCGGCGGCTCCTCAACCGATTGCAGCATAAAGCCTCGGATTCACGGGCCTATTGGAATAAGGCGTTCGTCTCGGCGCTACAAAGACCGCTGACCTTTCTGGTGCTTTTCGGCGGTCTGAGTCTGCTCCTTGGTACTGCCCAACAGCATGTCGAACTCGCACTTTTTCCGGCGCTTAGCCCTACGCGTCTGCTGGGAGCCGTGGTCCTCTTTTCCTGGTTTTTAACCCGCCTTATCAGAGAGGGGAAAGAGGCGCTTATCGCTAAATATGAGGACACAGAAGAAGCCTACGATCGCACCACCATGGATGTCGTGACCAAGCTGCTGCGCCTGACGGTGACGATTATCGCAACGCTGGTCATTCTCCAGACCTTGGGGGCGAGCATAGCCGGGGTGCTGGCGTTTGGCGGGATTGGCGGTCTTGCCATCGGCTTTGCCGCCAAGGATTTGTTGGCCAATTTCTTCGGTGGCCTGATGCTCTATCTTGATCGTCCGTTTGCGGTGGGCGACTGGATCCGCTCCCCGGACCGCGAGATTGAGGGAACAGTTGAGCAGATCGGTTGGCGATTGACGTGTATCCGCACCTTTGATAAGCGGCCATTATACGTCCCGAACGCGACCTTTACCACGATCGCGGTAGAGAATCCCGCGCGGATGTGGAACCGCCGCATCTACGAGACGATCGGTATCCGCTATGACGACGCCAACAAGATGGGACCTATTGTCCACGCGGTTGAGCAGATGCTGCGCTCCCATCCCGAGATCGATACCTCACGCATCCTGATGGTCAATTTCAATACCTTTGCTCCGTCGTCCTTGGATTTCTTTGTCTACACGTTTACCAAAACGACGGATTGGGCCGACTATCACAAGATCAAGCAGGACGTGCTGCTGAAAATCATGGAGATTATAGAGGCGCACGGTGCCCAAGTCGCCTTCCCGACCTCCACGATTCATGTGCCTGAAGGACTATCGGTTCAGTCGGCCGAGAATGCCGAAGAGCTGCCTCCGCCCAAACGGGCTGCGAACTGATTGTCCGTATGAGCACCAGACTCTCCTGTTGGATTGTGCTCATGGTATAAGGAAGAAGCAAACCCCTGGGAGCCGCTGCATGTGGAGCGTGGTAGCGGAGTCGGCAAAAACGCCGTGACCGTGTTTAGCTGCGAGGCCCCCCACTCGGTGTTATGCTACGGTACGGTCGAACAGATGCCGGCCTCTTGAGGAGTACGAATCGGGAGCGACCGGGGAACTTGCGAAGACGGAGCCGCAAATCGTCTCATTACAGAGTAGGGCTATCGCTGTCCTAGCTTGCTGGCGAGCATGGCGGACAATTTAACACTCAGCGACGGAAGGAGTTTTTGTGAATGACGACTATGGCAGAGTTCCTCGACGCCTTGCAACAATTCTGGCGGTCTGACCGGGTCTCGTCATGGCTTTCGGGCCTCGAGGTACAGGTCGCCGCAGCGGTTGTCGCGGTTTTTGTCGCGCTTCTGACCGGCTTGGTGATCCGCAGTCGAGCGAGTGCGTTTAGGGCTGAACCGAACGCCGGACCCCTGCTCTACCTGCGCACCATACTCTACCGGACGCGCAATCTGGTCTCTCCCGCTCTGAGTGTGTTACTGTTGGGCATCGCGATTGAGATCTGCGTCACTTACGTGGGCCAGAGTTGGCTAGTGCGGATTGCCCAAAGCGTTGCGGTCGCCGCGTTCCTCTATCTCATCATCGCAGGTTTCGTCGAGAATTCCTTTACATCCTCTCTATTCAAATGGCTCATAATCCCCCTGGCGACGCTTCGCGTTTTCGGTTGGTTGGATGAAGTCAGTACGTGGCTCGAGGCCATTGCCCTCGATATCGGCTCCATCCGAATTTCTCTGCTTTCGCTTGGGCGTACCTTTGTTGCGGGCTGCGTGCTGTTTTGGCTTGGCGGCATCTTAAACACGTTTGGCAAAGAAGCTATCCGCAACCGGTACGCGCTGGATGTTGGTGCGCGCGAGATGGTCATCAAGCTGTTTCAGATTGGACTATATGCCGGCATCTTCCTGTTGTTGCTTGGGGCGACGGGCATTAATCTCACCGCGCTAGCGGTCTTTGGCGGCACGCTCGGGATCGGCTTGGGGTTCGGGCTGCAAAAGATCGCCGCGAACTTCATCTCTGGACTTATCATTCTCTTTGATCGCTCAATCATACCCGGCGACTACGTTGCGTTTGACGACGGACGTTGTGGGACGCTCCGCGAGCTAAATATGCGGTCGGCAACGTTGGAGACCTTTGATGGCAAGGACATCATAGTTCCAAATGAAGAATTCATCACCGCGTCCTTTGTCAACTGGACGCACAACAACAAAAAACAGCGCTACTCACTTGAATTCTCGGTAGCCTACAAAACCGATCTCCGTGCCATGCTGCGGCTCGTGAAGGATGTTGTCGCCGAGCATCCCAAGGTGCTGTCTGGACCTGAATTGCCCATTGAGGAGCAGCCAGACGCGGAAATCAGCAGTTTCGGGGATTCGGGGGTCAACATCCTAGTCGAGTTTTGGATGCTCGGGATTGATGATGGAGAAAACCGGGTCGGTGCCGATTTATTTCTTATGATTTGGGACGTACTGAAAGAGAACGACATTGAAATTCCGTTCCCGCAACGCGATGTACGAATTGTACGCGCCGGATCGTGAAGACAATACCCCGTTGCGAAAGGACGCCCGTTGGCCTCACCATATATTAGATCACCCACCGGCCGTGTCGCTACATCTTCTCAAGCGAGGCATGGCTTTGGCAACGAGATCGCCGGGCAGTTCTTTGTCTACACGTTTACCAAAACGACGGATTGGGCCGACTATCACAAGATCAAGCAGGACGTGCTGCTGAAAATCATGGAGATTATAGAGGCGCACGGCGCCCAAGTCGCCTTCCCGACCTCTACGCTTCATGTGCCTGAAGGACTCTCGGTTCAGTCGGCCGAGAATGCCGAAGAGCTGCCTCCGCCCAAGCGGGCTGCGAACTGATTTTTGGAGGAAAAAATCTCTTTGTACCCTTGTTTCTTTTAGCTTTTTAGCTAAAAGGGGCTATTGTGAGGAGAGGAGAAACTGTTATGAAATCTGTCTACGTTGACGACACTCTCCATCGCAAACTGAAGCGACTCGCCCAAGAGAACCAGCAGACTCTGCTTTCCTTGTTGAACCGCCTTGTCCGAGAGGGAATTGAACAAATGGAGAAAAAGAAACTCGGCGCGCTGACGACGGGTCGGGATCCTATCGGTATGTTTGGCGTGGGTGGGAACGGTAAGAAAAGAGCCGTAGCTGTCGAGGACACCTACGCTGAGGATCGCTACCAGGGAGCTGGGGCTCGTGATGGCCGTTTTTGACTTTACGCTGCATGTTCCCGAGCGGCTCTATTGGGATTCGAGCTTTCTCGTCAACATCGCGTTTGCCGCTGCAAAATTCCACACTCAATGTGTGGCATACTATCAGCGCCTCAAGGACGAGAGTGTTCCTGTCCTGATTTCTAACCTGACTCTGGATGAAACCTGGTATATTTTATTGAAGCTTGAAACGGAACAGCTTCACGCTCCACGAACTTTTTTGGAAGTGTATCGAGAAGAGCCTGATCGTCTCAAACCCATCTTACGGAAGCTCCGAGAGTTTACAAAAAGGCTTGAGCAACTTCCTCATGTCTCCTTTATTGGAACAGCCGCAGGTTCGTACGAGACGGCCCTCAAAACAATGGAACGTGCACTCTTACTACCTCGGGACGCCTATCATTGGTCTATTATGCAGGACCATGAGATTTCTATCATTGCGACCACAGATACGGATTTCATGCGCATCCCAGATGTCACGATCTATACCTGTAATGAGAAAATGCTGACGACGTGACTGTTCGCAAGGGCTTGAAGTGCGAACCGAGCGAGGCTCACTCTTGACGCTCTGCGGGTGGGCTGTGTAGACATCAGAGGACCTATGCAGTTCACAGCCGAGCAGATTGACGTTGACGATTACCACGCCGCGGTCGAGCTGTTCTTTGAGCGCGGCTGGACCGACGGTTTGGCCATCGTTCCACCGACCGAAGAACTGGTGGCGGCCATGCTCGCGGCCTCGGGACGTGAGCCACAAGAGGAGCTGGGTGAGATTCCACCGGCCCAAGGCATTGCCACGCTTGAGAAGCTGGCGATTAACAGCGTCATGGCCGGCTGCCGGCCCGAGTATTTCCCGGTTATCATTGCGGCGGTCGAGGCCATGCTGGAGCCCGAGCACAATCTGAACGGTGTCCAGACCACCACCCACTGCTGTGTCCCCTTAACCATTGTCCATGGTCCGATTTCGACACAACTCAAGCTCAACGCGGGCGATGGGGTGTTTGGCAGCGGCTTTCGGGCAAACGGGACCATCGGTCGCGCCCTCCGTCTGATCCTCTGGAATCTGGGCGGGAACGTTCCGGGCGAGGTGGACAAGTCCACTCAGGCCCACCCCGGCAAGTGGAGTTTCTGCATTGCGGAAAAGGAAGAGGCCAGCCCCTGGGAGCCGCTGTCTGTGGAGCGCGGCATCGAAGCCGGCAAAAACGCCGTGACCGTGTTTAGCTGCGAGGCCCCCCACTCGGTGTTATGCTACGGTACGGTCAAACAGATGCTGGCGTCCCTGGTCAGCTCGCTCAGCGGCTTGGGCAGTAATAATGTCCAGGCCATGGGGGAAACCCTGGTAGTGCTGAATCCCTGGCAGGCGCGGCAGTTTCACCGCGAAGGCTGGTCCAAGCCCGAGATTCGGGTGTATCTGTGGGAGCACGCCCGGGCCAGACTGGGAGATATTCGGGCAGTGGACGCCCTGGGGATAGCAGACCAGTTCTGGCCGAGTTGGGTGGAGAAGGACAATGACGACTACCGGGTGCCCATTACCGAGCGACCTCGGAATATCCATATTGTCGTTGCCGGAGGCGAAACGTATTTCGCGGCGATCTGTCCGGGGTGGGGTGGACTCGGTGGGTTTGCCGTGACCAGGGAAATTCAACAGTGAGGTGTCATATGCGGGTACTCAGCCCCGTCGGAGTCCGACGACCATTTGCAGAAAAGAAGATCGATCATACCGCCGCCGGCCGCACGGTCGGTTTGGTCAATAATGGCTTTGGCAACGAGATCGCCGGGCAGTTCTTTGAACGTCTCAAAGAGCTTCTGGAGGCAAAACCGTCCGTGAGCGCCGCGTCGGTTTGGCGCAAGCCGGTGTTTACCCGCCCCTCGCCCGAGGCGTTGATGGACGAGGTGGCCGCCGCGTCTCAGCAGGCCGTGGTCGGCCTGTGTGCCTGAGGGTCGTGCACGTCGGGCTGTATGCTCGACGCCGCAAAACTGTGGAAGCGGGGGGTGCGGGCCGTGGTCGTGACGTTTGATACCTTCCTGGTGGCGGCCCAGGACCAGGCCAAAGCCATGGCCATGCCGGAGATTCCCATCGTGGTCATTCCCCACATCAAGGCCGGGGAAACGCCCGAGGACTTTCGAGGGCGCGCCGAGGAAGCGCTGGCCGCAATTGCCGCTCAGCTTGAACTGGACGGGCCGCATCTGCACGCTGCCGCTACGGCGTAATCGAGAACAGACGAGAGGAGAGACCATGCCGAAACTTGAAATCGTTGATCCCTGGGGATTTGACCAGCGCTATACCTTCTCGCCGGCGGTGCGCAAGGGGAATCTGCTGTTTATTTCCGGCCTGACCGCGTTTAATGCCAAGGGAGAAATTGTCGGTGCGGGAGATATCGTGACCCAGACGCGCGAGATCTTTCAGAAGATCGGCAAAATCCTGGACACTGCCGGGGCGAGCTTCGATGATATTGTGAAAACCGTGGACTATATCACTACCAAGGAAGGCTATCGCGGCACCGCCGCGGTGCGTCGCGAGTTCTTTACGAACGGCTTTCCCGCGGCAACCGGGATCGTGGTCAAAGAGCTGCTGCGCCCGGAGGCGCTCATAGAAATCGACGCGATTGCCGTGCTGGACGAGAAGAAATAGACGGGCCTATACAGCCTGGAGGGTTGACGCCAGCCTGAGCGTCATTCCCGCGCAAGCGGGAATCCAGGCTTGTCGTGAAGCCGAACGGACGACTCAAGATGACAGCCACCACCAAATACTTTGAAGACTTCGAGCTCGGCGAGATTTTTCGCTCGCCGGCCAAAACCCTGACCGACGCCCATTTTCTGTTCTTCTCCGGCATGACGGGCGATAACCATTCGATTCACTATGACGACGAGTACGCCAAGGCGACCCGCTTTGGCAAACGGGTCACGCACGGCCTGCTGGTCACGTCCATGGGTGCGCTGGGTGCGTCCGAACTGTCGCCGCTGGTTGAAGAGTCGATGGTGGTCTTTCTTGAGCAGTCTTCCCGGTTTCTCAAACCGGTTTTGATTGGCGATACCATCCAACCGGAGCTTGAGGTCAGCGAGCTCATCCCCAAGACTAAGGTCGGCGTCCTGCGCCTCAAAACCCGTATTACCAACCAACGCGATGAAGTCGTGCTTGAGGGCACGCACGCCTATCTGATCAAGAAGCGGCCGTCTCGTCCGTAAAAAAAGGAGAGCCCTATGGCCTACGATGTCGTGCTCAAAGGGGGAAGCGTTATCGACGGCACCGGCCGGGAGCGGTTTGGCGCGGACGTGGCGCTGAGCGGAGACCGGATTGCGGCGGTTGAGGCCAATATCCCGTCACACGAGGCAACCACCAGCCTCGATATTGGCGGGCTGATCGTGTGCCCAGGATTTATTGACCATCACACGCATTACGACGCCCAGATTCTCTGGGACCCGCTGGCAACGTGTTCGTCCTGGCACGGTGTGACTTCTATTATCATGGGCAACTGCGGGGTCGGTCTTGCCCCGTGCAAGCCGGCCGACCGGGAAGCCCTGGTAGGTGATCTGGTCAACGTCGAAGGCATGTCCCTGGAGGTGCTGCAACGTGGGGTTGACTGGTCCTGGCAGGGCTTCGACGAATACCTCAACGCCATCGGCCGGCGCGGGCTGGGCATGAACGTCGGCATGATGCTGCCGCTCTCGCCGTTGCGTCAGTACGTGCTCGGAGAGGAGAGCAAGGAGCGGGCGGCAACGGAGTCCGAGATTCGGCAGCTCAGCGATCTCTTCCAGGCGGCGATGGATGCCGGCGCCTTCGGTTTTTCCACAACCGTCCTCCCCCAACACCTGGGGTTTCAGGGCCGACCGCTGCCGTGTCGAGTGGCCAGCCGGGACGAATTGGGAGCCTTGTCCGGCGTGCTTAAAAAACTCGGTCGGGGGAGTATCGAGCTTGCGCTCACGCGGAGCCCGGGGTTCTTGTCTGACGAGGAGTATGACCTGTTGACTTTTCTGCTGCTCCAGAGCGAGCGACCGGTCACGTGGCTGGGGCTGCTGCAAAAGCCGGAAGCACCCCCCGACGCCTGGCAGGCCGCCGTCAACCGGGTGGTGCCACTGTTTGACCGGGGCTATCTGCCGCTGGGCCAGGTGCCGTGCCATTACAAGAGTGCCCGCTTCAGTCTCAAGCGCCCGTTTATCTTTGGCAATTTTGATTGCTGGAAAGATATCTTCGACCGGCCCTTAGAAGAGCAGCAGCGGGTCTATGCCAGCTCGGCGTTTCGAGCGGCCTTTCGTGAAGAACTCAAACAACTCCGAGTGTTCACTGGAAAATGGGAGCAGATGCGCGTGTTCACGGTTGACAAACCCGAGCTGCGACCCCTGCTTGACAAAAGCCTGGCGACCCTCAGTCAGGAGCAGGCCAAAGACCCGCTTGATCTGTTCTTTGATCTGGCCTTGCAGGATACCCTCGACATGCAGTTTTTGTACGAGTTCGGCGAGGTCAATAAAGACATGCTGAATCATCCCCATACCCTGGTTGGTCTGTCTGATGGCGGAGCCCATGCCGATATGCGTTGCGAAGCGGGGTATTCCACCTATCTGCTGGGCACCATTGTGCGCGACAAACAGATGTTGTCGCTTGAGACGGCTATCCAGAAGCTGACGTCTGTCCCTGCCCAGGTCTTTGGCGTCCCACTGCGCGGGACGGTGGCGGCCGGCATGATCGCCGACTTGGTGGTCTTTGACCCCGAGACTGTCAATTGCGGAAAACAGGAGCCGGTGCACGATTTCCCAGGCGGAGGGCTGCGCTATATCGAGAAATCGACGGGCATTGCGCATACGATCCTGAACGGCCGGGTGCTGTTCTCAGACGGGCAGCAGACCGGCCCCCTATCCGGCCGCGTGCTGCGTGCGAACGTGGTGGCGTGAGCTAAGCGGACAACACGTCCAGATACTTCAGCCCCGAGCCGGTATTAAACAGGACGACCCGCTCGTCGTGTTTGACTGCGCCCCGCTCAAGCAGGCGCTTGAGGGCCGGCAGACAGGCCGCCCCCTCCGGTGCGGGAAAGATGCCCTCGGCCGAACCGATTTCCCCGACCGCGGCCAGCAGTTCCTCGTCGCTGACACTCACCGCCGTACCGCCGCTTTTGCGCAGAATATCGAGCATCAGGAAATCGCCAATCGCCGCCGGCACGCGCAAGCCCGCGGCAAGAGTATGCGGCCTGGGAACCGCCATGCCGTGGGACGCGCCCGCGGCAAAGGCGTTCACAATGGGGGCGCAGCCCGCCGCCTGCACGCTCACCATGCGGGGCCGGCGTGCGTCGATCCAACCGAGCCGTTCCATTTCGTCAAACGCCTTCCACATGCCAATCAACCCCGTCCCTCCGCCCGTGGGATACAGAATGACGTCCGGCAGGGACCAGCCGCACTGTTCCGCCAGCTCATAGCCCATCGTTTTCTTGCCCTCGAGACGGTAGGGCTCCTTCAGGGTCGAGACATCGAACCAGCCCTCTTGCTCTTTACGTTCGGCGACCAGCTTTCCACAATCCGTAATCAGGCCGTCAACAAGGCTGACGTGAGCCCCGGTCCGTTCGCATTCCAGCCGATTGGCCAGCGGCACATCCCTGGGCATGAAGATATGGGCTTCGAGTCCGGCCCGTGCCGCATAGGCTGCCAGCGCACCCGCCGCATTTCCGGCCGAGGGAACGGCCAGCTTTTTCACCCCGAGTTCTTTGGCCATGGAGACGGCCAGGGCCATTCCGCGCGCTTTGAACGATCCTGTGGGATTGCACGACTCGTCTTTGATATGGAGCCGCGGCAGGCCGAGTTGCTCACCCAGCCGCCTTGTGTGCAGCAATGGCGTCCAACCCTCACCCAGACTGACGATATTGTCGGCCTCGACAACGGGCAACACCTCTCGATAACGCCACAGGCTTGCGAGTCGAGCGGGCAGGCGGTCTTGCGGTAATGTCGCCGCAACTCGCGCAAGATCGTAGTGCACCAATAACGGCTTCCCGCATCGGGTGCACAGATTATGAAGCTGATGGGACGCGTAGGAGGCGGCGCAGGCTGAACAAGAGAGGTGGGTCACGTTCACGAGCGCTCACCCTTTTTCGTCTCTGGCACGCAATGAGATGCTGAGTTCGGCAGCAGCGCGTTCGTAGATATGACTCCGGGGACCGAAGGCAATAATTTCGATGACGGAGCCTTTGATGCGCAGGACAAGCCGGTTTCTGCCGACTCGATAACTCCGGAGCCCTGTCAATTCATCTCTGAGAGGCTTTGCCTGATGTGGGTCGCCCGCGATAGCTCGAAAGGCCGCTTTCACTCTTCGTTTGAGGTGTGGGGAGAGGTGAATGATTGCATCTCGGACAGCTTTCGCGGTTTCTATACGATACCGGGGCGTTTTCGCCATACTCTTCCTTCAGAGCGGCTCCCCAAAGATATCTTCAAAAGTGAATCGTTGTCCTTTCTGGAGTTGCCGAAGTCCACGTTTGATTTCTCGCATCAATTCGGGATTCTGACGAATTGCTCGTGTTTCCTGCCAACTCGCGAATTCGTCCGCACTCATCAGGACAGCAGCAGGACGACCGTTTCGGGTGATGGTAATTTCTTCTTCTGTGTTCTCCACATCTGAGACTATCTGGCTGAGTTTCGCTTTTGCTTCAGATAAGGGAAGAGCGCGTGGCATCTTATCTCTCCTCTCAATAGACTAAAATGAAGACTAACTTTTCAGAGAGAAGAGAGCAAGAGAAACAAGCGATATGGTCCATTTCTTATTGAGACTGTCTCAAGGTGAATGCTGACTCGCGAGCGCGGGCAAGAGCGCTACGCCGTTGCTCGGGGCGCATACACATTTCTGGACACTCTCGCCCCCGAGCAATAGCCGGCGCAGGTTTAATTCAGCCCTTGCAGACTCTCAAGAATATCACCGGGCTCAAGCCGGGTGGTATAGTTGGCGTCTACATAGGCCAGCCGAATGGTGCCGTCTTGGTCAATGACATAGGTGCCGGGTATCGGCAGCTCCCAGGCGTCATCGCCGTTGTATTCGGGCAGTTGGATGCCCATTTTTTCAAAGGTCGCCTGAAGCTCGTCAACAAAGCGGAAGGCCAGGCCGAACTGTCGGGCGACGTCATTGCCGGCATCACTGAGCACCTCAAACTGGAGATCGTTCTTTTCGGCAACCGTCAGGGAGTGGTCCGGGGTTTGGGGTGAGATGGCGATCAGGGCTGCGCCGTGGGCCTGCATCTCGGCCAGACGCTTTTGATAGGCCTGCAACTGCAGGTTGCAGTACGGTCACCACGCGCCTCGATAAAAGGCAATGACTGCCGGTCCTTTGGCCAGGAGGTCGGATAATGTCACCGCCTCGCCACGGGCGTTGGGCAGGGTAAAGTCAGGAGCCTTGTCTCCGACTTTCAGGGCGTTGTCGGTGATGCCGGATTTCACCTGATCTTCCGTGGTGCGGACCAGCACCTCACGGATTGCCGGCGGAATTTTGGGTAGCATCTCCTTTTGGAAAGCCGCGATTTGTTGCTTGAGCTCGTTGTTGAGCCCACCGTCTTGACCGCTCATACACACTCCTTTCGAGAAAAATGGTCGTAAACTGTCCGGTCCATCAATAGGGATTGTCCGGGAGTGCGTCAACGGCAGAACCCCGGCGAGACGGCTTTCTGGACGGGGTATTCTATCCGTAGTATAGTCCCGCGCGAGGTTGGAGAGGGAGCCACGGACTCGCCGACAATACGTTCAGGACAACGCATGAAGCCTGCCCCTTTTGCATATATTGCCCCGGAGTCCATCGAACAGGCGGTGGCGGCCCTGGTGCAGTATGGTGATGAGGCCAAAATTCTCGCCGGGGGGCAGAGTCTGATGCCGCTTCTCAATATGCGGCTGATGACTCCCGGTGTTGTGGTGGACATTAACGGCCTGGACGAGTTGAGCTATATCCGCCAGGAGGGTGAGCATCTGCATATTGGTGCACTGACCCGGCAGTACCGGCTCGAACGGGACGCGCGCATTCGGCAGACCGTTCCCGTTCTGGCCGCGGCCACACGTCTGATCGGCCACCCGCCCATTCGGTACGCCGGGACAATCGGGGGGAGTCTGGCCCACGCCGACCCGGCCGCAGAACTGCCGGCGGTCATGTGTGCCCTGGACGCGGAACTGTGCGTTGTCGGGCCGTCCGGCGTGCGTCGTATCCAAGCGGCTGATTTTTTTCAGGGCGCCCTGGACGCGGATCTCCGGCCTGACGAACTGCTGACCGAAGTGCGCATCCCCATTCGCAAGAACGTGGTGTGGGGGATGCGGGAGTACACCCGGCGGGCAGGAGATTTTGCCCTGGCCGGGGCGATAGTGTTGGCCGAGATGGAGGCGGACCGTTGGGCGAACGGCCGGGTCGTCCTGTTTGGGGTGGAAGATCGACCGCTCCGGGTCGCACCGGCTGAAGCCGCGCTGACACAGCCGGCTCTGTCTGACGACCAAGCCGATGCGGTCGCGGCAGCCGCGGTCGCCGGGCTCGACTGTCACGCCGACCTGCACGCCTCTGCCGGGTATCGGAAACAGCTCGCCCGGGTGATGGTCAAGCGCGCCTGTCTGGATGCGGTTTCATATGCGGAACGAGAAGGCAGGTGGGACGGGAAAAGAGAGAACGCGGCCGGGAGCGTATAAGTGCAGCCTCAACGTCGAACCATCGTGACGACAGCGGTCAACGGCAGGCCAGTGGAAACGCTGGTCGACGTTCGCACCACGCTGGCCGACTTTCTGCGCGAAGAGGCCGGCTGCACGAGTGTGCATCTGGGCTGTGAGCATGGGGTGTGTGGTGCCTGTACGGTGCTGCTCGATGGTCTGCCCGTTCGTTCCTGTTTGCGTTTGGCGCCGCAGGCGGCCGGCCATGCAATCACCACGCTTGAAGGGATCATGCAAACCGAGCGCGGAAAAACGATCGGGCAGGCTTTTGTTGAGCAGTTTGCCATGCAGTGCGGATTTTGCACGGCCGGCTTCGCCCTCAGCCTGTATCATCTCCTGGAGAACGCGCCGGAGCCGATCACGGACCGGGATATCCATGAAACGCTGGGCGGACATATCTGTCGCTGTACCGGCTATGTGAGCATTGTGGAGGCGGCCAAGCGGTTACGGGACCAAGGAGGATGAAGTGGAGAGTGGAAAGTGGAGAGGGCTCGGTTGTCTGCGGAGGGGCCATTCATGAATTGCTCTTGCGAGAAAACCTGCCGGCCTGAGGGTAGCGGCGTTTAGCGGAGCGTCATGTCTCAGCATTCACCCGCCCCGCCGTCAACAGAAGGTCGGCGTCTCTTTGATCTTCAGGCTCAGTATATTGCCGATCTCAACCCACTCCCCAACCTTGCCCATGCCGCGGTGGTCAGAAGCCCGTATGCGCACGCGCGTATCCACAGCCTTGATCCGAGCGCCGCACTGGCCCTGCCGGGAGTCATCACCGTGCTGACCGGCAGGGAAGTCCAAGAGTGGAGCCGTCCGTTTGCGGTGGCTGCCGAACGGCCGGGCCGGTATTACTCCTGCGCCCTCGACAAGGTGCGCTACGTTGGCGAGCCGGTCGCCGTTGTGGTGGCCATCGACCGCTATGTTGCTGAAGACGCCCGCGATAGCATCGAGGTGGAGTACGAGCCCCTGCCGGCCGTCGTTGATGTTGAGGCGGCCATGCAGCCCTCGGCCCCCATCCTGCACGAGGAACTGGAAACCAATGTCGCCATTGATCGTCAGCTCACCTATGGGGATGTGGCGGCGGTCTTCGGCGCGGCGGATATTGTATTCTCGCAGCGCTATGTTTTTCCTCGCTACCAATCCTTTCCACTCGAAACATACGGGATTATCGCGAGCTGGAATCCGTCTGCATCCCAGGTCAGTTTTTGGGCCAACTTCCACGGCCCGTATAGCATGTTGGCGGTTCTGGCCGGGGCGCTACGGCTTCCCCTCAGCAAGTTGCGGGTGGTGACGCCACCGGATGTCGGTGGTTCGTTTGGCAATAAGATCGCCCTGTATCCCTATATGGCCTTGATGGCGCTGGCGTCTCGGAAAGCCAACCGGCCGGTCAAGTGGATCGAAGACCGCCTGGAATCGCTCAGCGCCAGCTCGACCGGAACGGATCGCGTGACGCAAATTGCAGTCGCGGCCCGCAACGACGGCCAACTGCTCGGTCTCAAAATGCGCCTCATGGACAACGTGGGGGCGTATATTCGCGCGCCGGAACCCGGTTGTCTGTTCCGTCCTATCGGTAATTTTATGAACGCCTACAAGATCGAACATCTTGAGGTCAACGCCCTGGCGGTTATGACGAATGTCTGTCCCAGCGGGCCGAACCGTGGCTATGCCTGCCAACAGCACTATTTCCCGATTGAGCGTGCGATTGACGAACTCGCCCTGAAGCTTGGGAAAGACCCGGCCACGGTCAGACTGCAAAATCTTATCCAGCCCCAGGATATCCCCTACCGGACGGTGACAGGCGGACTGTACGACTCCGGGGATTATCCCCGGGCCACACAGCGGGCGCTGGAACTGAGCCATTACTGGCAACTGCGTCAGTCTACGGGGGCTGCGAGTCCGAGCGAGGCCGGGGTGTGGCGCGGGGTTGGTATGACGGTGGCGATCGATCCTTCAGGCTCGAATATGGGTTATATCGATGTCAGCAAGAAAGCCTCGCAGCGCCGCCCCAACCTCGTCCGGGTCGGCTCGGCGCAGACGACCCGGATCTATCTGGACGCCACCGGTGGGATCACGGTTGAGTTGGAGACCGCGGCCCACGGCCAGGGACAGGAAACGACCGCCGCGTTTATTGTCGCCCAGGCCCTGGGCATTGCGCCGGCGGACGTGACGGTCGTCGCCGGGATGGACACCGGTTCCCGGCCGTGGTCGGTATCTTCGGGCAGCTATTCCAGTCGTTTCGGTGCGGTCGGAGCCAGTTCCATTGTCGCTGCGGCCAGACAGTTGCAGGAGAATCTTCTCCAAGCCGCGGCCTACTTCCTGGACAGCGACGCGAGTCGCCTCCGCATCCGGGCGGGCCGGATTGTGTCGCTCGATAACGCACAGATTGGCCTGTCCCTGAAAGACGTGGCGGCGCATCTGCACTGGTCAACCGGAACGCTGCCGCCGCATCTGGAGACAGCCGCTCAGGTCGAGGGCACGTTTGTTGCCGGCGATCTGGACTATCCGAACGAGCGCGATCAGGTGAACTCTTCCGCGGTCTATGCGTTTACGGCGGATGTGGCGGTGGTTGAGATTGACAAAGAGACGCTCGATATCCGGGTGACCGACTATATCACCGTGCATGACGCCGGGAATATCCTGCACCCACAGATCGCCCGGGGGCAGTTTGCCGGCGGTCTTCTGCACGGCCTGGCCGGCGCGCTGTACGAGGAGCTGCGCTACACCGAGACGGGTGATTTCCTGACCGGAACGCTGATGGATTATCTGTGTCCGACGGTGAGCGAAATGCCGGGCAATATCGTGATGGACCATATCGTGCTGCCGACCCCCCAGGCGCTGACCGGAGCAAAGGGAGTCGGGGAGAGTACCGCCCAGACCGCGCCGATTGCCATTGCCAATGCAGTAGCCGATGCCGTTCGCCATCTGGGTCTTGAGATTACCGAATTGCCCCTGACCCCGGACAAGCTGTGGCAGATGATTTTCGCGGGGGATGTTTCCCCCGAGCCCCTTTCGCGGGGGATGTTTCCCCCGAGCCCCCTCGGGGCTCGTCCTAAAGCGGTGCAGTTGTTTGTGGAGAAATGATTGATTGAAGACTGGAGGTCTGCTCCCCATGCCAAACACCCAGCCCAAACTCTATCTTGCCGGACCTGAAGTCTTTCGACCCGACGCTATCGAGTATGCGCAGACGCAACGCAGCCTGTGCGTCCAATATGGCTTCGTTGGTCTCCACCCCATGGATAACAATGTAGACCTGAGTGACAGTTCGATGCGAACGGCCACGAGAATCTATCGGGGCGATATCGGTCAGATCAAAGCCTGTGACATTGTGATTGCGAACTGTAACGCCTTTCGGGGCGCGCTCATCGACGACGGGACGGCCTACGAGTTGGGCTATGGCAACGCCCTCGGCAAGCCAAGCTATGGGTATATTGAACGCTTGCTCCCGGAGCAGGAACTTCTCCAGGGGCGGTGTGTTTTTACCACTCTGCCGGACGGACGAAAGATCGATCAGGACGGTTTTCTCCTGGTTGACGACTTTGGGACCTCAATCAATCTCATGATGCAGTGCGGTATGCTGGATAGTGGTGGGCGGTTGGTGGAGGGGGATTTTGAGACCTGTCTGAAAGCGATTCGACACGATTTGGATAGTGGCGCACTCCTTCTGGCCCCGTCCGAGACGGACTAAATCAGTTTGAGGGCCTCGCGTGTCAAACGCCTCAGGGCCTGCTGTATCACCTGTTCGAGCGCTCTGACTTCTTTTGCTTCCAGCGGCACCTGGGTGTAAATCTCCTGGCCGGACAGCGTTATCGATCGCACGTGGAGTATCGCCCCTTCGAGTGTGTCGCCGGCGTCGTCTGCATAGCTCAAGTCAATCTGCTGTACCCGCATGGTGAGCCTCCCAGGCTTCTGCTCGTGGCCTGTATAGTCCCCCGTCTGAAGAGCGTAACACGGAGTGGTGTTCACCGCTGAGACCCAGCGGACAGTGAGTAAGTGACCCGAATGGACATTTACCTCAGCCGGTGTCATCTCTGGAGCATTGGAGAGTGGTTTCCCCTATTCTGGTCGATGCGGGATAGGAGAAAGGCGGATTGGAGAATATGGCCGAACAGTTCTCATCTTCCTCACCTCAGACAGTCGAAACCGAGCGTTTACTCCTCCGTCCGTTTGTGGATGACGATTTTGTTACTTATGAAAGGATTCGAGCGAATCCTGAAGTGGCTCGGTATCTGCCCGGTGGAATAGAGGCGGTAAAGAGTGCGCCCGAAAGGGCACGACAAACGATGCAGACCTTTGCACGACATTGGCGGGAACGGGGCTTTGGGCCTTGGGCGGTTATCGACAAGCAGACGAGAGCGTTGATCGGACACTGTGGACTGCGCTACTTGCCCGAGTTTGATGCAGTCGAACTGCTCTATGCCTTAGATCCTTCAGCGTGGGGAAAAGGTTTGGCAACCGAAGCCGCCCACGCCGCGTTTGACTATGGCCGGACAGAACTTGGCCTGCCTCGGATCATTGCGCTCGCTCTACCAGACAATCATGCCTCTCTGCGCGTTATGGAGCGAGTGGGGATGCGGTATGTCAAGACGGCATCCTTCCAGGGCTATGACGTGGTGCTCTATGAAGTGTCGCTTCGACCAATCGTACAGTGAGTGAGCGCCCAGAATGGACATCTACATAGAGGATTTCCCCGACCCTGGACGAGTACGGGGGCAGGAGAAGTTTTAGTGAGAGTGACAAGCGACTGAGATCATTGAACGCTGCAACCAGAAGAGGGCGACCTTTCCGGAAGGGCCGCCCTCTTTGGTGCGCGTTATGCGCTGAGAATAAACGATCAGTTGTCTGTATGCCCGATTTGGCGATGGTACAGCAGGCGTGTTCTTCACCCTGACTGCTCCGGATTGTCCTCAATCCGTTTTCCCGTTGGCCTTCTCTTGTGAGCCGACCGTTGTCGGCTCCGTACTTTCGAGCACGACAGTCAGGCCGGGTCTGAGCATCAAAAGGATGAACCCAATAGCCGCTGCCTCGCGGGGGCGTTGCCCACCATTGGCGGGCGGTTATTTTCCGGCGGACTTTCCATTCGCACCTCCTGTCTCTCCCGTGGAGGGTTTTTCGACGGGCGCGCCGTCTTCTAATGGGTCCACCAGAGACCCGATACTTCCCCTTTACTCCCCGTGATTGTTTCGTGTCAAGTTTTTCTGAGGCTCACGCTGTGTGACCGGCCTCATTATTTCGACCGTCCTTGTTTGACGATCACATCGAATTCTTTTTTGCTCACCGGCATGACTGACAGCCGGCTCTGCTTTATCAGGGCCATCTCTTGCAGCCGTTTGTCTTGCTTGATCTGGCTGAGCGTTATCGGGCTGGCCAGGGTTTCGACCGGCTCGATATCAACCACGCTCCAGCGCTCATCATCTGTCGTAGGGTCCTGGTAGGCTGCTTTGATGACACGGGCAATCCCGACAATCTCCAGCCCCTCGTTGCTGTGATAATACAGGACCTGATCGCCCACCCGCATGGCCCGCAGGTTATTGCGGGCTTGATAGTTGCGCACACCGTCCCAGTACGTCCAGCCGTCTTTTTGCAGATCGCTCCAGGCATATTTATACGGTTCGGATTTGACCAGCCAATACTTCATAGCGCTGTGTCCCCTGTGATGCTGAACCATATACTCCTCACGGATTTTTTCCACATCACCGCTTTGATTGCGTTTCTCAATTGGTGTCTTTATTAAGAAAGCTCAAAGGAGGAGGAATCATGCCGCACGAGAGTCGCCAAGAATATCGGATCATCACAGAAAAAGATGTCCCGGCGGTCATGCGGGACGGGACGACGCTCTACGCCGATGTCTATCGGCCGGATGCTGAGGGGCGCTTCCCCGTTATCCTGTTACGGCTCCCGTATGGCAAAGCATTGGCCGATGTTTTTGGCGACCACGAGTATTTTCCGTCGCGGGGCTATGTGGTCATCGTCCAGGACGGGCGAGGACGATTTGCGTCAGAGGGGGAATACTATCCGCTCATTGATGAAGCCCAGGACGGATACGATACGGTTGAGTGGGCCGCGACGCTGCCGTACTCGAACGGTCGGGTCGGCACGCAGGGCCAGTCCTATCTCGGTGCCACCCAGTATCAGCTCGCGCCGACGCGGCCGCCGCATCTCCAGTGTGCTTTCCCCGTATCCGCCGGCGCCGATTACCATCAAGGGTGGGTCTACCACACCGGCGGAGCCTTCTCGCTGGGCTGGCAGGTGCCCTACGCGATTTTCCTCGCTCGCGACACTATTGATCGCAAAGGTATCAAGGACCAACTCTGGCCGAAGGTGCGGCCCGACCTGCTGCGTTCCATCAATTTCGGGAATCCGCTTTCACCGGAAGCCTATCTGCGCCTCCCGCTCATGTATTGGGCCGACCTGCTCGAAGAGGTGGCCCCGTATCTGCGCGATTATCTGACCCACCCTGACGACGGTCCCTATTGGTGGCCGATCAATATCGAGCGTCAGCACCGCAACATCAATATCCCCATGTACCATGTGAGTTCGTGGTATGACATTTTCCTGCGCGATGCCCTGGTGCACTTCTGCGGCTTGCAGGCGCGGGCCATGACGCCGGAGGCGCGCGGCGGCCAGAAATTGCTGCTCGGACCGTGGGCCCATCTTTTTCCGTATACCACGCCGATTTCCGGTGGGACCGGAGATATTGACTTTGGTCTGAACGCCGTCATCGAACTGCACGAGACCCAGCTGCGCTGGTTTGACTATTGGCTCAAGGGGATAGACTCGGGAATTGCCGAGGAGCCGCCTATCCGGCTGTTTGTGATGGGCGCCAATCGCTGGCGGGACGAGTATGAGTGGCCGCTGGCGCGTACCCGCTACACGCCCTACTACTTCCACAGCCAGGGGCGGGCGAACAGCCTCGACGGCGATGGCGGGCTGAGCGTTGAAGCTCCTCAGGACGAACCCCCGGATCGGTACGAATACGACCCCGCCAATCCGGTGCCGACCTGCGGCGGCAACACGCTGATTATTCCGGTTGGTGTCGCAGACCAGCGTGAGGTAGAAAGCCGGCCAGACGTATTGGTCTATACCGGAGAGCCGCTGGACGCACCGCTCGAAGTCACCGGACCCCTCACGGTCGTGCTCTACGCTTCGTCTTCTGCGACCGATACCGACTTTACCGCCAAGCTGGTCGATGTTCGACCCGACGGTTATGCCCAGAACATTGCCGACGGTATTGTCCGCGCGCGCTATCGTGACTCCCTGAGTCATCCGACCCTGCTGACACCGGACGAGCCGTATGAGTTTCGCATCGATTTATGGGCCACCAGCCATGTGTTTCTGCCGGGGCATCGTCTGCGCGTGGAGGTGGCATCGAGTAACTTCCCGCGCTTCGACCGCAACCTGAACACCGGCGGTGATCAAGCGACCGGCACGCAGTTCCAGACCGCGCAACAAACTGTTTTGCATAACAAAAAGTTTCAGTCGCATATCGTGTTGCCGGTCATTCCGTAAGGGGTGTCACCGACGCTCTTGTGCCTCCCTGACGAGTGCGTCGTGGAGTAAGGTCTTCATATATGTCTGATATTTGGGCACGCCTTTCTGCCGAGCCAGCTTGCGGGCGAGTTCGACATCACCGACCGCGAGGCGGATACTGATCTGCCTGGTTGGCGGTCTCAGCACATAGGGTTTCTTGAGCTCGCCTGGATCATCCGCCTGAGGGTCAAGGAAAGGAGCGTCCATGTCTTCCAGAATACAATCCGGACAGAACCACTTGCCCTGGTCATCTTGATATCGTTCTGTACCGCAGCGCTCGCATATGTTTTGACTCTTCATTGCTCTTTCATCTCCCTATGCCAGCTCAGAATTTGCTTTCTGGTTGAAGGCCAAGCGGTAATGACATGGATGTGCTCCTCGGTAACGCGGAAGAAGACGACTGTCAGGAAACGGCCCTGGAATGTCCTGCCCACAGCCTTTAATACTCGACCCCTTTGCCCAATAACTACGACGGGTTCTGAAAAGACTTCGGCGAAGGCGCCTTCCTTAATAGTACGATGGCGAACTCGATAGTGTGCTTTTTTTGCCTTTTTGTCATAGGCAAAAGTAATTCGCATGGTGTAATGACTTGAATATACTTTCCAGGTGAACAATACACAAGACACGACCTGCCACCAGACCCCGCCCTTGCTCGGAGCGGACTTGGCTGATTCCTTGACGCCATGTCGGATGTCCTGCCGCCCGATGCGGAAAAAGCGGCCTCGGTGCGGGCGATGTTTGATCTTATCGCCCCGCAGTATGACAGGCTGAACCGGTGGCTGTCCCTGCGGCTCGATCAATACTGGCGGCGCAAGACGATCCGCAGCATTGGTGTCTGTACCGACGATCGGGTGCTC
Organism: uncultured Binatia bacterium (SeqCode); assembly: GCA_965232605.1. GTDB lineage: Bacteria > Desulfobacterota > Binatia > Bin18 > Bin18 > Bin18. Next base: position 1,161,637 of record CBDDQA010000005.1, on the reverse strand, counting down.
GACCTGGCGTGCGGAACGGGGGATTTGAGCGAACTCGCCGCGGCAACCGGTGCCCGCGTGATCGGGATTGACTTTGCCCGCAAAATGCTCGTCGGCGCAACCCGGCGTCGAATCAGAGCGGCCTTTATTCAGGCCGACGCGAACGCCTTACCCCTGCCGACGGCGGCCGTCTCGGTTGTCCTGTCCGGCTTTGCCCTGCGGAATTTCGTCTCCATCCCACGCGCCCTCCAAGAAGCGGCGCGCGTTCTCAAGCCCGGCGGTCGCCTGGCTCTGCTTGAGGTGGACACGCCACGCCAACCTCTCCTGAAATGGGGCCACGGCTTCTATTTTCAGCGCGTCGTGCCCCTGCTGGGCGGTCTCATCTCAGACCGAAAGTCATATCTCTATTTGCCCCGCTCGGTGGTCTACCTGCCGGGGGAAGCGGAACTGTTGCAGATGGTCCGAGCCGCGGAATTCGAGCGGGTCGTCAAGACACGTTTATCCGGTGGCGTAGCGCAGCTGATTACCGCGGTGAGACGCTAAAAAGCGCCGCCGTTAGCGGTTCATATAGGGGATGAGCTTCTCCAGTACCTGAGGCAGCTCGTCGCACGGGACATCGGCGAAGAGCTGCATGCCGGGCCGCGCGTCCGGGCCCGAACGCCCGCCGACAAACACATCCACCGCCTCAATGGTTTTCCCATCCCGCTGCACTTTCTTTCCTAGAAAGCCGATATCCGCGGTAGTATGATTCCCGCAGCCATTCTGACAACCCGACCAGCGCATGGTGAGGGGGGCGGTCTTGCCTACGGTCTTTTCGAGGTGGCGAGCCGTGTCGAGCGCGCACTGTTTTGTTTCAATCAGCGAATAGTGGCAGTAATCACGGCCGGTACAACTGACGAGGCCGCGTATGAAGGCCGAAGGATCAGAGCGGAGTTCTTGAAGCACCGGCTCCTGGGTCAGGTCGCCGACCAGGTGGTCTGGAATATGCGGGATAATTAGATTCTGACTCGGAGTCAGGCGAATCTCTCCGCTGCCGTAGTGTTCCGCCAGGGTGGCAACACCGAGCAGTTGCGCTGTTGACAGCCGGCCGGTTGGGACGACGAGCCCGACGTAGTTGAGGCCAGTTTGCTGTTGGCGAAAGAAACCGACATGATCGGTACGGGTGGTACTCCGCGCATCCCGGCCTGCGGACAGGAGGGAATGACCAAGACGACATTCCAGTTCACGCCGAAATTTTTCGATACCCCAGTCCTGGATGAGGAAAAAGAGGCGTGATTTTTTGCGGTCCTGGCGTTGGCCGTGGTCACGAAAGAGGAGGGCAATAGCGCCACACAGGGAAATGGCGTCGTGTGGCGGGATGAAGACATCAAGTGCCTGCGCTGGCGTATAGCCCCCCGAGCCCTGCTTTCCGCCAACACAGACGTTGAAGCCGTAGACCTCAACCCCGGCGCTCTCTTTGATGGCCGGAACCAGGCCCACGTCTTGCGAGTCCGGAGAGGTACAATTGTCCAGACAGGCGGAGATGGTGACCTTAAACTTGCGCGGCAGGTTTGTGTATTCCGGGTTGCGTAAGAACGCCTGGGTATAGTGTCGAGTGACGGGCGAGGCGTCAAACAGTTCGTTGGGAGTCAGACCGGCAGCCGGGCAGCCCGTTACCCCACGGATGTTGTTCAGGCCGGTCTGCAGCGAGACCAGGCCGACCTGTTCGAGCCGCCGCCACATCTCCGGGACATGCTCGATATGAAACCAGCGCAGTTGGATCTGCTGCCGGGTCGTAATATCAACAAAGCCCTTGCCGAATTCTTCACTCAGCGCCGCCAGAGTGCGAAATTGAGCCGCGTTACTGAGCCCGTTGCTCATCCGCAGCCGCATCATGAAGTTGCCCGGCGTCTGACGCCGAAAAAAGACGCCGGCGCCTTTGAGCCCTTCGACCTCGTGCTCGGACAGGGCTTTCCAGCCGTCCTGAATGGCGTGAGAGAGGCCGCTGCTGCCAGACTCCTTCGCTGCTGTTGCCGCGCGTTTCATCGTTGTCTACAAACTGGCCTCACCCGAATTAGTGGGCGATTGCCGGAGCGAGTTCTTTCCCGGCTGGTGTTGCTCTCTCGGCCAGAGCCTCTTCCAGATTGTGCTGTTCTTCCTCGTGGACTGCTTGCGGGAAGATCACCAAAAACGTACAGGCGGACGCCAGGGCAACCACGATGCCCAGAATCAACAGGCCCTGCTGGGTACTGAGGCTTTCCGAGCGAAACAGAAATCCGGCGGCAACCGCCCCGGCGTTCCCGCCTGCGCCCACAATGCCGGCCACGCCGCCGAGTGCCTTTTTATTGACAAAAGGAACGACCGCATAAGTCGCGCCTTCGGACATTTGGACAAACAGGCTGAAGACGATCATGCTCATGATCGCCAGCGGTAGAACACGCATCTGCGAGAAGACGACCAGGGCAATCCCCTCGGCCAGGAGGACGGCTCCCATGAACCAGACCCGGCCTCTGAGCCCGATCTTCACCGCGCAGATATCCGAGAACATGCCGCCCAGGGTCCGGGCAAAAATATTCATCAGACCGAACAGACCGGCGATAATGCCGGCCGTTGCCAAATCGAGTTTGAAGAAGTCATAGAAATACAGAGCGGCAATATTATTGATGGTCAGCTCAACGCCAAAACAGGCCGCGTATATGACAAACAAAGCCCACACCCGATAGTCTTTTGCTGCCAACCAGAACGATTTTTTTGAACTGCCTTCCGCGGGAGGCAACTCACCGCGCGCGCGCAGTTCCTGATAATTGCCGTCCGGCGCATCCTGGGTACAGAAATAATAGCCGATACCGGTCAGAAACAGGACCGCGCCCGGGACGATCATCGCCAGCCGCCAGCCGAGCGACTCACTGACACCAAAAAAGAGGCTGGCTCCCAGGATGAGGGGCATGACCATTTGGGTCACCCCTCCACCCAGGTTCCCCCAGCCGGCAGTGGTGGCGTTGGCCGTGCCGACACAATTGGGGCCGAACATCATCGAGGTATGGTACTGCGTAATGACAAACGACGCGCCGATTGCGCCAATCGCCAGTCGAAAGAGCAGAAAGCTCTCATAGCTCTGCGCCAAGCCAACCCCCATCACCGGCAGTGAGCCGAGCAACAGCAGCCAGGTATAGACCAAGCGCGAACCGAAGCGGTCGCACAGCGGACCAATAACAATGCGGACGATAACGGTAATGGCGACCGAGGCGATAATGGTATTCCCGATCTGCGCCTTGGTCAGCATCAGATCCTCACGGACCAGCGCCATCAGCGGCGCAATACCAAACCAGCCAAAGAAACACAGAAAAAAGGCGAACCACGTCATGTGAAAGGTCCGCATCTGCGGGGTTGCCAGACTGAACAGATCAATTTTCGTCGCCTTGTTCTTGACTTCCATATCGACGTCTGCCTCCTCCTGCCCACGATATGCGTGACACCTGAAGACACAGCAATTCACAGGCCAGAACGGAGGGGTGCCTGGGGAAGACGAGGAAAAGGCCGTATTTTTACGTCGATACACCCGAGTCCGGGCTACGGAGGCTGGGGCGTACCGTCAGTCGGCTAAAACAGGCGTGTTGTTCAGCATGCAATATGCTGACTCAGCAACACTATGTATGGGAGCGTATTAGGGGACTTTTTCGGTAGGTTTGGTAATACGGGCGCGATGCCAGATGTCGGCATCACCACTGGCCTGACAGGCCGGGCAGGCTTCGTCCGGGGAGTGAAGATAGCCCCGCCCGTCGCACTGTCGACACAATCCATTCAACAGGTAGAGCTTATAATAGAAATCGGTCATATCGTGGACATTGTGAAAGAAGGCTTTGATTTGTTCGACAATATGATCGGGGTAAAATGCCTGCTCTTTCATCGGACCGTCCCTCTCTCGTTCAGCGTTGCATCATGCGCCACAACCAGACGGCCGCGGCAAAGCAGGCACCCGAGGCGATTGCTGCGGGGCCGACAATGCTGCCCGCCCCGCCGAGATGGCCTTCAATCGCCTCGACCAGCAGCCACAACTGCACGAGTAACAGGACAACGACAAAGGCCGTCACCAGCCCGAGCACCGAGCTGCGCTGCTGGCGCAGCGTGGCGGAAGGCAGACTCATATCGCACCCTATACCTGCATGCCCGTCGCCCACACGCTGCCGTCCTTGACCTGAAGCACGATGCGCGGCAGCGGGCGTTTGGGCGGACCGGCCAGCGGCCGACCGTCTTCCAGCGCGAAGTAGCCCTCGTGGCAGGGGCAGTGGAGCTGTTTTTTCTCCTTTTGATAGAGGACCGGACAGAGGAGATGGGTGCACTTCTGGCTGTATGCGACAAAGCGGTTCGCGGCGATCCGAATCAATAAACAGGGGTCGGTTTTGGTGGGATAAAAAAAGAGTTTGGCCTGTCCAATAGTGACCTCCGATACCGCGCCAATGCGCAGCGCCGTAAACTGTGCCGGTCGCCAGCGCTGCCACCATTCTCGCAACGCAACCAGTCCGGTGCCGAGAAAGAGCGCACTCGAAATAAAGGTCAGAAAAGTGGTGAAGGAACGCCGGGTCACATAGTGATCGTCTTCCCAATTAATGGGGAAATCTTCACGCCACCGGGGAGAGGGCTGGGGGTCGGCTCGTTGCATATGTTCAGTGCTCCTCATTCTCTAATCTCCAATCCCTAACCCCCAACCCCCTCACAGAAATTCGCCACATCAAACTCCATTTCATCCGACGCCGTGTCACCCACCATAAGATGCACTTTTGTGGTCACGACTTGCCGACCAAAGGTAAAGCGGTTGATGGGCTTTTCCTGACGTTTCTGCTCGATTTCTTCTTTAGTGCCAAAGAACAATGCGCCGCTGGGACATACCGTGGCGCACATGGGCTTGAGGTCTGCTGAGGTGCGGTCGTAACACATGTCGCACTTCATCATTTGGTCCATCTCGCCCAGATAGCGCGGGACGCCAAATGGGCAGGCCAGGACGCAGTTCGAGCAGCCGATACAGCGGGGCTGTAAGGCCGACTGGACCACGCCCTCTGCAGTTTGCTTAATCGCATCCGCCGGACACACGCGCGCGCAGGTCGGGTCTTCGCAGTGCATACACACCGTGGGCGTAGTTTGCGGCGAGCTCGAACGGTCAACATAATCCAGGTGGATCATGGACACGCCCCGGTGCGACTCACACTCGGCGCAGGCATGAACACAGGCTTGACAGCCGATACAGCGAGAGGGGTCAATAAAGAATTCCATACTCAGACACCTGCCTCCACCTTGCGCAGACGAACGGCACAGACCTTGAACTCGGGAATCCTGGAGATGGGATCAAGCGCGCGGTTAGTCACCCGATTGGCGGCCTGCTCGCCCGGCCAGTGATAGGGAATAAAGATCGTGTCAGGTCGAATCGTGCGCACGACCAGGGCCGGCAGCGTCACGGATGAACGCCGACTTTCGACACGCACCATCTCTCCGTTCTGAATGCCATACTGTTCGGCCAGCCTGGGATGCAGCTCGATCTGCGGGCTCGGATATTGATCGACCAAGGGACCGATCCGACGGGTCTGGGTACCGCTCAAATACTGCGAGACCACCCGGCCGCTGGTCATAATAATGGGGTAGGCCGCGTCAACGTCCTCGTCCGGCGGACGGTAGGTCACCGGATGAAATTGGGCCTTGCCGTCAGGGTGGGCGAACGCGCCGCCTTCAAACAGGCGCGGTGTGCCCGGATGTTCCCGGCTCGGACACGGCCAGAAGACGCCGCTATGCTGTTCGATTTTGGCATAGTTCAGGCCGGCGTAATCAACCGGCCCGCCGGCTGAGGCCCGGCACAATTCACGGAACAGGTCTTCGGGTTCGGCATAGGGAAAGAGCAATTCTTTGCCGAGTCGATGGGCGATATCGACAATAATCTCCCAATCGACTCGCGCATTCCCCGGCGGTGGGACCGCCTGCCGAATGCGCACCACACGGCCTTCACCGTTTGTGACCGTCCCTTCGTCTTCCTCCTGGAGCGAGCCTGCCAGCACGACATCCGCATAGCGGGCCGTTTCCGACATGAAGGGATCAATCGCGGCATAGAACTCGAGTTTTTCGAGCGCCGAGCGTGTCAGCTTCGTATCCGGAAGCGAGACCAACGGGTTAAAGGATAAGGATAGCAGGCCCTTGATCTGACCGGCGTCAACCGCATCCATCAGCTCGACAGCGGTCAGGCCGACATGGGGCAGGTCAGACTCATCGATCTTCCAGGTCCGGGCTATTTCTGCCCGGTGCTGCGGATTCTCAATATCGCGTCCGCCCGGCAACTGGTTGCACCGCTGGCCGTGCTCGCGCCCGCCCTGTCCGTTGCCCTGGCCGGTAATCGTCCCGTAGCCACAGCCCGACTTTCCGATCCGTCCGGTTGCCAGGACCAGGTTGATACAGCTCAGGACGTTCTCCACGCCCTTGGTGTGATGCTCGATTCCGCGGGCGTGCAGCAGCATCGACTTTCCGGCTTCGGCCCACATTTCAGCCGCCCGCACAATACTTGCCACAGGAACGCCGCTGATCTCGGCGGTCCGCTGCGGGGTGTACTCTGCCACCGCTGCCTGGACGGATTCAAACCCCTTGGTATGGGCGTTGATAAAATCGTGATCAATCCAGTCGTGTTCAATGAGCACGCGCAGAATGCCGTTCATGAGCGCACTGTCACGGCCGGGCCGAACGGGTAGAAATAAATCCGCGGTGCGGGCGACCGGCGTCATGCGCGGGTCTATGGCAATAAATTTGGCGCCATTATCACGCGCCCGCCACAGATAATCGGTCAGGATGGGAAAACATTCACCCACATTACTGCCCGTGACCAGGACGAGCTGTGTCAGCGGGATATCCGACCAGGGATTGGCAGCCCGGTCGATCCCGAAGGCCATCTTATTGGCTGCCCCGGCCGAGACCATACATAAACGGCCGTTGTAATCGATGTTGGCCGTCTGGAGCGCGACCCGCGCGAATTTGCCCATCAGATAGGCTTTTTCATTGGTCACCGACGCTCCGGACAAAACCGCAAATGCATCCTTGCCGTATTGGTCCTGAATGCGCTGAACGTTTTCGACTACCAGCGACAGGGCCGCTTCCCAGTCGGCCTCCCGAAACCCGCCGTCCGTCCGGATGAGGGGATGCAGCAACCGATCCGGGTGGTTGTTCTGGAGATAACGCTTGACCCCTTTGGGACACAGCTTGCCCTGATTGACCGGAAAGTCTTCCCAGGGCTCAAAACCGACCACTCTGTCGTTATGGACTTTGAGCTGAATGCCGCACTGGATGCCACAGAAACAGCAGTGCGTTTTGACGAGCCGGTCGGGCTCATGCTCCGCCAACCAACCACCGGGCGGTTCATAATTGAGGTGCGGGCCGTATTGCTGAATCAGTTCCTGCTCGGATAACGGGGGGATCGCCATAAAACCCTTCCTAGGCTCCTATCGGTGCTTCTCCCCTCCCGGGAGGAGCGCTCCGGAGCAGCGGGGTGGGTTCCTCGGTCCTGTCCGCGCATACGGAGCCCACCCCTCCTCGGGGGGGAACGCTCTGTTCTTCCGTGCCGACAAACGGGTCATCCGAGTACGGCATGGTCAGGCCCTGATTCCGGGCCAGCAGACGGCGCCGACAGGGGGGACAAACGTCTTGATAGTGAAGCGAGGGGTCGAATTGATACTGGAAATCCAGCTCACCCAGCACGTCTTTCAGATCATCAATCTGCATACGAGAGGCATACGGCTCTTGGCATACGTGACAGCGGGCCGGTCGGTCGACCTGGGCGGCGCGTTTATAGAACGCCACCCCGAGCTGGGCCGGACGCTGGAAGATGTGGAAGAATTTCCCAAAGGGCAGATACAGCAACATGGCAATGACCGACGCGGCGTGGGTAATCGCAATAAACGTGAAGCCGTGGCCATTCAGCCAGCGCGCGCTGACCGTCAAACCCAGCCCGGTGACCGCAACCAGGAACAGCAGCAGAATAGGCAGCACGTCATTGCCGAACTGCTGGAGTGAGATGGTCCCCGGTTCAGTCAGCCGGCGTTGGATGGCCAGACCCACCCCGATCAACACCAGCACGGCAGAGATATTCAGCGCGTTAAAAGACAGAAACGCGGCCAGGGAGTCCACCGAAAACTCCTGGACTTTCATTCCCAAAAAAATGACCTGATAGGTGTGGAGATCGTCCGCCGGCGTCTCAAAATGCAGCCAGCCGAAGACGAGCGGAAACGTAATCGCAAAGGCCAGCGTCCCGCCCCAGGACAGACAGACGTGCATGAGCCAGCGCACCCGACTCCGGTTGGCGATGAAGCGCTGGGTCGCAAAATTGTCAAAGAGCTGCTGGCCCAACATGACCGAGTTGCGCAGCACTCCGCCCTGCCAAAAGAGCCGCCAGCCTTGATACCAATAGCGTTTGGTGGGTGGGCGTTGCAGCCAGACGGTGTAGCGGTAGGCCACCGCGGCGGCACAAAAAATCGACGCCATGGCATAGGGCAGTAGCACCCAATCGAAATGACGCAGAGTGTCTGAACCAAGGATGATCAGACCGGCAACACCAGCCCCGGTCAGGGTGGCGATAATACTGGCCGTGGGGTCTATCGTCGGACGTTTCCGAAGGGACTGGGGGTTGGGGGTTGGGGGTTGGGGGGCTGATTGTTGCCGCCACGTCGTTCTTCTCATCGTTGCGTCATCTCTTTGGGAAGGGTGTTTCATATTCCAATCCCTAATCCCTCCCCTACAGCGTAATGCGAATCCGTCCGTTTGTCGCACGTACAGGATAGGTCCGCACAGCACCATCCTCACCCAGACACTGGCCCGTCTCCAGGTCGATCTTCCACATATGCAGCGGACAGATCACTTTCCCGGAACCGACCAGCCCGTCGGCCAGTGGGCCGGCCTTGTGCGGACATGCATTATCAGTGGCGAACAGACGTCCGTCCCGCTGCCGGAACACGGCAATCGTTTGCCCGCCCAAGGTATACGCGCGTCCTTCACCGGGCGGAATAAAGTCAAGCGGGCCGAGGTCGATTTGGTCCGTCGGGTCGATTGGATCGGTTGGGGACCAGGTGTTCTGGGGCTGACTGGGTTTCGGTGGTGTTTCCGTGACGGGACTGTAGCTCATTGGACGGTTTCCTCTCGCGGCGTCTCTCTCCAGATCCCGGACAGGGTCTCAACCGGCAGAGGACCGGCAAACTGGCTGACGTTCCGGGGCTGGACGGCCTCCGTCGACCAGGGGTCCCGATAGGCCGCAACCGCCCTGTCGATCTCTGCGTCCAAGCGCCCGCAGATGCCTTCCGTATCGTCGATCAGGACCGCGCGCAGATGCTCAATACCAACGCGTTCGGCGAACCCATAGGTGCGTTCCAGGTATTTGGCATTTTCCCGGTAATACTGGATGAAGCGGCCCATATAGGTGAGAACCTGCTCATGTCCTTCGACCGTACACAGCAGGTCGCCCTTGCGGACCGTCCCGCCGGCCGCCCCGCCGATATAGATTTCCCACTTGCCGTCCCCGATGGCTACCGCGCCCAGGTCTTTGACGTAGGCTTCGGAGCAGTTGCGTGGACAGCCGGCGGTTGCCAGCTTCATCTTGTGAGGGGATTCAACGCCTTGGTAGCGTCGCTCGATCTTTTGCGCCAGGGCAATCGAGTCGCCCAAGCCGTAGCGGCAGAAGTCCGTGCCCACGCAGCTCTTACAGGTCCGAAACGCTTTGGTATAGGCATGGCCGCTTGGCATGCCGAGCGCCTGCCACACCTTGGGCAGATTTTCTTTTGTGATGCCTAACAGGTCGATGCGTTGACCGCCCGTGATTTTGACCATGCGGGCGTTGTACTGTTCCGCGACCTCGGCAATGCGCTTCAGTTCGGCCGGAGAAGTGACACCGCCATAGATACGGGGAACCACGCTGAAGGTGCCGTCATGCTGAATGTTGGCGTGGACGCGGTCATTGATAAACCGTGCGTCGCGTTCGTCCTCGTATTCGTCCGGCCAGAGAGATTTGAGCAGAGAAGCCAGACCGATCTTGCTGCCCGGGTCTTCTTGGCCATCCGCCAGTTCTCGAAAGACCGCGCTGACGCTTTTCAGTTGTTTTTCTCTGAGGGCGGCGATGAGTTCCGGTTTCGGTAGCGGGACGCCGGGGACATAATAATGCTCGCTCGGGTCCTCTACGACCTCGTCCGCATACGCCTCCAGAAGCTGGGCGACCAAGGATTTGCAGCTTCCGCAGCCCGCCCCGGCTTTGGTCTTGGCCCCGACCTGCATGACGGACGTGCAGCCCCCTTCAATCGCGGCGCGGATACAGCCTTTGGACACGCCATTACAGTTGCAAATCTGGGCTGCGTCCGGCAAATCGGCCGCGGCTAGCAGCGACGCACCATTCGCTGGACCAAAGAGGAGATCGGCCCGGCGTTCCGGCAGCGCGGTGTCCAGGCTGAACATCTGCATCAGCGTGCTGGCGGTGTCGGCTTCGCCGAGGAGAATCGCGCCGTGCAGTCGGTTGTCGCGAATAATCAGTTTTTTGTACACCCCGCGCGAGGGCTCCCGGTAGATCACGACTTCATCGTCGGGCTCGGTTTTTTTGGTCTCACCCATGGAGGCGAGCTCGACGCCCATGACTTTGAGTTTGGTCGCCAGCTTGGAACCTTCATACGTAGAAGCTGGATTCGTCTCGGTGATCACGTCGGCCAAGGTCCGGGCCTGGCCCCAGATCGGATCGACCAGCCCATAGATGACGCCGCGGTGTTGGACACACTCGCCCACGGCAAAGATAGCTGGGTCGCTCGTCCGCAGTTGGTCGTCACACACAATCCCGCGCTCAACTGCCAGGCCGGAGTCGGTCGCAATTTCGACTATGGGCCGAATGCCGGTGCTGACCACGACCATGTCGGTCTCAAGCGCAGATCCATCCGTGAACCGCAGCCCGGTGACGTGTTCTTCGCCCAGAATATGCGTGGTGATTACTCCGAGCAGGACGCTGATGTCCATCTGGCGCAACGTCGTGCTCAGCAGCTCACCGGATTCCGGGTCGAGCTGCGCACCCATGGGCTGCGGTGCGGCTTCGAGTACGGTGACCTCGACCCCGTGGGTCAGCAGGCCACGCGCCGCCTCAAGCCCAAGCAAGCCCCCACCGATGACCGCAGCGCGCCGACACTGCTTGGCATACGCGGCAATCTGCCCGCAGTCATCAATAGTCCGAAAAAGAAACGTACCCCGCTTGCCCATTCCATCCATGGGCGGCACAAACGGGCGGGAGCCCGTGGCGATAATGACCTTGTCGTAGGGCTCTTCAATATACGGCGCGGCGTGCACACAGCCGTCGCGCCCATAGGCCGGGGCGTCCGTCCGCATGGGTCGGCCGGTAACGACGCGCCGGTCACGGTCAATCAGAGTCGCTTTGACACCAGCGTGGAGCTGGATGCTCTGCGCTGCGTACCAGGCTAAGGGATTGAGAAATGCCTCCTCCATACGCTGCGAGCCGTTCAGCACGTTGGACAGCAGGATGCGGTTGTAGTTGCCGTAGGGCTCGGCACCGAACATGGTAATGGCAAAGCGGTCAGGGTCGCGAGCCAGGATTTCCTCAACAACGCGCGCGCCCGCCATGCCGTTGCCAATCACCACAAGTCGCTCTTTTCGCGTACCGGCCATGTATGCGTCCTCCTCGCGGCCGCTGACGAGTGACGGCCTGATGGGATGAGGATGAGCAAGACCGAGGCCAAACCCACAGGAATCAAACAAGACCCAAGAAAAAAGGAAAAAAGGCAGGCCGGGACAGGCGTTGGCGGGCTCTGGGAGGGTGAAGGAGGACGAGGCGTCAGAGAACAAAGCGGTGTGTAAATGTTTGTACAGCAGCAGAATGTTGACTGAACAGCACGCTTTCGGGCACGGACGCCAGACGATTACCCCTACCAAGCCGGAGAAAGGACGGGCTGAAGTTCGGTGTAAGGGGAGGTCTGTCCTTTTGGCTGCTGCCTGAAAAATGAGTAGAGGGTTAAGGGTCGGGATTTGAGAATTGGTGATTGAGGAGATTTACCCCCCAACCCCCAAGGCAACTGGGTCGAAATCGGCCAGGGCACGCCGTATCACATTATTGGCGCTGCGGGTTATGGGAAGCCGATTCTTGATCGTACACTGCACTATCAGGACCCGATGCGATCTGCTCTCAAGGTCGGCTGTCTGGCCTTTGATTCGACCCGGACCAGCGCGGTGAATGTTGATTTCCCCCTGGACGTTGTCCTGTACGCCCGGGACAGCCATCGGATCGTCCAGCACTGCTATCAGAAGGAAGACCTTCAGGATTTGTCCAACGTCTGGCAGGAAGGGCTGCGGCGCTCGATCAATAATCTGTCCTCCGACTGGGTCGAGCACGCCTTCGACAAGCTGGCGCTGCCGGACACCACCGCCGGCCGGCTGTTACCCGCACCCAACGGGCCGGACCGCGTATAAGCTGTCGTTTTCCTTGGGCACGCGGGAATCTGCGGCCTGCTACGGTCAGCCGCGAGAGCTAATCCAAAAAACGTACTGCCGTACCATAACCAATTAGTTCGGCAGCACCTTCTGCCACATTCGAGGTGACGAGCCGCATGCCAATCACTGCATCGGCTCCCACAGCCTGAGCCTTCTCGGCCATCCGTTGGAGCACGATATTACCGGTTTGTTCCAACATATCCGAGTAGCCCCGCAGTTCTCCTCCGGTTGACCAGTTTTTGACATTGGCGGCCATGTCGCCTAGCAGGGACTTGCTGAGACAGTATGCAACCAGAATTGGAGCGATAGGTGTACACCTTTTCCCATCTATCGTTTCAGTCGTCACGATTAAGAAGTCTGGTGGGGCGGCTGGCATTACTGAGGCTCCGGTTTGCGTGGTGGGGATTTTACGGCTTCGCCAGTACCGTCGTCTTTCGCTTTCTGCTGTCTTACGGCATCTCGTTTGCCCAGCTTTCGCAATAGTCGCGTGGCAGGGACCGCCACAAGCAGGAGTATCAGAAAAATCCCACTCCAATAGGCAATGATTCCTAGTGGGCGTACCTTATGAAATACTTGTAGTCCAATTCCAAACGGGAGGAACTCGTAAAGTTGGACCTCATTTAAGCCTTCTTGTGTCTGGAGGGCCTCGCACGGATAGCCCTTCTTGTACAGAGAAATGGCATTCTCCGCCGTCTTGTGTTGATGCTGGCCTGCGGCTGGTCCCACATACGTATCCCAAAGCTGTACTCCGCACAGGCCAACGTCAACAAAGATGTAAGTCAGTTCATCGCGCTCGCCAAATTCACGGGCAAAGTCGTGGGCCGTCTGCCTCCGCTCTGTGAGGCGATAGGCAGCTACATCCAACAAGGCGTTAAATCGATCCTGGTCACGGTAGCGCTCCCAGGTTCGGACGGGCCACTGATGCAGAAGCGCCTGAGCCACTTCGGGATTCTTCTGATAAGTCCGGTCTACGATATCTACCACTGATGGGCTGCCAAACAGACGAAAAAGTTTCTTCGTATCCGGTCTCACAAGCGGAGCAACACTCTGGAAAAGTTTCTCGTGACGGGCGATATTCTCAAGCGTTGTCGGTGCTACGCCAGATGTCGCCACCTGCTCCGATAATGCCAGCACCAACCCTTGGCGGGTCGGTTCACTCAAATCACGGGGATACTGCTCAAATACTGTATGGACATCGTACCAGTCCAGTTTTTCGCCTACCCGAACGACTTTAAGAAAGGTAGGCACGCCAAGGCGATTGGCTGCGATAAGCACTTCCCGGCCATGTTGAGCATACTCTTCCAGGAGCCAGGTATCCAGTTCATGGGCCAGACGGGCCAACTCCCGTCTGTCTGGGGCATGGACAATCATCAGCAGCAAATCCCCAAGCGGGGCTTGGTTGATGATGCCTTGGCCGAACATTTCTCCGACCAAGTGCATATCCTCAATAATCTCCTGAGTATCGCGACCTTTTTCCGTTTGCTCGGTAATATAGTTCTTGACATTCGGCGAGAGGGCAAAAACGCGCGTGGCGTGCAGCATTCGCTCAACTTCTTTGCGGCAGTGCTCAGACCAAGCTTGTAAAGATGTGCTGACTTGCTGCTCAAGCTGCTGACGGGTAGAAGGTTCGCCCTCTTCAACAGGCTCATCCCAGATTGTATTAGGGGAGAACTCTTCTTGATACGTGCTGGGAAACTGCGTCCGCAGTTCATGCTCTAGGTCTGCCTTCGCCTGAATGGCGTCCCAGACTTCAATGCTTAGTAAGGCAAACCCAGCGAAGGGAATTAACTTCCCAAGTGTCTTGCCAGCCATCTTCCTGGTAACCATATTGACGATCCGGCGGCGTAGAATGACAAGCAGCAAGCCAATGATCGCCTCTACCGGCGGTACGTTGGACCGATCTTCCTTCTGAAGCTCAGGAGGTGCAGGAAGAGGCGGAGCGTGCAAGTTCGAGACATCCCAGACTGGAAAGTAGCGCGCCACTATATCCTGAAAGGGTTCTCGAATGGTATCCTGAGCCTTTTTCAGTTCAGCAGTCAGAGTCTCATCGAGTTGGGTGTCGATATCCTTGACTAATTCCTCACGGAGTGGCTCAAGCTTGCTCTCTGCCCGGCGGATAAAGTCCTCAACCAGAGCTTCGAGGGCGCTCGAATTGGCCAGTGCCTCATACTGCTTCCGGGCGACTTCCAGGCTGCTGACATCTTCGGGCAGGGAGACAGTTTTTAGGGATTGTTCAACTTTCTCGTAATGCTTATTAAATGATTCCTGTATTTGCCCCTGGAAGAGATTGTCCAGCTTGGTCATGATGCGGTTGACCTCGCCTTCGACACGGTTCGGGAGTTGAGCGATTTCCCGAACAGCTAAGGCTTTTTTGCTGTTGGCTCGGATGAGGAGTTCTTCAACGGTCGGCTCTGCTTCAGGTGGGGGCTGTCCATTCGCAGAATTGCTGAGTAATAACAAAACGAGTATAGCCCACAAGAGTCGCATGTCTCATCGCCTCTTTTTATCCAAGGAAAAGACGGCTCTATAGCAAAACTGGAGCAAAGACAATGATTGGCCTCCGAGCAAAGATTGATCAAGTTCGTATCAAGGGCTTCCGTTCTCTGGCGGATATCGAAATTACTGAGCTTCCCGATGTGACCGTGATGATCGGGGCCAACGGTTCGGGCAAATCGAACTTCATCCGTTTTTTCGAGATGTTGAGTTGGATGTTGCGCTCACAGGAACTCGGCGAGTTCATCGGACGATACGGCGGGGCTGACGATCAGTTGTTTGGCGGGAGCAGGCAGACGTCCCATATGGAAGCCACGGTGGGCTTAACAACAGAGGCCGGTCAGAACGAGTATCGTTTCGCCCTTGCCCATGCGCATCCCGACCGTTTCATCTTTACGGAAGAGGCGTGTAGATTCAGCAGCAACGACCGCCCTACCCAAGCCAACTGGCAATACATGAAAGACAGCGGATACCCGGAAGCAAAAATCGTTGAAGCCGCTCAGTCAGAGGCATATCTCGGTGTCAATCCAGACACTGCTTCGTATATCGTCAAACTGCTTCGAAATTGCGCAACATACCAGTTTCACGACACCTCGGACGACTCCAACTTCAAGAAGCGATGGGACGCAGAGGATAACAACTCTCTGCGCAGTCATGGCGGTAATCTGGCGTCCATTCTGTATCGTTTGGAACAGAAAGACCTCAAGAGGTTTAAGCTGATCTGTCATTATATCGGCCGCATACTGCCCGTTTTTGACCGCTTTGCAATAGAAGAAAGCTACGGAAAGGTCTCCCTCAGGTGGAAGGCGAAGGGGACCGATAAAACCTTCGGCGCTCATCTCACATCAGACGGTTCGCTCCGGTTTTTCGCCTTGGTGACATTGCTCAATCTTCCCCCCCCAATGCTCCCGGATGTGATTCTGCTTGATGAGCCTGAACTTGGATTGCATCCGACTGCCATCGAGTTGGTCGCCCATATGATCAAAGCACTCGCCGGGGAAAAGCAGGTCATTGTGGCGACGCAATCGCCATCGCTCGTGGATGTGTTCGATCTCGACGAAATCATCGTCCTGGACCTCAAGGACGGTAAGAGTGAATTGCGAAAACTTGACCCCGATGAATTCAGAGTATGGATTGAAGAGGACTTCACTCCGGGACAACTCTGGGAGAAAAATATTCTCGGGGGACGCCCGTGACCCGTGTGGCTATTTCCGTGGAGGGGAGCACCGAAGAAGCCTTCGTCAAGAGACTGCTTATCGGTTACTTGGCAGAAAAAGGTATTTTCGTGCAGCCGTTCCCGCTCAACGGTAATATAACAGTACAGCGGTTGGCGTTGGATATGGCGAATTTTTTTTGGTCCTTCGACTTCGTGACATCCTTGGTCGATTTCTACGGGTTTAGGGATAAGGGTGAAAAAACTATTGAGGAGTTAGAAAAGGATATATCTGAGACGATTGATAAGCGGATTGGCCGGAGCTGGGACCAAAGAAGAATTTTTCCTTATATCCAGCAGTATGAGTTTGAAGGACTCCTCTTCTCAGATGTCGAGAGTTTTAGGCCGGTGCCGGGGGTTGATGAAGAATGTCTGACGAGCCTCGGTCAAATTCGTCAGCAATTCGAGACCCCGGAGCATATCAATGATAATTCCACTACAGCGCCCAGCAAACGGATTAAGGCGTTGATCCCAAAATACAACAAGGTTCTTCACGGCCTGTTGGTGGCTGGTGAAACAGGGCTGGACAGAATACGCAACGAATGCCCTCGTTTTAACGGCTGGCTGACCCGTCTGGAATCCCTGTCCTGAACAATCTGCGTGGCTACGGCATCCGCTCCACGGTCACGGTGACATCGAGGACGGGGCTGCCACCGCCGACAACGATGCCTTTCAGCGGGGTCACGTCGCTGTAGTCCCGGCCCCAGGCAAGGGTAATATGCTGGTCGATGGGGACGATGTTATTGGTGGGGTCGAAGTCTATCCAGCCCTGCCCGGGACAATACACCGATACCCAGGCGTGAGAAGCCGCCGCGCCCGTGAGTTGTGGCTGGCCGTCTGGAACGGCGGTTTCGAGGTAGCCGCTGATGTAGCGCGCCGCAATGCCCTGGGCGCGCAGACAGCCGATAGCCACATGCGCAAAATCCTGACAGACGCCCTGGCGGCGCTCCAATACGGTATTGAGGGGCGTTGAGACCGTGGTCACCTCGGGTTCGTAGGTAAACTCCTGATAGATGCGCTGCACGAGGTCGGCAACGGCCTCCAAAAGCGGCCGGTTCGGTACAAAAGACGTGGCCGCGTATGCGGCCAACTCGGCACTGCTGGGGACGAGGGGAGAGTCGAGCAGGAATTGGCGCGCCTCAATGCCGGCGCGACTCACATCTTGGGCAACGGCGCGACGCACCTCTTCCCAGGCCGGCGAAGCCCGAAAGTACGGCAGGCTGGCCGGAACGAGCCGGATGACACTGTGGGCGGTCACCGCCAGGCTGACATGGGGCTCCTGAACGGCAAAATAGGCGACGCGATTGCCGAAAAAGTCTTCCCGCTCGTGATACACCGCCGGCAGCGGCTCAATGCGGAGCTGGCCGCGCTCACATTTTTGTCGGGCTGTGGCGCGCGGGAGGAGGCGGGCCTCGTTCTGACACTGCGGCACCGACGCCGTATAGCGGTATGCGGTCACGTGGGTGACGCGATAGCGTATCATTGCGCAGGTGAACGTGCTGCGGTGAGCTGGTGCTGCACTTCAATATGGCTGAAATAGTCCCGGCTCAGGGTCTCCGACAGCGAGAACAGGCGCGTGCTCAGACCGGCAAACAGTTGGCTCAGCGTCTCAGACATGTCCTCGTCCCAGGTGGACGTCGAGGAGCGCTCCAGGTCGGTCACCTGTAAGCTTGTGAGCGACTCCAGAACGATACGCTCCTCGGCGCTCCGGTGGGGCCGGGGCTTCTTGCGTGGCAGGCCCGTGACTTGGTCCCGTATCTGCACAAGCTGATAGCCGACCGAACGCGGGTTGCTCTCGTCGAGCAGCAGCAGGTCCAGCGCGGCCCCGGCCTGTACGGCTGAGGCCTGTCCGGCTGAGGTATAGCGCCGCCGATACGTCATCAGGCTGTCGGTCATGGCCAGCGCCATTTCCCAGACGACGGCCTCGGACGGCAGCTCGCAGCCCGTCCGCAAGAGGCTGAGCGTATACAGCGCCCGTTCCAGCCGGCGACCGATTTCCATAAATCGGAAGCCGTGTCCGCGGACCATGCTTTCGGTATTCAGACCATTGACCGAGGCAAGCCCGATAATCAGGCCTTCCAGGCTTTCGAGCATCTCGCTCAAGGACCTGACCGGGGTCAACTCGTGGTCGAGCCGGTTGATGGCCCGCCAGGCATCGTCAGACAGCCGGCCGCGGGCCGCCTGCCCGGCGTGGACCAGGGCGTTCAGATGAAAACGTAGACTGCCCGGCTGGTCGGTGTCCAGAATTGTCGCCAACAACTCCTTCTCGGCAACGGCCAGCCGCCGTCGCTCCCCGTATCCGGTAAAACGCAGAAAGGGCGCGGCGCTATGGGTGTGGGCCGAAAGAAAGGCGGACAGGCAGGGAGCGTACCGGGCGGTCTCGGTGTCGAGGACGCGCTGAAGGACCTCGCGAAAGACGCGCGCCCCGCCGGCGGTGCGTTCGACATAACGGCCGAGCCAGAACAGATTATCCGCCATCCGACTGGGTACTTCTCCCTCGCTGCGCGTAATCGACACGGAGCGCTCGGGCGCCGGGATGAGGCTGAACTGACTCTCGGGCTCTGAGGCGAGAATCCAGGTGTCTTTGCTCAGGCCGCCAGCCTGGCCGGAGACGGGCCAGCCGTCCGCGTCCGGCGCCACCCGCGCCAACCCGCCCGGCATGGCCACATAGCCATCGTCCCGGGCGACCAGGAAACTGCGTAACACCATGGGTCGTGGCTCCAGGCGGTCTCCGGTGAACACCGGGGTTGTTGACAAGGCCAGCTGTTCCTGGCCGACAAAGAAATGAGGGCGGGCCCTGATATGCTGAATCAGGGTGTCGCGCTCTTGGGTGCTCAACTGTGCCCCATGGACGGTCGCCGTGCCAGGGTGAGGGAAGACGGGTTTGATGACCAGCCGTTCGATATGCTCCACGACATAGGCCCGGGCCTGGTCGTCACCGCACCACCAGGTCGGGACTGAGTCTAAGCGCAGGTCCTGGCCGAGCAACACCTTGGCGATCTGGGGCAGGTAGGCCATCAGCCCTGGATTTTCGAGCAGGCCGCTGCCCAGCGGATTAGCCACCACGACCGTGTTATTCCGCACGGCCTGGAGCAGCCCAGGGGGGGCTAAGAGCGAGTCCCGATTGAGTTCCAGGGGGTCACAAAAAGTGTCATCTACACGCCGGACGACCACGCCGACCGGTTGGAGCCCGCCGACCGTTTTTAACCAGAGGCGGCCATCCCGGACCGTCAGGTCATCTCCCTGGACGAGCGTGGAGTCCAGAGAGCTGGCCAGATAGGCGTGCTCAAAATAGGTTTCGTTCTGCGGCCCTGGGGTAAGGAGCGTCGTCCGCGTCTGGCGGGATGGAGTCAGGGCGGCCAGGGTCGAACGCAGGGTTCGGAAAAAAAGGGACAGGCGATGGACCTGAGTGTCTCGATACAGGCTGGGCAGAATCCGCGACAAAACCAGGCGATTTTCCAGGGCGTAGCCGGCTCCGGACGGGGCCTGCGTCCGGTCATCCAGCACCATGATGGTACCATCTGGGGCTCTGGCGAGGTCAGCGGCATACAGACACAGATACGGAGCCCGTGTGGGCAGCGCACCGTGGCAGGGACGCAGAAAGCCGGGATGAGCATAGATCAACTCGGGCGGGAGCGAGCCGTCGTGAATAAGCTGTTGCGGGCCGTACAGGTCCGCCCCGATGAGACTGAGCAACTCTGCCCGCTGAATAAGACCCTGTTCAATAGTTCGCCACTCCTGGCTGGTGAGAAGGGCGGGGATGACGTCGAGCGCCCAGGGGCGCGTGCGTCCCTGGGGGTCCGTATAGACGTTGCCGGCCACGCCATTTTCGCGCAGGACCTGTTCGCCTTCGTCCCGACGGCGACTCAGTTCCGCCGGGCCAAGCGCATCGAAAGCGCGCAGGGTAGATTGCCAGTGGGGACGGACCACGCCTGGGGCCGAACACATTTCATCGAAGCGGGCCGATGACACGGGATAGTGCGCCAGGGTAGCGCCCCGAACTGTATCTTTCTGAAAAGCGGCCTCCGCATACTCAGGCATCGCCCGTCCTCCTCATCCGATTGCCCATTAGCGTATGTGCAGGCCGCCTGACAAGCGATGAGCGGGGCAGTCGCAAGTCCGTCGCGGTACGAAAGGCGAAGGTGGGGACCTGGATTCCCGTTTTCACGGGAATGACGGACCACCATGCAGCAGCATCATTGACTCTAACCCCCAACTCCTAACCCCACTTCATCCGACCGATCGTGTGGACCTGCCTCGCCCGGCAGGCTCACGCGAAACGGGTTGGTGCGCGACGAGCCCAGATTGGTGCCGCCATCGCGGTCCCAGCGCCGGACCTGGTAATCCTCCAGCCGGACGGCATGGTCAATACCGGCGTCGAGCAAACCGTGCCAGCCGTCTGGCAGGCCCATCACCTCCACGTCATGGGCTGTGGCCCGATACACAACCGCCTTGAGGGCGGGGTTCAGGCCTGGGGCATCGCCTCCTCCGGTGAGCACACCCATTCGTCGGATACGCAGACTTGCCTCATCTTGTCGAGGGTCACTCCGAAGGCAGAGCAGGTCGCCTGCTCTGCCGGGAATACGGGGGCTAAAACTTCAGCGTCGTCTCAATATAGCCGAAATTGGCGCTGTCGTCGGGATAGATCTGATCCACGATGCTGTCGCCAAAGACGTGGGCAAAAAAGACGTTGACGTTAATGTGCTTGTTCAGATTGTAGCTGAGACTGGTTTCGATAATCTGAAACAGGTCGCGCTTGCCAAAGGTCGGCCGGCCGACAAAGCCGAAGCCGGCCTGACGGTCTTCCAGGGTGGCGCCAGCGCCCTGATACCACAGGTCGTTCTTCTCGCTGACCTGAATATAGTGAAAGTCAGTGCGCCAGACCAAGCCTTCGAGCGGACGCAGAATCAACTGGAAGAAGGCGTCTGCGTTATTCATCAGGTTGTAGAAGGTGGAAAACGAATAGACCCGAGCGGTCGGTAGCATCTGGAAAAAGGTGTCGTGGTCGCCGTCATTGGGGTCGTCGTCACCCGAACTGCGGTTGTAACCAAGCCGGAACCAGGGCTTCCACGGCAGTCCGCTGGGCTGCCAGCCGGCCTCGACGGCAAACGCCCAGCCGTGATGGTCCTGCCGGCCCCAGTCGCCGCCCTGGACCACACCCCAGCCCATCAGGTCAATCGGGCCGGCCCCGGTCGGTATGACCTGAATCAGGTTGCCGCCACCCATGTTGATGGCGATGTGTCGGCGGCTACGCTCTGCGGCTGGGCGGTTATCGGTAGGCCGCAGGTTCCGCCCGTCGGCGTAGTAGATATAGAACAGCCGCGCGTCGGTCATTTTGGCGAACTCGGGTCGGGTCAGGTTGAAACCGGCGTACAGGATGTCGATATCGTCAATGGTCTTATTGCCGGCCAGGTCAAAACCGGCCTGGGTCGGATGAGAGCCGTGCAGCGTAAAATTGTAAGCGCCCCTGGTCCAACTCAGGGTGAAGCCGTCATACGAACGGCCGACGTGGGACCAGCCGAACGGCCCGAGTAGTCGCTGGGAGACGCGCATCCGTTTGATCCAGTCGATAGTCGGGTCCTTGCTCATGACCTCCGCGCCGCCGGCGATCGAGTGCCGTCCGCCCCTCAGACGAAGGCCGGGGATACCGAGCTGTTTCAGGGTCAGGTGGGCCTGTTTGAGAAATACGCTGGCGTCGTTCTGACGGCGATTATGGGACAGATAGACGGGACCAAGGCCAAAAGAGCCCTGCGGTGCGGGCGCGCTGGCGTCATCGGGCAGGCCCATCAGGGCCGTGTTTTGCGCCTCAAGATGCAGGTCGAAAAAGTCCTGCTGCCATTTCAGGCCCAGCTTGGCGACGGTGGCTGCATAGGCATACGAAGAATCGCCCGAGGTGCCCTCGAACCAGTCCCAGAATTCGCCCCGTGCGCGCAAGCTGGCAAAAACCGACAGCTTCGGAGAAATCTGGCTGACCGGGACTTCCGCCCGAAGCGGGGTCGGACATACAGTCAGGAGGCACAGGGCGAGCAGCAGGAGACCGCCTTGTTGGATAAAGGCAGCGAGCTGCTGATTGGTCGTCCTGGCCCATCCTGTGGAAATGCTGCGGCCTTGGATCATTCTCTCCTCCTCGTCCGTCTGCTTGCCCGATGTTTCTGTAGAACAGGCTAAGCAATGCTGAAGCCAAACATGAGAAAGGTAGAATACAGAGAAACGGGCAAAAAAGTAAGTAGCGCGAAAGAAGAGAGGAGGGGCGGGGGCGGTCGGAGGGACAACCGCCCCCAGGGCATGAGAGCGGAGGGAAGGGCCACTCTCTTCAGCGAGTTCAATCAAGAACTCTGACTCACAGCCAGAATGTGCAGGAAGTGTGCCAAACCGGAAGACCGGGAAAGGCCCGACTTTGGCAGCCTGGTCGGGGGGCGCTGCCCATCTTTGCAGCAGAGCGGGGGCGCGGCCTGCTGCTGAGACAACAGGCCGCGCTTTTGACTTTGCGTGGTCTGACCGGATAAAGAAGGCATACGAGCCCTCTCCTGGTCATACGCCTATGCTGCCGCACGGACATTATCTGAGTGAACACCATTTTCTGGTCTTTCTGCTCCAAATCCTGCTGTTGCTGGTGATGGCCCGTGGGTTTGGTGAGGTCTTGCGCCATTGGGGCCATCCGCCCGTTGTCGGGGAAATCCTGGTCGGTCTGCTCCTGGGCCCGACGCTGCTCGGCCGCCTCTCTCCCGAACTGTACCAGACCTTGTTCCCGCCAGACCCGATCCAATACACCATGCTGGAAACCGTTTCCTGGTTTGGCGTACTCCTGCTGCTGCTTGAAACGGGCCTTGAAATCGACGTGTCTGCGGCCTGGCAACAGCGCGGCCCGGCCCTCCGTATTGGTATTATTGGTGTAATCGTTCCCATGGCCGTCGGGTTTCTCTTATCGCTCTTTCTGCCCGACACCTATCTCGCCACTCCCGACCAGCGGATAACCTTCGCCCTGTTTTTAGGCACCACCATGGCCATCAGTGCCATGGTCATTATCGCCCGCGTGTTGCACGATCTGGATTTGGTCAAGAGCGATCTGGGGCTCCTCACCCTGTGCGGCTATGCGGTCAACGATATTCTGGCCTGGGTGATTCTCAGCCTCGTCTTTGCCACCGCCGCGGCGGCCACGCTGAGTGTGGGTTCGGTCCTGCTGTTGCTGGCGACCGCGGTCGGCTTTACCGCCTTTTGTCTCTCGCTGGGGCTGCGCCTGGTTGACCGAGCGCTGACCGGCCTGGTCACCCGCCTGCCGCACCAGCCTGGCGTGGTCCTGACCTTTGTGTGCTGCCTGGGGCTGCTGTGCGGGGTGGTCACCCAATGGGTCGGGCTGACCGGCCTGCTCGGATTTTTTCTGGCCGGGATTATGGCCGGCGACGCCGGGGCGCTTTCCGAACGGGTGCGGCAGATCCTCACCCAGATGGTCCACGCGATTTTCGTGCCGCTCTATTTTGCGACGATCGCCATCCAAATAGACTTCTTTGCGCAGTTTGACGCCTTTCTCGTCCTTTTTGTGACCGTCGTCTCCATTGCCGGGAAGTATTTTGGGGCCTGGCTGGGCGCGCAACAGGCCGGGCTGTCGGCTGTGGACCGGGTTTCCATCGGTGTTGCCTTTACTCCCAGCGGCGTGACCGGCATTGTGGTTGCCGCGGTGGCGGTGGAGTACCAGATCATTACCATCCCGGTTTTCGTGTCGATTGTCCTCTCGGCGATTATCTCCTCGCTGATTGTCGGCCCCTGGCTGATGTGGTCCATTCGACGCCGGCCGGCCATGCCTATCGCCGAGCTGTTCATTCGCCGGGCTCTGGTTCCACACCTGACGGGCATGACGCGCCAGGCGGTGATCCAGGAACTCTGTCAGGAAATAGCGGAACACCAGCCGGCCTTGGACCGGGAAACCGTCTATGCCGCGGTCCAGGCTCGGGAAGAGTTGATGGGGACGGGCGTCGGCAGTGGGATTGCCATCCCGCACGCTCGTCTGGCAACGCTCTCGAAACCCGTGCTGACCTGCGGACGTTCGCCGGCTGGAGTCGATTGGGACGCACCGGACGGGTTGCCGGTGCAGCTGGTCTTTCTGCTGCTTACACCTGTTCAGGACGAGGGTGCGCAGTTGCAGATTCTCGCAGCCCTAGCCCGGACCATGAGCGCAGAAGAGGTGCGGCAGAGCCTGGTGCAGGCCGAGGATGCGGGCGAGCTGTGGCGACGCCTGTCCGACGTACTCCGGTCGGCGGAGGCCCAGCTCGTGCCGCAACGGCCGGCCTAGTCTGTGACGGACTCGACAACACTCAGACGCCGCTGCGCCATTTTACAATAAATGATAGCGCTTCATCCGCTCCCGCAGGACGTTGCGACTCACGCCCAACAGCCGGGCGGCCTGGACCTGATTATAGCGAGAGAGTTCCAGCGCTTTGCCCACAACAAGCTGCTCGGAACGCGCCAGGACATGGCCGGCGTGCTGGGCAAACAGCTCTTCCAGGGTTGCGTTCAGGGCGGCTTCGACCTTGGGCGGTGGGGAGACGGCGGTTGCCGGCGTGCTGCCGGCGGGCAGGGTGAGGTCTTCTTCGGTGATGACCGGGCCGCGTGAGTATAACACCGTCTGGGCAATAACGTTCTCAAGCTCACGGACATTCCCAGGCCAGGCGTAGGCGAGGAGTTTCTCACACGCGGTTGGAGAAAATTCTTGCGGGCCGTTTTTATGATCCTGGGTGTGGAGTTGCAGGAGGTGCTTGGCGATGAGGAGGATGTCTTCACCGCGCTCCCGCAGCGGCGGGAGATGAATCCGTACGACATTCAGGCGATAGTATAAATCTTCACGAAACCGTCCATCTTGCAGCAGCGTTTCGAGCGCCTGGTTGGTCGCCGCAATAATGCGCACATTGATCTGCCGTGAGCGCCGTCCTCCCAGCCGATAGATCTCACGTTCTTGCAGCACGCGCAGCAGCTTGGCCTGCAGGAGGGGGGGCATGTCCCCGATTTCGTCCAGAAAGAGCGTACCGCCGTGGGCGAGTTCAAATTTTCCGGGGCGCGACTCGACTGCTCCGGAAAAGGCACCGCGCTCATGGCCAAAGAGTTCACTTTCCAGCAGGGAGTCCGGGATGGCCGCGCAATTAATGGCCAGGAAAGGTCCGTTGCTGCGTCGCGAGTAGGTATGCAGGGCGTGGGCCACCAGCTCTTTGCCCGTCCCACTCTCACCGGTAATCACAATCGTAATATCACGCGCCGCGCTTTTCCCGATAATTTTATACACCTCCTGCATGGCCTGGCTATTCCCCAACATGGGTACGGCCGCGGGCGAGCGGGGTTCCGGCCGCGCTTCGTCCGGGGGAGAGGCTGGCTCCTCTGCGGCGGGGTGTTTTTGGAGGACACGGGCGATCAACTGCTTGAGGGTGTCGACCTCAAACGGCTTGACCAGATAGTCATCCGCGTCCAGCGTGGTGGACCGAATGGCCGTTTCGGCTGAAACAAAAGCCGTCATCATAATAACGGGCAGGGTCGGCCGGCGGCGCTTGATCTCTTCGAGGGTAGAGAGTCCGTCGCGGTTGGGCATGCGGACATCCATGAGGATGAGGCGTAGGGCCGGGTCGTCTATTTTTCCCAGTGCTTCGTTGCCGGAGAATGCCGACAGCAGTTCGTATTCCCGACCCAAGACGCGCCGAAAAGAATAGTGCACGTTCCGTTCGTCATCGACAATAAGGATTTTCTCCATATGAGGCGTTTCCCGCTAATCTCCGGCCCCCTCACCCAACCCCTAATCCCCAACCCTCATTCCCCTTTCTTAGAGTGGGAGTCGAATACACACCGCTGTTCCGGCTCCTGGCTGAGAGAAGAGGCGCAGGCGGCCGTTATGACCTTCAATGATGCGTTGCGATATGGACAGCCCCAGTCCGGTGCCGTCTTCTTTGGTCGTAAAAAACGGGTCAAAGAGCTGAGTCCGCACCTCGGGCGCAATGCCGGCTCCCTGGTCGGCAATGGTGACCCGCAGGCTGCCACCCCCGACGCCAATGTGAACGGTCAGTGTCCCGCCGTGCGGCATGGCCTGAATCGCATTGAGCAAGAGGTTCAGGAACACCTGCTTGATCTGGGTGCCGTCAACCCAGGCCAGGGGGAGGTTGTTCGCCCAATCCTTACGGATGACGATCTCCCGCACGCGCGCTTCCGGGCCGATCAGCAGCAGGGTTTCTTCCATGATTTCCTGGAGTCGTTCGCGTTGAAAATGGGGGGCGCGCGGACGGGCGAATTCCAGAAACTGATCCAGTAAGAGTTTAATGCGTTGCAACTCCCCCTGGACGATACGGAGATCGTCCGCAAATCCGTTGGTCGTTGTCCGATCCCGCGGATAGTCTTGGACCTGGTCCTGTGACATGGCGTAGATCAGCATGAGAACGGTATTCAGCGGGTTACGCAGTTCATGGGCCAGCCCTGCGGATAACTTGCCCAGAGCGGCCAGTTTCTCAGACTGGCGGAGTTGTTCCCTGGCCTGCATTTCATCCCGATAGAGGGTCGCATTTTCTATGGCAATGGCGGATTGACTGGCCAGCAGGGTCAGCAGCCGGACATCACTGTCCTCAAAGCAGCGTGGTTCGGTCGTATAGACATTCAGGACACCGATAATGGCGGTTCTGGCCCGGAGTGGTACAGATAAGAGGGAACACAGTCCTTCACGGCGGGCCAGGTCCGCCACGCGGTAGCGGGTTTCCTTGCGGACGTCGGGCGTGTACAGCGGTCGGCCGGTCTTAATCACTTCCCCGGTCAGACTGGTGGCCACCTCACGCGCCGGCTGGGCAAGATAGGCTTCGCTGGCGCCCTCGGTGGCGGCTGGGCGCAGGGTGCCCTCTTCGGGATCGAGCAGGAGGATGGAGGAGACGCGCACAGCCATGAGGCGCCGGGCCTGGGCAACAATACGCTGCAAGACCTCTTCGAGTTGCAGGGTTGATGAGATTTCGGCCCCAATGGTGAAAAGCGCTTCGAGCCGTTCTTCGAGATGTCCCTGGAGCGTATTCATGCGGAGGCTACGGGGGTTAGGGATTGGGGGTTGGGGAGAGTTGACTCCAATCCCTAATCCCCAATCCCTTCCCAGATTCAGGCTTCCTCGGTGCTGAGACGCGGAGCGGGTTCCGCCCGCATGGAGCGCTGACTGCTCATCCCCAGGGTTGAGCCGGGGGAGAACATCTGCGAGGCGCCATAGGCCACGTTGCCATGTTCACCAACATCCAGGCCCTCGGACTCTTCGTCCGGCGAGACCCGCAGCCCCATGGTTGCCTTGATGATGCTGAAAAGGATAAAGGCAAACGCAAAAGTGAAGATGCCAATGGCCACGATGCCGACGATCTGACTGACGAGTTGCGCGCCCCCGGCCAGGTTGCCGAAAATGCCGACCGCCAGGGTTCCCCAGATGCCACACACGAGGTGGACGGAGATGGCCCCAACCGGGTCGTCGATCTTCATCTTGTCAAAGAACAGGACCGAGCCGACCACAATCGCACCGGCAATCAGCCCGATCAGCGTAGCGGACATGGCCGCCATTTGATCGGCGCCGGCAGTGATGCCGACCAGTCCGGCCAGAATACCGTTTAAGGCCATGGACAGGTCCGGTTTTTGGAGGATGACCCAGGAGGTGAACATCGCCCCGATCCCGCCGGCCGCGGCGGCAATACAGGTGGTGACTAGGGTTAAGGACACGAGATTGGGGTCGCCCGAGAGGACGGAGCCGCCATTAAAGCCGAACCAGCCCAGCCACAGCAGGAAGACACCAATGGCGGCCAGCGGCATATTGCTGGGCAAGATGGGCCGAATACGGCCGTCTGCCATGTATTTCCCCATCCGGGGGCCCAGCAGCATGGCTCCGGCCAGGGCTCCCCAGCCACCCACCGAGTGGACAATGGTTGAGCCGGCAAAGTCATAAAAGGGCGTTTCCATCATGTCCAGCCAGCCGGCACCCCATTTCCAACTGCCGGTGATGGGATACGAAACGGCGACAAAAATGGTCGCAAAAACCATGAAAGAGGACAATTTTATACGCTCTGCAACCGCGCCGGAGACAATGGTGGCTGCGGTTGCCGCAAACATGGCCTGAAAGAGAAAGTCGGTCCAATAGGTATAGCCCTCACTGTACAGACTGGTCTGTGAGGCGACTTCGTCCGCCACCTCAACGCCAAACCCGGCAAAGGCCAGCCAACCGGCAGAATCCTCCGCAAATCCGGGATACATCAGGTTGAAGCCGCACAACGCATAGGTCAGCAACCCAATGCAGATGACAAAGGTGTTCTTAAAGAGAATATTGACCGTGTTCTTGGACTGGGTCAGACCGGATTCGAGGGAGGCAAAGCCCAGATGCATAATGAACACCAGGGCCGCGGCGATCATCATCCATACATTATGGGCGGTAAACAGGGCAAAACCCGGTGAAGCGGCAAATTCCGCGTAATCCTTGTACTGTGGCGCGTCCTCGGCAAAGGCGAGCGGTGCCAGCAGCCCGAGGCCCAGCGTCGCGAGTAATCCCAAAGCGAAGAAACGTTTCATCCCAACCTCCTTATGTCGTGCAACTATGCCTTCCATACGTGTCGAGATGCCCTGTATTGCCCCGTCGAAGTATCGCGCCTGTGGCTCGATACGGTCCGGCCGGGACTCCTTGCGATATTGCCCTCACAACATCAGAGCCCCGGTCGGCAGTGAGTGCGCGCGCCCTGGCGCGCTTGTTCTGACTAGATCGCGTCGGCTCCTCGCTCGCCGGTTCGGATACGCACGACGTCATCCATGGGCAGGATGAAGATCTTACCGTCTCCAATCCGCCCCGTTCGGGCCGCGGCGATGATGGTATCCGCCACTTCACCAGCCTTGTCGTCATCGACCAGGATTTCAATCTTGACCTTGGGCAGGAAGTCGACCACATACTCCGCGCCGCGATACAGTTCCGTATGCCCCTTTTGTCGACCAAAGCCCTTGACCTCGGTGATGGTCAAACCCTGAATGCCTGTTTTGGAGAGGGCTTCCTTGACCTCGTCGAGCTTAAACGGCTTGATGAT
Organism: uncultured Binatia bacterium (SeqCode); assembly: GCA_965232605.1. Classification (GTDB taxonomy): domain Bacteria; phylum Desulfobacterota; class Binatia; order Bin18; family Bin18; genus Bin18. The sequence continues at coordinate 1,132,444 of CBDDQA010000005.1, read as the reverse complement.
CGCTTCTATCTTCTTCATAGGAGCCTCCTTTGAGAGATTCGGCTACATGAGGTAGGCGAACTCCACAATCATCGAATCCTGGTCGTCTGAGTAGCCGCCACCGTCGTGGAACACATCTTTGTTGGACCAGTCGTGGCGGAACTCCAAGCGGGCCTGCAAGTTCTCCGTCATCTGCCACTTGAAGGTGCCGGTGACTTCCCGGAGGTCCTGCTCAATGCCGGTCCGGTAGCCGTCCGGGTCGGAGAACCACTCGCCGCGCAGGGCAAAGGACCAGTCCGCCAGACTCTCGTCCAGCAGGCCGCCGCCCAGGGTGACAATGCCCGACAACCCAGTCCAGTCGGCGTCATCGCCACCCACCTGTTCCGAAGCCGTGCCGTAGTCGAAGTTGGCCAGCAGGTCTACGTTTTCCATGGGCGAATAGGTCAGGACCGTATCAAACACGCCCGTCTTGGAGCTGCCGCTATCGTCGTCCTCCGCACCAAAGACGCCGTTAAACGTCCAGGCCAGGTCGCCAAATTCCAGGCCGACACTCCCGAGAAAGGTCTTGCCGTTGTTATTATCCCGCACATTGTCCCAGCCGTTTACGACACCGGCCGTCAGGCTGATATTGTCGTGCAGAGCCGTGGAGAACAGCACCCCGGTGTGGGTGAACGGAATGGCGTAGCCGAACATGAAGGAGCGCGACACATTGGGGTTATAGGGAGATTCGATGACCTCGCCGCCCAGCAGGGTGGCGAACTTCCCGAACTTCATCTCGAGGCCGTTTCCGATGCCAAAGGTATAGGTCATATAGGCCTGCTGGACCTCAAAGTTATGCGCCAGATCACCGCCCCAGTCAGACTGAATCAGGCCGGCGGTCTCGCCGTAGTCCAGCACGGCATGGAAACCGACCCCGCTCTCGGTTTCCTTGGACACTTCGAGTTGCAACAAGTCCATGGTGAAGTCGTTGTGGTTCTGGTCAAAGATGCGCATATTGTTGCTGCCCGAGTCCGGGCTGTTGAAGTTGTAGTTGTACGACCCGTAGACCAAGCCGCCAAACTGAAAACCGTTCAGACCCAGCAGGCCGCCTTCCAGCGATTCGACCCGGTTGGTCAGGTCCATGATACCATTCCCAGCCGCGTCACTCTCGCCCTCTCCAGGGCCTTCCTTGAGGCGACTGACCTCGCCTTCCAACTCATCAATCCGCTGCTGCATTTTTTGCAGCATCTCCTGCACGTCAGGAGTGGCAGCCGCAGCCGGCTCCTCATCACCCGAGGCCCCCACGTTCCCCCCAAGCCCCAGCGCGACCACGAGAGCCGCAACGCCGATACATTTTTTCATGCACTACCCCCTTGATAGAAATGTGTTCCATTCTGATGGAACACTACCCAGTATACTTATGCAGCAAGGTGGATGCCAATCCCGTACCAGAAGAAAGCCGAGAGAAATCAGGCGGTTTTTTTTGCGCTTGGGACAAGAGAATGCCCAGAAGAGCGGCAGTTGCAAACCGGACTGCCTAAACTCTGAACAGTTGACACAGCCCCCGGCAGGTCTGCTATACGGTAGCGTATATCTGTCAGGAAAAGGCTGAAAGGAGAAAATAATGCCAAATGCAGATTTTGAAGTTCGCCAGCTCCTCAAGGCGTATCGCAAGGGCGTGATCTCGGACGCCCTGTTCGAGGAACAGATGGAAGAACTGTCCGGCGGCGGGGCAGCGACCTATACCTACAACGGGATGAGTCACGCCACCGAGAAAGACATGATTCTGGCCTTGCTGGACGAGTTCCGGTGCGGAGAAGACTTTGCCGCGGAATATCTCAACGGCTGGATTGAGGCCAGTGACGAGGCGTGTGTGAGGGGTGGCTTGCGGACCGTCCAGCAGCGTGAGGCTTTTCACGCCCAGCTTCTGGAAGCCCGGCTGCGCGAACTGGGCGGGGACCCGCAGTGCACCGTACCGGCCGAGCGGCGGGACAAGGAAATGCCTTTCTACTCGTCAAAAGACAAAGGCGATGTGGAAAAGCTCCAGTCCCTTGCCGACCTGCTCAAGGACCCCGAGGCTATCTTAAAGCCACTGACCGATTCTATTGATCAGATTCAGGACGACCAACAGACCAAAGAACTCCTGCGGACCATTATTGACGATGAAATGTCGAGTATTAAATGGCTGCTGGACGCGTGTGAGACCCTGAGCGCCCCCAAGGCTGCCTAGCAGGGTCCCTCCCCGGTTTGTCCATGATATTTGTCGGAGGGGATGACAGCATACTTATGTACGCTCAGGGCTCCTCTCGGACGAGAGATACGGCTGACAGAAAATTGTTATACGTCCCATATTCTCCTGGAACATCCTGAGTTGTCAGGCGTAAATCAGCTTGTTGAGACGAGAGAGTTTCCTTCCCTTATTGCCCAGGATGCAGTTGATTCTCGGCGGCTGGTCTACTACCGGACATATCAGACCCAGCCGCCGAGATGGCTGAAAGTCGTGACTGAGCAGGGAGAAGTTGTTACCGCCTACCGGGTCCGGCGACTCAAAAAGGGAGAAACAATACTATGGCGGCAATAACTATTCCCGAGCCGGTACAGCAATATTTTCCTCACACACTTGATCCAGCCCAACTATGGGTCAACTATAACGCTCACGCGGATTCGTTGACCGTGTACTTCACCTCCACGCCAGCCCCGAGCGTCTGGGAGAACATTGACGATTGTGTGTACATCGGCTTTGCCTCAGATAATGAAACGCGAGTGACCGGGGTCATGATTGAGCATTTCAGCCAATGGCTCCTGCTCTCCAGACGGCGTTCCGGGGAGCCGGGCCACTTGGAGAAAGACGCACGGAATCCAGGCTAAGAGCCATACCCTCGTGCAGAATCCATGTCCGGAGATGTTTCCTCCGATATTCTCTACCCCCTGCTGCCGTTGCGCGGACGGCTGGCGTCCTGCTGGCAGCATATCGTCGCCGGAGTTGGGCACGCTCCAGACCCGTCTTTCGCTGCGGTCAATCTGAGTCGCCTGCTGGAGCACGGCTCTGGGACGGGAGCCGTGCTCTCGTCCGCCGAGCCATCCCGTGACCTGCTGTTTCTTTTGGGGGCAAGTCAGCATCTCTCGAATGTCTTGATCCAGCAGGAACGGGACTGGGAGGCCGCCTTTTTGACCGACCGCGATGCCGCGGAAAAATCGACCGCTACCCACCTCCAGGTGTGCCGTTCGTCTCTCCTGTGTGATCTGCCAGAAGACGATTTTTTACGCGGGCTGCGCGCCTACCGCAATCGTGAATATCTACGGATTGGGACGCGCGACCTGCTCACCCGGGCCTCCCTCGAAGAGACGACCCGCGATTTGAGCGCCCTGGCCGACGCCGCGGTCCAGATTGCCTACGAATACACGCGGGCCAGAATGGAGCGGGACTACGGGGAAGCCGGTGTTGAGGAGGCGGGCGAAAACCGTCCGATTGCCTTTGTGGTGTTCGGCATGGGCAAGCTCGGGGGAGAAGAGCTGAATTTCAGTTCGGACATCGACCTCATCTATCTGTACGAATGTGATGCCGGCCTCACAACTGGCGGAAAAAAGGGTCAGATTGACACCCGGACCTATTTTACCGAGCTCGCCCAGCGTCTCACCCAGGCCCTCAGCAGTGCTGGCGCTGGTGGCTTTGTGTTCCGGGTTGACCTCCGCCTGCGGCCGGATGGAACGAACGGTCAGATTGTCAATTCTCTCGCCAATACGCTGCTGTACTATGAGTCCTGGGGCCAGACCTGGGAGCGTCTGGCCCTGCTCAAAGCCCGGCCTATTGCCGGCGAGCACGCCCTGGGCGAGCGCTTTTTACGTGAAGTTGCCCCGTTTATCCTGCGCCGCTACCTCGACTTCTCCATGGTCGAGGATACCAAAGAGTTGAAGATGCGGATTGAGCGCTCGCTGCACCGGACCGACCGGGAGCGGTTGAACGTCAAGCTCGGGCGGGGCGGGATACGGGAAATCGAATTTGTGACCCAAGTCCTGCAACTCATCCATGCCGGAAAAGACCCGCGCGTCCTGGGACGAAACACCCTGGAGGTCCTCGACCGTCTGGTTGAGGGGACTTGTCTTGCCGCCGCAGACCGGGATGCGCTGGCTGCAGCCTACCGCTTCCTGCGTCAGGTCGAGCACAAGATACAGATGGTGCACGACCGCCAAACGCATACGCTCCCCGGCTCCGAAGACGACCTGCGGGCCCTGGCGCGTCGCCTGCGGGTTGCGGGTCAGACCGAAGCCGCAGACGACGCCCTCCCCGTTTTCCTGACCACCCTCCAAGAGCATACCCGAGCGGTCCACACGATTTTTCGCTCTCTGTTTCATATTCCCGAAGGCAGCTCCGAGGCCGACGGAACCGAGGAGCGGGCCGCCGTTGAAGCCCTTTTCGACGAGTTGTCCGATCCCGAGCGGGCACAGCAGCGTCTGGAACATCTGGGGTTTCGTGAGCTGAGCCACACGTATGAGCGTCTGCGTCTGCTGCACGACGGCCCGTCGTATGCTCCGGCGTCGCCGCGGCGGCGCGAGCTATTGTACGCCCTGGCTCCAACTCTCTTCCACGAAATCTGCCGCTCGGCAGACCCGGACCGGGCCCTCGCCGCTATGGCGGACCTGATCGCCTCGATCGGCGCGCGCTCAAGCTTTTTATCACTCCTGCGAGAGAATCCGCATACCCTCCGAACGCTCATCGGTCTGTTTGGAACCAGCTCCTATCTGTCCCGCATCTTTTTACGCCGACCGGAACTGCTCGACAGCTTGGTCCGGGCCGACCTGGTCCACCTGTACAAGTCTCAAGAGCTGATGCGGGACGAGTTGATGGCTCGCATTCAGGGGGCTCCGGAGCTTGAGGACCGGCTCGATATTCTGCGTCAATATCGGCATGAGGAGTTTCTGCGCATCGGCATTAACGACACCAACGGCCAGTTGGATTTCCCATCGGTCAGCGTCCAACTGTCCTCCTTGGCGGAGGCCTGTCTCCACGGGGCGTATGAGACCGCCCGCGCCGCGCTGTTGGAGAAATTGGGGCGGACGGACCTGCCCGGACGGATCGTTATTGTGGGCATGGGCAAATTGGGCGCGCGCGAATTGAACTATAACTCGGACCTGGACCTCATCTTCCTGTACGAACCGGATGGCTCTCCGCCGACCGGACAGGGCGGGTCAGACCTGGCCGCCCAGGAGATCTTTGCCAAGCTGGTTCAGCGTCTGATCTCGGTGCTCCAGGTCCAAACGCGCGAGGGTGCAGCGTATACCATTGATACCCGCTTGCGACCCTCCGGCCGGGCAGGTTCCCTGGTGTCTTCGCTGGCCGCCTTTACCCGCTATCATCAGACCCAGGCGCAACTGTGGGAACGACAGGCGCTCATTAAGGCGCGCGCCGTCGCGGGAGACCCTGGCCTGGCCGCGCGGGTCAACGCTTTGTTTGCGCACTATGTCTATAGCGAACCCATTCGGGCCGCGGATGTGGCAGAGATTCAGCGCCTGCGTGGCCGGATGGAATCTGAGCTGGCCGGCGAGACGAGCGAGCGGTTTAATATCAAAACGGGCCGGGGCGGTCTGGTCGATGTCGAGTTTCTTGTGCAGATGCTGCAACTGCGCTATGGTTGCCGCCTTCCTGCCTTGCGACATCGGGATACCCTCTCCAGCCTGGACGCCCTGAGGGCATGTCGGGTGCTCTCGCGTGAAGAGAGCCAACTGCTCAAGCGCGGCTACCAGTTCTTGCGCCGGCTTGAAAACCGACTCCGGATTGAACGCGACCAGCCGGTTGAGGCGCTGGAGCGGAACGCCGAGCAGTTGACGTCCCTGGCCCGGCGGATGGGCTACGAAGGAGCCGATGCCGGCTCGCGTGTCCTGGCCGATTACCACCGCCAGCGGGAAGCGATTCGGGCGTGTTACAGTCGTCTGTTTGAGAGAGAACAGGGAGAGCCGTATGAGCGACCAGCCGGAACAATCGCCTCCTGAAGAGGCCATGACTGAAGAGAGCTTTGCCGCCCTGCTCGAACAGGAACAGACCGGGCCGGCGCTGAGCAGCGGCCAGGTGGTGAAGGGCCGAGTCATCCTCATCAGTATGGATAGTGTCTTCATTGATGTCCGGGATAAGGGGGAGGGGATTATCGACCGGGCCGAGCTTGAAAACGAGCACGGCGAGCTTGAGATTGCGGTCGGAGACGAGGTGGAGGCCACCGTCCTCTCAACCGAGGGGGAACTCCGGCTATCACGCAAACTGCTCAAGGGCGCGCAAGCCCGCCAGCGTTTAGCCCTCGCCGTGGAGCATAGCTTGCCGGTGGAAGGCACGGTCACGCGGGAGACCAAAGGCGGCTACGAAGTGACGGTCGCCGGGCTGCGGGCCTTTTGTCCTTTCTCTCAGATGAGCCTTCACCGGCCCGATTCCCCGGAGGACTTTCTCAACCAGACTTTCGAGTTCTACGTCACGCAGTACAGCGAGCGGAATATCGTGCTGTCCCGTCGCCGCCTCCTCGAAGAGCAGGCCGAGCGCGCCGCAGAAGAGACGCGGCAAAAGCTGTTTCCAGGCGCAGTCCTGCCGGGAACGGTGGCCTCGCTGACCAATTTCGGCGCGTTTATCGACCTTGGGGGCGTGCAGGGATTGGTGCATATCTCCGAGATCAGCCACTCCCGGCTGGGCCGGCCGGCCGATCATCTGAGCGTGGGCGAAGCGGTCAGCGTCAAAGTGCTCCATGTTGACGCAAAAACCGGTAAGGTCGGGCTGAGTCTGAAAGCCCTGGAGGACGACCCCTGGAGCACAGCCGGAGCGCAACTGCGTGAACGCCAGGTGGCGGCCGGCCGTCTGATTCGGATGACGGACTTTGGCGTCTTTGTCGAACTGCTCCCCGGTGTTGACGGGCTGCTGCACGTGAGCGAAATCCCCCGCAGCCAACAGGGTACGATCAAAGAGGCGACCGCGACCAACCAGGAAATAACCGTGCTCATCCTCTCGATTGACCCCGAGGAGCGGCGGATTGCCTTATCCCTGGCCCCAGAGGGGCTGGCTCCGGGCGACCACGCCGAGGAACTGGACCTGACACCGGGCACGATCCTGACCGGCACGGTTGAGCGGGTGGAGTCGTTCGGGGTATTTGTCCGACTCGGCCCTGGGCAGACCGGCCTGATTCCCAATGCGGAGATGGGGACGCCGCGTGGAACCGACCACCGCAAAGAGTTTCCGCCCGGCGCCGAGGTGAAGGTTGCCGTTCTGACAGTCGAAGAAGGGGGGAGACGCATCCGCCTGTCCCGCACCAAGGTGCGCGCGCACGAAGAGCAGGCGGAAACCCAGGCATATCTGGCCTCAAGCCAGCAACGGCAGGGGTTTGGGCTCAGCCTGGGCGATCTGTTGCAGCAGAGCAAACAGAAAAAATAGACAGCGCCGGCGAATGCCCGGCCTACGACGGCGGTGAGAGGCTGGCGCGCAGCCGCCGCAGGCCCTCGCCCGGCCCGCCCGGCGCGCCAAAGATGGCGGAACCGGCCACCAGCAGCGAGGCTCCCGCGGCCACAACCGCCGGCGCCGTGGTCGGATCAATACCGCCGTCGATCTCAATCGCCGCCTGGGCCCCGCGTTCCTGCAACAACTGCTGGAGGCGACGGACCTTCCGGGTGCTCGAACCAATAAAACGCTGCCCGCCAAACCCAGGGTTTACGCTCATGATAAGGACTTGATCGAGAAGGTCGATGACCTCTTCGAGGCTGGTAATTGGCGTGCTGGGGTTGAGCACGACTCCGGCTTGCTTGTCGAGCTGTTTAATCTGCTCAACGGTCCGGTGCAGATGCGGGCAGGCCTCCTGATGCACCAGGATGATATCCGCGCCGGCGCTGGCAAAATCGGCCAGATAGCGCTCCGGCTCGACCATCATCAGGTGGACATCGAGCGGCAGGCTGGTGCTCTTGCGGGCGGCCTCGACCACCAGCGGACCGATGGTGATGTTGGGCACAAAACGGCCATCCATCACATCGACATGGATACGGTCCGCGCCGGCCTGCTCGACCTCGGCGATTTGTTGGCCGAGACACCGAAAGTCGGCGGAGAGAATCGAGGGGAAAATCTGGACCATGATTGATGATGATTTATGGGATTAAGGGATTCATGATGACAAGGAAAAAACATACCACAAGCGGTGCAGGATGACTACGGAATGAACGAAGCCACGGCTCGCATCAAGATCAATACGCTGCTTGAAGCTGCCGCGGTGGACCGCCGTTTGACCCCGCGCTTCAAATCCAGAGACGAACTGCTGGAAGAAGAATTTGCCAAGTTTGTCAGCGACCACACGCCAGCACGGGCGGACGGCGGGCGACAATCGCCAGTTCGTCAACGGCGTGGTGTGGGTCTTACGGAGCGGGGCGCGGTGGGGCGACCTGCCGGAGCGCTATGGCAAATGGAAGGGTGTCCATGAGCGGTTTCCGCGCTGGGCGCGGGCGGGCGGGAGCGCGTGTTTGCGCACCTCACAGCCGACCGGTATAACGCCTCTCTCATGCTGGACAGGACCCTCGTGCGGGCGCATCAGCAGGCGGCGACGGGAAAAGGGGGGACTCGTTATTCCGCCCCGGGCCGGTCGCACCCGGCCCCGGCCCTATGATCGGGCGCTCTACAAGCAGCAGCACTGGCTTGAACGCCCCTTTAATAAGCTCAAACACTGGCGCCGGATTGCCACCCGCTATGATCGGAAAACCGCTCACTTCCTCGCCTTCCTCTATCTCGCCGCTCTCCCTCTCTGGGTGCCCTAAATGTCGATTCAGCCTAGTCATCTTTTTAGTTTTACGTTTAGGGACGCAGGCGCCTACTGGAAAGTTTGTTCTCTTCATCTCGCATTCGTTTAGCCTGCCCACTCATTAGTACGCACATAACGAATTGCTGCAAGGGCGGCTGTGGCGCCATCTCCGGCCGCGGACACAAGCTGCCGTGAGGAATCGCTGCGGACATCACCGGCGGCCAGGACGCCGGGCGTTGCCGTCCGCATCCACAGATCGGTCACAATCTGTCCCTGCGCATTGAGCGGAACCAGGTCTCCGAGAAATTGCGTATTGGCCGTCAGGCCAATGTAGAGAAAGACGCCGGCGACATCCAGCGTGGATGGTACCCCCTGGGTGACATCTTCAAGCTGTATCCGTTCGACACCGGTGTCGCCTTCGATCGCTCGCACAACGCTGTTCCAGCAAAAGGAGAGCTTGTCGTTTGCCCGTGCCCGTTCCTGCAAGAGCTGACAGGCGCGTAGCGTCGCGCGCCGATGAATGACCGTGACGTGCGAGGCGTACTGGGTGAGATGGAGTCCTTCGTCAAGCGCGGCATCCCCTCCGCCCACAACCGCTACCGGCTGGTCCATAAAAAACGCGCCGTCACAGGCCGCGCAGTGCGAGACGCCTTTGCCGACAAATTCTTCTTCACCCGGAATATCGAGCGTCGAGAAACTCGATCCGGTGGCGACGATCAGTGCTTTGGTGTGCAAGATGCCGCTGTCCGTTTGCAGCACGAGCACTTCGCCGTCCCGCCGGACGGCGCTGACCTCTGTCAGTTGCATCTCAAGCCCGAGGCCGGTGGCCTGCTGTTGCAGCAGCGGCCCCAGGCTATAGCCGGCGACGCCATCCGGGAATCCCGGATAGTTCTCGATATGCTCACAATTGAGTACCTGTCCGCCGGCAGAAAAACGTTCGAGCAGGAGCGCCCGGCAGCGGTCACGCGCCGCATACAGGCCGGCCGTGAAGCCGGCCGCACCGCCGCCAATGATGATGATGTCGTAGGGCTGTGGCATGGATGTCTCCTCGATATGAGAACGTTTCTTTTACGGCGCGAGCGAGGAAAGCGCCTGTGGCGTCATGACAGAAATCCCTCGATAACGCTGAAAATCGTCCACATTGAATGTCACGAGTTGATGAACGTTATAGACCTGCATGGAGGCAACAATCCGAGCGTCATGAACGGCAACACCCGAGATAGCATGAGTGACAAGCAAGCGTCGCCATTCGAGATACGTGGCAAGACTAGCGGGTAGTAAATTGAGGTAACGCTCAATGATCTTGGCGCGCCGTTCGGTTTCTCTGGGAGAAAGACCAAAGCCACCGCGCGCTGATGCTGGGCGGGTACACACATTCCAGAATTCAGCCAGTATCTGAGGAGTATAGTAGAGAGGTTCCCGGCTGGTCCGAAGGGTCCGAATGGCAGCTAACGATACCTGACGCAAGGGATCATTTTTATGGGCGACTCGTAATAAAACGTTCGTGTCGAGAAGTGAGGACATCTAGTCGTGGTCGCCATAGATGTCGGCACGAGAGAAGGGGCCGGGGAGGGGAGGGACATCTTCTGTCCCGTCTGCAAATTTTTCCAGGATCACCTCAAACTCTTCCTCCGAAAGTTTTGCCAACAGACCTCCCTGAGCAGATATCCCAAGGAGGAATGTCAGGTAGGTATCGACTGAAAGTCCTTGGGCCTTGGCTCGGTCTGCAAGGAGCTTTGCCGTCTCGGGTCTGACTTGCTCAAAAACTGGGCTCATCTCCATATCCTCTTCAAAGAGTAGACATCCGATTGTTTATACCAGCATAACACCACGGGATGTCAGACAATAGAGTCTCAGTTCAGTGCCCGTATCTACAAAATTACACAGGCTCCGGGATTGTCCGTCTCTCACAAATTTGCCATATGGAGGAGTATGCTTGGTGGACTGTTCTGGGACCGTTTTCGGCGGGCGATGGCGCATGCGTTTGCCATCGGCCCGGCAGCCGCACCACTCTCCCCGCAGGACCTTCAACTCCTGCAAAAAGTAGCCGACGCCGTTGTGAGCCGGAGACTTGAGACGCCGGCGGTTCTCTTGCTCGAATCCAGCGAGCCGCTCAATTTTCTGAGCAGCCAGATCGTTCACGGACTGCGGCCTTTTCTTGATCTGGTATGCGCGCCGGCGGAAACGGAACGCCTGGCCGGCATCCTGGAGCGAAGAGAGGCCGTATCCCGGCTCGTTGGGCTCATTCACGAACGGTCCACCCCGCCACGTTCAACCGGGAAATCCGCTCCTCTGAAAACCGGGGTGTCATCCTGACAACACAGAACATCCCGGCCAGCAGGGGTATCTTGTTCAACCCCCCTGACCCGTCCACTGGATACCGGTACCGAAGCAATCGCCCCGGTTCGTTTTTACTCCTTGGGCTCGTCCTCGCCCTTTTGCTGGAGGTGCGGGCATTGGCCGCCGCCCCCCTTCTGACGGGTGAAGCCTTTGATATGCCGGGAGATGGCGGGGGCAGCATCGGCCTGCGCTGGCAGGGGGATTTTGAAGAGACGGGGGAGGCGCAGTACCAGATTGTGCTCAGCGACCGGGAGCAGGGCATATTTCAGTTGGTCGCAACGATTCCGGCCGATACCCACTACGAAAAGGACCGCGCGGCTCCGTGGTGGGTGAGGGGCAGCCCGCAACCGAGGACGCATTTCTTTCAGGTCAGCACGGTCGCCGCTGGCCCGTTGCGGGATGGGACGCGCTATTTTGTGAAAATCCGCGCGCTCATTGGAGACGAGCAATTCGAGAGTCCGGTGTTCTCCGCCGTGCCTCAGCCGAACTGGTTTCAGTGGGCCAAGCTCAATAATTTTTTCTTCATGCTCACCTTCGGGGCGGTCGTGCTGCTCTCGATTCGCTCGGCCCGGACGCAGCCCACGCTCTTTCTGCGCCGTATTCCCGGCATTGATGCCATTGAAGAGGCGATTGGCCGGGCAGCGGCAACGGGCCGTCCGATTCTCTACCTGACCGGCAGTGGCGAGTTAGCTGGCCGCGGCGATGCGTCCAATATGTCGACGATTGCGGCCACCGTGCTGCTGGGCGAGGTGGCGAAGCGGTCGGCCGCGTCCGGGACCGCCCTCACCGTTCCGCACCGCTCGCCTATTGTCATGGCCATTGCCCAGGACATGGTCAAAAACGCCTACCGGACGGCGGGTCGGCCGGACGCCTATGCGGACGAGAGCAATTTCTTTATTGCCGCCGACCAGTTTGCGTATACCGCGGCGGTTGACGGCATCATGCTGCGCGAGCGGCCGGCAGCGAATTTTTTTATTGGTTATTACTACGCGGAGTCGCTGCTGCTCGCCGAGACCGGCGCTGCGACCGGCGCGATGCAGATTGCCGGGACGGACGCCGAGCACCAGTTGCCGTTTTTTGTGGCCACGTGCGATTACACCCTGATCGGCGAGGAACTGTACGCCGCCAGCGCGTATCTCTCACGCGACCCCGCGCTGGTCGGCACGCTGCGCGGCCAGGATTTGGGGAAGGGCTTTTTGCTCGTCGGTCTGGTGGTGGGAACCGGGCTGCTCAGCCTCGGCGAGGTGACTGGCATGACCGTCTGGGAGACGGCCGTGCAGATATTTCACGATTTTCGCTGAGCGCATACGGGAGGAATATGCGTTTCTGGCAACACACCCTGCCCCTCTTGATCACGTTTGTGTTCGGGCTGGCGCTGGTCCTGCAATACTATGTGCCCCATCCTGCCTCGGAGCATTTCTTGCAGGAGATTTCGCTCTGGAGTCAGATTATTGCCGGATTCGCCATTGTGCTTGGCGTCGTCAGCCTGCTGTCAACCCACTACCAGAAAATTGCGCGCCAGGAAGCGGGCTGGGGCTATAGTGCCGTGCTGTTTGTGTCGATGCTGACCGTGTTCGTAGCCGGGCTGTGGGCTGAGGGAAAAGCCGAGGGAACGTTTTTTGGCTGGCTGTACGACTATGTGCTGGTTGCGCTTCAGGGAACGATGTTCTCGCTGCTGGCTTTTTTTGTCGCGTCCGCGGCCTACCGGGCCTTTCGGGCGCGCACGCTTGAGGCGACGGTTCTGCTCAGCGCGGCGGTCCTGGTGATGGCGGGCCGGGTACCCCTGGGTGAGTCGCTGCTGCCCGGAGTCGGCGCGTTGGCCGACTGGATTATGACCGTGCCGAACACGGCAGCCCAACGCGGGATTCTGATTGGCGTCAGCCTGGGCGCCATTGCCACCTCGGTCAAAATTATTTTCGGCATCGAGCGTGCCTATCTGGGCGGAGGTGACGGTGCGTAAGTTTGCCGCTCGTCTGTTGCAGTTGGACCGGCGTTTCATCTTTGGGCTGATGAGCGTGGTGACGGTGCTGCCGCTGCTCTACCCGCTTGGTCTGCCCGTTCGTATTTCGCCGGAAACGCGGCAGCTCTACGACACGCTGGAGCGTCTGCCCGAACGCTCGGTGGTGCTCGTGTCGCTGGACTACGACCCCGCCTCAAAGCCCGAACTCGACCCCATGACCGTTGCTCTCCTCCACCACGCTTTTGCCAGAAACCTGCGCGTTGTGGCCCTGACCCTGTGGCCGACGGGCACGAGTATGGCGGAGTCCGCAGTCACGAACGGCGCCGAGGAGGCCGGAAAGACAGATGGGACGGACTATGTTTTCCTCGGCTATGGCCCTGGGGAAGCCAACGCCATTATCAGTCTGGGCCAGAGTCTGACCGCCGCCTTCCCGACCGACTACGCCGGCCGAAAAACCGAGACGCTGCCCGTGCTCGCAGGGGTCCGCAGCTTGCGCGATATTGACTACGCCATCAGTCTCAGCGCTGGCTTTCCCGGCCTCGACACCTGGTATGTGTACGGCAAGGAAAAATATGGCTTCGAGCTGGGCGGGGGCTGTACCGCGGTCAGCGCGCCCAAGTTTTACCCCTTGCTGCAAACCGGACAAATCAACGGCCTGCTCGGCGGGCTGCGTGGCGCGGCCGAATATGAAACCCTCCTCAATCAGACCGGCAAGGCGACCGCCGGCATGGACGCGCAGTCGGCCACCCATTTTCTGATTATCGGTCTGATCATCGTCTGCAACCTCTGCTACCTGCTGAGCGGGAGAAAAGAGTAAACGTGTTCTCCACCACGCCGGACACCGAGGGCGCGTATGAGTCCTGAGACGCTGTGTGGGGCCTGGGTGGCCGCGGGTTTAAGCCTGTGTATCTATTCGTTTCTGTACCGGGACAATCCGTTTTTTAAGCTGGCTGAGCACATCTTTGTCGGCGCGTCGGTCGGCTATCTGCTGGTCATTACCTATCATGAGGTCATGCGCAAAAAGCTGGCCGTGCCGCTTGTCGAGCAGCACGAATGGCGTCTGGTCATACCACTCGTTCTTGGCCTGTTGATGCTCGCGCGGTTTATGCCCCGTCTCGCCTGGACCAGTCGTTTGGCGTTTGCCTTTATTCTAGGCGTGAGTTCCGGGGTCGCGATTCCACGCCTGCTCTCCTCGTTCGTGCTACAGCAGGTCCAGGGGACCCTGAAGCCCCTCGTTGCGACCGGTCCCGCCGGGGTCAGCTTCGGTCTGGCCGAACTGAACACCGCCCTCATCCTGATTGGCGTTGTCAGCGTTCTGGTCTATTTTTTCTTTTCGCTTGAACATACGGGCAGCGTGCGTCGCGTGGCCCGCCTTGGGATGTATTTTCTGATGATCTCCTTTGGTGCGGCCTTCGGCTATACCGTCATGGCGCGGATGTCGCTGCTCATCGGTCGGTTTGACGAGCTGATTCTGTATGCGACACCGGAGTATAGCTATGCAACGGTCTGGCTGCTCGGCTTCGTCGCGGGCGGACTGGTCTGGTGGCAGCGACGTGTTCGCCAGGCGCAGACTCAGGCGCCACCTGACGGCGCGGAATAGGTAGACCGGCGGACACGCGCAGGCCCGCTACGGGCAAGGATTACTCCTCGGCTTCTTGGGACTGGTCCGCTGCCTGCGCTTTTTCAGCCAGGGCAATGACCTCGCCCGTCGCGCCGACCTCGGGCGTTTGGAGACGGGTGCCTTTGATACGGGCCGCCTTACCGGAGCGTTGACGCAGATAGTACAGCTTGGCCCGCCGGACCCTTCCCCGAGCGATGACTTCGATCTTCTCAATGCGTGGAGAGTGCAAGGGAAAAATCCGCTCGACCCCGACCCCGTAGGACACTTTCCGAACCGTAAAGGTCGCCCGGTTGCCCTTGCCGTTCGAGCGGCTGATGACCGCTCCCTCAAAGACCTGAACCCGCTCTTTGTCGCCCTCAATAATTTTGGCATGGACGCGAACGGTATCGCCGGCCTTAAAATCCGGAATATCAGTTTTCTGCTGTTTGGCCTCAATGGCGGCAAGTAGGTTGCTCATGATGCTCTTCTCCTCTGCGGTCTTTGCGTACACTGTGCGGCAGGTGGGACGAACGATAAGGTTGTGCCTCACCTGAGACAGAGGGGTGCAGTAGCCGTGTGCTGAGTACGGACGGCGAGGGCTTCCTGCTCTTTTTGTACTACCCTGCTGCTGGCAGGTGGTCAAGGTGGCGTTCCCAGCAGGCGGTCAAGCATAATGGCCGCGGCCGCCCGCACGGACAGATGGTTATACGCTCCACAGCCTTGAATGGGCTCAAGAATTGCCTCTGCCTGGGCAAACACCTCTTGTGTCAGCCCCCAGCCGGTCCCCAAAAGCAGGAGGATGGGACACTGCTCGTGTTGCAGACTTTCACGCAGGTTGGCAAAACTCAGACGATCTTCCCCGCCCTTTGCCGATGTCGCAATGACGCGCGGCGGCTGACCTGCGCTCCGGGTAATGACCGCCCGAACCTCCTCAAGCGAGTCAGCCAGAGAGACAATGGACAGGGCGTCCCTGCGAGTTGCATTATACACGCTGCCATGGCCGCTCTGCCAATGGTCGAGGATTTTCTCGGCCAGGGCCTGAAGCGCCCGGACCGGATGGACCACGAAATAGCGTTTGACCCCATAGGTCAGCGCCGACCGGGCAATATCGTGAATATCCATATTGGTAATGGAGGTGGTCACGACTTTCTGTGTTTTGTCGTACACGGGGTGATGAATCAATGCGATATAGACGTCGGCCATACGTGCCTGCGCTGTGCGGTCCGGGTTGCCTAGCTGTCTGTCTCATCCATCTGCGTGAGCCAGCGTCGTTCTTCGGGGCTCAGGTCAGCCTTTTTGAGCAGGTCCGGCCGCCGGGCGCGGGTTCGGACAAGCGACTGTCTGCGTTGCCACCGGGCGATGTCTGCATGATGGCCGGATAACAGCACGTCTGGAACCGACAGACCGCGGAACTCTTCCGGCCGGGTATACTGCGGGTATTCGAGCAATCCCGTACTGAAAGACTCGTCTTCGGTTGATTCTTTCCGCCCGACCACACCCGGCACGAGCCGGGCAACGGCCTCGATCAGGACGAGGGCCGCCACTTCTCCCCCGCTGACAATATAGTCTCCAATGGAAATCTCTTCATCAACAAAGGCCAGCACCCGTTCGTCTACGCCCTCATAGCGGCCACACACCAGGACCAGCGCCTCATGGGCCGCCAGCTCGGCCGTTTTGGTCTGGGAAAGCGGCTGTCCTTGGGGAGAGAGGAAAATTCGTCTCGGATTGTCGAGGGGCGTACTCACCGCTTCGATCGCATTGACCAGGGGCTCCGGGGTCATGACCATGCCCCAGCCCCCGCCATAAGGCGTATCGTCGGTTGAGCGATGTTTGCCCGGTGCATAGTCACGCAGATTGTGCACGCAAAACGAGAGGATGGCCCTGTCCTGGGCTTTCTGTAACAAGCCGGTCGATAGCGGTGAGGCAAACCACTCCGGAAAAATGGTAATAATGTGAAACTGCATGTAGCTATAATGAGTAAACGTGTCCAGCTTTGATACATGATTGGAGGATACGTTTACTCATTTTCGAGGAGTCCTTCGGGCGGGTCGATAATGACCTGGCGCTCTTCGGGGGCGAGCGTCCGTACCACTTCTTCAACAACCGGGATCAGATACTCTTTTGTCCCATTCCGCACCACGAAGACCTCATGACCCGGAGTCGTCAGCACCGCCGCAATCGTCCCGATAGATTCCTGCGTCAACGTTCGGACAGGTAGCCCGACCACCTGATAGTGGTAGAACTCACCCGCCTGGAGTCGGGGTAAGGCTGTCTCGTCCACAAACAGGCTCGACCCGCGCAGCGTCTCGGCCCGGTCACGAGACTCTACCTCGACAAACCGCAGGAGGAGACAGGGCGCGTGTGGCCGGACCTGTTTCAGTTCGAATCCCTCTTCCGAGGCGTCTGTCTTTCGCAGTATAACCCGCAGGCCGGGCCGTAATGTGTGGCAGGGGGAAGAGTGGGGGAGGAAGCGCACCTCTCCCCGAACACCATGCGTACCAACCACACGTCCGAGCTCAATCCGTGTGGCTGGGCTCGGACGACTATTTTTCTTCGACAATCTCAAGGACAACTTTGCGGTTCGTACGGGACGCCGCCGCATTGAGCAGGGTCCGAATCGACTTTGCCGTCCGTCCCTGTTTGCCGATAATGCGGCCCAGGTCTTCCTTGGCTACGCGCAACTCAAGGATGGCCGCGGTTTCTCCTTGGATTTCTGAGACCTCAACTTCATCCGGGTTATTCACCAGCGCCCTGGCGAGGTATGCCACAAGGTCTTTCATAGTCTTCTCCCCGTACCCCAGATTCAGGCTTCCTGATTTGCGCGCCTTGCCTTCTTGATGAGTTGAGCAACCGTCTCGGTCGGCTGGGCTCCGTTCTTCAGCCACTCAGCCAGCCGGTCCTGCTTAATCTCGATCAGCGCCGGGTCCTGAGTGGGATCGTACGAGCCGAGCCGTTCGAGAAATCGCCCGTCCCGGGGCGAGCGTGAGTCCGCAGCAACAATACGATAGAAGGGGCGCTTCTTCGCCCCGTGCCGAGCCAGTCGAATTTTTACCATAGTTTTTCAGTGTCCCCAGGCCGGCAGGGAAAGGCGTTTCTTCATTTTCTTTCCTCCACCGGCCCCGGAAAGCCTCCTCATCATCTTTTTCGCTTCGAGATATTGCTTGAGAAACCGATTGACTGCAACCACCGAGGTGCCGCTGCCTCTGGCAATCCGTTTGCGGCGGCTACCGTTCAGGAGTTCCGGCTTCCGTCGTTCTTCTTTTGTCATGGAGCTGATGATTGCCTCGATATGTTTGAACTCTTTTTCCGCCCCGTCCATATCGGCACCCTTGAGCATTTTCTTCGCGCCGGGCAGCAGGCCCACCAGATCCGTGATGGAGCCCATCTGTTTGACCATGCGCATCTGCTCTTGAAAATCTTCCAGGGTAAACTGGTTCTTGCGGAGTTTCTTTTCCAGCACCTCGGCCTGCTGCTGGTCGTAGACCTTTTCGGCCTTTTCGACCAACGACAGGACATCACCCATACCGAGAATGCGCGAGGCAACACGGTCCGGGTGAAAAGGCTCCAGGGCGTCGAGTTTCTCCCCAATACCGGCAAACAGAATGGGCGCGCCGGTGACGGAGCGGAGGGACAGGGCAGCCCCACCCCGAGCATCCCCTTCAATTTTGGTCAGGATGAGGCCATCGATGGAGAGCCGTTCATGAAAGCCTTGGGCGACATTCACCGCTTCCTGGCCGGTCATGGCGTCGGCCACCAGCAGGGTTTGATGCGGCTGGAGCGCCGTTTTCATCCGTTCCAGGTCGGCCATCAACTCGTCGTCAACTTGCAGACGACCCGCGGTATCAACCAGCACAACATCACAGCCCCGTTTTTGCGCTTCGGCAATCCCGGCCTGGGCAACAACGATCGGGTCGGGAGCCGAGCCGTCGTTCGGGGTCGGATAGACCGGAACGCCGAGCTCTTGGGCGAGAATGGTGAGTTGATCGATAGCGGCCGGACGAAAGGTATCTGCCGGAATCAGGTAAGGAGTACACTTCCGTTCGAGGGTCAGATAGCGGGCGAGTTTCCCCGCGGTTGTCGTTTTTCCGGAACCGTTCAGGCCAACGAGCAGAATGACGACCGGGGGCCGGGCCGACAGATTCAACTCGGTCTGCTCGCCGCCCAGGAGCGCGACCAACTCGGCATTGACGATTTTAATGAGCTGTTGGCCGGGCGAGAGGCTGGCGAGCACGTCCTGACCAAGGGCCTGCGTCCGAATCCGTGCGACCAAGTCTTTGACCACGCGAAAATTGACATCGGCCTCCAGCAGGGCCAGCCGCACTTCGCGCAGTGCTTCATCAATGTTCTTTTCGGTCAGTCTGGTGTGCCCGCGCACCCGGCGCAGCACCCCATCCAGCTTTTCTCCCAGGGCCTCAAACATGCTGATTCACACCATTTTGTCCAACCTTCCCCACATACAGAAACAGGGGTAGAAAGTCAAATCAGCCACGCTTTGAGCGCCGGCCTGGCTCGAAAAATGGACCGTTTCGTCAGGAGGGGAGACAGAGCCTCATAATATGAGAGGCATTGATATCCGCATTTCGGGCCTGTATAGGTTGGGCTTCAGCCCGAATCGCCTTTCTTCTCCTCTATTACAGTAGGGGCAGGGGAGTTGGATTGATCCGCGCCTGGTAACATTCTTTCTGTCAAATGTCTAGACCCAGCATTTCGTCGCTGGGTTGAGCGCTAACGCCCCGTCTTCGTTGGCCTTTCTCGCCCGCACCCGGCACCCTCCGGTCTCATTTCGCTCTGATCACACACCGTGAGTTCGGGTTCTCCGTTTCCGAAAATCGCGTCATATCAAATACTTACGTAAAAGCAACATTGACAGAAAGAATGTTATCAAACGCAAATTACACAGGAGACCCCTCCTGAAAGGACAGCGGAAGTGAGGATTACGAGACCGGTGAAAGGAGGCTGCTGGATACGGAACGACGAGATGAACAGAGTCTGATGGAACCGAAACACGAACCCATAACCACAGGATGACAGGAAGACGAAAGGAGAGATGTGATGCAGAAGTCAACACGCTGGACAGGAATTGCAGTCGTGCTGCTGGGGATGGCCATGATGACCACCAGCGCTGACGGTCGGACCACAGACGACCCCGCCAGGAAGAAACTGATCCCGTATTACGAAGCGGGACCTACCAAAGCCACGATCATCGGGATTCAGAATATGTCCCCGCAAGAGGCGGATACCCAACTCAAAAATGCGGATGTTAAAGACCTTCAGGCTTTTCTGGCCGGTGCTTTGGTGAACGCGAATGCGGCTGGGTTGATCGTTCAGGCTACTTGGAAAGATGCAAATAATGATGGGGTAGTGGACCCTGATGAGACTGATCCCAATATTGTTACAGTAAATAAAACCCGCCTTACTCTCGATGCCCCAGACGTCACTCAAAAGGCGGCGGCTGAAAAAGCCCTCGATCTCGCGAAGAAGCTTCAGTACACCGGGCACCTGTTTATCGCGGTGAATGTGTACGACGAAATGGGTATGAAGAAAGGGTCTGCGACCCTGTGTCTGGCCGAGAATCAGTTCGGCTATGTCTCGATTCAGGGCGCTATGGGCATGATGGACAGCAACCAGGCCCAAGTGATCTCGATGGATGAGGACGACATTCCCGCCACCGGCTATGTGAAGGTCGTAGCGGAGCAGTCCAAACATACAGCCTGCGCTAGGCCCTCTCTTCCTGTGAGTACCCTCCCTTTCAATGATGCAAGGGATGCTTTAGATGAGGCAGGAACAAGAGGTGACGCGGATAGCGAGGTCGCCGCCTGGACCATCATTCAGGACACTGGCGATGGCTTCTTTGGCACGGAAGTGCCGACCGGGACCTTCGAGACTCAAGGTAGTACTGACAGTGATAATTCTCATAATCCCGATAGAGATGATCCTACGACGCCTCTTCTTGACGAGTCCGAGACGCTGGACTGTTACGTCACCAAGGCTGAGATTGATGCTGATAAAAATGATCTGATTCTTGCCGAACACTTAGGCAACCGAGATAGCTGTTTTGGTATCATTCATGAGCGGAATCAGAATGCTCGTAGGATTCCTACTACGGCTAATCCGGCCTTCTATACAGTAGACACCACCGGCGGCACCACCGTGACTGCCCGGTATGATGCCGGTGACGAGTCCACCATCGTTGTCTGGCTCGGGCACGGTGAAGATACGAAGACCACGAGGCCGAGCGGCAGGCGTATGCTCAATGTCCAGGTGCTCTGCGAGGACGGGACGGTGGTCGGAAAAACGGACATTGATGGGACGCCCGGAACCATCCCCGTCCCGGCCCCGACCAAGCTCACGGTTATCGACCCCACTGGCCCGGAACTCATGGAGTACACCGATATGTGCGACGGCGACCGCGGCGCATTGCAATTCAGGATGACCAAGGACAGTCAGGCCGGCATGGTGTTTACCCATATCTCGCAGATGATGGGCCACTACCGGATGAACTTCTCTGGGTACAGCAAGACCGACAAAACAACCACCTGCGGCGACATAGATAAAAAAGATGCGGGAAATCCCAATACCACTACGCTCACGGATTGCATGTAACCCAATTTCCTCGGCTTTCTAATCACGTCTCGGGTCGAGGACAAGGTCGCCCATTCTGTCGTCGTGTTGGGAATGGGCGGCCTTTCTCAGTTCCAGGCAAGCGATATGATTACGCGCTACCGGGTTCACATTACAGGCGTCCGCCCCCTGCTCATGAATAACGGGGCAGCCGAGCTTGACAAGCGCTCACCCGCCAGCAAGGAAAAAGCCGAGATCGCCAAAAAGCGGGGCACCAACCGCACCATCTCCGACGATGAACGACTACGCGAGCTCGAATGTCAAATGAGCCTGTGGACCACGGAGACCGGGACCCCGACCATCCCCGCCGCGGCGCTGCGGTCCTGTATTGAAACCGCGGCCCGCAAGCTGAAACAAGGCCCCCAGGTCCGTGAGGGACTGCTGGTGGACGACGTTGAGCAGTTTGCGTATGACACCCAGTTGGGGACCACGGTCGAAGAACTGGGCAAGACTGTCCAGTTTACAACCAACGTCGTGGTGCAACGGAACCGGATTCCCCGAACGCGGGCCAAATTCAACGACTGGAGCGCGGTCTTCATCGTCGAGGCGGATGACGAACTGGTGGACCACGACCAACTGCACACATGGCTGACCATTGCCGGTCGGCGCATTGGGCTTGGCGACTGGCGTCCGGAGAAGTCCGGGGATTTTGGTCGATTTGCGGTGGTTGACCTGACGACCACCGACTGATGTTTGGCACGGCATGGCATGGCAAGGTATGGTCTGGCTAGGCCCGGCGTGGCAAGGCACGGCGCGGTATAATGCTTGTCCGAGGGAGCTGAGGACCTGATTGACCCGCTTGCGCGGGAATGACGGGCGACCACACAGCAGCGTCATCTGCGTTAGAGCAAAATTCACATCAGTGTAGCGTCCACCGGCCCCCGCGCGTTTCCCCGTAGGGTGCGCCCTGCGCACCGGGGAAAGGTGGTGCATGGGATGCACCCTACGGAACTCGGGAGAGCACCTCGCTACACCACAGAGGAATCTGCGCTGGAGGCGGGGGAGCCGGACAGTCCGCCTGCTCACCGCGCCCTTAACCAGAGCACCGGCCCGACCGCATTGACGCGCCGGGCCATGTGCAGTAACAGGGAAATCATGCCCGCCCTTGCATTTGACACCTATAAAGCCGTCAAGGCCCTTCAGGCCGCCGGGGCCGCCGAACCCCTGGCCGAAGCCGTCGTCGCCACGGTCGGCGAGGCTGTGGGCGGCAATGTCGCCACCAAAGCCGACCTCGTGGAAGTGCAAGCTGGCCTGGAGACAGAGATTGCGGCCACCAAAGCAGCGTTAGAGAGCGAGATTGCCTCGGTCAGGGCGGAAGTCGCCGAAGTCAGGACCGACTTGGCTGAAACCAAAGCCGAGTTAAAGACCGAGATTGCCGAGGTCAGGACCGAGATTGCCGAGGTCAAAGCCGAATTGAAGACCGAGATTGCTGGGGTCAGGACCGAGTTAAAGACCGAGCTTACCGAAGTCAAAGCCGAATTGAAGACCGACATCGCCCTCTTGCGGGCAGACACGGAAAAAGGCTTTCAAGGCGTGTACAAGTTTATGATGGTATCGACCCTGGCCATTATCAGTACGATCATCGGGGGAGCCATCGCTCTGGTGCGCTACCTGGTCCTGGTCCCGTAACCGCTTGCCCTGTCGGTCGGCTGAGCGGAACCCGGCGTTCGTGTCCGGCGAGTGGCAAAGCCCGGCTCGGGCGACTTGCAATCCTGTTCTGAAACGCGCAGAGGCCGTGGCCCCTGAGGACCCGCCCCGTTGCCGCGCGGGGGCTTTGCTTGCGCAGGGTCTTGAAATCGGTTAGCTGTGGACTATGGCAGCAAAGCAAAGCAAATTCCTGATAGGAGCCCTGCTCATCGTCGGCGCGGTTGGCTATCTGATCTATACCAGCATCCAGGAAACCAAGGTGTATTACTTCACCATAGACGAGTTTCTCCTGAACCAGGAGGCGCTGAGCAATACCGATGTCCGGGTTGCCGGGCGGGTGCAGGCTGGCTCTATCCAGTGGGACCCGGCGGCGCTCAATCTGACGTTCAGGCTGACGCCCATTGAGCCGGGCGCAATGCCCGTCGGCGCCGCCCCGCCGGGGGTTGCGGTCTCCTACCAGGGCATTTTGCCGGATATGTTTGCAGAGGGGCGAGACGTGATTGTCGAGGGCCTGTATACGCCAGACCGGCAGATCGTTGCCTCGACGCTCATGACGAGCTGTCCCTCAAAGTATGAGCCCGAAATCGAAGAGCGACTCCAAGCAAGCTGATGGCTGAGTGCTTTACTCAACACCGAGCTCAACACCGAGCTCAGCGCCGAGCGATCGCAGTCCCGATTTTTCCGCTGTTAGTCCGACCCCCCTATAGAGCAATTTATCCATGACCCATCTTGGTAGCCTTGCCCTGTATCTTGCGAGCCTGCTCGCCGTCTACGCCATCGTGACCAGCCTGTGGGGCGTTCGGGCGCGGAAAACGGCGTGGATTGCCAGCGGAACCCAGGCCGCTTATGCGGTCGGCGGTTGCGTGGTCGTGGCGTCCATCGCCCTCTTGCACGCCCTTGTGACGCGGGATTTTAATGTCGAATACGTCGCCAGCTACTCCAGTTCCACCTTGCCACTGCATTATACGGTCGCCGCGTTTTGGGGCGGGCAAAAGGGCTCCCTCCTGTTCTGGTTGCTGATTCACTGCCTTTTTTCCGCGATCGTCTTCTTCCAGAATCGCACCAGAAACCAGGAGTTGATGCCGTATGTGACGGCGACGCTGATGACCATTGCCTTATTTTTCCTCGGTCTGTTGTGTTTCATTACCCCCCCGTTTGAACGGCTGTCTTTCATCCCGGACGAAGGCTCGGACCTCAACCCCCTCCTCCAGAATTACTGGATGACCATTCATCCGCCGGCCCTGTATCTCGGCTTTATCAGCGCGTCCGTCCCGTTCGCTTTCGCGATAGCCGCCCTGGCCACGGGGAAACTGGGCGACGTGTGGATCAGGACCACCCGGCGCTGGGCCCTGACCTCCTGGTTTTTCCTGTCTTTGGGCAATTTGCTGGGCGGCCGCTGGGCCTATGAAGTGCTGGGTTGGGGTGGCTATTGGGCCTGGGACCCGGTTGAGAACGCGGCGATTATGCCCTGGTTTACCGCCACCGCCTATCTCCACTCGGTCATGATCCAGGAAAAGAAAGACATGCTCAAGGTCTGGAATATGACCCTGGTCATCCTGACCTTTGTCCTGACGATTTTCGGCACCTTCCTGACCCGCAGCGGGGTGATCTCCTCCGTTCACTCTTTTACCCAGTCCGGCTTGGGACCGTATTTTCTGACTTTCCTGGCCTTCATTCTGGTCGTTTCCATCGGGCTGCTGCTCTATCGTCTACCGGACCTGAGGAGTGAGAATGAGTTCGACTCCCTGTTGTCCCGCGAGGCGGCCTTCCTGTTCAATAATCTCATCCTCGTCGGCCTGGCCTTTGCCACCTTCTGGGGCACTATTTTTCCCATCCTGTCCGAGTGGGTGCGGGGCGTAAAAATTACGGTCGGTCCGCCCTTCTTCAATCAGGTGAACGGTCCACTTGGCGTGCTGTTATTGCTCCTGACTGGTATCGGGCCGATTATTGCCTGGCGGCGGGCAAGCTGGAGCAGCCTCAGACGGCAGTTTACCATTCCGCTGGTGGTCGGCCTGGCCCTGGGCGGCCTGCTTTTTGTGCTGGGCTACCGCAATTACTACGCGGTCGTGATTTTCTCGCTGGCCGGATTTGTCCTGGCCGGCATCCTGGCCGAGTTCTCCCGTGGAACCCGCGCTCGCCAGGTGATGCTGCACGAAAGCCCGCCTCAGGCCCTGGGTCGGCTGGTCGGCAAAAACCCCCGCCGGTACGGGGGTTATATTGTGCATATCGGTGTGGTCCTGATTTTTTTCGGGGTGGCCGGCGCGCTCTTCACTATTGAAAAACAGATTACCGTGAGATCGGAGCAATCTTTTGAGGTAGGCCGCTATACCCTGCTCTACACGGGGATCACGGAACGGGAAGATGCGCATATTGCCGCCCAGGTTGCCACGGTAAACATTCTGGTTGACGGGCAGCAGATCGACACCATGCATCCGGAGAAACGCTTCTACAAAAAACAGAACCAGCCCACCACCGAGGTCGATATCCGACCGACCCTGGTCGAAGACCTCTACGTGGTTCTCGGCAGCTACGATGAGCCGTCGGGCCTGGCCACCTTTCAGGTCTTCATTAACCCGCTGGTGTCCTGGATTTGGATTGGAGGGCTGATCCTGATTCTGGGGACCTGCGTCGTCATGGCCCCGAATCCGGCGGAACGACAAGCCTTTGCCCTGGCACGGGCAGCGGCGGACATACGAGGACAAGCCGTTGCGGAATAGACGCCTGTTGGTCTGTTGGGTCTGTTGGGTCTGTTGGGTCGGCTCCGTGGCCCAGGCGGCCCCTCCGACGAATCAGGAGATGGAGGCCGCGCTGACCTGCCAGTGTAGCTGCGGCCTGACCGTGCATAGCTGTAATCACTTGCAGTGTGGCTTTGCCATTCCGGCCAAAGAGCAGATTGCAGAGCAGCTTGCACAAGGCGCGTCCCGCGAAGCCATTCTGGCCTCTTTTGTGACGCGCTATGGAGAAAAAGTGCTGTCCGCACCAACGGCCACGGGCTTTAATCTCACTGCCTGGCTTATGCCTTTTCTGGTCGTTCTGATTGGTGCGGTCAGTATTGGCCTGCTTGCGCGGCGCTGGACAAAACGTCCTTCGACTTCAGACGCGCAGCGCCCTGCGCTCAGGACCGACGACCGCTCCTCCGTTCATCCCGAGCGGAGCCTGAGCGAAGTCGAAGCATATCAGCAACGCCTCAAAAAAGAGCTTGAGACGTTCGAGCGCTAAACGGAGAGCCATGACTTTTGTGCTGTACGCCGCCGGTCTTGTTCTGGTTGGGCTGATTGCCGTTCTGGTTGCCCGGCCCTTACTGGCCGCCCACACAGAGACCGCCCAGCCTCTTCCGGCCGCAGAGCGCATCGCCCGCTGGGAAAAACAAAAGGCGGCCGCCTATGCCGCTATCAGAGAAGCGGAATTTGACAAACAAATGGGCAAGCTCACGGACGAAGATTATCAATTCATCCGCCAGAAATACGAAGCGCGCGCAATCGAAGCGCTCGCGCGGCTCGACCAGCTCACCGGGTCTATGGAGTCGGTTGAGTCCCGACCCAAAGAACCCAAATGACTCAACCGACCCAGCCGACCTCCTGGGTTGTTGAGGCGCGCAATCTCTGCAAGACCTTTGCGTGGACGCCGGTTCTCAATGACCTCTCGTGCCGCATTGCCCCTGCCGAGGTGGTCGGCGTGTTTGGTCCGAACGGGGCCGGCAAGACCACGCTGTTGCGGCTCTTGGCGACGCTGCTGACACCCACCTCGGGCCGGCTGACCCTCTTTGGCACGGCCGCTTCCGCGCTGGCGGTCCGGCGAAAAATCGGTTTTCTCGGGCACGAGAGCTATCTGTACCCGGACCTCACCCCGGAAGAGAATCTGACCTTTTACGGGAAAGCCTATCAGGTCCCGAACCTCAAAGACCGTGTTGCTCAACAACTGGAATCCGTCGGCCTCCAGGACTGGCGGACGATGCCGGTCCGGTATTTCTCGCGGGGGATGGAACAGCGCCTCAGTCTTGCCAGAGCCCTCTTGCACGACCCTGACCTCTTCCTCCTTGACGAGCCCGACACCGGCCTCGACCCCAGGGGGCTCTCGACCCTGCATGACACCCTGGCACAGGCAAAAGACCGGAAGAAAACCGTTATTTTGACCTCGCACGATTTTGAACGCAGTCGAGAGCTGTGTACCCGCGCCCTCATCCTGCACCGTGGACGGATTGCCTGGAAATCCGAGGAAGCCCTTCGACCAGGCTCAGGACAGGCCCTCCCGTCTCCGCAAGAGTTTGCCGAATTCTATACCGCGTGCACGCGCTAGGCGGTCCCATGTGGGCGATTCTGTGGAAAGACCTGCTTCTGGAACTGCGCACCAAAGAACGGGTGTCCTCTCTGCTGGTCCTGGCCCTGCTGATTATCCTGGTGTTTGTCTTTGCCCTCACTCCCGAGCAACTGCACCAGCCCGCCTTTGGCTCCGCCCTGCTCTGGATCGCCCTCGTTTTTGCCGGCATGTTGAGCATCCAGCGCGCGTTCATTCTTGAGCAGGAACGCCACTGCTTTGCCGGTCTCCTGCTGTGTCCGATTGATCCCGGTCAGGTGTTTTTTGCCAAGTTCCTGAGCAACGTCTGCTTTCTGGCTATCGTAGAAGCCGTTGTGGCCCCGCTCACGCTTGCGCTGCTCGGCCTGTCCTTCTCGGTCTCTCTGCTCGGGCTGGCGCTCGTGCTGCTGTGCGGTATTGTGGGCTTCTCGGCTCTGGGAACGCTGTGTGCCGCGATTGCCGTGCGGACGCGCGCGCGGGAAATTATTCTGCCGCTCATGCTTCTGCCCCTGCTGGTTCCACTCTTTATTGCGGCGGTGCATGTCACCGGAGCCCTTCTGGCCGGAGAAGTCTGGACGGGGACGTGGTTCCGGGTGCTGGTGGCGTTTGATGTTATTTTTGTAGTGACCGGCTGGCTGACGTTTGGTTTTGTTGTGCAAGAATAGGAGGGCCGCCTGTGGATGGAGTGCGTATGAACACGGTGACATCTCGTTTTGATCTGGCTGACACCATCCTACCGTGGCTGACGTGCGTGGCAATGCTGGCGGCCCTGGCCATGGTCTTTCTGTACGTCCCCAACGAACGGGTGCAGGGCGAGGTGCAACGCATTTTTTATTTCCATCTGCCGTCCGCCTGGATGGCGTTTCTCGGCTTCTTTATCGTGGCCGGGGCGAGTGCGGCCTTCTTATGGCAGGGCAAGCGGTCGGCTGACCTGCTGGCCCGGGCCGCGGCCGAACTCGGCATGGTGTTCTGTTCGCTCGTCCTGCTGACCGGCCCCCTCTGGGCGCGCCCGATCTGGGGCGTGTGGTGGACCTGGGACCCCCGTCTCACCATGACGCTGGTGCTGTGGCTGATTTATGCCGCCTATGTGCTGCTGCGTGTTTTTGCCGGAGATACCGAGACGGTCGCGCGCTATGCCGCCGTCCTGGGTATTGTTGGCGTGATCGATATCCCGCTGATTTATATTTCGATTCGTCTCTGGCGCGGCATTCATCCCAAGGTCGAACAGATGGCGCCGGAAATGGCCTGGACACTGCTGGTGTGTACCGGAGCGTTTGTGTGTGTGTTTACCTGGTTGTTGTGGCTCAGGTTACGCAGCCTGCACTTGCGCGACGAAATCAGCGCCCTGCGTCAGCACGTGCTGGTGGCCTCATAGCCCTGTCCTGAGCGTAGCAGAGCGAAGGCGAAGGGAAAGGAAAAGATATGCCGTATTTGTTTGCCGCGTTCAGCGTTGTGTGGCTTGTGATTTTTCTGTATGCACTCTCGATCTCCCGCCGTCAGCGGGAGTTGTCCCGAGAGCTTGAAACGCTCCGGCGGATGACGGAAGAGCGGATGAAGACTCAGGCATCGTAAAGAATCCGAAGTCACTCGGTCGGCTTCTCTGCATGGCGCGTTTGAAGGACACCATGCAGCACCCTCTCCACACGGTCACGTCATTTGAGAAACTGGCCCCTTAGCAGAGGTCAGGGAGCGGGACAGGGACCAAAGTCAGAGGGGTGTCAGGTGACGCTCTACTCATCCAACCGACGGGGGTTCAGGAGCCGAACAGCTTCGAGACCGGCTCAACCAGCCCGAGCGCCACGAGCAGTCCGACCAGTACCAGCACGATATTGAGGGTCAACCGCAGGCCGTCGAACTTGGCTTCCAGGCCATCGAACTTGGCTTCCAGGCCATCGAACTTGGCTTCCAGGCCGTCGAACTTGGCCTCTAAGGCGTCGAACTTGGCTTCCAGGGCCTTAAAGTCGGCCTTCAAGGTCTGGAAATCTGCCTTGGACGGGAGTTGTTCGGTCAACTCGTCGCCGAGCACTCGGGCCAGGGCTTCAGCCTGTGCCCCGGCAAACCCGGCCTCTTTGAGGCGGTCGGCAAAGCGGAGGGTGTTAATCAATGTTTGGCTCATGGGCGGTGCACCAGTCCACCGAGTCTAGTCCGTTCCGGCTGGGGGTTCAAGCTGTCACAGCCGATGTCGGCGAGTCGGCTTGGTGTTCCACCCGGCTGGAGAGACGAGGCGCTACCCTTTGCCGGCCCTGGCGTTTGCCGCCCATTCCTGCATGGAGATGGTGCCGCCCGCCTCTTCTGTCCGGCCCTGATCCTTGGGCGGCAGGACATCCTGGAGCATATCGATCCGTTTCCATTCGGCGAGCGGGGTTTCGCACGCCGCGCGCGGAACGTAGCGGGACGGAGCCACTTTCTGGTAGCGATGGACATAGCGGGGACAGTTAGTCCAGATTTCGGACACCTGTACCCGCACGATCAGCTCGGCTTCTTTGTATGCGGCCAGCAGCGCATCATCGGCCGAGACGCTTGCCCGGCCCTGCAGGCGGACCCGGTTCGGCGTCTCAAAGTCGATGAACAACAGGCCGACTTCGGCGTTGCCGGCGATATTCCCCATCGAGAAAAACATGCCGTTGCCGTCATAGCTGGGGAACGCGACCGTCTGCTCGTCCATCACTTTGATAAAGCCGGGGTCGCCGCCCTTATACGAGACCGTGGGCCGGCCCTGATGGTCGATGCTTGAGAGGAAAAACATATCCCGCGACTCGATAAAGGCTTTATCTCCCTTGCCGATTGCGGTCCTGACCACCGCCTCTTCCACCCGGTCCGCCAGCTTGCGCGTTGCAAACCGGTCTTGCAGGGCGCGATGTCGCTCGCCGTACAGTCGGCTCATCGTGTTTCTCCTCTCAAGCGCTGCGATTTTATTCGGGTTTCTTTGGAAGCCATGTCCTGTAATCTCCATAACGGTTGTGCCTCATTCAAAAACGTCCCTCAAGCCCACTCGTGTCGGCTGAGAGTCGATGCTAGGGTATTGGCGGTATGGAAATTGACGGATTTATCTGGCTGCCCGACATTAGTGACAAGCTTGCGAGGAAACATCATGTGGATCAGGATGAGGTGGAGGAGGTCTTTTTCAATCACCCGCGCTACTGGTTTGTTGAGCGTGGATACTGTCCAGGCGAAGATGTCTATGCGGCAACTGGGCAGACCGACGCGGGGCGTTATGTGATTGTTTTTTTCATTCACAAAGAGACGAAGCTGGCTTTGATCTTGAGTGCTCGCGATATGGATAGAAAGGAGCGGAGACGCCATGAACGAAAATGAGCGGCAAGGACGGACCAGTATCTCTCGGGTCAGTACGCTGGAGGAGACCGGAGAGTTCTGGGATTCTCACAGTCTCGGCGATTATGCCAAAGAGACGACCGAAGTGAGCTTCGATGTGCGCGCTCAACGTCGCCGTCGGATCACCCTTGACCCTGACCTGTATTCCCGCCTCGAAACCGAGGCCCGCATCCGCGGACTTTCCTCTGAGACCCTTGTCAATCGTTGGATCACCGAGAAATTACAATCTCTTCCACAATAAGAGTGAATCTGGGGTTGCCCCTACAAAAAGATTCCCTCTCCTCTGGAGGGTGAGGGCCTGTCCCGCACCTGATGCGGGGATGAGGGGGCCGACCGGCGGCCCGCAGGAGCCGCCACACATGTCACTCGGGGTCACACCGCCTCATTTATGCTGCCCCACCGCGTCCACTTTTTCCGTCAACCACACGTTGATAAGCGTCTCTGTCGAGACCCCCTGTCGATGGGCATAGGCTGCCAGCTTCTTTGCCAATTCCGGCTCTAGCACGGTGAGATACACTCGCCGCTGAATATCCACCTCAAAGTCCGCTTCCCTGGTCAGGTCCCAATAATCGGTCAAGTCGTGGTCATCCCAGAAGTCCGCGGCTTCGGCCACATTTTGGAAGTGGCGCGGAACAGGCTCGGGCTTCTTGCTATTTTTTGGCATATCTCCTGGATAATGGCCTCTCAAGGGCAGTCTGTCGGTTACAAATTCGCCGCCGGCACCACGAGCTGTTCAGCCAGCTTCTCGATATCGCCCTTGACGGCAGCCGCGCTTTCGGGAAATCCGCCAACAATGATCTGGTGCACGCCCAGGTCGCGGAACTGTTTGACCTCGTCCAGGGTAATCGGCATCCCAATCCCCGTGGAGACGGAATAGTGAAACTGACTGT
Source organism: uncultured Binatia bacterium (SeqCode) (assembly GCA_965232605.1). Taxonomy (GTDB): domain Bacteria; phylum Desulfobacterota; class Binatia; order Bin18; family Bin18; genus Bin18. The sequence goes on along the minus strand of CBDDQA010000005.1, from coordinate 1,101,055 downwards.
GGTCGCGGCCGGCCGCCTCGGCATAGCCCTGCATCCGCTCGATATGCTCTTTGGCGGCTTCGGGTGTAACGTTCACTCCAAACCAGCCATCGCCGACCTCGCCGACGCGCCGTAGCGCGGGTTTGCTCTCGCCCCCGAAAATAATCGGCGGATGCGGGCTCTGGACCGGCTTGGGATAGGAGCGGACTTTGGGGAAGCTGCAAAACTCGCCGCTGAACTCCGACTCTTCCTCGGTCCACAACATTTTCATGATCTTGAGATACTCCCGCGTGCGTTGCGCCCGGCGTTCCCAGGGGACGCCCACCGCGGTGAACTCTTCCGCCAGCCAGCCCACACCCACGCCGAAATCAAACCGTCCGCCCGACAGTTTGTCCAGGCTGGCGACTTCTTTGGCCGTAACGACCGGGTTGCGCTCGGGCACCAGGCAAATGCCGGTTCCCAGGCGGATCGTTGTGGTTTGCGCCGCGGCATAGGTCAGCGCGGCAAAGGGGTCGAGAATATCGATCTGGGTGGTTGGCATGGGCAGCCGACCATCGGCTGAATACGGGTATTTTGAGGTATACTGGTCGAGTAAGACCACGTGTTCGGGTGCCCAGAGGGAATGAAAACCGGCCTGCTCGGCGGTCTGCGCCGTCACGCTGACGACCTCCGGGTCTGCTCCCAGTCCAATACCAACCGCGAAATATCCAACTTGCATATCCTGCCCTCCTTCGTGAGATTCGAGCGCATGCTATACTAGGCCGCCGAGCGGACGCAAGGCGCGCACCCGCTCGGCTCTCTCTCTTTCGTCACTCTGATGTCTCTACAAGTGGAGAAAACTATGCGTCCTATTGGCATCACCCCTGAATATCCTTCGACACCTGCCGGCCTGTACGCGGCTCCGCTCGTCATCGCTCTGCTGCTCGGGCCGGCGCTGCTGCCAGTTGCCCATGCTCAGGAGTCCACCGAGTCCGCAGCGGCCGAAAGCGCTCTGCTGCTCGATGATGTGGTCGTCACCGCCCAGAAACGTGAGCAGTCGATCCAGGACGTGCCGGTGTCCATCACCGCCTTTGACGCCGAGCAACTCGAAGCCGCAAAGGTGCGCGACCTGGGCGACCTGACGGTCGGCATCCCCAATGTGAGCTTTGATGAAATCGGCACGTCGCGCGGAACGGCGAATTTTTCCATGCGTGGCCTGGGCATCAACAGCTCGATTCCGACGATTGACCCGACCGTCGGCGTGTTTGTTGATGGCGTGTATATGGGGACGAACGCCATGGTGCTATACGACGCCTTCGACCTGGAGCGGGTTGAAGTCCTGCGCGGGCCGCAGGGCGTCCTGTTTGGCCGCAACGTTGTGGGCGGGGCGGTGCTGCTCAATACCAGGGCTCCGACCCAGCAGTATGAAGCGCGGCTGCGCACCGCGGTCGAAGGCGGCGGTAAGGCCCCCAATATGTATGTGTCCGGGACGTTCAACGCCCCGCTGACCGACCGTCTGGCCGCCCGCTTCACGGTGTATTCCAATCAGGATCAGGGCTGGTTCGAGAACGAATACGACGGCCGGGCGTTCGGCGCGCAGGACACCCTCATGCTGCGGCCGGTCATCTCCTGGCAACCGCTGGACACGCTGGGCCTGACCGTGCGCTATGAGTATCAGGACCTCGACGGCGACGGCGCGGCCGTTCAGGACACCAGCCGCTACGACCGCCGGAGTCACGACTTCTCGGTCAACAACGACGGCTTTCTGGACACCAGGATTCATTTCCTGAACGTCCGACTGGACTGGGACGTATCGTTGGGCAACGGGACCGTGACCAATATCTTCGGCTGGCGGGACGCGCAGGCCGACGCCCTGAGTTCCGTGGATGAGTTGACGACTGTCACCGGCCTGCGCAATTTCGAGACCCTGCTCCGCGCGGAACAGTTCAGCAACGAGGTCCGCTACGCCGGGACGTTCTTCAATCGCCTGCAGCTGACAACCGGCTTCTACTATTTTACCAACGCCATCGACTACCACGAGCGGCGCAAGCTGACGGACGACACTCAGGGCAGGGCCAGAATACAGAACGGCGGCGGCCTGTACGACGTGGAAACCTTTGGGCTGTTCCTGGCCGGCGACTACGACCTGACCGATTGGCTGACGCTGAACACCGGCCTGCGCTTCAGCTATGAAGAAAAAGAGGCCGACGTGACCACCATTCGTCTGGACCTGACGACGTGTCATGTCGTGCACGGTCCGGCCTGCCCCATTAATTTCTCAGACCAGGATAACTGGGATACCCTGTCGCCCAAGGTCGGGCTGACCTATCGACCGGCTGAGCATACCCAGGTGTATGTCCACTGGACGCGCGGCTTTCGGTCGGGCGCCTATAATCTGCGCAACACGCATCCTGACATCGGCCCCGGCCCGACCGATGAAGAACAGATCGACAATTACGAACTGGGTTTCAAAAGCACCCTAGGAGGGCGCGCCCGTCTCAGTGGCGCGCTGTTCTTCAGTCAAATCGAAGACATGCAGCGCGAGGTGCTGTTCGACCTGCCCGATGGGGGCTTCGCTCAGGTGGTGCGCAACACCGCGGATATCGATATTTTCGGCCTTGAACTCGAAGGCTCCTTTGTGCTGACTCAAGACCTCATGCTGCTGGCCTCGCTGGGTTATATCGATACGGAGTATACCGAGGTCCGGTTCGACTTGACCGGCGACTCCGTCGTAGACGGAAAAGACGAGAACCTGGAACCGCCGCGGGCACCGAGCTGGACGTACAGCCTGGGCCTGCTCCACACGCTGGACGTCGGCAGCCGCTCCCGGCTCGACTCGCGAATCAACTATTCCTATCGGGACACAATCTATATCACCGATGACAATACCGGCTTCGACCGCCAGTTGAAAATGCTGGAGGTCGGCGTGGATATTCACCTCAATGACAGTCAGTGGGTGGTCGGCCTGTATGGCAAGAACCTGCTGGACCAGGTCAGGCACGGCACCAATGCAACCGGCGGCGCCTTCTCGCCCTTGTCAAAGGGCCGCGTGTATGGCCTGGAGTTGACGTATCACTTTACCGGGGTCTGACAGCGGCGTGTACAGCCAGAAGCGGCACGGGAGAAGAGACGAAGTTCGGGAAGACCCTGGGGGAGACGCTTCCCTGTAAGGAGATTGGAGAGTGTATGGGCTTCACCAAAACATCCGCATTCCAACCGGCACCAGAAACGGTTGCCGGCCGGGGTGGACACGCACTTCAACGACAGTCAGTGGGTGGTCGGCCTGTACAGAAAGAACCTGCTGGGCTACAGCCTGTTCGGCGGTGATACGCAGGTGCCGACGGCACTCGGCGGCGGCACCTTTTCTCCTTTGGCAAAAGGTCGTATCTTTGGCCTGGAGTTGACGTATCATTTTACCGGCGTCTGAGAAGCGTGGCAGCATTCGGGACGAGCCCCTCCGAACGTGGAACGGCCTGTCCGAGAGTCGTGACGCTTGACAACCGGGAAGAAGGCTCCCCGACAGTGTTATGACACTCGAGACGAGAGGGTTTATGCGCCCCATCAATCACACCTCCACGTTCCGGACGGCAGGTCGGTTTGCCGCCCGGACGCTGACGCTCGGCCTGGCGCTGAGTGTTGTCTTCCTCACCCTCCCGGCTCTCGCCCAGGAGGCGCAGCCGAACGTCGGCAAGACCGTCCCGCAGGCCTCGTCAACACAGGTCACGCCCCTGGAAGGCATGGTCGTCACCGCCCTCAAGCGGGAGGCGATGGTCCAGGACGTGCCGGTGTCGATCACGGCCTTCGATGCCGAACAGCTTGACGCCCGCAAGCTGCACGACATAGGCGACCTGACGATCGCCATGCCCAATGTGGCCCTCGATGACGCTGCCCTGGCGCGCGGTGTGGCAAACTTCTCCATTCGGGGCCTGGGTATTAACAGCTCGATTCCGTCCATCGACCCGACGGTCGGCGTCTTTGTTGACGGTATCTACTCAGGAACGAACACGGGGGTGCTGTACGACGCCTTCGACCTGGACAGCATCGAGGTCCTGCGCGGCCCGCAAGGGGTGCTGTTCGGTCGCAACGTGGTGGGCGGAGCCGTCCTGGTCAACACCAAAACCCCCACCGAGCGCTATGAAGCCAAGGTCCGCAGCGCGGTCGAAGGCGGCGGCAAGGCCCCGAATATCTACGTCTCGGCTACGCTCAACGCCCCGCTGACCGACACCCTGCGGGCGCGCTTCACGGTCTATTCCAATCAGGATCAGGGCTGGTTCGAGAACCTGTACAATGGCCAGGCCTTCGGCGCACGGGATACGCTGATGCTGCGGCCGGTCGTCACCTGGCAGCCCTGGGACACGCTGCGCTTCACGCTCCGCTACGAGTATCAGAACCTTGACGAAGACGGGCCGGCGGCTCAGACGCACACCAACGCCGCCGGCCTGTCCCATCCGCTGTTCAATTTCAAGCGCGACAGCCACGACTTTGCCGTCAACGAAGAGGGCTTCCTGAAGACGGCGATCAATTTCTTCAACGCTCGGGCGGATTGGGATATCCCCTTCGGTCGCGGCACCATAACCAATATCTTCGGCTGGCGTGAGGGAACGGGAGATGGTCTGAGCGATACCGACGCGACACCGCTGACCTTTTTCCACAGCGGCGGCGCCCAGGCCTCGGAGCAGTTCAGCAACGAGTTGCGTTACAGCGGGTTTTTCTTTGACCGGCTCTTCCTGACGACCGGCTTCTATTATTTTCAGAACGCTCTCGACTATCACGAACAGCGGCTGTTCGGTGACAGCAGTGGCGACAGCCTGGTATTCAACGGCGGCGGCATCTATAACGTCGAGACGTTCGGGGTGTTCGCGGCCGGGGATTACGACCTGACCGACCGGCTGGTGCTGACCCTGGGGCTGCGCTACACCCATGAAGAGAAGGCCGCCCAGATTACCAATATCCTCCGAACCAGGGATATCCAGTGTCACATGGTGGAGGGCCCCGACTGCCCCATCCATTTCAAAGACGGGGCACACTGGAACAGCCTGTCGCCCAAGGTCGGGCTGACCTATCGGCTCGACACGGAGACGCTGCTCTACGCCCACTGGACGCGCGGCTTCCGGTCTGGCGGCTATAATCTGCGCGACTCGTTTTTCGATCTGACCCAGGGCCTGTCGGACGCGGAGATTGCCGGGCTGGAGGCGCTCGGCCTGGAGATTGCTCGCGATCTTGGGACCGAGGCGTTTGACGAAGAGCAGATCGACAATTTCGAGCTCGGCGTCAAGAAGACCTTCGGCGAGCGCGTCCGCCTGAACGCGGCGTTTTTCTACAACTTCGTCAACGACCTGCAACGTGAACTGGCTTTCGGCGAGGACCTCCCCGCCCCGGACCCGATTACGGGTCGGCCCGTCATCACCTTTGTGGACGGCAGGCCGACCCTCCAGACGGTGCAGAACATCGTGCAGGTGATTCGGAATACGGCCGACGCCGAATTCTGGGGCCTGGAAATGGAGGGGATGGTGGTCCTCTCCCCCGGCCTGGTCTTTCTCGGCTCGCTCGGCTACGTCAAGCCGGACTACACCAAGGTCAAGTTCGACCTCAACCGGGACGGCAAGCTGGACGACCAGGACGAGGACCTCGAACCGCCACGGGCCGCGCACTGGACCTATAGCCTGAGCCTGCTTCACAATCTCCGCGTCGGCACCCGTGCTCGGCTCGCCTCGCGCGTCACCTACGCCTACCGCGACAAAGAGTATACCAACGACGACAATACCGGCTTCAACCGGCAGCAGAAGATGTTACAGGCCGGGGTGGATATTCATATCGACAACAGTCAGTGGGTGGTCGGCCTGTACGGCAAGAACCTGTTGGACTACGCGCGTTTCGGAGCGGACATCCAACTGCCCACCGGCACCCTCTCGCCGTTGATGCGGGGGCGGGTGTTCGGTCTGGAGTTGACCTATCACTTCATCGGTAGCTGATTGCCGCGGACTGACGGTTTTCGGCTAGGCTTTATCTGCCAATTCTCGGCCTTTATCCGGCGTCGGGTCTTTGACGAGGCCGTAGATTTGACGGCCCTCGTGGTCTTCGGGCAGATGCTCGGTAATCGGCGTCCCCTCGGGTGTCACGAACAGCAGGCAGTGGCAGTATTTCCACTTCTTCATTTCGTCACAGGCGCAGACCCACTCGCGGCTGCGTTCGACCTCGGCTTTTTTGTCGGGATAAAAATTACACGGGCAGAGCGGCCGGCCGACCTCGTCGATATTATTGGCCAGACCCAGAATGACCGATTCGGTCACCTCGGGCTCCGGATGGCCTGAGGTCCCGGTTTTCTGCATGTATTTTTCAACGTAGACGCGCATGCGCTTGATGCTTTTCTCGGAGGGCTGGTCCATGGCGTGACTCCTCAACTGTGTGATTGCTGACAACTTCACCTTTAGTCTAGTATTTCAGGCGAGCCTATACCATCCTGGGTGCTTCCGATAGAGAAGAGCGTATGGCTCAGCACCCACCAAAGATCTATATCACCCGTCAGCTTCCCGAAGCCGCGCTGGCTCCCTTACGGACCCGTGGTGCCCTGTCGGTCTGGGAGTCAGACCAGGCCGTTTCGCGTGAGACCTTGCTGCACGAACTGCGCGATACCGTGGCCCTGCTGAGCATGGTCACGGAACGCATTGACGACGATCTGCTCGACCATGCGCCCCAGCTCAGGATCGTCGCCAATATGGCCGTCGGGTACGACAATGTGGATGTCCCGGCGCTGACCCGTCGCAACATCGTCCTGACCAACACGCCGGGCGTTCTGACCGAAACCACAGCCGACTTGACCTTCGCCCTCATGCTGGGTATCGCCCGTCGCCTCGGTGAAGGCGAACGCCGCGTGCGCGCCGGCCAGTGGCCGGTGTGGAGTCCGTTTGTCTTTCTCGGGGCGGACGTGCATGGGGCCACGCTGGGCATTATCGGTCTGGGGCGTATTGGAGCCGCAGTTGCCCGGCGGGCGCACGGCTTTGAGATGCGCGTGCTCTACCATAATCGCACTCGGAACAGAGCGGCCGAGGCGCAACTCGGGTGTACCTGGGTCGATCTGGATACCCTGCTGAGCGAGTCGGATTTTGTGGTCGTGCTGGTTCCGCTCGGTCCGCAAACGCACCAGCTCATCTCGATGCCTCAGCTCAAAAAGATGAAGCCGACCGCTTTTTTGGTGAACGCCGCGCGCGGGCCGATTGTTGACGCCCAGGCCCTGTATGCAGCTCTACGGGACAAGGTCATTGCCGGGGCCGCGCTTGATGTGACCGACCCGGAGCCGCTGCCCGCGGACGCCCCCTTGCTGACGCTCGACAACTGCCTGGTCGTTCCCCACGTCGGCAGCGCCAGTATTGCCACCCGGACGCGCATGGCTACGCTGGCGGCAGAGAACATCGCTGCCTTTCTCAGCGGTCAGCGGCCGCCCACGCCGGTGAATCCGGAGGTCTTGTAAGCTGGCGCGTTTCGTTCCAGGCTGTAGCCCTGCCGTTGCGCTCACGTCATGCCGGACCCCGGATCATGTCCGGGGCAGGCTGTGATCCGGCATCCAGAGGCGGGGGGACGGGAGCCTGGATTCCGGCTTGCGCCGGAATGACGGCAGGGATCGGTTGGCTATATGGAAGCGTGCATTTTACGGCTGGAAATACGGGACCACATATTTCCCGAACAGGCGGATCGAATCCATAATGTTCTGGTGCGGAATACCACCGAACTGCATAAAGCACAGCACCTGATCAATCCCGGCTGCCTCGTATTTCTTGAGCGTCCGAATGCAGGTATCCGGATCGCCCATGCAGAACATTCCACCTTCAATCAGCTCGTCCAACGACTTGCCTGAGCGCTCCCCGCGGACTGACTCCACTGCAAACTTGTAGGAATCGGGCACCTTCGTCCCCTGTTCCTGCCAGGGTCGGTAGAGTTGGAGGGTTTTATTGAGGAACCATTCGCCGGCCGGGCCTCCCACTTCTCGGGCTTGCTTGTCGCTCTCAGCGCAGTGGACGATACCGAGGGCGGCAACTTGGTCATTCACAAAGGCGCCAACGGGCTCGGCCTGCTCTATGCCTTCCCGGTAGAGTTGCACCCGGCGGGCGAGTTCCTCGGGTTGGCCGATATGAAAGCACAGCGCGCCAATCCCTTTCTGACCGGCCGCGGTAAAACTGGCGGGCTGGGCGCAGGCCACCCACAGGGGAGGGTGAGGTTTCTGGACTGGCTTGGGAATGACCGAGCGGGGCGGAATCTTGAAGTACTGCCCTTCGTGCGAAAAAGGATCTTCGAGCCACATCCGTGGGATAATCGAGACGGCTTCTTCCCACATGGGCTTGGTCTCTTCCGGATCAATGCCGAAACCTTCCATCTCGATCAACGTGGTCGAGCGGCCCGTGCCGAGTTCGACCCGGCCGTCACTCAACAGGTCGAGGACCGCCGCACGTTCCGCCACACGGATCGGATGATTGTACTGGGGCGGCAGCAGCGCAACGGCATGACCGATCCGGATGGTCTTGGTCCGTTGCGAGATCGCACCGTACAAGACCTCTGGCGCGGGACAGTAGGAAAACTCGGTGAGAAAATGATGCTCGACCGTCCAGAAATACTCAAATCCCATCTCCTCAGCCAGCATGACCTGGGCGATGACTTGTTTATAGGTGTCTTGCACAATAGTGGGGGTGTGGGGCTCAGGAATCTGGATTTCATACATCATGCCGAACTTCATTGGTAGCTCCCTTTTTCTGTGTAAAATCAGGATTCTTACCGATAAACTTCCCTACGGTGGGCAATGTAATCCCGTAGCGGTCTTGATCGTTCATCCCGCCCTTCCTCAACAGCGAGACGATCGGAGATGTCCTGCAGGAGCTGATGCAGCTTCTTGTCGAGTGCGACCCGAGTCAGAATACTCTCTTGTTCTTGTTTCGAGAGCGACCTCAATGCAGTAAGGAATACTTCCGCTGTTGCCTGTTGGGCAGCCATACCTGGCCTTCTCTTTGATGGACTACTATAGAGTCTTTGCATCTGCGATGCGAGACCGCACGGCAGTTACCGAGACCCAGCCTGAACAAGATTACTCAAACTTCCTTCCACGTCAGCCGTATCAAGTACACAATGGCTCATGAGCGCAGTATCGACCTGCCCGAGCAGTGCCGCGGCTTCCTCGGGTGTACTCAATTCATCCAGCGAGATGATGGTCTTCTGCCGCGGGACGTGAGCGGCGAGGGCTGAGACGTGAGCGACGTCGAGTTTTCCGTTTGGAGAGGCCAAGCCGATGATGAAACTCCCGGTCGCCAGCGCCTGACGAAGTTCATCGAGTGTCCGAGCCATGACAACGGGAGCCACGTGGATAGAACGGGCGGTGGTCATCAGACGCGCTAAGGTCGACGCGTCGAGCGCGCCGGCCCACAGCAAAACCGCATCCGCCCCGCACAGCCGGGCCTGATGAAGCTGGCTGTCGTACAGGACGAGATCGAGGGCCAGCAGCGGAGTGGTGACTCGCTCCGAAATTGCGCGCATATCGTCACTCGACGTGCCGAACAGGCTCGGTTCGGTATAGACGCCGATGGCGCCGACTTCCGTATCGTCACAGGCTTGGGCGAGATCAACGAGGTCCAACTCGGGCCAGGCCTGACCCGTATCCGGGTCCACACGTTTGAGCGCCGGGATGAGGCCGAGTTCCTGTTTGTGTGTGGTCACGAACTGAGAAAAATCACGAATGCTCGGGGTGACTTCACTCAGCGGCGTGGCGCCGCCTTGCTGCCTGTCCGCTTCTTTTGCCGCCCTCAGGGCTGTCCAGTCCACAGATTCTTACCAACTTCCCTGCCCGCCTAGCTCTCGCGGATGCGCAGCATATTCGGGAGCCCGGTATGTGAGGTCACGCCGCCGTCCACGGCGAGGGCCTGCCCGGTGATGAACGAGGCTTCATCAGACGCCAGAAACAGCACCGTATTGGCAATTTCTTCCGACTCTCCCATGCGGCCGAGGGGATGCGCCTCGCCTTGGAGACGCCGGAATTCGTCGGCCCGGTCGCCCCCCAGGAGCTGCGCCGCGCGGGTGTTAATCGCCCCGGGGCAGACGCAGTTCACCCGGATATTATATGGGGCGTTCTCAATCGCTGCCGAGCGGCTGAGGTTGATGACCCCGGCCTTGGCCGCGTTATACGCCGACATGCCGTAGTCACCGCCCAGGCCGGACACGGACGCCGTGTTGACGATAGCGCCCCTGGCCTGCTGCCGCATAATGGGCAGGCAGTACTTCATGCCCAGAAAGGTCCCGGTCAGCGTGACGGCAATTGTCCGATTCCAGCTTTCCAGGGAGGTGTCCTCAAGCCGGGCCAACTCTCCGAGTCCGGCGTTGTTGAACATGACATCGAGACGGCCATAGGTATCAAGCGCAAGTTGAATCGTGGCCTGGATGCCGTCCGGGTCAGCCACATCCATTTTGATCATGGTTGCCTTTCCGCCCGCGTCATTGATCTGCGCGGTGACCGCCTCGGCCCGTTTCCCGCTCAAATCCGCGACAACGACCGCCGCCCCTGCCTGGGCAAAGCGGACGGCTGAGGCCGCGCCGATCCCGGAGCCTCCAGCGGTAACAATCGCCACCTGTCCGTCGAGTTTCCCCGCCATGGCCATTCTCCTCTCATCTTTTTCTTTTGGATAGCACAGTGCGACAATGAGTACATGTGTCCTCCAACAGCGCAGGGGTTGACCGCCTGGGCGAGGTGTCTCGTCCTCTCAGCGCGAGGAGCCTTGGGTCACAATGGGATCAAACGGCAGCTTCTCTTTGATTTGGCCACTGGTCTCGTAGGCGCTTCGGGCCGAAGAGAAGGGACCAATAATAACCCGATGCCACTCGTGCTTCATTCTTGCGACCTCGGTCGTGGTGGGCGCATAGCCTTCCTGGTGCAAGAGCCGGACCGCTCGTTGCGCCTCGTCGTGCGAGCGAAAGGCCGCCACTTGAACCTGGTAGATTTGCGGTTGTCTGACCGACCGCGCCGGTCGGGTCACGGTGGCGGCCGGCTTTTGAGAAACCGTACTCGTGCTTGCGCCAGTTTCGGGCAGGTCGGGCACGAGCGCGGCCAGATTGCGGCTCAGGTCGTCGATAGCGCGTACAAATCGCGCGTCGGTAAAAGTCCATAAATTTCGGACCATGCTGGTCACCAGGCCCACCGGGGAGAGCGGCACCCCCAGGTCGTGTAACCGTGTGGTATAGGTCTCGTGGAGCAGCACGTCCCCGGTGGCCACCCCGACGACGCGCAGGGTGCCGATAAGCGCCAGTTGGGAATAGATGCCGACATAAATCGTGTCCGGCTTCGAGACGAGGCCGTAGACGAGGACGTCGCAACTGAGTTGGCGACCGAGGTCTGGCGGGGCCAGTCTGTGCCAATTGGCTATAGCGGTCAGGCGAGTGTCTATTTCATACAGCTCAACGTCGGTAAAGCGCTTGACGCTCAGATGACCCGCCACCCCTTGGCGCACCTTTTCATCCAGCCCGTCAATATGACTGGCGTTTTCAAAGGGCAGGACGCATAGCTGCTTTTTATGGGGAGCGGCCTGTTGGCTCCAGTTCACAAAGTTCTGCGTTGGTATCGGTGGCTTATGTGACGAACAGGCCGGCAGCAGGAGACATATCAGCACCCCACATATCCACACCCCGCTCCGCATCCCCATCTCCTTCCACACTCAGGCCCATCCAGGCGGGCTAGGCAACGTCCCTGACGTTTTCAGTATATTCCGTATAGCAAATTTTCGGGGAGAAAGACAGGCTGCGGTGGCCCGAATCCTTGTCGGTTCCCAGGAAAGCCGATACAGTCGCGAGGGCGAGGGAGCGCCCAGACAAGGAGGGAAGCGACATGCAGTATGACCTGCTGATGAAAAATGGATTTCTGGTCGATGGCTCGGGCCAGCCCGGCTATTACGGTGACGTGGCGATTGCCCAGGGCCACATTGCAGCCATGGGCAAGGTCGACGGTCCGGCAACAGAGATCATTGATGCCACAGGGCTGGTCGTCTCTCCCGGATTTATCGATGTGCATACCCATTATGACGCCCAGCTTTTCTGGGACCCGTTGGCAACGCCCAGCTCCTGGCACGGTTTCACCAGCGTCTTCATGACCAACTGTGGCTTTGGCCTTGCGCCGTGCAAACCGGAAGATCGCGACTATATCACCCGCATGCTGGGCAAAGTCGAGGGTATGCCGCTGGGCAGCCTCAAGGCCGGAGTGCCCTGGACGTGGGAATCGTACGGCGAATATCTCGACACTCTCGACCACCAACTGGGGGTGAACGTCATGGCCTTAGCCCCGCACTCAACCATTCGCTACAACGTGATGGGCGATGACGCCCGCAAACGGCCGGCCACCCAGGACGAAGTGCTGGCCATGCAGGCGGTGGTGAAAGAGTGTGTCGCGGCTGGCGCGTTCGGCTTCTCGTCGTCATACGGCCCGGTCCATTTTGACGGGGACGGCATCCCCGTACCCAGCCGCTTTGCCGAAGAAGACGAAACCGTTGCGCTTGCCGCTACGCTGAAAGACTTTCACCGCGGCACGGTGTGTGTCATTCCGCCGGGTATTCCAACCGTGGGTCCCAAGGATATGGACTATCTGGCCCGCTTATCACGCGAGAGCGGACGCCCGGTGCTGTGGAATCTCTTGTCTCAGACCTGGGCCGCCCCCGACCACTGGAAACAGGTCCTGGACTGGACGGCAGACGCCTTTCGGGAGGGCGCTCGGGTCCATCCCTTGTCCTTGTGTGAACGCTTCGACCTCACTTTTTCCCTGCGGGGCGCGGTGTTTGAGGACCTGCCGGCCTGGAAGGCCGCCATTCGGGGTCGGCGTCCCGAAAAAATCGCCAACCTCTCTGACCCGGCCCACCGGGCCGCCATGCAGCGCGACCTGGACGACCCCTCGCCCAAGGTGTTCTCGAAGCGTATGCAGGACATCCTGGTGGACAGCGTTCGCCGGGACGAGCATCGCTCCCTGGTGGGCAAAGACCTGGTTACGATTGGCCAGGAGCAGGGCAAAACTCCGCTCGAAGCCATGCTCGACCTGGCGGTTGCCGAAAACCTGGATACCCAGTTTCTGATCAAGGGCTTTCAGAATGGCGACGAGGAGGCCGTGCGCAATCTTGCTACCAATCCCTACGTGCTGACCGGCGGCTCGGACGGCGGCGCCCATATCTCGTTTCTGTGCCAAGTCACCTATCCCAGCTTTCTGTTGAGCCACTGGGTCAGACAGAAAAAGGCGCTCAGCCTGGAACAGGCGGTCAACCGGCTGACCTTTACGCCGGCCCAACTCCTGGGCATCCCCAAGCGGGGTCTCCTCAAGCCAGGCATGGCCGCGGACCTGACCGTCTTTGACCCCGATACGGTCGAGGCCAGGCCCAAGGAATTCGTTCAGGACTTTCCGGGTGGGGCCTCGCGTCTGGTCGCCCGCTCCGAAGGCTATCGCTATACCGTTGTCAACGGACAGGTCCTGTTGCGCGACGGCGAACCGACCGGCGCCCGACCCGGCCGCGTGCTGCGCAGCTATGAACACTGATGCTGGATGCCCGCCTGCGCGGGCATGACGGGCCATGCTGAAGCAGACCTTCCGCCACATCCAGGGGATAGGCGAGAAAACAGAGCGGCGATTGTGGAGGGCTGGGGTCACCTGCTGGGAATATCTTCTGGACCACCCCACGCTCGGCTCGTTGCCCCACTGGCTGCAGGACGCATCGCGTTTTGAACTTGAACGCTCGTTGACCGCGCTCGAAAAGCGGGACGCCCAGTACTTTCTGACCAGGCTGCCCCACCAAATCCACTGGCGTTTGTATCCCGAGTTTTCCGAGCGAGTCGCCTATCTGGACATCGAAACCACCGGCCTGGGCGCGCAGGAAGCCATGGTGACCGTCATTGGTCTGTATGACGGCGAGCGGTCTCAGGTCTATGTGCACGGCCGGAACCTGGAACAGTTTGTGACGGATATTGAATCTTTCACCCTCCTGGTGACGTATAACGGCAAGCAGTTTGACCTGCCCTTTCTGCGCACCAAACTCGGCATTCCGCTCAACCAGGCCCATATTGACCTGCGTTATCCCCTCGCCGCGCTCGGCTATAAAGGCGGTCTGAAAAAAATTGAACAACTGCTGGGTCTTGAGCGACCGGGTCTGGTCTCCCGGCTCGACGGCTGGTGCGCGGTCGTCTTGTGGCGCTACCACGAGCGCGGCGAGAGCGGGGCGCTGGAAACCCTCCTCCACTACAATCTTGAAGATGTCGTGCATCTCCCGGCCTTATTGGCCAAAGTGTATAACACCTCGATTCAACGGCTTCCGTTTCCGGTCGAGCCGGTGACGCTGCCGGACCCACCTCCCATTCCATTTCAGCCTGACGAGTCCATTATGCTGCGCGTTCTTGCCGACACGGGTCGTTTGCCCGAAGCAGACGCATACCATGCTCGGTGACGTGGCTGACGCATCAGGGACGCTCATCCGAATCGTCAGCCTTGGGCAGGAACGTTTGAAGGACCGACCTCAATCCAGCCTTCGCCGACCAGGACACAGGCGCCACCGATCCAGGTGTCCGTGACAATGCCCTGGCGTTTCTCCGCCCGCGCCTCAAGCAGACTGGGACGGCCCAGTTCCACTCCTTGCACAATGCGCCAGCTGTCCATGCCCTGCGAGTGCTGTGCGGAGTGGCTGAGCAGACCGGCCAGGGCGCAGTTGGCGCTGCCGGTGGCCGGGTCTTCGGGCACACCGAACAGGGGAGCAAACACGCGAGCCCGGATATCCGAGGCGGCATCATCACTCTTAGTGTATGTGTGAACGAGGGGCGGGAGGGCGTCGGCGACCAGTGTCTCCAACTTCTCCCTATTCACCCGTATCCGCCCTAGCGCGGCACGGTCCCGGACCTCAACGAAGAGAAACGGCAGGCCAACCGAGGCGACTTGCGGCGGATGGGTCCGGGTCACGATATCGTCCGCGGTCAGGGACAGCAGCGCCGCCCCCGTTTCCACACCGACGGTCTTGCCCAGCGACAGGCGTTCCGGGGCGGTCAGCTCACACCAGACCGACCGGTCCGGCCGCTTGCGAATCGTGATCGGCACCAGCCCAGCCCGCTCTTCAAACGTCACCCTGAGAGCGGTGTCGAGCGCGCCCAGGCGGCCCGTCGTCGCCAGGACAAACGCCGTGCCGATATTGGGATGCCCGGCAAAGGGCACCTCCGCCATCGGCGTGAAGATACGCACCTGAGCCGTATGCCCCGCTTCTTCCGGCGAGAGCACAAAGGTCGTCTCGGAGAAATTAAACTCGCGCGCAACCTGCTGCATACGCTCACTCGACAGGCCCGCGGCCTGGGGTAAAACCGCCAACTGATTGCCCCCGAAGCGCGTAGCCGTGAACACGTCACACAGATAATAGCGATACCGCATAGCTGCTCTGCCCCTCCTCGTCCATTCCTGATAGGCAATTCTCGGCGAGCTTTCAAGCGTCAACAAGGCTCCCGGCGTCCCGGACCCAGGCAACAGATTGACAAGTTTCTCAGGAAGTTGACAATACAGGGGAAACCCGGACGGAAGCGGCCCGAGTCGCCTGCCCGATCCGATATCAAGGAGGGAGAGTATGCCAACCCAAAAATTCGCACCTATGACCAAAGATTTTCCGACCTTTGACTGTGATGCGCATGTCACGGAGCCGCCCTGGCTCTGGGAGCAGGCCAAGGACTGGCTGACAAAAGATGAGCTGGAAGCGCTCAAGACCACGATGTGGTTTGACCAGGAGACCAAACAGCTCATCGTCAACGGTCATGCCGGTGCGGGTCTGGGCTCGCAACGGATCGGTGGCACGCCCGGCGTTGTGAATATCCTCTCCCTGGCCGGGCCGGGACTCAAGCATGACATCCAGCGCGCCATTAATGTCCGCAACCTGCACTCTGAGACGGCGATCTCCCAGGAGCAGGCCGCCTATCTGGACCACCGGGGCTCGTACGAGCCCGAGGCCCGCCTGCGTGATATGGACGTGCAGGGCATAGACCAGGTGATGATTATCCCGACCGATATCGACACCTATCCCTGGCTGCAAAATGCGGTTGGGGCCAAGGCCATGTGCAAAGCCTATAACGAGTGGGCGCATGAATACTGTCAGGCCGACCCGGAGCGGATCTTTTTTGCGGCCCTGCTGCCCATGCAGGACCCGGTGTGTGCCGCACAGGAAGTCTACCGGGTGGCGGACAAAGGCTGTCGGGTGGGTCTGGTGCGGCCGATTGACGCCATGGGCAATTATCCGCTTCAGCCCAAGTATGAGCCGGTCTGGCAGGCCATGGAGGAGACCAGCGTGGTCTACGGCATGCACCCCTTCCCGGCCTTTGGCGCGCTGAAACCTCCAGGCTATACGGCCCAGTATTCCGGGGCGGAGTTGATTGCCCGCACGGTCACTACCGCGGGCCTGCCCCACCAATTTTTGACCAATGTCCAGAACTTTCAGTCCGAGGCCGCGCTCTGGGTTGTCATGGTGCTCATGTCCGGCTTTTTTGAGCAATATCCCAAGCTCCGGGCCGCGGTATTTGAGGCATCTTCGACCTGGCTGAGCTTCCTGCTCGACGAGTGCGACAAGATGTATAAGCTGTATCGCAACGAGCGCGAGCTGCCGCCGCTCAAACGGCTGCCGAGCGAAACCTTTTTCAGCCACTGCGTGACCGGCTTTGAGGGCGATGAAGCGCCGCCATCGCGCCTGCCGGACTTCTATGGCGATATTCTGGCCTGGTCGTCCGACGTTTACCACCATGATGGCGACGACGCCTGGCGGGCGATTGAAACCATGCGGGCGTGTAACCTGTCCGAGTCCCATCAGACACGGTTTCTCGGGGAAAACGCCCGCAAGCTGTACCATATAGAAGCCCCGAAGTCCTTCATCCGGGAGCGGGTAACCGAGATCGAACGGCCGGACTGGTGGCCGTCCGAGGCGGAAATCCAGCGCGCCCTGGAGCCCGAAGCCTCGCTGGTCCGTCCCTACGGCGAAGGGGCGCACCGGGTCAACGGCCATGCGGTCGAAGGAGACCGGGCATGACCAGGCCGTTTGCCGTCTTTGATAGCGACAGCCACGTGGTCGAGCCACGGGCGGTCTGGGAGGACTACCTGGAGCCGGAGTTCCGCACGCTCGGCAAGACGGCCCTGTGGCGCGAGGAAGGCCAGTACGGCTCGTATCTCAAGGTCAACGGCAAGATGTTCCGCGACCCCATGAATCCGAACATCCCGCGCCACGCCATCTGGAAGCCGGGCATGACCTGGGAGCAGGTCGGCGACCTTGACCCCAATACCCCGCATGCCAAAAGCGCCGGCGCGTCAGACCCGCAGGCCAGACTGGCCGACATGGACGCCATGGGCGTGGACCAGGCATTTCTCTACCCCACCTGGTTTGCCGAGGGCTTTCATCTGGTCGAGGACCCGGATGTGGCGGCGGCCCTGGCCCGGGCCTATAACAACTGGCTGACCGATTTCTGTCAGACCGCTCCAGCGCGGCTCTATGCCGCAGCCATGCTGCCGCTCCAGAATATGGATTTTGCTCTGGAAGAACTGCGACGGGTGGCCGCGCTCCCGCATTTCCGGGGCGCGTTCATTCGGCCCATGTTTATTGAGGGGCATTATTTCACCCATCCGTACTACGACCCGCTCTGGGCCGAGTTGGAGCGCTTGGGCGTGACCGCGGTGGTCCACCCGACGCCTGGGCTGTGGAACCCGGAGTGGACCTCCCACGGCCCGTTTATTGAAAAGATCAAAAATCGTCTGAATCAACACGTCCTGATGAGCGAAGTCGGCGGGGGGCCCACCGCTGGTGGCGGCGATGGCCGGTCGAATTTTTCCTTTTTTGCTTCCCCGGCGGTCGGCCATCCGGTCTCTCCGATTCTCTCCGGCTGGCTCGACAACCATATGTTCGTCGCCTCGACCTTGATCGGTTTTACCGTAATGCAGCGCTTCCCCGAGATGAAGGTGGTGGTCGCGCACGGCAAGGCGTCGTGGATGGAAGAGGTACTGGAAAAAATGGAGGCCTCGACCAAGACCATTCCGCTCCTCAACTACTATCCGGTCCGAACCGACCCCGAAGACCTGTGGCAAGAGGGCCGGGTGATGCTCGGTTTTGACGCAGAGGAGCGCATGATCCAGAGACTGCCCCACGCCTTTGCGGAAAAGATTGTCTGGGGTTCGCGCTACCCCCATCACGATACCACCAGCGCCTGGGACGCGATCGAGGCCCTGACCCAGGCCGCGGTGGAAGAGCCGCTGCTGGCCCGCATGTTGGGCGGCAACGCCGCAGCGCAGTTCGGTATTCCGCTCACGCGGCACGTGAGTGAGTAAACGCGCAAATCCTTCCGCATGGATTATTCGGGCGCTACCCACTCCGGCTCTTCCTCATCGAGCGGGTAGCGTCGAAGAATCTGATGCGGGCGATACTGCGCCTTGTAGGCCATAGAGGGGCTGTCCGCCACCCAATAGCCCAGATAATGGTAGCGTAGTCCCTGCTGCCGAGCGTAGGCGGCCTGGAGCAAAATTGAAAAGACTCCGGGCGCGTGGGGCCGCCAGGCCGGGTCATGAAAAAAATAGATGCTCGATAGAGCCTCGTGCGTTACGTCCGCCAGACCCACCCCAACGAGATGTTCCCGGTCGTAGTACAGAAATTCCCGGGCAAAGCTCCAGTTGCCCAAGAGAAAGCTGCGGAAATACACGCGTTCATGGGTTGTCTGGGAGGGCCAGCCGCGCTGAGCGTGCATATACGCATGGTAGGCATTAAAGAGCCGGATATGCTCAGGGGTCAGGGTCGGTTTCTGCACGACGACCCGCATCTCCGCATTGCGACGCAGGGTCCGTTTCTGACTGCGAGACGGTCGAAAGTCGGCCAGCGGCAGACGAAGGCTCCGACACTGGGCACACTGCGGACAGGCGGGCCGAAAGAATTCGCAGCCAAAGCGCCGCCAGCCGCGTCTGAGAAGTTCATTATACTGTTGGGGTGCCAGGTCCCGGATAATGCGATAGGTCAGAGAGGCCGTTTCTGTCGGAAGATACATGCAGCCATAGGGAGGCGTGGAAAAGCGTTGCAACTCGTCAATGCCGCGGGCCCAGTGCACCGGAGACGCCTCTCGTGTTCAGCCGGTCTCTGAAAATCGCTGCGTTTAATTCTCGAATCGGGTGAAGCACTTCACGCCGATCATTTCCATGACTTTACATTCAAGGACGCGGGTCTTGTTGCTGGGTGGGATCTGAATGACATAGGTTTCGCCCCCGGAGCACTCGGCATTCCAGTAAGCGGCCCGGTTTTCTTCATCCATGCCTTGCAGAAACGAACGCGAGACCGTCTCGCAGGTTTTACCGCTCGTCTGTAAAATGCCCGCCAGCGTTGTGGCACGTTCGACCTTACTCTGGCTGAGTAAGAGTTGATGGCCTTCGTTGGCAAAAGCGGGTGCCGCAAGAGCCAGACCGAGCAGGTATATCCATCCTGTCTTCATGACTTCGACTCCAATCCTAACTGGTCTCCTCCACATAAAAGATCAACCTCTCAAAGGGGAAACGGGTCAATTACGTTGTCCGGTCCTCTTGGTGCACACTCTGATGTATTCTCACTTCCCGCTCAAGCCGCGTGGAGAGTTTATCGCTTGCCATATCCAGCTCATAATCGAGTTGGAGCCCAAGCCAGAACTGGGCGGACATTCCAAAATACCGGGCGAGTCGGAGGGCAGTATCGGCAGTCACCCCACGTTTTCCAAGGACGATTTCGTTAATCCGCCGGGCGGGAACGCCAATGTCTAAAGCTAATCGATTCTGGCTCAGGCCCATAGGCTTCAGAAACTCTTCCTGTAACACTTCCCCAGGGTGAACAGGCTGTAATCTCCTCTTGCTCATCGTCATAGGCTCCTTAGAGGCAAGCATCATAATATATATTCAGAAAACATGCAGAAAGGTCTCAACACAGACGAGAGGCGACCAACTCTTCTCGTCTTGTCCGTTCATCCTTGCGAGTCGAAGAAACAAGGGTTAGGCTGGGCCGCGCAAGCGGGGTGAGAAGATATGAAAGATATAAGCACAACACTGACTCGACGCGAATTTGTGATGTCCACCCTGGCCACGGGCTTTGCCCTGGCCGTTCGTCCGGTTTCGGCCCAAACGATAACCACCGATACCAGTGGCCTGGAAGCCGCGGAGGTCCAGATACCGGTGGACGATATCACTATTCCTGCCTATCAGGCCTGCCCGCAAACCGACGGGCCCTTCCCGGTCGTACTGGTCGTTCAGGAAATCTTCGGTGTGCACGAGCACATAAAAGACATATGTCGCCGCTTCGCCAAGCAGGGTTATCTCGCGGTTGCGCCGGAACTCTACGCCAGGCAGGGCGATGTGTCGCAGATGACGGATATCGGTCAGATTATTCGGACGGTGGTTGCCAAGGTCCCGGATGCCCAGGTCATGTCCGACCTGGATGCTACCGTGGACTGGATCGAGTCGTCCGGCAAGGGCGACGTGACCAGGCTCGGTATCACCGGCTTTTGCTGGGGCGGGCGCGTCGTGTGGATGTATGCCGCCCACAGTCCGCAGCTCACAGCCGGGGTGGCCTGGTATGGGCGTCTGGTCGGGCCGGCATCCGCACTCACCCCAAGCCATCCGGTTGATATTGCCGCCCAGCTCCACGCTCCGGTCCTCGGTCTGTACGGCGCCGCCGATAGCGGCATTCCAAACGAAACGGTTGAACAGATGCGCGTCGCCTTACAGGCGGCGGAAAGCCCCTCCGAGATTGTTCTGTATCCCGACACGCCACACGGTTTTCACGCCGACTATCGGGCCAGCTATCGTCAGGAAACGGCCCAGGACGGCTGGCAGCGTCTCCTGGCCTGGTTCAAGAGCAACGGGGCCGCCTAAGAGGGTTGTAGCCCCGCGTTCCGTTCTCGTCATTCCGGGCTTGACCCGGAATCCAGCGGGCGGCGGAGAGGCTGGATTCCCGCTTGCGCGGGAATGACGGACGGTGACACAGCATCGCCATTCGCTCCGGGCAGAAGCGGAACGGGACGTGCCGGTTCTATCATCTCAAGCACGGCCGGCCACACCCCGGCTCCTCTTCGGCTGACTGCTGCCACCAGTGGAGCCAGGCAAAGGCCCGGTCAGACGGGTCAGAAGATAGTGCATGGCTCTTTCCCGACAGGAATGCCACGGTGGATGTCTTGCGTTCTATACCGCGCCCAAAGCGTCCGAGACGCGCTGCAGGGCGGTCTCGACATTCTCCCGGCTGTTAAACGCGCTCAGGCGGACATAGCCCTCGCCGCACTTCCCGAACCCGGCTCCCGGCGTGCAGACCACTCCGGCTTTTTGCAGCAAGCGGTCAAAGAACTCCCAGGAGTCCGTATTGGTTTTAATCCACACATAGGGGGAATGCTCTCCGCCAACGCAGGCATAACCCAAGCTCGTCATCGCCTCACGAATCAAGGCAGCATTGCCGAGGTAGTAGTTGCTCAATTCTCGAATTTGTTGCTTGCCCTCGGGAGAGAAGGCGGCCTCGGCCGCGCGCTGCACCGGGTAGGAGACGCTGTTGAATTTTGTTGACTGGCGGCGGTCCCAGAGCGAATGGAGCGCGTGGGCCGTGCCCTGGGAGTCGTACACCTGGCACTCTCTAGGCACGATGGTGTAGGCGCAGCGCGTTCCGGTAAAGCCGGCGGTCTTGGACAGGCTCCGAAATTCGACCGCCACCTCTTTGGCCCCGTCGATCTCATAAATACTCTGCGGCAGGCGGTCGTCCCGGATAAACTCGACATAGGCCGCGTCATACAGAATGAGGGCCTTGTTCTCCCGCGCATAGTCCACCCAGCGGCGTAACTGGTCCGTGGTGATCATGCTGCCCGTGGGGTTATTGGGAAAACACAGATAAATAAGGTCAACCGCTTCCTGGGGCAGCGCCGGGATATACCGGTTTTCCGCGGTTGACTCCAGATAGACCAGCCCCTCGTAACGGCCGTCCCGCCAGGCCGCGGTCCGCCCGGCCATCACATTGGTATCGACGTACACCGGGTAGACAGGGTCGGGCACGGCCACGCGCGTGTCCAGGGAAAAAAGCTCCTGAAAATTGCCGGAGTCGCACTTCGCGCCGTCACTCACAAAGACCTCGTCGGGCCTCAGCGTCACCCCGCGTGGCTGAAAATCTCCGGCCACAATGGCTTCCTGCAAAAAGTCATAGCCCAGTTCCGGACCATAGCCCCGAAAAGTGGTGTCGTCCGCCATCTCATCCACGGCGCGATGAAAGGCGGTAATGCACGCCTCTGGCAGGGCCCGCGTCACATCGCCAATTCCCAAGCGGATAATGGTCTGGTCCGGATTGTCGGCCTGATAGGTATTGACCCGCTTGGCAATATCGGAAAACAGATATGAGGCCTGGAGCTTCAGATAGTGTTCGTTCAGCGTGATCATGAGGGCTGTCTCCTTCCGGTCCTTAGAGTGCGGGGACGATCTCTTTTGCGCACATCTCCAGATGTTCCATGTCGTCGAAGGCCGGGTTGAGCAAGAGGTGCTCGGCTCCGGCCCGGACGATCTCGCCGATCTTATTGCGGCATTCGTCCAGACTGCCCCAAACGGCGACCTGCGAGGCCATCTCCGCATTTTTATATCGAACGCCAAACCACTCTCGCAGCCGTTGTTCCGCGCGTGCCCGGTCGTTGTCCACCGCGATATAGACCCGCTTGGAGATCGTAAAGGAGGCCGGGTCACGATCGGCTTCGTCCAGAAACTGCCGAATCAAACCCGACTGCCGAATGAAATCCTTGGTTGAGCTTGATCCGGCGCCCATCCAGCCGTCCCCGTGCCGGACGGCACGTCGCAGCGGTCTTTCCTCGCGCGCGCCAAACCAGATAGGCGGGTGAGGTTTTTGCACCGGCTTGGGCTCCATGGCGATGTTCTCGAAGTTCCAGAACGTTCCGCTGACCGTGGCCTGAGGCTCTGTCCACAATGCCTTGATGGCTTGAATGCCCTCCACAAAACGCCGGGCGCGGAGTTCGCCGGAATAGCCGAAGATGGTCTCCGGGACGTGTCCGCCAACACCCAGACCGAAGATGAGCCGGCCCTGGCTCATCTGATCCAGGCTCGACAAACTCTTGGCCAGTTGCACCGGGTTGCGCAGCACCGTCAGCAGCACCGAGGTCCCGAGACGCGCCTTTGAGGTAATGGCGGCAATATAGTTGAGCAGGGCCACGGGTTCGAGAATAGCAAAGTCGCTGACAATAGTCTCTTGCACCCACAAGCTCTCGTAATCGAGGGCTTCGGCGCGGCCGACGAAATCCCGGACGAACGTCATATCAACCGGGGTATCGAGAAACACCTGGGGAACCGCAATCCCACACGGAATAGAGCCTGTAGCCATGTCTTGTCTCCTTCATTTGGGTCCATTGGGTCGGTTGAGTCCATTGGGTCCATTGGGTCGGTTGGGTCTCAAGGACTCAATCGACCCGCCCGGCCAGTTCGGCGCGTACGATCTGTGCGCCTTTGACCATGGCGCGCAGTTTATTATAGGCACAGAAACGGGGCAGGGCGCGCAGACCGCAGTCCGTGGTCAGCGTCACCCGCTCCGGCTCGATGAACTGGAGTACCTTGCGAATACGCTCCGCCACCTGCTCCGGCGTCTCGACCTGGAGATTGCGCACATCAATCACCCCAACTGCCACTTCCTTGTCCGCGGGCAGGTCTTTCAGAATATGCGCGTCTTCCATTTCGCGGGCGGCAAAGTCGAGCACGTACTGTTCGACCCCGGTGTCGTGCAGGTGGGGCAGGATGGAGCCATAGCCCGCCCCGGACGGGAACAGACCCTGTGAGGCATTCCCCCAGGCCGCCCCAAAGCAGAAGTGCCAGGCGAGCTTGGCCTCCACGCCGTCTATGGTTTTGTTGATGACATCCACCACCCAACCGAAATCGTCCGGGTTGCCGCTGAACAGGGGCAGCCACGCCCCCAGGTCTTCGAGTTGGAGGAAAGAGGCCCCGCTTGCCACCATGTCCTTCATCTCGGCATTAAAAACAGGCGCGAGGGCGTAGGCCAGGTCTTTCTGGGTTTTGTAGTACTCGAAATGAACGTGATAGGTCAGGTTGATTGGTCCCGCGCCCACGCTGCACCGCACCGGTTTCTTGGTATTGCGCTGGGCAAGATGGTACAGGTCGGCCAGGCGTAGCGGCCCGCGTTTCACCTCGTCGGTCACTGCGGTCGCGCCCCAGTCGGTGAGCCAGGCCGCGTCATTGGATGAGGCATTCCCGCCCTCGACAAAGGGGTGGCGGTGCTTCGTTGGCACAAAGCCGTGAATGCGCTCATACCAATACCAGACAAAAGACCCGATGCAGCCACCATAGTCGTCGAACCACATCTGACCGTCCGTCAGCATATCCAGCCCGGCCTGCTCCTGGTCTTGCAGCACGGTGCGGACCGCATCTTCAAACGCCTCGGCATGGTTGACGTCCTTGAACGCCTCCCAGATATCCCGCCCGTGCAACTGATAAGTAAACCAGTGCGGACGGGGATACGAGCCGACCATGGTCGTGGGCAGGAGCGTATCGACTATGCTGTTCAACATGGCTGCCCTCCTTTGGGGTCTTTAGGGTCTGTTGAGTCTTTAGGGTTCTTTGGGTCTCAAAGGCCCAACGGACTCAACGGACTCAATAGACCCAACGGACTCAATGGACTCAATGGACTCAATCATCTCCCGTCCTTTTTCCGAGAGCGTCAGTGCCCGCTCCCACACGCCCCGACCGCGAATATAACCGAGTTGATCGAGCCGGTTGACGATCACGCTCAGCGGCGAGGCGGCTATTCCGGTGGCCGTGCTGAGGGCGCGCAGGCTTTGATCTCCTCCCGCAAGCTGCTCCAGAATTGAGCGGCTGTCCGCGTCCAGCCCGGCAAAACCGCTCAGACCCGCAGGCGTATTGGGCAGGTCGGCGAGTGTACGGTCTCCCTGGGGCGTGAGGCCAAACGTGAAATAATCGAGCCCGCTCCTGCCCCAGCGCTGGACGAGCCCGGCCCGTTCGAGTGCTTCGATGAGCCGGTGGCACTCGGCCGCATTGAGCAGTGTGAAATCGCTCAGCTCAACCATGGTCGTATAGCCGGCTCGAATCAGGACCAGCAGCCGTTCCTGCTCCGGGCTGAGGCGCAGCGTTTGCGCCTGTCCTGAGTCTGGCCGAAGGGGTCGGTCAACGGCAGCACCGTCCGGCTGTGTCAGCAGGGACAGGCCGAGCACGGTCGGGAAGGTAACGATGGAGCCCACCACAACCGTGTGCATGGCGCCCAGCGGGACGCCCATAAACTTCAGGATTTCGTAGACGAGCATGGCGACCGTCCCGATAAGCGTTCCCCAAAACGCCCCCGTAGGCGTAATAAAAGCCCAGCGGTGTCCGAGGAGGAGGACGCAGGCTGCGGGACCGAGCAGGGCGCAACTCACGGCCAGAAGATAATACGGCCCGCCCGGATAAAAACTCAGCAGCCAGATGGCAAAGCCGGTCAGCAGGGTGAGCAGGCGGCTCATCCGCAAGACCACCTCCGGGGGGGCCTCGGGCCGGATAAAGCGCTGGTAGATGTCGCGGGAGAGCGAGGAGGTAATGCCCATATGGGCATTGCTGGTGGTGGAGATAGTGGCGGCCAGGGCCGCCACCAGACCCAATAAGGCCATGGCCGCGGGAAAGTCCCGCATGAGCAGACCGTAGGCACCCATGGGGTTGGCCGGATTTACGGGGTCCAGAAAAGCGGCGCTGTGGACACTGCCGGCGTACAGGCCGAGTACCCCCATGGAACCGTGGATCACCAGGACGAGCAGCCCGCCGATAATGAACTGCCAGCGGGCAATCGGTTCGGTCCGCGCGGCCGCGGCGCGCAGCCAATAATAATTGCCGCCCCACTGAATAAAAAAGCCGACGACGAGCGAAACCGTCAGCACGCTCGGATAGCTCACCTGAAACCACGGAAAGGAGCCGAGCACACCGGAGGAGAGGGGGGTGGCGGTCACGAAGCTCGTCTCGATCAACTCCCAGCCGCCATAGCTGATCAAACAGTAGACGGCCAGGGCCGGCAGAAAGAGGAAGCCCAGCAGGACCTGCACGACATCGGTCAGCGTCAGCGCCCACATCCCGCCCAGAAAGATAAACGTCAGATGTCCGCCCAGGACAATGGTAATCATGAGCCACAGCGGCGCGCCCAGAAACCCCTGCATGATGAGCGCCATGGCCACCACATTCATGGCCACCACCCCAGTGACCCCCAGCAGGGTGGCAATGCTGACCACGACCCGGGTGCGGGTGTCAAAGCGCATCTCCAGCCACTCGGGAATGGTGTACGCGCCACAACGCCGAATATACGGGCCGGCAAAAACGCCGTACGCAATATAGCCGATCACCAGGGGCAGGCTGCCGCCCAGGATCCAGCCGAGAAAGCCGTACTGTATGGTCAGGCCGGGGACGATGCTGGTCATGCTGCCGGCGAACGCAATACCGCAAATGCTGGCAATCCCCGGAATGAGGCTGACCTGTCGGCCGGCCAGCAAAAAGTCGCCGTCGGTACGCACCCAGCGTTTGGCGTACCAGCCCAGCGCCCAGAGCAGGGCAATGAGGGCCAGAACGGAGGCAATAAGGATCGGCATGGCTCGGCTATTCCGCAAGACTGGACGAACGCTCGTAGCGTCCGAACACGAGCAGACCAAGAATCTGGAGGGCGTGAATGAGGACCATCAGACACATGATGAGGACGACGAAATCGGACAGGCTGGCGTAGTGGATATAGAGTTGCGTCTCAAAAGCGGTCACACCAACCAGGCAGAGGGCGGTCGGCAGGTTTTTGGCGCGCCCCAGAAAGAGACTGAGCCCCAGGAGGATGAGACAATCGAAAAACGGACTGCCGAGCCAGAAAAAGGCGGTGAAATTCCTCGTATGCAGGCGACCGTCAAGCTCGACAAAACTCGGAATCGCCAAAAAGAACAGCGCGAAGCCGGCCACGATAATATAGGCCGCCATCATCCGCACCGTTCGCTCTATCATCCGGGCGGCTTTCTCGGGGTCGGTGAGCTCTTCGGCCGATATGCCGGCCAGGAGACGCAGGAGTTTCTCCCCAGGCGTGCCGGCCGCGTTTCTCTGGTGTGGGTGCTCCGCCATGGCAACAGATTACACGAAGAAGATGCTGGCAAGCTTACGCGGTGTTGCGACGCAAGGCAAATCCGATCATCCCTTTCATCCTGGTCCGGGACCCGTCACAATACTCACAGGAGGCGCATGACATGACACTACTGAGGCATGAAAAGCATCGGCTCTGGTTTGCTCTCAGCCTGATCATGGTCGGACTGGCGTTTTCGCCACATACGAGCGCCCAGAACGGCCCCTCCGCCATCCCGGAAGGAAGCGGCAGCATTATCCAGCCGGTCTCGTGGCAGTTGACCGGCGAGAACGCCGCCGACCTGACCGAGCAGGCCCGAGAGGTCGTTCGGCAATTCGAGGGCGCCATCCTGGTCAAGGACGAGAAAGATATGCTCGTGCTTTCTCTGCCCTCGGCAAAATTGACCGACCTGCATCAAAAGCTGTCTGCCCTGGGAACACTGACGAGTCCGCCGGCCACCGATGCACCCCAGGCACCGACCACCCTGCTTCGACTGAGGCTGGAGTAGATTGGGTCCTTAGAGTCCATTGGGTCTATAGGGTCTGTTGGGTCTATAGACCCAACAGACTCAACAGACCTTATGGACACGGCGGCGCGGTCGTGGCTATACTCACGGCACTTTTCCGAACGAGGAGTCTACCATGAGTCTGCGCACACCGGAGCAATACAAAGAGAGCCTGAAAGACGGCCGGGAAGTCTATTATCGCGGCGAGAAGGTTGAAGACGTCACGACCCACCCGGTTATCGGCAAGGCGGTCCAGCACGCCTGCATCGACTACCAGATGGCCGAAGACCCGCGCTACCGCGACTTGGCGGTCGTCACCGACCCGCAGACCGGCCAGGAGTATTCCCGCTATTATCACCTGCCCCAGAACGCCGAAGACCTGCTCCAGCGCAGTCGTCTGATTGCCGCCAGTACCCGCGAGGGCGCCACGCTGGTCATTCTGATCAAAGAAATCGGCACGGACGCGCTCCTGGCGCTGCATGTTGTTGCCGAAGAAATGGCCAAGCACGGCGCAGGCCAGTATCGCGAGCGAGTCCAAAAGTATTATGAGCTGTGCCGGGATAATGACTACGCGGTGGCCGTGGCCCAGAGCGATGTCAAAGGGGACCGCAGCCTGGGACCTCAGGGCCAGGACCATCCGGACTATTATGTGCGCATTGTTGACCGGCGTGACGACGGCATCGTGGTCCGCGGCGCCAAGGTCCACACCTCGGTTTCCACCAATACGGACGAAGTCATTGTCCTGCCGACCCGGGCGATGCGCGAGGGCGATGAAGACTACACCGTGGCTTTCGCCCTGCCGGTGGCCACCAAGGGGCTGAAGCTTCTGGCCAGTTCCTATGGCGGTTTCCAGAGAAACGACTTCGAGTATCCCATCAGCGCCAAACACAAAATGATGGAGACGCTGACCGTCTTCGAAGACGTGTTTGTTCCCTGGGAGCGGGTGTTCCTGGCCGGCGAGGTGGCCGCGGCGGGTTTGATGGCCCTGACCTTTGTGAAATTCCACCGCTTCACCGCGGTGTCGTATAAACTGCCCCTCCTGGAACTCATGGCCGGTGCGTCCCAGGCCATAGCGGAATACAACGGTATTGAGCGGGCCGGCCATATTCGTGAGAAGCTGACCAAGCTGGCCAGCTATCATGCCACCGTCCAGGGATTGATTCTGGCCGCGGCCCAGCAACACACGGTTGTCCCGCCGGGCATCGCCGTTCCCAACACGCTGATGACCAATGTGGCCAAATACCAGTTTGCCTCCAACTACCATCAGGCCGTCCAGATGGTCCAGGATGTGAGCGGCGGCCTGCTGGTGACCGGGCCGAGCCTGGAGGACTGGCGCAGCGAAGCAACCGGCCCCTACGTCCAGAAATATCTGGGCGGCAAGAAAGGCACCTCAACCGAGCACCGGCTGCGGCTGCTGAATCTGATTTCGGACCTGACCGCAGGTGACTTTGGCGGCTACCAGGAAGTGCTGGCCGTACACGCCGAGGGTTCCCTTGAAGCCGAAAAGCTCCAGACCTATCGCGAGTACGATTTTGGGGCCGCGGCCGAGTACGCCCGCGAGTTGGCAGGGATTGCCAAATAGTCACCGACTCCGGTCGATCAGTTGTCGATACTCGTCGTGGCGGCCGATCCAGAACCACACCACGTCAGAGCCGTTTTCTACGGCGAGGACGCGGTAATGGATGCCCACTCGGGCGGACCAGAATCGGCCGACCTTCTTGAAGTGGAGCGACGGATGGGAGGGATCCCGCCGGAGGAGTCGGAAGTTTTCATCGGCCAGCTTCCGCGTCTCAGCTGGGAGTTCGTTGTAGAGCGACCAGAATTTTCGGGTGACGTGGTGTCTCACAGGTCGGTACACTGGCCCTCGCGCAGGGCCTGCAACGCCTCCTCCGCCAACGCGTCAAGTCGCCCGGCAGCGACATCACGCTCAAACTCACGATCCCATATTTCGGCATCGAACTCCGCAAACCAGGCGCGGAATGCGGCGAGTTGTTTGACCGACAATTGGCTCACGGCCGCCTGGATATCTTGAAGAGTATCCATGTCCGAAGGCTATCCCTGAAGTCTGCTGATGGCAAGGTACGAAAGAGGGGGCTGGGGGTTGGCCCCCGTAGCGCTAATCCTTCTGTCCGAACGTGTGTTCATAGCGCGCCTTGAAGGTCTCGAACAGGGTGAGCTCCTGCGTGGTATACGTCCGGTAGGTCTGGCTGGCGTGGGGGAAATAGAAGCGCAAGACGGCATTCCCCTTTTCGTCATCAAGGCTGACAAACACGCTGACGGCATCGCCGTGGCCCGGCGCTTCGGCAAAGCGCACCCTGGCAACGGTGTCGAGGTTGGCGTGAATATGCCAGCCGCTATACTCGACCGTTGCCCACGGGTCGGCAAACTCGACCTTCCGGACCTGCTCGTCCAGAAACAGCTCGCTGACAACCCCATCACGCCCGACCGTACACACCAGCGCGGGGGTGCGTGCCAAGTCTTCGAGTAATTGTTTCACGCCGGGAATCATATGTTCCTCTTGATTGCCTTTTCCTCTTTTTCATAACGGTCTAAGAGGAGCTTGAGAAGACGAGGAGAGGCACGAAAGTTTGTCTTCTGTAGACGCTCAATCGCCTCGGGAAAATTGAGAAGCCCGAGTCTGGCCGCCTCGCTCAAGAGGCCGAGCAGGCCGGTCACTTTGAAACCATATTCTTTTGCAACTTGACAAGCTGCCTTCTCATCCAAAATGAGCAGGTCGGCCTCCAAGTGTCGTGCCAAAATGATGGCGTCCCGTTCGCCCGCGTGCAATCGGTCAAGTGCGGGGTTTGTCTCGCTCCGTGTAAGGGCCCCGGTATGGATGTTCGCCCAACTGGGAGGCCGGGCTATCCAGTCCTGAAGCCCGACTGGAGCCCCTTCAGCTTTGAGCTCATCACGTACTGATTTTGGGAGGATGACTTGACCGAATAGTTTTGGAAACAGATCAATACAGTTAATGAGATAGAGATAGCAAATAGGGGACGTATTGGAGATAGTAATCACGGGCGAGTGACTGCACGGAGTGCTTCAATATCTCCTGCTAAGTCTTCTTCAGTATAGTCCAGATAAGCGTGTGCTTGCTTGAGCATCCTGTCGACCTCCCAACGTGAGGGGAGGCCCAGCATTTTTTGCACTTGCGCTTCGGTCAAGACCCCTGCTCGATACGCTTCGATTGCGACCGCTTCAAGAGTCCGCCGGGAGAGATTGCCCCAGTTTTGTGCGAGATGGAGGGCAATATCTTCCGGGAGTTCAATGGCAACGTTCATGCTCTTCACCCTACTCGAATGTCTGCCCTCCTGTCCATGCCGAACTATTCAAAGAGAAGAGCATCTCCGGCATAAGACAAGGCAGCTTGGATATCCGCCCGGACGAGACGCGGATATGCCGCTAATAAATCTGCTTCTGTCTCTCCTTCATCCAGCTTTCGGAGAATCATTTCTACTGGAATGCGAGTACCACGGATCACGGGCTTCCCGAGCATCACTGCCGGATTCATTTCAATGCGGTCGGTTGTCATGAGGCTCTCCTTTGGGTTCGGTCCTACTCCACCGTCACGCTCTTGGCCAGGTTGCGTGGCTGGTCTACGTCGGTCCCGCGATACACGGCCACATGATAGGCCAGGAGCTGGAGCGGAATGCTGAGCAGAATGGGCATGATCAGGTGGTTGGTGGTCGGAACCTGGATAATCTCCCAGGCGATTTCTTCGAGCTCGGGCGAGGGAGTGTCGGTCAGGGCGATAATGCGACCGCCGCGCGCCTCAACCTCTTTCATATTGCTCAGTGTTTTCTCGTACACCGGGTCTTTGGGCAGCAGGACGACAACCGGCATCTGCTCGTCGATCAGGGCAATCGGACCGTGCTTCATCTCCCCGGCCGGATAGCCCTCGGCGTGAATATAGGACAGTTCCTTGAGCTTGAGCGCGCCCTCAAGCGCAATCGGATAGTTGAGGCCCCGCCCCAGATACAAGAAGTCGCTGGCATGACCGTATTTCTTGGCGATCTTCTCTATCGCTCTGGTCTTCTCCAACGTCGTCTGGACCAGGGCCGGCAGGGTGACGATGTCTTCGATGAGCTGCCGGCTACGGTCGCGGTCGAGGACGCCGCGGCGTTGGCCGAGGTGCAGGGCCAGCAGATAGAGGGCGGTCAACTGCGTCGTAAACGCCTTGGTTGACGCCACGCTGATCTCGGGTCCGGCATGGGTATAGACCACCATGTTGGATTTGCGCGCGATGGACGAATCGACCACATTGCAGACGGCCAGCGTGTGGGCGCCCTTGGCCTTGCCCCCTTCGAGCGCGGCCAGCGTATCCGCGGTCTCGCCCGACTGAGAAACCGCCAGAACCAGGCTGTCCGTATCGAGCGGCGTGGGGCGATAGCGGAATTCACTACCGTAATCGACCTCGGTCGGCAGTCCGGCCAGTTCCTCCAAAAGGAATTTGCCAACCAGACAGGCGTGCCAGGCCGTGCCGCAGGCCACCAGGGTCGCCCGCTTGACCGTATCGAGTACGGGTAGCTGGCCCGCGAGCTCGCCCAGCGCAATCTCGCCGGATTCCTCAAGGATACGGCTGCGCATGGTATCAATAATGGCCTGGGGCTGTTCATGGATTTCCTTCAGCAAAAAATGCTTATAGCCGCTCTTCTGGGCCGTAATCGGGTCCCAGCTGATATGGCGCGGCTCGCGCTCAATCGGCCGACCGGAGAAGTCCGAGATCGCGACACCGCGGCGACTCACCTCGGCCATCTCGCCGTCATCCAGAAAGAGCACCCGGCGGGTATAATCGAGCAGGGCGGGAATATCGGAGGCCACAAAGCTCTCTTCCTCTCCGAGTCCGATCACAATGGGCGTGGCGTTCTTGGCCGTCAGGAGCGTTCCCGGGTCCCGTTCGCTCAGGGCCACCAGGGCGAACGAACCGGAAAGATGCCGCAGGGCGGCCCGGGTCGCCTCACGAAACGAGAGCCCCTCTTGCAGGTATCGGTCGATCAGGTGGGCGATGACTTCGGTATCCGTCTCGGAGCTGAACGTCCGCCCTTTGCCCATGAGCTCGTGGCGCAGCTCAAGATAATTCTCGATAATGCCGTTGTGGATGACCACCACATCGCCGGCGCGGTGCGGGTGGGCGTTCTCCTCGGACGGCGGCCCGTGGGTTGCCCAGCGGGTGTGCCCGATACCGACCGAGCCCGGCAGGGGTTCGGCCCGTAAGAGCTGGTCAAGCTGGGCGAGCTTGCCGACCGCCCGCCGGATGGCAATATGGCCGTTCGTGAACGCGGCGATTCCCGCGGAGTCGTAGCCGCGGTACTCAAGCCGCTTGAGTCCCTGGAACAGGAGCGGGGCCGCCTCGCGGTGCCCGACATATCCCATAATGCCGCACATGGGGGAGTCCTTTGGGTCGGTTGTGTCCTTTGGGTCGGTTGCGTCTATGGGGTCCTTTGGGTCGGTTGCGTCCTCTGTAGGGGCAATTCATGAATTGTCCCTATGGGCTCCGGAGAACCCACCCCGCCGCTAGCGCGGCACCCCTCCGAGGAGGGGATAAACAAGCTCCCCTCCTCGGAGGGGTGGCCGAAGGCCGGGGTGGGTTCCTTTTCGCATCACACGTTCCAGGAGGGGAGCTTTTCACTTGTCACTCGCCCCTGTTCACTCTTCACTCTCTTTGGCCCGTTTGGCCGCGGTCCAGCCTTCCCGTATTTCTTCCTGACGCCGGTTGAAGACCAGGGCGCCCGCCGGCACATCCTGCCGGACCGTGGTGGCGGTGGCAATATACGCGTCGTCGTGGACGGTCAGCGGGGCGACCAGGGTCGTATCCGAGCCGACCTGGACGCGGTCTCCGATCCTGGTCCTATGCTTGCGAAAGCCGTCGTAGTTGCAGGTGATCGTGCCGGCGCCGATATTGGCCTCGCGGCCGATTTCCGCGTCGCCGATATAGGCCAGATGTTTGGCTTTGGTCCGTTCGCCGAGGGTGGATTTCTTGACCTCAACGAAATTGCCAATCTCGGCCTGGGGAGCCAGCACGGCTCCGCCCCGCATATGGGAAAACGGCCCGGCCGATGAGCCGTCGCCGAGCCGGCTGTCGCTGAGCACAACCGAGAAATAGATGCGGACATGAGCGCCGATGGTACAGTTCTCGATATAGGCGTTGCCGTCGATCCGACAGTGCGAGCCAATGACGGTCTTGCCCTTGATATGGGTGTTCGGACCGATGACCGTGTCCGGGCCGATGGTCGCTTCCTCACTCAGATAGACCGTCTGCGCATCCTCAAAGGTGACACCGGCGTCCATCCACTGCCGGCGGAGTTGTTCCTGGCGTGTTGTTTCCATACGAGCAAGCTCCTGTCGGGAATTCACCCCTTCGACTTCGTGACAGTCAGGCGTGGGCACGGCCCGGGTCGGGAGTCCGGCCCGGACGGCCGTGGCCACGATGTCGGTCAGATAGTATTCGCCCTGGGCGTTTGTGGGTTGGAGACGGTCGAGCGCGGAAAAGAGAAAGTCCGCCGCAACGCAATATATCCCGGTATTAATCTCCCGGACGCCACGCTCCTGGGCCGAGGCGTCCCGCGCCTCCACGATGCGGACTACCTGGCCGTCGGCGCGGCGCATCACACGCCCGTACTGAGCGGGGTCGGCAGGCCGGGCGGTCAGGACCGACAGGGTCGCTTGGTGAGCGCGGTGGTCCGCGACAAAGCGGGCCAGCGTTTGGGACGTGAGCAGGGGCACGTCGCCGGAGACGATCAGCACATCCCCCCGAAAGCCGGCAAACTGCGTTTGGGCCGCGCGGACCGCGTCCCCGGTGCCGCGCTGTTCTTTCTGGAGAGCAAAGACCACCCCGTCTGCCTGGCACGCCGCCTGAACCGCGGCAGCTTGGTGGCCGACCACGACAACCAGGCGGCTGGGATGGAGGCCTTGGCTGGTCTGAATGACCCGCGTCAGGAGCGGTTGTCCGGCCAGATGATGCAGCACCTTGGCCCGCTCGGAGCGCATGCGCGTCCCCTTGCCCGCAGCCAGAATGATGATGCCCAGGGGTTGCGCCTGGTGTTGGTCTGTGTCAGCCACGTCAGCCCGTCCGCCTCTTTCCTCTCGTTTCTCGTTCACCTGACCACTAGCCACTGACCACTAGCCACTGACCACTAACCACTACCCATCAGCCGCGTGCCGCCGGTCCGGGAGTTGTTCAAACCAGGGCAGGACCAGGCTTTCGTTGATGGAATACGTATAGGCGTGCCCCCAGTCGGGCAGCTCGGTATAGCGGACGTTGGCAAAGTCCTGTCCCTCCAGGAACTCCCGGGCCATGCGCGCCGAGGAGACCGGGAAAATAAAATCCTTTGCGCCGTGGACAATAAAGATGGGCAGGGCCGTCGCCTGTTTATAGTCGAGCCAGGGCGGCAGGACCCCGGCAATGGGAGCGATACCGGCAAAGAGCTTGGAGCAACTGATCCCGAGCGCGTATGAAAACGTCCCGCCGTCGGACAGACCGCTGACCAGAATGCGGCTCGTATTCACCGCGTATTCGTCCATGACCGTTTCAAGCATGGACAGAATGGAGCGCACATCGAGGCCGGGCTGCTGAATGGACCAGGTCTGGCCCAGGGATTTCGGCGAGAGCAGAATCAAGCCGCGGCTCTTGGCCGTCCTGAGCCAGGTCAGCAGATAATCATCGCCACGCCCGTGGCCGCCGTGGAGCGTAATCACCAGGGGCCAGCGTGTGCCGGGGTCGTAGTTTTCGGGGACGTATAAGGAATACTCGGCGTGCTTATTGGTCTGCTGGCGGTGCATCACGCCGGTCTGGGCGGTGTTGTGTGCGGCCGGAGTTTCAAGCTCGGCCCGACGCGGAAAATCATCCGGTAAAAACCAGTACGGCTGGAGCGGCGGCAACGCGGCGCGCAGGCCGTACAACAGGTATTTGCCCAGCGAGAACGCCCGCCGGCTCTGCATATAGGCGACAATGAAATTATGCGCCGACCCGGTCCGAAAGGACGTATAGGCGTCCTCAAGATGTTCGAGCGCCTCCAGCCATTGTGTATGGAAGGCGGCCCGTTCCGGGGGGACTTCCAGGCCCTCGTTCCGGGTATTGAGGGCAGTGAACAGGTCCCCTACCTGTTCGACCAGTTCGGCCTGATGCTGAGGGATTTTCGCCAGGTGAATCTGCTCCTGGAGGGCCTCGAAGGTGCGCAGGAAGCCCAGAATCTGCTCGGCCTGGCGGGTTGTCGTCTGGTGATAGTGGTCCGCAACGCTTTCCATAGTCCGCCTCCCTTGTGTGTGGGTGAGGCTAACAGTTCGGCTTTCGCCGTTGCAAGGGGGAAGACCATGTGACAAAGAAGAGAGGTGTTCAAGCGATTTGGTATCAATGAAGAACACGTTTCTTCTTCGAGCCGGGAGCGGGTATGAAAAAGCCTCAGCCCCTCCTGCGCGCGCTCCCCTCCGTGGAAAAACTGCTGGGAACGCCGGCGCTTCAGCCCAGCCTGGCACGCTATAACCGAACGTATATCACCGACCTGATTCGCCAGGTCTTGGAGACGCTGCGCCAGGATATTCTCTCCGGCGCCCAGACCACACCGCTGGCCGAGCCCGACCTGATTGAACGCATTACGGCCCGGCTCCGACGCGAGGACCAGTCGCCGCTGCGTTCGGTTATCAATGCCACCGGCACGGTGCTGCACACCAACCTCGGGCGCGCCCTGCTGGCCCAGGAAGCCATAGACGCCACGGTCCGGGCGGCGTCCACACCCGTGACGCTCGAATACGACGTATCCCGGGCCGGCCGCGGCGACCGGGACGAGCTGGTCGAGGCCGACCTGACGGCCCTGACCGGCGCGGAAGCGGCCACGGTGGTGAACAATAACGCGGCCGCGGTGCTATTGGCCCTGAACACGCTGGCGGAAGGGCGGGAGGGGATCGTTTCGCGCGGGGAGTTGATCGAGATCGGTGGCTCTTTTCGCATCCCCGAGGTCATGCGCAAGAGCGGCGTGGCGCTGCGCGAGGTCGGTACGACCAACCGGACCCATCCGCGCGATTACAGCAACGCCGTCTCGGACCGGACGGGCGTTCTGCTCAAGGTGCATACCAGCAATTACCGGGTCGTGGGCTTCACCGCCGAGGTCGGCCTGGAAGAACTGGTGGACCTCGGCAGGGAGCATGGCATCCCGGTCATGGAGGATTTGGGAGCCGGGGCGCTGATCGATCTGGCCCAGTACGGACTGCCGCCGGAACCGGTCGTGGCCGAGCGAATCGCCAAAGGCGCGGACGTGGTCACCTTTAGCGGCGATAAACTCCTCGGCGGCCCGCAGGCCGGGCTTATTGTGGGCCGCAAGGTCTGGGTGGACCGGATCAAAAAGAACCCGCTCAAACGGGCGCTGCGCCTCGACAAGCTGACGCTGGCGGCCCTGAGCGCGACCCTGCGCCTGTACCGTCGTTCACCCCGGTTGCAGCACGACCTGCCCACCCTGCGTTGGCTGACCCGGTCGGTAAACGAAATGGAAACCCTGGCGGCCCAGGCCGTTCCGCTTATTCAGCCGGCGCTCGGCAGCGCATTCTCGCTGAGCGTCGAGCCGGCCACCGCCCAGACCGGCAGCGGGGCGCTGCCGGAGGAGGAAATCCCCAGCACGGTCATTGCCGTTCGGCACGGCGAGCTGTCCGCGGAAAAAATCGCCCAGCGTTTCCGGCAGGCCGAGCCACCCATCCTGGGCCGGATTCATAACGACACGTTTTTGCTCGATCTGCGCGGCATTTTTGATCCGCAGGACCTGGTGCCGTGAAGCGACTCACAAGAGCAAGATAGCGAGGGTCAGGACTCTTTTTGTTTCTCGACGGCTTCAGGCTCGGACGGGGAAGGCGGTTCAAGGACTTCGAGCTCAGAAAACGGGATAAAATCCTTTACATTGAACGTGTAAATTTTCCTCACCCCGTTGCCCAGCATTGCACCGACGAGTTGAGCATCAAAGAAATCGTGGCCAGTGACCGGACGTTGCTTGAGCAAGGCACTCCAGCGGTCAACGATATCCAGCGGAACCGGTAGCTGGGTCAGACCGGGAAGCGCCCGGATATTGGCGAGCTCAGCCAAGGCTTCGGCAGCCGTAAAGGGAGCACTCACGCGACGGGGATTGGTGATGATGGCATAGAATTCAGCCAGGATTTGCGGGACGACACACAGCCCGACAGTACTTGTCTGTGCGTGGTCAAGAAGATGGGCGCTGGCGGGATACAACGGATGATCACGAAAGAAGGAATAGACTAAGACATTCGTGTCCACGAGGGCGAGCTCAGTTGTCATCCTCCTCGTACAGTTCCTTCCGGCTCAATGTTCCGTACACAGTCCCGCTTCGCACACCGAGTTGAATACGATTGTGGCCATTGGCCTGAGTACCGGTCAGTTTCCGTGCCATATCGGCGACTATCTCCAAACCGCGGGCGATCGGTTCAGGGATATCTTTGACATCAATGGTTTCCATAGTCCTAATCTCGCTCGTGTCTCTTCTCTATAATTGACAATAGACGTCATGTACAGAGACGGAGGGACGGTTTCTCGCTCCCCTCTGGCTCTCAAGATCAATAATTAACATTCTGGTGAAATTCTTCTGACCAAGACGGTCACGGAGAAATGGCGGAGAAGGGATGGAGTCGAACCATCCGCGCAACTTACGCCACGCAACTCGGTTTTGAAGACCGGTACGGCCACCGGGCCGTATCCTTCCCCACAGTCAGCCTCAGCGCTTACCACGGCAGAAGGTGTGAGTCCAGCAATGGCAATCACTGGAAAATGCTGGATACGCAGGGGCCTTGCTCTTCTATCCCCTCTCGGAACGTGTGATGCATATTGTGGCGTGAGCCTCCCTGGGACCGGTCCGGCGGTCTCCGCCTCGGGCCGCTCGCCCTCCCGCTGCCTGGGAGCACGGCCATCTTGGCCGCTTGCGGGCTGGAAGCCCCCCTGCCGCAGACAGGCACAGAGCGGGGGAGCGAGGGGCCGCCGAGTAATGTGTTGCACCATACGTCTGAGGAGGAGAGCTTTTTTATCCCCTCCTCGGAGGGGTGGCCGCAGGCCGGGGTGGGTTCTCCCCTACTCCACGTCCGTGATGATGGTTTCTGTTCACCTTGCCCGGCTCCCGCTGGCACAGCGGCAAGCCCGGCATCGGGCGTGTTCGTTAGGCCGTCCGAGACGCCACAACGAGTTCCTGGCCGAAGGCCCGCAACGCCGTATGCAGACGGGTAGCCGCCGTGTGGTGACGCGGATCGAGCCACCGCCGAACCACTTTTTCATTGACGCCCAGGCGCTGGGCCACGGCGAGCCGTGACAGCCCACTGGCACGGAAGGCGAGGACGAACGCAGCCTTTGCGGCCATGTCGGGAGGTACGGCAATGAGCCGCTCGCCGGCACGCAACCGGCTCGGCACGGGGACCGGCTCGGCGTCGTCAATGCGGCCGGCGATGGCTTCCTCCAGCGCATCGCCGGCCTCCTTCAGGGCCTCGGCCTCGTCGGCCCCCGACGTAAGACATTCCGGGAGGTCCCGAAACGAGACGACAATAGCGCCCGAGCGGTCTGGCCGAAACTGGGCGGGATAGCGGAACTGCATACAACGCTCCTTTGCACTCTCACCGAAAATCGCGGCGGGCGAGGCCAAGCTGACGGATCATGGCGGACAGGAGACCCGGTGCGATTTCCTTGCGGAGGTCTTTGACGACCGTCTTCCGTGGGCCGTAGTAGAGCGTGCCCTTGCCGCGTTTGGCTTCCACCCGAACGGGCACGGCATGGGCGGCGCCCAGCTCGCTCACCCGCTTCATGAATTCCCGGCCTTTGATCCTGTGACGATAGGACAAAAGTGTCCGAATAACAACAGCGGTCAGGTGAGGTATCCAGAAGAGCGGCGCCTCACCCGATTGAGTGCGCGGGCGCTCTGGTGTATGAGCCACAAACCCCAGGCAATCAGGACTGCATTGCACAAGTCCGCCGCCCAGCGCGATTATGCCCAGAGCAACAGAGCCAAGACCACCTCGATAGTCCGGCGGAGAAGCGGTAAACAGCCGTCTCCCCCGCGGTTGGAGACGAGGGAGAGATGGTTTGCTTTCCCCCGGCGGGTTGTGTGTTGTCCCGGCTCGGACCTTCCTGTCTCAACTATTGTAGGGTAGCTCCTGAAATTGACAGACTCACAAGAAGATTTTATAGCGGAGGACTGAAGGAAGAGGGGCGGTATGGCCAGCCAACCAAACATCCATAAGAAGATGGATAAAATTCTCCAAAAGCTGACGACGCTGGAAGCGAACGACAAGGGACTCGCCAAGCAGACCAGCTACTTGGCGCAGCTCGTCGTGCTGGCCAAGCAGGACTCTGCCCGTCAACATCAGGAGTCCCAGGCGATGTTGCACGATATGGGCAAATGCTCTTGGAGGTCAGAAAATCCTCGGCTCGAACCGAGGAACGGGTAGCGGAGATACTCGCGGAGACGCGCCGGCACTAAGCTGTGATGGATGCCTATTTGTGAGAAGTGAACTCCCGGCTTCATCCGAATCCGTAGAGAACAAAACTGCTCCTTGTTTGCACTCTACATGGACAAGAATATCCATTTCTATTCCAAAGCTTTCTCTCGGCTGAGAGTAAACCGCTCTAAAGGGCTTGCACCCCATAAGCCAATCTTACTTTTGTCTGTGATCGGACTTATTGGACAGGGAAAGATAAGACAAAATCAAATCCCTCTTTCCCCTGAGCTAATCGCCTCATTCTTGGAATATTGGTCCCAACTCGGAACGGAAGCTTATCGCCCGGATATCGCTCTTCCCTTCTTTCACATGAAGAGCGAAGGCTTCTGGCATCTCAAGGCAAAACCGGGATTTGAGGCAATTACGTCTTCTCGAATCAGACTGAGAACTATCGCGGCCCTTCACGATTCTATCCAGCATGCTTTTCTCGACGAGGAGTTATTCAGTCTCTTACAAATTCCTTTGACGCGAAGCGCTTTGGTCAATGTCTTGGCGATGAAGTGGTTTCCCCACAGAAAAAGCGACATAGAACGCATGCTGGAAATTAATTCATTCCAGACTCTCCAGGACCAATTACAGAAAGAGGGAGGGGTGGTGTACGGCCCGGAAGACTTGAAGGATGAAGCAGAATGCGTCGTAAGGAATACCGCATTTCGGAGGATAGTGATTTCGGTATATGAACAGCGCTGCGCGTTTTGCAGCCTCCAAATTATTGACTCATTCGGCCAGGGTGTTGTGGATGGTGCGCATATAATGCCTTTCTCCAAATTTCGCGATGACCGGATTAGTAATGGTCTGTCTCTCTGCAAAAATCATCACTGGGCATTTGATCGTGGCTGGTTCGGCATAGATGACAGGTACAAAATTCTTGTTTCTAAAAATCTTCGAGAAAAGTCCCCGAATGCAAAGCCGACAAATAGCTTCCATCGCGAACGGATTCTGCTACCAGCACAAGAAATATACACTCCGAGCCCCGAATCACTCCGTTGGCACAGAGAGAATGTATTCGACTCATCAGGTTAGTGGAGAGTGAGTATTTTCTTTACCGACAAAGGAACTGGAAGAGCTTGTTTAGGCGACGGCTCGAAATCAGTAATTCCTGAGTGCGTTGGATACCGTTGGGAGAAGCGATGCGCTATACCGTAATTCTTGAACCAGAAGAGGAAGGTGGCTTCCATATATGGTGTCCCGCCCTTAAGGGCTGTCATTCGCAGGGTGACACGCAAGAGGAAGCGCTAGACAACATCCAGGAAGCAATCGCTGCCTATCTGGAGAGCGTATCTGTCGCCACGCCATAAGGGCGAAAACAGCCGCACAAACCCTTGTTCACCCACAGGAAACACGGTAGAACTCGGGCCAGGAGCGGCCCACATGAAAGGAAAAGGGTAGAAGGAGGAAGGAAGAATTCCCCCTTTTTCCCTTTGCTTTCTACCTCTTGTCGCTCCGGGCAGTGCGAGGCAAGACATGCGGGTCACGGTGCTTGGTGCGGGCGATGCGTTCTGTAACGGGGGGCGGCGCCATAGCGGCTATCTGGTTGAAGCCCCCGACGCCTGCTTTCTGCTCGATTGCGGCACGACCACGCTGCTGGCCCTCAAATCCCTGGACATTCCGGCGGACCGCATAGACTTTGTGGCCATCAGCCATCTGCACGGCGATCATTTTGGCGGCCTGCCGTTTCTCTTTCTCGAATATATCTATGAAAAACAGCGCTCCCGGCCCCTGACCATCGTCGGGCCGCCAGGCACCGAAGAGCGGGTGCGCACCCTTCACGCCACCATGTACCGCGAGTTGTCGCAACGGCCGTGCTGCTTTGATATCCGCTTCCGGGAACTGATGCCGGGACAGCAGACGGCCCTCTTGGGCGTGCAGTTGTTTCCCTTCCGCGTGCCGCACCAGGAGCGAGATATCTCGTTTGGCTATCGGGTCGAAACCGCCGGCCGGGCGCTGCTGTATTCGGGCGACTGCGGCTGGAACGAGGACCTGGTCCGGTATTCGCGTGGGACCGACCTGTTTATCTGCGAGTGTTGCTATTTTCAGACCGAGACCTCCTTCCACATCAGCTATCCCAGGATCGCCCAGGAGCAGCACCGCCTGGGCTGTAAACGCCTGCTGCTCAGCCATATCGGCCGGGAAGTCCTGGAACGGCAGGGCGAGGTCGCGCTGGAATGCGCCCACGACGGAATGGTGGTTGAGGTCTAGCTAAGCTCGGGCAGTGGTTCAGTTTACTTCTTCCCCCTCACCCCAACCCTCTCCCTCCAGGGGAGAGGGAGCAGGCTTTCCTCACCCCAACCCTCTCCCTCAGAGGGGAGAGGGGCTTTTTTTTACCCTCTCCCCTTGAGGGCTCAGAACCCGACAGTTTTGGGTAAGATGGGGAGATGGGGGACGAAGGTGAAGTCGTAGGGGAAGGGGTGGCCGAAGGCGCGCCAACGGGAGAAGAGGCGTAAGCCGAGTTGGAGGACACTATGGTGCCAGCGTTTGCCATACGTCACTTCCCGGCGCAGGTGGGGGTGGCGGATGACCTGTGTGCCCACACTCATCATCCAGGCCGAGGCGAGGGCAAGGACGAGCCACAGGCGATTGGCGTGGGCGGGCGAGCGAATCCGGGAGCGCTGCCACTGCCAGCCGCCCGATTTCACATCTCGAAAGGCTGCTTCCTCCCACATCCGCAGGCTATACCACTTCGCTTGGGCGTGGGCCAATTGGTCAGGAGCAGCCAAGGCTGGGCCGCGCGCCCTTGCCAGTGGCCCACAGCCCAACACGGCCGCCAGCCCCATTTCTTGAACGCGCGCACCGCCCCCGCCCAGCGCGCCCCCGGCTTGGAGACCAAGGCCCCAAACTCCACCTCCTGCTCTTCCACCTGAAGGCGCACCGTGCGCTGCACGCGCACCAGGAAGTACCAGCCGAGCGCCTCAATCGCCGCCAGCAAGGCCGGGCTACACCCAATCCCCCGGTCGGCTTGGACCAGGACGGGGCAGCCCGCCGGGACATGCGGCGCGATCTGGTGCAGCAGGGTGGTAATCAAAGCCACTTGCCCCAGCGGCCACGCCTGGGGGCGATAACACCACCACGCCAGCGGCAGGGCGCGCCCGCGATAGGCCAGACTGACCACCATGACCTTGAGATGGGCCTGGAGACTGGTCTCATCGACCAGCAGCACGAGCGGGCTGGGAGAAGGGAAGCGGCGCAGAATCCAGGCCGCCAAGCCTTGCGCCCCCACGCGCCAATCAAGCCGCGGGTTGGCCACAAAGCGTTGCAAGCGCCGCTCCACCGTGTCCGGCTTGCCCAAGGTGGGCAACGCTTCGGCCACCCCCCGTTGCGAACACTGCCGCGCCACCGCCACCCCCCAACTCCAGGCCGCCCAGACTTTCGCCTGGGACTTCCGCACCTGGGGAATCTGGCGTGCAACCGTCTCCATCCACTGATATACTGCGTGCTGTTGACTCATGGGGACCTCCCGGGACTGTGGACTGGTGAGAGAGCCCACCATGCCCCGGCCACCCCCCATGCGTCAACGTCTCCAAACTGTCGGGTAGTCAGCCTCTGAGGGGGAGGGCCAGGGAGGGGGGCACTGCGAAACTGAACCAGTACCTAGGGCTCCAACACCTTGACGCTATTATTGTTTGCCCCTACACTTTCCCCGCCTTATGTCGATACGCATCCTTGTCTTACACGGCCCGAACCTGAATATGCTGGGTCTGCGTGAGCCCGGAATCTATGGGACAACGACCCTGGCCGACGTGAATGACCGGATTGCGGCCCTGGCCCAGGAGCTTGGCGTCGAGATCGATACCTTTCAGTCGAATCACGAGGGCCAGTTGGTCGATAAAATCCAGGCCGCGCGCGGCCAGTACGCGGCGCTCATCATCAACGCCGGCGCCTATACCCATACGAGTGTTGCCCTGCTGGACGCGATTCTCTCGGCCGAACTCCCGACGATCGAGGTCCACCTCTCGAATCTGTATAAACGCGAACCGTTTCGCC
This sequence comes from uncultured Binatia bacterium (SeqCode), assembly GCA_965232605.1. Taxonomy (GTDB): domain Bacteria; phylum Desulfobacterota; class Binatia; order Bin18; family Bin18; genus Bin18. The sequence continues at coordinate 1,057,033 of CBDDQA010000005.1, read as the reverse complement.
ATCACTCCTATATCGCGCGCGCTGCCGTCGGGCAGATCTGCGGCTTTGGCGCGGACAGCTATCTGCTGGGCCTCCGCGCGGCAGTTGCCCTCGCCCGGAGTTGAGCCCGCTCTCATGACCTGTCAGAACGATGTCAGGGTAATGCAGAGCGTGCTATAAAGAGAGGCGTTGGCATAGGCATCGAGTGAAGGACACCTATGGAAATTGACGAAATCCGTAAGCTCATTGAGCTGATGGAAGAAAAGGGTGTGAGCGAGCTGGAGCTCAAACATCGTGCGGGCGAGGTCCGCCTGGTGCGCGGGGGACCGGCTTCCGTGCCCGCGACCCTTCAGCCGCCGCCGGCCTCAGCTCCGGTCCCTCCTCCGGCGGAGACCACCACCGCGGCCCAGGAACAGGACGGCTTTGACCCCGGCCTGACCATCACCTCGCCCATGGTCGGCACCTTTTATGGTGCGCCCAACCCCGACGCCCCGTCCTTTGTGGCGGTTGGCGGAATGGTGGAAACCGGCGATGTGGTGTGTATCATCGAAGCCATGAAAATGATGAATGAAATCGAGGCAGAGATGCGCGGGCGGGTGCGCCGGATTCTGGTCGAGAACGGCCAGCCGGTCGAATATGGCCAGGCCTTGTTTCTGCTTGAGCCCGTCTGATTGGGTCGGTTGGGTCTATTGGGTCTGTTGGGTCGATTGAGTCGGTTGGGTCTTCATGAAAATCCCGCATAATCCCGGAAATCCTGATCGTGTTTAAGAAAGTCCTCATTGCCAATCGGGGCGAGATTGCGGTCCGTATTATGCGGGCCTGCCGGGCCATGGAGATTGCCACCGTGGCCGTGTACTCGACGGCCGACCGCGACGCCCTGCATGTCCGCCTGGCCGATGAGAGCGTGTGTATCGGGCCGCCGAATCCGCTCGAAAGCTATCTCAACATTCCCGCGATTGTCAGCGCCGGGCTGGCCTTTGGCGCGGATGCGGTTCATCCCGGCTATGGGTTTCTGTCCGAGAACGGCGATTTTGCCGAGGCGTGTCAGCGTTCGGGCCTGACCTTTATCGGTCCCCGCGTTCGCAATATCCGTCTGATGGGAGACAAACCCCGCGCGCGACGGATCATGGAGCGCGCCGGCGTGCCGGTTCTATCCGGGACCTCGTCCGGGACCACGGATGTCAAAGAAGCCCAGGCCGTGGCGGCTCAGGTCGGCTTTCCCATTCTGATAAAAGCCGCGGGCGGTGGCGGCGGGCGTGGCCTGCGGGTCGTCCAGAATCCCAACGATCTTTCGACCCTGTTTGCCGTTGCCCGGGAAGAGGGTGAAAACGCGTTCGGGAATGGAACGCTGTACGTCGAGAAATACCTGGAACGCGCCCGGCATATCGAGTTTCAGATCGTGGGCGACCAGCACCGCAACGTCATCCATCTCGGGGAGCGCGAGTGTTCGATCCAGCGCCGCTATCAGAAACTCATTGAGGAAGCGCCCTCGCCGGCCCTGACCAAACGCCTGCGCGAACGGATGGGCGCCATGGCGGTCAAGGCCGCCCGGGCGGTCGGCTATACCAATGTCGGGACGATTGAGTTTCTGCTTGATCCCCAGGGCCACTTCTATTTTATTGAGATGAATACCCGAGTCCAGGTGGAACACCCGGTGACCGAGATGATGACGGGCATCGACGTGGTCCAGGCCGGCATCCGCTCGGCAGCCGGCGAGCCCTTGCCCTGGCGTCAGAAGGATATCCGTTTTTCAGGCCACGCCCTCGAGTGCCGGGTGGTGGCCGAAGACCCCATCACCATGCTGCCTTCCCCTGGGACGATTCGGACCTATCATCCCCCGGGCGGGATGGGTGTCCGGGTGGAAGCCGGGGTGATGGAGAACAGCAGCGTGCCCGTTTACTATGACTCCCTGGTGGCAAAAGTCATTGTGAGCGCTCAGACGCGGGACGAGGCTGTCCAGCGGATGCGCGCCGCCCTGTCGGAATATCGGATTGAGGGCATTAAAACGAATATCCCGCTGCATCAGAGAATCCTGCGCGACCGGGATTTTTTAGCCGGCAAGGTGCACACGCGCTATCTGGATACCTTTCTGGCCCGCTCGAATAATGGTGCGACGCGCCCGTCCCAACGCCCCACCAAGGAGGGGTAGAAATGCGTATCGGGACTCCTGCCGCCCTTGTGCTGACCGTTTTCTGCTCTCTGGCCTGTTTCGGTGTCGCCCCGGGGGTGCACGCCGAATCCGGGAGCGGCACAACCCCTGATACGGCGGCCTTTATCGGCCCTCGGATGCAGGTTGACGAACCCGTGTTCGACTTTGGACGGGTCGAACAGGGCGAAAAAGTGACGCATGATTTTCGGTTCATCAACCGGGGCAACCGGGATTTACGGGTGCAGTCCGTCAAAACCTCGTGCGGCTGCACCGCTGCGGTGATTGCCGCGGACACCATCCCGCCCGGCGCGGAGGGCACCATTCAGGCCACGTTTGACACCAGGCGGTTTGCCGGCCAGAGCGCCAAAGACATCCGTGTCCATACCAACGATCCCCTCAGACCGGTCACGACCCTGACGCTCCGGGGAAAAATTACTGTCGAGGTGCAGGTACAGCCGGCCCAGCTGTATCTGGGCCGGCTGCAGCGCGGCTCCCCCATCACCCGCACGGTCACGGTCCTGTCCGATGAAAACAAATCCCTTGAAATCACACACATCACCAATGCCAATCCCGCCATCAGCGTCCGGGCCGAAGACGCCCAGGTCGAGGGCAAAAAAGGCAAGGCGCTTCAGGTGAGCGTCTCCAAAACCGCGCCGCGCGGCCCGCTCAACGACACCATTACGGTTACCACGACAAGCACGAAAAAGCCGACCATCAGTATTCCGGTTGTGGGCAGCGTCGAGGGCGATATCAGTGTCTCGCCCTCCCAGGTCTCGTTCGGGGTCGTCCGCCAGGGAGTCGGAGAGACCCGGACGGTGCGCATCAAGAACCGCTCCGCTCAGCCCCTCGGTATCGGGCAGGTGCGAAGTTCACTCGCCAGCGTTGTCCCCGAGCTGACCGAGGTCACGCCGGGCAAAGAGTTTGCGCTGCGCCTGCATATCACGGGCGACACCGAGCCGGGCAAGATACGCGGCAGCATTGAGGTCATGACCGACCATCCCGAAGAAACCCAACTCACGATTCCCCTGTTCGGTATGGTGTCTGCCGCGCAGCAGGCCAGCCGCTAACATCGTCCATGGATGTGGGTCCGTCTTACGCTGCTCCCCTCTCGGTTGCCCTTGAGACAACGACGCGGCTCAGTGCCGCTGCGCCCGCCCCCCACGTCATCCGCCTGGCCGGCCTCAAGGGTGCGGCCCGAGCGTTTTTCATCGCCCGTCATCTGCAACATACTCCGCAGCCAACGCTGTGCGTGCTGCCGTCGGATAAACAGGCCGAGACCTTCGCCGCCGACCTGCGCTTCTTTATCGGGCCGGACCTCGATCCGCGGGTCCGCTACTACCCGGCCTGGGACGTATCGGTGGCCGACGGCCTGTCTCCCAACAGCGAGGTCGTCGCCGCCCAGATCGAGGGGTTGTACGATGCGCTCTCAGTCACCACGCCCATTCTCGTCACCTCGGCTCAGGCCCTGCTGCAACGGCTCCTGCCCCAGGAAGAATTCATCACCGCCACCTTCCGGCTGCGTACCGGCGACGAACTGCCGCTGTCCGCCTTTGTCGATTACTGTTTGCAGTGGGGCTATCGGCGGGTCCCGCTGGTTGAGGAAAAAGGCGAAATCAGCGTCCGTGGGGGGATTGTCGATCTCTTCCCGCCGCTCGCCCGGCATCCGCTGCGGGTCGAGTTCCTGGGAGACAGCATCGAGACCATGCGCTCGTTCGACCCGGCCTCGCAGCGTTCGCTCGATGCCTGCGAAGAACTCATGGTTGTCCCCATGCGCTTCTTTTCGGCCGCACGTCTCCAGGCCGCCTGGCGCACGATTGAAGAGGCGCTGGAGGCCGGAGATATCTCCCATCGGGAACAGCAGCGGATTATCGAGGACCTCAAGAGCGGATTGCCTTTCCCCGGGGTCGAGTTCTTCCTGCCGTATCTCTATCCCGACCTGGAACACCTCGGGGAGTATCTGCCCCGTGGCACGGTCGTATGGTCCCTGGACCCGTCCGAGCAGGAAAGCGCGAGTACAACGTTTTGGGAACAGCTCGAATCACGAGTGGCCACGGCCCGCGAGGCCGGTCGGTTTGTGCCGCCTCCCGAGCGCTATTATCTGTCGGCGAAACAGGCGGTGGACGGATGCGCAGCCTTCTTAACCGTTGAGGTGCGAGGCCTGGAAACCGTCGGAGCTGATTGTACTGTCACTTCGATGCTGCATATCGGCCTGAAACCCGGCGCGTCTGCTCCGGGCGCGGAAAAAAGCCTGGCCCCTCTTGTCGCGCGTATCCGGCAGTGGCGGGGCGAGCAGCAGGTGTATCTGACGGTTTCGAGTCAGAGCCAGGCCGACCACCTTCAGCATCTCTTGCTTGGCTACGAGTTGGAACTCCCTATTGAGCAGGCGCGGGTGTGGGACGTGCAAGGGCGGGATCGCCAGCACCCGCGGGCTGCTATTGTGGTCGGACCTCTGTCGCAGGGCTTTGCCCTGCCCGCGGACGGGCTGGTCTTCCTGGCCGAAGAAGAGATTTTCGGCGAGCGCCGCCACAGACGGCGTTCCCGGCCACGGCCGGTGGCCGACTATCTGACCGGACTCAGCCAACTGGCCGCCGACGACTATGTGGTCCACACCGACCACGGTATTGCCCGCTATCACGGGCTCCAGCACCTGAGCGTGGCCGATACCACGGGCGACTATCTCCACCTCGAATATGCCGGTGGCGACAAACTCTACGTGCCGGTCGAGCGCATCAATCTGGTCCAGAAGTATGCCGGCGCGGACGGAAAAGAGCCCAGCCTGGACCGCTTGGGCGGCCAGGCCTGGGAGCGCGTCAAGCGCAAGACCAGGGAGGCCATTCAGGCCATGGCCCGTGAGCTGCTCGAAATTCATGCGGTCCGGGAAAGCGCTGAGCGGCCGGCTCTGGCCACCTTCAGCGATGACTACGAGGAGTTTGTGGCCCGTTTTCCGTTTGAAGAAACCCGCGGCCAGCGGGCCGCCATAGAAGACGTGGAAGCCGACCTGCAAAGCCCCAAACCCATGGACCGTCTGGTCTGCGGCGATGTGGGCTATGGCAAGACCGAGGTCGCGCTCCGGGCGGCCTATCTGGCGGTTGAAAACGGCCAGCAGGTCGCCGTCCTGGTGCCCACCACGGTGCTCGCCCAGCAGCACGCCGAGACCTTCAGCCGGCGTTTTGCCGACTATCCCATCCGGGTCGAACTGCTCAATCGATTCCGCTCGGCCCAGGAAGTCAAAGCCGTGGTCCGCGGCCTGGCCGCCGGAACGGTCGATATCGTCATCGGTACCCACCGGCTCCTGCAGCGCGATATTGTGTTCAGGGAACTCGGCCTGGTCGTCATCGACGAAGAGCATCGCTTCGGGGTGACGCATAAGGAAAAAATCAAACGCCTGCGCCACGAGGTCGATGTCCTGACGCTGTCGGCCACACCTATCCCGCGTTCGCTCAATATGGGCATGATGGGTCTGCGCGACCTGAGCGTGATCGAAACCCCGCCCGTGGACCGCCAGGCCATCCGGACCTATGTGGCCCGCTTTGATGAAGACCTCATCCGCTCGGCGATTCTGCACGAACTCGCCAGGGGCGGGCAGATCTTTTTTGTTCATAACCGGGTCGAGAGCATTGAAAAAATGGCCGGCCAGTTGCGTGATCTCGTGCCCGAGGCGACCCTGGCGGTGGCCCACGGCCAGATGGGCGAACGCGAGCTGGAAACGGTCATGCTGGACTTCATGCACCACCGGGTGAATGTGCTGTGCTGCTCGGCCATTATTGAGTCCGGGCTCGATATCCCGACCGCGAACACGATTATCATTAACCGGGCCGACCATTTTGGCCTGGCGCAGCTGTATCAGCTGCGCGGGCGGGTCGGACGGTCCGCCATGCGCGCCTATGCCTATTTGCTCATTCCGGGGGAACACGCTCTGACCCGTGACGCCCAGCGGCGTTTGGAGGTCCTCCAGGAGTTGGACGACCTGGGCGGCGGGTTTCGTTTGGCGGCCCATGATCTGGAGATTCGCGGGGCGGGCAATCTCCTGGGCAAAGAACAGTCCGGCCGCGTCGCCGCGGTCGGCTACGAACTCTACGCCCAGATGCTGGAAGAGACGGTCCGCGAGCTGCGCGGGGGCGAGATTGAGGTGGCGATTGAGCCCGACATTCATATTGGCCTGCCGGCCTATTTGCCCGAGGCCTACATCCCGGATGTCAATCAGCGTCTGGTCTTTTACAAAAAACTGGCCAATGTCAAAGCGCGCAGCGACCTGGACGACCTGGCCTATGAAATGGAAGACCGCTTTGGACCCCTGCCCGAGCTGGTCCTGGATTTTATTGAAGTCATGGACCTGCGCCGGGTCCTGCGTCACTATCTGGTCGCTGCGGTCTACCGTAAGGGCGAGCACGTCACCCTGCACTTCCACCCTGACTCGCCCATACAGGGCGAGCGCCTGGTAGCTTTCATTCAGCAGAGTGATCGGGGGGCCCAACTCAGCCCGGACTTTCGGGTCTCGTTTTCGCTTGCGCCCCAGGAAGACGTCACGGAGGCGGTCAAGGCTCTCTTGCACGACCTCGACGAGAAGAGTTAAGCTGTCCTCCAGTGACAACATACAAAGCTGGACACCTGAACTCTTTAGCATGTTAGCCGGTGAAGCGTGATGAAAAGAATGCCAATTCTGATCGGTATGCTGGCCTGGGCCGTGTGGTTGGGGCCGAACGTCAGCCAGGCTGAGGTCATTAACCGCATTGTGGCGACCGTCGATGGTGCGCCGATTACCTCATACGAGATGCAGGGCTTCCGGGAAGTGGCGGGCGCGAGTCCGATGGCACCCGCCGGCGGAGCGGCGGGGATGTCGGACGGTGATATCCTGGACGCGCTCATCATGCAGAAATTGATTAGAAAAGAAGTGGAAAAGCAGGGCATGAAAGCCAAAAAGGCCGATGTTGACGGCTATATTGCGCGTATCCAGGCGCAGAGCAATCTCAACGATGAAGAATTTGAGGCTGCCCTGATTGAGCAGGGTATGAGCATGGAGGCATACCGCGAACGAGTGGCGACTGAGGTGGAACAGGCGATGCTCATGAGTCGTGAGATCGGTTCCAGGGTGAACGTCACGCCCGAGGACGTCCAGCGCTACTACGATGAGCATATCGATGAGTACACCCAGCCCGCACAGGTGCACGTCCGCCATATTTTCCGTCCGTTAGCGCCCTCCGCGAGCGAGTCAGAGGAACAGGAAACAATTGCGCTTGTGCATCAAGTCCGCCAACGTGCGTTGGGGGGCGAAAATTTCGGCAATCTGGCAGGCCAGTACTCGCTTGGGCCGGGCGCTGAAAGCGGGGGGGACCTTGGCTATTTTGAACGCGGACAGATGCCCGAAGGCATCGAACAGGTCGCCTTTTCCCTGGAGAACGGCGATATCAGCCAGCCTTTTCGGACCAATTCAGGGATGCATCTGCTTAAAATCGAGGACAAACGAAACGCCGGCCTGCAACCTCTGGAGACCGTCTCCGAGGAGATCAAGAACAAGCTGTATAACGAGGCGCTGCGCGACCGCTATGCGCGCTGGTTTAATGAGGACCTCCGCTTCCGCCATCACGTTGACAACTTTCTTGAAGCGCCGGAAGATTTTGGCTCGGGTATCACGGAGACGAGTGGCGTTTTAGATACCGAGGTGGAAGAGGTTGCTCCGGACCGTCTGGAGGTCGGAAAGAAAAAGGGCCTCATTGGCTGGCTCTGGCCGTTCTAATTGGGTCTGTTGGGTCCCTTGGGTCCTTTGGGGGGGAAGCACAGAAGGCCGTCATTCCCGCGAAAGCGGGAATCCAGCGGGAATGACAGCACACACCGAATGACACAAGGCCGTCATTCCCACGAAGGCGGGAATCCAGCAGGAATGACAGCACACACCGAATGACACAAGGCCGTCATTCCCGCGAAAGCGGGAATCCAGCGGGAATCCAGCAGGAATGACAGCACACACCGAATGACACAAGGCCGTCATTCCCGCGAAAGCGGGAATCTAGCGGGAGTCCAGCGGGAATGACGGCACACGCCGAATGAATGATACGTTTCCTCTTCTTGGGGTGACCCTGGGCGACCCCACAGGGGTCGGGCCGGAGGTCATACTCAAGGCCCTCCAGTCACCATTGCCCGGCTGCCGGGTCATCGTTCTTGGCGATCTTACGGTTTTACAGGAGACGGCGACCCGCTTGGCGTCCGCCCTCCGCCCGTATCAGTGGCAGGTCGGTGATGCCTTGCCAACCGACCCGCAGTGTCTGCCCGTTTTCGCGCTTTCCCAACTCGCTCCAACCGACCGCGTACCCGGCCACCCCACCCGCGCCGGCGGGGATGCCTCCTATCGCTATGTCGAAAGCGGCGTGCGTTTCGTCCTGGACGGGACGCTGGACGGACTGGTTACCGCGCCGATCAGCAAAGCCATGTGGCAGGCGAGCGGCCATGCCTACCCCGGTCATACCGAACTCCTGGCCGCGCTGACGGATACGGCCGAGGTACGGATGATGCTGGACGGCTCGCCCCCCTCTTTTTCAGGTTCAGGGGGCGGCCCTGAGCCTGTCGAAGGGCTGGGGGGAAAAAAGCCGTTGCGGGTGGTGCTGGTGACCACGCATCTGCCTCTGGCCCAGGTCCCGCGCGCCCTGTCGTGCGAGCGGATCGAGAAAACCATCACAATCGCGGCAACGCATCTACGCCGTTTTTACGGCCTGCCCCAGCCGCGCCTGGCCGTCGCCGGACTCAATCCCCACGCCGGAGAAGCCGGCGCGTTCGGCGATGAAGAACATCGGCTGATTCAACCGGCGGTCGAACAGGCCCGTAGCGCGGGCTGCAACGTTGTCGGGCCGCTGCCCGCGGATACCGTGTTTGTGCGGGCGGTGCGGGGCGAATTCGATGCCGTGATCTGCCAGTATCACGACCAGGCCCTCATCCCGCTCAAATTGCTGGCCTGGGAAGACGGGGTCAACGTCACGCTGGGTCTGCCGATCATTCGGACCTCGCCCGACCACGGCACGGCGTTTGACATTGCCGGCCACAACAAAGCCAGTCCGCGCAGTATGCAGGCGGCCCTCGGGCTGGCCGCGGAAATGACGCAACGGGCTCGGACGGCCCGGTAAGCTCAGCCGCGACGCTCAGGAGTGATCTGAAACATGACCACACTCGCACGGGTCGGTGAGCGGCTGAGACAGAACTACGGAGAGCCGGGGCGGCAGGCTCATGAACGCCTTCGGAGTTGGTTGGCGGATGAGATGCCGTACGCCTATCCCGAGGTGCTGGCCCGGCATCTCGATGCAGACCGTCTGGCCCTGGTGTTTGACGCCTTCTGGCAGGCCCTCCCGTTTGGGACGGGCGGCCGACGCGGACGGGTGGGCTACGGGCCGAACCGTATGAATCCGACAACCGTGGCCATGACCGTCCAGGGGCATTGTCAATACCTCAGGTCAGTGTTTCCGAACCGGACCGACCTGACTGTGGTAGTGGCCAACGATGTTCGGGTGTTTCATGACTTGGCGGGCGTGTACGGTTTCCTGGGTCACGCCCATCCCCTCCTGGGTGTGTCGTCCCGGTCGCTGGGGAAACTGGCATGCGAGATTTACGCCGGGAACGGAATTGCCGCCTATTTCGCCGAGCCGGAAAACGACATGGCCGTGCTGACCACGCCGGAGCTGTCCTATCTGATTGGTCAACTGGGTGCGGTCGGGGGTATCAATCTGTCGGCCTCGCATAATCCGCCCGACGACAACGGCATCAAGGTGTATGACCAGTACGGCAGCCAACCGGTAGCCCCGGACGACCAGCGGTTGGTGGATATCATGGCGCAGGCCACGGACATTCGCTCCCTCCCCTTTGCCCAGGCCCTGAGCCGGGACCTGATTCGCCCCATTCCGCGTCGCTTGCACGAGGAATACCTCCGAACCTATGTGCAACTCTACGCTCGGCTTCATACCCCGCTGCCGGCCTATCCGGTCGTGTTTACGCCCCTGAGCGGCTGTGGGCTGACGACGGTTGGCGCGCTGCTGGAGCGCGTCGGCTTTCCGGTCCGGACCCCGCCCGACCAGGGACCGGACGGGACGTTTGCCGCCATTCCTTTTCGCGTGCCCAACCCCGAAGTTCCCCAGGCGACCGAGCCGGCAAAAGCCTTTGCCGATACGCGCGGGGTCGGCCTGGTCCTCTCCAGCGACCCGGATGCGGATCGGGTCGGTCTTGAGGCCAGACTGCCCGACGGCAGCTGGTATCATTTTGACGGCAACCAGCTCGCGGCCATGCTGTGCTATTTCCTGATGCTGGACCCCAGAGGTCCGCAGCGCAGAGGGCTGGTCATTGAGACCCTGGTGACCACCCGGCTACTGGGCAAGATCGTGGCTCGGGCGGGCGATTCCTGGATCGTGGACGACCTGCTCGTCGGCTTCAAATATGTGGCCGCGGTCCTGAAGGCCCTGGACCGGACCGGCACTTATCACGGCGTGCGGTGTACGCCTGAGCAGCTGGTCCTGGCGGTCGAGGAAAGCCACGGCGGCATGCTCATCCCGCACCTCAAGGATAAAGACGCCGCGCCGGCCTGCCTGTACTTCGCCACCCTGTATCAACAGCTCCGCCAGGAGGGAAAGACGCTGCTCGACTACTATATTCACATCCTGGAAGCGTTGGGCGGCTATGCGGATGTCAATCGCTCCATCATGATGAGCGGGGCGGAGGGCGTCTTGCGCCGAGACCGGCTTATGCACTCCCTGCGCGAAACGCCGCCCCGGCAGCTTGGCGGGTTTGCCGTGACGGATATGATTGATTACTGGGACGAGGCGCGCTTCGGACCTTTTGTGAGCGAAACCGATAGGCTCCCCCGGAATGTCTTACGGCTCGTGACTGACGGCGGGGTGACGATCATCCGGCCGTCGGGCACGGAGCCGAAACTCAAATTCTACTGCCAGCTCCCGCCCCACGAAGCGGAAGCCGCTCTACGCGGGCGAGCGCTTTTGGATGCCGTCCGGGTCAGGGCCGAGGCCGTGGCCGGACAGGTCTATAACGAATTCCTGGCCCGGCTCGACTGTCGCCTGAGTGCGGCCGGCCTGCTCCTGCCCGATATTATCGACCTCAGCCATAAACGCACCTTTGATACCACCACGATCCCTCAACTGCGGCGAGCGCTTCTGTCCGGGTCGTTGCCGAGCCTGGACGACACGCTCGCTTGGCTACGCAAGAAAGCGGCCGATATGACCCCAGGGGCCGACCCCTTACCCGCCCTGAAAGCGCCGTTGGCCGCGCTGTGCGAGCAGTGGCAGACCGAAGGACTCGCGAGCCCCGCCCTGGAAGCACTACGGCACTGGACCCGGATTGAGTCTGTTGAGTCTATTGAGTCTATTGAGTCTATGAAACCCAACCGACCCAAAGGACCCTAAAGACCCAACCGACCCAAAGGACCCTAAAGACTCAAAGGACCTGTCTATGCGACGCAGGGTGAGCGTGATTGGAGGCGGAACCGGGTCGTTCAACGTCCTGTCGGGTCTGCGCGCGTATGCCGACCTGTGGATCCAATCCATCGTGACCATGATGGATTCGGGCGGCGACTCGGGGCGACTCCGGGATGAATTCGGGGTACTGCCACCGGGGGATATGCGGCGCTGTCTGGTCGCCCTGTCGGAAGAGAGCCAGCTCTTGCGTGATCTGTTTTCCTTTCGGTTTGTGGATGCGCCCCTGGAGGGCCGGAGCTTTGGCAATCTTTTTTTTCTGGCCCTGACAAAAATTCTGGACTCCGAAAAACAGGCGATTGAAGCGATCAGCCGGATACTCAAAATACGGGGCCGTGTTTTGGCCGTGACCTGGGACCACGCCCATCTGTGCGCGGAGCTGGCGGACGGCAGCCTGGTCGAGGGAGAGGCCAATATCGACGTGCCCAAGCATGACCCGGCCATCCCGATCAGGCGGGTGTATCTCACGCCCGCGGCGCAGGCCAATCCCGAGGCCGTTCGAGCCCTGCACGAGAGCGATTTCATTATCTTTGCGCCGGGGAATCTCTACACCTCAACCATTCCCAACCTCCTGGTCGGCGGTATGCCGGAGGCGCTCCGAAGCGCGCGCGCACCGGTCATTTATATTCTCAACCTCATGACCCGTCATGGAGAAACCGACGGCTATTCCGCCTCTCAGCACGTGGCAAAGCTGGCCGAGTATGCCGGCCGGACGCCTGATGCGGTGGTTGTCCACCGGGGTGCAATCCCCCCGGCACTGGCGCGCAAGTATCAGGAAGAACGGGCCGCGCAGGTCAGGCTCGATACTGAGGCGCTGTATGACCTGGGGGTAAAAGTGGTGAAATTCGGCAATGTCATGTCGGCCCACTCGCTGGTGCGGCACGACCCGGCCCGCACGGCGCGCGTGGTGGGGGAGCTGTTTGAAGAGTTGGGCGGCGAAGCGCGCCGGTGAGGCGATTGAGGATGAACGAGCCTTCTCGACTTGACTCAGGACAGGTGCTTGAGCGGATCAGGCAGCTTGTACGCGTCGCGGACCAGATGGCCCTGGACCAGTATGGCCGAAGCCCGGGCTCGCTCAAACCCGACGGCTCGTGGGTCACTCCCGCGGACGGCGCGATCGAGGGTTTTCTGCGACGCGAGCTGACGGCGCTTTTTCAGGGGGAGGTGGGGATTTTCGGGGAAGAGCGGGGCTGGTCCGGGGACCGTTCGGCTTCGTATATTGTGCTGCTCGACCCGATTGACGGGACCGCGGCCTTCCGCAGCCGTATCCCCGTATGGGGCGTTTCCCTGGCGGTGTTCCGGCAGCCGGCGAGGACCGACCGCTGGGAACCGTTCAGCGGCATTTTCAGTATGCCGGCGGCCAGGCATGTTTTTCTGAGCGCCCACGGCAAGCGCGCCGAGTGGAATGCGGCTCCGCTGACCATTCCGCCCGTCCAGCCGGACATCCGAAAATCCGACTATCTCGGGGTCTCATCGGACGTGCAGCACTGGAATCTCAGCCAGTATCCCGGCAAGCTTCGGAGCTTCGGCGTCTCCGGCTACGAGGTTATTCTGGTCGCCACCGGAGCCCTCCAGGCCAGCCTGCTCACCCGTTTTCATTTTTATGATATTGCAGCCGCGGCGATGGTTTTATGGCAGGCCGGCGGCGGGCTGTATCGCCTCTCCGGCGAGCCGGTGACCCCAACCGAAATGGTGCGCACGACGAGAGACCGGCCGGATGCATCGGAAGCGCCCATTCTCGCCTGTCACCCAGCCCACCTCAAAGCGCTGCTGGAGATGAACTTCCGGCCCTTGTGACGGTTTGTTTCAGTCCTCACCGGCCCGCTCCCTCCCTCCAGGGTAAGGACGGTGAGGGAATCGGTTGACACAGCCCACCCACTTTCGTACTTACATTGTATGCACTCGACCAAAACGGAGGCTTGCCGATGAAAACTGCCCTCGTTCAAATTGGGAATTCGCGCGGTGTCCGCATCCCCAAAGCATTTTTGGAACAGTGCCAGCTCCACGACCAGGTCGAACTGGAGCTCCGGCACGATCACCTGGTCATTCGTCCGGCCAGACAGCCTCGGAGCGGGTGGGATGACGCCTTTGGCCACATGCGTGAACATGGGGATGATGCCCTGCTTGACGGAGAATCTCTGTCAGCCACCGAATGGGACACTATGGAGTGGGAATGGTAGTCGCTCGTTTCGAGGTCTACCTGGTACGGCTCGATCCTACACAAGGGCATGAGATTCAGAAAATGCGCCCCTGTGTCATTATATCGCCCGATGAAATGAATCGACATATTGGCACGGTTATTGTCGCTCCGATGACGACAAAGGGACGTCCTTATCCGACCCGGATACCCGTCCGTTTTCAGAGAAAAAACGGTCAGATCGTCCTGGATCAGATACGCACGGTTGACAAAACGCGCTTGGTCCGCCGCCTGGGAAAAATCAGCGACCGAGCCGCACGGGAAGTCCTGACCGTCCTGGGCGAAATGTTCGCGCCGTAGAGTGAGCGCAGGTGAGACTATAGAAGGGAGCGGGGCAGACCGTCGGGTCTGCCCCGGTGATCATTTAGGCGCTGGCCGCGACCAACTCGGCCTGCTCCTTGGGCAGTTGAAAGGCCGGGTCGGTTTGAAGCACCGGCAGGACTTTCTCGGCAAAGAGTTCGAAGCTGCGATTCAGCTTCGGAGCCGGCAGGCCGCCGAAGGCGAAGGTGCCGACCATGTGGTCGAGCGCGACCGTCTCGTGAATATAGCGGATTTTTTCGAGTACCTGGTCCGGCGTGCCGGCCGCATGCAGGCTGCGGAAGAACTCGATCGCCTTGACCTTGGCCTCTGCGTCCGCGTTGAGCTTGGCATAGGTTTTGGCCATTTTTCCGTAGAACTCGTAGCCCTTGACGCTTTTCAGCTTGCCCGAGGAAAAGCCGTAGTGGTTTTCAATGGAGTCAAACAGCGTGCCCATATAATGCTGGGCCAGGTCTTCGGCTTCTGTGGCATCGTCGGAAACCAGGACGTTGAATAAGCCAATGGGCGGACGCGGTGTGATGTTGTTGGCCAGGGCGGTCTCACAGTAGCGCTGGTAGTCCGTGGCCGTATCCTCCCAACTGCGCTGGGCAATGATCAACACGCCGAAGCCCATCTTGGCCATGATATCGGCCGACTCCGGGCTGACCGACGAGGCATAGAAGCGGGTCTCGGGATTGGAGAGAGGCCGCGGGCGGACCTGAATGTCCGGAATCTGATAATACTTGCCCTCGTACGAAAAGCTGTCCTGAGTCAGACCCAGACGAATGATGTCGGCGCATTCGACAAAACGCTCGCGCGACTCGTCCATGGGAATGCGGAAGCCGGCGTATTCGACCGTGGCTGCGCCGCGCCCGAAGCCGAAGATCGTGCGTCCACCGGACACCAGGTCGAGCAGGGCGATTTTCTCGGCGATTTCGACCGGGTCGTGCCAGGGCAGCACGATGACCGCGGTGCCGAGTTGAATCTTCTTGGTGCGCCCGGCCATATAGGACAACAACTGACACGGGTCAGGCGACATCACATAGCCGGTGAAATGGTGGTCGAGACTCCACAGCGAGTCAAAGCCATAGTCTTCCGCCTTATCCGCCAGCGACAGCTCTTCCTGATAGGTTTGCAGGTCCGGCTTGCCGTCAAAACTGGTCAACTGCATGATCGTACCGACTTTCATGGTTCCTCCTTTTGCTCTGCTGGGTTTTCTTCCGTTTCAATACTCACCGGCCCATTCAGGCTAGTGCTTCATATCTGTGTGTCATATATATCTCTGTGCAGATTCGAGTCGATAGCACACAAGGGAGATGTATGACAACCGATTCCTTACTGATTGACTGTGACGGGCATATTCTTGAACCGCCCGATCTATGGGAACAATACCTTGATCCCGCCTATCGTGACCGGGCGCTGCGTATCCGCGTGGACCCGGACGACGGCTACGAATACCTGGAGATTGACTCCCGGCGGGCCAAGCTCACCCGTCCGGGTACGCTGGGCACCCTGGGCGGCATGGGCAAACAGGTGGACGAGGCCACCGAACTGCGCCAACGGGCCATGCGGGGCGAGATTCGGCCCGAAGAGGTGCGGGCGGTCCGACCGGGACCGGAACTGACCTATCTCACGGGCGCGGCCTTTGGCACCATGGATATGCAAGAGCGGGTGGAACTGCTCGGCCGCGAGAATATGGACAAGGCCATCCTCTACCCGACCCTGGGGCTGCTGTGGGAGGCCGAACTGCTCGACCCCGAACTGTCCGCGGCCTACTGTCGGGCGTATAATCGCTGGATTGCCGACTTCTGCCGGGACTCGGGCGGACGGCTCGTGCCCATTGCTCACGTGTCGCTCGGCGACCCCCAGGCAGCCGCCCGCGAGATCGAACGGGCCGTTGCGGACGGCTGTAAAGGCGTGTTTGTCAGCCCGTTTACGATTTCACGTATCCCTCACGGCGACCCTCGCCACGATGTTGTCTTTGCCACCGCTCAGGACTGCGACATCCCGTTTGCCATTCATCCCACGTTCGAGCCGCCCGAATGGGGCATCCACCAACGCTATGACAAATTCGGCTGGGCCATGTGGTATGTGGACCTGTTCGCCGGTCAGGGCGTGCAGCACGCCTTTGGCACCTTGTTTCAATGGGGCGTGTTTGAACGCTTCCCGCGTTTGCGGGTGGTCGTCCTGGAATCGCAGGCCGGCTGGATCGGCTATTTTCTCGACCGGGCGGACGCCATCTTCGAGGGCACGACGTTTGGGGCAACCGTGCGTCTCAAGGAAAAGCCGTCCTACTACTTCAAGCGGCAGTGTTATATTTCCGCGGACCCCGAAGAGCGTACAATCGCGTCCCTGACCGGGCTGGTCGGTACGGACAAGTTCTTCTGGGCGAGCGACTATCCCCACCCGGACCATCCGGCGAACTACCTCGAAGAATTGCAGGCCATGGTCGCGCCGATGAGCGAAACCGCCCGCCGCGGCATCCTGGGAGAAAACGTCGCCCGCGCCTATCGGCTCGACTGAGCGGTGCCGGCCCGCAACCGGGTGGCCCCTTACCGACCGTACATCTCAAAACTCGCAACGAAAAGAGGAGGAGGAGCTATGGCGTCTTTTTTATCAATGGACGATCCCACATTCTGGAAGCAGTATCCGGAGGAACTGAAAGAGCTGGTCGAGACGCCCCTGGAGGGGGTCACCGGGCTGGCCTATTTTTTACTCGGCGACCGGCAGGACAACCCGCCTACCGTGGTGACGCTGCGCATGGGACCCAACTGGACCCTGCCGCGGCACGCCCACGACTGCCACCGGTTTGAGATTGTCGTACAGGGCACGCTGGACGTGGGGGAGCGCATCCTCGAGCCCGGTGACGTGATGATGACCGAGCCGGGCGTGGCCTACGGCCCGCATATCGCCGGACCGGAGGGCTGCACCACGTTTGAGATTTTCAGCAATCACCGGGGGTCCTACGTGACTCTGGTCGACACCCCGGAGGGTCGGGTCGAGTGTGATGTCTCCACCCGAGAAGGCATGCAGAAAATGGAACAGGCCATGCTGCGCGATATGGAGGCCAACGGGCGGGCTGAATAGCACAGGGTCCGCCCCACTTCAGCCTATGGAAATCAGCCTATGGAAAAACGCGCTACTGAAACGGATACGGCAAAAGATGCTCTGTGGCATTCAGGTCGTGGATGGAGGCACAGCCCAGGAGCCGCAGGGTATCCTCAATTTCTTTTTTCAGGATGGCAAACGCCTTGCCCACCCCCGCTTCTCCGCCCGCCCCAAGACCATACACATACGCCCGCCCGGCTAAGACCGCATCCGCGCCGTGGGCCAGGGCAATGACGACATCTGCGCCGGAACGAATGCCGCCGTCCAGCAAGATGGTCATCCCGGAGTCCTTGAGTGCGGCCACGACGTCCTTCAGGACGGAGAGGGTCGGGTAGACGCGGTCCATCTGGCGACCGCCGTGGTTGGAGATGACAATGCCGTCCAGCCCATGTTCGACCGCCAGCCGGGCGTCTTCGACGCACTGCACGCCCTTCATGAGGATGGGTTTGTCCGTCCCCCAGATTTCCCGAATCCAGGCCAGATGCTCCCAGGTGACAACCGAAGTGCGCAGTTGGGCTCCAACGTCGGCGTAGGGCATTGGCTGGCCGTCGTTCAGCATGACATTGCGGAACTGCATCATCCCGCCGTCCGCGTAAAAACTCTTCAGCCAGGAAAGATGGGAAATCATTTGCGGGCCGAATTTCAGTTTCTGGAGTGGCGTACCATTGATCGCCCGTGAAGCGCCCAACCATTCGTGCCGGGCGCGATTCCCGGCGACCGCGGTATCAATGGTCAGCACCAGCGCGGAATAGCCGGCGTTTTTCGCCCGTTCGATCCCGCGGGCGGCGACGTCTTTGCCACCCACGAGATACAGCTGATACCAGCACGGGCCTGGCGAGGCGGCGCGGACTTCTTCCAGGTCAGTCCCGGTCAGGGTGGAGAGCGTACAGACCGTCCCGGCTTCGCCGATTGCCTTGGCCGCGACGGCTTCGCCGCGGGGCCAGAGCATGCGGGGGCTGCCTATCGGCGCGGCGATGACCGGCAGCGCAATGGGGTGGCCCAGAATTTCGGTCCGCATCTCTACTGTGTCCAGCCGGACCGCGCTTCTCGGCTTAAAGCGCTCTCTCTGAAAGGCTTCGACATTATCTCTGAGCGTGATTTCGTTATCGGCGCCACCCCGATAATACTCCCGCACAATCGGCGGCACGCGCCGCTCCATCACCTGCCGCAGATGGTCTATGGTGACGCACTGTTCGACCGCTCTGGCCCAGCGCTTCGCGCTTCTGGCATGAGAGCGTTGGAGGTAGGGCCGCAGCAGCCGCAGCCCGGCGGGGGGTTTGTTGAGAGCCGGGGATTGAGGTTCACAAGTTGTCATATTGAATGGCTTCTCAGCACCGTATGGCCCTTCTGGGCGGCTGGATTAGCGGAGTGTAATCCGACCGCCGATCCTCATATAAGTCCCTCTATTGTTGACGGTACTCAAGACTCGGGTACGGTACAAGGGAGGTCTCCCTCGGACCGGCGATAATTGCGCTCAACTTTTGGGAGCACTGGAAAGAAACCATATGGTCGGGACCGTCCTTCTTATGGTTCACATTGCAGCCGGCTCGGTTGCGCTGGCGACGGCCGTTATCGCGCTGATAACGGCCAAGGGCGGCACTCATCACATAAGAGCCGGGCGGGTCTATGCGCTCGCAATGACGGTGATCTTTATGACCGCGCTACCACTGGCGATACTCGGGTCTAACGTGTTCCTGTCGTTGATCGCTCTGTTCAGTTTCTATCTGGTATTTGCCGGCTGGCGCTTTGCCCGGAACAGGCACGAGCACGCTCAGCCGGTAGACTGGGCCGCGGTGGCAGTCATGGGGCTGACCGGGGTAGGGATGTGGGGCTATGGTGCTGTCCTGCTCTTGTCGGGTAGTGCTCAGTGGATAACGATGGCGGTATTTGGAAGCATCGCAGTAGCGCTGAGTGCCGCTGACGCTCGTTTCCACACCGGTCGGCGAGCGTCCGGCAAGCAGCGTATCGCCCGGCATCTCACGAATATGCTGGCGGGAACCATCGCAACCGTCACCGCGGTGCTCGTCGTCAACGTGGAGACCGACCCCGTATGGCTGGCCTGGACCCTGCCCACCCTTGTGATCACTCCGCTGATAGTCTGGTGGAACGTGCGGGTCGGACGGGAGACGCCAGGGTAACGGTTTACGATATGTTGTAGCCATAGTATTCCGTCTTCGTCATGCCGGACCTGATCCGGCATCCAGAGGCCGGGGGCCCTTCGACTTCGCTCCGCTACGCTCAGGGTGAACGGAGGGGCTGGATTCCTGTTTGCACAGGAATGACGAGCGGCGACACAGCAGCGTTCTTTGCTCTAGCCCATCCGGGGCAACACCTGGTCCGTGAACTGGAGAAAGCTCTCGTGGCTCAGCGGCGCGCCGATGATGTAGTCCAGATGGATTTCTTCGTGCAGGCGGGCGAGTTCGTCTCTGACCTTGTCCGGCGTGCCGTGAATGACAACTTCGTCAACATAGCGCTGGACCGGGTCGCCGCTGCCGTACATCTCGGGCGGCACATAGGTATCCACCAGCCATTTGGCTCCCTGGCGGGCGACTTCGGCGGCCTTTTCCTGGGTAGCGGCAATGGCCAGGAGCCGCGCCATGGGTATCTGACGGCCCTCAATGGCATAGCCGTAGCGGGTGAGCGTATCCCGGTATAATTCCCATTTATGGCCCAATTCCACGTGGGTGGCGTGCGGGTCCATGAGAATCGAATGGCCGACGGAAGCGGCCCACTCGATGGCTGACGGCGACGAGGCCGCGGCCCACACGGGGGGGTGCGGTTGTTGCAGGGGCTTGGGCAGGACTTCGACATCCTCGAAGGAGAAAAACTGGCCGGTATAGGTCAGGCGGTCGGTGGTCCAGGCTTTGAGGACAATGTCCACGGTTTCCCGAAAGCGGGCGTGGCTCTCCTCGACGGGTACGCCGAAGGCTTTGAACTCCTTCAGGTCAAAGCCACGCCCGGCCCCCCAATTGACCCGACCGCCGGACAGGGTATCGAGCAGCGCGATTTCCTCGGCCAGGCGGAGCGGGTGGTAGAAGCCGGCCAGACACACGCCGGTTCCGATCCGCAGCTGCCTGGTCCGAGCCGCGGCATACGTCCCGATGACCGGGATCGAAGGGCAGACGCTGTAGTCGTTAAAATGGTGCTCGGTCAGCCAGACCGCATCATAGCCGCTCTGGTCCATGATCTGGATACGTTCCAAACCACGTTGATACACCGTCGCAATCTCAGTCCGCCGTTCCGGCCAGCTAAAAAATTGAAGGATGCCAAATTTCACACGATTCTCCTCCGTGTCGGTCGATGCAGTATAGCGGGATTGGGGCGGAAGTCTGCCCCCTTCTCAACCTCTGGAGCCGGCGCGTTTCACGCTCTGCCAGTCCACTCTCGTCAGGCCGGCCCCCGGCTCGTGTCCGGGGCCGGCTGTGCTCCGCTCTCCAGTCCTTCGACTTCGCTTTGCTACGCTCAGGACGAACGGGGGCGGGGGGCCTTGACTTAACTGTCCGTCCGGTTAATTATTGCCGTCATGGCCCGTCCCATCAAAACTCCCTCATCGCCGGACTACCGCGCCAGGATCGGAACGGTGGCTGAAGCGCTGTTTGCCGAGCGCGGCTTTGACGGCGCCTCGATTCGGGAGATTGCCGAACAGGCCGGTGCGACCAAGGCCCTCATCTATCACTATTACGACAACAAAGAGGCGCTGTATCAGACATTGCTTGAGGACGCGGTGAGCGGAGTGGTGACGCAGATTGAGGCCATTGCCGCGGACGGGACCGAACCCGAGGCACAGCTTCGCGCCGTGGTACAGGTATTTATTGACGCCTATCATGACGCGCCGCACCGGTTTCAGATGGTGCAGCGCACCATTGACGACCATCATGCAGTTGCCGCGGTGCTGGCCGAGCGCTGGTTTTCACGGGCGCACCGTGCCGTGCAGGCCATTGTGGCGCGCGGCGTGCGTCAGGGCGAGCTGAAGCCGCTGCCGGTCCAGATGGCGCCGCTGGCCATTATTGGCCTCGTTATTCACACCCTGCGCGCCCAGAAACTCGTGGGCCATGTGGACCCCAAGCTGTCCGGCACGCAGGTGATAAGCGCCCTGCCGGACCTGGTTCTGGCCCTGCTGACCGCCGAACCCGGCCAGACAAAAACCAGACCGAGGGGGGCCTCCGCGTCTCGGAAAAGCGCCCCGAGTCAGACCGCGCGCAGAGCCAGGAGTACACCGGCAGGATAGAGGAACACTGCATGGAAGCTATTTTTCGTACTATCATCCGTTTTCGTTTTCCGGTTATTGCGGCCGTCCTGGGCGTGACAATAGTGGCGGCCATGCAGCTTCAATACCTGCGCTTCGAGAGCGACGCCGAATCCATGATCCCCCCCAATGATCCGGTTCTGCACTACAACGATGTGGTGGAAGAGCGCTTTGGGATGCTGGACCTCATCATCGTCGGTGTCCTGAACGACAACCCCCAGGAAAATGGGGTGTTCAATCCGCGTACCCTGGGCATTGTCAAAGAGTTCTCCGAGAAAATCGCGCTCCTGCCGGGCATCAAGGCTGTCCGGGATGAAGACGTGACCAGCGTGGCCACCATGGACAATATCACCGGCACCAGCGACGGCATGGCGGTCGATCCGTTCATGGAAGAGCCGCCGCGCTCGGCCGCAGCCCTGGCCGCGCTGCGGGACGCTCTGTTTGACAACGCCATGTTTGTGGACTGGGTGGTCTCGCGCGACGGGACCGGCCTGCTGATTATGGCCCGGATGGAATCGTCCCAGGGGACGCTTGAGGGGGTTGCCCGCCGGTCGGCGATCTACCGTACCATTCGGGACATGATCCGCGAAAAAGAGGCGGCCGGCGTGCCCGAGCAGTTCCATATCGCCGGGCGCGGCGCTATGGAGGTGACCTTCTCCGAGGACGGCCGGAGCGACATGGAACGCTTCATGCCGCTGATCTTGTGTATTGTCCTCGGCACCCTGTATCTGACCTATCGCAGTCTGCGCGGCGTCCTCCTGCCGTTTGCCGTGGTGATGATCTCGGTCATCTGGAGCATGGGCCTGATGGCCTGGCTCGGGGTGCCCATGTATTTCATCTCGACCATGATGCCGGTCACCCTGATGGCGATTGGCGTGGCCTACGGCATTCATATTCTCAGCCGCTACTATGACGAAATTCTCAGTCAAGCCGAGCCGGACGCCGAGGCCGCCGTCATGGCGGCCATGCGGGAAATGTGGAAGCCGGTGGTATTCACGGCCCTGACGACCGCGGCCGGCTTTCTGTCCTTTCTGACCGCGGCCATGGTGCCCATCCGCTACTTCGGCGTGTTTACCTCGGTCGGAGTGCTGGCGGCGATGGTGGTCTCGCTGACTTTTTTCCCGGCCGTCCTGAGCCTGCTGTCGCCCACCGCCAGCCGGAGTCTGCGCAATCAGATGCACCGCAGTAAAGACCTGGCCGCCACCGGCTGGGCCGCCCGGACTCTGTCCGGCCTGGGCCGGGGGGTAGCCCGGCGTCCCCTCCTGGTGTGGAGCATTGCGGTCAGCACGATGCTCATCTGCCTGATCGGCCTTCAGCGCCTCTATATTGATTCGTCATGGATCGATGTGTTCCACCAGCAGAGTCCGGTTCGCATTGGCGACGAAGTTCTGCGGGAGAAGTTTCAGGGCACGCTGCCCATCTATGTGGCCATCGAAGGGCACGAGCCCGACCTGCTCAAGGACCCGGACCTGCTCGATAAGCTCGACCGTCTGCAAGCCGCGGTCGAACAAGACCCGATTGTGGGCGGCTCGCTGTCCATCGCCGAGTTCATCAAGCGTATGCACCGGGTCATGAACGAGGATCGCCAGGAGATGGAGGTCATTCCCGACTCGCGCGACCTGATCGCCCAATACTTGCTGCTGTACTCGTTCTCCGGCGACCCGGACGATTTTGATGAGGTGGTCGATTATGACTACCAGCACGCCAACGTGTCGTTTTTTCTGCGCTCGGACCACAGTGCCGATATCGAGCGCGTGATCGACCGGATTCAGGACTTTGCGGTCCGGGAATTCGGACTGGCCGAGGGGAACGGCGGTCAGTCCGGCGACCACGATCCGCTGACGGTGCGCTTCGGACGCTGGTTGGCCGGTATCACGCCCACGGTCATTGGCTGGGAGACCACAAGCGGGTTCTGGATCGGCTTTGCCGGACAGGGCTATATGAGCAACCGCTTCAGCGAGCTGGTCGTGTCCGGGCAGTTGACCAGTCTGGTCACCTCACTGCTGGCGGTGTTTCTGCTCACCACCTGCATGTTCCGCTCCGTGGTTGCCGGGCTGATCAACATCATCCCCATCAGTTCGGTGATGGTCTTCAGCTTCGGCCTGATGGGAGTGCTGGGCATCCCTCTCGAAGTGGGCAAATCCATGACTGCCTCCATGGTGATCGGGATCGGGATCGACTACACCATCCACTTTCTCAATAAATATCAACTGAAAACCAAAGACGGCCTGGTCGACCCGGAAGCCATTACCGTGGCCACCATGGCCACCTCGGGCAAAGCCATTTTCTTTAATGCGGCCGTGGTGATTGGGGGCTTCCTGGTCTTTCTGACTTCTAACTTCAAGCCCAATTTTTATCTCGGAGCGATGATGGCGCTGAACATGGCTGCCTGCCTGCTGGCCTCCGTGACGCTTCTGCCGGCCATCCTCAACACCTTCAAGCCGCGTTTTGTGTATGGAACAGCGCCGGTGTCCGCTTTGCCGCCGAGAACGGACTACGCGGTTTCACCCCTACAAGAGAAGGAGACAGTATGAAGACCATCGGGTTATGGATCGGATTTGGATTGTTTGTGCTGAGTACAACGCCGTTTGCCGACGCACAGGAAGTTCCTGGGGAGCCCAGCGGGCGGGAGATTGCCGTCATGGTTGACGAGCGTGAGGACGGCGACGATCAGATCTCCGAGGCCCTCTGGACGCTGACCAATAGCAGGGGCAAGACGCGCCAGCGCCATACCCTGCGCTACTGGAAAGACTATGAGGGCCAGGATGGGCTGTCGAGTAAGTCTTTCATCTATTTTGAGTCCCCGCCGGATGTCAAAGACACCACTTTTCTTAACTGGTCGCAGGAAGACGCCGAGGCCGACGACGACCAGTGGATCTATCTGCCGGCCCTGCGCAAGGTGCGCCGGATTGCCTCCGGCGATAAGGAAAACTCCTTTATGGGCAGCGATATGATCTACGACGACATGGCAGACCGGGAGGTCGAGGAGGATACGCATAAACTGCTGCGTGTCGAGCAGAACAACGGCACCAAGCTCTACGTCCTGGAGTCCACACCGGTAAAGGAGAATTACATCTACAGTAAAAAACTCCGCTGGATAAACGCCGAGACCCTGACCGAGCCCAGAATTGAGTTCTACGACCGCAAAGACCGCCTGCTCAAAATCCTGACAACAGAGTGGGAGGAGATCGACGGGATTTGGAACTGGAAGCGGATCGTGGTGGAAAATCAACTGACCGGACATAAGACCGAGGTTGATTTTAGCAACGTGCGGTTCAATCAGGGTCTCAAAGAGTCGATTTTTACCGAACGGTCGCTGCGCAAGGGCGCGCCCTAGATTGTTCTCTCTATGAGCAGCACGCCCACGAGGCAGAAGGCCTGGGTTTTTAGCCTTATCGCGATCCTGTGGATTGGGGTAGGAACATCTTCCGCCCAAGCTGCCTCTCCCTCGGTCCTGCGTCTCCACAAGGTCCATCTGACTGCCGACGGGAGTCAGCGACAGGTGGTGCTGCAATTCTCCCAAGCACCGAGTGCCATCCACGCCTTTCCGCTTTCGACCCCAACCCGCCTCGTGATCGACGTCATCGGGCCGGTTCTGCCACATCCCTCAGCGGCCTATCCGGCCAAGGATACGCTCTTGCGTCGTGTGCGAGTGGGTGCCCACCCGCAACATCTGCGTTTTGTGCTTGACCTCAAAGGCGAGAAACTGCCGGCATTTAGCGTAGAGCAACAGGGCAATCAGGTGAGGGCGGTGCTCCAGACGCCGGACCGGCCGACCCCGGAACTGAGAGCGCAGATTCTGTTTGAAAGTCCTGAGGTCAATAGCTTCGTCCAATCGATCCCACCGCCGTCCGATCCCTCTACGCAGCAGGCCAAAGTTGTACCGCCACCGCCGGCTCCGAAAACGGAGGCCACGTCAACAGCACCCAGGGGCACCGCGGCCAGTCGGCAGAGTGCTGGACGTGCCACTCCGGCCACCCGACGGCCCGCGCGTGAGCCGCAACCCGGCTTGTTTGAGACCCTGCGGGACCGCTTGGACGTGACCGGTTATGTCAAAAACGAAACCGCACTTCGGCTCCACTCTCCGCATCAACTCTCAAAGTCTCAGAATTGGCTCCAGGCCGAGATTGAGTTTGAGCTGACCGATTGGGCCGAACTCACCATCCTCGGGCGGTCGATGTTTGATCCGGTCAATCATCTGGAGACCGACATCGAGGATTTCCGGACCTCGCCGATTGATCGGTTGGCGGGCGGCGATTCGTTTCAGGCCGAGCTGCGCGAGCTGTATCTCGACGTGCTCTACGAGGATTTTGATATCCGTCTGGGCCGCCAACAGATCGTGTGGGGCGAGTCCATTGGCCTGCGCATCCTGGATGTGATCAACCCGCAGGATTTTCGCGAGTTCATTCTGAACGACTTTATTGATGCCCGCATCCCGCTGTGGGGGCTGCGGGTGGACTACACGCTGAGCGACTGGACGTTTGAGGGCCTGTGGCTACCCGACTTCGAGGCCAACCGTCCGGCCGACCAAGGTAGCGAGTTTCAGTTTCGGAATGTTCCCGTTCAAGCGTTGCGCTCGGTGAATCAGCCTGAGGATTGGCGGCTGAGTGATTCTGAAGTTGGATTTCGAATCACGCGCTTTTTACGCAATATGGACCTGTCCGTGAATTATTTATATTCCTGGAGCGATTTCCCGGTTCCGTTCCTTGACCTAAAGACGTTTCGCTTCGAGCCTCGGCATGAGCGCTTCCACCTGATCGGTGGCAGCTTCAATTACGCCTTTGACGTGTTTGTGATTCGCGGCGAGGGGGGGCTGAGACTCGGAGAGCATTTTGTGTCTGCCGACCTACCCAAAAGCTACTACAGTGTCCGTCAGCGCGAGTTCCTGTCCTATGTCTTAGGATTGGACTGGACGGTACACGATAATCTCATGGCGAACGTGCAGTTCTTTCAGAATGTGATTTTCAATGCGCCGGGCGACCTTGTTGGTGAGTCCGTTGAGAATGCGGTGTCGCTCTTCCTGCTGTCCGATTTTCTGCACGAAACCCTCCACCCTCAACTGTTGGTGCTGTACGGCATCAATTTTGGCGACCTGCTGATCCGCTCCCAGGTCCGGTACGATTTCTCGGACTACCTGTCCGCCACCATCGGGGCCGATTTCTTTACCGGCTCGCGCTCCGGTTTGTTCGGCCAATTTGCCGCTCCCGTACGCGACCATGACCGCTACTGGACGGGCCGGAACAGTCGCCTCTTTCTTGAGGTGAAGCACTCGTTCGCGCTGTAAATGATAATCCAGCAAGGCCTCACTGCGCCATATAGCCGCCGTCAACCGGCATGGGATGCCCGGTGACAAAAGACGCCGCATCCGAGCACAGCCAGACGACCGCCTCCGCAATTTCCTGGGGCTGACCCAAACGGCCCACCGGCTGGGCCGCGGCCATTTTCTCCACCACCCGAGGACGCCGCTGACCGACGCTCTGAAGCATAGGCGTGTCAATCGGACCGGGGCAGACGGCGTTGACGCGAATCCCCGCCTTGGCATACTCCAGGGCGGCCGTTTTGGTCAGGCCCACCACGCCATGCTTGCTGGCCACATAGGCGCCGGCGCGCGGCACGCCGATCAGCCCGGCGTCGGACGCTGTATTGACGATGGCCCCTTTGCCCTGGGTGAGCATATGCGGAATCTCCGCTTTCATGCACAGCCAGACCCCCGTCAGATTAATGGCAATGATGCGGCCCCAGTTTTCTTGCGTGCAGTCAATCGTGCTCTGGGCTCTGCCGGCTATGCCCGCGTTATTATGCGCGCAGTCCAGGCGGCCATAGGTCTCAACCGTCGTATTGATCAACGCTTCGACGTCAGCCGCCTGCGAGACATCGGCTTGCACGAACACCGCCTCGCCGCCCGCGTCGTGAATCAGGCGCACCGTTTCCTGCCCACCCTCGACGATGACATCGGAAACGACAACCTTGGCGCCTTCACGCGCAAAGGCCAGGGCCGACCGTCTGCCTATGCCCGACCCGCTGCCCGTGACCAGCGCGACTTTGCCCTCAACCAATCCTGCCATATTGCTTTCCAACAATAAGAATTACCGACTCTCCTCGACCACGACCCCGGCCTCGCGTAGTTGCCGGACCTCTTCCACGGAGCGTCCCAGATACGCAGTCAGCACCTCTTCGTTGTGTTGTCCCAACGTGGGCGCGTGGAGGGGGAGTTCGTCCGGGAATTCGGAAAACTTGAGCGGAAAGCCCGGCACATCAAGATCGCCATGGACTGGGTCGTTGATTGTTGTCACGGTCCCACGTTCTCGCAGATGAGGGTAGGCGAGGGTCTCGGCGACAGAGAGCACCGGGGCGACTGGAACGTTGAACTCCTCTAAACGGGCAACCGCACTCTCGACATCCGGAAACGTCTGCAGCCAGTCTTCGACCAGTTTGATCACTTCGTCCCGGCGTTTGAGCCGGGCCTGATCGGTACTGTACTGGGGATCGTCAATCAGCTCGGGCCGTTCGATGGCTTTGCAGAAATCCGGCCAGTGATGGAAAATGGCCATGATGACCAAGTAGCCACCGTTGCCGCGAAAGACACCTGAGGGGCAGGCGTATGTCATATGGCGGCCAACACGGGTTGGCTTAATGGCGCCTTCTGTGGCACGCGGGGTATGCACGTTGACCTCGTGGTAGTGGTAGTACACATCCAACAGCGCAACATCGAGATGTTGGCCCCGACCGGTATTGTCCCGGTGGCGTAAGGCCGCCAGAACGGCGAGTGCGCCATGGACCCCTGTGCTGACATCTCCCATCCCGACCAGCGGGATGTAAGGCGCATCGTCCTCCTCTCCGATCATTGAGGTCACCCCGGAATACGCCTGAGCGATATAATCGTAGCCAGGCTTATAGGCTAAGGGGCCGGTCTGGCCAAGGGCAGAGATAGAGCACAGAATGATATCAGGCTTGAGCTCTTTGAGCCGCTCATAACTGAGACCCATGTCTGCCATGACGCCGGGCTTGAAATTCTCAACCACGATATCAACGTGCTGAATCAGCTCAGTCACAAGCGCCATGCCGCGCGGATCGCGCAGATTGACACACAGACTTTTCTTGCCCCGATTGTGCTGAACGTGGAACAGGCTCCGCTTGTTGCCAAACGTTGAGAAATTCCGCCCAAGATCGCCCTTGGGTGCAGACTCGACCTTAATGACAGCGGCTCCCATCTCGGCCAGCATGCGGCTACACGTCGGGCCGGCCAGAGCGCGGGTGAAATCGAGCACCCGCAGCCCGCTGAGAACATGCTGCGTACCTTGGGTCGTCATAGCCGTCTCCTTACTACGAATTTTTCTCAAACAGGACGCCAGCCTCACGCAGCTGTTGCACCTCTTCGGGCGAACGTTTCAGATATTCCGTCAGGATCTCTTCGTTCTGTTGTCCCAGGGTGGGGGCTTTGAGCGGCAGGTCGTCCGGGAAGCGGGAAAAGCGGAGCGGCATGCCGGGGATATCAAACTCGCCGACAATGGGGTCAGCGATGGTCCGCACGGTGCCGCGTTCCCGCAGGTGGGGGTGCTGGGTCGTTTCCGCCACCGATAAGACCGGCGCCACCGGCACCCCGAACTGCTCCATATGGGCAACCGCGCTCTCAATATCGGGAAAGCTTGCCTGCAACCAGTCCTCGATAATCTGGACGACCTCGTCCCGATGTTCAAGGCGCAGCGGCTCGGTGCCATAGCGCTCATGCTCCACCAACTCCGGTTTGTCCATGGCCGCACACAGGTCTTTCCAGTGATGCAGAAAGGCCATGATGACCACCGAGCCGCCCTTGGCCCGAAAGATGCCGGCCGGACAGACATAGGTTAAATGCCGGCCGGCCCGGGTCGGATTCACCTTGCCCTGGGTGCCGCTGTACTGATGGACGTTGACCTCGTGGTAGTGGTAGTACACGTCCAGCAGGCCGATATCGAGATGCTGGCCCTCGCCGGTGCGGTCGCGGTAGCGCAGGGCGGACACCACGGCCAGAGCGGCGTGGACGCCGGTGCTGACATCGCCCATGCCGACCAGCGGCAGATACGGGGCTTCGTCCGGGTCGCCGATCATTGAAGTGACCCCGGAATAGGCCTGGGCAATATAGTCATAGCCGGGTTTGGTTGACAGCGGTCCCTTCTGGCCCAGGGCCGAGATTGAGCACAGGATAATATCCGGCTTGATTTTCCTGAGGTCCTCATACCCCAGCCCCATCTGGGCGATCACGCCGGGCTTGAAGTTCTCGACCACCACGTCCATCTGGGCGACCAGCTCCTTGATAATGTCCATGGCCTGGGGATCGCGGATATTCACGCACAAGCTCTTCTTGCCGAGATTCTGCTGAATGAAGTAGAGACTACGTTCCTTTTCAAAGACCGAGATACCGCGCACCATATCGCCGCGGGGCGCGGACTCGACCTTAATCACATCGGCTCCCATCTCGGCCAGCATCCGGGTGCAACTCGGTCCGGCCAGAGCGCGGGTAAAATCCAAAACCCGCAAGTCGCTCAGAATATGTTCCATTCCGTATGACATCGTGTTCCTCCGTTTCGTTTCTTTGCTCTCAGTCCCACATCAGCCCGCCGTCAACATTGAACGATTGGCCGGTGATATTACGCGCCTCGTCCGAGGCCAGAAAGGCGGCCATATTGGCAATATCATCCGGGCTGTTGGAGCGCTTGAGGGGAATCGAGGCATCCAGCCGGGAGATCGCTTGTTCTTCGCTAATCCCCTCGCGCTCGGTGAGCTGCTGCATGACGTTGGTGTATAAATCCGTGCGGGTGGCGCCGGGGCAGATGGCATTCACGTTGATATTATGCTTGGCGAGCTGTGAAGCGCCGATACGGGTCATGGCGATAACGGCCCCCTTTGAGCCGGCGTAGGAGATATTCGACGTACCCCGAAAACCCTTGCCGGCGATGGAAGCGATATTGACGATGCGACCGGCTTTGCGTTTTGCCATCTCCCGCGCCACCGCCTGCATACAGAAAAAGACGCCCTTGGCATTCACCGAATGAATCCAGTCCCAATCCTCTTCGGTCACATCAAAAAATCCCAGGCTTTTGGTGACCCCGGCGTTGTTGACCAGAATATCAACCCGGCCAAAGGTCTCCATTGCGGTGGCGACCATGGCGTTGATGTCCTCCACTCGTCCCATGTCCGTTTTGACAAAGAGACCGCGACGGTCGTGGGCGCTGACCTCAGCCGCAGTCTGCTTGCCGGTGACCTCATTGATTTCCGCGCCGACAACGTGAGCGCCCTCTTTGGCATAGCGGAGGGCAATGGCCTTGCCCATGCCGGTCCCAATCCCCGTCACGATGGCGATCTTTTCTTTGAGTAACATTGTCCCTCCTTCGTTTGCATCAGCGTCTTATCAACTGTGAATGAGGGGACCGCGCCCCTATGGGTGAAACTCCGGCATGACTTCCTTGGCAAACAGCTCCAAGCCCTGACGCGCCCGCTGAGGGTCGCGGCCACCGGCGTGAAAATAGAACGCCACCTGATCGAGCCCGAACTCGTCGTCGAGCTCGTACAGCCGGCGGCGACACTCGGCCGGGGTGCCCACCACCGCACGTTTTTCCACGTCGTCCGGCATGGAAAGAATAAATTCGAGGTAGGAACGCATGGGGTCGTGTGCCGGGACTTGATGGAGTGCCTCACGTGGTACGAATGAAGTGATTAATTCCGTATAGGCCCGGGTGGTCTCTCTCGCGTCGCGTACGGCTTCCTGATGATCGGTATGCACGAACAGAAAGAAGATACACGTTGTCCGGGTTGGCCCATGCCCGTGTTCCTGCAATGTGGCGCGGTAATGCTGGAGTCGGGAGACGACCTCGGGATGGGGTGCGCTCAACCACGGGACGACAAACGCATTGTCTCCGACCTGACCGGCTCCCTCAAACGATTCACGACTGAGGGTGCCGCGATAGATCGGCGGGTGGGGCTGCTGGACCGGTTTGGGGCCGACCGACAGCGACGGCACCTGCCAAAAGCGACCCTGATACTCAAAGGGGTCCTCAGTCCAGGCCCGTCGGATAATCTCCAGGGACTCTTCGTAGCGCGCGCGACTCTCGGCCTGATCAACACAAAATCCCTCAAAATGCTTGGGAATAATGCCGCGTCCGGCCCCAAAATTAAGCCGGCCGTTGCTCAGGATATCGAGCATGGCAAAGTCTTCGGCCTTTCTGAGCGGATTCTCAAACGGCAACAGACTGATGGCCGTGCCCAGCCGGATACGCGAAGTCTCGCGCGCTACCGCGGTCAGAAACATTTGCGGACTGGGACAAATGCCAAACGCATAGAAGTGTTCCTCACCCAGCCAGATCGAGTCAAAACCGAGCTCCTCGGCCAGGATGCAGATATCAAGGGTATCTTGAAAATACTGCGCCTCGTTTTGCTTATCGCGGAAAAAATCAAAAAGAGAAAACAGACCAAACTCCATGAGCAACTCCTTATTCAGGCAAGACGAACTGATCTCGCCCCTACGGTCTAAAGGGATGAACGAAATTCCGGCATGACCTCATTGGCAAACAACTCCAGCCCATAGCGCGCCCGCTTGGGGTCACGCGCCCCGGCGTGAAAATAAAAAGCAACCTGGTCCAGCGTGAATTCATCGTCCAATTCGTGCAGCCGACGTCGGCACTCGGTCGGCGTGCCGACCACTGCGCGCTCCTCAATCTGGTCGGGCATGGCTCGGGCGAAGTCGATAAACTGTCTGACCGGATCGGCGGTGTGCATCTTGGTCAGCAACTCCGCAGGAATCATATTCGTGAACAGGTCGGTATAGGCACGGGTGACGGCCTGTCCCTCACGCAGGGCCACATTATGGTCCGGGTCCACGAACAGAAAGAAGATGCAGGTGGTCCGCCTCTGACCATGCCCGTTTTCTTCGAGCAGGGTACGATACTGTTGGACTCGCTTCCGCACCGAGGGATGGGGGCCGGTGAGCCAAGGCACGATGAACGCATTATCACCGACCATCCCCGCGCCTTCAAATGACTCCCTACTGATCGTCCCACGATAGATAGGCGGGTGGGGCCGCTGTACGGGTTTGGGTGCCAGCGACAACGACGGCACCTGCCAGAATTGGCCCTGATACGCAAAGGGGTCCTCGGTCCAGGCGCGGCGGATGATTTCCAGCGACTCCTCATAGCGCGCCCGGCTCTCGCGCAGCGGAACCCGAAAACCCTCGAAGTGCTTGGCAATAATGCCGCGCCCGACCCCGAAGTCGAGTCGGCCGTTGCTCAGGATATCGAGCATGGCAAAGTCCTCGGCCTTCCGCAGCGGGTGCTCAAACGGCAGCAGGCTGATGGCCGTGCCCAGTCGAATCCGCGAAGTCTCGCGGGCGACCGCGGTCAGGAATATCTGCGGGCTGGGACAAATCCCAAAGGAGTAGAAATGCTCTTCACCGAACCAGACCGAGTCAAAGCCCAGTTCTTCGGCGAGAACGCTCAGTTCCAGCGTATCCTGAAAATACTGGACCTCATCCTGGCGGTCACGGAAAAAGTCGAATAAGGAAAACAAGCCGAACTCCACGAATACCCTCTCCTTGCGTCGCCTGTGTGAGGCACATGACCTGCCCACAAGCTGCGCCCCACGTGACGCTGCACGCCTCAGCAATATACGCGGCTGCCTCATCTGCCAAGAGCAAGCGGGGCGAAACCTCGTGTGT
The DNA here is from genome assembly GCA_965232605.1 of uncultured Binatia bacterium (SeqCode). Lineage (GTDB taxonomy): Bacteria > Desulfobacterota > Binatia > Bin18 > Bin18 > Bin18. The sequence continues at coordinate 1,023,916 of CBDDQA010000005.1, read as the reverse complement.
GGCGGGCCATACGAATCAGGAGGAGAAAGCTGGGTGAATCTCGCACGTCGGACGGTCGTGCTCTATCTTTCGCGTGACGAGTGCTCATCTCGATATGGAGGGGGAGATATATTTGGTATTTTTTCTGGTATTCTATTTCCCATGAAGAATACCATCGATGCGTCGGGCAGGCTTGTGATTCCAAAAAAAATCCGGCAGGAAGCGCAACTTGAGCCCAGTGTTCCCCTCACTATCAGGTATCGAAACGGTCGGATTGAAATTGAGCCGGCGCCCCTGCCGGTGAAGCAGGTGCGGAAAGGGCGACTTCTTGTTGCAGTCCCCCACAAGGAGAGGGAACGTCTTACACACAAAAAAGCTGAAGAAACACGGTGGGCGCTCCGTATGGATCGAGTCTCTCTCCCAAGGAAGGTGTGATGCAGATGAGCAAAGGCTGGATGCAGAACCGCACGCACCCCCGGCCCGCCCGGCGTGTCACTCCCGCGCAAGCGGGAGTCCAGAACGGGGCGACGAGTCGGGCCGCGGCCTCGTGGCGCTGCCGGTGCTGGATTCCGGGTCAAGCCCGGAATGACGCCGGGGAGACGGAGGACCGGCTCTTTTCAGCGAATGGGCATCACACGTCAAGGAAGGGGCGCGTATGAATCGCCAACTCAAATGGAAGCTAGCCGTGGCGAGTGTCCTGGCGTGGATGCTTGCTCTGCCGCTCGCGTATGGGGCGGACCTCGATACGCTGACCAACCGGATTGTCGGGGGCGCCTCGCTGCTGCGCGCCCACCGGCCCAGCTTCGATACCCGGGCGCTGCACGAGGCGGCGCTCCGTTTTCAGCAGTCCGTTTATGCTCGAATGGGTACGTCGCGCCGGCAGTATGCCGAGCTGACCGCCGCGTTCAGCACGGTCCGCGCCGCGCACGGCTTTGCCCGGGACCGTGAGGTCGAGTTCATCCTGGCCCACCTCCAACAAGACCTCCGGGCGCTGGACGGAAGACTCGTGTCCGCCTGGGATACGCTTCCGCCTTCCAGCCCGGAGTTCCCCTCGTCTCTTGCCTCAGAGGCGTACTCCTACGGTTTCATTCGGGAGGAGACCTGTCTGGGCGGAAACGCGGCCGGTCAGCGCCCCTGTCCCAACCAGACCAATGTGCTGACGTTCCGACTGCCGCGCGGCGCGGCGCGCCTCACCACTCTGGTCGGAGAGTGGCGGGACTACGGGCTCAAGGGCAAGCTGCTGGTCCATATCGACGGCGTGCGGGTGTGGCGGACCGACGTGAAGAAGAACTGGGACCGGGACAGAAAGCGCCTGGACCATCCCGTTCCGGCTGGGGCAACCGTCAGCCTGCGCAGCGAGAACGGCGACTCGATCTGGATTCGTCGGTTCGAGATAACGTACACCCGGAACTGAGCCGTCCGCGCCTCGGAGTTGACTTCGCCGCCAGAGTCCCGGATAGTCTGGGGACGCAAAAATTCTCCCCAGGAGGTGTTCGGTATGAAGATGTATAGTTATCAACTCAGTAATTTTGCCGGAAAGTGCCGGGTCGCGGCCTATGAAAAAGGGCTCAACATCGAGTTCCTCGATCCGCGTGAAAACCCCGGCCAAAAAGAGTACAAGCAAATCAACCCCACCGGCAAAGTCCCGGCCCTGGAAACCGACGACGGCCAGCTCATTGCCGAGTCGGAGGTCATTAACGAATACCTGGAAGACAAATTCCCGGAGACGCCGCTGCTGCCGAGCGATGCGGAGGGCCGCGCCGCGGTCCGTTCCATTACGCGCTATCACGATCTGTATATCGATCCGCCGATGCGCGCCTGTTTCCCCAAGCTGTTCGGCCAGGATTTGGACGACCAGTTCATCGCCGACAAGATCGCCGAAGTGAATACGAATCTCGATCAGCTTGAGGGGTCAATTTCCGACGGGCCGTGGCTGACCGGCGATGACTTTACCCTGGCAGATGCGGCCATCGCCCCGACCCTGTTCCTCATGGATAATCTGCTGCCGAACTTCGGCTCAAAGAAGCCGTTTGAGGGCCGGCCCAAACTGGCCGCCTGGTGGCAGCGCATCCAGGCGCGGGAGTCCACCAAAAAGGTGCTGGGCGAACAAGGGGCCGCCCTGGCCGCCATGATGAAGGGTTAGAACGGTTCTCGCCGTCATGGAGCGGGCGGGCAACCACAGGGGGTTGCCCGCCTCGGGAGAGCACCTCGCTCCAGCAGAATGAAAACCGCCCTGGATTTCAGTCAAACCGAGAAGAAAAAAGGGCGGTTATTCGGCCGCCCTTTTCTCTTGTGGAAAGTGGGCAGGGAAATGGGTTATCCGTCCGTACACTTGGGGTCGCACTGGGCTGCTTGCCGGGCCGCGTCTTTTTCGCACGACTCGCTGGTCGCATAGGTGTTTTTCTGGTCCAGACACTCCAGGATGTTGTTAATCTGAACCGTCAGACAGTTCCTGAGACACTCCGGGGCGTTTTCCCCGCCGCCGGCTTCCAGTTGATCGTTGACATAGGTATTGAGCGCCCCGAACCGGGCCAGGATATTGGTCGCCCCTGTTTCCGCTGGTTTTGAGGGGGTGTAGCCCTCTGGATAGCCGTCCGCGGCTCCGACAGGGGCGGCAGCGACAAGCGCGCTGAAACAGAGCCCACACAGGGTCAGGAGGGTCTTCTTGACTGGCATACTTCTCTTCCTTTCTTTCGAGCCTTCACATTGCAGGAACGAGTGTTTCATACCGTCCTCGCTCCGGTTGCGCAACTCCAAAGAGCCGACTAAAGACAAAGGCATGGCTCGCGAGTGGGCGGTGAAGAGACACCGGCGTTCTGCCCTGGCTGCCTGGCTGAACTGGCTGTGCCAGCTTGCCACCGTTCTTGTGGCCTTTTGGTGGCCGGCCCTGCTCTCCGACCCCATCTATACCTCCCGACAGGTCCGCTTGGCCGGTCAGCACGTTGCCTTGCCGGGCGGTGCTGTTCCGCAGACCGCAGAAGAGCGGGCAATGGCTATCTTCTGGATGTGGAAGCACCGTACGTTGGCACAGGACGCCTGGCTCTTCGGGCCGTGCCGAGGACTGCGGGATGTCAATGGCCGCACGCAGACCCTGCTGGTGATTGCGGGTATCTGGCTCGCGCGAGCGGGGATCTTTGTCCGGCAGCGCTCCACTGCCCGGCGGACTCAATACCTCTGAAACTGTCATTTCTTTTCTGGATTTCTGCGTGGCGCCGTGGTAGAGCCTGAAAAAAAGGAGGGGCCTATGTCTCAGACTGCCCAGGTTGTATGTCCGCACGATTGTCCGGATTCCTGTCTCATGGATGTGACGCTTGAGCACGGTCGAGCGGTGAGTATCAAGGCCAGCAAAGAGCATCCATTTACGCGGGGGGCCTTGTGCACAAAGGTCAACAAGTTTCTGGAGCGGGTGTATGCGCCGGACCGTCTGCTGTATCCGGTCAAGCGCGTCGGCCCGAAAGGCCCTGGGGCACAGTTCGTCCGGATTTCGTGGGACGAAGCCGTCTCGACCATTGTGGAGAAAATGCAGGCCACGATGGTAACGCACGGACCCCAGTCCATTCTGCCGTACTCATACCGGGGCAATAACGGGGCGTATCAGAGCAACGGGATGGACCGGCGCTTCTTTCACGCCCTGGGCGCCTCCACCCTGGCGCGCACGATTTGCGCGGGTGGCTTGCTGGGCGCAATGGATTACTCCGATGTGTTCTTTGGCTTTGCTCCGGAGGGCCTGGCTGAGAGTAAACTCATCATTTTCTGGGCCGCGAACCCACTGGACACGGGTTTTCATGTCTGGCCCTTCGTTCGCCAGGCCCAGCGGCAAGGGGCGCGGCTGATTGCCATTGACCCGTATCGTTCGCGGACGGCCCGGGCGTGCGATGAGCATATTGCCATCCGGCCAGGAACCGACGCCGCCTTGGCCCTGGCCATGATGAAGGTCATTGAAGAAGAAGGGTTGGCCGATCTTGACTATATAGAGCAGCATACCATCGGTGCCGAGCCGTTTTTCCGACGCCTGCGCTCCCTCTCGCTCCCGGACCTGGCGCAGACGTGCGACGTTCCGGTGACGACGATTCAGGACCTGGCGCGCGCCTATGCGACGACCCGGCCTGCGGCAATCCGAACCGGGGTTGGCATCCAGCGCAGCGGTGGCGGGGCAGCGGCCGTCCGGGCCGTGGCTTGTCTGCCGGCGCTGACCGGGGCCTGGCGCGAGGTTGGCGGGGGCTTGTGCAACTTCGGGGGAGCCATGTTTACCGCCCAGAACATGAAACAGGCCATGCGCTTTGACCTCTCGCCGGCAGGGACGCGTGAGATCAATATGATGCGGCTGGCCGAGCATCTGCTCGACCCCAGTTTCGATCCGCCCATCAACGTGCTGTACGTCTATAACTGCAACCTGGCCGCCTCGCTGCCCGACCAGGCCGGACTGCGACGGGCGCTGCAACGGGCCGACCTGTTTACCGTTGTCCACGACCTCTTCCTGACGGATAGCGCGGACTATGCGGATATCGTCCTGCCGGCGACTTCTCCGCTTGAGCAGGACGATCTGATTCTGGCCTACGGCGGTGATTTTGGCAGCTTCAGCCGCAAGGCGCTTGAGCCGCTGGGCGAAGCAAAGTCGAACGCCGACGTGTTCCAGTTGTTGGCGACCGGGCTGGGTATCACCGAGCCGGCAGTGCATACCTCGGCGGAGGAATTTACCGGCGAGGCCCTCAAGGCCGGGCTGTCTGCCGACGCATTCCTGTCTCGGCCTTTTATGCCGACTCGCTCTGAGCCGGACCTGTTGCCCCGAGCGCAGGGCGGCTTCCTGACTCCTTCGGGAAAGTTCGAGTTCTTTTGTGAAAAAATGGAGCGGGACGGGCTGGACCCGCTGCCGGCCTTTGTCCCTCCCCACGAGACCCTGAGCGAGGGGCCGTTTCCGCTGAATTTCCTGCCGCGCAAGCATAAGGATTCGCTGAATTCCTCCTATGGGCACTTGCCGGTGATGCGCCGTCAAGAGTCCACGGCCCGCACCCTGGAAATCCACCCACAGGATGCGGCTGTTCGCGGCTTGGACACCGGCGATGAGGTGCGGGTGTTCAACGACCGTGGCGCGTTCGTGCTGCCGGTTGTCGTCTCTGAGCGGGTCCAGGCCGGCACGGTTGCCACCTTCTGGGGCTGGTGGGACAAACTGTCCGGGGGGAAGGGCAACGTCAATAATGTGACCTCGACCCAACTGACGGACGTGGGCGGCGGTGGTACCTTTTATGATTGCCGCGTGGAGGTCGAACGCTGGGACGGGCAGGCGCTCTCATAAGACACCGCTCAAGAGGAATCACGTATGCCACGCATGGAGCCTGTCGATAATCTGCCGACCGCCCTGCTGCGGGTGCGTATGAGCGGACCGGACGCCCACTATGGGGGCGGTCTGGTGGATGGCGCGAAAATGTTGCAGCTCTTTGGCGATGTGGGGACGGAGTTGAGCATTCGCCTGGACGGGGATGAAGGGCTGTTTCGCGCCTATGACACTGTGGAGTTTCTCGCCCCGGTGTATGCCGGTGATTTTATTGAGGTGTCCGGGCGTATCAGCCGCGTGGGGCGCACCTCGCGCCGGCTCGAATTCGAAGCCTGGAAAGTGATCGTGCCGCGCCCCGATATTTCCGACTCCGCTGCGGACCTGCTCGAAGAACCGGTCCTGGTCTGTAAAGCGAGCGGTACCTGTGTGACCTTGCAGGACAGACAGCGCAAAGGCGGCTAGTGCACGTATCGTCCGCCGTTCCCGTCCGTAGGGTGCATCCCATGCACCAACCGCCTGGTGCGCAGGGCGCACCCTACGAGAGTCCGGGCCGAGAGCAGACGGGCAGCGGGACAACCTGGCGGGAAACGCGCCAGAGTCATGCGCGCCAGGCGGTAGCCCTGCCGTTCCGCTCTGGTCATGCCGGGTCGCCCAGTCCAGACTCCTCTGGTGAAACAGTAGGAAAAGAGAGACCCATGAAATTTCTTTCCTGGTCAGCCGTTTGTATCGCCCTGGTCTGTGCGGTTCCCTGCTCCGTTTGGGCGGAAGACATCGAGGCGGAAGACATTGAGGCGGAAGACATTGATATTGTGGACTGCTTCAAGACAGAGCTGGCGCCCGCCCGCCGGCTCGTTGCCTGCCGCGTGGCCGCCGAAGCCGGCGACGCGAATGCGCAGGTTAATCTCGGCTATCTGTACAGCGCGGGTGAGGGTGTCCCGCCGGACTATGCCGAGGCCGCGGCGTGGTATCGGCGGGCCGCAGAGCAGGGCGACGCGGATGCGCAGGTCAACCTCGGCTATCTGTACGATATGGGCCTGGGGGTGGCCCGGGACTATGCCGAGGCCGCGGTGTGGTATCGGCGGGCCGCGGAGCAGGGCGACGCTCGGGCCCAGTCCAACCTCGGCATCATCTATTACATGGGCCTGGGGGTGGCCCAGGACCATGCCGAGGCGCTGGCCTGGTATCGGCGGGCGGCTGAGCAGGGCGACGCTCAGGCCCAGTCCAACCTCGGCGTCATGTACTACCGGGGTGAGGGCGTGGCCCAGGACTATGCCGAGGCCGCGGTGTGGTATCGGCGGGCGGCGGAGCGGGGCGACGCTGAGGCGCAGTTCAACCTCGGCGTCATGTACTACCGGAATGAAGGCGTGGCCCAGGACTATGCCGAGGCGCTGGCCTGGTATCGGCGGGCCGCCGAAGCCGGACACACGAATGCCCAGTTCAATCTTGGCTATATGTATAGTGCGGGCGAGGGCGTGGCCCAGGACCATGCTGAGGCGCTGGCCTGGTATCGGCGGGCCGCCGAAGCCGGACACGCCAGGGCGCAGGTCAATCTCGGCAGCATGTACTACAAGGGCGAGGGTGTCCCGCAGGACTATATTCTGGCCTATATGTGGTTCGACCTGGCCAGCGCAAACGGCCCCAAACAGTTGCTTGAGGTTCGCGACCTGGTGGCCAGGGAGATGTCCCCGGACCAAGTCGCCGAGGCCCAGCACTTGTCCCAGCAGTGGACGGCAAGGCATCGGGCCGGGGCGGAGTAGTCGGGCCGCCGGTAGTGGTTCAGTTTCAAAGCCAGCGTCCCTCGCCCGCCTTTCCCTCTCCCCTGGAAAACACATTCCCTCTCCCCTGGAGGGAGAGGGCTAGAGCCTGCCCCGCACTTGATGCGGGGGTGAGGGGGCCGGCGACGCAATCTGCATCACACGTCTTGGGGGAGAGGACGAGAGCCTGCCCCGCACTTGAGGCGGGGGTGAGGGGTCGGCGACAGAGAAAGCCCTACGCGCTGCGCAGCACCTGCCCGGCAAACGCGCCGGTATGGTCGAGCCCGTCCATAAACACCTGGCCGTTGACCAGGGTGTACGCATAGCCCGAGGACTTTTGAATATAGCGTCCGCTCCCGGCGGGGAAATCGTACACAAAGGTCGGCGGCGGCAGACGCAGATTGTCATAATCAATGACGTTCACATCGGCATAGGCGCCTTCGCGCAGCACGCCCCGGTCGTGAATGCCGAACAGTTGGGCCGGTTCCGCGGTCAGCATGTGAATGGCCTGTTCGAGCGCAAAGTGTTCGCGCTCTTTGGCCCAATACTTCAGAAAATAGGTCGGCAGACTGGAATCCATGATCTGCCCGCAGTGGGCGCCGGAGTCGCCCAGGCCGATAACGACCTGGGGATGATCCAGCATGTGCTGCACGGCCTCAAACTGCGGGTTGAGGAAGGGATAGTTGAACAGGGTCTCGCCGTTGTTTTCGAGAGACAGGGCAATAAAGGCCGCGCCCGGACTCACCCCAAGGCGGTCGGCATGAGCCTGAAGGCTGTCCGCCGCCCCCAGGTCATAGCGCACCTCTCCTCGGGGCAGGACAAAAATCTGACTGAAATCAATCGGCGGCGGGTCGTCCTTGGCTTCCTGTATCAGGCGCGCCTGATAGGCCGGCTCGCGCAGTTTGGCGACTTTGTCGGCCAGGCTCAGGCTGCGCAGGGCGCGCCACGCCGGAGCCCGGTCAAACGGTGTCCGATTGACAAAGCCGAACAGCACACCAATACCCCGCGTGGTGGACTGGGCAAAGACTTTGGCCCCGCGTCTGGCGCTGGCCTTGATCTGGTCCAGCATGGACGCATACGCGGTTGGATGGGGACGGCTCTGGGCCAGGCCAAAGGTCACGGGTCGCCCGGTGGCCAGACTGACTTCCGTCATCCAGTGCACTTCGCGTTGCAGGTCTGCCTGGCTGCCGCTGTCGATACCCGGCGCGGCCTCAACCACGCCGCGTCGCAGCTCGCCCAGCGCGCTGGCAATGCCCATCAACTCGTCGAACTCGGCAAAAGTACCGGGAACGGGCTGCCCCTCCGGGGTGCGGTGGAGGATGGTCCGCGAGGTAGAAAATCCGAGCGCCCCGCCGGCAATGGCTTCGGCGACAATATCGTGCATCTTGCCAATGGCCTCGGGACTGGCGGGTTTGTTTTCCAGGCTCTCTTCACCCATGGCCCAATAGCGGACCGCGCAGTGACCAACCATACCGCCGACGTTGACTCCCTTGGGGGCCGTATCGAGCGCCTTGAGATATTCCCCGTAGGTTTCCCATTTCCAGGGCATGCCTTCGGTAATGCTCGCCGCGGGAATATCTTCCACCGATTCCATCAAGTGAGCCAGATAGTCCCGGTCTTGCGGACGGCATGGGGCAAAGGTCACGCCGCAGTTACCCATGACAACCGAGGTTACGCCGTGCCAGCACGAGGAGGAGACCGCGGGGTCCCACCAGACCTGGGCGTCCAGGTGGGTATGAATGTCAACAAAACCGGGGGTGACGAGCTTGCCTTCGGCATCGATGGTCCGTTTGGCCGCACCGCTCACCCGACCGATTGCAGCAATCCGGTCGCCCTGGATGGCAACATCCGCGCGGCGTTGTTGACTGCCGGTGCCGTCAATGACGGTGCCGTTTTTAATGACGATATCGTAGGCCATGACTCCTCCTTGTGTGGCTCAGTATGTTTCTCCGACCAGTCCTGTCTATGTGTCAGCGCCCCACTTTGCGCAATTCGGGGCGCCGTGTCAATTCGACCCGCCCCGCTCACCTTGCGCGGAGCGGCGGGCGGGTACACCCCTACAAAAAACATTCCCTCTCCCCTGGAGGGAGAGGGCTAGGGTGAGGGGGCCTGCCCCGCATTTGATGCGGGGGTGAGGGGTCCAGAAAAACCCCCTGGAAACGCGGGCATCTTGCCTGCCGGCTGAATGCCCTGCCCCGTGTAGGGGCCATTCATGAATGGCCCCTACTGCACGTCGGTAATCACAAAGTTCTGCCGGTTCTGCTGCCACTCCAGGGTGACGCTCTCGCTCGGACTCGGAAACTCCTCGGCAGTGCAACGGCCGGTCGCCCCCTGCACGAACTCCGCACCGCCCAGCGTCGTGACCCGCACCCGGGTCCGCCCGAAGACCGCGCCGTCGGCCAAAGCCTCCACCTCGTGCTCGCCGTCGCCGAGCAAGTTCCAGTTGAATAACAGGCCAAAGCCGTTGTCCCGGTCGCCGCAGACCGCCTCCGTGTCGGCCCGGTCGGTGCCGTAGGCCGCCGTAATGGTATGCCCGTTGAGACGCACCTCCACCTGCTCGGCCTCGCAGACCCAACCCGAAACCAGCCCGAGGCCACTCTGAAACGAGTTGACGCTCGGGTTCTCTAACTGCCCCACACCGGCGGTCCCGGCCTGGGCCGCCCCGGTCGGACGACTGCCCGCGGCGATGACGAAGTTCTGCTGGGCTTCCTGCCACACCAGGCGGGTCGTCCCGCCCGCCCCCGGAAAGTCCGCTACCGCACACGTCCCTTCCGCTTCCTCCACGAACTCCTCGCCCAGCGTGGTCACGGTCACCCTTACCCGTCCGAACTCCTTGCCGTCGGCCTGCACCGCCACGGTATGCGTGCCGTCGCCGAGCAGGTTCCAGTTGAACAGCAGGCCGAAGCCGTTGTCCCGGTCGCCGCAGGTCGCCTTCGTATCGGCCCGGTCGGTGCCGTAGGCGGCCTCCAGGGTCTGGGTTTCGTCCGTGCCCGGATTGAGGACGAACTCCACCCGCTTGGCCTGACACACCCAGCCGGAGAGGAGGCCGATGCCGCTCTGAGGAGAGCGGGGGGTGACGTTCTCCATCATGCCCCGGACGGGTGTGGGTGGGCGGGGCGAGCCGCCGCCAGACCCGCCGCCAGTCCGGGGGGCCTGCGGCGTGGCCGCCTCCTCGTCCGAAACCATCCCATTCCCCACCCGGTTCACGGCTCGCACCTGAAAGGTGTGGGCCGTGCCGTTGGTCAGACTGCTGACCTCCTTGCCTGTTATGGCGTCCGCCGCGCTGTCGGTAATGTCTGTCCAGTCGCCGTACTCGCCGGTCGTCTTGTACTGGTACTGCCACTTGAGGATGGGCGCGCCGCCGTTGCCGCCGGTGTCGCTCAGGGCCGCATCCAGCGTCACCTTGCCATTGCCGTGTGTCACCGTGAAGGTCTCGGGCTTCGCCGGCACAGTCGCCTCGTCGTCCTGGACGGTGACGGTCACTGTGGCGTCCGCCACACTCCCGTAGTCGGCGCCCGACGGGCTCAGCGTTACGGTGGCCGTTTCGTCGGTCTTGTCGGCGTCCGAGGCGCCCGTGACCGTCACGGTCTGCGTGCTGTTCCAGTCCGTGGTGGTGAAGCTCAGCGAACTCTTGTCCAGGGTCACTTCCGAGCTGGCGGTCACCGCCACAGTCACCGTACCGGTGGGTTTCGTGTCCAGCACCGCCGTAAAGGTTCCCGTGGCGCCCTCGGTCACGGTCAGCGCGCTCTTCGAGACGGTCAACCCTGGGGTGTCGTTGTCGGTCACGGTGACGGACAGCGTTGGGCTGTCAATGCTGGCGTAGTCCGCGCCGGAGGGGTCCACGGTCAGGGTCGCCGTGTCGTTGCTGGCGTCGTTGTCCTCGGCTGCGGCCACGGTCACGGTCTGCGCCGTGTTCCAGGTCGAAGTGGTGAAGCTCAGCGAGTCCTGGTCGCCTTGCGTGTTCGGGTCCGTGTCCACGGTCACGTCTGTGTTATCGCTGCCCACCGTCACTGTTACAGTCCCCGAGGGCTGGGTGGCGAGCACGACGGTGAAGGTGGCGGTCGCGCCTTCGTTCATCGGCAGCGATGTCGCCGGATTCAGCGTCAGCCCTGGCCCGTCGTTGTCGGTCACAGTGACCGTATAGGTGGGGCTGGTGAGGCTGGCGTAGTCCGCGCCGGAGGGATCGAGCGTCAAGGTCACCGTGTCGTTGCTGGCGTCGTTGTCCTCGGCCGCGGCCACGGAGACCGTCTGCCCCGTCTTCCAGTTCGAGGTGGTGAAGCTCAGCGAATTCTGGTTGCCGGACTGGCTGGAGTTCGTGTCCACGGTCACTTCCGAGTTGTTGCTGGACAGGCTCACGGAGACGTTGCCGGTGGGCTGGGTGGCGAGCGCGACGGTGAAGGTGCCGGTCGCGCCCTCGGTCACGCCGAGCGAGGTCGGTACAAACGTCAGCCCCGGGGTGTCGTCATCGTCTACGGTGAGGGTGAGGGTGGAGTTGGCCAGAGCATTGTAGACCGTGTCGTCCGTGGACGCCGGGTTCAGCGTCACCGTCACGGTGTCGTCCACCCCGTCATCGTCACTGGTCGAGGTGACGGTCACGCTCTGGGTGGTGTTCCAGTTCGAGGTCGAGAAGTTGAGCGTGGCGGGACTCAGGCTCACCTCCGTGCTGTTGTCGGTCACGCTCACACTGACCGCGCCGGCGGGCTGGGTGGCCAGCTTGACCGTGAAGGTGCTGGTGGAGGTGCCTTCGGTCACGGTCAGGGTGCTGCCTGATAGGGTCAGTCCCGGGGTGTCGTCGTCGTCCACGGTGAGGGTGAGGGTGGAGTTGGCCAGAGCATTGTAGACCGTGTCGTCCGTGGACGCCGGGTTCAGCGTCACCGTCACGGTGTCATCTACCCCGTCATCGTCACTGGTCGAGGTGACGGTCACGCTCTGGGTGGTGTTCCAGTTCGAGGTCGAGAAGTTGAGCGTGGCGGGACTCAGGCTCACCTCCGTGCTGTTGTCGGTCACGCTCACACTGACCGCGCCGGCGGGCTGGGTGGCGAGCGCGACGGTGAAGGTGCTGGTGGAGGTGCCTTCGGTCACGGTCAGGGTGCTGCCTGATAGGGTCAGTCCCGGGGTGTCGTCGTCGTCCACGGTGAGGGTGAGGGTGGAGTTGGCCAGAGCATTGTAGACCGTGTCGTCCGTGGACGCCGGGTTCAGCGTCACCGTCACGGTGTCATCTACCCCGTCATCGTCACTGGTCGAGGTGACGGTCACGCTCTGGGTGGTGTTCCAGTTCGAGGTCGAGAAGTTGAGCGTGGCGGGACTCAGGCTCACCTCCGTGCTGTTGTCGGTCACGCTCACACTGACCGCGCCGGCGGGCTGGGTGGCGAGCGCGACGGTGAAGGTGCTGGTGGAGGTGCCTTCGGTCACGGTCAGGGTGCTGCCCGATAGCGTCAGCCCCGGGGTGTCGTCGTCGGTCACGCTGACCGACACCGTTTTATCCTCCACGTCGTCGTAGCCGCCGCCCGAGGGGCTGATGGTCACGGTCACTGTTTCGTCGGTGCCGTCGTTGTCATGGCCGGCGGTGACGGTCACGGTCTTGGCGCTGTTCCAGGTCGTGGTGCTGAAGCTCAGCGACGTGGGATTCAGGGTCAGGTCGCTGTTATCGCTGGTGAGCGCGACGCTCACGGTGCCCGACGGCTGAGAGTCGAGCACCACCGTGAAGGTGTCGCCGGTCGAAGAACCCTCGGTCACGGTCAGGGGGCTGCCCGACACCGTGAAGTCCAGGTCGTCATCGTTGACGGTGACCGCGACCTCCGCATTGGCCATCAGTTTATAGAGCTTGTCGTTTGTGTCGGAAACGTCGACACTGAGCGACACGGTCGGCGTTTCGTCCGTCCCATCGGCGTCGTCCACCGCGGTCACCGTCACCGTCTGCGCGGTGCTGTAGTTGTTCCTGCCGAAGGTGATTGAGGCCGGGGAGACAGTGACCGCGCCCGTATCGCTGCTGGTCACATCAACCTCCACAGCTACATCATCCGGATCTTCGCCTCCTGGAGGCTCCGGTTGTCTGGTCAGGGTGACGGTGAATGATCCCGATTTGTCGGTGGTGTGGCCTTCCGTAAGCGTCAGGCTGGATTTCGACAGACTCCATGCCGGCCCCGAGACCCCCGCGAACGGGGTCGCCACATACTCGCTTGCGAGCGCGTTGCCGGCCACGTCTTTGGTGCCGGTCCTCACCACGAAGGTAGCGAGAACAGTCGATGCCTGAGGAAAGGTGTAGCGGCAGATATATACCGAGGCGGGTGGGGTGGAGGCCGGCCTGCACTGTCTTGCCTCCAGCGTGCTCGAAGTCGACACGACGGACACGTCGGTGCGCAGGGTATATTCCCCGCTGCCGTCGCTGTACACGCGTACTCCAAAAGAGGGCTTGTCTTGCGCGTCGTCCTTCACATTCTCCGAGAAGGTCACCTTGTAATAGAAGGTCAGGTTGCTAACGGTGGCTTGCGTGGTCGGTATGGTCGCTGCCGCATCGCTATAGTAGCCGTCGGACAGCACCGTCGGCGGGGTGGTGTCCTGGGCCTGAACGGTCGTCGCCAGCAGCAGCGCCAAGACCAGTCCGAGCACGCCCGCGCTCGCCTGTGCCGTGCTAGAGGCATGACGGCCTGCCTGTCGCTCGGTAATCGGGTTGAGCGTGTGCGGGGGGGGGGGGGGGGCGAAGCGGGGACCGGGGCCTTTTCAGTGGCGGTGAACATAGCCATTCCTCATCGGTGGGAGAGTGCGGGGTTTACGTAACGTTGGTATGGATTGTGCGCTGTTTTGTCAATCGCGGGGGGCGGTCGGAAGGCGAGTGGGCAGTGGGCAGTGGGCAGTGGGCAGCGCGTTTTACGTTGGGTTGTCGCTATACCCTTCCGTTCTCGTCATGCCGGACCCCGGATCATGGCTGGGGCCGGCTGTGATTCGGCATCCAGGGGGCCTGGATTCCCGCTTTCGCGGGAATGACGGATGGCCGCGGGAAGGCCGGCCGGCGACACAGCAGCGTTGTTTGCGGTCGGGTGAGGGGTGCAAAAAAGCCCGCTGGGAGGTCGCTGTCTCGCCCGCCGGCTATTTCCCTGGGCGCGTGGGTGGCTCCACTGTCGGGGCGAACGGTACTTTTGGTTCGATAAGCTGAAAACGAAACGCCTTTTCATCGAGGCAGGTCAGCAGGCATGTGAGTGGCTCGCGTGTCAGGAGCTTGACCACCTGGGTCTGCCATTGAGAAGGGAGCTGTTTGAGAGGGTCGAACGAGAGTTCGGGTTGTTCCAGTAGTTGAGAATAAGAAAGCAACATGAGACGCACGGGAGTTCTATGGTTGACATCGGTCCAGAGAGTGACATTGGGGTGCAATTCAATGCCCCGTTGAGGCTTTTCGCCGGTAAGCCGAAAATCCACGTCAAGAATATCTCCTTCCATGTCATACACGATTCTCATTGCTCCCATGACTAGCTCCGTGAGACCTGATAGGCCGTCAAAACAAAATTGTTTGTCCGTTCGGTTCCTTGTTGATCGACGCGCCGAGAGAATTTTACGACAACAATAACATGAGTAAATGCCTCGGGAAGATCCAGGAATTCCTTCGCATATTTGTACTTGCTTGGATCGAAAGCATCCTGACTGCGCCTTCCCGTTCTGAGGGTTTCAAGAATATATGTACGGTATTGTCGCATTTCATCGTGGGTTTCAATGATATGAGTCCAGCGCTCGTCGGTCAGGTAGATTTCGTTCCCGAATCGATCATGTGTACTCTGTCGAGCCATTCTTGTCTCTGACCGGGCTGGACGGACAATCCTGAGTTTATAGGCCGCTAGCGCATGGCCACGGCCTGTACCTGTTTATAGTCGGTCAGACCCTGAATACATTTCAGTACGCCGTCCTGTATGAGCGTGGTCAGGCCCTGACGGCGGGCGGTAGTAAGCAACTCGGCGGCCGGGGCGCGGCCGAGAATCAGGCTTTTGATCTCATCGGTAACGACCAGCAGTTCGTGTAGGGCGACCCGGCCTTTATGGCCGGTCCGCCGACATGCCTGGCAGCCGGCACCGCGGACCAACCGAAAGGCATCGTCATAGGGGATATTGAGTTGGGCAAAGGCTTCCTCGCCATAGGCGTGCGCCAGGGTTTCGTACTCCTCTCTGGACGGATGGTAGGACTCTTTGCAACTAGCACACACCGTTCGGGCGAGCCGCTGCGCCAAAACGCCAAGGAGGGCGTCTGCAAAATTGAAGGGGTCAATCTGCATTTCGAGCAGCCGGGTGACGGTCTCGACGGCGCTGTTGGTATGCAGGGTGCTCAACACCAGATGGCCGGTCAAAGAGGCCTGTATACTGATGCCGGCCGTCTCCGGGTCCCGAATTTCGCCGACCATGATAATGTCAGGATCGGCGCGCAGAAAAGAGCGCAGGGCCGCGGCAAAGTCAAAGCCGATCTTGGGATTCACGTGGACCTGACGCAGACCGGCCTGAGAGATTTCCACCGGGTCTTCCGCGGTCCAAATCTTTTTTTCGGGTGTGTTCAAGTAGTCGAGCGCCGCATGCAGGGTCGTGGTCTTGCCCGAACCGGTCGGCCCCACGCACAGCAGCATGCCGTAGGGCTTGCGTAAGAGCTGGGTAAACGCCCGGAGATTGTCGGCCGACATCTTGAGCCCGTCCAGAGGAAGCGGCTCATGGGCGGTCAGCAGGCGCAGGACGACATCCTCATTGCCCGTTCCCGCGGTCGGGACGGTGGCGACGCGCAGCTCGATATCGCGCTTGTCCAGGCGAAACTTGATCTTGCCGTCCTGGGGTTTGCGCCGTTCGGCAATATCAAGCTGGGCAAGGACCTTCACCCGCGAGGTAATGGCCCGCCGGTTGTGGGCGGGCACGCGCAGGTGGGTGTAGCAGTTCCCGTCTTCGCGAAAACGGATCAGCGTCTCCTGGCGTTCCCCCTGCGGTTCGATATGGATATCCGACGCCCCAGCCTTGTAGGCGTCGATAATGACTTGGTTGACCAGACGGACAATGGCACTGTCATTCTCATCCGCTTCGGCCTCCGGGCTGGTGTCTGTCTCGCTCTGATCTTCGGCCACAAGCTGGCCCAGGATGGCCGTGCGAGAGGCATCCGAAGCCAGGTTGGTACTGACCAGGCCGACCAGCTTGCCAATGTCCTCCCGCAGGCCAACAACGTAGGCGATCTTTTTGCCGGGGAAGAGCCGTCGAATGTCCTGCTGTTTTTGAAAATCTCGCGGGTCGTCGGTCAGGACCTCTACCGCGTCATCCGTGGCCCGGAGCGGCAGCCAGTAATTGGCCTGGAGATAACTCGGATTGATGCCCCGCAGGAGGTCGGGGGCAATATTGAGGTCACGGTCGGCCTCCAGAAACGGACACTGATAGAAGGCGCTCAGGGCTTGGCCGAGCGTGCGCTTGGGCACCCCGAACCGCTCAATCAGAATCGACTCGATGGACATCCCTGTGTCATGGGCTGCGGCTCTGGCCTCGTCAAGCTGCGGCGGGGTGATGTGGTGGGCCGCCAGCAGGACCTCGAATTTGGTCTGTCGGGCAGCGAGTTGGTATTGATTATGCAGCGCAATGCCGAGCGTTGCTGCGATCTCCCGGACCTTTTCCTGGTCTGCGGCTGTAAACCGGGCCGCCCCTTTTTTGTTGATGAGCTGCATCACGCCGGTCAGGTTACCGGTCGTGTCGCAGACGGGGACGGTTAAGAGCTGCCTGGTACGGACGCCCGTTTTCTTGTCCCAGGAGCGATCAAAAGAGAGAGAAGGGCTCAGGCGGCGCAGCTCTGCCGCATCATAGGCGTCGGCAATATTTACGGCCTGTTTGTTGCGTGCCACATAGCCGGCAACGCTGCGGTTCCCGAGCGGCACGCGAATTTCGTGGATCTGATCGATATCGAGGAAGCGAGAGTACAGCTCGTCTTTGGCCCGGTCCACGGCATATAGGGTGAGGTGTTCGGCCTCAAACAAGCTCAGGATGGCGCGGCTGAGCGAGACCAGAAGTTCGTCAAGATTCGAGGCGGCATGAATGCGATTGGTGACGGTTTTCACCCGCTCGGCATAATCGATTCGGGCCTGGAGGGTGGACAGGGCAGGCGCGTCAGTGGGCAGCTGTGACATCCCTGATTTTCTAGCGGATTCTTGCCCAATCGGGTAGCCTTGGCTGCTTGTTTCCAGCCGAGCAGGTGTGGTACACGAGGCACTCATGAATTTGGTGCAGCATTTTTGGAACCGGCTTTCTCACGATGCAGACCGCGTGCTGCTGGAACATCTCGCGCCGTCGGGAGAAGTCATCTGGCGGCAGACCCGCGGCGCCTTGCTCACGGAGGCCTCGCTGTGGATGGCCGCTCTGCGCGGTGCCGGCATCCGGCCGGGTGACCGGGTTGCCCTGTCGCTGGGCAAGGCCACCGGTCTGGTCACCGCGCACCTGGCTATTCTTGGTGTCGGGGCCGGTGTGGTGCCGCTCAACCCGGCGCTGTCCGCGGTCGAGACTGAAGCCGTCCTGCAACAGGCTGAGGTCAAACTGGCGATTACGACCGCGCCGATGGTCAGCCGCTCGCCGCAGATTATCACCGCGGTCAACGGACCGTGGTGGGTCGCCGCCCAGGACCAAGAGCCGGACGATATGCCGCCGCAGACCGTTGCCTTAGCCAATGTCCTGGCCGGTTATCGGCCTGGCGCTGAACCCTATATCGGCCCGGATGACATGGTTGCCTTGCTGCTGTTTACCAGTGGAACGACCGGGCAACCCAAAGGCGTGGGGCTGACCCACCGCAATATCAGCGCCAATCTTCAATCCTTGCTGGTCGAGACCTGGCAAATGAGCGCCGAGGATCGTCTGTTGCACGCCCTGCCGCCGCATCATCTGCACGGCCTGGGTCTCGGCCTGTATGGAACGCTGTACGTTGGCAACGCGGCCGTGCTGCTGGACCGCTTCGACCCTGCGGTCGTTCTGACCGCGTTGGGGCAACAGCGCATTAGCGTGTTTATGGGCGTTCCGACCATGTACCATCGCATGACCGAGCGTATGGCCGAGCTGGCGCAATACCCCCCCCCTGATAGGGGGGGGCATGGGGGGGGTCTTGCCTCAATGCGGGTGTTTATCTCCGGCTCCGCCCCGCTCTCGCCCGAGACCTTTCGGCGCTTTGAAGAGCAGTCGGGCTTTCGTATTGTCGAACGCTATGGCCTGACCGAGACCGCGATCAATACGTCCAATCCCTTGGATGGCGAGCGCCGCCCCGGTACGGTTGGTCCGGCCTTGCCGGGGGTTGAGGTTGGGATTTTCGATCCACACACCAAGCAGCCGCTCTCGCCTGGGGAGACCGGAGAAATCTGGGTGCGTGGGCCGAATGTCTTTAGCGGCTACTGGAATAATCCGCAGGCCACCGCAACGGCCTTCTGTGATAACTGGTTCCGCACCGGCGACTTGGGTGTGCTGTCCGCAGACAACTATCTGTCCATCAACGGCCGGATGAAGGAACTCATCATTGTGGGTGGCACCAATGTCACGCCGGGGGAGGTCGAAGCCGTCCTGGAAACCCAGGCCGGCGTGCGTGAGTGTGCGGTGGCCGGGGTGCCGGATGCGGATTTGGGCGAAAAAGTTGCAGCCTTCGTCGTCCCCCAGGCTGACCAGGACGCGACCGCTCTCGAATCTCACCTGCGCAAACGCGCCGAACAGGACCTGGCGCCGTATAAGCGCCCCCGCCTGTATCGCTTTCTGGCCGAAATTCCGCGTAACTCCATGGGCAAGGTCGAACGCGGTAAACTCAAGGACCTGGGAAGCGAAGCCCCAGAGGCCTGAAGGCGGCCTGAAGGAGTGGCCATCATGCAACTCGTCACCTATGAACGCAACAATCAGCGCAGCACGGGCGTATTGACCGCCGCCGGTATTGTCGATCTCCCGAGCGCCTCCCACGGAACGATCCCCGGCGACATGCTGCGCCTGCTCCAGGGCGGAGCGGCCGTGCTGGCCCAGGCGCAGGAAGCCATCGGTGCCGGTAGCCCGGTCCCGCTGGCCGATGTCCAGCTCAAAGCCCCTATTGCGAGACCGGGAAAAATTCTCGGAATCGGACTGAACTATGCCGACCACGCCGCGGAAGGCGGCAGAAAGAAACCGGACTATCCGCTGATTTTTGCCAAGACCGTACCGGTGACGATCGGCCTGGGCGAGGCGATTCACCTCCCGCCGGTGAGTCAGATGGTTGATTTTGAGGGCGAGTTGGCGGTTGTGATCGGCACCTTGGCCAGAGCGGTTTCAGCCCAGGACGCCCTCAATTACGTTGCCGGTTATACGATCTGTAATGATGTGAGCGCGCGCGACTATCAGCGCCGGAGCGGCCATACGCCCGGCAAGTCGTTTGAGACGTTTGCGCCGCTGGGGCCGGTCATTGTCACCCGAGACGAAATTCCCGACCCCCACCTGTTGGACATTCGGACCGTGGTGAGCGGGCAGGAAATGCAGCGCTCCAACACCAAACATCTGATTTTTCGGATTCCCTACGTGATCGAGTATCTGTCGCATATCTTTCCCCTGGAACCGGGCGATGTGATTACCACCGGAACTCCTTCGGGCGTAGGGGCCTATCGCGAGCCGCCGCGCTTTCTCAAAGCCGGCGATACGGTTCGGATTGAAGTGGAGGGGATTGGGGTTTTGGAAAACCCGGTCGTGGCCGGCTGAATCCGCGGACCGGCTCTCGCCCGACACTCTCCCGCTTGCCACCCTTTCCTGACGCTCCGCTACGTCCCTGCTATAGTCAGGGGGTGCCCCCAACTGACACGCCTGTAGATCCCTCCCAGCGGACTCCTGACTCTCTGCGGTCCCGGATCGCTCGGAAGGGCAGCCCCATTATTATTGCGACCCTGCTGAGCCGGCCGCTGGGCTTTATTCGGGAAGCCGTTCAGGCCGCGCTGTTTGGGGCGTCTCGCCTGACGGACGCTTTTCTGGTGGCGTATAACGTCCCGGAAATGATGCAGACCCTTTTCTTCAGCGGGGTGCTGAGCAATTTTTTCGTGCCGGTCATCACTCGCTATCGCGACAAGAAAGACGAGCTGAGTACGATTTTCAGCCTCGCCCTGAATGGGGCCGTCCTGTTGGCCGTGCTGCTGGCCGGCGGGTGTTATGTCTTTGCCTCCGGCCTCATGACCGTGGCCGCGCCCGGTTTGGCCGGAGACGATCACGCGCTGGCGGTTTTTCTGTTTCGGTTCATGCTGCCCATGCTGATTCTGCACTGCCTGCTGGCCGTGATGAAAGGCACGCTCAACAGCCTCGACCACTACGCCATGCCGGAATACGCGGGGGTGTTTTTCAATCTGGTCATGATTCTGTGCGCCCTGGCCCTCGCGCCCAGCTATGGCATTACCAGCCTGGCAATCGGGGTGGTCGCCGGTAGCGGTCTCCAGGTGTTGATCCAACTCCCCACGCTACGACGCTACGGTATCCGTTATCGACCAACGCTGGCGTTCTCTCACCCGGCCCTGCGAGAAATGGGCGGCCTCGCGCTCGGCGCATTTATCGCCACCGCGGTTGTGCCCATCAACGCCTTTGTGGCCCGGGCGCTGGCCTCAACCCTGGCCGAGGGCAGTATCTCCGCCCTGGCCTATGCCTTTCGGGTGTTTCTGTTGCCGGTCAGCGTGGTCGCGGTGCCGGTCTATACCGTCCTGCTGACCGAACTCTCAAGCGCCCACAACCAGGGACAGTTGGCGACCTTCAAAAAACAGGCCGAGGCCGGCCTCTCGCTGCTCTTCGCTATTGCCCTGCCGGCAACCGCGGTCCTGATTGCCCTGGCGCGGCCCATCACTCGCCTGCTGTACGAACGTGGTCAATTTACTCCGGAAGACGTGGCCATGACCAGCCAGGCCCTGATGGCCTACGGGGTAGGCATCCTGGCCTATGGCACCAGTCAGGTCATGGTGCGCCTCTTCAACGCCACAAAGGACACCCGGACACCGGCCTGGATTGGGGTTGGTTCGATTGGGCTGCACGCGGCCGGCTGTTGGCTGCTGATGCAGGTCTGGGGTCACTGGGGTATTGCCCTGGTGACCTCGCTGGTGTCCTGTCTGAACACCGCTGTCCTGTACGTCATCTTTCGGCGGCGGCACGGCCGGCTTGATGAAGGAACCCTCCTGCGGAGTCTGGGAGCCCATGTCGTGTTAGCGCTGGTCTTGGGCGGCTGCCTGTTTTTTTTCAGCCATCCGCTGGCCACGGCCCCCGGCTCGCTCATGACCGGTGAGCGTCTCCTCCGCCTGGCCGGCAGCCTGGTCGCCGGCGGAGGTGTCTATCTCGGGCTCGGTCTGCTGCTCAAAGTGGAAGAGGTCCGCGCGGGAGTGCGTGTGCTCAAACGGGCGCTGAGAGGGCTGAGATAAAATCCGATGTCCGTGTGGAACCTGAGGAGTGCCTGATGGCCGACCAGCTCGCGAGCGTCCGCTACCAGCCCGACGAGAAACCGCCGCCAGCGATCGCGTTCGGTCTCGGTTTACAGTTTGCCATTCTCATTATTGCCAGAATAGTCGTGATCCCCATGGTCGTGGTCCGGGCCGGCGGCGGAACCGAAGCCTACCTGTCCTGGGCCCTGTTCGCCGCAGTCTCGATCTGTGGCCTGACCACGGCCCTCCAAGCGTTCCGGTTTGGCCGTATCGGTGCCGGCTATGTCGCCGTGATGGGCACCTCTCTGGCTGTCGTCGCGGTGAGCATTACCGCGGTGGCCGAGGGCGGCTCGGCCCTGCTCGCGACCCTGGTGGTCGTCGCCTCGTTGGTCCCGCTGGCGCTGTCCGCGCGGCTGTCGCTGTTTCGGCGGATCCTGACCCCGACCGTTTCGGGGACGGTCATCATGCTGATCCCGGCCACGCTGATGCCAACGGTCTTCGGTCTGCTGGAGGATGTGCCGGTGGGAATCCCGACGCTGGCCGCTCCGTTGAGCGCCCTGGTGAGTGTGTCGATCATTACCGGCATCGCGCTCCAGACAACGGGCGCGCTGCGTCTCTGGGCGCCGGTAATCGGTGTCGCCGCCGGCTCTGTGGTGGCGGGGTGGTTCGGTCTCTTCAATGTGGACGGTATCGCCGGGGCGGCGTGGGTCGGCCTGCCGGCGGGCGAATGGCCCGGCCTGGCGCTTGATTTCGGGCCACTTTTTTGGGCGCTTCTACCCGCCTTCGTCCTCGTGGCGCTGATCGAAAGCGTCCAGACGATCAGCAATGCCGTCGCTGTGCAGCGTGTCTCCTGGCGACGGCCCCGGGCCGTGGATTTTCGGGCGGTCCAGGGCGCGGTGACGGCGGCCGGAATCGGCAATCTGTTGTCCGGCCTGGCCGGCACGGTGCCGAACACGCTGCTCTCGACCGGTGTGGCGGTGGTCGAACTCACCGGGGCCGCGGCCCGCCGCGTCGGGCTTGCCGTTGGGGTCGTCTTCGTCGCCGTGGCCTTCCTGCCCAAGGCGCTGGCCGTGGTCCTGGCCATACCGGGTCCGGTCGTCGCGGCCTATCTCGCCGTCTTGCAGGCGACGCTCTTCGTGGTCGGCATGAAGGTCATCGTTCAGGACGGGATCGACTATCGTAAGGGGCTGATCGTTGGCTTGTCGTTCTGGGTCGGCGTCGGCTTTCAGAATGGCGCGATATTCCCCGAGTTTGCTCAGGCATTCGCCGGCGGCCTGCTGCGGAATGGGGTCACGGCCGGTGGGCTCATGGCCATCCTCATGACGTTCTTCATGGAGGTGACAAAACCGCGCCGCGGTCGGATGGAGACCCGATTTGGTCTTTCCGCGCTGCCAGAGATCAGGGAGTTTCTGGTCGCGTTCGCCTCTCGTTGCGGCTGGAACGGGGCGATGAAGGAGCGCCTTGAGGCGGTCGGCGAGGAGACCTTGCTGACGCTGCTCGGGCAAGACGAGGCCGACGAGGAGCAGGAGCAACGCCGGCTCCTCCTGATGGCGCGCAAGGAGGGGGCGGGGGCGGTACTCGAGTTTGTTGCTGCGACCGGCGAGGACAACCTCCAGGACCGGATGGCACTGCTGGGCGAGCCGGTGGGTGAAATCCCGGTCGAGCGGGACGTTTCGCTTCGGCTGTTGCGACACCTCGCGTCTTCGGTCCGCCACGAGCAATACCATGACACCGATATCGTGACTGTCCGTGTGGATGCCCCGGAGCGCAGGTCCGGCGGACCGGCCTGAAGCGGCTCTGCCGGGAGATTTTTCATATTCAGGGGCAGCAGGCTATTGCGGTTGCGTGAGGGCCTATCTGACCCTCTCACCCCGGCCCTCTCCCAGAGGGAGGCCGTACGAATCTCTTTATTCGTCACGGCCTGATACTCACACTTTATGAAATAATTTCGAGTGCCGAACCATCTGTAAGGCGGTAAATATGAAAATCACTGTCCAGAGTAAATACTCGCTGAGTACGGAGGTGTTCGGCTGTGACAACCAGCGAGGCGTCTGCCAAGTCCATTGGCCTATCCTGATACTTGTCCATCAACTCTGCCGTTCTATCCACTTGGGTTGGGGTCGGTCATACAGATTGAGTTTTCCCGCCGTCCTCAGTCGCCATAGACCTCTCTGACCGGGATGGCCGGCAACTCGGAATAAGAGATACATGGCTTCGGTGAAACAAGGCCACGTTGTGACTAGCAGTTCAGCCGGCAGTCGTTTTACAACGTTGATACACGTTGCGTGGTCTGAATCATTCCGGTTGATAAGAGCAACGAGTGGACCGGTATCGGTGAGGATCACAACCGACCCTGCCGCTTTTTCTCAACCAGACCGTCGGCAAAGTGCCTGCCACAGTCTTTCGAGAGGGCTTCTGGCGTGCCGCTTACCGTTCCAATATAGCCGGAGAGAAAGTCAAAAAGAGTCTTGTCCTCTTTCTTGCCTCCTGTGGTTTGAAGAGGCGCAAATAACTGCCGTAAGCTGTCCAAAGCAAGGAGTTCTGAGGTCGTCCCTCGTTTGTCGGCTTCTGCCGTGAGTACCTGTTCCAAATCGGGTGGGAGTATAATTGTTGTCATGATTCCCCCAATAGCCAGTCTATCAAATGAAGTTTGAGAGTTGATGATGGTCGGGCATGACTACTCTTTATCTCTGGAATGTTTTCGAGTAAACGTTTTTTTCCGGCTAACACGGCGGGTATCGGAGAAGGAAGGCTGCTATGGGACAACTGGAAAACAAGATCGCGCTGATTACCGGCTCCGGGCGGGGGCAGGGGTTGGTGGCCGCCCGGCGCTTTGCCTCGGAAGGGGCGAAGATCGTCATCAACGACCTGGACGCGGAGTCTGTCGAGGCCGCGGTTGCCGCGGTTAAAAACGTTGGAGGTGAGGCGGCTGGGGCCGTTGGTGATGTCTCGAAAGCCGCAGATGTGCAAACCGTTCTGCAAACCGCCCAGGACGCCTTTGGCGGGTTTGACATCCTGTATAACAACGCCGGGATCGGCTACTCGGCGACGCAACGCTTCGGCATTGCCATGAGCGATATCGTCAACTGTACCGAGGACGACTGGCGGCGCATTATGGACATCAATGTCGGCGGAATTTTCCTGTTCTGCAAATACGGGATTCCCCGGTTGATCGAACGCGGCGGCGGGGTCATTATCAACACCGCCTCCATTGCCGCCCTGCGCGGCGCTCAGGACGCCCATGCCTACACGGCCAGCAAAGGCGCGATTCTGGCTCTGACTCGGGCGATTGCGGTGACCTATGGTCCCAAAGGCATCCGCGCCAACACGCTCTGCCCCGGCGTGATCGACACCGAAATGATTCACGAGACCTTAATCAGCCAGAAGGGCATCAGCGCTCTCCTGGCCCGCAACACCCCGCTGCAGCGCAACGGCAGGCCGGAAGACGTGGCCGATGTGGCGCTCTTCCTGGCGAGCGATCAGTCCCGGTTTGTGACGGGTGAAGCGTTTGCCGTCGATGGCGGGATCATCCAGCATATTGGGTTGGCCTAGGCCGACCATTCAAAAAGGGGAGTCTATGGATCAGGAACAACTCGTCAGGGTGTATAAGACCTCGGAGCTGGCGCGGCGCTTTGAGGCCAAAATCGTCGAGCTGGCCATGGCCGGCGAGCTGCCGCCGGCGCTGCACGTCGGCGCCGGCCAGGAGGTGGCGCAGATCGCCGCCATCGAGGCCCTGCGGCCCGACGACTATATCCTGTACGGCCATCGCGGTGTGGCGTATATGGTCGCTCGGGGCGTGAGCCTGGCCGATATGCTGGCCGATATGGCCGGCAAGGAGGGCGCGACCAGTCGGGGCAAGGGCGGGGTGATGCACGTTGTGGACGTGCCAAAGGGCATTCTGGGTGAGAGCGGGACTTTGGGCGGCAGCTTCGTGGTCTCGGTTGGCGTGGGCATGGCGCTCAAGCGCAAGCAGCCGGACACGGTCGTGACCTATTTCTTTGGGGATGGGACGGCGAACCGGGGCCCGTTCCACGAGGCGCTCAATTGGGCCGCGGTGCAGAAACTGCCCTGTATCTATTTTTGCGAGAATAACGGCTTCGCGATTTCCATGCCGACCAGCCGCTCGACCGCGGTCGAGAATATCGCGGACCGGGCCGCGGGCTATAACGTCCCTGGCGTAGTGGTTGACGGGAATGACCCGGTGGCGGTGTACGAAGTCATGGAACAGGCCGTGGCGCGGGCGCGGGCCGGTCATGGCCCAACGCTGATTGAAGCCAAGGTGACGCGGCTGCAAGGACATTATGTAGCCGACCAGCAGGAATACCGGGCCGACATCGACCAAGTAGCGGAAAAAGACCCCTTGCCGAAGCTGCAACAGACCCTGTGTGACCGGGGCATGCTGACACAGTCGGACGTGGATGACATACGGGCCGACGCAGACCAACAGATCGAAGCAGCCGTAGCAGTCATGCGCGCAGCCCCGCTGCTCGCACCGGAAGTCGCTCTGCAAGATGTGTATGCGTAGAGAAGGGGCTGGGGATTGGGGGATAGGGGTTGGGGAGGGAGGTATGGAGAAGAAGTCGAAGATCAGTGGTTTTCGTGATCTGCGAGTGTGGCAGGGAGGAATGGATTTGGTCGAACAAGTATATCGCCTGACAGGAGAGTTTCCCGCGCATGAGCGGTATGGCTTGGTGAGCCAAATGCAGCGGGCCGCCGTTTCGGTTCCTTCAAACATTGCGGAAGGTCATACGCGTGATTCGCGGAAAGAATACCTCCGACATCTCTCAATTGCTCGGGCCTCCTTGGCTGAACTGCAAACACAACTTGAGATCGCCAAACGTCTCCAGTACTGCTCCTCTGAAGGCCACGTCCGTCTCCTTGACCAGTCTGACATATTAGCCAGACAACTCTCAGCATTACGAACCACCCTGCTCAAAGATTCCAACCCCCAATCCCCAACCCCTAACCCCTAACCCCCAGGAGTACCCATGCCCACACGGACCTATAGTCAGGCGATTAACGATGCGCTTGCCGAAGAAATGCAGCGCGATGAAAACGTGATTCTGTACGGCCAGGACGTTGCGGTCTGGGGCGGGATTTTCAAAGTCACCGATGGGCTGCTTGAAAAATTTGGTCCGGATCGTGTGTTCGATACGCCTATCTCCGAGAGCGTGATGGTCGGCGCCGGTGTGGGTGCGGCTTCGATGGGCCTGCGGCCGGTGGTGGAACTTCAGTTTGCCGATTTTGTTATCACCGCGGGTGATGAGATATTCTTCAAGGCCGGCATGTGGCGCTATATGCACGGCGGGGCGCATACGATTCCGCTGGTGGTGCGTGCCCCCTCGGGCGGCTCGGGCTTTGGGCCCGAGCATTCCGCCTGTCCCGAAGCTTTTATTATGCACGCCCCCGGCCTGCTGTGCGCCGTGCCCTCAACGCCGGCAGACGCCAAGGGGCTGCTCAAGCAGGCGATTCGACTCGATAACCCGGTCATCTATTTTGAGCATAAACTGCTGTATCAAATGCGGGGTGAGGTGCCGGACGGAGCGGTCCTGACACCTTTTGGCAAAGCGGTCATCCGGCGCGAGGGCGAAGCCGTGACGATTGTGGCCTGGCAGGACATGCTGCGCCGTGCGCTTGCCGCGGCGGAGCGGTTGAGCCAGGAAGGCATCGAGGTCGAGATCGTCGATCCGCGCACCCTGAATCCGTTTGACCGCGAAACCATTATCGAGTCGGTCAAGAAGACCGGAGCCTGTATGGTGGTTGAAGAGGCCTATCGCACACTCGGGGTTGGGGCGGAGATCGGAGCCCTGCTCGTAGAAGAGGCCCTGCCCTATCTGGACAAACCGTTCAAGCGTCTGGCTATTCCTGATGTGCCGATTCCGACCAGCCAGCACTTGGTCGATGCCATCGTTCCTTCGGTGGACGATATCTACCAAGCCGTAAAAGAACTCGTTGACTGAGGCCGGTGTGCAAAATACCAAAGTCGTGATGCCTAAACTCGGCCAGGCCATGACCGAGGGCGTGGTTGTGCGCTGGCACCGTAAAGACGGCGAGATCGTCACTGCCGGCGAACTGCTCGTCACGGTCGAGACGGACAAGGCCACGTACGATCTTGAGGCGACGGCAAGTGGAACCCTCCACGTTGTGGTCCAAGAAGGCGAAGAGGTCCCGATTCATACCGTTATTGCCGAAATTGGCGACGCTCCAGTCCAGGCGGGCACCATCTCCACTCCGCCAGCCGCCGAACCGGTCGTTCAACAGCGAACAACATCCCGCCCAGGGCGAATCCTCGCCTCACCAAAGGCCAAACGGCTAGCGGCAGAACGCGGCATCGACCTCTCGACCCTGACGCCGTCATCTGCGGATGGTGTGATTTCCGCGACCGATGTAGAGCGGGCTGCGGAGAATGCGGTTGCCGACCGGCAGTCAGCGATCGCCGCTCGTGTTGCGCCCCGGCGGACCGAGCGCGAACGCCGTGCTCTGACTGGCATTCGGAAGGCCGCCGCCCGCCGGGTCCAGGCAGCCTGGCAGACCATTCCGCATATTGTCCAGATGATCGATGTCGATGCCAGCGTGCTGCAAGCGGTCCGGGAGCGACTCAGAGCGGACATCTCCGAACTGACGCTCAACGACCTGGTTTTATACGCGGCGGCGCGGGTGCTGGCCGGACTGCCCGACCTCAACGGCACGGTCGAAAACGACGACATCGTGCTCTATGACGGCGTGGATATCGGCTTTGCCGTTGACTCGCCGCGCGGTCTGCTGGTTCCGGTCATCCGCGGGGCAGATAGCTTGTCCATCATATCGCTTGTGCGGGAAAGGCAGCGGCTGGTTGAAGCCGCTCGCGCGGGGCAGTTGCAAGCGGCCGATATGGGTCAGGCCAGCCTGACCGTCTCCAACCTCGGCATGTTCGGCATCCGGGCCGGAACGCCGGTCATCAATCTGGGTGAACCCATC
Source organism: uncultured Binatia bacterium (SeqCode) (assembly GCA_965232605.1). Taxonomy (GTDB): domain Bacteria; phylum Desulfobacterota; class Binatia; order Bin18; family Bin18; genus Bin18. Next base: position 995,589 of record CBDDQA010000005.1, on the reverse strand, counting down.
CTCGTCTTTGTCGGCGCAGTGGAAGAGCGGCCGGTCGTGCATAGCGGGCAGATTATCGCCCGCCCCATGCTGACGCTCAGCCTGGCCTATGACCATCGGCTGGCGGACGGAGTGGCGGCCTCCCGTTTGAGCCAGGGTCTCAAAGAGGCGTTGGAGAATCTGGGATCAGAATCCTTCCTGGCAGTCCCCAATCCCCAATCCCCAACCCCTAACCCCCAATCCCCACCCCCCACCCCCCAGAGTGCCCTGGAAAAACGGCAAGTCCGTTCGGTATCGGCTGGCGATCGCTATGCCGTTCAGGTGCGGAGCCACGCGCATGTCTGGAGCCTTGATGAGCCGGCAAGCGATGGCGGAGATGACACCGGCCCGGACCCGGTCACGGCCTTTCTTGGCGCTCTGCTCTCCTGCATGACGATTGCCTTCAAAGCCGCCGCCCGGCGTCGCAAAATTGCCATTGAACGGATTGAGGGGCAGGCCAAAGCATCGCCAAAGGGTCAGGTGAAAGAAATCGCTCTCACCCTGGCAGTGTGGAGTGCGGCTGCGGAGCAGGATTTGCAGATTCTCCTCGAACGGGCCAAGCGCGGCTGCTATGTGAGCGGGCTGCTGAAGCCGGATATTCGACTGACGGTGGAGTTGGTCAGCCACGCACCGGACGCGGCCTAGTTCCCTCGCCTCCTGACGTGTGCGGCGTATTCCCTGAAAAGTTCCGGTCTCACACCCCCAGAACGTCATTCCGGGCTTGACCCGGAATCCAGTGTCCCCCCGCCCCGCTCTGGACTCCCGCTTGCGCGGGAGTGACGTGGTGGGTAAGTCGGAGCGCAAGCGGCACGGCACCAGGTTTGTGCATCACCCGTCTCCCGGGAGTGTGGCCAGGATGGCCGCACTCCCAGAGGACGTACCGGCGTTTAAGCGGCTAAGCCAGCCCGTAACGCCATCGCCGCTTTTTCCAATGCCTGGCCCGCCGGCTCAATGGCCTTGGCCATACCCATAAAGCCGTGGATGAGGCCCTCGAAACAGATGTATTCGACCGCGACGTCCGCCTCGCGCAGCTTGGCCGCGTAGGCGGCTCCCTCGTCCCGCAGGGGATCGTATTCCGCGGTGGCAATAAAGGCCGGCGGCAGGGAGCGGCACTGGTCGGTTGAGGCGTGCAGGGGAGAGGCCAGCGGGTTTTGTCCGTCCGCCTCGCTGGTGAGGTAGTGATTCCAGAACCACGCCATCATCTCGGTTGTCAGAAAATAGCCTTCCGCATTTTCGGTGTGCGACGGCAGGTCAACCGCGTGGGCCGTGACCGGGTACATGAGGAATTGATAGCTGAGAGCCGGCAGGCCGCTCTCTTGCGCTTTTAAGGTCACCGCGGCCGCCAGGTTGGCGCCGGCACTCTCGCCGCCCACCGCCAGCCGAGCGGCGTCTCCGTTCAGGGCGGCTGCGTTGAACGCCACCCAGCGTGTCGCGGCGTAGCAGTCATTGACCGCGGCCGGAAATTTATCTTCCGGCGCGAGCCGGTAGTCTGCGGAGACCACCACACAGTTGGCAAAATTGGCCAGGGCACGGCAGGAGGCATCCACCGTATTCAGGCTGCCAACCACCCAGCCACCGCCGTGAAAATAGACCAATAGGGGAAACGGGCCGTCTCCGGCGGGAGTGTAAACACGGATGGGCTGTTTGCCGGCAACCCCGGGTATCAGCCGGTCTTCGACCGTCCCGACCGGCTCGGGGTCAGCCGTCGCCCCCCGCGCGGCTTCCATGGCGGCCCGCGCCTCCCGGGGTGAGAGATGATGTAAGGGTGGGCCGGCAGCGGCCATTTGTTCGAGGGCTTTTGCAACCTGGGGATGGAGTGGCATGGTCTTCCTTTCATCCAAGCGTACATCATGTCAGAAAATTGCGTATGAGGCGGACACATTCGGTCGGCTTTTCCAGTGGCGGACAGTTGCCGCACTGCGGAATAATCTCCAGGCGAGCGTTGGGCAGCGCGTGCTGATACAAGCGGCCGCACTCCAGCGGTACGATCCGGTCGTCCTGCCCCCAGATAATGAGGGTCGGCAGATGCACCCGGCCCAGCAGCCCAGGCAGGCTGGGGCTGAACATATACGGCCTCCAACAGTAGCGGACCAGGGTTTCCTGATTGCGCGTTTGTACGTCGCGCTCCTCCTTGGACGGCTTGCCCTGGAACAGGTCGGCATACTCGACAACCTGCTGCGGATCGAAATACGCCAGTTGTCGGGTGCCCTCCTGCCCGTGCAGAAAGATATCGGCAATTTCACCGTCCCGCGGTTGGATACCGGCCGCGTCAATCAGGATGAGCCGGTCGAATGTCCTGGGCGACATGACCGCCATTTCCGCGGCCAGCCAGCCACCGATGAAGTGGCCGGCCAGGGTCACCTGAGACAGCTCCAGGGCATCCAGCAACCATAAACTGAAGCGGGCCAGGTCCGTGAAGGATTCGAGCCAGGGGGGACGCTCGGACTGCCCAAAGCCCGGACAGCTCGGCGCGTAGACGGTAAAGGACTCGGCTAACTGATCGTGATACTGCCGCCAGCCAAGGCTGCCTTCCGCGCCGTGCAGCACGACCAGCGGCTCGCCTCGGCCGCCTTTCAGATAATGAATCCGGGCACCGCCGACTTCGAGAGTGTGTTCCGCGTGTTCTGGCATGGTTGTTGTCTCTGCTCCGTGGAGATTGTCTATGGCGCGTGTTCAAAGGGTCCGGGCAGCCCCAGCTCTTTTCCCATTTCCCGGACTGCCGGGAGCACGTCATGCTCCATGAGGGCCAGACAGCGCATCGTGTCTGCATGGCCGATGGTGCCGTCGTTTGTCCAGACGCCAAGAATGCCGGGACGGACAACGCTGAGGACTTCGCGCAATTTTCTGACCACCGTGTCCGGGTTGCCGACAATCACCCGGTTGCTCTCCACCACCTTTTCCCAGCCGGCGGCATCAACGCCGCCGTAGAGGGGATCAGGCCGGAGGGAATAGCGCCGGTACTGGTCCACAATCCGCCTGGCCCCTGCGCGCGAGTTATAGCCCGGTGGGGCCATGAAGTCTCCCGGTAGCGGCACGCGACCGACACCGGCATTCCCAATCAGAAAACCCTTGCCGACCTCATACGCTTTTTCGTCCGTATCCTGGACATGGACGCGGACGAGATAGCCAAAGTTTTGTGGACCCGGTTCGTAGCCCACCTGCTTAGCGGCCTCGGTATAAATGGCGGTCAGGTCCAGGGTCACCTGGGGGTCGGTTTCCAGATAGATGTAGGGATAGTGGTGCTGGGCACACCAGACCAGCGTCTCGGGGCTGCCGATACCGGGAATCCAGATGGGCGGGTGCGGCTGTTGGAGCGGCCGTTCAAACGGGTTGACCACCCGAAACTGATAATGCTTACCCTCCCAGCGCCACGGCCCCGGCGTTGTCCAGGTTTTGACAATCAGGTCGTGCGCCTCTTCAAAACGCTCGCGGTTATACACTGGGTTGGTGTTGGTTGCCCAGCTCTCAATGCCCGTTCCCCGCACAAAGCCCGACACGAGTCGGCCCCGCGAGATCATATCGATCTCCGCCAGCTCCTCGGCCAGACGCAACGGGTTATCGAAAATCGGGAGCGGATTGCCCAGCAGGACAATTTTTGCCCGCTTGGTGGTACGGGCCAGGATGGCGGCTTCGAGATTCATGGCCGCCCCCATGCACGTCGGAGTATTATGATGCTCGTTCAGCATCAGGCCGTCGAAGCCCACCTCTTCGGCGTACTCGTACTCGTCGAGATAGGTATTATACAGATCCGCCCCCAGGGTCGGATTGAAATGGGCGTTCGGAAACGTCAGGCGGACCGCGCTGCGAAAACTCTGCCGCACATCTGCTTCCGAGTAGTCTACATAGGCGCGCTCGGTAAAACGCATGAGAAACATACCCAGGCCCCTCCTTCCTTTCTGGACCCTATCCTGTCTGGTATCGCCGGATCAAGAGAAAGGGGTGGACGCAGCTTGACTCTTGTCAGCAGGCCGCATACGGATAGCCGGAGAGGAGGACTGACTATGGCAAAGACCTACGCCAAGAGCACGATTTCGTATGAATCCGCAGCAAAAATGGTGGCCGCGGCCATCGCCAAGGCGGAGGAACTGGGCTGCAAACAGAACGTCGCGGTTGTTGACGATGGCGGCAACCTCAAGGCGTTTGGCCGCATGGACGGCGCTCCGCTGCTCGGAGTGGAAGGCTGTCAACGCAAGGCGTTTACCTCGTTGTTCGGGATTGGGACACAGGACCTCTACAGCGCCATCAAAGACGACCAGTCCCTGGTCGTCGGCTTGTCGCATTTCTCTCGGGCGACCATGGTCGGGGGCGGACTGCCCATTGTCGTTGATGGGGAGGTCATCGGTGGGATCGGTGTTGGCGGCGGCACGGTCGATGAAGACGTGGCCTGCTCGCAAGCCGGGCTCGACGCGCTTGGCGGTTAGAGCAAAATTCACCTGAGTGGAGCGTCCACCGGCCTCCGCGCGTTTCCCGACCCGTAGGGTGCGCCCTGCGCACCAGGGAGAGGTGGTGCATGGGATGCACCCTACGGAACTCCGGAGAGCACCTCGCTCCACCACGGAGGAAACCGCTCTCGTCTACCACATTGCCCGGATTGGTCAGATCGGTCGCAGCACGCGCGGGACGGGGCGTTGCGACCCGCCCGGCGGCGGGGTCCGAGGGGAAGCCCCTTCTCCCCCGCCCGCCCGGAGCTGGTCTGGTGTACAGAGTCCCTTTTCGATCAGGACTTTTTCCAACGAGGCCAGCCAGTGTTCATAATACCCCGGAAAGGGCGCGTCCGGGCTATCGGCGCGGGCCGCGTCCGCGGCTCCGATTTCGGCAATCAAATGGTCCCGAAAATCGTCCCACTGATACTGCCCCTGCTCGCACAGGGCCACGGCCAGGGCAAAGGCGCGGCGTTCCCAAGTGTCGTGAAAGACCAACTCGCCGCTCCTCCGCGGCAGAGCGGTGTCCCCCTCCATATTTGAGATCTTGCGATCAGGTGCAGGTTTCATGCCGTTGGAGATACAACCCTGGCGACGCCGATCATCGAGTCACGGCTGACCAGCGCGGTCAGCTCTTCTTCGCTCATGCCCTCGGTTCCGGCGGGACGTTCGGGCAGGACCATATAGCGGATTTCTGCGCTGCTGTCCCAGACCTTCACCGCGGTGGATGCGGCGAGTTCCAGACCGAAATCATGCAGCACGCCACGCGGGTCCACCACCGAACGTGAGCGATAGGCGGCATCCTTGAACCAGGCCGGCGGCAGACCCAGAACCGGCCACGGATAGCAGGAGCACAGGGTGCACACGACCAGGTTGTGGGTGTCCGGGGTGTTCTCAACCACGACCATATGTTCGCCCTGGAGGCCGCTGAAGCCGAGTTCCGCAATGGCGGCGGTGGCGTCTTTGAGCAAGCGCTCTTTATACGCAGGATCGACCCAGGCCCGGGCAACGACCCTGGCCCCGTTGACCGGCCCGAGATCGTTCTCATACGTTTCGACCAGCTTGTCGAGCGTTTCCGAAGAGACCAGCCCTTTGGCCACGAGTAAGGACTCCAGGGCCTGGACCCGTTTCTCCAGGGCCGCGGTCTGCTCCGGGGTGGTGTGTTTCTCCAGGTAGGGATTCGGTGGCGCGTCGTGGGCGCTGTGGTCGTGAGGATGATCGTCGCTCATGACTCTTCTCCTTAGGCTGGGTCGAGATAATCTTCCCACAGGTCGATATACAGATTGTCCGTGGTCGCGGCGTCCGGGCCCCAGAGTTCCTGGGCGGTAAAGCAGACCGAATACAGCGGCTGGGGCTGCTCGCCCTGGCCGTGAGCGTTGGTGTCCGGGTAGACAAAGGTGCCGTAAACTTGGGCTATTGTCCCGTTTTTCCCGCGGACATAGCGCGGCAGCCGGGTGTGACCGGTCGGGTTCAGGTTGCGGGCCCGAACCTGGTCGCCAACCGAGAAACGGGGGGTCAGGCGACCGTCTGTCCGATTGCAGGGCGCCCCGCCTTGTACAACTGCCGGAACCGCCTCCGGTGGCAGCGGACCTTCCGCTCGCTTGCCGCTCTCCTGGGCGACTCCGGTGGCTAATTCCTCTGGGGTAAGCACCCCTTTTTCTACAGCCAGGGTTTCCAGTGCGGCCAGCCAGTGCTCATAATAGGTCGAGGAGAGGTAATGGGCGGGGTCCATGCGTTCGACCGCGTGCCGAAAGGCGTCGAGCGTATCGAGTTGACCCATGCCGAGCATGGTCATGGCAAACACGCGCTTCTCCCACTCGGCATGAAAGATCGGCTCGTTCTCTTCCGGTTTAACCGGGCCGTAGCAGGTCATACCTCCCATGTCATGCACGCCATTCATCGGTGTTCTCCTCGGGCTTAGGGATTGGGTATCAGGGACTGGGGAAAATCTAACACCCAAGCTGGTAAGGGTCAATCAACCGGACGCTCAGGGTGCTCCGCTATCCACGCCTGCGCGACCTCACCATGCGTTGCAAACCAGACGTCCTCATGTTCCAGGATGTGTTGAATCAGCCGCTCCAGCATGGCCATGCGCGAACGCCGGCCAATAACCTGGGGGTGCATGACAATGCCGAGAAAGCCGCCGTCCGCATAGGCACCGTCAAACTCGGCCTGCCAGATTTCATACACCTTGTTCTGGCTCGACATGCCCGTGAAATAGGGGGAGAAGCTGAACAGAAAATGCGGCGCATCGTCCAGTTCCCAGCTAAAGGGAATCTCCAGGAGCTGCCGCCTGGTCTGTGGGGTGGTGAGCCAGTAGGGGTTATCGTCGCCAACCAGGCTGCTGTCGTACAGAAAATCGTGGTCGAGCAATAAGTCAAAGGTATGCGGGCCGGTATTGCCGGCCGGAGAGCGGTAGCCCCGGGGGGCCTGGCCGGTAATACGCTTAAGGCTCTCTGTCCCCTTCAACAACACCTCCAGTTCGGCCTCGCGGCCCTTGTTGGCGACAAACTCATGCTCATAGCCGTGATGCCCGATTTCATGCCCGTCGGCGTACATCTGTTCAACCAACTGCGGGTGGGTGTCCGCCGACCAGCCCGGTACAAAGAAGGTTGCCTTGAGGTCATATTTTTTGAGCAGCTTGAGAATACGCGGCACCCCAACCCGCGCCCCGTACTCGCCGCGCGAGAGCTGGCCTGGGAAGGGCTGGCGCATAGTCCGGAACCACAGCGTTTCCGCATCAAAGTCAAAACTCAGGCCCACCGCACAGCGTTTATTATCCGGCCACATGGGACGCTCCTTTGTCATAACTCAGGTCGGTGTTTTGTCTGACTGTAAAAGAGTGAGCCAGTATTCTCAATGGATACCTCACGGAATCTCGGCAGGCGTTGAAAAACAACCGGCGACATCCTAGGCTGAAAAGACTACGGAGAATAAATATGTCTCAAGTACACAAACCAGCCTGGCCGGGTTGGGCGGAATATGCCATTCCGGTGAAAATCAATGTGCAGGCGGTACAACTGACGGATGAGCAGTTCGCGCGGCTGTGCCAGGAGAACCCGGAGTTGCGGCTTGAGCTGACCGCACAGCAAGAGTTGGTGATTATGCCTCCAACAGGATCAAAGACGGGATGGCGGAATAGTAGAATTACCCAGCGTTTAGCAAACTGGGCCGAAACGGACGGAACCGGTCTGGTCTTCGATTCTTCAACCGGATTCAGACTGCCGAATGGGGCAAAACGTTCGCCGGATGGATCATGGCTGAGACGAGAGCGCTGGGAGGCTTTGACCGAAGTCCAGCAGAACGGCTTTGCTCCGCTGTGTCCCGACTTTGTGGTTGAGCTTCGCTCGCAACAGGATCGTCTCGCTACCTTACAAGAAAAAATGCAGGAGTATCTTGCCACCGGTGCCCAACTCGGCTGGCTGATTGATCCACTCGAAAAGCGTGTCCATATCTACCGCCCGAAGCAGTCCGTTGAGACCCGTGATGATCCGGCGTCACTCAATGGTGAAGCCGTCCTGCCCGGCTTCGTTCTGGATGTGCGGGAGTTGTGGTAGGGGAGAGGAATATCATCGGTCGGGGCGGGAAGCGAACGGTTGCTCTGGTATGAAGCTCAAACGGATGAAGATTGTTGTGCAGCCAGAGGACGATTTTTTCGGTCGGGTGCATGAAGCATTTTCTACTGTTGCCAAAGCGTCACGGAAAGGCGAAAAACTCCCACGGTCCACCCCGGTTCTCTCCTTTTCCAGCATTCAGGAGATGGCCCGGACACTGACGCCAAAACGTCTTGAACTCCTGAGATTGATCCGACGAAACGATCCTCAATCAGTGCGCCAATTGGCCGCGTTGGCGGGCAGAGATATCAAGAATGTCAGTACGGACCTGAAGGTGTTGGAGAACCTGGGATTGGTCGAAGCGGAAGAGCGAGAATCCCCCCGCCGACGTAAACGCCCAGTCAGTCCCTTTGATCGGCTGGATATGGAAGTATATTTGTAGTCAGATTTCTCCAGAGAGTTCTTTAAGCCGTCGCGCTATCGAGACTTCTGAGGAACGAGATTTATCAGAATCACAGAAGCGATAACTTATTAAGAGGACGCCCATGCGGAACGAATTTACCGCGCTGATTGAGCGTGAGAACGACTGGTATATTGCCTACTGTCCCGAAATTCCCGGAGCAAACGGCCAGGGCCGAACTCCAGCCGAAGCGCGAGCAAGCGTAGCCGAGGCTATCGCGTTGATTCTTGAGGATCGCCGGGAGGACGCGCTCCGTGGGCTGCCGGCCGACGCCATCAAGGAAACGGTGATTGTCGAGTGAAGCGGAATGCTCTCCTTCGGCACTTACGTCGGTATGGCTGCTATCTTAAGCGTGAAGGGCGGGGACATTCCTTATGGTGTAATCCTACGACTGGTGCCGTAGAGACAGTACCGCGCCATACTGAGATTCCTAACGGGCTGGCACGGAAGATTTGCCGTAACCTGTCATTGCCTGAAATCGGCTGATGAAGTAGAAACTCCACAGCTTTTGCTGGAAATGCTGGAGCCCCTTGGACTCGTCAAGCTGAGGAGCAGGAGTCCCCTCGCCAGCGCAAACGTCCGGTGAGCACCTTTGATCGGCTGGGTATGGAAATGTATTTGTAAGCTCGTATGTCGATGTTTTTTGTCATCTCATTCGGTGGAGGTCGTCAGTGAGTACGCCGTATCACGCGAAATATTTTGCGCACCAGCTAACAAGAAAGTGCTCTGCTCATGAAATAGAAAAACTGAATCAGTCGATATTCAATGCCACTGTCGATCTCAACCCGCATCAGATTGATGCCGCCCTTTTTGCATTCCGTTCTCCGCTCTCACGCGGGGCCATCCTTGCCGACGAAGTAGGATTGGGAAAGACGATTGAGGCGGGGCTGATCCTCAGTCAGCTCTGGGCTGAGCGGAGGCGGAAGATATTGTGTATTGTTCCGGCTTCCCTACGGCAACAGTGGAATAGAGAGCTGATCGAGAAATTCTTTATCGATTCTGTCATTTTGGAATCGAAAAGTTACAACCATCTAATTAAACAGGGTATATCGAATCCCTTTGAGCAAAATGATCAGGTCGTCTTGTGCTCGCACCACTTCGCGCGGAGCAAAGAGCTTGATCTTCGACAAATCCCCTGGGACCTCGTCATTATCGATGAGGCCCATCGACTTAGGAACGTCTATAAAAAGAGCAATAAGATAGCCCGCTCTATTCGGGACTCTATTGGAAGTAGACCCAAGGTCCTTCTCACTGCCACTCCATTCCAAAACTCGCTCATGGAGTTATATGGCCTCGTGAGCTTTGTTGACGATCATTTGTTTGGGAATGAAAGCTCTTTTCGAGACCAATTTTCTCGAAGCGCGGTCGAAATCGGGGAGGATGGGTTTAACGACCTTCGTTTACGGATGCGCCCAGTCTGCCAACGAACACTACGGCGGCAGGTATCGGAATACGTCCGGTACACAAATCGCATCTCGATTACCCAGGACTTCACACCGACTGATGATGAGGTGGACCTCTACAATGGAGTTTCTGAGTATTTGCAACGTCCCGACTCGTTCGCGCTTCCTTCTGGTCAACGTTCGCTGATGACCCTGATTCTCAGAAAAATACTTGCGTCCTCTTCTTTCGCGATTGCAGCTACACTCGGATCGCTTATTGACCGTCTCGAAGTAGAGCTATCAAAAATAGATAATCCGTCTGAAGCGGAAGAGGAACTCTTTGAGTCCATCAATGCCGACGTTGAGACTGTTGCCGAAACACAAGAAGAATGGGGCGAGAGAGAAGAGGAAGAGTCCGTTCCCATGGGAGAAAACGGAGGGTTAAGCGACGACGAAGAAAAGACGCTCTTACTTCAGTCTATTCGTCAAGAAGTCAGTGAACTCCGAAGCTACAGAGAGTTGGCTCAATCCATCACCCAAAATGCGAAAGGCCAAGCGTTACTGATTGCCTTAAGGGCAGGCTTCCAGAAGGCTGTGGATTTAGGGGCGGCCCGTAAGGCCCTTGTATTTACTGAATCACGTCGGACTCAGCAGTACCTTGCTGAGCTTTTAGAAAAGAACGGATATCAAGACCAGCCTATCATCCTGAACGGGACAAATAATGATCTGCGTTCTAAGGTAATTTACAAGGCTTGGCTCCAACGTCATGCAGGGCAGGATGAGATAACAGGCTCGCCAACCGCTGATATGCGTTCGGCACTCGTGGAAGAGTTCCGCGAACGTGCGTCCATCATGATTGCTACGGAATCTGGAGCTGAAGGGTTAAACCTCCAATTTTGCAGTCTCATCGTAAATTATGATCTTCCTTGGAATCCTCAACGTATTGAGCAGCGGATTGGGCGCTGTCATCGGTACGGCCAACAACATGACGTGGTAGTGGTCAACTTTCTTAATCGGAGGAACGCCGCCGATCAGCGTGTCTTTGAGTTGTTATCAGAAAAACTGCAACTATTTGATGGCGTCTTTGGGACATCGGATGAAGTGCTGGGTGTGATGGAGTCTGGGGTCGATTTTGAGAAACGAATCAACGAAATCTATCAATCCTGCCGGTCTCCTGAAGACATTAACGAGGCGTTTGATCAGCTTCAACTTGAGCTGGATGAGCAGATCCGTGCACGTATGGAGGATACTCGGACAAAGCTCCTTGAGCACTTCGATGAAGATGTTCATCAGCGGTTAAAACTTACCCACGACGATACCGAGCAGCAGATTAATCGTTTTCAAGAATGGTTATGGAATCTTACTCAGTATGAGTTGGCCGACTGCGCTCAATTCTTTCCACAGGGATATATCTTTGAATTAACCCGTATTCCTGAAGGTATAGATGCCGAAGGAATAGCACTTGGGCAGTACCGTCTTATTACTCAAAAGAATGGGTCTGCCGATCACCACTTTCGCCTTGGTCACCCCCTTGCCGTGCGTTTACTAGCACGGGCTAAGGAACGGCCACTTCCTACGCGCGAAGTCCTCTTTGAGTACGCCCAGCATCCTAAAAGGATTAGTATTATTGAACAGCTACAAGGGAAGTCTGGTTGGCTTCGGCTCTCCCTAGTGTCTATCGAAGCCTTGGAGCAAGAGGACCACCTTATTCTCACCGGAGTTTCTGATGACGAGAGCGCGCTTGATCTTGAGACGTGCGAGCGATTGTTTTCTATAACTGGTGCAATAGGGGATGAGACAGCTCTGCCGGATGCAGTCTCTGTCCGATTAGAACGAGACTTTGAAGAAGTCAAGAATCTTACAGTGACCGAAACGACTGAGCGTAACCAGGAATATTTTGAAACGGAGATGGATAAGCTCGAAAAATGGGCGGATGACTTGAAGGCCAACCTCGAACAAGAACTGAAGGCTCTCGATAAGGAAATCAAATCGACCAAGAAAGAGGCGCGACAAGTCGCAGACCTTGACTCTAAAGTTGAACTACATAAGCAGGCGAAAGCGCTAGAACGGAGACGAAGCGAAAAACGCCGAAGCCTGTTTGATGCTCAAGATGAAGTGGATAGTCGCAAAGAAGGATTGATTGAAGAAATAGAAGCTCGGCTCAAACAGAACCTCACTCAAATAACTGTGTTTACCGTTCGGTGGAAGGTTATATGAAAATCACTCCTGACCAGATCGTGACAGAGAAAATAGTTGCAGAGTTGCGACAGAAACAGCTTGCCACTCAAGAGAGCACGAAAGAGTTAGGGGAGAAACTTTCTGTCGGCAATCTCTCTGCTGAAGACTGGCGCTTAATTGCTGAACTTGCACTCGCAAAGACTGGAAAGTCACAGAATGGCAAAACGGATTGAAAAGCTAACCCTGGTAGGCTTTCGTGGGGCTACGTGTCCGGTCGAGATAGAGTTCGATGTCAGTAAGCCTGCTGCCATGATCTTTGGAGAGAATGGAACGGGTAAATCCAGCATAGTTGACGCCATAGACTTCGTTTGTAACGAAGAATATGGCTCCTTGACTGAGCGAAGTTCGACAAGACCAAAGACGCACCTCCGCGCGCTGGGCTCCCCTGTTGAAACGCTCAGGGTATCGCTCACCTTTGATTCTCAAACCTGGTCGGCAAGTCTGGGAAGATCTCGGCCCATAAGTTCTGGACCGGATGGACGCCCGGCTGCTCGGATTCTCAGACGAAGTCAGATTCTCCAAGTCGTTAGCGCCCAGCCGAAAGCCCGTTATGAAGCTTTGCAAAATTTTATTGCAGTGCCGGGAGTCCAGAAAAGTGAGCGAAGCTTACGGGAGGCAGTTAAAGCTGTCGAAAGAGAGCTGAATGAGGCGATTGTCGCCAAACAACAAGCTGAAGAGACCCTGGAAAAGCTGTGGATAGCAGAAGGACAGCCCGGTGAAGGCTATCTCGAATGGGCAAAGCAAAAAGTTCAAGAGAAACCTGTTGACCTTGAAGCTATTGTTTCTTCTGCCGACCAGATTCTGTCGGCGCTGAATGACGCCACTAGTGCTCGGAATCATTTCGATTCTGACAAGGGAAAACAATCTAGTGATGAGACGGCACTACAGAAAGCGCAAAAAGACTTGAAGGAAGCGGAGGAGGGATCAGTAGCGCAGGACCGGACGTTGATTACTGTATTGCAGGATGCAAAAAATTTTCTTGGGGAACACAGTTCCACCTCTGTGTGCCCAGTATGCGAGAGAGAAATAGACGCTAAGAATCTGAGGGAAAGGATTACCGACCGTTTATCAGAAATGCAGGAGACAGTCTCCCTAAAACAGCAAGTAGATTCTGCCAGGGTCAAGGCCGAAAGAGCGATAGATAGAGTGGAACAGGCAGGCCAAAGGCTAGTAAATTCAGTCGCAAATTTGGTCCCCCTTGTTCAGGAAAACAAGTTCGGCGAGATTAGCTCTTTAGCAGTCAACTGGGAGCTTTATCCAAATCTGGTCGATGAGAAACCTGAGACAAAACTCTCAGCAGTAATTGAAGAGGCAAGGGCTTTCTTGGAGATCATTACGGCTTGTCGTATACCCCTAGCCTCGCGAAAAGATAACGCTCAGAAGGCTCTCAACCAACTGTCTGCGATCCAGACACACGTTGAGACTATTCAGGAAAAGACAATAGATACCGAGAAGTTAAACCAACTCTCCACGAGACTTGCAGCCATCCTGGAAATTGTAGAAAGACAGCGAAAAGCCTACGTGGAAGAAGTGTTAGCTTCTATCTCTCAATCAGTTGAATACCTATATGCACAGATTCATCCGGGCGAACCAATAGGTGGGATTCGGCTATATCTGAAGCCTAATACTATCGGTTCCCTGGAGTTTGACAGCAGATTTGAGACAGAAACAGGAATCCCTCCTCAGGCGTATTACAGTGATTCACATCTCGACACCCTCGGAGTATGTGTCTTCCTAGCTCTAGCAAAGTACTTTGAGGATACGGATACCATTATCGTGCTGGATGATGTTGTTACGTCCGCCGACCAAGCCCACATGGAACGGTTCATTCGGGTCCTGCACGATGAAGCGAAGAGTTTCAATCAACTTATCATTACGACACATTATCGTCCCTGGCGAGATAAGTATCTCTTTGCCCGTGGTCCAGCCGCTAATATCCAGTTGATAGAACTTCTCCCTTGGTCTCTTCCGAGAGGTATTCGACACAGCAAGACGAAGCTCACTGTGGAAGAACTCGATGATTACAGAAGAGCCGAACCAATGGATCGCCAAATCGTAACCTCAAAGTCGGGAATTCTTTTTGAGAGTTTACTTGACCATATTACTCTTCTTTACCGTTGCAAACTCCCTCGACAGACGGAGATGAATTACACACTTGGAGAACTACTGGATAGTCTTAGTAGAAAGCTCAAGAAAGCAATGAAAATCACGCATGTTGCAGATGACGGGTCGGTGAGTTCAGAACTTGCTCTGGAATCGATCCTCAATAAGCTTGCTGGAATGACATGGATACGCAATCAAGTTGGTTGTCACTGGAATGTTACGGGGATGAGCGTACCAGACGACGACGTGACCTCATTTGCGGATTGTATAATTGAACTTGCCAACATCCTAGTCTGTAGCAATTGCGGTGAGTTGCCTCGTCGGGATAGCTCTGGAATATACCGGGCGTGCCGATGTGGGCAAAAGAGGCTATACCCTCTTACTGCTCCGGCCTGAATTATGAAAGGTTACGAATCTTGGCAAAGCGAGGAAAACTTGAACTAACCTGGGTTGGAAAAGAAGACCGCCCACGCCTGGAACCACGTATTCTCGTGGAAGACCCCGCAAAATCTTACGGCGACCCAGATGCCGAAAACATGTTGGTATTCGGCAACAACCTGCTTGCCCTCAAAGCCTTGGAGCGAGATTTTGCAGGCAAGATTAAGTGTATCTATATTGACCCTCCATATAACACCGGGCAGGCATTTACGAACTACGATGATGGCGTCGAGCACTCATTGTGGCTCTCCCTTATGAGAGATCGCCTAGAGCTTCTGAGAGAGCTCCTGACAAATGACGGAGCTATATTTGTCCAATTGAACGACGAAGAGCAGGCATACTGCAAAGTGCTTTTGGACGAAGTGTTTGGACGGCGAAACTTTATCAACCAGATCGCCGTAAAGACAAAGAATATAGCGGGGGCAAGCGGCGGCGGTGAAGATAAGCGCCTCAAGAAAAACATCGAATTCATCCTGATGTATGTGAAGGATAATGATTCTGATACGGGATTTCGTAAATTTAATGAGGTTTTTGAGGAAACTGACCTTTTTGAGCTTATCGAGGACATGCGGTTGCAAGGCAAGAGTTGGAAATACACAAGTATTCTCTTGGACAAAGGACAGTTTATAGAAGAGCGTATTGTACGAGACGGTAGTGGTGATTCTATAAGGGTACGAAAATACAAAGGAATAAAGCGCACCACTGTACGTGAAATGGTGCGATGTGGATTAGAAGAGGAAGCAGTTTATGTGGACCACCTTCACGCTATCTTCTCGGATACGAATGCCCAAACAAGTATTCGGGCAAGGATTATCGACGAATTCAAAACGCTGGCAGACGATGAAGTTTTGGCTGCGGAATATACCCCACGATCAGGTCGAGATAAGGGGAAAATCGTTGAGCACTTGTACATAAGTCCAACCATTCGACGAGTCATATGGTTAAAGGATACGGCGCACAAAAGGGGGCGGCAGCTTATCAAACTAGACAAGCTCGGGACATTTTGGTCGGGATACAACTGGAATAACGTCAGCAAGGAAGGAGGTGTTATATTTCCATCTGGCAAAAAGCCTGAGGCTCTTATAAAGACTATCGTCGAACTCAGTACCAAACCTGGCGACTGGGTTCTTGACTCTTTCGCTGGTTCGGGGACAACAGGTGCAGTTGCTCACAAGACGGGACGGCGATGGATCATGGTTGAGATGGGCGAGCACTGCCATACGCATATAGTGCCCCGTCTTCAACGAGTCATTGAAGGTAAGGATCAGGGCGGTATCTCGGAAATAGTCAACTGGCAGGGAGGCGGCGGATTCAAATACTACCGACTGACCGAGTCGCTACTGGTACAGGATAAGGACCTTTCGACCAAAGATGTTCCTGTCTATGTCATTAACCCGCGTTACGACGAAACTACGCTGGTCCAGGCCATCTGTAAAATTGAGAACTTTAACTGTCGCGACGATAGCCGCTTACACGGAATTAGCAGTGAGAGTCGCTTCTTGCACGTTACTACCAATTTGGTGACCCAAGCCTATATCGACTCACTCGTTGAGGATATTAGCCTCAACGAGTCTTTACTCGTTTACTGCACTCGCCGTCGGAGGAACCTTGATCTTCCTGAGAATGTCGAGATCAAGAATATCCCTCGTGACTTGCTCAATAAGTGCGACTTTAACGAGACGACATAGATGGGCCTCCCCGAACAGATCAGCCGATATATGAGTCTGCGTGAACCGCAGCGGACCTCAGTGGAAGTTCTCGACGAAATCAGTACTGCCGTGGACTATCAGACTGCCTCTCTGGATTCCGTCACTACTGTCGCTGGTGAAAAAAGTCGTTTAGCCAACCCGGTCCAGTTTGACACCGAGTTTCCCTCCCTTTGCTTTGCATTGGCTACTGGTGTTGGCAAGACGCGTCTCATGGGCGCGTGTATGTACTACTTATGGAAACAAAAGGGATACCGGAACTTCTTTATCCTAACGCCAAACATCACGATTTATGACAAGCTGCGTGCCGAACTGAATCCGGCTCATCCAAAATATATTTTCCTCGGTTTGTCTGACTTCCCTCAGCCCGAGGTGTACGATGGTGATAACTATCTACGTTTTAACCCCCAACAAGCAGGCATATTCAATCAAACATGTATCTTTGTCTTTAACATCAGCAAGATATTTGCCCGCACGGATACAGAGTTCAAATTTCATCGCTTCAACGAGATCCTAGGGAATGCTTTTTCGTCCATCTTACAAGGTATGGACGACCTTGTTGTTCTCATGGATGAGAGTCATCGCTATAGAGCCCCGAAATCTCTCGCAGCAATTAACCACCTCAAGCCGGTTCTTGGCTTGGAATTCACGGCAACGCCAAAGACGAAGAAGAACGTCATTTATTCGTTCGGGCTTGCCCAAGCGATAGGACGTTTTGTAAAAACGCCAACCGTTGTCACGCGAACGAATCTCACGACCTCTGATGCAGAGGAAATCGAAAAGCTCAAGCTACTCGACGGAATGGCGCGCCATGAGCATAAGAAGGGACGCCTTGCAGAATATTGTGAGGCCAACGGCTTACCCGTTACCAAGCCGTTTGTCTTAATTTCTACCAGAGACACGAACCATGCGGCTGAGGTACGGAGTCTTATTGAGTCAGACGGATTTTACGACGGACACTATAAGGGAAAAGCAATCGAAATCCACTCTGGTAAAACTGGAGCCGAGAGCGACCTGAATGTTCAACGGCTTCTGACTGTCGAGCAGCCGACCAGCACTGTAGAAATTGTCATCCACGTTAATATGCTGAAAGAGGGCTGGGACGTCAGGAATCTGTATACCATCATCCCTCTACGGGCCTCTATCAGCGAAATATTAACGGAACAAACTATTGGGCGAGGGTTGCGACTTCCATTTGGAGAACTGACCCACGACCCCGACTTAGACTCTCTTGAAATCATTTCTCATGATCAATATGTCCGACTCATCCAGGAAGCTAGAGATAGTTCCCTGTTTACATTCAAAGAGATTGACGAAGCAGACCTGCGGCCTATGAAGGTTGAGCGAGTCGAACATGCGTTTGTCGATCTGGACAAAGTCCTCGACCGAATTGTTGAACGTCGGGACATCCTTTTTACAGATGAATTGACTGATGAGCAGCGCCTTAACGACGTTGTGAAATCTTTAGTGGCCGAGCAAGCGGCGTTATATGAGCGAAGACAGGAGCAAGCCTCCAAAGATTCTTCTGGGGAAGAGGGGGCGGTTGAGACATCTACCCAAGTGCAGAATCTTCTGTTTTCCATTGACAACCAAGAAACAGAAGCAACGCCTTTCGACCCTATTGCACTAGAGGCGAGCTGGAAAGAACGTCTGCGCCGCTTCGCCTATGCCAATATTTCCGTTCCTAAAATTGTGACGGATACTTTTTCTAATAAACAACTGGAACCATTTGATCTCACAGTGAACCATGGGCCTTTCGAACTGGTAGATCAGCGCGTACTTTCACATGAGCTCGGTTCTGGACAGGAACGTATGGGTGAGCGTCTAGAAGTACTGGAGGTTGAAAACCCTCGCGCTTTTTTGGCTGGCCGGCTGATTGATGCTATCGACGAGTTGGATGTGGCTAACGATAAAGAGACTGCCTTGAGCTTGGCGGACGCATATATAGCTCAGATCAACAAGCCGCGCGAAGAGTTGAAGAAAATAGTCCACTTATATCGAGACGTCATCATTAACGACCTCAAGAATCAGATCGAGTCGCACATCCATGATGATACGACAGTCGATGTTTCTGTCCGGAGTGGTTTTATCAAGTTTCGATCTTACTCCAAAGCAGTTCTGGCAAGAGATGGCCTTGTTCCCTACACCCAGTCGGTACCCCGATCAGAAATCCGACGCTACTTATTCGACGGATTCGAGAAATCGTTCTACCCTCAGGTTCCTTTCGATTCGACTCCAGAGAAAGATTTTGCCGCTATATTAGAGCGTGACTCTCTCAAGTGGATTCGTCCGCCTGACGGTAATGTTCCCATTAATTACCGTGGCCGCTCTTACAATCCCGATTTTATCGCTGAAACCGAAGAAGCAAAATATATTGTCGAGGTGAAGGCACGAAGAGAACTCGAACCTAGCATAGATAACGAAGTACGAGAGAAAGCCCTAGCCGCAATTCGTTGGTGTCAAGCAGCCTCAAATATAGAAGGATCAAAGCCCTGGGAATACAAATTGATTCCTGATGACGTTATCGAATCTACAATGGAGCTTAGGTTTGTTCTTAGCCACGCGGTGAGTCTATCCGCCTGAGGTATTCATCAGAGAGAAGCAGATAATAAGCTCAGAGGAAACATGACAACATTTTTCGACGGACCGAAACCCAGACTGTTTGCGCACCGGGGCGCCAGCGGGGAAGCGCCCGAGAATACGCTGGCCGCGTTTCAGCGGGCTGTGGAGGCGGGTGTTGAGTATATTGAGCTGGATGTGCATGCGTCTGAGGATGGACAGGTCATGGTCATCCACGACGCGACCATCGAGCGGACGACGAATGGTCTGGGCGCGGTTCGGAACTATTCCCTGGCGGCTCTGCAACAGCTTGACGCCGGCTATCGGTTTTCGCCGGATGAGGGCCAGACTCTTCCTTTTCGTGCGTCGGACGTGGTCATTCCTTCGCTCCAGGAAGTGCTGAAGAGCTTTCCGCAGGTCAAGTTCACGGTTGAGATCAAGCCGTCCGACCCGCCTATTGAAGAGCAGGTGATTGCGGTGGTCAAAGACTGCGGCCGGGCGGACGACGTGATTATTGCGTCGGAACACGATGCGGTGTTGGCGCGCGTGCGGGCCCTGGCCCCGGATATGCCGACGAATTTTGGCTATAACGAAGTGGTCGATTTTATTCAGCGCGTGGCAACCGGTCAGCTAGACGACTATCAGCCGTCCGGTCAGGCGCTCCAGATTCCACCCACCTATCAGAATATCCCGCTGGTGACGGAACAGACGGTTGCCGCCGCGCACCAGCTTGATGTGGAAATCCATGCGTGGACGATTAATGAGCCGCAGGAGATGCGCAGCCTGCTTGACCTCGGAGTGGACGGCGTGATGTCGGACTTTCCGGCGCGTTTATTGGAAGTGGCGCGGGGGTAAAAGAAGATTCACGCTCATAGGCAGACCACCTGGCGCTGGATTCCCGCTTGCGCGGGACTGACGGGTGGCGGGTCAGCGGCCGGGGGGACCGGGTGCTGGATTCCCGCTTGCGCGGGACTGACGGGTGACGGGTCAGTTAATTTTGGGCATGACCTCGGCGGCAAAGCGCTCTATGCCGCTGCGGAAGGTAGCCGTGTCAGCGTAGCGCCCCAGCCCCAGCACATAGTAATTGGCCCCGGCCTCTTGCATGGCCGATATGCGATCGATCATGGGTTCGGGGCTGCCCTCGCGGATCATGCCGCCGACGATCAGGTCGGGCATGGGCCGTCCGTGCCTTTCGGATTCCTCGCGCAAATGGGCGGCAACCTGGGCCAACTCGCCGGACTGGAGCCCGATCGGATAATAGCCGTCGCCCCATTTGATAGTCCGCTCAATGGCCTTGGGGCCGGCTCCCCCAACCCAGATGGGCGGACGCGTCGGACGCGGGGCAAAGACAAATTCGGGGAATTTGATGTGAGTGCCGTTGTACGCACTCACATCGTTAGCAAACAACTGGTGGACGACTTCGAGGGTTTCGTTGGTAATGGCGCCCCGCTTGCGGGGGTCCACGCCCAGGGCTTCAAATTCCGGCCGCATCCAGCCGACCCCAGCCCCAAGGATAAGCCGCTCGCCCGAGAGTTCCTGGAGGGTGGCCACCTGCTTGGCCATATACACGGCCGGCCGATAGGGAAAGACCAGGACGGAAATACCGAGCTGAATCTTCCGGGTCAGCGCGGCAAAATAGGCCAGCGTTGTCAGCGGCTCAAAATAGCGACCCCCCGAGCCTTCGGTCTGGTCCGGCGGAATCGCCAGATGATCGACCACAAACGCGGCATCAAAGCCCGTTTCTTCCACGGCCTGCACGCAGGCGCCGAGCGTGTCCCGGGTAGCGGCCGGACCCATATTGCGGATGACAACACCAAATTTCATGCGTCTTCTCCTTCGCCGTCTTGAAACAACCGTTCGGCCAACTCCTCGGCGAGCGCCGAGCGCTCGTCCTCGTCCTCTCGCAGCAGGTCGAAAGACAGATTCATGAGCATTTTTCCGAGAACTTCGCGTTGAAGCACATTAAGGC
Source organism: uncultured Binatia bacterium (SeqCode) (assembly GCA_965232605.1). GTDB lineage: Bacteria > Desulfobacterota > Binatia > Bin18 > Bin18 > Bin18. The sequence goes on along the minus strand of CBDDQA010000005.1, from coordinate 974,741 downwards.
TGACGGCTTGCGGTTGTTCTTCTTCGAGGTGAGCCAGCAGGGTTTCCATGGAGCGGACCCCGGCGTCGTTCTCCTGTCGTGCCAGGCGGTCGCCGGCCATGCCGGCGGCCTGCTGGAGTAGGGCGACTTCCTGGGTGGTTAGCGGATAGGACGACATTGGCGTGTGGCTCGTTTCTCGCAACTGTCGGACTTGATTCCAGGGACTATTCCCCCTCACCCTCGCCCTCGCCCTCCAGGGGAGAGGGGATATGATGCGCTACCCCAAGTCGGAAAACAGCCAGGGCGCTTCGCTCTTACGGCGCTGCTCGTAGGCTGTGATATCGGCCTCTTTTTGCAGGGTGAGCCCGATTTCGTCCAGGCCGTTGAGCAGACAGTCCTTCCGAAACGGGTCAACGTCGAAATGAAAACTCGTCCCATCCGGTGTGGTCACGGTTTGGGCCGCCAGGTCCACGCTGAGTTGATAGCCCGGCTGGGGTTCGACCGCGGTGAATAATTGATCAACCTCTGCGCTGGTCAGGACAACCGGCAGCATGCCGTTTTTGAAACAGTTATTAAAAAAGATATCGGCAAAACTGGGGGCGATCACGCACCGAAACCCGTAATCCAACAAGGCCCACGGCGCGTGCTCGCGCGACGAACCGCAGCCGAAATTATCCCGCGCCAGGAGAATGCTCGCTCCGTCGTAGCGCGGTTGATTGAGGACAAAGCCGTCCTGGGGATTGCCGTCGCCGGCGTAGCGCCAATCCGAGAACAAGCCTTCCCGCAGGCCCGTGCGCTTAATGGTCTTGAGGTATTGCTTGGGAATAATCTGGTCGGTATCAACATTCACCCGGTCGAGCGGGGCCACAATACCTGTGAGCGTGGTAAAAGCGTCCATATATGTCTCCAATACGGCCTTAGCTCCAGTTTCTGATATCGACAAAGCGGCCTTCGATAGCCGCGGCCGCGGCCATGGCCGGGGAGACCAGATGGGTGCGGCCACCCTTGCCCTGACGGCCTTCAAAATTGCGGTTGCTGGTTGAGGCGCAGCGCTCACCCGGCTGCAGGGTGTCGGCGTTCATGGCCAGACACATGGAACAGCCGGCCTCGCGCCACTCGAAGCCGGCGTCCTTAAAAATGACATCGAGCCCTTCGTCCTCGGCCTGTTTTTTGATCAGACCGGAGCCCGGCACCACCAGGGCGTTGACGGTCGAGGCGACCTTTCTGCCCTTGGCATAGTGGGCGGCAATGCGCAGGTCTTCGATGCGGGAATTGGTACACGAGCCGATAAAGACCCGGTCAACCGGAATTTCCGTCATGGGAGTGCCGGCCTTCAGGTCCATATAGGCCAGAGCCCGTTGCGTGGCCTCTTGGGTTGCCGGCGAGGGCATAGCGGCCGGGTCCGGCACGGCGCCGGTAATATCAGTGACCATGCCCGGATTCGTACCCCAAGTGACCTGGGGGGCGATGTCTTCGGCTTGCAGGTCTACGGTTTTGTCAAAGCTGGCGTCCGGGTCGGACGCCAGGTGCTGCCAGGCCGCTACTGCCCGCTCGAACAGCGCGCCCTTGGGCGCAAACGGGCGGTCTTTGATATAGGCAAACGTCTTTTCATCCGGGGCAACCATCCCGGCCCGCGCGCCGCCCTCAATGGACATATTGCACAGCGTCATGCGGCCTTCCATTGACAGCGCTCGGATGGCCGAACCGGTGTATTCGATGACATGCCCGGTTCCGCCGGCCGTCCCGATTTTACCAATAATGGCCAGGATAATATCCTTGGCCGAACACCGCTCGGGCAACACGCCCTCCACCCGCACCTGCATGGTCCTGGCCTTCTTCTGGAGCAGGCACTGGGAGGCTAATACGTGCTCCACCTCGCTGGTGCCGATACCAAAGGCCAGGGCGCCAAACGCGCCGTGGGTGGCGGTATGGGAATCCCCGCACACAATAACCATGCCCGGCAGGGTGAGGCCCTGTTCCGGTCCGATCACATGCACAATGCCCTGGCGGATATCGTCTATGTCGAAAATCGGGACGCCGGTGGTCCGACAGTTCTCCTGGAGGGCCTCGATCTGTTTGGCGGCCACCGCATCCTCAATCGGCTTGTCCCGGTCGGTTGTTGGCACGTTGTGGTCGGGCACGGCTATGGTCGCCTGGGTACGCCGCACGTTTCGGCCGGCCAGTTGCAGACCCTCAAACGCCTGTGGAGAAGTCACCTCGTGGGTGAGGTGACGATCAACATACAAGAGGGCGGTGCCGTCCTCTTCGGTCCGCACCACGTGCGACTCCCAGATCTTCTCAAACATCGTCCTGCTCGCCATGATCTACCCCTTTATGTCCTCTTTTGGACGTGGCTGCTGAAAGAGCTATACCTTTCTCAGATTTGGGAGAGGCTGGCAAGATGGAAGGAGGGCCGACGCTATGGTAGGATGGCCCGTCTCAGGAAGAAGGGTCGAAAGTGAGTAGAGAGGGAGAACGCCGCTTCCCTTGCCCCTTGGGGGCGAGAGCAAATCACGATGCCATGTCGCCCCCCATTCGTCCTGAGCGTAGCAAAGCGAAGTCGAAGGACCGGAGGCCGGATGACAGCCTGCCCCGGACACGGGTCGGGGTCCGGCATGACAGGAGCGAAGCGGCCTCAAGGCGCTGCCGCGGGCGCTGGATTCCGGGTCAAGCCCGGAATGACACTGGGGGGACGGCTCTTTATCAGGGAATATGCCTCTCACGTCCAGGGTGAGGGGTATCCAAATTGCAGGGAGAATGTCATGGGCGAATGGACCGTTGATATCAATGAAAAAGACTTTGAGCAGGATGTGCTCGAACGCTCGTACCGCGTCCCGGTTGTGCTGGATTTCTGGGCCCCGTGGTGCGGTCCCTGTCGTGCCATCGGCCCGGTGCTGGAGAAACTCGCAGACGAACAAGCCGGCAAGTTTGTTCTGGCCAAGGTGAATGTTGACGAAAACCCCGCCCTGGCCCAATCCTTTCAGATCAGCAGCATTCCGGCGGTCAAGGCCGTCAAGGAGGGCGCTATTGCCAACGAGTTTCTGGGCGCGCTGCCCGAGCCGGCGATCCGTCAGTTTATTGAAGAACTGATACCGTCCGAGGCCGATTCCCTGGCTCAGCAAGGCCAGGACCTGCAAGACCAGGGCAAAGAGCAGGGGGCCGAGAGCCTGTATCGGGCCGCCCTCTCAAAGGATGAGCGGCAGCCGAAGGCGCTGCTCGGGCTGGCCCGTCTTCTGATGGGCAAGGAAGAACACGCGGACGCGCTGACCCTGCTTGGTCGTATCCCCCCACATACGCAGGAGCATAACGAAGCCCAGCAGTTGACCGCTCAGATACGGGTGCAACAGACCGGCGCCAGCGCCGACGAAGAGGCTGCCTGTCGCGAGAAAATCGAGGCCGACCCGAACGACCTGGACACCAGGTTTGCACTGGCCCAGATTCTGGCGGCTTCGACCCGCTATGAAGAAGCGCTCGCCGAATATCTGGAGATTGTCAAAAAAGACCGCGCCTTCCGAGATGAAGGGGCGCGCAAAGCCATGCTCGAAATTTTTGAGGTGGTCGGCGCCCGGAGTGAGCTGGCCGATCGATACCGGTCGGAACTGGCCAAGGTGTTGTTCAGTTAAGTGCGGTGGGGCAGGTAAGCGCAGCGTGGCCGGTCCCCACGCACCCTGATCTCCCGTATTGATGGGAGAAGCAGACTTCACGCCAACGTCCACCCCTCGCCTTCGTTTCTCACCACGCCTTCGTTTCCCAGCTTAATATGGGAATCCCAATTGCCCATCCCCACCACGGTCCAATGGCCAGTTGGATTAGTGGCTCGTCATTTTCCAGAAAACGATCGCGATACTAGCGTAGAGAACGAGACCCCCAGCGAGTGCAACCCACTCATACGTCGTCATGGGCAGGCTTCCCCAAAACTTCTGGTCGCCTTTCTTCCAGCAGTCGCCTCAGCGCATCTGTATGTGTATTCAAAGTGTCAGCAATAGCTTTGCGGTCATTATTGGACCCTGCCATCAGCCAGATACCCCAGGCAATAAGACCGGTTTGTAATAGGCTGACCAACAGGCCGAGGGCTTCTGCTGTGGTTAAAGGTTCAGGCGTAAGCATATGTCTCCTCCGCGCAGCTCAGGAGGTCGGGGACTCTGTACTAATGCCTGGACATTTTCCAAAACAGGACGGTAATACTGATAAGGAAGGTTAAAGCTCCGGCCAGTGCTATCCATTCATATGTCGTCATTACGAAGCCCCCTTGATCAGAGAAATGATATCCTGAATCGTTCTGTGCTGTCTCCAAGCTCCAATGGCCAGGATAACACTGACAATAATTCCCAACAAAGCCAGGACCAGACGAAAGGATGTTAATGCCCCTAACAGCAATCCGATAGCACCTCCTCCAACCGCGAGGGTGAAGAGGGCCATCAGCTTGAGCAGTTCCGTTTCGTACTTGATCTGTTCTGTATCTTTGTCAGCCATAGGCAGCCTGCCAGCGCGTTACGCCAGCGCCCACTCCTCGCCTTCGTTCTTCACCACGCCTTCTTTTTTCAGCTTTATCAGGTGGGACTGTACGGAGTTTCCGGCCGCGGCGTGCAGAAACTCGGGCACGTCAACATAAATGCGCTTCACCATGTCCGGGATTCTGGTGAGGCCGGCGTTGAGAGCGTCCAGCACCTGTTGCTCGCGTAGTTCGCGGTGGGCGATGTAGTCGTTCAGTTTTTTGTACGGCTCGCGAATCGCCGGGCCGTGGGCGGGATAGATCACCGACAGATCGAGCTTGCGCAGCTTGCGCAGCGATGCCATATAGTCAATCAGGCCGCCGCCCTCCTCGGGGACAACCGTTGTCCCGGCCCCGAGCACCAGGTCTCCGGTAAAGAGGGCTTTTTCCTCTTCGAGGTAGTAACACAGGTGGTCTTTGGCGTGGCCCGGTGTATGGATCGCGTGCAGGGTGGCCCCGTCGGTCTCGATGGTCGCCCCGTCTTCGATATAGGTCAGCGGAAAATCATACGCCTGGTCTTTTTCCGGCCAGCGATGTTTTGAGACGCTGAGTTCGCCAAAACGTTTCTGCACATTGGGCACCCCGCCGATGTGATCCTGGTGCACATGGGTGAGGACGATCTCCTGAAGTTCGGTGGCGCCTCTGGTTTCGGACAGGCCCTGTTCCAATAAGGGGTCGTAGACCTCCAGGCCAACTCCCGTGTCGAGCAGCAGCGGTCGTGTGCTCGTGCCCACCAGATAGGTATTGGTGCCGGGGCCGGTGAACGGCCCGGGGTTTTGACCGAGCACGGTCGCAACCCGCTCGCTCCAGGTGTCGAAGTCGGGCAGTTGCAGCCCGGCCATGGTGTCAGTCACAACGCGTTGCGGCATGTCTCAACTCCTCAGCAGATTGGCGGCTATGGTTCTCAGTTGCATATTCGAGGTGCCCTCGTAGATTTTGCCGATCTTGGCGTCCCGGTAGAATTTTTCGGCGGGATAGTCCTTGGTAAAACCCACACCGCCGAAAATCTCCAGCGCGCGCGAGGCCACCCGCTCCCCGACCTGGGAGCAAAAGAATTTGGTCATGGCCGCGGAGTGGGCAAACGGCTGTCCGCTCTCCTTGAGGCGGGCCGTGTTATACACCATCAACCGGGCGGCCTCGATCTCGGTCGCCAGCTCGGCCAGCTCGAATTGAACGGCCTGAAAGTCCGCAATCGCCCGCCCAAACTGCGAGCGTTCCCTGGCATAGCCGAGCGCGCACTCGAAGGCTCCCTGAGCCAAGCCGGTCATTTGCGCCCCGATCCCGATCCGGCCTTCGTTCAGGGTCTCAATCGCAACCTTATAGCCCTGGCCGATCTCTGCCACGACCTGACTGCGCGGCACTCGGACGTCTTCGAGGATCAGCTCACAGGTCGAGCTGGCGCGGATGCCCAGCTTGTCCTCTTTTTTCCCCACGCTGAAACCCGGCATATCGCGCTCGACCATGAAGGCCGTCACGCCCTTATAGCCCTTGTCCGGGTCGGCATTGGCAAAGAGCAGATACACCCCGGCTTCGGCGCCGTTGGTGGTCCACATCTTCTGGCCGTTCAGCACAAAGGTGTCGCCATCCGGCCGGGCGCGAGTCTGCATGGCAAAGGCGTCGCTCCCGGAACCGGCCTCGGACAGCGAATAGGCCCCCACCGTGTCCGTGGCCAGGCGCGGGAAAAACCGGGCTTTCTGCTCAGAGTTGAGCCAGCGGACGAGGGCGTTGTTGACCAGCGTGTTCTGAACATCCACACAGGTGGCGACCGCCGGATCGACCCGCGCAAACTCCTCAATGGCCAGAATCGACATGAAGAAGCTGGAGCCGGCGCCGCCGTAGCTGGCCGGAATTTCGATGCCCATCACCCCCAGGTCAAAGAGTTGGGTAATCAGTTCCTGGGGGATTTTGGCTGCGCGGTCCATCTCCATGACGTGGGGTTTGACCTGTTCCTCGGCAAACTCCCGCACCATAGTCCGAAACAATTCCTCTTCCTCACTCAGCGTTACCAGAGGCAGATGCGTTGGGTGCTCCATAGACAGCTTTTCCCTTTTGTCTGATTGGATAGCATCATTGTTGGCACGTTGCTTCTCGGATGTCCAGCCGGTATATCATCACCAGAAAACGCGCCCGGACCGTTTTCCCTGATATGAAAATCGGACTCATCGCTGACTCGCATATCCCCGAGGCCATGCCCGAGCTGCCCAGCCAGGTGCGGACGGTGTTCGCCGGGGCTGACCTGATTGTCCACGCTGGCGACCTGCACTGCCTGGCCGTGCTGGACTGGCTCGAAGAGATCGCGCCGGTGGTGGCGTGTCGGGGCAATGGCGACGAAGGCTCGGGCGGTCGCGCGGTTGTCCCGGAAGACCCCCGGCTGCACGAAGCCGTTGTGACGCAGTGCGCGGGCTACACGCTGGGGCTGGTCCACGATGTGTTGGACCCGAACGAATATCCGCACTGGCCGATTGAGCGGACAATGGAGCGGGCCTTTGGCCGGCGGACCGATATTATTGTCTGCGGCCATACCCATGTCGAGCGTATCCAGCGCTACACTGGTGTCCTGGTCATTAATCCCGGCAGCCCGACCTATCCGCACAATTACGCGGCTCAGCCGGGCACGGTTGGCCTGCTGAGCCTGGAAGAAGGTTGTGGAGGCAGGGTTGAGATCTACGATCTCAAGACGCTTGCCGTGCTGCCGGAGTTTTCGACGACGTTCTGACTCGGGGGCGTGACCTTAAAGCGTTTCACCCTAGAGCAAATCACGCTGCGCTGTCGTCGTCCGTCATTCCTGCGCAAGCAGGAATCCAGGTCCCCAGCCTCCCGACCTCTGGATGCCGGACCCTGGATCATGTCCGAGGTCCGGCATGACGAAAGCCCACTGGCACGGCTGCAACGTATCGTGAAACGCTCTAGGTTATCGCGCTGCCCGTCTGCTCTCGGCCCGGGTGTAGGGTGCGCCCTGCGCACCAAGCATCTAGCCACCCAGACTGATCATCTCGATTTTTTTATGCTCTTTGGGGTCGTAGCCGGCGCCCGAACGCAGGGCGGCCAGGCGTTCTTCCGAATAGCGGTCCGTCCGTTGGAGCCAGACCTGTTGCAGCACGTCGAGCAGCCGGTCATCGCTGGCCCCACCGCGCAGCAGCACCTTGAGGTTGTGGCCGGTGTTGGCAAACAGACAGGTCACGAGTCTGCCGTCCGCGGTCAGCCGCGCGCGCGTACACGACGCACAGAACGGCTCGGTGACCGAGGCGATCACCCCGATATCACCGCTGCCGTCGACGCATTGATAATCCACCGACGGGGCGTTGCCGCCTTTTCGGCCGATTTCTCGCAGGGGAAAGCGCGTGTTGATGATGTCCAGGATTTCCTGCTTGGGCACGATGGTGTCCGACTGCCAGTGATTGGCATTGCCCACATCCATGAACTCAATGAAACGGATGGCAAAGCCATGCTCAAGCGAGAACGTCACCAGATCGACAATCTCGTCGTCATTCACGCCGCGTTCGATGACCGCGTTGAGCTTAATCGGCGACAACCCGTGCTCCTTGGCCACAAACAGGCCGTGCAGCACTTTCTGCAAGTCGCCGCGCTTGGTGATGCGTCGAAAACGGTCGGGCTTGAGGCTGTCGAGGCTGACGTTCAGCCGGCGCAGGCCAGCCGCCTTTAGGGCCGAGGCTTTTTCCGCCAGGGTTGAGCCGTTCGTGGTGAGGCAGAGATCTCGCAGGCCGTCGAGGTCGGACAGGCTCTTGACGAGTTGCTCAAGGTCCCGCCGGGCCAAGGGCTCGCCCCCGGTTAAACGAATTTTTTCAACCCCAAGCTGAATAAAAAGGCGGGCCAGCCGCGTGATTTCCTCAAACGTCAGCACCTCGCTCTTGTCCAGCCAGTCGTAGTCGTCCAGCGGCATGCAATAGGTGCAGCGAAAATTGCACCGGTCGGTGACGGAAATACGCAGGTCCTTGACCGGGCGTTGCAGGGTATCGAGCACGAGTCGGTTTCTCCCTTCTTTCCAGTCTGTCATGTATTATATCTCTCTCGCCTGTTGAGCAAAGCTACCGGTTCGTCCACCGCTGTTTATATTGACATATTCGTATCTCCTCAATATGCCTTGGCCTATGCGAAAAAAAGACCGGGGCCGCCTCACGACTGTCAAGGGGAAAGGGCTGTTGCCGGGCGTTGACCTTGATGATGCTCCCTCGCTGGCCGACTTGCTGGAGCAGGAAGATGCTTCAGAGCTATCGCTCAAACGGCGCTCTCTCGCTGAGAGGGTCCGGCTCCACAGAGAAGGATATCAGCGGCATCCAGTAAGCCAAGACGAATTTACGTCCGTATCTGGAGCCCGGACATGGCCGAGGTAAATCGTACGGAGATTTGACCGTTCACGAGGAGGAATGCATGCGTATCAAAGACAAGGTTGCGCTGGTGACCGGCGGTAGTCGCGGCATCGGCCGGGCGATCTGTTTGCGTCTGGCCGAGGAGGGCGCCACAGTCGCTATTGCCGATATTCTGGAAGACGAAGCCCGGAAAACAGCCGACGCTATCCTGGCCGCCGGCGGACAGGCCCAGGTGGTCAGGACCGATGTGACTCAGCTTGAGCAGGTTCAGGCCTGCGTGAAACAGGTAACGGAGAGTTGGGGGCCGATTGACGTGCTGGTGAATAATGCCGGTTGGGATAAGATCGAGCCTTTTCTCCACAGTGCGCCCGAGACCTGGGAGAAGGTGATTGCGATCAACCTGCGCGGTCCCATTCATTTTTGCCATACGGTGGCGGCCCAGATGGCCGAGCGCGGCCAGGGCAAGATCATTTCGATCAGCTCGGACGCCGGCCGGGTCGGCTCGACCGGAGAGGCGGTCTATTCGGCCTGCAAGGCCGGAATCATCGGCTTTTCCAAGACGCTGGCGCGGGAACTGGCGCGCGCGAAGATCAATGTCAACGTGGTCTGTCCCGGTCCCACGGATACGGCCCTGCTCCAGCAGGCTACGGCAGGAGAAAAGGGTGCCAAAATTATTAGCGCCATGACCCGCGCGGTCCCGTTTCGGCGCTTAGGTCAGCCCGAAGAAATTGCCAACGCGGTCGCGTTTTTTGCCTCGCCGGATGCGGATTTCGTGACCGGCCAGGTCCTGTCCGTCAGCGGTGGGCTGACGATGGCCGGCTAAGGCAGTTTTCATTCTGCTGTAGCGAGGTGCTCTCCCGAGGAGCGCAGCCCCCTGGCCCCCTCACCCTGGCCCTCTCCCTCCAGGGGAGAGGGAATGATCTCTGTAGGGGCAACCCTCTGTGGTTGCCCGTCCGCTACACTACGGTGAAAACTGCTCTAGGGCAGATGCCGCTGCGGTGTCGTCGTCCGCCATGCCTGCGCAATCCGGCCTCCAGCCCCGCCCCCGCCTCTGAGGTGTGATGCAAATGAACTGGTCGGGCGGTTTTTCCCTCACCCCAACCCCTCTCCCAGGGGGAGAGGGGCTTTAACCCGCCCTGGGGGCAAGCCCTCACCGGACGCTCCTACTCGACGGCGGTGATCCCGAAGTTCTGCCGGCTCTGCTGCCATTCCAGCGTTACCCGTTCGCCCGGACTCGGAAAGTCCATTACCGCGCAGCTCCCGGCGATGCCCTGCACAAACTCCGCCCCCAGCGTCGTGACCCGGACCGTGGCCCGGGCGAAGGGTTCGCCGTTGGCCTGCGCCACGACCGTATGCTCGCCGTCGCCGAGCAGGTTCCAGTTGTACAACAGGCCGAAGCCGTTGTCCGTGTCGCCACACACCGCTTCCGTGTCGGCCCGCCCAGTTCCGTAGGCCGCAGTCATCGCCTGCCCGTTGATGACGACCTCGACCGTATCGGCCTCACACACCCAGCCCGAGATGACCCCAATGCCACTCTGAAACGAGCGGGAACCCGGATTCTCCAGAGCGCCCAGGTCGGCCACCCCGGCCTGGTCCATCCCGGTGGGCGCATCCCCGTCGGCCACGACAAAGCCCTGCTGGGCTTCCTGCCACCTGACCATGACGCTCTCGCCGGCCCGCGGAAAGTCCTCGACGGTACACTGGCCGGCCGCTCCCCGCACGAACTCTTCGCCCAGCGTCGTTACGGTCACGGTGGACCGGTCGAATTCCACGTCGTCCACCCATACTCTGACGCTATGCTCGCCGTCACCGAGCAGGTTCCAGTTGTACAACAGGCCAAAGCCGTTGTTCGTATCCCCACACTGCTCCTCGGTGTCCGCCCGCCCGGTTCCATAGGCCGCCTGGTGGCGCACGCCGTTCAACTCGAACTCGACTGTCTCGGCCTCGCACACCCAGCCGGATAACACCCCGATGCCGCTCTGGGAGGAGTCGGGCCGGGGATTTTCCACCGTGCCAACCAGCAGGTCTACTGTCAGGCGATAGCTCCCGGTCCCCCGGCCACTCACGGCTATGGTGTAGGTGCCAGCCGCCACTCGGGCCTGCAATTGAAAATTCTCCTGCGTCCCGCCGGTGTGGGCCTGGGCGAGCGCCACGTCCGGCAGGGCCGCGTCCCACAACGCGCCCAGGGTGTCGGTGCGGCCGGTGGTCTCGACCACGAGCAGGCCGGCCTGGGGCACGCTGAGGCTGAAGTAATCCCGGTCGCTGCTGGAGTGAATCCGCCCGGACGTCGTGCTCCCGACTGCCACGCTGCTGGCGGTCGCTGGGGTATTGCCGTGCCGGTCGGGGGGCGGGCTGGGAAGGGAAGGAGGAGAGGGAGGAGGAGGGGCGGTTCCGGTAAAATTGGTGAAGGTCGTCTCGCCGGTCAAACGCAGGCTGGTGGCCCCCAGATTCGTCGCAGTGGTCACGACCCCAATCCGGACCGAGTCGCCGGCGGTCTGGGCAGCGGTCAGGTCCAGCTTGTTGATAAACAGGGTGGTGTCCGGGAAAGACGTGCAGCGATAGCCGGTGTCGCGGGTCGGAACGCAGGCTCCGGATAGAACCGTGGTGAAGGTATCGCCCCTGAATCTTTGCCCGTTCACCGTCAGATAGCCGGTAATGGTTCTTTGGGCCGGCGGAAACCAGGCCGCATAGGCAGTGGGAGTGTCCAACTGGAGTTGCACCGGCAGGTTGTAGGCTGGCTTTCCCCTTTGGAGCGGCCCGATGCTGTCAGTCAGTATTGTGACCTCGGCCGCCAGATTATTGCCGAACAGGGTCAGGTCGCTCAGGACCGCCTCGGGGTCGCCTGGATATACGTCGTGGACGCTGGCGGAATACACCATATACAGGCCGGTGGTGTTGGTGATGGTCGTCGGAATGGGGCCGGTCAACTGATTATTGTGCAGCCGCAGTCGCCACAGACTCGCGCGGCCGGCCAGGTAGGGCGGGATGCTGCCCGTCAGTTGATTGTCGTTCAGGTAGAGGTACCTGGTGGTTTTGGCCAACTGCCAGGGGATGAGACCGGAGAGGCGGTTATGGCTCAGGTCCAGGCGGCGTGCCGATAAATTGCCCAACTGCCAGGGGATGGGACCGGAGAGTTGATTGTTCTGGAACCAGAAATTGCTCGCCAGGGTGTCCAGGCGGCCCAACCACCAGGGGATGGGGCCGGTCAGCTTGTTGTCGTTCAGGTAGACGGACCGCAGATAATTGCCTTTGCTGTCCAACTTGCTGTGCAACTCGGGCAGCCAGGCCGGTAGTGCCCCGGTCAGCTTGGTGTTGAACAGGTAGAGATATTGCAGATTGTCCATATCGGTCAGCGCCGGCGGCAGGCTGTGGTTCTCCAGGTCGGCCCCGGCCAGGGACAGCACTGTGGTCCCGTCCAGATGGCCCAGTTCGGGCGGAACCGGGCCGGTGATCTGGTTGTTGTCGGTTTTACTGTAGAAAACGTGAAGCGTCCCATCCTCGTTGTAGCCATTGAAATGCGTCGCCGACCATTCGAGGCCGACCAATACCATGATGTCTTCGCTCTCCGAGAGACTCCCCCCCTTGAGGTGGCCCAGCACCGGAGGAATCGGGCCTTGCACCACGCCTGAGACATCGCCCAGACTCACCATCTTTATCCGGTTGCTGGTTGTGACGCGGTCGGCTGCGGCGTTACATTCCGAGAAAAAACCGAACCGATACGTCCTCGAGTCTGTGTTATCAGATGACTTGGTGTCGTCCTTGAAACAGATGCCGTTCCAGTCCCGGATGCTCGTGCTTGCCGACCAGTTCAGCACGGTTGTCGCCGTGCCGGCGGCTTCAAAGGCGGCTTTGGCGGCCAGCAGGACGTTGCAGTTCTGCACCAGGTCCTTGTACTCGGCGCTGTCCGTGTCGATGTCGGAGGGGATATGGCTTTTCCAGCCGGTGCCGGCCGCGGTGGCAGAGCACTGGTCCGTCACCACGGACACGCTGGCAATGGTGGTGGCGGTTTTGTCATCGCCAGTGGCCTGGGTTCCCATGTCGTCAGTGGCGGTGATGGTGTAGCGGATGGTGGTGCCGGCCGTAGCGCTGGCGTTCAAGGTGCCGCTCAGCGTCAGGCTGGTGTTGCTGAAGGTCAGGCCATAGTCAGTTGTTGACGCGGCGGTGTGGCTATACGTCACTGTGCCGACGCTGTCGGTCACTGCGCCAACGCTGAAGGTGCCCGTGCCCGTTGCCGGTAATTGATCGCCGGGGTTGGCGAGTATGGCGTAGATACGCTGAGGAAAGGACAGGGAGGGGCTGTCGAGCAGGCGGAGGGTCACGGGCGCCACGCTCAGCCCGGTAGCCGTGCCGGAGACAGTCAGGGTGTGGTCGGATTCGGCATAGTTGGTGTCGGACTGTGGGGTGATGGTGAACGTGGTGGTGGCGCTGGTCCCGTTGGCCGCGATGGTGATGGTGTTATTGCTGGAGTCGAGGTTGGTGGTGTATTCGCTGCTCGGGCCGCTGAGGGACAGGACAACGTCGGTCGCTGTTGTGCTGGTGCTCTTCCAGCGGGTGGCAGTGGCGGTGACCGTCGTCGCGCCATCCCCCTCGGACAGGGCGACGGTATCCAGGGACAGCAGCACGTCCTCGGTCTGGGCCGCGCCGGTCGCGGGGCTGAACAGGAGAAGCAGGAGCAGCCCCAGCCCAGCCAGAATTGATCGGAGGCGACTGTTCATGTTGAGGTTTTGCGGGGGGGGGGGGGGGGGGGGGGGAGGATGAAGCGTGTCGGAGCGTGGTAAGTGACAGAACCGGGGCGAATACAGCATACAGCATACAGGGCCTCCTGGCGCAGGGCGTTGTCCTCAGTGGATCGATGCTTTAGCCGTATACTACAAAGACAGGCCGAATGCTATGCTTTGCGGGCTAGAGCAAACAACGCTGCGGTGTCGCCATCCGTCATGCCTGGGCAAGGATGCAAATGAACTGGGCGGGGGGGATGCGACACAATACGCAGCACACGTCCCGGCAGGAGAGCGAAAGGAGGACGCGCGTGCGTTTCGCAGACAAAGTGGCCCTTATCTCCGGCTCGTCGCGGGGCATCGGCCGGGCGATTGCCCTGCGGCTGGCCTCCGAGGGGGCAAGGGTCGGCGTGAATTACCGCCGCAATACGGCCGAAGCGGAAGCGGTTGCCGCCGAAATCGCCCAGCGGGGTTCTGAGGCGCTGTTGCTCCAGGCCGATATGAGTGACACTGAGGCGGTCCGGGCGATGTTCCGGCGGGTGAAAGAGGCCTTCGGTCATCTGGATATCTTTATCGCCAATGCCGCCGCCACCGCCTTTCGACCATTGCTGCGCCAAGGCGAACACAATGTGACCCGGACCTTTGATCTGACCATCACCGGCACCCTGGTTGCCGTGCAGGAAGCGGTGCCCCTGATGGCCGGTCGCCGGGGAAAAATCGTCACCATATCCGGCATTGACTCCTTGCGTATGCTGGCCGGCCACGGCTTGCTGGGCGCGGCCAAGGCTGCCCTGGAAAACATGACGATGTATCTGGCGCACGAACTCGGCCCACACGGGATTGCCGTCAACGGCATTAACCCCGGCCTGATTCAGACCGACTCGGCTCAAATGTACGCCGGCGGGCAGGCGGCTTACGCGCAGTACGAACGCGATGTTATTCCCCAGACGCCGGCCGGCCGGACCGGCCGACCGGAAGATATTGCTGCGGTGGCCGCTTTTCTCTGCTCCGAGGATGCCGATTTCATTCGTGGTCAGACCTTGCTCGTGGACGGCGGGCTGCTGTCAGCGTCTATTGCGAGCCGGGAGCATGAATAGTGAAGAGAAGACATATTCGCTCCGCTCAGGCTGAGCGGAAACGCAGCCGTTCGTCCTGAGCCGAGTCGAAGGATACACGATGACCCCAGCCGTAATCTGCATCACACCTTGGGAGAGGGAATGCTTTTTGTAGGGTGCGTCCTACGCACCACCTGCCGGCCCCGTGTAGGGGCAAGCCCTTGTGGTGGCCCGCCGGCCTGGGAGCGCGGGCGGCTTGCCTGAAGACCCCTCACCCCAACCCCTCTCCCTCAAGGGGAGAGGGGCTTTGTTTACCCTCGCCCCTGGGGGGAGAGGGGTTGGTTTTTGCAGGGGCGACCGGTCGGTCGCCCCTGCTATGGACGCATCATACGTCTAGGGGAGCAGGCTGGGGGGGAGGGGGCGACGGAGCTGGGCGTTGGTCATGACAAAGTTCTGCCGGCTCTGCTGCCACTCCAATGTCACTACTTCGTCCGCACTCGGAAACCCCGTCGCGGTGCAACGGCCCGTCACTCCCCGCACGAACTCCTCGCCCAGCGTCGTGACCCGCACCCGAGTCCGCCCGAAGACTGTCCCGTCGGCCAGCGCTTCGACCTCGTGCTCGCCATCGCCGAGCAGGTTCCAGTTGAATAACAACCCAAACCCATTGTCCGCGTCCCCGCACACGGTGGCGGTGTCGGCCCGGTCGGTGCCGTAGGCCGCTGTAATGGTCTGGCCGTTAAGGCGGATGCTGACCTGTGTGGCGTCACACACCCAGCCGGAGATCAAGCCGATGCCGCTCTGGAACGAGTTGCCGCTCGGGTTCTCCAACCACCCCACGCCGGCGGTCCCGGGCAGGGCCGCCCCGGTCGGGCGCTCACCCGCGACGATCACGAAGTTCTGCTGGGCTTCCTGCCACATCAAGGTGGTCGTGTCGCCGGCGGCGGGAAAATCCGCGGCCTCGCACGTCCCGGCCAATCCCGGCACGAACTCTTCGCCGAGCGTGGTCACGGTCACGGTCGCCCGGTCGAACTCCTCGCCGTCGGCCCGCGCTACGATGGTATGCGTGCCGTCGCCCAGCAGGTTCCAGTTGAACAGCAGGCCAAAGCCGTTGTTGCGGTCGCCGCATCTGCCGGTCGTGTCGGCCCGGTCGGTGCCGTAGGCCGCTTCCAGGGTCTGGGCCTCGTCCGTGCCCGGATTGAGGATGAGGGTCACCTGGTCGGCCTCACACACCCAGCCCGAGAGCAGCCCGATGCCGCTCTGGGCGGAGCGGGGGGCCGGGTTCTCCAGGCTGCCTTCGGTGGGCGTAGAGGGCGAAGGTGAAGGCGCAGGCGGGGTTGGGGTTGGAGTCGGAGTCGGAGTCGGGGTTGGGGTTGGGGTCGGGGTCGGGGTCTCGTCGTCGTCTACCGTGACGGTCACAGTGGTGCTCGTCACGTTGTCGTAGCCCCCGCCCGAGGCGGTGAGCGTAATCGTCGCCGTGTCGTTGGCGGCGTTGTCGCCGGTGTCCTGGGCCGCGCTCACGGTCACGGTTTGCAGCGTGTCCCAGTTGACGGTGGTGAAGGTCAGTGTGTTCTGGTTGCCGTCGGCGGTCGTGTCCGTGTCCACGGTTACGTCATCCGTGCTGCTGCCATCATCCAGCGTCACGGTCACATCACCGCTCGGCTGCGTCGCCAGTTGCACCGAAAACGTCCCGCTCCCACCCTCGGCCACTGTCAGCGGGTTGTTAGCGCCAACCAACGGGACGATGATCCCGGCGGTGGCGTTGTCTGCCACCGTGATGGTGAAGGTCAGCGTGTCTTTGTCGTTATTGGCGTCCGTCGCCGTGTAGGTGTATGTGGTCGTTTCCTGCGGGGCGGTGGCCGTGCCATAGAACACTCTGCCACCGAAGACGAGGCCGGTGGGCAGGGTGGGCGTAATCGAATAGGTCACCGTGCCGTTGCCGCCGCCGGCTTCCGGCATCGCCCTAGTATCTATCGGGACCGAGGTGAGGGCGACGACGGGAGGGATGCTCGCACTCGCGTCGAATTTCGGGGGGGTGGCCGGGAAACTCAGCGTGGAGCCGTGCGTGTAACTGGTGGTCAGCCCGTTGCCAACCGAGTCTTCGGTCCGTTGGTGACCCTGCCATAGTTGAGGAACGTCCAGTCGAAAATGTTGCCCCCTGTCTCTCCTCATAGGGTAGAGGCAGATGAACTCGTCAGTCTCGGTGGACGAGGTGGGCCTGCATGTGCAAAAGTCGTCGTAGCTCGTCAACGCCGTCGCTGCGTACGCTTGTATTTCGCACAGCGAAGAGGCTGGACTCTCACCAGTGTCAAAAAAATTGACGGTGATCGCGGGACGAACAGTAGTTGCGGAGCTGCCCACGGCGTGCAGCACGTCTTCACTGAAGGTCACCTTCATGTAAATGTTGGCGCTGGTATTGAGCGGGGCCGTCCATGCTGTGGTCGCAGCCTCGTCGGTGTAGTAGCCGGTGTCGGCGGCCACCACAGTGGGGGCGGGGTCAATGCTAAGGGTTGCGCCTCTGATGACGGCGGCGGCCTGGTTGCCGGCGGCGTCCCAGTAGGCGTTGCTCAAAAATTGGATGTCGTATCTGTCCGTCCCGGTCAGCGGGGTCGTCGGGATGATGTCAATTCTCTTGTTCGCCTCGGGGCCTGTGGTGATGACGCTGGCGGTGAAGGGGATTTTGGTACTGTCGCTGGACTTCGTCAGCGAGATCAAGCTCGCGGCGCTGGTGTCGTTGAACGCTGTAGGGGGACTGCTCGCGTCGGAATACACCGCCTCGCTGAAGGTCAGGACGATTTTGGTAGTTGTTGCCTTCGGGGGGAAGATGACTGTGGGCTTGGTGGTGTCCTCAGCCTGGGCGACGAGCGGGAACAGCAGGAGCGCCAGCCCGGCCAGCACAACGCGCAACGCGCGGATTGAACGAGGGGACGAAGCGAGCGCCTTTTTATTGGTGGCGTGCATGGCCGTTCCTCCGGGGTGGGGTTGTAGGGGCGTCCATACACAGGGCGTGAGCCAGCGCGCGGCCGGCGCCGCATGTGAGCGGGGGGGGGGGGGGGGGGGGGGGAATAAAGCGAGGGAGCGGGCCTTTTCCGTGGTGAGGTACATCGTTACTCCTCCGGGGTGGGATTGTGCGGGCGTGCGGAATGTATGCCCAGCCCGGCTTCCTGTCAATTCCTCGGGGCCGGGCCACCACAGGGGGGCCCGGCCCCCTGTGGTGGCCCGGCTTGCGAGCCGGGAGCATGAAGAGTAAGGAAAGACACAGGCTCAAGAGGAGGGAGGTCCCATGTCCGAACACATCAAGGTCAAAATCAAACCACTCACCGCCGAAGCCTTTGCGCCCTACGGGAAAGTCCTGGAACAGAAAAAACTGATCTATCCCGAGGTCGAAGAGGGCCGGGTGGCCATGGAAATGCTGTCGTTCCAGTATCGGCCCAACGCCCGAATCATGGATCAGATGGCCATCCATTTTTCCTACAACCAGACCTTCATCCCGGTGCAGGGCTCTTTGATTCTGGTTGTTGCCCCGCCTCCCGACAGCCGCGAGGGGGGCCCTGAGGAATATGCGTTTGATTACGACAATGTGGCCGCCTTCAATGTCGATCCCGGTCAGGCGGCCTTTATCTATAAGGGCACCTGGCACAACGCGCTGACCCTGGGCCAAGAGTGCTCCTTTATCAATGTGACGCGCAAGAACGAGGGCGAGGGCATCAGCCCCGCCGGCGAGATGGAAGGCAAGATCGAGCAGGCCCACGCGGTGCGCTCGTATGTCGAATTTGTGGACATGAAGAGGCGGGACGGGCGGGTGATTGAACTCGAAGTCTGAGGAGGGGCTCGTGACGTATAAGATCATCTCTGCTGACTCCCATATGTGCGAGCCGCCGACACTGTGGGTGGACCGCATAGAGCAACGGTTTCGTGACCAGGCCCCCAGGGTGATCAAAAACCCCGGCGATAAAAAGGGCCACTTCTTTATGTGTGAAGACCTGCCGCCGCTGCGTCTCTCCGGGGCGTTTGCCGCGGGTCAGACGTTTAATAAAGACTTTATGGAGGCCGGACCCGAGGACGCCCTGCCCGGCGGCTGGGACCCGGCGGCCCGGCTGAAAGACATGGAGCTGGACGGCATTCAGGCCGAAGTCCTGTATACGACCTGTGCCTTTGTCCTGTTCTGGCTGGAAGACGCCGCGCTGCAACACGCCTGCTTCCGGGTCTATAACGACTGGCTGGCCGAGTTTTGCAGTTATGACCCCAAGAAGTTCGCCGGCCTGGGGCTGATCTCTCTGTTTGATATCGAGCAGGGCTGTGCCGAGCTTGAGCGGTGCAAAAAGATGGGCCTCAAAGGGGCCATGATCTGGGCCTCGCCGCCCGATGACCAACCCTACGGCTCGGCGGCCTATGAGCGCTTCTGGGCGACGGCCCAGGAGCTTGCCATGCCCCTGTCGCTGCATCTGGCGACCGGACGCAGTAAGGACAGCCAGCAGGACGAGTCGGACATTGCCGAACTGTATGTGCGCATGATTATTCGACCCAGCGAGATGCAGCACTCCTTTTTGCGGCTGGTCTTTACCGGGGTATTGGAACGTTTCCCGAATCTCAAATTTGTCTCCGCCGAAGGCGATATTGCCTGGGTGCCGCACCTGCTGGAGCGGGCGGATAAATACTATCGGCGGTTTAAGGAAGGCTATGGGGTGAAGCTGTCGCTCAAACCGAGCGAGTACTTCCAGCGCCAGATGTATGCCACTTTTATCGATGACCCTATGGGACTCAAAACCTATCACCTGGCCGGCGGGGCGGATAACTTCATGTGGTCCACCGATTATCCGCATCAGGCCTCAACCTTTCCGCACACCCAGGAAACGCTGGAGCAAGCCTTTCAGGATGTGCCGCAAGCAGATAAGCAGAAGATTACGCGCGATAATGCGTCGCAGTTATACGGATTGCCAGTGGAGTAAGGCGTATGCAGACACAACCCAACGGAAACGGCAGCAATGGCACTTCTTTTTCCTGGCCGGCAGAAGGCGGCGCGCGAGTGCCCTATCAGGTCTTTTATGACCCCGACATCTACGCCCAGGAGCAGGCCAGGCTCTTTCGGGGTCCCATCTGGAACTATGTGGCGCTCGAAGCCGAAGTGGCCCAGCCGGGTGATTTCAAAGCCACCTTTATCGGCGACACGCCCGTGGTGGTCACGCGCGACAAACAGGGTGGTCTCAACGCCTTCGTGAATCGCTGCGCGCATCGCGGCGCCATGGTCTGCCGGGAGCTGAGCGGCAACCGCCCGACCCATACCTGCATCTACCACCAGTGGAGCTACGATCTCAAAGGCAATCTGACCGGGGTGCCGTTCAAGAAAGGGATTGGGGGCGTGGGCGGCTATGGCGAGGATTTTGATCGGGCCAAACACTCGCTCCAGAAACTCCGCGTCGCCGCCTATCGCGGCCTGATCTTTGCCTCGTTCCACCCGGACGTGGAACCCCTGGAGGATTATCTCAGTCCGCCCATGCGGGAGTGGCTGGACCGTCTTTTTGATCGTCCCGTCCAGGTTCTGGGCCACACCCGCCAGTGGGTGAACGCCAACTGGAAGCTGTATTTTGAGAACGTCAAGGACCCGTATCACGCCAGCCTGCTGCATATGTTCCATGCCACGTTTGGCCTGTACCGTTCGTCACAACAGGGTGGGGTCATCATGGACACCCACGCGCGGCACGACGTGCTGCACGCCAAGCCACGGCCCGAGGAAGACCTCTCGACGTATGAATCCGGGCTGCACAGTTATCAAAAGGGCTATCAGCTTGCCGACCCGTCCGTGCTCAAGGGGCGGCCCGAGTTTGAGGGCCTCTTTATCCAGACCATCTTCCCCTGTCTGATTGTGCAGCAGATTGCCAATACGCTGGCCGTCAGACAGGTTCTGCCCAAGGCGCCGGATCGCTTTGAGTTGATTTTCACCTATTTCGGCTACGAGGACGATGACGAGGAAATGCGTGAGATTCGGCTGAAACAGGCCAACCTGGTCGGCCCGGCCGGCCTGATTTCCATGGAAGACGGCTATGCGGCCGAGATTGTCCAGCAATCGGTGACGGGCGACCGCAGCGCGACGTCCTTTGTTGAAATGGGCGGAACCGAGGTCGCCAACGAACAGAGCCTGATTACGGAAACCGCCATCCGCGGGTTCTGGGGCTATTATCGCGACACCATGGGATTCCACGCGAGCGCGTAAGCGGGGAGGATGAGGCCATGAGCGGCATGAGCGCTATTGAAACCCGTTTTGCGGTCGAAGACCTGCTGCACGCCTATGTGGCCTGTCTGGATAACGACGAACTCGAAGACTGGCCGAATTTCTTTGTCGAAGACTGCCTGTATCAAATCATCCCGCATGAAAATGTGTCGCAGGACCTGCCCATCTCGCTGATCTATTGCGACAGCCGCGGGATGTTGCAGGACCGCGTGACCGCCTACCGCAAGGCCAATTACTATGCGCCCCATCTGTACCGCCACGTGGTCAGCGGGGTGCGGATCATCGGTGAGGACAAGGGCGTGATTGAGGCCCGGGCCAACTACGTGGTGCTCCAGACCCACCTCGACCCGGTCGATTACGGCAGCACCGAGGTGTATAGCGCCGGCGAGTATCGAGACAAAGTGATTATGAACGACGGGGTGGCCAGGCTGAAAGAGAAGATCGTGGTGGTTGACACCAGTCGGATTTCGTCGCTGCTGGCAACGCCGCTGTAACGGCGCTATCCCCCGGCTATTCAAACCCCAGCGTCTCTTCGTCGGCAGTCCGGGGCGCATGGCGCACGGCCCGCTTTCCGGCGCCCCAGACGATGGCCAGCGAGAGCACACTCCACAGCCCGGCCCAGATAAAAGCTGGCACTGCGGTCAGTTCCGCCAGAATGACCGCGTCTGTACGGGCACCGACAAACAAGAAATCCGTCAGGTCATACACGGCGTACAGCGAACTCGTGACTGCCAGGATGTCCACGATGTAGTGCGTGCCCGGAAAGGGCCGGCGCGCGAGTAGGGCAAAGCTCAGGGCCGTCCCGCAGCCAAACACCAGCCCAAAGCCATTCCGTACAAAAACGACTGTCACCAGCCCGAAGAAGACGGCCAGTCCAAAAAAGATGGCTGAAGCCCATTCGTCCCGGGTTGAGAGCAGGAGTAGCAGGCCGCCAAAAAGCGCACTGCCGACATAGCCGGCAGCGGCAATAAACAGCGGGTTGCCACCGACGTGCTGGACATAGCCCGACTGCCACGGTGTCACCACCATGGAGACCACCTGTCCGCCGGTGAGCACCGTGGTGACGGCATGGCCCGCTTCGTGGATAAAGACCACGAAAATTTTAATCGGATAGAGAAACGGCGTATGCCAGAAGAGGAGTGACACAAAGCCGATGGTGAGGAAAACCAGCAGTTGGCGGAGGTTGAGTGGTCGGCGGTGTTGGCTGTCCGGCATAATACTTCCTGGGAGCGCGGGCATCCTGCCCGCCCAGCGTAAGTGGGGGGCGCAACTCGCATTATACACAAGCCGCGCTATACACAGGCTGCACTATACGCAAGAGAAACGCCTGGGGTAAAGTAAGCCGGAGCAAAAAAGGTTCCGAAGCAACCATGCCCAGACTTGAAGAAATTACGCGCGGAGCGGTGGTCAAGGGAGTTCTGCCGGATGGTTTTGTGACTGCCGTGGATGTCAACTGGATAGGTTCAGCCGCTATTGAACTGACCTATAAAGATAGTCAGGGCCGGCTGGGCAGTGAGCTGCTCTATCGAGATCGAGAGCCTGCTCTCGAAATCCTCGAATCCGGTACGCCGTGGAGCTTCGACGGCGATCCTGCTCTTTTCCGACTTGTATCAGAGGCGCACCGCATCGGTCTCGCCTATCTCTTCGATCCATTCCTGGCCGTGCACACCGCTCTTATTGATCCGCTGCCCCATCAGATTAGTGCGGTGTACGAGACCATGCTTCCCCGCCAGCCGCTACGCTTCCTGCTGGCCGACGACCCAGGGGCGGGAAAGACGATTATGACCGGGCTCTTAATCAAGGAATTGATGGCCCGTGGAGATTTGCAACGCTGTCTGATCGTTTGTCCGGGGAATCTCGTGGAGCAGTGGCAGGACGAACTCTATCGGCGCTTTCATCTGCCGTTCGAGATCATGACGAACGACAAGTACGAAGCGGCACGCACCGGCAACTGGTTCACAGAGAACCCACTTGCCATCTGTCGTCTCGACAAGCTCAGCCGCAACGAGGACGTGCAGGAAAAACTGAAAGCCACCGATTGGGACGTGATCGTGTGTGATGAGGCCCACAAAATGAGCGCATCGTTTTGGGGCGGTGAGATTCGCCGCACCAAGCGCTACCAGTTGGGCCAACTGCTGTCGACCGTAACGAGACATTTCCTCCTTCTGACCGCCACGCCCCACAACGGCAAGGAAGAAGACTTCCAACTCTTCCTGGCCTTGCTTGACGGGGACCGCTTTGAGGGGAAATTCAGAGATGGCGTGCACTCGGTCAACGCTTCGGACCTCATGCGCCGCATGGTCAAGGAAGACTTGCTCAAGTTTGATGGCCGACCGCTCTTCCCGGAACGAAGGGCGTATACCGTTGAATATGAACTCTCCGAGGGCGAAATGGACCTGTACCGGCAGGTTACGGAGTATGTACGAGGAGAGTTTAATCGGGCCGAACAGCTCGCCAACGACGGACGCAAGGGTACGGTCGGCTTCGCGCTCACGGTTCTGCAACGTCGTCTCGCCTCGTCGCCCGAGGCCATCTATCAGTCGCTCCGGCGCCGTAAAGAGCGTCTTGAGAAACGCTGCCGCGAAGAAGAAGTCCTGAGGCGGGGGGCGAGTGTCCGTATCGCCTGGCAAAAAGAAGTGCCGAGGCTGTCCGAAGACGACCTGGAGGATTTGGAAGACGCGCCGGACGAAGAAGTCGAGGCTACCGAAGAGCGCGTAGTCGATCAGGCGTCGGCAGCGCAGACGATAGCAGAGCTGAAGGCAGAAATTGCCATCCTGAAAGAGCTGGAACAGGTCGCCCTTCGGGTCCGTCAGTCGAACTCGGACCGGAAGTGGGATGAGTTGTCTCGGCTGTTGCAAAACCAGACCGAGATGTTCGATACCCACGGCCATCGGCGCAAGCTCATTATCTTTACAGAGCATCGGGACACGCTGAGCTATCTCCAGGAACGCATCAGCTCCCTGATTGGGAAGCCGGAAGCCGTGGTCGTCATTCATGGGGGTCTCGGGCGGGAAGAACGTCGGAAAGCGGAGACGCTATTCACGCAGGACAAGGCTGTTGAGGTGTTGCTCGCGACAGACGCGGCCGGAGAGGGTATTAACCTTCAGCGCGCCCACCTGATGGTGAATTACGACCTGCCGTGGAATCCGAACCGCCTGGAGCAGCGCTTTGGCCGCATCCACCGTATCGGCCAGACCGAGGTCTGTCACTGTTGGCATCTTGTTGCCTATGAGACGCGCGAGGGCGAGGTCTACCGTCGCTTACTGGACAAAATAGAGGAAGAGCGCAAGGCGCTCGGTGGCAAGGTCTTTGATATCCTGGGAAAGCTGATCTTCAATGACAAACCGCTTCGGCATCTGTTGCTGGAGGCGGTTCGCTACGGCGACCAGCCGGAGGTGCGTGCCCGACTCGATCAGGTTGTTGAGCATGCGATGGACCATGATGCGTTGCGTGCCCTTATCGAAGAACACGCCCTCGCCCACGATGCAATGGATGCCACGCGCGTTCAAGCGATTCAGGAGGCGATGGAGCGTGCCGAGGTTCGACGCTTGCAACCGCATTTCGTGGCGGCATTCTTTATCGAGGCGCTCCAGCGTCTCGGAGGCACGGTACGGGAGCGAGAGCCCAAACGATACGAAGTCACGCACGTCCCTGCTGTTGTCCGAAACCGGGATCGCATTATCGGCCTGCGCGACCCTGTGCTCACACGCTATGAACGCATTACCTTTGAAAAGAATCTCATCAGCACTCCCGGCACTCCTTTGGCGGAGTTCGTCTGCCCCGGCCACCCGCTGCTGGACGCTACGCTCGATCTGATTCTTGAACGCCACCGTGCTCTCCTCAAGCAAGGAGCGATCCTGATCGACGAAGAGGATGCGCATGATGCCGTGCGAGCGCTGGTCTATTTGGAACACGCTATTCAGGACGCCAGAACCGACCGGACCGGCAACCGGCGTATTGTCTCTCGTCAGACTCAGTTCGCCGAGGTCACCGAAGACGGCCGTGTTTCGGGAGCCGGCTTCGCTCCCTATCTCGACTACCGCCCACCGACGGAGGCGGAACATACGCTGATTCAGGCGATGAGTCAGCCGCGTTGGCTACGGGATGAGATCGAATCCCACGCCTTGCAATACGCGGTTCAACACCTTGTGCCCAGCCATCTCCAGGAGGTGAAGGCTCGCAAAGAAAAACTGGTGGACAAAACGCTGGCGGCCGTCAATGAGCGTCTGACCGTCGAGATCAGTCACTGGGATCACCGCGCGGAACAGCTTAAGCAGCAGGAGCTGGCGGGAAAGGTCAACGCAAAAATTAACTCCGGCAAGGCCCGTCAGCGGGCGGACGAATTGGCGGCCCGTCTTCAGCAACGGATGGACGACTTGAAGCAGGAACGCCAGATCTCTCCGCTTCCTCCGAACGTCATAGGGGGGGCGATGATTGTTCCCATTGGTCTGTTGCATCAATGGAACGGAGCACCGTCCCGCACCCTTCACGCCAAGGAAACCCGACGAGTCGAACTGAGCGCAATGAAAGCGGTCATGGCGGTTGAACGCGAACTCGGCTTTGTTCCCCGCGACGTGTCGGCCAGCAATTGTGGCTATGACATAGAATCCCGCGACCCCACGGGCGAAACGCGGCTCCGTTTTATTGAGGTGAAGGGCCGAGTCCAGGGGGCTGACACCGTCACCATCACCAAGAACGAGATTCTGAGTGCGCTGAACAAACCGGAACAATATATTCTTACCATTGTCGAGGTTGACGGTGAGACCGCGCGAGCGACAACGTATATTCGCAAGCCCTTTGTCCGCGAACCAGATTTCGGCGTGACCAGCGTCAACTACAAGCTGGCTGAACTGCTCGCCAAAGGGGAGGCCCCGCGATGAGCTGGACCCCTGAAAAAGTCGATTTGATACTGGACGAGCCGGAGGGAGAGTCACTTGAGTTCAAAGAGGCTCGAACGAGCTTTCAATTTGATGAATTAGTCAAGTATTGTGCCGCGCTGGCCAATGAAGGCGGCGGATCAATCGTCTTAGGTGTCACAGACCATCGCCCAAGACAGGTAGTCGGCTCCCAGGCATTCCCACAGCCCGAACGGACACGAGCCGGATTGATTGAAAAGCTTCATCTCAATATTTCATTCAGCCTTGTACTCCATCCTGCTGGTAGAGTACTGGTCTTCCACGTTCCATCACGCCCAACCGGAATGCCGATCAAAGCAGATGGTATTTACTGGGCTCGTCAGGCTGACAGTTTAGTCTCCATGCCGGAAGATCGGCTACAGAAAATTTTCGCTGAGTCAGGGCACGATTTTTCGGCTGATATTTGTTCTGGGGCAACCCTGACTGACTTGGAAGCTACCTCAATCGAGGATTTTCGTCTCCGCTGGAAGGATAAATCCGGTAATCGCAGCTTGTCGACATTAAGTCCTGAGCAATTGCTCACCGATGCCGAGGCACTTGTCGATGGGCAAGTCACGTTTGCTGCGTTGATCCTTTTCGGAACGCGACAGGCTCTGGGAAAATATCTTGCCCAGAGCGAAGCCATCTTTGAGTATCGTTCCTCTGATGCCTCCGGCCCGGCTCAGCATCGAGAAGAGTTTCGGCAGGGCTTTTTCGGCTACTATGACAAGCTCTGGGAGCTGATCAATCGTCGCAATGATATACAGCATTTTCAATCAGGACTTTTCATACTGGATGTTCCTACTTTTTCTGAGCGTACCGTACGTGAAGCCGTACTGAATGCTGTCAGTCATCGTAACTATCAACTCAGCGGGAGTGTCTTTGTGAGGCAATATCCACGCTACTTGCGCATCGAAAGTCCCGGTGGATTCCCTTTTGGTATAGACGAATCAAATGTACTCGATCGACAAGCGCCGCGTAATAGACGTATTGCAGACATCTTTGCCAAGTGTGGGTTGGTCGAGCGTTCTGGTCAAGGGATGAACTTGATGTTCGAGACGAATATCAAGGAAGGTAAATTGAGACCCGACTTCTCTGGGACAGACCAGTATCAGGTGAATTTGACGCTTGACGGTGAGGTGAGAGATACTCGTTTCTTAGAATTCCTTGAAAAAATAGGTAGGGAGAAACAGGAATTGTTCAGTACCTCGGATTTTCTGCTTTTGGATATTATCCATCGAGAAAAGCCTGTGCTGGAGAATTTGAAACCTCGTTTGCATTCGTTAGTCGATCTGGGTGTCATTGAACGGTTCGGTCGGGGTCGTGGGGTTCGGTATATTCTTTCCCGTAGGTACTATGCCCTGACCGGTCAAAAGGGACGCTATACACGGAGAAGGGGTCTAGATCGTGATGTTAATAAGGCACTGCTTTTGAAACATATCAAAGAGAACGCAAAAACTGGCTGTCCGCTGAAGGAATTGTTACAGGTTCTTCCTGCACTAACGAGGCCTCAAGTTCAGACCTTGCTTCGAGAACTCAGAAACCAGGGAGAAATTCACCATAAAGGAACCACACGAGCCGCCCTATGGTTTCCAGGGCTACCTTCTGTCCCCATTGCATCTGATAAAAAAATTAAAGACCGTTTATGATGCAATACTATTCACATAAGTATTGATATTTACAGGAGAATATAAAATTTCATATATTGCTGTATATGGCAAAATAAAATGGTCAATACGCAATACAGTACGATTCATAAGGCATAGGTAACGATGCACCGACGAAAGAAACTCATTGAGGTGGCGCTGCCGTTGGAGGCGATCAATAGGGAGGCGGCGCGGGAGAAGTCGATTCGGCACGGGCATCCGTCCACGCTCCATCTGTGGTGGGCGCGGCGGCCTCTGGCTGCGTGTCGGGCAGTCCTGTTTGCGCAGTTGGTCGATGATCCGTCTTCAGACCCGCAATATCGGATCGGTCAGCGGGTTGATGAAGAGCGAGCAGGCGAAAAACGCGCCGAGCTGTTCAACCTGATTGAAGAGCTGGTCAAGTGGGAGAACTCGAACAACTCGGACATAATCAACAAAGCCCGGGCCGAGATTGCCCGCTGTGTGGCCTCACGTAAAATCGAACTGGGAGACCTCAAGCAAGCAACCATCATTTTTGGGCATGACGAGGGCCAGGAGCATCCGAACGGCCCCATCCCCACTGCGGGTGTGACGGCCTACGAGATGGTGCTGATGCGCTGCGCCCCGGAGGTGGTGAATCATTTCCTGGCGGCCTATGCCCCGCCCGTGCTTGATCCCTTTGCCGGCGGAGGCTCGATTCCGCTGGAGGCGCAACGGCTGGGCTTGCGAGCGCATGCCTCAGACCTCAACCCTGTGCCGGTGCTCATCAACAAAGCGCTGATTGAGATTCCACCCAAGTTTGCCGGACAGCCGCCAATCAACCACGCGTGGCAGCACAAACACCAATCGGAAAAGACGCTCAGTTCTACCTCCTGGCCCGGCGCTCGCGGGCTCGCCGAAGACGTGCGCTACTACGGGGAGTGGATGCGCAACGAAGCGGAAAAACGGATCGGGCATTTATACCCCAAGGTGGAAATTACCCAGGACATGATAGACGCAGGCCGGGACGATCTGGAGCCGTATCGTGGACAGGAACTGACAGTGATTGCCTGGCTGTGGGCACGGACGGTCGCGAGTCCCGACCCGTCTGTCGGTGGTATGTATGTTCCGCTGGTGCAATCTTTCTGGCTCAGTAAGAAAAAAGGTAAGGAAGCCTATATTCAGCCGGTTGTGGACCGACAACGTGGAACGTATGAGTTCACAGTGAAAATCGGAAAACCGCTAGATGGGTTTAATCCAGATCAAGGGACTAAGTCTGGTCGCGCTGTCTTTTCATGTCTGTTTAGCGACACGAGAATAGATGGAGCATCTGCTGATGTCGAAGCAAACGCTGGGCGGATGAAGGCTGTACCACTTGCGATAGTCGTTGAAGGGAGCCGACAGCGACTTTACCTTCCTCCGACTGCACAAGAGATCGAGAATTACACCTCGCAAGCTGAACTATCTCTTAGTGAGACAGAGATTCCGAACGAACCCGCAAGAGGAACGTTTGCTGGAAATGCGCAGGGGCGAATATACGGATTTAAAACATTTGGAGATTATTTCACCCCGCGTCAGCTCACTGCGCTCACAACCTTCAGTGACCTTGTATCTGAGGCGCGAGAGCAAGCGCTGACAGATGCCCAAACGGCGGGCATACTCCCGGATGACGATACGCCCCTTGACGAGGGTGGCGTGGGATCTCGGGCCTATGCTGATGCCGTGGCGACTTATCTAGGACTTGCTCTGAGCAAACTTTCAGATGCATCAACTTCGTTAACGAGATGGAAACCGACAATGGACCAAGCAATCGCAACCTTTGGGCGCCAAGCGTTACCGATGGTATGGGATTACGCTGAATCAAATCTATTTAACGGCAAAGCGGGTGATTTTGGTACTACACTTAACACAATCCTTCGCGCCCTTAACTCTTTATATATCGAGTTGCCTGCTCCGGTTGACCAAGCCTCTGTTAAGCAACTTGATGCAACATCGGGGGTATCCTGTGTCGGAGAGATTATCTCTACTGACCCACCCTACTACGACAACATCGGCTACGCCGACCTGAGCGACTTCTTTTATGTCTGGCTCCGGCGAACTCTCAAAGACGTCTATCCTAGCCTATTGTCAACGATGTTGACGCCCAAGGCTCAGGAACTGATTGCCAGCCCCTATCGGCATGAGGGAAGCAAAGACAAAGCGGCCCGTTTTTTTGAGGATGGACTTGGCAACGCTATCGGGAAATGGCGCGAGCATGGACAGGCCGATTATCCTACGACCATCTTCTACGCCTTCAAACAAGCGGAGACTGATATTCATGGAACCGCCTCAACAGGATGGGAAACATTTCTGACTGGAGTCATTAACAACGGGTTCAGCATTACTGGTACGTGGCCGATGCGGACGGAACTGGGGAATCGAATGGTGGGGATGGGAACCAACGCCCTGGCCTCCTCTGTTGTCCTCTCGTGTGTTCCGCGTTCTGCTGAGGCTGGTCTTGCGACGCGGCGTGAGTTTCTGAATGCGCTGACTCGTGAATTGCCCGATGCCTTGCGTACCTTACAAGCCGGGAATATCGCGCCGGTGGATTTGGCCCAGGCCGCCATTGGGCCAGGTATGGCGCTCTTCAGTCGCTATGCCAAGGTCATTGAGGCGGACGGCTCGTCTATGAGCGTGCGCACAGCGTTGGCCTTGATTAACCAGGTGCTTGATGAGGTGCTGGCCGAACATGAGGGCGAATTCGATGCGGATACGCGCTGGGCCGTTGCCTGGTTCGAGCAGCACGGCTTTGAGGCTGGTAACTTTGGCGTGGCCGAAACGCTCTCCAAGGCCAAGAACACGTCCGTACAGGGGCTTGTGGATGCCGGAGTGGTGAAAAGTCGCTCTGGGACGGTACAGCTTTTGAGCCGTGAGGAACTGTCCACCGATTGGGACCCACTCTCGGACGACCGCCTGACCGAGTGGGAGGCCACCCACTACCTGATTCGCGCCCTCGACCTCCACGGCGAACGTGGCGCCTCGGACATGCTGCGGACGCTCGGGAGCGACTATGGCGAAAAGGCGCGTGCCCTGGCCTACCGCCTGTATAATATCTGCGAGCGCAAGAAATGGGCCTCGGAAGCGACCGCGTATAACAGTCTGGTCATTGCCTGGCCGGAGATGAACCGTCTGGCGTTGGCTGAGGCTGGCGGCGAGGGTCAGGTGCAAGCGAGGCTGTTGGAGTAGGGGGAATTGGGGATAGGGGTAGGGGGGAACCCACCCCGGCCCTTCGGGCCACCCCTCCCAAGAGGGGAGCTTTTTTATCCCCTCCTCGGAGGGGTGCCGCGCGAGCGGCGGGGTGGGTTCCCCCGGTTCGCGTCCCCCGATAGAGAAAGGCATAACCATGCTCAAAGAACTTGCCCTCAAGAACTTCAAGTTGTGGAAATCGGTTGACGCGATGCGGCTTGCGCCCATAACGGGCCTCTTCGGGACGAACAGCTCAGGCAAGAGTAGCATTCTTCAAGCGCTTCTGCTCCTCAAACAAACTCTTGAGTCATCGGACCGCTCTCTTTCGCTTCACCTCGGCGGAGAACGCGACTACGTAGAACTGGGCTCGTTCCGCGATGTGATTTGGGCACACAAAGAAGATGCCCCGTTGAGCTTCGCCTTCCGCTGGGAGCTTGCTAAGGAGTTGGCGATTAAGGACCCTGAAAATCCGACTGCCCAGTTGTTGCAAGGTAAGGAGATGACATTTGCAACGGAGATTGACTCCCCCGATGGGGAGAAACTCCGCGTTCGCCGGTTGGGTTATAAGATGAGTGGAAAAAATTTTACGCTGACACGAAAAGAGAAGAGCAATCAATACAAACTGAGCCCGACTCAGCAAGGAGAGGGCTTTCGCTTTATCCGCACACTCGGTCGTTCATGGGATTTACCTGCGCCTTTTAAGTTCCACGGGTTCCCGGACCAAGCCATCACGTACTACCAGAACAGCGCTTTTCTCCCAGATTTACAGCGAGAACTGGAAGAGCAGTTCTCCCGGCTCTACTACCTGGGGCCGTTACGGGAATACCCCAAGCGGCGCTATGTATGGTCAGGGAGTGAGCCGGTTGATGTGGGGCGACGTGGCGAACGAGCAGTCGATGCGATCCTTGCCGCCCGCGAACGAGACAAGTATATCAGCCGCGGGCCTCACAAACATCGCTGGACACTCGATCGTATGCTTGCGGACTGGCTGGAGAAAATGGATTTGATCTATGACTTTTCTGTAGACCGGATTGCCAAGGGGGGAAGTATTTACGAGGTTCGCGTACAAAAGGAGTATGGCTCAGCAAAAGTGTTGCTGACCGATGTGGGCTTTGGCGTGTCCCAAGTCCTGCCCGTCCTCGTCCTCTGTTACTACGTCGAAGAGGGTTCGACTCTTCTCTTTGAACAGCCCGAGA
The DNA here is from genome assembly GCA_965232605.1 of uncultured Binatia bacterium (SeqCode). Taxonomy (GTDB): domain Bacteria; phylum Desulfobacterota; class Binatia; order Bin18; family Bin18; genus Bin18. The sequence goes on along the minus strand of CBDDQA010000005.1, from coordinate 943,023 downwards.
TTCATCTGCACCCATCTGTCCAGAGTTCTTTGGCTGACCTCTTTATCGATGTGGCCAAGCACCGGAACATTCAGATCATTGTCGAGAGCCACAGCGAGCATTTATTGAACCGACTACAGCGGCGTATGGCCGAAGAAGAGGTCTGTCAAGACGACCTTGCGTTGTACTTTTGTGAAACCGGAAAAAATGAAGCCAAACTGAGGCCGCTGGAAACGGACTCGTTTGGCAATATCAAGAATTGGCCAAAAGATTTCTTTGGCAATCGTTTTGGTGAGGCTGCCGCCCGACAGGAAGCAGCGTTGCAGCGCAAGATAGCCGAGCAAGAAGGGGAGGTGTGATGGCCGCATTTATCGTGGATGTTAATGTAGCCATCGTTGCCAATGGAAAGTCTGAGCAAGCGGATGACCACTGTGAACTATCCTGTATACGCAGTTTGAGAAACGTCCAGCAGAATATGATCTGTCTGGATGACGGCGACCGCATCTTCACAGAGTACCGCAAACATCTACCAATGACTGGCCAGGATGAGGATGTTGTTGCCAATGAGTTTATGTACTGGCTGTCTCAGAATTGTTACACCCCGAGCGTTTGTGAACGTGTAGCGATTTGTGAGCATCCCGAGCGAGGTTTCGAGGAGTTTCCGGACGACCCTGCACTAACGGCATTTGATCGGTCCGACCGTAAATATGCTGCGGTCGCACGTGCCAGTGAACATTCTCCCTACATCCTCAACGCGGTTGATTCTGACTGGCGTAATTTTGGGCCTGAGCTTTCGAGGCATGGCATCAACGTAAGCGAACTCTGCCCCCAGAACTTACGAAAGGATAGATGAGTCGCTATGGCAAAAACGAACCACGGCAGAGTGGGCGAGGCGCTTGACCTGCTCAACACAGGGCTTCGCCCTTTTGTTGAGCGTGAACTGGAAGCCGTCCATGGCTCCGCCTGGCAGGAAACTGTCCGTCAGATCCTCCGCGATGATCGCGGTGCAGTAAAAAAGTCCAAGAAGAGCGCGGTCAACTGGGATACGCAAAACTTGTTGACGGTGATGTGGGATCAGTGGCAAGTGGTGTTCCGCAATACCCTGGGCCATAGCGAACGGTCGATAGTGAGCGAGCTGCGAGAGGTTCGCAACCGCTGGGCTCACCAAACGCCCTTTAGCAGCGATGATACCTATCGCGCTCTCGATTCCATCGGTCGTTTGTTGGGCGCCGTTTCCGCCCCGGAAGCCAAAGAGGTCGAAGATCAGAAGATGGCGCTTTTACGCGTGCGTTTCGACGAACAACGTCGAGGCGAGATGCGCAAGCATGCCGTGGCCCCGACAGAGGGCAATCCGCAGGGCGGGCTGAAGCCGTGGCGGGAGGTTGTGACCCCGCACAAGGATGTTGCCAGCGGCGAATATCAGCAGGCCGAGTTTGCCGCCGACCTGTGGCAGGTCTATCTGGGCGAGGCCGCGTCGGAATACCAGCATCCCACGGAGTTTTTTCGTCGCACCTTTATCACCGAAGGTCTGCAAAAGCTGCTCAGCAACAGCGTCCGGCGGCTCGGTGGCCAGGGCAGCGACCCGGTGGTCGAACTCCAGACCAACTTTGGCGGTGGCAAGACGCATAGCATGTTGGCGCTCTACCATTTGTTCTCGGGTACACCCGCCTCGGAACTGCCGGGGGCCGACCAGGTGTTGAAAGAGGCCGAGTGCGAGGTCGCCGCCAAGGTAAAGCGGGCTGTTGTGGTCGGGACAAAGGTTTCACCGGGGAATCCGAGCAAGAAGAAGGACGGAACGGTCGTTCGCACTATCTGGGGTGAGATCGCCTGGCAGCTTGGCGGGAAACGGGGCTACGACATGGTTCGAGCCGACGATGAGAGCGCCACCAATCCGGGCGATAAACTCAAGGAGGTGTTCAACGCCTTCTCACCCTGTCTCATTCTGATTGATGAATGGGTGGCCTATGCCCGGCAGCTCCACGAGGGCAGCGCATTACCCGCCGGAACTTTTGACACGCAGTTCACCTTTGCCCAGGCTCTCAGCGAAGCGGCCAAGGCCGCCAAGAACACGCTGTTGGTGGTCAGTATTCCTGCCTCTGATAACGAGATCGGCGGCGAATGGGGGCAACGCGCGCTCACTCGTCTCAAAAACGCCATTGGCCGCGTGGAGTCGAGCTGGCGTCCGGCCAGTTCCGACGAGGGGTTTGAGATTGTGCGCCGCCGTCTGTTTGAACCCATTCTCGACCAACAGGCATTCGTGGCGCGTGACGCGGTTGCCCGTGCGTTCGTGGATATGTATGGCACCCAACACAACGAGTTTCCCTCGGAATGCCGCGAAGCCGAATACGAAAGGCGGGTGAAGCTCGCCTATCCGATCCACCCTGAACTCTTTGACCGGCTCTACCGCGACTGGTCCACGCTCGACAGATTCCAACGCACGCGCGGCGTTCTGCGCTTGATGGCGGCGGTGATTCATTCCCTGTGGGAACGACAGGACGGCAACTTGTTGATTATGCCGGCGACTATTCCCATTGACGATCCGGATGTTCAGTTTGAACTCACGCGCTACCTCGACGACCAATGGACGCCGGTCATTGCCAAGGATGTGGACGGCGAGTACTCCCTGCCGCTTCAGCTCGACCGGGAAGTGCCGAACCTTGGCCGGTATTCGGCCTGTCGTCGTGTTGCCCGGACCATCTATGTCGGCTCCGCCCCCACACAGCGGGCGGCCAACCGTGGCATTGATGAACGGCAGGTGAAACTCGGCTGTGTGCAACCGGGTGAGACCGTAGCGACCTTTGGCGATTCCCTCCGCCGTCTCACTGACCGAGCAACCTACCTCTATATTGACGGGAACCGTTACTGGTATTCGACCCAACCCACGGTGACCCGCCTTGCCGAAGACCGGGCGCATCAGTTTCAGGCGCATGACGTTCTCGACGAGATCACCCGCCGTCTCAGGGAAGAGGCCCGCAGTCGCGGTGATTTTCAGCGCGTCCACGCCTGCCTGGGAAGCAGCGATATTCCGGACGAGCATGAGGCTCGCTTGGTCATTCTCGGGCCGGAACACTCGCATTCAAAAGGCGATGACGCCAGCAGCGCGCGGCAAGAGGCCCAGAACATTATAGACCAGCGGGGTAACAGCCCTCGGAACTACAAAAACGCGCTCGTCTTCCTGGCTGGAGACGAGACCGGCCTGAAGGAGTTGCAGGCCGCTATCAGACACTATCTGGCCTGGAAGTCTATCCTGGAGGAGCGAGAACAGTTGAACCTGGACCCGTTCCAGGCCAAGCAGGCGGACACCAGGCGCAGGAGTGCAGAAGAAACGGTTCAGGCCCGTCTCCCCGGAGCGTATCAGTGGCTTCTGGTGCCGAGTCAGACCGACCTCAAGGGAAAACCGGAGTGGGTGGAGATGCGTCTGCAAGGGACAGATTCCCTGGCCCTGCGGGTCGCTAAGAAGCTCAAGAAGGAGGAGATGCTCATTAGCGAAATGGGTGGGGTTCGTTTACGCCTTGAGCTGGACCGTGTTCCGCTCTGGCGCGGTAATGATGTGAGCATCAAGCAACTGATCGAGGATTTTGCCTCCTATCTGTATCTCCCACGTCTTCGCAGTCCGGACGTACTCATCGCGGCGGTCCGGGAAGGCATCGCGTTGCTGACCTGGCAGTCGGACACCTTTGCCTACGCACAGTCAAAGGACGACGCGGGCAAATATCTGGGCCTTGTCGGGGGGATGAGTGCCGGTATCCAAGTTGAAGGCGGGGCCTTGGTGGTGAAATCCGGCGTGGCTGTAGAGCAGCGGGAAGAGGCCGAGGCGGCACGGCAACAGGCCGGGAAGACGGATACCGGGGACTCTTCTCCTGATCGACCGGGTGAGCCAGGGCAACAGGCGGATAAGGATCAAACCGACGGACAGGACCCGGACAGGCCGACCCCACCTGCTACTCCCATCTATCGTCGATTTCATGGCTCGGCTCAGTTAGACCCTCTTCGGGTTGGCCGGGATGCGAGCCGAATTGCCGATGAAGTCATTCAACATCTGACGAAACACGTGACGGCCAAGGTGGAAGTCACGCTCGAAATTCGAGCGGAACTCTCGGACGGTGCGTCAGACAAAACCGTCCGTGACGTCACCGAGAATTGCCGGACACTTCGGTTTGACCCCTTTGGATTTGAGGAGGAGTGACGGGAGAAATTAGTTGTGTAGGCGTCCGGACTCCCCGCTCAAAAGAAAGGACCAGCATGGACTACGGAATTATCTTGCCCCATTTCAGCGCCTTTGCGCATGAAAACCCGGCTGAGCGGATTTTGACTGCGGCCACAACCGCGGAAGCGCTGGGCTATCGGACGCTGTGGGTGGCCGACCACATTGTCTTCCCATCCAAGATTGAGGGGAGTTATGCCTTCAATCCGGAAGACCCCTTCCTTGATCCGCTCACCGTCCTGGCGGCCCTGGCGTATAAGACGACAACCGTCAAACTCGGTACCGCGGTCCTGATTCTGCCCTACCGGCATCCCTTGGCCGCGGCAAAGGCCCTTGCCACCATCGATGTCTTATCCGGCGGGCGGACGGTTGTCGGCGTTGGGGCGGGCTGGCTGGAGCAGGAATTCACCGCCCTGGGTACGTCGATCACAGAGCGGGGGGCCCGCACGAACGAGACCATGGACATCTTCAAGGCGGTCTGGACGCAGGAAACACCGGCATTTGCCGGGGAGCATTTTCAGTTCGCCGACATCAAATTCATTCCCAAGCCGGTTCAGCAACCGCACCCGCCCATTCTTGTCGGGGGGATGACCAAGGGTGCCCTGCGTCGCATCGCGCGGCGCGGCGATGGCTGGATCGCCATGGGCAAGGGGCCGGATGATATCCAGGAGCCTTTGGAAACCCTGCGGGAATTGACCTCTCAGGCGGGCCGCAACCCGGACGATTTGCAGATTTGCATGCTGCCGCTCGGAGCGCCGAGCGTGGATCAGCTCATCCTGGACATTCCGCGCTACGCCGACCTGGGGGTGCATCACGTCTATCTGTCGTTCCGGGCCTGGACGAATGAATTTGCCGAACTCATGCGCCTCATGGAACACTTCGCGAAGGAAATGAAGCTGGCCTAGTCTGGAGAAGGAGATCCGATGAGTGACAAGAAGTGGCCGATTGAACATCCTGACCGCATTCAACTCTATTCACTGGCAACCCCGAACGGCCAGAAGGCAGGTATCGCCCTGGAAGAATTGGGGCTGCCGTATGAGGCCCACAAGGTGAATATCCTGGAGAACGAGCAGTTCAGCGAGGAGTTCATCGCGGTCTGCCCCAACTCGAAAATTCCCGCCATGGTTGACCCTGACGGTCCGGGTGGGAAACCGATCTCCATCTTTGAGTCTGGGGCCATGCTGTTATACCTGGCAGAGAAGACGGGCCGGCTGCTGCCGGCTGACCCCCACCGGCGTAGCGAATGTATCCAGTGGTTGTTTTTTCAGATGGCCGGGGTTGGTCCCATGTTCGGGCAGTTCGGCCACTTCTACAAATTCGCCAAAGAGCGTATGCCGTATCCGACCGAGCGCTATACCAATGAAGCCCGGCGGCTCCTGGGTGTGCTGGAAAAACGTTTGGACGGCCGGGACTATGTGATGGACGATGAATACACGCTTGCCGATATCGCGACCTTTCCCTGGGTCGGCTGCCTCGACTGGGGCTATGGGGCGCGCGAAGATTTGAAGCTGGACGCGGATTTCCCCAATGTGGTTGCCTGGTACGCGCGCTGTACCGAGAAGCCGGCTTCGGTGCGTGGCGCCAAGGTGTGCGGCTTTTCGGACGATTAGACTGATGGAAACAGATAGCGGACCCGACCTGGTGGTCGATATTTTTATTGACGGGCGGCTGGTAAGCCCGAGTGAGATCCCGGCCGCGGTTGTGAGCGAGATTGAAACGTCGGCTCTAGCTTCGGCGTCCGGCCGGCTGACGGCCGCAGGCGTGGTGTACGAGTGGTCTACGCGGCCCTGCGTGTACCCCTAGCTGCCCGGTGGTGAAGGAGAATCATGCGAAAAAATCTACAGCTCGAAGACCTGGGAGACTTCCTGGACCAACCCAAATGCGCAACCCTGGCGACCCATTTCAAAGACGGCACAATTCTGATGTCGCCCGTCTGGCACGAGTGGAAAGACGGCGGCTTTACGGTTGCGGTGGCGAGCGAGGATATCAAGGCCCGTCACGTTCGACGCGATGCCAGGGTGAGTATCAGCGTGGCCGAAGACAGCCCTCCCTATCGGGGGGTTGAGGTGCGCGGGGAGGCGAGTATCGAGCGCGCGGGCGCGTTTGAGACCATCCAGCGGATCGCCACGCGCTATCTGGGAGCCGAGCAGGGGCCGGCCTATGTTGAGCCCTTCCGTGAGGCCGACCTGGCGCTGCTTCGGGTCACACCGGGGGTGCTGCGGGTCTGGGATTTTGCTGACGAGACGGAGAGAAGCTGAAGTATCGGATGAGCGCGACCGCATCCGACACCCCGGCGCTTACCTCACTTTGCCGCTGACGCGCTGGCCGCCGGGTGACTGCTGAGGGCGCTCCGGTCCGCACCATTCCTGGCATCCAATAAGGATTGTCTGTGCAGGGCCGCCGGGTGCGGTGTGTGGAGCCGTGGTCCTTTGCCGTACAGCTTATCGCGCAAGGTGCCTTCCCGATATTCCTTTTGCATGCGACCGCGTTTTTGCAGTACGGGTACCACCCCGTCGACAAATTCCTCGAATGAGCCCGGCGTGGTGGCATAGGCCAGGTTGAACCCGTCTACCCCCGCATCGATCCAGTCCTCGAACTGATCGGCAATACTCTCCGGTGTGCCGACCAGAACCGGCCCGGCTCCGCCAATGCCGACATAGCGGGCGAGGTCTCGCAAGGTCCATTTGCGATTTGGATCGCCCTCGGTAAAGCTGTGAACGAGGGTGCGAATGGCATTGGTCTCGATATACTCAAGTGGCTGGTCCGGCTCAAATTGCCCAAAGTCGATGCCACTCCAGCCGCTTAACAAGGCCAGCCCGCCATCGTAGCTGCACTGCTCAAAATACTCTTCATAGCGCCGTTTGGCCGCGGCCTCGGTCTCACCGGTAATCACTTTCATATAGGCAAAACACAGGATATCCTCTGGGTTCCTGCCGTTCTTGCGAGCGATCTTGCGGATATCCTTAATATACTGGCCATCGACCTCAGGCGTTGAGCCAAGGACAAAAACCGCTTCCGCGTGCTGGGCCGCAAAGGCACGACCACGCTCTGAGGCCCCAGCCTGAAACAAGACCGGCGTCCGTTGCGGGGAGGGTTCGGCCAGGTGGCAGCCTTCAACCTTATAGTGTTTGCCTTCATGTTTGACATCGTGGACTTTGGTTGGGTCGGCATAAATCCCGCGCTTCGCATCTTTCAGCACGGCATCATCTTCCCAGCTCTTCTCCCACAGTTTGTAACACACGTCGCAGTACTCATCCGCGATGTCGTAGCGAGTATCATGCTCTGCTAAACCGGCCTGGCCGTAGTTACGGCCGGCGCTTTCGAGATAGGACGTTACGATATTCCAGGCGATCCGGCCTTTGGTGAGATGGTCCAGGGTAGAAATGAGGCGAGCAAACGTGAACGGGTGGTTTTGAATGATGGAGCTCGTAAAACCAAATCCGATATGCTCGGTGGCATAGGCCATGGCCGGGATGAGCAGCATGGGGTCGTTGACCGGTATCTGGGCGGCTTCGGTCAGCGCGGCCTCCCGGTTGCCGCGAAACACATCGTACACGCCGAGCACGTCGGCCAGGAAGATTGCGTCAAACTTTCCCCGCTCGACGATCTTCGCGAATTCGACCCACTGGTCAAGGTCGGTGTACTCGGTCATATGGTCATCGTCGCGGACCCACAGGCCGGGGGACTGGTGGACCACACAGTTCATATGAAAGGCATTGAAAAAGATGCGTCTCTTCATGGGTGCTCTCCTCTCCCCTCCTCATATGCAAGCCGGTCCCGATATTCAAGCCGGGAAGCGGGGCGGCAAGTTTTTCGCCAGGCTTCCCAAGGGCGGGATACAAAAGCAGAAGCGGGGGGGAAGTGTCAAGTAGAGGAAGACGCCTTGCCATGCAAGGCGGGCGGGCGATATGATTCACGACCAAACCCCGAGCGGTCTCCGCTCATAACAGGGAAGGAATACGCATGACGACACACACCATAGCGGGTCGGCTCAACTACCTCGACGCCTCTCTGCCGAGTTCGCTCTACCGCAACGGCAAAGTGCTCCTCCGACGCGATGCCGACGGCAGCGACAGCGACATGCAGGGGGTCGTCTTTGATGAGCGGCAGCTGCCGGTCCACAACGCCCGCCAGCTCGACGGGCAGAATGGACAAGCGCCGTGCAGCCTTGAGACCAACGGTTTTGAACTCCAGACCCGCCCCCTGGCGCGTCCAGACCTCGACTTTTTCGACCATCAGGAAGTTATTCGGGACTACTACCGCCAATGCGCCCAGATCGTGAGAGAAGCGACCGGGGCGACCTCCGTCGCGGCCTTTGACCATAATGTCCGCTCAGCCGCGGGCAAGCAGAGCCAGCGCCGCATTCGCGGCGGACAGCAGGTACAGGGCCCGGCCTCCATCGCCCACGGGGACTATACCCTGCGGAGCGCTCCGGAGCGGCTGCAACAACTCGCCCAGCCGCCCGGCGGCAACGACACCCTGCGCTCGGTGCTCGGTCAGGGCCAATCGCTCATTGAGCCCGAAAAGGCCGATCAAGCCCTCGCCCCCGGCGGACGCTTCGCCATCATTAATGTCTGGCGTAATATCGCTGCGGAGCCGGTCGCAACCCACCCTCTCGCATTGTGCGACGCGCAGAGCGTGCATCCCGAAGACCTGGTGGTATTCGAGATTCACTATCAGGACCGGGTAGGTGAGAATTATTTTTCCAAGTACGCGCCGCGACACCGGTGGTACTCCTACCCGGCCATGACCCGGGATGAGGCCCTGCTGATCAAGCAGTGGGACTCGGCCGGACCGCTCGCCCGTTCAGAGGGTGGCCGGGCCGATAGCGCCGACACGCAATCGCCGTGCTCCTTCAGTTTTCACACCGCCTATCAGGACCCGACAACTCCCCCCGATGTACCCGAACGATGGAGTATCGAGGTCCGCTGTATCGCCCTGTACGCCTGAGCGGGGGATGAAAAGAGTAAACGTGTCCTCCAATAGATCCAAAGCTGTTGACACGTTTACTCTTCAGAAACGGGGGTGTTCACTGCGTCTGACGAAAATAGGCCCGCGCCCGGTCTTCGGCCTGGGTTTGAATCAGCCGGGTCAGTAGCAGGCTGCTGCCCAGGGCTGAAGCGATAAGCGCATAGGACAGGGCGGAGTAGCCAATGTGGGCCACCGCCAGCCCCCCGATAGCCGCCCCAATCGCATAGCTGGCATAGCCGCTACCGGATAAGACCCCGGTCAACGTTCCTCTCGCAGTTCCACCCACATCGACGCCGACAACAAAGAGGAGGGTCGCCAGCGGCATGGTGAGCACCATAAACACGCTGGTGACCGCCACGCTCAGCCACAGGCCGTCGTCTAACAAGAAAGCGGCCGTACCGGGCAGGATGGCGATGAGCGCCGTGACCGCGGCTATGGACAAACGCCTCTGGCTCCTCCCCATTTTTCCGCCCAGAAAGAGACCACAGGTCGTGCCGAGGGCAACGATGGCAACAGGCAGGGCGAGCTCGGCGGTGCTGAGGCGATACGTCACTTGGAGAAAAGGAGGAAAGAAGGTCATAATGAGTCCGTAAGCGATCCGGACGGTCAGGTTGGTGAATGCCAGCAGCCAGGTCACGGAAAAACGCCCGACCTGTCTGAGGCGACTGCCGAGGATGAGCAGCTTCCGCTGGGCCTTATGCTCCGGCGTATAGAGCAACACCATCAGGCCGCAGACCAGCAGAGCCCCGCCAACGGCCAGGAAGGCTGCTCGCCAGCCGGCATAGGCGGCAATGAGGGTAACGAACGGGACGCCGAGCACGCTGCTCAGACCCGGCTGGGTCGTGACCACAGCGACCCCCAGCGCCCGTTTTTCAGACGGCAGGAGGTCGCCGAGCAAGGCAATGCACGTAGGCGGGACCATGCCGCCGCCTATGCCGGCGAGGATGCGGAAGACGGCCGCGCTGGGCAGATTCGGAGCCAGGGCCGTGCCGATTGAAGCCAGGCCGACCAGCAGTGCGCCGATCAGTAAAATCGGTTTCCTGCCATAGGCGTCGGAAAACGGGCCGACGACAATGGCCGTTGCGGCCCAGGCAACGGCGGCCGCGGTGACGAGTTGGGCCACGGCCGGAACGGTGGTGTGCCAGTCGTGCGACATGGCGATTAACAGCGGACCCAACATGCTGAGCGCGGTCAGAACGGCAAAAACCGTACCGCCGATTGTAATAAGGAAGATGGGTGTATTGACGGGGCGGGTTGGTGCTGACGAAGTTGGCATGACTCGGTATGACGAATCGCGCTATCAGTTTGCCGCGGACGGAGCAACAACCGGTGTGCCTTAGGCAGGACTTAACAATGTATCAGGGAAGGAAAGGTTGGGCAGAGTATCAGCTTGACTGTTGCCATAAGGCACACAATGTCTTAATCTTTCGATGTGGGGCGTTATCGTTGGAGTCCTGAAAAAAGCCTCCAACTCAAGAGGGTAAGGGGCATGAGTTTTGAGCAAGCGGTCATGCACATTGAGCAGGGCGACGTGCTTGATATTATTATCCATCCAAACCCGAACAAGTATCCTGGCCAGCAGGTACTCATCCTGAATGTGAACGGCTATGCCTATGCGGTTCCCTTTGTCGAACAAGGAGAGGACCGTTTTTTGAAGACCATTATCCCGAGCCGAAAACTGACGAAACAATATCTCAGGTGATCTATGCCAAAATATTATCTGGACGATGAAGAAAAGGAACTCATTGAGTCTATTGAGAAGGGTGAGTGGCAATCGGTCAAAAAGGTCAAACAAGAGATCAAGAAGCATCAGGCGTATGCCGCGAATACTCTTCGAAAAGACAAGCGAGTGAACATCAGAATTTCTTCTCAGGACTTAGAGCAACTCCAGGCCAGAGCGGTAGAAGAGGGCATTCCATACCAGACGCTCATGGCGAGTGTCCTCCATAAATTTATTTCTGGACGTCTCGTGGAGCGGCCTCGATAACCTCCCTGATACAAGCAGCCTGGGAAGAGAGTCGGCATGACAAAAAAAGTCTGTATTGTCACTGGTGTTGGACAGGGAACGGGACAGGGGGTCGTGCGTCGGTTTGCCGAGGGCGGCTATCGGGTTGCCATGCTGGCCCGCAATACGGAACGCCTGGCCCGATTTGAGCGGGAGATTGCCGAAACCACGGCATATCCGTGTGACATCAGCAATGAAGCCGAGGTGAACGCCACGGTTGCGGCCGTTGCCGAGCAGCTTGGATCCCCGACCGTCCTGATTCATAACGCTGTCAGTTTTGAGGCGATCTTTGGCACCTTCTTGGAGATTGACCCTGCGGCTCTTCAGCACAACTTTCAGGTCAACACCATGGGGCTGCTGTATATGGCGCGAGCGGTGACACCGTATATGCTCGAAGCCGGGCAGGGCGCAATCATGGTGACGGGCAATACGGCCTCGAGGCGGGGCCGCCCGCAATTTGCCGCCTTCGCGCCCACCAAAACCGCTCAGCGGATTCTTGCCGAATCCATCGCTCGCACCCTCGGTCCGCAAGGCATTCACGTGTCTTTTGTGGTCATCGACGGCGGTATTGATATGCCGTTTGCCCGCGCCTTGCTCAAGGACAAACCGGACGATTTTTTCATTCAAACCTCGGCGATTGCCGACACCCTCTGGCACATCGTCCACCAGGACCGTTCGGGCTGGACCTTTGAGCTTGATATCCGGCCGTTCGGGGAGGAATGGTAGCTAAAGATGCGCAACGGAGAGCGTTGGAGAACGGTAAAATTTCCGGAGTTTCACCATGATTGTCAGTCATCTGTCAGCAAAGAACTGGCGCAATTTCCAGCGTGTTAGCGTTGATCTGCGTGAACGCCAGTTCGTCGTCGGAGCGAACGCTTCGGGAAAATCCAACCTCCTGGATGTGTTCCGTTTCCTTCGTGATATTGCAAAACCTGAAGGAGGCGGGCTCCAAAAGGCCGTCAAAGGACGGGGAGGGGTGTCGAAGATTCGGAGCCTGGCTGCACGGCGTGACCCGGAAATCGAGCTGGAGATCCACCTTGCCGAGTCCGCTGATGATCTGCCGATGTGGCGGTACGCCCTTGGTCTACGTCAAGAAACGCGTGGCTATCGCAATACGTATCTCACCCATGAACGGGTTTGGAAGGAAGACCAACAGATCCTTGACAGACCTGATGCGGAAGACAAAAAGGATCAGGACCGACTCACTCAGACCTTTCTTGAACAGATCAATGTAAACGGAGATTTCCGCGCCGTCGTCCGCTTCTTTCAATCGATCACCTATCTGCACCTGGTTCCCCAACTCCTACGATATGCCGATTCCATCCAGGGGCGTGTTCTCGAAGACGACCCTTTCGGTCAGGGACTGCTGGAACGCCTGGCAAAAACAAGTGAGAAAACCCGCCGCTCGCGGCTGTCAAAAATTGAGAAGGCCCTGAAAGTCGCCGTGCCGCAGCTCGAACAACTCCAGTTTATCCGAGACGCGGTAACGGGCCGCCCGCATATTCAGGCCCTGTACTCTCACTGGCGCCCGAAGGCGGGCTTGCAGCAAGAAGATCAGTTTTCGGATGGTACGCTCCGCCTGATAGGTTTTCTGTGGTCATTATTGGAAGGCGATTCGCTCCTCTTACTGGAGGAACCGGAGCTCTCGCTGAATGCGGCAATTGTGGCACAACTTGCCCCTCTTATCTCCAGAATGCAGCGCAACCGTCGCCGGCAAGTGCTGGTCAGCACCCACAGCGACGTCCTGCTGACTGATCCGGGTATCGACGGCTATGAAGTCCTTTTGCTTACTCCCGCGAAAGAAGGAACCGAGGTCAAACGAGCGGCAGATATTGGCGCGATTCGCTCCCTGCTTGCAGCGGGTCTTACGGCTGGAGAAGTTGTCCTCCCGCGGACAAGACCGGCCAATGCTGAGCAGTTGAGCCTCTTCACATGAACAGGAAAAGCACTATCCTGGTGGTTGAAGATACGTTAGGCGAAGCGGTCTCGATACGCATTCTTGAAAGCCTGGATATCGTTGTCAGTCAGCGTCTCGGCTTGAAAGGAAAAGGCTATCTTCAAAACAAGGCGGACAGCCTGAATAGCGCAGCTAAGGGATTTCCGGTCTTTATGCTGACTGACCAGGATACCCCCAATCCGTGTCCGCTCCGATTGATCCAATCTTGGATCAGAGGGAGGCAGCATCCGCATTTCTTCCTCCGGGTCGCCGTCATGGAAGTCGAGTCTTGGATTATGGCAGACCGCGAAGGCGTAGCGGGGCTGCTGTCAATTCCGTTGAGCCGCATCCCACGCGATACTGACGCAATATCGCACCCAAAAGAATTCCTTGTCACCCTCGCACGGCGGAGCAGAAAGACGAGTCTACGAGAAGAGCTTGTCCCCAGGCTTGGTGCAACCAGCAAAGTCGGCCCAGGATATAACAGCCGCATTGGGGAATTCGTTCGGAGCGCATGGAACATCGGGCGAGCGGGTGCTGCCTCCGACAGTTTAAGACGGACCATAGACCGTTTGAAAACTTTCCGTGCGATATAACATGATTCTCGGGCTGGACCTTTGAACTTGATATCCGGCCGTTCGGGGAGGAATGGTAAGCGGCAATCCGGAGGAGAGCGGCGGTTACATCGCCAGATAGGTATTGATCGCCTTCTTGCCGTCCACGACCAGGGCAATATCAACGCTCTCGATGGCCGGTTGGGTCGTCAGCTCCAAGGTTGTGCGGATATCGTTCATGGCGTGCTCGGTGACATCGGCGATGATGTAGAGTTTGCGTTTCCCGAGATCGGCCAGGGTATGGCTGATGGTCACACCGGGAAAGGGATTCATGAGCCGTTCCTGGACGACCTGGGCCGCAGATCTATTCTCTGCCTGACTCGCTCCTGCGCGCCATGTGACAGTAATTAACACATTCATATCCGCCTCCCGTGTGAAAGAGTGCCTGCTTGTTGTACTGCTTTTTGACAGGGCTGCAAACCGTCCCTTTCCAATGCGGCACTACCCGGGAGGCTTGTCCGGTATTGCGTCTGAGACAGGCCGGAGCGGAGAATCACTCACGCCGGGTATTTTCTCAGCGCGGTGTTTTCCCCTCTCCAGGGGTGATATGAAACTGGACAGGCCGGCCGGAGACGGTGGCCGCAAGAGAAGGGGTGTTCCTCATATGACGACACAAGCGCACAACAGGGATGCGGGCACGAACGGTACGGTCTGGCACGAGGCTTATCCGGAACTCGGAACCGGGCCGATTCCGATTGAGCCGTGTGTTTCAGCGGAATACTTCGAGTTGGAGCGAGAGCGCATCTATAAGCAGACTTGGCTCAATGTGGGTCGTATTGAACAGCTTCCTCGGCCGGGGGACTATTTTGTCAAAGACCTGCCCGTCTGCGATACGTCGGTTGTCCTGACGCGCGGTCGGGACGGAGCCCTGCACGCGTTCCATAATATGTGTTCCCACCGGGGCAATAAAATCGTCTGGGATCAGAGAGGGTCGTGTCAGCACTTGACGTGCAGATTCCACGGCTGGAGCTATGGTCTCAACGGCGACCTGCGATTTGTTCCGGATGAAGAGCGCTTTTGCGATCTCAAAAAAGACCGGCTCGGTCTCACGCCGGTCCGGGTCGATATGTGGGAAGGCTTTATTTTTATTAACCTCAGCCCGACTCCCGCAGAAACCCTTCAGGAACATCTCGGCGAGCTTGGAGCCGGATTGGAAGGGTACCCGTTTGCGCAGCTGAAGACCTGCTATGCCTGGCATACGGAACTGAAGGCCAACTGGAAGGTGCTCAAAGACGCCTTTCACGAAGCCTATCATGTGCCTTTCCTCCATAAGCGCTCCCTGCCCGATTCGTTTACCAGCCCGGACAATCCGTATGCCCACGCTTTTGCGTTTAAGCTGTATGAACGCAACCACCGGATGTCCGTCTTTGGGAATCCTGGCCATCAGCCGAGCCCGGTCGAACTTCTGGCCCATCGCTTCGGAGCGTCGATTGTCAGACGCGACTGGGAGATGGCTGACTTACCACCGGGGGTGAATCCGACCCGGAGCCCGTTTTGGGCCTTTGATGCCAATATGATCTTTCCCAATTTCGATGTGTTTGTTTTTGATGGGACCTATCTAACGCATCATTTTTGGCCGCTTGCACCGGACCGAACCCTGTGGGAAGTCAAGACATATTTTTCTGACGCCCGCAACGCCGCACAGCGTTTCAGCCAGGAGTACAGCAAGGTGCTGCTGCGCGAGGCATTGCTGGAGGATGCCAGCACCCTGGAAGCAACCCAGTCCATGTTGGCCTCGGGCGCGAAAAAAGAATTCGTGCTCCAGGACCAGGAACTCCTGGTCCGGCACGGGCATAAAGTCATCGAGGATATGGTTGGTTTCTACCGGGCCGGGGCATAAATATCGGCGGTGTGATATTGACCAAAAAGCCAGAACATGTTTTAGGTTCGGGCTCCGCCATGTCGTGTCTGTCCTGACCGTGTTCTCGGTCAACGCATATGGACATCGGACCATGGAATAGAAAAACCAACCCAGGGAGGCAATGGAATGAGTACAACACCAAACGGAACGCTGGCAAACGGGAACGGTGCGGCCAGCGGCTATAAGTGGCACAATAAATATCCCCACCTCGGGACCGGCCCGGTTCCGGCTGATGTGTTCATATCGCAAGAACAGTTTGAGTTGGAGCGTGAGCGGATTTTCAAGAAAGTCTGGCTGAACGTCGGGCGGGTGGAACGGATTCCGAATCCGGGCGACTATTTTGTCCAGGACCTGGCCGTGTGCAACACTTCGGTTATTGTCGTCCGCGGCAAAGACGGCGCGGTGCGCGCTTTTCATAATATGTGCTCGCACCGGGGGAATAAAATCGCGTGGGATCAGGACGGGACGTGCCAGAATTTCACCTGCAAGTTCCACGGCTGGAGCTATGGCCTGGATGGGAAGTTGAAGTTTGTGCCGGACGAAGAGAGCTTTTTCGATCTCAAGAAAGAGACCCTGGGCCTGACGCCGGTGGCGGTGGGCGTGTGGGAAGGCTTTATCTTCGTCAATGTCGATCCCAATCCGACCGAGACCTTGCAGGAATATCTGGGCGACCTGGCAACCGGGCTGGAGGGCTATCCGTTCGGCGCATTCTCAACCACCGGCACAGCGTGGACCTCGGAGGTGAACGCCAACTGGAAGGTCATCAAGGATGCCTTTCAGGAAGTGTACCATATTGCCTTTTTGCACAAACGCTCCATCCCGGACTCGTTCACCAGCAAAGACAACCCCTACGCCCACAGCCTGGATGTCACCCTGTATCCGCGCCACGGCAGTATGTCGCTGTTTGGCAGCGCGGACTATCAACCCAGTCCGGTGGCCCAACTGGCGGGGAAGCACGGCGATATTGTCATCCGCAGCGACTTTTCAATGGACGGTCTGCCGTCAGGGGTGAATCCGCTGCGTAGCGAGGCCTGGTCGCTGGACCTGAACGTCATCTTCCCGGCGTTTTTTGTCGATGTGTCGCAGGGCTCGTATTTTACCCATCAGTTCATGCCGATCAGTGTGGATAAGACGCTGTGGACCTCGACCCAGTACTATACCAAGGCGACCACGCCGGGGCGGCGTTTCAGTCAGGAATACGGCAATGTGATCTTCCGCGACATTATTATGGAAGACGGCCGGACCTTTGAGGAAACCCAGTCCATGCTCTCGTCCGGGGCGAAAAAAGAGTTTTATCTGCACGACGAAGAGATTCTTATCCGTCACAGCCACCATGTCATTGACCAGATGCTCAATGGGCAACCCGTCGATGCGGCGTTTGCGGCCAACGGAAAGGAGGCGGCTTCCCATGCCTGAGGCACGCTTACCCGAGCAGTTCCGGGATTTGGAACCCTGGGTGGCCTGGTCGCTGGAGACCGAAGGCGAGCGGAGCGACCGCCGTCAGGCCAGCGCCATGGAAGACATCTCCGCCTTTTATGAGGCCATGCTGGCGCGCATGGACGAGGTGCTGTCCTATCTGGAGCAGTTCAAGCTGGATGAACTCCCGGACGACGCGCGGCGCCTGTTTTACCTGACATTGTCCCTGGCGGAAGTGGCGCCCGCGGTCGAGCAGTTCGGCCAACCCAGTGTGGTAGACGGCTACGACATCAAGCGTTTTGTCTCCAGCAACAGATAAGGCCGACAGCCGCGCACGACCCCGCGTGTCAGGAGAGAGCTATGAAAGTCGGTGTTGATATTATTCATCAGAACCTGGGCCGGCCGCAGCCCGACCATGAGGTGTATCGGGAGGAACAGCGCTTAGCCGACTTGGTTGAACCCCTGGGATTCGATTCGTTGTGGAGCGTTGAGCATCACTTCGATGATTACACCATGGTGCCCGATGTGCTCCAATACCTGACTTTTATGGCCGCCCGGACCACACGCATCCAGCTTGGCAGCGCAGTCGTGGTGTTGCCGTGGCACGACCCGGTGCGCGTCGCCGAGCAAATCGCCATGCTCGATATTCAGTCCGGCGGCCGGCTGCTGCTCGGCTTTGGTCGAGGAGCCGCGCAGATAGAATACGACGGCTTTCGCGTGGCCATGGATACGTCCCGGGCGCGTTTTACCGAGGCCGCCGAGGTGGTCACCAAAGCCCTGATGAACGAACGCTTCTCGCATACCGGCGAGTTCTATCAGATTCCTGAAATGAGCATCCGCCCGCAGCCCCAGACCGACTTCACGGGTCGGATGTATGGAGCGGCCATCAGCCCCGAGTCGGCCGAGATCATGGCCAGGCTTGGGTTCGGGGTGTTGGTGATTCCGCAGCGCGACTGGGACACCACCGCCGAAGAGCTGGAACGCTATAATGCCATTTGTCGGAACCTGGGCAAGGAGCCGGTCAAGCCTATTGTCGGCTGCTTTGTCTATGTTGACGACACCGAGGCCAAGGCCATGGATGGCGCCCGGAAATATATGGGTGCCTATTGGCAGTCGGCGGATGCGCACTATCGTTTTTCGCACGGCGCACACGCCGGCGTGAAAGGCTACGAATACTACGACAAAATGGGTCAGGCCAGCAAACAGATGGGACCGCAGGCGGTCAACGATTATTTCATCAGTTTTCAGTGTGTGGGCACGCCCGAGATGTGTTTGGAGCAGATCGAGTTCATTAAGCGCAAGGTCGATACCGAACACTTCATCGGCATCTTCAAATATGGTGGGATGCCCATACAGCGGGCGGAAGAGAACCTGCGCCGTTTTGCCGCAGACGTGATGCCGGGATTGCACCGGGAAGACTTTCGCGTCCACGCCGAGCCCGCCGTAGCCGTAGCCGACTAAGGCCGAGCGGTTTTCCCTCGATTCGAGGAGGGTAACCGCTACTCCTCTTGTGTTGTGACGAGAGGGGGCGGACCGATACAGGGAGGGTGCAGTGCAGGACAGGCAGCCGACCGGCACCGGAGAGAATGCGGCTCCTGACCGGATCGACGACCGCTGGAATGACAAGTATCCGCATCTCGGGACTGACCCGATTCCTATCGAGCCCTACATCTCTCGTGAGTATTTTGCCTTAGAGCGGGAACGGATCTTTCGGAATGTCTGGCTGAACGTTGGTCGGATTGAACGCATTCCGAATCCCGGCGATTATGTCGTCGTCGCGCTGCCGGTATGCCGGACCTCGGTCGTGGTCGTTCGCGGGCAGGACGGTCAGCTCCACGCCTTTCACAATATGTGTTCCCACCGGGGCAATAAGATTGTCTGGGATCAGGGCGGCTCATGTCGGAACTTTACGTGTAAATTCCACGGCTGGAGCTATGGCCTGGATGGCAGACTGACATTCATCCCCGACGAGCACCGTTTCTCTGGATTGAAAAAAGACAAGCTCGGTCTGACTCCCGTGGCCGTAGACACCTGGGCGGGCTTCATTTTCATTCATCTTGACCCGCACCCGCCCGAAACGCTGCGGGCCTATCTGGCGGAGGTTGTGCCTGGGCTGGAGGGTTATCCATTCTCTGAGCTTTCGGCGACGCGCTTCTGTTGGCGAACAGAGATCAAAGCCAACTGGAAAATTGCCCAAGACGCCTTTCAAGAAGGCTATCATCTCCCGGTACGCCATAAGGCATCGGCGGCAGATGCCTTTACGAGCGGGACCAACCCGCATTGCCACTTCCTGAGTCTGGACCTGTATGAGCGACATCGCCGCACCTCGTCGTACGGCAACCTGAACTATCAACCGACTCCGGTCGCCGGCATGGCCTATCAGTTCGGGAGTTCGGTGATGGTTGATCGCGATATTGCTCTGGATAATCTGCCAGTCGGAGTCAATCCTACCCGACGGTCGGACTGGTCCATTGATACTTTTTGGATCTTCCCGAATTTCTCCATTTTCCCGAGCAATGGGACGTATCTGACCCACCACTTCTGGCCGATTACCGCAGAGCGGACGATATGGGAAACGCATACCTATTTCCCCAAGGCGGAAAACGCGGGTCAGAAATTCAGCCAGGAGTACAGCAAGGTATTACTCCGCGACATCCTGATGGAAGACGGTACAACACTGGAACACATGCAGGACGTGTTGGCCTCGGGTGCAAAAACCCATATGCCCTTGCAGCATCAGGAAATCTGCGTCCGCCACGCCTATAAGGTGGTAGAGGATTATGTTGGGTTCTATGCTGGACGGTAACGGAGCAGAACGATGACGGAGAGCGGCTGGCCCGTAGCGTTCCGCACGCTTCAGCCTTTTCTCGACTGGGCGCTCGCCACCGAGGCCGAGCGTACACGGAAACGTCAGACGAGCGAGATGGCAGACATTCAAGCCTTTTACACTGCCATGCTGTCGCACCTGGAGGACATTCTTGTATACCTCAACCAATTCCCTCTGGAGCGCATGCCCGCTCATGCGCAGCAACTCATGGATATGACCCTCTCGCTCGCCGAGATTGCGCCGGCGGTCGAGCTGTTTGGTCAGCCGCGAGAAGATGATACATTTGACCCGTTTCGATTTGTGCCACAACATCAATAAAGGAGGTCGGTATGATTCGCCCCGAACGGATTGCCCATGTTGTGTTGAAGGTGCGCGACCTTGAACGCTCAAAGAAGTTCTACACTGAAGTGCTGGGGATGCAGGTCATGAAAGACACGCCTGAGATTAAAGGGGTCTTTTTGGCCAACCATACCCGCGACCACCACGAGATTGCCCTGTTTCAGATCGGCCCGGACGCCGAGTCGCCCCGCCCCGACCAGGCCGGACTTGCGCATATTGCCTTTCGGTTGCGGAGCGAAGAGGAACTCAAAGCCGCCTATGAAGAACTCAAGGCCAAGGACGTGCCGGTGAACTTCACCGTCAACCACGGGATAACCAAGAGCGTCTACTTCCTCGACCCGGACGGCAACGAGCTTGAAGTCTACTGCGACAACTCCATAGAAGAATATGCGGGGATGCCCAACGCCTATCTGGGCACGGACAAGCTGGAATTCGCTCAGAACGAGCGCGGCCTGACGGACGTGATTGCCTCACTCCGGCAGTAGTCAGAGAAGTGGCCCTTTTATTTCCCTCTCCCTGGCAGGGAGAGGGCCAGAGCCTGCCCCGCACTTGATGCGGGGGTAAGGGTCGCTCGGAGCGAATTTTCTTCCGATTCTCCTCACCATAGCTTGGAGCACGCATGGGCATTCGGACCGGCGCACAATACCGAGAGAGTTTGCGGGATGGGCGGAGCATTTATGTGAATGGCGAGCGAGTCAAAGATGTGACAACCTATCCGCCCTTCCAAGGCGTGGTGGATACCATTGCCTCGCTGTACGACCTCCAGCACGATCCCGCCCACCAGCCCCCGCTGACCTACCCGTCTCCCAAGGATGGCCAACCGGTCGGGCTCTCCTTTCTGATGGCGGACAATGTTGAGGATGTCGAGCGTCGCGTCCGCGCCGAGGAATTTCGGGCTGAGATGACCTGTGGCCTGATGGGCCGCCTGCCGGACTTCATGAACGCCCTGGTGACCGATGCAGCGATTGCCGCGCCGTTTATCGGTCAGCGTGAGCCCCGCCTTGGCGAGAATACCCTTCGCTATTACGAAGCCTGCCGGGATCAGGACTGGTGCCTGACCCATACTCTGGTTGATCCTCAGATCGACCGCTCAAAAGGGCCGGCGGAACAACGCGACCCGGAGGCGGCTCTCCATGTGGTGCGCGAGACGGACAACGGCATCGTGGTCAGCGGCGCCCGGATGCTTTCCACGCTCGCCCCTTTCTCCAACGAACTCTGGGTGGGACCGTTCTATCCGCGTAAGCCGGGAGAAGAAGCCTATACCCTCTGCTTCGCCGTTCCCATGGATACGCCGGGCCTCACGTTTATCTGTCGCGAGGCATATAACACGGGCCGGAGTCGGTTTGACCGCCCGTTGTCGTATCGCTTCGATGAAGAAGACGCCCTCGCGATTTTTGATACGGTCGAGGTGCCCTGGGAGCGGGTGTTCATCAACGGTGATATCCAGGCTTCCAACTACATCCTTGGTCGAGCGCCCGGCTACGCCCTGCTCCAGGCGGTCATTCGCGGCACCGTCAAGCTCCGTTTCATGGCCGGGCTGGCCTGTACTGTGGCCGAGGCGATTGGCCGGACCAAGGCGCAGCATGTCCAGGCCCAGCTCGGCGAGTTGGTGGCCCAGGTTGAAATTGCGAATGGCCTGCTGCAAGCGGCGGCCCACAATGTGGTCACCAATCATAAAGAAGGCGGCTCGCTTCGTTCGCTCGCGGCCTCGCTGTGGGTGTTTATTCCCCAGGCGCAGATGCGGGCGGCTGAAGTGATTCGACAGGTCAGCGGCAGTGGACTGATCATGACCCCCACGGAAGGGGATATGCAAAACCCGGAGATTGCGCCCTATCTCGAACGCTATCTCCAGGGGAAAAACCTGCCGGCACGAAATCGGGTGCAACTCTTCAAGCTGGCCTGGGACATGTTGGGCGAACAGTTCGGCAGCCGGCAGTTGCAGTACGAATGGTTCTACGCCGGTGATCCCATGTTTACCCGCTCGCGTTTTTATCACTCCCCCGCGGTGAAAGAGTATAAGGCGATGGTGGAGCGCATCCTGGACGAGGGGAAGAAGAGACGGTGACGGTCTTGCCTTCACGCACTTGCCGGATGACCTCGGAAAACCGCGCCTTTGCTTCGTATATTGAATAGGTGAGTGCCACAGCGTCACATTAGCTAGTCAGACTGGTCATGGTAACCACAATGATTGACGCTATCAGTAGTACCAGACCGGGGGCGAACGGAACATCTGTTGTCCGTCATTCCCGCGCAAGCGGGAATCTAGCCTCCCCACCCCCGTCCTCTTCTTCTATCAGCAACGGAGCGACCGACACCTTGCCGGTGAGCAGGTCTTGCATCAGGCCGGTCTTGATGCGCTGCTGCTTGGCGATTCACGCTTCGGTCTGCTCAATGGCTTGATCGACTGTGGAGAGTATTTCGGCGATTTTGGATTGTTGGGGTTTCGCAATTGCGGACACTTTGACTGACTCAAGGAACGAGGCCGGGACACGCTGTTGACCCGCCGAACCAGTCATTATTGCTGAAGCTTTCAGCCGGAGTGGCTTGGAAATGGACCACTGATATATGAAACCAGCGTCGGTGTTGTCTTTCGCCCGTATGACAGGAAATTCAGTCGAAGCGAAGCCAATTCCATTGGCCAATTTCCTGGGGTAGCATCCCTTTCCATTCTCGCTGTCCGCAAAATACTTAATCAGGTATTCGTAGGCCGCGCCGAGCAGGTCGGGGAACTCGAAATTGTCGTTGACCAGAACAAAGCCCGGCTGGTTGAAATGATCGAGCAAGTCCTTCCAGTTCTGGTCCGGTATCTTGGTCTTACCCTTGACCGCGTTGAAATCGATATTGTTCTGGTGATTTTTTCGTTCATCTTTCAACACGCTTTGCCAGCATCCTTCCACAAGCGGACGGTGAAGCGGTGCTCTTCTTCGAGCAGGTCAGGTTCGGTGCCGTTCCAGCTTCAGGGTATATGAAAATTGCCGTCTTCGCTCAATGAATCGGGCCTGTCCGCCCTCGTCATGCCGGATCACATCCGGTAGGGAGAGCCACGGTACGCGACATCGCCACATTCCTCGCCGCTATAGGAGTCAAGCCATGATGGAATACAAGGGTTACGCCGCCGTGGTCGAATTTGACGATTCTGTGGGCCGTCTTCATGGGCGGGTCGTCAACAGCGGTTCCTATCCAATCGCCACCTTTGAGGCAACGGATGTCGAGGGGATTCGACGTGAATTCCACCGCTCAATCGATGCCTACCTCAAGTCATGCAAGGAGGATGATGTTGAGCCCCGGAGGCCGTTCTCCGGCAAGCTCAACGTTCGGCTCGGCCCGGACTTGCATCAGCGTGTCGCCCGCTCAGCGGCAGAGAGCGGCCTGAGCCTGAACCGCTGGATCGTGCAGACGCTCGAAAAGAGTGTGTCCTGATGGCCAATACTCCTTTCTTTATTGATTCAAGTAAGGCAAATCAATATAGTGAAAGGCATTAAGGGCGTAGTTATGATTGAATCCTCCGTCACGAAGAAGGGCCAAACGACACTGCCCAAGCCCGTTCGAGAGTCACTCGGCCTGCAAGCCGGGGACCGGGTTCGCTATATCATCACCGAAGGTGAGGTACGCATTCTGCTCGTACGTCCCATCAGCCGGCTGTTCGGTGCCCTACGGCATGATGGCTCCGCCGTCACGTTGGAGGAAATGGAGCGGGCCGTAGCCGACGGGGCATGCGAGGGACGATCGCACTCGACACCAACATCCTCGTGCGCTATCTGGTCCGCGACGATGTACAGCAAGCAGACGCCGCCCGCGCGCTCCTGGAGTCGCTTACGGCAGAACGTCCCGGCTACATCTGTCGTGAGGTGATGGTTGAACTCGTCTGGGTGCTGGAACGGGCCTATGGCTTTTCCCGTGCCCGGATTACGACGATATTGGAAGAACTCGTGGCAACCGAGGGTCTGGTGATCGAGGAGGCCAACGATGTCGCCCGTGCGGCATTCCGGTATCGTACGAGTGGCGCTGGATTTTCCGATCTGATGATCCTGGCGGCGGCCGAACGGTCTGGAGCCCAGCCGCTGTACACTTTCGATCAGAAGGCCGCACGGCTTGAGGGTGTTTCGCTGCTGTAAGCCCGGCCAACTCTATTTACGCGTGTCGAGCGAACACACGTGGCCATGTCACTGAAGATAGCCATTCGGACGGAGAAAGAGGTTCTACCATTACATGAGCTCTCCGACCGGCCTCCCTTCATAAGGAACCAAAGGAATAGTACTCGCGCACTGCACAGCATCGTGCATTGCGCCAGATGCTCGGGGCAACCGCGTGGTTGCCCCGACGGAGGGGATGGTTCGAGAGACTAGCTGGGCGGATTGGTGGAAACGATATCGGGTGTCTCTTCCAGGCCAAGCGCGGCAATGGGCGCT
Source organism: uncultured Binatia bacterium (SeqCode) (assembly GCA_965232605.1). Classification (GTDB taxonomy): domain Bacteria; phylum Desulfobacterota; class Binatia; order Bin18; family Bin18; genus Bin18. The sequence goes on along the minus strand of CBDDQA010000005.1, from coordinate 918,462 downwards.
TCAAAGCGCTCGGTCATGACCGCATCCTCGTCGTGAAAGTCCCGGGTAAAGCAGCAGTATTCCATCTGCATGCCGTTGGGGTCCTTGAAGTAAATCGACTTGGCCCAGTCGTGATCGACGACTTCTGAGACCTCCACGCCTTTATCCCGCAGCTCTTGTCGTTTTTCTTCGAGCGCCGCTTCCGTCCCGGCCTCAAAAGCGAAGTGGTAGAACGCACTCGGGACACCGAGCCCCCGGTTGATGCCGGCGTCGTACTCGACCGGAACACCGGGAATGCCCGTGGCTTCCATGAAAGCGAGCAACTGGTCACGGCCCGTATCAAAAAAGATATGCCGGATATGGCCGCCTTCTTTGATCTTGATGGTGTCGCAGCGAACCGGCTTGAAGCCCAGGATGTCTTCGTAAAACTCGCGCGTCTTATCCAGGTCGAGCGTTGACAAGCCAATATGAGAAAAGCCTTTCTTCGTCATGACAAACCCTCCTTTATTCTCTGTGGTCCCACTGATTTTTTGGTCTACCACAGCTCCCGCAGGAAAGAAACCGAGAAAACCGTGCTCTGCGCGCTGCTCATTGACACACGGCGAGCCGGCCGAGTAGGTTCTCCTGGCCGGATACCGAGGAGGAAGGCATGGATTTCGGCGTACTGGTATTTCCCAAACCGGACCGCTGCGTCGATCACGCCAAGCTGGCCGAGGCGCAGGGCTTCAGCCATGTGTGGGTGGAAGACTCGCCCATGATGGCCGGGGATGTGTATCTCTGTCTGGGGTTGATGGCGCAGCATACCAGCCGCATTACACTCGGAACCGGGGTGGCAGTGGTCGGCACGCGCAGCGCGCCCGTGGCGGCCCACGCCATTGCCACGGTCAATCAGATCGTCCCCGGACGAGTCATCCTTGGGCTGGGGACCGGCAATAGCGCACGGCGGGCGATGGGGCTGCCGCCCTGTTCTCTGCGTGAACTGCGCGAGTATATAGCGACTGCGCGTGGCCTGCTGAGTAACCAGGAGGTGATCTACCAGGAGGAGGCGGAGACGCGCCGGATCAAATTTTTTCATCAGGATTACGCGTTTATTAACACGCGCGAGCCGATTCCCGTTTATGTGGCCGCCAACGCTCCTCGGGCCATGAGGCTGGCCGGTGAGTTGGGCGACGGCTGGCTGACCTCACGGACCAATACGGTCGAAGGCTTTGAGGAGGCTTGGCGCCAGGTCAAGACCGGCATTGAGAAAGCTGGAAAGAATACGGACAGTGTAGACCGCGTGCTCTTTACGACGGCCTGTCTGCTGGGCCCGGACGAAGGTCTGGATTCTGAGCGAGTCAGAGCCCAGGCCGGCCCGTGGGCAACCGTCGCCCTGCACTCGCTGTATGAAACGCTCACGGAGCCCGAAGCCGCTCCGGCACCCCTTCGCTCGATTTTTGCCCAATACCAAGCCTTTATGGAGCAACGTCTCCAAGACAAGGATGCATACTATTTTGCCCTGCACGACGGCCACTGTTTATACGTCCGGGAGGAGGAAGCTCAGTTTGTAACGCCCGAAGTCGTTCAGGCGACCACCCTGACGGCCCGACCCGAGGCCCTGCTGGAACGGCTCCGCAGTCTGGAGCGGGCGGGAGTCCGGCAGGTCACTTTTATTCCGACCTTTGACGCCTTTGAAGAATTTGTGACAACATTCGGAGAAAAGGTTCTTGCCCATTGGTAAGGGATCGCCGGCTTGCCCTGGCGGTTGCCCTCCGATACAGCAGAGAAAGGTTTGACGCTTCTCCCGTAGCTCTGAATCGTGGGAGAATAGGTAGGACTATGGCCCATTTCGATCTCAAGACTCTTGAAGAAAAAGACCAGCAGCAGTTTCAGTCCGCGTTGGAGGGACTCTCTCCCACGCAATACTCGGCCTTACTCTCTGCGCTGACCCGGATAGAGCAGCCCGTTGTCCAATCATGGTTACAGGAAGAACTCCTCCAGGAATGGGTCCAACAGGGCCGGCATGTGAGTGCCACGCTGGGCGCGCGTGGGGAAACGCTCGCTTCGGCCATGTTCGCGGCAACCCCTGAGCTTTTGCCGGTACTGTCCCGGCTGGAGATGCTCGAATGGGTCCGTTTTCTGCTGGATATCGAAGCCGTCAGCGGAGAGACCGATTTTGCGCGTTTCCCGGACGGCCTGACCGCCCTGGACCGCTCGGAACGGATCAGCGTCTATCGTCTGGGCCGGTCGGCGGTGTATCATTCGCGCGATGCTGCGGCGGGCATTTACCATGTCCTGCCTCAAGCCCTGGTCACTATCTCGGAGCCACTACGGAATGTGTTGATGCGTTGCCTCCAACCGGTTGCCGCCTTTGATCCGGAACCCCTGCCGGCTGTCATTCCGTTTCTTGAGCCCACGCTCAAGAGCTTGGCGCCGGACCAGCAACTCTCCGTATTGGAGCGGATTGCCGAACTCGCCCGGATTTTTCCTGCCGGGATTGCCCGTCTCTTTCGGACCCTGTCCCGCGCGTATGAAGAAGTCGGCGCCGAGGGGGTGTTGACCTGGATTCAAACCGGAGAAGAGATCGCGCAGCGCAATCCGCACGCCGCGGAAGCCTTTTTCACCCTGGAGTCTCGCACCAGTTTCCAGGTCTTGCGGCACGAGTCGCCGGCCGTGCCGCTCTCCGAAGTGCATAGCGCGTTGGTGAAGTTTATGCACATGCTGTGTGGGGAGGCGGTCAGTATCCAGGAAGTCGGGGAGGTGTCCTTCCCGCCCCCGTTTGCGATTGTTGAAGACGAGGACGAGTTTCTGCCCTTGCCGGCCAGCATTGATCTGTTTTCGACTTTTGAGGAAAACTTTCGGCTGTACTGCATGTTTGCGGCCCATCAGGCCGGGCGGGTCGAGTTCGGGACCTACGCTCTCTCCATTGCCGACATCTGGTCGCAGGTGCCGTCATTTGTCCAGGAACGGGCCGAGGCGAATGCACACCCGCCACGGGACCTGGCCGCGTATTGCAAGCTCTTTCCCAAGCCCGAACAGCTTGAGGCCCTGTTCATGTTCGTCGAGGGCCAGCGGGTCAACGCCTGTCTGGCAGAAGTGTATCCCGGTCTGCAAAAAGACTTGGCCTGGGCCGCGTCACAGACCCGTATTCTGCCGCCCCTGATTCAGTCGATCCTGCCGTATTTGAATGCCACGCTGAAACCCGGCTGGGAGCGCGACGCGACAGTAGCGGGCTGCCTGCTCATGGCCACCGAGCTGTATGCCTCCCTGCCCGAATACGCCTCGCAGTTATCGAGGCAGCAAAAGGACGAGGACGTCCCGACCGGTGGGCCGGACAGGATGATGCAAGGGACGGGTGAGCCCGAGCTGTCTGAGCGGGAGCAGGCCGTCCTGCAGCGGATTCTTTTGACGCTGCGCCAGCATCAAAAACAGAAAAAAATTCGCCAGACCCGGCCGGCCTCCATCCATGGGATGCCCCTGGATGCGCTGGATGACGAGGAAGACGCCGCCGAACAGGAAGCACGCAAAAAGGAGCAGCTGCGTCGTCGGCATTCTGTCGTGGGAGTTCGCTACGTCTATGACGAGTGGGATTTTCTGATCGAAGATTACCGCGCCCGCTGGTGCGAACTCCACGAAGTCCCGCTGGCCGGCGACCGAGGTGGCTTCTTTGAGAGTACGCTCACCCGCTACAGCGAGGTCATTCCCAATATCAAACGGGAGTTTCAACAGCTTCGACCCAAGATGTTCCGTTTGGTCAAGGGGCTGGAGGACGGAGAGGTGATAGACCTGGACGCGGCCGTGGCGGCTCGGGTTGATCTGCACACCGGGGTTGCGCCGTCCACGCGGCTGTACGCGGCCAGACAGCCGCTGGAGCGGGATGTTGCCGCGCTCTTTCTCTTGGACCTGAGTGCTTCGACCGATGCCAGGATTCAGCAGGAAGCGGACAACGGAGAGAGCGAAACGAGCGGTCTCCGGGTGATTGACGTCCTCAAAGAGGCGGTGGTGGTCTTGTCTGCCTCCCTGGAGGAAATCGGTGATGCGTATGCGGTCTACGGCTTTTCCAGCGCCGGGCGGTATAACATCGAATTTTATCCGGTCAAAGCGTTTGGTGAGAAGCTGTCGGAGGATGTCAAAGGCCGCATCAGCGGGCTGGAGCCCCAGCGCAGTACGCGTATGGGCGCGGCCGTTCGACATGCGACCCGTAAACTCAAAGACGTGGCCAGCCGCGCGAAAATTCTGGTTCTCCTCAGCGACGGATTTCCCGAAGACGCGGACTACGGCAGGGACGAAAACGCGCCGATGTACGGCCTGCGTGACACCATGATGGCCCTGCGCGAGGCCGAGCGCGAGAACATCATGTCGTTCTGTCTGACGATTGACAAAGGCGGTCATGATTATCTGCGCGAGATGTGTCCGCCGTCACGCTATATGGTCCTGGAGGACATCCCCTCCCTCCCGTTAGAGTTGCCTAAAATTTACCAACGCCATATTCGGATGCAATTGTCTGAGTAAACCCTTCATGCCGCGCTGTTTCGTTTTTTCTCAGTGAAAAGAAAAAACAGGGCAGATGTGGAAAATTCGTGGGAAAACCGGCAAAAACGGTTAAAAAATTCTCCCAAAGTCTTGTAACTTGCCAGTTTTAGCAGTATGGGTCCGAGTAGGCTCCGATCAAATCCAAAAGATCGCGAGCAAAAATTCCAATCCCTAAAGGAGGGGCGTTATGCCGGAATATGATCTCGTGATCAAAGATGGAATGGTCATCGATGGGACGCGACTACCGCGCTATCGGGGCGATATTGGTGTGAAAGACGGCAAGATTGCCAAGATTGGCCGCCTGCAATCGCATCAGGGGACGAAAACCCTGGATGCCGAAGGGCATATGGTGGTGCCGGGCTTTATCGACCTGCACACCCACTATGATGCGCAGTTGTTTTGGGACCCGTATCTGACGATTTCGGGCTGGCATGGCATTACCTCCGTAGTGATTGGAAACTGCGGGTTTGGCTTTGCCCCGGTCCCGCCCGAGGATCAGGAGCGGGCGATGCTCACCATGACCCGGACCGAAGCGATTCCGTACGAGTCAATGAAGGCCGGGATGCCGTGGGATTGGGTGACCTTTCCGGAATTCCTGGACAGTGTGGAACGCACGCCCAAAGGTCTCAACATTCTGCCGTATATGCCGATTGCACCCCTGATGGTGTGGGTGATGGGGCGCGAGGAGGCGAAGTCGGGCCGGATGCCGACGGACGATGAACACCGGGAGATGGTGCGATTACTGCACGAAGGCATGGACGCGGGTGGCTGTGGCTGGTCGGCCCAACGCTTTGGGGAGGACAGTGTGCAGTGTGACTATGACGGCACGCCCATGCCGACCGATATCATGCACAACGAAACCTGTCTGGAACTGGCCAAGGTGTTAGGTGACCGCAACGAAGGCTTCATTCAGATGTCGCTCATCCCCAGTGTGGCGCCGATGGAAGTCATTGAGAGCCACTACGAAGAACTGGCCCAGGTGAGTGGGCGACCAATTCTGTATAACGTCATCCAGGTCCAGGACGCCGACCCGAGCCGTCACCGGAATCTGTTGGCCTGGATCGAACGCTGCCGCCAAAAGGGCCTGCGCATCTACGGCCAGACAATCTCAACTGACGCCGGTTTTACCTTTACCTTTACCGACTGGAATTTGTGGGACGACGATCCGGCCTGGCGGGAAGCGACGCTGGGGACGGTGGAAGAACGGAAGTCGAAGCTGGCAGACCCGACCCGCCGGCCAGCCCTCAAGAACGACCCCACCGGCGCGGTCACCAGTTCGTTTGACGACGTCATTATTCTGGACGTGAAGCGCGCAGACATGAAGCACCTGGAGAATCTGACCCTGCGTGAAGCGGGTGAGAAGGAAGGCAAGCATCCCGTGGATGCCATGCTCGACCTGGCCCTGGCCGATAACATGGAGACGACCTTCTTCACCCCGTCCGTGGGCTCGAAGAATGAATACCTCCAGGAACTCGTCACTCCAGACTCCTCGCTATTGGGGGTCTCGGATGGTGGGGCGCATACCAAGTTCTTCTGCGGTGGACGCTATTCCACGGAAGCGATTACGCGCATAGTCCGCGACCTGAACATGATGAGCCTGGAAGAGGTCCACTGGCGGCTGAGTGCGATGCCGGCAGCCTGCGCGGGCTTTAAGGACCGCGGTGTGCTGCGGGAAGGTGCGCCGGCCGATATCGTGGTCTACGACTACGACAATCTGGAAACCTTGCCAATGGAAGTGGCTCACGATCTGCCGGGCAAGGAATGGCGGCGGGTACAAAAGGCCAAAGGTTACCGGGCGGTTCTGGTGAACGGCGAGATGACGCTGGAGAATGACGAGAACACGGGGAATATTCCTGGCAAGCTGCTCCGGCACGGTGGCTAGGAGAGCAAGCCTGGGGTCGTGGCCCTGGAATAAAGGCTGACAGAGTAGAGAAAGGGCGCTGTTACCAGCGCCCTTTCTCTATGGAAAATCTCAAGGGTAGTGGCAATCGACGACTCCCTTCCCCATATCCCCGCGCAAGAGTCTTGCGCTCAACCGCTTTTAGTCATATACACTGGGTGAACCGCGGTTCAGTTTCCTGGATCGCGAGTAAAAATTCTATGCCTTGAAGGAGGGGCAATATGCCGGAATATGATCTGGTGATCAAAGATGGAATGATTATCGATGGGACGCGACTGCCGCGTTACCGAGGCGATATTGGTGTGAAAGACGGCAAGATCGCGAAGATCGGTCGCATTCAGGCCCACGAAGGCACCAAGACGCTCGATGCCGAGGGGCATATGGTTGTGCCGGGCTTTATTGATTTACACACTCACTATGACGCGCAGTTGTTCTGGGATCCGTATCTGACGATTTCCGGCTGGCATGGCATCACCTCCGTGGTGATCGGGAACTGTGGCTTCGGCTTTGCTCCTGTGGCGCCTGAAGATCAGGAACGCGCCATGCTGACCATGACCCGGACCGAGGCGATTCCGTACGATTCGATGAAGGCCGGGATGCCCTGGGACTGGGTGACCTTCCCGGAGTTTCTGGACAGTGTCGAGCGCACGCCCAAAGGTTTGAACATTCTGCCCTACGTGCCGATTGCACCCCTGATGGTGTGGGTGATGGGACGCGAAGAGGCGAAGTCGGGCCGGATGCCGACGGACGATGAACACAAGAAGATGGTGCAGTTGCTGCACGAAGGCATGGCGGCGGGCGGCTGTGGCTGGTCGGCCCAACGTTTTGGGGAAGACAGCGTACAGTGTGATTATGACGGCACGCCCATGCCGACGGATATCATGCACCAGGAAACCTGTGTCGAATTCGCGAAAGTCCTGGCCGAACGGAATGAGGGCTTCATCCAGATGTCCCTTATCCCGAGCGTGTCCGGTTTCGAGGAGATCGAGCAAAAATATGAAGAGCTGGCTTTGGCCAGCGGTCGGCCGATTCTGTACAATGCCATTCAAGCCCTGGACTCCGACCCGAGCCGTCACCGGAATCTGTTAGCCTGGATCGAACGCTGCCGCCAAAAGGGCCTGCGCATCTATGGCCAGTTGGTCTCGACCAGCGCCGGCTTTACCTTCACCTTCCATGACTGGAATCTGTGGGACGACGACCCGGCCTGGCGGGAAGCGACCATGGGCACGGTAGAAGAGCGGAAGTCGAAGTTGGCGGACCCGACCCGACGCGCAAGTTTGAAGAACGATCCGACTGGTGCGGTCACGGCCTCGTTTGACGACGTCATCATTCTTGAGGTGAAGCGGGAAGATATGAAGCACCTGGAGAATCTGACCCTGCGTGAAGCGGGTGAGAAGGAAGGCAAGCATCCTGTGGATGCCATGCTTGACCTCGCGGTTGCCGACGATATGGCTACGACGTTCTATTCGCCGGCGGTCGGCGAGAAGAACGAGTTTCTCAAAGAACTCGTCAACGACTCTACGCTGCTGGGGGTCTCGGACGGTGGGGCGCATACCAAGTTCTTCTGTGGTGGACGCTATTCCACGGAGTCCATCACTCGCATGGTCCGTGAGATGAATATGATGAGCCTGGAAGAGGCGCACTGGCGGCTGAGTGCCCAGCCGGCAGCCTGTGCGGGCTTTAAGGATCGTGGTGTCCTGCGCGAAGGCGCGCCGGCCGATATCGTGGTCTACGACTACGACAACCTGGAAATCCTGCCGACGGAGGTGGTGCACGACCTGCCGGGTAAAGAATGGCGGCGGGTGCAAAAGGCCAAAGGCTACCGGGCGGTTCTGGTGAACGGTGAGATGACGCTGGAGAACGACCAGAACACGGGGAATATTCCTGGCAAGCTGCTCCGGCACGGTGGCTAAGAGAAAAGGCCTGCCTGGGGCCATAGTCCTGGGATGAGAGCTGACAAAGAGAGAAAGGGCGCTGTTATCGGCGCCCTTCTTTTTTGGGGACGGCAGGGCAGGAGGGAGGGAGATGGCTGAACTCCTCAGCGTGTTAGAGAGTGATCTCAGACGTATCGACGGACGTCCCTATGGATTTTACAAAGACCTGCGTGGGCAAACATACGCCCTTGGTCCGTATGGACTGAGGTTTGACCATATCCAGGGTGACCCCTTTGCGTCGCCGAGTCGCGTGCGGATCGATATTCCGACCAGGCGGGCCGCCCTGCCCGCCTGGTCATACGCCGGCGTTGTGGCGCGCCGGGCAAGCGCCGACTTTATACATCGGGCCCTTCTGCGCTCGCTGTCCGTCAGCCGGGGCAAACTCGGCTCTGGCAAAAGCGGTCTGCTCGAAATTATGGCAGTGGGTCAGCAAGTGCTGGAGCGAACCGCCGTTCTTGTTCGTCCCAACGGTGATCTTCGAGTCCGGCTGAGCGCGGGCCTGCCTGCTGCGGGGCGACGTATTCTGGGGCGTGAGGCGGCTCAACTACTTACCCATCGACTGCCCGAAGCCCTCAATCGCGTCTTTGATGAATTAGAGCCCAACGTCTTACAAGGCCACGTTCACTGCATCGAAGACCAGGTAGCACTACGGGAACAACTGCATGACCATGGCTTGGTCGCTTTCCTGACCGAGGGCAGTATTTTGCCCCGCCGGAGCGGGGCGGACGAGCGACCCATGGAAGCGGCGATTCCGCTCGACGTGCCCCAAGCGCTCGCGTCTGAACTCCGCGCTCCACATGCGGGCCGGCTGCGCGGTCTCGGGCTCCGGGCCGGTGTGACGCTGATTGCCGGGGGTGGCTATCACGGCAAATCGACCCTGCTCTCGGCGCTGGCCAACGGCGTGTACGATCATATTCCGGGTGATGGCCGAGACCGCTGTGTTTCCGTGGCGAGTGCGGTGAGCATTCGGGCGGAGGACGGACGCTCTGTGCGCGGGGTTGATCTGCGGCCGTTTATCAATGCGCTGCCCCTGGGTCGCCGGACGGACTGGTTCGAGACCGCGGATGCCTCGGGCAGCACCTCGCAGGCCGCGGCCATTGTTGAGGCGCTGGAAGCCGGGGCAACCGCGCTGCTGATCGACGAAGACACCGCGGCGACCAACTTCATGATCCGCGACGCGCGCATGCGTCGTCTGGTGCCCGGTGAAAAAGAACCGATCACACCCTATCTCGATCGGGTCCGTCAGTTGTGGGAAGAAAAACACATCTCATCGGTTCTTGTTGTTGGGGGAGCCGGCGACTACCTCGATGTGGCTGACACGGTTATCCAGATGGACGCATACCGACCGCAGGACGTGACGCAGCGGGCGCGAGACCTTGCACGCGAGTTGCCACAGAAAACCTCTGGCCCCCAGGCTCCGGGACCCTGGCTCGCATCACGCCCGCGCCGGCCCGACCCACGCAGCCTCAACCCCAGTCGCGGGCGGAAACAGGAACGCGTCCGCAGCGTCAAAACCCGGGCGATTGAGTTCGGCAGTGAAGAGATTGACGTCTCCCTCCTCTACCAACTTGTCGATGCTGCTCAGTGCCGCATGATCGGTGATGTCCTGCTGCAATGCGCCCGCGGGCTGTGTGACGGAAAAAAGACCATTCCCGAACTGCTCGACCGGATTGATGCCGAGATAGAGAAAGACGGCCTGGAGGCCGTTATCGACCGTGACTTTGGCGACCGTGCGCGCGCGCGGCGGTTCGAAATTGCAGCCGCGCTCAATCGGCTGCGGAGTCTGCGCTTGAGGCCCTGAACCTCCCGCCGACACTCATCCGTTCTGGGATTCCAGCAACATCTGTAAAGCCTGCCGTTTGAGATGGTGCTGATCGAATTTGGTTGTCAGGACGGTCGCTTCGTACTGCCCTTCAAAGGCTTCGAGCGAGGACTGTCGTAGCGCGGTGGGGAAGATCTCTTCGATACTCTCTCTCAATTCTTCCTCGCTCAAATAATACCCGCCGGCCTTCCTGCGCTTATTGACCCGTTGGACGCCGTCCAGCGCATTCTGAATAGAAACATCCCAAGACCGAGTTGTACGCTGCTCAACGGCTTGTTTGATCAGGTGAAGAAGCAAGATATGCAGAAAGCTCTCAATTTTATTGATTTTGTCATCCCGACTCATCTCCTCCATCTCCCCGATCAAGGTCAGAGCCTCAGCATAGCGTCCCTGTTCGATATGGGTCCGTAGTTCGAGTAGTTCATCCATAAGCCTCTCCCCCCAGAACCTGGACTTTTGCTCACTACCGCAATCGTTTCGTCTCCTGTCCGGTACTCTACGAGTTGTTTCTTCCCTCTGCCAGCCCCCATTCCGCCCCGTTCCCTCTCCCGCTACACTCTTGCCTTCATGCCCGCTTCAACTCCACCCCAATCCGCTCAGGTCCGGTTTGCTACTAAAATTTTTTATGGTGTCGGGTCAGTTTCCGAAGGCACGAAAAATACGGTCTTCAACGTTTTTCTCCTCTTCTATTACAACCAGGTCCTGGGGCTCTCGGGAACACTCAGCGGCATTGCGATCTTTATCGCACTCTGCATCGATGCGATTACCGACCCTTTGGTGGGCTCGATTTCCGATAATTTTCATTCACGCTGGGGCCGCCGCCATCCGTTTATGTATCTGGCCGCGCTGCCTATGGCGGTGTGTTTCTTCCTCTTGTTCAAGCCGCCTGAGCTGGGTCAGCTCGGGCTTTTCGCGTGGTTATGCACCTTTGCGGTTGGGGTGCGCGTCGCCATGACGTTCTACGCGGTCCCGAGCGGAGCCATGCTCCCGGAGCTCTCGCCCGACTATGATGAGCGGACTTCTCTGGTGAGCTATCGTCTGTTGTTTGGCTGGTCCGGCGGCCTGACCGCGTCTGTTCTGGGCTATTTTTACTTCTTTGCTCCCTCCGAAGCGTTTGCCGACGGCCGCCTGAATCCCGGAGCGTATGAAGGATTTGCGCTGGTATGTGCCGGGATGATGATCGTGACCATTCTGGCCTGCGCGCTTGGCACGCATGGGCTTATTCCGGGTCTGAAGGCGCCCCCGGCAAAACGAAAATTCACGCTGGGTCGCTTTGCCGGCGAGCTCTGGGCGGCATTCTCCAATCGCTCCTATCGGATGCTGGTCCTGGGCTCTTTGTTTGCCGCCGGGGGGCGGGGGTTTAATGACGTGATGTGGCTGTATATGAACACCTATTTCTGGGGATTCTCAACCAAGGAAATCGGTCTTCTGACCTTCGGCCTGTTTCTCTCCGCCCTCATTGCCTTTTGCCTGACTCGCCCTCTGACTGAACGATTTGATAAAAGACAGGTCGTGCTCGGTTTCGCGGCCTTTGCTATCTTTTTTGGTCCCCTGCTGATTTTTTTGCGTCTGCTCGATCTGCTGCCTGAAAACGGGCAGCCGAGTCTGCTGCCCCTTATTGCCGGCCATGTCATCCTCCTGGTCACTGCGGTGGTTGCGGTCGATATCCTGATTCCTTCCATGATTGCCGATACCGTGGACGAAAATGAAATGACGACTGGAAAACGCCAAGAAGGGATTTTTTTCTCGACGATCACGTTTTGTGCGAAGGCGGCGTCCGGCATCGGCGGGTTTCTGGCCGGCGTGGCCCTCGACCTCATCGAGTTCCCGACCATGGCAGAGCCCGGAACGGTTGCGGACGCTCAGGTTTTTGCCCTGGGTCTTGCGGTTGGCCCGGGGCTCATGGCGCTTTTTCTGTGCGCGCTGGTCTTTTTATCCCGGTATCGCATGACGCGCGCCCGTCATCTTGATATTCTGGCTGAGCTCGAGCGTCGCCAGAACGATGCCGTGCGACGCGAACCAGGGTCGGCTTCGATCGTCTGATTTGGGCGCAAAGGAGGCGCGGTGGGATTCGCCAGGGATATTCTGTGTATTGGGGCGGGTTATGTTGGTGGGCCAACCATGGCCATGATTGCCGCCCGCTGCCCCCAGTACAAGGTGAGCGTGGTTGATATCAACCACGCTCGTATTGCAGCCTGGCAGAGTGAGCGCCTGCCGATCTATGAGCCCGGTCTCGACGCGGTGGTGAGGCAGGCGCGAGGCCGCAATCTTTTTTTTTCGACCCAGGTCGAGCAGGGCATCCGTGATGCCGATATCATCTTTGTCTCGGTCAATACCCCGACAAAAACCTTTGGTCAGGGGGCAGGGAGAGCGGCGGATTTGCAATACTGGGAGAAAACCGCGCGCCAGATTCTCGAACACGCTGACCGCAACAAAATTGTGGTGGAAAAATCGACGCTGCCGGTTCGGACCGCCGAGGCGATGGAGCGCATCCTCAACGCTAATACCAAGAATATCCGTTTTGAGGTGCTCTCCAACCCGGAATTTCTGGCCGAGGGCAGCGCCATCGCCGACCTGGAAACTCCCGACCGCGTCCTGATTGGATCCAAAGAAACGCCCGAGGGGATTGCAGCCAGACAGGCCCTGGTCGAGATTTACGCCAACTGGGTGCCGAGAGAGAATATTATCGAGTCGAACGTCTGGAGTTCTGAGTTGTCAAAGCTGGCGGCGAACGCGTTTTTAGCCCAACGTATTTCCTCCATCAACGCGATTTCCGCCCTGTGTGAAAAAACAGAGGCCGATGTGGATGAAGTCGCCTACGCGATTGGCAAAGATTCGCGGATCGGACCAAAGTTCTTGAAGGCGAGCGTCGGCTTTGGCGGCTCGTGTTTTAAGAAGGACATTCTCAACCTCGTCTACATCTGTCACAGCTACGGCCTCAGCGAAGTGGCCGAGTACTGGGAGTCGGTCGTCACCATTAACCAGTGGCAGGAGGGCCGCTTTGTGCGGACCATCCTCGAAAGCATGTTCAACACGGTGGCCGGCAAACGCATCGCCCTGCTGGGTTTTGCCTTTAAGGCCAATACGGGAGACACGCGTGAATCTCCGGCCATTTATATTGCGCGCGGTCTGGCCGAAGAACGGGCTGAGGTCGTGGTGACCGACCCGCAGGCGCTCGCCAATGCGCGGGATGATCTGGTGGATATGGGAGACCGGGTGCGCTTTGCCTCCGACCCCTATACCGCCGCGGAGGGAGCGCACGCCCTGGCGATTCTGACCGAGTGGGAGGTCTATCGCCAGCTCGATTACGCCCGTATTCTTGCGTCCATGGAGCAACCGGCCTTCCTCTTCGACGGTCGTAATATCCTGGACCATCAACGGCTGTTCGAGCTGGGGTTCAACGTCTTCCCAATTGGAAAGTCCGCGCTCAAGCATTTCTGATAGCCCGGCTGACCTCTGGATTGGGCCGGGAGTGCTGGCAGGCTATTCTCCAGGGCCCTACACCGGCCATTTCTCCAGCCGATACGCCTGCTCCCAGAAGAGATATTCATACCGGCTGCTCTGGATGAAATGCGCTTCCCACTGTTTCCGTTCACCCGCGGAACTGTCCTGGGCCAGCCGGTCGATCAGGGCCAACTGCTGCTGGACGTGAACGCCGAACCCTTCACCGCTGTAGGCGTGAGTCCACTCCGCATAGAGCGGGTCGGTGGGGGGCGTGACGTTGAGCTTCTTCCCGACCTCCCAGTAGATCCAATAGCACGGCAGGACGGCGGCAACGATTTCCGCCAGGCTGCCACCATGCGCAACCGCCAGAAGATGCCGGGTGTAGGCCTGCGTGACAGGCGCCCGCTCGGTGTGGGCCAAGTCGTGCGGGGTGAGGCCGAGCTTATCGCTCCAGTTGGTGTGGAGGTTGTGCTCCACCTGGACCACCGTGGCTGCGTGGTCGGCGAACATATGCAGGGTGTCCAGCGTGTCCGCCTTTGCGCCGCCCAGGCACAAGGCGCGGGCGAAGTCCTGTAAATACAGATAGTCCTGCTGAACGAAAAAAAGAAAGCGCTCGCGGCTGAGCGTGCCGGCGCCGAGTTCCCGGACGAACGGGTGAGAAAAAATCGCCTCCCAGACGGGTTGCGCCGCCGTGCGTAAGGTGTGATGAAAAGGCTGCGACACGAAGCACTCTTCCTTTCTCGGGCGGCAAACTAGGCCGCGAGCTGCTTTAACGCCGGTAAGACTTCGGTATTAAAAAGTTCGTCGTGCAGCGTCAGATGAAAGCACTCGACCCCGAGCTGCTGGAACTCTTGCATCCGCCGCAAAATAGTATTCGGGCTGCCGATTAAGCCGCTGGCGTAGCCTTCGTTGGAATCGAGCATGGCGAGCTTATTCTCCCGGTCGGCCCACATGCCTTGCGCGCCGCTTACCCGCTTTCCGCGGCGTTCCAGCAAGGTGTCGTCGACCGCGTTTATCATCGCCGTGATTTCTGCCTGCGCTTCCACATCCGTGCGCCGGCACAGGGGGATGGAGTAGAGGGCAAAGCGGAGCTGGCGACCGGTTTTTGCGGTTCGTTTGCGAACGGCTTCAATGATGCCGGCTATTTTTTCCGGGGGGCCGCCGTTTAAGAACATCCAGTCCGAATGGTGGGCGGCCATATGCATTGCCGCCTCGGATTGTCCGCCCTGAAACACCTCAAGCGGGCCGATGGGGCGCGGTTCAAGTCGCAGGCCATCGACCTGATAAAAACGCCCGGCAAACGAAAACTCTTCGTGCGTCCAGGCACCCCGCAGGATTTGGATGAATTCACTCGTTCGTGCGTAGCGTTCATCGTGCTCGATGAGTTCGGCACCGTACATCCCAAACTCGGCCTCATGCCAGCCCGAGGTCACATTGATTGACCAGCGGCCGTTGGTGAGACGGCTCAGCGTGGCGCTCCATTTGGCAATGGGAGCCGGTAGAAAAAATCCTGGATGAATGGCGGTAATCAGGTGGATGTGGTCGGTATGGGCCGCATAGAAATCCGTCATTGCCAGACAGTCGTATGAAGAGCCCTCAATCTCCGCTCCCGTCCCCCACCAGCGCTGGGCAACGAGCAGATAGTCGATGCCTAGGGCTTCAGCCGTCTGCACCGGGGAGAGCAAGCGCTGCACCAGAGCGGAACCGGACCGGTCAGTAGCCGTTCTCCTGGGCTTCTGCCCGGTGGCGTGGCGTGTCAGATCTGGAGCGGCCAGGGCGGTTGGGGCCCAGGTACATGTCTTGATGGTCGCCATCATGGCTCTGATACAAGAGTGGGGTGGGGCACTGCCTTTGGGGCCTCACATGAATCGCAACTCGGCATCGAGTACGCCATCCTCATACTGGACGACGATATACCCGCCCGCTGCAAAAGGGCCGGCGTTCAGTATTGTTGTGCGGCCGATCATATCGACTCCCGGGGACTCATGGATATGGCCGGTGATACATAAATGGGGCTGTTGCTCCGCGATGAATTGGCGCACGGCGGGGCTGCCAACCGGTCTTCCATCAACGAGTCGGTCGAGCTGCGTGGCATAGGGCGGGGTATGGCAGACCATAATCTGACACGGTGTCGGTGGAACGTCAGCGACCGCTTGTTGCAGGGTCTGCCACAGGATTTCATCCGTATACTCTAGCGGTGTCTGAAATGGGGTCAGATTTGATCCGCCGCACCCATAGATGGCCACCTCGCCATAGCACTGATATTCCCCGTGCAAGCTGACCTGTTCGGTCTGAAGAAAGGTAATCGTCTCCGGTTGGTCCAAATTCCCCGGTAGGGCTCGGACTGTTGGACAGTACGTTTGGGCGGCCCGAATGACCTGCCGGACGGCGCGTGGCCCCCCAAAGTTTGTCAGATCACCCGAGAGAAGGACGACATCAGCGCTCGTCAACTCCGCGCGGATGGTTTCCATGTGCGCGGTGGCCATATGTATATCGCCGAACGACACGATTTTCACGGCGGTTGCCCTGGGGAAAGTCAAGAGAAAGCGGTACTTTTGGACTTGTAATGGATTCCCGAGTGAGGGTCAACGGACCGGCTCTCCCACTGGTCTTGCAAAAGCCAGCGGAATCAGGAAATACTACTGGGTCCTCTGGAATATGGTGCGTACATGTCGAAGAACATCCGATCGAAGGTGCTCGCTATTGGCCGTCCGTTGCGAGTGGAGATCGAGCTTGATGGTGAATGGCTCGAACGCCTTCGTGGGGTATTACAGGGGATAGGAGAGGGAGAGAAGTCCTACCCACTCCATCGGTATCTCGAAGAACTACTGGAAGCGGATATCGTCTACCGGGAAGGCGACGTGCGGCATCGCAGACGGTTTGTCGAACGAGAAGTGCTTATCCGCCGGCTACGTGAACAGCGACCGTATGACCACACTCCACGAGCCTCTGCGAATAAGCGTTAATGGCGTGGGGGAGTGACTGTTTCCCGGCCACGCTCGATACCGAGGCTTTCCGAGTAGGGTTGACAGAGGCGGTCGATCGCTCTCCGTATGAGCTTGGTCAATCTGCGTATTGTTCTTGTTCGGCCGAAATACTCCGGTAATATCGGCGCGACAGCACGGGCGATGCGGAACTGCGGGATTACTGATTTGCACCTCGTTAATCCAGACCCGATACAGCGCGACGAGGCTGATGCGCTGGCAGTCCACGCCAAAGACGTGCTCGACACCATGCAGATACACCCTTCTCTGCGTGCGGCCGTCAGCCCGTGTGGACTGGTGGTGGGGACCACGTGCCGGACCGGCCTGTATCGGGAAGGCGCCGACACGCTTGAGACGCGGGCGGCTGAGATTGTAACCAGCCTCAAAAGCAATCGTGTTGCGCTCGTTTTCGGTCCAGAAGACAGCGGTTTGAGCAATGAGGATTTACGGTGCTGCCATACCCTACTGACAATCCCAACTGATCCTGCGTTTGCCTCACTGAACATCGCGCAGGCCGTCTTGCTGTGTTGCTATGCTGTTTTCCGCGGGACACGGCAGATAGAGGGTGATGATCAGCCGGTGTTCGCGTCTGCTGAGCGACAGGAGTTGATGTACGAAAAGCTCAAAGCCGCACTCTTGCAGGTTGGCTTTCTGCCACAGGATAACCCTGAGCATATCATGCTCGCCCTCCGTCGTCTGTTTGGCCGAGGCGGCCTGGAAGACCGCGACGTCCGCATTCTTCTTGGCATTGCCCATCAAATTGAGTGGTATGCCAAGGGAGGATGGCAGCGCCGGGAGCAGGCCGAGCAGCGGTCGTCGCGATACAGTCCGGCAAAACATGGTACGCGAAGAGTGAGCGAAGACCGTGGCTGAGATCATTTCCTTGCGGAAGATCATCCAGGCTCGCCGTCGTGAGCAGCAACAAGAGTGTACCGCTCGGTGTGTGGAGATTGTGGAGGAGAGTCTGCGTCTTCATATTGAAGAGTTTGCGCACGCCCCTCCCCAGGAGTGGGCGGTCCGTGCCACCAAGATTCGTCAACTTGGGGAAGTATTGGAGTATTCAACAAATATGGTCTAAGCACGATATTCCTCCGTTTTCTTTGGAGCCGCCTCTTGGCGTGTGAACGAGAAGAAAGGAATGGTATGGCAACAGCAGCTTCACAATCGACAAGCAAGACAGCGGCAAAAAAAAAGACCGCTGGCGCGAAAAAAACGGCCAGCCGCACCCGGAAAAGCCCGGCCAAGAAAACCGCTGTCACGCAAGAGCCAGCGGTGCAGGCCGCGATTCTGACCTTGCAGCAACGACTCGAAACCTTAGAGGAAAAGCTCTCGCAGGGTTTGACCGCCCTCGTGGCTGAGGTCAAGGAACTCCGGTCTGCCGCTCCGGTCGACCCGCCTCAATCCGGCTTGACCGAAGAAACGGTCGGTGCCCTCCTGCAAGAGACGTTGCGGAAGCATATAGAGGAGCAGATCGAGCCTGTGACGACCACACTCCGACGTATTGAGGAACGGGTTGGTTTTATCGGGAACCGTTTGAAATCATCAGGTGGTGGAGGCAGGAATAAGTCGGGGCGCCGGGAGCAGTCTCCGAATGCGCGCCCCAGGGGGCCGAATGCACCCCGCCCGGGCCAGAGTCCGGGCCAGAATCCGGGCCAGAATTGGACACCTCCATCGGCCGCGTCGGTCCAGGGACATTTTACGCCGCGGCCGATGAGTCTGGATCACTTGGCCCGAGAAGACGACGAACAGGACTGAGGGCTGGCTATGACGAATACTGCGCTAGTCAACCGCGTGTGGGTCCGCTCGGAGCGCAATATCGCGCAGAAAAGCGTTCAGCCGTTGTTTGTCTTTCTCCAGGGAGAGAAAGAACCGGGTAGCGTCGGGAAGGTCTGGGTCCCAATAAATGGCCTGCTCGTTATACTGTTGGGTCAGGGTTTGGCTATCCTCAAGATCGCGCACAACCCGGGACCAGTGGTTGTGCCCCCCTTTTGGTGGAGCCTCTTCGGCTTCACTCCACTGGCCCTCTAACTCTGCGATTTTATCCTGAATACGCTGGGTAATGCGCTCCTGCTCTTGTGCGGCGGCCCGCAGTTGGTCCCGACCCGCCTGATGGGGCGCAAGCTCCGCGTGGGCGAGGATTTGTCGGGTGAGCTGTTTTTCTGCCCGGCAGCTCTCCGCGAGGGTTGGCGCCAACTGTTGCGGATCTTTATGTTGTGGCTCCTCAGAGCCGACAAAACGTTGCCAAAAACCCATAGCGTTCTCCCGGACCGGAAGTACCGTGCCGGGTATGACTTGTCAAGGTCGGAAGCGGTTCCGTTTCTTATCTTCCTTCTTTGTCGATGATAAGCTACTATGATACGAAACAGTGAAACGGATAAGAAGGAATCACAATGGCGCGTATCACGGTTGAGGACTGTCTGGCCCAGATCCCGAATCGATTTGAACTCGTTGTCGTTGCCGCGCACAGAGCGAAAGAACTCCTCAAGGGCTCGCCGCGGCTCGTTGACTCGGACAATAAAGAAGTCGTGACTGCCCTCCGTGAGGTTGCGGCGGGCAAAGTGTGGAAGGAAAAGGCCCAAGAGGCGATTGAAGAAGCCTGACTTGTTGCCTTTTGCTTTGTGATATCCAGCAACCTTCTCTCCATCAGACGCAGCGTAGCGGGGTCCGAGCCCAGCACAGGTTCAACGTCATTGATGAGAGACACGGGGCCGTCAGAGCCGCCCCTGCTCGTTTTCGCTGTGTGATAAAGCCCGCATGAAAAAACGTGTGGCAAAAGAGACAGAGCCCGTTGTCGTGCCCGTTCTTGCCGAGCCCGAACTCGCAGACTCTGTGCCGGTCAAGCAGAAAGGGCCGTCAGAGCCGCCCATCGAAGCCAGGGCCACCACAGCCGACGAGGCTGACAGGATGGAAACGGCGCTCATCCCCACGGATTCTCTCAGTCGTTATATGGCAGAGATCCGTCGCTATGCCCTGCTCTCGCCCGAAGAGGAGCACGAGTTGGCGGTCCAGTATAAAGAGTACGGCGATGTGCAGGCGGCCTATCGGCTCGTCACTGCAAACTTGCGCTTAGTGGTCATGATTGCCCGGAGGTATCAGCGGGCATTTCAAAACTTGCTCGATTTAATCCAGGAGGGAAACGTCGGCCTTATGGATGCGGTCCGACATTTTGACCCCTACCGGGGTGTCCGGTTTCCCTCCTATGCGGTCTGGTGGGTGCGCGCGTATATCATTCGCTACATTATGAACAATTGGCGTATGGTGAAGCTTGGCACGACCCAGGCCCAGCGAAAACTCTTCTTTAATCTCCAAAAGGAAAAAGAACGGCTCGAAGCCGAGGGCTATTCCCCCGAGCCAAAACGGCTCGCCCACAACCTGGGAGTGAAAGAACGTGAGGTCGTGGAGATGGAGCAGCGCATGGCAGCCCGGGACCTCTCGGTTGATGCGCCGCTTGACGCGGGGGACGCGTCTGCAACGTTTCTCGACTTCCTGGCCGACCAAGGCGCGGATGCGGAGGAAGCGGTATCGACGCTCGAATATCAGCAGTTGATACGTCGTAAGCTGACGGACTTTGCCCGGACCCTAGAAGGCAAAGAAGAAGTGATATTTAATCAACGTCTCTTCGCCGAAGAGCCCTTGACACTTCAGGACATTGGCGACCAGTACGGCATCAGTCGTGAGCGGGTGCGCCAACTCGAAAGCCGGCTCAAGAAAAAATTAAAGGCGTACCTAGTCCGCGAGATCCCGGACCTGACGGATCTCGATGTTGGCCTGACTGACGCGGGCTAATCTTTTCTTTCATATTGCCACCGAGCGGAAAATCGGTTTATAGTATAGCTGTGCATGAACTGGATGCGGGTATCGTCGTCATTGGCAACGAAATACTGTCTGGCAAGACGGTCGATACCAATTCGCCCTTCCTGGCAAAGGAACTCCGAGAGATTGGAGTGACCCTGAAGCGGGTCGTCGTGATCCCCGACGAACTCGACATCATTACCGAGACGGTGCGTGATTTTCATCGCCAGTTCGATATTGTCTTTACCTCGGGCGGTGTCGGCCCAACGCATGACGATATTACCATTGAAGGGGTGGCGCACGCCTTGGAGCGACAGGTTATCTGCCATCCAGTGCTAGAGGAGAAATTACGCTCCTATCTCAACGGCCGGCCGGCAAATAGCGCCTATCTCAAGATGGCGGAAGCGCCTGAAGGGGCTGAGCTGATTGAGGATGGTGCGGTCCGTTTCCCGACGATCAAAGTGGAAAATGTGTATGTCCTGCCGGGTATCCCGGATATTTTTCGACAGAAATTCCTGGCGCTCAAGAGCCGTTTTGCCGCCGACCCGTATTATCTCAAAGTGCTCTACACGCGCGAATATGAGAGCGTGATTGCCGGCTTCCTGAACGAAACATTGCGCGCGTACCCGGAGGTGATGCTCGGCTCGTACCCAAAGAATAACGATCCCGAGTACCGGGTAAAAATTACCCTTGAGTCAAAAGACAAACACTACGTTGACCGGGCTTTTCAACATTTGATCACGTTGCTCCCTGAGGGGTGTGTGGTGAAAACAGAAGGATGAGGAGGATGTTATGGGAAAAACGTTATCGGTTTTATTGTGCGGCAGTGCGCTGGGACTGATGTTGTCCGCTCCGCCATCCGTGTCGGCCAACCCCGACTATCTCGAAGATGCCGGACTCGGAACGGCGACCGTCGCGGCCAATGTGTTCTATATTCCGGCCAAGCTGACGTATGCCACCCTGGGCGGTATTACCGGCGGTCTGGCCTATGTGCTGACCGGGACCAACCGTGAGGTCGCCGAACGGGTGTGGAAGCCGTCCATGGGCGGAGACTATGTGCTCAGACAGCAGCACATCCGGGGAGAGGAAACCATCTACTTCAGCGCCCCCCGTCCCCGGACGGACGCCGGGGCCCTCAACGCGGAATCGCTCCCGCCAGCCTACTAACCTGTCCCGAGGAAGAGCGCATGAGCCGGCTGCGACTGGGCCTTTCCATCGGCGTGCTCGTGCTGCTGGGTCTGGGGGTCTGGGCCGGCCTCTCTTTCCAGCGGATGCGGACCGCGGCGCTGCAATGGGAGGGGCCGGTTGCCGAGATCCTCAGTGAACGGCTCGACAAGCGTGCCGGTACCATGACGATGGAGTTCACCTCCCGGCTCGACGCCCCGCTGGCCGATATCTGGCAGGCATTCTCCGAGCCGGAACGGAGCGCGGAGTTCAGCGAGACCATCCGGGTATCTCGCCTCCTTCAGGCCCAGGGCAACAGCAAGCTCATCCTCTTTGAGATGGCCATGCTTGGCCAGCCACAGCGGCTGAGTATGCAGTTCACCTTCCTGCCCGGAGAAAACCGGGTCCGTATCCAGAGCGTCGAAAGCCAACTCAGCGACATTCGGGGCGAATACCGCTTTACGCCCTCGCCGGACGGAACCAGAACCCTGCTGACCTACACCGGCACGCTGAAAGACAAGGTCAGCCTGCCGGTCCCGCTGGCCCTGCAAAAGAACGCCGCGCGTGAAAGTTTCGTCTCTACCGTGCGGGCTTTGAAGAAGGGTGTGGAGAGTCGGAATACGGCTGACTCATAGCTCGTCAGCAGCCGGGCCGGCGCAGAGGAATGGGATGACATCTCTATGTATTCTCCGGTTGCGCCTGCTCTGAGGAGGCCGCGGCCAAAACCTCCTCCTGATGTTCCCGCAGGAACTGGGCGACACCCTTTGAGGCGCGGAGCAGAATCTCGATATAGGCGACGTTCGCACTCGACACGCTGGCCAGCGTGTGGTGATAGGCGCCCAGGGCGGCGATGAGGTCGGTCTGGCGGTCCGGGATCACTTCAAATTTTTCCGTCAGACAGGCGTTAATGCGTTCCGCCAATGCGTCAAAGGTCTCCTGCTCGACGCCTTCGGTCGTCCCCGAGATCAACTCCTGCCAGAGCATCTCCAGGGCATATCGAGCAGGGTGCTCACGCCGCAGGCCGGCGCTGAGCTGGTAGAGCTGATTGGCCAGGGGCTGCCAGCGCGCGGGACGTTTGTGAGAGACCAGGGCGTTGGCCTTCAGCAGACGAGTGTGCAGGGCGCTGAGGCCGTACTGTTCGGTTAAGAGCTGAATCAGCGTATCAAACTCACGTGACGTGACGTGGGCCATGGTATTCCTTTCTGAGGGTATCCGGGTTCGATCTGGTGACTCGTAGACCAGTCATCGCGCGATCATGACAAAAACCCGTGTCGCCCGCAATGCGCTCGTTTTCTTGCCCCCCGTTCAGACTTGGTCTAAAGAGGAGAGGGTGTGGTTGGAAACGGCTGCAAGAGCGGTCACGGATAAAGGTTGTTCAAGACAAAGGGGAACAGGATGGCGACAGACCACGAAAAAATTCTTGAAATTATCCGCCTCAAAGACCAGGCTCCGCTGGTCCTGGAACGTGACACAACCGCTCTGCTGGTGATTGATATGCAGCGCTATTTTGTCAGCCCCCATTACCCGCTGATGCAAACCTTTGAGAAATTGGTCCCAGGGGTAAGCGCCGCTTACTGCGAACGGGTCAATGCGTCCGTCATTCCCAATATCAACCGGCTGCTGGGCTGCTTTCGGGCGCGGCAGATGCCGGTGATGTACACCGCCATTGGCACCTGCCTGAAAGACGGTCAGGATTTGAACCCGATGTGGAAGGCGCTCGATCAACTCAGCCTGGACACGATTGGGGAGCGCATGTTTCCCGCGGTTGACGAGCCGAGCTGGCAGATTGACGACAGCGTCGCGCCGCGGCCGGGTGAGCTGGTTGTGAACAAAACCTCGAGCGGCACCCTGAACTCGACCATGCTCGACCAGACGCTTCGTAATATGGGGATGACCTCGCTCCTGATCTGTGGGGTGACAACGGATGTATGTGTTGAAACCACGGCCCGGGACGCGGCCGACCGGGGCTTTGACGTCACCATCGTCGAGGATGCCTGCACGGCCTTCAGTTCGGACCTGCACCGGGCGGCTCTCCAGGCGTTCAGCTACGCATTTGGCCGGGTCCGCAAAACGCACGAGTTGATTGATATTGTGAACACGGCAGAGCCTGTATGAAAGAATAAAGTATGAAAGCCCTGGTCTTTACCAAGACAGCCCAGAAAGACGCGCCTCCGGCCCCGGACTTTTTGCCCGGCCTGGCCAATCTCCAGTTATGCGACGTGCCCACTCCCGACCTGCCCAATGAACGCTGGGTGGTGGTCAGGAGTAAAATTTCCGGCATCTGCGGCAGCGACCTGGGCTTTTTGCAGTGGAAGCCCATGCCCGCGGCCGAGCCGTATTTTGAGCTGCCCCTGATTCCCGGCCACGAACTGTTCGGAGAGGTGGCCGCGGTGGGCAAGCGCGTGCGCGGGCTGCGGGTCGGCCAACGGGTGACCGTCGACCCGACGCTCGGCTGTCGGGAACGGGGCTTTCGGAAGCTGTGTCTCCAGTGCCGAAACGGGAACCCCGGGATTTGTGAGCATATTGCCGAGGGACAACTGCGTCCCGGGCTGCTAATCGGTATCTGTCCTGATACCGGCGGCGGCTGGGGCGAGTATTTTGTTGCCCCCGCGCACCGGCTGACACCCTTGCCGGATACGATTGATGATGATGAAGCCTCGCTGATCGAACCGTTTGCCGTGTGTCTGCGGGCGGTGCTCAACAATCCGCCGCGACGCAAAGAGCTGGTGGTGGTGATCGGCGCCGGAACGATTGGTCTGATGAATATCGCCGCGCTCAAGGCTGTGGAGCCGTCCTGTCGGGTGGCGTGTATCGCCAAGTACCCGTTTCAGGCCAGACTGGCGCGTCACTTGGGGGCGGATCATATTATTGATGCCCAAGGCCAGGATGTTATGGCCCAGGTGGGTGAGCTGGCCCAGACCAAAGTCTATCCGCTGTCCGGCGGTGGCGCGGTCCTGGCCGGTGGGGTGCGGCTGGTCTACGATACGGTCACCAATTCGGCCACGCTCAACCAGGCGCTGCGCATGGCGCGCGGCCAGGGGGCCGTTATCGTGCTCGGTCTGGCCGCGCTGCCCGAAGGCGTTGACTGGACGCCGACCTGGATGAAAGAAATCACCATCGTTGGGAGTCTGACGTATGGGGCTGAGACGTTTCGGGGCAAACGCCAGGATACGTTTGTGCGCGCGGTCGCACTCCTGAAACGCCGGCGCGCTGACCTGCGCGTGGTCCGTCCGCGCAAATATCCGCTTGAGCAGTTCCGACAGGCCCTGACCGAAGCCGCCAGCAAGAAAACCTCGGGGGCGGTCAAGGTCTCGTTTGTTCCCTGACCGACCCCGCTACAGAAGAGCGTTTATTGCATGGCTTCCACCTATTGCATGGCTTCCACCAGTGGGGCGATCGTTCCGCTGTCAAAATAATCGCACCATTTGCTGATTTTCCCGTCGGTGATGGTGAAGACGCCGAGAACGGGCAGCAGGACCTGAACGTCGCCTTTGACCCAGGTCTCCAGGCGCTCGTTGGTGACGACATTACCGGAGGAGGCCGTGTGCGGGATCTCCATCTTTTGCAGTAAATTCGCGCCGATAAAAGGATCGAGGACCCCACGCACACCGGCATGGCCGGTCACCGGCTCCCACGGCATATTATGATAGAACACGTCCTCCGACAGATAGGACACCACCGTGTCCATATTCCCACTGCCCAGGGCGTTGCAAAAATCCGTCACAAACTGTTCATTCTCGGTACTCATACGTCCTCCTTTCGGTGCATCTGCTCGTGTCTCGCTGACTGTCTCGCTAACACACGGGGGGTAGCGGCTGCAACTGTCATGGCGCGGCTTGTGGAACTCGCCTGTATTGCGCTGAACGGGCGGAGTGTGCAAAACATGCAGCGTGGGTCGCTCTGGCAGACCCCTGTAGCATATGCGCGAACGCGACCTTCTGGCCTTAGAGTTTGACAAAGTCCTTCAGCTTCTAGCGGACTGTGCCCTGTCGTCCGCCGGTCGAGCAGCCTGCCTGGCCCTCAAGCCCCAGGTTGCCGAGCCGCTGGTCAAAGAAGACAGCGAGCGAACCTGGCAGTGCTTTCGTTTGGTGGAAGAGCGCCTGAGCCTGCCGCTCGAACCGTTCCCCGATATCCGTCCGACCTGTGCGCAAGCGGACCACGGCGGTGTCGCGCTTGAGGGACAAAAGCTCCGCGACGTGCTGGCCGTGGTGACACGCGCCCGACTGCTTGCCCGGTTTTTCCGTCGAGACGCCGCCGCGTTTGAGCGTCTGAACGGCTATGCCGACCGCCTGCCGGCCCTGCCTGACTTGGAGGCCGCCCTGGACCGCTGCCTGGACGAGAACGGTGGCCTCAAAGACGAGGCCAGCGCAACGCTGCGTTCACTCCGGCGCCAGGTCCACTCCCTGAGCGAGGACATTGAACACCGCCTGCAACGCACCCTGCGTTCAAGCGAAGCCCAGGAGGTGGTCACCGACCAGTTTGTCACGATTCGGAATAACCGTTTTGTCATTCCCGTCCGGCCCAATTTTCAGACGCGGTTGCCGGGGGTCGTCCAGGATCGTTCCGGGTCGGGCGAAACCGTGTTCATCGAACCGCTGTTTGCGGTCGAACTCAACAACAGACTGCTGCTCGCCCAGAAAGAAGTCGCGGCCGAGGAACACCGGATTCTGGTCTGGCTGACCGCGCTGGTGCGCGAGAACCTCGATCAACTCCGGCAGACATTTGCAACCCTGACGGAAATCGACGTCCTGCACGCCAAGGTGGTGTTTGCGCAGAAATACGGCGCCACACAGCCGCACTTCGGCTCGGCCATCCAGCTCCGTGGCGCCAGGCATCCCTTGCTGACGGCCTCGGACACCGCAGTTGTTCCTATCGATGTGATCCTGCCCAACGATAAACGCGGGCTGATTATTACCGGTCCGAATACGGGCGGAAAAACGGTCGCCCTCAAAACCCTGGGGCTTCTCTGCCTCATGGCCCAGAGCGGCTTTTTGATCCCGACGGACGAAGTTAATGAACTGCTCATCTTTCGGAGCGTATTTGCCGACATTGGGGATGCCCAGTCCCTGGAGCACAGTCTCTCGACCTTCTCGGCCCATATCGCCAATATCAGCGATATGCTGGTGACGCTGTCAGAGCCGGCGCTGCTCCTTCTTGACGAGCCCGGCGGCGGCACGGACCCGGCCGAAGGAGGGGCTCTGGCAAACGGCCTGCTCTCCGTTCTGAAAGACCGCCAGGTGTCCCTCGCGCTGGCCACGCATCTGAGTCCGGTCAAACTCTTTGCGGTGGGCGACGGGAGTTATCAGATTGCGGCGGTGGCGTTTGATCTGGAGACCTTCCAGCCGCGCTATCAGCTCCAGTACGACGTCATGGGCCAGAGCCTCGGGCTGCCCATGGCCCGGCGTCTCGGGTTACCCGAAGCCGTGTGTCGAGCCGCAGAGGCGGCCCTGTCCGCGGAAGCCCGTCAATTCTCCGAAGCCTTGACTCGGCTTGAAGCCACCTCGGTCAGCTTGGAGCGTGAACGGACCCGGATACAGTCTGAACGCGAACAGGCAACCGCCCAGCGGATGCGTCAGGAGCGCCTCCTGGCCGAAACCGAGGAAAAATGTCGTCAGGTCTGGCAGGACGCGGTGAGCGAAGCCAAGCTGCTGGTCCGCCGTGTTCGCGAGGAAGGCCGCGAGGTCCTCGCACGGCTCCGCAAAAACCTGCAAACGCCGCATGGTGATGCCCGCCGAGACCTCTCACGGTTTTTGCACGAACGCCACAAGGAGATCGCGGCAAAAGAGCAGCCATTCCAGACCGAGACCGGCGCCGATACACCGCCGCCCCAGATTGGGGATGAAGTCGAGATTCGTGGTGGGAAAATTCGGGGGACCTTGCTGACGATCAACGGGAGCAAAGCCAGGGTACGTCGGGGTGGGACGACGTTTGAGGTGCCCCTTGTTCAGGTCCGGCGAACGGCCGGGCAGAAACCGGTGCCGCGCGTTCGGGTGGCCGTCGAGCACGCGCCACCGGGTCGGCCCGAGATCAATCTGCTCGGCCTGCGGGTTCGGGAGGCGCTGCCGCGCTTGGAAGTCTTCCTGGATCAGGCCCTCCTCAATAATCAATCGTCCGTGCGTATCGTGCACGGTATGGGCACCGGTGCGCTCCGGCGGGCGGTCCGGGCATATTTGGCCGACTCGCCGTACTGCGCCTCCTTTAACGAGGCTTCCCGGAATGAAGGGGGCGGGGGGGCCACGGTCGCGGAGCTCTCCGCATGAAAATTGCGACCCGTAACGCATTAGCCGACCTGCTGCTTGACGCCCTGGATGATGCGGCGACAGCCGCCACGGTGCGTGATCTTGCCGCCGCCGCCCGAACGGACGCGGCTGGGCCGCCCTCGTGCGCGCTTGCCGAGAAGCTGCGCTGCGTGCTCACGCCGGATTTTGAGGCGGACTGGCCGGCGGTCAGGGCCACACTCCTGCAATATGGGACGGTACTGGAGGACTGGTCCGGGCAGGCTGAAGCCCCGGCGCTCGATGTTGCGCTGCAAAAAAGTGTCCTGCTCTTTAACCAGCATCTCTTCTTTGAAGTGCACGAAGTCCTGGAGCCACAGTGGATGAAAGAACAGGATGAGGTAAAAAGCTTCCTGCAAGGGCTGATCCAGATTGCGGTCGCGCTCTACCATCTCGGACGTGGCAACCTGGCGGGCACCCGCTCGTTGCTGCACGAGGGACTGATAAAGATAGCCCCACACTCGCCCGCCTATCTTGGCGTTGAACTCCAGGATTTCATTGCCGGGCTTGAGGGCTGCCGGCAGATCATCTCGGGTCTGAGCCCTGAAACATATAGGAAGTTCTCTCTGGACGCGGTTCCCCGGCTGCGGCTCGTCGCCTAGCTGGTGGTGTATCGTCATGCAAGTGGATCGGCTCATTATCACGGCCCGAGCGCAGACCGTCTCTGGCTCGCTTTCGAGCGAGGCCATTGTCGAGCGTCTTGCGGATGGAAGCGGGGAGACCGGGAACGTTATTCTTCTGGCAACGGGTAAGGTCGGAGCCGGGGAGCAGTATATTCAGGCGGTCAAGGCGCTTCAGCAGCACGGTGTTGCCGGCATGATCGCGCCGGCCTTTGCCTGGCCGTTCTTTCGGCTCTGTCTCAATATCGGTCTGCCGCCGCTGACCCTCTGGGAAGCGGGGGAAATTCGGACGGGCGACCGGCTGCGGATCGATGTCAATAACCGCATTGTGAAATCCATGAGCGCCGGCACCCGCTATCCGATTCGGGACCTGTCCGATCTCTATATCGAGATTCTGGCCTGTGGCGGGATGGAGGGCTATGTGCGGGCTCGGCTGGTGGAACAGCAGACGATAACTTCCTCGGACGGATAGGCAGAAACCGTGCCCGGATGACCGGCACCCCTCTCGCCCCATACCATGCCTGCCGCCTTTTCCCTCTCCCAACGGACTGAAAGAGTAAACGTATCGGTAGTGTCTCACTTTGAATTTTCCCCCTCACCCCAGCCCTCTCCCTCCAGGGGAGAGGGAGCAGCTATTCCCTCCCCCCTCTGAGGGAGAGGGTCAGGGAGGGGGGGCTGGGCTGGCAGCGGGGAGCGGAGATTTGAAACTGAGACACTACCAACGTATCCTTCCAATCGACAACAACGCTGGATACGTTTACTCTTTGCAGATACGGGCTAGGGCTATGCGACGCGTTCGAGACCTGCGGAAATATGAGCTGCCGGACACCCTGCTGGAACTCTGGGAAGGCCAGCAGGGCGAGTTTCTGTTGCCCGTGCAGGAAGTTGCCGTGCAGCGCTACGGGCTGTTTGACGGTCGTAGCCTGCTCATCTCCTCTCCAACCTCATCGGGCAAAACCTTTGTGGGCGAGATGGCCGCCCTGCGCGCGGCCTTTGCCGGTCAGCGCGTGCTGTATCTCACGCCGCTGCGCGCTCTGGCGGAAGAAAAATACGAAACCTTTCGCGCACGTTACGGAACCTATGGCGTCAAGGTCGTGGTGGCAACGCGTGACCGACGCGAGTTTGACCACGATATCGAACACGGCGACTTTCACCTGGCCGTCCTCGTATACGAAAAACTCGCCCAGTTGCTCGTCCGGCATCCGCACCTGCTGCGGACGGTCGCCCTGGTCGTGGTGGACGAACTCCAGATGCTGGGCGACCCGGAACGCGGATCGGGGCTGGAACTGACATTGACAAAACTCCTCAGCGCCGCCCCGCGGCCACAACTCCTGGGACTCTCGGCCGTCCTGCGCGAGGCCGAGCAAGTCGCCGCCTGGTTGGATGCCGACCTCCTCTTACAGGACGAACGGCCGGTTGAACTCTACCGTGGCGTGGTGCTGGGCGACCGCTTTCGCTACCGCACGTATAACACGGGCGAAGAAGGCGAGGAGCGCTTGGCCCCCGTTGAGTCAGACGACCCGCGTGAGCTCTTATACGCCCACGTCACGCATCTCGCGCGGCAGGGGGAGCAAATCCTTATCTTTTTGAAAGGCAAACGGGATACGGTCCAGTGTGCCCTGGAGCTGGCAGAAGCCTCCGAGTTGACGCCGGCCGCCGCTGCGCTGGCCGCGCTTGAGCCTCTCGAAGAGACCTCCCTCAAAGCACAACTGCGCGCTGCCCTTGCTGGGGGGGTCGCGTTTCACCACGCCGACCTGACCTCGGCGGAGCGGGCGATTGTTGAGGCTGCCTACCGTCAGGGCCAAGTACGGGTCATCGCCTGTACCACGACGCTGGCCTTTGGGGTGAATCTGCCGGCCTCCACGGTGTTCATCGAAGCCGTCAAATGGGACACGGACACACGGACCGGCACCGCAATTGAAGTCCCGCTCTCCTGGGCCGAATATGAAAATATCTCCGGCCGAGCGGGCCGACTCGGATTTGCGTCGCCCCCCTCTTCTCTGGAGGGCGGCCCTGGGCGAGTCGGAGGGCGAGGCGGCAAAGAGGCATTTGGCCGGTCCGTCCTGATTGCCACCAACCAGTTCCAGGCCGACCTGTTGTGGCGGGGCTATGTGATGGGCGAGCAGGAACAGTTTACTCCGGCTCCCGGCCAGACCGGACTCACCGATCGTATCCTCAATCTGATCGCCTCCAAGGTCTGTCTTTCGACCGATGAGCTGCACGCTTTTCTGGACCTGACCTATCTCGGCTTTCAGCAACGGGGCATACGCGCGCCGGCCTCGGACCGTGTCGCAGACGAAGCAGACCAGGCGCTGAGCGTTCTGGTCACCACGCAGCTTGTTGCTCGCAGCGAAGACGGACGGCTGGAAGCCTCAACGCTGGGAGAAGTCGCGGCCCGCAAAGGCATCCGCGCGGCAACCGCGGTGAAACTGGCCCGCTTTTTTGAGTCAGCCCAGGGCCGCGAGGTGTCCGAACTGGAACTCTTTTATACGCTGAGCCTGACCGAAGACGGCCAGAAAATGCAGATTCCGTTGTCGTCGGCCGAACACCGCGGCCGAGGGTATGAAAGCAAAGTGGGCGAGTGGATACGCGAACGCGGCTCTGAGCCGGGCGACGATCTCCGGAAACTCCTCACCGCCCGCATGTTGCCGACGACTCAGGAGGCCCGGTCGGCCAAGCTCTCGCTGCTGCTGCTGGGCTGGATTAACGGGGACGAACTGTCGTCTTTGGAAAACCGCTGTCAGTGTTACGCCGGTACGATTCTCAGTCTGACGGATGAGGTCAGTTGGCTGGTGGATGCGGCCGCGGAGATTGCCGAGGTCATGGGCTGGGCGTCGGTCACACAACTGTCCGAACTGGCGGAGCGGGCGCGGCTCGGGGTCGATCCGTCGAGCCTGGAGTTGGCCCGGGCTCAGTTGCCAGGGCTCAACCGTGAAGAAATCAAGGCGCTGGTGGCCGCGGGGTTCGACTCGCCCCTGGCCGTGCGCGAAGCGTCCCCGGAAGCGCTGGAGCCCTATCTGTCGCCGCCACAGATCGAGGCGCTGCGCACGTCCTGAGACCCGCCTCAGCACCCGGATATATGACCAGCCCCTCCCCTGCTGATGTTTTGGAACTGGCTCTCCAGACCCTGGAAGCCGAACTGGTCGAGCCTGAGCGCCTGGCGTCCTTTCGGATGGTGTTGAATACAACCGAGCCGGTCGCCGAGGCGGGCCGTTTCCGCTGGTATACGGACGGGCAGGTCGGCCTGGAACGCTCCGCTCACGGGACGCTGACGTTCTTTCTGCCGGCCAGTGCCGCGCGTTCAGCTCCCCGCCGTTTGGGAGCTTTTGATCGCCACGGACGTTTGCTCTCGCTTTTTTTCTATGCCGCCGATGGTCTGGTGCAGCGGTTTAAGGTGCGCAATATGGACGGCCACTTTCTCGGCGTTGTCCGCGGTGCAGCGTCCCATCTGGGCTGGGGTGGGTCCGACGTGATCGTAGCCTTGGCCGGTGAGGGCGGCTTTGAGGTGGCCCGGACGCTGACCTTCTTCCGCTCGGTCGCGTATGAAGACGTGGAGACCCTCCCGCCCTTAGACGCACCGATGAATCTCCCGTCCGGCGGCGGGGCAACCATCCTGAATGTGCTGGCGCGCTTGGGGCAGGACCAGGAAAAACCGGCGCTCCGCTACTACGGGCCCTATCCCAGCGATCAGCTCTTTTTTACTTTACGAGAGTCCTTCATCTGCGGAGGAGAAGTTGGGGCCAATCGCGAGCGTTTCACCCAGGGGGCCGAAGAGGCCGCCCTGCATATGACAATGGTTGAGACCGCGGTTGACTGGCGGCCCGCGCCGCACGAACGGTTTTATCCGGGGGCGCATACCTGCGTGCAACTGCGCGATGGCGTCGAAAAAGTCTACGACCACGGCCATACCTATTACCGGGCCGACCTGGTAGCCGAAGCCCATCGCCTCCGGGTGCTCCAGACCGCAGAGGGACAACGCCGCTATATCGCCAGCCTGACCATACTGGGACAGGCGCTTGAGGATCATCTTGTCCTGGATGAAAAGGGGGAAATTCTCGAACGTCTTCCGCAGCCCGCACCGCCCTCCCTGCGGGGCGACCCGGTCCTCTCCCCCGACTGGAAGGCCGCCCTCGTTCGTCTGATTGCCGCGGAGAGCACGAGGCTGCTGCACACCACGCTGTGGCCGGCAATGGATGAACTGACCCTGCTGTGGGGGCAGGTGCCGAAAGAACTGTGGGCGCTGAGTGGCACTGAACTCGTTTTGCACGCGGGGATGATTGCCGTCCATCAGGACATGCAGAGCCGGGCCAACAGTGCGGCAGAAAAAATCCTCATTGCCTCTCGCTTTCTGTCCGAATTGGCGCGGCTGGTCGGTCCGGTGATCCGCAGCCGTGCCCAAGCCCAGTTGGCCAGCCTCTCGCCGGCTGACCAGAATGTGGCCCTGCTGTTTGCCGCCTCGGATACGCCAGGACTGTCGGATGACGAGTTGCGGGCATTCCTGACGGGTCTGGCGCAGGGGGAAGCGCTGCCGCTGATAGTAGAGTAAAGAGCCGCTTAAGCCTGAAACTGAATTGCTCCGTCACTCAAGCAACGACTTCAACAGCACATCCGGTGTATCCGAGTAAAACTGGATATTGATTCGGGTTGCCATATCATCTGAGAGGTCGAAAAGCTGTTTTCGCGCCGACACCGGCATCAGCACTGTATGCGCCCCCTTCTCGACAGCAACCTCAACGATACCGACGGTATTCGCTAATGGTTCCACCGAACCACCGAGATTCAAGGCGCCAACCACGATTAAGCCGCCCTTCGTGCTCTTATCAAGCAGCCCGCTGCAAAGGGCTATCAACGTCGGTAAACCGAGAGCTGTTCCAGTGCGGTCGTTGTCCATGGCACGGAGCTGTACGGAGAATTCGTGAGAGCGTGGGTCCCGATCTCCAATCAACTCCTTTGCCCTGGTGTACAGGTTCTGTTCGGCATACCTGGCGCTTTCGCGAAAGGCCGGTGGAACTGGAGCATTCAATATCTTGACTCCGCTACCTCTGCCGACCGTGACCTCGAGGCGGTAAAGGCTGGGCCCCGTCTCCGGTCCGCCCGGACTAATTCCCCATACCTGTCCCGGCGGTAGGGGGTCTGGATCAATGGTATCGTCACTACGCAGTTCCGGTGTGGACACGAACTTCTCGATTCCGTCCTCACCCATCGTGTAACTGAAGTGTGTGTTCTGGAACTCGCTTTTGAACACCCGTTTCTGCTGCTCTTTGACCCGGCGACGGGCTTCGAGGGCAACACGCACCAGCGCTTCCAGCTCATCGTCCAGAACCACCATCTCGGGGTCTGGGTACAGCAGCTTGAGCAGACCACTCACCGTCTTGTTGACCGCCGTGATATCCCGTCCGCTGAGTGCGCCGCCGTAGTGGAGCCTTTCTTGAAAAACCGGAACCCGACTGCCGGTACGCAATCGGCTCCAGCACTCCGAGAGGAAGTCGCTGACCAGACCGAAATGATCGGTGAAGTGTTCGCTCGGATTAAGCTTCGGAAAGTCCCAACCGGGCACGTAAGCGTGGATACGATCCATGAAGGCCGTATCGTCGCGCATGTCCATGGACAATGGACTGAGCAGGTGCCCGACCCGTTGCTGATGCTCAACCTCAACGTCCAGGTTTCCCACCATGACGACACCGCCTTCGGCCCGGATGCTCTCCTTGCCGCGTGAGAACTCACCGGACTCCATGTAGCCCTTGAGGATGTTCACTCCGTCCTTCTGGTCGAAGGAAACTCCCGATATCTCATCGAAGCATACAACGTCGTACTGACAGACGAGCCCACGCTGCCCCGTGGCGTTGTTGACGAACATCTTGGCCACCGTAGCTTTGCCGCCGGAGATCAGGTGGGCATATGGCGAGATCTGCTGGAACAGATGGCTCTTTCCTGTACCGCGGGGACCCAGTTCAACCATGTTGTAGTTTCGCTCGACGAATGGTGCCATGCGGACCAGAGCTACGAGCTGTGCCCTCTCTGATAGTGCGTCGGGCTCTAATCCGACGCTACGGAGCAGCAGGCGGCGCCACTCGTCGCCGGTGAGCACTCGCCGTCCCTGGTAGAGCGTGTCTAGCAGGTCCGCTTTGGAGAGCTGAATCGCGCGAAGGCTGTCGATTGCAAACGGTCGCCCGTTCTTTTCCTGGGCGATGGAGGCATCGTAGCTCAGCGTGACCTCGGCATAGAAACCGTCTGTCAGTATGCGCTCGTGCTGCTTCACGAGGTTGTCGTCGATACGGACGTCTTTGAGTGCGAGACTGGGAAGCTCCGCAATCAGCGAATCCGTCCTCGTGTCCAGCTTCGCCCTAACGATATCGATCAGTTTGATAGCACCTTGGTCCCGGGCTCTCGCCTTGAACAGTTCCTCTTCTCCCGTGCGCACGGTCCGGTCTGCGAGCTGTCGCTCGACGATTGTCAACCCTTCCTCGATCTCCTGCTCGTCGGTGGTGGCGCAGTAACGCCCGAGAAGGAACTCAACAACATAGGTCGGCACTGGATACTGACGGCTATATTTGCGCACCAGATCCTTGCGTACGAGATAGCCGTCGAACGCCTTTGCTGCCTGTCGGTCGAGTTCGTCGAGTTCCAGTTTCAATCTTCGCCTCCGATGATTGTTGATTGCCTTGCGACAACTTGGCCGTTCGCATCCAGCACGACGATGGCGGCCGATGTACCCTCAAGCCCATCATCGGCGACCAATAGGCTTACCGCGCCTTCGTCACTCACTGGACGCGCCTCACTGACGCTCGAATTCGCGTCGCCCACCTGCGTTCGGAGATCGACGGACAAGCCTGTCCGGGTAGCATCGATTCGTACCCGACATCGTAAGCCGACCCAGGAAACGGTGATGATATGCGTTTCTGTCTTGGCAGAGCCTACGCCGGCGGTGATCCGAATGACGGGAACAAGGCTCTCCTGAAGACTTAGTCCTCCATGGGCGTATTCGTTACCGGCACCGAAGCATGCGATGCCGGGACCAATGGCGACACGTTCGTGGATATTCCAATGCCAGGGCACTGTCGGTATATCGGCTGACGCTCCGTCCTTGACAGCCGCGCAACGCGCCCAACGGCTTTTGGTGAGATATCTGGGAAGATCGACCTTTGGCAGCCCGCCGGGAAGCCATAGCCAGCCATGGTCGGTGACGACGCGGACTTCGCGCCATCCGGTCTGAAAGAGCCCCTCAATGCGTTCAAAGAGCATCTCAATCTGATCACCAATCCGCGCCGCGAGCTTTCCCTGCAATGAATGGCCCAGCTTGTCAAGCTCCCCATTTTCGGTCCAGGCACGACCTGTCGGGTCGCCCGTCTCATCCACACCGACGTACTGGTAGCCGGCAGCAGCCAGGAGCTTACGAAACCGTTCCGTAGTGAGGGGACGTTCGGCGTCCGTCGTCACCGGCAGGAAGTCCTCACCAAGGGATACGCCCTTGATATTCTCTGTCACCGGAGACGCTGCCGGCTTTGCAGTCGCTGTGACCGTGGGCAGACCCGCCCAGTGCGTCGACACCGTCACGAGTCGGCCTTCCGCCTGTAGACGATCTACTAGGCGTTGGGACACGTCGAAGCGGAGACCATCTGCGAAGAGGATTACTGTCCCGGAGTCAACGTGCTCACCATACGTTTTTTGTTCGTCACGGACGGTGAACGACTCTCTTTCCTTTAATGCCTGCAAATGTCGGGCTGCGGACTCCAGCCATGGACGGTAGATTGCGTTTAATGCTCGGCTTACGGCCTGCGTATCCGCAGACGTTTTCACCGCGGCCATACTGGAAAGCGCGGCTGCATCGACTTGCCAAGCTCCATCCACGTACAGCTTGGCCATGTCAGCGACAGATGCCCCGCCGACCTCGCTTGACGCGCACGTTGCGATCACCGCCAGGGACTTGAGGGAGTGGGCCAGAGGTGCCCGGTCGAGCTTTGCCCAGACCCATTCGCGTCTTATGCCGTGCGTCTTTTCCAGTCTGAGTATTTGATCGCGCGCTGCCGATGGCGACATCTTCTCCAACGCCAAGAGTTCTTGGCGCAGAGCTGTTTCCTCTCTTTCATTATTTTGGGGCCAGGAGGAAGGTTCCACAAACAGTTCGTCCGGCATTGCCTTGCGTAAAAGCTCGGGTATGCCGGGGTAGAGTGCGGGCGACTCAGCAAAACGCTCCCACATCGGTTGCCATTGTCCCTCGCGTCTCCCGAGCAGCTCCGCTCCGACAATCTCGCCGTCCTGGTCCGGGTTGAAATGAAGTTCCGCCTTGCAGCGTGACGTGAAGGCGCTCCATCGCTCCCTGGTCCAGTTCGCTTGCACCGTCTTGGGATCGCTGAGCCAAAGCAGGATATCCTTTGTCGGATCATCGGAGAAAAGCTTGTCAAAATCCTCCGCTTCGAGATGCTTGTCTCTCAGCCTTGCTAGTGAGGTTGTCGCCAACTCTGTCAACGCTCCCAGCATTGACTGCTGCGTAGCGACATCCTGGGCGACATCCAGGCCGAGCCCTCCATCTTTAGCAACCAGAAATGCATTGACGGTCCAGTCCTTGCCGTTCTTCTGGGTCCAACAGACGCCACGATACTGAAGTTCCACCAACGGCTTAAGACTGTCCGGGCACTCCTGAACAGCTCTGAGAGCCTGTCTGCTGACACCGGGGAGATACAGGATTGGTGTCGTCCCCTCGGGGAGCTTCGGCTCTTTCAGTGTGTGATCGACTACACACCGCAGCCAGATCGCCGGTCCGGTTCGTTGCTCGGGTTGATACTCGTCCAAGGTCAACAGTTGTGGCATGAGCTGGCGGAGTTGCGGAATGATCGGTTGCCATTGCGAATCATGATCGGTCCAGACAATGGCGGCAGGGTTCTCTACATCGCCAGGGTTATGCCTGGACGCGACTTCCAGCGAGGACGCCAGAGCCTCGATGACGGTGGTGGCTGATTGGTCGTCCATATCGGTACTCAAAGACATTTCAGCGCACCCACGACCGAATACGCTACCTCGCCGCACTAATGAAGGCGGTACTCATGAGTCCTTGTCTTCACCTGATAAGCTCAAGTTGGTTACGGTCGAGTAAATCGTCAGCAGGAGTTCCGTGTCGTCAATCAGGCGGTATTCCGGCGTCTTGCCGGATAGCCGCTCGCTGTTATCCAGGATGATGCGCACTCCTTCTCCACGTTTGTCCATCAGGGTTCGCCGGTCCGTTTCCAGCCCGGGAATATTCTCTGGCACTGTACACTGGGCGAGTAAGCTGGATAGTGTCTCGTTACGGGCTGACTGCCGATACGGCAGGCTTTCGACAGTCATCGTATTGGGAATCGTACCGGGAGAATAGAGTTCGAGGCGGTCCTCGAACAGGCGGAGTCTGATCTTCGAACCGTGGATGGAATAATCTCGGTGGGCTACGGCATTGACGACAGCCTCGAACACCGCCGTCATATCGAACTGGGGCTGATCCTGGCGTCCCTGGTCTTTGAAAGCAACTATCCTCATGTTCTTTGCTACGAAGCGGCAAGCATCGGAAACCTGTCGGTCGAGCGGGCCGGTGATATCGATGGCGTCTAATTGATAGGCGTCTCCCGGTTCACCCGGCCTGATGTCGGTTCCCCGGTAGGCCACTGATTGAATGTAGGCGTTGGGGAGCCATCGGCGTGGGTCCTCACTCGCCATCAATACGCCGGCAACGGTCGGCTTCACCGTTCCGTCTTCGTCGGCGCGCACCATGCCGAGTTTCCCGAGAAAGTCCTCCCGGTCATCGTCAGACCGCAGGGTGCGAAATCGCTCCCACAGAGCCGGTGCCAAATTTTCCGACCGGGCGCTGGATACTATTTGTTCATCAAAATAAATAATGCGTGTTTGGCTGCGCTGCTGGAAGAGCCGCGCAAGAGCTTCAGGCGACATGCGGCGCTTCGCGTTCGCTAGACGGTGAAAGTAACCGCCAGGACTTCTGTGGACAAACAAGCTCCGCGGGATGTCCACCTTCACAACGGCTACTTCTTCACCCGTGCTTGAGGGCAACCAGAGTCGATCCAGCACAATGTCCTCGATGGCCGGTTCGATGGAATCAATACAGACTTCTCGGACGAAATCGACCACCATATCGAGGCGATCAACCGGGATGCCGAGAACCTCATGGGTCCTGTCCTCAACCCCGAGCACAAACACCCCCCCACGACTGTTCGCAAAGGTGGCAAGCTCATCGGCAAGGTCGTCACGGCGCGGTTGGCTGACTCTCCCACCGGCAAAGCGCACTTCCTTGTACTCCAAAAACGTGCTCTCGCCCAGTCTAATCTTGTCGAGCAATTCTTTCTGGCTATCAAACATGAACTGGCTCCGGCCCAAGCCGCCGATAACGGCGTTCAAACGCTTCGCGTCCGCCTTCCATTACTCGGCAGACTGCCTCACGTATGGCTTCCTTTTGCAACGATCCCTTCTGTCTGATGAAGCATTGTCCATGAAAGTCGAGGACGTGTAACATCTCTGCGTCACCGTTGACGACTACGTTCGGGTTGTGTGTCACGACGATAATCTGCCGTCGGAGTTTGTTTTCACGAATCTGGCGCACGACCAAGTCGTAGATCAAGTGATTGTCCAAGTCGTCTTCTGGCTGATCCAGTACAAGAGGTTCCTCTCCATGCGCAAGTAGGAAGGCCAGCATTGCCGCTGACCGTTGTCCGGCCGATGCCTGGGTAATGGGCTGAAAGTCCGTACCATCGCCCAGACGGCTGTATTCGACACTCAATCCGTCTTCCGGGAACCAGATCAGCACTTTGTCAAGCAACTCAGGCTTTCGGTTGAATTCGCGTTTGAGATAGTTGTTGAAATACCCGCCAAAGTCGCCCGAACCGGCACAAGCGTTGCCGATGCGGGACTTGAGACGATCCATACGCGCTTCGATTGTCGAACGCCTTGCGGACTGGTCGTCCGGCAGGTTCGCAAAAAGTCCAGCCACAGCTCCCCTGATTGGACGACCGTCTTCCATGACGAGGATGTCGTCCCGGAACCGATCGTCGCGAATCTCCAGCACATCACGTAGGGACCGCTCGATTACTCGCAGATCAATGCCATAGGTCCGATCTTGAATATGTACAAATCTGTTCTCGGCCAGCGCCTGTTCCAGAAAGGCGTTGCGAGCGTCGCTCAGGGCACGGCGAGCGTCTAGGACGTTCTGGAGACTTGCCTGTGACGCTTCTACCAGTCTGTTTCGTTCTGCCTGCATCGAATCCAAGCGTGACAGTTCGCCGTCGAGTCTCTGCCTATCTTGCACTAAGCGGCTGTACTCGTTTAGGTCGCTAATGCCCTCCTCGTGTAACATTTCGACCAACCGGGCGTAGTCTCCAGCTGCCCGGTCCTCTGCTGCTCGCCACGTCCCTTTCGTCAATGCCTCGCGCTGGGTATCGACAACTCCGCGCAGGCGTTGCGCAGTGGCGCGCAAATCATCAGCCGCCGTGCGCAAAGCGGCGGCCAATGTGTTCACGATCGCAATGACCTCACGATCTTCGTCTGAGCTTGTGACAAAGAGTCCGTCAGGCAAATCTTCGGATTGTAAGGCCGCCGCCGTTATTTCGATGCGCTCGGCGGCCTCCACCGTCGCATCGAATTGTCGATCCGTTTCTGTACGCTGACGGCTTCGGTGCCGGTAGGTTGTCAGGATTGTGGTATGACCCGCCTCCTCGAAACGTTGTAACTTGCGCTCTACGTCCTGCCGTTCGACGACGATAGCGTCTCGGCGCGCCAATTTTTCGTCGAGCTCTCTAATCCGAGCTCTTGATGCAAAGAACGCAGCTTGCGTCTCTTCTAGACGTCTTTTGAACTCGTCCACGCCCGCGGCCTTGTCGATGACTCCCAGCAGTGCTTGCTGATTCTCGCCGGCGAGAGCCGTGATCTGCCCCTGACTGTAGATGCGGATCGGGAAGCGTTCGTATGAGACGGCCTGAATCGCTGACGGGCTCCACCGGTCTTCGCCGTCGTCCTCCTCGACGGTTCTCTTATCGTTGGACCACCGCACGCGATACCGTACACCATCCCGCATCACCGTCCACGTAATCTCGGTCGTATCCCTCAGTCCTCCTGTGTCTGTACTGTCAGTAGGTACCCGGTTGAAGCGTTCGAACGTCAAGCGAGGCTCGCTCTGATCTCCCAATCCCTCTACCAGTTCGTTTTCAAGTCTTGCCGCAAGTCTTAGCGCGTGGACGACAGTGGACTTCCCCGTGCCGCGCCCTCCCACCAGCGCGTTGAGCCTCGGGCTGAACTCAAGCTTTGCCGGTTGGCCACGTCCCATGAACCGAGCCTTGTTGATTTCCACCGCCTCCACGAAGAGCTTTGGGAGTTCGATCGGTTCCTCTTCATCGTTGCGTCGGATCGAAAAGCCCGCGCCATCCATCAACGCCAAGCGCAGCCCCTCGATAGACGGCGTTTCCATCTTCACCCAGGTATAACGCGATCCGGGACAATTCTGACCCCGGAAGCTGTGGCAGTCAGAACCGACCACCTCAGACCAGGTCACGTCCGCTTCTTTGTACAGAGCCGGCTTCGGCCGCGATGGGTCAACTACCTCCATCGCAAGAATATCCTTACATGCGAGAACTTGACGGATTGTATTGGCATCAAGCTCTGGCTTGTTCGAGTCATTGTCCTTCAGCCGTAACAGTCCCTTTGCGTCGTCGGTGTGGGAGGGAATAGGAATACCGCCGGCGTGCAGCACGGCTTCCACGACTTCAATGGCGGATTTTCGTGTCACACCGTTGCTGCCCCCTTTGACTCCGTCGTAGTCAATGAGACCGAGCAACGTGTCGATATCAGACATGCCCTTGTCCACATCGAATATCGCCAGGAGGTGAAAGCCAGCATTGACGGATATCTCGACACCGGGGAAGAGATGCAGTTCTCGGAAGCCGGGTGTGTTGGCATTCCGCATTTTCTCATACGCAGCTTTGAGTTGGTCAATCCAGTCGCCGCTGTTGTGATCGGTAATCGCCACACAATCGATGTCTGCGTCCATGAAGTGTTGCAGCCATTGTTCCGGCATCAGAGGGTTGTCTTGGTGCTTATACCAATAGGTATCTTGTGAGGCTGGGGTGTGCGTGTGAAAGTCGAACTTCCACCACCGTGCCCCCGGATATCGCCAGTGTCGGTCTTGATCGGATGTCATGATGGTGCCTCGACTCGCTCGCGTGCGGTCCGCTTGCTTTCAGTGGATAAATGCACGTCGTTGACCCGTTCTCCTGTGAATTCACCGTTCTTCCCGAACCACGGGAACTGCTCCTGATCGCGCAATGGCTCTTTGCCCTTGTTCTTTCGCCAGTGGACGTTTGGCTTGCTGCGGAGGATTCCCGCGCCTTTCTTCCCGCCGGGAATGTCATCGGCCATGAAGGGGCGGCTATTGAGGCGCACGCCGTCGTTGATGTCCGGCTCCCAGCCGATGGGCTGTTCTTCTAGGGGCTTCCACCTGATGAAGAGGTCAAAGGGCGGCTCGCCTTCGAGGATCGCGGCGAGACGCTTTTGGAGTTCCAGTGCTGCGGCCAGACGGTCGTCCGCGCCGCCTTCGCCGCGTTTCACACCGTCCTGTTGGCGGGTAATCCAATCGCCGAGATAGCTATAAGTGAGGGACTCCAGGCATCGGCGGCCCTTACCGTCGCCCTCGGCCAGCCTGTGGTAGTTGACCAACGCATGGAAGCCGTCACGTCGGCGGCCGTCCCAGATATGCCAGATGAACGGGCGATTGTGGAACAGTTGGCAGTGCTGTTCGAAGAAACGATTGCGCAGCCAGTCGTCGAGGCTCGGGCTGCCTACTTCGGCCAGCAGCTTGCTGAGTACACCATCGTTCCAGGCGTCGCCGAAGGCGGCTGCCAGAAGACCCAGGAGCCGGTCTTCGGCGGACGATTCGCCCCGTAGTGGGGAGATACAGATGATGCCGTCCTCGTCCGCGTGCTCAAGCAATGCCTCGCAGCGCCGCACCCATTCCCGCTGCTCATCAGCCAGTTCCATGCTGGCGTCCCGTTCCGCTGGCCAGCGGTAGCCAAGCAGGCGAGCGGCAGCGACCTGCAACACCGTGGAGTCGGTACGAAGCGGACCATGGATAGTCCGCTTCGCAATCTCGTCCCAGACTACTAAACCGCAGGGATGACCGTGGAAGATCCATTGAGTGGGGTTGTCGGAGTAGGGGGGGGGGAGGCCGTGTGGATATCTTTCGTTAGCGACCTTGGCCCAGTGATCGAGATCGAAGGGCACTTTGACCAGCGTGGCATTAGTAACGTTGAGTTTCTGGTCGATACACCGCACTGCCTCATTGTATTCGGGAGAAGAACAGAAGCACCAGATGGCAGGGAGGTGATCTTCCGATGTGGGAACGATAACGGCTACATTTTGGTGAAACCTCTCTCTTCCGTACTGATAGGCGAAGAGCGTTTGCATTCGATGGAGCGCAATACCAGCTCTACCAACAGCTTTCAGTCCTTTGGTTGGGTATGCGGTTGGCAACGACAACAGTGTCCCTTTGCCTTGTTCCCATTTAACCAGCCATGACAGACCGTCCGCCTCCGCAAATGAGTCCGGTGTTGATTGCATGTACTCCCATACGGCTTTATTGATGAGCTTTTGTTCCCAGAAAGCGGCAACGAACATTGCGTCGTCGCTCGTTTGTAGCCCAACCAGGGCATCGGCGAACTCGCTCAAAAAAGACGAACCTGTTTGGTCTTTGACGGTGATACGCGCATCGGGATTCTCCAACTGCCGGGCTTGTGCGACGGCATTGATCTCTGCCTCTGGCAACCGTATGGCTTTCTCGCTGGCAGCGCGGAACTCCGTGACATCCAGGCCGTACATCGTGCACGCTCCCGGCTCTTTGCCGAACAGTCCGCTCAGATGGCTGGTGGGATTGAGGCGATTCAGACTAAGCAGGATCGCTTTGACGACTTCTCCGCTGATGGTTTCAAAGGCTCTCGACCCCAGCCGGGCGAGCAAATGCCACGTCTCTGTCTTCAGCAGCTTTTCCCGGAGCTTCCGGTAGCCGACGAGAAACAACCAGTTCTGCGGTAACACAAGGCTGGCGGTTCCACCTTCCGCACAGAATTCCAGGCAACGTTCCAGGAATACAGTAGCTAGATCGTTCTTTGCCGTGGGATAGCGCCGTTCACAGAAGGCGCGTAGCTTATCGGCATGCTTACCGCGAGCGAGGTAGGGTACGTTGGTGATGACCCAGTGGTACCGTCCGGTCAGCAGCTCCGCCGCGCGGGCCATCCCTTGCGCGGTTACGGCGTGCTCTGTCTGCTCATCGCTCGTTCGCTCTTGTGCGAGTACGGCTGCGAACAGCGTCCGCACCGACTCGTAATCGCGTTGGAAAAGGTTGTCTTCTAGAACATGCGGGTTGATGAGTGAGCCAAGCTCTGGCGCCTGTCCGAAAAGATCGTGGAGCGCGCCCAGGCTGTTACGGAGCGATGCGGAGAGCAACGTGTCGTCGGCATCGAACAAATCGCGTGCCAACGGCATCCCACCCGTCGCGGCGGCCTTCTCCGACAGCGCGGTCCATTCTTCTTTCGTCGCGTTGGGTGCCAACCCCGAGCAGGCAAAATTCAACTCTGGCAGGGGCCGATATCCCCCCGCGTCGGGGTAGGTCCAGGCCGCGAGAGCCAGCGCGAAGGCAGCGAGTGCCACGCAACGCGGGTCCAGTTCCAGCCCGTGCAGGTTGTCCCGCAAGACTGCGTCTACGGCGTCGTGGGCAGTGATGCCCTCCAACGCCATACGCATAGGCACCAGCATTGAGAAGGCAGCGACCAGAAAGTGTCCCGAGCCGCAGCAGGGGTCGAGGACTTTCAAATCACTCAGATGCTCCGGCCAACTGTTGAAAGCCCCGGCAGAGGGACGCCATCCTTCCCGTTCCGGCGCATCTTCCGAGCGTACGAAACGCAGGTAATGAAGCGGGACACCGGGGATTGCGGCTTGCCGGCGCAACTCGATTTCGGTTTCGGCCTCTCTCAGGTCGGAGTCGCTCAGACGGCGTGTCGCCCACCAGGCTCCTAGAGCATTGTCGAGCAGGAAGCTGACCATATAAGGCTCAGTGAAGAGTTGGGTGACTGCGGGCAGTTCGTCGGCTCCGATCTTGACTTCGGATTTGTTTACCTCGGATTTTTTCTTGGACTGCCAGAACTGGTAGACCCAGCCGAGGGAATCTGCTGCCGTGAAGACTTTGGCTTGCAGGCTCTGAACCAGTTCCTCCAACTTCAACTGGTGTTCCCGCGCGAACCGGACCTCGAAGACCGGATGATCGGGCCGAAATACTTGAGGAAGCATCTGATGGGCGAACTGCCCAGCCATCACCCATTTGTCGATGCCCTCGTCCTCAGCCAGTTCCTCACAGTCCTTCAGCGTGACGGCAACGCCTTTCTCCGGCTCG
This sequence comes from uncultured Binatia bacterium (SeqCode), assembly GCA_965232605.1. Classification (GTDB taxonomy): domain Bacteria; phylum Desulfobacterota; class Binatia; order Bin18; family Bin18; genus Bin18. The sequence continues at coordinate 873,631 of CBDDQA010000005.1, read as the reverse complement.
ATGAGCAAATGGTTCTCGGCGAGAAATCGAGCAAACAGCATAGCGTGCCAGTGCTCGTAGGTGCATTCATGTACCAGATGAGCGATAGCTTGTTTCCCCGAGCGATCACGCCGGTCTCCGAGTTGGCGGGCGTGGGCGCGCAGCCGCCGGCGTAGCGCGCGTTGCTCTTCGCTCATGTGCTCGTAGGGTTCGTGGTGATCCACGGCGAGCGCCTCCAGCGCCGCACGAGCACCGGCCTCCGCCACGTCGCGGGCTTCCACCACGGTTCGTTCGAGGTGTCTTCTGATTTCAGTGGAAAGGGTCTTCATCATCTGTCCGTTAGCTCTGAATGGTGTCGGAGGAGGTATTCTGCGATTACCCCCATCAATTCCGTGGATGTTCTGGCTTCGGCGTCTGTAATACTCGGCAGCCAGGGGCGGCCGTGACCGGTCCCTTGTTTGTTTCGTAGCTGATTGATTCCGCAGGCAAGCTCATACATCGCGCGCTCAATGCGGCGCTGCGGTGGCTCTCCAGTTTCCTTAGGGGTCTGAGGCGTCGCCAAGTTTAGTGTCGTGAAAGCTTGGCCGAGAAGCGTTGGGAAGTTCGACCCAGATGAATAGTTACCATAGCGCTCCTGGAGAATGTGGGCGGCAACTGCTTCCAGAAGATCCTTGCTAGTACCGGTAACGAGAGCAGCGTCTTCCGCCCCTTGCTTCGCACGCCGGATGTACGCGTTGAGCGCCTGTGTGAGGTCCTTGCCTGACAGATTGTCAAGGAGCTTCGGTCGCAGCTCACCGTCTGGAGAGAGTTCGTAACCTTCCGTGCCAAAGACCTCGATTGCGTTCTCTATGGCGTCCTTGCCGACGTAATTGGGCGACTCAATGCGGAAACCACCAAGGCCGCGAATGCTATTCAACAATGAGATGACGAGATCACCACCGGCCTCACAGTTATGTTCAAGCGCCCAGCTTAGAGTGGACCGTACCCGTTTCGCCTTCCCGACTGTTTGCCCTTGGCTTTTTGGATCGCCGGCGGTCAGACCAACCTGTCCGATATGAAACTCCAAATCGGAGTGACTAGGATCACGTCGCTCGGTCTGAGCGTCGTCAACCAGCCTCGCTATGGCAACGATAATTGCATCGTTGAGTGGGATCATCACACCACCTCGCCGCGGGTCACGTAAACCCCATCGTGTAGCCGATGTTGAATCTCCGGGGCGGAAACTGTCTCGAAAAATAACTCGAACGCTTTTTTCAACTTGACACGGTGCATGAACATTGCCCTTGCCTCCTCAACCTACAACGATGGGGCCTTGTTCAACCTGTTTCAGCAAGTCCCGCTCGGTTGCCTTGACCCACGCCTTAACGTCTGCCGGAGTGCGGAGGGTGGTACTCCCAAGCTTCACATGGCGAGTCTCCGGCTCAACGATCTTATCGGCATCCGCTCGCGCTTCAGCGAATAGCTGGGGAAGGGCTGCCGTGCGTGTCCGCCAACCGTCGAGGGAAATACGTTCGAGGGAATCGAGGACTTCCTGCTCGGTGCCGGTCGCGCCTTTGGATACCTTCGCGAGGTGTAGTCGCGAGAGTATCTCGTCACGTTCCTCCTGCTCGATCTGCCGCCAGCTTTCAGCATCTTCCAGGTGTTGCCACTCTCTTTCATAGGTTTCATCGTAGCGTTCTTGTGAGTGCGTCAGGGCGGTCCGCAGTGCATCTGTCAACTTTGCCGCGAGACTTGGCACCGGGTCCGAAGTGTCAAGCAGGCGTCGCTCTGCGATGATTGCTTCGATCTGGGGCGTGGTGTCTTCCGCATCAGTCAGACCGTCAGCGTGGTGAGCAAGAGTCTGCAAGCGTTGGAAGGCGGGTAGGCGCTCGGACGCGAGATCGCTTGCTCTGGTCCAGTCGCTGTGGTTTGCGACAAGCTCGTCGTATCGGTTGAGAATACCGATGAGCTGTTCGTTGCCGGCTAGCGACTGGAGGTCCGACAGATGGCCAGTATCAGGGTGTGCGGGCAGCGGCGCTGCGCCGCCCGCGTGCTGCGCGAATTCGCTGAGCTGGTTCAGCAACTGACCGGCGGCCTGAGTTTCTTCGTTTGGCTTACAGGAGATCCCGGCCGTTTGAAACAGCTTGCGCAGCTTGAGGCGCTGTGGGGTGTTGATAGTTGCGCTTTCGAGCCGGAAGTCGGTACTTGGCACCTTCGCTTGGTCCAACTGGGACGGCTGGAGCGCCACGCCGTTTGTAGTGGCCCGCAGATGTCCGGTTCCGAACAGGCTGATGAGCGCCGCGTCAATGGCGTCCCGCGGCCAACCATAGGGCGGGTCGGAAAAGTACGACCGCACCTCTTTGCCTTTTTTGCCGGGACCCACATAGGACAGTACGGCGGAGCATACTGGATGCTCCTCGGTCTTGCCGCTGTAGTCCAATGCCTCCAGCGGATGCTCGGCCCCCTTGCGGGTACGTTCAATCACTTTTTGCCAACGAGGATCATCGGCGTCGCCAAATTGGTAGAAGAGTCGAGACAGCGATGCAGCGGCGGATTCTCTGATTTTGTCGGGGATGGTCGCCCCAGGCCGTTCGTTGCCGCCACCCTGGAATACCTTTGCACTGTCAATAACTTCCGCTACCAGCGTTCGCAGGCTCTGATCAGCTTCAACGAGGCGCGTCTCCATGCCCTGGCGGGCTTCGATTCCCTCGGGCGTTGACGGCACACCTTTATATTCCAGCGTCTCTTTGGCCGCGCTCCGGGAAGCAATACTATGTGCCAGTTCATCGGCGCGGGACTTCGGCATGAATACGTAAAGAATAGGGCTGTCCGGTCCGGCCGTGCGTGCGTCGGTGACCACGTTCTTCTCATCGGCACCCCAGCCATCGCGTATCCATACCGGGATGTCGCGCCCACCGTCGGATGGTGGCTCGGCGCCAAAGTGTAGAGACAGCTTGCGTGGCTCATTGCTGTCTCCCTGCTGGAGTCTTATCGACCCCACCGCATCCTGCACCGTAGTATTCAGGAGCTGAGCACGTTTGCTGCTCATGCTCGCGGGATCGTTTGCGATTCGGCTCTGCCGATTGCGGAACTCGGACTCCCAGTCGCTGCTCTCTCGTGTTTGCAGACTGTATTCGTCGTCGAGCTTCATCAACGTGCCTGCATCCACCAACTCCTCCAGGAGTGCTGATAACTGGCTGCGCAGGAGAGTACCGTCCTCTGACAAATCTTTCACCAGCAGGTCCGCCAACGTGTCCGCATTGGCGCGCACACCGATATCGACGCCAGCCTCGCGCGGGAGTTTACGGATCAGGAATATCAGGGCGCACAGCCGCGACTTGAGTTGACCCTCGGGCGTTCCGTCATTGCCTTGCTTGACAATAGTATCGTGAAGCTCGCGGAGCAGCACACCGGATTGCAGCAGGTTGGCCGATATCTCATCGAACAGGAAGTCAGCTGGCACCACTGTACCCACCAGGTCATCTGCCGTGTGGCGGATGGCGTCGTAGACGATGCGAAGCTGTGTACGGAGTTGCCCTGCTGTTCCTGCGCGATCCACCGCGCGCAGCGTGTGCTCCCAGAATCGCCGGCGAGCGGGCAGCAACGGATAGTCGTCCACCAGGATCGCGTTGTCTTCGCTACGGGGGCCGATACGGGTACCGCTCAGGTGACGGTCGATTTCTCCGATATTGGCGTTCAGCGTCGACTGGACGGTGTTGACGCGATCCTGTCGCTTCGCCAGAACGACCTTCCGAGTGACTGTTTCGACATCATTGTCCGACAATTCCACATTTACTGTGAATCGGCCCTGAAGACGTTGTAGCGCTGGTGTGCCGGACAGAGCCGTTTGTCCGGTGCCTACGAAGAGCAGGCGATCGCCGAACCGCTTGCTGCAAGCTTCGACGACCTCCTGAACGATATAGGAACGCTCAACGTTGTCTCCGATATACTGCTGTATCTCGTCCAGAATAACGACCGAGCAGGGCATCTCGCCGTCAGGCGCCAACGTGTCCTGTAGTGCGCCGACAAACTCGTCCGTAGTGATATCTTTCGGCTTAGAAAACTGGTCGCGCAATGCCGACTTGGCATCCCGCTCGCTGTTCGCGAAGTGGGGGTCCGCGTCAAGTAATGCCTTGGCAATGAGCGGGCTGACGTACAGATCGTTTAACTCTCGTCGAAATTCCCGACCTGCTGCCTCGACTGTGGTGCGGACTTGGTCATAGATGCCGTTCTTCTTGAGCCAGAGGCAGAAGCGTGCTTGGGGAAAGCTTTCTGGAAGCTGTGCGGACTTGAACACGATGCCGAGCAAGGCGAGCCGAACACTATCTCCGGCACCGGCGCCGAGCGTACCGGCCGCAGCGTGCAGCCCATGATTTCGTTTGCCAAGGGTCGAAATTTCCCTCAGCAACTCCTGTACGTCGTGGGGAAGCCGTGCGAGACCACGTGCGCTGGCACCATCTTCAGGGAACGTATAGTCCGTCCACAGGAAGCGTAGCATCTTTGCCAGGTGGGATTTCCCGCTTCCGAAGAATCCGCTGACCCAGGCAGCGGGCTGCTCCGGCTGGCCCTGATTTGTGACATAGGAGTCGAGGATGCGAACAAGCCCGCGCTGATACTCACCTTCGCAGACGAAGTGTTCGAGTTCGAAGTGCAAAATGCGACGATCGTCGTCAGTCAGGGCGTCGGTCATAGTCGCCACGCCATTGTTCAGCAAGGCGATCTTGCCAGGGTCCCTTTGGTAAATGTCTCGGTTTTTCATGCTTCAGTATACCCTTGTAAGGTGATCGGAACCGCGAGGTAATTCCACCCATCTCGCGCGTCCAAGAGCCGATAGTTGCCGTCCTCGTGTTCCCCAGGGAAGAACACCACCACACGACCTTTGACATCCTGCTCAATCTTCTTCAGCAACTCCGACACTCGGATGAACCCGAAGAGTGAAGCGATGCCATGGATGCCGACAACCGAATTATCATCCGCTTCCGGCCTTCCCAGCACTTCTCGTACTCGTTGAGCGATATGCTCCAGGAAATCATCTTCGAGCTTGAGCGCCAAGTCTTCAGGAAACTCGAAGTAACTGTCCCGATACTCCGTGTCCGCCATCCACTCTGCGAAAGCCTTGGTCAGGTCACAGTCGAGCCAGCAATGCCCAGATTCCCTGGTTGCCAATGCAAACAAGTCCTTTCGTGCCCGCAGGCGCCGCTCGTCAGCTTTGTCGTAGACGATGAATATGGCGCGCTGTGCCCCGGCCAAGTCCTTCTGCCAGGGAAATGCGATGTAGCTCTTGTAGCGCTCAGCCAACCTGTCTATGCGTCCCATGGATCAACTCCTGGCCCTTTTTGGTAAACAGTGTCGGAAACGTCACATCGATCATTGATCCGGACTGTTTGAAGTCGAGCAGCCCGAGTCGTTTCGCATCAACGGCAATGTCAATGAGTTCGTCAGGAGACGAATCCAGTATGGCAGCCCAGGGCGTTTCGAATAGCAAACGACCGCGGCGCCCAACTGCAAATCCGAGTAATAATGCGTACGTGGTTGCTGCTGGTGTCGCCTCGACACGGTGCCTGATTTTTCGTCCTCTTCCTCGCAAATGGCCAGACTGTGTCCAAGACGAAGAAGCATTGCGCACGACCTTGTCGAGTGTCTCCTTGTTCAAGCGATCCCCTATGGTATCGGATAGGGCGTCCTTCATGGTTTGTCGTCCAAATTCGTGACTAAATGGGGTAGTGACAACAGCTCGTGCGGTAGCTCGTAACAGTGGGTCGCGTGCCAGGGCAAGGAGGAGTGCGAGCAGAGGCCGACTGGATTTGTGCCAATCCCAGAAGCCCCTCAGAATTCGAAAGAGAATCACACCGCCGTCAAGACCGTAGAGTTCGGTCAGTCGTTGGAAAGAGAGCTTGCGAGTTGCCGCTGTTTTCTTACCGAGGCAGTTGTTTTCCATTACAGCATTTGCATAGTCCTCACGGGACACCCTTCCAGGAGCGGCATCCAGGAGATACGCTAGCTCATCGAACATGATCGTCCGACTCGTGTGGGTACCTCGCTCACCTGAGCGGAACCCCCAGAGCAAGGCTTGGTCCGGTGGAAGAGCGGTGATTCCAGACTCAAAATTCAGGTCGGATACGATGCTCATTGCAGGACACCATAGAGAACTTGAAAAATATGTCAAATCTCGCCGGCTGGTTTGCCGGCGAGATTATTATATTGTAGAAATATACAGTTTGCAGTAGCGCCTCGACAAGAGATCACAATTCGACGGCTCTTACGCCATATGCGAGACAAGGAGCGGCAAGCATGACGATCTGGGAATGGCTTCAACTCGTGATTGGCGCGGGCTTATTTATCTCCCTCGCTGTCCTGGCTCTGATGGTCACCCGGCACTCGCGTCGGGACAGCGAGATGTAGTCTTTGCCGCTTGTATCGTCTGGCAGTGGGCGGCCACAATCCTATTGATATCCCGCGCGTAGCCGCCACCCAGGGTCACCGCAAGCGGGATTCCGGCCCGCCGGGCAAAGTTGCACACTATCCGGTCCCGCTCCCCAACCCCGGCCATCGACAGCGCCAGTTTTCCGAACCGGTCGCCCCGGAGCACGTCCACACCGGCCTGATACAGAATCAGGTCCGGCCGGGCTCGTTCGAGGAGTACAGGTAGACTCTCCTCCAGCCGACCGAGATACTGTTCGTCCGTCGTGCCGTCCGGCAGTGCGATGTCCCACGAGCTGTGTTCTTTGCGGGCGGGATAGTTATTGGCGGCGTGCATGGAAAAGGTGAAGACATCCGGGTCGGTCTGACACAACGTAGCCGTGCCGTTCCCCTGATGCACATCAAGGTCGAGCACGAGGGCGCGGCCGATACGGCCCTCTGCTCGCAGCCGCCTCAGGACAACGACCAGGTCGTTAAAAATACAGTACCCTTCGCCGTGGTCGGCAAAGGCGTGATGGGTGCCCCCGGCCAGATTGGCGGCAACCCCGTCTCGCAGGGCGGCCCGGGCCGCCCCCAGCGTTCCACCAAGCACGGCAAACGCGCGATGGACAAGTTGCCGAGACCAGGGCAGACCGAGGCGGAGCAGGGCCTTGCGCTCCAGCGTCCCGTTCAGAAAGGCGTGCACGTACTCCGGCGTATGCACGCGAAGAATATCTTCAAGGGCTATCGGCTGCGGCTCAACGATTTCCTCTGGCCTGAGAATGCCCTCGGTCAGCAGCCGTTCCGGGACCAGACGATATTTGTCCATGGGATAGGAGTGATTGCCCATGGGTGCGGTGTAACGGGCCGAGGTAAAGGCTTGCATCCTCACTCCCTGAAGACCGCCTTCAGCAAGGCTTGAACATTGGTGACCCGGACGACGCGCCACCGACCTGCTGGAGTATGGCGGAGTCCAATCTCAATTGCTTCGTCGCTGTCGAGCGGAACGGAAAAATAGCGGATGTCTTCCCGCGTATCCCCGCCGATGACCGTTCCGAGGAGGGCAACGGTCGGGATCTGCGGAAGCGTCAGGTCTGAATTCTGAAAGGTTTGCTGTATTGCAAACGTTACTCCCGCCTTGGCGAGGTCCTGGACATCCCGAGTCAGACTCTCAAGTCCCCTGTGCAGGAGCCCGACGAGGGAGTCTGGTGGCTGTTGCGGGACAGCCGGCACACGTTGTCCCAAATCCTCCAGGGCGTAATCGATCACGCTGTCGATATCGACATAGTGCGTAAAAGTCTCATAGTTGCGCGTCTTGAGCGCCTGCTGGATGCGGTAGACCGAATAGGAGGGGGTCTGCATCCAGGCGTAGACGCCACCCAGCCCGAGAAGGACACACAACACGATCGCTCGTAGGCTTTTCATGCGTCCCATCATACGGCAGGAATATACGATACGAAATGTGGGGTGCGGATGAATCCGGACTCTGGTATGCAGATATGATCGCTGGTGAGCATGGAGAGAAGCGCGATGCAGGCCATAGGCATCCTCTACCCTGGTGATATGGGCCATAATGTGGGGCGGGTGCTGAAAGAAGACGGCTTTGCCGTTGTGACGACACTGGTCGGGCGAAGCATTCGTACGCGACAGCTCAGCACCCAGGCCGGCATAGCCGAGCTGGATTCCCTGGCGGCGGTTGTTGAGCAGGCGGATATCGTCCTCTCCATTATTCCTCCAACGGCCGCCCAAACAGTCTCGCGCGATTTTGCCCAGGCCGTGCGACAGGCGAACCGGAGGCCGCTATTCGTTGACGCGAATGCCGTCTCTCCCATGACCGTTGGCCAGGTGGGCGAGACGATTCGGGCGGCGGGTTGTGACTTTCTCGACGCCTGCATCATCGGTCCGGCCCGGGATGTGCGGGGTCGCTGCACCGTGTATGTCAGCGGTCCGCACGTCCGGGATTTTGAGGCGGCGCTCGGGCAATCGCTCCGCCTGCATCCCTTAGGGGACGCCATTGGCCAAGCCTCGGCCTTTAAGATGTTGTTCTCCGGCCTCAATAAGGGCCTGGTTGCCGTGCTGAGCGAGCTGACGGTGGCCGCCCAGGAATATGATTTCCTGGACGATTTGCTCGCCTGTTACACCGAGCTGTTTCCGGGAATCATGCAGTCGCTGGAATGGCTCGTGCCGACCTACCCCTTCCACGCCGCCAGACGGGCTGAAGAAATGCGGGAGCTGGCCGAAACGCTGGAACACTTGCATTCTTCCGCGGTCATGGCGCGTGGGACTCAGCAGACTCTGGCCGAGATTGGCCGGCTCGACCTGGCCAACCGATTCCCGGAATATGGAGAGCACGCCTGGACGCTGCGTCAAGTGCTTGAAGCGCTCGACCAGTGTGGAGCGCTGAAACAGAGTTCCTGATATATGCGTTGTCCAGGCATGTTGACACGGATGGGAAGAGTAGGCTAAGGATGAACGCACGTGTTCCAATAATGAACTATCAAGTAAATCCCCCCAAAAGGAGTGTCTGATGTCACAGACGCATACAGTGAAGGCAACTTCCGACGCAATTTTTACCCAACTGCTCGATGTCCAGGACCAGGACATGCGCCGTCTGTACGAGAAGGCGAAACGCGACCAGTGGAACGCTTCGACCGATATTGACTGGGAGGCCGGGGGCGACCCGGACTGCGGCATTTTGCCCGATGGATTGATTGATATTTACGGCACGCACTACTGGGACAAGCTGGACGACAAGCACCGACTCGACCTGAATCGGCACTTCTCCGCCTGGCGCATCAGCCAGCTCATGTACGGCGAGCAATTCGCCCTCATGGTCTGTGGTCAGATTGCCAATGTTGTGCCGGGCATCGACTCGAAGTTCTTTATGGCGACCCAGGTTGCTGATGAAGCGCGCCACTCAGAGGTGCTGGCCCGCTATCTGTACGACAAAGTCGGTGTGACGTATCCGCTGACCGCCAACCTCAAGAATCTGTTCGACCACGTCCTGGCCATGCCGCAGTGGTATCTCAAGACCGTGGGAACCCAACTCGTGGCAGAAACCCTGGCGGTCTCGCTGTTTCGGATGCTGGCCGACCACAGCCCGGACCCGTTAATCAGCCAGATTTGCCGTCGCATTCTGTCTGACGAATCGCGCCACATGGGTTTCGGGATGCTGAGTCTGCCCGACCAGATACAGGAATTGTCCGAGCGGGAACTCAAGGAAGTCGAAGAGTTTGCCTGTGAAGCCACCGCCGGACTCTTGCAGGGCCAGTTTCCAAAAGAAGCCTACGAAGCCGTCGGCTTTACCAAGGCCGAGATAGAAGACATCCGCACCATGCGTCACGAAGTGGCCAAAAAGAACGAATATGTCGCGTTTCGGACCTTCTTCAAGAAGGATTTTCATGCCGCCCTGTGGAGCAATATGGAGAAAGTCGGCCTGTTGAGCGAGCGGGCGATTGAGAAACTCGGGACCATGGGCATTGTCGCTCCACAGGCAGGACAACGGGAACAAGCGGCCGCGTAAGGGCAGGCATAGAGAGGTAGGGTTTTCAAACCCGGCCCCTCTTTTTTGAGCAGGATGCTCTAGCGTCCTGCTTTTTTTGTTCCTGAATCCCTTCTGCGGGTTTCACCCCTGACCTGTCCCGCCCGGCGCGCGGTATACTCTCCTCGTTCTTATAGTATAATCAAGCGCGGCGCCGGACGGTCCAGATGCATGGTGGGCCGATCGTTGGTGCTCATCATACCGACAAAAGGAGGGACTATCATGGGTGAATTTGTTGAGGTTGCAGAGGCCAGAAAACTGTCAGGATTGCGACTCGTGCTGACGCTCGGCGTGCCGGGTCCGTGGAGCGAGGCTGCCAAAGGCATTTTGTATGTCAAAAAGATTCCCTATGTGCGCGTTCGTCAGGAACTCGGCGGTCCCAACCCGGAACTGACCGAATGGACCGCGCAGGCGACAGCCCCGGTCGCGATCTGGAACGATGAACCGCCGCGCTCAACCTGGATAGAGCAACTCTTTCTGGCCGAGCGCCTTGAGCCGACGCCGGCTTTGATACCGGACAATATCGAGGACCGGATGCGGATGTTCGGCTATTGCAACGAGCTGTGCGGCGAGCACGGCTATGGCTGGTCCAAACGCCTGATGCTGCTCCACACGGCCCTGACCGACTCGGACGCGGACGAATCGGCGCGGGCCTTTGCCACGCATATGGGGAATAAATACGGCTATACCCGGGAAGAAGCCGAGGCTGCACCGGCCCGAGTGGCCAATATTGTGACAACGCTCGGCTCCCGATTGGAACAGCAGCACAGCAATGGCAGCCGGTTTTTTATCGGCAACCAGTTGTCCGCCCTCGATATTTACTGGGCCACGTTTGCCGCGCTCATCCAGCCGCTGCCGCACGAGCTGTGTCCGATGCCCAATGCCTTTCGGGCCATGTACATCAACACCGACCCGGTGGTGCAAGCCGCGGTGAAGCCGATACTGCTCGAACACCGCGACTTTATCTATCGCGAGTATCTTGAGCTGCCGATTGATCTGTAGGGTCGGCGGCGCGAGACGCGGGAGGCGACAAGACATGGCCGCGAACCAGACCAAGGTGAAAAAGAAGATAGATAAGGTCCTCCGGAAGCTGGACACGCTGGAAGACGACGACAAGGCGCTGGCCAAGCAGACGCGTTATCTGGGGCAGTTGGTGGCGCTGGCCAAGCAGGACTCGGCGCGTCAGCGTCAGGAGTCGCAGACCATGCTGCGCGAGTCGCAGGCCATGTTGCGCGACATGGGCCAGATACTCCTGAAAGTCAAAGAATCCTCCGACCGGACAGAAGAGCGGGTGGCGGCCATTTTAGCCGGGACTCGGCAGCACTGAATTCTTTACTGCATCCCGGTAATCTCAAAATTCTCCGGTCCAAAGGCGAACGGGCACCCGGCCCTTCGACTTCGCTTGCGCTACGCTCAGGGTGAACGGAGAGGCCGTTCGTGCTGAGCCTGTCCTGAGCCGAGTCGAAGGGCGTCGCCCCGCAGGGGCGCAGTCGAAGGATGCTTCGGGCCGTGTCAGGTGCATCCCACGGCCAAGGAGGAGGCGTAAACGGGGAGGGGAATTCGCCACTGTGATGCTACTCCACCCCGGTAATCACAAAGTTCTGCGAAGCCTCCTGCCAGTCAATCGAGACAGTCTCACCGGCGTTTGGAAAATCCGGTAGCCAATAGCGGCCACTGACCCCTCTCAGAAACTCGGTTCCCAGCGTCGTCACCCGTACCCGCGTCCGCCCGAACACCGTCCCGTCGACGACGGCCTCGACCGTGTGCTCGCCATCGCCGAGCAGGTTCCAGTTGAACAGCAAGCCAAAGCCGTTGTCCGTGTCCCCACACACCGCGGCCGTGTCCGCCCGCACGGTCCCGTAGGCCGCAGCAATGGCCTGGCCGTTAAGGCGCACCTCCACCCGATCGGCGTCGCAGACCCAGCCCGAGATGAGCCCGATACCGCTTTGAAACGAGTTGACACTCGGATTCTCCAGGCTGCCTATCCCGGGGATCCCGGTCTGCGCCGCTCCTGTCGGGCGACTGCCCTCGGCAATCACGAAGTTCTGTGAGGCTTGCTGCCATTCAACACCGACCCGCTGGCCGGCTTGTGGGAAATCCGGGAGCCAGTAGCCTGCGCTGACTCCCGTCAGGAACTCGCTTCCCAGCGTGGTGACGGTAAACGTCGCCCGGCCGAACTCCCGACCGTCGGCCAGGGCGCGGACCGTATGCGTGCCGTCGCCGAGCAGATTCCAGTTGAACAGCAGCGCAAAGCCGTTATTGCTGTCACCACACACGCTGGTCGTGTCGCTCCGAATGGTGCCATACGCAGCCTCAAGTTTGACGCCGTTCATTTCAATCTCCACCCGTCCGGCGTCACACACCCAGCCGGAGAACAGGCCGATACCGCTCTGGGACGAGTTGGGGGAGGGGTTTTCTAACGCGCCTACCCCCGGACTCGAAGGCGCGCTCTGACGGCGATAGATCACGCCAAAGTCGGCATTCCGCAGCCACCATGACGGTTGGCCCTGAGGCGTAATGCGGTCAGCGGCTAATGGCTGCCTGACCAGGGAAGGTCCGCTTGAAACATTCCGGTCGCGCTGTGAGAACACAATCGCCCTGTCGTCGCCGGTATAGCCGGGCACCCCATAGCCGCCGGCCACGGTCGCAATGGGCTTCAGGTCGCCGGTATTCAGATTGGCAGCAACGACCGTCGATTTATTCCGAGCCTCGTCAAAGACATCAAAGGTCAGAAAATTATCGCTGGTCTGGCTCAGAGATGGATAGGCGATGTTAAGGCCGGGTATGGGTGTGGTCAGAGGCAGGATCGTGCCCGTAGCCAGATGCAAGGCGTACAGGCTCCATTGCCTCAGTTGGGAGCCGTCGGCGAGGTTTATCGCGTTGAGAGCGTCGTAGATAAGCCGCTGTCCGTCATTGGTGAAATCCATAGCGTCAGCATAGAGAACGGTGTCTGTTGCCGGGCCATCGTAGGACGGAGTTTTCAGGGTGAAGGTTTGTGCTTCATCGGTCGCCAAGTTAATCACGCTTATCCTGTTATCCCGGTTGCCCTGAGCGTCCAGCAAGACAAGGCCATACAACTGGCTGTCGGGTGACATGGCAATCGAATGGACCAGACCGGGAAACCCGAGGCATTCTTCCCCGCTACCATCGGTTCCAATAAGGCAGAGATCGTTCTGAGTATTGACAAAAACGGCAAACGAGCCGTCACGGGAAACGGAGGGCCGGGCCGCAGCCAGGGCGGCGTCGGCGAGTTGAATACCGGGGGCCTTGTCGCCGCGGGCGTCTTCCAGCCGTCCCAGCCGGAAGTTGCCATACTGGTCCTGATACAAAAAGAGAGCGGCATCCGGCCCTTGAACGGCGGGGATATCCGGGGGGTCCGGGGTAGGGGCGGCGGCCCCAATCTCGACGGCATCAAACGCCTCGGCGATTTTTCGGGCCTGGGCTGACCCCGCCCCAAAGAGGTCTTCCGCCGATTGAATACAGGCCAGACGGGCGTCAATAAACTGCGAGTTTTGGGTGAGATAGACTGTCAGGGCGCGATAGAAAATCCGCTCGGCATCACGCAGGCCAATGGCTCCGTTGAGGCCGGCGGCGAGCAGATAATACGCCCGGTTGATAATACTGCTGTTGATGTGCACGCCGCCGTTATCTTCTTGCAGATGAACAAACTCGCTCATTCTGGTTGGATATGGCCGCCCAGCAGAAAAGGTGAAGGCAGCGGGGTTGGCCATATTGCGCATGAACCGCCGGTCGCCAAGCGCTCCACCAATAAGCCAGTCAGGACTGCCAGTGGTCCGGGCTTCGATCATTTCGCCAAAGATGTCTGAAAATGCCTCGTTCAGCGCGCCGGGCTGGTTTTGATAGACGAGATCCGCCGAGTGGTCGATGACACCGTGAGTCAGTTCGTGGCCAACAACGTCAAGCGCCCCGGAAAATGGGAGAGCATCTCCAAACAGCATCAGATCAAGATCAGGGATATAGCGCGCATTGCTATGGTTCCGACCAAGGCGGACTATCGCCTGAATCGCCGAGCCTCGACCGTCAAATGAATTCCGATTGTGCCGTTCCCGATAATAGTCATAGACCTCGGAGAAGTTATACGCTGCGCTGACCGCATCGGGCAGCCACCCGGAGGTCGCACTGCTCGAATTGGCGACCCCAGCAGGGGGGATGTCCTCGGGGTCGGACGTTGGCGGTTGGTTCTGAGCATCGTAAATCCAGATAGCGCCACGCTCACGCGGATCTGCATTGGGGTTAAACATCGGTTTACTGGTATCAAACATCCAGAAAAAACCGTCTTGCCGCCACACGTTGAGCGGACGGCGGGTGCCAAACAAATCCACGCCTGAGCCGGAGACATGCTGGTGCATGACCTGGTTATAGGCGGTCAACTCGTTGCCGTTGATAGCATCAATGACGACCAGCCAGCGGGAGGTCAGGGAGATATGCAGTTCCAGTTTCCAGGCCAGCCGGGGCGGGGTGTCGCCGGGGGCGTAAATGATGAGATCGGAGGTGGCGACCTCGGCTTTGTCACCGTCGGTCAGCCCGGTGCGGGCGTATTCGATGGCGGTGGCTTGGTCGAGAGCGGGAGTGGTGTCGAGCTTTTTGGGGGTGGGCACGAAGGCGCCATTCAGCAAATCGACGTGGCCGCTCGGGTCAAGATGGACGATCACCTCGGCCGGCCACACGGGCAGGCCCTTATACCGCTGGTCAAACCGCAGATGGGTGCGGCTCAGGTCGTCGGTCTGCTGCCGGGTCAGGGTGAGTTCGGCCTGTGGGTCGTCCAGGCGGAGCAGAGCGCGATTCGTCTGGAGAAAGGTGCGGGCCGTTGCCGCGTGGGTCTCTTGACCGGAGAAAAAACGGGAGAAGAAACCGGCCTGGGCGCGCTCCAGGGCCTTGCCCTTGATCTGCATGGGCGTGCCAACATTGGGACGGAGCCGAACGGAGACGGCCTCCTGGAGGCGGTCCCGCAGTTGGGACAGCGCGTGGCTCTGTTTGAATGTGAGTTGGGCGGTCGTCTGGTGCGCTGTGGCCGTCTGGTGGCCGTTCAGATGTTGGCGGAGACGCTGGGCCAACGCTATCGCCCGGGGGTCCGGGTCGGTCTGTGCGGACGGCTGGCTTGTTGGCGCAAGCGTGTTGGGCGGAGACAGCGGATGGAAATGAAAGGCCGGGCTGTTGCCGTCGGCCAGATGCTGGCTCAGCAGGACCGTTGTTAGCAGCACGATTCCACTGCACAGCCAGCGTGTCGCTTTTCCCTGCCGTTGGCGAAAACGCTTGCTTCGGTCGAACATCGCTTCCCCCTGCGAATCACTGGCTCCGGCGGGAGTGCCGGGCCGTGTCAACCACCAGCACGGAACTGAAGTGAGTCTTGCGTATTCACCACGGCGCGGGTAGCTACTCCCGCGCTGTATGGTGGCTATTCTATTCAGCAGGCGACCCGACTCACGGGTTCCATGCTGACGGTTGACCAAGTGCGAAGATGGCGGACACGGGGAAAAATATCAACGTGGGGCGGGGACAGGGCGGGCTGGAAGCTTAGGGCGCTGTCTGTATGGCTGACAGTTTTTGCAGGACCTCGCCCGTCTGGGCGTCAATCATCATCTCCCAGCCTTCGGCTAAACTCAGCAGGGCCAGGACGTGATAGGCCAGACGCGGCGCTTTGCCTTCCGCGGCAAAGACTACGAGAGCGACCTCACATTTGAGACACCCGGTGAGGGAGTGGCCCAGATGGTCGGCAGTCCGTTGGAGGGCGGCCTGTTGTGTCAGACTCGGCTCGACGGACAGACCGCGCGGAGTCGGAATATAGCGTCCCTGGACGAGGTAGACCTGGGCGGCCGTGTTCAGGTGTATAACCAACTCGGCGGCCCAGACCGGGACACTGTGAAAGGTCTGTTGCAGACGAACGTGGGTCAGCCCCAGGTCGTCGGTCGTGACTGAGTGGACCTGGAGTTCGTTGGCGGGGTCAGTGAGCCGAAAATCCGCCCGGTAGGCCTGCATGAATGCGCGGGCCAAGTCGCCAAACTGCCGGCTCGCTTGCAGCCGGGCAAAATCGGTGTCCTGCTCCAGGCGTTCGGACAGATTCGGCGCTTTCAAAAAAGTGATTGTTCCCCGGTGCGGGTCACGAAGGATTTCGGCCCCTGCTGGCAAGGGGAGCGCTCCTGCGGATTGCTGAAAACTGGCTGGCTGCGCCGGCATCGTGAGCGGTCGTTCTGGCTGTGCCTGTACGGCGCTACAGGCAAGAAGCGGGAGCGCGAGCAGGACAGGGCGTACTCGGGAATGGCGGTGGGTCATCTACTCAAAGCCGACGATCCGCACGTTTTCGAGCCGAAACTCGCCGTCACGCTGGGCGTACCAGCCGGTAAGTTCAAGCGGGGTGCCGGGCTGGGCCTGAGCGATTTTTGCGAGCGCGTCACGAGGGCCGGTCACATCGAGGTCGGCCTTTCTCTTGCCGGCCCGGTGCAGGAAAATCTGTCGCGGGGTCAGCCGGGGCGAGTTGGGCGCGGTGATATTGGTGACTTCGAGTTGGAAATCGCCCCGATAGCCGGTCACGCCCAGTTGAATGACCGCCAGGGCATCGGGGGCCGGGTCGGTATTGAGAAAGCCGGTCACCACCACTTTGAAAGGAAAGCGCCGGGTCTTGGCCGAGGGCCGGTCGCCGCCCACCCCGACTCCGCCTTGCGCCCAGACCGTGGGGGCGGGCAGCAGGCTCAGACAACAGATGAGGAGGAGCACTGTTCGGGAGCGTGCCCTGTTGCGCTTCCCCCTCCCTAACCCTCCCCTCAAGGGGGAGGGAATAATGACTCCCTCTCCCCTGGAGGGAGAGGGCTGGGGTGAGGGGAGTGCTCTGCGTATGCGACGCGACATGGAAATCTCCTTACGCGGTGCTTTTTTGAATGGACTGCGCTAACAAATCAAGGGCGGTCTGGGTGAATGTCCACATGTTTGCTCCCCGGTCCGGGCTGCCGGTCTCTAAAGTCAGGGTTTCTTCAACCGGTCCAACGATAGCAAAGCAGGCATGGCCGGCTGCGTCACCGTAGCTGTTACCGGTCGGTCCGGTTGCTCCGGTTTCACTCAGCCCCCAGGTGGTCTCAAAACGCTCCTGCACCTGACGGGCAAGACGTAGCGCATATTCCTCAGTGCTCGCTCGAATGCCCTCAAGCGCTTCGTCGGGCAGGGCCAGCAGGGACCGACGCGCCTCGTGGGTATAGATCACCCCGCCGCCCAGAAAATACGCCGACGCTCCCGGTACGGTCAGGAGAGCCGCCGAGATCAAACCGCCGGCTGAAGACTCGGCGACCGCAATCGTGTGCTTATGCGTCTTGAGCAGTTCGCCCACCGTCCGTCCTAAGAGGGTTAAATTTTTCATGCCTCTCTTTTACTGTGAGCGGCGAGGAAGAAAAAGCCCCGGCGGGAAAAGGTCTATTCAGACAGGGGTGCATCGCTCGTAGGCGTTGTCTTTCCTCCACTCTCCGTGGCCGCTCGATCCAACCAGGCCAGACTCGCGTCGATAAACGGTGGCAGGTTTTTATACCGGCGCATACCTGGCGGAAGGGCGCGCAGGGCCGCGGCAAGCCGGGCGGCGTGGTCTGGCTGCGTGGCGAGGTGCGCGAGGGGTCTGACGTAGACGCGGATGGTGAACAGAATATCGCGGGTATGCGGCAGACGGCGGAGGGTCTGGCGTTCGATGCGCAGCCAGATGCTGTCGCCGGCATTCTCCGACGTGATGTCGGCACGTTTTTGACTGCTCCTGGTCGGCTGAAAAAGGGTCGGGTCGTCCATCAGGGCCCAGTTGAGCCGCCAGACGGGCCTCTCGACTTTCAGCCGGTCAAAAAACTTGTCCATGGTTGGGGCAAGCTGGGCTGCATAGCCGGGAATCGGCGCATGAATCGTATTGAGCGGCTTGCCGATTTTGTCCGCTAAACGCCAGCGCGTCGGAAAGCAGAGAGACGCGCCGACCAGACGGTAGACCTGGGTGTGCGCCTGCCGCTGCATGAGACATAAATCCTCCTGGACAAGCCGCCCGGCTAGGTCGAGTGGATGCAGGGGCGTAGTGTGAATCTGCCACTGCTGGCCGGTGGCAAGATTGTCGAGCCGCTCCCCGCTTTTCTTGTACAATTCTGGAAATCGGCTGGGGAGATGTTCAACCAGCAGGGCCAGGGTTTCAGCCGAACCTGGAGCCGCTTCAGGCAGGGCGGCAAAGACCTCGGCGTGGCGTTCGGCGAGGAGGCGTTCTTTCTCTTTGAGTTCGGCGACGCACTGGGCATCGGGCTCGATCCAGTCTTTGAGTTCAAGCGGCATGAGCCCCATTGAGAGCCGAAACGGTCCGGCCTTGAACGGCGCGTAGTCGGGTGGGGACGGAAAGGGTGAATCTGAGGCGGAAGTGGTCATCAGTCTGCGGCCTGCGCGCCAGGTCGCCCCCCCTTTTCTTCTGGGGAGCCGCCCGGAGCGAGCGAAGGGCGGGGGGGCGAAAGGACGGCTGTCTGCTCTCTCTTCTTACGCCGCGTAGCGAAAATATCAATCTCCCGCCAGCGTCCTCGGGAGAAGCGCCACCATAAACCCGAGCCAAACAGCGAGACGTTGATGGTGCCGGCCAGCCACGGTCCGAGGGATTCGAGATTGGTAAAGAGCACCGAACCCAGGCTGAGCGGTGTGAAGACACACACTAACAGTGTCAGCGTCAGCCCGGCAATCCAGCGCGTATCCCCCGCCCCGCGCAGGGCGCCGGCAAAGGTAATGCCCATGCTGTCAAACACTTGCAGCAGGGCCGCGCAGATCAGCAAGCTGCCGCCGACCTGGATGACGACCGGGTCCTGGCTGAAAAAACTCAGGAAAGAGAAACGAAACAGGACATAGCCCAGGCCCATCAGCGCCATATACAGCATGGCCAGAAGGAACGCTTCATACGTGCGTTGAACGGCAAGGTCGGGCTTGCCCTCTCCAATATAGCGGCCGACCAGCGCGGTCAGCGCCTGGCCGAGTCCCAGCGTGGGCATGAATGAGACCGTCATGTATTGAATGGCGATATTGCTGGCGGCCAGTTGCTGTTTGCCAAACTGGCCAACCATCAAAATAATCAAGACGCCCCAGCCCAAGACATCGATGGCCATTTGCGTCCCGGCGGGCAAGCCGATATGCAGCAGCCGGCGGGCCGCCGCCAAGTTTGGCTTCCAGACAGCCCGGGTGGCAAACTGGGTTGCGTACGGCTGGGAGAGAAAGACCCGGAAGAGCACCGCGAACTGGACGACAAAGCTGAACACCATCGCCAGAGCCGCCCCCGTGAGACCCAGGGCTGGCGCGCCAAATTTGCCGAAGATCAAGGTGTAGGCGAAACAGACGTTGGCGATATTGGCAATGACCGTAGCAACCAGGGGGACCTTGGGTCGGTGCATGCCGTAGAAGAAGCCACTCAGCGCGCCAATGGCAACCGAAAAACCTATCCCCCACAGCCGGATGCGAAAGTAGACAACCTCAAGCGCAATAATGTCCGGCTCGTGTCCGAACGGGGAAAAGAAATAGGGGGCGGCCGGCCACAAGGCGAGGAGTGCGAGACCGACCGCGCCACTTAGATACAGACCCTGCCAGGCGACGATTGAGCCTTCGTCGAGTTTCTCCTTCCCCAGGGCCTGAGCAGCGAACGTGCTGACGCACTGCGTAATGCCCAGTGGGAGGGCGGTGAGCGTATAGGCAATAATGCCGGCCGGCATGGCCGCGGCCACCTCAGCCGTGCCGACCTGGGCCACCATCCAGGTGTCAACAAAGCCGATCACGGTGTACGAGGCCATCGACAGAATAATCGGCAGGGCAAAGTACAGGATTTCGCTCAGCCCGGTTCGGGTGGGGATAAACATAGGCACGGTTTGCAGTGAGTGAGTGTTTTGTATAGGCAGATGAAAGAGTATTTGAAGGGGTTTTGATGATATGGAACGATGCTGAGGGCCGTCAACAGGATGGTGTCGTCAGCCTCTTGAAAGAACTACACCTGTGATATGAAAGGGGATTAAGAGACAACATGAATTTTACCTTCTCAGGAACTGCCCGTGTAGTCGATGCGGATGGCCTCGTAGTAGACGGACGTAAGATTCGACTTGCGGCGGTGGACTCTCCTGAGTGGAATCAGTATGCAGAAGACAAACATGGTAGATGGTACAATGCTGGAGAGCATGTCAAGGAGTGTTTGAAAAAGAAGGTTGAAGGAAGATGGGTTGTTGTTAAAGCTGGCGATGGAAAGGGAAACGTGTACAGCCACGATAGATTATTGGGTACGGTCTTTTGTGGTGGAGAGGACATAGGCGAATGGTTAGTTGAGCAGGGTCACTCAGTCGCCTACACGCGGTACAGCAATAGATATAAATCTCAAGAACTCAAGGCCCAGCAAGCAAAGAGGGGGATGTGGGAGGGGAGGGCGTACGAGCCAGAGGCATGGCGACAGGGGCGAAAGAAACTGATCCAGCCAGATTGTGTCCAGCCTGTGAGGTCCACACCCACTCCGAAACATGCCTCTAAGCCCACCCCTAAGTTAGACACCAAACCAGTCCCTCGTGTGACCCGCGATACAGGCATCCCCCCGACAATCGATACATGGGAATCCTCTACCCCTACCTTCTCAAAAGAGCGTTCAAACGGCGGAATATGGAAGGTTATCCTTGTGTGGCTGGTCATTGGAGGGTTGCTCTGGTTTGTGTTTGGATCTACGGGCGATGAGTCAGAAGTGACACCAACCCCTAGTACCCCTCGGTTACAAACTCAAGTTGAGGTACAGCCCGAAAGAACTCTCCCCGGAGAACCTTTGTTTGAGGAAGACCTACGAGAGAAGACGATGGAACCAGAACGTGATCCAAGAGAACGCCCTAGTCGGAGACGGACTGCCGAGGGGTGGGAATATGTATTGAAGTGAAGGGCTTTTATGATGCGACCAACCTAAAGACCAAGTTCACTCATACCGACAAAGATGGGATGCCTTACCGTATTGGTCCGGTAGGGGATTATTCTGAGCAGTCTACTGCTGCATTGCTCTTCTAGGGGCACGTTGATATGGAAGATCAGTTTGACCTTATCATCATTGGCGGTGGAATCCTGGGACTGGCCACCGCCCTGACCGTGACCCGCCACTATCCCAGGGTCAAACTGGGAGTCCTCGAAAAGGAGACCCGCCTGGCCGCGCATCAAACCGGTCATAACAGCGGGGTTATTCACTCTGGCATTTATTACAAACCCGGCTCGCTCAAGGCCCGGACCTGTGTGAGCGGCGGCACGCTGCTGACCGCATTTTGCGACCAGCACGATATCCCCTATGAACGCTGTGGGAAAGTCGTGGTGGCAACCGCGGCGGACGAACTCCCTCGGCTTGAGGAACTCCACCGGCGCGGGACGGCCAACGGTGTGGCCGGGCTGGAAATGATCGGTCCCGAACGGCTGCGGGAAATTGAACCGCACGCTGCCGGCATCCGAGCCCTGTACGTCCCCACAACAGGGATTATCGACTATGTGCGGGTGGCTGAGCAGTATGCGGCCCTCGTGCAAGAAGCCGGGGGCGAGATTCGGTGCGCGCAGCAGGTCCAGAAAATTGTCTCGACTGACGGCCAACTGGTTGTCGAGACTGCTACCGCTGCGACCCGGACGCGGGCGGTTATTAACTGTGGTGGTCTCCAGTGTGACCGGATTGCCCGCCTGGCCGGGGCTGAGCCGGCATTGCAGATTGTCCCGTTCCGCGGCGAGTATTATACCCTTGCCCCGGACAAACACGCCCTGGTGAAGAACCTCATCTATCCGGTGCCGGACCCGGCCTTTCCTTTTCTGGGCGTCCATTTCACCCGGACTGTGACCGGGGAACGGGAAGCGGGGCCGAATGCGGTTCTGGCCTTTGCCCGAGAGGGCTATCAGTGGGGGGATCTGATCCCTCAGGACGTATGGGAAACGCTGCGCTTCTCCGGGTTTCGGACGATAGCGCGCAGATATTGGCAGACCGGCCTGGGGGAAATCTACCGTTCTCTGAATAAAGCGGCGTTTCTGCGTGCGCTCCAGCGGCTGCTGCCCGCATTGCAGGCAGAGGACTTGCTGCCGGGCGGCAGCGGCGTGCGCGCCCAAGCGATTTCAGCCGACGGTGCTTTGGTGGACGATTTTGTCATTACCAGTTCACCGCACGCCATCCATGTGCTGAACGCTCCCTCGCCGGGTGCAACCGCTTCGCTGGCCATCGGGCAGCAGATTGCGAGGCAGGCCGCCCAGGCGTTCTCGTGGCGGACCTAGCAGGGGCAGGAGCAATGGGGAGCCGCGTCTTTATTGGCGTCGGGTCAAATATCGGCAACCGCCGAGGGTATTATCAAAAGGCGCTCGACCTGATGGCTGACCTCCCGCAGACGGCTATTCTGCGCTGTTCCTCCTTGTATGAGACCGAGCCGATTGGGGAGGCGAAGAACTGGTATCTGAATGGTGTAGTTGAATTGGAGACCGCGTTGAGCCCGCAACAACTCCTGAGTCGCCTGCAAAAGATTGAGTTGGCCCTTGGCCGTAGGCGGATAAAAAAATGGGCGTCACGCACGATTGATCTCGATATATTACTCTTTGACAAGCGGACCGTGCACGAAGAGCAGTTGCAGATCCCACATCCGGAAATGCACCGACGGCGGTTCGTGCTTGTACCACTCTCTGAACTGGCCCCCCAGTTTGTCCATCCCCTCTTCGGTTCGACTGTGGCTGAACTCCTGGCTGGTCTTGCGGATGACAAACAGGTCCTGCGCTTCGGCTGACTTATTCGGAAGTCAGGAGCGCTTCGACCCGTGCTGCTTGGTCTCGGACTGCCTGGGTCTGGGACCGAAAATGATCGAGGCTGCCAGGTTGAATACGGAGCCGGTCAGCTTCCGTGACGAGGCTTTGATACAGATCGAGGAGCTGGTTAAAGGCGGTGAGCGAGCGGCGGTCAGCGTAGCGCTGGGCCACAATGCGAGAAAAATCCCGCGCCCGTTCGAGAGGATACAGAAATTCATTCATCATGGTCGGGGTCAGCGGGTCGTTGTCTTCCAGTATCCGGTTCATTTTGTCGGTCATCGACTGCATGAGTTGGATATGTGTACGCATGAGTTTTTCGTACTTGAGCCAGTAGCAGCCTCCCAGAAGACACGGCAGCGCCAGACTCAGCAGGAGCATGACTCGAACCAGGGCGGGGCGGACAGGGGGCTGGGCTTGACGATTAGGAAACCAGCGGCCTAACATAGTATGTAAAGAATACCCCCGAGTATCGTTCTCCGCATGATGCAGAGCGCTCGGTGCAGAGTGAACACGTAAGTGGTCTTCCATGTTCCAACTTTCCTCTGTGTATTTTGAACGGCTCCTCGAAAGTTCTCTCGACATTGTCATTGCCGTCGATCATCGAGGACAAATCATCTTCTACAACGACGGAGCGAGCAAGACCCTGGGCTACACCCGAGAGGAGGTCCAAGGGAAACGGGTCATGCTCTATCCCAGCCTCGAAGAAGCCCGACGAGTGCTGGGGGCGATGCGTAGCGAGGACATGGGGGAGAAGGGCAAGCTCAAGAATTTTGAGACGGCCCTGGTCGCGAAGAGCGGTGAGCATATCCCCATCTCGTTCTCGGGCTCGATTATCTACGACGAAAACGGAGCGGAAATCGGTTCGATCGGCTTTCACCGCGACCTGCGTGAGATCCGCTTACCACCGGGATATTTCGAGCGGCTGCTGGAAAGCTCCCTCGATATCGTGATTGCGCTCGACCACAAGGGTCAGATTATTTTTTATAACGACGGGGCGCATCAGACCCTCGGCTATACCTCACAAGAGATCCACGGCAAGCGGGTCTGGGCCTCTGTCTACCCGAACATCGATGAGGCGCGCCGCGTCATGGAGGCCATGCGGAGTGAAGAGGTCGGCGAGAAGGGCAAGGTCAAGAATTTCGAGACCACGCTCGTGACCAAGGGCGGCGAGCACATCCCCGCCGCCATCTCCGGCTCCATTATCTATGATGAGGCGGGAAATGAGGCCGGCTCCGTTGGCTTTCTGAAAGACCTGCGGGAGATTCGCCGCCGAGACCAGTTGGCGACGCTGGGTGAACTCGCCGTCGGTCTCGGGCATCGGATCAATAATCCGCTGGAGGTCATCTTCAATAATCTGGACATTCTGACCAAGCATATGGCGCAGAGTTTTCCGGATGAAGAATACGTTGTCCAGGAAGAACGGGTGGAATCCATTCAGCGTGAGCTGGCAAAAATTCGGGGGATCGTCGCCCGGATTGACGATATGGCCCACGGTGAGCGCTATGATACGACCGAGTACCTGCACGGTTCTCGGATGGCAGACCTTGGCCGGGATGAAGTGGTGGCCCCACACCCCCTTGGTGTCCGGCCAGCAACACAGGCACTGGCTGGTTTGCGTCTCCTGGTGGTCGATGATGACCTGGGCGTGTGTTACTCCTTGCGTGACTTGCTCACCGAAGACGGCTGTAGTGTTGAGGTCGCGACTAACGGGATTGAGGCGCTGAAAATTCTTGATCGAAACGTGCTCGACCAGCACCCCTTCCACATGGTGTTGAGTGACGTGGTGATGCCGGACCTGGACGGCTACGATCTCTATATGGAGGCCAAGGAGCGCTACCCGCACCTGCCGGTTGTCCTGATGACGGCCTATTTTTACGACAAAGACCACGTGATCAAACGGAGTCGTCTGGAGGGCTTAGAGGACGTTCTCTTCAAAAAGCCGGTCGATCCGGACCGGCTGAAAGAGACGATTCTCAAACTGTGCAAGCCAGAAGGAGCGAGTCAAGCCTAGCTTCTTCTGGCAATGAAGCCAGAGGTATTATTGACGCTCCACCTGGGACGAGATATAAAAAAAACTTATCGTTTTTTGTTCTTAGTATTAGAATTCACCCTTATACAGAGGAGACCCCCCCGACTATGCCAACCCCACTCGAACAATGGGTCGAAGAAACGGCCCAGCTCACGCGACCAAAGAACATTCACTGGTGCGACGGCTCGGAAGAAGAAAACCAACACCTGATTGAGGGTATGCTCGACGACGGGACGCTGACGGCGTTGAATCAGGAGCAGTATCCGAACTGTTATTTGCACCGCAGCGACCCCAGAGACGTGGCGCGCACCGAGCATCTGACCTTTGTGTGTACGCGGGAAAAAGAAGACGCCGGTCCGAATAATAACTGGATGGCCCCGGCAGAGGCCAGGGAAAAAGTCGGCGGACTCTTTCGGGGAGCGATGAAAGACCGCACGCTGTACGTCGTGCCGTATATCATGGGGCCCGTCACATCGCCCTACAGCCAGGTCGGCGTCGAAATCACGGACAGCCCCTACGTCGCCGCCAGTATGCGTATCATGACCCGCATGGGCAAGGTGGCGCTTGAGCGTCTGGGTTCGTCAGAGAATTATGTTCAGGGCCTCCACTCGCTTGGCGATCTCAGCCCCGACCGCCGGTTTATCATGCACTACCCTGAAGACCGCGCGATCTGGTCGGTTGGTTCCGGCTACGGCGGGAACGCCCTGCTGGGGAAAAAATGCTTCGCCCTGCGCCTGGGGAGCTATATGGCGCGGGAGGAGGGCTGGCTGGCCGAGCATATGCTGATCATCGGCATCGAAGAGCCGAGCGGCCGCACCACGTATATTGCCGCCGCCTTCCCCAGCGCCTGCGGCAAAACGAATCTGGCCATGCTGATCCCGCCGGAGAGTCAGAAGGGCTACAGAGTCTGGACGGTGGGCGACGATATTGCCTGGATGCACCCCGGACCGGATGGGCGGCTGTGGGCGATTAATCCCGAGGCTGGGTTTTTTGGCGTAGCGCCGGGAACAAACTCGCACACCAACCCGAACGTCATGGCGACGGTTGCGAAGAACTCCATCTTTACGAATGTCGCCCTCACCCCGGATGGCACCCCCTACTGGGAGGGCCTGGACGGGGGGCCGCCGGCCGAGGCGCTCGACTGGCAGGGCAAGCCGTGGACGCCACAGTCCGAGGGCAAGGCCGCCCACCCCAATTCTCGTTTTACCACACCGGCTCGTCAGTGTCCGGTTATGTCTTCAGAGTGGGAATCGCCCCAAGGGGTGCCGATCTCGGCCTTTCTTTTTGGCGGTCGGCGGGCGGGTCTGATTCCGCTCGTCTGTCAGTCTTTCAACTGGCAGCACGGGGTGTCGCTCGGCACGACGATGGCCTCCGAAACAACGGCTGCGGCGACCGGAAAAGTCGGGAAAATCCGGCGTGATCCCATGGCCATGCTGCCCTTCTGCGGCTACAACATGGGCGACTATTTTGGCCACTGGCTCAATATGGGGAAAAAGGTCGCGAACCCCCCGAAAATTTTTCGGGTGAACTGGTTCCGGACAAATCAAGATGGCAAATTTCTCTGGCCCGGCTTTGGAGAAAACCTGCGCGCCCTGCGTTGGGTTATTGCCCGGGTGCACGGCGAGGCCGAAGCGCGCGAGACCGAAATCGGCTATCTGCCGCATCCCAAAGACATTGATACGACCGGGATCGATGTCTCGCCGGCCGTGCTCGACGAACTCCTCAGCGTGGACCGTCCCGGCTGGGTCAAAGCCGCGGAGAGTCAGCGCGAGTTCTTCCACCAGTTTGGAGACCGACTGCCGCCGGCGCTCTGGCAAGAAAACGCGGCCCTGGATAAGCGCATCCAAGCCTGAAGGATCAGGATTCAAGGATTATAGGATTGCCAGGATAGTCACGTGAATCCTTTAATCCCATAATCCTGATACGTTATGGTTCGGATTACCAAGGTGTATACTCGGACGGGCGATACGGGTTCGACCCGGCTCGTCGGAGGGAAAAAAATTCCGAAGGACGCGGCCCGTATCGATGCCTATGGGACGCTGGACGAACTGAACTCGGTGGTAGGTCTGGCCCGGGTATTCAATGACGACCTGAAGAGGAAACTGCCGGCCGCCGAACACCTGGACGATATTCTCCGCCAACTCCAGAATGAACTGTTCGACCTCGGGAGTGAACTGGCCACCCCCGCAGACTTTTCTTACGAGGGCATGTTTCGAGTCGGCGAATCGGAGGTCAAGGGCCTCGAACGTCTCATCGATGCCTGCCAGCAAGACCTGGAACCCCTCAACTCTTTCATCCTGCCCGGCGGCGGGAAAGTGGGCGGCTTCCTGCACCAGGCCCGCACCGTTTGTCGGCGGGCCGAACGAGATATTCTGCGCCTCTCGCGTGAAGAAGAACTCAGCCCCTGGCCGCTCACCTATGTGAATCGACTCAGCGACCTGCTGTTTGTACTCTCCCGCTGGGTGAGTCAAAAGCTGGGCGAGCCGGAATATCTCTGGGAGCGTGGTCTGCGCAGCAGCGAGCGCAAGGCTGCCCGGTCCGGCCGGGCGAAATCTACCCGAGGCGCTAAAAAAACCGCGAAAAAACGCCCACGGAAGGGGACGTGATGGCGGAGTCTTCCCTGTATTTCAAACAAATTGAAATTGGCCCCATGCAGAATTTCACCTACCTGATTGGGGATACGGCCACGCGTGAAGCGATCGTTATCGACGCCGCCTGGGATATTCCGGCCATTATCCAGACCGCGGAACACGACGGCTTCACTATTACTCAGGCGCTGGTGACCCATTACCACCAGGATCACCTCGGCGGCGACCTGTTCGGGACTCATATCCAGGGTGTGGCCGAACTGCTCGAACAGGTGAAAGCCAAGGTGTATATCCACAAGGCCGAATCCGAATTTCTGGGTCGTCTGGTCGGTCTGTCCGATTCCGACATCGTGCAGGTCGAGGGTGGCGATACGACCGCTGTGGGCGCGCTGACCATCAGGTTCATTCACACCCCCGGACATACGCCCGGCTCACAATGTTTTCTGATTGAGAATCGGCTGGTGGCCGGTGACACGCTGTTTATTAACTCGTGTGGCCGGGTTGACCTGCCGGGCAGCAGCCCGGAGGACATGTACTCGAGCCTGCAAACGCTCTCCCAACTGGCGGACGAGACCGTTCTGTATCCGGGCCATAATTATGCGTCTCAGCCCTGGGATACCCTTGGGGCGCAAAAACGTCACAATATGTATCTGCATCTCAGCGCCAGGGGACGCCAGGAATTTCTCTCGGCACTGCGATAAGCGGAAACAAAGGAGGGCGAGTGCGTATCCGGAAAAAGCGCGGCAATTTTCTCGAAGATTTCTCGGTTGGCCAGTTGTTTCGGCACAAGGTCGGAAAAACCGTGACCGCAGGCTTGTTCAACGCCTTTACCGAATTCGGCATGACCACCAATCCGCTGTCGAAAAACGTGCGCTATGCCGAACAGTACGGTTTCCGCGGGCTGGTGGCCCCGCCGGGTTTGGTGATGAATATCGTCTTCAGCCAGAGCGTTGAAGACATTTCGGAAAACGCGCGGGCCAATCTCGAATACCGCGACATGCGTTTTGGCGCTCCGGTGTATATCGGCGATACGATTGAGGTCGAGACGACCATTCTCGGCATCAAGCCCTCCTCCCGAGACCAGGACCGCGGCGTTGTCCACGTCCAGACGACCGGCCGGAACCAGCATGGGGAAATCGTGCTGACCCTGCAGCGCAAGGTGCAAGTCTGGAAAGATAATATGGACGCTCGGGTCGAAGCGGCGGCCCTGGATGAGATTCCTCATGTCCCCTGCGAGTTCGTTGTGCCGGAGTATGACAAGAGTCGGCGTTACGAAAACCTGGCCCACCTGGCTAATGACGATACCTATTTTGAGGATTTTCGCGTTGGCGACACGCTCGAACATTCCCGCGGGCGGACAGTGACCACCGCCCACATGGAATGGACCGCGCTGTTGGACAACACCGCTCAGGTTCACTCCAACCAGTATATGATAGACCAGAATCCAGAGCGTTATATCGGCGGTCAGTTGATCGTCTACGGTGGGATTCCGTTTAATCTCTGTCTGGGCCTGTCCTGTCCCGACGTGGGCGATAATGCCGTTGGGGACGTGCGTTATGTGACCGGCCGCCACACCGGGCCGGTTTTTGTTGGGGATACCGTCTTCGCCGCAACCGAGATAACCGGCAGCCGTGCGTATCCCGGTCGTTCCGACCTGGGGATTGTCGAGACCATCCTGCGCGGTCATAAGTTTGTCCCAAAAGATGGGATTGGGGAAAAGACCGAGATTTTCTATCTCGAACGTGAACTGGCCGTCAAACGGCGCAGCCATTACGCCTGACCGTGCCCTCACCGCGCGGCACCGAGTGCCTGCCGCGCCTTTTACCCGGTCTCGACGGCTGATACAGCGTCAACAGCATGACCTTCCGTCGGATCGTATGGCCGCTGGCGGTTGCGGAAACGCTGGTCTGGGCGGCGCTCTACTATTCGTTTCCTGCCCTGCTGCTTGAGTGGGAGCGCGACCTGGGCTGGTCGAAAACCGAGCTGGCCGGGGCGCTCACGCTGGCGCTGATTACTTCGGCCTTGCTCGGGCCCGTGACCGGGCGCTGCATAGACCGCGGTTTCGGACGGGTTGTCTTCAGCGGCAGCGCCGCCCTGGGCGGCGTCTGCCTGGCCGGCCTCGCCTGGGTCGAACACCCGTGGCAGTTCTACTGTCTGTGGTTCGGTATTGGCGTGGCCATGGCCGGCTCGCTGTACGAAGCCTGCTTCTCCGTCCTGACGCGCGCGCTGGGCGACCAGGCCCGTCGGGCCATTACTCTCGTCACCTTGGTGGCCGGTCTGGCCGGGACCCTGGCCTTTCCGAGTATCCACCTGCTCGTCGGCTGGGTCGGCTGGAGAGGTGCCGTGATCATGGTCGCTGGCGTCAATCTCCTGGTTGCCGTTCCCCTCATCTGGAACGCCTGCCGACATGCGGACCAACACCGGGCCGATCAACCCGCTCCAAGCAGCGCTCAGCCCGGAGCGGCCTCAGGCGTGCTCAGGACACCGGTCTTCTGGCTCCTCGCCGTGGCCTTCGGCATGGCTTATATGGAGCATTTCGGCCTGCTGACGCATCTCCTGCCGCTGTTGGCCGAACGGGGCCTGTCAGATGAAGCCGCGGTACTCACGGCCTCTTCCATCGGACCCATGCAGGTGGCGGGTCGCCTGGCTATGCTGGCAGCGGAGAAATACGTTTCGACGTTCTGGCTCGCCCTCACCTGTTTCCTGGCTATGAGCGGTGCAGCAATCGCCCTGTTCTGCTCCCAAGCCGTTCCCCTGTTGCTCCCGCTGTTCGTGGTACTCCAGGGAGCCGGGATTGGGATAAGCAGTATCCTCCGCCCGGTGATGACCGCCGAACTGTTGGGTAGAGCCCATTTCGGGGTCATCTCCGGCTTTCTGGCTATCCCCTCCATCCTGGCCGCGGCCCTCGCTCCCACCCTGGCGGCACTGGTGTGGGAAAGAGGCGGCTATGAGATGGTCATTGTGATGGCCATTATTACCGCACTGGTCGGGCTGGGCTGTATCGGCAGCATCCCTCTGCTGGCATCTCGCCGGTGATGGCCGCTGCCATGTCGGGTCAAGAGCGGAGAGAAAGCCGCTCGACCCACCCCCTTTCGTGTTGCCCCCCATATCCCGGTTGGTTATGATACCTCCCTTATCGGAAGTGCGGATACGCCTGGCACAGGAGGGAACACCGTATGGCGCTCTTGGACCGAGCCGACTGGTATGACATCGCCCGCGACACCAACTGGACGCCGCAATATGTCACTGAAGACGCGCTTTTCCCGGAAGCGCAGAGTGGGGCGCTGGGCCTGCCGCTCGAGGCCTGGGAGAGCTATGACGAGCCCTATAAAGTCACCTATCGGGAGTATGTACGGACCCAGCGCGAGAAGGACGCTGGGGTGTATTCGGTCAAAGCCGCGCTCCAGCGGGCTAATTTCTTGGACCGGGCCGAGCCCGGCTGGGTGAGTATTCTCAAGCTGCACTACGGCGCGTTTGCCACGCTTGAGGCCATGGCCTCAAGCGCAGAGTCCCGCATGGCCCGCTTTGGCAAGGCCGGCGGTCTGCGCAATATGGCAACCTTTGGCTCGCTGGACGAGAATCGCCACGGTCAGATTCAACTCTATTTCCCGCACGAACACGTCCAGCGCAGCCGGCAGTTTGACTGGGCGACCAAGTCGATGCACACCAACGAGTGGGCGGTTGTTGCCGCCCGCCATCTGTTCGATGACATCATGGCCGGCCGCGACGCGGTCGGGGTGGCGCTGATGCTGACCTTTGCCTTTGAGACCGGATTTTCCAATCTGCAATTTCTCGGCCTGGCGGCCGATGCCGCCCAGGCGGGTGATATTGCCTTTTCCAATCTCGCCTCCAGCATTCAAACCGACGAAGCGCGCCACGCCCAGATTGGCGGTCCGGCCGTGAAAATCCTGATCGCAAACGGGCAGAAAGCCGCAGCCCAACGCCTGGTCGATATTGCCATCTGGCGGGCCTGGACCCTGTTCGCCACCGTGACCGGTCCGTCCATGGACTATTACACCCCGCTCGACCGCCGTGAGAAATCCTTCAAAGAGTTCATGCAGGAATGGGTCTTTGGCCAGTTTGAGCGGACCCTGCTCGATATCGGCCTGGAACGCCCCTGGTATTGGGACACCATGCTGGCCGACCTCGATACCCGCCACCACGGGATGCACGCCGGGATCTGGACCTTTCACAAATCGGTCTGGTGGGATGTCCCGCCCGGCATCAGCCGGGCCGAACGCGCCTGGTTGGAGGAGAAATATCCCGGCTGGGAAGAGACCTGGGGAGCGCATTTCTGGGACCCGATCATTGCCCGTTTTCTGAAAGACGGCCCGGTCGATACGGTCCTGCCGGCTATGGTGCAGCTCTGCAATATGGCCCAGGTACCAATCACCGGCACGCCCGGCTGGGCTCCGGGCAAGACCGGCCGGCCCTTGCAGGATTTTCCGCTCGAACACGAAGGCCGCCTGTATCATTTCGGCTCGGAAGTGGACCGCTGGATTTTTCAGCAGGACCCGGACCGCTACAAAGATCATCTGAGCGTGGCCGACCGGATGGTGGCCGGGATGATCCAGCCGCCGACCCTCGAAGGGCTGCTCGACTATTTTTCGCTCAAAGAGGGAGAGTGGGGGGAAGACGCCCTCAGTCATAGTTGGCTGGAGGAGTACCGCCAGGAGCAGGCCCAGGCCGCCTGAGGGTTCGTATGGCCCAGATTCCCATTGTCCATAACCTGCATCAGGAGTTTGTCCTGTACGTCTCCATCGTTGATACCGAGCACACGATGGACGAAGTGTGTCAGACGGCCGCCCAACTGAGCATCGGTTTCGAGAAGAACCAGAAGCCGGACGCGCCGCTGCGGGTGCGGAAAGTCGGAGCTGAAAAACCGTTTCCGCGCGATATGACGGTTGCGGAGGCCGGCCTCACGCCGATGACGAGCCTCGAACTCTTCTATGAAGCGGCAGAGTCAGTGTCGTCCGAGTCCAGACCATGAGTGCCAAATCCGAACCGCTCAAGCCGCTACGGACCTGGAGTCATCTCGCCGGCCGGCGGCGTCGCCCGAGCGAGTATGAGATTGTCTCGACCAATCTCATGTACGACGCCAGGAATGCGGAGTCTCCGTTTGAACTGGGGCCGAATATTCCGCTCTCCAAGTGGTTCAAAAAATACCGCCACGCCTCTCCTCTCACCGGTCGGGATTGGGAGGAGTTTCGCGACCCCGACGAGCTTACCTATCGCGCCTACAATATCCTGCAAGACGGCCAGGAGACCTATATCGAAGGGCTGTTCGACCAGCACAACGAACTCCAGTACGATGCCGACCTTGATGCCGCCTGGGTCGCTGTCCTGCCGCGCTGGTACACCCCGGCCCGCTATGCATTTCACACCGTGCAGATGGCCTCGCACTATCTTGTCCAGATTGTGCCGTCGAGTACGATCCGGAACTGCGCGACCTATCAGGCCGCGGACGCCCTGCGCTGCGTATCCCATCTGGCGTACCGGACCGCCGAGCTGAAACAGACCTACCCGGACCGCGGATTCGGGACGGCTGAGCGTGCCGTCTGGGAAAACGACACTGCCTGGCAAGGCTTCCGTGAGCTGATGGAAAAGGTCTTGGTCGCCTATGACTGGGGCGAGAGTTTTGTCGCGCTCAATCTGGTGGCAAAGCCGGCCATTGATGAGGTTCTGCTGCGTCAACTGGCGGTCACCGGCCGTCGGCAGGGCGACAGCTTGCTCGGCCTGATTGCCGATTCCGCATATCGTGACGTCCAGCGCTCCAGAACCTGGAGTACCGCCCTGGTCCGCTTTGCGGGGGAACGACCTGAAAACCTGGCGGTGATACGCGGCTGGGTGGAGCAGTGGCTCCCCCTGGCCGAACGGGCCATTGACGCATACTGCCAGGATTTGCCCGACAGCCCGCAGGCTGCGGCCACGGCCACCCAGGCCATGCACGGGTTTTTACAATCTCTCGCCTTA
This sequence comes from uncultured Binatia bacterium (SeqCode), assembly GCA_965232605.1. GTDB lineage: Bacteria > Desulfobacterota > Binatia > Bin18 > Bin18 > Bin18. Next base: position 840,378 of record CBDDQA010000005.1, on the reverse strand, counting down.
TACTGAGTTTCCCTCGACTGGACTGAGCGTATGGCGTTCACCCGAGTCTGTAGCCTCGACGATATCTGGGAGGGCGATATGGCCGCGTATGAGGTTGATGGGCAACCCATCGTCCTCGTCTATCCCATAGACGGTGAGGTCATCGCCATTCAGGGCTTGTGTCCGCATCAACAGTTCTCCTTGGCCGAGGGCGATTTCGACGGCCACACGGTGCTCACCTGTAGCGCCCATGTGTGGCAGTTCGATGTCACCACGGGCCAAGGAATCAATCCCCAAGACTGCGAACTGGCCCGCTATCCCGTCAAAATCGAGCAGGACGAAATCTATGTGGACACTGTTGGCAGAGAGCCAAAGCGCGTCGGGGTGTAGATATGAGCAAACAGACAGGCAACAACAAAGTCGGCCCGGTGCTCCGCGCCGGGGATATCGCGGATGCGGCAATTGACGCGATCTACGAAGACAATCCGGACAAAGAGGTGCGGGTCGAAAACCACCATGCTTACATTCGGGTCGAGACCGATACCGAGTGTATTATCCGGCGCGAGACCCTGGAGGCCAACCTCGGCCGGCCGTTCCAGATGCAGGAACTGGAGACCGTCCTGAGTTCTTTTGCCGGACAGATCGAAACCAGCGCTCACTATATGCGCTTCTATTTGACGAAGAAGCTCTAGGGAGAGTTCGGTATTTGCGTATGCTGCCCGTTGTTGAAGAATCGTTTGCCGCCCACCTGCTCAAGACTAATCGCCAGCACCTGTAGCGGAAGATAGAGAAATATCAGATCGATAGTGGAGACTGATCCGCTATCAGCCTGTGACCCACCGCACGAATCTGAGAGAATCCATAGACAAGAAGGGACAGGGGCGTCTTGGCCGCTGATTATTCACAAACCATGGCCTTGCCGTACTTTCTCCTCTGGATAGTATGGGGGACACGAAAACGACGCTTAATATCCACGACGAACTTCCGGCACGGGCGAAACGTCACGCCAAGAAGACGGGCCGCCCCTTGCGTGCCGTAGTTGAGGACGGGCTCCGTCAGGTTCTTGCTGCGTCTCCCTCTCAGGACCGCTACCGGCTGCCCGATTTGAGTACCGGCCATGCCGGCGCGGAGGACCCTCTTGAGGTCTATTCGTGGCAGGACCTGCGCGGGTTGATCTACGGAGAGACTGAAACACGATGATTGCGGTCGATACGAACCTGCTCGTCTATGCCCACCACTGAACAGAGGAGAAGATCATGAAATTAAAGGTAGTCGTCCATGAAGCGGAGGAAGGCGGGTATTGGGCAGAGGTGCCCGCCATCCCCGGATGCGCGACGCAGGGAGAATCTTTTGAAGAACTGCTGAGCAACCTCTACGAAGCGATTGAAGGGTGTCTGTCCGTGGATGTCCAGGAGATTCCCACGTCGGACAAAGGCAAGATCATCGAAATCGCAGTATGAAGATCGTCAGTGGGAAGCAGTTCTGCCAAATAATCCGCCTCCCGAACCAGGACATAGGCGGTGTTGGTCCGAGGATCAATGATACGCGGCAGACTGGTTTCTTGTGTGTCCAGCGCCCGCTGTTGTTGCGGGGTGAGTTGAATACCCATGATGATCTCCTTAACGGAACATGCTACGCCTCCGGCAGGAAGAAGGACACTCTTCCTAGCGATTATCCCCAAACGCGGCGTCGCGCTCCTTGGCGCGCTTGGACCCGGAGAAGGTATCCTCGCCTTTTTCCAGCCGGTACATGCGAGTCAGGGCGTATGACTGAAACGCGCCGGTGACGCCGGTCCGAAAGCCAGCTTCGTCTTGCATCTGGTTCATCGAGAATTTGGCAATCCGCAGCGCATAGGCGTCTTGCAGGGCAATGCGCTGGGCGAGTTCCATGGTCTTCGCTTCGAGCTGGTCGCGCGGCACCACCTCGTTGACCAGCCCCAGCCGCTCGGCCTCCGTGGCCGTGATCCAGTCGCCGGTAAAGAGGTATTGCTTGGCCTTGCGAAAGCCGATGTCCCAGGCCAGGCTGGCGTACTGGACATGAGCGCCCGCCCAGCGCACCGTGCGGTCACAAAACTTGGCGTCGTCCGCAGCAATAATGAGATCGCAGGCCGAGGCCAACATCAGCCCGCCCATAATGCAGTAGCCCTGGACCTGGGCAATGGTCGGTTTGGGGCAGTCCCGCCAGCGCAGGGTGCAGTCAAGATAGAGGTCCCGTCCGCGTTTATATTCGCCCGGCATGCCCTTCGGATACGGGCGCTTTTTCCAGTCTTCCCGTTCCTGCGGCGTGCCAATGTCATGGCCGGCGGAAAAATGTTTGCCGGCGCCAGCCACGATAATGACCTTGACCGACTCGTCTTCCGCGGCGGCGGCCATGGCCTGATCAAACTCTTCCAGCATCAAGCGGCTCTGGGCATTGAGTGCCTCAGGTCGATTGACAGTGATGGTCAGGACCGCCGCCTCCTGTTTCTGGGTCAGGGTTTCATAGCTCATAGGTCCCTCCTTGTTTACGGCGGGTCGCGGTTCAACCCACCTCTATAGCTTGTCCAACCCTGGGACTTTAGGTTCTGACGGCCAGCTCCTCTTCTGCCTCTTTGCGGGCGCGTCTCCCCAAATAGCCCCCGTGGTGGAACCTGGCATAATCGGCTTTGGTAAAGCGTTTACGAGTCATGAGAACCAGGGTCAAGGCATCGCCCAAGGCCAGGATGGCCGTGGTGCTGGCCGAGGGTGTCAGGCCGATCGGACAGGGCTCTTTAATGGCCCCGACGCTGAGAACGAGATCGCTTTTCCGGGCAATGGGCGAGCGCGGATGGCCGGTCACGGCGATGAGCGGGATGTCGTACAACTGTTTGGCCCGGTCGATGGTTTCCAGGACCTCGCGCGTGCGACCGCTATTGGAAAACGTCATGAGGACATCGGCCTTGCCGACCAGCCCCAGGTCGCCGTGCGCCGCTTCGCCGGGGTGCAGAAAACAGGCCGGTGTGCCGGTTGAGGACAGCGTGGTCGCAATTTTCATGGCCATAATCCCGACTTTCCCCATGCCGGTGAGAATCACTTTGCCTCGGCAGTGCTCCAGCATATCCACCGCGCGAAGAAAATCGTGGGTGAGACGAATGGAACGGATCGCCTCGGCTTCGGCTTCGAGAATGGCGCGGGCCTGGGTCAGCTCATCCGGGTGTTTGGTGTGGTCTTGTGACATGGACATTCCTTCGGCCAGGTCTGGCTGTCCGCTTTTAGCAGTTTACGAGCGGAGCGAAAGTCCCCCGATATGCTACGAGGAAGCCAACCGACCGCAAAGCCGTGTCTCCTGACCCCGCTCAGCGTTGCCAGCGCGCGCGGCGGCCACGGGACAGGGCCTTGTTTGCGCCGCGCGTAGCGGCCCTTTTCGGACGACCCCGCGCGGCCGGTTTCTTGGTTGGCGATGCCGGCGTCTCCGCGGCCGTGGGTGGGGCAGCGGCTGCTTCACCGGGCAAGCCCAGGGCGCGCCGTTCCAGATCCTGCACGCGGTCACGGAGTTCTGCGGCCTGTTCAAAGTCCAGGGCCGCGGCCGCGGCCTTCATTTCCTTACGGGTCTGTTCGATCAGCTTGGGCAGGTCTCGGGCGGCAATATATTCTTCGCTGTCCTCAGAGACGATGGGAACCGTCACATGGTCGGCTTCATAGACCTTCACCAGGGGTGAGGACAGGGCTTTGCGGATACTCTCGGGAGTGATGCCGTGCCGCTTATTATACCTGGACTGGATGCGCCGCCGGCGCAGGGTTTCATCAATGGCCCGCTGCATCGAATCGGTAATTTTATCCGCGTAGAGGAGGACGGTTCCATGCACATTTCGGGCGGCCCGGCCAATGGTCTGGATCAGGGAACGCTCTGAGCGCAGATAGCCCTCCTTGTCCGCGTCCAGAATGGCGACCAGAGAAACCTCGGGAATATCGAGGCCCTCGCGCAGGAGGTTGATGCCGATCAGGACATCGAAGCGGCCCTGGCGCAGCGCGCGAATAATTTCCACCCGCTCAATCGTGTCGATATCCGAGTGCAGATAGCGCACCCGGACGCCGATTTCCTGATAGTAATCGGTCAGGTCTTCGGCCAGCCGTTTGGTCAGGGTGGTGGCCAGCACCCGCTCGCCCTTTTCGCTTCGCAGCCGGATTTCTTCGAGCAGATCGTCGACCTGTTCTCCGGCCGGTCGGACCGCAATTTCGGGGTCCAGCAGGCCGGTGGGACGAATGAGCTGTTCAACCACGCGGCCCTTGCTCTGTTCGCGTTCATAGTCGCCCGGCGTCGCCGAGACGTAGACCGTCTGGCCGGCGCGCCGCTCGAACTCATGAAAGCTGAGAGGGCGGTTGTCCAGGGCGGAGGGCAGCCGAAAGCCGTACTCGACCAGGGTGGTCTTGCGCGAGCGGTCGCCGCGATACATGCCGCCAATCTGGGGGACGGTGACATGGCTCTCGTCAATGAAGACGAGGTAGTCATCAGGAAAATAGTTGAGCAGCGTATGGGGCGGTTCGCCCGGCTGCCGACCGTCCAGATGGCGCGAGTAATTCTCAATACCCGGACAAAAGCCCATTTCGCGCAAGAGCGCGAGGTCGTACACGGTGCGCTGCTCCAGGCGTTGGCTCTCAAGGAGTTTGTCTTCCTGTTGCAGCTCTTTGAGCCGTTCTGCCAGTTCCTCTTGAATTGCCTGTGTGGCGCGCTTCAGCCGGCCGGAGGTGGTGACGTAGTGGCTGGCCGGATAAATGGCGATCTTATCCAGCCGGCGCAGCACTTTGCCCCTGAGCGGGTCGATCTCAGCAATTGTCTCAACCGTATCGCCAAAGAACTCGATCCGAACCGCCCGGCTCTCCTCATAGGCCGGAAAAACCTCGACCACATCGCCCCGGACCCGAAACGTGCCGCGATGAAAATCAAAGTCATTGCGCTGGTACTGGATATCGACCAGCTTGCGGAGCAGCGCGTCCCGGTCCACCTCGCTGCCTTCTTCGACAAAGAGGATGAGATCAAAATACGATGCGGGCGACCCGAGCCCATAGATACATGAGACGCTGGCGACGATGATGGTATCACGCCGTTCCAGCAGCGCCTTGGTGGCGGAGTGGCGCATCTTGTCGATCTCTTCGTTAATCGAGGCGTCCTTCTCCACATAGGTATCGCTCTGGGGAACATAGGCTTCGGGCTGATAATAATCGTAATAACTGACGAAGTAGCGGACCGCGTTGTCCGGGAAGAGGTCCTTGAACTCATTATAGAGCTGGGCCGCCAGGGTTTTATTGGGCGCCATGACCAGCGCCGGTCGGTTCAGCCGGGCAATGACATGGGCCATGGAAAAGGTTTTGCCCGAACCGGTCACGCCCAGTAGCACCTGATGTGGCAGTCCGTCTTGAAGACCCTGAGTGAGTTGGTCGATCGCCTGGGGCTGGTCGCCCTGGGGCTGAAAGTCTGAGACGAGTTTGAAGGCCGTGTGAGCTGACATGTCGGCGCATCATAGCAAGGAAGTGGGGAAGGGTCAGCCCTGGAGGCGAGGGCAGTGGTTAGTGGTTAGTTCCCAGTTCCTTCCCCCCTGGGAGACCTTTGCATAAGTGCCTGCGGGCGTGGGAGGCGGGGGCGGCAGTCGCCCCGCTGTGGCCCCGGGACCTCAGCCGCCCTCGCGCCCCAGGCGGGGCGGCGCCCCGAGCCGCCCCCGCTGCCCCTAGGCGTCCGCCGTTGCCATTAACGTCTCCGCCCGCCGGAGATTATAGGCGATACACTTGCACCAGAGTTCGGTCGCATTGCGCGCCAGCCCCCGGTAGCGCACCCGCGTGTAGTGATAGCTTCGCTTGAGGGTTCCAAAGACTTTCTCCACGGCCGCCCGCCGGGGCGCGATCAACGCATTGCGCCGCTGCTGCCACACCGGCAACCGGGCTTGATGTTTATGGGAGCGATGCATAATGCGGTCCTTAATCCCCTGGGCCTTGAGCCCCTGCCGGCGCCGCTGCGATTCATACGCCCGATCCGCATACACCGCCCCCTCATCCCCACTCACCAAGCGGTCGGCGACTTCGCTCTCGTACACCCGGGCCGTCGTCAGCCACGCCCGCCGGATCAGCCCTGAGTCCGCATCCACCCCCACATGCACCTTGTAGCCAAAGTGCCCCCGCCGCCCCCGTCCCCCGCGCGTCCACGTGGCCTCTGGGTCCCGCGGATTGCCCGCCCCCAGCCCCGCCGAGGGCGGCGGCTGCCGCACCTGCGCCGCCACCAGGGTCGCATCCAGCAATGTCCCCTGCTTCACCACCAAGCCCCGCGCTTCTAACTGGCGGCCCACTGCCCGGAATAACCGCTCGGCCACGCCCCGGCGCGTCACCTCCGCCCGAAACCGACTAATGGTCGAATGGTCCGGCGTCGGGTCCTGCAAGCCTAAGCCCACAAACTGCCGGAAGGAGAGCCGGTCCCCCAAGGCTGCCTCCATCTCGGGGTCCGAGGCATTATACCATTGCTGCAACAACAGCACTTTCACCATCAGCAGCGGGGGATAGCTCGGCCGGCCCGTCCGCTTCGCATACACCCCCGCCACCAGCGCCGCCAGCGGCTCCCAATCCACCAGCGCCGCGATCCGCTCCAGGCGCGCGTTGCGCCCCACCCCCGCCGCTAAGCCCGCCTCCCACTCGCTCCCCGCGCCCATCTGCCGGTGCATACTCGCCTCCTTGCCTCTCGCCTGTTCGTGATCCCCTAGCTTGCCGCAGACCACCCCCTTATGCAAAGGTCTCCTCAAGGGGGGAAGGCCAGAGCCTGCCCCGCACGTGATGCGGGGATGGGGAGTCAGGGGGCAGTTTGTAAGGGCAACCCCCCATGGTTGCCCGGCTTGCTCCCGTTGCAATCGGTGCGGGGTTATGGCTCACTACACTTATCCTGGCGCAGTGAAGGAGGACGGTATGATCCAGCAGTGGTGGAAAATCACACGCACAACGCTGAGCCTGCTCGCACTCGGAACGGTGACGGTCGCGCCTGCGGCCTGGGCCGACCAGCCCGCCGAGGCAGAGGCCGCCGCGGTGCGGAAATTCACGGTTGTCAATGTGTTATACGAGGGCGACAAGATGTTTGTGCCGTCCGTGCTGGTCGCCGAGCAGGGCGACACGGTTCGGATCAAGGTGGTGAATAAAATTCCTGGCGAGCCGCCCAACCACGGCTTCGCCATTCCAGCCTTTGGCGTCGAAGAGGTGGTCAACAGCGGCGAGACCAAGACGGTCGAGTTCGTGGTCGACAAGGCCGGTCTGTTCGACGTGAAGTGCCAGCTCCACCCCGCCCACCTCTCTGCCCAACTGATCGTGCATGCGGCGGGGCAGTAGGAAAGAGCGCAGCGTTTGACCGCTGCTCCAGGGGCAGTTCTGCGGGCTGCTCTCTGGGGCAGCTTTGTTCTACGAATCCCCGCCCACCAGGGGAACAAAGCGGACCAGCCCCAGGTTTTCCTCGACAATCCGGCTGTCCTGTTTGCGGAGTCTCAGCAGGTGTTGCTCCTCGCCCCGGACGACCGGCAGCACCAGCCGGCCACCCTCGGCGAGTTGTTCAAGAAGCGCCGGCGGGATATGCGGGGCCGCGGCGGTGACGATAATCGCGTCATATGGGCTGTCCTGTTCCCAGCCCAGGTTCCCGTCGCTGAGCAGCACGGTCACATTGTCGTAGCCGAGCTGGGCGAGCCGCTCACGCGCGGAGGCCATCAACTCGGGCACAATCTCAATGGAATACACCTGTTTTGCCAGGAGGCTCAAAACCGCGGCCTGATAGCCGGAGCCCGTGCCGATTTCCAATACGCTCTCATCGCCGCCGAGTCCCAGACGCTCGCTCATGAGCGCCACGATGTAGGGCTGGGAGATGGTCTGTCCCTGACCGATGGGCAGCGGGCCGTCGTCGTACGCGTGGTCCCGGTAGGCGGGCGGGATAAACAGATGCCGTGGGACCGTGGTGAGCGCGTGTAAGACGCGCTCATCCTGAATGCCCCGATTCCGTATCTGCTCTGTCACCATGCGGTTCCGAGCGGCTTTGAAAGACAGGCCTTCGTAGTCGCTATTAGTCGTACAGCCCGTACTCGTTGGCAGACTGCACCCCAGCCACCATAAGACAGGGAGCAGCCTGATGACAGCTTTACCGTGCTTAATTTTTCGCTCTCCTTTTCCCGTCCATGATGACCAACTCAGCCCTGATTACGCCAGGCAAAGGCACCGGCCAACAGCGTCGCGCTGAGTGCCGGCCCCCAACCGGCCAGGGTGGGAGACAGGGTTCCGCCATAGCCGAGTGAGGCGCATACCCCGGTCAACAGCACATAGCCGACGCCCAGGACGCTACTCACCAATAAGGTCACAGACGGGCCCGGAAACGGCGGGCCGTGCAGGGCAAAGAACAGGACGATAGCCGGGAGCAGAATACAGGCCAGGGGCGCGGCGTATTTGACGTTGAGGTCAACGCGGTAGGTGGTGACGTCATAGCCGGCCATTTCGGTCCCGACGATTTCCTGGGTCAACTGCCAGACGCTCAGGTGCATGGTGTCAAGCTGGATATCCGGGGCCTCCCCTAACTGGATCAGCGGCTCGGCCGGCTCTCGCTGGAGGCCGTTTTCCGAGATGCGGATCCGCACCGGATCATCCAGCTCCCACATGCCATCGCCGATGTGCCTGGCCCGGTGCGCATCGGTCCGGCTGAGGGGCAAGCCCTGGTCTCCGAGTTCGTAGATCGACAGGTCAGTGGCTTCCTCCAGGGCCGGGTCGAGCCGGGTGGCCTGGGACACATGGCTGCCGGCCCGATACCAGACTATTTTCTGCAAGGCTCCGGTGGAGAGGGCACGATCCTTGATTTCCGTCTCTTTGAGGCGGTCGGCCAGGGCGTTTGAGCGTGGCACGATAGATTCATTCAGAACAAAGGAGAGGGGCGTGACGAGGCCGGCAACCAGGAGAATACAGGACAGCGTGCGGGTGGCAGAAATCCCGCAGGCGCGCATACCGATCAGTTCCCGATGGAAAGACAGGATGCTGACGGTCAGGGCGGTGGCCAGCAGCAGGGCCATGGGAACGATCCGCGAGGCCAGCAGGGGGGTGCGGGCGCTGTAGAAACGGAGGGCTTCGGCTGGCGTGGCCTGGTGGCGGGCAAACCATTCGAGGCGTTCCAGAATATCAACCAGGAGATAGCCCACGAGCAAAAAGCCGAAAGCCAAGCCCAACATGAGGAGATAGTGTTGCAGCACGTAGCGTGGCAGGAGGACCTGGCGTGTTTGGAGGGCCGCTGGAGACTCTGCCTGGGAAAAGTCTTGGACCGGCTGTCCATCGGGAGCGCGCCGTCTCACCCAGGGCCGGTCTTGTAGCCCGAGGAGGAGAGCGGCGAGCCCGCCCACAAGAATATTGGGCAGCCAGACTCCCAGCCCGACCGTCACCGCGCCCGCCTGGACAAGTCCGTCGCCGAGTTGCGTCAAACCGTAATACACCACGCTAAGAACCAGTCCGAGGACGCCGCCCGACGCGCGTGAGAAGCGTGGTCCCAGACAGGCCAGGGGCAGGGCTAACAGGCTGAAGACGAGACCGGCCGCGGGGGCTGCAAAACGACGATGCAGTTCGGTGCGAGCGCGGCGTGCTTCCGGACTCTCTCCTGCTCCGGATGTTTCTCGCACGTGGTCAATGAGAGCCTGCAACGAGAGACGGGTGAGCGGCTGGACGGGCCAGGCCTCGGTGCGCTGTGGTTCCCGGATCACGGTCTCAAAGATCTGGAAGCGGGTCTCCCCGCCGCCTTCCTGGGGAGAGAGAAGAATAACGCCATCGTATAAAGCCAGCCGAGCGGTCCCATGTGCCAGGGGCTGTATACTCCCGCGCTCGGCAAAAAGCGTCTGCCCGGCAAAATAGTCCTGCCCCGTATCAGACACCCACAACAGCACGCCGCGCAGGGTATCGCCACGCGCTGAAATCTCTCGGGCGACCATACGGGTATCACCGAACTCATGCACGCTGCCGGGACGAAGCGCCACGCCGGGGTTTCGCTGGATCATACTGCGTAACGCGTCGTCCAGTGAACGAAGCGCGGCCGGGGCCGTAAACAGCGAGAATCCGAGCCCAAGGAGTGTCATGGCCGTGGCAAAGCCCAGAATCGGCAGAACCAAATGCCGACGGGCCAGACCGGCAGCCTCAATGGCAAGCAACTCCCGGTCAGACCGGAGACGGCCCAGCCCGACCAGGGTGCCCACGAGCACGGCGAAGGGCAGGGTGCGAGAGAGGAGGGGGATCAACTCGTAAAAGGCGATCCAACCTACCGCAGCAGGACCCAGACCCCGATTGATCACCAGGTCAGAGAAGCCGAGCAGGTCTTTTGTCAGTACCAGTGCGGTCAGCCCGAATAACGCCCACAGGGTTGGCGCAAACAATTCGGCGACAATATAAAAGCCGAGTGGTTGGCCGAGCTGTCGCGGAGAGCAAGAAGGGAGGACGCGCATTGCTGGAAGTCCATCTTTGGTTGCCAATAGCCTTATCCTGCTTGATTCGTTGCTGGTTTTCTCTTATACCGGGCAGAACAATTCGGCTACTGTGTAATAATCCATGAAGGCTATTATTTTGAGTGCGGGGCAGGGCAAGCGCCTTTTGCCCCGCACCGAAACAACCCCTAAATGCCTGTTGCCGGTTGATGGCAGTCGGCCGGCCCTGGAAATCCAACTCCGGACGCTGGCCGCGTGTGGCATTCAACGCGCAACGGTTATGGTCGGCTTTGGGGCAGACAAGGTGGAAGAGTTTCTCGCCGGCTGTCCGCTGCCGGAGATTGAAGTGAGCAGCCGCTTTAATCCTTTTTTTGCGATCTCGAACAACCTGGCCACGTGCTGGACCGCCATCCCGGAGATGACCGAGGATTTTATTCTGCTGAACGGCGATACCGTGTTTGAGCCGGCGGTGTTAGAGCGCCTCCTGCTCGCTCCGTTCGCGGCTGTCAGTCTGGCGATTGATCGCAAGCCCAGCTATGACGAGGATGACATGAAGGTCTCGATTCGGCGTGAGCGTACCCTGGCCGCGGTGGGGAAGAAGCTGCCACCGGCCAGGGTGCATGGCGAATCCATCGGGCTGATGACGTTTCGGGCCACCGGCGTGCACGCTTTCCGGGTTGCTTTGGAGAAAGCCATGCGCGAGCCGACTGCGCTCCAGCGCTGGTATTTGTCGGTCATTGATTCCATGGCCCACTCCTCCATGGTCGAAGTGACCTCCATCGAAGGTCTGTGGTGGACCGAGACCGACACGCCGGAAGACCTGGCCGACGTGCGGGCCTATTTTTCCTCACAACGGGCCACGCTCGCCGCTTTTGAAACAGCCGCCCCAGTTGGCGAGCCGTAAGCTGAGCCGGGCTGACCTGCCCGCGCCGCACTCAATCGCCCAGTAGAACGGTGAGGTCGCATTCGACCGCGCGGTCCACGGAGAAGAATTGAGCGCGGTCACGCAAGCGGTCACCGCGCACCGCCCCCTGCGCTCACGTCGGGGATGGAGGAAGCGAGATGGATCATCTCACAAACTCGCGTGCACAGCCTGTCCCAAGCGTGCAACAATACCTTTCCGCAAAGGGGATTGGAAAAAAGCGTTCCAGGCCTTTCGGCCCATACCGGCTCGGGCCGCCCAGCACGCTTGTAGCCATTTCTCACTTACTGCGCGGGCGAACGCCCGCTCGGAGTAGTGCCGGACCCGTCGGTTGGCCACTGTCAGTCCGAGCAACCACGCCTCGGCCCAATCAAGGTATGCGCGGTCTGGGACAAAGCGAAGTTTTCGCATACGCGACAGCATGAGGTGGGCGCGCAAATCTTTCTCCACACAAGGCACACCTAAATCCGTAAGCTGGCGGCGCATGATTTCTGCTTTTTTGGTGTTCCCGAGTTCCTGAGTGCAGACGGTGATCTGGCCAGGATGGACGCGGGCGTACGTCAGGACCTGCGGAAGATTGGCCATCTTGTGGCGCGCGGCCAGCCGCACGTGGAGGTCATAATCCTGACAGCGGGCAAAGCCGCTCCGGTATCCGTACTCCCGCAGCGTGGCGGTCCGGCCCATGATGGTGGTGTTGGTCAGGCTACAGCGGAACAAGAGTTGCGCGTGGATATCCGCTGAGGAGGTCGGCTGACGTTTGATCTTTCTCAGCACGCGCCCATGCTCGTCCATGTCTTGCTTCCAGCCGCCGACTTGGACGTAGTCCGGGTGGCGGTCGAGAAAGGCCGCCTGTTTTTGGAGCCGACCCGGGCGTGCCGCGTCGTCACTGTCGAGCAAGGCGATGTATTCGCCGCGCGCCAGTTCGAGCCCGCGGTTGCGCGTACGAGGAATCCCGAGGTTGCGCCCGTTACAGACGACGCGAACGCGAGGGTCGTCATAAGAGCGGAGCACTTCGACACTGCGGTCAGTCGAACCGTCGTCGATCAGCAGGAGTTCAAAATCCCGAAAACTCTGTGCCAGTACGCTGTCAATGGCCGCGCCGACGTAGGCTTCCCGATTATAGACCGGAATAAAGACGGTGACCTTGGGTGGATCGTGTGACGTCATAGCCGTGTGGAGGACTGACTTGCTTTGTGTCTGCCGTCTTGGATATACAACACGCGTCTTCTCAGGAATACTAAGCGCGGGGCGTCTCTCGTGCAACAGCAGATTGTCTACTGGCTGAGCCGTATGCTAACGCGCTTCCTCAACCTCCGTGGTCTCCGTTTGCGCAAGGCGAAAAGCCTGCATTTTGTCACCCTGAACGGACAACGCTTCAAGCGGCTACAGTTTGCCGACTCGGCGATTGCGAGAGATATAGAACGCAATCTTGAAGTCTTCCAGGCTGACGATATCTTTCCGCGATCAGCCACCCGCTACGAACATGAGATTTGGGTTGACTTTATTGAGGGGGAGCGGCCCAGGCAGGTGACAGAGGAGGTCGTGCGTCAGGTCGCCGCATTCTATACGACCATTTACACCAAACAGCCAACGCTGACAGACACCACCCAGACGGCCTTTCCTACCCGTCTTGCCCAAGACCTGCGTTTTTTACATCAGGTGGGTATCCTGTCCGACCCCCTGTACGCACAGCTTCAGCGCGTCGTTGAGCAACTCGCGCCCCCCCGGGTCTGGACAGGATTTGACTACACCGACCCGGTGCTCAAGAATTTTATTCTCAGCCACGAGAACGGCCGGCTCTACGCTATTGACGTTGAAGGGATTGCTGACAACCAGTTGATCGGAATGGGCACGATCAAGGCGAGCGAGCGCTGGCTCGGGGAGTTCCGCCCACTTTTTTACCCATACCTTGCCGAACTCGGTGCTCCTGACTTTCAGTCCTATTTGCCGTTTGTGGAGCTGTGTTTTCTGGCCAAATGGACTAAGCGGAATTTCTTTGAAGGAAAAAAGAAGAAGATCGATCCAGGGTTGTTTGAGCGGTTTTGCAAGAGATGTTGATCTTCTCGCTGGCTTCCCACTCCTGAACGATGACGGCATTGGGGGGACAAAGCGCCGCCGGGGGATATCCCTCACCCAACGTCAACGCCGTACTCTTTCAGCAGGGCACGGCTGATTACGACATTTTGAATTTCCGTTGCGCCGTCCGTATAGTGGGTCATCTTGGCCATGGCCAAATGCCGACCAAGCGGGTGGTGGGTGCGTAAACCTTCTGCGCCCATGACCTGCATACACTGTGAGATGCCGCTAAAGGCCACGCGGCTGGCGAATTTCTTGGCCTGGGCGGCCTCCACAACGGCGCTCTCTCCCCGGTCCAGGGCCAGTGCGGCACGATAGGTCAGCAGACGGGCAGCCTCAAGCTCCGTGGCCACATCCGCGAGTTCCCATTGCAGACCCTGAAAGTTCAGAATCGGCTTGCCAAAGGCGTATCGCTTTGCTCCATACGCCAAAGCGGCTCTGAGGCTGGCCTGCAACATGCCGCAACAGCCCGCCCCAACAGACGTCCGGGCCATATTGATGCCCCGCATAGCGGCCTTGAATCCATCTCCTGGACCGAACAACAGATCGGTCTCGGGAACCGGGCAGTTGGTCAGCCTGATCCCCGTGACTCCCAGCGCCTGTCCGCCCAGCAGGGTGTACTGAGGGGTGCGTTCAAGACCTGGGGTATCGCCGGCCAGTAGAAAGCTGGCAATTCCGCGCCAGCCCAAGGCCGGGTCGGTTTGCGCATACACGCCGAACACATCGGCACGGACACCATTTGTGACCCAGGCTTTCTCCCCGTTCAGCCGCCAGCCGTCAGGTGATTGCTCGGCTCGTGTGGTGATTGCCGCGGCATCACTGCCGACGCCGGGCTCCGTCAGGCAAAACGCGCCGATTCTTTCTCCTGCCAACATGGGTGGAACGTAGCGGGCGATCTGATCCGGGCTGCCATTACGCGCAATGGTGTTGAGCATGTTGTTGTGAACCCACAGGCCAAAGGTAAAGGCAAAGCACGCTCCGGCCAGCTCCTCCAACACCTTGGCGGCCACCAGGAAACTGGCGCCTTGTCCCCCGACTGATTTGGGTGCCAGCACGCCGGTCAGGCCCACGGCCGCGGCCTCTCGGAAAACGGCGTCCGGCACGGTCCGGTTGAGGTCCCAGTCTGCGGCAAAAGGCGCAATTTTCTCAAGCGCGAATGCTCTCGCCGTCTCAATTAAGCGTGTTTCTTCGGTGCTGAACTTGTGATCCATGGCTGTCCTCGTGTGCGCTCCAGTCGGCGGAACCCCTCAACGCTCTGTAATCGGGCGAGGGCCGGCTACCATTTTTCTCCGAACGGACGTAACTCGACCAGAAACGACCAGGCCGACTTGGGCTGATGGGCGGTCTGAAAAACCGTTTCGGCTAAATCCGCCGGCTGGGAAAAGAAATCCTTGGGTTTGTCGGGAAAACCGCGCCGGGCAAAGGGCATATCGATCAGGGCATCAACCACAATATAGGCCACATGAATTCCGTTTGGCCCCAACTCGCGAGCCAGGCTTTCGGCCAGGATACGTTGCCCGGCTTTGGTTGGCGACCAGCCGACAAAACTCGGCGTACCACGTAGCGCGCCCGTATTCCCGGTGACCATGAGCGCGCCGGAGCCGCGCTTGACCATCGCCGGAGCCAGCTCCTGGGCCAGGATCAACAGGCCGGCGGTATTGATGCGAAAATTGAGGCTGAAGTCCTCCAGGCTGATGTCTTGATAATGTCCCAAGGTCGCCCGCGCCGCGTTATACACGACGACCTCCGGGAGTCCGTGCTCGGTGACGATGTGGTTGAGCGTCTGACGGAACGCCCCTTCGTCGGCGATATCAACGGGAAATCCCGCACTCTCCTGGATTTCAGCGGCCCAGGACGCCAGCCGACCGGCATGGCGGGCAATCATCGACACCCGGTAGCCCCCGGCCGCAAAGCGCCGCACACAGCCCATGCCCAAACCGGGCCCAACGCCGACAACTAAACAATGTGGGGAGGCAGTCATAATAAATTTCTCCTACGGTTAGAAAAGTAGGGGGCATTATTTCTGGCGGGCTCTACCGGTGCAAGGCTGCACCGCTTGCTTTAAACATCGCTTTTCTTCTTCCAATCCTTACCCACTCCTGTAAACTGAAGAGGCCATGTCGGAACTGGACAAGCTCAAGGAAACCATTAACCAGATGAGGCTCTGGATCGGTATTCTCTCGGTAACGGATATCAGCCTCATAGGTTGGGCCGTCTCCAGCTATGGAGAAGAGACAAATTGGATGATTGTTCTCGCTGGTATTGTTATTATCGCTCTGACCGGTGCTATTATATCTTTTAATAAAAGGATCGAGGTAGCCATTGAGCGTCTGGGAGATTTGTAATATGGAATTCTTTTTAGCGGCAGTCTTTCTTGTCTTCATTGGAGGGCTGTTCTACTGTGTCTTCGATACGATACGGCACGCCGATAAGCTCCTTCCGCCGAAATAAAAGATCGCGCGCTTGCTCGTCGTTTTTCCTTTTAATATCCTTTTGCCCTCCAGCCAAAAATTCGCTTAATCCGCTCGACCGGCCCAAAGCGACAGACCACCACAATAAAGACCTTGCGCAGTCGGTCTGCCGGGCACTCAAGCGGGCGCATGGCGTGCCAGGAGTTGCCGTTGCGGGCGAAGAGCAGGCTGGCATTACCGAGGGCGTGTGAGGCCGAGACGCGCTCAAAGGTATCTATCTCTGGCGCGGAGTTGCGCGGGAAGCGCCCCCCGTCGTCGAGGAGCAAGGTTTGTCCCCCCCAGGCCGGGTCCCAATCCTGCTCGGTATTGAAATAAAAAATATGCGAACCCAGCTTGTCCCTGGCGTCGCAATGCGGCGAGATGGAACAGCCGCGTGGGGTGTAGTGCCAGTGAAAGTGCAGGGCAAAGGCGCGGGTGCCGAGTAAATGGCTGAGAAAATCCCGATACGTTGGGCCGCGTAGCTCGGCAATAAAATCCTTCCAGGCCTGGGCCACCGGCAGGGCCTCGTGGTAGGCCAACAGCAAACGATCATGGCTACGCTGGCCGTGGGCGCGCGGTTTGCCAAAGCTGGGTGTGAACTGCTCTTGCGTGGGCAGATGTTCTAAAAGGGAGCGATAGCCCGCTGGGGTAAGCAGACCCGCTGGGTTGACCCACGGATAGGGGCGGGCGGTGCGGAACGCCTGCGCGTCGATAGCGTCCAGTCGGTCGTAATCGAGGTAGGGCATAACGGCTTACCCCGGCCCGCCGGCCGCGCGTTGAACCGTGCCGGCGAGTCTGGCTTTGACCCAATGCCACGCTCGGGATTGCCGGCGGACGTCGTAGCGGCGCAGCGGGTTCGCATCACGGTCGAACTCGTACACGAACGGCGCGCCGGTCAGTGGCCGTTTGACGCGCGGGATGTCGGGTTCGGGCACCCCATCGAGCCAGGTCGTCAGGGCGCGCAGGCTGTTACCGTGCGCGACGACCAATACCCGCCGGCCGGCCCTGATGGCCGGAACCAGAGTGTCGCGCCAATAGGGGAGCACGCGTGTCCTGACGTCACGAAGGCTCTCGGTCAGCGGCTCTCGATTGTCCGGCCCGGCGTCCCGCGGGTCCATAGCGACCAGGTCGTCGCCGCTCCCTCGGGCCGGCGGTGCAATCTCGAAGTGTTGTTGCCATATCGTGACTTGGCGGTGTCCATAGCGTCGGGCGACATCGGCGCGACTCATACCCTGCAGGGCGCCGTAATGCCGTTCGTTGAGCCGCCAGCTTGTCTGCACCGGGATGGACAGTGCCAGGGTGTCCAGCACAATGCTGAGGGTGTCGATGGAACGCCGCAGCGCCGAACTGAAGGCGATGTCGAACGAGAAACCGTGCGCCCGGAGCAAATCGGCCGCGGCGCGCGTCTGCTCGCGGCCATGTGGACTCAGTGGGACGTCGGCCCAACCCGTAAAACGGCGCGCCTCATTCCAGACGCTGTGGCCGTGGCGCAGAAAGACGACCGGCGTCATGGCTGCACGCGGAACGGGAGCAGGCCGCGGACTTGCTCCGTCACCCTGTCGAGTTCCCGCAGGGCCGGCCGCGGCCGGAGTTCGAGTGGATTGTTCGAGACACTGGCGTCCGGAAAAAACGTAGCGCTGCCCCGTTCGATCAACGCGAGGTGAAGCGCGTTCAGGTCCCGCCGCGGCTGGACGAGGCCGCGTTCGATCAGCCGCCCGCACACATAGGCCAGGCCGCGTTGTGGCCGCGGGCGGCCCCGTTTGTTTCTCTGCTGGGATTGGGCGTGCCTGAGGATCCAGTCTTTCGCTTGCTCCAGGACACCGGCCGACCGCTCCGCGAGGGGATAAATATACACGGGCTTTTCTGTTGCCACGGCTTCGGCCAGCATGGATTCGCTCTCGCCCGTCACGACCAGGAGGTCGGCCAGCGCCAGATAGCCCAGGTAAGGGTTGTCGGCCCGGTCTGGCCGCCACGCATACACCGAGTGCCGCGGCCCCAGGCTGGAGGCCAGCGCCTCAGCCGCGGCCTGGCCGGTTCGGCGGCTGGTCGTGGCGAAGACTGTACCGGGGAGGCGTTCGGCGAAGGCCCGAACCTCGGCGCCAAGCCGGTCGGCCTGGTCGGGGGTCAACTCGTGTCTGGCGGTCGCGCCGCCGACCAGGAGCATAATCCAGGGGCGCGGCGCGGCTTCGACCTGATCCCGCCACGTGGCGGCTGCGGTTTCAAGCCGTTCGGGATTGACCTGGGTGACCGGAGCGCCGGTCTCGATACGTCGCGGGTGGGGCGGGAGACGGAAATGCTCGCAAACGACACTGATGTCGGTCGGCGCGACTGGTCGGCTGCCGATGCGGCCCAGCAACACGAGATGGGTTCGGCCGTGGCTTTCGTGCTGAATCCAGCGCGCGACCCGACCCGGGCGCCAGCCCGCGGCGATCGCCAAGTCCGGCCAAGGTGGGCCGAGTCCGTCGGACTGGCTGATGTCCAAGCCACGGCGTGTCGCCCGGTTGGGGCCGAGCAGGTATTTGTACAGGCCGGTCGGTCCCCGGAAGTGCAGGGTCTTGGTCGTGTACGGCCAGCCGAGGGCATCAGCCAGGCCGCGGGCCTGCGTGGTATGCCCTGGCTTATGGGAGGTCAGCACCCACACGATGGGTTCGTGTCCAAGGGCTCCGCCGGCATAGTCGCCGTCCGCCCGTCCGCTGTCGGTCGGCGCTTTGAGACGGAGATGCCAGCGCAGCTTCGGGTAACGACGGCTGGTGGCGTCCAAATGCGTCCGCCACCAGGGCAGGGGTCGCGCCTGGCCCTGGAGACGGGTGCCGTTTGGCAGGGGTCGCTCACACGGAACGGCACTGACCGAGACGGACACGAAGTGGCGGGCATGACGAAACAGTTCTTCCAACATCCACGGGATATCCTCATCGGGAAGAAAATCCAGGGTAGCCGTACAGACAACGCCGTCCGTCGCTTCGCAGGCGGACGGCGTTGGGACGGCAAAGGCCGGATTATAGTGGGACACGAGAGGACCATGACTAGAAGTTAAAGAGGGACCGAGGCCAAAGGAATAATCCAGCAGGGTGTGACTCTGTGTGGCTGTGCTGAGTTTTGCTATATGCTCCCGAAAGTCGCTGCTGTGCTCATCCCGGGCCGCTTGCATCGAGCAGGCTGACAGGGCCGGTTGGGTCGCAGCGTCCCGGAGGCGCGCGCACAACGCCCGGTATTGGGCACTGGGCCGCTGGGCCTGAAAGACCTGATAGCCGGCTTCGTTTGCGGCTTGCTCCAGGCCAAACCAGACCTGCCCGACAGGATTGTGTTGGTAGGCGAATCGCTGGGGAAACGGTTGCCAGGGCTGGGCATGAATGGTCGTATAGTGCAGCAGCTTGGAGCGTTGCGGATCATACTCATCGTCCCGCGCGTTCCAGTGGGGGTCAAGCTGGCCCCACAGACCGGGAACGGCACGTGCCGCCGCCTCCAACTGCTTGCGCCGCCGCTGTTGAGCGGCCTCCAGCGTCCAGACCGAGGCCATCCGCTCACAATCGAGCAGCATCACCGAAGTATCGTGATCGTGCACGGACAGAAAGCCGGAGTTCCCCAGAGCCGTGTCGAACAATTCGCCGGGGTCGGCCAGATAAATTTGATCGGTGTCATTATAGATGGCGCGCCCGTGCCCCTGGGTAAAATGCGGAATGGCAAAGCGGTAGTTCGTAAAGCCCGTCAGCCAGCCGCGACGGTCAAAACCGGCCAGGTCGTTCATCAGGTATACTTCATAGACGCGGGACGGATTGCGAACCTGCTCAATCGACCAGATGAAAATACGCTCAGCCCGATACTGGTCCGGTTCCGTGCCGACAAAGATACGGACCGGTGGTCGCTCGCTCGGAGTCATTCCCTCTCGGACCCCGAGGACGACCCGCTCGATTTGGGTACGCCTGCCCGGCCTGGCATACGGCTCTGCCCGCAGCATTGCAGCGATGCCCTTGCGGAGTGGTGTTGAAAAATGCGCTGCGCCCATGGCCTGACAATCCCGCGTCTTACGCAATTTTCTGGACGCGATGCAGCGGGCCGACCGCGTCCACTGGTCTGAGTTGGCCGTCCTTCAGCCGATAGATATGGTCAGCAATATCCAGCAGGGCCGGCTGGTGGGAAATCGCCAGAATCGTCATGGTTCCGCGCAGTTGCTGAACGGTCTGGCAAAGAGCGGCCTCGCTCTCGGGGTCAAGCGCGGTGGTGGCTTCATCCAGAATGAGGAGCTGAGGCGCATGCACCAGGGCGCGGGCAATGGCAATCCGCTGCCGCTGGCCACCGGACAAGCGGGCGCCCCGCTCTCCGACCCGCGTCGCCATTCCGTCCGGAAGATTTTGCACAAACTCCCACGCTCCCGCGGCGCGTGAGGCCGCTTTTACATCCGCCTCTGTCAGCGCGGTATCGCCCAGCGTCACATTGGCAAAGACGCTTTCGTGAAGCAGCAGCATTTCCTGGGGGACATAGCCGATGGCCGTGCGCCAGGCTTTGAGATCGATCGAGGTGAGTGGCACCCCATCAATACAGACCGTGCCACTCTGGGGCTGGAGCAAACCGGCAATCAGGTCAACCGTGGATGTCTTCCCCGTTCCTGACGGGCCGATGAGGAGGGTCACTTCCCCTGCCGGTATGGTGCACGAGGCTCGCTCAAGGATGGGTTTGTCGGCATAGGCAAAGCTGACTTCTTGCAAGCTAATAGCCTGAGTCAGCCGGGGTGGGTGGGAGCCGGTATTGACTTCACGCGCGGCCTCTGACTGCCGGAGGGTGTCTTGCAGGGACCAATAGGCGCTCTCCTGAGCGGCCATGCGCTGGTACTGGCGTTGGGCCTTATTCAGGCTGCTCAGGGTCCGACCGAACAGGACGACGAGCATGATTACCGCGTCAAGCGACAAGGCCCACTGCGTAAGGGCAATATACAGGCCCCCGACCAGACAGGCGATCAGCAGCGGGTCCTGTAAGGCCCGGAGCGCCTCTTTACTCAGGACTTCACGCTGGAGGGCGCGTTGCAAGCGTTGAGTACTGCGTTCGAGCAGCGGGCTGACCTGGGTCTCACGGGCCATGGCCTTGAGCGGCTTGACCGTATACAGCACATCGGTCAGTTGTCCGAGGACTCCCTTGAGCAGCGCGGTCTGGCGCGCGCCGGCGCGGCGCGCCAGCCGCACGAGGCGATGCAGGCCAAAGACGATGACCACACCAAACAGCGCGGCCGCCAGGGTAGCCTGCCAGGATACGGAAATGGCCAGGACGACATAGAGGGCGGTCTGGATACTGAAGGCAATAATCGTGACCGCGTACAGATAGGCTTGGGAAGCCCGACTGGCCTCGGTCGCAAACGCATTGGCAAAGCCGCCCACGGGCTGGCGGACATAGTATTCCCAGCGGGCCGCCAGCAGGGCGCGCAACAGAGAGAGCCGCAGGTCGGTGGCGACATGGGCGACCGTATAACCCACCTGCTTTTGGGCGAGGAGGACAAACCCGGCCTTGAGAACCATACCGGCGACGATGATCAGGCACAGCAGGCCGATACTCGGTTGGAGGCCAAAGGCGGCGAGTGTATCGCGGCTGAGCTGTTCCAGGCTGGTTGGTGCCGTGTCTGGCGATAGCGCACTACTGGGTGCTCGAGTGGCGAGACCCAAGAGCGGTAAGAGGCTGGAGAAGCTGATGCCTTCCGCAAGGGTTGCGAAGATGAGACAAGTGAGCGTGAGGGCACTCCGGCCGGGATAGGCGCGGGCAAAGGCAAGCAAGAGACGCATAGCCGGAAGAGATGGAGTAAGGAGACAGAGAAAAACCTATCCCGCCCCTTGTTCTCTCTCCTTTCTGTTCCGGAACTGTACCAGGCGCAGTGTGTGTAAACCGAGGGAGACGACCTGCCACACGACGGTCACTACAAAAATCCAGATACGCACCTTGATTCTCAGGACTCTCGGGATTATCAGGATTAGCGAGGCCCTCTGTATTATCAGGATGGAAGAAGAGAGGAAATCCCACCAGATTGATCTGGATTTTCAGGATTATGAGATTCATCAGGATGAAGGCAATCCTGAGAATCCCCCAAATCCTGAAAATCCTGGTCTCACGGCCCTGGTTCTTGCCGGACGGCGCGGGCCGAAGGATAGCCTGGCTCACGCCGCGGGTCAGAGTCACAAAGCCTGTATCGCGGTTGCCGGTGTGCCGATGATCGGGCGGGTGCTGACCAGCCTGCGGGCGGCCAAGCTGGTGCAGAATATTACGGTCAGTATCGACGAGGCCGCAGTCTTGGCCGACTGTGCGGAAGCAGGAGGGATAAGTGCCCACGCCAGTCTCTCCTCTCCGGCGGCGAGTGTTCTGGATTATTTTGAAGCGCACGGGGCGCAGGGGCCCGTGCTGGTGACAACGGCCGACCATGCGCTGCTTATCCCCGCCATGGTCGAGCATTTCTGTGCCGCGGCCCAACACAGCGATGCCGATATCGTTATTGGGGTGGTCTCCGCTTCACTCTTTCGCGCGTCGTATCCCGAGTCACGCCGTACCTTTCTCCCTCTGGCAGATGGGAGCTGGAGCGGCACGAATCTCTTTTTGCTGCGGACCCCACGGGCGGCTCGGGCGGTGCGGTTTTGGGTGCGCGCCGGACAGTTTCGGAAGCGGCCCTGGCGGCTGGTGAGTACGTTTGGGTTGGGGAATTTGCTCCGTTTTCTCTTTCGTCGGCTCGACCGCTCCACGGCTCTGGTCCAGGCGTCTCGTGTACTGGGGGTACGGGTCGGTCTGGTTGAGATGCCGTTTGCCGAGGCGGCTCTTGATGTGGATACCCCTGATGACCTGGTGACGGTTGAACGGATTCTGGCAACCCGTGCCGCAGGCGTCCGGACGGACGGCTCAATCAGACAGGAAAACCGCGTATGACCAAGAAGCAGGACCTCGAAACCATGATGGAACAGACGCAGCAGCCGTTCAGCTCCCCAGCCTTTGATACCTTTACCGCGGCCTGGGCGGTCTCACAGCGCAAAAAGAAAGCTGCCGAAACTCGGGACCGAGCCAAGGTCCAATCCGCCCCGGACGCACAGCCCGACCAGACCCAGGCGGTGGAGAATGACCCGGCAGTTTTACGCCGAAAAACAGAAACCATGTTTCACGGTCCTGTGCTCGATACCTTTACCGCGGCCTGGGCGGCCTCAAAAGACAAGATTAAAACCCGTCCGGCACCCAGGCCGAACAATGAGCATATTGTCCGCCAGATTTATACGCATCTCCGTATGGCCGGGATGCAGGGCGACCTGGCGCCCATCCTCCAGCCGCTGTCGGACGATGTGGAATGGCAGTCACCCGGACCTGAGGCCATTCCCTGGGCCGGCACCGTCCGGGGGCGGCAGCGGGTCGTGCGGTGGTTTGCCGCGCGCGGAAAAGCGCTGGAGGTCGAACAATTTGTGCCCAAAGAATTCATTACGCAGGGCAATCAGGTAATCGTGATGTGTGAGGAACGCAGCCGGGTGAAGGCTACCGGAAAAAGCTACGACGTGGCCGTGATGGCTGCCTGGACCCTGCTGAACGGTGTGGTCACCCATTATCGTGAGGCGTATGACACGGCGACGGTCCTGGCCGCCTTCCAGGATGATTAGAGAATCAAAATGGCTGATCCTCCCGATTTTTTACCTCGATAAGTTTGCCGCAGTTTTTCTATTCTCCCCTTCCCCATGCCTCCTCCGCTTCACGGCTTTATCAACCCAATCACATGCTCCTGGTGCATTCGCTCTTCGATTTGCGAATGTCGTTGTGACCCCCAGCGGGCCGGCATCATGCGTTTGTCGCGGTCCAGACGGCGAACGCCGATGCCGGCTACCTCAAAGCCAGCCCTTTCGCCCAGGGCGGCCAAGCCTTTATGTGTTTCGACATCCAGACCTCGGAGGTTTGAGGGGCCGACAACAATCACCGCTGGCCTGCCTTTTTTCAAAACGCGCCACATCTCCTCGATGACCGCGGCCATCTCACCGAAATATCGACGCAGAGCCGCAGCTTTTTTTGCGTCACGTTCGGCCAGTTGTGTCAGTGTCGTCTCGCACTGCCGGGACAAGCCGGTGAATTGAATCGCTCCTGCTGCGTCGTGTCCCAGATACTGGGCGCGAACCCTGGACAGGGCGTCGATATCCCAACCAAACCAGACCAGTGAAAACTTATGTGCCCGCATATAATCAATGGCGTTGTTGGCATAAGGCGGTGAGGTCACGATCAAATCTACGCTGTCAGACGGCAAGCCGGTGTTGGTCGCAGGTGCGGCCAATACGCGCCCGCTGTGCTTCGGTGTCGTCGGGTCGGCTGTATTGGTGCCGAGGTTCTGTTTCAGCCGCTTGGTGAATTCGACGAACGCCGAGTGCGGCTTTTTATCCGTGACCTTATGGGGGCGCGTATGCGCCAGATCACGGGCCAGCGAAACGCCCCCGGATTTTGCAATAATGGTTGACGAAAAAACCATCTTGAAGAAGGCTTGCAGCCCTTCTGGTTGGACTTTTTCGATGCCTTGCAACAGCGCGAGGAGTTCCAATTGTTGTTGGGGTAAAAACCAGAAATCAATAAACGCGCGGGTTTTCGGATCAAAACGCCGGCTCAGAGCATATTCCAGTTGGTCACGGTCCCGATGGAAGACGCGTCGTGCCGCATGGACAATCGTGTATCCAGTTTCCAATGCAGGCCCAGTCTTGACGGGGGTCAGCTTCGCCGTCGCAATCATGCGCGCGAGGGGGTCAATGTCGCAACCGACAGCTTGTCGGTCCAGACGTATAGCCTCTACCAGCGTGGTGCCCGAGCCCGACATCGGATCGAGAACGACATTGTCTACGGATGTGAAGTGTTCGATAAAAAACTGTGGGAGTTGGGGTGGAAATTTGGCGGGAAAGGGATGCCACGCATGAGAGGTGTGTTTTCCGTTTGAGCCGTGGAAATCCAGGTCGGCGCGTAAGGCTGCCGGCAAGCGGGCACGACAATGGGCGTGCAGACGATTTCCAGGAGTACTCATAATCCGGGTATTGTCAGCAGTCTTGTGTTGATCGGATAGGAGAGGCAGGCCCCTACAGCGGGAAAACCGTGAATAATAGGGCGCCGGTCTGTGAAACCGAGGGGCTAGGTTGCCTGGAGCGCTTCCGGGGTGTCTGGATTTTTCGGGGCAGGGGCCGTGCGGAAATACTGATCCCTGTCTGCGGAGCGGATCGTAATGTCTTTGATCTCTGTCCCGTGGAGGAGGGTGAGGGTGATATCGGCACCAGCCTCCCCAACCGCCCACATCTTTCGATAGAAATCCGCCTGGTCTGTGACCGGTTGATCGGCAACCTTGAGGACCAAATCGTTGACCTGTACCCCGGCCTGTTCTGCCGGACCGTCCGGCGCCACAAACATGATAATCAGCTTATCGCGGAACTCCTCGGTAAAGAGCCCGAGCCAGGGCCGAGGAGTCGCTCTGGCGCGACCGGTCCGAATCAGGTCGGTGAGGATGGGTTTGAGATGGTCAATGGGCACAAACATATTTCCGGTCAGAGACTCCCGACCGGGCAGGGCGTCATTGACCAGTAGTGAGCCGATGCCCAGGAGCTTTCCGTCCGGCCCAATCAGCGCTGCGCCGGCGTAACGGGGGTGCGGCGGCGCGGTGAATATGGCGTCTTCGAGCAGGTATTCCCAATAGCCGGCAAATTCCCGCCGTGAGGTCACCAAAGTCGGTCGTACCGAAGCCGCGCTGCTGTCGCTGGCAATAACGACTTCTGTCCGTTCAGCCAGGTCGGAGGACGTGCCGAACGGCATGGGGGTGACGTTGAGCGGTTCGTTGGCGCGTAAGAGCCCGAATCCGGTCTGCGTGTCATGGGCAATAACGGTGGCCGGGATGCGTCTCCCTTCTATGCCCGTGACTTCAACCCGGCGGGCTTCCATGACCAGATAGCCGATGGTCAGAATATGGCCCTGCGTATCGATGATCACGCCGCTGCCGCTGCGTTGTTCCCCGAGAAACCGGGCCGTGCGGGCGCTGGCCGGTATCTCGGCATGGACCGTCACCATAGCCGAGAGGACTTCCCGGGCGACCGGCATCTGAGCGGCCGGTTGCGGGCTGAACACCGGGCTCAGGAGACCAACAAAGAACAGCAGCAACGAAGATAGGCATTTCTTCATAATCAGACTTTCTGCGCGGGCTCTTTCGCTTCTAGCTCCAGGCTTGTGGAAGAGTCAAGAGTGAGGCGTTACGAGAGACTCTGCTCGGCAGCATGGTGGAAACTGGTCGTTCCTGGGTCATACCTGCGGGAGGTGAGAGTGATCTGAAAGCGCCGCCGTCCGTTCACCTCGCCGTGCGGCTCGACCCGATACAAGTGGTAGTGTGAGCGCCGCTGTGGCCGTCGGCCGACCGCGGCGGAGGCCGGAACCCCGACAACGGGAATCGGCCCTCGGGGTCCGGGGATACTCGCCGTGACGGTCCGGTGAATATGGCCGTGCAGGATAAGCTCTGCGCCGGTTCTGGCGAGCACGGCCCGAAAGTCAGCCGCGTCAGTGAGTCGGCGGCGAGCCGATATGGCGATGGGTTGGGGAGGGTGGTGGATGAGTACGACCCGACTCAGGGGGGTGTTTGCCAACGCGCTGAGGAGCCGCTCAATTCGGTCCAGTTGCGTCCGGCCTATCGTTCCCGAGGCGTAGAAGGGGGCCGTTGCCCGCGCGGTTGAAACGCCGACGAGGGCGAGTGGTCCACACAGACGCAGGGTTGGAAACTCGGTTGGCGGAAGGTCTGAAGGCAACAGCGCGAGGTCCGGCAGCGTATCGGTTGGAATGTGAGAGCGCATATAGTCGTCCCAATACGCCCACGGAGAAGACTCGCTCCCGCGCGTATAGGTGTCATGGTTACCTGGGATAAGGGAGACGTGCTGTGGGCCGCCCAGTTTTTGCAGCCACGGGAGGGAGGCGGAGAACTCGTCTTCGAGCGCGATATTGGTCAGGTCGCCGGTAATGACCACATGGTCCGGCCCTTGCGTGTGCAGGTCGTCGACGAGGGCGGCCAGGACTTCGGGGCGATATTCCTTGCGCCGCCGCAGGGACCACGACAAGGCGCCCAAGAAGCGCTTGTTCAGAAAGTCTATCGGCCGTCGGACCCGGACCGGTGTGACGTGCAGGTCTGATAAATGGGCAAGCGTAAAGGCTGGCATGGTGTGTGGCTCCAATCTCTTCAACCTATACCACCTCCCTGGCGTATGATAAGACCGCTCACGGTCAGGCTGTAATCCAGGTGACGAGGAAGAGCGATATGAAACCGGTGGCGGGAGCCGAGCGGGTTCGGGTGTGGCTTGCCGATTCCACAGTTCGTGCTGAGGGCGGTCCCACCGACCCGGTAGAAGTGTGGGGTCTCTCGCCAGCAGAACGCCTGTGCCGCACCCTCCGCGCCGCGGGTGTGTCTGAGGCGCGGATTGTGACGGCCGCCTCCCGTCCTCCGCTTCGCCCTGATAGCCCGCTTCTTATTTTCCGCACCGATTATGTTTTTGACGAGCGCTTAATCCGCGCACTGCTTGAGCAGGGTCTTGAGCACGGCGGTGTCGAGAGCCTGGCGCTCGTTGACCCGGCGACACCCGCAACAATTGTCGCGGTCGTCACAACCGGGAGTCAGATAGAGGTGCTGCTTCCCTGCCTTACCGCTCCGGTGTCTGTGGGTGCTGTGCAGCGGGAACATCTGTCCTGTCGGGTTCCCGCTGACTTGGTTCCCGCCTATTCCTCGGCCTTGCGCAAACACGACCCTCCCTATCTTCTGCGGGTAGATGCGGACTCGCTGACTCAGGTTGAAAATCGCATGTTTCGTGCGTCGTATAAGGGTATTACCGACGTGGTTACCAAGTGGGTCTGGCCGCTGCCGGCCCGAGCTGTGACGCGCCGGCTGGCCCGCGCCCATGTTTCGCCCAATATCGTGACCGGACTGAGCTGGATACTGGTGGGTGTGACGACCTGGCTTTTTATCCGAGGACAATTTGGTCCTGGCCTCGGGTGTGCCTGGCTCATGACTTTCCTGGATACCGTGGATGGCAAGCTGGCCCGCGTGACCTGCACCTCAAGCCGCCTGGGCCATGTGCTGGACCACGGTCTTGACCTTGTCCACCCGCCATTCTGGTATCTCGCCTGGGCGATGGGTCTGGCGGGTAGCCTTTCTCCGGCCTTGATCTGGTATGACCCGGTCGTGGCGATTATCATTGGCGGGTATATTCTTGGCCGGCTGCTCGAAGGGCTTTTTCTGTTGGCGTTTCACCTGGAAATTCACTCGTGGCGGCCCATTGATTCGTTTTTTCGGACCATTACCGCCCGCCGGAATCCGAATCTGATTTTACTGACGCTCGGGCTCCTTGTCGGTCGTCCCGATCTGGGCTTCTGGCTCGTTGCGGTCTGGACCGTCTGTTCTCTGGGGTTTCATACGCTACGCCTGGGCCAGGCCTGCATCCAGCGTTGGCGCGGCCGGCCGATTCAGACCTGGCAGGAAGCGGGGACGCTCGCATGAGGACAAGTAGGGCGGCGGGTCCATCCTGGCCTACATCCTGTTGGCCAGGAACGCTGCTTGCCGGCTGGGGGCGGCTCGTGGACAGGATGGGACGATCTGCATTCCGGGGCTTTCGTGCGACTGGGCCTTCTCAGTAATTGCCAGGCCGGTCTGAGCCGAGGTTCCCCGGCTGCGCTCAAGCAGGCCCTCGAGAACGCGCCCGAGGTCGTGCAGGTGACGACGCGGTCGAGTGCCGACGTACCCGAAGCGCTTGCCTGCCTCGCTCGCCAGGGTGTGACCCTCCTGGCTGTGGATGGCGGAGATGGCACGTTGCAACGTGTCTTGACTGAAGTCTTGGCCGGCTCAACCTTTGATCCGCTGCCGGCTATCGCGCCTTTGCCTGGTGGACGAACGAACATGAGCGCCGCAGATATTGGCAGTACTGCTTCGCCGGCTACCGGCCTGATGGCGTTGCTCCGCGCGCTGCGGACCAATACGCTTGAACGGCGAGTGGTGAAGCGGTCGGTGTTGTGCGTCGATTCCGGCCCAGGTACGAGCCCTCAGTATGGCATGTTTTTCGGCGCGGGTGTTATCCAGCGCGCGCTCGCCTTTAAGCATCATCTCTATCCCAAGCGGCGTTTACAGGGCCTCTTCGGCGCTGGACTCTTTTTAGGGGGAGCCCTCCTGCGGGTGGCGAGCGGTTCTCCCACCGGAATTTTTGCCCCGGATGAGGTCGGGCTGGCGTTCCATCACAAGGGAATGGCAACGCCCACAGACCGGCTTGAAACACAGCCCTTTCAACTCGTGATGGCGACTACGCTGAAACGGCTCTTCCTGCGCCTCTGTCCGTTTTGGGGAATCGAAAATGCACCGCTCCGGTTTACCGCCATTACGGCCAATGCCGCGCGGAGCCCGGCTGCGGTCTGGAAAGTCTTACGCGGGCTTCCCCCGCCGCCGTTTGCGCTGGACTCGGGCTATTGCAGTCACAATGTTGAACGCCTGACCCTGCAGATGGATTGCGGTTTTACCATTGATGGAGAACTCTTTGAGCCGCAACCCGGTCGGACCCTGCATCTGGCGACGGACCACCGACTCCGTTTTATTCGAGCCTGAGTATGCGAGACGAGGTGCAAGCGCCGCTTCCGGCCCTGACGGCTCTCTTATCCCAGGAGTGGACTCAGCCGGTGCCTGAAGCCGTTCAAGCGGTGGCCGCGGAAATCCAACGGCGTCATGCCGAGGCAATCGACGCCGTACTGTTCTACGGTTCCTGCCTCCGCACCCGGCAGACGGCCGATGCGGTGCTCGACTTTTACGTTCTCGTCCGCTCGTACCGGTCTTTCTATAGCCAACGGCTGCTCAGATGGCTGAACGCGCTGCTGCCGCCGAATGTGTTCTATATTGAGGTCAGGCAGGGGCCGCGGACGCTCCGGGCGAAGTATGCGGTGATCTCGACGGCGGATTTTGAGGCTGCGACCACTCCAGCCATTGTCCCGGCTATCATCTGGGCACGTTTCTGTCAGCCGGCGCGGCTCGTGTTTGCGCGTAGCGAGGCGGTACAGAACCGTGTCATACACGCTGCAACACAGGCCACGCTCACATTTCTTTCACGCGCCATGCCCTTTTGCGCGCGGAATGATCTGAGCCGCTCTTTTCCCCTTGCCGACCTCTGGCAGAAAGGGTTTCGAGCAACGTATCGGACTGAACTGCGGACCGAACGGCCGGAAACTATCCAGGCATTATACGCCGCCTCGCCGGAGCGCTACGACCGCGTCGCACGGTTGGGACTGAGACTCTTGGAGCGGCAGGGGAGGTGCGTCTGCCGGGAAAGCGATGGGCAGTGGGCGATCGCTATGCCACGGCGGGCACGCTGGGCAGGGCGGGTCAGTTGGGCAGTCCGGGCGACGGGAGCAAAATGTCTGTATGCCGTACGCCTGTTCAAAACCGCACTGACCTTTGACGATTGGCTGCCCTATGTCTTATGGAAACTGGGCCGGCATTCCGGGGTGAGGGTTGAGCTGTCGGAGCGACAGCGACGCTACCCGCTGCTCTTAGGCTGGCCGGTAGTGTTTAAGCTTCTTCGCCAACGTGTTCTTCGTTAGGCGGTGCAGCGCGGCGACGCTGGCCCATCCGGTCGACCAGACTTCTAATGGCCGAGAGAATACCGCGTTCAATGGTCTGCTGATAGACACCAGTAGGGGGCAATTCCGCTCGCAACTGGCGATGGAGCCGCCCGAGACTGTGGTAGGGGACGTTCGGCAAGAGGTGGTGGAGCGCGTGATAGCGCAGACCCACCGGGGCGGCAAGAACGGTTGGCGCTGTCCAGCCGCACATATTGACGGAATCGAGCAGCTGCTCGGTCACACTCAACCGCCGTCCGGTATTGTCATACCGATGAGCCGCCAAGGTCCGGATTTGATTCACGATCAACATGCCAGCCGTCACGACATACCACTGCGCGAGCCAGACGCCAGACATCTGTCCTGTGTACCAGCTGACACCCACCAGCCAGGCAAACAACGCAGCCGCCCATTCTTGACTGAGCCAGCGTAAGCGATACTGCTTTCCCGGCAGGGGGCGGCGATAGGCCGGATTGATCACCAGGGTGGAAGCCCGCTGAATAACGATCTTTCGCAACGGAGGAATAACAAACGAAAGCGGACCGATGATCCCCCATCGCAGTGGCAACAAGATGGGCACGACGCAGACGCTCAGAACAAACCAGACCAGGCCGAGAGGGGGGCCGTGAACGAGCGGCGCATACTCGGGGTCGTCGGCTGTCCCGAAGGTGTGAGGCCGGTGGTGGTCCCCATGTGAGCCCACATACATGAGACTGGGCAGCATGACAGGCAGACCGACCAGGGCGTGCCAGGCGCACTCAAAGCCAGGCAGGCTGCCCCGCTTCTGGTGGGCAATTTCATGAATGAACAGGGCGGCGCGGAGGAGGGCAAGGAGAGCGGTGCTCGTCATCGCGCAATAGGCCAGAGAGCCGAATGAGTGCTGGACACTCAACCAAAAGGCCGTCCAGCCCAGCAGAGCAGACAGCAAGAAGTCGAGCCAATAGATGTGAGCCTTGGGCCGAAACGAGGAGGCAAAGCGCTTCCGTATCTGCACGGCGAACTGCTCGTGCGCTATCTCGCCAGGAACAGCGTTGTCAAGAGAGTTTTGTGGGACGATGGGAAACGGCATTATTGGGAACAACGTTATTACAGATAAAACGGTATGGCAGCTATGTTGCCCCTTGGTTAAATGGGGGAAATCTGTTATCTAGCGTCCGACCTTACGTGATTCGAGCTACTGTGGATACCCGAGGGATAACGCCATGTGCCCCGCTGGTGAAGGCAGGTCCCCGTGTCCTTGTGACCGGAGGAACTGGCTTTATTGGCTCACACCTTGTTGATGCGCTCATCGAACACGGCGTCCGGCCGCGCGTGCTCGTTCGCCCGACGAGCGATACTGCCCGACTTGCCGGCGACCGGGTCGAACTGGTCCGGGGCGCGCTGGAAGACCATGACAGTCTGACGCAGGCGGTCTCTCAAGTCGACACCGTCTTTCATCTTGCCGCAGTGACAAAAGCCCGCACAGAGGAAGAGTATCTGCGCGCGAATGCCGAGGGCACGCAGCGGCTTGTTCGGGCCATGCGGGCCGCGCAGCCGCGCCCGCGGCGACTGGTCTATCTGAGTTCACTCGCCGCGGCGGGTCCGGCACGAGACGGGCGGCCGGTTGAACCGGGCGACGAGCCCCACCCGATTACGGCTTATGGGCGGAGTAAGCTCGTCGGAGAACAGGCCTGCTTCGCTGCGTCCGACACTTTCGAGGTTGTGATGCTCCGCGCGCCGGTGGTCTACGGCCCACGGGAGCAAGACTTCTTTTTGCTCTTCCGTCTGGCGGCCCGTGGGGTGCTGCCGCTGCCGGCCGGCCCGGAGAGCGCCGTGCAGCTTGTCCACGTGACCGATCTCGTCCAGGCCATGCTCCGCGCAGCCACCCGGCCAGCAGCGCGTGGGCTCTATCACGTGGCCGAATCCCGCCCCTATGGCTGGAGCGAAATTGCCACGTGCATCAGCCGGGCCGTTGGGCGTTCGGTCCGTATGGTTCGTATCCCCCGGTTTCTCGTGCGGACGGCGGCAACGCTGAGCGAAAACGGAGCCGCCGTCATCGGGCGAACAACGATATTCAATCGCGAAAAAGTCAAGGAACTCCTGGCTCCTGGCTGGCTGTGCGAAACCACGCTGGCCAGGCAGGAGTTGGGATTTGAGGCGCAGGTTCCGTTGGCAACCGGATGCGTTGAAACCGCAGCATGGTATAGACAACAGACCTGGCTCTAGCAAACACCGTCATGAGGGAGACTGTGATAAAACCGGAACCGCGACAGGCCACCCACACCGCCAACCGGGGATGTCAGGCAGGGAGGGGAAGGGGATGAACCTTTTCGAGAAATGCGCTCGTTTTACCCGTGCTCGAGAGGCTCAGGCGACTGGGTATTATCCGTTTTTTACACCAATAGAATCGTCTGAAGGAACTGAGGTCATGGTGCGAGGGGAGTCCAAGGTGATGATGGGCTCCAATAACTATCTTGGCCTGACCCATCATCCCAAGGTGTTGGCGGCCGCCGAAGCCGCTCTCAGGCGCTATGGCAGCGGGTGTACCGGCAGCCGCTTCCTGAACGGAACGCTGGACTTGCACGATGAACTCGAAGCCCGTTTAGCCCGTTTTCTCAACAAAGAGGCCGCCCTTGTTTTCAGTACGGGCTATCAGACCAATTTAGGTATCCTGGCCACCCTGATCGGAAAAAAAGATTATCTCTATCTGGACAAGCTCGATCACGCCAGCGCGGTCGACGGTTCTCAGTTGGCCCACGGGACCGTGCTGCGCTATCCGCACGGAGACCTGGAAACCCTGGAACAGCAATTGCGGAAGACCCCGCCCAAGGCCGGGAAGTTGATTGTCACCGACGGCATCTTTTCCATGGAGGGCGATATTGCCGACCTGCCGAGTTTGGTTGGCCTGGCCGAGCAGTACCAGGCCGAGATTATGGTCGATGATGCCCATGCCTTTGGGGTGTTAGGCGAGAACGGTGGCGGGACGGCGCAACATTTCGGTGTCGAAGACCAAGTCGGTCTCATCATGGCCTCATTCTCCAAGTCGCTGGCCGCAATTGGCGGTGTGGTGGCTGGTCCGGAGCCGGTGATTCACTATCTGAAACACCACGCCCGCTCTTTGATTTTCAGCGCGAGTATGCCGCCGCCGTCGGTGGCCACGGTGTTGACCGCCCTGCAAATTATTGAAGAAGAACCCGAACGACGTGCGGCCTTGTGGTGCAATACCCGCCGCATGCAGGCCGGGCTCAAGAGTCTGGGCTATGATATCGGGACGAGTGATACGCCGGTGATTCCCATTATTGTCGGAGATATGTGGTTAATGGGCATGATCTGGAAGGAATTGTTTGACTCCGGCATATTCACCAATCCGGTGATTCCGCCGGCCGTCCCTGAGAATTCATGTCGAATTCGGATTTCCATGATGGCCACCCACACCGATGAACAGATTGACTTTGTCTTAGATGTCTTTGCCCGTATTCGGCCCCACATCCAGGTGGAGAAGGTTGCCGTGTAGGAGCGGCTTCTGTGTACTGGGGCAATGTTTCAGCGAGTGCCGAGTCGACCCAGCTGTGCCACGCTATAGATGTTCAGAGACGTACGGATAACCCCGGTCCGTAACCGGCGGGACTTGCGTCATTTCATCCGACTGCCGTGGCAGCTGTACGGCGATGACCCGGCTTGGGTCCCACCCCTGCTTTTTGATCTGAAAAAACTCCTCTCTCCAAAAAAACATCCTTTCCATCAACACGCCGATGTCCAATATTTTCTTGCCCGCCTGAATGGGCAGGTTGTGGGACGGATTGCGGCCATTGTCAATCATCGGCATATCCAATTTCACAATGAGTCGGTTGGCTTCTTCGGTTTTTTTGAGAGTATTGACGACCAGGAGGTTGCCCGGGCGTTATTGGCCACCGCAGAACAGTGGGTCGGTCAGCGCGGAGTGCGGAGCATTCGGGGACCGATGAGCTTCTCGACCAACGAGGAATGTGGACTGTTGGTCGATGGTTTCCACGCGGCTCCCATGGTGATGATGCCCCACCAGCGCCCCTACTATGCCCGGCTGCTCCGAAGCGTGGGCTATGCCAAGGCCAAGGACCTGTTGGCCTACCTCATTGATCTGCGTGAAGATGCGACTATCCCCGAGCGGCTCGTGCATGGAGTGCAGCTCCTACAGAAGAAACAGGCCATTACGATCAGGTCAATCGATATCCGGCGGTTCGAGGAGGAAGTCCGCCTGTTGCACGCTATCTACCATAAGGCTTGGGAACACAACTGGGGTTTCGTACCGATGACTGCTGCAGAGGTGGATCTGCTTGCGCACACGCTTCGCCTCATTGCTGATCCGACGCTGTGTCTCATTGCGGAATTGGATAATCGGCCGGTCGGTTTTGCTCTTGCCCTGCCGGACTATAATCAGGCTCTGCGTCACATGAACGGCAGATTGTTTCCGTTGGGCTTCCTCAAGTTCCTGTGGTATCGGCGCCGGATTGATGCCCTGCGGATTCTCTTGCTCGGCACCAATCCAGACGTGCGGGTGCGTGGCCTGGATGCCATGCTGTATCTCAAACTCTGGCAAGATGTCCCAGCCTACGGCTATCGTCTGGTGGAATGTTCGTGGATTCTTGAAGAGAACTGGGCTATGCGGCGCGGTCTCGAACGCATGGGCGCTCAGATATACAAAACCTACCGGATATTTGAGAAGGACTTGTAGGGGCAAGGCCGACCTTGCCAGATGAGAGCCGTCCCCCTAGACTGCCGGCCGGAGGGCGGAGCACCCGTGACAACAGGCAATCAGTTTGGTGGAGGCAGGCGCTTCCTGCATCATTGGTTTCGGCGGGAGACGGTCAGCCGCGCCCTGAAAGTGGCCTGCATCGTGGGGCCCATCCTGACCGTGATCAATCAGTACGACCTGCTGTTGAATCTCGAATTCTCTCCTCGGTTGTGTTTCAAGATCGCCCTGACCTTCCTTGTCCCGTATAGTGTTTCGTCTTATTCCTCTGCCAGGGCCTATATGGACAAAGAGCGCACCGGCTGACATGGGTCGCTGATTTAGGAATAATGGTGCTCAATAGGGAGGCTGCAATGGTCCGATTTACTGGTGTGAATCACTTGGCGTTTGTTACTGGTGACATGGATAAGACGGTCCGTTTCTGGCGCGATCTGCTCGGTATGCGTCTGGTCGCCACGATTGGTGAACCGGGCTTTCGGCATTATTTCTTCGAGCTGTCCGAGACCGACACGGTGGCCTTTTTTGAATGGGGCGGAGCAGAGCCCATCCCGCAAAAGCGGCATGGCGTCGCCTTCCGTGGTCCGATCGCCTTTGACCATGTCGCGTTTGGCGTTGAGTCTGCCGATGAGTTATGGGAGCTCAGAGACAAACTGGTGGCCGCGGACTACGAGGTTTCAGGTCCGATAGATCATGGCTTTATCCATTCGATCTACGCCTTTGACCCGAACGGGATTCCGGTTGAGTTCAGCTATAACGTCCCGGACGTCGACATCCGCCGGACGCCGCTCTTTGGCGACATCCAGCCCACCGTCACAGCCCAAGAGGGACCGGAACCCCAACCCGACAAGTGGCCAGCCGTTCTTCGACCCACTCCGCCCGAACACCGGACCATCAAGAAGGGGGCAGGGAGTGCGCTGGGGGCATACCGGGAGAAAGCCGCGCGCTAGGGCTCACCCTGCTGGTGAACACTGATGTCGGGGGCCTGCGCTTGAGCCTCAGAACGGAGAACCGTGCTAGAACGCCGCAAGGGGCGTTGCCAGCTCCTGCTCAGCTTGAGGATTGACGATGGGGTCGGCGCTCAGGTCCACATCCTTAGCCGCCAGCATGGTGCCCATGACCCAGTCTGCCAATACGTTCACCACATTGAGATTCTGGTAGGGATAACGGTGGTGAATATAGTGATGGGTATGCACGAATTGAAACGCCTGGGTACGCTCAACCCAGCGGTTGCGCGGAACGTGCATACAATAGTGGATATATTCGTACAGGGCATAATCGAGGGCCAGGGCCAGGAGCCCCCCAACACAGACGGACCAGCCAAACGCCCAGCCGAGACCGAGCAGGAGGGGCAGATGCAGCCCGATGAGCAGAGGCGCATTCCACCACGCAAAGGTGACCTTTTTGGGATCAACCCCAGGCTGGATATGGTAGGTCGCGTCAGCCCGGAAGAGCCCATGGTGGACGAGGGCGTGAGCCCGGAATGAATAGGGCAGGGTCAGGGTGTGCATCAGATATTTGTGCAGCGCCCATTCAAAAAAGCTGGAATACAGAACGAGTCCAATAAAGCCGGTCATGCCTTTTGCCAGTCCCCAGAGAATCAACTCAAGTGTCAATGTGTGCTACCTTTCCTGCGTTTCCTTCCCCCACCTCAGTTCTTCGTCTCACAGACAAGGACGCCCTGGGGGTGCGGTGCGAAATCCGTTTGTGCACGGTTTTGGTAAAGTCCTGACTGTATAGAGAAAAGCGTCCTGCCTGGCAATGGCCTCTGGGTTGGAGTTGGCCGTGCTGCCCGTCCCGGTTCCTGTCGGCAGCAGGTCGGATCATACTTGACGCTCGGGGAGAACTTGCCTAAAGGGTGGAAGCGCTTGAGACCTACTGCCGACAGTCGGAGGAGGGCCCGATGTCCACGCCAGCCGCGATACCCATGCAGGACTACTTTGTCGTTTCCGCAGACTGCCATGTGCTGGAGCCGCCCGACCTCTGGGAGAAGCGGATTGAGGCCAGATTTCGTCACCGCATCCCGCGTCTGACGGTCGATGCCAATGGGCGGAAATGGCTGGTCGTTGAGGGGCAGGACAAAAAGCGTATCCGGGACTTCAGCCTGAGCGGAGAAGACCTGGAGCGGGCCAAGGGCGGGACTTTTGACCTTACACGGCGTCAGCAGGATTTGGCCCGAGACGGGATTGACGCGGAAGTCATTTACCCCAACCGCGGGCTGCTGATGTGGACCTCGCCCGACCCGGCCATGCAAACCGCCATGTGCCGGGTGTGGAATGACTGGGCTATCGACGTGTTCAGCCCGACGCAAAAACGCTCTATCCCCACCGCCGCCATTGCGCCGCAAGATGTGGACGCTGCGGTGCAGGAGGTTCAGCGGGTTGCCGAACTCGGCTATAAAACCGTTTTCCTGCCCGTCACCGTTCCGGACCAGCCCTATAATCTGCCACTGTACGACCCGCTGTGGGCAGCTATTCAAGAAACCGGCTTGCCGATGAGCTTCCACGTCGGAACGGGCAAAGACCCGCGCACCGCCTCAGGCAATGGCGGTGCGATTATCAACTATGTTGTCCATGCCCTATCGACGGCGATCGATCCGGTGGTCCATCTGTGTGCGTCCGGGGTGCTGGAGCGTTTTCCCGATCTCAGGTTTGTGACCGTTGAGGCCGGGATTGGCTGGCTGGCCTGGACACTCTGGGTCATGGACGAAGGCTTTCACAAACACCACTTCTGGATTGCCCCTAAGCTGTCGATGCCGCCGAGTGAATATTTTCGCCGCCAAGGCTATGCAACCTTTCAGGACGACCCGGTTGGCCTGGAGACGCGCAAATGGATCGGTATCGATCGGCTTTTATGGGGGGATGATTATCCGCATCACGAAGGCACCTGGCCGCGTTCGCAGGAAGCTATCGACCGGACCATGAGCGATCTCACTGAGTCTGAACGGCGTCAGGTTCTGGGGCTCAACGCGGCCCAACTGTACGGTTTTGAGCTGCCCGCGGTTCAGGTAGACGCTGAGGAGAGCCGCGCATGAGCGCCGTGCGGCCTGAGACGCTGCACCTGGACTGGGGGGAGGCCGAGAAAGCGCCGGCAGACCGGAGGCGCTGGCTGGGCGCGTGGCTGGTCAGTCAGGAGGGGGAAGAAGGCGACTATTTTTACGATGGTCCCGGCGGGCAGCAAACGACGCATCGCGTGCCGTCCGAAGCCATCGGCTTTCGCCTACGCTGGTACCCGAGTGAGAATGAGGTCAGCGTCAACCTTGAACTCGGCCCTATGGCCAGTGTGGTCGATGACTACCTCTTTGCCGAGCAGGCCGGCCCAGAGCTGACGCTTGCCGTACTGGAGCTATTGCCCGAACAGCGCTGACACGCCATATCTCTCTGGCTGTTCTACCAGGCACGCCGGGAATGTGGTGTGAGTGCCAGCGGGTTCCGATGTGGATGCCCCTGGTTGGCGAAGAGAGGGCTGGAAATTCACGGAGGGGAATGATGCCGAGTAGGCCGAAGTTTGGAGAGCTACCGCACGTTGGAGAGACGCAAGAGCGTCACGCCTGGGAGGTCTTTGGGCCGGAAGACCAACTGGGCTCCGTGAATTTACTGACCCCAGAAAAAGTCAAGCAGGCGGCAGGACTGATTCGGACTGGCCAGGTGTTCAACCTTAGCCTGCCGTTGAATTTCCCTATCACGCTGTACGGCGGATTTCGGAGCAAGGGCTATCGACACCATATTGAAGTCGGTCGAGGCGGTCGTGACGACTATGTTGATAATTTTGCGATGCAGGGCTCAAGCCAGTGGGACAGCCTGCGTCACATTCGCTTTCGTGAGTATGGCTATTACGGCGGCCGGCAGGACGGCGACCTGGACGAAAAGGGTGAACTCGGTATTGAGCACTGGGCTCAGCACGGCATAGTCGGACGCGGTGTTGTACTGGACGGCGCACGCTATATGGAACAGCAGCAGACGCCGCTTGACATGACGAAAAAGTTCGAGATGGATGGAGCCTTTCTCGAACAAGTCGCGCGTGAGCAAAAGGTGCAACTTGAACCGGGCGATATCCTGATCCTGCGAACCGGTTGGCTGGAGTGGTATAAAAGCTTGGATGAAAGAGGGCGGGAGACGTTGCGAGACACTCTGGGAGTTGGCGAAGCGCCGCATGCCTGTCCGGGTCTGGCCGCCTCGCAAGAGACCGCCGCTTGGCTCTGGGATCGACAGATTGCCGCCATTGCCGCAGATAACGTTGCGGTAGAAGCCTTGCCAGTAGACCCGGCAGTTGGCTTTCAGCATCGTCGGCTCATTGCCCTGCAAGGCATGCCCCTTGGAGAGCTGTTGGATGTGGAGGAACTGGCTCGGGCCTGCGCGCAGGACGGCAGCTATGAGTGTATGATGGTTGCGATTCCGCTCAATCTGCCCGGTGGGGTTGGCTCCCCGGCAAATGCCTACGCCATAAAATAAAAGCCGACCGGCGCGGTCGCCCGGAGAGGACTGTGACGACGTGAATCGGACGCTCTGCCCTTGCGCCCCTACAACCTTCCTGCTCTCCCTGGTCTACATTGACTTGCTCGCTATCTTGCTTGCTCTCGGTCTTGGCTTTGCCTGGTAC
The DNA here is from genome assembly GCA_965232605.1 of uncultured Binatia bacterium (SeqCode). Classification (GTDB taxonomy): domain Bacteria; phylum Desulfobacterota; class Binatia; order Bin18; family Bin18; genus Bin18. The sequence goes on along the minus strand of CBDDQA010000005.1, from coordinate 800,656 downwards.
CAAAATCCTACTGCGTATACTGGTGAAGGCGACCCGATCACGTGGCTGTCGTTTGCGCATCTGCTCGTGACCAGTGGCGTTGCTGGTAGCGTATTCTACTGTCAGACGGGCGGCAGTCTAGACCCGGCGGTGTGGCGTCAGCCGGCTTTTGTCTGGCTGCTGATTGCTCTTGGATTTCTTTTCCTGGCCGTCGACGAAGTCGCCAAGGTCCATGAGTCCCTGGACCGTTTCGTGCACCGGCTCTTGCAACGCCCGGAGACTGCTCTGTCTGACCGACTCGATGACGCGATTCTGCTGGGGTATGGGCTGGTCGGAGCGGCCGTGCTGTACGCCTACCGCTCCGAGTTGGTTTCTTATCGACCGGTTCTCCCCCTGGTGGTGTGCGGATTTGTCCTGTTCCTCTTTATGGGGCTGCTTGATGCCCTGGTGAATCGTCCCGATGTGTTTCTCTTCATGGGCATCAGTCAGGAGGGCAGCGCCGGCCTGGGAAAATGGCTCGGCGGTGTTGAGGAGGGCCTCAAAATTCTGGCTGAAGCGGCCTTCCTGGGCGCGGCCTACACCTGCCTTTTTCTGACAGCGAAGGCCGACTTCAGAAGGAATCGCGATTGACAAAACCCGCCTTCCCAGAGTAGCTTTCTCTTGCTGGGAAGGGCTCACGACCGCGCTCTTCAGCAGAGCGAGAGGGGGCGCCCCGGGGAGTGAGTAGGCGTTGCAGATTCCTGAAGAACAGGCAAAGGAGGGCATTATGAAGAATCGATTGCTCAGAGGACTTGGGGGGCAGACGATATTGCTCGCTGTCGGACTGTTACTCTTGCCGCTTTTTTCTCAACCTGGGCAGGCTTCGCAGGAATTGCTCGATATGCAGCAAAACCACGGCCAGTGGGTGACTTCGGGCCGGGACTACGCCCTCACCCGCTATAGCAGCCTGGACCAGATTTCCACCCAGAATGCGAAGGACCTGAAGGTCGCCTGGACGTTTTCGACCGGCGTTCTGCGCGGCCACGAAGGCACGCCGCTGGTGGTTGGCGACACCATGTATATTGTGACCCCCTTTCCCAATATCGTGTACGCTATCGACCTGGCGGATCCGGGTCATGCCATTAAATGGAAATACGCGCCTGTCCAGAGTGAGGACGCCATTCCGATCGCCTGCTGTGATGTGGTGAATCGGGGCGCGGCCTATGCCGCCGGCAAGATATTTTTCAATCAACTCGACGCACACACGGTCGCCCTTGATGCCGAGACCGGGAAAGAGCTGTGGAAGGTCAAGCAGGGCGATATTAAACAGGGCCAGACCATTACCATGGTGCCGCTGGTCGTCCGCGACAAGGTCATTACTGGCATAAGCGGGGGTGAGTTTGGCGTGCGCGGGTTTGTCACCGCCAATCATGTCGATACCGGCGAGCAGGTCTGGCGCGCCTACAGTACCGGACCGGATTCCGAGGTGTTGATTGGCGAAGGTTTTTCCTCCCCGTATGACTCGCACCAGGGCAAGGACCTGGGGGTCACAACCTGGAAAGGCGAAGAGTGGAAGCGGGGCGGGGGCACGACCTGGGGCTGGTATAGCTACGACCCCGAACTCGACCTGTTCTATTACGGGACCGGAAATCCGGGTGCCTGGAATCCTGATCAGCGGCCGGGGGATAATAAATGGTCCATGACGCTGTTTGCCCGGAATCCGGATACGGGCCAAGCCAAGTGGGCGTATCAAATGACCCCGCACGACGCCTGGGACTATGACGGTATCAACGAGAACGTCTTGATTGACCTGCCGGCCAATGGAGATGGAAAGGCCCAGAAAGTCCTGGTCCACTTCGACCGCAACGGCTTTGCCTACAAGGTTGACCGGACATCCGGCAAGGTGCTGGCCGCGGATAAATTCGGCGAAGTGAACTGGGCCAAAGAGATTAACCTCGAAACCGGGCGGCCCGTCGAAAACCCGGACAAGCGGACCAAAGAAGGGGTGAATACGGAAGGCATCTGCCCCGGCGCCATGGGAACCAAGGACCAACAGCCCGTGTCCTATTCACCCAGAACCGGGCTTTTTTATGTGCCTACCAATCATCTGTGCATGGATTACGAGGGGACGAAAGTCCGCTATATTGCCGGCGTGCCCTATGTCGGCGCGATTGTCAAAATGTTCCCCGGGCCTGGCGGGCACCGTGGGGAATTCATTGCCTGGGACCCGGTTGCCGGTGAAAAAAAATGGGGCATTAAGGAAAAATGGTCAGCCTGGAGCGGGGCGCTTTCGACCGGCGGCGATGTGGTGTTTTACGGGACCATGGACGGCTGGTTCAAAGCGGTCCACGCCTCGACTGGCGACGAACTGTGGAAGTTCAAGGCCGGCTCCGGCATTATCGGCGCGCCCATGACCTATCTCGGACCGGACGGCAAGCAGTACGTGGCGATCATGTCCGGGATCGGGGGCTGGTCCGGCCTGGTCGTTGCCGCCGACTTGTCAACGGACGACCCGACCGCGGCCCTGGGCGCGGTCGGCGCCTTTGGCGATCTGGGAAAAGACACGAATAAAGGCGGGATGCTGTACGTCTTTGCGCTTGAGTAAATGCGCGCTCTCAACCCGCGGTAAAGCCTCTTATGCTCAACCAGACTGAGGGGGGCCGCCGAGCCGCCCCCCAGGCTTCCGCCTGTCTCACCCTCCTCCTGCTCCTGTCCGCCGCGCTCTTCTCGACTGCCGCCTGGGCAACCGGGACCGCGGCGGCGACCACACCGTTTCGGGTGTGTGCCGACCCCAATAATCTGCCGTTTTCCAACCGGCAGCAAGAAGGGTTTGAGAATAGAATCGCCGCAGTCCTGGCCCGTGGATTGGGGCAGACCGTCGCCTATACCTGGTGGCCCCAGCGCCGCGGCTTCCTGCGCAGTACGCTCAACGCCGGTCAGTGCGATGTGGTCATGGGTCTGCCGGCCGACATCGATATGGTCTTAACGACCCAGCCGTATTACCGTTCGGTCTACGCTTTTGTCTATCCCGCAGACGCCCCCTACGATCTGGCCTCCTTTGATGATCCCCTCCTCAAAGAATTGAAAGTCGGTGTGCACCTGATCGGTGATGACTATACCAACAGCCCGCCGGCCCATGCCCTGAGCAAGCGCGGGATTGTGGATAATGTGGTCGGCTACAGCGTCTTCGGCAATTATGCCGAGCCCAATCCGCCGGGAAAAATTGTTGAAGCCGTCGCCAATAGAGAGATCGACGCGGCTATTGTATGGGGACCGATTGGCGGTTATTTCGCCCAACAGCAATCTATCTCACTACGTGTGAAGCCCGTCGCGTCCGAGGATGCGTCGCCCTCCCTCCTCCTCGCCTATGATATTGCGCTCGGCGTTCGGAAGAGCGACGAAGCGCTGAAGAATACGCTCAATGGCCTGCTGACGCGGCACGCGAAAGAAATCCAGCAGATCTTGGTCGCCTACGGTGTCCCCGGTATTACCCTCCAACCGACCGAGCCTCACGACCCTCAACAGGGCACGGCAGTGCCCGACACACAATTACCTCAAGCTTCCAATGGCCAGCCGACGGAGTCCCGTGGTGAGGCCGGGCAAGAAGTGACCAACGGGCTGGTAAAGCTCAATCCGTATACGGGAAATCCAGAGGCGATCAACGAGGGCGAAGAGCTCTACAAGCTCCTGAATTGCTATAGCTGTCACGGCTTACATGGTGGCGGAGGCATGGGACCCGACTTAACGGATGAGGAATGGAAGGAAGGCACGGGTGATGACACCCGGGTGATGGATCAGGTCATGACCGGGCGCAATAAAATGCCCGGTTACGACGGGGTGATCACCGAGGAGGAAGCCTGGAAAGTTATCGCCTATGTCCGGACCTTGTATAAGGGCGACCCATCGACCATCGAGTGGTAAGGGAGGCTGAGGCTTCGCCAGTCTCCCAGGACCAATCAGAAGAAGCCGGGGACAGAGGAGCCTGCCTATGTCGTGCCCGAATTGTGGGCAAGCCAACCGGACGGGAGCAAAGTTTTGCGACGAATGTGGAACTCCTCTCCTGGCCCGGCCGGTTGATGAGCCCGCCCCTGTGCCGGCAGCTCAGTCAACACGAGAGCCACATCGGTCACCCGCGCCCGCGCCGGTGCCCGCGCCTACCGGACGGCGACAGTTGACAGTCATGTTCTGCGACATTGTGGGATCAACGGCCCTCACCGGCCGACTTGATCCTGAGGAGTGGCGGGACATCGTTCAGACGTATCAAGAGACCTGTGCCGGTGTCATTCACCGTTTCGGTGGCTATATCGCCCAGTATCTCGGTGATGGGATTCTGGTCTATTTTGGCTATCCGAGCGCCCACGAAGATGCGGCGGTACGGGCCGTGAAAACGGGTTTGGGCATTCTTGCCCGGCTGGATCAGATGAACATCCGACAGACCGAGCGTCAGCCGTCTTTCCGTCCGAGCGCGAAAGATGCGTCGCGGATTCGGCTGCGGATCGGTATTCACACCGGACAGGTTGTGGTGGGCGACATGGGCACCGGCGAGCGACACGAGCGCCTCGCACTCGGCGAGACGCCCAATATCGCGGCCCACCTTCAGGCCATTGCCAAGGCCGATACCGTCGTGATGAGCGCCGCCGTCTATCGACTCGTCGAAGGCTTTTTTGCGTGCCAGACGCTTGGACCGCATGCGCTCAAAGGCAAGACCACTCCCATCTCAGTCTACCAGGTTCTTGGAGAAGAAGGCGCGCAAAGCCGGTTTGAGGTGGCGCTTGCAGCCGGCCTGTCCCCTCTGGTTGGACGAACGGAAGAATTCGCATTCTTGCAGCAACGCTGGGAGGCGGCCAAGGTCCGAGCAGGACAAGTCGTGCTGCTCGGTGGCGAGCCGGGTATCGGCAAGTCCCGCCTGGTCCAGGAACTCAAAGAACAGGTGGCCAAGGCGGGCGAGGCGCGCCGAGAATTCCGCTGTTCGTCCTATGCGCGCAACACGGCCTTTTACTCGGTGATCGATCATCTCCAGCGCTGGTTGCAGTTCCAGGACGATGAACCCGAAGATGAAAAGTTTCGCCGCTTAGAGACCGCTCTGGAAGGCTATCGCCATTTGCCGCAGGAGAGTGTGGCCCTGTTTGCCGCCTTATTGTCACTGCCGCTGCCTGAACGCTTCGCTTCGCTCAGGCTGAGCCCGGAGCAACAGCGACAGAAGACGCAGGAAGCCCTGGTCGCCTGGCTGTCGGAAGAATCGGAAGAGCGGCCCCTTCTCATCGTTTGGGAAGACCTGCACTGGGTCGATCCTTCGACGCTCGATCTGGTGCAGACGCTTATTGAACAGGTCGCTCCGCTGCACCTCTTCGTCCTCCTGGTTTTTCGCTCGTCGGAATTTACTCCCCCGTGGCCCCCGCGGCCGCCCGTCCACTTGCTGACCCTGAACCGTTTGGAGCGTCGCCCGGTTGAGGACCTCATTGCCCAGGTCGCCCAAGGCCAACAACTGCCTCAACACCTGGTGGCACATATCGCGGCGCAGACTGATGGCGTCCCGCTCTTTGTTGAAGAACTGACCAAAACCATTATCGAGGCCGGCGTGCCCGAAAACGGTAGGGACGGGACTCCCCATACGATTCCCGCCACGCTTCGGGATTCGTTCATGGCCCGGCTTGACCAGCTCAGCAGTACTGCCCGGGATGTTGCCCAAATCGGGGCTGTCCTCGGCCGCGCCTTTTCGTATGCCCTGCTCCGGGCGGTCTGGCCGTCCGATGAGCAGCGACTCGCGCGGGGGCTGGCTCAACTCGTAGAGGCCGAACTGATCTTTCAAAAAGGGGTGCTGCCCCAGGCCCGCTGGGTCTTCAAACACGCCCTGCTGCAAGACACGGCGTATCAGTCGGTGCTCAAGAGCAGACGCCAGCAGATGCACCAGCAGGTCGCCGATGTCCTGGTCAAGCAGTTCTCCGATATCAGACACCAGCAACCGGAATTAGTCGCCCACCATTACACCGAGGCCGGCTTGCTCGACCAGGCCATTGGATTCTGGCAGTACGCCGGAGAGCAGGCCGTACAGCGCTCAGCGCACCGTGAGGGCATCGGCCATTTTCTCAAGGGACTGGCCCTCCTCAACGAACTGCCGGAGACACCCGACCGGACCCAGCGGGAGCTGACCATCCAGACCCGCCTGGGGCCGAGTCTTATGGCGACCAAGGGCTACGCCGCCCCGGAGGTGGAACGTGCCTATGCCCGCGCCCAGGAGCTGTGTCAGCAGCTTGGAGAAACTCCGCAGTCTTTTCCGGTGCTCCGCGGCCTGTGGGTCGTCCACGAGATGCGGGCCGAACTCAGAACGGCGCGGCAGTTGGGCGAGCAATTGCTCGCTTTGGCCCACCACCTGGACGACCCCGACCTGCTCATAGAGGTGCATCGCGCCTTGGGCAACACCTTGTTGTGGACCGGGGAGTTTGCCCAGGCGCGAGAACATCTCCAAAAAGCCCTGGCGCTGCATAAGCCGGAACAGCATACCGCCCTGGCGTTTCAATACGGCACCGACCCCCGAACCGTCTGCTTGTTATATGAAACGCTGGCCTTATGGGTCCTGGGCTACCCGGCCCAGGCCCTGCACAAGAGCCGAGAGGCGCTGGCCCGGGCAGAAGAGGGCGCCCGTCCCTATCGTCTCAGTCTCGCCGTTGCCCTGAACTGGACGGGCCTGCTGCATCAGCTCCGCGGCGAAGCCGAGGTGACCTATGAGCGTGCCGTGGCCGGGATTGCCCTCGCCCGGCAGTGCGGGTTCCCCGATTGGGAGATGATCGGGACGATCTTCCGGGACTGGGCGGTGGCCGCGCAATCGTCCAACGAAGCGCCCGTCGAGCAATTGCAACAGGTGATTGCCGCCTGGGGCGCTACTGGCGCGGAACTCCTGCGCCCCTACTTCCTCGGGCTTTTGGCCGAGCAGTACGGCAAGGTCGGACGAACTGAAAAGGGCCTGGCCCTCCTGGATGAGGCCCTGGCAGTCGTCAACACCAGCGCGGAGCGTTTCTCGGAAGCGGAGCTGTACCGACTGCGGGGGGAGCTGCTGGTGCGGGACGCAGACAGGCGCTCAGCGCAGACACGCACCCCCAGTGAGGCCGAGGGCTGTTTTCAGAAGGCCCTGTTTGTTGCTCGTCAACAAGGCGCCAAGTCGTGGGAGTTGCGCGCGGCGACGAGCTTGGCCCGGCAGTGGGGCAAACAGGGCAAACGAGAGAGTGCGCGCCGGGTGCTGACAGAGACCACCGATTGGTTTACTGAAGGGCGTGAGACGCGGGACTTTCAAGCCGCCCACGCCCTGCTGGCCGAACTGGTATAACGATTGCGAGGCAATATGCAAAAGACACTGGGTCTACTGAGCACGCTGCTGCTGGGAGTCGGGATTACCGCTCACGCCGTCATGGCACAGGCAATCAAAGAAGAGGACTTGGGAGCGCAGGAAATTCAAGAAAGCCAAGTGGAGGCGGAAGGCAGGCCGCAGGCTGTGGAGGAAGCGTCTGCGGAAACGCCGGTCGAAGCCTTTAGCGCCCAGGTCTATACGCAGTTACCCGATACCCCGGAGGGTATTGGGGTGGACAGCCAAGGCAATCTGTATGCCTCGCTGTTCAATACCGGTGAGATCGTGCAACTCAAAGAGGACGGGCACTACGTCCACATTGCCTGGGTTCCTGCCGAAGCCGACAGCGGAAAGGGTCACGTCCTGGGTCTGGCCTCAGATAAGGACGACAACTTGTATGTGGCCTACAAGGCTCGCTCCAAGTACGACCGGGTTGGCGACCCGCGTCACCCGGCCTGCCGGGATGCGACCGATGTGACGAGTGGGGTCTACCGGATTGATGCCGAAACGCGTGAGGTCACGCCGGTGGCCACCCGCGGGGATGGCTGGCCGTTTTGCTTTCCCGACGATGTGGCCATTGACGATGTGGGGAACATTTATCTGGCCGATTTGACCTATGCCGGGATTTGGAAAATGACGCTGGACGGTAGAGTCAGCTTGTGGTCGGAGCATCCGTTGCTCCACTGGTCGGCGACGCCGTATTCCGGTTTTCCGCTTGGGGTGAATGTCCTGGCCCTTGATGCCGGGCAGCGGAATATCTATGCGGCCACCAGCGGCGACCCGCTCGTGCTGCGGATTCCGATTCAGCCGGATGGCAGTGCTGGCGAGCCGATTGTCGTCTCCCGCGGCCACAGCCTCCTCGACGGTATCGCCCTGGACGAGGAGGGGAATATCTACGTTTCGGAGATTTTTCGGAACGAAATTATTGGCCTGTCGCCCGACGGCAGTCGGCGGGTGGTGGTTGCGAACAAGCAATCCGCGCCGCTGGACGGCAACGCCAGCCTGGTGATTCATGCCGGCGTCCTCTATGTGGCGAATCTGGGTTTTGCTCATTCGCGTTGGCAGGACGCGGACCGGACGGTGGTTGCTATTCAGGGGTTTCTGCGGCCGTCTCAGGCGTCGGGAAAGTAGGACCCACTCCCGGAGGGGAGCGCCTGAAGAATCAAAAGAAAAAGGGGGCAGGATTTTCCTGCCCCCTTTTGGGTTAGCACGTGAGAGATGTGTGAGGCTTAGTCTCTGCCGTGGCGCAACAGGTGGCCCGGGGTTGCGCCGGTGCAGTTGCCGTCTTCAAAGGTGACGTCACCGTTCACCATGATCCAACGATAGCCTTCGGCGTACTGAACACGCCGCCATTCACCACCCGGAAAGTCGTGGACGACCTTTGGCTTCTCTGGAGTAAGCTTCAAGTTCTCAAGATCGTAGACGACCACATCTGCTCGGGCACCTTCTTGCAGGACGCCGCGATTCTGGAAGCCGGCGCACTGGGCGGGCATACCGCTCAGGCGATAGTGAGCTTCTTCAAGGCTCATAAAGCCGGCGTCGCGCACCATCCAAGTCAGCAGGTCAGTTGGATAGGCACCAATGGTGATGAACTTGGTATGTGCACCACCGTCTGACACTCCGGCCATACTGTACGGGGAAGACATCAGCTCGGACACATAGTCCTGACGGACGTTGCGAGCAGGAGTATAGAATTCGGTTTCCAGATTCTCCTCAACCGCAATATCGAACATGGCGTCTATGACGTGCTTGTTCTCCATCTTGGCGACTTCTTCGACCGTCTTGCCAATGAACTTTTCGAACTTTTTGCTCTTCACGGTTTCAACCGTGAAGTCTTTGAGCGATCCGGTCACGACCGGCGTATGTCCGGTATCATATTCTGCGACCAAAGCCTGGCGGATGGCCGGATTTTTGAGCTTTTCAAGCCGTTCGGCTGGCGTGCCCATGGTCACTTCACGCAGGACATCATTGCCGTCGAACAACCCTGACATATCGGCAAAACTGAAGTACAGCCCTTGACGGAATGTCGCGGTCTGGTTGTAGATTTTGCGCCCGGCCTTGTTGGTCTTTTCCATCCAGCGCAGGATGCGGCGATGGATGCTCGGCCGGTCGTCACGCGTCGCCGTGGCGTTAAACAGAATCGGTCGACCACATTCATCGGCCAAACGATCGTAGAACCTCATGTCGGCTTCAAAGTCCGGGCTGGATTGGGTGAGCTGGATAAAGCCTTCTCCCCGTTCCCTTAATACCCGGCCAAAGGCGAGCACGTCTTCGTCCGCCATGGTGTCCGTCACCATGGGTGTGCCGTCGTAGTCGCGCTGGACAGACACAAAGCCATCACCCAAACGCTGGGCCGAGAATCCACAACCACCAGCGTCCAGTGATTCATTCATAATCTGGCACATGGTCTGCTTTTCTTTGTCGGTGGCCGGACGGCTCTTGGCCGCTTCGAGCCCCATGGTCCAGATCATAATCGGGGCAATGGGCACAAAGCTCAGGACGTTGATCCCTTTGGGTGTCCGGTCAAGAAAGTCCAGCCATTCGGGGAAGGTCTCCCATTCCCACTTCATGCCGGCTTTCATGGACTCGTACGGAATGGCTTCGACGCGAGACATGGTCAGCATGGCCCGCTCACGCATCTCAGGTTTCACCGGCGCGAAACCAAATCCACAGTTGCCGAGTACGATCGAGGTGACCCCGTGCCAGCCGGACAGCGTGACATAGGGGTCCCAGTTAATCTGGGCATCGTAGTGGGTGTGCAGATCAATAAAGCCCGGCGCAACGACGAGCCCGTTTGCGTCCAGCGTTTTGGCCGCATCGCTCGGATTGAGCTTGCCGTTCGGCTCGATCTTCGCGATTTTGCCATCTTTAATCCCAACGTCCCCCATAAAGCGAGGAGTGCGGGAACCATCAACAATGGTGCCGCCTTGGATAAGTACGTCATATTCGGCCATAGTATGCCCTCCTATAATAGATCGGAAAAATTGAACGCTCACTCAGTCTCCACCGAACCATGCCATAGGCCGACTATGGCTGTCAACAAGACATGGCCTATTCTTTGGAGGGTGGCATATCAAGTGTAGGCACGAGAGAACTGACTGCCGTGTTGCTTACTCAAGCGGAAGAGTTGATAATATAAATGTCCTAGGCATATCTTCGGCCAGTGCGAAGTGGAAGGAGGGCAGAGATGGGTGGAGTGGATGTACGAAAGATCGGTCTTGGTCTCGGTCTGATGCTGAGCATGAGCCTGACGACCATGTGGGTTCAGGCCCAAGAGCAAATACCGGGGGACACTGCCCCGCCGGCCGGCCAGGAGGCGGCGGAAGCCGCTGAGCCAGCCGAACAAGAACAACAGCCGCCGACCCTGACGCTGGCCCTGGCCGAGCAGTTTCTGGACGCTGCCAAGGCCGAAGCCCTCAAACAGGGCTGGACCATGAGCCTTGCCGTTGTCGATGTGAGCGGACGCCAGGTGGCGCTCATCCGTATGGATGGAGCCCGGTGGATGACGACCCAGGTAGCCCAGGCCAAGGCTTTTACCGCGGCGACGTTTCGGCGTCCATCAGCCGCGGTCGAAGAGCTGGCCGAGCAACGCCCGGACTTATTTCAGAGTCTGACCCAGTTGATTGATGAACCTATGCTGCTCGCCGGCGGCGGCCTGCCGATTATTATAGATGGCACCCTGCTCGGCGGCGTTGGAGCGAGTGGCGGCACGGAGGCCGAAGACATAGACTGCGCCCAAGTTGGTCTGGACGCCATAGGAGCGGAGTAGGGGTTATGAGGAGCGGACTTTCACGCCGGCCCGCTCCTCTTGCAGTAGGAACACCGAGGTTGAGTCGCGCTCGCCCCAGCCACGGGCGAGGGCTTCGATGAATTCCTGCTCTAATAGATTGGCCATTTTCATTGGTACGTCAAACTCCCGTCCTAAGCTTGTGGCGAGTCCAATGTCCTTACGGGCGAGATGCAAGGCAAAGCGGACGGTATCAAAGTCGCCTTTGAATATGCGTTGTGGCAGGGTGTGGTTCAGGGTGAGTCCCTGACCCATGGCGCCGTCCGCAATGGCGCGACGGAGCGCCTCGGGTGCAACCCCGGCCTTCACGCCGACCGTCAGTCCCTCCGCCAGGAGGGCGCGAAACCCGTTACTGACCATATTATGGACAATCTTGGCAATCAGACCACAGCCGATCCCGCCGACGTAGGATACCTTGTTGCCAATCGCGTCGAGGACCGGTTTGACTCGCGCATAGATAACTTGGTCGCCGCCGACCATGACCGCTAGCGTGGCGGCTTGGGCGCCGACCGGCCCACCGCTGACAGGAGCATCAAGGACATGGACGTTTTGCTCTTGGTAGGCGGCGTGAATCTCTCGAATGAGGGTCGGCGAGCTGGTCGAGAGATCGATATAGACGGAGTTGGGGTACGACCCGCGGAGGATTCCTTCTTCCCCTAAAGCGACCGCTTCAACCTCAGTCGGGCCGGGCAGCGAGGTGAAGGTCATCTCACTCGCAGCCGCCGCAGCCCTGGGACTGTTGGCCCACTTGGCCCCGTGCTCAAGCTGGGTCTGGGCCGCTTCTTGGCGCAGGTCGTGTACGGTCACCTCGTGTCCAGCCGCAATAATATGCGAAGCCATCGGACCGCCCATATTACCCAAGCCGATAAATCCCACTCGCATGTCCTTGCCTCCGTTTGCAATTCCGAGACTAGGCCTTCGGTGCTCGCACGGTTACGCCAGAACGTTCTTCTTGCAGCGCGAACGGAGCGGTCGAGTCGCGCTCTGCCCAGCCGCGTGCCAGACCTTCGATGAATTCCTGCTCCACGATACTGGCGACTTTGAGCGGCACCTCACACTCACGACCCAGTTCGGTGGCCAACCCCAAGTCTTTGCGTGCACCCCGTAGCGCGAAGCGAACAGTGTCGTAGTCACCTTTGAAAATGACTTCAGGAACCATGTAGTTCAGCATCAACCCCTGACCAACTGCCCCATCGGCAACGGCCTTGAGTAACGCCTGGGGTTCCACTCCGGCTTTGACCCCAAGCGTGAACCCCTCGGCGAGGAGAGACTGAAAGCAGATGCCAATCATATTGTGAACGATTTTGGCAATCTCGCCGCACCCGATTCCACCCAGGTAAGAGACCTTATCGCCAATCGCGTCGAGGACCGGTTTGACCCGCTCATAGATGGCGGGGTCGCCGCCGACCATGACCGCCAGCGTGGCGGCCTGGGCGCCAACCGGCCCACCGCTGACGGGCGCGTCCAACACGTGGACTTTTTTCTCTTGATAGACGGCTTGGATTGCTCGGATAAGGGTCGGTGAACTCGTTGACAGGTCGATGTAGACCGAGTCCGGTTGTGCGCCTTGGAGAATGCCGCCCTCGCCCAGTGCTACCGCCTCGACCTCTTTCGGGCCTGGCAGAGAAGTAAAAGTAATTTCACTGCTGGCGGCAACCGCGCGCGGGCTATCGACCCACTGCGCCCCGTTCTGCAAGTGAGGCTGGGCTGCTTCGTGACGGACATCATAGACGGTGACGTCATGTCCGGCCGCAATGATATGCGAGGCCATCGGGCCGCCCATATTACCGAGTCCAATAAATCCTATGCGCATGTAATTCCTCCTTATTGGCAACAGGGAGACACGCCGCCTTCTCCGAGCCGCCTCCCAAGCGAGCTCCGAAGTTGAGGCCCAGCAGCTAGGCTTGCTTCGTCCCTACGAGACGGAATTTTGGTAACGTAATTTCCGGCGTCACATCCTCGAAGGTCACTTCAACTCGCAGACCACAGCCAAGGGCGTCATTCTCACACTCAACGACTTGGCTAATAATCTGGAGTCCTTCATCCAGATCAATAAGCGCGACGTTGTAGGGGATGTCGTCGGCAAAGCCGGGGTGCCATTGCTGATGGTAAATGCCATACGAGTAAATGCTGCCCTTGCCGCTGAGTTGAACCCAGTCTTGGTCCGGGCTGAGGCAGTTCGTACAGGCCGGTCCAGGTGGCAGGTGGATATAGCCGCAGGCCGTGCACCGTTGGGCAACGAACTCATGGCGTTTGGCGGCTTGCCAATATGGCTCGTTCCATTTTTCGATCACGGGCAGGGGCTTGTTATAGTCGGGCATGGGTCTTTGTCCGGTTTAGCTTCGCAAAATCAATGCACCGGCATGCTCACGCAAGCCGCCGGTGTACGTACACATGAGGAGTTCCACATCCTTGATCTGGCGCGCACCGCATTCTCCTCGCAACTGCCGTACGGCGTCACAGGTATTTTGCCAGCCGACCATATAGGTTTCAGACAATTGCCCCCCGTTGACGTTCAGCGGGAGTTCGCCGCCCAGAGCGATACGTCCGTCCTGAATCCAGCATCCTGATTCCCCGCGTGGACAAAAGCCGTAATTTTCCAAGGCTGCGATCACCGCTGGGCTGTACGCATCTTGGACATATAATGCTTGCATGTCCTGTGGCGTGCACCCCGCCATATCAAAGACCATCTTGGCGACCGCTTCCTGCTGAAAACTCTGCATCACCAGATCGGACGTTTCATACGCGCGAAAAGCCTCTTGACGACCCATCCCCCGGATATAGACCGGTGGCTTTTTCAAGTCTGTCGCGCGGTCCGTCGTTGTCAGGATAAAGGCGTGCCCACCGTCGGTAATATAGCAATAGTCAAATAATCTGAGGGGCTCCACAATGTAACGGGCACTCATATAATCGTCGAGCGTGAGCGGTGTTTGCTGGACGGCTTTGGGGTTCAGCCTGGCATGCGTACGCTGGTTAATCGCAATCGTGGCGAGTTGCTCTTCGGTTGTCCCGTATAAATGCATGTGACGCCGAAAGGCAAACGCAAACGGTCCGGATGGATTAAAGGCGCCGTAGGGTGCGTGTTCTTCGAGCAGGGCTCCACCGAATCTATTCCGATTCGTCTTCTGGTTCGTGCCGTACACCAGCAGGATGTACTGAGCCATGCCGGCGTTGAGCAGCAGGGCGGCGTGCTGAATCATATAACAGCCTGTTGCCCCTGATGCCTCGACCGCGCCCCCAACCCTGGGATTGAGACCGAGCATCAGCCCCACTTTGAGATAATCGCCTTGCCTACCATAACTGGGCTGCACAAATAAGCCGTCAATATCGTCTTTCTTCAGACCGCAATCCTCCAACGCGGCCCTGGCGGCACCAATGGCCAGTTCATCGCCAGTCTTGTCCGGGACTGCGCCTTGTCTGGTATCACCCACACCAACAATGCAGACGGTGTCAGCCAGTTCCTGAAGCCCCATACGTTGACCCTCCGGCTCGGAGCGTAGTCGAAGTCTGGGGGAGGGTGCAAGGCGTGTGACGCTCGGACGCTTGACGAAAGCGGACACTGACGGATAAGGCAGGAAGGTCACTCAGGAGGACTTCGTAATGAAAACAATGATTCAAATGGTTCCCTCAATGCCGGTGCGCTCCAACGCAGAACGGCGTGAGTTGCGCCCTGTCGGACGCAACGTTGAGCGCTATGCCCAGATCATTGACGGCATGGTCGATATCGTGAAAGCCGCGGACGAGCTTGGCTATTGGGGTATGAGTTTTATTGAGCATCATTTCCACTCTGAGGGATTTGAGATGCTGCCCACTCCCGGACTGATGAACGCCTGGCTGGGCCCGTATGCCAAACAGATGCGGATGGGGCAGTTGGGCTATGTCATGGGCACGCAAAATCCGCTGCGCGTCGCCGAAGAGACCGCGGTGCTGGATCATATTCTCAAAGGGCGGTTCTTTGTCGGCTTTGCCCGAGGCTATCAGGCGCGTTGGGTCAGAACGCTCGGGCAGCAGTACAACACGCTGCCAACCCTGTCGAACCGCGAGTCCGAGCAACAGGCCACGGCCGACGATGTCAACCAGCAAATCTTTCGTGAGATGGTCACCATTGTCAAAAAGGCCTGGACCGAACCGAGCTTTTCGTATAACGGCGAGTTCTTCAAAGTGCCGTTTCCACACGAAGGCATCGACGACTATCCGGCCTATCCGTGCGCCCAGGAGTATGGCGCGCCCGGAGAGATTGACGAGCACAACCGCGTCAGTCGGATCAGCGTGGTGCCGGCGCCCTACCAGCGGCCGCACCCACCCGTCTTTATCAGTTCATCGGGCAGTGCGGACTCGGCGCGCTGGTCGGGTGAGCAGGATTTTACCTGTTGTTATTTTGCGCCCATGGCCGGGGCGCGAGTCCAGGACACGGCCTACCGCGAAGGCGCGGCCCAGCGTGGGCAGTCGCTCAGTCCTGGGCAAGGTCAGGGATTATTGCGTTTCCTGTACGTCGGTAAGACGCGCGAAGCGGCCTACGAAAAGGTGGAAAAGTGTATCGTGCCGTTTTTCTCGGAATTTGCCTCACACTTCTTTCCGGTTTTACTCAGCGAAGGCAGTGGGTCCATGCTTGAGCGGGTGCTCAACACGGGGCTGATCGTGGCCGGCACGGTCGATGATGTCAAACGCCAGGTGGCCGAGGTCTATGAGGAGATTCCGTTCGAGTATTTTTCTCTGGTCGCCTACAACGGCCTCGAACCCCAAGACCAACTCCTCGAAGACATCGAGCTGTTCGCCACCAAGGTCGCGCCCGAGTTTACGTAGTACCGTATCGGGTCTCTCCGCTTCCAACGCAGTGAAGAAGGAGCAAGCGTTACCATGAAGCCTATTTGTCGGCTTCTCATTTGCATCGCCTCGTTGTGGGCCTGTGTGGGGGTAGGTCCCGTTACGGCAGAGGACGTTGATATCGAAAACTGTTTCAGGACTGATCTGGCACCCGTAACTCGGTTCGTTGCCTGCCGAGCGGCCGCTGAAGCCGGAGACGCGGATGCGCAGTCCAATCTCGGCTACATGTATAACGTCGGCCAAGGGGTCCCGCAGGATTATACCGAGGCGGTGCAATGGTATCGCCGAGCGGCTGAAGCCGGAGATGCGGCCGCGCAGAATAATCTCGGTAGCATGTATCATGAGGGCCAAGGTATCACGCAGGATTATACCGAGGCGGCGAAATGGTATCGTCGAGCGGCTGAACAGGGACTCCCTATCGCGCAGAATAAGCTCGGCCACATGTACTCCGTGGGTCAAGGCGTCCCGCAGGATGATGCTGAGGCGGTGCAATGGTATCGTCGGGCTGCTGAGCAGGACCACGCGGATGCGCAGTTCAATCTCGGCTACATGCACAACGTCGGCCGAGGGGTCTCGCAGGACTATACCGAGGCGGTGCAATGGTATCGTCGGGCCGCCGAACAGGGAAATACTGTCGCGCAGGCCAATCTCGGCAGCCTCTACGAGAGTGGTCAGGGAGTTCCGCGGGATTACACTCTGGCTCATATGTGGCTCAATCTCGCCGGGACGGATTTTGAAGATGCGCGTGAACTGCGCGATACCGTTGCAAAACAAATGACCCCGGCCCAGATCACCGAAGCCCAGCGCTTGGCACGCGAGTGGAGCGAGGCGTATAGGGCAGGGGCGGATGGTGTGAGTGAAGACCCAGGAACGGAGAACGAGTAAAAACAGAGGCCGGGATCCATCTAAGGAGTGGGGAATAAGCAAAAACAAGAAAGGGTCCGGGGTGGCGGTCGGTCAGTATCGGAGGTCGGCTGCACGGAGGCAGCCGACAAGGGTTGCGCCGGAGTTTACATAAGACCTTTCAGGTTTCTGCGCTTTTACTACAGTGAAGAAGGAAGAGCGTTATCATGCAACTTGGTTTTCGACTTCTCCTTTGTATTGCCTTGTTGTGGGCCTGTGTGGGGGTAGGTCCCGTTACGGCAGAGGACGTTGATACCGAAAACTGTTTCAGGACTGATTTGGTCCCCGCAACTCGGTTCGTTGCCTGCCGAGCGGCCGCTGAACAAGGACATGCTGGTGCACAGTTTATACTCGGCTCCATGTACGACTCAGGCGAAGGCGTGGCGCAGGACGATGCCGAGGCAGTGAAATGGTATCGGCGGGCGGCGGAACAAGGACTGGCTGTCGCGCAGAACAATCTCGGGGACATGTACTACAATGGTGAGGGCGTCCCGCAGGACGATGCCGAGGCGCTGAAATGGTATCGACGGGCGGCGGAACAAGGACATGCTAGGGCGCAGTACAATCTCGGGGTCATGTACGGTAACGGTGATGGGGTTCCGCAGGACTATGCCGAGGCGCTGAAATGGTATCGGCGGGCGGCGGAACAAGGAGATGCTGCCGCGCAGCACAATCTCGGGGTCATGTACGGTAAGGGCGAAGGCGTGGCGCAGGACTATGCCGAGGCGGTGAGATGGTATCGGCGGGCGGCGGAACAAGGACATGCTTGGGCGCAGTTCAACCTCGGGCTCATGTACGGTAACGGTGATGGTGTTCCGCAGGATTATACCGAGGCGGCGAAATGGTATCGGCGGGCCGCTGAACAAGGACTGGCAAGCGCACAGAACAATCTCGGCGTCATGTATGCCATCGGTCAAGGCGTCCCGCAGGATTACACCCTGGCTCATATGTGGTTCAATCTCGTCGGGGTAAGCGGAGATAAAAAGGCGGCTGAGAACCGTAACCGGGTTGCCAAGGATATGACCCCGGCCCAGGTCGCCGAAGCTCAGCGCTTAGCGCGGGAGTGGACGGCGGCGCATGGGGCAGGCGCGGAGTAGGAGAGGGCTGCTAATACTTTATTCTCCGGAGCGGTACGGATTACATAACGAGGAATCCTTAATGGCAGACCGTAGAACCGATATCGACAGGGGTATCAAGAAATTACGCCGTCGCATTGAGGAGGTGAAGGACCTCAATCCGAGCGAAGTCCGGTGGAACGATTCCTCAGTTAAACAGATCGCGTCGGACATTGGTGTCACCCTCAGCGCTGTGTTTGGGGAAGATTCCCAAGAATATAAACAGAACCGGCTTCTTCTGTTTCCGTCCAGTCTGCTCAATATGAGCAATGATACTGAACGCCAAGAGACATTCCCTGGAAGGATTGGTCATACAATCAAGAGGCTGGAGGAGCTTATCGAGAGTCTTGAAGAGAGACGTGAAGACCTGAAGGCTGAGCAGCAGGGCACACCTCCCTTGGCTAGGTCAACTCTGGATAGCCGCCGAGTCTTTGTAGTCCATGGACGAGATGAGGCGGCGAAGGAGCAAGTTCGCACGCTTCTAAGTAAATTAGCTCTTGAACCTGTTATCCTTGGTGAGCAGCCAAGCCAGGGTCAGACGGTTATTGAGAAGTTCGAGGAGAATGCGGACGTAGACTTCGCGGTGGTCCTTTTTACGCCCGACGACACGGGTGGACTTGCCGACTCATCGAATGAGCCTCAACCACGAGCGAGACAGAACGTTATCTTCGAGCTCGGATTCTTCGTCGGTAAGCTCGGCAGAAAAAAGGTCTGTGTCCTTCATAAGGGTGACGTTGAGATCATGAGCGATTATCACGGAATCGTGTATGTTGACATGGATGATGCTGGAGCCTGGCAATTGCAGATTGCAAAGGAGATTGGGAGCGTCGGCCTCAATGTGGATATGAATCTCCTTTGACCATGGTCGGGTGAGCACCGTGGCGCACCGCCCGGTACTGCGACCGCAGAGAGCCTCCCTAACCTATTCTGTGTGACAGTCTCGACCGACATCGACTCGCTCTCGACGTACTCAAGGAGATTTTGGGGAAGTGCCTCAATATCAATGTGATGCGACGCCTTCGCCAGAGGCACACTGACCAGCCGTTCCTCATTCATATGCGTGAATTGCTGATCCTGTGGTCACGCGCTACGACGGAGCAACTCTACTAACGCCTGTCCCTGACGATCTAAGGCTTGGCCTTGGCGTTCAAGGGCACGACCGACCTCAGACCGTGTTTGGGCCTGCCGCTCTGTGCTTTCCCGCAACGTCTCCGTCATGACGTCAATCTCCCTATCCCGCCGCCGGCCAGCCTGCTGTATCTGGGCCAGTCCCCATAGAATAGCGAGAACCACAATGAGGCCGGTCATCGTCTGAATGAGGGTCAGCGTGTCGCCGAACTCCATTGTGTCCTCCTTCTGTCCCTCTCGCGATTAGCACTATACATAATAATCTGCCCAAACGTTGGGAGTTGAAAATCTTAACAACAGGGAGGATCAGACTATGGTGTATGAGATGCGTGTGTATACGCTGCAACCGGGTAAGGTGCCGGAGTTTCAGGCGCTCATAGAAGAAGAAGGACTGCCGGTTATCAGCAAATACTCCAAACTGGTCGGCTGGTGGTCAACCGAGGTCGGTCCGTTAAACGAGGTCGTCCACATTTGGGCCTATGAGGATATGAATCATCGAGCGCAAGCCCGTGCAGCCCAGGCAGCAGACCCTCAACTGCAAGCGTTCCGTCCCAAGGCTCAGGGCATGATTGTCAGCCAGTACAACAAAATCCTGACCCCGGCCAGCTTCTCGCCCCTCCAGTAGGACTGAGCAAGGCCAGGGCAAAGCCCTGGCCGCCTTACATGTAGCGCCGGAGAGTATGTCGCAGACGGCAGTCTGTCAGGACAGATGGAGAAAAGCGTTCAATCGGTCAGGCTGGCAATAAATCTGAGCGTTGCCTCGGCGCATTATGCAGGAACCCGGCTAGCGTATACGAATAGTCCAATCAGTAACAAGCAGCTACAAAGTCTTGACCGGAGTCTACCCCGCCCGCTTCAGGCGGCCTGTGGTGGTCTCGACCGACACCGCTTCGCCCTCGACATGCTCAAGGAGATTGTGGGGAAGCGCCTCAATATCAATGTGACGCGACGCTTCCGACAAAGTCACACTGACCAGCCGTTCTTCTGCATCGAAATCTCCGAGCGCGAGGGCGGTGATATCGCGGGTGTCCGTCACGGGTGAGTCGGACAACCGAATATAGAGGACATCGACGTCCTGATAATATTCGAGCTTCATGGCTCAACCTCCTACCCTAATTATGGTCTGAAGCGTCGATCAAAGAAAGCGTTGAAAATGGTCTCATTATCGGGGAGTACGACCACGCGCAGGTAGCGCCCTTCTTCTTCAATCCATCCCCACTTGCGAATACGCCCGTCCGCCTGAACTTCTTCGCGAAGCGAGTTTGCTATCACACGAGTAATCCATTCGTTCGGGATGCCTTTCCGATCAGTCTCTTGGCGACGCTTGAGAAAGTAGGGGTGGAATTTCATGTCGTCCATTTCTCGTTCACTCGGACGCCTGCCAGAAGATGACCTCCACCAGCCTTATCTTCCTCCTGAGTAGCTACAAAGTCTTGACCGGAGTCTACCCCGCCCGCTTCATACGGTCTTCCAGTTCCGTCATCGAGACCGCTCCTTCTTCTCCCTCCTCAACCAGCCCTGAGGGCAGTCCCCCTATGTCAATGTAGGTGGAAGCATGTTGGAAGGTAATCCCCACCAATCGCTCGTCTGCGTCGAATTCTCCCCACGCGTGTGGGCCAACATCACGAGTCTCCGCGCGGGGAGCGGAGGAGAACTCGACATCCAAGAGATCGACATCTTTATAGTACGTGATACGCATTTTCATGAGGGGTTTTGACCGCTACAAATCCTTGACCGCCTCTTCGATCATATCATCTAATTCCGCAGCTTTTCTTTTTTCCATCTCCGTCCGTCGCGCCAGGATGACACCCCACGAGTCGCCCTCGTAGCTGTGGAATTTGTCCGCGTTCCACAGTTCGGCGCGTTTGAACGACTTGGGGCAGTGGAAATAGCATTCCTCGACGGCGACTTCGATGGCAAGCTGGGCCGGGCGGCCCCGCGCGCTGAGTTTTTCCAGGAGCTGAGGCTCATCGGCAATACGGGCGCGGCCGTTGATGCGCATGGTCCATTCCTCACCGGGAATGAGGAAGAGTAAGCCGACGTGCGGGTTCTCCAGGATATTATTGATGCTCTGGAACATTTTGTTGCCGGCCCGATCCGGGAGGTAGAGGGTGTGCTGGTCTGCGATTTTGATAAAGCCCGGCGGGTCGCCCTTGGGTGAGGCGTCGCACCGCCCCTGGGCGTCCGCGGTTGAGACGATCACAAACGGACACTGCGCAAGAAACCGCGCGGCCGCTTCGTCGATATAGGGCAGTTTATGCTTGACGGCGAGTTGATCCGGGTCGCCAAAGCGCTCGGCTAACTCGTGGGTATTCTGGGGGACACTCTGGGCCGTTGCTGTGCTCATAATCCTCTCCTTTTGTGTCAGCCAACTCCTGCGCACGATAGGGCAATTTGCAAGCAGATGCAAAGGATTGTACAAAGGCGGCGCGTACGGGAAAGAAGCCGGGAGAGAGACGCGAAAGGGGGCCAGGATACGCATGGCGAGCCAGGAACAGTACCAGGAGTCTATTCGGCCGCTGGAGGAAAAAATCCTGCTCTTCTTGCGAACGTTTGAAGACGTTCAGGAGCATATGCACTTCGGAAAAATCCCAGAGGCGCAAGGACGGATACGCGACACTCTTGGTGACTTTTTTGAAACGGCACTCTCCAGCGCCGCCAGCCTCGAACCGCCTGAAGAACTTACCGGGTTTCACGCGGCCTTCTGTGCCGCGCTGACGCATCTCAGCAATTCCAGCACCGCTTTTCTCGGCGGGGCGCCCGGGCCGAATTTTGGTGGTGCGTTTGTCAACAGCCGCTTCTCGCTGTGTCGCGGGCTGGATCTCTTATATAACCACCGTGCTCATCTCTCGACGCTCTGTCAGTACTGGCTGTTGCCGGAGGCCGCGTCCTGGCGCGATGCCTTGGAGACGCGGGCTGACGATGTGGCGGAACCGGTCGGCATGATCCATCAGCCGCAGACCGAGGAATATGCCGAATACTCGCTATACGTCCCGGAATACTACAGCCCCGACAAAACCTGGCCGCTCATCGTCTGCCTTCACGGTGGCTATGGCCGGGGCGATGACTATATCTGGACCTGGCTGCGGCCCGCCAAGAGCAAGGGCTATCTGCTGCTGTCGCCCAAGTCCCTGGGGCCGACGTGGTCCGTCCTGCAACCGCCGGTTGACAGCCGGTCCATCCGGGCCATGTTTGACACGGTGTGTGAGACCTACCAGGTTGATCGTTCACGGGTGTATCTGTCCGGTCTCTCTGACGGTGGGACCTATACCTATCTGCTGGGCTTGGATCAGGCCGACCTCTTTGCCGGGATAGCGCCTATCGCAGGTGAACTGAGCCCCGCCACCGATGGGATGCTACGACAGAAGCGAGGCATCAATGTGCCGATTCATGTGATTCACGGCGTGCATGACTTCATCTTTCCGGTTGAAGCCATTCGCTCATCAAATGAACTGCTCGAACACATCGGCTACAAGGTGAAGTACACCGAGCTGCCCGACTGGAGTCATGCTTTGACCTACACCATCAATGAAACCCTGGTGCTACCGTGGTTTGAAGGTTTGGAACCAAAAGAATAAAGCTAAAAGGGAGGAAACCATGTCTCAGGATATCGAAGCCCGTTTGCGGGCACTGGAAGCAAAGATTCAGGATTTGAGTGACCGCGAAGCCATCCGCTCGCTCCGGTTTCGTTACCACGAGTGCATCAACGAGGGGGAACTGGAAGCTATCCCCGGTCTGTTCACCGAGGATGCCGTCCTCGATTTTGACTATCTGGGCAAAGCCACCGGTCGGGCCGAGCTGACGAAGTTTTTTCAAGGAGTCGAAAATCTGTTGTCTTTTGTCAAACAGTTTATGCATAACCACGCGGTTGAGGTGCAGGGGGATACGGGCAAGGGCTATGCCTACCTCGAAGCAAAGACCATCTCAAAAGGGGAGGCGTATTTCGTGGCCGCCCGCTATGACGACGAATACGTCAGACAGAATGGCGAGTGGAAGTTC
Organism: uncultured Binatia bacterium (SeqCode); assembly: GCA_965232605.1. GTDB lineage: Bacteria > Desulfobacterota > Binatia > Bin18 > Bin18 > Bin18. Next base: position 777,603 of record CBDDQA010000005.1, on the reverse strand, counting down.
AAGAAGATGGCGCTCACCCCGTATTTTACCGTTCCTTTCAAAGAGGGCTGGGCGCAAGAGAACCGGCTCAAGATGGGGAGATAGTAATCCCTGATCTTTAATAAGGCATACACAGGAGACAGACCATGGCCTACCAACAACTCAGTCTGAACCAGGTGGAAACCGCGGCGACTGGATTCAAAGGTCCGGAGGGCGTTGTCGTTGATCGTGAAGGGAATGTCTACGGCGGGGGAACAGACGGTGTGATCCGCAAGCTGGCGCCGGATGGAACCGTCACGGAATGCGCGCGTACGGGCGGCCGACCAGCCGGGATGGCCCTCGACCAGAAGGGGAACCTCTTTGTGTGTGATCCCGGCAAGGCCGCGGTGCTCAAAGTCACGCCGGACGGCCAGGTCAGTCTGTTTGCCGATCAGGTTGGGGATATCAAACTCACCCTCCCGAATTTTCCGGTTTTTGACGCCGAGGGAAACCTGTATGTGTCCAACTCGACCGATCTGACCTTTGGCAACTTTGACAAGCTGATGGAAGAGCTGCGCAATCCATCGCCGAAGGGAGCCCTCGTCCGCCTGCGACCGGATGGCCGTGGGGAAGTCGTGACGACCGGTATCTACTTCGCGAATGGGACGGCGATCGACCCCCAAGAACAGGCCGTGTACGTGCTGCAATCGAGTCAGAATAACTGCATCCGGATTGCGATGCATAAGGACGGGACGCATGGCAGCCCCGAGGTGTTTGGTGAAGACTTAGGGGCGCTGCCCGATGGCATGGCCTTTGATGCTGAAGAGTATCTCATTATTACCTTACCCATGGTGAACCGCTTGGTGGTGCTCGATCCGAATGGTCACCTGTCCGTTCTTCTTGATGATCCGGACGGGACAAAAACTCAGGGGCCGACCAACTGCGCCTTTGGTGGGTCGAATTTTGACGATCTATATATCGCTCATCTTGAAGCCGACCACGTTGCGAAAGTCCACCTCGGGAGAAAAGGGCATCCATTGTACGACCGACGCTAAGGGAAGCGTTGGCTGCTCCTGACCGTATCCCTATACGCCCAAATCCCCGGCCCAGAGCTTTTGACAAAAGAGCGTCCACGGATACACCGTAATGTCGGGGGCGAGTTGGCGTGGCTCGGCGTCCAGGCTGACGACTATGGCCCGCTTCACGGTCTGGTCTTCCAGCAGGGCGCGGAGTCCCCTGGTGTGTCGTTCGTCTACCCGAGCGACCGCCTTGCATTCTATGGCCAGCTCCAGCTCTCCGACGATAAGGTCAACTTCGAGGCCGGTACTGGTGCGCCAGAATGCCAGCGGACGATGCCGTTCCGTGTAGCTCAGATAGGCGCGTATCTCTTCCAACACAAAATGCTCGAAGGCAAAACCGAATTCGCTACTCCCAGCCTGGACCTGACGCATACCGGCCAGCGCCCGAGCGACACCCGGGTCAAAAAGATAGAATTTTGCAGTTTCAATAAGCCGGCGGTCCTTACGCTTTCTCCACGGCTCCAGGTTATGGCCTAACAGGGTGTCTTCCAGGATGTGATAGTACGCACGGACAGTCTTCGCACTCACCCCGCAGTCCCGCGCAATATTGGCATAGTTCAACAGTTGCCCATGGGTCAGGCTGACGGCTTCAAGAAACCGGGCGAATGCCGGGATATTCCGGGTCAGCGCCTCAGCCTGGACCTCTTCTGCGAGATAGTCAATGACATAGCCACGCAGGCTCCGTTCCGGCTTTTTGGCTGTATAGTGCTGTGGAATGAGGCCGTGATTCACAATCCGTTGCAGGTCGTACCTTCCTATTTCCGGGGTGGTCAGCGGAAACATCTCAAACCGCCACGCCCGTCCACCAAGCAGGTTTGCCGCTCCACGCTTCAGTTTGCGTGGGCTTGAGCCACACAGGATGAACCGGGTCGACGTGTTTTCAATACACCAATGCACCTCATCGAGCAGCGCTGGAACTTTTTGCACCTCGTCAACCACCACCACCTGATACTGACTGGCCAGCACTTCTTCCCGTAAGAGCGCCGGCCGCACCAGCAACCGGGTTTTGAGATCTGTGTCCAGCAGGTCGTAAAACTTCGCCTGGGGAAACTGCTGATGCAGCAGCGTGGTCTTGCCGACTTTGCGCGGTCCCCACAAAAAGGCGGCTTGATGGTCTTCCAGGGAAAGCTGGAGGGTTCTTCGATACTTGGATGATCGGAAGGTCACTCCCGATTATCTAGATAATCGGGAGTGCTATGTCAAATCATAAAACCGTTGATCTTGACTGACCGGCATCCCAAGAAAACTGAACGAACCTTCATTCGCCAATGGATAGTAACAGGCGGAAGAAAAAAGGAAATTTGGCTTTGAATAATTCCTCCGCTTCTGCTAGGCCGTTTGTATAGGAGGGATGCTGTGAAATTCGGTCTGCTCATGCCGTTCTGGAATCCGGCTCGCTGGGAGCAGCCTTTTCCTGAACTGTATCAGAACCTGCTGGACCAAATCGTCAGAGTCGAGGAACTTGGCTACGAGAATATCTGGCTGACCGAGCACCACTTCGACACGGATGGCTGGTCGCCTGCTCTATTGCCCCTCGCCGCCGGTATTGCCACCCGCACGACACGCATCCGGATCGGCACGTTTATTTTAATTCTGCCCTTTCAACACGCCTTGCGCGTGGCCGAGGATTCCATCACCGTGGATATTCTGTCCAATGGCCGGTTCGATCTTGGGGTGGGTAAAGGCTATCGCAATAAAGAATTTCATGCCTTCGGCTTTCCCCGTGAGCAGCGCGACGCGCGCCTGGAAGAAGACTTGGCCGTTATTCAGGGACTCTGGACGAACGAGTCCTTCACTTTTGATGGGGACTATTACCATCTCAAAGATGTGTGTCTTACGCCCCGTCCCATCCAACAGCCCCATCCGCCGATTTGGATCGGTGCCCGTGGCAAGAAGGCTGTGCAGCGAGCGGCACGGATGGGGTTTCACCTGATGGGCACGGGAGAGGTTGCCCAGCAGCGGGCCTACGATGATGAGTTGGAACGCTGTGGCCGGAATCCGAAAGATTACCACTTAGCCCAACTGCGCTGGGTCTATGTAGCAGAGAGTCGGGACAAAGCCTGGGACATCGTTGGTGAGCATATGCATTATCTCTTTTCCTCTGCTTTTCCGTTGCTCAAAGAAGCCGGAGACCTGCGGGCAGACCGAGCTATGGATCGGGTGCCCAGCATTGAGGAACTGCGCCACATTGATCCCACTATTCCGGGCGGAGCGCCCATTGTGGGAACACCGGACGATTGCATTCATGCCTTACAACGCTACCAAGACGAAACGCGGGTGACCCATTTGGCCATGGGTATGCATCTGCCAGGACTCGCATTAGATAAGGTGACCGAGTGCCTTGAATTGTTTGCTCAGGAAGTCATGCCGCATTTTCGCTCATGAGGAGACCAGTCAGTACGCGAAACCTACTGAGAAGGTGAATAGAGATGGCAATCGACCGTCACGGCAGAGCCCCTCCAGGTAAGAGAATTATTTTTTCTGCCCGAAGGTTGACAGCAGATTTCTCTGAGAGTATGGCGATGATAGAGTATTCGTCAAACCACAAAGGAGGGTAGTATGCCGCAATTTGATACAGTGATTAAAAACGGTACGGTCGTTGACGGAACGAAGGTGCCGCGCTATCAGGCCGACCTTGGTATCAAGGACGGTAAGGTTGCTGAGATTGGGAAAATCAGCAGCAGCGACGCTAAAAAAGAGATCGATGCCAGCGGGCAGATCGTTGCCCCGGGATTCATTGATCTGCACACCCACTATGATGCCCAGTTGCACTGGGACCCGTACTGCACGATCGGCAGTTGGCACGGTGTGACCACCGTCACCATTGGTAACTGCGGGTTTGGTTTTGCTCCGCTGCGGCCGCAAGACGCCGACCGGGCCATGCTGGCCTTGTCCCGTACCGAAGCGATTCCACTGGAGCCCATGCGGGTGTCGATGAAGGTTGACTGGGAAACCTTCCCGCAATACATGGACCGTCTGTCCCGCATGCCCTTGGGCGTTAATGTCTCCCATCTCTTCCCGCTCGCCCCGGCCGTGGCGTATGTGATGGGTGGTTTTGATGACGCCAAGAAACGCTTCCCCAATAAAGAAGAGATGGACATCATTACCGGCCTGTACAAGGAAGCGGTGAAGGCTGGTGCCGCGGGTTGGTCCGCCCAGCGTCTAGTGCCTGAGAGCCGAGTGTCCGTGCAGCGCGACTATGACGGCACGCCGATGATCACCGACATCCTGCCGGATGAGTTCTATATGGATATGGCCAAAGCCATGAGCGAAGTGGGCGAGGGCTGTATTCAGTTTACCCAGTCCGGTGCAAGTGAAAGCACCTTTGGGGTTGAGGATGACTTCAAATTCCTCGAAAAGATGACCAAGACAGCCGGTCAGCCGCTGCTGTACAACGCCATGTTAATCAGTGATAAGCATCCTGAGTCCCACCAAGCCCAGCTGAATTGGGTCAATGCGGCCAACGAACGCGGCGCTCGCGTGTTTGGACAAGGCGTCACGGCTCGGGCTCCAGTGCGGATGACCCTGGAAGACTGGAACCTGTTTGATGGCATTCCGGCCTGGAAGGAAGCGACGCTCGGAACGGTCGAAGAGCGTAAAGCCAAACTGTCGAAACCTGAACTGCGCAAGGAAATGCGTGAGGACTACGATCAGGGCGGCATGGAAACCATGAATGTCGTCTTTGGTGAGTTTGACAAGTTCATTGCGCGCAAGGTTCGCAATACCGAACTCAAACTCCAATACGAGGGCATGTCCGTGCAGCAGATTGCCGAGAAGGAAGGCAAGCACGTCATCGACGCCATGCTTGACCTGTCTGTGGCTGACGATCTGCGCACCGAGTGGGCTGGTCCCGTGTCCAACGCCAACATTGAGGGCTACCGGGAACTGATGGGTTCGCCCTACACGCTGCCGGGTGTGTCGGATGGTGGGGCACACGTGAAATTCATTACGCCGGCCATCTATCCGACCGAAGTCCTGTCCTGGCTGGTCCGCGAGCAGGGCGTTATGAGCCTTGAGGAAGCGCACTTCCGTCTGAGCGGGATCATGGCCTGGGCCGCGGGTATTAAGGACCGCGGGACGCTGCGTCAAGGTCAAGCGGCTGACATCGTGGTCTACGATATCAACACCGTGAACGCTCTGCCGGGCGAGATCGCTCACGATCTGCCGGCGAACGAGTGGCGACGGGTCCAAAAAGCCGAGGGCTATAAGCATATTCTGGTCAACGGTGAAGAGACCTTCCAGAATGGGGAGTGCACCGGGAATACCTCGGGTACACTGCTCCGTAACGGCGCGGCCGGCTAGGCCAGCCGCTGGGCGTGTTCGCCCGCCTATTGGAACCAACTGACGGGGAACCGGAGAACTGCTCTCCGGTTCCCCGTTTTTTTCGCGTGCTGTGTATCCATAAAGGAGGGATTCCAGATGGAGATACGTACGAATGGGTATGTTTCTGCCGATGGTCACGTAGTTGAGCCGGCGAATCTGTGGACAACCCGGATGGACAAACGGTTTCGTGATCGAGCCCCACGGGTCGAATCACGCGAGGAGGCTGACTACTACATTATAGAAGGGCTGACCGAGTTCCCGGTGGGCCTTGAAGGCGTAACCATTGAGGAGAAAATGCAGGGTCAAGTCACCACCCCAAAAGGCCGTCGGCATGCCGAAACGCGACCCGGCGCGTGGGACCCACAGCCGCGTCTGGTCGATCAGGAGCGCGATCATCTACGGGCTGAGGTGATTTATCCGGGCGGGTTTGGCCTCCAGTTTTTCCACGTTCAGGACGCTGAATATCAGCGTGAAATCATTCGGGTCTATAACGACTGGATCAGTGAGTTTTGCTCGGCAGCGCCAGACCGCCTGCTGGGATCAGCCCTCCTGCCCATGCGGGGTCCGGTCGAGTGGGCGGTTGAGGAAGCCGAGCGCATAGCCAGGATGAAGGGCATTCGCACAGTCCTGATCCCGGCCGAGGTGGAACGCTCGTATGCGCACGCCGACTATAACCCCATGTGGGACGCCTTGCAGGACATTGGGCTCCCGGTTGCGACCCACTCGGGGACTGGAACGGGCGAGGCCATTTTTGCCAAGATGGCGCGTCTCGGCACAGGGCTCGGCGTGACCGACAACAAGGTCTTGCAGCCGATGCGCGCCATGGCCGATCTCATCTGGGGGGCCGTACCGCAACGCTACCCGAAGTTGCGCTTTGTGATAGTCGAAGGCGGCGTCGGCTGGGTGGCCTCGCTGCTCGGCTTCATGGATCACTGGTGGAACGATCACCGCCTCTGGATGGAGCCCAAGCTGGACGAAGCACCGAGCACGTATTTCAAGCGTCAGTTCTGGGCGACGTTCGAGGATGATCGGGCCGGCATTCTGACCCGCGAACTGGTTGGGGTTGATCGTCTCATGTGGGGCTCGGACTATCCGCATACGGAAGGAACCTTTCCCTACTCCCAGGAGCAGATCATGCGGGATTTTATGGGCGTGCCGGAAGCTGAGGTGTACCAGATGGTGACGGGGAATGCGGCGCAGTTGTATGGGCTCGCTGTGCAATAATTGAGCCGGAAACGAGTTAAACCGAGGGAACACAGGAGGAATGATGGAGGTAAGTACCCAAGGCTATGTGTCTGCGGACGGCCATGTTGTTGAGCCAGCAGACCTGTGGACCACGCGCATGGACAAACGCTTTCGTGATCGCGCCCCACGGGTCGAAGCGCGCGCGGATGCTGACTATTACATTATTGATGGGCTGACGCCATTTCCGGTTGGGCTCGAAGGTGCCACCATGGAAGACAAGCTCGCCGGCAGCATTGAGACCATGGCGAGTCGGCACGCTGATACACGACCAGGGGCATGGGACCCACAGCAGCGACTGCTTGACCAGGACCTGGACCATGTCCGGGCCGAGGTTATTTACGCGGGCGCGTTCGGACTTCAATTCTTCACGCTTCAAGATGCCGAATACCAGCGCGAAGCTATGCGGGTGTATAACGACTGGCTGAGTGAATTCTGTGCGGCTGCGCCAGATCGACTGCTTGGCGCGGGCTTGCTGCCCGTACGCGGACCGCTCGAATGGGCCTGTGAGGAAGCCGAGCGGTGTGCCAAGCAGGGTCTGCGGACCCTCACGATTCCCGCGGACGTGCCGGATCGTTCTTACGTGACGTCGGACTATGAGCGTCTGTGGAGCACGCTCGAAGACATCGGGCTACCTGTCGCTACCCATTCCGGTACGGGAACAGCCGAGGAGTTTTATTCCAAATACAAACGCATGGGCACCGGTATGGCCGTGGTTGAAATGAAGATGTTCCAGCCCATGCGCGGTTTTGTCGACCTGCTCTGGAGTGCCGCACCCCAACGCTATCCAAAGTTGCGCTTTGTGATCGCTGAGGGTGGCGTCGGTTGGATCGCCTCTATGCTCGGTTTTATGGATCACTGGTGGAACGATCATCGTCGCTGGATGGAACCCAAGCTCGACGAAAAACCGAGCACGTATTTCAAGCGCCAGTTCTGGGCCACATTTGAGGACGATCGGGCTGGCATTCAGACCCGCGATATCATTGGCGTGGATCGCTTGATGTGGGGTGCAGACTATCCGCACACGGAAGGCACGTTTCCGCGTTCGGTCGAGCAGGTCGCCAAAGATTTCGCCGGGGTGCCTGAAGGCGAGGTCTATCAGATGGTGGCAGGGAACGCGGCGAAGTTGTATGGACTAGATCAATAGACGGATAGGACGCATATGACTGGCTGTCTCGACGGTATCAAAGTCCTCGATCTCGGACGCTATCAGGCTGGGCCACGCTGTGCGATGGTGTTGAGCGATCTGGGGGCAGAGGTCATTAAAGTCGAAGCGCCGGGTGGGGATGAGTCGCGCGGCCTGGGCCGTGTCTACTGGTCCGCCTACAACCGCGGGAAGAAGAGCATTACGCTGAATCTGCGCAGCGAGCAGGGCATTGCTCTGCTCAAGACGCTCGTGCCCAAGGTTGACATGCTGCTTCAGAATTTTCGGCCGGGAGTTATGGATAAGATGGGCCTGGGCTATGAGACGCTCAGACGGCTTAACCCTGGGCTTATTCTCATCAACGTCTCCGGCTTTGGACAGAAAGGGCCGTACCGGGACCGACCCGCCTACGATCCAATCGGCCAGGCCATGTCCGGCCTCATGGGTTTTACCGGATTTCCCGACGGTCCGCCGGTCATGACCAATTCACCCATCATCGATCGGATCACGGCTTTGCACGCCACTATTGGCGCGCTGGGTGCCCTCCACCACCGAGATGTCACCGGACAGGGACAGTCCCTTGACGTGTGCCTGCTCGATACCGGCTATACACTGATGGAGATTCCGATTGCCCAATATCTCCTCAGCGGCAAGGAACCGCAACGACGGGGGAATACCCCCGGCGGCATTGCCCCGTGCAACACCTACCAGGCTAAAGACGGCTGGGTGTATATTCTGGCCGTCCCCCAGCATATGTGGGGGCGGTTCTGTCGCGGAATCGGCCGAGCGGATCTTGTGGACGACGAACGCTTCTCCAGTATCGCAGGGCGAGCGTCTCACGCGGACGAGGTCAACGCGCTGGTCGATGAGTGGCTGAAAGACAAGACGGTGGCAGAGGTCGTGCAAGCCCTGGAGCAGGCCGAGGTCCCGGTCGGTCCGGTGCACACCATTCCGCAAGCCGCCCACGATCCTCACCTGTGGGAGCGGAAAATGCTGGTTGAAATTGAGGATCACGAACAAGGGCGGACGTATGTGCCTGGGCTGACCGTCAAATTCTCGGACACTCCCGGAAAAATCGGACCGATTCCCCAACCCGGAGAGCATAATAGCGAGGTGTATGGCGAGTGGTTGGGACATGCCGAAGCAGCCCTGACACGGTGGAAAGAAGAGGGGATTATCTAAACCAATAGCCACAAAGGAGGAACCATGGCAAACGGACAAAAAAGCATGAGTACGAGCGTTGCCCGGTTTGAAGAACTGCAACCGATTGACTACGCGAGTTTTATCAAGAACTACCAACCTGACGGCACCCAGGGCTACGCGCTGATTGGACGGGCGGGAAAGACCAGCCCTCCAATCAAGGGCGACCACGGCTTTACCATGGCCATTAATAAGGTCAGTCCGGGTAAAGGCGCCCCGTTGCACAGCCATCCGAAACCCGAGGTGTTTGTGGTGTTGTCCGGCACCTGTGCCTTTTTCTGGGGAGATAAAGGCGAAAATGAAGTCGTCCTCGGACCGTGGGATACGATCTCCTTTCCGGCAGGAACCTCAGAAGGCTTTCGGAATATCGGGGACGAGGAAGCCAATCTGCTGGTGGTCCTGAGCGGCTCGGAAGTGGGCAAGGTGACGTTTACGAAACAAAGCGAGACGGCTGAGATGGCCGGCGTCGAGGCGTAGCGTCTCATATCTGGAGAAAAAGTCTGGAGAAAAAGGAGGGCCTTCCATGGCAACATTTTCAGTTGATCAGGTTGATGTTTTTGGCAAGGGTGTCTTGCAGGCTGAGGGCGTGGTGGTGGACAGAGAGGGCAACGTCTTTGGCGGTGGCCGCAACGGCATTATGTATAAGGTCACGCCCGATGGCGCAGTGAGTGAACTCGTCACCCTGCCCGAGGGTTCCATCCCCAATGGGGTAACCATGGACCGCAATGGCGATCTGGTCTACTGCGATCTGGGCAAGCAGGCCATGATGCGCGTCACCCAGGGCGGAGAAGTGTCGCTGATTGCCGACCAAGTTGGCGCACTCAAGCTGACCCTCCCGAATTTTGCCAGCTATGACGCCGAAGGCAATCTCTACGTCTCGAATTCGAGTACGTCGAGTATTGAGAATGTCCTGGCCGAATTGGCTACTCCCTCCCCCAAAGGGGCGCTGGTCGTTATCCGTCCGAACGGGAAGAGTGAGATTGTGGCCGAGGGGATTTATCTGGCCAACGGTACCGCGATCGACCCGAAAGAAGACGCGGTCTACGTGCTGGAAAGCACCCGCAATGACTGTCTGCGCATTCAGATCAAGAAAGATGGCACGTTCGGGAAGCCTGAGGTCTACTCCAAGGATTTTCCGGCCCTGCCGGACGGCATGGCTTTTGACGTGGACGGGAATATGTACGTCACGCTACCGGCGGTGGTGACGGGCGGGGAGATGGTCCCGGCCCATCAAGTCATCGCCGTTGATACTAACGGCAACTGGAGCATGCTGATCGATGATTCGGCTGAGGGTAAGAAACTCAACTTTCCGACGAACTGTGCCTTTGGCGGGCCGGACTTGCAGACGCTGTATATCGCCAACCTCGAAGGCGAGCACTTCAGTTGCGTCAAGACGCCCTACACCGGTCATCCGCTCTACCATCAGCGCTAGATGGCTCGCTCGAAACCGCAATCCAAAAAAACCGGAGGGATCTCGCCGTGGCCCTCCCTCCGCCGTCCATATCTATAAGGAGGAAGCTATGGCACTCACCCTAGCGCTGGCGGAACAATTTATCGCCGCCGCCAAACACAAGGCCCAAGAACAAGGCTGGGATATGAGCTTTGCGGTCGCCGACTCGTCCGGAAATCTGGTTGCGCTGGTCCGTATGGATGATGCCCGCTGGCTGACGACCGGGGTGGCTCAGAGCAAGGCGTTTACCGCGGCGACGTTTCGTCGGACCTCGCGTGAGGTGGCAGAACTGGCAGAATCCCGCTCGCAATTATTCGCGAGTGTGTCCGAGATTGTTGGACGGCCGTTATTATTGGCCGGCGGCGGCCTGCCGCTCTCGGTGAACGGTGAATTTCTCGGTGGTGTTGGCGCCAGTGGTGGAACAGAGGATGAAGACATCGAATGCGCCCGCGCTGCGCTTGATGCCATTGGAGCCGAATAGACAGACCGACGGCCACCCGCATGGTCCAGCCTCTCAACATCCTGCTCATTGGTGCGGTGGGAGACGCCGTCATCGAGAAGATTGAGGCGGTTGATCCTCGCATTCGGGTTGCCGATGCGCGCGGGAAGTTCGAGGTTGAGTACGCTGAGACCTGGCCGGCGGAATCCGTTCGTCGCTACGTCTCACAATCACTCATAGCAGCAAACACCTCGACCCGCGCCGAGCGGGATGCCATGCTGGCCGAAGCCGAGGTCATCTGTATTCGCTTCCCTTTTCCGCTCGATCTGCGTGCTCGAACACGCCGTCTCAAGTGGCTCCACCAAACACCGGCGGGTGCCTCGAATCTGCGCAGGTGTGACATTTGGGGCAGCGATGTCGTTGTGACTACGTCGCGTGGCCTGAATAACGCCTTGCCTATCGCGGAATATGTACTGTCTCTGATCTTTCTCTTTGCGAAGTCCTTGCCTCAGGCTTTGCACGACCAGCACAATCAGGAATTCGAACGTCGAGCCTATCGACCCATATTGGTCCAGGGAAAAACCGTTGGCATTATCGGCTTGGGTGGTATCGGGCTGGCTGTTGCCCGTCTCGCCAAAGCCGTGGGCCTACGGGTCGTGGCAACCCGGCGCTCAGTAGCGACACCGCAGAGTCAGACCCAAGGCGTCGACCAACTCCTCCCGCCATCAGCACTCACGGTTTTGCTTGAGCAGAGTGATTTTGTTGTGGTGAGTAGCCAATGGACGCCAGAAACGGACGGACTCATTGGTGAGGCCGAACTGCGCCAGATGAAACCGAGCGCGTATCTTATCAACGTGGCCCGCGGTGAAATCATTGCTCAAGCTGCACTCGTCAAGGCGTTGCAGGCAGGCTGGATCGCTGGGGCTGGTCTGGATGTCTACACTGGAGAATTCACCGGACCACCCCCGGCAGCACTCTGGCGACTGCCGAATGTGGTGATTACTCCGCATACCTCAGGTGGAACGGATGTTCAGCAGGCTAAGGGCTTGGAATTGTTTTGTGAGAACCTGCGGCGCTACGTCGCCGGCCAAGCTCTCCTGAATGTATTGGACTGGGAGCGAGGCTATTAATTAGTCAGCGCCATCCTCGCACGAGCCCTCTACTCAACGCTTCACTGCAATGGCGGTCTCACCGAATGAATACATCAGCCAGGAGTCGGGATCAGCGAGGAGGTCGTCCGCGTTGTGAGGGCCGAGCGTCAGATTCGCGCACACCAGAACACCGCCGGTCCGTAGCCGTTGATAGAGACCCGTGACCAGCTGTGGGGTAGGCGCGAAGCCGTCGAAGAATGCGAGATCGTAAGCGTTTGGGTCAAGGCTGTCGAGGACTGTCAGAGCATCACCGTGGTGGACGTGGACGCGGTTGCTCATCTGATAGTCAATGCTGTGTTGACGGGCGATGCGAACGTGCTCAGGATCGCTCTCAATAGTATCGACTTGCGCATCTGGAGCGCCGCGGGCAAGCCACAGGGCACTGTAACCGAGGGCGGTCCCCACCTCGATAATCCGGGTAGCCTTGACTGCTGCTGCAATGACTCCAAGTAACGTGCCCTTATCATACGGGTAGGCCCCGCAGCCATGCTGGGCACGGTGGGTGTTCGTGGTACTCAAGATATCCGCAAATGGATCAACCGTAGGAGAAGGTAGCATGTGAGAAATCCTCCAGCTCTTTCTTACTGTTTGTCAGTGTACACTATATGCCAGTGGGAGAGATCGCTCGATCCTATCACTCGCGGACGTAAGTCTTGTATCGCTTGGTTTATGCCTCCCCCTAGCGACCGATGCACAGGCATAGTACAGTGCGTGCACGTGACCCTTGGGCTACCCTGAGCCTCGGAGGGCTGAAATCTAAAAAATGTACACGGGTCCTCTATTCCCTTTTCAACGTTTCTGTTCGTGGCTGCTCCTTGGCCTACTCTTCGTTGTGGGTATGGTTGGATGTAGCTCCGGAACGACGCTGACTGAGGGATGGCTGACGGAATTCTCGCGTCGTGTCTCGCGCCCACCAAAAGTCCACCCCGTTGGCGTTGGATATATTCCTCGATTGACGCGGCGGCAGCCCCCGCTGCTTCCACCGCTGTACGTGCTTGTCCTCCGGCCGCTTGATCGTCGTCCGTCTCTGCGTATCCACGAGGCCCGGCAGAAAATTATTCCGCTGCCCGATGACCCCAGCGCTCTCATTGGCTTCTCCGGTTTGAATTTTGAGGAAGGACAGGTGACCATCGCCCCAGCCGGAAGCGCCTCCGGTATCGGTACATTGCGCCACATGGACGCGGGGATGCCGCATCTGCCGGATATCCCCAAGACATTTTTTACCCTTGCCCGGCTCCCCGAGACCGTGCAATACGCCCTGACCTTGCACTTTCGCGAGGCGGGTATTGAGACGGAAATGTTGCCGTTTCCGTTTCCGGAGCCGCTGTCAGCAGGTAATCAGCGGGCGACCTATGCCCTGGGCTGTACGATAGACGAGTTTTCGCTGTTCAGCCTGCGCCGCTATCAACAGGTCCGGGTCGGCTTGCGTCGGCTCGAGTTGCCGGTACGCGGACCCACGCGTGCGGGGGTATCGCTCAAACTCTCACTCTATCAACTGCCGTCCGGTCGGGTTGTGTGGCAAGAGCGGGTCTGGGACGTTATCCACGATCCGCCGCGAGGGAGCACGCAACACCGCTATCGCACGGCTGACGATACTCTCACCCTGGCGCTCAGCCGCGCGGTTGGGAGTATTCTGTCGATCCCGAACTTTCAGGCCGCCCTCCGTCCTCCTCGTCATGACGAGGCGCTGGCGCAGAAACCGCGTCGCCCCCCCTTATTTGGGGGGGCCGCCCGGAGGGCGAGGGGGCAAAACCGATTACGGTTCGGCCGCCCGCAGCCGGGCGATCTGCTGACGCACCTCGGCGACAAAGGGCGCTCGGGGATCTAGTTGAAGAGCCTGCTCATAGACCGCCACCGCTTCGTTCTTCTGGCCGGTTTGCCCCAGGGCTCGTCCGAGGCTCACATAGGCATAGGCGTAGTCAGGCTGAAGATGGATCGTCTGCCGCCAGGCCTGCGCGGCTCCCGCTAAATCGCCCTGTTCCGCGAGTACGTGACCAATGCGATGGTGCACATGGGCTGAGGTCGGGACCAACTGCACGGCTTTGCGATAGGCTGCCAGCGCGTCTTGAGTATTCCCTGCGGCCTCACAGGCCCGGGCAAGGTGGATATGGATGGTCGCCTCATCCGGATTGAGACGCGTGGCCTCGCGCAAGGCTGTAATTGCCTGCGGCAGTTCTCCGCGTTCCTGGAGTGCGATCCCTATCCGATAATGCGCCTCGGCATGGCTGGGAGCGTGGTCTATGGCTTTACGCCACTGGCGAATCGCCCCATCTATATTCCCCTGATTATAGAGGGTATAGCCCTGCCTGAGATGCTGAGCAGCTGTAGCCGGCACGGGCGACGGTTGCGAAGTATCTGGAGATGAGATGCCAGGGGCAGGCGCTGGTAACCTCGAGGCTGCTGGAGGAGGGTCCTTGAGCGGAATAGCCGCCCTCAGCCCCTGAGGGGCCGGTGGTAAGGGGGTGGCCTGCGCCGGACCTTCTCTGGCAGGCGTCTCACGTGGCGCGGGGGCAGGCGGCGTTGCCTGACGGAGTGGGAGAGAGGGAGATTTCTTTGTCACTTTCTTCGCTAAGACCGTCGGAACAGAAGACGCGAGCGGCGGTTGCGGGGTGTCCGGAGATGGGCTGACGAGAGCAGGTGTCGGTAATGGGGGGACGGAGGTTGGCGGAGCCTTGAGCGGGATGGTCTTTCTCCGCTCCTTGGCAGCCGATGGTAAGGGGACGGCCTGCGCTGGAACTTTTTTGTCGGGCGTTACACGTGGTGTGGAGGTAGGCGGCGTTGCCTGCCGGAGTGGGGGTCGGGAGGCTTTCTTTGTTACCTTCCTCGTGAAGACTGTTGGAGCGGGAGACGCGAGCGGCGGTTGTGGGGTGTCCTGGGGTGAGATAGTGGGCGTCGGCGACCTAGGGCCTGCTGGGGGAGTGGCTTTGAGAGGGGTAGCCTCTCTCCGTTCCTTGGTGGTCGCTGGTAAGGGGAAGGTGGCCCGTGCCGGAGCTTCTCTGGCAGACGTCTCGCGTGGTGTGGGGACAGGAGGGGTTGCTTGAGGGAGCGGGGATAGAGACTTTTTTGTTCCTTTTTTTGCGAGGACCGTTGGGACCGGCACGATGGGCGGCGGTTGCGAGGTGTCCGGAGATAAGCTGACGGGAGCAGGCGGCGGCAGGGGGGCGGAGGTCGGTGGGGCCTTGGGCGGGATGGTCTCTCTCCGCTCCTTGGTAGCCGATGGTAAGGGGACGGCCTGCGCTGGAACTTCTTTGTCGGGCGTCACACGTGATGTGGAGGTAGGCGGCGTTGCTCGGCGGAGTGGAGGCGAGGAGACCCTTTTTGTCACTTTTTTCACCAAGACTGTTGGAGCGGGAGACGCGGGCGCTTGGGTTGGTCTAGGAGGAACGGACTGAGAACTCGCTTTTGGGACACGCGCAAAGAGTACCTGGGTGTTGCCCTGTTCAGCGTTGGCGTTGGAATTGTCCGCTTTATCTCGCTCGTCCAGGGTGGCGGTCACCACATGGGCCTGTTGTTCGACTGAAAAAGGCGGGAGCTGCTCCGCTTTGAGGTCAAGCACAAAACGGGTGTGGCGGGGATGGGAGCCAACCCGGACCCGTGTAATCAGCGCGTCGGATGCGGGATGCGTGGCCGAGGCCGAGCGCTCGACTTCTCCTATGACATCAATGACCAAGCGGGCCGGCGCGTGTAAGGAAAAGGCGTAGACAGAATCCGGTGGCTGGGAGAAGTGGAGGCTGAGGGTCCGTTGGTTTTTCTCCCGAGCGAGTTGTATCTCCTGCACATACAACCCCGAGGGCCGGACAAAAGATTGGGAGATACTCTGCCCAGGGGCTATCAGACCTATTCCGGTCCACATAGCAATAAGTAAGAAGGAAACGGCACTCTTCTTCATCGCTCAAGTCTTTTAGCTATGACTCGCGTAAACGCGCAACCCGTTTGCGTATCTCTGCGCACAGGGCCTCAGCATTGCTCTTTTTTCGACTCTCCTCAAATGCCCGTGTGAAGCGAACGCAAACGGGTACGGCGTTCTTGTATGTAGCCAAAGCGTCTTTCTTTCTGCCCATTTTCTCGAGCGCTTCGCCGTAGTTGGCATAGGCATAGGCGTAATGCGGCGCCAACTGTATGGTCTGATACCAGGCGTTTGCCGCCCCCTGCCAATCCTCTCTCTCGGCGAATATATAGCCCAGCCGATTGTGGACATACGGTGCGGAGGGAACTAATTGCAAGGCTTTTTGATAGGTGTCAAACGCGTCCTGCTCCTTCCCCAGCGCTTCGAACGCGCGGGCCAGATGGACGTGGGCCGTGGCATTATCCGGCTCAAGCCGGAGCGCTTGCTGAAAGGCGGTCGCTGCCTGGGTGTGATCTTTTTGGTCTCGGAAGGCAAGCCCTAATAGATGATGCGCCTGGGCGGTTTGCGGAGCGAGGCGCAGGGTCTCTTTCCACTCGGCGACCGCCGCCTCAATTTTGCCGGCATCATAGAGAATTTGCCCCTGCTCAAGATGATAACGGGCCTGTTGCGATAATGGCTTTTGAGAAGCGGCCTGCTCCGGTTCAATCTGTGGGACAGGGGATGGTGGAGTTGGGACCGCAGCCATGACCGGAGCTGGACTCTTGAAGGCACGCTGAGGAGCAGGCGTTGTCTGAGACCGCGAAAAAAGCACCTGTGTCCGCACCGCCGAAGAGTCATCGCCCTGCTCTCCAAGTCTGGCGAGCACCTCGGTGGCTCGGTGTTCGACCGAATGCACCGGCACTGTCTTGCCGTTGAGGTCCAGGACAAGGCGCAGGCGTTGCGGATGCGAGCCGGTACGGACGTGGGTGAGGAGCGCATCATCGGCTGGATAGGTACGGGACGACACGTTTTGCACCGGACCATGCACATCAATAACAAGGCGTGCAGGCGCTGACAGAGAGAACGACCGGATGGAGTCAGGCGGATGAGAAAACTGAAACAGGACTGTCCGTGTCTCCCCCTCAGTCGTCAGGCGTATTTCCTGTAAGCGGAGAGCGGTGGACTGAGCAAAGGCCGGGAGTGTCCCCAAGACGAGCCAGAGCAGAACCAGACTGGTCCGTGCGGCGCTGAGGTCGGTGCGTGTTCTCTGCATGACAAGGCTTGATATGACGGTGCCTACCCGGCCGCAGCCGCTCAGGCGTCCGAGTCTGGAGGGTCAGGGCGGGGACACAGCCGCTGCGAGACGGTGGTCAACTCCTGGCGCACCTCGTCGAGCTGGGTTCCGACGTGTTGCAGCGCCCGCACGATGCCCCCACTGTCCGGGCGCGTTTGGGGCGTCAGCCCGCCGGATTCGAGCAGGCGGCTGAAGACCCGCACGATTTCCTCGGGCGTAATCCCCCCTCCGGGCTGATACCAGCGGTATAACCAGTTGCACATGCCGCTGAAGGCCTGCATCAGCAGCCGGGGATTTTCGTCGATGATCTCGCCCCGCTCGATGCCGCTGCGAATTTCGTCCTCGATCAACAGATCGATCTCCTGCTGTATGGTTTCAACGACTTGGACCGTTTCCGGCGGCAGATTGGCTTCCTGGCGAAACAGCAGACAGAGCGACTGATCGGTGGTGAGGGCGGCGACCTGATGCGCCATGACCTGGCGAATCTTCTCCGGACGGGAGAGCGGCCGGGCCAGGATTTCCTCCAAGGTAGCCCGATAGCTCTTCAGCGACCGGGTAAAGATGGCGGTCAGCAGCGCGGCCTTGCTCTCAAAATAGGTGTAGAAGGTCACTCTGGAGATGCCGACATGCGCGACGATATCGTCCAGCTTGGTTTCATTATAGCCGCGCTGGG
The DNA here is from genome assembly GCA_965232605.1 of uncultured Binatia bacterium (SeqCode). GTDB lineage: Bacteria > Desulfobacterota > Binatia > Bin18 > Bin18 > Bin18. Next base: position 759,824 of record CBDDQA010000005.1, on the reverse strand, counting down.
TAAAGCATTCCGTGGCCGTGCGCAGGAGTTCTTCTTCTACGAGTTGGCGCTTTGTTGTCATCCCCGCCTCTGGGCTGAAGATAAAAGACTTTGGCTTGACTGATAAAGAGGATGTGTAATAATACTTACCCCAAGTAAAGAAATCTACACAAGAGTAAAGTTCTCTTTGCTCGGAAACAAGATAGGTCCAGGCTTGGGACCATTCATGAAGCCGGAACCATTCATGGAGAAGGAGGGACCATTCATGAAGAGGCGCGCGCTGGCGAAATCGATCTGTTTTGTATTTCTGGTAGCCGTGCTGGGGCTCGGTACGTCGTCCACGACCGTGCAGGCGATGGGGGACCAGAGCTATGACACCCTACGGCACTGGATCGAGCACGCCCGTCCGGAGACCGAGCTGACCCCTGGACAGCATCTCACTCTCCAAGACCGCGCCCTACTGGAGCCGCTCATTCCCAAGACGGCCTGGGAGTACTATTTCTATGACGGCATGGATATGGAGATTACGGAGACTGGGACCTACCCGCCCCCGGTGGATTGGGGCAAGAATGTCCCGTCCGGCTACCAACTGGACGAGCAGGGGGTGCTGGTCGGCTTCAAGGGTGGGGGCTTTCCTTTCCCGAATATTGACGAAGACGACCCCCAAGCAGCGCAGCAAGTCATCTGGAATCTGTTGTGGCGACCTGGGGCCGAAGACTATATCATGCCGATGGTGGCGTGGTCGCGGAGTCCGAACGGCCAGTTGGACCGCCGGTTTGAGTTTACCGCCATCGCTTCCCGTTATGCTCAGGGCGACCACTGCTTGGTGCCGGGTTATGAAGAAGTGAAAACCAAGCAGTTGATGGAGTTCCGCTCGCCCCGGGACATGGCCGGGGCGAAGATGCTGACCAAGATCTATGTGGATCACTACAAAGAGGACAATGGGTGGATGTATATGCCCGCGCAGCGCAAGCCCCGGCGGACGCTGGCCTCCGAGCGCACGAGTGAGGTCATGGGCATGGATTTCACTATGGAAGACTTCATAGGCTTTGGCGGCAAGGTGTATGAGCACACCTGGAGCTATCTGGGGAAGAGGAAGGTGCTGGCCACGATGAATGTGGAGACCAACCCAGAAGCTGGCGGTCCGCACCTGTGGGTGCCGAAGAACGCGCGCTGGGAGGTGCGCGAGGCGCATGTGCTGCTGATTGATCCCAAAGCCGACAACCATCCGTATAGCCACAAGATCGTCTTTGTTGACACCGAGACGTTCTGGACGCTGTGGATGTTCGCTTTTGATCGCCAGGACGATCTCCTCTTACGTATGAACCAGCACTTTCTCAAGTATTCCGAGAGCTTTGCTCACGAGACCACCACCCAATCGCCCTATATGAAGCTGGATTACGCGAATAATGTCGGAGAGCGGATATTCTACCATCTGGGAGAGACCGATATCAACGCCAAAAAGCCGCACGCTACGTATATGCACTGCTATGTCATGACGAGACATTTCTCCTCGGGGCGGGCCAAGCAATTCTATTCCGTCCGCAATATGGTCAGTGGGCGACGCTAGAGAAGGATCATATCAATATGCGCTTCCGTACTTGCTTCACCTCGTATGTCCTCTTCCTCGCCTTGGCGTTGGTGCTCAGCGGCCTCTGGCTGTCGTCCCCAGCGCTTGCCAACCAGGACCAGAGCTATGACACCCTACGGCACTGGATCGAGCACGCCCGTCCGGAGACCGAGTTGACCCCCGGGCAGCATCTCAGCCTCAAAGACCGTGCCCTCCTTGAATCATTCATCCCTCAGCCGGCCTGGGAATACTACTTCTATGACGGCATGGATATGGAGATTGCAGAGACCGGGACCTATCCGCCCCCGGTGGATTGGGGCAAGAATGTCCCGTCCGGCTACCAACTGGATGAGCAGGGGGTGCTGGTCGGATTTAAGGGCGGGGGCTTTCCCTTCCCGGATATCGACGAAGACGACCCGCAGGCCGCCCAGCAAGTCATCTGGAATATGTTATGGCGACCTGGGGCCGAAGATTATGTCATGCCGATGGTGGCCTGGTCGCGGAGTCCGAACGGCCAGTTGGACCGTGAGTTTGAGTTTACCGCGGTCGCTTCCCGTTATGCTCAGGGCGACCACTGTCTGGTGCCGGGTTACGAAGAAGTGAAGACCAAGCAGTTGATGGAGTTCCGCTCGCCCCGGGACTTGGCCGGGGCGAAGATGCTGACCAAGACCTATGTAGATCACTACAAAGAGGACAATGGGTGGATGTATATGCCGGCCCAGCGCAAGCCCCGGCGGACGCTGGCCTCCGAGCGCACGAGTGAGGTCATGGGCATGGATTACACCATGGAAGACGCCATGGGCTTTGGCGGCAAGGTGTATGAGCACACCTGGAGCTATCTGGGGAAGAGGAAGGTGCTGGCCACGATGAATGTGGAGACCAACCCAGAAGCTGGCGGTCCGCACCTGTGGGTGCCGAAGAACGCGCGCTGGGAGGTGCGCGAGGCGCATGTGCTGCTGATTGATCCCAAATCTGACAACCATCCGTATAGCCACAAGATCGTCTTTGTCGACACCGAGACATTCTGGACGCTGTGGATGTTCGGCTTTGACCGTCAGGACGATCTCCTCTTGCGTATGAACCAGCACTTTCTCAAGTATTCCGAGAGCTTTGCCCACGAGACGGTTGACCAAGCGCCCTATATGAAGCTGGACTTCTCGAATAATGTCGGACAGCGATTATTCTACCATCTGGGAGAGACCGATATTAACGCCAAAAAGCCACACGCGACTTTCTCGCACTGCTATGTCATGACGAGACATTTCTCCTCGGGGCGGGCCAAGCAAGTCTATTCCGTCCGCAATATGGTCAGTGGGCGACGCTAGACCGCTCAGAATAGTGTGATATGCGCCTTCGTACTCGTTTCGCCTCCTGGGTCCTCTTCCTCGCCTTGGCTGTGATGCCAGCGCCGTCGTGGGGCATTATTGCCGTTACCGATGATGTTGAACTCGAAGGGTTTGTCAAAACCCAGAACATCCTCCGCACCCCGATGTTTCGGGATGCGGAATTCATCATGCAGCGGAATACGGCGCAACTGGAGGGTAAGTATTATTTTCTGCGTGAGAGCCAGGCCTTTGGTCGTTTCGCCACCGGCCCGCTGGAAGAGGCCACGCTGACGCTTATTGGCCGCGGTGTGTACGACTCGATCTACGACATTCGACACACGTATAGCGAAGCGTTCGGCAAGGATGAGCGGCTCAACCGACAGTTTGAGTACAAGCTGCGTGAGGCCTTTGTCGATATGGTGCTGCCGCCGTTCACACTCCGGCTGGGCCGCCAACAAGTCGTGTGGGGAGAGACCGATAATTTTCGGGCCTTGGACGTCATCAACCCACTCGATCTGCGCTGGCACGCCAACTGGGAGCCCTGGGAGGATATCCGCATTCCGCTGTGGATGGCGCGGGCGATTTACGACATCGGTAAACTCGGCCCGCTCGAAGAATCCTTCGTCGAGGCGGTCTGGATTCCGTGGGATTTCCAGCCCAATAAAGTCGCCGCTGACCCCCGTCGTCCGTGGCCGTTTATCGGTGACGGTCTGGCTGGGGTGGCCAACTCCATCATGTTTGGAGATGGACTCCTTGACCTCGTCACTACGGTGAGGGATGACAAGCCGAGTAAAAAGTTCAAGAACGGCCAGGCCGGGGTACGCTTCAAGGCCATCTGGGGCGGGATCGATTTCAGCCTCAACTATTTCTACGGCTTTTCTGCGGACGCTGGCTTCAAGGTCCGCTCGGACTTAGCCCGCCTTGAGGGCAGGACCCTGCACGCCGTACTCGACCGTGTGCATCCGCGCTCCCACGTTGTCGGCATTGCGGCCAATTATTCGGAGGAAAAATATACACAGTCCGTTTTCCGGGTGGAAACGACTTTTACCACGGGTGTGCCTGTCGCGCTTGACCCGGTTGCATTAGGGACCCGGCTCGACCCGGACCGGAATCTCTTTGACACCGCTGACCGTTCGGTCGTCATGCTGGCTATTGACCGCCCAACCTGGATTCGCCCGCTGAATGATATACGGACGTTTTTTCTCTCCGCGCAGTTCTTCTGGCGGCGCTATCTGGATTACAGCCGGCTCTACCGCGGCATTCCATCCGTTCTTCGTGCCCGCAACAGTGACGGCGAGGTCGTGCCGGGTCGATTCGTCAGCGAGAATAGAGACAAAGTCGATCAGAACGAGTTTGTTATTACCTTTTCCGCTTCCACCAGCTATGGGCCGGGCGGGCTCTGGCAGCCCTTGTTTGTGTTTGCGCTCGATCCGCTCTCCACAGGAGCGTATAACAAATTCGCTATGGACTACCTGTGGTCAAACTATTTCATCTTGCGGTTCGAGCAGAATTTCTTCTGGCGGGTCCGCTCGCACGATCCCGGTCCCTGGGGCATTGGGGACCTGTACGGTCGCCCCCGCGACAGCCGCCACGAGAGTGTTGTCAGCGCGATCTTTCAGTTCTAGAACGAACTATGTTTCCGAGGCACGGAGGCGGTCTATCCGCCTCTGGACCTCGGACGCAAAAGACGCCTGTGGGTCCAACTCGATCGCGCGCTCATAGGCGGCCAGCGCTTGTGTCTTTTGCCCTAAGCTTTCAAGTGCCTCACCCAGATTGGCATGGGTATAGGCATAGTCCGGGTCTAACGCGATCGCCTGTTGCCACTCGTCCGCCGCGGCTTGGTGCTGACCCTGTGCGGCAAAAATATGACCCAAGCGGTCGTGGATATACGATGAGGTGGGAACGAGTTGGAGGGCTTTCCGGTACGCGGCCACGGCCTCTTGAGTATCACCGTTGGCCTCGAGCGTGCGGGCAAGATGCACATGGGCCATTGCATTATTCGGGTCGAGTCGTAGCGACGCCTGTAACATGCCAATCGCCTCGTCACGCGCGCCATGATCCCCAAGCGCCAACCCGAGCAGATGATGGGCCTTGGCATTGGTCGGCGCGAGACGAACGGTTTCGCGCCACTCAGCGATTGCCTTTTTCAAGTCGCCTGTATCGTAAAACTCTTGCCCCTGCCGAAGGTGAAGCAGGGCTTGGGACGATAAAGACCGCGGCGGTAACGGGTCGGACGGTTGAGCGGGTGGTTCGGTCGCAGGCTGCGGGGCTGGGGTCGGCAGCGGTGGGGGTACGGCCGGGGCGGGCGTCGCTGGACGGACAGGGCGAGCGCGGGCAATTTCGCGCTTGGGCGCGGCTTTTGCCGTCTTGTTGGTCTGCGAAAAAAGGACCTGAGAGGAGGCTTCTCCTTCAGCCCCGTTTTCGTGAACAAAGACAATGACTACCCGGTCAGCGCGTTGCTCTACGCTAAAAGGCGGAATCTTGGCCTGTTTGAGGTCCAGGACAAGCCGGAGATAGGCCGGATGCGTCCCGAGGCGAACCTGGGCAAGGAATGCGTCGTCCGCCTGGTACACGGCTGTTGGTGTGCCCCGGCGCGGGCCCTGTACGTCAATGACCAAACGGGAGGGAGACGCGAGGGCAAACGAATTGACGGTGTCCGGCGGATGCGAGAACTGAAAGAGGACGGAGCGCCGATTTCCTTGTACCGAAAGTTGGACTTTCTGCAGACTCAGCAACTCGGACTGGGCATAGGATGAGGACCACCCTATGCCCAGCCAGACGAATATCGCACTGACAAAGATCCACGCCTTACGCACGGTTGTTCTCTCTTATCTGGATTTAATCTACTACAGCCGGCTCTTTTTCAACAACTCGCCCAGCCTGGAGCAGCGCGTCAGCGTCATGGGTGAGGTAATAGCAGGCGACTGTACACACGACACACAGCAGGCCGGCACTATAGAACATACTGCTCAGATTATAGTAATCGACCACGATACCAAAAACCGGCGGAGCAATGGTCATCCCAAAGCTATGGACCGCCAGGAGGGTGCTCATCACCGTGCCCATACTCGAACCCGGCGTGTGCTCCATGGCCAGCGCCATATGGGCGGGATAGGCCAGCCCAAACCCCGCGCCGACCAGGGCATTCAGGCCGAGTAAATGCCAGAATGTTGAGGTCAGGGGAAAGCCGGCCAGGGAAACGCCGCTGATCAGGCTGCCGATACCGATGAGGACCGCCTTATTCGTACGATCGGACAGCCGTCCGCACGGCGCCTGCAAGACGGTGCTGATCAAGACGTTCAGAGAAATCAGCGCTCCCACCTGCGAAGTGGTCAGCGGCAGCAGGGAGGCCGACAGCAGGGGCACAAAGACCCAAATGAGAGTGCTGGACAAGGCATACACCACCCGAAAGAGAGCGACGCCAAGAATGGGCCGCGAGGATAAAACTGTGCGCCAGGCGGCGATCTCCTTTTTTTCTGCGATGTGATGTTTTTGGATTTCGGGTAAGAAGAAGAGCAGCAGGAGCAAGGACAACAGACTCAGGACACCCAGGAGAATAAAGCTGGCCTGCATATTGAACAGGTCTTTAATCACCCCACCCAGGATTGGCCCCCCGGCCACGCCGCCCAGAAAAGCCGTGTTGACATAGCCGGCATACGCGCCCTCCTTTCCTTTCGGGGTCAGGTCGCCCACATAGGCCATGGAAACCGGCTGGACCATGGCGGTGGCGACCCCTTGGAGGGCCATGATTACGATGAGCGTCAACAGACTGTCCGCGAGCAGGTAGGCAACCGAGCTGAGGGCGTAGAAAAACAGCCCCCAGAGCAAAAACGCCTTGCGGCCATGTCGGTCCGAGGCCCGCCCGATGAGGGGGAGCAGAAAAGTGCGAGACGCCGAGTGGGCTCCAAACAGAATGCCGACGGCCACACCGCTCGCTCCGAACTCCTGGGCGTAGATGGGGATAAAGGGAATCACGACCCCGTTACCCAGCATGGTGGCAAACAGGGCCACCGACAAAACAAAAAGCGGCCCGCTCATAACGCTCCCCGAGCTATCAGCCGCTTGTGGGAAAGGATCGGTCGCTCCCCAAGAAGCTCAACGCTCCCGACCGGAAAATCGAATCTCTGACTCGTGTGGACCAAGTGTCGCTTACTCTGCCCGCACCGAGGGCCACTGCTCCGCCCAGGGCTTTGCCTGCTCAAGCTGTGAGGCGAGGCGAAACAGGATGTCCTCTCGGCCATAGGCAGCCACGAGCTGAATACCGATGGGCAGCCCCGCGTTGTTCCAATGCAGCGGCAGCGAGAGGGCCGGCTGGCCGGTGACATTAAATGGCACGGTAAACGGCATGAGGGTAGCCGAACGTCGCGCGCCTCCAAGGGGATTCTCCGCGGTGGAGACAAACTCTCCCAAGCGGGGTGGGGGCTCGGCAATGGTTGGGGTGACGAGGATGTCAAAGCCGGTGGAGCCGTCTTCGGGCTGCCACCAGTGGGCGAGCCGGCGCGTGTCGGCCTGAAGCCACTCAATGGCTTCGATATAGCGCGTCGCGGTACGGGCCCGACCGATCTCAACCATGGCCCAGGTGTGAATCTCCACGTCATCCTGAGTAACGGCTTTGCCCGTCTGTTTGCCGAGAGTGTCGATATGCGAGGCGATGGCGCTCGTCAAAATCGCCCACACGTGCCGCCGGCGTTCCTGCTCGTCGTTGAGCGCACTGGGGGAGGAGTCCTCAACCGTATGACCGAGCGAACTCAGAAGCTGGGCCGTGGTCTGAACGGCTGCAACGCAGTCCGGGTGCAGCGGGGTTGCCTGCCCAGGAAAATCCGCCAGGACGCCAATCCGTAATATCCCCGGATCAGCGCCGACCTCTTCAAGAAAAGGACGCGCCGGTGGAGTGGCAAAATACGGGTCGCCCGGCATGGGACCGGCAATGGCATCAAGAATCGCGGCTGTATCGCGGACACTCCGCGTCACCACGTGTTCGTTGACCAGACCCTGCCAGACCTCGCCGTATTCCGGTCCGAGAGAGGCGCGCGCACGGGTGGATTTGAGCCCGACCAGACCGCACTCGCTGGCCGGCACCCGAGTCGAACCTCCGCCGTCGTTGGCATGGGCCGCCGGGACCATGCCCGAGGCTACGGCCGCGCCGGCCCCACCGCTGGAGCCGCCGGTGGAATGGTCTGTATTCCAGGGATTCCGACTCGGGCCGTAGGCATCCGGTTCGGTCGTCGGCATGGTCGCAAACTCGGGGGTGTTGGTCTTGCCGAGGAAGATGAAGCCCGCGGCTCTGAGTTTAGCAGCCATATAGGTGTCTTCTTTTGCGGTCCAGCCCAGCGCTTTCAGAAAGCGGCTGCCTTGATGGTAGGGGTCGCCGGCGGAATGGCAGCCAAAGTCCTTGAGGAGAAAGGGGACGCCGGTGAACGGCCCATCGGGTAACTGAGACGATGTGGCCTGGTCGCGCGCTTTCTCAAATAGCGGTGTGATCACGGCGTTGAGCCGCGGGTTGATGTGCTCAATGCGAGCAATGGCAGCGTCTACCAGTTCGAGCGGCGTGGCCTGTCCTGTACGGACGAGCTCGGCCTGCGCCAATGCGTCGAGGTGGGCGAGTCGGTCAGCCATAATACATTCCTCCAGTGCGGATACCTCCTCCTAACAAAGGCAAAGACAAATGAGAAGGGAGACCCGCGCCGAATCAGGCTTTCCCTTTGACTGGCGTTGACGGTCCCAGCCCTCCCTGGGGCATTCCCTATCTTTCTATCGTCTTGACTGTTATGCAGTGCTGACGGGAAGGAGGGGCACCATGCGTACGGACATTACTCCACCAGCAATGCGGAATATCAGAGAACGCTTTCACTATTCTCCGGGTGTGAGGGCCGGGAACTTCTTGTATATCGCCGGACAGGTCGGCCGGGATGAGAACCTGCAGGTTGTAGCGGATAAGGAAGCGCAGTTTGTGCAGGCGTTTGAAAACGTCAAAAAGGTGCTGACCGAAGCCGGAGCGACGTTTGACGATGTCGTGGAGATGGTCACCTACCATACCGACCTGCGCGACCTGCAACTCTTTATTGAGGTCAAAGATCGCTACATTACGAATCTTGACCGACTCCCGGCCTGGACGGGAGTCGGCACCCCCGCGCTGGCGATGCCTGGACTCCTGGTCGAGATCAAGTGCACCGCGTATCTGGAGTAATATCACTCCGCCAGTGCAGAAAGTAGGGGACATGCCGCAAGCCGAACGAGTGGGACAAGAACAGCCCACATACGGGTGGGTCATCGTCTTTGCCGGACTTGTCATCAGCCTGTGCATGTACGGCGTCATCGAGTCTTTCGCCATTATGTTCAAGCCTATTGCCCAGCAGTTTGACTGGGACCGGGGCACGGTTTCGGTTGCGTCGATGATCAGCTGGATCAGTTTTGGCCTCTCCAGCCTGATCTGTGGCCGCCTGAGCGATCGTTTTGGTTCCAAGTGGGTAATTATTACCGGTGGTCTGTTCTTTGTGGCCGGTACGTTTTTGATGAGCCAGGTGCAATCCCTGTGGCAGCTCTATGTGTATTTTGGGGTGGTGTTGGCGATCGGCCGCTCGGCCACGGGCGTCCCGATGGTGGCCCTGGTGACCAAGTGGTTCGTGAAGCGTCAGGGCTTGGCGCTGGCCATTGCCCAGTCGCAGAATGTAGGCTCGGCGGTATTTGCCCCGCTGGCCGTCTTCCTGCTCGCCCATAACGACTGGCGCTGGTCGTATATCTGGCTCGGAGTGATTACTCTCATCGTACTGCCCCTCTCCATGCTCATGCGGGATAAGCCGGCCGAACCGACTGAGGCTCAGCGCTCAGGTTCAGCGCTCAGACAGGTCTCAGCCCCCGGCATGACGCTAGGTGAAGCCATGCGGACACGCGCCTTTTGGACGCTGAACCTCATGGTGCTGGGCTGCTGCATGTGTCACTCGTGTATCTTGTTGCACGGGTTCAACCATATGACTGACGTGGGCGTACTGGAATCGGTCGCCGCCCGGGTCGTCATGCTGATGGCCGTGTTTGGCATGGTCGGGAAGATCATCAACGGGCTGTTGGCCGACCGGATTGGGGCGAAGTGGGCTATCGCGTTCTTTCTCGGTCTCCAGGCGGTGATGATCCCGTTTTTTATCGAAGCCCGCCAAGCGCCCTCCTTTTACTCGTGGGCCATTCTGTTCGGGCTGGGTTTCGGTGGGCCCATGCCGGTCTATGCCATGCTTTTCCGGGAGTATTTCGGCACGCGGGCCATTGGGACCATCCTGGGCGCGTTCTTTATGGTTGCGTCCATAGGTATGGGATCGGGCGGCATGATGGGGGGCTTCCTGCATAGCGAGTTTGGGGATTATGTCGTGCCGTTTCTGACGAGTACGAGCACTGGCGCGTTTGCGGCCATTCTCGCCCTGACTTTACCGTCTTCGGCACGAGTAGCCCGAATGCCGGTGCCGCAAGTCAGCCTCCAGACCAGTTGACCTCTCCCGCGAAAAAGCAGTAATGCAGAGAAACGACCAATGATTTCGGGAACTCTGCCCTGGCGTACAGGGCAGATCTGTAAAGGAGGGTGAGTGTATGCAGTTTTTTAACTTTCATCTGATGCCATGGCCGCACGTTCCCGAAGACTTTGACGATACCTCGAAATATCCCTCGGCTTGGGTCACCTTCTCGAACGAACACTATGACCCTGCAAAGGGTCGTGACATCTATAATCGCTATCTTGACGAGCTGGAATACGCAGAAACCCTCGGCTTTGATGGCGTGTGTGTCAACGAGCACCATCAAAACACCTATGGCACCATGCCCTCGCCGAATATCATTGGGGCGCTGCTGGCGCGGCGCACCAACCGGGTCAAAATTGCCATGGTCGGTAATGGGCTGCCGCTCCGGGACCATCCCATCCGGGTTGCCGAAGAAATCGCCATGCTGGACGTGGTGAGCGGGGGGCGTATCATTTCCGGCTTTGTACGCGGCATTGGCTGTGAGTATTATTCGATGGGGGTCAATCCGACCCACTCGCTTGCGCGCTTCCGCGAGGCGCACGATCTGATTATTCGCGCCTGGACGGAGACGGGGCCGTTTCATTTTGACGGGGAGCACTACCAGGTCCGCTATGTGAACGTGTGGCCCCGCCCGTATCAAAAACCCCACCCGCAAATCTGGATTCCCGGCTTCGGGAGCAAAGAGACCATGGGCTGGTGTGCCGACCCGGCCCGCAAGTATCCGTATCTGGCCGTGTATATGTCCGACGATCTGGTCAAGATGTATTTCGATCAGTACCGCGCTACGGCGGAAGAGAATGGCTATACCGCCTCGCCTTACCAGATGGGCCACTTACTGCCTATCTATGTGGCAGAAACAGATCAACGCGCCCGGGAAGAAGCCGCGGAGCATGTGCTGTGGCTCTATCACAGAGGGCTGCGTATCCCGCTCAATATGCTTTTCCCGCCGGGCTATGTCACCCATCAATCCATGCGGCATATTCTCAATATTGCCGACGAGTTGGACTATGCGAGTATGTCTTTTGACGATATGAATGCGCGGGGCTATTGCGTGGTGGGCAGTGTGGAAACCGTCAGGCAACGACTCGTCGAATCAATCGGCAAGCTGGGCTATGGCATTTTACTGTCCCTGTTGCAAATCGGCGATATGCCGCACCACCGGACGATCAAAAATATGGAACTCTTTGCCACTGAAGTCATGCCCTATTTGAAAAAAGAGTTTCAGGACATGCCGGAGAAGTGGGCCGCCTAAGGCGCGGCCCGGGCTGCCACCACTAGAGGGAGAGGTTCAAACGGGGCTGGCGTTGCGATTTGCGCCGCAGCCGGAGTCGGGTCCAGCCTAAGAGCCAGCCAATAAGCAACACGCCTGCCCCGGCAAGAAAGCTCGATACCGAGGCGTCACGCCGGAGTTGATTCCGCTCCAGCGTCAGGGTTTGGATCTGGGCGGTATGTTCCGCCTCATCGCGCTGTATTTCTTCCCGTGCGGCTTGAAGCAAAGTGTTTTCCTCGCGAAGACGAGCTAACTCCTGATTCTGTTTGGCGACTTGGTCCTCAAGGAGCTGCACCCGATGTGCGGTCGGGATTTGCTCAGTCACATATCCTTTCAGAATATAGCCCTCGCGTCCGTCGGGGAGGGTGACGAGGTAATAATCCTCTTCGGCTTCACGGATCAATGTAACGGCATTGCCGGTCTTGAGTACGGCAATGATTTTATTGCCCAGGCTCGGGCCTGTTCTTACCATGACCTCACGATAGCCACTCACGTATAAATTTTGCGCCCGACAGAAATTGGGAAAGAGAAGAACGACAACAAGCAGTATTGGCAGCTTCCTCATCACCACATCACTTACCACACCGAGGTTTCTCTATCGATAACGCGACTGTTCATTGACGACAACCCCAAGCCCGTGTCGTGCCCGCTTCTGCTTTCAGAACAGAACGGCTTTAAGTCGGGCGGCTTGGGAGTTGCTTCAGAACGTCGAGCATCGCCCCATGCAGGTGACCATTTGAGGCCAGGGTTTGTTCGCCATGCAGATCGAGCCTATGACCAGAGAAATCGCTGGTCCGTCCCCCGGCCTCTTCGACAATCAACGCACCGGCGGCAATATCCCACGGATAGAGACGCCACTCCCAAAAGGCATCGGCTCGACCGCACGCCACATAGCACAGGTCCAGGGCGGCCGACCCGCTCCGTCTGACCCCCTGGGTGCGGAGCATAAAGGCTTCATAGTACTGCAAATAAAAAGCGCTGTGCTTGCGGCGGTCGTAGGGGAATCCGGTAAGCAACAGGCTCTGGTCAAGCTGGGAGGCCGTGGAGACACGAATGGGGTCTCCATTAAGCTGCGCGCCCCCTCCTCGCCGGGCGCTAAACGTCTCGTTCCGAACGGGGTCATGCACAACCCCGACGATGGCTGTGGATTCGTGGGTCAGGGCCAGAGAGACGGCAAAGTGCGGGTAGGTATGCGCGAAGTTTGTGGTGCCATCCAGGGGGTCGATATACCAGCAGTATGGACTCTGAGGACCGGATTGGGCAGACTCCTCGGCGATGATGGTGTGCGTGGGGAAGTGGGTACGGAGCTGCTCAGTAATCAGACGGTCGGCCGCTCGGTCCACATTGGTGACCAGATCGACCATATCGGTTTTCACGCTGACCTGTTTGGTCTTAAAGCGGTTTTCCCGGAGCAACTCCCCGGCCTGCCGCGCGATAGCCTGCGCCACCTCCAGGGCGGCTGTCATCAAGTCGTGCACATTGGTATTGTGGCAAGTGCAACTCCAGTCCGCAAGGCATGAGAGCAAGCCGGACAAAGGAAAGCCATGCGTGTTCTCGCTCCCGCAAAGGTGAATTTTTTCTTACGCATTATTGGCCAACGGTCCGATGGCTACCACGTGCTCGACTCGCTGATGGCTCCCGTCAGCCTGTATGACGAAATTGAAATCACAGCGGAGAGGACGGGGGGGACGGAGCCACATATCCGGGTGCGTTGTAACGACCCAATAATTCCTACCGACCAGTCAAATCTCGCCTATCGAGCAGCGGCCTTACTCTGTCAAGAAGCCGGTATCGGGGCACACATCACTCTGACCTTGCATAAGAACATCCCCGCCGGCGCGGGGCTCGGCGGTGGGAGCAGCGATGCCGCAGCTGTGCTAAAGGCGCTGAACCAGGTATTTTCACTCGGCCTGAACACTGCCCATTTGTGTCGGCTCGCCGCCCAGCTTGGTGCAGATATTCCTTTTTTTATCCCGTGTCAGATGGCTCGTGTGGGTGGGATTGGGGAAGTCTTAACGCCGCTTCCACCTCTTCCACAACGCTGGCTCGTCATTGTGGTTCCGGGCTTTCCGGTTTCGACTCCGTGGGCGTATCAGCGTTTTGATGCGCTTCAGCCGGATTTGCCAGAGCCGAAGCCCCACGCAATCGACTGGACTCCACCACTTGACACGCAGCAATGGCCAAGTGCCGCCCTCTTCGTGAATGACCTTGAACAGGCGGTCCTGCCGGAGTACCCCCTGATTGCGGACAGAAAAAAACAACTCTCCGCCCTTGGTGCGGAAGTGGCCCTAATGTCTGGGAGCGGCTCCGCCGTCTTTGGCATCTTCAAGACACAGGAGGCCGCCACGCAGGCTGCGGCAGCTTTGGCTGGCGCGGAGAACGTATTTGTGGTGACGCTGCTGGAGGATGCTTCCACTCCGGTAACGGTTGATCTATAACCGTAGGAGCAGGTAGACTTTTTTCGCGAAAGATGCTAATGGCTGTGGCCTCAATAAGCCCGGTGGGTTCTATAATCCGCTGATTTCATTAAACAATCGGATCGTTCGGAAGCCCGCCCAATACGGTCAGCAGTCAGAGTGGTGGAATATCGACGTTCGAGAAGAAAAGAGCAACTGAGCGGCCGAGAGCAATACGACTATTACTGCCATCCTGGTGGGGAGTCGCCAAGTCCGGCAAGGCACCGGGTTTTGGTCCCGGCATTCGCAGGTTCGAATCCTGCCTCCCCAGTTCCTTCTCCTTTGGGCAAGGGCAGAAAATAACGCCGTTCATACCCCTATCCATGTGAGACACTCCGCCGTGCTAAAAATATTTTCCGGCAATTCGAATCGTCCGCTTGCGCAAGAAATATGCGCCTATCTGGGAACCTCGCTCGGTGCGGCCGATATCCGTACGTTCAGCGATGGCGAGATTGCGGTTGAGATCACCGAGAATGTGCGTGGCGGAGATATCTTTGTTGTCCAGTCAATCTGTACGCCAGGTAACGATAATCTGATGGAACTCCTGCTGATGATCGACGCCTTTAAGCGGGCGTCGGCTAACCGTATCACGGCCGTGATTCCGTACTACGGCTATGCTCGCCAGGATCGAAAGGTTGCCCCCCGGGTGCCTATTAGTGCCAAACTGGTCGCTGACCTGTTGACCGCGGCGGGAGCCTCACGGGTGCTCACCGCAGAGCTCCACGCTGGACAAATCCAGGGATTTTTCAATATTCCGGTGGACAATCTTTTTTCCGCACCGGTGCTGTTGCCGTATCTGCGCTCCCGCATTGGGAGCGAACCGGTCAGTGTCGTATCCCCAGATGCCGGGGGCGTGGAGCGCGCACGTGCCTTTGCCAAGCGTCTGGGGGCCTCACTCGCCATTATTGATAAGCGCCGCGCGCAGGAGAACGAAAGCGAGATTGCAGGCAAGGCGAATCGAGATGTGATTGAGATGAACGTGATCGGTGAAGTCGACGGCCGTATCGCTATTCTGGTTGATGATATGGTGGACACAGCCGGAACGTTGACCACCGCGGCAAAAGGGCTTCAGGATGCTGGGGCGCAAGCGGTGATTGCCTGCTGTACGCATGCCGTGCTGTCTGGCCCGGCGATAGAGCGGGTGCGGACGTCCGCTCTCGAAGAGTTGGTGGTCACCAATTCCATCCCTATTACGCCAGAGGCGCGGGAGACCGGAAAAGTCCATGTCCTTTCACTTGCCACCCTGATCGGAGAGTCCATTCGCCGGATTCACAACGAAGAATCCATTAGCTCCTTATTCGTGTAAGCCGTTGGATAGAGAAGGGAAACAATGGAAACCATCAAACTGAGTGTTGAACAGCGACAAGAGAGAGGCAAAGGGGAAATGGGCCGACTCCGACGGAGTGGAAGAGTGCCCGGTGTCTTTTATGGCCCAGGAACAAGCACCGTTTCCGTCTGTGTTAATACCCGGGAATTCCAGTATAAGGTTGAAGGCTTAGAGGGATCCCATCTGATTGAATTTCTTTCACAGACAACAGACCTCAATGGCAAAATTGCACTCCTCAAAGATGTTCAGCATCATCCTGTGACGTTGGCCCCGTTGCACATCGACTTCTATGAGATTGATGTCAAGGTGCCGGTTCAGGTCGGTGTCCCCGTCCACCTTGTGGGCAGAGCGGAGGGCGTCACTGCCGGTGGGGTCTTACACTACTTCCGACGCGAGATCATGGTGGAATGCCTCCCGCTTGATATCCCCGAGAGTATTGAGGTCGATGTGACGCCGCTTGAGATCAACGACACTGTCCGGGTTGCGGATTTGACATTACCGTCCGGCGTCTCAGCGCTTGAAGACGCTCAGCTCATGCTTGCCTCTGTCGCGGCTCCAACTGTGGTGGAAGAGGCGGCGGAAGAAGAAGCAGATGAAGCTCTAGCCGAGGACGGAGATACATCGGAAGCTGGAGAAGCCCCGAGCGAGGAGACCTCGACTGAGTGATGGGGGCCTGTTGCCGCGGACACCATGAATGTAGCACTCCTCGTATAGGCTTATGTCTGCGATCATTGGGCTCGGAAACCCCGGTCGGGACTACGAAAAAACTCGTCATAATATCGGCTTTTGGGTCATTGATATCTTAGCGGACCGATGGGGAACCCGTCTGTCCCAGTCGGTCTGCTCCTCCCGAGTGGCCTGGGTGTGCTGGAACGGGAGAAAGATTGGCCTTTTTCAGCCACAGACCTTTATGAATCACAGTGGGCAAGCGGTTGGGTGTGTGTGTGAAAAATATCAATTGCAACCAACGGATTGTATCGTTGTGCATGATGATGTAGACATTCCGCTCGGCCACCTGCGTATTAAACGGACGGGTGGTTCGGGCGGACACCGCGGTGTAGCCTCGATTATAACCGCTCTGGACAGCCCAGACTTTATCCGCGTAAAGCTTGGAATAGGTCGTCCTGCCGCGGGGCTCGATACTGCCGACTTTGTGCTTCAGCCCTTTACTCAGGAGGAAGAAGCCTTTATCCTCCCGGCGGCATGGCGTGCAGCGAGCGTGGTTGAGCGCATCCTTACGGACGGGCTCGAGCAGGCTATGGCGTTGTGGAATGGCGCGGCTTCTGCGACGCTCGCACACCCCGCACAGGAGGAGCGTTAAAAAATTTCGCCTCATCCGCTCAGCGCGAGAGGGAAAAGAAGACTGAGAGAGACCTATCGGAGGAGTTCATGCCGATTTATGAAACAGTATGCATTCTCCACCCGGAACTTTCTGAGGCACGGGTGAAGGATGTGATTGAAGGGATGCAAAAGACTCTGGAGCAGAGTCAGGCCAGTCTGTTGCAGGTTGAAGAATGGGGGATGCGGAATTTAGCCTACGATATTCAAAAGCAGAGACGTGGCTACTATGTGCGTTTAGAGTATGAATCCCCTCCTCAAACGGTTAAGGATTTTGAGCGCGGCTTACGGCTGAGTGAAGACACCATGCGCTTTTTGTCCGTTGCGCGCTCCGCTCCCTCGGACGGACAGTCTCCCATCCCTCCGGGTGGCCTCACCGACCGCTCTACGGGTCATCCACCTGAGGCGAGTACGGAGCCCGTACAGGCGGAGGCCCATCCTGCCCCGAGCGCTCCTGCAGAAAACGCAGAATCGGTGGAGACTGAAGTGCCAGCGGAGGCTCCAGCCGAGTCGGAAAGCACCGAGACGGCCGAGACGCAGCCCGATTCGGAGGGAGAGACGAACGAGGAGTGAGGGGCTTGCGTGCGGAAAGGCTATAATAAGGTTATTTTTGTCGGACAGATTGAGAGCAGTCCGGAACTGCGACGCACGCCACAGGGCGTAGCCATTGGAGCGTTTTCCCTATATGTGCCGAAAAGTCGAGCGCAAGAAGAGCATGTACTCGTTGACGTGGTTATCTTTCGGAGCCTTGCAGAAGAGTACTGTCCCCTGTTGACAGTTGGGCGAACCGTCTTAGTAGAAGGAGTGCTCGCGCCATATCGGTGGCACAAAGTGGAAGGCGCAAGACAAAGAGCGTATGAGGTACACGCGACAACCATTCGTATTCTTGAGGAATAATGGCTGAATACAGTTGCTTACGAGCGAAAGAAGAGTAGAGGGATAGAGCTATGGCAAGACCACCCAGGAGGGGATTTCATCGACGAGGGGGCGATGACCGATACCCGCGACGTATGCGGCGCAAAGTCTGCCGTTTCTGTGTCGATAAACGTGATTCCATTGACTACAAAGAGACTGCTATCCTCAAAGATTTTATCACTGAGCGTGGCAAGATTATCCCAAGCCGCATCACCGGTACCTGTGTGTGGCATCAGCGGAAACTGACCTTGGCCATTAAACAGGCGCGGGCGATAGCTTTACTCCCGTACGTGGCGGCACAGGTATAGAGGGGTGTTCTTCAGGTCTGCCGTTTAGTTGCGTTTTCACAGTTGCTCCCATAGAGTAAGGGCTCATATGGAAATTATCTTACAAGAAGATGTCGAGAACCTGGGCGAAATTGGTGACATCGTCAAAGTCAAGGATGGTTACGCTCGGAACTATTTGCTTCCGCGCGGTCTGGCGCTGGCGGCCAGCCGGCGCAACGTTCGCGTCTTAGAGCACCACAAACGTCTGGCCGCAAGGAAAAGAGAACGCGCGCAGCAGAACGCCAACGCCGTCCGTGACCGGCTGTCCAATCTCACCCTGTCCATCCCGGCTCGTGCCGGAGAAGAGGAGAAGCTCTTTGGCTCTGTGACGAACATCGATATTGAAAAGGCGCTTCAGGCACAAGATGTGACCATAGACCGACGGAAAATTCTCCTTGCCGAGCCTATTAAACAGCTCGGTACCTATACCGTACCGATTCGTCTCAGTAGAGACATTGAAGCGAGTGTCACCGTTCAGATCCGTCCGGAAAGCGTGGCGTAGCCATTTTCTTGACACGCTATAGGAAAGTTGGTACGCACCAAGCGACCTGCAGGCACGTAGCTCAGTGGGAGAGCACTTCCTTGACGCGGAAGGGGTCGGCGGTTCAATCCCGCCCGTGCCTATGTCCTATACAATATGTCCAACTCAGAGCATCCACCTCCATCTTATGACAACGAAGTAAAGAGACCCCTCTGAACGCATGAATCGGGGGGAGAGGGGCATCAAAGATGGATGATGCCTCTTTTCTTTTTCACATGAACAACATTGTCCCACATAGCAGCACGAGCGAGCAGCACACTGACAACAGGACGAATACTGGTGTGCAAGAAGACCTCGGTCGGCGCTTCGCAAAAGCCATTGCCGCCCGGGTGGATGGAAAAATCGTCGATCTATCCTCCCCCTTGGTCACCGAGGAGGCCGAGCCTGTTTTTCCCTCCTCTCCTGAAGGACTCGAAGTCTTGCGCCATTCGACTGCTCATCTCATGGCACAAGCGGTGAAACGCCTCTTTCCCGAAGTCCAAATCACGATCGGCCCGGTGATCGAAAGTGGATTCTACTACGACTTCAAGCATGATCGTGCCTTCACGCCGGAGGACTTGAAGCGCATCGAAGCGGAGATGCAGGCCATTACCAAAGAAAACCTCCCGGTCAGCCGTGAAGAAGTGCCGCGCAATGACGCCGTTCGCTTCTTCACCCAGATGGGCGAAGTCTATAAGGCTGAGATTATCGCCGGTATCCCGGAGGATGAAGTCGTCTCGCTGTACCGGCAGGGTGAGTTTGTTGACCTGTGTCGCGGCCCACACGTCCCGTCAACTGGTAGCATCCCGGCCTTTAAACTCACCAGTGTGGCTGGCGCGTACTGGCGGGGAGACGAACAAAACGAGATGCTCCAACGCATCTACGGGACGGCCTTTGCAACGCCAAAGGAACTCCGCCAACACCTCTCCCTGCTTGAGGAAGCCAAACGCCGTGACCATCGTCGCCTGGGCAGGGAGCTTGATCTGTTCAGCTTCAATCCCGTTGCGCCGGGGAGTCCGTTTTTTCACCCCAAAGGGACCTTTATCTATAATGAACTGATCTCCTATATGCGGGGGCTCTACCAACGCTATGGCTATCAGGAAGTGCTGACTCCACAGATCTTTGATGTTGATCTCTGGCACCGTTCCGGCCACTACGAGAACTACAAGGAAAATATCTTCTTTACCGAGGTGGAGGGACGCGACTTTGGGGTCAAGCCCATGAATTGCCCTGGGCACACCTATATCTATGCGGCAAAAAAGCACTCCTACCGGGACCTGCCGCTCCGCTATGCGGACTTTGCCCGCCTGCACCGCTTCGAGCGTTCGGGCGTTCTCGCCGGTTTGACCCGGGTGCGCTCGTTTTCTCAGGATGATGCCCATATCTTTTGCACCCCGGAACAGGTCGAGAGTGAAGTCAGTGGCGTGCTGCGCATGATTAACGAGGTGTATCGGACTTTTGGCTTTGAGGAGGTGCATTTCTATCTGGCGACACGGCCAGAAAAACGACTGGGCGACGATGCAACCTGGGAGCGAGCGGAAGCGGCCCTGGCCGGGGCCCTCGAAGCGAATAACATTACCTACGAGGTCAATGCCGCGGATGGTGCCTTTTATGGGCCCAAAATTGACTTTATCGTTCTCGATGCCTTACGCCGTGAATGGCAACTGGCAACGATCCAGCTTGACTTTATGCTGCCCGAACGCTTTGATCTGAGCTATGTCACTGCGAGTGGAGACCAGGCGCGGCCGGTGATGATCCATCGCGCGGTCCTCGGCTCCATCGAACGCTTTATGGGTATCCTGATAGAACACTGTGGTGGGGATTTCCCCCTATGGCTGGCCCCAATTCAGGCGAAAATTGTGACGGTCACAGATAATCAAGACGCGTATGCCCGCCAGGTCGACACGCAGCTCAGGCAGGCCGGGATTCGTTGCGAGTTGGATCTGCGGAATGAGAAGTTGGGCTATAAAATCCGAGAAGCGGAAATGCAGAAAATTCCGTACACCGTCGTCATTGGGGATAAAGAGGTGCAAGCCGGGACCGTGGCCCCACGGGCGCGCAAGCGAGAAAAAGTCGCCCCGCTGTCCGTGCAGGCTCTGATTGAGCGCTTGAACCGTGAACGTATCCCGGGAGGTGCATCATAGCGAAAGAAACGGGAACGCGGATCAACCAGCAGATTCGTGCGCGGGAAGTCCGGGTCATCGACGCCAAGGGGGAGCAGATTGGGATTCGGCCGTTGGGCGAAGCCTTCCGGACTGCGCTTGACCAAGAGCTTGACCTGGTTGAAATTGCGCCCAACTCCTCTCCGCCGGTCTGCCGTATCATGGATTACGGCAAGTTCCGCTACCTGCAGAAAAAGAAGGTGCAGGAGTCCAAGAAGCATCAGACTCAGGTGATGGTTAAAGAAGTCAAGCTTGGAGCGCGTACCAGTGAGCACGACGTTGACTTCAAAATTAACCATATCCGTCGCTTTATCGATAAAAAGCACCGGGTCAAGGTTTCTGTCTTTTTCCGAGGACGAGAGATCACCCACCCGGAAATTGGAAAAGAATTGCTCAACCGTGTCTATGAAAAAATCGAAGATGTCGCCTCCCTTGAGACTCCACAGCCTCGTATGGAGGGGCGAAACATGTCAATTCTTGTTGTGCCGAGGTAACTATGCCCAAAATTAAAACCCGCCGTGGGGCGGCAAAGCGGTTTAAGATTACAGGGAGCGGCAAGGTGCGCCGTCGCCACGCCTACCTGCGTCACATCTTGTCAACGAAAACCCGAAAACAGAAACGGAATCTCCGCCAGCCAACGCTTGTCGCAGCCTCCGAGGCCAAGGCGATCAAAAAACTGATTCCCTACTTATAGAAAGCGTCAACGTGTCCTCCAATAGATATGAGAAGCTGGACACGTTGACGCTTTGAGACGGAGAGGAGTAGTTCGTATGCCACGCGCAAAACGCGGCTTTAAGGCCCGCCGGCGCCGAAAGCGGATTCTCAAACTAGCCAAAGGATTTACCGGCGGCCGCCGCCAGTATCGTCAGGCACGCGAAACCGTCGAGCGGGGTCTCGTCTACGCCTACCGCGACCGACGGAACAAAAAGCGCGAATTCAGGCGTTTATGGACCGTTCGAATCAATGCGGCCGCGCGATTGAATGGGCTGAGTTATAGCCGCCTCATATACGGTCTGTCCCAGGCTGGTGTCGAAATCGATCGCAAAATTCTGGCCGCTCTGGCCATGCAGGACCCGCCGGCATTCGCTGCGGTCACAGACATGGCAAAGCAGCGTCTGGCAGCCTAGCCGGCTTTTGGGTATGCCCTCCTGCATTGACGGGAAGGGCACCGCTTGCGGCGTCCTTTCTTACGCTAACGGAGGCGCAGGCCCTTCGACTCCAGGAAAGTGATATACTCCTGTTGGAACGCTTCTATTTGCTCCCCGGTGAGAGTACTGTCCTGAGATTCAATCCAGTACCGGAACGTATAGCTGGCCGTCCCTTCCGCTAGTCCCTTGCCCTGGTAGAGGGCCATAAACTCTCTCTTTTGCAGCAGGTTGTGAGAAAACTCGTCGAGCGTGCGGACCAACTTGGTAAAACCCGATTGGGCACTCGCCACGATAGAGAAGTCAAACCACGAGCCGGGATAGCGAGAGGCCGGGGCATAGCTGGTGGCCGGAAAAATTGGCCCCTCCAGCCTGTCGAAATCGAGCTCGAACCAGACCACCTGAGCGGCGGGGGCAATTTTCGCCAAGAGGGGCTCGGACAGAAAGCCAAGCTGGCCGACCACCGCGTCCTGGAAGGTGATGTCAACATACCCGCCGAGCGTATGCCACGGCGCAGTCGTTGTCGTGGCCGGCGCAAACGCCAGTGAGCCCAGGCTAAGCTGTTCGGCGAGCGCCTCAAGAGCGCCTTTGATCTGGCGAAAATGAGCCTCCAAACTCCCCAGGCGTTCGTGTTGACAGCTTGCCCCAGCCAACACGTTCTTTTCTATGCGGTCCTGTTCGCCGGCGGGCAAATAGATTCGTCCCAGCTCAAAGATGCGGAAATGATCCCGCAGGGGGGTATTTTTTTTCACAATGGCAAAAATATTGGGCAGCAGCGTGGTCTGGAGCCGGACATTATGCTCTGCGCTGGGGTTGGCCATCTCCAGTGTTGCTTCAGGCTCGTAGCCCAGCGTCTTGAGCCAAGTTTCATCAAACCAACTGTAGTTGTGAATCTCCGAGAACCCATGAGCCTGCGCGAGAATACGCCGGGCTTTATGCTGGGTCCGCAGGTGATCATTAAGGACTACACGCTCGACCGAGAAGTTCGGCATCTTTGGTTCGAGGTTGTCATAACCCTGAATGCGGGTGACTTCTTCCAGAATATCAACGGGCAGAGAGATGTCTTTCTCGCTTCGAAACGGAGGGATGCCAACGGAGAGGGTGTTGTCCGTCATACTGGCTTCAAAACCGAGTGAGGTCAGTATGGACACCATCCTGTCTTGGGCAATCGGGTTGCCTATTCGTCGATCAAAGAAGTCGGTCGGGATATCGAGATAGCGGGTCCGGTCTTTCAACCTTCCCTGAGCGGTGAACCGAGAGCGCACCTGAGGCTGAAGGCCGGATTCAAGAAGCAGGTAGAGAAAACGCTCGGTTGCAGTTTTCGTATTCGCGGGTGGCTGTTGCTTCTCAAAACGTTGACTGGCATCGGTATGGATACCGAGCCGGGTGGCGGTCCGGCGAATGCGCGCATCCTTAAAATTTGCACTCTCAAGCAGCAGGTCGGTGGTACGCTCGCTGACCTCACTATTCAGCCCGCCCATAATTCCGGCGAGGGCAATTGGCTCGCGTTCATTCCAGATCATCAGGTCTTCCGGGACCATGTGCCGTACTTGGCCGTCAAGCGTCGTAAACTGACCCGTGGTTCCAAACGGGGCGACGCGGACAGCCTGGAGACGACCCGCGTCGAAGGCGTGCATGGGCTGGCCAAGTTCAAGCATGATGTAATTAGTAAGATCAACCAGAATATTGAACGTGCGCTGCCCCAGGGCGTGTAGCCGGCATTGCAGCGCCAGTGGCGAGGGCAGGGCGGCTACCCCGGTCATCTCAATACAGCAATAACAGGGACAATTTTCGGGATCGTCAAGGGTCAGTGGATAGGCGGGTAAGTCCTTGTACTGTGTCACATCGACCAGTTGGAGAGGGCGTAACGGTCGCTCAAAAATGGCAGCAACTTCGCGTGCGATCCCGTAGTGGCCCCACAGGTCAGGGCGGTGGGTCAAGCTCTTATTGTCGATTTCAAGCAGGGTGTCCGAGGAGGGAAGGAGGTCGGCCAGAGCAGCCCCACTCTCAAGAGAAGCGGGAAGGTCAAGGATACCGAAATGTCCGCCGCCCATGCCCAACTCCTCGGATGAGCACAAAATTCCCTGACTCGTTCTCCCACCAACCTGCCTTTCGGTAATCGTCTGCCCCCCGGCAATCGTCACCCCAGCGGAGGCAAAAGCTGATTTCATTCCCTCCCGCACATTGGACGCCCCACAGACCGACGTAAACTGTTCCGTTCCACACGCAACGGAAACAAAGGTGAGCTGATCGCCCAGCGGCTCGACCGATACAACCTGACCAATACGGACCCCATCGAGGGAGCGAACCATGGTTTCAATTCCCTCTACCTCAGCCGTCGCCATAGTGAGTCGGTGCGCGATCGTTTGTGGTGAGAGGTCTGAGAGGTCGACATACTGGGCGATCCAGTCAAGGGAGATGTGCATGGCTGACTCCTACACAAGAGTGCACGTGTCCAGTATCTCATATGTATTGGAGGATACGTTCACTCTTTTCAGACGGCTGCTGGAAACTGCTCGCAAAAGCGCAGATCGCCCGAGTTCAGCAGCCGAATATCCGGGATATTATATTTCATCATGGCCAGGCGGGTGAGACCGAGGCCAAAGGCAAACCCGCTATAGCGGTCCGGGTCAACCTGACCGAATTCAAGGACCCGAGGATGTACGAGGCCGCACGGCAGCAGTTCAATCCAACCGGATTTTTTGCAGGTTGAACAGCCCTCACCCGCACAGATCAGACATTGGATGTCGAGCTCAAAGCCGGGTTCGACAAAAGGGAAATAGCCGGGACGTAAGCGGACCGTAACCTCTCGGTGAAAGACCGCGGTCAGCACGGTGCGCATAACCGCAATCAGATTGGCGACGGAAATTTCTCGGTCTACCATCAAGCCTTCGAGTTGGTAGAAAGTATTCTCGTGGCTTGGGTCGATGGATTCATTACGAAAACAACGGCCCGGAAATACGGCCCGCACCGGTGCGCCATAGTGCTCCAAGGCCCGGACCTGATTGGCTGAAGTATGCGTCCGGAGGAGCAAGCCATTCTTGAGCCAGTACGTATCCTGCATGTCGCGCGCGGGGTGGTCGCGGGGGATGTTGAGGCTCTCAAAATTATAAAAATCCGTCTCCACGTGGTAACCGTCGAGAATCATAAATCCCAGAGATTGAAAAATTTCTTCGAGCTCCAGTTGGACAAGAGAAATCGGGTGCAGGTGGCCGAGGTGGTTGTTGAGGCCTGGAAGCGTCATATCGATGCTCGGCGGGGCAAGGGCCGTACTGGTCTGGCGCGCCTGTGCGGCTGCGATCTGCTGCTCGGCAAAGCGTTTCAGTTCATTGAACTGTTGTCCAAAGCGTTTCTTTTCCTCTGCTGACATTGCTGAGAAATCAGCGTTTTTGCGCAGCAGGGTGATCGCTCCTTTCCGTCCGAGATAGCGAACGCGCACAGCTTCGATGTCTTGGCCTGTTGTCGCAGCGGTCAAGTCTTCACTCAACTGAGTACGTATCTCCTGCAAGGGGCATCCTCCTTCACTCTCTTTGTTCTTTATCCTAGCGTTGGGGCTGCTTTGCTGAAAGCCCTCTTGGTAAGCAAGATATCAAAGAGCGTTCAAACTTGACTTCAAGACACGGCTCCACTATGTTCGCAGCGTTGTCATTTATAATATTGTCGTGGTATTACACAATCTTGCGCTTCTTATCCGCGCCCTGTGGAGTAGCGCCTGCGCATGGTGAAATAGGATTCCGCCCGTGTGATGTGAGCTGAAAGCTTCCTTGCCTCCTACTGCTGGAGGATGATGGTGAGGCCCGGTATGACAAAAGCAGACATTGTTGAGCAGATTTACGAGAAGGTCGGCTTTTCGAAAAAAGAAGCGACCGATGTGGTTGAGTCCATCTTCGAAATCATCAAAGCCCATCTCGAAAAAGGAGAAAAGGTCAAAATCTCCAGCTTTGGGAATTTCGTCATTAACGAGAAACATCCGCGTAAAGGACGGAATCCACAGACCGGGGAAGAAATTATTATATCTGGCCGTCGTGTGTTGTCGTTTAAGCCGAGCCCTGTCTTGAAAAAGGCCATGAACCCACTCCTCCAAGACTGAGCTTGTCGTGGACCAGCTTGAGCTCTCGAATAAGCTCTATTTCCGCATTGGTGAAGTCGCCAAGATTGTTGGCGTGAAGCCCTATGTGTTGCGGTATTGGGAAACAGAGTTTCCCATTCTCAAGCCTGGGAAAACTCCTTCGCGCCATCGACTATACCGCCGCCGCGATGTTGAAACCCTCCTTGATATCAAGCGGCTCTTGTATGAAGAGGGATTCACGATTGCCGGGGCGAAAAAGCGCTTAAAAGACGGTCAGCGACCCTCCGCTGAGGCTCCCCCTCAGGCCGACCCAGCGGTATCTCCTCCCGTTCGGGCAGATCAACAGCAACGAAAAATCCTGACAGCCATGTACCGAGATATTCGCTCTCTCCACAAGCTCTTGAGTGATGGCAATCGCTAGATACAAGATATTGTGGGTAGAAGCTGGCTGCGGGTTGCCCTTGAAACCCATGCTTTGATAGATAAAAAGTCTTTTATTGACAAGGCTTTAGAGATGATGATAGCATGTATCACTATAAATTTCTCATGGTCGGCAAAGGACCATATCCCCAGGCCCGACTCGGGCTATGCGCGGGGGGTGAGGAGGGGTGGATGCCATCATACACATGGGCACGGGGTCTTCTTGTTTGCCTGATTGCTGGTAGTTTTCTCAGCGGCTTTCCGCACAAAGCCTTCGCCTTCAGCGGGGACGAAGACTTTCCCCAACCGCCGCAGCTGCCGGCGTTCAGACATTTTGAAGCAGCCCTCTTACAGGACGCTCAGACCGGCCAGGTGCTCTTTTCCCACAATAGCCAGCGCATATGGCCCCAAGCCTCTCTCACCAAGCTGATGTTAGGGCTGATTGTCTTTGAAGCCATTGAAAGCGGAGGGGTCAGCCTGGAGACCGAGGTCACGGTCAGTCGGCGGGCGAGTCGCACAAAAGGACGAACGATCGCTCTCCGGGCCGGTCAAGTCTTTCAACTCGAAGAGTTGCTCCGGGCCGTCCTGGTCACCTCTGCCAACGATGCGGCGGTTGCCGTTGCCGAGCGCGTCTGCGGCTCGGTCAGCCAATGTGTGCAGCGGATGAACGCTCGCGCCCGGCAGTTAGGCATGGAGCAGACGCGGTACCGCACGGTCAACGGTATGCCGACCGGAACCGACCGCGCGCCGGATAAAGCCTCGGCTGACGATATCGCCCTGCTCACCCGGGCGCTTCTCCGTTATCCCCACGTTTTAGCCTGGACTTCGCAATCCGCTATGTCATTCGGTCCTCGTCGCCAGCGGCTGCCGAACACCAATCGCCTGGTTGGACGCCTGCCTGGGGTTGATGGACTCAAGACCGGCTTTACGAACAAGGCGCGCTTCAATCTTGTCACCACGGCTCAACGGGGCTCGCTGCGTCTGATTGCGCTTGTATTCGGCGGAAAAACCAGCCGGCTGCGCTTCCGTGTTGCCGAGGATTTGCTTGAGTGGGGGTTTGCCAACTTTACCCGCCTGCCGCTGATCGAAGGCGGGTCTCTGTTGTGGGTTGAGGTTCGGGTTGAGAACGGCAACCTGTCCGCTTTTCAGCCGGCTGCCGCGGCCACCGCGGCCCCGTTGGTGCCAAAAGACGCTGTGGGCACTGTTTCCATTGCCCTGCAACTGCCCACCCAGGTGGCAGCCCCGGTTCGTCGGAACCAGGTCCTTGGCAAGGTCGTGGTCCGCCGTGGGAGGCAGACGCTGGCGACCATCCCGGCAGTCAGCCCGGCTGATATCCCCCAGGCCCGCTGGGCCCATGCCCGTCGATAACGGTCCGGGCTGTGCTTGCATTTCGAGGAAAGATGCGTAAGTTGCCTTTGCGCGGCAATACATATCGGCCACGAGGTGCATGAAAGGAGATCAGTGGTATGGCGAGTAAGGTAGTCCATTTGCATGAGGAGTCTCGGGACGGGATTCTCAAAGGGGTCAATATCATAGCGGACGCAACCCAGGTGACCCTCGGCCCGCGAGGACGTAATGTCCTCTTAGAGAAAAGCTTTGGCGCTCCGGTTGTCACGAAAGACGGTGTAACGGTCGTCAAGGAAATTGAACTCGAGGACAAGTTTGAAAACATGGGAGCCAAGATGATCCGTGAGGCCGCAACGAAAACCTCGGACACGGCCGGAGACGGGACCACCACGGCAACCATCTTATCCCGCGCCATCCTGACCGAAGGGCTGCGGCTCCAAGCGGCTGGGTTCGACCCCATGTCCCTCAAGCGGGGTATCGATGCCGCGGTCGAAAAAGTGGTCGAGGGTGTACAAGACCAGAGCCGTAAGGTCCGAGGAAAGGAGCAGGTCGCTCAGGTTGGAACGATTGCGGCCAACGGTGATGCCCAAATAGGAGACAATCTGGCCGAAGCCATGGAGCGAGTGGGCCAGGAAGGGGTGATTACCATTGAGGAGGGCAAGGGACTGGAAACCGTGCTGGACGTGGTGGAGGGGATGCAGTTCGACCGCGGCTTTCTCTCCCCGTATTTTGTGACCGACCCGGAGCGAATGGTGGCCGAGCTTGAGCAGCCCTATATTCTTCTCCATGAGAAAAAAATCTCGAATATGCAGGAACTCGTCCCGCTGCTGGAGAGCATTGCGCAGAGTGGCAGACCGCTGGTGATTATTGCTGAAGACATTGACGGGGAAGCGCTGGCGGCCCTGGTCGTCAACAAGATCCGCGGCACCCTGAACTGTGCTGCGGTCAAGGCTCCGGGATTTGGTGACCGGCGCAAAGCCATGCTGGAGGATATAGCCATTCTGACTGGCGGACGGGTGGTTGCCGAAGAACTCGGCATGAAGCTCGAAAATATCGCGCTGGCAGACCTGGGAAGCTGTCAGCGCGTGATTATGGACAAGGACAACACCACCCTTGTGGATGGGGCAGGTAAGAAAAAAGACATTGCCGGCCGGGCGGATCAAATTCGTGCCCAGATTGCAGAAACCACCTCAGACTATGATCGGGAAAAGCTCCAGGAGCGCTTGGCCAAGCTTGCCGGCGGGGTGGCCGTGATTCAGGTCGGGGCCGCCACGGAAGTCGAGATGAAAGAACGCAAGGCCCGGGTGGACGACGCCCTGCATGCCACCAAGTCGGCGGCGGAAGAAGGGATCGTTCCCGGCGGGGGTGTCGCACTGATTCGGGCGCAATCCAAGCTGGACGAACTGGCGTTCAACGATGACCGGGATGCCGGCGTGAATATCGTGCGCAGAGCGATCGAAGAGCCGATTCGACAAATCGTGAGCAATGCCGGCCTGGACGCTCCGGTCGTGGTCAGCCGGATCAAAGGGCAGCGCGGTGATGCGGGTTTTAACGCGGCCTCGGGCGCGTATGAAAACTTGTTCAAAGCCGGTGTGATTGATTCCACAAAGGTTGTCCGGGTCGCCCTCCAGAATGCGGCCAGCGTGTCCGGCTTGATGTTGACCACAGAAGCGGCGGTTGCCGAGAAGCCCGAAAAGCCCCAAGACGGGATGGATGGCCATAGCCACGATGACGACTTTGATGATTACTAAGCTGGAATGCTGTCGGGGGATGCGTTCTCCCGCCGGCTGAAAATGTCGATACTACGGGGGCCTCACGGCCCCCTTTTTTATGTCTTTTTTGCTCTGTGCTGTCCTTGGTCGGGATAGTATTTCCTAGCGGAATCCATTACGAACGAGCGTATGATTGATTTCTCTCCACCTGCGAATGTTGAGCAAACGGTTCGCGATATCCACCGCTTTATTGAAAACGATATTGCTCCCATCGAGCACAGTCTGGCCGACCATCTTACCAACGAGCATCTCTACCTCCGCGAAGACGGACGGCTCGCTCCCGAAGTGCTGGCCGCCCAGCAGACGATTCGTAAACGGTCCGCGGAGCGAGGACTGTATGCGCTGCATATGCCCCAAGAAGTCGGCGGCGGCGGGTTTAGTCTGACGGATATGTTTTTTGTGCATGAGGCCGTCTATCAGCACGGCATCGGGGTGGCGCAGTGGATGTTGTCCTGGACAGAAGGACCCAATCACATGCTGATGTTTCTGACCGAGGAGCAGCGGCAGAAATATCTGTTGCCTCTGGTCCGAGGGGAAACAACCGGCGCCTATGCCATCACCGAATACCGAGGCGGCTCTGACGTGCTCGGCATGGAGACTCGGGCCGAAAAACACGGCGACAGCTGGGTCGTGAATGGTACCAAGGCCTATATTACCAATGCGCAGTACGCCGACCTGATCTTTGTCTGCGCGCTGCACGACCCGAGCAAAGGGGGAGCCGGCGCCACGGCCTTTCTCGTTGAACGCGACAACCCCGGGCTGACCATCGGCCGGACGTATCGGACCATTATGGATGACGGCATGACCGGTGAGCTCCAATTCGAGAACTGCCAGCTCTCAGCCGACCATATGTGGGGGGAGGAAGGCCAGGGCTTTTACCTCAGCATGGGCATGATCAACTGGATTCGCGTCCGGCGTGGGGGCATGTGTACCGGCCTGGGACAATACCTGCTCGACCGTTGTCGCGACTATATCAAGAACCGGCGCGCGTTTGGGGGGCCACTGAGTCGGTTTCAAGCCCTACAGTGGATGGTGGTCGATTCCTACTTAGACGTCCAAGCCATGCGGAGCCTGTCGCTCCAAAGCCTGTGGCAGGCCGACCAGGGGAATTTGTGGGCGCTCAAGGTCGATCCACACCTCATCAAAACGGTGTGTGCGCTCAAAGTCTTCTGCGACGAAGCGCTGTATCGTGTAGCCGATAGAGCCGTCCAACTGCACGGGGCGCATGGACTGATGAAAGAGTCCGGAATCGAAAAAATATTCCGTATTGCGCGTAATCTGCGCATTCCCGGTGGCACAGATGAAATTCAGCGCGTGAACATCGCTAAGGCGTTAGGGTTGTAACCGTCCTGCGCCATGTTCCCTCGTATCCCCCCGCATCCTGGCGTTGGCGTACGCTCTCTTGACCCAGTGTCACCCGCCCCGGATACTGCGGGTCAATGCGTGCCATTGACCCGGTGAAGCTCTCATCCGATATCGTGCCGGCCGACCAGCCGCACTTCTTTTATGGTTGGGTGATTGTCGGCTGTTCTTTCACGGTGTTGTCCGCCGCGTACGGGATTCAGTTTTCTTATGGAGTGTTCATGCCGGAAATTTCGGCGGAGATGGGCTGGGGGCGGACGAGTTTATCCCTCGCCTATTCGGTGTACGTGTTTGTCTATAGCGCTCTCGGGATCGTGGCAGGCGTGTATACGGACCGCTGGGGCCCGCGTCTTGTAGTGGGAATTGGAGGCGTCTTATTGGGGAGCGGAGTCATGCTGCTGAGTCAGATACAGGCCTTGTGGCAACTCTACCTCTTTCTCGGCGGTATTGCCGCGCTCGGCATGAGCGCCGCCTTTGTGCCGTGTAACGCGACCGTGGTGCGTTGGTTTATCCGGCGGCGCGGGCTCGCCCTCAGCATGAGCACCAGTGGCTCCAGCTTTGGGAACTGTTTCATTCCGCCGCTGGCCGCCCTCCTCATCACGACCTATGGCTGGCGAACCGCCTATCTGTTTCTTGGCCTGGGCGGACTGGTTGTTATTACGCTGTGTGCGCGCTTCATCGTCCGTGACCCCGAACGTCTGGGTCTCTGCCCGGACGGCATCAATCCCGTTTTATTATCAGCAGAGGCGCTCTCCAAACCGCGTGCCTCTCACAACCGGCGCGATGCATGGACCCTCGCGTCCGCCCGTCGGACGGTTTCCTTCTGGATGCTGGTTGCCGCTTTTACGATGACTTGGCTGGTTGTATTCATGCCGCTGGTCCATATTGTGCCCTTTGCCATAGACCTGGGTGTATCGCAGGTGACGGCTGCCACGTTGATCAGCGTGATCGGCTTGGCCGGTTTCTCCGGGCGTCTGATTACCGGCCCGCTGTCCGACCGTTATGGTCGCCTGCTGACCTTAGGCACCTGTCTGACTTTAGAAGCCGTGGCCTTCTTTGGTCTGGCGATCAGTTCCGGCCTCTCCCTGCTCTACCCGTCGGCAGCACTGTTCGGTTTTTCGTATGGCGGGACCACCGCCCTGTTCCCGGCGATCGTCGGCGACTTCTATGGCCGGCTGGCGGTTGGGGCGATCGTTGGTTTCATTTTTTCCCTGGCCGGCTCCATGGCGGCCTTCGGTCCCATGGCCGCAGGCTATCTCTATGATGTATACGGGAGTTACGACCTCGCTTTTCTGATGAGTGCGCTCTTCAATCTTTTTAGCGTAATGTTGTTATGTTTTGTGAAGAAACCGGCGGCGTTCCCCCAGGTCGTCTAGCCGTATAACCAGGAGATATTATGCCCTTTGCACGGGTCAACAGTGTCAACTTAGCCTATGAACTGCACGGGACAGGCGACCCGCTTGTGCTCATCCACGGGGCGCAAAGCGACCGGAGCATTTTTACCAATCTGCTGCCGGATTTCGTGGATCAATTCCAGGTCCTCATCTTCGATCAACGTGGCTCTGGCCAGAGTGAAAAGCCAGACATCGAATACACAATCGGTATGATTGCCGATGACACCGCCGCTCTCATGGATCACCTGGACTTCTCACCCGCACATGCGTATGGCGTCTCAATGGGAGGGATGATCGCCCAGGAATTGGCCATCCGGCACGGGGCTGCTGTCCGCTCTCTCGTGTTGGGCTGTACCACCCCTGGTGGTCCGCAGGCCGTCAGTCTGGAGGGCGAGGCTATCCAGAATTCCCATTCAACCGCCGCGCTCTCCGCAGAAGAGCGCGGTCGGGCGCTGGCCGAGACCGCCTTTACCAAGGGGTATGTCGAACAGCATCCTGAGCTTATCCCGGCATTGATTGAAGCCCGTAAAAAGCAACCCCTTGATCCCATCGGTTTCGCTCACAGAATGAAAGCAGCTTATCGACACAATACGTTCGACCGCCTCTCACAGATTGCGTGTCCGACCTTGGTCATTACGGGAAAGGACGATGCCTTGATCGCCTGGGAGAATTCACAACTCCTGGCTGAACATATCACCGAATCCGAGCTCGTGGTCCTGGAACTGGCCGGCCATGTTTTTTGGGTCGAGCAACCGGAGCGGTCGAGAGAGGCCATCCTTACATTTTTGCAAAAACACAAACGATAAGGATTCACTATGACCAACAAGGAACCGACAAAAAACAGTCAGGCCCGAATGATACGGAGCTGGATGCTCGGCCTGCACGCGACGCATATTACCGATATCGGCGGCCGGCTGGGGTACTTCGCCGAAATGCGGCGACGTGGCGGAACAGCCTCGGCCGAAGCCTTGGCCGAAACCCTGGAACTTGACCCCTGGCGGACAAAAGTCTGGTGTCAGGCTGCGTGTGCCGTGGGCATACTCCAGGCCGCCGGAGAGACGCAGTTCACCTTTGCGCCGTTTATGGACGAACTGCTCGGCGATGACGCTCCCGAGTTACTGACTGCCCATGTCCTGGCCAGTCTGTCGCGCGACTTTCCGGCTTATCCCGATGCCTTTCGGACCGGAGCGCTCAAAACTTTTCATGACCACGATGAAGACTTCTTTCACCACCAGGGCAAAGTCTCGGCCTTGCGTGCCCCTGTGGTAGTGGTGGCGGCCCGCAAGCTTCCCGGTATGGAAGAGCAACTCGAAGCTGGAGGGCAGGTTATGGATATCGGCTCTGGGAGTGGGACCGTGATCGCGCGCTTTGCCCAGGAATTCGCAAACTGCCGCGTGACCGGCATCGAGCCTTTGCCTTATTTTGTACAAACCTCCCGAAAGTGGCTTCAGGAGCAAGGGCTCAGCGACAGAGTTGAGGTGCGTTCAGTCGGCGGGGAAGCGCTGTCCTTTGAGAACGAGTTTGATCTCATCACTATGGTCCAGGTCTTTCACGAGCTTCCCGACGCAAAAAAAGCCGACATCCTGCGCGGCTGCCAGCGCGCACTCAAGCCTGGAGGCAGTCTGCTGCTGGTCGATCGGTGTGCCCCGGAAACGGGAGCCGACCTCCACGACCGCCGCTTTACCATGAGCATTCTGGAGCAATGGTTTGAGGTCACCTGGGGGAATATCGTCAACACCCGGAGTGATATTCTCGCCATACTGCACGAGACCGGATTCCGCGTCACTCAAGAGAATCCGGATATCGTGCCGACGTATTGGACCTTTGTCGCCCAGAAGCAAGTCTAGAACTGGAACGGAGCGGAATATGAGTCGATCAGGTCTCGTCCTTTACCACGGTATCGAGAGTGGCCCTGAACTGAAGCAGTACGGACTTCTTGCAGAAAACGCCGGCTATGAATCCCTGTGGGTCACGGAGCGCTATTTTCATGAAGAGATATTCTCTCTGCTCGGCTATCTCGGAGCGGCGACCGAGCGGATTAAACTCGGCGTTGGTGTTACAAATCCGTACACGCGCAACCCTGCGCTCCTTGCTATGGCAACCGCCACGCTGGACCGGATTACAGGCGGACGTTTCGTATTGGGTATGGGACGCAGCGAACGCGAGGTGATCCAAGGCAAGATGGGGATGGCCTACGGCAATGCTCAGGCCGCCATGCGGGGCAGCGTCTCCCTGTTGAAACGGCTTCTGTCCGGCGAGCAGGTGTCCGACACGGCAGGACCGTTTACGCTCAGGAATGCCCGGCTCGCTACCACGCCGCTCCAGCCCAATCTGCCCATCTATCTTGCGGCGATTGGAAAAAAAGGGCTGCGTCTGGCCGGGGCGATTGCCGACGGCGTTTTGTTGAACGCCTATGTTCCTCCGTCCTATGTCAGCTACGCGGTAGAAGAGATCCGCAGCGCGGCCCAGGAGGCCGGCCGTGATCCCCGGTCGATCGACATTGCCTGCATGTTGGTCATTCGCCTGACCGACGATCCGCAACGCCTGCTGCCAGCTCTCAAAAAACGTATCGTCCGCCTGCTCGATGAAGCCTACGTCGGAGAGGTCCTGCTCGACAAGGGAGGATTCGACCCGTCCATCCTCGGGCCGTTACGAGCGTCGTATGCCAAAGACGGCGGCACGGAGGCAGCCAAGCTCATCACTGACGAGATGGTGGCGTCTTTCTATGTTATCGGCTCGGAAGAGCAGTGCCGACAGCGGGTCGCCGCGTATCGAGCCGCCGGGGTGGACCTGCCGCTCATCCTGCCGCGGCTTGAAGACTATGCGCAAGTCGCGGAGGCGCTGAAAGATACCTGACAGCTAGGCCAAAAGAGAAAGTCCCTCGCGTTCAGCAGCTTCGCTCAAACGACTATCATATGTCAGAAAGCGTATGGAGAGACCCGATCTCCGTTGGATATATAAGCAAGAAGCGAGTTGAATGACATCTCCGGCTCTTAACGAGGTACGGATAAAAAGCTCGTGTGCGAGCGTCCCGATATCGGCTGAGAGTTCAACAACGTAGCACGAAGAAGTCAGGTCTTGACGGAGAGTCTCCAAAGCGTCGTCTCTGTCAGTGACAGACAGGCTTCCTTCTCGGCAGCGTCGAGCCAGGGCCGAAGCAACCTCAAATTCGGACAGACGGCTTACGACCGGAATACTCTGGGCAAGAAAGCGGAGGACGGTATCGCTTTCCGGCTCATGAATGTATCGTTTCGCTAAAGCGCTGGCATCGAAATAATCAATCAAAACCGATCCTTACGGTTTTCGATAATGGCCGTTGAGACTAGCGGACCTTGAGTACGGATGGGCGTAAAGGGAGAAAAGGGCGTCTTTGCTTTTCGGCTGAGTATGCCAAGAGCGACAAGTTCGTCGAGGCGGGCCTCTTCGCCTCGGGTCTTGATGCTCAGCGGACGCAGTTCTGCAACCGGCCGGCCTCGCTCAGTCACAACAAGGGTTCTGCCTTGCTGTACTTGGCGAAGATAGGTTCCAAGCCGGGTTTTTAATTCGCGCGCGCCAACTGCTTGCTGTCGTTCACGGTACATAATGTGGTTATTATGACCACATTGCCGGCTTTCGTCAAATGCTCCATATTCTCAAGTCAATACTTCCCCCGAGTAGCCGCCCGCCCGGCAGTTCGATATAAACAGTCCCCTGAAGAAAGGAGTTCCTATGAAACTTGCAATAGGCATTGGCTATTCCGGTGGCCGGGTCGAGCTCCCCCTGGATATGATCCTCAAAGCGGAAAAACTGGGCTATGACTCCGTTTGGAGTGCGGAGGCCTACGGCTCCGACGCGGTGACACCGCTGGCCTATCTGGCGGCCAGGACCTCGCGCATAAAACTCGGCACCGGGATTCTCCAGATTCCGGCCCGCACGCCGGCGATGTGCGCCATGACCATGTCAACCCTGGACGCCCTGTCGAACGGCCGGGTGATTGTCGGTCTGGGGATGTCCGGCCCGCAGGTCATCGAAGGCTGGCACGGCATGCCCTACAGCCGACCGGCCGCCCGCATTCGCGAGTACGTGGAAATCCTGCACAAGATATGGGACCGTCAGGAGCCGGTTGCGTTGGACGGCAAAGTGTATCAACTGCCCTATCAGGGAGAAGACGCCAGCGGGCTGGGCAAGCCCCTCAAGTCGATCCTGCACTCACGCCGCCTGCCCGTCTATCTGGCGACCATGAAGCCGCTCAGCATCCGCATCACGGCCGAACTCGCCGACGGCTGGCTGCCGATCTGGTTCTCGCCCTATCGGATGGATATGTTTACGCCCGACCTGGAAAAAGGCTTTGCCCAGGCCGGCAACGGCAAGTCGCTGGAGCACTTCGATATCCTGGCCGGCTGTACCGTTGTCATTGGCGACGATGTCAAAGCCTGTCTGGCCCAACTCAAGCCGACCCTGGCGCTCTACGTCGGCGGCATGGGAGCCAAGGGCAAGAACTTCCACAACGAGATGGTTTCGAAGTACGGCTATGCAGACGTGGCGGCGGAGATTCAGGACCTCTATCTGTCCGGCCGAAAAAAAGAGGCGACCGAGCTGGTCCCGGATGAGCTGTGCGACGAAATCTCATTATGCGGTCCGCGGGGGCGGATTCGCGAGCGTTTCAAGGTCTGGGAGTCCGCCGGGGTTTCCACCATGATGGTGCAGTCGGGGCAGCCTGAGGCCTTAGCCTTGATGGCGGATATTGCAGGAACAAACGGGTAGGAATCCCCCTCACCCCCGCCCTCTCCCTCCAGGGGAGAGGGAAAAAAGGAGCCCCTCTCCCTCTGGGAGAGGGGGTGGGGTGAGGGGGCGACACAATCCGCAGTACACCTTCCAGGGGAGCGGGAGAGCGTATTTTTTCAGGAGGACAGCATGAGCCAGTCTATTTCAGCCAACGATCCCTATGAACGCAAACGGGTGGCCGCGCTCGATAGCGAGCTGGCCTATGTCGATACCGGCAGCGGTGACCCGGTCGTGTTTCTGCACGGCAACCCCACCTCGTCGTATCTGTGGCGTAACATTATTGCCGAGGTCGAAGGGAGTGCGCGTTGCCTGGCGCCCGACCTGATCGGCATGGGCGATTCGGGCAAGAACCCCGCCGGCTCCTATCGCTTTGTTGACCACACTCGCTATCTGGACACTTGGTTTGACACGCTTGGGCTCGATCAACACGCGCAGAACGTCACTCTGGTGGTCCACGACTGGGGTTCGGCCCTGGGTTTCCACTGGGCCCACCGTCATCAGGACAGCATCAAGGCCCTGGTCTATATGGAGGCCATTGTGCGTCCCCTGACCTGGGAGACCTTTCCCGAGGCCGCGCGCAAAGTCTTTCAGGGCTTTCGTTCGCCGGCCGGAGAGGAGATGGTGCTCCAGCATAATGTCTTTGTCGAGCGGGTGCTGCCCGGCAGCGTAGTGCGGACACTGACCGAAGAGGAAATGGCCGTCTACCGCAAGCCCTACACCGAGCCGGGCGAGTCGCGCCGGCCCACGCTGACCTGGCCGCGTCAGATTCCGATCGAGGGCGAACCGCCCGACGTGGTTGAGATCGTCGAACAATACGGGCAGTGGTTGTCAACCAGCAACGTACCCAAACTCTTCGTGAACGCCGACCCTGGAGCGATCCTGACCGGTCCGCAACGCGAGTACTGCCGGACTTGGCCAAATCAAAAAGAAATTACTGTCACGGGCTCGCACTTTATTCAGGAAGACGCGCCGCAGGAAATCGGGCAAGCCATAGTCGATCTTTTACGAGGACTCTAGCCCCGCATCGTCAGACGGAGGACCGCATGACCTACACCGCCCTTCAGTTTGAAAAAAAAGACCATATCGCCATCATTACGTTGAACCGGCCGGAGGCCGCCAACGCGCTCAATATCGATCTGGCGCGCGATCTGATGCAGGTCGCACTCGAATGCGACGAAGATACGGATATTCGAGCCGCTGTCATGACCGGCAACGGTCGCATGTTCTGCGCCGGTGGAGACCTGAAGAGCTTTGCCGCCCAAGGCGACCAACTGCCCGCCCATATGAAGGAAGTGACCACCTATCTGCACGGCGCGGTGTCCCGTTTCACTCGGATGGACGCCCCGTTGATCGGGGCGGTGAACGGCACGGCCGCGGGAGCGGGCATGAGCCTGGCGTGCTCATGCGACATTGTCTTTGCCGGCGAGTCGGCGAAATTCACCATGGCCTATACGCGTGCCGGGCTGACTCCGGACGGCTCTTCGACCTATTTCCTGCCGCGTATCGTCGGCATGAAGCGGGCCTTTGAGCTGGCGGTCACCAACCGGCTGCTGTCAGCCCAGGAAGCCGAAGCCTGGGGCATTGTGAACCGTGTTGTCCCGGACGCGGAGCTGCTGGCCGAAGCGAAAAAACTGGCCACTGAGCTCGCTTCGGGGGCAACCGGCGCGTTCGGTGGCGCCAAACGGCTCCTCCACAGCGGCTGGACGGAAACGCTCGAAACCCAGATGGAAAACGAGACCCAGTCCATTGCCGCGCGCGCCAAGACCGACGACGGCCAGGAAGGCATTGCGGCCTTCCTGGAGAAACGCGCCCCCCGCTTTAACGGGAAATAGCCGAGTCTCAATCAGGTCCGTGTGAGGATGACGATGATGTCCCAAGCCTACCGTCTCTTTGGTGTCGAGCTGTCGCCCTACTCCTTAAAAGTCCGGGCCTATTTTCGCTACAAGAATATTCCGCACGAATGGGTCGCCCGCGATTCCACCACTCAGGAAGAATTCGCACGCTATGCCAAGCTGCCCCTAGTTCCGCTCGTTGTCACCCCGGATGGGCAGGGTATGCAGGACTCCACGCCCATTATGGAGCATTTTGAGCAACTCCAGCCCGAGCCGTCCATTTATCCGAGCGATCCGACCTCGGCCTTCCTGTCCGCTCTGCTCGAAGAGTATGGCGACGAGTGGGGCAATAAGCAGATGTTCCACTATCGCTGGACGTATGAGCCTGACCAGAAATCCACGGCTGAACGCATTGCGCGTCTGACCCGGCCCGGGTTGAGTGAAGAAGAATACGCGGAGGCGACCGAACAAATCCGGACGCGGATGGTCCCGCGCCTGTCTTTTGTCGGCTCAAGCGAGCAGACCCGGCAGCATATCGAGTCTTCCTTCGAGCGTCTGTTGGCCCTGCTCGAACCGCACCTCGCCCAACGCATGTATCTGTTCGGTGGCCGGCCCACGTTTGGCGATTTCGGTCTGGCCGCTCAGTTGCACCAATGTTCCACCGATCCCTCGGCCGGCACGATCATGCGGGCGGTGGCCCCGAACGTCCTCTCCTGGGCGATACAGATGCTGGACCCCAAGGACGAGGGCGGGTTAGAGACCTGGGACGACTTGGCCCCAACCCTGAAACCCATCCTCACAGAAATTGGTCAGACCTTTCTGCCCTGGACTACCGCCAACGCCCAGGCCCTCGCTGCCGGTCAAGAAACGTGTTCGGTCATGCTGCGCGGCAAGGAGTACGCCCAGGGCGCACAGAAATACCATGCCCGGTCGTTTCGTGTTCTCCGGGAGCGGTACGCCAGAGTCGAAGAGAAAACGGCTCTGGACCCCATTCTGGAAGAAGCCGGGTGTTTGGAGTGGTTACAGTAGTGCACGCTATCGTGCGTTGATTATTCAGACAGCATAAGGCCCGTCCTGAGCCTTGTCGAAGGGAGCGTCCATCGTGTACGGCTTTGAACTGACCTCGGAACAACAACAACTCAAAGACACTGTTCACAAGTTTGCCGTTGAGGAGATGATTCCCGTTGCGGCAAAATACGACAAAGAGCAGGAGTTCCCGGATGATGTGTGTCGTAAAGCCTGGGAACTGGGCATCCTCAACCCACTCGTGCCAACCGAGTACGGCGGCCTGGGGCTGGAGGTGTTTGACACCTGCCTGATTGATGAAGAAATTGTCTACGGCTGTGCCGGCATGGCGCTCAATATGGTGGCCAATAATCTGGCGACCACGCCACTCCTGGTAGCGGGGAGCGATGAGCAGAAAAAGACCTACCTGGGTCAGCTCATCTCCGAGCCGGTCTACGCCGCCTTTGCCCTGACTGAGCCCGGCGCCGGCTCTGACGCCGCGTCAATCTCGACAAGCTATCGCAAGGTCGGCGATGATTTTGTGCTCAACGGCACCAAACATTTTATCTCCAACGGCTCGGTCGCGGACTGGTATGTGACCTTTGCGACCGAGGATAAAAGCCAGGGCCATAGTGCGGTGTCGTGCTTTGTGTTGCCGGCCGATTCCCCTGGCGTGACGGCCAATCGCATGCACGACAAAATGGGCCAGCGGGCGTCAGACACCGCGGAGATCGTGTTTGAGGACGTCAAGGTGCCGCGCGCCGGCCTGGTCGGGTCGGAAGGCCAGGGCTTTAAGATCGCCATGCGGACGTTTGACCGTAGCCGACCCGAAGTGGGCGCCTTTGCCATTGGCATCTCCCAACGTGCGCTGGACGAATCGATCAAATACGCCCAGCAGCGTGAGGCCTTTGGTCAGGCCATCGCCAATTTCCAGGCCGTCCAGTTCATGCTGGCGGATATGGCGATCGAACTCGAAGCTATGCGCCTCTTGACCTATAAAGCCGCCTGGCTGCTCGACCAGGGAGCGCCCTCGTCTATTGTTTCCAGCTATGCCAAGGCGTTCGGCGCCGATCGGACCATGCAGATTACTACCAACGCGGTCCAGATTTTCGGCGGCTATGGCTATTTCAGCGAGTATCCGGTGGAAAAGCTGATGCGCGACGCCAAGCTGCTCCAGATTTATGAGGGCACGTCCCAGATTCAACGCGTGATTATTGCCAGACACTTACTGAAAGGGGTGTCCTGAGCGTACTTCGACTTCGCCCCTCCGGGGCTACGCTCAGCACGAGCGGAGATGAAGGGCCTGTCCTGAGCGGAACAGAGTGAAGACGAAGGGTGTGTAACGATCTTGAACGAGAAGGAGGAATACGATGGCTGAAGAAATGGGAGTCTTTGAAACCATACACTCAATGCGGGCAATGCGGCGGCTCAAACCCGACCCCGTCCCGACCGCAATGATTCGGAAAATTCTTGACGCCGGGATACGGGCGCCCAGCGGGCAGAATCTTCAGGCCTGGGCGTTTGTGGTGCTCCAGGACCCGGACAACAAGAAGTTTTTTCAGGAACGCTATCACCAGGCCATGCTGGACCGCTTCGGTGACGCCGTGAATGTTGACCCGAGCGACAAATCGTCCTGGGCGCGCACCGTCCGGGCCGCGATGCACCTGGCCGAACATATGCACGAAGCGCCCGTCCTGCTGCTGATCTGTGGCAAGCGGGACTGGCCGTTTGCCGTGCCGGCGGAAAAGCGCGAGGGCAAAGCCCCGCCGTCCTACGGCTCTATTTATCCCTGCGTGCAGAACATTCTGCTCGCCTGTCGTGCCCTGGGCCTTGGGGCGAGCCTGACGACTATGCACCAGATGTTCGAGGACGAGTTGCAGGAGCGCCTGGGCATTCCGTTCGAGTATGGGGTGGTGGCCACCATTCCGATCGGCTTTCCTTCAGGAAAATTCGGGCCGGTCACCCGTCGCCCCGCGCCTGAAGTGACTCACTTTGACAAGTGGGGACAGCACGAACCGTCTGCGTAGTCAGCCCTCACGCCAAGGAACCCACGCATGAAATACTCGATGTTTCTCGCCGCCGCTTCCCACGCCGAAATGGTCGGCTGGGTAAAAAAATATGAAGCCGCGGGATTTGATTCCCTCTGGCAGGCGGAACTGACCAATTCCGCGCTTATTCCCTTGGCCGGTATCGCGCCCAATGTTCAGACGATAAAAATCGGCGCCGGTGTGGTGCTGGCCTTTAATCACAGCCCGGTGATGCTCGCCTTTCAGGCTCTGGACCTCGACCTGTTGAGTCAGGGGCGCTTCACCCTCGGCCTGGGAGTCGCCCACCAGCACCGCAATAACAACTGGTACGCCGGACAGGACGCGGGTAAACCGGTCAGCCAGATGCGGGAGTATATTGAGGTCCTGCATCTCATTATGGACAAGGCCGAGACCGGCGGCGAGGTGAACTACGCAGGCAAGTTCTACAATATCCGCGCCCGCAATTTCTTTCCGCGCCCGAATCCCAAGCCCCGGCCACGGGTGCCTATCTATGTGGCCGCGGTCAAACCGCGCATGGCTGCGCTCACGGGCGAGTTGGGCGACGGTCTCATCGGCAACCCGATGTTCTCGCCGCAGCATGTCCGTGAGAATATCCTGCCGCCGCTCAAAACCGGGCTTGACCGGGCTGGTCGCCGCCGTTCCGATGTTGAGGTCCTGGGCCAATGCTTTGTGGTCATCGACGATGATCTGGCAACCGCCCAGCGGGTCGGCGCGGGGGCGATGCTGTTCAGCATCTGGGCCCGGATTTACGATGATATCTTTGTCGCGCACGGCTTTAGCGAAACGGTTGAAAAGGTCCGGGCGCTCCAGAAAACGCCAGACAAAGACAAGGGTTTTGATCTTATTCCGAACGAAATGGTCGATGCCTTTTGCGCGGTCGGCCCGATTGACCGCGTCCGCGCCAAGCTGAACGAACGCGAAGGGCTGCTCGACACGACCATTCTCGCCGTTCCCAACACCGGCACCACCCAGGAACAACGCGACCACTATCGAGATAAAATACTGGAGTCCTTTTCACGATAAATATCCTTCCTTAAATCCCCTCCCCGGAGGGGTGGCTGAAAGGGCCGGGGTGGGTTTCCTCCTCCGGCCCACACGCGAAGGAGAGCACACCTATGAGTACACACACCAAGGTTGCCCTCATTACCGGAGCGGGCACCGGAATCGGCAAGGCGAGTGCCCTGGCGCTGGTCCGGGCAGGCTACGCCGTTGTCCTGGCCGGACGGCGGGCCGAACTGCTGGAGGCAACGGCAAAAGAGGCCGACGGT
Source organism: uncultured Binatia bacterium (SeqCode) (assembly GCA_965232605.1). GTDB lineage: Bacteria > Desulfobacterota > Binatia > Bin18 > Bin18 > Bin18. The sequence continues at coordinate 716,711 of CBDDQA010000005.1, read as the reverse complement.
GAGGCAAAGACGCTTGTGGTACCAACCGATGTCAGTGACCCTGACGCTACTCGTGCCCTGTTTGCCACAACAAAAGCGACCTTTGGCCGACTTGACGTGTTATTCAACAACGCGGGTATTGGTGCCCCGCCCGTTCCCTTGGAAGAACTATCCTATGAACAGTGGAAAGCCGTTGTAGACCTGAATCTGACCGGCGCGTTTATCTGCACCCAGGAAGCGTTCAAGATCATGAAAGACCAGGACCCGCGGGGCGGTCGTATCATCAATAACGGCTCTATCTCGGCCCATGTGCCCCGGCCCAACTCCGCGCCCTACACCGCGACCAAGCACGCCATGACCGGCCTGACTAGATCGACCTCACTCGACGGGCGCAAATACGACATTGCCTGCGGCCAGATCGATATCGGCAACGCCGAGACCGACATGACCGCGGTCATGAAACGCGGCGTGCCGCAACCGAACGGTACGGTCGCGGCCGAGCCGACCTTCGCTGTCGAACACGTCGCCCAGGCGGTCGTCTACATGGCCAAGCTGCCGCTTGACGCCAACGTGCAGTTCATGACCGTCATGGCCACCACAATGCCGTTTATCGGGCGGGGGTAGATCGAATCGCCTGGCATCAGTGCTGTAACAATTCCTCTCCTTGGAAGGGCTCCGGGGAACACTCTCGGGCTTTCATTCTATTCGCATCAATGACCAGTGGCGCATTATCCTTCCGCTGGACGGATTCCGGGCCGGAACAGGTAGGTATCATCGATTACCATTGACAAAACCCCTATAACGTTACACGGTATAGAAATGCAGAACTCTATCACACCCGGCGAGATTCTTCTTGAGGAATATCTCAAGCCCATGGGCATTTCGCAGAACGCTATGGCTCGCGCGATCGGGGTTGCCCCGCGAGCCATCAACGAAATCGTTCACGGCAAACGCTCCATTACGCCGGTAATGTCCATACGCTTTGGTGCGTTCTTCGGTCAGTCCGACGAGTTCTGGCACGGCCTTCAGGTCGAATGCGATTTTCGCGCCTTGACCAAGAAAAGAAAAAGGCTGATTGCCCGCATCCAGCCAGCGTCAACCGTGGGCCATGTATCCTGACTAGTTAGGCCATTTGGTCAAAAATCTCCTTTAATCTGAAAGCCGGAGGAGAAGAATGAGCAGCCCAGCTAGCATCGAGATCGACAAAATCGTCCTTGATGTAGAAAATCCAAGAATTAGATACTTTTTGGAGATGTATTCCACACTCAACGAAGAACAGATGCTAATGGCCTTAGGCGCAGGGACGGAGCATGAGGGCAGTATAGACCCACAGGGGTCATACGAGCGATTGAAAAAATCCATCCAGGCATCGGGTGGAATTATCCAGCCAATTATCCTTAAGCTTGCTGGAAACGATTCATACTTGTGTGTCGAGGGGAATACCCGAGTCGCGATCTATCGAGAACTTCGACAGCAGGAACGAAACGCGGGACGAAGTGCTGAGAAGTGGAACACCATTCCCGCGATTGTTAAGGATGATATGGAAGATATGGAGGCTCACAAGATTCGCCTCCAAGTGCATCTCGTTGGAAACCGGCCTTGGGACCCTTACTCGAAAGCCAAATACCTCAACGAACTCCGAGAGGAGCATATGATGCCAATGTCTGACCTCATTGATTTTTGTGGCGGGTCGAGACGAGACGTACAGCAGTCGCTTGATGCCTACCGTGACATGGAAACGCACTACAAGCCGGTGCTCGACGAAGACGGGGATTTCGACCCGTCGCGCTTCAGTGCATTCGTTGAACTTCAAAAGCCCGGCATCAAGGATGCGATCTTCAATGCCGGATATGACGAGGGACACTTTAGTCGATGGGTCGATTCGCGAAAGATATCCCCTTTGAATTCAGTGCGGCGGCTTCCACAAATCCTGGAGAACGGAGAAGCGAAACGTACCTTCCTCCATGAAGGAGCCCGCGAAGCAATCAAAAAATTGGACGCCCCAGACCTCGACACAAAACTGCGGGAAGCGAGCATTTCGCAGTTGGCACGAGCATTACAAGAAAAGATCAATACTCTTCCCTACGACGAGGCGAAACAAATCGCCGCGGAGCGCGATTCGGAAGTACATCTCGACCTGAGAGACCTCCTCGCCTGCATCGAGGAACTCATAGGACCAGACAACGGGCTTAACGGGTGAGCGAGGCGGCAGAGTGGCTGAAAGCTTACAGCATCAGCGTCTTGTTGAGCGGGTCGTAAAGGCGGTAGCAGTGACACTAAGCAACTGCAATGAGGCGATATGCCTCGTTGACGGAACGACCGATTCAGACGGAATTCCTCGCAAAATCGGAGGATTTCGCCCAGATGTATACGCTGCTAATACCTCCATCGTCATTGTCGGAGAGGCCAAGACCGCCAAGGATTTAGAATCGCCCAGAACAGAGCACCAATTGCGAGCATTTCTCAAATACGTCGAGGCACATACGTCGAGACACTTGGTGCTGGCTGTACATTGGACCGCCGGCGCTACTGCAAAGTCCGTTCTGCGAAAGACCGCATCGAACTGGGGCACGGTGCGCAGGCGGGTGCACATCCTGGATGGCATATATCCGCTGACCATACCTGGGGAGGAATCAAACAGTGCTCCGGGTTCATAGCCGCGTGCCGCTGAGTGGAAAACATGAGGCATTACCTTACCAGGCAGAAGCTGTCCGCATAGCGAGGGACTTGGAGTACGCTGCGCTCTTCCACGAACAGGGTCTGGGAAAGACTAAGATGGCGCTGGACCTCGCCCTTCACTGGCTTGCGTCTGGCGCTGTGGATTCCGTGCTGGTTGTTACCAAGAAAGCACTGGTCGAGAACTGGGAGCGGGAAGTCCGGTTCCACATCCACCTTCGGCCCATCGTAGTCGGACAAGACCGCCATTCAAACTTCTACGCGTTCAACAGGCCCGGACGCCTGTATCTCTCCCACTATGAGGTCATGCATAGCGAGCGTGGTCGATTTCAGCTTTTTGCAAAAGCCCGGCGATTGGGAGCAATCTTGGATGAAGCGCAACGCATCAAAAATCCGCTCTCGCGTGCAGCAGTTGCGTTACACGCCTTGGCTCCAAACCTTGCACGTCGTGTCATCATGACTGGCACTCCCGTTGCCAATCGTCCATACGATGTATGGTCTCAGATCTACTTTCTCGACCTGGGTAAATCCCTTGGAAAGTCTTTTGAAGAGTTCAAGTCCGAAATGGACTTCAGCAACCAGCTTGAGCCAAATTCGAGAACCACTACGGCTTTCGAGAATCGACTTGCGAGTCTCTACGAAAAAATCAAGAAGTTCGCTGTTCGAGAGACGAAGGGAAGCGCTGGAATCAGCCTGCCCCAGAAGGACATCCGTAACACCCCGGCCGAGTTGGAGAGCGCGCAACACACCCTCTATGAGAGATATCGAATAGATCTGGCAGCAGAGGTTTTAAGAAACGGCGTACAGACCGTAGACGATGCCGAAGACATCCTGAAGCGACTTCTACGGCTCGTGCAGACAGCGTCTAATCCGAAGCTTGTGGACGAGAGTTATTCTCGTACGCCCGGCAAACTGCTTGTACTGGACGAGATTTTAGCCAAGAAAGATACCGCAGGGCCAAAAACCATCGTCTGGACTAGCTTCACGGAAAACGTGGATATGATAGCTAAGCGCTACCTCACCATGAAGCCAGTTAAGATTCACGGCAAGCGGACTATTGCGGAGCGGAACACAGCCGTTAGACGGTTTGTTGAAGACCCACAATGCCGGATTCTCGTTGCGACACCCGGAGCAGCGAAGGAAGGTCTGACGCTGACGGTTGCAAACCACGCAATTTTTTTCGACCGGACCTTTAGCCTGGACGATTACCTACAGGCTCAGGACCGAATTCACCGGATTTCCCAGACAGAGCAGTGCCTTGTGGAGAACATCCTTGCTTCAGGCACTATTGACGAATGGGTCGAAGAACTACTCTCTGCTAAGGGACTTGCCGCGGCTTTGGCACAGGGAGATATCGACCTTAAAGAGTATCGCGGACAAGCGACCTACGCTTTCAACCGAGCGCTCCGAGAGATACTTGATCCGCGGGAGGGGTAAGGATGAAGAATGTTATCAAGCTCCGAAAAAAGAACGTCCCGTACGAGGAGGTTTCTGTTCCCGTAAAAAGACTCGCCTTCTACCCTGAAAATCCACGCATATACTCTCGGTTCGCCGGGACGACGGGTCGGACGCAAAAAAACATCCAAGAGATGCTGGAGGGCATGGAGCACGTAAAAGAGCTACGCTCGCAAATTGACAGGGACGGTCAAGTCAATGAAGCTCTTTACTGCATCCCAGTGCATGAGGACTCAGACCTCCACGGAGAATTCGACTATCAAGTTCTTGAAGGTAATAGTCGCCTCGCTGCTCTACAGATGACCAAACGTGGTTCGTTACCGCAGACCTCGGTTAGGTGCTATGTCCTCAATTTTTCAGGATATTCCGAGATAGAGAGGGAAAGTCTGATCTTCTCCCTACTCGGCCAGTTCCATATCACCGGCAAGACAGACTGGGAAAGCTACGAGAACGCCGCGTATATTTACCGTCGTTACAAGAACCAGGGAGTTAGCCTAGAGAATGTCGCGCGGGAAATCGGAAAGTCCAAGGGAAAAGTCCAAAAGATGATCGAAGCCTTTGAACTGATGATAAAGGCAGGGGATCAGAAGAAATCGAACTGGAGTTACTATGAGGCTTACGTGTCAAGCACCAAAATCAAGAAATACAGAGAAAGGCACGATGGCTTGGACAATCGTGTAACTTTCCTCATTAAGGAGGAGAAATTTCCACGTGCGTTAGACATGAGAGACAAGCTGCCAGCGATCCTTGGAAATAAGAAAGCGAAAAAAATTTTCGACCAGGAAGAAAAAGAGCCCTTCCACGAAGCCATTGAAATCGCGGATATGAGCGGAGATACGAATACTACGTTAAAACGGATCGCACGTTTTCGCACAGACTTGGGAACTGATGACACAAGGAGACAGATCAGACAATTGCTACGAGTCCAAGCCACACGAGGAAAGACCGAGTATGAGCTGAGGCAAATTGCTAAGTTTGTAGCGGATTTATTGAAGGGGCGGATGGCCTCATGAAGCCGAGAAATATTTTACTAATCGAACCGGGGTATCCGAATAAATACCCGCCACTCGGCTTGATGAAGCTGGCTTCCTATCACACGGAACACGGGGATGCTGTTCGCTTCGTCAAAGGGGAGGAACGGTCAGTATTATTCGAGGTATGGGACCGTGTCTACGTCACGACGCTCTTCAGCTTTGAATGGGAGCGAACGGCAGCGGCGATAGACTTTGCCATTCATGCCGCTGGCCATCAGCCTGAACGGGTCTTTGTCGGTGGCATTGCTGCCTCTCTCATGTATGACGAATTTGTAAACGAACCGCGCTGGGCGGGCGTACGATTCATCAAAGGGCTACTTGACGGGCCACCAGCGTTGGCGCTCGGGTTGTCGGAAGACTCCTGTGACTTCGGAATAGACGATATGAACGGTACGCCTATCGAGGAGCGCATACCGGATTACAGTATCCTTGACCAGATCAGCTACCGCTATCCTGTGCATGATGCCTACTTCGGCTATGCCTCGCGCGGTTGTGTTCGGAAATGCGCCTTCTGCGGAGTGCCCACACTGGAAGGGGCGCAGCGCGAAATGCCTTCACTGACACGCCTCATTGCCGGAATCAACAAGGCACATGGACCGAAAAAAGACTTGGTGTTGATGGACAACAACATCACCGCTTCTGCCCGGTACAAGGAAGTTATCGCAGAAATCCGAGATATTGGCTTTGCGCGGGGCGCAAAGCTCAAGCGCGCCGACAAGCCGGCTGTACAGCGCCGTGTTGATTTTAACCAAGGCGTCGATGCGCGTATTCTCGCCAAGTCCCCCATGTTCTTGCGAGAGATGGCGACTATCTGCATCAGTCCGCTCCGCATTGCCTTTGACCATCTCGGCGTCCGCAAGGTCTATGAAACATCTATCCGTATGGCGGCTGACAGTGGCATTACGTCATTGTCGAACTACATGCTCTATAACTTCATGGATACGCCAGCAGACCTATACGAACGTATGCGGCTCAACATCGCGCTGAACGAAGAGTTAGGGATTCGTATCTGGTCATTCCCCATGCGGTATCAGCCCGTCACGCTGAAAGACCGCTCCCATGTTGGGAAGCGTTGGAACCGGTACGAATTGCGCTCTTTTCAGATCATGCTCCAGGCGACCCGTGGCGTTGTCAGCGGCAACCCTTCCTTCTTCATGCGAGCCTACGGGGAGGATAGTCAGGCGTTTGAGCGATTGTTACGCACTCCTCACGCGTTCATTTTTTATCGTGAGCATTATGAGAACGGTGCAGGGCAGCCAGTGCGTGAGGAGTACGAGGCACTCTGCCGTCGGCTTTCACAGAGTCAAGAACGAGACCTGATGAGTCTGCTGTCCGGACCGAGAGGGCCGGGAATACTCCCACGAAAAGACTATCAGCACCTCGTGAACGACCGTAGCCTTGACCCACTCCTCCGAAAGATTATCGCATTCCATGTCTTGGACACGAAAGACAGTGGCAAGATAGAAAAGCACAAAATTCTGCCACTATTCCCAGAACTGAATCCAGACCCGATCATGCCCGAAAAAGATGAAATCGTCGAAGACGCTGGATTGTTCGACCATGACTCAGTGGAAGCGCAACAAGCTCAGTACCGTTCAAAGGCGGCCCACTGAACGACTTCAGGGAAGTGATGCCTGACACGAATATACCGGAAGTTCTGGTTGGCGGAGATATTTTTAGTCTCATCACTGTCGGGATGTATAACAACCCGTTAGCTATCTACCGCGAATATATCCAGAATACGGCAGACGCGGTTGCCACATCCGAGCGTTTGCAGAGAGGCAAAGTTGCGATCAAACTCGACCCGGCTGGACTCCGCATACGGATTCGAGACAATGGACCGGGGCTGTCATTTGATGCGGCGCTACGGACCTTACTTCCCATCGCTTGTAGCGAGAAAAGGCTGGGCGTTGACAGAGGATTCCGCGGGATTGGACGCCTAGCGGGGCTCGCATTTGCGCAGTCAGTAACATTCATTACCCGTGCACAGGACGACCAACGGGTCACTCGTATTGTTTGGGATGGACCGAAGCTCCGTCGCCGTATCGCCGAGAATACACAGATAGAGCGTGCCATCCGAGAGAGCGTCACTATTGAGACGTTACCGGAGGACGAATGGCCAGCGCATTTCTTCGAGGTTGAGGTAAGCGAAATTGGACGGTATGCCGCAGGACTCATCCTTAACCGAGAAGCCGTTCGTGCCTACATAGGAGAAGTTTGCCCCGTTCCCATTGCTTCGCAGTTTCCCTTCGCCTCGGAAGTGGAAGACCTTTTTAGCAAAGATGAAGCGCCCTTGGTGCTAGATGTCATTCTGGATGATGAGGCTCTACCCATAACGCGCCGATTTAGTGACAAGATTCGGTTCTCAAGTGGCCGAGAGGATCATTTTACGGATTTTGAAAAGATCGACATTCCGGCTGTAGACGGGAACGGACGTGCCGCCATAGGCTGGGTTGCACATTCATCTTACCGTGGCGTTATACCGAAGAACGCTGGAATTCGAGGCATCCGTGCACGTGCGGGAAACATCCAGGTTGGTGATGAGACAATCTTCGACCACCTTTTTCCTGAAGACCGATTTAATCGCTGGTGTATCGGTGAATTACATATTGTAGACCCGCGTATTATACCCAATGGGCGTCGGGACTACTTTGAACCAGGACCGCACATCCGCAATCTCGAAAATCACCTAGGCATTTTCGTCCGCCGAATAATTAAGCGATGTCGGGATGTGTCGGCAAAGCGGAATAAGGAAAACAAGTTTCAGTCTACACTGCACGAGATAGAAGAGATGTACGACCTCGCGGCGACCGGATACCTATCTCCTGAAGGGGCGAAGACCTTGGTTAGGCAAGCCTTAGAATGCATTCAGGATATCAAGGAAGATGTAGAGCCTTTGGATGGCTACACTGAAGAATATCTTGAGAGATTAGGTGGTTTGGAGCAGAGATTAGGCAGCTTCCAGACGAGAGGTGGTCGTCTACCGTTTGAAGGTGTGGCGGCGTCGGAAGTTGCAACCTATCGAAAAGTCTTTCAAGCCCTGGCTGAGGTAGCATCGTCACCCCGCACTGCAAAGGAATTGATGGAAGCCGTGCTGGCCCGCGTTTAGTGCAATTACACACGCTGCGTCTCGTCCTTATCTTGCTATTTTTTCAGTTGGGGAGAGGCTTGCCCAGAGACGGTGTCGCTGTTGAAGAACTTTGTTTATGGCAGCGGTAATGATGAGGCCGAATCATGCCTTCCATCTCGTTCTGTCAGAGGCGGGTAGTGACCCGAAAGATCAACTCGAACTTTTCTCATTGTTAAATTTGGGCCTCGTATAACCCATAGCTAGTTGGGTCTTGAGTTCTACTGACGCTATCCAGCGTTTCTATCATGCTGACAATTGTCCCTACGTCCGCAAGCATCTACGGAACAAGGAAGCCAACGCGATTATGAGTCACGGGGTGCAGTTGCCTGATCTTTTTGAGAGCTTGGAGGCGGAAGAAGGGCAACGTGAATTTTTCCACGAGCTTGAGAAGATACGCAGTCTGTGTTCGAAGCTCTTGGAAACTGAGATACGGCTTAGTAACAAGTAAGCGGATGGCTCCCACAATCCACCGGGAACGCGGTTATCGGTATTTTTTCTTCTCGCGGGAAGAGTTACGTATGCATGTGCATGTCTCTGGCGGTGGCGGAGAGGCTAAATTTTGGCTCAGCCCTGACGTGGAGTTGGCTCGGAATTATCGGCTGTCCGAGTCACAACTCCGTGAAGTCGAAAAGGTAATACGGAGGCGAAAAGATGAATTCAGAACCGCGTGGTATCGGCACTTCAACCGTTGAAGTCACCAACATTTCCAGTCATGGAATTTGGCTCCTGACGGGTGCCCGGGAACTGTTTCTGTCCTACGAGGACTTTCCGTGGTTTCGAGACGTACCCATCAGCCATATAGTCAACGTGGAAGAGCCAAGGCCGGGGCATTTCTACTGGCCTGATTTGGATGTTGACCTTGGCTTGCAGACGATTGAAAAGCCCGAAAAATTCCCCCTGAAAGCTGAACATGGCACTTAGATAGGGAACGGACCAAAACTTTATGCTTATTTTCGAGGTGACGCCAATCTTGTAATTGAGGTTTCCGAACTCAGCCCTGATGGGATCAAAGTAGACATTGAGTCATTTCATCTCTCTCACGAAACATCCCCGTGACCTCCCGTCTGCGCCGGACGCTCAGCCTTGCCCTGCCCATTATGGGCGGCATGATCTCCCAGAACATTATGAACCGGCCGTCATCGCTTACTGCTAAGCTGATTTGTCAGCATATATCAAATATGCGATACTTCGTTGCCTGTGAACTGGACCGTTGAAACCCTGAATACGACCGTGGACAAGGAACTCGCCGCTTTACCCGTCGATATGCGGGCGCGGTTTGTTCGTATCTGTGAGTTGATCGAAGCGGTCGGGCTGGAGCGCGTCGGAGCGCCGTACATCAGGCATTTGACCGGCCCGCTCTGGGAAATGCGTATAAAGGGCAGGGACAGGATAGCGCGAGCGCTGTATGTCACCGTTCAGGGGAAACTCGTCGTGGTCGTCCGAGCCTTTATCAAAAAGACACGACAGACACCCCGCCAGGAGATTGACTTGGCGTTGAGACGCGCCAGGGAGGTGCTGCAATGAGCAAGGTGAAAGACCTGCACAAGCAATGGAGCCGGGAAGCGGACTATCGGGCCGCCTACGACGAGCTGGAGCCGGAGTTTGAACTGGCCCGCGCGCTCATAGCGGCCCGTGTCAGTGCCGGGCTTACGCAGGCCCAGCTTGCCAAGCGCATGAAGACCACGCAGTCGGTGGTAGCGCGGCTCGAAGGCGGGCGTGTCCACCCGTCCACCAGAACGCTGGGAAGGGTCGCACAGGCCACCGGCACTCGCCTCAGAATCAGCTTTGAGAGCAGCCAGGCCACGGACGGACCCTTACCCCCGTGACCTCCCGCCTGCGCCGGACGCTCAGCCTTGCCCTGCCCATCATGGGCGGCATGATCTCCCAGAACATCATGAATCTGGTGGACACGGCCATGCTGGGCGTACTGGGCGACGAGGCTCTGGCCTCGGTCGGACTGGCCCAGTTCTCAACCTTTACCTGCGGTGCGTTCATCATCGGTCTGGCAACCGGCGTGCAGGCCACCTCGGCCCGCTGGCTGGGGGCCGGTCGCCTGGGGGAAATCGCCGTGCCGCTCAACGGCGGGCTGCTGCTCGTCCTGCTGCTCGGGCTACCTGCCTCGGTCCTGCTGATCCATCTGGCGCCGGTACTGTTCGCCGTACTCAGTCAGGATGCTGCGGTTACCGACCACGGCACGGTCTATTTTCAGGCGCGTCTGGTCGGCCTGCTCGCCATGGGCGTCAATTTTGTCTTTCGCGGCTACTGGAACGCGGTCAATCTCTCCAGGTTCTATATGCGCACCATCATTCTGATGAATGTGACCAATATCTTCCTCAACTGGGTCTTGATCTTCGGCAATCTTGGCGCGCCGCGACTGGGTGTCGTCGGAGCCGGTATCGGCACGACCACGGCGCTCTATATCGGGTCGGCCACGTATCTGCTCACCGCCCTGCGCCACGCCCGTGACGGCGGCTTTCTGGCCCGCTGGCCGGACCGGGCCACGCTGCTGACCCTGTTGCGGCTCTCGATTCCAGCCGGTATTCAGCACGTTTTCTTTGCCGCCGGCATGTTGGCCTTCTTCTGGATTCTGGGCAATATCGGCACCGCGGAACTGGCCGCGGGGCACGTCCTGTCCAACCTCCTGTTGCTGTGGCTGCTCCTGACGAACGGGTTCGGCTTGGCCGCGGCCTCCTTTGTCGGGCAATCCCTGGGGGCCGGCAAGGTGTCGGAGGCGCGGACCTGGGGCTGGTATGTGACCCGCCTCTCCATGCTGGTGGTCGGCGGTCTGGCCCTGCCGGCCCTGCTCGCGCCCGACCTGTTTCTGGTGCTGTTCCTGCGTGACTCGACAACATTGGCGCTGGCCCGGCTGCCGTTGCAACTCACCGCCGCCACCATGGCGCTCGAAGCCCTCGGCGTGGTGCTGATGAATGCCCACTACGGAGCCGGGCACAGCCGACGGGTGATGGTGATTTCTCTGACCATGCAGTGGTGTCTGTTTCTGCCTATCGCCTTTGCCATGCAGGCCGTATGGGGATTCGGCCTGCTGGCGATCTGGATAGCCAACCTCGTCTATCGTATCCTCCAGTCCGTGACCTTTGTCTGGAGTTGGCAGGCCGGTGGCTGGACCCGGATTCGGGTGTGAGCGGGTGTCCGAACCTGTCTTGTTTTGCCGTTCGGTTCATTCGTAGAAAGCATAATAAACTGTATAAAAAAGCATATGAGAACAACCATAGAGATTGATGAGCGGTTGCTTCGTGAGGCGATGGCCGTCACCGGAGCAAAGAAAAAACGACAGTGTATCGAATTGGCGCTTCAAGAGGTGGTTCGTCAGAAACGGATCGAACGCCTGATCCAGCGCTTAGGAAAGACGCCCCTGGCGGTTGATACTGACGCCTTGGACCGCATGGCGTTCAGGTTGCGCTCTTCCGGCTCCGTAGGGGCATGCCCCTACACCTCCTATTCCGGCTTCTTCTTGATCTCGTAGCCCAGCTCTTCAACGGCCAGCAGAATGTCGGCAATGGCCGTGAAATCCTGAATGTCGGCATGGCCCATACGGATGCTGACGGCGTAGTTGGAGCCGTAGGGGTGCTTGGTCCGCCGGTGCTGAAACACCGCTTTGGCGAGCCTGAGGAGGTCGAACTTGGGATTATCGTTTTCCATCTCTTTCTCGTTCCAGCCTATTTCTCAATCACGATGCGCCACTGCTGAGGACTGTCCGATTCAACCGTCTCCTCGACCTCCACATCTGCAATCTCAACAATGGCATAGCCTTCCGCCTCCGCGGCCCGGGGAATATCACGCCGGCCCTTGGGGTCGTCAATGACGAGTTCGAGGTAGTCGCCCTGGTCGAGGTATTCCAGGCGCACCTTGGCCTTGGCCCAGTTTAAGGGACATTTGACGCCGCGCAGGTTCAGGTGTTCGGTTCTGCCGCTCATCGCCTCCTACATACCGGAGAGAGTGGTGAGTGGCCAGTGGAGAGTTCCGATTGTTGACTCACCCCTAGCCACTCACCCCTAGCCACTATACAGTACGCGCTGTGGAACGCGACGAGAGCCGTCCTGAGAGATACACGCTGCGGTCGGATGCGGAGAACAGGCGGCCGCGGCACTTCAGCATTGACTACAAGCGCGAGCTGAACCCCAGCCAGTACGAGGCCGCCACCACGCGCGACGGCCCGGTGCTGGTGCTGGCCGGAGCCGGCAGCGGCAAGACGCGGACCCTGATATTTCGGGTCGCGCGGATGATTGAAGAGGGGATTGATCCGGCCTGCTTGCTCCTCCTGACCTTCACCCGCCGGGCCGCGGAAGAAATGATCCAGCGCGCCGAGGCCCTCATGGGCGGCCGTTGCGATAAGGTAACGGGCGGGACGTTTCATTCTTTTGCCAATACCGTCCTGCGGCGCTACGCCTCCCTGCTCGGGTTTGCCAACGCCTTCACAATTCTGGACCGGGGCGACTCCGAGGATGCGATCAATCTGATCCGGGCGCGCCTCGGCCTGGACAAAAAGGCGCGCCGCTTCCCGCGCAAACAGACCATTGCCGAGATCATCAGCCTGGCGGCCAATAAGACCACCAGCGTGGCGGAAGTGCTCGACTCGCAGTTTCCCCATCTGTTTTCTGAACTCGACCCACTCAGCCAGATTGAGGACGATTACCGGCAGTATAAACGTGAGCGCAGCCTGCTCGACTACGACGATCTGCTGACCCATTTGCGCGAACTGCTGCGCACTCACCCGGAGGTCGCCGAACGCCTGTCTCATACCTATCGCTACATCATGGTTGATGAGTACCAGGACACGAACCGGCTCCAGGCCGAAATCGTGCGCTTGCTGGCCCATGCGCACGACAACGTCATGGCGGTCGGTGACGACGCCCAGTCGATCTATAGTTTCCGGGGTGCCACCGTTCGCAATATCTTCGAGTTCCCGGACCTGTTTCCCGACACAAAGGTCATTAAGCTCGAAGAAAACTACCGCAGTACCCAGCCGATCCTTGACCTGTCGAACGAAATTATTCTGCAAGCCAAGGAGCGCTACACCAAGAACCTGTTCACCAAAAAAGACAGCGGCTTTCAGCCGGCCTTGATCGAAGCCGATAGCGAGCGCTACCAGTCGCGCTTTGTGGCCCAGAAAATTCTGGAACTGCGCGAAGAAGGCGTGCCCCTGACCGAGATGGCCGTCCTCTTTCGCTCCAGCTTTCATTCCTTCGACCTTGAGATCGAACTGAGCAAGTGTGACCTGCCGTTCGTGAAGCGGGGCGGGTTCAAGTTTATCGAGACCACCCACGTCAAGGACGTCCTGGCCCATCTGCGCGTGCTGGCCAACCCCCAGGACGCGGTGTCATGGCACCGGGTACTCCTCCTGCTCGAAGGGGTCGGGCCCAAGAGCAGCGACAAGATTCTCAGTCATGTGCTAGGTGGGGCCGATCAGATACAGCGCCTAGCCGACTACCCAGGCCGTGGTGCGGTCAAGACCGAGGTGCAGAAACTGGCTGCCGCGCTCCAAACCGTTGCCGCCCCCAACCTCCAGCCGCGCGAGCAGATCGACCTGATCGTGCAGTACTATCTGCCGATTCTCAAACAGCATCATCGGGACGATTATCCCAAGCGCCAGAAAGACCTGGAGCATTTCTCGATTATTACCGAACGCTACCGCAGCCTGAACCGGCTGCTGTCGGACATGGCCCTGGAGCCGCCCAACAGCAGCGTGGGCGATACGCTGGCTACCGATAAGGATGAGGAAGGTCTGCTGACCTTGTCGACCATTCACTCGGCAAAAGGGCTGGAATGGCACTCGGTGTTTATCATCTGGGCGGTCGAGGGTCGTTTTCCCTCGCTGTACAACAAGGAGGACGACGAGCTCGAAGAAGAACGGCGGCTCATGTATGTGGCCGCCACCCGCGCCAAGGAAAACCTGTTTATTTCCTATCCCATCAATATCTTCGATCGCGCCACCGGCATGGTCCTCAGTAAGCCGTCGCGCTTTCTGGAAGACATTCCCCGCCGCATTCTGAAGCCGGTTTTTCTGATTGAAGAAGAGGACGAAGACGAGGACGACTGGCGTCAGCGTCGCAGTCGAGCCTGGTGAAGAGCCATGCCCGCTCTTAGCCGCTAAGGGTCGAAGCTCGCTCGGCGTGTTCGTCCAGAAACGCCCCCAGGGCCGCATTAAACTGGTCGGGCTTTTCGAGATTCGACAGATGCCCGCAGGCCGGGATGGTCGCCAGCGAGGCGTCGGGAATCTGTTTCACCAGGAATTCCGAAGCCGAGGGCGGAGTGACCTGATCCTCTTCCCCCACAATTACCAGGGTCGGCACCATAATCTGCGGCAGGACGGCCCGAAAATCGGTCGTGATAATGGCGTGCAGGGCCTGTTTATACGCCTCGGTGCGCAGCGCGGACATGGAGGCGATCAGCCGCTCCCGCACGGCTTGCCCCGCGCTTTCGGCAACCAGAACCTTGACCACCTCCGGTGCAATGTCCGTCGGAGTGAGGCCGTTTTCCAACGGGTCGAGCCGGCGGGCGAGAAAGTCCTGCCGGACGGCTTCAGGAACCCCACCGAAACCGGACGAGGTATCCACCAGGGCGAGAGTAGCGACTCGGTCGGTATAGCGCCCGTAGAAGTCCTGGATAATCATGCCGCCCATCGACAGCCCGACCAGATGAGCCCGGTCGGCTTTGAGCCGGTCCAGGAGACGGCACAGATCATCAGCAAAATCGCTGAACCGGAGCGTCTGGGGAGAGTCGTCGCTGTCGAGATAGCCCCGCGCGTCCCAGGCCACCGTGCAAAACCGCCTCCCAAAATGGGCCAACTGATCCGTCCAGTTCCGTCGGTTGCCGCCGATGCCGTGCAGGAAAACAACGACCGGGCCGCTGCCTTCAACATCGTAAGCAATCGAGACCGGGTCTTCTGTCCTTCGTGTTTCGGCCATGGGGCCCTCCTTGGGCTGTTTTGCTTCCTACATTGCTTCCAGGGTTTCGATTCCGAGCAGGTCCAGGCCCGTCTTCAGATACCGGGCCGTGAGATCGCACAATAACAGGCGCGTGGGCTGCCGGTCCTGTGGGGCCTTGAGCACGGAATACGCCTGGTAGAAGAGATTAAACTGGGTGGCCAATTCGTACAAGAAGTTGGCCAGCAGGTTGGGCTTGTATGAGCGCTCGACCTCAATCAGGACATCGCCGAAGCGCAGCATCTGTTTGGCCAGGGCCTGCTCTTCCGGGGCCAGCAGTCGGACCGGCATATCTGGAGTCGGTCGCCAGTCCATAAAACCGCCTTTGCGAAAAATCGAGCGAATCCGCGCATAGGCATATTGCAGATACGGCGCGGTATTACCGTCCAGGGCCAGCAGCTTATCCCAACTGAAGCGGTAATCCGCGGTACGGTTTTGCATCAGGTCGGCGTATTTGACCGCACCAATCCCGACGACGCGCGCCACGGTAGCCTGTTCTGCGGCTGAGAGACTCGGATTTTTTTCCTGGACAATTGCACGCGCGCGTTCCTCGGCTTCATCCAGCAGAGCGACGAGTTTGATGGGCTGGCCCTCACGGGTTTTGATTGGCTTGCCATCCGCTCCCAGGATGGTCCCAAACCAGACATGCTCCAGAGCCATGCTATGTCCCCAGCTGTGGGCCGCGGCAAAGAGTTGCCGAAAATGCAGCTGCTGGCGACCGTCCGTCACATAGATGATGCGATGCGACTGAAAGGTCTCAGCCCGGTATTGAATCGTTGCCAGGTCAGTCGTGGCATACAGGAAGGCGCCGTCCTGTTTTTGAATCAGGAACGGAGTTGCCGCCAGCTCGGTGCCCTCGTCGTAGAAGATACAGATGGCACCTTCGCTCGGACGGGCCAGATTCTTGTCGCGCAGGTCTTGAACGACATGGGCGAGCATCGGATTGTAAAAGCTCTCTCCAAGCCAATGGTCAAAGCGCACATTCAGGCGCGCATAGATGCGCTCGAAGGCCCGGCGCGAGACCTGCATGAATTCATGCCACAGCGCGGTATTGGCGGTATCTCCCTGCTGAAGTTTGGCCAGCTCTTCGCGCGCCCGGTCGGCCAGGGCCGCATCCGTTGTGGCTCTGGCCTGGACTTCTTTGTAGAGGCGTTCCATTTCGGCCAGGGGGTCCTGCTCATACGCCACCTGGTCAAGAAAAGAACGATAGCCGACAATCAACATGCCGAACTGGGTGCCCCAGTCGCCCAGATGATTGTCCGTCTCCACCGTGTGCCCGCGAAAACGCAACACCCGGCTGAGCGCGTCGCCCAGAATGGTGGAACGAATATGGCCGACGTGCATGGATTTGGCCACGTTGGGGGCGCTGAAGTCGATCACGATGGTTTCCGGGCTGGCGGCCGAGTCCACCCCCAGATGGTCGTCCTCGGCAATAGCCAGCAGGGTCTGCCCCAGCCAGTCCGGGTCAAGACGAAAATTGATAAAGCCCGGCCCGGCAATCTCCCAGCTTGCCGGAATCTCATCTGGGTCAAGCTGCGCCACAACGGCTTCGGCCAGTTGGCGGGGATTTTGTTTCCGGGCCTTGGCAACTGCCATGATGCCGTTGGCCTGATAGTCGCCGAATTTCGGGTTGGCAGCGGGTTTGACAATCGCCGGGGCGGTCGTTCCGCTGGCTGCCTCAATGGCCCGTGTCGTCTTTTCTTCCAGGAATTGTTGTACTGTTGGCATAATAATAGGGATTGGGGGTTTAGGGGTTAGGGGTTAGGGGTTAGGGGTTGGGGAGACGCGTTCCTTCCTTTGACTTGTGCCACGATTTTTGAAAATAACCTACCACCCGGAATACATAGCAGAAGATTGGAGCGAACGAAGCGCCGGACAGTGGCAGGTGGTGAGGGCAACAGGGATGGAACGCAGAGCGGACCAGGAGACGGCTCAGACCGACTGGGGAGACTGGATCGCCCTGCGTCTGGTACGGGGGGTCGGCAACGTGACCTACCGACAACTGCTGGAGCGTTTTGCGTCCCCGCGTGAGGTTTTGCGGACATCGCCGGCCAGGCTGACCGAGGCGGGTATCAACGCCCGTATTGCCCAGGAGATTGCCGGCTTTGACCAATGGAAAGAGGTCGAAGCCGAATTGGAGCAACTGGCACGGCTGAACGCCCGTTTAGTCACCCAGACCGATACCGCATATCCAGAGCGTCTCAGACAGATTCACGACCCGCCGCCCTTCCTCTACATCCGGGGGCGTTTTACGTCTCAAGACGACCTGACGATTGCCATTGTCGGAGCGCGGACCGCGAGTCCGTACGGGCGCAAGATGGCCCGAGAACTGGCCCATGAATTGGCTGGGTGCGGAGTCTGCGTGGTGAGTGGTCTGGCCCGCGGGATCGATTCCGAAGCGCACCAGGCCAGCCTCGAAGCTGGAGGGAGAACGATTGCGGTTTTGGGCTCGGGGCTTGACGTAGTGTATCCACGTGAGCATATAGCCTTGGCAGAGCGGATTGCGGAAAGTGGGGCGGTGGTATCGGAGTTTGCCTTTGGCAGCCAGCCGGAGGCCGGCAATTTTCCCTACCGCAACCGGGTCATCAGCGGCATCAGCCTGGGGACGGTGGTGGTGGAAGCAACGGAAAAGAGCGGCTCGCTTATTACCGCCCAATGCGCGCTTGACCAGAACCGCGAGGTGTTTGCCGTGCCTGGCCCGGTCACGGCGAGTCGAAGCCGGGGACCGCACCGCCTGATTAAGGATGGCGCAAAGCTTGTCGAAAGTATTGATGATATACTGAGTGAAATTGCCCCGGCTCTGGCGCGGACGGACCGAGCTGAGAAAAACGAGACCAGCGCCTCGGTTGTTCCATTAGAGCCGGATGAGGAGAGGTTGTTTCAATTGTTTCCAGAGGAGGCGGTGCAGGTGGATACCCTCATCACCGGCAGTGGACTTGAGCCCGCGCGTGTGCTTGAAGTCCTGCTTGGATTGGAACTAAAGGGCATCGTGACCCAGCTGCCCGGCATGTATTTCATCGCCACCAGAGGAAGCCAGAGAGAGGGGAGGTAGGTATGGCCAAAAACCTCGTCATCGTCGAATCGCCGGCCAAGGCCCGGACGATCAACCGCTACCTGGGTCGTGACTATATTGTGAAGTCCAGTGTCGGCCATGTGCGCGACTTGCCGACCGGCGGCAAGTCTGAGCGCGGGACGACCACGGCGCGCAAGCGCGCAAAAAAGACCCAAAAGGCCACCGGCCGCAAGAACGCCCGCACCAAACTGATCGCGCGGATGGGGGTTGATCCCGACAATAACTGGGCGGCCAGCTATGAGGTGTTACCCGGCAAGGAAAAGGTCGTTGCCGACCTGAAGAAGCTGGCGCATAACGCGGACGCGGTGTATCTGGCCACCGACCGTGACCGCGAGGGCGAGGCGATTGCCTGGCATTTGAAGCAACTCATCGGCGGGACACAAGAGCGCTTTCGTCGGGTGGTTTTTAACGAAATCACCAAAGGCGCCATTCAAGACGCGTTTGCGCACCCCGGCGACATTGACGAAAACCGGGTCAACGCCCAACAGGCGCGGCGCTTTCTCGACCGTGTCGTCGGTTTCGAGCTGTCGCCCCTGCTGTGGGCCAAGGTGGCGCGTGGCCTGTCGGCCGGTCGGGTACAATCGGTCGCGGTGCGGCTCATTGTGGAGCGCGAGCGGGAGATTCGCGCCTTTGTGCCTGAGGAGTACTGGGAGGTCTTTGCCGAGTTGGCGAAAGGCGCCGACGAGCCGGGGTATCGTTTCCAGGTCATCAAGGAGAACGGTGAGGACTTTCGTCCGGGGACGAGCGAACAGGCCGCAGCCGCGGCCGCCCGCCTCGCCGCCCAGGATTTTTCCATCATCAGCCGTGAGGACAAACCGACCCAGGCCCGTCCCAGCGCACCATTCATCACGTCCACGCTTCAGCAGTCGGCGGCCACCCGGCTGAGTTTTGGGGTACGGAAGACCATGCGGCTGGCGCAGCAATTGTACGAGGCGGGTCATATTACGTATATGCGGACCGATTCGACCAACCTCTCGCGCGAATCCGTGACCAAGGCGCGGGCCTATATTGAGCGCGAGTATGGGCCGCGCTACCTGCCGGACAAGCCGAACGCCTACGCCAGCAAGGCGTCCGCCCAGGAGGCGCATGAGGCGATTCGGCCAACCGATCTGACGGTCGAACCGACTGACATCGGCAATCAGGACGCGGATGCCCGGCGGCTCTACGACCTCATCCGTCGCCAGTTCATTGCCTGTCAGATGACGCGAGCCGAATACCTCAGCACCACCATCATCGCTGAGGCCGGACCGTTCGAGTTGCGTATCCGTGGCCGCATTCTCAAGTTTGACGGTTTCACCAAGGTGCTGCCGTCGGCCTCGCGGAAGGAAGACGAGGTGGAACTGCCCGACTTCGGCCAAGGCGACGCGCTGGTCTGCCTCGACACCGACACCGTGCAGCATTTTACCAAGCCACCCGCCCGTTATAGCGAAGCGAGTCTGGTGCGCGAGCTTGAGAAGCGCGGTATCGGCCGGCCGTCCACCTATGCGGCCATCATCTCCACTATCCAGGAACGGGGCTATGTCAGCCTCAACAAACGGCGCTTTCAGGCCGAGAAGATCGGCGAACTGGTGACCGACCGGCTGGTCGAGAACTTCAGCCACTTGCTCAATTATTCGTTTACCGCCGACATGGAGCAGGAACTCGACCAGATCGCTCTGGGAGAACGGGAGTGGCGCAGCGTGCTGGATGCCTTCTACGCGGATTTTTCTCAGCGACTCCAAGCCGCCGGAGCCACGGAAGGTATGCGGCCCAATCAGCCCATCACCACGGCGGTCAGATGTGACACTTGCGCCCGCCCGATGCAGGTGCGCACGGCAAGCACCGGGGTGTTTCTGGGGTGTTCGGGATACGCGCTGCCGCCGGCTGAACGCTGTACGCGCACTATGAATCTTGTTCCCGGAGAGGAAGCGGTTGACATCGAGGCGGACGACGAAGGGGAAAGCCGGCGACTGCGGGCCAAGCGGCGCTGCCCGGCCTGCGACTCCGCCATGGATTCCTATCTGATCGACGAAACGCGCAAGCTGCATCTGTGCGGCAACGGGCCGGACTGCGATGGCAACCAGATAGAGTCCGGCGAGTTTCGTCTCAAGGGGTATGACGGGCCGGTCCTGGAGTGCGAGAAATGCGGCGCTGAAATGCAGCTGCAAAGCGGTCGGTTCGGCAAGTATTTCCGCTGCGCCAACAGCACGTGCGGCAACACGCGCAAGCTGCTGCGCAACGGTCAGCCCGCTCCGTCGCGGGCCGACCCTGTACCCATGCCCGAACTCAAGTGCCGGGCCGTGGACGATTACTATGTACTGCGCGATGGCGCGGCCGGCATCTTCCTGGCTGCCAGCCAGTTCCCCCGAAACCGCGAGACGCGGGCGCCCCTGGTTGTCGAGTTGAAGCCCCACGCCGACAAGCTGGACCCCAAGTTTCACTTTTTGTTAAGCGCGCCCGAGGCAGACCCGCAGGGGAACCCGACCGTGATCAGATTTTCGCGCAAGAGTCGCGAGCAATATGTCATGTCCGAGGTGAACGACAAGGCTACCGGCTGGAGCGCCCACTACCGGAATGGCGGCTGGGAGGTCCGGGAGCGCGCGCGGACGAAACGCCCGCGCGCAGCCCCACCGCCTGATACTTTATCCCAGGTCGCGTGACCAGGGACCCTGACGAGCGATATGCAGGCAGTCACGGTCATCGGCGGGGGCTTGGCCGGCAGCGAGGCGGCCTGGCAACTCGCCCGGCAGGGCGTCGCCACCCGTCTGTACGAAATGCGTCCGACCCGTCCCACCGACGCCCACCACACGGACAAACTGGCCGAGCTGGTCTGTTCCAATTCCTTTCGCAGTGCTGCCCTGGTGGCGGCGGTCGGTCTGCTGAAAGAAGAAATGCGCGGCCTGGGGTCATTAGTGATGGCTGCGGCCGATGCGGCACGGGTTCCGGCCGGGCAGGCCCTGGCGGTCGACCGCCACGTCTTTGCCCAGTACATCACTGACGCCCTGGCCGCCCATCCGCTGGTTGAAGTACGGCGGGAAGAAGTCCAGGCCATTCCGTCCGGACCGACGGTCATTGCCAGCGGTCCGTTGACCTCACCGGCCCTGTCCGAACACCTACGGACACTGTTCGGCCGCGAACATCTGTATTTCTACGATGCCATTTCTCCGGTTGTAACAGCCGACTCAATAGACACGCACGTGGCGTTTCGAGCCTCGCGCTACGGTCACGGCGGCGACGACTATCTCAACTGTCCCCTTTCACAGGCCGAGTATTATCGACTCGTTGACGATATTCTGGCCGCCGAAAAGGTCCCGGAAAAGGCGTTCGAGCAGTGCCGCTACTTTGAGGGCTGTCTGCCGATTGAGGAGATGGCCCGGCGCGGCAAAGACACCCTGGCCTACGGCCCGATGAAACCGGTCGGCCTGACCGACCCGCGCAGCGGCACCCGTCCCCACGCGGTTGTTCAACTGCGGCAGGACGACCGGGCCGGAACGTTATGGGGGCTGGTCGGATTTCAGACTAAGATGACCTATCCCGCGCAGCGGCGTATTTTCCGTACGATTCCCGGCCTGGCCAACGCGGAGTTCGTGCGCCTCGGCAGCCTGCACCGCAACACTTTTATCGAGTCGCCCCGCCTGCTCAGACCGACCTTACAGTTTCGGCAGCGCGCCGACCTGTTTTTTGCCGGACAGATGATTGGCGTGGAAGGCTATCTGGAATCGGCCGCGGCCGGCTGGCTGGCCGGAAGAAACGCGGGCCTTCAGGTCAAGGGGCAGCCGCTGTTGACACTGCCCCTCACCACAGCGCTGGGCGCTATGATCGCCTACGTCACCGACCCCGAGCGCAAGGATTTCCAACCCATGAACGTGAACTACGGGCTATTCCCTGGACTCCCGCGGCGTCTGCGGGGTCGTGAGAAAAAACTGGCCCTGGCTGACCGGGCACTCTCAGACCTGGCGACCTGGCAGGCCGAGCACGGTCTGGGTTGAGCTTGCCAATCAGCCTCCCTGCCTTGACACACACGTGCTCTTCCTACATGGGGGAAAGAACATCACAAGGGGTTATGCCAGCGGAGTCCGGGAAACCGACTGAAGTCCGAGTCGTTCGAGTGTACCTCGGCCTGATATTCCATTGCGAGGGCGGCGATGTGAGCATCAGATACGAGATTCGCGCCAACGCCAGCGGCAGTGAGATTCTGCCGAAAGTGAGCCAAATGGTCGGTGCCGGGGTTGACCTGTGTGAGGTGCGTGTACCGAAACCAATCTGTTACATAGTCAAGGGCTTTCGAGGTCGATAGTGGAGATGTCAGGACCCTCGGATGAGTCATTAATCTCACGAATCCAGTCAATACGACCCACGGTATACCGACTCTTTCGCTGCCGTTTATCAATCCTTCCCACCAACGTTTGGCGGCAGCGTGGTAGGGGGCTCCATCGTTGTAGGCATACACCAGCAGGTTGATGTCCGGTACGATCATTGGGCGCTCTCCCCGGCAAAGTCTTCAGCTTCAAGTTGGTCGTCGAGCTGATTGAGCCTGTGTGGGTCGATACCGGGAACGAGTTTGCTGCGATTGGGAACAATCTTGAATGGGGCTGGTTCAGGCGATTTGGAGCCGGACGTCATGCCGCGACGTAAAACCTCGTTCACCACTTGCTTAAAAGGTTTATTGTGAAGCCGACTCTGGTCTTTCAAAAAGCCCGCAACGTCATCGTCTAATGTCAGTGTCGTTCTCATGGAGACATCATGATGTATGAAAATTATGATGTCAAGATGACATTTTGTTCGCTCAGATCTTTGCTGAAAAGACCTGCCTGTGCTGAGCGTATTTCAATCCTGAATGTAAGCGGTTCGAGTTTTGTGGTCGTCTCAGGGCGTCGCTTGCGTCAAGTCTCGAACCTTTTCTCGAAAATAGCAGAAACTGGGAGAGACGTTGTCGTCGACATTCATATGGGGCGTGATTTTCTCTGCCCACACCGATTTTTCTCTGCCGACGGCCTGCGAACCTTTGTTTTTCAATCCACTTGCGCCACCTTTGACCACCGCGTTGGCCAGAAGCTCCCAGGTGCCGCAGATTGAGTCATTTTCGTAACTTCCGAGTATGTTGTCTTTGGCGTTCGGGTACGCTGCTTTGACCGCAGGAATATCACCTAACAGCCACGCCTCACCTTCCTCTATGGCAATGCAGAACTGGGTCTCCGGTTTTGGGTTACAAGCATTTAGGATAGTAAAGAGTTCTTGTCGAAATGCTTTCAGACACTTGTCATCCAAGTCGCAAACCACAATCACCGCTGCCGGATACGGATAGTTCTCAGAATAGCCGGCAAATGTCTTTCCATACCCCCCGAGCAATCTGGGAAGTTGGTCAAGCAAAAGGCGCTTGCGCGCGTCGGTACTACTCCTGAGATTCTTGGGGATGTGGCCGACACCTTTATAGGCTTTGACCTCAAAAGTATGCGGCTGGTTGATGATCTTCGGAACCAGAATATCGAGCATCGTCTTACCGGACTGGTCTTCAACGAGGATCTCAAAGTGCATTCGATTACCTCGCGTCAAGGTAATCGCTGTACCAGAGACCGCCCAGTGGCAAGCCTTCCTTGACCATATTATTGACGACTGGGTCAGCGCTTGCCCGTCGGACCGTTGAAAAACCGTTTTCACCTTTTTCCAGAATCCAGACCTCCTTCGGGTCGAGTGCATTAACGAAGTAGGGCTGGTGCGTCGTGATAAAGACCTGCGAGCCACCTCCTTGTTCGCTCGCGTGTTCACGGAATTCGTGGGCTAGTGTCTCCAGGAGCTTATGATACAGGCCGTTTTCTGGTTCTTCGATGCACAGGAACGGCGGGGGAGTCGGATTATTGAGAAGCAAAAGATAGGCAAATACCTTCAGCGTCCCGTCCGACATCTGCTGTGCATAAAAGGGGTCCTGGAAGCCTTTATCGTTGAACCTGAGTAGCAGCCGACCGTCTTTAGTTTTTTCCGTATCGATCTTGTCTATGCCCGGAATTCTCTTGGCGATTTCCTTGAGAATGGACTGGAAACGCGTCGGATGTTCACGTTCCATGAACTGCACGACATTACTGAGATTGTCACCATGTACGTTAAGATATTTCTGTGGTCCTGCCAGAGGAAGGCTGCGAGCCGCGTCCGGAGTGAAGTAGCTGAGATACCAGCCTTCGATGAATTGGCGAAAGGCGGCAATTCTCGGGTGTTGTTTCAGCGCACCGAGCGTAGCAATGCCCAGCTTGCGTCGGTCTTCCAATTCAATGAATTCAATATCTTTGAATTCGTCTGATCTTTTCTTATGAATCGATTTTAACAACTCATCAAGATCAAACCCAGCTGTTGTCTCATCGAGTTGGCCCCCTTGGTTTCCCTTCCACACCGCGCCCCGGCCTTCTACGAGTATGAGGAAATAAAGTGGCGAGTAGTCTTCCCGAGCTTCATGCATTACTTCGCGTAACACATACGGACGCCCGGACTCGTCTACCTCGATTCTGATTTCATAAGTAATAGGCCGGGCATTGGTATGCACCCTATAATACACCTCTAACTCGATAGGGTCTGTTTGCCCCTGTGTCCGTAGTTTCTCGAAGCCGCCGCGTCCGCGTGCGTCGCAGGCTTCCTCAACACCAGACTTCAGGGCGTCCGCCAGAAACCCGAATGCGTCGAACAAGGCGCTTTTCCCCACCCCGTTCTTACCAATCACCGCAGTCATAGGAGTGAGCGGTTTGTCCGAAATACCGGGCCAGAACTGGCCCAGTGTTACATCCTTGAGCAGTTTGAAATTCCTTACCCTGAATCCTTCAATCTTCGCCATCTCGTACCTCTGTTTATATGATTCGAGTTGGTCAGCGATTACGTTCAATTTTCCGACAGCCCTGTATTCTTCCACAGCTTTACTAAAAAAACATGTCTCACGCCGGGACCTCCATTTGAAGGATGGCCAAGGTGGCAAGAATAAACACGACTTCGACCGCATAAAAAACAACGAGCGTGACAGAAAACACGGCAGATAACCAACTGCATTTTGGTTTATCCCTGTGCTTCATCACATCCATCTTGAAATCGGTGTCGGATTGTCTCCTGACCTCATCGTAGACCTGCCGAAATAACCTTTCCTGCCAGAGAAAATATCCATCCAGAATCCAGAACCCCAGAACAGGAAACATCACGGCCAGGACAATACACGGATTTTGCATGTCATATCTGGCAATCAAGACCATTGTGGCGACGATGACCGTCATACTCCAGCCTTTGAGCAGGAAGGAGTTGCTCCCTAGACGGTTGATGACGGCTTGCGTCATTTCCAGGTGCTTGATGACTTTTTCTTCGTTCTCCATCGATTCATCCTCCAATCGCCAGTATCAGGATTTACAGGATGTTTGGATTTGCAGGATGTTTTCTGTGCGCAGCCGATAATCTGATATGTTAATTCATCTCTCGCCATCCTGCCTATCCTTCCATCCCGATAATCCCGATTCAGACATTTTTTCGACATATATTCCCCACGCGCAGGAACGCAAGTTCCGCCGGCCGTCACCCCTGCATTTCCGTATCCGATCCTGCTAGGCTGTCCGGCAGTCTGGTGCGGAAAGGACTTTGTATGGATTTTGCACTGCCCGAAGAATACCGCATGTTGCAGGAGACGGTGCGCCGTTTCGTGCGTCAGGAACTGGTCCCGCTGGAGACAACTGTCCTGGAGCGCGACACACAGGGCATGACCGGTGAAGACCTGGTGCCACCCGAGGCCGAAGAACGTTTGCTGGCCGTTGCCCAGGAAGCCGGTCTGTGGGGGCTGGACGTACCCGAGGAATTTGGCGGGTTGAACCTGGGAGCCTTGCCGAAATGCCTGGCGACCGAGGAACTGTATAAGACCATTACGCCGTTTACCTTTCCACCCGATGCGCCCAATCTGCACATGCTGATGCAAACCTGTACGCCTGAGCAGCGCGAGAAATATCTGCTGCCGTATGCGCAGGGCAAGGCGCATTCGGCCATTGCCATTTCCGAACCTGGAGCTGGCTCAGACCCGGCCGGGATGCAGACCTCCGCCGTGAAAAAAGGGGACCAGTGGGTCATAAACGGGCGGAAGATTTGGATCTCACGCGCCCATGTCGCCGACTTCATCATTGTCATGGCGGTGACGGAAAAGGGTAAGGGCGCCCGGGGCGGGATTACGGCCTTTCTGGTGGATAAGGGCACCCCCGGTCTGGTGCTGCAACGCCAGATTCCGGTCATTGGCGGACATGCGCCCTGGGAGCTGGTGTTTGAAGACCTGCCCCTCCCGGATTCCCAGGTTCTGGGCGAAGTCGGACAGGGCTTTGCGCCCATGCAGCTCCGCCTGACCGTCCGACGCCTGGAAATGGGAAGCTGGTGTGTGGGTCTGGCGCAGCGCTGCCTGGATATGATGGTCGAGTATGCCAAGCAGCGCGTGACCTTTGGCCAGAAGCTAGCCGACCGCCAGGCCATTCAGTGGTTTATCGCCGACTCGGCGACCGATATTCACGCCTCACGGCTGATGGTGCATCACGGGGCCTGGAAGTTCGACCAGGGCGACGACGTCCGCCAGGAGGCCTCCATGCTGAAAGTCTTTGCCACGGAAATGGCCACCCGGGTGGCCGACCGGGCCATGCAGATGCACGGCGGTATGGGCATGTCCAAGGAGATGCCGCTTGAATTTATCTATCGCCGCCTGCGGCCCATGCGGATTTTTGAAGGACCGACCGAGATTCATCGGTGGGTGATTGCCCGGAAACTGCTCAGAGACTAGAACGGAGAACCAGGACGAGACTTGCGTCCGTACCGGGAGCATTCTATGCTACTCGCCAGTCTGTGGGCGATACAACAAAAGGGGAGCAAGGTGCGTACACAATTCTGGTGGTTCGGTGTTGGACTGATTTTTCTCACGGGCTGTTTCATGCGTCCGGCAAAACCTGTTGCCATTGAGGAGCGCATTGCCCCCATCTACCCCGAAGCGCGCCCCGTCGATTGCTCTGTCCATGTGCTGACCTCTCCCCCGGCCCAGCCGTATGACGTCTTCGCCCACATTGTGTCCTATGGGAACGAAATTGACGGGCTGGAAAGCATGAACGCCCTGATCCGCGACAAAGCCTGTGAGGTGGGAGCCGATGCCGTCGTGTTACTGCCCCCCCAGCAAGTCGCGCATATGAATATCGAAGACTCCTTCCCGGACTGGGTACAACAACAGAAGCAGGGCCAGTTCGGACGTTATGCTCAATCCGCGGACCGGAAATTCTCCTTGGCCCGCCGCGGCTTTGCCGTCGTATTCAAAAGAGACGGGACCACACACTGACCACCAGCCCGTTCTCGCTACGGGCTGTGCAGACGATAGGCATCAATATCAATCTCTTCCACCCCCGTGGGCGTATCCAGGCGAAAGAGCGCTGCGGACGGGACAGGGCCGACCGAGACTTCCTGATAGGTGAGCGTGACCTGCTGGGCCCCCTGCGCGTCGGACAGGCTGATGGCAAACGGGAAAAAGATGTCCTGCACCTGCCGGTAGTCGCCCAACTCGCCCTGAGCCTGGAGCGTACCGGTCGCGTCCCTGACTGCCCAGCCCGTGAGGCGCTGTGTTGCCGGGTCGAACCGCAGTGTGGTCAGGCTGCCGTCCGAACGACGAAAATCGAGCCGATAGGGGCCGGCCGGCTCACGCCGCACCGGCCCGCCTGTCCCTTCCACCCCAAAGGGCGGAAGGCCCATCAAAAGGCGCGTGACCTCGCGCGCCGAGAGCAGCACCTGGGTCAAACGGGCAATATTGAACGGGCTGGCCACTCCTCGGTAGAGGACTTTATCGCGGGGCAGATAGGCAGCCAGTTGTTGCCCGTCACAGGTATGAATAGCGGTCACCCCAAGGAGCGAAAAGAATTCAAGGCGAAAGCGGTCGGGCGGGGCCAGCGCAACGGCTTGCGTTGCGGAACCCTTTTCGCGCGTGTCGCGGTACGAGACCTTGGCCAGCCCGCGGAGGCCAGTGACGGCCTGCTGCCGGGCCTGAAGCGGAGCCAGCAGTTCTTGGGCGGACGGGAGGGGGGCTAAGGTCCGGGGCGGAGACAACGGCGGGGCAGGGCGACGCGCCGTACAGCCGCTTCCCCAAACGCTGAGACCTGCCAGAACGACGAGCCAGGCTAACGACAGGGCCGCAGGTCGCCGCCGTCGGACTATGCTGGATAGTAGAGAGAAAAAGAGAGTCGTGCGCCGGGGAGACCGGCCCGCAGCGCTGCTGCTACTGGAGCTCACTGCCGCTCGTCTTGTGTATCCCCACCGGCGACAAGGCATTCAGCTTTGTCCGTAAACGCTTGAGCTGCGCCTCTTCGGAGGCATTTTTCATGGCTTCCCGGTAGACGCGGGAGGCGTCTGCGGTGCGCCCGATTTTGGCATATGCATCCCCCAGATGCTCAATCAGGGTGGGGTCGGCATCAACCAGTTCCACCGCCCGTTCCAGGTGCTGAATGGCCTCCATATACTCTCCGCGCTGATAATACACCCAACCCAGGCTATCAATATAAAAGCCGTCGTTGGGTTCGATAGCCAGCGCCCGGAGTATCAGTTGCTCGGCCTCATCCAGATGTACCCCCTGCTCTGCCCAGGTATAGCCCAGATAGTTCAGCGCCGCGGCATTCTCGGGATTGAGGGCGATGGCTTTCTGCATATGTTGAATGCAACGCTCCTTTTGTTTGAGCTCATCGTACACCGCGCCCAGCGTGAAATGGTACTGATCGTTATCCGGGGCGACCTCGACGAGATGCTCAAGGAGTTCGACGGCTTTGGCACGATCATTGTTTTCGCGATGGAGGGAGGCGAGAAAACCAATGAGGTCTGTGTCGTCCTCCTTGACGCTGAGGGCCTGTTCCACGGCGGTGATGGCTTGGGCGATATTGCCCTGGCGCTGGTAGATATAACTCAGGTAGACGCGCGCGTCGGCAAAATACTCATCCTGCCGAGGAATGTGTAATAGCTCGACCGCGGCCTTGACGTCCTGATTGGCCTCCGTATACACGACGCCGAGAAAGTAGCGGGCGCGATGATTCTCGGGCTGGGAGGCCAGGACCAGGTTGAGAGCGGTGGCGGCCCTTTCGTAATCGCCTTTCTCCCGATAGATCAGGCTGATCTTGAGCCGCGTCTCCTGCGGGTCGGCTTCTATTTTTTCAAGCGCCTGAAACTGGTCCAGCGCATCGTCAAGTTTCTTCTGGCCAAGGTAGAAACGACCGAGCCGCTCCCGCGCCTGCTCACTGCGCGGATTGAGACTCAGGGCTTTCTCGTACACTTCTATGGCCTGGGCATTCTTCTTTTGCATTTCATACACGAGGGCGAGGTCAAGCAGGACCAGTTCTGACTGCGGATTGATGCTGAGCGCCTCGTGATAATAGGTTTCCGCCTGCTCCAACTGCTCGGCTGCCGCGTGCGTCTGGCCCAGGTAATAATAGCCCAGGACCGATTGGGGATGGCGGCTCACCAGCCTTTTGAGCACGCTGATCGCTTCTTGAAACCGCCCTTGCTTGGCGTACAGCACGCTGAGGTAGAGATACGGTTCCTGGTCGTCCGAACCCTTGGTCAGCAGGGATTCATACACCTGCGCGGCTTCGTTTTCCTTGCCGGTCGAGGAAAGCAGGCCGGCCAGAAGGCGCTGGGCGGAAACATTGTCCGGCTCGGCGGCAACGACCTGCTGGCAATGCTCCAGAGCCTCGGCCAGCTTGCCTTGACGTAAGGCCAGGGTGGCCAGCCGCAGGCGCAGAAACGGTGTGTTCGGGTCGTGAGCGACGGCGTGTTCAAGCTCGCTGAGTGCGGTGTCATAGTCGCCCGCATTCAGGGCCACCTGGCTTTTGAGGAAATGCCCGAGGGCCTTGTCTTCGGGAGCGAGGACAACCGGCTGACCTGGGATGGGCGGTGTCTGAACGGATGCGGGAACGACCGGTGGGGCGATGCGCGCTGGGGCTGGAACGGGCCGGGCCGGGCTGCACGAGGCTAACGGAATGAGAGAGCAAAGCAGGAAAACCCACACAACGGAGGAAGGCGAACGCATTGGCAGAGGGTAGCATGGGCTGAAATTGACCGTCAATCCTGGAGTATCGGGCGGACCAGCACTGTCGGAAAAACAGGGCCTTTCTCCGGCCCGGCCTGCGCAGGGTGTCGAAGTCGTGTATGCTGCCGGGTGAGCCATGTCATCTGAATTCTACGACCTGTCCCGTTTGTTTACGTTGCGAGATCGTCTTCAGTCCCTCGATAGCGCCGCGCCTCCCACGGCCTGTCTGCTGTCCACGCCGTTACATCCGCCTCCGCAACGGCTGGGGGTCTTGTGTGGCTCATTCAATCCTCTCACCCTGGCGCACGTCGTGCTCGCGCAGCACGCCTGCCGCGCATTCCACCTGGACCAACTCGTGTACACGGTGGCAAAGGTCACAGTGGATAAGGAACGGGTGACGGGGATGGGCCTGGAGGATCGCCTGTTATTGCTCCTCCTGCACGTCGAGCAGCAACAGCATCTGGGTGTGGCCCTGGTCAACCGCGGGCTCTATTTTGAGCAGGCGCAGGCTTTTCAGTCTCTCTTTGACCAGCGGGCCGGGCTGTTTTTTATTGTGGGCATGGACAAGCTGGCGCAGATTCTGGACGCGCGCTACTACCAGGACCGGGAGGCCGCTCTGGAGCAGCTTTTTGCGCTGACCTCGCTGGTCGTCGCCAACCGGGGCGATATGGCCCGGCAGGCATTTGACGCGCTGTTACAGCGCCCCGACAACCAGCCCTACCGAGATGCGATTCATTTCCTGCCCCTGCCTGGGTCTGTTACCGATCTCTCCTCAACCACAATACGGAAGACCCTGAGTGAGGCAACGCACCTCTCGGACCACGTCCCGGCTGAGGCGGCGAGGTTTCTCACCGAAGCCCGGCCCTACGCCGCACCGGGCGACGACACCGAGGCCGGGTCGGAGGATGAGATCGACGCCTACGCCGTGCGTCTGGCGCTCTTTGACCGCCTCGCCGCAGTCCGGGACTGGGCCGAGCGGCACGTGGATTTCCAGCAATTATTGACCCAAGCGCTGGCGCCCGACCCCAGAGGCCAAGCCCTGCGTGGCGCAACGACCGGCCAGGCGCTACAAGCGCTCATAACAGGCTAATCAATACTGAAGGAGAAAGGGATGAGCCGTCAGCCGATTACCGATTTTTTGCACCACCACTTTCGGCATTTCAACGCGGCGACCGTTATCGAGGCGGCGACCGCTTATCGGCAACACCTCGACCGGGGCGGCAAGATGCTGCTGGCCATGGCCGGCGCTATGAGCACGGCCGAACTCGGCCTCTCCCTGGCTGAAATGATCCGCAATGACTGCATTCATGCCATTTCCTGTACGGGCGCGAACCTGGAAGAAGACATTTTTAATCTGGTCGCGCATGAGCACTATGAGCGGGTGCCGCACTATCGGGACCTGACCCCTCAGGATGAGGAGGGCCTGCTGGCCCGGCATATGAACCGCGTCACCGATACCTGCATTCCCGAGTTCGAGGCCATGCGTCGGGTCGAAGGCGTCCTCCAGGAATTGTGGATGCAGGCCGACCATGCCGGGAGGCGGGCCTTCCCGCACGAGACCTTCTACGAAATTCTCCGCACCGGCAGGCTGCAACCCTATTACCAGATTGACCCCAAAGACTCCTGGGTCCATGCCGCCATGGAAAAAGACCTGCCCATTGTTGCGCCGGGCTGGGAGGATTCAACCTGTGGGAATGTGTACGCCAGCTATTGCATGACCGGCTTGATTAAAAACGTGCATACCGTGCGGCACGGTGTTGAATACATGACCTTGCTGGCCGACTGGTATAGTACGGTCTCGGACCATCACTCCATCGGATTTTTTCAGATCGGCGGGGGTATTGCCGGAGACTTTGCCATTTGCGCGGTCCCCATGCTGATCCAGGACATGAAACGTACCCACACCCCGCTGTGGGGCTATTTTTGTCAGATCAGCGACTCAACGACCAGCTATGGCTCCTACTCAGGCGCGGTTCCCAACGAAAAAATTACCTGGGGCAAGCTTGGCGCAGACACGCCGCGTTACCTGATTGAATCGGACGCCTCGATTGTGGCGCCGCTCATCTTTGCCCAGGTGCTGGGACAGTAAATGGAAAAAGAGAAAGCCCTTGCCATTGCGGCTGCGCGGGCCGCGGGAGACATTATCCGCACCATTTACGAGACCAACTACACAGTTGAGTACAAAAGGGGTGATAACAGTCCGGTTACGCTTGCCGACCGTGAAGCCAACCAGAAGATCCACACCATGCTCCATACGGCTTTTCCTGACGACGGCTGGCTGTCTGAAGAGACGGTCGATTCGTCCGCCCGGCTCTCCGCCCACCGCGTCTGGGTGGTTGACCCCATGGATGGCACCAAGGAATTTATTCAGAAAATCCCGGAATTTGCCGTCTCCATCGGGCTTATTGAAGCGGGCTGGCCGATTCTCGGCGTGGTCTATCATCCCATCCTGGATCAGCTTTTCTGGGCGGTTCGCGGACACGGGGCGTGGTGTGGGGCCCGCCCGTTGCGCGTGCCCGAAACGCCGCACTTGGCCGAGGCCACCATTCTCTCAAGCCGCTCGGAGACTAAACGGGGGGAGTGGAAAGACTTCCGTTCTCTTTTTCGCACCCGCCCCCTGGGCAGCATTGCCTACAAGCTGGCGTGTCTTGCAAACGGTGAGGCCGACGCCTCGTTTACGCTGACACCCAAGAACGAGTGGGATATTTGCGCGGGGACCCTCCTCGTCGAAGAGGCCGGAGGACGAGTGACGACCCTTGGCGGGAAGCCGGTCCGCTTCAATCAGCCAACGACCCTCTTACAGGGCCTGGTTGCCAGCAATGGCCGGCTCCACACGCAGCTTTTGGAACTGGTGGCGCCGCGCCTCACCGCTCGACACCATGCCGAGAATCGCCAATAGGTTGACGTAGACTCCATCCCCCCGTTAGGGTGAAAAAAAAGAGGAAAGAAAATCGTGCCTCAGTTTGCCACACTTCTTCGCGCCCGTCCCAACCCCCGTTGCCCCGCGTGTCATAAATGGAACCGGGTCTATGTGACCGGCGGCTCGTTTCTGTCCGCGTGTGTTCACTGCGGAGCCACCCTCGAGGTCCGCCGTCCGCCAACGTTCTGGGGTGTCATTGCTATTGGCATCAGCGTGCTGCTCCTCGCCGCGGCCATTCCGCTCCTGGCGTGGTAGGCCGGCGGGAGGAGACACCGTGCCACAAGGGGTGCAACTGGCGCAGATTGAGCGTATTTTCGAAATCCTTGACCGGTTGGGCATCTCCCGGGAGGCGGTTATTATCCCCCTGCGGCAGCAGGGCACCGGCAGCCTCAGGATGCTTGAGAATGGTACCCTCGAAATCGTTGTCCCGGACGCTATTCCATTTGATGACTGGTACGCCTCGCTTGAAGACGAGATTCAGAAACTGAAGACGGGCTGAGCGACTCCACCTGCCTGAGCTAGAGTGGCTGCGGTTCCAAATGGGCTGGGGGCTGGGCCGCAGGCGGGTCGGCCGGTCCATCCAGGTGGACGTCCTTTTCGACGGTTTTTTCGTCCGGGAGTTCCGTGCGTTCCAGCACGAAGGGTCTCCCCCGTCCCGTTGGATTGGCCACAAACACATCATAGCTGCCGGTCTCCAGGATAAAGCGATGTTCCTGGCCGGGCTCGCTGCGGGCAATCTCTTTCTGCGTCCCGGCGGCGTAAATGATGACCTGAGTCAGCGGACTGACATCTTTTCCGGCCAGACGGGGATGGACCAGAAGTTCACCACGCACCCGCTCGCGCAGCGTCAGCTCCCGGAGTCCGCCCCGGAGGAGCTCAATATCACGCCACCACTGGCTCTGGGGCGGAACGGCGACCTTGACATCGACCAGGCCCGGTTGGGCCAGGATGATCTCTCCGCTCAGGAACTCTCCGAGCAGTTCGTCGGACACGCCGTCATAGACCTCAACGCCGAGGCCGATATCCTGGCCCTTTTTATCCAGGACGTTGACCTGGAGGGCCGCGACTTCGCTCAGGATGACCGTACTGGTCCGACCGGACCGAACCAGCACGCGCTCGCGCGAAACCGTTCCGCCCAGAATGTCGAGTTCAACCCGGTAGGACCCGGGCGACAGCGAGACGTGGGTGTTCAGGGGTGTTTGGGTGATGAGTGTCTCGGGGGTGAGGCGATAGATTCTGGCTGAGAGCCCACCCGACTGAGCCTGCTCTCCCGGAGTCTGGATGAGCAGGCTACCGTGGGGTTCGGCCTCGGCCGCCGGCTGTGCGCTACAAATGCGGCTGGAGAGAAAAAAACAGCCCAGCAGAACGGCCAGAAGCCACAGCGCTTGTCTATAGTCAGCCATACGAGAAGAGCGTCACCAGGACCTATTTTTCCAGCGGGAGGTCCTCGCGGTTACCCCATTCGGCCCAGGAGGCGTCGTAGTTGCGCACTTTGTCAAAACCGAGCAGCCGGAGGGTGAACAGTCCGTGCGCCGCACGGATGCCACCCTGTCAATAGGTGACGACTGCACACTCGGGTCTGACCCCGACCTGCGCAAACATGGGCCGGAGTTCGTCCGCGGGTTTGAACTTTTTGGTCTTGGGGTCCACATAGTTGAGCCATTCGAGATGGACTGCGCCGGGAATCCGCCCACCCCGCTTGGTGCCCCGGTTGTTCTCGCCGGTCCACTCCGCATCCGAGCGCACGTCGAGTAGTACGGTATCCGCGGCAATCGCCTCCTGGACCTGCTCCCAACGGGCGATCAGGGCGTCGTGCACCTGGGGCGTAAAGGTCGCCTTGGCCGGACGGGACGAGGCGTTGGTCACCGGCCGCCCCTCGGCCAGCCAGGCGTCCCAGCCTCCGTTCAACACTCTGGCATTGGTATGGCCGTAATAGTGCAGCGCCCACCAGAACCGGGCCGCGTACAGCCCGCTGAAGCCATCATAGGCGACCACCAGCGTATCATCCCCAATGCCCATCTCGCCCATGGTCTGGGCAAACTGGTCCGGGCCCATGATATGTGGCGCGCCTTCTTTTTCCTTGAGATAATGATGGCCACGAACGGGAATCGCCCCTGGAATATGGGCGCGACGATAGGCTTCGCGATTATCACAGTCGACGACGCACAGGTTGTCGTCCTGGAGATGCGCCGCGAGCCATTGGGTCTCTGCCAGCATATCCGGTCGGGCATAGCCGTGGTCTGTCATTGTTCGTCTCCTTTACTGTCCCGCACTATTACTGTCCTGCCTCTTTTTATTGTCCAGAGAAGCGGGGCGACCGTTTTTCCATAAACGCCCGCACCGCTTCCTTGGCATCCTGGGAGCGAATACAGACCGCCTGGCTCTTGGCTTCCAGCAGGAGGCCGTCACGGACGGAAAGAGACTGGCTGGCGTCAATCGCCCGCTTGGCATGGCGCACGGCCAGCGGCGGCTGGCTGGCCAGTTGGTCTGCCAGGTCCGTGACGGTCGCCTCCAGTGCCTCGTCGTCAACGAGCTGTTCGGCCAGACCGATACGATATGCCTCTTCGGCCTCAATCTGCTGGGCGGTGCAGATGAGTTCCTTGGCCTTGCCGGTGCCGACCAGCCGGGGCAGACGTTGGGTGCCGCCCAGGTCGGGGATGAGGCCGTAGCGGTGCTCCAGCAAGCCCAGCCGGCTGCCGCGGGCGACCACCCGGATATCGCAGGCCAGCGCCATCTGCAGGCCTGCACCCAGGGCATAGCCCCGGACCGCGGCAATGGTCGGATAGGGGGCTTCCTCAAGCCAGGTGAAGGCTTCCTGAAAGCCCTGGATAATGGACACCATGGGATCGTCGTCGGCCACCACCTCGGGCATGGGCTCATGTTCGTGTCCGTTAAAGACCACACGGCC
This sequence comes from uncultured Binatia bacterium (SeqCode), assembly GCA_965232605.1. Taxonomy (GTDB): domain Bacteria; phylum Desulfobacterota; class Binatia; order Bin18; family Bin18; genus Bin18. Next base: position 680,576 of record CBDDQA010000005.1, on the reverse strand, counting down.
AAAGGCCGAGGTGTCGATGCCGGTTGAGAAGGCGCGGCCTTCGCCCATCACGACGAGCGCCCGTAACTGGTTTTCGCGCGCGTGCGCTTCGGTGGCAAGCGTGTCACCGAGTTCCCGTAAGGCCTGCCACATCTGGGGCGTCATGGCGTTCAGCTTGTCCGCCCGGTTGAGCCGCAGCCAACCTGTATGTCCGACCTGTTCATAGCGTACCGCTTCGCCTTGCGTCATATTTATATCTACATTCCTTCCGAGAGAGTCGCTCTCAACGTAGCGGTTTCATCCGCTGATTCCAAACCCCTCGGCGGAATCAAGCGCTGCACGCTCGGCTACTGGTTTCTATACGGTCCGATAACCTCTCGGGCGAACTCCACAATACTTTCTTCCACAAGACCCCACGGAGGTGAGATCACCATCTGGGTGAGTCCCGCGGCTTCAAGCTGATGGAGGCGTTCGAGAATGTCATCGCGCGAGCCGGTCAGACTCATGGTCCGAATGGCCTCGGGGGTAATGAATTTCTCTTCGCCCGGATGCAGAAAGCGCGAGTGCGTAGCGTGTATGTCTTCCCAGCGGTCATCCAGATAGCGCTGGTAGTCCGGAGTCAGAAAGGGCTGTAAAAAAGGCGGCACCGTTTTGCCCTGTTTAGCGACTTCATAGGCATAGTGCAGGGCCACCGCAATGCGCGGGCCGACCCGCGACAGCACGCGCGGGCTGTTCACGGCCTCGCTGGGTTGCAGCACGCAGGAGATGCCGAGCGTAACCACGCTGAAGTCGGATGGCTTTCCGCCGTTCCGGCCCTCCCAGCCCCGTGCGACTGCCGCCAGATTGCGGGTGAGCGACTCGGCCGAGAGCAGGCTCAGGGTCAACAGGCCGTCGCCCAGCTCACCGGCCAGGGCCTGGGCCTTGGGATGCGAGGCCGCCAGATAGACGGGGATGCGCTCGCGCGTGTTAATATAGCCGTGCTCGACATCCATGAACCGAATCCGGCTGTGCCGGCCGCGCTCATGATAGGCGACAGTCTCGCCCCGGAGCAGGCCCTGGCAGACCTCGACCGCGTGTCGGAACTCCGCGAGCGAAACCGGTGGCATGTCCATGGTTCGCCAGGCCGTATGACCGGTGCCCAGACCGAGGATCACCCGGCCGGGCGCAAGCTGATTGATGGTGGCAATTGAGTGCGCAATGACGGGCGGAATCCGCGTCCCGACAATGGTGACGCCGGTCCCGAGTCGGATCGTTTTTGTCTGCGCGGCGGCCAGGGCCATACAGGCATACACGTCCGAGGTGAGCATCTGCGAGTCCACAAACCAGGCATTCGTAAACCCCATCTGCTCGGCCAGCAGGGCGTGTTTCCACCCGTTGTGAATATGCGACTGAAAGCCAACTCCAAAGTCCATAGACGCCCTCTCTTTAACCCTCTTTCACCAAGTCGCCCCTAGCGTGGCTCCAGCGGCATGCCTTCGCGTTTACGCACATCGCTCAAATAGGCCAGGATGCCGTCCTCGACCGTGTACCTGGGGGTGAAGTCCAGCTCGGTCCGCAGGCGGTCGGTCTTGACCAGCGAGGTCATGGCGACGGGTTTATCACTGACCGAGATATTGGCGTCGGGCAGTAACTCGCGCAGATAGGCCGTGATCTCGCCCGTCTTGCGACTGGGGCCGGCCATGTTGAACACGCGGGATTGCGGGTTTTCAATATGATACGCCCGACGAAAGACCTCCGCGGCATCGGCAACGTACAGCCAGTCGGCAATCTGCTCGTCCTGTGGCATGACGACCGGCTTGCCGAGCAGGGCCAACTCAGGGGCGACCATAAAATGATCCCCCGCCGCTCCCCGGCGTTGGCCGCGTCCCTCGCCAAACACCGAGGTCGGCCGGATCGCAATGAAGTCCATGCCATAAGCGTGATTATAGTAGTCTGCGGTATGCTCGTTGAATAATTTGCACGCGCCGTACAGGCCGGCCTGATTGCTGGTAGACGGAGCGGGCGGGTCGTCTTCGCTCAACTCCGGGGCGGCGCTGGCCGTGCGCTCGGGAAACACCGCGACCGAGCTCATATACACGACGCGCTTCAGGCCGCTCAGCCGGGCGGCCTCAAAGATGTTGGTGGTGCCGATACAATTCACGTTGATCGACGGCAGCGGATTGCGGATGCCGCCGGTCCCCAGATAGTAGGCGAGGTGAATAATCCCCTCGATTGTATGGCGCTGGATCACGTCTATGAGCGCGGTCACCTCCATGACATCGCCCTGCAAGACCTTCACCTGGTCGGCCACGTCCGCGACCGCCTGTCGGTTCGGGACGGCGTCGAGAATAACGACATGCTCTCCCGACTGAACCAGATGTCGTGTCAGATGCCGGCCCAAAAACCCGGTCCCTCCAGTAATCAGAATCGCCATAAGTACAGCCTCCTTAGAGACTGCTGTACGGAATTTCTGACAAGGCCGCAACTCTCCCGCCGCGTACGGCGTGCCATCCACCCTTTCTTTCTGTCTCTTTTTGGGACACCCTGAGGCGGCAATCTGAACGAGGCGAGTTGAAAGACCGCTTATCGCCAGTCACAAGGGAGGAAGTGCTATGACGCGTACTGCAACCGTGCGCATGGTCGCGGAAGAAGAAGCCACCGGCAAAGTCGCGCAGATCTATGCTGACATCAAAGCCACCAAGGGTATTCCGGCGGTGCCGAATTTCTGGCGGGTACTGGCCAGCCATCCGGACAATCTGGAGATGATCTGGACCCGGCTGAAAGCGCTCATGCACCCCGAGGCCGGCGGACGGGAATCGCCCCTTGATCCTCGCACCCGCGAGATTATTGCCCTGGCCGTTTCGGCCACCAACGGCTGTGCCTACTGTATTAACTCCCACACCGCGGCCCTGCGGAAGCTGGGCTGCGACACCGAAACGCTGGGAGAAGTCATGGCTATTGTGGCGCTGTTCAACAGCACCAACGCCCTGGCGGACGGCTATCAGGTCACCCCGGATGTGTTACCGCCTGTTGATGAGGCGTAACCAGGAGCGGGCGTGACAGGAGCGACCATGCCGACGGTTTCACCCGCTGCGTCTGTGCTTGCCCTCTTCTTATGTGTCGCCGCCTGTCTCGCTCCCTCCCTGGGTCGTACCGCGGGCCTGCCTCAGACAAGTGTTCAGGAGGATGGAATGGAAACACTGCGCCTCTCCGGTCTCCGCGAGCCGGTCGAAATCCTGACCGACCGCTGGGGTATTGCTCATATCTATGCCAAGAACCAGCCCGACCTGTTTTTTGCCCAAGGCTATAACGCGGCCCGCGACCGCCTGTTTCAGCTTGAAATCTGGCGTCGGCGCGTCACCGGCACGCTGGCCGAGATTCAAGGCCCCAAAGCCCTGGACCGCGACATCGGCGCTCGGCTGCTGCGTTTTCGCGGTGACCTGGACCAGGAGTATCAGTACTATCACCCGGACGGGAAAGAGATTATCGCCGCCTTTGTTGAGGGCATTAACGCCTATATTCGGCAGACCCAGGAACAGCCGGACCTGCTGTCCCTTGAGTTCGGTCTGCTCGGGATCACTCCCCAAGCCTGGACCCCGGACATCGTGCTGGCGCGCATCGGTGGAATTTTTCTGAACCTGGAAACCGAGGTTCTGATCGCCCAGGCGCTGCCAACCATGCAGCCCGAAGCGATTCGGGCGATGCTCCATTTGCACCCCGGCACGCCCGACCTGACCGTAGCCGAAGGGCTCGATGTGGCGACCATTCCCGGTGATGTCCTCAAGTATTATCAAGCCGCGCGCGAAGCGGTTGCCTTTACGCCCGAAGACGTGGTTGATCCACGGCAGCGCGCCCCGGAAACTCCTGGGGCGGCTCCCCCGGCCTTTACCGGGAAGAGCGTGTCACCAGACGAGGGCAGTAATAACTGGGTAGTGAACGGCGCCAAAACGCTCTCGCGGCAGCCGCTCATGGTCAACGACCCGCACCGGGCGATTACCGCGCCGTCGCTACGCTACTGGGTACATCTGGTTGCGCCCGGCTGGAACGTGATTGGCGGTGGCGAGCCCCACCTGCCCGGTGTTTCTATCGGACATAACGAGCAGGGGGCCTGGGGGCTGACGATTTTCCCGACCGACTCCGAAGACCTGTATGTGTATAAGACCAACCCGGACAACCCGCATCAGTACTGGTATCGGGGGGAGTGGGAGGACATGCGGATTCTCCACGAGACGATCCCGGTGAAAGGTCAGGCCGCCGCCGCGGTCGAACTGAAATACACCCGGCACGGTCCCATCCTGGCTGAAGACCCGGAGCGGCACCTGGCTTTTGGGCTGCGGGCCGCCTGGCTCGATATCGGCGGGGTGCCGTATCTGGCCAGCCTGCGGATGGACCAGGCCACTACCTGGCAGGAGTTCCGCGAGGCGTGCGCCTATTCCCGCGCCCCGTCAGAGAACATGGTCTGGGCGGACAGGCAGGGTAATATCGGCTGGCAGGCGGTCGGTGTCGTGCCGCTTCGACCCAACTGGAACGGCCTGGTGCCCGTGCCGGGGGATGGCCGCTTTGAGTGGGATGGCTATCTGCCGATTCGCGAGCTGCCGCACGTCCTGAATCCCCCCGAGGGGTTTATCGCAACCGCAAACCAGGAGAACCTGCCGCCCGACTACCCCTATCCGATCAGCTATTACTGGCTGGAGCCCTACCGGTTTGCCCGGATTGCAGAAGTCCTGGCCGCGGGCAAAAACCTGACGGCCCGCGAGATGATGCAACTCCAGAGCGATGAGTACTCGATTCCCGCGCGCTTGCTGCTGCCGTTTCTGCACGCCCTGGACAAGGACTGGGCGTCAGCAGACCCGCTCGTCCGGGCGGCGCTCAACAGGCTGCACGCCTGGGACTTCGTGCTGGACAAGGACTCTATTGCCGCCGGCATCTATGCGGCCTGGCAGCGCCAGTTGTGGCAGCAATTTCGGAACACGCACGTCCCGGCCGCTCTCCAGGAAGCCTTTGCGAGTATGGTTGTCACCCCGCTCATCAACAGCCTCCTCGCTCCTGATGGCAGCTACGGTCCTGATCCGCTTGCCGGGCGCGACCGATTTATCCGTGAGAGTTTCAAGACCGCTGTCCAATCGCTTGCCACCCGCTTCGGCCCGGACATGAATAACTGGACCTATGGCCAGACCGCCTATCACCACATCGTCATCAAACACATGCTGAGCGACGCGGTGAACGCCGAACTCCGCACCCAGCTCGACGTTGGTCCCATTCCGCGCGGCGGGGACAGTTTTACGGTCAATAATACCGGCAGCGAGGACATGCAGACCGTGGGCGCTTCTTTTCGGCTGATTGCCGACCCCGGTAACTGGGACCGGTCGTTGGGCATCAATACACCCGGACAGGCCGGCGATCCTGCTCATGCCCATTATCGGGACCTGTCCGGCCTGTGGGCCGCGGGGCAGTATTTCCCGTGCTCTATTCCCGAGACAAAATTCTGGCGGTAACGGAACACAAGACCTTACTCCAACCGGAGCCATAAATCGGGCGACGGTATTCACTTCCGTGAACACGGCACCACTCCGGCTTGTCGGGTTCACGGCTTCCTTGGTATGTTTGGCCCGTATTCAGGAGGGACGCGATGGCAGCAATAGATTCTCAAGCAGCATCTCCACGCAACGCATGGCGCAAGCAGAGCCCGGGTCATGTCGGCTGGGCACGGACCGCACACGCGGGTGACCCGCATAAATACTATATGGTTTCGGTCGATACGCACGGGATCGAACCGAACGACTATCTGGAAAAGCGCATTGAGAAAAAATATCTCCATCGCATTCCACGGATGAAAATTGACGAGGACGGCGCGCAGTGGACGATCTGCGAGGGCATGAAACCCGTGCTGGTCAAACCGGGCCGCAATTATGAAAAACACCTGCCGGCGCTGGAGTCGTTTGAAGATATCGACATGTTTCAGCCCTACTCGAAGCGCTTTGAGGCCGAAGATGTGCGCCGCAACCAGGCCGGCACCGATATCGCTCAGCGTCTGGCCGACGCGGACGCGGATGGCATTGATGCCGAGATTATTTTCCCGAACAAGGGTCTGTTGGCCTTTGGCACGCCTGACCCGGTTTTTCAGGGGGCGATGTTCCGGGCCTGGAACCGCTGGGCGCTGGAGACCTTTGGCGATCACTGGACCCGCTTCATGCCCATGGCCATGATTGCCACCGGCGATCTTGAAGGCGCCATGGCCGAAGTGCGGTGGGCCGCGGAGCACGGTTTCAAGGGGCTCACCATGCCGAATAAACCCATCTTTGGTCCGCTCAAAGAGGGTGAACTGCAATACAACGACAAATCGTTCGAGCCCCTCTGGTCGCTGGTCGAAGAAGTAGACCTGCCCATGACCTTCCACGTCTCGACCGGGCGCGACCCGCGCGCGGTCGGGGGCAATGGCGGAGCGCTGATTAACTATGTTTCGCACTCGATGTCCACGGTTATGGACCCACTCGTGCACCTGATCTCCTCGGGCGTGTTCGAGCGCCATCCCAGCCTCAAGGCCGGCTCTATCGAGGGCGGTATCGGCTGGGTGCCCTGGATGGTCGAAACCCTCGACTACGCCCATCAAGTCCACCATATGTGGGTGCGCCCGGTCCTGCCCGAACCGCCCAGCTTTTATTATCGGCGCAACTGTTTCTCGGCCTTCATGAACGACCGCTCCACGCTGCTCCTGGCCGAAGAGTTGAACCTGGTCGATAATTTCATGTGGTCGAACGACTATCCGCATCACGAAGGCAGTTGGCCGTACTCGGCCGCCAGCATTGAGCGCCAGATGGATACCTTGTCGGAGGCCAGCCGCGAGAAAATTCTCGGCCTGAACGCCGCCCGGGTGTTCAAACTGGAAGCGCCAGAGTAAGACTGTACCACTCGAGTTGCGTTACAAGAACCGGGCCGGGTTACGGGACCAAAAGCTCGGCCCAGTAATTGAAACTCATGTGCCCGGGGTGAGGTGGTCCGCCAGACCAGGCCGATGGTCCGGCTGGGTTCGGGTTTCCGAAAGGGCAGAATAACAATCTGTGAAAGATGCGGCGTTTCCGCCTCCAGTGAGAGCCAAGGCAGGAGGGTAATCCCGATTCCGCCCGCGACCATTTGAATCAGGGTGTTCAGGCTGCTGGCGCGAAAGTCTCCAATCTCGCCGGCGCCACTGGTGTGGCACACGGCCAGCGCCTGGCCCCGCAAACACTGCCCATCGTCTAGTAACAGTACCTGTTCACCGGCGATATCGGCTTCCGTCACACGTTTCCGCTTGGCGAGTCTGTGCCATGCCGGAACCGCAAGCACGAAAGGGTCGGCTGTCAGCGTCAAGGGCGCGGGAAACTCTTTTGCCCTGCCTGGCGTCCAGGTCAGATTCACGTCAAACAGGGACAGGGCATGCGCGACCGAGACGGATGAGATAAGAATGGCCTTCGTCACTGCTCCGTGTGCGGGAAAGAGGAGGGCCATGCCATGGATCGAAAATATTGGTCGTTTGTGATTCCGGCGCTTGAACCGGATTTTGCCACTGCCGTTAAAAAGCTGGAAGACCGCGGCCTGGCCGGGGTGACCGTTCCTCAGGTGTACGGCTCGCCGTTTGCGCCGCTGGCGGCCGCGGCGGTCTCGACCACGCGGCTCGAACTGGCCACCGGCATTGCCATTGGCCTGACGCGCAGCCCGTTTGAGACCGCCGTAACCTCGCTCGACCTTGACCACCTGTCCAAAGGCCGCTTCATTCTGGGGCTGGGAACCGGCCCTAAACACTGGACCAACGGCTATTTCGGGATGCCGTACGACAAGCCGGTGTCGCGGCTGCGCGAGGTCGTACAGATTCTGCGGCACGTTGAGGACGGCGCCCGCTCCGGGGCGATGCAGCCTTGGGAGGGACAGTTTTATCAACTCCAGTTTGAGTCCTATCAACCCACGCTCCCGCCGTATCGCGACCGTATTCCCGTCTGGATTGCGGCCCTGCGCCAGCGCATGTGTGAGTTGACGGGCGAGGTGGCTGACGGCTTGATCGGGCATCCGGTCTGGTCGGTCGAGTGGTCTCTGGGCCAGGCTCAGGAGTCCGTGGCCGTTGGCGCAGCGCGCACCGGACGCGACCCCGACGCGATCCATTTTCAGCCCTGGGTGACGGTTTCTATTGATGAGGACGAAAAGGTGGCCTTGCAGGATGCCAAGCCCTGGCTGGCCTTCTACTCGGGTTTCAGCCAATACTATCCCTATTTCGAGGCGCACGGCTTCGGAGCCGAGGCACGGAAAATCAGTGCAGCCTCCAAGACGATGAACTGTGTGCAGGCCGCGCAATACGTGCCGGACGAAATGGTCAAAACCTTTGGGGCGCACGGCACGCCGGACCAGGTTCGGGAGCGGATTGAGCCCTTGTGGCAACGGGCCAACTCCATGTGTATCGTACCGCCCAACTGGGGCATGACACCCGAAAAACTGGCGAAAAAGCTTCAGGCGATTGCCGATACTTTCTGGCCGCAGTAGGCAGGCGCACCGGTCGCTCTCAGGAGGAAGCTCATGGATTTTCGTTATCTGCTGATTGAACACGACCACGGCATTTGCCGTATTACCCTGAATCGCCCCGAACGCCTGAACGCGATTAACATCCGGGTTGGCCTGGAGCTGCTCCAGGCGTTTGAGGCGTGTGATTATGACGATTCGGTCCGGGCCGTGATCCTGACCGGGGCGGGGCGGGCCTTCTGTGCCGGTGACGATCTCAAGGGCATGGCCGAACCCGACCAGCCGGAGCGCAGATTCGCGGACACGGTCAAGCACTACGTCCAGGGCGAAGGCCGCTGGCCTTTGGTGGTGGCCAAGATGCGTGCCCTGTCCAAGCCGGTCATCGGCATGATTAACGGCCATGCGCACGGGGCCGGCTTTAACCTTGCTCTGGGCTGCGACCTGCGGGTGATGGCCGATTCGGCAAGCCTGTGTATTCCGTTCGTCAAGCGCGGCATCGCGACCGGCACCAGCCTGCTGCAACAGTTTGTAGGCATTGGCAAGGCAATGGAGTGGGCGCTGCTCGGCTCCCAGCTTTCGGCCCGGGAAGCGGAACGCTGGGGGCTGGCCAACCGTGTGGTGCCACTGGAAAAGCTGGAAGAAGCCACAATGGAACTCGCGAGCGAACTGGCCCAGGGACCGACACAAACCTACGGCTTTACCAAGTCGGCCGTTATCCACGGCTGGGATGCCCCACCCGAACGGGCGTATGAGTACCAGGGCCAGGCTTATCTGTTGTCACACCAGACAGAAGACTTTCAGGAAGGCCGTCAAGCCTTTCTCGAAAAACGTTCCCCGCGCTTTCAGGGGCGGTAAAGTGACCCGGAGGAGGTTCATACCTGCCGAGACCATGAACCCACCCCGGCGCTACGCGCCACCCCTCCAAGGAGGGGATAGGGAAACTCCATGACTCAAAGGACTCAACTGACCCAAAGGACTCAAAGGACCCAATCGACCCAAATTCAGTCTCACGCCAGGAGCGTTACATGACGAAACAACACACCATCGTTTTTCTTCACTCCCGCGGGTTAGTCCCCCCAGAAGTTATTCACATGGTCAATGCGCAACTGCCCGCGGGCTTTCTCATAGATTTTCTGGAGCAAAGCTCTCCAGCCGACACGCGCTTAGAGAAAATAGCGCACGCAGACTTCATGCTGGCCTATCCGGGCAATCCCACCGCGGACGAACTGAAGGCGGCAAAACAGCTCAAGCTGTTTCAGATGTTGAGTGCCGGCTATGAATGGATAGACCTGGAGCTTTTCCAGAAACTCGGAGTACCGGTTGCCAATAACGGTGGAGCCAACGCGCCAACCGTGGCCGAGCACGCCATTCTTCTCATTTTAGCGGTCTTCAAAAAACTTCCTCTCCACCACAACACCCTGCACGAAGGGCAGTGGCTCGGGGCACGAGAAACGCTTCAGATGCGCGAGTTGCGCAACAAGACGGTGGGCATTATTGGGTTCGGCCGCATTGGTCGGGAGTTTGCGCGGATTGCGAAAGGGTTTCAGGCGAACATTCTCTATTACGATACGGTCCGGGCACCAACCGCGATTGAGCAAGAGGTCGGCGCCGAACGGCTGGCGCTGGACGATCTGCTGCAACGAGCCGACGTCGTTTCTGTTCACACGCCGCTGACCGCCGAGACCAAGGGACTCATCAACACTCGGACGCTCGGCCTGATGAAACCCTCTGCCATTCTGGTCAATACGTCGCGCGGGCCGGTGATAGACGAACCCGCACTCATCGAAGCGCTGCAAAACAAGCGTATCGCCGGGGCCGGGCTGGACGTCTTTACTGCCGAGCCCCTGGAAACCGACAGCCCGCTGTTAGCGCTGGACAACGTGGTGCTGACCTCGCATATCGCCGGGGTCACGCTGGATACCTGGAGTCGCCGGATTGCGTTCGGTTTTGCCAATATCGAACGGGTGGCCGCGGGGCAGCCGCCGGAGTCGGTGCTTGTGGGGTAGGGGAGTCGGGTGGGTCGATTGGGTCTGTTGGGTCTGTTGGGTCTGTTGGGTCGGGTGAGTCATGCGGTCTCCCTATCCCCTCCTTGGAGGGGTGGCCCGCAGGGCCGGGGTGGGTTCATGGGATAGGGCGTGACAATGTCGTGGTTGTGTCACATATTTGCCATCCGCTTGATCTTTGCTTTCCTTTCAAGCTTTGGACTCATAGTCTCTGCCAATCTGACTCCTGCGCTCGCAGCCGACCTTGAACACTACGTCCACAGACTGGTCAATGAGCATCGAGTTTCACAGGGACTGAAGCCTTTAGTCTTCAATCCGGAAATTTCTGACATTGCTCGCCGTCATAGTCGGAATATGGCGACCGGGCGGGTTGGGTACGGACACGAAGGATTCGAGACTCGCCGTCAGGCAGTCGCCACAACCGGACCGCTTCGCAGTTTCGGCGAGAACGTCGCTTGGTCTCAGGCCTCCGGTGTCGATGGGATGCTCGGAGAAGGGCCGCAACACGGACGTGAAGGGATAGTCTCAACTAGTCAGGTTGCCGTCGCGAATTATATCGTTGAGGGATGGTTATCTAGTCCCCCTCATCGGAAAAATATCGAAAGCCCCGACTATGAACTGACGGGCGTCGGTGTCGCGCAGGGGCCGGGCGGCGAGTACTACTTTACTCAACTCTTTGTGAGGGCAAAATCTGATTATCCGGGAACCTCTGAGAGCGATACGCCGTACGCGCGTCCTGTACCTGCATCGCGTGACAGCAAGGGCGAGTTCCGAGTCGTCGAAACCCGGCAGCCATCTGACTATAAGCGGCCGCTAAGAAAACCGCGCCGCGAAAAAGACCCACGCAAGCGTCCGGGACGAAAAAGAACGGCCGATGGGTGGGTCCAGACGCTGGATTAAACCTTGTCAGCGGGACGTTTGCCCGGTCCGCTGACTCTTGCGTGACGTTCAATAACCCCGCAGCCGCGCCCAGCGCCCACGATGCCAGGCGGCGTCGCCAAAGGTCATCTCCGCGGCGCGGGCGCGTTTCATATACAGGCCGGCATCGTGCTCGTCGGTCATACCAATACCGCCGTGCATTTGGACTCCTTCGTTGGTCGCCAGGATAAAGGCATCGGAGCAGCGGGCTTTGGCCAGGGAAACCAGCAGGGTCAGGTCACTCTCGCCGGCATCCGCGGCGTTTGCCGCGGATGCCACGGCCGAGCGGCACAGTTCAAGCTCCATGAAAACTTTGGCCGCCCGATGTTTGAGGGCCTGAAAGGAGCCGATGACCACTCCGAATTGTTCGCGTGTTTTGAGGTAGGCGAGCGTATCGTCGAAAATCTGACTCATCCCGCCCAGCATCTCGGCACACAGGCCAACCGTGGCGAGATCAACAATATGTGAGAGCGTCCGAAAGCCCTGCCCGACTGTCCCGACGACGGACTCGGCACCAATTTTCACTCCATCGAGAGTGACCAGCGCCGCGGCACGATGATCAACCCGAATCTGGGGGACAATCGCCACGCCGGGCGTGTCCGGCGCAAGCAGAAAAAGGGTGACGCCGTCCGGGTCGCTGTCTTCGCCGGCGGTACGGGCCGAGACAATCAGCGCGTCCGCGCTGTGTCCGTCCAGGACCTGCATCTTTTCGCCCGACAGCCGCCAGGCGTCCCCCTCGGCTGCGGCCCGTGTGGAGACCCGATTCAGGTCATAGCGGCTGCGCGCTTCCTGATAGGCCAGCGCAAGAATTTTTTCGCCCGTCGCAATGCCAGGCAGCCAGGTCTGTTTTTGTTCCGGGCTGCCGGCGTGCGCAAGCAATTGACCACCGAGCAGGACGGTTGAGAGAAAAGGCTCCGGCGCAAGATTGCGGCCCACGGCTTCCAGCACAACCGCGAGGTCGGCCAGACCCAGGTCCGCCCCGCCATACTCCTCGGGAATCAGAATGCCCGCCCACCCGAGCTGGGCCATCTCCTGCCACACGTCCCGCGAGAACCCCAGGCTGTCTTGGGTATCGCGCAGCGCACGCAGCCGGCTGATCGGGGAGTTGGTACGGACGAAATCTCGCGCGGTCTGCGCCAAAAGTTCCTGATCTTCAGTCAGCACAAGTGCCACAATACCTCTCCTTCAAGGGAAAGTGATGAGTGATGAGTGATGAGTGGACAGGCTCTCACTGCTCACCACTCATCACTTCTCTGTCCTCCTAATCGGGCAATCCCAGCACCCGTTTGGCAATGATATTGAGCTGGATCTCGCTCGTCCCGCCTTCAATCGTATTGCCTCGGGAACGCAGCCAGTCGCGGGTGAGGGTAAGCTCAAGGTCTTCAAAGCCGGGTCCGTCCCAGCCCAGGGCGTGCGGGCCGGCAATCGACACCAATAACTCAAGACGACGCTGGTTCAACTCGGTGCCGTAGACCTTGAACATCGAGCTTTCCGGACCGGGAGGACGACCGGCTTTGGCCGCGTCGCGGGCGCGCTCCGTGGTCAGCCGAAAGGCGCGGCTGTCCATTTCGTACTGCGCCATACGATCCCTGATTGCCGGGTCAGCCACCCGGTCGCCGTCCAGTCCGAGATGCTCCCTGGCCCAGTCCCGCAGGCTTCGGCCTTTCCCTGCTGTCGTGCCGAAGGCCGAGGCAATCATATTACGCTCATGATTCAGCAGGGACTTGGCTACCGTCCAGCCTTTATTCACCTCGAAGATGACATTCTTGGCCGGGGCGTGCACATCGGTCAAAAAGGTCTCGCAGAACGGTGAGGCCCCACTAATGAGTTTAATGGGTCGGGTTTCCACACCCGGCGATTCCATGTCTACCAGTATGAAGGTGATGCCTTCCTGCTTTTTGGCCTCGGGGTTGGTTCGGACGAGCATGAACATCCAGTCGGCCAGATTGGCAAACGACGTCCAGACTTTCTGGCCGTTAATCACATAATGGTCGCCCTCAAGGACGGCCCGGGTTTTGAGCGAGGCCAGGTCGCTGCCCGACCCCGGTTCGGAATAGCCCTGACACCAGCGAATCTCGCCCTTGATGATCCCCGGCAGATGTTCGTGCTTTTGTTCTTCGGTGCCGTATTGCAGCAGGGTCGGACCAATCATGGTCAGGCCAAAGCCGATCAACGGCGCCGGCAGTTGCAGGGCATTCATCTCCTGCTGCACCACCTTGGCTTCGTCCTTGGAGAGCCCGCCGCCGCCGTACTGGGCCGGCCACTCGGGTGCGGTCCAGCCGCGCTCGGCCATGACATCCAGCCAGACTTTCATATCGGGATTCGAGTATCTGGCCTTGCGTCCGCCCCAACTCCCGTCAAGCAGGGTGTTCCCCACGCCGCGAATCGAAGCCGGGGCGTGAGTGTCCAGCCACTGATGTGTCTCAGCACGAAACGTTTCGAGATCGGCCATATACACTCCTCCTCAATAATAAGGGCGACCATCGGGTCGCCCTTATTCGAGCAAGATTCAGCGCTTTGGACAAGCGCGGGGTGAATCGTTCGTGCTGCTTAGGCCGCAGCCGCAGCGTGAGCCGGCATGTTCAGCGGCTCCGGGTCCTGGAGCGGTTCCGTATCCCACTTCTTGAGTTCCGGTATCACATGCTTGGCAAAGCACTTCATGCTGCCCTCGGCCTCGTCGTAGGGCATACCGGCGAAGCTGAAGTTGCACATAATGGCCTTCATGTCGATGATGTCGCGGATGAATTCGAGCTTCCGCAGCACCTGATCCGGTGTCCCCCACGGCATGAGTTTGACAAAGTCTTTGGCTGCGCCGTCCATACCGTGTTGCTCAATATATTGCCCGACATTGCTGTAGAACTCATAGCCTTTGTTCTGACCGAAATGCTTGGCCGTCATCTCATAGTGTTTCATGGCCGTGTGATAATAGGCCCCGATCCACTTGGTGGCCCGCTCTTCGGCCCGCTTGGCATCTTCATCCACATAGAAGAACCCGCCGCAGAACGGCCGGGGCGGCCTGGTGCCGGGATTCTCTTCCTGCCAGACCTTGTGGTAGACCTCGAAATCCCCCTTGACGACATCCCACGGTTTTTGCGGAATGACCAGCAGGCCGATGCCGAGCCGGGCCATGATCGGCATGGACTCCGGTGAGACGGCCGCGGCATAGGTGCGGCCCTTGAACGAGTAGGCCGGGTAGGGGCGGATCTCGCGGCGGGGCTGCTGGATCGTCGGGCCGCCCTCCATATAGCCTTTCTCCAGTCCGTTCATGATGAGTTCGGCGTATTCAACAAAGCGTTCGCGACCCTCGTTCTGGTCGATCCGAAAGCCGTCATACTCGACCCGGGCCAGACCCCGCCCAAAGCCCAGGATCATCCGTCCGCCCGATACATGGTCAAGCAGGGAGATTTGCTCGGCAACCCGAACCGGATCGTGCCAGGGCAGCACGATGACCATGGTGCCCAGCTTGGCCGTCTTGGTTCGGCCCGCCATATAGGACAGGAACTGAACCGCGTCGGGACACATGGTGTAATCCGTAAAGTGGTGTTCGATAGACCAGATTGAGTCAAACCCCAGGGGTTCGGCCATCTCCGCGATCCGAAGCTCCTCGCGGTAGACTTCGGCATCGGAGCGAGCGTTTCCGGGGTTCTGAAATACCGGGGCGTAACCAACGTGCATACTGCCTCCTTTATGATCTTTGCTCTGAAACGATGAAGTCCACATTATATACAAGCCGGTTCAGTGCGCATAGTCCCTTGTAGCGGGGAATTGCCCTTACCGTGCGTCATTGTATTCCCTCGCCCCTGGAGGGAGAGGGCTAGGGTGAGGGGAGGCTAGAGCGTTTCACGACTCAGTACGCACATATCATTGACAGTAGAGCATAGCGAGCGTAGAGCTATGGGCACCTCCAAAACTGAAGAAGAAATCAGAAAGCACTTTGCCCTTTTCCATAGTGGTTCAATGGTCTCCAGGTCTCTTCGGTTCATATTGGCGTCTTTCTGTTTCCTCGGTCATGTCATAGGGCAAGGGATGACCAAGGAAACGCACGCCCACGATAGATACCACAACAGCAGGTTTAATCTCTTCACCCGATGCCAGCCCATGCATCTTCATGTAGCGGCAACGGATATAGATATAGTGGACGATGCGCCTAAAGTAGTCCTCAATGAGAAGCGACAAAAAGAACTTCGTGGACTCGTTGAACGCCGACTACGGACTGCGAGATTATATCAGGAAACCTCCCAAAACTATCTTTCTGTCTCCGTCCTACAGCAGCCCGCTGGAAACTATGGTCTCCATTATTCTCTAATTTTCAGTTTCGAGAAGCTACTATATGATCAAGCAACAGATAGCTGGGGCCATGCATCTACGTATGACGTAGAGCTTTCCACTGAACATGCTATCGCGAATCTGCTTTCTTCTTTGCTAGACCACTTTCTTGAGGCATATGTGGAAGAGAATAAGAAGTTTTGTCATTAGCGCCCCCTAAGCATCCAGACAGAGAGTAGCAGCGGTAGGCTGCTAGACACTACGTATTCATGGGGTGGAGGATTATGGTTGCTTACTTAATCTGGAAGATGCGAGAAGTCGAGAAATGCTAAGTCAAGATTCAGTTGTTCCTTCCTTGAAAAGGTCCGCCCTTGTCTCAACTCGTCAACCATATCCACCGCCATTCGTATCGGACGGCCCGCATTTTTCAATAGAGATTTGGGGGCTCCCTCGAGCGCTACCAACCAATCTACTAAGGCGAACATTTCTGGCGTTAATTGATGGCCAAGGCTGTCATAGTATAGGCAGGCAATAAGTAAGATGCGATCGATAGCTTTTTCCAACTCTATCTCATCATGAAGCCCTGTAGGGTCTCTCTCGGCGTGCTTAAGGAAGTTGGCAAAGTCACGCATCTTTTGAAAAACCACTTTCTTTTCCTCTGAATCCCAAATCTCATTGATAGCATAGTCTACAATGTTCTCGCCCTGCTTAGAGGCGAGATCGCGAAGAACCTGAAGTCCAGACATGGTGAGCGTGTATATGGCTATCGGGTCCTCCCCATTGAAAAACATCCGAATTGCAGCATCAATCTGTCGCTTTGCTGCTTCAGGCTTGTCTATTTTTTTCCTAATCACGCTGCCATCCCTCGCTTCGCCTATCCCTTATCCCTCAACGCTACTAGCGTCTCTTCCTGCGAGTGGGTCTCCTTAATCGAAATACAGCTTTCACACCGCAGTTACAGACACATTCATGAATCGCGGCCCTCGAAAGCCCTTAATATCTCTTCCGGTAAAGGCTCAAAGAACTCTGGTGGGACTGTGACTTTTCCTTTTGCCGTCCCGAGCCGGCGCGGAGTTTTCCGCTGCTTGGACAGGGGGCGAATTCGCGCAGCCCGAAGCCCTACCTGCGCCATCCATACCTGGGCAGTAGGGAATCGAGCCAAAAGGCGGTCAGAGGCAACAAGTTCGTCCTCATCGATTTCATATGCACCGGTTTCGATGTCAATGAGTACGAATTTCCCCTCATCCTCAGGGGTGAGATGAGGATGAATATCCTGTTCGTAGATTCTATCGCCACGCCTGGCGAATTCGTCTTTGCTGTAGCGAGGCTTTGTAGTTCGCATAGTCCCTTGCGGCAGTCTCGTTAGGCTCAATGGGAGTAAATAGGGACAAATGTTTCTATACTTTGGGAATATGTATTGACTTTTTCAATGAGAGATTGATTTGTCAATCATATTGTAGAAAATATGATTGACAAATGGTGTTGCTGTTCATGCGTGAGTATCAAAACACTTGCCGCCCCTCAGCAATATTAAGGAGGTTTGAAAACGCCAAAACTGCGGGGCGGCGGCCTCTTCCTTCTCTGATCTCATTCAGGATTCCGCCTTGGCGAAATTGGTTGAGTATCCGTCGTGCTGTAGGCTGTGGAATTTGTAAGCTTTCAATGAAGTGAGTGCTTTGAAAAATTGGAGTCTGGAAGATCCAATCCAACGCATGGATAGCATAGTGAGAACGGGTAAGATCAGCTACATCGAGTTTCATTCTCTCATAGAGATCAAGAATTGACTGGGCCTTCGAGATATTGTCTTGAGCTTGTTCCTTCACCGCTTGGAGAAAAAATCGACACCACTCGGTCCAGCTATCGTTACGTGAGACCGCGAGTAATCCATCGTAATATGCGTCGCGGTGGCTTTCGAAGTAGGCACTAATATAAAACGTAGGCTTCTGGATGAGGTGACGCTGCCACAAAAACAGCGGTAGCAACATACGCCCCAGACGGCCATTGCCGTCCAGAAAAGGATGTAGCGCTTCAAACTCAGCGTGCAGGATGGCAAGTTGAACGAGATGGTCGGTGGCGTCTTCGTTTGCGTAGCGTTCCCACGCACTCATCGCGTCGGGAAGTTTCTGTGCGTCAATGGGGACGAATTTTGCGTTCTCAATAGTACATCCAGGCGGGCCTATCCAATTGGGAACACGTCGAAACTCACCAGGTGATTGATTCCTTCCGCGTACACCGGATAACAGCACTCGATGAGCTTCACGAATAACCCGTTGGGATAAAGGAACATCCGTCAGTATAGTCTCCGCAGCTCGCATTGCCGCCCTATAATTGAGCACTTCTTGAATGTCATCGCGCTGATTGGGAGAATTCGCTTCTTGTACTGCTTCGTACTCGAGCACCTCGCCCATGGTTGCCTGGGTGCCTTCAATACGGGAAGACAAGACTGCCTCCTGAGTAATCAGCGGTGAGAGGAGGACGGTGGAGTTGGGAACAGCGGAGAGTACCCCATCGTAACGCGCTATGGCCGCCACAGCCGGACCGATGAGCGGGATCAGCTTTGGCCAGTCAAGGCGGCTTTCGGGCGGGAATCTCCCTTCATGATAGAAAACTGGCATTATTATGAGACTCTCTGAGAACGGTGAATTACTCTGACGGATAAAGTATTGGAAGGGTTAATGGTAGGTCAAACTTCCATTACGTTCTTTTTCACCCTGCCCCCAAATATTCGCAGGTCAGCCTGACGAAACATTGCTCGTGCTAAGTCTTTTACATATCGGTCAAGACGCTTCGCGCTCGTCTTATGGCAGGTACCGATCATAGCCGCGTCTCAGGAAAGCATAATTCCCTCGTCGGAGGGGATAGGAGAGGCCCCTGTCGAGGAATCTTATCCGGCCCGCAAGGCTTCGAGCACTTTGGCCGGATGGTCGGCGGCTTTGGTGACCCGCTTCCAGTGTTTTTTCACCTTGCCGTTGGGGCCTATCCAGACCGTCGAGCGAATGACGCCCACCGTCTTTTTGCCGTACATCATCTTCTCGCCCCAGGCACCGTATTTTTCCATGACCTTTTTGTCCGGGTCGCACAGGAGCGTGAACGGAAGTTGATACTGCGTGGCAAACTTCTGGTGTGAGGTGGCGCTGTCCGGTGAAACACCGAGGACAACCGTGTCCTGTTTTTGGATATCCCGCCAGAGGTCCCGAAAGCCACAGGCCTCCTTGGTACAACCGGGCGTATTATCCCTGGGATAGAAATAGACAATCACGTTGCGGCCGCGCAGGTCTTTGAGGGCGACCTTGTTTCCGGCTGCATCTTGTAAGGTAAACGCTGGGGCTGCTTTTCCTTCCTCAATCGGCATACTACTCCTTCGTGCATTTGCCGGATTTGACTCGCTCGGCGGTATTTCCTAAGGTATCTCGGCTTTTTTGTATCCAAGACTTGCGTATCCAGGAAGAGGGTGCGACTCAAGGGAAGGAGAGGCAGATATGGATTTTGATTTTTCCCCGAAAGTACAGGACCTGCAAAAAAAGGTCTCCCAGTTTATGGAGGACTATGTTTATCCGAACGAGAAGACGTTTGAGGACCAACTGAACTCCGGTCCTGACCGCTGGCAGATTCCGCCGATCATCGAAGAGTTGAAAGAAAAGGCCAAGAGTGCCGGGCTGTGGAACCTGTTTCTGCCGGAGAGCGAGTACGGCTATGGCCTGACCAACCTCGAATACGCCCCCCTGTCGGAAATCATGGGGCGGGTGCATTGGGGTTCGGAAGTCTTTAATTGCTCGGCGCCGGACACCGGCAATATGGAAGTGATCTCTCGCTATGGCACACCCGAGCAGCAAAAGGAATGGCTGGAGCCGCTGCTCGAAGGCAAAATTCGTTCCTGCTTTGCCATGACGGAACCAGCGGTGGCCTCGTCCGATGCCACCAATATCGAATCCCGCATCGTGCGCGACGGGGATGAATACGTCATTAACGGTCGCAAGTGGTGGTCCTCGGGCATGGGCGACCCGCGCTGCAAAATTCTCATCTTCATGGGCAAGACCGACCCCGATAATCCGAACCGCTATCTCCAGCAGTCCCAAATCCTGATCCCGCGTGACACGCCTGGCGTGAATATCCTGCGGATGCTGTCCGTGTTCGGCTACGACGATGCCCCCCACGGTCACGCCGAGGTCGAGTTCGAGGATGTGCGGGTGCCGGCCTCGAATATGATTCTGGGTGAGGGTCGGGGGTTTGAGATCGCCCAGGGCCGTCTTGGTCCTGGGCGTATTCACCACTGCATGCGCCTGATCGGACAGGCCGAGCGCGCGCTGGAGAAGATGTGCACCCGCGCCAAGTCGCGAACCGCGTTCGGCAAGCTGGTCTCCGAACGGACAGTGACGCTGGAGCGGATCGCCGAGGCCCGGATTCGGATTGAACAGGCCCGGCTGCTGACGCTCAAGGCGGCGCATATGATGGACACGGTCGGCAACAAGGCTGCCCGTGCCGAAATCGCCATGATTAAGGTGGCGGCCCCGAATATGGCGCTGCAAGTGATTGACTGGGCCATGCAGGCCCACGGCGGGGGCGGGGTGGCCGAAGACTTTGGTCTGGCGCGCGCCTATGCCTCGGCGCGGACGCTGCGCTTTGCCGATGGGCCGGACGAGGTCCACCGGAATCAGATTGGCCGCTTGGAACTGCGTAAATACGATTGAGTCCAGGGACCCATGAAGTTTGGTCTGCACTACCAGCTCCCGTGCACGGGCTCCCAATCGCCCGTGCAGCGCTATCGGGACACGCTCGATCAGGCGATTCACGCCGAAGCGCTGGGGTTTGAATCGGTCTGGCCGGTTGAGCAGCACTTCAACCCCGAGCTGTCGATTCTTCCGTCCCCGCTGCTGCTCCTGTCGGCCCTGGCCGAGCGGACGCAGACCCTCCGTCTGGGGATCGCCATTATTCTCCTGCCCCTGTCGCATCCCATTCGCATCGCCGAAGAGGTTGCGACCCTGGACGTGCTGAGTAACGGGCGGGTGGAGTTCGGTATTGGACGCGGGTCTCTGCCCAATCATTTCAGCGGATTCGGGGTGGATCAGGCCGAAAGCCGGGAGCGAATGCTGGAGGCCCTGGCTATGATTCGCCAGGCCTGGACCCACGACCGGTTCTCATTCCAGGGACAATTCTTTCAGGTTGAGGATATCTCGGTGGTGCCGCGGCCGGTCCAGCAGCCCCATCCTCCCATTCGGGTCGCGGCC
The DNA here is from genome assembly GCA_965232605.1 of uncultured Binatia bacterium (SeqCode). Lineage (GTDB taxonomy): Bacteria > Desulfobacterota > Binatia > Bin18 > Bin18 > Bin18. The sequence continues at coordinate 659,722 of CBDDQA010000005.1, read as the reverse complement.
AATAGTACGGAAACCTTTGAGCTGATGGGCCGGCTGGGCCATCCCATTTTTGTGGCCTCGCAGGTTAATCCATTCGCCAAAATGCGGGAATATATTCCGCTCTATCGCGAGACCCGGTTGGCGGCCGGGCACCCGGCCTGTGAGGGGGAGGATGTGACCCTGCTCGGTCCGCTGTACGTCGGTCCGAGCCAGGCTCGGATTCGCCGCGAGTTGGAACCCAGCGTCCGGCGTTTTCTGGAGTCGGTTGCCGCTATTGCCGCGTCCCAAGGTGCGGGCCTGGAGAAACAGCCGCGTCGCGTCCGGGAGGCATTCGAGCGGGTGCGGCGTATGACCTATGAGAAGGTGAGCGAGGTGATGGCCATCTTTGAGACGCCGGCCGCCTGTGTCGAGCGCCTCAAACAGCTTGAAGAAGAATTCCACATGGGGCGCTTCGTGTGCTGGTTTAATCCTGGCGGCATGGTCCCCCATTCCCAGGTCATGCGCAGCATGGAGTTGTTTGCCGCCAAGGTGATGCCGCATTTTGCGTAAGCGATGGACGGCTTGAGAGAGAAGGGAAAGCGGCGTGGACTATCGACATGAATTTCTCGACCTCCTGCTCAAAAAAAATGCACTCAAAATCGCCGGCGACCCGGACGCCTTCTTTCAACTCAAAAGCGGGCGCGCCAGCCCGAGCTTTATCTCGCTCGGCTCACTGACCGATGGCGCAAGCCTTATCACGCTCAAAAAATGCTATAGCCAAGCGGCCCTGGAAGGTGTAGAACGGGGCGTTTTGCACGACTTCGCCTATGTTTTCGGTCCGGCCTATAAAGGCATTACCCTGGGAGCGCTGCTGTGCGAGGGGCTTCAGGAATACGCGAGCAAGTCCACCTCTCTCCTCTACGACCGCAAAGAAGAGAAGGCCCACGGAGAGGTGAGCCAGGGCCGTCCGGTTGAGAAGATCATTGTCGGGGCTGAAAATTTCGTCCCGGAAAGCGAGATTCTGCTGGTTGACGATGTGGTCACCACCGGCAAGGCAAAATACGAAGCGCTCGAAAAGATACGCCTGCTGGGCGAGCACCGGATAGCCGGGATGGTCGTCGCGGTCGACCGGCAGGAATTGCTGGGAGACGCCCAGCAGGTCGGCCGATACAGTGCCATTCAGGCGCTCGAACACGAACTCGGCATCCGCACCTTTTCCATTCTCACCATGCAGGAGATTTTCAGCCTGGTAAAAGACCGCCTCTCAACGGAAGTCCGGCAGGCGTGGATTGCGTATTATGAGCGCTATGGGGCCGTCCAACTCGGGTAGAGGCCGCGAAGGGCTCTATTCGCTCACGCTCCTGCCGCTTCATCACCCGCCATGCGCGGCCCGCTGACGCCGGGTCGCTTCGTGGTCAACGACCATGGTCTGGGGGTCGATGACTACACCGTAGTCTTTTTCCGCCATCTCAAGCGTAATGAAATCGTCCAGCACGTCGTCCAGCACAAGCTGCGGGTCGCGTTCAAACGGGTCGCCGTATGCGCCGCTGTTGGCGGTCTTAATCTGGAGCAGTTCGTTTTCCTGCATGGGATAGCCAGTGACCTTGCTATACAAGCGCTCCTCCCCCTCAACACCGGGGTTCTTAATCATGGACGCCCGACTGCCGTTACCACCGTTAAAGATGCCCTTGGGCGCATCAAAATGGCGCTCGGCCTCCGAGGACAGGAAGCCCGGCACCAGAAAACGATTTTCACGCACAATACCGACTCCGCCGCGCCACTTGCCCGGAGCGATAGGCTCTTCGCGCAATTCGTAGCGTTCGTTGCGCATAGGAAAGCGCAGGTCCAGCTCTTCGACGGGGTTGTTGCGGGTGTTTTCAATCAGACAGGCAATCGAGTCGAGCCCGTCTTTGCCGTGACGACCGCCCCAGTTGCCCTCGTTGACCTCCAGATACACCCAGTACTGGCCCTTTTCTTCCAGAAAGCCGCTATAGCTCAGGAAATGCACATGGGCCGCATTCCCGGCACAGACCTTGTCCGGGACGGCCTGGGCGAGGGCGAGGTTCACGCCGTCGGCCAGATATTGGACCTGATTGAAGCGGCTGAAGCAGGCGCGCGGAAAACGCGGATTGAAAATCGTCCCTTCCGGCGCAACCACCCGTATGGGCCGAAAAATCCCCTCGTTCTGGGGCACCGGGTCGGGGTAGGTGGCCTCGTCGAGCAGGATGCTGCGCACGATCACGTAGGAGGCGACCAGGGTGCTGCCCTCAAACGGTACGTTATAGCCAGTTGGCACCTCAGGGCTTGAGCCGGTCAGGTCGATGGTCAGCTCGCTGCCTTCCACCTTGACTTTGACACACACGGCCAGCGGTTGCTCTCGGTTGCGACCGTCGTCGTCCAGGTATTGGGTGGGCGCGACATATTCTCCGTCGGGAATTTTTTCGATTTCCTTGCGCAACATCCGCTCGGAGTAGTCCATTAAATCGTGGGCCGTATCGAGCACGGTAGTCACCCCGTATTTTTTGACCAGATGCAGAAAACGCTCCCGCCCCAGCTGACAGGCGGCGATCATGGATTCGATGTCGCCGGCGTTCATCTCCGGCGTCCGGACGTTATCCAGAAAGAATTGCCACAGGTCGTCGTTGCGGACCCCTTTGTTGTACAGCTTAATGCCGTTAAACAGGCGGGACTCGGCCCAGACATCAACCACATCAACGTTGAGGCCCGGCGCGGCGCCGCCCATATCGAGCAGGTGGGCGGTGACCGCGGCAAAGCCGATCAACTCGCCCTGCCAGAAGACCGGCACGGCAATGCCCAAGTCCGGGGTATGGCTGGCGCCCTGAAAGGGATGGTTATGCAGAATCACGTCCCCCTCGTGGATATTGCCCTGGAGACGTTTCAGGAAACCCCGGATATAGGCCGGCAGGGAACCGACGTGCATGGGCGAGGTGTCGCTCTCGCAGATCTCGTTGCCCTGGGCGTCGTACAGGCCGGCGCCGAGGTCTTCAGACTCGCGGATAATGCTGGAATAGGACATGCGGTAGAGGACGTGGGCCATTTCTTTGGCCGCCGCGGTAAACGCACCGCCCAGGACGCGCAGGGTAATCGGATCGACCGACCGCGGCGTACCGTTTGGGGTGCCCTGTCCGTTTGGTGAGGTCATCACGTTCCCTCCTCTGCGTGCTCCTATTCACACGCAATGATCAAAATGCCGTGCCGATCAACCTCTGCGGATAAGCCTGGGTTTATCACCACCGTGCTATCGAGTTGCTCAATAATAGCGGGGCCGGTGATGAGATTCCCGGCTTGTAAGCGCTCGCGATCGTAGAAGTCGGTCGCGAGTTTTTCCGGGGTCCCGTCCCGATTGAATATCACCTCGAGTGTCGTGACACGGGCCGCGGTCGGGGACCGGCCCCCGGTCGGAATCTCTTTTAGCCGCAACTCGGGGATCAGGCCCACTCCTTGGACACGAATATTCACCAGTTGGATATCGCTGTCCGGAAAGCGCCGGACATACTCGCGCTCGTGCGCCTGGTGGAACGCCTCCGTCGCCTGTTGCTGCCAGTCGGGCGTAATCTCGCCGGCTGGTAACTCAACTCGTAGCTCATAGCCCTGGCCGATATAGCGGCAGTCAGCGATACGGCGGACCAATGACTGCTCGGCCCCGAGATTGTCCGCCCGGAGCCGCTCGGCGGCCTGGCCTTCCAGGGCCGCGAAATCCGCGGCCAGCTTGTCGCGATCAAGGGCCGAGAAAAGCTGCATCTCGGTCGTGACAAACTCGTACACGATATCCGTTGCCAGCAGTCCGAGCGCCGACGTAATGCCGGGATAGCGGGGCACCAGGACGGTGGGGATGCGCAGCTCTCGGGCGATATCACAGGCAAACACGGGCCCTGCTCCACCAGCGGCAACCAGGGCAAAGTCACGCGGGTCATAACCTTTCTGGACGCTGCTGATTTCAATGCCTTCCACCATGCTCTGGGTGAGAATCCGAACCGCGCCCAGGGCGGCTTCCTCCACGCCCAGGCCCAGGGGCTGGCATAGCTCTCGTTGAACGGCCTCTGCGGCGAGGCCGGGTTGAATCTGGACCTGGCCGCCGAGAACATTCTCGGCTCGCAGCCTGCCGAGCACGACCAGCGCGTCGGTCGCCGTCGGAAGGCTCCCGCCCCTGCCGTAACACGCCGGACCGGGGTCTGCCCCCGCGCTCTTGGGCCCCACCCGAAACATGCCGCCGGCGTCAAGATAGGCCAGACTTCCTCCGCCGGCGCCAATCGCGTCAATCTCGACCATGGGAATCATGGCATGATAGCCGGCCACTGTGGTGTCGAGCAGATGCTTCATCCGCATCTGCCCGTCCGGCGCAACGCCAATGTCTGCGGAGGTGCCGCCGACATCAAGGGTAATCACGCTGGGCGAGCCGGTGCTCTTGCCGGTCCAAATCCCGCCGATCAGGCCGGCCACCGGGCCGGACATGAGCAGGTTGACCGGACGTTGGGCCGCGCCTTCGGTGGTTGCGACCCCGCCGACCGAGGTCATCAGGTGGAGCCCGCCCCGGATGCCTTTGTCCGTGATCGTCCGGTCGAGGCGGCGGACGTACTGACTGACCTGAGGACCGACATAGGCGTTCAGGCAGACTGTGCTGAAGCCTTCGTACTCGCGGTATTGGGGCAGAACCTCGTGCCGGACGGATAGATAACACTCCGGATATTCTTCGAGAATAATCTCCTTGGCGCGTTGCTCGTGCTCTGGGTTGAGAAAGGAGAACAGAAAGCACACGGCAATGGCTTCCACACCCTCGCGCTTGAGGCGTCGGACGGCCTCCCGCACCTCGTCTTCGTCAAGCGGAGTCAACACCGCGCCCTGCGGGGCAATGATGCGCTCGCTGACCGGGCGTCGATAGCGCCGGCGGACCAGCGGATGTTTCTGCCACGGCACATCCTGGTAGAGGCTGAACGACAAGGGTCGCTTGTGGCGGGCGATATGCAGAATGTCACGATACCCCCTGGTCGTGAGCATCCCGACCTGCGCTCCGGCGTGTTCCAGCACGATATTGGTGGCAATAGTCGTTCCGTGAAAGAAGTGGTCAATCTGAGTGGCCGGGATGCCGACGTGCTCACAGAGTGCCTCTACCCCGTCAAGCGTGGCCTGAGAGGGGTCGGCCGGTGTACTGGGCAGCTTATAGACTACGACCTCACCCTTGTCCTCATCGACATAGATCAGATCGGTAAACGTTCCACCGACATCGACCCCGACACGTTTCATGGCTATGCTGTTTCCTTAAAGCTGTTTCCTTAAAGTAGGGAAAGATTGCAGCCCTTGTACGGCATTCCGACCTGACTGGTCAACGCGGAGGCACGGGGCTGCGGAAACGAGGCAGTATGCTGAGCACCGTCGAACACCTCAACACTCTCGTCAACGCGGTGGTCTGGGGCCCGCCCCTGATGATCCTCCTGATCGGAACCGGGGTGTATCTCAGCTTTCGTCTGGGATGGCTCCAACTGACGCACTTCCTCTTTATCTGGCGTTCAACCCTGGGTCGCCTCCTCTCCGGGCGAACGGAAGCCGACACCGGCGAGCTGAGTGCGTTCCAGGCCGTCAGTTCGGCCATGGCTGCGACGGTCGGGGTCGGGAATATCGTTGGGGTCAGCACGGCCATGTATTGGGGCGGGCCGGGGGCCTTGTTCTGGATGTGGATAACGGCCGGGGTCGGTATGGCGACCAAGTTCAGCGAGGTCGTGCTGGGCATGAAATACCGCCAGGTCAAGGCGGACAGCGGCGAGATTGTCGGTGGGCCGATGTATTATATTGCCGACGGCCTGGGCCGGAAGTGGCTGGCCGGCGCGTATGCCTTTCTGACCGGTGCGGCCGCGCTGGGTATCGGTAATATGGTTCAGGCGAATACGGTGGCGGCGAGTCTGTATGAAACCTTCAGCCTGCCCCGACCGATCGCCGGGGGATGCGTGGTCGCTCTGGTGGCGGTGGTCATCCTGGGCGGGGTGCGGCGCATTGGCCGGACCACCTCATATCTGGTGCCCTTTATGGCCGTGCTCTATCTGGCCGGCGGTGTGGTGATTCTCCTGCGCTACGCCTCGGCCCTGCCGGACGCGTTGGCAACGATCATCACCTCCGCCTTCACGCCAGCCGCCCCGGTTGGAGCCTGGGGAGGGGCGACCGTCATGCTGGCCATGCGCTACGGGCTGGCGCGCGGTATCTTTTCCAATGAGGCCGGACTGGGCTCGGCCTCCATCGTGCACGCCCAAGCCAGGAACACACCGGTTGGGCAGGGCTTTTGGGGCATGTGGGAGGTGTGCGTGGATACCCTGATTGTCGCTAGCGTCACCGGGCTGGTGATTATGGTGACGGGTGTCCTCGGCCAGGCGGACACCTCTCCGGGGCTGTTGGCCGCGGCGGCCTTTGCCCAGGGGCTGCCCGGTCTGGGCGACTATCTGGTCTTTATCTGTCTGATCCTGTTTGCCTATAGCACCATGCTGACGTGGAGTTTTTATGGTGGGCAGGCCTGGGAGTATCTGTTTGGCAAGGTGGCGGTAATCCCGTATCGGATATTGTTTCTGGCCTTTCTGTATATTGGCGCAACCGGCGGCTTACGGCTGGTCTGGGATGTGTCCGACACGCTGAACGGCATGATGGCCATCCCGAACCTGATTGCCCTCCTCGTCCTGGCCAAGGTGGTCGAGCGGGAGAAGCGGGCCACCCTCTCGTAATGGTGCGACACCCGCTCAACCGGGCTAAATCTCGAAGCGCGCCTGCATCCGCTCCCACCAGCGGGCCAGGGACGGCGCCGCGTCAAACAGGGGCTCGTCGCTCACCCGCATCGCGAAGGTGAACGAGCCGAACAGGCACACGTCGGCATAGGTAAACACCTCAAACAGATACTCGTGGCCCAGGGCGACGGCCTCCAGGTCGGCCAGGACGGATTTGAGGCGGGGGCGAAATTCGTCGCGTCTGGCGGCGAGGTCTTCCAGCCTTGCGCCGAACCGGGCTTCCCGGTTTTCCCGGAAGTAGGCGCGGTCCACCGGCTCGATCTTTTCAAAGATGTCATACACCACGACCGGAACGAGGGCCGGATGAAGGGTAGTGTCGATGTACAGATTAAAGAACCGACAGGCCTCTTTCATGCCCGGACCGGGGAAGAGCTTGGCCTCCGGATAGTGGTCCTCCAAATACTCGGCAATCTTCCACGAATCCGAGACAACCGTGCCGTTATCCGTAATGACCGGCACCCGGTCCTGCTTGGAAAAAGCCAGTTTGTCCTTATCGCAAAAGCGAATCGGGAGCGTGGTATAGTCCAGGCTCTTATGGCGTAAGGCCGCCTTGGTCCGCGAACAGAACGGGCTAAAACGCAAACTGTTCGCTCCGGCCAGGTCGTAGACTTCAATCATGGGATTCTCCTCTCTGAGATCGTCTTTCGTCATTTTCAATAACTCCAATAACGCGGCCAGAAGTCAAGGCGCAGGCCCGGTTGGCGGAAGGGCCAGCCTGGGATAGGCTGGCGCAAACGTCGGACGAGACCAGGCATAAAGGAGGCCATACTCATGCGAGAAGCCGTTATTGTATCATCCGCCCGGACTGGAATTGGCAAAGCCTTTCGGGGCAGCCTGAATAAAACCAGCGGCGCGACCCTGGGCGCGCATGTCATTAAAAACGCGGTTGAGCGGGCCGGGGTGGAACCGGCAGAGGTGGAAGATGTAGTGTTCGGCTGTGGGCTGCCGGAAGGCTCAACCGGGCATAATATTGCGCGGACCTCAGCCGTGAAGGCCGGTCTGCCCGTGACCACCTCCGGCATGACCATTAACCGCTACTGCTCCTCCGGGCTGCAAGCGATCAGCACTGCGGCCAACCGGATTATCGTCGATGGGGCCGACGTCATGGTGGCTGGCGGAGTCGAGTCGATCAGCTTGGTCCAAAACAATCTGAACACCAAGAATTTTGTTGACAGTTGGCTGATGGACAACAAGCCCGGGATCTATTTCCCCATGTTGAAGACGGCCGAGATTGTCGCTCAGCGCTATCAGGTCTCGCGCGAGTCGCAAGATGAGTACGCCCTGGCCAGCCAGCAGCGGACCGCAGCCGGCCAGGCGGACGGCAAATTCGACGACGAGATCGTGCCCATCACCACGGTCATGGATGTGACCAACAAGGAAACGGGCGAGGTCACGCAGAAAGAGGTCACGCTCTCTCGGGATGAAGGCAACCGGCCCACGACCAATATGGAGGGCCTCTCCGCGCTCCCGTCGGTGACCGACGGCTCGATTACCGCCGGCAATTCCAGCCAGTTGTCCGACGGGGCCGCCGCGGTGGTGTTGATGGAAGCCAAAGAGGCCGAGAAGCGCGGCCTGCAACCCCTGGGCCTCTACAAAGGGCTGATCGCCACCGGCTGTGAGCCGGACGAAATGGGGATTGGTCCGGTCTTCGCCATTCCGAAGCTGCTTGAGCGCCACGGCCTGACGATGGACGATATTGATCTATGGGAACTCAACGAAGCCTTTGCCGTGCAGACGGTCTATTGCCGCGACCGACTCGGTATTTCCATGGAGAACTATAATGTGAACGGCGGCTCCATCTCGATCGGCCATCCGTACGGCATGACCGGCGCCCGTCAGGTCGGGCACATCCTGCGCGAGGGCAAACGGCGGGGTGCCAAGAACGTGGTGGTGACCATGTGTGTCGGTGGCGGAATGGGCGTGGCCGGCCTGTTTGAGGTGTTGTAGCTTGAGGTGTTGTAGCGCGTCGGGTCTCCGAAAACCCGATCAAAAAAGAGGGGCAGGCAGCCTGCCCCTCCGAAACATGCAGGGTCTACGCGGCAGCCTTGGCTGCATTCAGGGCTGCGTCATAATCCGGCTCGTTGGCGATCTCCGATACGTATTCAACGTGCCTGAGCGTTCCGTCTTTTCCCACGACGAACACCGCGCGGGCGGTTATGCCGGCCAGCGGTCCATCCGTGATCAACACGCCGTAGCCTTCGGCAAAGGCCCGGTCACGAAAGTCTGACAAGGTTTTGACTTGCTCCACGCCGGCCGCGCCGCACCAGCGCTTCTGAGCGAATGGCAAATCCATACTCAAAGTCCAGATTTCGATCCCTTCGCCGAGCCCGGCGGCTTCTTCGTTAAAACGCCGCGTCTCCGTGTCGCACACCGGCGTGTCAACCGACGGGACCGCACTCAGAATAATCACTTTTCCCTGGGCCTCACTCAGTCTGACCGGCTGTAAATCGTTATTGACCACGGTGAAGTCCGGGGCGACCTGACCAACCGCTACTTCCGACCCGCCCAGGCTCAGGGGATTGCCTTGTAAAGTGACTGATGCCATTTCAACCTCCTTGTCTTGTTCTCACATACCGTTCCTGGATAATGGAAAGAGCATTCTACTTGGACGCATTTGAATTGCAACGTCCCTCGCGCATGGAGCACGATCGAGCCAAAGGGGCTGGCTATTCGAGGAGTATGCAGGGGCAAGGAGGAGCATCATATGTGTGGTCGCTACAGCCTGACGACCGATGAGAAGCAGCTCCAGGCTCGTTTTGTGACGCGCACCATGCCTCGTGCGCAGACCGCACGGTATAATATCGCGCCGACCCAACCGGTGTGGGCATTAGTCCATGCGCAGGAACCACAGATCGTGACGTTGCGTTGGGGGTTGATCCCGTCATGGGCCAAGGACAAAGCCATCGGCAACCGGATGATTAACGCCCGCGCCGAAGGAATTGCACAAAAGCCGAGCTTTCGCCGGGCGATTCGGAAGCGGCGCTGTCTGGTATTGGCCGATGGTTTTTATGAGTGGAAAAAGACCGGACCGTCCAAGCTGCCGTATTATGTTCGACTGAAATCCGGTGAGCCGTTTGGGTTTGCCGGTTTATGGGAACGCTGGTCCACGCCGTCCGAAGAAACGATTCATTCGTGTACCATTATCACCACCACACCGAACGAACTTATGGCAGACATCCATCACCGTATGCCGGTGATGGTCCCTCGTGAGGCTGAAGAGCGTTGGCTCGACCCAACAATTGAAGACCCGCAACACGTGCTGCCTCTCCTCCAGCCATATCCGGCCGGCGAGATGGAAGCCTACGCGGTCTCAACCCTGGTAAATTCTCCACGCAACGATACAGCGGCCTGTATTGGGCCAGCGTAGCCTACCCGAAACATGCATTAGCCGCCCGTTTCCTTGGCGTTTGGCTCAAGATCAACCTGGGTCGCCGTGAGGAAACGGACAACCATATTATAGAACGCGGTATTCAAGCTGAGTTCGACGATCTGTTCCTCATTGAGGAAGGCGCGGAGCGCGTCAAAGGTCGTATCCGCAATCTGCACCTGCTCGGTCATCTCGGTTGCGTAGCGAATAACGCTGCGTTCGTGTTCGTTAAAAGCCGGGCTGGTTTCCCAGTCCGCAAGTTTTTCTACTTGTTCAGGACTCACCCCAACTCGTTGGGCCAAGGCTTTATGGTGGGTGTATTCATACTCGCAGTCGGTGAGCCTGCCGACCGTCATGATAGCGAGTTCCCGCAACCGGGGGTCAAGCGTAGTCCGATTCCGCAGCCCGTCGCTGAAGTACAGCATACGACGCAGGAGCAACGGGCTGTGCGCCACGATCCGAAAGATATTGCCAATCGAGCCGCGTTGCTTGAGAAGATCATCAAAAATATCGCGCTCAAGCTCAGGCAGGTCATCTCGGTCCAGATAGGCTAAACGGGCCATGCTGATTTCCTTTCCAGTGCGATTACTCCGGATTCTTCCCGGATTTTTCTCCGAATTCGGGTGCGCGCTTATCCAGGAAGGCGCGCATGCCCTCGCGGGCGTCGTCGGACAAAAAGGCCGCTTTCTGAGCCCGGTACTCATAGGCCAGGGCTTGTTCGAGCGATGCGCTGGCGCCGAGGTAGACGCCTTCTTTGATCCGCGCCAGGGTCTCGGCCGGACCCGTGGCCAGCGTCCGCGCAAAATTGAGCGTGTCCTCCCAGAAACTCTCAAGCGGATAGACCTGATTCAGCAGGCCCAACCGCAAGGCTTCTTCGGCTCTGACCCGGTCGCCGGTCAGCATGAGTTCCATGGCCTTGGCCGTTCCAACCAGGCGAGACAAAAAGAAGAAGCCGCCCCAGTCGGGGACCAGGCCAATCTTCACAAAGCTCTCGGAGAAGAGCGCCTTGTCCGAGCCAAGTCGGAAGTCGCAACTCAAGGCCAGATTGGCGCCGGCGCCGGCCGCAGCGCCGTTCACCGCCGCAATAATGGGCTGAGGCATCCGCCGTAGCAACTGGACAACCTGACTGCCCAGGGCCATGCGCCGCTCAAGGACCTCGGTCGTGTTGTCGTCCTGGAGCCTGGCCATGCTGGCGATGTCGCCACCGGCACAGAAAGCTCTGCCCGCTCCGGTAATGATAATGCAGCGGACGCTCCGGTCGGTGGCAAACTGTTCGAGCTGCTTGAGAAGCTGACCGCGCATGGTGTCAGAGAAGGCGTTCATGACCTCCGGCCGATTCAGCGTCAGGATGCCAATATGATCGCTTACCGTGGTGAGCACGTGGTTTTCGCTCATGCTGTCCTCCGGGACTGTTCGTTGATGATATCACCCAATCAGCGTCATAAGCTGGACAATCTGAGAGGTATCCAGGGTTTCCAGCCGTTCAACAAGCTGAATACATCGCTGTGTGTGCTCTGCGGTCAGGTGGACGCCGAGGCAGTCCCGAATCTTGACCAGATGGGCGTCCCGCGCCAGCGGCGGCCGGCCCCAAAAGCCTTGCGGGCCGTCACACCGAGCCGTCAGGCGCCGGCCGTCCTGGAGTTCGACCGCAACGTCTACCCACATTTCTTCCAACACGCCGGGAATCGTCCCGTCCTGGGTCAGGCGAGTCCGAGACAGGAGGGCCGCCAGAGCGGGCCGCGCGCAATAGTCGTCCGAGAAGGTCCGTATCGACACCGCGCCGTCGAGCAGGGCGGCGGCAACTGTATACTGAAAGCTGAATTTCCCGTCCAGACCACTGTGAGGCGCTGGCCGATCAACATAGGGCATGACCGGGGCGGTAATATGGATGGCCCGAATGGAGTCGGGACCGGCGATTTGACGGCGGAGTTCCAGCGCGGCCAGTATCCCGAAATGCGTGCCGTACTGACACGGGAACATCTTCATCACAAAGCCCGGCTCGACCATACGGTAGGACTGCCCCAGGCGCAGCAATTCATCATACTGAAACTGCTCGCCAAAGAAGTGCTCGACATAACCGTTCGGCGCTTCAAAAACCGTTGGGTTGCCGGTAAAGCCGTGGGACGCCAATAAGGCCGCGTCCAAACCGGATAGGGCCGCCCAGCCACAGTGGGTCGCCTTGGCCATAGTCCCGACATTGGCCATCAACCCACCCGCGCGAGACGCGCAGATACCGAGGGCGTGTTGCAACTGCTCTTGACCGAGTCCCAGCAGGTGGGCGGCGGCCACCGCCGCACCCATGAGACCGACGCTGCTGGGCGGATGGACGGTAAACTCGCCGGGCGCGTATTGATGGGAGGCCAGCCGAATATGTCCCTGGAGCTCGCAGCCTTTGACAAAGGCCGTGATGATTTCCCGGCCCGGAGCCTGTCGTTCTTCGGCCAGGGCGAGAATAACCGGCAGCGTTGGTGAGGTGGCGTGGGTGGGCGGACTCCACATCGGCTCATAGTCCAAGACGTGCATGGCGATGCCGTTGGCGTACGCCGCCAGAACAGGCGAGGTTCGAAGGCCGTGACCAATAACCGTCGCCGCTTCTTTTCCGCCTTGACTCTTGACGTGCGCGGCGGCAATGGTCGGCCCCGGCTCTCTGGCTCCGGCCACCGCAACGGCAATGCCGTCGAGGATGACCCGCTTGGCTACCGTAATCACTTCGTCCGGGAGCGACGCAAAAGTCATCCGGGTCAGGGTATGACACAGGGCGGCTGTGACCTGAGGCGGGGTCTTATCCATGTTTCCGCTATCCAGATGGAAACTCTTTGATCTCTGACTGGGGAATTGTCCCTGCGGTTTCTTTCAGAACCTGATGTGAATGTTCTCTTTCTTCATCCTGACCCTTGAGAAACCGGTGCTGCAAGGCGTGCGCTTCAGCCAGGCCAATCAGCTCTTCCCGTTCGGCAAAAGAGACCATGTCCTCTGCCATTGCTGCCGTATGGCCGTGGGTACGAATTTCGGCCGCGGCTCGCTGCATGGCCCGAATAGCGGCGCGTTGCAGGTCTGACGGAACAATCATGATCCGGTACCCGAGGACGGCGAGCTGCTCGGCCGGAACCAGCGGCGTCTTGCCACCCCAGAACATGTTGATCATGAGCGGTGCCTTGACCTCCAGGGCTATCCGCTCAATCTCGTCAACCGATTGCGGCGCTTCCACAAAAATCATGTCCGCCCCGGCCTCGGCATAGGCATTCCCCCGTTCAATCGCCGCATCCAGCCCAAGAACGGCCCGAGCGTCCGTCCGGGCGATAATGACCAGCCCGCTGTCGCCACACGCTTCCACCGCAGCCTGAATTTTCTGGACCATCTCTGCGCTCGTGACCACCTGCTTGCCCTCATAGTGGCCGCAGCGTTTGGGTTCGACCTGGTCCTCAATATGCAGGGCCGCCGCGCCGGAGCGCGCATAGGCCCGGACCGTCCGCATGACGTTCAGCGCATTCCCATAGCCCGTGTCGGCATCCACAATAAGCGGCAGGGCGGAGACCGCGCGAATCTCTTCCAGCCGCTTTTGCATTTCGGTGAGGGTGACCAGGCCAATATCGGGATAGCCCATGCTGCGCGCAATGGCGCCGCCGCTCACATACAACACCGCCACACCCGCGGCTTCGGCAATCTTGGCCGACAGCCCATCGTATACGCCCGGAGCCGTGAGCAGTCCCTCCTGGGCGAGCAGTGCCCTGAGCTGGGTCGGACCCTGGGGCGTTTGCAACACCGCGCTATTCTCCTCGTGCCCAGCGCGCCGCGTGCGTACCGGCCAGCCGGCCGAAGACCGCGCCACGCATCAGCCCGGAGCCGCCCGGATAGTTGCGATAGAAAAAGCCGCCGGTCATTTCGCCGGTTGCGAACAGGCCGGGGATGGGCCGGTCCAAGTGATCGACGACTGCCGCGTCGGTGTTGATCCGCAGACCGCCAAAGGTAAAGGTGATCCCGAGCGAGACCGGATAGGCGGAAAAGGGCGGCTGGTCGAGCCGGGTCGCCCAGTTGGTTTTTTCCGGTCGCAGACCTCGGGTTCGTTTGCCGTCTTTTCGGTCAGGGTCGAAGGGACCGTCCTGGACCGCGGCATTATAGGCCTCAAGCGTAGACAGGAAAGCATCCCGATGAAAATCCAGGGCCGCGTAGCGCTCCTCGATGCGATCTGCCAGTTCGGCCAGACTGTCGGCAACGATGGGCGTGCCGGTATTATAGCGCGTCTCCAACAGCGACACCGTCTGCTGATCAAAGACCTGAAAGATGGTTGCGCTGCGCTGCTGTAAAATATCACGCCCCATTCTGGCGTAGGTGTACAAATTGAAATCCTCGCCCTCATCAACAAAGCGCTCGCCGTCCAGATTGACCATGACCGAGAACGGATAGGACAGCCGGTTGGTCTTGTCGGTCAGCCGCAGGTCGCCATAGGCCGGGGCGTCGGCATCGATCGGCGTGGCATGACAGCCCGCCCATTCGCCATAACTCTGGGCTCCGACCGACAGGGCCGCGCGCGTCATCTCACCGGTATTAAAACGGCTACCTCTGACCTTAACCACACTCCAACTCGGACCGAGATAGGCCGTGCGCATTTCCGGGTTGGCCTGGAATCCGCCGCTGGCCAGAACCAGGGCCTGACACTCGATGCTCCGCAGGCCGCTGGGGTCGCGTAGGGTAAGACCGGTCACGCGACCGTCCGCAGCCGTGAGAATCTGCTGGGCCTGGGTTTCGTACCAGACTGGGATGTCCGCCTCAGCCGCGAGACGAAACAGGCTGCTGGACAGCAGGACGCCTTCGCCCTTGGCGCGGAGCGCGCTCCCGCGGGCGAGTTTGATCTTTTGGGCGCCGGCAAGCCTGACCGGACCCACCGCGCGGTTAAACTCCCAGGCCACGCCCAGGTCGGCCATCCAGCGCACCGTCTCGTACGAGCGCGCGATCAGGGTGTGGGTCAGCGCCGGGTCGGCCCGTCCGCCGGTGACGCGGTCGATGTCGTGCTGAAAATCCTCGGCTGTATAGGGCTCGACCACCACATCGCTTGGATCATCGTTGTCCCTGATCAGCGCCATCAAATCGTCGATACCGTTGTAGGTGCAGCGGAACAGACCGCCAGTAAAACGGGTATTGCCGCCGCGTAATTTTTGCGTCGCCTTTTCGAGCACAACGACCCGGGCGCCCTCGGCCCGAGCGGCCAGCGCGGCAGTAAAAGCGGCATTGCCCGCTCCGACAACGATCACGTCAAACATGCGCTGAGCAGAATCTGCCAATGGCCTCTCCTCCCTGTGGCCGTCACTATAGCGTTTCTGTCTGGCGCGTGAATCCCCTTACTTTTTCGCGCTGGTCTCTTGACCCCAGGATTCTTCCTGACATAGACAGAAAGAAAACAACACTGGCTGTGCGAGACATAGCCAAAGAGGAGGAATGTTATGAACCCACGTGGGATGTCCCATGTTGCACTGTGCACCAATGATTTTGAGCGCTCCATGCATTTTTATCGGGATTTGCTTGGATTCAAGGTGGCCCAGCAGGGAACCACTGTTGAAGAGGGAGAATACCAGCAGGGGATTTACAAGAAGAAAAACCAACATGTGAAGTTTGCCATTCTGCGCCACGGCAAAAAGAAAGCCACCCCATACGGTCTTAACGAAGACGCCCCGGTGATTGCCCTGTTGGCGCCGACGCAGGGTAAAGCAACCGGCAAGCCGATCCTGGTGGACCAGATTGGCATTTCCCACTTCGGGATATGGGTCAAAGGCCTGAACCGAGTCCACAAAGACCTGGAGAGCAAAGGGGTGGAATTTGTCGCCCCGCCACACGTCCTGGCCAAGACCAAAGACGGGACCATCCGCAGCGCCTTTGTCAAAGACCCGGATGGGATCATCATCCAGTTGGACGAAATGGTCCCGGCCCGGACGTAGACGCTCGTTTTCCTTTCCCGTTGCCCCTGCAAAACACATTCCCTCTCCCCTTGGGGGAGAGGGCTAGGGTGAGGGGTGCCCCTCTCCCCTAATGCCCGACCTCTGCCGGCTGCGGCTGAGCCTGTCTGGTTCGGATGTCCCTGGCCCGAGCGGCCATCTCTTCAGCCTCGTCCTCGCGACTGAGCTTTTGCAGCAAATCGACATATTTTTCGAGGATGACGGCTACTGCCGGATGGTCTGTGCCGAGTTTCTCCTCGCGGATCTCAAGCGCCTGCCGAAAGAGCGGTTCGGCCTCTGCATACTTGCCCTGGGCAATGGCCAGCTCGGCCAGTCCGCTGAGGCTGGTCGAGACGGCGGGGTGAGTCGGCCCAAGCGCCTGCTGTCTGATTGTCAGCGACCGCTGAAAATACGCCTCCGCCTCGGTGTAGCGTTCCTGGCTCATATAGACGGCGGCCAGATTGTTGAGACAATTGGTGATGCGGTAATGTGTAGGGCCCACCAGGGCTTCGGCGATTTTCAGCGCGCGCTGGAGAAAGGTCTCGGCTTCGGCGTAGCGGCCGAGTTCCCGGTACAGCGAGGCCAGGTTATTCAGGCTCTGGGCCACCCACGGATGGTGGGGCCCGTAGTGCGCCTCCCGGATGGACAAGGCCCGTTCATAATAGCCGGTGGCTTCGGCTCGCTTACCCTGATTATGCGATAAGCTGCCCAGGTTGTTCAGGACAACGGCGACGCGGGAGTCCTGGGGGCCAAACTTTTCCGCCTCTTGGAGGGCGGTGCGGAGTTGTTGTTCGGCTTCGACATAATGACCTTTTTGATACAGCCGTGCGCCCGCCTCGTTTGCCGCCTCCCAGGTGGTGTCACTCATAGCGTCCCCTTTTGTCCAGCGGTCCGAACACGCCTAGGTGTAGCAGCCCGTGTGAGAAACTGCGAGGCATTGAGGGAGGCTTACGTCGCTTCTCTAATCACCGGCAGGCCGTCGGATGGAGCAAATGTAATACTCCGCCGGACAACCCGCACGGTATGTCCCGGCACTGGTCGGAGCGAGACCCGAGACAACATCTGGGCGAGGACGATTTTCATCTCATAGGTGGCAAAGGCCGCCCCCAGACAGTGGCGGACTCCGCCGCCAAAGGGGAAAAAGGTGTAGGGATCAACGCGTTTGCCAACAAACCGGTCAGGGTTAAACGTCTCGGGCTCGGGCCACAATTCCGGTCGCCGGTGGGTAAGGTAAATACACGGCGCGGCCACACAGTCCGCAGGTATTTCGTACGCCCCGATCTGGGTGGGCTGTTCGAGATAGCGAACCACGACCGGAACAATAGGATTGAGTCGGGCCGTCTCTTTGATGGTCGCATCAAGATACGCAAGCTCGGCAATATGCTCGGCTCGTATGGGACCCCCTCCGACCACGCGCTGGAGCTCGGCGCGAACTTTTTCCAGAACGTCCGGATTTTGTAACAAGCGGTGAACGACCCAGGACAGCGAAGTGGCGGTGGTCTCGTGTCCGGCCAACAGCATGGTGATCATCTCATCGCGCAATTCTCGATCGCTCATGGGCTGACCATCCTCGTCGCAGGCTTCGATAAGCATGGCCATGATGTCGGTGCGTCCGTTTTGGGCTGCGGCTTTGCGTTGGGCAATTTGCTCGTACAGCACTGCATCGATTTCGTGGCCGAGTTGACTGATACGTTGCCACGAGGTGAGCGGTCCCAGGTTGACTTGCAGCCAACGGATTAAAAGGAGAGGGCTACTCCCGACGAGTCTGAGAAACTCAATCAGCAAGGACCGCAGTTTCTGGAGCAGCGCGCCTTCGTCCACGCCGAAGACGGTCCGCAGAATGATGTCAAGCGTGATGGCCTGCATGCGTTCGTGAATGGGGAAGGGCTGTTCCACCGGCCAGTTGTCAATCGACCGGTCTGCGGTCTCGCGCATGATCTCGCCATAGAGACGCATGCGTTCGCCATGAAACGGCGGCATGAGCAATTTGCGCTCCCGTTTATGGCGTGCGCCATCAAGCAACAGGACTGAGTTCTCGCCCAAAATCGGTTTGAGGACCACATTCCCCCGACCCGCCAGGGCGCGCTCGGGTGAGGCGGTAAATATCTGTTTAATGGCAACCGGGTCACTGAAGAACGCAATCGGCGGCGTATTGAGCCAACGCATGGTGAAACACTCCCCATACTCCTGGGCATATTTCTGCATGATGGGGATGGGCCGGCGAACCCAGTTCAGCGTCTGGAACAGCCGGGGGAGCCTCGGACCGGGAGGGAGAGATCTCATAGAAAAAATCTACGAGACTCTGAGGCAGAGGGCAAGCTGGGAATACCGTGCCCCCGGATGAGCAGCCTGTTGTGCCTCTCTCCGTTTCACGCCTATAATGCTTCTGCAAATCTCTGAGGGCGAAGCCAAAATGCAACTGCTCCGCACTGAAAAACAAAAAGATAATCTCGCAAAATTTTTCTGGGATATGGCAAAGGTCTCTTTTGCCGTCCTCGTATTGACGCCCTTGGCCAAACCAGAGGCCGGAGAGGTGATTTCTTTTTCGATAGGAACTCTTTCTGGCGGGGTTCTCTTATCGGTTGGCTACCTTCTCGACGGAATGGAGGTTCAGACATGAGTCCGGCACAGGCACTCAGCGCTGTCTTTTTAGTTTTCCTCGTAATGGGGCTGATCGGTCTGTTGATCGTCTTTACCGACAGAGGGCTGAAGTGGAAGAAATAAGGCCCTGCTGGATACGGCCGCTCACGCGACTCCTACCTCTTCCCTCACAGGACGGCCTCGCACAGGGTAACCCGATCCTCCAGGCTTAAATCACCCCATCTTCTTTCAGCGTCCGAATCTCGGCCTCGGACAAGCCCAGCAATTTGCTGTACACCAGTTCGTTATGCTCGCCCAGATTCGGACTCGGCGTATCGTTGGGAGGTTGCTGGTCGTTGAAGCGCCAGGGCGCACCGAGCACGGTGACAGGACCGGCGCTGGGATGATCGATATCCTTGAGGATACCGCGTTCGCGCAGATGGGGGTCGTTGAGGACTTCTTCGACGGTCTGGACCGCCCCACAGGTGATATCGGCCTCGCCGCACCGGCGCATGATGTCGTGTTTTGGATGGCGTGTGGTCCAGGCGCTGACAATCGCATCCACCTCATCCGCGTGTGTGGAGCGGGCTCTATTGGTCGCGAATTTTTCGTCCTGGGCGATATCCTCGCGTCCCATAAGCCGACACAACGCCTGCCAACGCTGGTTGTCCGAGGTCAGGAGTAAGACATAGCCGTCACTGGCGGGATAGCAGTTATACGGAGAGAAGGCGCGGTTCGGCGCCCGGTTGCCGGCGCGTTCATAGCTGCCGCCTTGGGCGCGGTAGGCCGATATCTGGGCGGTCAGCGGTCCGATGGCCGACTCGAACAGCGAGGTTTCCACTTCGAGCCCCTCTCCGGTACGGTCGCGCTGGTGCAGGGCGGCCAGTATGCCGGCGGCAAAATGGATGCCGGCCATAATGTCCATAATCGGCGGGCCGGCCTTCATCGGTGGGCCGGCCGGATCGCCCGTTGTGCTCATGATGCCGGACAGGGCCTGGACAATGGAGTCAAACGCGGGGTAGGTGCTGTACGGGCCGGTCTTGCCATAGCCCGAGCTCGACGCGTAAATGATGCGCGGGTTGACCCGCTTCAAGTCCTGATAGCCCAGCCCCAGCTTGTCCATGGTCCCGGCGGTAAAGTTCTCGACGACAATATCGGCCTGTGTCACAAACTGTTTGAACAGCGCTTTGCCGCGTTCGGATTTGAGATTGAGCGTGATGCCCTTTTTGTTCGAGTTGAGCATCACAAAGGGATAACTCTGCTTTTCGGTGTCCGGGATGGGGAAAATACTGCGCGCGCGCTCACCGTAGGGACGCGGCTCGATCTTAATGACCTCGGCGCCGAGCAGGCCCAAAACCTGGGCGGCATAGGGGCCGTTAAAGACGTGGGTGAGATCAAGAACGCGGATATCATCGAGTACTCGCATAGACAGTCCCCTCACCAGCGGTCAGCTATCAGTCGAGGCGGGGAAAGGCAAGCAAGCGCGGGGGATTTTCTGAGAGGAGAAGAAAGGAGTACAAAGAGGAAGGAAAACACCCAGGAGGTGGACTATGCTGGATCTTATCATTAGCGGGGGAACCGTTGTGACGCCCCATACCACGGCGGAACTGGACGTAGGCATTGCCGGGGAGCACATCGTTGCCGTGGGCCAACCGGGCACCCTGAATGCCGCTGCCGGACGGGTGATCGACGCAACGGGAAAAGTCGTCCTGCCGGGCGGGATTGAACCCCATGCCCATATCGGCATTCCCGTCCCGCCGGACTGGACCGGCCAGCCGGACGTGATGACCCAGCCTCCCGAGGCGGCCAGTCGGGCGGCCGCGTTCGGCGGAGTGACGACCATTATCGATTTTGCCGGCGACCTGTCCAGCAAGGCGCTGCGCGGAGAACGGCGCCGCCCGCTGCTTGAGGTGCTTGAGCGCCGGCGGGCCGTCTTTCGCGACCACTGCTACACGGACTTTGCCTTTCACTACATGCTTGCCGGGGAATGCGGCCACCAGGCCGCGGGTCAGATTGCCGAGGCATTACAAGAGGGCGTAGGCAGCTTCAAGATTTTTACCACCACCGAGGTGCGCATCCCGTACGGGCATCTGTGGGAGATTTTTGCCGAAGTGGCCAAACACGGCGGTATGATGGCCGTCCACGCGGAAGAGGACGAGATTGTGAATTATATGCTTGAGAAACTCAAGCGCGAGGGCCGCGACCAAGCCTATAATATGCACCTCGTCCACAACAATCTGTCCGAAGACCTGGCCTTTCGGACGATCATTCGTCTGGCCGAGCACACCGGCACGGGAGTGTATTTCGTCCATACCACGGCCAAGGAAGGCGTGCGCGCCATTGCCGAAGCGCGCCAGTCCGGACAGCCCGTATACGGCGAAGCCCTGCATCACTATCTGCACTTCACCTGTGAAGATTATAAGAAGCCGGACGGCATGGCGATTCATACCTATCCGGCGCTGAAATTCGCCGACGACCGAGAGGCGCTGGTGGACGGGTTGCTCGACGGACGCCTATGCACCACGGCCACGGATGAGTATACGACCTATAAAGGCCCCAAACTGTTCAGCGACCGTATCGAATCCATCTGCGGCGGACATAACGGCATTGAGACGCGCATTCCGGTGGCGTTCACGAAATGTGTGGTCGAACGGGGGATGCCGCTCCAGCGCTTTGCCGCCATCATCGCCACCAACGCGGCCAGGATTCTGGGCCTGTATCCGCAAAAGGGCGCCATTCAGCCAGGCAGTGATGCGGACATTGTCCTGCTCGATCCTCAGTTGACCAAAACGCTGGCCGTGGAGGATTTGCACGCCGACTCTGACTACAGCATTTGGGAAGGGTTTACCTGCCGGGGCTATCCGGTGATGACGCTCTTGCGTGGTAAGGTGATTGTCGAAGACGGCAAGCTCGTCGGCCACTCGACGGACGGGCGCTGGCTGAAGCGCAAGGTCGGGGGAGACGTTTTGGTTCGGCCCGCTCTGTGATGCTCTTGTCCGCCTGACAGGCCGTGACGACGTGGGACCCGCAACAGTATCAGCGCTAGAGTTTGCCTGAGGGAGGAAATCCCTAACTGGAAAAATAGAGCAATATCGAGTATATACTCCGGAACTCCTTGCGCGGTTTCACCGAAGCGAGGCTGGCTGTTCTGGGGATACGGGTTGGTCAAAATAAAAGAATTTTCTGCGGCATTGTATGTCCCAGTATTGTTGTCATTGGCCGTGCTTTCGCACCATCTTATTCGAACCTCCCGCTACGATCTTTCGACGTGGAAGGGAGGCGGGATGGGTATGTTTTCGACCCAGGACGATCACGACACACGCTTTGTATCGATTTGGCTGGAGACCGAAGCGGGTGAGTTTGTGGCCGCAAGGAGGAATATCGGAAAGCCCCTAGACCGCTATGTGGCCGAACCCACCGCCTCCAATTTGCAGGCCCTCTGCCGGCATCTTGGCGAGGTCGTCTGGATTGACGCAAGACAGAGCAAAACTCCTATTCACACCACCGAAAGCGCCGAGCCGGTTCCGGTGGCTATGGTTCAACGTGTGGCATCCGCCGCAGGTGAGCCCCTCATTACTCGTCGTATTCGCGTGACGGGCTTTAAGCTCGTTGTGGACGTAGCCAGCGGAGAGCTGCGCCACCAAACTCTTGGAACCCTCAATTGCGCAGCGAGCGGTGATGGGCGCGGTTGATCGTCTTCGCAGCCACCCGGTGGTGGGGCAATTGGCCGGTGCGACACCGCGCGATTCTTTTACTGTCATCACCTCTCTCACTCTTGGTATTCTTGTCTTTCGCGGCTACCGTCACGACTATTTTGCAATTCCCTTTCAGTTGCTCTTTGTCGCATTCTTGCTTGTTCCCAGGCTCCGCACCCAGGCCCTCTTCTGGTTTTTGATTGCCTGTTTCAGCGGTGCGGCCTTGTGGCTCGACTGGCGGTCTGCCGACAACCACAAATATCTGCTGTTCTACTGGCTCGTGACCGTCTTTCTTGTCTGTGAACAGGGTGAACAGGAGCGACCTCTTCTGGTCAAAAAGGTCGCCCGCTATCTGCTGTGCTTCACCATGACGCTTGCCGTGGTGCAAAAATCTCTCTCGCCCGACTATTTGAGTGGTGATTTTTTTCAATTTGTCCTTATGACAGATGAACGCTTTAGCGCCATGGCTGCCCTATTCTGCGGCATTGCCCCCGAGGTTCTTGAAGCAAATCGGGTGCTGTACCACCAAGCCTCGGACCCGGTGAACCTGAACGCCACCTTCCCGCTCCTTTTCAGGAATGAAAAATTGGTATTGCTTGCCGGCATCATGACGTGGCTCAACTACCTGATCGAGTTCGCCATTGCCGTGCTTGTTCTGCTTCCGCTGTCAGTCCGTTGGTCAATCACCATGCACCTGCTGTTAATCGGCTTTATCGCTGCCGTCTATGCTGTGGCTCCGGTCCTTGGCTTCGGCTGGCTGCTGGTTATTTGGGGCTATTGTCTCGCGCCCAACGAACTTGTCGCACTCCGTCTCAGTTATATTGCCTTATTTTTGCTGCTGTGTGTGTATGAAGCCCCGTGGTTGAGCGTGTTGGTGTGAAACTCTCTCAACCAGTGTTTTTATGGCTACGTGGGACCCGCAACAATATCAGCGCTTTCAAAAGGAACGCGCCCAGCCGTTTTTCGATTTAGTGAATCGTCTTCCCGATGGCGAGGTGACAACCGCCGCCGATTTGGGTTGCGGACCGGGTACGCTCACAGCGACTCTGACCGAACGCTGGCCCCATGCAACCGTGTGGGGGGTGGATAATTCGCCTCAGATGTTGGCCAAGGCCAAGACACTCCCAGCTCAGCCTCGGCTGCATTTTGTGGAAGCGGATATTGCCGAGTGGTCCCCACCGCAACGGCTGGACCGCATCATCTCGAACGCGGCTCTGCACTGGGTGCCCGAGCATCAGGCTGTTTTACAGCGTTTGGTCGGCCGGCTGACTCCACACGGCGTGCTGGCGGTACAGATACCGAACAATCATGCCGAGGCCGCCCACCGGATTCTGCGTGAGTCAACGCAGCAAGAGCCGTGGAGGTCGCCGCTGGCCGGCTCGGAGGAGCGTTTTACGATACAGAACCCCCACTGGTATACCCACACGCTCCACAGTCTCGGGTGTACGGTCCAGGTGTGGGAGACGATTTATTACCACCTCTTGCCCGGTGAGCATGCGGTCCTGGAATGGATGAAGGGCACGGCTCTGCGACCGACGCTTGAGCGCCTGGGCCAACGCCTCGGTCAGGACGGACAGGCCGCATTTCTGGACATATACGGCCAGCAGCTCGCCCAGGCGTATCCGGCCGGCCCGAACGGGACGCTGTTTCCTTTTCGCCGCCTGTTCTTTATTGCGCAGCGCGATGAGCCCTGATACCACTCCGGGCCTCCTTGCCACTCGCGGAGTCGGCTGAGCCCAGCACAAGCCAACGAGCGAGTAGACCGCCACTGACGGTGTTGAGAGAATATCGTGTCAGACAGCACGCACAAACGCGCGATCTTCATTCTGGCCGGGGCGGTGTTTGCCACCATGCTGGGAAACGGCATGGTGATGCCCTTCATTCCCGTGTATGTCGCTCAATTTGGCCTGGGCGGCCTGGGGGCGGGCTTGCTGTTCAGCGTGCATGCCGCCACCCGGACCGTATTGCTGCCCTTCATCGGACGTGCGTCCGACCGCTGGGGCAGACGCGGCTTTCTGCTGGTCGGGATACTGTTCTACGCCCTGGCTTCCATGGCCTATCCCCTGGCCGACCGGGTCGCGGCCTTTGTCGGCATTATGGCGGTCCACGGCACGGGCATGGCTATCGTCCATCTGGTTTCCATGGCCTATGTCGGCGACCTGGCACCACGCGGTGAGGAGGGCCGCTATAGCGGCTATATGAACACCGCCCTGTTGGGCGGGATTGCCGGCGGACCGGTCCTGGGGGGAGTCATCCGCGACCTGTCCTCCATGTCGGTCAATTTTCTGACGATGAGCGTCATGAGCGGGGTGTCCTTTTTCTTGCTGGCGGTTCTGCTGCCGCCTGTCGAATCCATCCGGACCGGACCGAAAACCCCCCAGCCAGCCTCCACCAGGCCCTGGCAATTACTCACCTGCCGTCCGGTCGTCGGGGTGGCGAGTTTTCGTCTCGCCTATGCGTGTACGAACGCGTTGATCTGGATATTCCTGCCGGTTCTGGCCGCCCGGCTGTGGACCTTATCCACGACGCAGGTCGGAGTGTTAATCTCCGTCAATGTGATGGTCAGCACCGTGCTGCAAGCCCCCTGCGGCCGGCTGGCCGACCGCAAGCGGAAGGCCGTGCTGATTACTCTGGGTGGAGTCGGCAGCGCGCTTGCCCTGGCCGCCGTTCCGTTTGCAACCGTGTTCTGGCAGGTGCTGGCCCTCAATATCTGTATAGGCGCCTGCTACGGCTTGGCCTTCCCGGCCCATACCGCGGTCGGTATGGAGAACGCCGGTCCATACGGCATGGCCACCGTCATGAGCCTGCTGATGATGGCGCACGGCGCCGGCATGATGGTCGGGCCGCTGCTGTTCGGCGCAATAGCGGATCAACTGAGTCTGGCCTGGGCGTTCTGGGCCGGGGGGCTGATCAACCTCGGTCTGGTAGTCGCCTGTTGGCTATTGCTGGTCGGAGCGCCGGCCAAGCCGGAAGTTGAACCGCTCCGACCCGTGAACACCGACCCCGTTGAGGCGGACTGATGCAGATCCCCCGCCCTGCGGGCTTCCCCCCTTAGTAAGGGGGGCTCGGAGGGATTCCCTGCCTTTGGCCTAAAAGAACTTGATGACGCTCCGGGCCACTCCACCGCCCGTTTTCAGCAGATCGTAGGCGTCGTTGACCTGTTCGAGCGGGAAGGTCTTGGAGACCAGCTCGTCGATCTTGATTTTTTTGTCCATATACATATCGAGCAGGCGGGGCATATCGACGCGGGGACGGGTCGAACCGTAATACGAGCCCTGAATCCGCTTTTCCATCAAGCAGAAAATGTTCGGGTTGATCGAGATGCGCGAACCGTCGGGCGACACGCCGACCACCGTACACACGCCCCCGCGGCCCGTCATCTTGAACGCCAACTCGATCGTCTTGGCCGTACTGATAACCTCGAAGGCATAGTCGGCACCACGGCCGCCGGTCAGTTCCATGACGGCCTTGAAGGCGTCGTCCTGGCCGGGGTTGATGGTATGGGTCGCGCCAAAGGTCTTGGCAAACTCCAGCTTCGAGTCGAGCAGATCGACCGCAATAACCTGCCGCGCCCCGGCCAGGGCACAGCCCTGAATGACGTTGAGACCCACCCCGCCACAGCCAATGACCACCGTGGAGGAGCCGGGCTGGACGTTGGCGGTGTTGATGGCCGCGCCCACCCCGGTCATGGTTCCGCAGCCCACAAAACAGGCCCGGTCGAGCGGAATATCTTCCCGGATTTTGATGGCGCAGCTCTCATGGACAACGGCCTCTTCGGCGAACGAGGCCGTGTACGCAAAGTGGAAAACCTCCTCGTTGTTCTTACGCAGGCGCGTTGTTCCGTCCAAGAGCGTGCCAAGTGCTCTGGGCCGGGTTTCACACAGATGCGGTTGCCCCTGGGTACAATAATGGCAGGTGCCACAGACCGGATTGAAAGACAGCACGACATGGTCGCCCTCTTTGACCGAGGTCACGCCGGCGCCAACCTCAGCCACCACCCCGGCACCCTCATGCCCCAAAACCATGGGGAGCGGCATCCGCATATCGCCGGTCATGACGTGCAGATCGCTATGACAGGCGCCGTTGGCCGCCACCTTGACCTTGACCTCTCCGGCTTTTGGCGGGTCGATGTGTAAATCCTCAATCACGAGTGGTTTGTTCGGCTCATATAACACTGCGGCTTTCATGGACCTTCCCTCCTGTTGATACAAAATACTCCGTAGAGACCTGGAATGATAAACGGCTCGAAGAGCGCTGTCCAGAAAGCCTCACTCGGTCCAATGCCCCGTCTCTACAAAGGCAAGCCAAGGAGGCGGGCGGGCCTTCCATTCTTCTGAGAAAAAATGAATAACCCTGGTATGAAATTCCGCCGAAGTCGGCGTGGGGGAGTGCTGCCTTGGGTGGTGTTGCTGTGCGCCGCTACGCTGCTGCCATCTGGCGTGCTTGCCCAGCCGCAGCACACACTTGAAGATATTACGGTCACCGCCCGCAAGCAGGAGCAACGCGCGTTCGACGTACCGCTGTCACTGTCCGTACTTCAGGGCGAGGGGCTCGACCGGATACGCTCGTCGGGTATGGACGTGCGTTTTCTGAACAACCGTGTGCCCAGCCTGCAAGCCGAGTCGTCCTTTGGGCGCTTCTTTCCCCGATTCTACATACGCGGTTTGGGCAATACCGACTTTGATATGAATGCGTCCCAGCCGGTCTCGGTGATGTACGATGGGATTGTGTTGGAAAACTCCCAACTCAAGAGTACCCCGGTTTTTGATATCGAGCGGATCGAGGTGTTGCGCGGACCGCAGGGTACACTCTTTGGACGCAACACCACCGCCGGCGTCATCAAGATCGAGTCGGCCCGTCCGACCTGGGACTGGGAGGGCTATGGCCGGTTGTCCTATGGACGATTCGACAGCGTGAATTTTGAGGCGGCACTGTCCGGGCCGCTGATCCCGTCCGTCCTGGCGGCGCGGGCCTCGGTGCTGGTCCAGCGTCGGAGCGACTGGGTAGACAACACCTACACTGACGAGGATAACGCCCTGGGCGGCTATCGCGATGTGGCCGGGCGGCTTCAGTTTTTATTGACGCCGACCGAGAATCTGTCCGGGCGATTCAAGGTGCATATTCGCGACTTCGGCGGCACGCCCCGCCTCTTCCGGGCGAATGTGCTTAAGCCGGGCCATGCCGACTTGGTTTCGGGCTTCCGCCGCGACAAAATCGGCCATGACGCCAACAGTGACGCCGGGGTGAGCGGCCACGGCTTCGCCTCCGAATTGCACTACACGCTTGGGCCTGTCCGGTTGATCTCGCTGACTGGTGGGGAATGGCTCGACAGCGTCGCAAGCGGCGATATCGACGGTGGCTATGGTGCGGTCTGGAGTCCGCCCAGCGGACCGGGCCTGATTCCGTTTCCGGCCGAGACCAAGGACGGGATATCGGCTCTGCGTCAGTTAAGCCAGGAGTTTCGTCTAGAACACACGGCCTGGCAGCGCCTGGACTGGCGGGTGGGCTTCTTTTACTTCCATGAGGAGCTTGACATGTTCGGCCTCAACTACGACACCCTGGCTGGGAATGTCGTGAATGGCCGTATCCGCCATGAGCAACGGACAGAGGCGTGGGCCGTGTTTGCCGGGGCGACGCTGAGCATCACCGACAATCTCGAAGTCGCCGCCGGCGTGCGCGTCTCTGAAGACGACAAGGAATACCGTATCGAACGGCTGCAGTCGCCCATCGGAGCCAGCCCGCTGGGCCCGCTCCACAAGGCTCCCCGCGACCTGGTGCCGAGTTGGGACCTGAGCCTGCGCTACCAGCTGCGGCCCGGCGTCCAGCCCTACGTCCGTGTGGCCAGCAGCTTTCGCGCGCCCAGCATTCAGGGCCGGTTGCTGTTCAGCGACGAGGTGACTGTGGCCGACACTGAA
The DNA here is from genome assembly GCA_965232605.1 of uncultured Binatia bacterium (SeqCode). Classification (GTDB taxonomy): domain Bacteria; phylum Desulfobacterota; class Binatia; order Bin18; family Bin18; genus Bin18. The sequence goes on along the minus strand of CBDDQA010000005.1, from coordinate 631,498 downwards.
GACATTATCTCGGTCGAGATCGGTCTGAAGCTGCGGCTGTGGCAGCAGCGGCTTCACCTTGATCTGGCGGCCTATCATTTTTGGATGAACGATCAACAGCTCACCGCGGTGGGCGGCGATGCCAATGTCGCCCGCTTGGTGAATGCCGACCGTACCATCGGACGGGGGATTGAGGCTGAGCTGGCGCTGGTCCTGGCCCGTGGCCTGCGCTTTACCGCCGGCGCAAGTTACAATTATACGCGGCTTGACGACTCTGGTCTGTTCATCCCCCCGTGCGGCGCGGACTGCACCGTCCTTGACCCGCCCGGCCCGGTTCCCGGTACCGTGTCGATTGACGGCAACCGACTGTACCAGGCACCACGCTGGATTGTAAATTTCAGTCTGGACTATACCCGCGTGCTTGCCGGTGGCTCGACCCTGATAGTGTCCACCGATTGGGCCTACCGCAGCCGTATTAACTTTTTTCTGTATGATTCGCGAGAATTCCGTGACGATCACCGGCTTGAGGGCGGGGCGCGCGTGGCCTGGGTATCGCCTTCGGGTGTCCTGGAAGTCGCGGCCTTTGGCCGCAATATCCTGAACGATACCTCTCCCGCCGGCGGCATCGACTTCAACAACCTGACCGCCTACATCAACCAACCGTCCTACTGGGGTGTTGAAGGGGTCGTGCGTTTCTGACGAGAGGTATCGGGCCGAAGCCTCGACACCATGAGGAAGAAGAAGGTGTCACCGTACGACGCTACCTGGTCCCTCGCGTCACTGCTGATCAGATCGGCAGTGACAGACCGCGCGCGCCGGCTTGGCGGATGGGTCGTGGTGCTGTGGGCCGGGCTGCTGCCGTCTGTCGTGCTCGCTCAGCCGCAGCACGCGCTCGAAGATATTACGGTCACTGCCCGTAAGCAGGAGCAACGCGCTTTTGACGTGCCGTTGTCGTTGTCCGTGCTCCAGGGCGAGGGGCTCGATCGGCTGCGTGCCTCGGGTATGGATGTGCGTTTTCTGACCAATCGGACGCCCAGCCTCCAGGTCATGTCAGGCTTCGGACGCATCTATCCATATTTCTTCATTCGTGGTCTGGGCAATACGGACTTCGACATGAACGCCTCCCAGCCGGTGTCGATCATGCACGATGGCATTGTGCTGGAAAATCCGTGGCTCAAGGGACATCCCATCTTTGATGTCGAGCGGGTCGAGGTGCTGCGTGGACCGCAGGGCACGCTCTTCGGGCGGAATACGCCGGCCGGCATCGTGAAGGTCGAATCGGCCCGACCGACCTGGGAGTGGGAGGGCTACGGTCGGGTGTCCTACGGACGGTTCGATAGCGTGAATTTCGAGGGGGCGCTGTCCGGGCCGCTAATCCCGTCCGTCCTGGCGGCGCGCGCCTCTCTGTTGGTACAGCGCCGGAGCGACTGGATAGATAATACCTATACCGGCAAGACCTATACCCGTAAGAACAAGGCCCTGGGTGGCTACGATGATATTGCCGGGCGCGTCCAATTTGTGTGGACCCCGGTGGAGAATTTTTCCGGGCGGTTCAAGGTGCAGGTCCGGGACTTTGACGGCACGGCCCGAGTCTTCCGGGCAAATATATTCCGGCCGGGTCGCACCGGCCTGCGCTCGGGGCTGCGGCGCGACAAAACTGCCCAGGACGCGGGTAATCCGCAGTACCTGGCGAGCCACGGGTTTGCCACCGAGCTGCACTATACGCTGGGTGAGTTCCGCCTGATCTCGCTGACCGGTGGGGACTGGCTGGACGGCAGATCGCGCGGCGACGTGGACGGGGGCTTTGGCGCGGTCTGGAGTCCGCCCAGCGGGCCGGGTCTGATTCCGTTTCCAACCGAGACGGCCGACGGCCTCTCGGCTCTGCGCCAGTTGAGCCAGGAATTCCGCCTGGAACATACGGCCTGGCAACGCCTGGACTGGCGGGTGGGCTTCTTTTACTTCCACGAGGAACTCGACATCGAGGGTTTCAGCTATGACACCCTGGCCGGGAGTGTACTGAACGGCCGTATCCGCCAGGATCAACGCACCGAAGCCTGGGCCGTGTTTGCCGCTGCTACCTTTACCCTGACCGAAAATATCGAACTGGCCGCCGGCGTGCGTGTCTCCGAGGATGACAAGGAATACGCGAGCGAGCGTCTTGAGTCGCCCATCGGCGCCGGTCCGCTCGGTCCCATCCATAGGGCTCCCCGCGACCTGGTACCGAGCTGGGACCTGAGCCTGCGTTATCAGCTGCGCCCCGGCGTTCAACCCTATGTGCGCGTGGCCAGCAGCTTTCGGGCGCCCAGCATCCAGGGCCGGTTGCTGTTCGGCGACGAGGTAACCGTGGCCGACACCGAGGACATTATCTCGGTCGAGCTTGGTCTGAAGCTGCGGCTGTGGCAACAGCGTGTCCATTTGGACCTGGCGGCCTATCATTTCTGGATGCACGATCAGCAGCTTACCGCGGGGAGCGGTGTGGACAATGCCAACCGGCTGCTGAACGCCGACCGCACCATCGGACGGGGCATCGAGGCGGAGGGGACCGTAGCCCTGGGCTATGGCCTGCGCCTGACGGCCGGCCTGAGTTATAACTACACCCGGCTGGACGATGCGGGTCTGTTCGTTCAGCCGTGCGGTTCGGGCTGTACGGTCCTGGACTCACCCGGCCCCATTCCCGGCACAGTCTCCATTGACGGCAACCGCCTGCCTCAAGCCCCCCGCTGGATCGCCAACCTGAACCTGAGCTATACGCGTGTGTTCCCCAGCGGCGCGGCCGTGATCCTGGCGACCGACTGGGCGTATCGCAGCCGTATCAATTTCTTTCTGTACGAGTCGCGCGAGTTCCGCGACAATCATCTGCTTGAGGGCGGCCTGCGCCTGTCCTGGCTGTCGGCCTCGGGTCGTCTGGAAGTGGCCGCCTTTGGCCGCAACATCCTGAACGACCTCTCGCCCACCGGCGGGCTCGACTTCAACAATCTGGCCGGCTTCGTCAACGAGCCGCCGGTGTGGGGCATCGAGGCGGCGGTGCGCTTGTGAGTTGCGCCGGGTCCGGCGCTTTGAAAAGCGCGGTGGTTGAGAATACTGTAAATATGTGGCGGCTTTATGCGTTGAGCTTCCGGCAAGGAGAGCGACATGAACGGGAACGAGCACTTTTCCAAAAAAGGGAAAACGCAGACTGCTGAGCATAATCAGTATTTGTGGACACTCTCTGAGTCGTTTCTGAATGCGTGCTCTCGTCTGGCTGATGACGCTTTCAAAAATAAAAAAAACAATCGGTTTAATGTTGCTCTCTACGAGGCAGTTTTTACGGCTGCCTGTGAGCAGGCATTTTCCGAGAAGCGCGTCGTCGCCGGTACATTAGACCCCGAGCAGATTCAGAACCTTGAAATGGATGAGGAGTTTGTCCAAGCGTCTCAAAAAGGGACGACACAAACGAAAAATCTCACGGCTCGACTGAACAGGGCAAGGGGGATTGTGGGTGTGTTGGACGTGGGAGACGAGCCCTGATGAGTAAAACGATTGTTGAGCGTTTATATGAAGATTTCTCCAATATGCTGGCCTTCCTGGAAGAAAAAGGCGAAGTGTCATGGGCCAATGTCACAAACGAAAACTTCAGGAAAGTGTTGCTCATCGCTGCCGCAAGCCATTTTGAGCAGTCCATGACGGATATCGTGCTCAACTTTGTCAAACAGGCCACTGCGGAGAAACATCCCCTGAAGTTCCAGAGAGATTCATCGGAGTTCAAGAAACGGCGAAGAAACATCGAGATTGCCCTCACCAAGACGTTCGGGGATGAGCTACGTCACATTCAGGACTTCGACGGAGAGTTAAAGAACATCGGCTTCGATGGTGATGCGAATCGTGCGTTGGAGGAGAAATGAAGTAATGACCGCTCATATTGCCATTCCGCAAGAACAGATTCGGGAGTTCTGTCAGCACTGGCAGATTACCGAACTCGCATTATTTGGCTCGGTTCTACGCGACGACTTCAGACCTGACAGCGACGTGGATGTCCTGGTGCGTTTTGAGAAAGAAAGTCGGCATACCCTCTTTGACCTGAGCCGCATGGAAGCAGAGTTAAAGACCATATTCGGCCGTGAGGTCGATCTTGTCAGCCGGCGTGCCATTGAGACAAGCCGAAACTACCTGCGCCGGAAAGCCATCCTGGAGTCGGCTGAGGTCGTCTATGGAGCGTGATTCTGTATATCTTCTGGATATTGTTTCATCGGCCCGAATGCTCCGGTCTTATCTTGAAGGCGTCGTGCTGGATGAATTTTTGCGGGATACGCAATTGCAGGACTCGGTTATTCGTCGCCTTGAGATTATCGGCGAGGCAGCAGGGCGGGTTTCGGCGCAGTTTCGAGACAAACAGCCAAAAATTCCCTGGAGCAAGATGAGGGGTATGCGAAACTGGATGATTCATCACTACGACGACGTGGACCTGCATATTGTATGGAATACGGCGCAAGACGACATCCCGCAGCTCCTGGAGCTACTTGAACCGCTCGTGCCGCCGGAGGCCGGATAATGGCCCAAGCAACGATAGACTGCCGGAGAAACATCGAGAATGCCGTGGCTGTCAACCGACAGTGGGCAAAACGCTTCCTGATAAGCGCGGTGGCAACCACACTCCTGTGTGGCGCGGATGTGGCGCTCGGGCAGGAGGGCCGCTTTTATCTTGGGACAACAGGAGCCCTGGAGATTTTGGACGCCGCGTATGCCAAAACCACCGATAATACTGACCCGCGCAATATCTCGCCCCAGCGTGGCAAGGTGTACCACGAGCGGGATTCCGATACGGAGGCCGGCTCCGGGTTCGGGCTGCTGGCCGGCTATCGGCGGCTGCTCGGGCAGAGTGGGCTGTACCTGAGCGGCGAGCTTGATGTGACGCTGCACGGCGGTGCGGTGCGGAGCCGGCAGGACGGCGTTGGCGAGTCTGAGGGGCGGAATCAGTATGGAGAAAACTGGCCGGATGGCTGGGTCTTTGAAAAGGACTGGAGCTATGGCTTTACGCTCAAACTCGGCGGCAGTCCGGCCTTGCTACAGCGCTGGGCCGGTTCCGATACGAGTGTGTACGCGCTTACCGGCGTCCGCCGGCTGAGAACACGCCTGCGGATTGACTACACCGGCTGTCCCTTTGCCACCGAGTCCTGTCCGCCGGCCGAGTTTATCTCAGGGGCGAGCGCCCGGACCGAGCATCTCACCGGCTGGACAGGCGGGGCCGGTCTGGAAAAGCTGCTCGGCGCAAACCTCGCCCTGCGGGGTGAAGTCCGTTACACCGCCTATGAAAGCCATGACTGGCTCAGTTTGCCCGACAATGGGAAGCTCCGTATCCCGGCGGAAATGGACAGCGACGAAGTGAACCTGTCGGTGGGCCTGGTCTGGTATTTCTGAATCCGGGCTCTATGGCTTGTTCGGGAAGCAGGGTCAACGAGCGGGTATAGCGTTCTCCTTGAATAGTTCGGTTTCCTCTCCCAGCTTGGCCGCGGTCGAAACAAAGAGGCCGGTCGAAGGCGGCCGCCGGCGGCCGCGGTAGTATTTTGCGGCAACTACCCGTAATCCCTGGCGAATCAAGTCAGACGCCGAGAGTCCATCGGCACGGGCGCGGGCCAGAGCTTCCACATCCTCGGTATCCAAACGAACAGTGGTCGCGCGCTTATGTGCCATACAACTGCCGTACATGTAACGAGAAGAGCGGTCAACACCGCTGATGAATGGATTTTCATGCGCTATAGCCCGATTGGGGACTTGCCGTGAGCAATTCGGCCTGGCGTTTGCGGTGTTGCCAAACGGTCCGGGCTCAGGCAAAACGGAGCGTATCCTACGGAAGGAAAAGGAGGCAACGCATGATTTCATTGGTTGCAAAGCTGACGGTTCGCGAAGGCAAGGAGCAGGATTTTATTGATGCCATGAAGGATGTCGTCCCGGCCGTGCGTGAAGAGCCTGGCAACAGCGCCTATGTGATGAACCGCTCAAAAGAAAATCCGAGCATGTTTGTGTTCTACGAAGAGTATACGGACCAGGCCGCTTTTGATGCCCATCGCAAGCATCTGGGCGAACTCGGGGTGGACTTGAGGGCCATCCTTGCCGGCGCGCCAGAGCTCGAATTCTATGAGAAGATCTACTAGAGCAAATAACGATGCTGTGTAGCCGCCCGGCCTCTGGATGCCGAATCAAAGCCTGCCCCGGACACGGTCCGGGGTCCGGCATGACGAAAGCGTGCGGCGCGGCTACAATTTATCGTGAAACGCGCTAGGGTGCATTCCCCATTGAAGTAGCCTATCCATCGAAGAGGGACACGGCATATCGTGTCCCTCTTTTTGTTTGCGCGTATGAGAATGCTTGCGTAGTGTTGAGGTGAAAAGTCACACTCAGAACGAGGCCCCTCATGATGCTCGAAATTGATCCGCAGGCGAAACAGGGCGTCCAATTCGGTCCGGTGACAGTGACCGCCGAGGACATTCAATCCTTTGCCGAGGCGATGGGCGACCCGAATCCGCTGTATACGGACGTTGCGGCGGCGCGGGCCGCCGGCTACCCGGACATTATTGCCCCCCCGATGTTCTGTATGCGGATGCGCGGCGGCAGACTGCTGCCCGAGGTCCCGCTACCGGCCGGCTTCATGAGTCTGCACGCGGGACAGGAAATCGAATTCCACGACGAGATTATCGCCGGGCAGACCTATAGCATGACCTCGCGGGTGGCCGATGTGTATGAAAAAACAGGCCGGAGCGGCCCTATGGAGATCATCGTGCGGGAGTCGACGATTACGGATGCCGAGGGGCGAACCATTGTGACGATCCGCGAGCGACAAATCGTGCGCTCCCCGGAAAAGAAAATCTAGGTCCAGGACCTATGCGTATCAGTCTGGACCCCTGGGGGGGCGATTACGGCAGCCAGATTTCGACGCCACAGGCGGTCGATGCAGAACAGCTCTCCGCCCAAGTGACCGGACAGCAGGTTGAGGCCGGTCCGTGGCAGCCCCGGATGCCGGCCCCTGAGCAGAGGCCGAACATGACCGCGGTGATTGATGGGGTCATGCGGGTCGATGCGCCGGCGGTCCTGAGTGACGACGACACGCGCTTCCTGGCCCTGTTCGGATCGTATGCAGCCGGGGCGGTTGTTATTGACCGTCGAGTTGAGATTATCGAGGAACAGCTCGACCGCCTGTTTATTGTTGGTGGGGGGCAGTCCGGCCAGGATGTGCTGGTCGCGGCTGGGACAGGCGGAAAGATTCCCCTGCGCTACCGGAGCCTGAGCGTGTCAGACCTCACCCCGGACTCCTTACGGGAAAGCCTCATGACCGCAATGCGACAGGCCGAGGTTGATCTGGCCCGCAAGCTGTCCGGGGATGAGCGTCTCATCCTGGCGGACGGTAATCTGACTTTTTTAAGCGATAGCTCCTCAGTTGTTGGGGTCATCAAGACGATTCAACGGATGTATCTTGCGCCCCAAGAGGCAAAAATTCTCGAACAGCTTCAGCCGGGTGAACGCACCCCGCTGTTCCAATTCTCTGGCAGCAGCAGGCGTAAAAGTTTTGAGGTGTTCACCTGTTATCTGCGTCTGGCGAATCCGCGCCCGATCGAGCATCCCTTTACCGGCCTGGTGCGCCTGGAAGTCAAACTTGGACTTGGTATTCAGCAGGCGGTCAGACTGTTAGATCAAGCCGCCCATGCGGTTTCGGCGCTGGCCTCCCGCGCGCCCAAAGACCCCCGCGCGCCCCAAAATCTGATTCCTATCGGTGGACTGGAGCGACGGCTGCGGCACCGGCTGGGCGACCCCAAGCTGGTCCGGCGGTGTATTGAGAAGGCCCTCCTGAACCAGGTATAGCCAAACGGAAAGGAGAACGCATGGGCAGAGTCATCGGCACGCAGGACGCCACCCCACTCGAATTCTGGGTGTGGCTCGAAGCAGATGAGGCGATTCAGGTTGATGATGCCATCGTGGTCGAGACCGACTCGCCCAACGGACCGCTGAAACTATTCGGCATGGTCGATATCGTCCGGGCCCGCCATCAGGGCTCGACGTTTGACTCCGATGTGGTTGAGGCGGAACGCGGTCTGCCGGTTGAACTCTCCATCGCCGCCCACGTCAAAGTAACCCGCTTGATACCGGAGTATTATTATCCGCCCATGCCGGGCGACCCGGTCCGGACGGTCGCGGATGACGAGTTCGCCCAAGCCCTGTTCATGGACAAGATGGAGCGCAAGTTCCCGATTGGCCTGTCCCTGTCCGGCAAGGAAGTCGTATACGGCAACCTCGATTTTCTGAACGGCCGCAAGGGCGCGCATATGAATATCAGCGGCGTGTCCGGCATTGCGACCAAGACGACCTATTCCACCTTTCTGCTCCACAGCCTGCTGCACTGCGGGCATCTGACCGACGCGAAAAACACCCACGCCATTATCTTCAATGTCAAAGGCGAAGACCTGCTGTTCCTGGACAAGGCCAGCAACGTCATGGACGTTGAAAACGAGGCCCTCTATACCCAACTGGGCCTGCCGGCAGAGCCGTTTGATTCGGTTCAATTCTATGTCCCGCCTACGGAAAACGCGCGCGGACCGCTCAGGCCCAAGGTCAGCTCCCGTAAGGCGGATGAGGTCACGCCCTATTTCTGGACGGTCCGGGATTTCTGCCGGCAACGCCTGCTGCGCTATCTGTTTTCGGAAGGCGGGGAAGACGCATCCTTGCTGTCAGCCCTGACCTATCAGGTCGAACGCAAACTCCTTGAAGCGGCCGAAGACGCCGAGAAAGACGGTCCGGGGCCGGGTGTGTGGCTCCCCTTGGGCGAGGAGCTGGCAGAGAACGACAGTTCAGCCCCTCCGACCGAGGTTCGCGATTTTCCGACTCTCCTCCGAGCGATGGAGGCCATTGCCAGTCATACCAACCATTCGCCCGGTACGGTCGGCGCGTTTATGCGCCGCCTGTACAGCGCAGAAGACAAGGTCGCGTATCTTATCCGCGACCCCGCGGACTCCGACGCGGCCCGGCACGCGATCAACTGGCGTAACAGGCAGGTGACCGTAGTCAGCCTGAGCGGACTGTACGAGGTGGGCAAGAGCTTTGTGGTGGGCTCTGTGCTCCAACAGATTCAGGAAGAAAAAGAAGCGACCGGCTCGGCGGAACCCCTGTGTTTTATCGTGGTGGACGAATTGAACCGCTACGCGCCCCGTGACGGCTGGTCTCCGATTCGAGAACGGTTGCTTGAAATTGCCGAGCGGGGGCGGTCCAGCGGCACGATTCTGATCGGGGCGCAGCAGACCGCGTCCGAAGTGGAGCGCCGGATCGTTGCCAACCCTGCATTTCGGATCGTCGGCCGGCTGGATGCCGCTGAAGCCGAGCGGGCCGAATATGGTTTTCTGCCGCCAACCTTGCGCAAGCGGGCCGCTATTTTAACGTCAGGGCGGATGATCGTGTCTCAACCCGACATTCCCACCCCGGTCCCGATTCTCTTCCCCATGCCGGCCTGGGCGACCCGGGCGGACGAACAGAAATTGCCGCCCCCCGCTTTGAAGCTGTCCCGCGTCCGGGAAAGCGAGCATTAAGGAGACGGGCATGAAATTCCTGCACACCTCCGACTGGCATGTGGGCCGGACTATGCGCACTCGCTCGCGGATGGATGAGCACCGGGCGGTGTTTGCCGAGATTGTTGATATTGCCAGGCGCGAGCAAGTTGATGCCGTCCTGGTGACCGGCGACATCTTTCACGAGCGGCGCCCGCCGCTGGCTGCCGAGGAACTGGTGGCGCACACCCTGGCGCAACTCGCCCGCGACCATATCGTGTCTGTCGTCATTCCCGGCAATCATGATGACGCCGCCCGCCTGCGCACCCTGAAACCGTTGGGTGATTTGCTCCGCGTGCATATGATGACGGATATGAGTGAAACCCCGTCGGACCTCATCGTTTCCATTCCCCAGCGGACCGGAGAGGAGCGGGCGCTGGTGAGTTGTCTGCCCTATCTGCATCCTCACCGTGTCCTGACTGCGGCCGAAGGAACCGACAAAAGCGAGAACGAACGTCTGAGTGTGTATCAGAGCATGGTCCAGGACTATCTCCGCGCCCTGGAGGAAGCGACCCTGCAAATGGACCCCAACGCGGTGTCCATCCTGCTCGCCCACGCCCATGTTGCCGGGACGGAGTTCGGAGGCGGCGAATGGCGCTCAAGCGTCTTTCCGGTCGATCCGGGGATATTTCCCGGTCAGGTCCACTATGTCGCCCTGGGGCATATGCACCAGCCCCAGAAAGTGCCTGGGACCCGGGCGCAGGCGCGCTATGCCGGATCGATTCTGCAAATGGACTTTGGCGAGCGGGGCCAGGACAAAAGCGTCTGCCTTGTTGAGGCCCATCCGGGGAAACCCGCGGAAGTCTCGTCCATTGCACTGACCGCAGGGAAATCGTTGCTGCGCCGGACGGGAGCTGCCCAAGAAATACTCTCGCAGGCGGAAGAGTTCACCAATGCGTGGGTTGAGGTCGTCTTAAAGCCGGAAGGCCAGACGTCCGAGCTGATCGAGCAAATCCGGGCGCTGCCGAGTGTCGTCTCGCTCCGATTTGAAGAGGCCCAGGCGAACGATTCCCTCAGCGAAACGGTCCACAATCCGAAGGAGCGACCCGCGGCGGAGCTTTTCAGCGACTACTACAAGTCAAAACACGGCACAGAGCCCGAGCCTCCACTTGTCGCCCTGTTTGAGCGGCTGTACCAGGAGGTCAGCACCGCGCGGGACGAGCCCAACCCCCAACCCCCAACCCCCAACCCCCAGTAAACGCCATGCGCCCACAAAAACTCAGCCTCAAAAACTTCATGCCCTTTCGGGTGGCAATGGGCGATCAGCCCCACGAAGTCGATTTTTCGCAACTCGACCTGTTCGCCATTACCGGCCCGATGGCCAGCGGCAAGTCTGCGCTCATTGACGCCATGGTCTGGTGTCTGTACGGCCGCACCGCCCGCTATGGTACGGATTCAAAGGGGGTCATCTCGACCGGTGAGCAGACGTGTGAGGTCGCGCTCGACTTCACGCTTGGACCACGTTGGTTTCGGGCCGTAAGACGAACAGGGAAAATTACAGAGTCGGGTTTAAGCGAGCGTGAAGGGGCAGAGTGGATACAGGATATATCCGGGTCCGCGCGGCTCACCAAGCGGATTGAAGACATCCTGGGCCTCGATTTTGACAGCTTCATCAAAACCGTCATCCTCCCCCAGGGCCGGTACGCCGAGTTCCTGACCAGCGAGCCGAAAAAACGGCGCGAGTTACTGGCGAAAATCCTGGAGCTTGGCGTGTATGCCCGGGTGGCCGACCAGGCCAAACTGGTTGCGGGTCAGGCCAAAACCCGGGCGGAAACGCTACGTGAAGCCCTGACCCAATACGCCGGCCTGAGTCAGGAGGATATTGCGCTTCAGAAAGAAGAGCTTTCCAAACTCGGCCAGCGTATTGAACAGGTTTCTCAGCAAGAAGAGCGCTTGCGTAGGGTGGCCCAACACGTCGATCACATAGCCGGCCTACGCAGTCGTGCGACCGAGCTTCAGACCGAAGCGCAGGCGCGCGCTCGGGAGAAAGAGTTGGCGCAAAGGAAAGCTGAAGAGGCGGCTGCCCAGGTTGCCAGCCTGACAGATGAATTGGCAAAGATCGGTCAGGAGCGAGACGTGCTGGGATACGATGCAGCGAGGCATGAGGTCGTCAAACGTGCGGCTGTCCACCTCAAAGAATGGGCGAGCGCCGGCGAGGAAGCGGCACGGAAAAAGACCGAACGGGCCGCTGTCCAGGGAGAAGTTGATACCCTTGGACAACAGATCGCAGCCCACGCGCAGCAGGTCGAGCAAGCGCGGTCTCAACATCAGGACTATGCCGTCAGGTTTGAGCAGCTTATTGCCGAAGCCGGCGACGTGGCGGCGCTGACGGAAAAGCTCGGCAATGCAAAACGCTGGAAGAAACTGCGCCAGGAACAACAGCAACTGACTGCCCGGATAGAGGCGCTGCGCCAGAACCATACCGCGACCCAGCGCAGTCTGGATGATCTGAAGCGACAGGAAGCGAGTCACGAACAGAACGTCCGAGCACGAAAAGACAAACTCGAAGCAGCAAAAGAAGATGAGCGGCAGAAGCGGCAGTTGAGGGCTGAAGCCGAACGCTTGGGCCGAGAACTGCAAGAGGCGACTCAGGCGGAAGAACGAGTCAGGGCTGAACTTGAGGCTGCCCGGGCTGCGTTGACCAAGGCCGAACACGTCGCCCAGCAGGCCCAGCAGGAGTGCGCTCAAGCCGAAGCGCAGGAGCAAACGGCCCGCACCGTGCTTGAAGACAACCAACGCCAGCACGAAGCCGCCCATCTGCGGGCTACGCTTCACCTTGGCGACCCCTGTCCCGTCTGTCAGACGATCGTCAGTGAGCTTCCCGTTGCTCAAGAAGCAGGGGAGGATGTGAAGGAACTTCAGGCTCAGGTAGAGCGTACCAGACAGGTGACCGAGCAGAAGCGTAGCGAAGCGCAAAAAGCCAACACTGAGGCGACGACCCTTCAGGTGAAGCTCGACACTGCAAAATCGGAACATGAAGAATGCGGGCGGGTTCGGCAGAAAGTCCAAGCTCGATTCGTGGTGCATTTCCCCGACGACGTGTCCCCTTCCGAGGCCCTTCAGGCGGTACAGGCCCAGCAAGAAGAACTGAGCGCAGCGCTCAAAGACATGGAGGCCCAGGTCGTATCCGCCGAGCAGGAAAAGGCGAGACTGTCAGGCCAACGTGAAACCGCGCAACAAGAAGAGGCGACGCTGGGTGGAGAGTTGCGCGTGACAACCGAAAGGCTGGAGGCTGCTACCCGCGAGTTGGATACACTCGGAGGTGAGATCGCGACGTTTCTCGCCACGAATGGAGACCCGGAGCAGAGCGTGGCACAACGCCGGACTACGGTCATCCAGGCTGAGCAAAAGAGGAAGGAGGCAGAGAAAGCCTTGCGCCAGCTCGAAACGACGCTCAACTCGTTAAACACAACGCAGGCTCAAAAAGAAGGAGACCTCAAACTGCTTGCCTCCAAACACGAGGACGCGCTCCTCCGAGCCGGGCGCGAAGCGCAGGCTGTGCGCACTTGCCTTGGTTTGGCGGAAGACGCGCCGCTGCCCCAGGCCGAAGACGTAGAAAGTGAACGCAACGCGCTGTCGGACAAGCAAACCCGGTACGCCGCCTTGTTGCAGCGTGAAGAAAACGCGCGGGCGAGGCGAGAACAGGCTGAATACCAAGCCACCGAGTCGAAGGCCGACCTTCAGGCCCGAACGCGTGTGTTGGAAGAGTCACACAAGAAGCAGCAACAGGTATCCAGCACGATTGCAGAGGAGCGGGAAAAGCTTCGTGGGCTGATTGAGCAACACAGCCTCACTGACGCCGGCGAAGAGGGGGAGCAGATCAAACCCCAACTTGAAATGGTCCTGGGACAGATGATGTCTCTCCAGGAACAACGCGGGCGTTTAGAGGCGGAACACGCCGAAGCCGAACGTCGCTGGCGGGAGAAAGCGCAAGGAGAAGAAAAGCTGCACGCCGCACAGAGTGAAGAACGTCTGGCCTCGGACCTGCGTAAGCTCCTGAGTTCGGAATTTACCGACTTTCTCTCGCGGGGAGCCATAGAGGCTCTGATGCGCGATGCGTCCGCTCACCTGCAACGCCTCACTCACGGGCGGTATGTGTTTGATATCACGCATAAGGGGAAGGCGATTACGCTCCAAATTGTTGACCACGAGGATCGGCGCCGTGCCCGGCCTACTCACTCGCTGTCGGGCGGAGAAACGTTTCTCGCCTCGCTGGCTATTGCGCTCGCGCTGTCGCAAGGGTTTCGGACCGTGGCGACCGGGCGGGCGGCCCGGACCTCAACCGAATGCCTGATTCTGGATGAAGGGTTCGGGACGCTGGACCGGGAGGGCGTGCAGATGGTCACCGAAACCCTGCAAGAGTTGCGGGGCGAAGAGGGTCGGATGGTCGGGATTATTACCCATGTCGAAGAGGTCGCCGCGGCCATGCCCAGGCGCATAGAAGTCCGCAAAGGTGGCCGGACGAGCGAGATTACGGTATCAGGCTAAGGCATTCACTCTCTGGAAGAGATCGTTAAGGAGGAGGGTCATGGCACTGCATTCAGCAACAGTCGGCTCGATGGGGCAACCGTTTGTCAGTGAAATCGATGCGCGTTGGGTCATGTCGTACGCGGCCGGACTCGACGACTATTTACCCTGTTATATGGACACCTGCCGACCGGACGGGGTCGTTGCTCACCCGCTCTTTCCGGTCTGCATTGAGTGGCCGGTCCTGCTCGCCATGCGAGACAGTGCCCTGAAACGGGAAGAGGCTCTGCGAGGTGTCCACGCCACGCACGATCTGGTGATTCACCGTCTGATCCGGGCGGGCGAAAAGCTGACAACGCAGGCAACGGTGGCTGGCGTTGAACAGCGCAAACCGGGGGCCTACCAGACCGTCCGTTTTGATACGCGGGACGCCGCCGGCCAGCCGGTCTGTTCGACCTGGTACGGCACGCTCTTTCGTGGGATTGACGTCGAGGGGGAAGATCGCCCGGTCTCCGACCTGCCCGCCCTATTGGAACCGTTCGATACGGCGACCGAGGCGAAGGCGGAAATCCCGGTGGAGATTTCGGCCGGCGCGGCCCATGTCTATACCGAGTGCGCGCGCATCTGGAACCCGATCCATACCGACCCGGCGGTGGCCGAGCAGTACGGGTTGCCGGGGCTGATCCTGCACGGCACCGCAACCCTGGCGCACGGCATCTCCCGTGTCATTGCTCAGGAAACCGACGGTCACCCGGAACGGGTCAAACGGATCACCGGGCGCTTTGGGGCCATGGTGTTCATGCCCTCACGCCTGACCGTTCGAGTCGTGTCGAGAGAAGCGGCAGAGGAGGGCGACGTGGTGCGGTTTGAGATACGGACTGCGGAGGGCAAGCCGGCGGTGCGGGACGGGGCTATTCTTTTGGGGGAATAAAAGTTCGGCCAATAAGGAAACAGAGTTAAGGAGAGGTGTATGCAACGCGGACTGATTTTTCCCGGCGGTGGGATGTCGCAGCGCGACATGATGGTCGTGGCCAAGGAAGCCGAAGCGGCCGGTTTTGATTCTCTGTATGTCACCGAAGCCTGGCGCAGCGCCTTCGTGCCGTTGACCGCGCTCGCCCTGGCAACCGAGCGGGTCCGTATCGGCTCCTACGTGCTGAACGCCTACGGCCGCAGTCCCTTTATTGCGGGCATGAGTGCGGTTGATGTGGACGAGCTTTCCGGCGGGCGGCTGCTGCTCGGGGTCGGCAGTGGCAACCGGCATATTAACGCCGAGTGGCAGGGCGTTCCGCATGAGAAACCCTACCAGAAAATGACCGAGTATATTGAAAACCTCAAACAAATCGTCCGTACCCCCGCCGGTTCGCGTGTCTCCTACCAGGGTGAAATTCATCAGATGGACTGGACGCCGGCGGTGACGCCGGTGCGCGAGAGTATTCCCATATACCTCTCCGCCATTTTCCCGCGTATGGTCCGCGTCGCCGGTCGGGTCGCGGACGGCATCGCCCTGGGCGCGATCTTATCCGCGCCATACGCGCGTGAGGTGATTCAGACCGCGGCCCGAAAATCTGCGGAAGAGGCTGACCGCGACCCGCACGCCCTCGGTTTTCTGATGGGCTCGTTTGTCTCGGTGCACGAGGAACGTGAAGTCGCCCGCCAGGCCGCGCGTGAAGCGATCTGTCGTCTCTTCTCTCCGCTGCCGCATCCGTATTACGAGTACATGCTGCGGGAACAGGGTTTCTCGCCCGCGGCAGACGCGGCGCTGAAGCACGTGCCCGAGGGAAATATCCAAAAAGCAGCAGAGGCCATGACCGACGAAGTGGTCGATACCGTCACCATCGCCGGAACACAAGAGGACTGCCGGCGGCGTCTGTCCGAGTATGAGGGCGTGGTGGACGAGGTGATCTTTGTCAACGTGTCCTACGCGTCGGGAGCGGGCGCGGGCATGCTGGAGGGGTATCGGCGTCTGTTGGCGGTGTAAGGCCCGTGCGAGAGGGCTATGGTAGGGAGATAGATGTTATGGCTACGGTACAGCCTGTCGCATACGATGAAATTGTCGATCTGTTTGCTGCACCGGCGATAGCCGAGCGTGTGCTCTCCTTTCATCCCTCGCCAGGGATGCAAGAACGTGTGGAGGCATTACTTGAAAAGAACAGGAACGGCAAATTGACGCCTGACGAGCAAGCTGAGCTTGATGAGGTCGAGCGCTTGGAGCATTTTATGCGCTTGGTGAAGGCGCGCTTACGACAAAAGCTTGCGCAATGAGCCAGCGCGTCTCTGCAAAGCTCCGACTACAGGTCCAACGCGAAGCTGCCGGACGGTGTGAGTATTACCTGATCCATGAAGACGATAGCTACGCCGCCCATCAAATTGACCATATTTTGGCCCGCAAACATGGTGGCGCAACAACACAGAACAATCTGGCTTATGCGTGCCTGCTGTGTAATCGCTATAAGGGGAGCGATGTGGCCGCGCTTGACCCGGACAGACAAGAGATTGTCCCGCTCTTTCATCCACGCCGGCAGCAATGGAAAGCCCATTTTTCGCTACAAGGAGCAATGATCGTCCCGCTCTCCAGGGTAGGGAGGGCAACGGTGGCACTCCTGAGAATCAATAGCCCGGAACGGATCTTTGAGCGTCAGGAACTGATCGAGGCCGGACGTTACGGACAGGTCTGAGACATCATTTCAGAGTTCTAGCCTGGAGGCACGTGGATTTACATATCCGTGGCCAGGCTGGCCAAAGAGCCGTCGCGGGGGAGGGCGATCCAACCTTCCCGTTTGGCAGTCGCCATATGTTTCCGCGGAACGGGTTCGATCTGATCCGTGGCCGCAGCCCGAGCGATAAGAGCAGCCACGACCGCATCGAGTGCGTCGTCGCTTTTCTCACATGCCTGCTGCGCGTCACCCGGCCAATCCAGCCACGGTTGTGTGGTGCTAATCAAACGGCGCGTTACCACACGCCGTTTTTCCTCGCCCGCTTTCTTCTTGTAGCCGGTGGAAGGGAAACCCCAGATATGCAGAGCGGCGGCAGGATACACCTCAACAAAGCGACCACGGCCACTGCGATCAATCCGTCCGTTCGTGGAGAGCAAGCGGGCGGCGCGCATGGCCGTGACGCCGATCAGGTCCGATGACACGCTCAATGGCCAGCGCTTGATGCGCTCACGCACGATGTGGTCCGTCGTCCGGTATCGGAGCGAGGCGGTACGGACCGTCGGCCACACGTTCTGATGCTGGTGCGCGTAAACGGCATCCGCGAATGCGGTCGGCCAGCCGAACGGGGCGTCGATGCCGATCTTGTTCGAGCGGCCAAACATCTCCAGCAGTACCGCGTCGTCCGCTCCACAACGAAGCTCAATGATTCGAGCCTTCGGCTTGACCCATTCGATGAGACAATACGCCGTGTTCTCCGGCTGCGCCGCCAAATCGACGCCGAGCGTCGTGTGTGGCACCTAGGAATCCCTCGCAAACTATTTTGGGGACGGTGGACTTCCTCTCACTGGGGTTATTTCAAGTAGCCGGGTGGGGACGAAGATTCAGCGAGGTCTATACTCTTACCGGCCTGAGAGTCGTGTTCGGCTTCCGCCAGCCGTTCCCGCCAGTCAGGTTGGCTCATCTCCTCCAACGTCGCAACCATCCCGGCGTAGTCTTCGTAGTTGACGAGCAAGGCCGCCGGTCGGCCTCTTTGCGTAATCACGACCGGATCCCGCGTCTTCTTCACGCGTTCAACAATTTTCTTGGCCTGACTCTGGAGGTCCGAGATCGGAACGATTGTTTCCATGAGAATATCTATAAGCTTATATATGGATAAATCTATAGCCAAGTAGATGAGTATTTTGGAGAAAAGTCGCCAAGGGGCTCCGAGCCCCTTGGCGACGCCCGCTACGCGCTCTTGGCTTTCTTCTCGTCGATACTGTCGAACACCTGTTTGGCGAGCCGCAGGCCGTTGACGCCGACCGGCCAGCCGCCGTAGTGGGCCAGATGGATCATGATCTCGTTGATCTTGTCGCGGCTGATGCCGATGTTGAGCGCGCCGCGGATGTGGACCTTGAGTTCCGGGTCACGGCCCAGCACGGTCAGGGCCGCCATGGTAATCAGTGAGCGCTCTTGAATGGCCAGGCCGTCCCGGCCCCAAATATCGCCGAACAGATTTTTGACCGTGATATCCAGAAAGTCCTCGTGCATGCTGCCCGGTCGGGGTTCCACGCCGAAGAGTTCCTTCATCTTTGCCGCACCCTTTTGGTAACGTTCGGAATCTGCCATATTCGCCTCCTTAGTATTGTGAGATGTACCTGCTGGACCCTTGCCCAGCACGGGTCCGTTGTCTAGTATCAGACCGGCTGTTCTGTCGTCAAAACCGCAAAAGAGTGTCTGATGTCTCTCGAAATCACCGTTCACGAACTCCAGGCCAAACGAAACACAGGTGAAGATTTTGTGTTGCTCGATGTCCGTGAAGCCGAAGAAGTGGCGCTGGCGCAACTCCCGCACTCGGTCCATATTCCGATGGGCGATATCCCCAGCCGTTTACCCGAACTCGACCCCGAAGCTGAGATTGTGGTCTACTGCCACCACGGGGTGCGGAGTCTGCGCGTGGTCCACTTCCTGCGCCAACACGACTTTGCGCGGGTCGTCAATCTGGCCGGCGGGATAGACGCCTGGGCCAACGAGATCGACCCCCGTATGGCCCGATACTAAATCTGTCGTGAGATAGGAACACTATGAGCGAACACTCTTCCTCCCTGTCTGCTCCCCAGGCCCCAGGCCCCCTGCACGGTATCCGCGTGGTTGAATGTGGTCATATGGTTGCGGCTGCGTATGCCGGCAAGCTGATGGCTGACCTGGGCGCGGAGGTCATCAAAGTCGAAGAGCCGAGCGGCGACCTCGCCCGGCAGCGCGGGCCGTATCCGGGCAACGTCCCCCATCCCGAAAAGAGTGGGCTGTTTCTGTATCTGAATACGAATAAGCGCGGGGTGACGCTGAACCTGGAGACGGCACAAGGTCAAGAATTGTTCCAGCGACTGGTCAAGGACGTGGATGTCGTGGTCCATAATTATCATCCCACCCAGATCGCCTCCCGTGGTTTGGAGTATGAGGCCCTGGCCCAGCAGAATCCCACGCTGGTCATGACCTCGATTTCCCCCTTCGGCCAAACCGGCCCGCACCGGGATTACACCGCGCATGACTTAACCATGTGGACTGCGGGGGGCATTGTCTTTCTGGGCGGACTGGGCGGGCGACCGGACCGGCCGCCGCTCAAGGCCGCCGGTCAACAGGCCGGATTCCAGGCCGGGGTCAATGCCGGCATTGCTTCTCTGGGGGCCCTGTACGCCCGCCTCGGGACGGGCAGAGGCCAGCACATCGACATCTCGGTTCAAGAGTGTCTGGTCGCCATTATGGAGAACAACTATATTGCCTGGCCGTACGATCAGACGACGCCGTCGAGACTGGGCTTTCGGTTGATTCCCCAGGACGTCCTGCCCTGCCGCGACGGCTATATTTATGTGCTCGCGGTTGAAGAGCATCAGTGGCAGAACGCGGTCGAACTCATGGGCAACCCAGAATGGGCGAACACCGAACTCTTCCAGGATTTTGTGGCCCGCTCGGTCAACTGGGACGCCCTGAAGGCGCTGCTGGAAGACTGGTTGCAGGACAAGTCGGTCCAGGAAGTTTACCACGGGGCGCAGAAACGGCGCGTGCCGTTTGCGCCGGTTTCGACCATGGGCGACCTGCTCAAATCCGACCATCTCAACGCGCGGGGCTTTTTTGCCGAGATCGGGCATCCCGAAGCTGGCTCTCTGCGCTATCCGGGGGCGCCGTTCAAGTTTGCCGCCTCGCCGTGGACCCTGCGCAGTCCGGCCCCGTGCCTGGGCCAGCACAATGAGGAGGTCTACGGCGGGCAACTCGGGCTGACGTCAGAAGAATTGCAGGCCTTGCAAGAAACGAAGGTGGTTTAAGAGATAGGGGCTGGGGGAACCAACCCCTAATCCCCAGCCCCCAATCCCCCCTAGAAGGTGAGAATGATGTCTGAGCAATTACCGTTATCGGGTGTGCGTGTTGCCGATTTTACCTGGGTCTGGGCTGGGCCGTTCTGTACCTTGCAACTGGCTCATCTGGGGGCTGAGGTCATTCGGATCGAGTCGGAGAGCCGCCTGTGTGTCACGCGGCGTATTCCGCCGGTTGCCGACGGGGAAGCCGGGCCGAACCGCTGTGGGTATTTTAATCAGTACAACCAGGGCAAACACTCGATCTGCCTCAATCTGAAAAAGCCGGAGGGCCTGGAGGTCGCAAAAAAGCTGGTGGCAGCCAGCGATATCGTTGCCGAGAATTTTGCCGCGGGTGTCATGGACCGGATGGGCCTGGGATACGAAACCCTCAAAACGATCAAGCCCGATATCATCATGATTGCGCTCTCCGGCTATGGCGCGACCGGACCGGAAAGCCCGTATGTGTCCTACGGTCCGGCCCAGGTGCCGATGAGCGGGCTGGCCTCCCTGACAGGCTTTCCCGATTCTCCCCCGATGAGCGTCGGGTTTTCGTATGGCGACCCGAACGGCGGGCTGCACGGCGCCTTTGCCGTATTGGCCGCGATGATGCACCGCGCCCGGACCGGGGAGGGGCAGTATATTGACATGTCGCAGTGGGAGACCTCGGTGGCGCTCGTGGGCGAAGGGATCATGGCTCAGGAAATGAACGCCGCCGCACCCCAGCGGATAGGCAACCGCGACCCGTATATGGCTCCGCACGGCCTGTTCCGCTGTCAGGGCGAAGACCGCTGGGTCAGTATTGTGGCGGCAGACGACGCCGAGTGGCAGCGGCTGTGTGCGGTCATGGAGAGGCCGGAACTGGCCAGTGAGGCCCGGTTTGCGACGCTGGCAGGCCGGAAGGACAACGAAGATGCCCTCGAAGCCGCTGTCACGGACTGGACTGCCACGCGGTCCGCGGAAGAGGTCACTCGCACGCTCCAGGCCGCGGGTCTGGCCGCCTTTCCGGCCGTGACCAATAAGGAACTGGCCGAAGACGAGCACCTGCGCTCCCGCCCCTTCTTTGCCGCGCTTGAGCACCCGGAGGTCGGTGTGCGGCAACATGCCGGCATCCCGTGGCACTTCTCGGACACTCCGTGTCAGGTCCGTCGGCCCGCGCCCTGTTTTGGCCAGGATACCGAGGATGTGTTACAGCGCGTGTTGGGCTATGCGGCAGACGAAGTCGCCACCCTCAAGGATAACGGGGTCTTAAGCTGAGGGCGGTTGGTCTCCTCTGAAAAATCACCTGATGCGATTCCCTTTGCATTTTTCCTTTTTGCTGGTTGGATTTCTTCTGGTGTCCGGCGGTGCGGCAGCTCCGGTTCATGCGCAGCATGGCGGTCTGCCTATAGAACTGTATGGGATGATCAGCTTGGCGCCAGGCAATCAGGTCGTGACGCTTGCCGTGGGAAAAGGAGAGACGGTACGGTTTCGAGTCCAGGATGTGGAGAGCCGCTATCCCGATTTCTCGGTGATTAATTTTCTGTCCGAAATTCGTCACCGTGAGCCGAGTCTGCATATCAAGGGGCCGGCGCATTATGTGGACCTGTTGCGCAAGGAAGAGCCCGAAAAACGTCTGCTCCGGCTTTCCGGTCTATACTATGCGAGCGCCCGTAATTTCGTGCTGAGCCGGGTGCGACCGGTCCGGCCGGGCGAGTAAAACGAGCGACGCTTCTAAGCTCAGTCAGGAAAGTAAGGGGAAGGTATGGATTTTGGGTTGCTGTTGCCGTTTCGGAATCCGAAACAATGGGAAGTGCCGTTTCCTCAGCTCTACCAGGAACATATCGAGCAGGCGGTCCGGGCCGAGGAGTTGGGCTACGATCATATCTGGACGACCGAGCATCATTTCGCGGACGACGCCTGGTCGCCCTCCCTGCTGCCGATTCTGTCCGCCCTGGCCATGAGAACCAGCCGCATTCGGCTTGGGACCTATATTATCATCCTGCCCCTGCATAACCCGGTCCGGGTCGCGGAAGATGCCGCCACTGTCGATATCCTCTCCAACGGCCGGCTCGACCTGGGTCTCGGCCAGGGATATTGGCTGAGCGAATTCGCCAGCTTCGGTATTCCGCGCAAAGAGCGCGCGGTGCGACTCGAAGAAGGAACCGAGATTATCCGGCGCTGTTTTACCGAGGACAGCTTCTCTTTTGAGGGCAAGCACTACAATCTGCGCGAAGTGATCCTGGCGCCCAAGCCCGTCCAGAAACCGCATCCGCCGATCTGGATTGCGGCCATGGCGGAAAAATCGGTCGCCCGGGCCGCGCGGCTGGGCTATCACCTGGGCGGCAGTGGCGGAGTGGACTTGCAGCAGATGTACGATGCCGGGCTCCAGCAATACGGCCGTAGTACCGACGACTATCATATTGCCCAACTGCGGGCGGTCTATGTGGCCGACAGCCGGGAGCGGGCCTGGGACGATGTGGAACCGCATCTGTACTATATGATGAGTTCCTATGACCGGCGTTTTAAGGAGGCTGACGACCTGCCCTGGAGCGATTCGGTCATGTCCACCCCGACGGTGCCAGCGGTAGGTGAGCTGCGCCACGTCAAGGACCTGTCCTTTTTTCAGGCGCCGCTCATCGTCGGGACTCCGGACGATGCCATTCGGGAGATCGAGCGCTACCGCGCGGAAACGCGCGTTACCCATCTGGTGATGTGGATGCAGATGGCGGGGCTTGATCCGAAAAAATCACAGCGCTCAATGGAACTGTTCGCCAAAGAGGTCATGCCGCATTTTCGGTAGGAGGGGAGCCGTCTTATGCCGTCCACCGTACGTGTTGCCGGGATATGTGATCCGGCATTCAAGGCCGTCCGCGAGGCGCTTGAGCAAAACCTGGCCGATAGCAAAGAAATTGGCGAGTGTGTGGCCGTTGTTGTGAATGGGAAGACGGTTGTTGATCTGTGGGGTGGGTATAAGGATCGAGCACGGACGCAGCCCTGGGAGCGGGACACACTCGTGTGCATGTTCTCAGTCGGAAAGCCGCTCTCCATCCTGCCGGTGTTGCTCCTCGCCGATCAGGGTCGAATTGACCTGGACCAGCCCGTCTCCCGTTATTGGCCGGAGTTTGGCCAAGCCGGTAAAGAGCACATTACTGTCAACCGCGTGCTTTCTCATCAGGCAGCTATTCCTGGGGCGTTCAAGGCCCGCAAAGGCGATGCCTACCACTGGGGAAACATGGTCCGGGCTATCGAGGAACAGGAGCCGTTATGGGAGCCCGGCACGAACGGCTGCTACCATACGGTTACCCTGGGCTATCTGACTGGCGAGTTGGTACGGCGCGTCACTGGAAGGACCATCGGCCAATTCTGGCGCGAAGAAATAGGTATGCCGCTCGACATCGACTATCATTTTGGTCTGTCCGCGGCGGATCAGCAGCGTTGTGCGGAAATCTACGAAGCTCCTCACGGGCCGTTCATGGACGCGATCCGGGATACGAATGCCCTCCTCGGCAAATGCTGGGTTCCCTTGCCGTTACAGGATCACGAGGAGGATTTTAACAGCGAGTTATATCGGGCCGCGGAGATGCCGTCTTTTAACGGTCAGGGTGTCGCCCGTGGTGTTGCCCGGTTATTTTGCCTCCTGGCCTGTGGCGGCGAACTTGAGGGCACGCGTCTACTCAGCCGGGCTCTGGTTGAGCATGCCATGACCGAGGCGTGGTATCAGACCGACGCGCTCGGGCTCACGTGCCGGATGTCGAACGGTGGCTTTATGCTGCGCAACTCTGAGTTGACCTCGTATAATCACAATCCCAGCTCGTTCGGGCACCTGGGTCTGGGCGGTGCCATCGCCTTTGGCGACCCGGACGCCAAACTGGGCTTCAGCTTTTGCGGTAACCGCATGGCGCCAATAGGTGACCTCGGGCCATATGCGAGCCGGCTGCTCCAGGCGACAGAGGCCTCACTGTAGGACCGAAATCCGTCTGTTCAGTATCGGCACCATTTTCGGTAAGCCGGTGAAGTAGGAGAATGGGTAGGTATCAAAGCCATCTCTTGGTAGGCTGTAGGTGGAGGGTCCGATGACGAGTGTCCCCACATATGGGCAGAGTCCACCGCTGGTGCTGCATACGCGCCCGGCTATCGACATGAGCCCTGAGCAATTCTATGAGTTCTGTTTGTTGAACCGAGAGTGGCGCATTGAGCGAACCGCTGAGGGAGACCTGCGGATTATGGCACCAGCCGGAGGAGGAACAGGCAGTCGGAATGCGCTCATCACTGCCAGGCTCACAATCTGGGCGTTGCAGGACCGAACGGGCGTTGCCTTTGACTCTTCGACCGGATTTACCTTGCCGAACGGGGCAACCCGTTCCCCTGATGCGGCCTGGGTGCAACGTGCCCGCCTGTCAGTCTTGACTGCCGAACAAAAGGAGAAATTCCTGCCACTGTGCCCCGACTTCGTCATCGAATTACGGTCTCCATCCGATGATCTCGGGAGTGTGCAGGAGAAGATGCGGGAATATCTGGACAATGGTGCGCGGTTGGGTTGGCTGATTGATCCCTCCACGCGCCAAGTCTACGTCTATCGTCCAGCCACTCCCCTTGAGGTGCTGGATGCGCCGCCTTCTGTCTCAGGAGACCCGGAACTCTCTGGCTTTGTGCTGGAGTTGGCAGATATCTGGGAACCGCCGCTGTGAGGCAGGGTGGGTCCACCAAGTTCTTCCTTTACAACGCCGGGTGCTGCTGGTGCCACTCGGTGGCCTGCTCATACGCATGGCCAAGCTGACAGATGGTCTGCTATAGGGAAGAGAAGCGTAAGTAGTTAGACTCTCAAAGAGAGAGGATTGATGACAGATAAATTTTCAGCTTTAGCAACGGCGCACAAGTCTTGATCTGCGGATACAAAATGGCTGAGGTTGAAACGCTGATGGACATCCAAAGCTACAGCCAAGTGCAGCGTATCAAGCGATCTCAGTAGAGGTGACTGTTGGGGTGGGGCATATTTACGAACGAGACGTACCGCGGAGTGAAAATGAAAATCTCTGAGCCGTACGATGCGTAGGTGGTGATGTCCGAGGTCCTGATATAGCCGATCTCGCAGGACATCGAATTCCTGTGCTGAAATCTCGCCGTCTCGCACTGTTCGCGCCAGCGCTCGCTGGACCTCAACGACTGCCAGACGGGCAATGAAATAATCCGTATCCGGCGTACTTAAAATACGATTGACTTCCGTCGTACCGGCCTCGAATCGATAGCGCTTGACCAGTGCGCTGGAATCGAAAAAGTAAGCGGGCATTTACAGGCGGTCCATGCGATCAACCATAATCATATCACTGAGTGAACCTGAGACTTTGGCCAGAATGCGGCGAGCTTCCTCAAGCGAGATCACTTTTTTTCCAGAGACCTGTCCAGCACACCATTCCATGAATTCCGTATCAAGCCAGTCTTCTTCCGCGTTTTGGGGCACCAGCATCGTTTGCAGCACCGTCTGCCACGGCTTGCCGTTTTGATCCGCCCACTTGGCTATGTGACGCTTCTGCTCCTCGCTCAGATAAATATCGTTGGGGTTGGTTGCCATTGTTCAACTCCCTGGACTCTCCATCTGTATTCTACCGTCAATGGACGCTCCTGATCTTTCTCTCTTCTATAATTCCGGGTGCTGCTGGTGCCACTCGGTGGCCTGCTCATACGCATAGCCAAGCTGACAGATGGTCTGCTCGTCAAACGGCTTGCCGGCAATCTGGAGACCGACGGGCAAACCGTCCGTGTCAAAGCCGCACGGCACCTGAAGGGCCGGCAGCCCGGTGAAATTGAAAATTGGCGTATAGACGCTGAAGTCCGCGGAAACGATGCTCAGGCCGGGCGAGTCTTCGGCAATCCGGTTGACCTGAAAGCCGGCGGTGGGCAGCATCAGGACATCGACGCTGGTGTCGAGGGCGTTGAGCAGGTCGTCCCGCACCTGGGCGCGGACCTGGGCGCCCATCAGATATTGCGCCCCGCTGACCAGGAGACCGTAGGCCACAAAGAGTTTGGCGTGGGGGTTATATTGATCTCCGTGGTTGCGCACATTGTCCACGTGGATGGCAGCGCACTCGGAAAATAACCCCGGCCACTCAATGGCCTGGAGTTGGGCCAAGGTAATGGAAGGGACATCAACGATTTCCGCTCCGAGGCTCTCGAACTGCTTGACTGCCTCGTTGTAAGGTCCGAGCAGCTTGGGGTCGCAGTTGTCCTCATAAATGGAACGCAGCAGCCCGACCCGCATGCCGGTAATGTCCTGACCGAGCTTCTGGGTAAAGTCCGGCACGGGTATATTTGCCGAGGCCGGGTCCAGGGGATCATAGCCGGCACAGCCTTGCAGCATGAGGGCCGCGTCGGTCACGGTTCGGGCCAGCGGACCGGTGTGGTCGAGGCTCCACGAGAGCGGATACACGCCCGCTCGACTGACGCGCCCATAGGTTGCCTTGAGTCCGACAATGCCGCAGCACTGAGCCGGCCAGCGGATGGAGCCGCCCGTACACGATCCCATGCCGGCATAGGCCATGCCCGCGGCGGTCGACGCCGCAGTGCCGCTGCTCGACCCGCCGGCGTCGTGGGCCAGGTTCCAGGGATTATGGGTGGGCTGGTAATAGGACTGTTTGGTGGGAAAACCATAGGCAAACTCATAGGTCGCGGTCTTGCCCAGGACCAGCGCGCCGGCTTCCTTGAGCTTGGCCACCGAGGTGCAGTCCTTCTCGGCCACATAATGCTCCAGCGATTGGGAGCCGCAGGTGGTCGGCCCGCATTCATAGATGTCTTTGATGCCGATGGGGACGCCGTGCAGGGGGCCGCGATAGGTCCCGCGCTGAATCTCGGCCTCAGCCGCCCGGGCCGCTTCCAGCACTTCGTCTCGGAAGACCGTATTAAAGGCGTGGAGCTGAGGTTCGAGTTGCTCCACGCGATCGAGCATGGCCTGGGTGACCTCAACCGGGGAGACATCTTTCCGCTGAATGTTCCCGGCCAATTCCTCAATCGACATATAGGCGAGTTCTCGGGCAGCCGTCATGATGCTCCCCCTTTCTTATCGAGCGCGTGTATCAGCGCGGGCTCACTCTCCGGCATGCTCATGCCCTCAACCAGTTGGCGGGACTGCCGCATGTCTTCCACAACCCGCTGCCAGCGCAGGAGGTTTTCATACGGGAGCAGCAACTGATCGAGCTCGGCATCGGTCAGCGCGAGGTCCCACTCGGCGAGTTTCGCTGCAATGAGGGCTTTGGTGTCCATGTCCTTCTCCTATTTCAGCTCCGTTTCCACAAAGACGAACTCGTAGTCGTTGGCGTTCATCACATCGTGTTCGACCCCGACATTCCGAAAATAGGGGACGCCCTGGGTCAACTCGGCTTCGTGGTCGCCGTCCGGGGCTTTCAGCAGTAAGGTGCCCGTGGTCATGGGGACGACAACATAGTCGTACTCGTGCCGGTGGTAGCCGGTGGCCGCGCGGGGGGCGAAACGCCATTCGGTCACGCGCACGCGCTCATTATCGATAAGGACGGTTGAGCGGGCTTGCTCTTGCGACATACACCCTTCCTTTCCTGCTGCCGTGGAAAGAGCCTAGCGCAAGAACCGCAAGATGCAACTCCTTTCGACATCCCTCGCTTAGTGGTAATGACCGGAGGATATCTTGAGCGTAAGGAGTGAGGCATGTTCCACCAGCCGGTCTTTCCAAAAGAAGAGTTCCAGGTACGCTATGAACGAGCCTGGCAAAAAATGGCTGAGGCCAATCTCGATGCGCTCATCGCCTATAGTCCGGGCAACCAGTTCTGGCTCTCGGGATTTCTCGGCTCGTTGTCGGCCAAGCGCTTTCCCGAATTTTCTCACCACGCGATTTTCCCAAAAGTGCTGCTGCCGCGGGATCGCGAGCCGATCATTATCGGATTCCAGATGCCGGCAGAGACCTAATGCTGGTCTGGGGAGAACCCACGACGGAACAGCTCAAGGTATTCGACGCCATGAAAGCCGTCTACCGTGAGGCTCTGGAGCTATGGCGGCCGGGGCGACCGATCAGGGAAATCGCCCAAGACACGCTCACGGTCATGCACAAACACGGCGCGGTTGACCCGCTTGAGGGCCAGTTTGTCGGCCATAACCTGGGGTATGAGATGGTCGAGAAGCCCTGGCTGGGCGTTGGTTGTCCGCCGGACCTGTGTCTGGAAGTCAATATGGTGATTGCCCCGGAGTGGTTTACCCAGACACCCTACGGCCCCATTCTGTTTGAGGAGAATTTCCTTGTCGGAGAGAACGGTCTTGAGCGGCTGACCGATTTTCCTGACAAGCTACAAGTGATCGCGCGCTAGGGCAATTCTTCCTTGGCCACCCACTCACGCTGCATCCGGTCCGAGTGGAGGCCCATGCGTGGCTTCCGCTCGGGAATAATCTGATAACAGGTGGACTGAGCGGTCCCGAGTCCGCAGAGCGTCTCATACCCGGCTGACTGCTGCCAGCGCTGGCAATCCGTGGTGCTGCCCCAAGAGCTGAGCAGGACATAATGCACAGGAGCCTGTTGCGGAACGATGCCGGCGACCTGGGTAAAGACATAGGGGGCCTGGATACGTTCGTTCCTGAGTGCCTCATAGGGCAGGATGCCAAAGCCGCGATGTCCGAGAGCGCGCCGATGACCTGAGCGGACTCCGTGTCTGAAAGCGGCGTATCCCGGAGCAGCATGGTTTCGTTCAAGATGATGCCAGCCGCCGTTTCGTTGTCGGCCAGTATCCGTCCCTTGCGGATATAATAGGCGGCCCACCATTTTTCTCGGGCTTCATCCTGAACCTTCACATGCTCGCGGTCGCGCTGCCAGTCTTCCATGGCTTCAAGCGTGTCAAACTTGGCAAAGAAGAGCCACCAGGAAGTGCCCGTAATCGGCCCGCCATAGGTTTCCCGAAAGCCGGCCTGTGCCACGGCATGGGGCATGAACTGTTCATGGCGTTTGATGTAGGCGTCCAGGAGTTCCGGACGTGGACGAAAGCCGCCCTCGGCAATATGCAGGGTAGAGGAGAAATCTTCAGCCATGGCACTCTCCCTTTTTCAGCACCAGAAGTACTGGGGCGAGTGTACTCAGTTGCGATTTGAGAGGCAAGTTTGCGAGTGGGAATATCTCATCCCCTCTTGGGAGGGGTGCCGCAACGCGGCGGGGTGGGGTTCAGCCGGTTGAGTAGGCTGCGTCAGGGCGGGAGGGCCAGGCCGGAGGAACCCACCCCGGCCCTTCGGGCCACCCCTCCAAGGAGGGGAGTGGGTAGCGAAGGCTTTTGTCCGGCGCGGCAAAGTGCTATGGCGGCAGGGGAGGAGGACGCCATGTCAACATCAAAGTCTGCTGCAATCCGAGCCAAGCTGGACCATCCGGTGATTGATTCAGATGGCCATATGATCGAATTTGAGCCCGGCTTTTTCGACTATCTCAAGCGAGAGGGCGGGGCCTCCATGGTCAAGCGCTTTCTGTCGCCCGAGCGCAACTCCGGGGGCTGGGGCCGTCTGTTCCGTTGGTACGGGCTGTCGCCTGAAGAGCGGCTGGACCAACGCGCGACGCGCTCGCCGTGGTGGGCGCTGCCGACCAAGAACACCCTGGACCGCGCAACCGCCATGCTGCCCAAGCTGCTGTCCGAACGGATGGACGTCATCGGCCTGGACTTTACCGTTCTGTATCCGACGCTGGGCCTGCTGTTCCCGCATATCGAAAACACCGAAATGCGCCGGGCAGCCTGCCGGGCGCTCAATACTTTTCATGCCGAGTATTTTGGCGAGTATGCCGGCCGGATGACCCCGGCGGCCGCCATTCCCATGCACACGCCGCAGGAGGCGATTGAAGAGCTTGAGTTTGTGGTCCACGAGCTTGGCCTCAAGGCGGTGATGATGGCCGGGCATGTCCAGCGTCCCATCCCGGTGGTCGAACGGGCCGCCCCGGAGGTTGCCGAGCACGCGTTCTGGCTGGATACGTTCTGTTTGGACAGCGCGTATGACTACGACCCGGTCTGGGCGCGCTGTGTCGAGCTGAAGCTCGCGCCGACCTTTCACTCGCCGGCCATGGGCTGGGGCAGCCGAACCTCCATCTCGAACTATATGTATAACCACATCGGACATTTTGCCGCCTCGGGCGAGGCCTTGTGTAAAGCCATGTTCATGAGTGGCGTCACACGCCGGTTTCCGACGCTCAAGTTCGGCTTCCTGGAAAGCGGGGTTGGCTGGGCGTGTAATCTGTACGCCGACATGATCGGCCACTGGGAGAAGCGCAACGGCACAAAGATGGCCAACTACGATCCGGCCAATCTGAACTCCGAGCAGTTACTCGATCTGTATCAACGCTACGGCGGCAAATGGGCCGAGGAATATCCCGGTCGCCTGATCGATGAAAAAAACTTGATGGGCGGCACGCGGGAAGACCCGAACACGCTGGACGACTGGGCGCGCTGCGGGATTGAAACAGCCGAAGACATCAAGGATTTGTTTGTCCCCAATTTCTATTTCGGTTGTGAAGCTGACGACCCCATGAACGCCGTCGCATTTAATGCCGGGCTGAATCCGTTTGGCGCCCGCCTCAAGGCCATTTTCAGTTCGGACATCGGCCACTGGGACGTGCCCGACATGGAAGAAGTTCTGGAAGAGGCCCATGAACTGGTCGAGCACGACGTGATTACCCCGGATGACTTCCGGGATTTTGTCTTCACCAATCCGACCACGCTGTGGACGGGGACCAATCCCGACTTTTTCAAGGGAACGGTGGTGGAGGAGGCCGTGGACACGCTGCTGGCTCAAGGGGCTGTGTAACTGCGCGGGATAAAGAGGGGAGCCATGGCCTACGACCTGGTAATCAAAAACGGCACCGTTGTGGATGGCACGGGTGCGGCCCGCTATCGGGCCGATATTGGAGTGGCGCAGGGCCGGATCGCTGAAATTGCGCCAACCGGAACACTCAATGAGAACGCCCCGCGCGTTATTGACGCGTCCGACCTGATCGTCGCCCCCGGCTTTATTGACCCTCACACTCACTACGACGCCCAGGTCTGCTGGGACCCGCTGATTTCCTGTTCTTCGTGGAACGGGGTGACGAGTGTGGTGATGGGAAACTGCGGGGTGGGGCTCGCGCCCTGCCTGCCCGAGAAGCGGGAGGTGCTGGCCTGGGATCTGGTCAATGTGGAGGGGATGTCCTTTGCGGTCTTGTCACAGGGCGTGACCTGGGAGTGGGAGAGCCTGGCGGATTTCATGGCCGCCCCGTTCCGAACGGGGATGGGAATCAATCTCGGTTTTCTGGTTCCGCTGTCGCCGATTCGCTCCTACGTCATCGGGGAAGCCGCCCAAGAGCGCGCCGCAACGCCCGAGGAGACCCTGCGGATTGCGGCCCTTCTGCGAGAAGGCGTACAGGCCGGAGCGCTCGGCTTTTCTACCACTGTGGCCACGCAACACGTGGGCTTCAAGGGTCGCCCTCTGGCGTGTCGCCTCGCCAGCCGTGGCGAGCTGCGGGCGTACGCAAATGTGCTGCGCGACCTCGGGCAGGGCGCGATCGAGGTGAACCTGGGCGGCGCGGGATCGTCCATCCTGCCCTCGGGCAGTCCCGAGCTGATTGATTTCCTGCTGGCCGAAAGCCAGCGTCCGGTCACCTGGCTGTCGGTGCAAACGCGGAGTGACCAGCCGACCGCACACCGCGAACTGCTGACCAATACCGATGGACTGATTCAGCGCGGCGGGATTCCCCAGGCGAGCTGCCAGCCCACAGAGCTCCAGTTCAATCTGCGCAACCCCTTCATCCTGGGCGCCTATGACGTGTGTCACTCCTTGTTTAATTGCAGCGCTGAGGAACAGGCGCGAATCTATGCCGACCCGACCTTCCGGGCGGCGTTCCGGACGGCGTGTACGACAACGCCCAAAGCCTTCAGCGGCCAGTGGCAGCAGACCCAGGTGTGCAAGGTCGGTAAGCCGGCGCATCGCGTGTGGCTGGGGAAGAGCATCGCAGAGTTGAGTCAGCAGGCCGACACCGACCCCTTTGACACCTTTTTCGACTTGGCCCTGGCCGACGGTCTGGCGACCGAGTTCTCCCTGGCCATGCTGAATTTTGATCTCGACCTGGTTGAGGAAGTCATTACGGACCCGCGCGTGTTGATCGGCTTGTCGGACGGCGGGGCGCATGTCGATATGCTGTGTAATGCCGGCTATCCGACCTATCTGCTGGGGACCTGGGTGCGCCGGCGTCAGGCCATGAGTCTGGAACGGGCGGTGCAGCGCATCACCTCCGAACCGGCCCGGTTTTTTGGTTTGTTGGATCGGGGCGTGATTGCCACAGGTAAGGCTGCGGACTGTGTGGTCTTCGATCCCGACACGGTTGATGCCGGGGAAAAGGTGATGCTGAACGATCTGCCGGGTGGGGAGCGACGCTTTGTACAACGCGCCGAAGGCATCCACCATGTCGTGGTGAACGGGGAGGTCGTGCTCACCCACGGCGAGCACTCCGGCGCGCTGCCGGGGCAGATGCTGCGTGCGGGTTGAGAGCCGAGCCGGAGCGCTGTCCGACGGCCACCGTCAGCGCGCGGCAAGGAGGGTGCATGAAATTCGCTATTCTCTATAACACCGACTATTACCCCGACATCCACGGCTCGGCCGAGCGGTATTACAACCAGATTCTGGAACAGGTCGAACTGGAAGAAGAACTCGGCTTTGACGCGGTCTGGTTTGGCGAGCACCACTACTCGGGCTATTCGTTCGGGTCGCCGCCTGTCATGGCCATGGCGGCCGCCGGCCGGACCAAACGCATTCGGCTCGGGACCGGCATCTCCCTGGTGCCACTCAATAATCCTATCCGGCTGGCCGAAGAGTACGCCATGGTCGATGTGCTCTCCGGCGGCCGTCTGGAGTACGGCATCGGTCGGGGCTTTCTGAAATACTCGCATAAAATTTTCGGGGTGGACGAAGCGGAGAATACCGAGCGCTATCACGAGGGGACGGATATTATCTGTAAAGCCTGGACGAGTGCGCAGCCCTTCTCGTATCGCGGCAAATTCTGGGAACTCGAAGACTACACGTTTTTCCCCAGCCCGCTGCAAAAGCCCCACCCGCCCATTTACGCTTCCGGGGCGATTACGCCCGAGAGTTACCAGTGGGCCGGTCAGCGGGGCTTTCATTTGGCGACCGCCTTTTTCCTCCCCAACCAGGAGCACGTCCAGGAGTGCATCGGCCTCTACCGTCAAGCGCTCCGGGAAAACGACCACGAGCCGGCCACCCGTGATGTCGCCGGCGTGTATCAGATGTACTGCGGTGAATCGAACGAAGAAGCCCGGCGCAACGGAGGTCAGCACGCACTGACGTATTACGCCTTCTTTGGGGCCTTGGCCCAGCGGGGCGCCTTAACCTCTCAGTCGTTCGCCTACCACAAAGGGACGATTTCGCATCTCTTTGCCGGGCTGACCTTCGAGGACCTGGACAAGCGCAACTTGGTCCTGGTTGGCGACCCGGAGAATCTGGTCGAACGTATCCGCTGGGCCAAAGAGTTCTACGGTACGAACTATCTGATTCTTGAAATTGCCCAAGGCGGCATGAAGCACGAACATGTCATACCCTCGCTCGAACGCTTTGCTCAATATGTCATGCCCGCATTTCGGGATGGAAAATAGTGGAGAGTGATTAGTGGAGAGTGATTAGTGGAGAGTGATTAGTGGAGAGCGCAGGCCGGGCAACCACAGGAGGTTGCCTCTACGTTGTGCATCCCCTCTCCCCTGGAGGGAGAGGGCGAGAGCCTGCCCCGCACGTGATGCGGGGGTGAGGGGGAATACGTAAACTGAACTACCTTCCCCTACCGGTCTCTTGCTCTCTGCCCCTAAAATATGAAAGAGTCACTGTCAGCGCCTACCGTCGGTGGCAGGCGCGCCAATCTCAAACCGCAAGAACGAGGAAAAGGGAGGACTGCATATGCATATTATGTCTTTCTCGGAACGTGAATACGTCGATGTCTCCGAGGATGCCATCATCGAAAACGGGAGTAGCTATTTTGGCCTTCCCAATACGATGTTTGACGCCGACCGGGGCGGCCAGCTCATGAATGAGTATCTGGACGAGCGGGTCTATGCCGAGGAGCTGGGCTTTGATGGCGTCATGCTCAACGAGCACCACCAGACTCCGTTTTGTGGTGGCGGGGTCATGGATGTGGAAGCCTCTATTCTGGCCCGGATTACCAAGCGGGTAAAAATTGTCCTGCTCGGCAACCCTCTCCCGGTGGGCGACCCGTTGCGACTGGCGGAAGAGTTGGCCACGATTGATATGATCTCCGGTGGCCGTCTGGTGCCGGGCTGGGTGCGCGGTGCGGGTACGGAACAGCTCGCCAATAATATCAACCCGGCCTACAATCGGGAGCGCTTTAACGAAGCGCACGATTTTATCCAACAGGCGTGGACGAAACCGGGACCGTGGCGCTACGAGGGCAAACACTACCATTATCGGAACGTTAATCCCTGGCAGCTACCGGTTCAAAAGCCTGTGCCGCAACAGTGGATTCCGGGACTGATCAGCCCGGAAACCGTCATCTGGAGCGCGAAACACCGCTATCCCTATGTGGCGCTCGGGACCAATGTCGAATCGACGGTCGAGATGGTGAACCTGTACGCCGATGTCGCCGAGCAGGAAGGCTATCAGGCCGGACCGGAGAACTTCGGTTATTTGCAGAACGTGTGTGTAGCCGAGACGGAGGAGAAGGCGCATGAGCTGGCCCGGGGCTTTGTCTTCGGCGGTGGATTCGGCTCGTTTGCCCGAGCCGAGTGGATGTTTCCTCCGGGATACAACTCCAAGGCTGCGACCAAGCGTCTGGCGCAAGCCCTGACCGACCCGCGCACCGGCGCCGAGATCATCAAGCATACCCAGGGTGAGATTGACGTCGAGGAAATCAAGCGGAGCATTGAATCGGGTTTTCAGGCCTCGCTCGACAGCGACCTGATTATGGCCGGCACGCCGGAGACGGTGATGAAAAAGCTGCGGAAAATGTGCGAAACCCTCCGACCCGGCATTATGGGCCTGTGGTATCACCACGGTCCGATGAGCTTTGAGCAGCGCAAGACCTGCCTGCGCCTGCTTGGTCAGGAAGTCCTGCCGGCCATGCGTGAAATGGCCAAAGAACTCGACCTGCCCGGGCCGTTCGAGGTGACGCCGGGTTCGCGACCGCTGCCGGCCTCCGGCAAACGCGAGCAGATCGTGCCCGATATCGCCGCGGCCTAAGGCGTGGCTCAGATTCAGCAACAACACAGGGGCGGTCCTATGGACCGCCCCTTTCTTTTTCCGGGAGAGCGTTGACAGCCGGGCTTTTAGTGAAAGCCCATGACGTCATGATAATAATCCCAATAGCCACGAATGGCGCTCTCGGTTAAGAGATTCTCCTGATTCTCTCTTCCCGTCCCACCGAAGGCGAGCAGGGAGCATGCGTCCTTTTCCCGGGCGATAGCCTGCTGGACCAATTCGGTGGCATAGCCGTCTTCCATGGAAATATAGCCGGCCGGGCCGACCAGATTGGCCTGCTTGATGCGGATGCGGCGGATTTCTTCGTCATCGTCTTCATAGCCAAAAAACGTAAACAGCAGTTCAAACTGATCCGGTCCCTTGGGCAGAATATGTCGGGTTGCCAGCGTGTTTTGAATCTGCTGGACGACCAGGCACGGAAAAATCATCTGGATATGGTTGGTTAATTCCACCTCGAATTCTTTGCGTGAGGTGAGCAGCGAGGGGTCGGCCAGGGTGTAGTCCGTCTGGTAACTGCGGATGTTCTTGCCCGTGTAGGCGGCCACCTCTTCCTGCTCTGTCTTTTTATACGCGCGCAGCATGCTGTGTCGGCCCGACTCATCCATCATCACCCCGCCCCCCTGAGACGAACGATAGATGCCAAAAGTGGTGTGAAACAGATGCAGCAGACTGGCGTGATAGGGGTCTTTGACATTCTCCGAGTAGAGTTTCCAATTGGCATGAACGAACTGCCGGGCGTAGCCCAACACCCGGACCGGTCGGTTGAAGACCCGGTCGAGCCACGGTCGCATGGCCGGGCCCAGATAGTCGGCCAGCGGTTCAGCCTCAGAAGAAAAGGAAGCAAAGATCAGCCCGTTATGGGTATCCACGCGCAGCTTCCGGAGAGAATGCCGCGCGAGGTCAAAGTCAGCCGGGTACCCGCCCTGGCGGCGAATGCCGGTACGAAACGGGACACCAATCAGATCGCCCCGCTGGTTATAACTCCACTGATGGTAGATACAGGTATGGGTGGCCCGATTGCCCCGAGACTCGCGGCACACCAGCGCCCCACGATGAGCGCAGCGATTCACAAAGGCGTGCAGCTTCCCCGATTTGTCGCGCGAGACAACGACGGGGGTGTCGCCGACAAAGGTTGAACGAAAATCGCCGGGGTTGGCAACCTCGGCTTCGAGCCCGATATAGCTCCAGGTTGGACCTCTGAAGATGCGTTCTTGTTCCAGGGTGTAGACGGCAGGATCGCAAAAGACCTGATACGGGACTGAGGTCATCCCCGCTGTGGTCGGCCAGCTCAACGCGACGGGCGCATTGTCCGTGGGTGAAAGAGTCA
Source organism: uncultured Binatia bacterium (SeqCode) (assembly GCA_965232605.1). Lineage (GTDB taxonomy): Bacteria > Desulfobacterota > Binatia > Bin18 > Bin18 > Bin18. The sequence continues at coordinate 594,972 of CBDDQA010000005.1, read as the reverse complement.
TACTCGCACCTCCTTGATAAGTGCTTTTCTCTTCCCACTTCCTCTGCCTAGTAGACACCGGTTGGTGTCGATTGACAAGCCATATTTGAGGCGCGTATACGGGGGAGGACCGTCCCAACAGGCTCTGAGAGAAAAGGGAGGACCTATGAGTGCGCAAAGCTTGAACATCATGCTGGTTGACCTGTTTCGATCGGAGACGGAGTTGGCCCAGTACCAGAAAGACCCCGAGGTCATTCTGGCACACTACGATGTCACCGACGAAGAGCGGGCGCGGCTCAAAGACCCGGACTGGGGGTGGCTCTATACGCACGGGATTCATCCCTACATTCTGGTCCAGTTTGCCTTAGCCCTGGGGGTCGAGATCCCGCAGTATGTGCAGCAGGTGAAAGAAGCGGCCGGGTAGGGCGGCCAACTCGAAGACCCGTCAAACGAGAGCAAAGGAGAACCAAATGGCGAATATCGTTGCGGCCATGTCGTCAGTTCACAGCCCCCTGATGATGAGTGCGCCCCAGATGGCGGATGAGGCCACCTGGGGCAGGATCAATACGGGCTTCGATACCCTCCGCGACACCTTCACTTCTGCTGGAGCCGATACGATCGTCGTGATCTCAGACGAACATTTTAATGCGCTCGACCCGCGCCGCTATCCGTCGTTTGGCGTGGTGACGGCTGAGACGAGCGTCGGTCCGGTCGAAAACTGGCTCGGCGTTCCCTGTAACAGTATCTCGGTCAACTTTGAGCCGGAGCTGGCCGAAGCGGTCCTCGACGAAGGGGTTCGCCAGGGCTTTGATTTGACGCGGATTGGGGAGGTCGGTTTAGACCATGGATTTCTTACCTGTCTGAATTTTCTCACGCCGCAGTGGGACCTGTCCTATCTGTGGCTGATTCAGAACTGCGTCCTGCCACCCCTGCCGAGCCTCAGGCGGTGTTATGATTTCGGGCGGATGGTCGGGCAAGCCATCCGGTCGTGGGACAGCTCCCGCCGCGTGGCTCTGCTCGGCACGGGTGGCTTGTCGCATGCGGTTGGCACGCCGGACATGGGCAAGGTGGACGCGCACTTCGATAGAAAATTTCTTGACCTCCTGTGCCAACACGACCCGGCCATGCTCGATATCACGGATGCGGAGATTGATGCGGTCGGCAACGGCACGCACGAGATCCGGAACTGGATTGCGGTGGCCGGAGCGGTCGAAGGCGCACAGGGTGAAGTCGTCATGTATGAAGAAGGCACCATGGTCGTCGGCTTCGGCATGATGCAGTTCCAACTGTAAGGTCCATCCAGCAGACCGGATGAGTGGAGTCAGGCCGCGTGGAACGCTCGTCGTTCTGGGTGTGGGTATCCTCGCCATCTCGACGGCCGCGCCGCTGATAAAACTTGTCCCTGACGTCCCGCCGCTCGTGGTGGCCGCCTTTCGGCTCGGTCTTGCCGCGCTGATATTCACCCCGCTAAGCCTCGTCCGGCTCCGAACCGCGGGTGGTGCACTCTCGCTTCCTGACCTGCGGGTGGTGAGTCTGGCCGGTCTGTGTCTGGCCCTCCACTTTGCCGCCTGGATTGCCTCGCTCCGCTACACCTCTGTCGCGAGTTCCGTGGCGCTGGTGACCATGAATCCGCTCCTGCTCGCCATCGCCGGCTATCTCATCTGGCGGGAACGTCTCGTCCGGCGGCAATGGTTGGGGATAGGCTTGGCATTACTCGGCAGCCTGTGTATCGGCTGGAACGATTTTCAGCAGGCCGGGCCGGCCCGAGAGTCCGCGCTGTACGGCGACGGCTTAGCCATATGTGGCGCGGTCATGATCTCTGTCTATCTGCTGTGCGGACGCCTGGCCCGACCGCGTCTTGGCTTGAGCGTGTATGTCGGGCTGGTCTATGGGTGTGCGGCGGTTCTCTTACTCGCCGGTTGTTTTGTCCTCCAACTGCCACTGCTGGGCTATGCCCCACGGGTCTACCTCGTCCTGGTCCTGCTTGCTCTTATCCCTCAAGTGTTGGGCCATACCGTTCTGAACTGGGCGCTGGCCTATATGTCTCCGACACTGGTCGCGCTGGCGATTCTTGGCGAACCGCTTGGAGCCGCCCTGCTGGCCTGGATATTTCTCAACGAGTCAGTAGGTCTGCTCCAAGGGATAGGAGCGGTGGGTCTGCTGACGGGGATTGTGATGGGACAGCAACGGTGACGGGATGGAGATAATGGGTCAACAGCCCGACACTGGGCAACCACAAGGGTTGCCCAGGCTGCTAGAGCAATTCACGATTCCGTCTCGCCAGCCGTTCCCTTCCGTAGGGTGCATCCCATGCACCAGCTGCCTGGTGCGCAGGGCGCACCCTACGAGCGCCCGGGCCGAGCGCATACGGGCAGTGCTACAACCGAGCGTAAGACGCGCTAGTCATTATTCGCCAGGGCAAGCAGCATTTGCAGCAGATACCAGAACATCAGGGCCACACCGGCAAACAGCGCCAGCGAGGCGGCGACGTGCTGGTCGGGCCGATAGTGGTGAATAATGTTCGAGGTCGTATACAGAATAGACCCGGCGGCAAAGGCAACCATAATGGTGGAGAAGAACAACCCCAGGCTGAAGCCAAACATCATGCTGGCCAAAATTACCCCCAGGGCGACAAATCCGCCCACGGAGAGAATGCCCCGCAGAAAAGAGAAGTCTTTGCGGGTGGTGAAAGCCGTGAACGTCAGCCCGCCAAACAGCAGCAGGGTCATCAGGCCGGCCGTCGGAATCACATCCGGCGAACTGTAGTGCGTCGCCATATACAGCAGGGGGAGAAAGATGACCGCCTGGGCCACGATATACAGACCCAGCCCAAGATATTGCATCTGCGGCGAGGTATCAGACTGCGCCCAGCGGTCGGCCAGCCAGGACACGCCCATGAAGGCGGCGAGCACGACGAACCAGCCGTAACCCCCAACCATGGTCTGGACCAGAGCAGGTGCAAACGACGCCTGCAACAGGAGATTTTCAACCAGGATAAAGGCCAGTATCGCCCAGGCGAGGTGGGTGTAGGTGCGGCGAATAAACGCCGCGCGCGCCACCTCAGAGGCCTGGGCCGCGGGCCGGGAATACGTCATCGTTGAAGCCATACCTACCTCCGTGGAGTTGATTGTTCTTTTCTCAGGCTAATGCCTTGAAAAGTGACAGTCAATGCCGGACGAGATTGGAAGAAAGAGGTGTGAAAAGGGGGGATTGGTCTCCTCGACAGTGGAGTAAAAAGAAGAGGCAGCCTAGTGTGGCCGCCCCTCTCTATTCGACACTAAAGAAATAGGGCCACAGCCCCTATACGCGTTTATTGCGCAAACGCCGCCTTCAGCCCCTCAGCCGCTTCCGCCAGGGCTTTCTTCTGGGCGTCGAGATGGAAGAAGCTGAAGAAGCCGTGAATCGTGCCGTCGTAGCGGGATATTTTGATATCCGCGCCGGCGTCCTGGAGCTTTTTGCCGTAGGCTTCGCCCTCGTCGCGCAGGGGATCAAACTCGGCCGTGATGACTAGCCCCGGCGGCGGACTGTTCACGTATTTGGCCAGGAGTGGGGAGGCATACGGAGCCTTTCCGGCCTCGTCGTTTTCAAGATAATGGTCCCAGAACCACACCATGGAATCCTTGGTCAGCAGATAGCCTTCCCCGTTCTGCTTGCATGACTCGGTATCAAAGGAATGGTTGGTGACCGGATAGAGCAGGAGTTGATAGGCGAGCGAAGGGGCACCCCGGTCACCGGACATGAGCGCCACTGCTGCGGCCAGGTTGCCACCGGCACTATCGCCGCCAACCGCTACCCGTTGCGGGTCGCCACCAAGGGACGCCACGTTGAGCACCGCCCATTTGGTCGCTTCGTAGCAATCCTCGGGCGCCGCGGGAAATTTGTGCTCCGGAGCGAGGCGGTAATCGACGGCAATCGTCATGCAGCCGGCGGCGTTGGTCAGGGCGCGACAGGTTGCATCGTGGCTTTCGAGGTCGCCGACCACCCAGCCGCCACCATGAAAAAAGACCAGAACGGGAAGCGGGCCGTCTCCCTCGGGCGTATAGATCCGGACCGGCAGGTCGCCGTTTGGGGTCGGAATATCCCGGTCTTCGACCTTGGCAACCGGCTCTGGATTCTCAATCTGGAAGAGCTGCTGAGTGGCTTGGCGTGCTTCTGCAACCTCCATTTCATGAAAGCCGCGGCCGCCGGCGGCCACGATTTGATCAATAAAGGCTTGTTCCTGCTGGCCTAGGGGCATACTTCCCTCCTTGCTGTGATTCGCGCTGTGCTGTGTCGATAGGTCACGACTGGAATGAGATGTTTATCTGGGGTGAGTGGTGTTTTTCAAGAGGGCAAGCAGCGCAGACAGGCGGACGCGCAACGTCGCCCGCCGATAACGCTGGCTGACTGTGGGAAGAGGGGCACGGTTGAGGCTGAACCCCAGGTTCGTTCTTTATCAGTCCGAGACCTCAGGGTGTTGACCGGGCGTTGGCCTGCCCGTTCACCCACTGGGCAAATTTGTCTGTTTCATTCCGGGCCTGCCGCCACAGGAGTTGAACCGCGCGGTCCGGGTCCCAGCTGCCAGGTCGCTCAATGAAGTCAAAACCCAATTTGTCCGGCGAGTCTTTAATGCTCGAACGGAGAAACGGATATTTATCCACCCAGGCGGTGACAGGTGAATCGTAAAAATAAGGAACAGCTTCGGAAGTAAAGCTTACGGCCCGACCCTGCCGGATGTCTTTCCGTTCACTGCTGATGTAGTCATACTTGTACTGCCGGATCGCACGGGCCGTCTCATAATACCCGATGAGGACTCTGGCGCCGGCCACCACGCGTTTTTCTGCATCTCCTTGGCTTTGGCGGCTCAAGCTGCGGATCCGATTCCTGGCTTCTCGTACGCCCTTCTCGTAGACTGGAAGCGGGCCGGACAGCACGGCCAGCGTTTCCAGCCCGCGCAAGGTGGCGAGAGCCTGGTCGCCTATGGCTTCCGTTCTCATTTGCACGCCTTCCGGTAACGGTGCCGTCAACATGGTTTGCAGGCTGGCGACCGCCTGTTTCTCTTCTTTCTTCTCTTCTATTCGCTGCCAGATTTCGGGCTCAAAAAAGATCGGCCGCCGTTTTCCCTTGCGGGCGACCAACAGCAGGACGGCCTTCTGCTTTTTCTGAGCATCACGGACGGCGTTGCGGTAACTCTGACAGTCCTGAATAGGCCAGCTATTCACCTGCTCAAGGACGTCACCCTTACGCAACCCGACGCGTGAGCCTGGGGTGAGCTGGGCAATCTCAGCAATCGGGAGACCAGGTGCATCTTTTTGCTTGGCTGGGTGGAGGGTGAGACCCAGATACTCTTGCGCTTCCTGACAGGGGTTTGCGCTGGCGGAAGACGGCTGAAAAAAGAAACTCAGTGTGACCACGGTCACAAGAACAAAAGCAGAATATCTCACGGGGACCTTCCTTCTCTCTTGGCTACCGGCCTTATTGTGGGAGCCGGTTGAGTTATATGGGAGCCGGTTGAGTCCGGTCAAGGCGTATGGCCAGCGAGGCTATCGCTCCCCCCAGCGGAGCTTGCTGCGCAGGACATCAAAAAAGGTCCGATTGGGGGAGATGATAAGTGGGACGGTCACGCGGGAACGTTGAATACTCACGGTGTCCCCACTCTTGAGCGGATGCCCTTCCTGGCCGTCCAGGGTCAGAGTGACGTCCTCATCCGGAGTCTGGACCACAACGTTGATCTCGGCCTGGTCCGGGAGAATCACCGGACGGTTTGTCAGCGTATGCGGACAGATTGGCGTCAGCACGACAACGCCAAGCGTGGCGTCAACAATCGGTCCGCCCGCCGCCAGTGAATAGGCGGTTGAGCCGGTTGGGGTGGCGACAATGAGCCCGTCCGCTTTATAGGTGCATAAATGTTTGCCGTCCACCCAGGTGGCAAGGTCCATAATACGGGCCAGGGCTCCTTTATTAATGACCGCGTCGTTCAGCGCCTGAAACGTGCCAAGCGGCTGCTTGCCGCGGACCAGCGTGGTGGTGAGCAGGCTGCGCCGCTCGATGGCATACTCGCCGGCGAGGATACGTTCGAGCGTGACGAACAGTTCTCCGGTCGTTGTTTCGGTCAGAAAGCCCAGCCCGCCAAGATTGACGCCCAGAATCGGCACGTCCCGTGGCGTGGCCCGCCGGGCCACGCTGAGCAGCGTCCCGTCACCGCCCAACACGACAACCAGGTCGGCCTGGGCCATGATCTCGACTTTACGCCACCCCTGCCCCAGGCCCAGTTCTTCGCTGGTGCGGTCCTCCGGCAGAACGCTCTTGCCGCGCTTTTGCAGCCAGGCAACCAGATCGCGACCCAGCGCAATCGCCGCTGGCGTATTGACTTTGATGACCAGACCGATTGTCTGCATATATCGAGCGGAGCGGTGAGGGCGCTCCCTTTTCTCCGTGTCTCGCGTATAATGGCCCGACCTATGGCAATCCGTCAGCCTCATCTGAAGGACCAGCACGGTTTATTTGCTCATAGTGCCGAAAAGGAGGCGGCCAAGAAAGCCCCTCTGGCCGAGCGGATGCGACCCCGGACGCTGGATACCTATATTGGCCAGCCGCATCTCCTCGGGCCGGGTCGCCTCCTGCGCCAAATGATTGAGCAGAAAACGCTGACGTCCCTGATCCTGTGGGGGCCGCCGGGCAGTGGCAAAACGACCCTGGCCCGGCTGCTCGCCCAGGCCGTCGAGCTGCCCTGGGTGAGCTTTTCGGCGGTCCTGTCCGGGGTCAAAGATCTGCGTCTCATCCTGGCGGATGCGCAGCGGCAGCAGCAGCAAACGGGGCAGGCGACCGTCGTATTTGTGGACGAAATTCACCGTTTCAATAAAGCCCAACAGGACGCTTTTCTGCCGCATGTCGAGCAGGGGCTGATTATCCTGATTGGCGCAACAACGGAAAATCCGTCTTTTGAAGTCATTGCTCCTCTCTTGTCGCGCTCTCGCGTAGTGGTGCTGGAAGCGCTCGAAGCGGAGCAGCTTGTCCAGATTCTGTCTCACGCTTTACAGGACACCGACCACGGCCTTGGGCAGTATCAGATTGAAGCGGACGAAACCGTGCTGCGGACCATTGCCGAGTCCGCCCAGGGAGATGCCCGGGTTGCCCTCAATACCCTTGAGGTCGCAACGACCCTGGCGGTCCAGAAAAAGGCTACGCACCTTGACGTGGCCCTGGTGCAGGAAGCAACCCAGCGGAAGGCGATCCTGTACGACAAGGCTGGAGAGGAACACTATAATGTCATTTCCGCCTTTATTAAGAGCCTGCGTGGGAGTGATCCCGATGCGGCCTTATATTGGATGATGCGCATGCTGGAGGCCGGGGAAGATATGCTCTTTATTGCTAGACGGATGGTCATCTTTGCCGCCGAAGACATTGGCAATGCCGACCCGCAGGCATTGTCTCTGGCTATAGCGACCAAGGAAGCGGTGCATTTCGTCGGGCTGCCGGAGGCGCGTATTCCATTAGCCCAAGCCGCTACCTATCTGGCGGTCGCGCCCAAATCAAATGCGTCATACAAAGCCATGACCGCCGCCCAGGCGGATGTGCAGACCCATGGCCCTCTGCCCGTTCCGCTCCATTTGCGCAACGCACCGACAAAGCTGATGAAAGACCTGGAGTATGGCAAGGGCTACCAGTATGCGCATGATTACGAGGAGGCCGTTGTGACCCAGACTCATTTGCCCGAGAAATTGACCCAACGACGGTATTATCAGCCCAGCGATCGCGGCCATGAAAAAGTCATGGGCGAGCGGCTGAAGGCACGGCGGAAAAGGCGAGCGGACCCTCAGGACTGAGACGGAGCGGATACCTGATGCCTGAGGGGGGCAGCGTTTACGGCGGCGCTGTCATACGGAAGGAGGAAAGGCATGGAATACCCACCACCGGAACCTTTTACGATTGCCATCCCGGATGCGGTGTTGGCTGACCTGGAAAATCGGCTTAACCGCGTACGCTGGCCGGGCGAGCTGCCCGACTCGGACTGGGATTACGGCGCGAATCTCGCCTATATTCAGCAGCTCGTTGCATACTGGCGCACGGAGTATGACTGGCGCGCCCAGGAACGAGCGATGAATCGCTGGGACCATTTCAAAACCACGATAGACGGACAGGGGATCCATTTTATCCATGCGCGCGGGAAAGGTCCCGCGCCGCTACCGCTGATTATTTCGCACGGTTGGCCTGGCTCGTTTTATGAATTTATGGATGTGATCGGGCCGTTGACCGATCCCGCCGCCCACGGCGGTGACCCGGCCGACGCATTTGATGTGGTGGTGCCGTCCCTGCCGGGCTATGGATTTTCCGATCCGCCCCAAGCGCGCCAGGTCAATATCAGCCGCATGGCTGAGTGGTTCGCCGTCTTGATGAAGGAGGTCCTCGGCTATGAGCGCTACGGGACCCAGGGGGGCGACTGGGGCTCCATGATTGCGTCCAGGCTAGGCTATGCCTATCCTGAACAGTTAATCGGTGTGCATCTCAATATGGTCGGGATTGCGCCCCATCCGGCCAATCGCCAGAATTTGAGCGCCGCGGAAGAGGAATTCCTGAAAAGTATGAGAACCTGGCAGCGCGAGGAACGCGGCTACCAGGAAATTCAGGGCACCAAGCCGCAGACCTTGGGCTTTGCGCTCAACGACTCGCCGGTTGGAGTCTGCGCCTGGATCGTTGAAAAGTTTCGGACCTGGAGTGACTGCGGCGGGAATCCGGAAAACTCCTATACCAAAGACCAACTGCTGACCAACGTCATGATTTACTGGGTCACGCAGACCTTCCATTCGGCCTCCCGCATTTATTATGAAGAGCGGCACCATCCGTGGCGACTGGGAAAAGACGAAAAAGTGAGTGCCCCCACCGGGATTGCCGCCTTCCCAAAAGAGATTGCCTGCCCGCCGCGGGAGTGGGCTGAACGGGCGTATAATGTTCAGCACTGGACTGACATGCCGGCCGGCGGCCATTTTGCGGCCATGGAGCAGCCCGCGTTGCTGGTCGAGGATATTCGGACGTTCTTCCGCGGTCTGCGTTCAGGTCGATGACCGACCGCCGCAAAATCATTCTCCACGGCTCACGCCGCTCACCTTTTGTGGAAAAGGTCTATCGGGGCCTGATGCTGAAACGCCTGCCGTTCGAGCTCCACGAGCCCCACACGTTTCAGGACCTCCGTCGGCACAACCCCACGACGGGCAAGATGCCGACGCTGGAGCTGGACGGCCGGCTGCTCTTTGATTCAACGTTGATCCTGCGTGCGCTTGACACTTACCAGCCGAGTCCGCCCTTGCTGTCAGCAGACCCGCTGCTTGCCGCGCAACAACGCTTGATTGAGGATTGGGCGGACGAGTCCCTGTATTGGTATGGTATGGCCCTGCGCTGGACGGTCCCGGCCAATGCCAAACGCGCCCTCCAGACCTTTGTGTCCGCGGCACCACCACTGCTGCGTCCTCTCATCAGGATCATGGCGCCACGCCTGATGCGGTCACAGGTTCGGGCGCAAGGGACGGGGCGGCTGCCCGTGGACGTGCTGGTACACGAACTCGATGGACACCTCGCGGCCTTGGTCAAAATGGTCGGACGTGGTCCCTTCTTCTTTGGTCTGGACCAGCCCAGCGTGGCCGACCTGGCCGTCTACGGACAATTATTTTTCCTATACGACAAGGCCGTCCCCGAAGGTCTGGCAACCGTTGAAAACCACCCCGCGCTGACCGAGCTGTGTCTGCGTTTGGATGTGATGACAGACTAGGGGCAATAGACTAAGGTGAGCCTATGTCTGTCCAAACCGCTTTTGTCTCCACTGAGACCTTTACCCAAAAGGAATTCCAGCGCTGGCTCGATGAGCGCTCGGCCAGTGATCTGAATCACTATGAGTTGCTGCGGGGGAGGATTGTGATGAGTCCACCGGCAGGCTGGCCACACGGGTCAATTGAGGCGAATATCGTCACGGCGCTAGCGCTTTTTGTACGGACGCATCAACTCGGACTCATTCTTGGTTCGAGTACGGGATATGACCTCCCTTCTGGGGACACGGTCGAACCTGATATCTCTTTTCTCGCCGCTGCGCGGATCACAGCCGGCCCCACACCGCAACCCGGGAAATTCATCCGTATTGTCCCCACTCTGGTGGTCGAAATTCTTTCTCCGGCCACCGCCCAAAGGGATCGGACCGAGAAGAAGGCCCTCTACGAAGAGAACGGGGTTGAGGAGTATTGGATCGTTGATCCCACGGGTCGAGAAGTCACCCGCTACTATCATTTGGGCCGGCACGCGGGCCGGCGGTTCGGGCGCGGCAAAGTCTTCACCGTTCGTGATGTCCTGCGTTCACGCGCCCTGCCCGGATTCACGCTGCCCGTCAAGGAAATTTTCGCCTAGCCCAGTTCAGTCGTCCGGCCCGTGCTGCGGGGTAATCTCAAAAGCGAAGGCCTCTTGATACCAGCCGATCCAGCGAAAGAGGCGGGCAAGGAAATACTTGCGAAAGAAGAGCGGGAAAACAGTCTCCCGGACCTGCCCTTCCTCCAGCCAGACCGCGCTGCCCTGGAAGCGGGTTGAACCTATCTGACAGGTGACGGTTGGCGTCTGTTTCAGGTTCTTGACCCACTGCGCGTTCGAGCCCCGACCGGACGAGACATAAATTTTGTTCTGGGTGGCGACAAACCAGATGTTGACCGTGCGTGGGGTGCCCGTCTTTCGGCCGACGACGGTCAGTGCAAGGAGCGATTCGCGATTGAGGGCGGCAAGGCTATATGGGTCGTTGACAGCGGGCATAGCGTTGGCGTCATTTCAGTGGACCGAAGCGTCCCGCCGTGCCTTTGAGATTCCGCGGCTCGATGATGATCGTCCGCTCCGGAGAGGCGACCGTCGTACCGAGACGCCAAGTCTGGACGCCATGATCGGCGGCGATCCGCATCACGCGGTCAGCCTCCGCCTCAGCAACCACGACGCAGAAGCCTATCCCCATATTATAGACTTGGTACATTTCCGCGTCGGTGATCCGTCCAAGGTCCTGCAACACCGCGAAGAGCGGCGGCGGCGGCGGAAGGGTATGAATATGATATCCCACTGCGGCCGCGGTCCGAGTAAGATTGAAGAAGCCGTCCCCGGTGATGTGAATAAGGGCTTTGAGCTGAACGTCAGCCGCAAACATGGCAGTGATTTCCGGAACATAAATATGGGTTGGCTCCAGCAGTGCTTCTCCGACGGTGCGTCCAAGTTCCTGCAGATAGCTATCGACCTTGAGTCGGGCACCCTTGAACAGCACCTGTCGGGCCAAGGTTAAGCCATTACTATGGATGCCGCTGCTGGCAAGCCCGATCAGCGTATCGCCCGGCTCGACCTCTTTGCCGATAATAATACGGTCAAGCGGAACCGTCCCGATGGCGGTACCGGCGAGGTCCAGCCCGCCGCCGTCCCGCACGCCGTGAACCATCTCCCTGAGTTGCGCAATTTCTCCGCCGGCAATACTGACCCTGGCCTGCTCGGCTCCACGATGCAGACCCTGACCTAAGGCGTCGAGCACCTCCGGCTGCAAGCTCTCGACCGCGACATAATCCACAAACGAGACCGGGGTCGCGCCAACGCACAGCAGGTCGTTGACGTTCATGGCGATACAGTCAATGCCAACCGTCTCGTATTTCCCCAGCAGCTCTGCCACCAGGAGTTTGGTTCCGACCCCATCGGTAGTAATGCCAATGCCGAGGTTGAGCGCGTCGAGACGAATAATGTTGGCAAAATATCCCAGGGGCAGAGCGGGTCGAGCAGTGGGGTGAAAGGAGAAGGTTTGTTCGACCCAGGCCCGGAGTCGATTTAAGCCTGCTTCGGCCTGTGTGCTATCGACGCCTGAGGCGGCATAGCGTGGGTCTCTCGCGTGATCCATGTGCCGCCTCACTCTACCGAATCTCCTGTCCGAAGGCAATTGTCCGGCCTTGCTCTTGACTCCATACCGAGCCACGCTCAGTATGAAGGAGGGTCCTGCCAGACGGCATGTCAGACGCCTATGTATGAAGCCTTTTACGGTTTTCAGGAAAATCCGTTCCGCCTCACTCCAGACCCGCGTTACCTCTTTCTGAGCGCCAATCACCAGGAAGCCCTCGGCCATCTCCTGTTTGGGGTGCATGAGGGCCAGGGGGTGGTGGTCCTGACCGGAGAAATCGGCGCGGGAAAAACGACGCTCCTGCGGACTCTGGCGGGCGACCTGGATGCGTCGATAACGCTGGCGTATCTCTTTAATCCCGCGCTGTCCGACGTCGAACTCCTGCAAGCGATCAACGCTGACCTGGGACTACCGGCCGACTCGACGAGCAAAAGAGCGTTGACCGACGCACTCAACCGTTTTCTTCTCGCCCAACAGGCTGCGGGACGACGGGTGGTGGTGATTATCGATGAAGCTCAGAATCTGGCAGCGTCGGTCTTAGAGCAGCTTCGTCTCCTCTCGAACCTCGAGACTGAGCAAGAAAAGCTGCTGCACATCATTCTTGCCGGGCAACCGGAGTTGCGTGAAATTCTGGCCCAGCCAGAACTTGCTCAACTCGACCAGCGCGTGACCATACGTTGGCACCTTGGGCCACTGGGCGTAAAAGACACCGCGGCCTATGTCCGACACCGGCTCAGCGTTGCCGCAGACGGCCGAGAAGTCTCGCTTTTTTCGCCTGCGGCCCTGCGGCAGGTGTACCGTTTTTCGCGCGGCATCCCGCGACTCATCAATATCCTGTGCCACCGTGCGCTATTGGTTGGCTATACTCAAGAAGAGCCGCGCATACGGTCACAGACGATGCGGCAGGCGATCAAGGAATTACGTCGCCATACGACTCGTAGCCCGCGCTTTCGCTGGTCGCCGGCCACTGCGGCAGTCGCACTCGCCCTGGGCGGATTCCTGCTGGTCTGGGGAAGCCTTGATATACCGGCGGCGTGGAATCAACTGGATAGGTGGGCCTCCCGCCAAGAGGCCCAACGCTCTCCTCCGGCAAACACTCTCCCCGGACTGGAAACGCGGCCCGGCATTTCTCAGGCAGAACAGACCGGGGTGGAAACACCACCCTCCGCTCTGGAGCCGCAGACCGCAGACTTTGCACCATCCTCCCCTCAGGAATTATTCCACACGCTCCAGCAGGACGAGATGCTGTCCAGTGCGGTGCGCGCAACACGTGAACTGATTGCCACGTGGCAGGGCGCGCCTTTGGAAGAAATCGAGTGGCAGGACGGGCAACTCGACCTTGCTTCCATTGCCGCCGCTCGCCAGCTTGAGTATCTGTCCGTACGGAGCGATATCCGCCTCCTGAGGCTGCTGGACCTGCCAGTGCTGGTCGGTTTGGCCGTTCCGCCTTCTCGGCAGACGCGCTTTGCTCTGATCCGCCAGATGACAGATACCCACTGCCGTATCCGGCTGGAGAGAGATTACGTCGTGCCACTCGAAGCCATTACGCAGCGCTGGTTTCGAGGAGCGCACGTCTTTTGGAAAAACTACGCAGAGATCCGAACCACCCTGGCTCTGGGCAGTAAAGGCCCAGCGGTCGAGAAATTGCAAACCTTATTGGCCCAGGTCCCCACGCCGCCTCACAGAGGAGCCCTGCTCGTCCATCAGGCGGGAGCGCCGACGCCGTTTTTTGGCCCACAAACGCAGGACGCGGTAGCGCACTTCCAGAAAATGCAGCGCCTCGTCCCCGACGGGATCGTTGGGCCGCAGACCCTGATTCTCCTGTATCGTCGCCTGCCCGCGTATACGCCGCCGAGTCTGAGTCGAAGCGAGAGGGAGACGTCTGCTGCTCAGCTTCCAATGCGGACGCGGCAGGGAACAGACCTTCCTCTTCGTGGAGAGAGGGTCGAGCCCATCGAGCAACTGGAGCCTATGGGGAAGGACGCATGAGCACGATCCTTGACGCTCTCAGAAAAATTGAAGGCGAAAGACACGGGCAGAGCGGCAAGGTCCGAGCCCGCATACTGGTGAGCCCTCCTCGACCGCTCTCTCCTGCCCCTCCATACCGGTCCCGGCTATGGACGGCTGGTGTGAGTTTTCTTCTGGCAGGATTCATCGTAGGTGTATGGATGACCCGTCAGGAAGAAATCTCTCCAGCAGAAGGAGAAACGCCTCATCACCTCTCAAAAGAAGCGGAACGCCGCTTTCCGCTACCGGTTGTACCCGAAAATTCTGGAGGTCCCGAGAAAATAGCCTCTACCGTCACGGGGGGGCAAGTCCAAGAAGAACGGAAAAGAATAGGGAGTGGCACTGCCCCCTTGCCGCCCGAGCACCCCCTTGTCCTCTCAGAGCCGCCGCCTCTCCAGGATTCCCCCTTCGTCTCCTCGCCCCAAGTCGCGCTGCACACGTCGCTTGTGGACGCCACCCCTCAGGGATTTTCCGAGCCAACTGGAGAGAAAGCTGACCAAGCACCTCGAGAGCGTGAAGACAGCGTCCAGCACGTTTCCGAGACGGCAGGTGAAGGGCTTGAGATCACCCTGGAGAGTGGACACGAGAAGCGGGCTGGAGAGGCGGAGCGCTCTGAACAAGAACAGCCGCTTGCGTCAGGGAAGCCGGTAGATATAGCGGAGCCGGACGAATCGGAAGATGTCTATGATCCAGCCCCAGCCAATTCAACGGTCAGCTTTCTTCAGTGGTCACCCGAGTCTGCACGACGAAAAGCCTTTGTCAGGGTCGGGGGGAGCCCGTTAACCCTTGTCCACGAAGGCGATGCTATTGGCGGCTATACGGTCGTCGAAATTCGGCCAGACGCGGTCGCCCTTCGATCGAGTATGACCCGCTTTCAAATCCGTGTTCGCTAAAGCCTTAACATCTCTCTGTCTGAGGCTGACGGAGGGGAAGAATTACGAAGCTGCGGCCTTTCTGACCTTCGCCTCTGCCTTGAGTTCTTTGATGCGGCGCTTGAGTGCTTTTTCGCGGCGTTTGCGGCGTCGACGAATTTCCTGATCTCTTTCTCTATGCATGGTCTCTCCTGGTCTTCTCTCCGATTGCTCTTACAGGTGTTTCCGTAAACTTGAAGCGGATACTATACCCGTCTCAACCCGGCCTGAAAACAGGGTTGAACTTTCTCGGTGGGAAAAAGGCGAGCTACTAGATATTGTAGACTATATATTTTTCTGCTACAGGACATTGTGGATGGTCTGGAATCAACTATACCAGCATCCAGACGAACGAGTGGGTGGAGTTGGTCGTGTCACAGGGGGGAACCTCGTTATTTTCCATAAAAGGACTCAAGGAAGGCCCGACCCTTCTCTTCGATGACCATGCTCCGTTTGTCGATGTCGTTGCGGCGGTTGAGGAAGAATTAGCGCGGGCGAATGGTTTCTTTCGCGGCTCCCCTATCGTACTGCACTTTGGGGACCGTTTCCTGCAAAAAGAAGAATGGTGGCACCTGAAGGAGGCCCTCCACCGAGAAGAGGTGCTGCTGCGCTATGTGGTTTCAAACAATGCTGCTAGCAGGAAGATGTTATATAAGGAAGGGCTGTCCGTCCGGGAGAATCTGCCGTCGCCCCGGAAGGAAAAAACGGATCAAGATACTATTCCGCCTGAAGGACAGCGGGCATCATATCTGCGCCACGGGATGCGGGGTGGACAGAAGGAAGTTTTTGACGGAGATGTCATCCTGGCTGGTGATGTGAACCAAGGGGCGGAAATCATCGCGGGTGGAGATGTGGTCGTGATAGGCACGCTACGCGGAGTCGTTCACGCTGGCTATCCCGATAACGACAGGGCTGTGGTTCTCGCGCTCAACCTGACGCCGTTACAGCTCAGAATTGGACCCCTGATCGCCATCCCAGAAGAAGGGCAGAACCATCGTGGTGTCCACCACCCGGAAGTCGCTCGGGTGCTGGATGACCAGATCGTGATTGAACCGTATAACGGGAAGTTATAGGAGAGGTGCGCCATGAGTGGACGAGCTATCGTCGTTACCTCGGGCAAGGGAGGGGTCGGGAAAACGACCGCGACCGCAAATATCGGCCTTGGTCTCGCCAGCCAGGGGAAAAAGGTTGTGATGATTGATGGGGATATCGGGTTGCGCAACCTTGACCTTATTATGGGGGTCGAAAACCGGGTCGTCTACAATATCGTTGACGTGGTGAGCGGGCGCTGTCAGCCGAGGCAGGCGCTGGTCAAGGACAAGCGGATTTCTAACCTTTTTCTGATTCCAGCCTCGCAGATTGACCAGAAGGAGGCGATTAATGCCGACCAGATGCGGGATTTGTCTGTGCAGTTGAAGAAGGAATTCGATTTTGTCCTCATAGACTGCCCAGCCGGGATTGAGCAGGGGTTCCGAAACGCGGTGGCGGCGGCAGATGAGGCGATTGTGGTGACGACACCAGATGTCTCTCCGGTCCGTGATGCAGACCGCGTTATTGGCCTGCTGCAGAGCTCGCTCGGCGAACCGCAACTTATTATTAATCGTATGTCTATGGCCATGGTAAGGCGGGGAGACATGCTCGACCAACAAGATGTGTTAGACATCTTGGCCGTCCGCCTCCTTGGGATTGTCCCCGAAGATGAAGCCGTCGTGATTGCCGGTAACAAAGGGGCCCCGGTCGTCCTGAACGGCGGCTCGCCGTCTGGTGATGCCTACGGGCGTATCGCGCGCAGGATTCTTGGGGAAGACGTTCCGATTCCCGAGCTGAACGGCCACTCTAGTTTCGCCAAGCGGCTCGGCCAATTCATCTTTGGGAGATAAGCTATGACATTAACGGAACGCATCCAGCTTTTTTTTGGTAAGGGTGGAAGTGGAAGTAAGGACGCTGCAAAGAACCGTCTCCTCCTGGTTTTACAAGACGACCGGCTTGGCTTGACTGGGGAAAAGAAGGAAGCGCTGCGTACGGACATTCTTGCGGCCATTCGGAAGCACCTCGATATCGACGCGGACGGCTTCACTATGGAGTTTATGTCCAGTGCCGCAGACCAGAAGGAAATGCGGGTCACCGCTCCCGTCCAGCCTGGCCGAGGGGCTGTGAATCTCTCAAAATAAGGGTTGTTGAAGGCCGACTGGGGAGTAACAGGACGGACTGAAAGGGGCGGCGACAGCCGCCCCTTTTTTCTTGTGTTCCCTCTTTCCTTACAAGGAGGGGCGGTTCTGCAATGCCTATAAAATATATCGGGACAAGTCTTGATCTTTGACAATCGCATCCAGCTTGTCCCGGACATAATGAGCATCAATTGGCAGCTCCCGCCCGCTCAATTCCGGAGCGTCAAAGGAGAGGTCCTCGACTAGCCGTTCAACTACCGTATGCAGTCGCCGCGCCCCGATGTTCTCAGTCCGTTCATTCACGATGGCGGCAATCTGGGCAATCTGTTCTACGGCGTCGGTTGTAAAGTTGAGCCTGACGTCTTCTGTATCGAGTAAGGCGACATACTGGGTCAGCAACGCGTTTTTGGGTTCGGTCAGGATCCGAACAAAGTCGCCGTGCGTCAGAGATTCCAGTTCCACGCGAATCGGGAAACGCCCCTGAAATTCCGGAATCAGGTCTGAGGGTTTGGCGGTATGAAATGCACCCGACGCAACAAAAAGGATGTGGTCGGTGCGGACCATGCCATATTTCGTATTCACGGTACAGCCTTCGACCAGCGGCAGCAGGTCGCGTTGCACCCCCTGGCGCGAGACATCTGCGCCGTGAGTGCTCTCCCGGCCGGCAATTTTATCGATTTCATCAATAAAGATGATGCCAGTCTGCTCGACCCGACGAATGGCCTCCTGGACGACCGCGTCCATATCAACCAGCTTATCGGCCTCCTCGACCGTCAGAATCTCGAGCGCTTCCGGGACCTTCACGCGGCGTTTCTTGGTTTGCTTGGGCATCATATTGGAGAACATCTCTTTGAGCTGATTCTCCATTTCTTCCATACCTTGAGGGGCCATGACTTCGACAAAGGGGGCGGCCGAGCGGGTAATTTCAAGCTCTACTTCTCGCTCGTCCAGCTTCCCTTCGTGGAGCATGCGGCGCATTTTTTCTCGGGTGCTGTGCCTGGCGCTAGTGGCTCCCTCCTCACTCAGATTGGACGCGGACGGAGTTGGAGGAAGGAGAAGGTCGAGGAGCTGCTCTTCCGCCTGAGCGTGGGCCTTGACTTGGATCCGCTCCTTTTCTTCCTGCTTGACTAGGCCGACGGCCAGTTCTGTCAGATCCCGCACCATAGATTCGACATCGCGTCCCACATAGCCGACCTCGGTAAACTTTGAGGCCTCCACTTTGATAAACGGTGCCTGGGCCAGACGCGCCAAACGGCGGGCGATCTCGGTTTTGCCAACCCCAGTCGGACCGATCATCAAAATGTTTTTCGGGGCAATCTCGTCACGCAAATCTTCCGGGACTTGCTGCCGTCTCCAGCGATTCCGCAACGCAATCGCAACGGAACGTTTGGCTTTGGCCTGACCAATAATATACCGGTCCAGCTCAGAGACGATTTCTCGCGGGGTCATAACCGGGGGGCCTGCGTCTTGAACGAGTACGGGTGCCCCGTCGACGACATCCGTCATCTTATAGTTCCTCCACTACAATCTGATCGTTGGTGTAGACGCAGATAGCGCCGGCAATGCGCATGGCCTCCTCAACAATCCGGACCGCATCCAGAGGCGTATGGGCGACTAAGGCGCGGGCTGCTGCAAGGGCATAATTGCCGCCCGACCCAATAGCCAGAACGCCGTCGTCGGGCTCAAGCACATCGCCGCTCCCGGAGATCAGCAGAGATGACTCATGATCAACGACCGCCATGAGCGCTTCAAGGCGGCGTAAGACCCGGTCCGCCCGCCAGTCCCGGGCCAGTTCGACTGCGGACCGCCGGAGGTTGCCATTGTACTCTTCCAGTTTGCCTTCGAATTTTTCGCACAGGGTAATGGCATCCGCCGTCCCGCCGGCAAAGCCAGCCAGAATGCGATCCTTATACAAACGGCGCACTTTCCGTGCGGCGTGCTTGACGACTGTGTCTCCCAGGCTGACCTGCCCGTCTCCCGCCATGGCCACCTTGCCGTTACGGCGGACGGTGAGAATAGTTGTCCCGTGCATGGATGCGTTCACCGTATGTCCTCCAACCACCGGATATTCATAGCATAGAGTTATTGTCGGGTAATGAACTATTGCGGGCGACGCGAGGGTGCCAGGGATAAGTTGCAAGATGTCAGCTCAGGCCCGCGGGTGTGCCTTGTCATACACTTGGGCGAGGCGGTCCAGATTGACATGGGTGTAGCGCTGTGTGGTGGACAGGCTGGAATGCCCCAACAACTCCTGAATCGCCCGTAGGTCAGCTCCTGCATCAAGCAAATGCGTCGCAAAGGTGTGGCGCAGTGCGTGGGGACTGATCTTGTGGGCCAGCCCGCACTGCTTGGCATAGCTGGCCACGAGTCGAGCCACACTCCGGGGAGTTAAGCGTCCTCCGCGTTGGTTGAGAAAAACCGGTCTGGCGTCACCTGCCGTGTGGGACGTCGGCTGATAATTATTGCCGAGCAGGGCCGGAATTTTTGCCCGATACCGGTGGAGCGCGTCAAGCGCTGTGCGGCCGACGGGTACGATCCGTTCCTTCTGTCCCTTGCCCTTCACCCGCAGGACTTCAAGGTTGGGATCGACATCCTCCCAGTTCAGGCCGGTTAATTCACTGACGCGGAGCCCGCACGAATAGAGCACTTCGAGTATGGCCCGGTCACGCAGCTCGGCCGGGGTATCGGGTGCCGGAGTGTCTAAGAGCCGAAACATATCGTCAACCGGGAGATAGGTCGGAAGGGGGTGGTCTTGCTTGGGCGAACTCAGGTGAAGGGTCGGGTCTTGGTCAATCACGGCCTCGCGCAGCAAGAAGCGAAAAAAGCTCTTGAGTGCCGAGAGCTTCCGACTAATCGAGCTTTTCGTATGCTGTCGATACAAGGTGGACAAAAAAGCCTGAATGACGTGGTGGCTGATCTGAGTGACATCGACCTGTCCGTGCTCAGCCCGTTCTGTCGGCTTTTCAACAAAAGAGAAGAATTGATGCAGATCGCTGCAGTAGTTGCGCAGGGTGTGGGTAGAGACATTTTTCTCTACCTCCAGGTATACGGTGTAGCGGTCAAACAATTCACGAAGTTCTGGTGTCATTGGAATTTCAATTTATTGCTCTCAATGGTATCAACAAGTCCGGTTTGAAGAAAGTGAGGAGGGAGACGGGCCGCGATGGAAAAAGGAGTGGCGCACCGGGTCGTATAATAGAGCAGAATGGAGCGGGTTGTGCGAGTCTGTTATCAGTGCCAGGCAGAAATATCCCTCGAAGAGCCCATTGGACGACGCGACACGTGTGCAGGGTGCGGGGCTGACGTGCGCTGCTGTCTCAACTGTACCTTTTACGACGTGCGTTCTGCTGATGCCTGCCGTGAACCACAGGCCGAGCTCGTCCAGCATAAGGACGCTGCAAATTTTTGTGAATTCTTTGCGCTCAGGAAGACGCAGCCGAGTCTGGCGCGTCCATCCGCAGCGGACGCCCGGGCGCAACTGGACGCCTTATTCAAAAAAAAGTCCTGACGGAGTTCCTGCCATGACCGCTCGGCGCTTCCCTCCGATACTTTTTTGCCTTGTCTGGCTCGTGGTGCTGGGTGCCTGCCAGCCTGACCCTCACACGGCCCAAGGGACGGCCGAACTCTTTCTTGACGCGCATTATGTACGTATCGACTTGCCAACCGCCAAAGCCTATTGCGCCGGCTTTGCCCGGAACCGGGTAGAGGAAGAACTGCGACTGACCGAGGGCCTGACCATTGACGCGACAACGCGGCAACCGCGGGTGTACTATGAACTGCTTGAAGAAACACCGCGCGGCGCATCGAGTGTGTCTTTCCTGTATAGGGCAGATTTTGACGTTGACGGAGCCGGACGATTTACCAAGAATATTGTGTTGACCCTACGCAATCAGGCCGAGGGTTGGCGGGTGATCAACTACCGCGAGTACGACTAAAGACCTCCTGTGGTTGACAGGCGGAGGCCAGGGGCAAAGGATGGTGTGAAGGTGACAGAGTAAGAGAGGCCGAACGAGACTCAGATGACGAGGGTCGGAAAGGAGGCAGTGATATGCAGGACAAAACCTATGTCATTACCGAGATCGTGGGCACTTCTGAGCAGTCGATCTCGGCGGCGGTCAGCAACGCGGTTGAGCGCGCCAACCAGACGCTCAAGGCGCTCGACTGGTTTGAGGTCAAGGCGCTCCGCGGAACGGTCGTGGATGGCAAAGTCGGGCAGTATCAGGTCACGCTTGATGTGGGCTTCCGCTATTTGAGCGATGAAGAAATGAAGGCCTGGGCAGAAGGGTAGCCCTATAGAAATCCTGGGTGTAGAGACGAAAGGGAGGCATCATGTCAGACAAAACGTATAAGCTGATTGAATTGGTTGGGGTATCGGAGAACTCGATTGAAGAAGCCATCCAGAATGCTGTCGCCCGGGCAAATCAAACCCTCAACAATTTGGATTGGTTTGAGGTCGTTGAAGCGCGCGGTGTGATTCAGGATGGCAAAGTCAATCAGTTCCAGGTCAAGATCAAGGTTGGATTTCGGTTGAATATGTAAGGCCAATCTGAACTGTGTCAGAGAGGGCAGAACGGCTTCCACTTCTCCGTGCAAGGCGCTATAAACGAGGCGGTCCGATCCGTGGGCGACTGGCAACTGTGAGAAGCACAAGCACTGAAGGAGATGAATGATGGCGTTACACATCGGCGAGGAAGCTCCCAATTTTACGGCGGAGACCACAGAGGGAACGATCAACTTTCATGAGTGGATCGGAGACGGCTGGGCCATTTTGTTTTCACATCCCAAAGATTTTACTCCGGTCTGTACCACCGAGTTGGGCTATATGGCCGGCCTCAAGCCGGAATTTGACAAGCGTAACTGCAAGATCATCGGTCTGAGTATTGACCCGGTCTCCGACCACACCGAATGGGTCAAGGACATTGAAGAAACCCAGGGTCATGCCGTCTCCTATCCCCTGATTGGTGACACGGACCTCGCCGTTGCCAAGCTGTACGACATGATCCACCCGAATGCGAGCGGGACGGCCAAGGGACGGACGGCGGTTGACAACGCCACCGTTCGCTCGGTGTTTGTGGTCGGGCCGGACAAGAAGATCAAGCTCATGATTACCTATCCGATGAGCACCGGGCGGAACTTCGACGAGGTCCTGCGCGTGTTGGATTCCTGCCAGTTGACCGCCCAACACAAAGTCGCCACCCCGGTGAATTGGAAGCAGGGCGAGGACGTGATTATTGTCCCGGCGGTCTCGAACGAGGAGGCCAAGGAAAAATTCCCCGGCGGCTGGAAGGCGCCCAAGCCGTATCTGCGGATCGTCCCGCAGCCGCAATAAGACCATTGTAGCGAGAGGGGTGGCTACCCAGCCGCCCCTCTGTGTGTGCCGGTCATGAAGACGTTTTCAAAATTCGGCTGTACGGCCGGCCAACTGGTCCGACTGAAGCGTGGCTACGCATCTAAAGAGTAAACATGTCCTCCATCAATACCGACAAAGCTGGACATGTTTACTCTTTCATGCCGTAGCACTTCAGTACGTTCTTTCCCAATATGCCCTCTCGGGCCGATTCGGCCATCAGATCTGTGAGTTCAATCAAATTGGGAATATATTCGGGTGGATGGTCGGCGTGCGGGAAATCGCTGGCCCAGAAAAAACGATCTTCTCCAACAAAGGGGATGACCCCGGCGAGTGAACGTTCATCCGGGTCGCCCGAGATCCAACACTGGCGGCGGAAATACTCGCTCGGTTTGTCTTTCAGCAACACACTCTTGCCCAGCGGCGAGTCGTAGACCGCATCCATGCGTTCCAGCCAGTACCCGATCCAGCCCGCGCCCACTTCCAGGACAATGACCTTGAGCTGCGGGAATTTATCGAACACCCCATACTGAAAGAGCGAGACAAAGCCGCCTCGAATGGCGTCCCCGCCGGCAATGTTCTGGTAAAACGCGGTCGAAAAACTCGTCATCCGGCCAAAGCGGGTAGGGGCCGCCCAGTGGGGCTCAAACGACGGATGAATGCCAAACGGCAGACCGAGTTCCTGGGCCGCGGCAAACACGCGGTCATGGTCGGGATGGCCATGAGCTTTGCGACTCCAGATATACGGAGCCACAAAAAAGCCTTTCATCCCATCCTTGGCCGCCCGGCGCAGCTCTGCCTCAGCAAGCTCGGGGATACTAATGGGGATATGGGCAATGGGGAGCAGGCGTCCATCCGAGTCTGAGCAAAAGTCCACCAGCCAGCGGTTATACGCCCGGGCATAGGCCATCGACATCTCAAGGTCTTCGCATTCGGGTTCCCATAACAGGCCCAGCGTGGGGTAGAGAAACACCTTCTCGATATGCTCAATGTCCAGACGTTGCAGCCGCTCTTTCGGATCCATAGAGCCGAACGAGGCATTATCAACATAGCCAGACCCGGTCGGCTCGCGTTTATACTCAATACCCCCGAGCTGGTCCATCACCCCAAGCCCCGAAGGCGCGCCCTTCCGAGTCATTTTGGATGGCCGACCGTTGACCTCAAGATATTCCAGGCCGTCGTCGTCCTTCCGAATACGGACCGCGCGGTCACGGTATTTGGGTTCCAGATATTTTTCCCAGAGGTCGGGCGCTTCGAGTATATGACCGTCGGCATCGATCACACCTGACATGGGGAGACTCGGTAAGGCTTCAGGGCCGGGCATACATATCCTCCTTTTTTGAGCACTCAAACCGAACTGACTTCTGTCCTTGGACAGCGCAAGCGAAGCGCCCGCCTCATGGAGAACTCGAACGTTGTCGCTTACGAAAGAGTTCTTCTCCTTCCTCAATCTGCTCAGGTTCCATCAACTCAACAATATACTCATGCACTGTGAGCACATCATTCTTGTGCTCGCCCGAGGCATTGGTCTCCGCCAGCCTGATCCACATATAGGCTTGGCCATAGTCCAGCGGCGTACCCTGGCCCCTGGCGTAGCGCAGTGCCAGATTATACTGCGCCTGGGCATCGTCTTGATTGGCCGCCCGGCGATACCAATTCGCCGCCTGGGTGTCGTTCTGTTCGACCCCTTGCCCGGTTGCATACATGAATCCCAGATTGATCTGGGCTTGGGCATGGCCCTGATCGGCGGCTTGGCGATACCACTTGGCGGCCTCGGCCGCATCCTGTGTTACGCCCTGGCCGGTGCGATACATCAGCCCCAAATTCCACTGCGCGTCGGCATGGCCCTGATCGGCGGCCTGGCGATACCACGTGGCGGCCTCGGCCGCATCCTGGGCCACGCCCTGGCCCGTATAATAGTGGAGCCCCATAAAATAGAGCGATTGCGGAGAGCCCTGTTCAGCGGCCTGGCGATGCCATTGCAGCGCTTGGGTCGCATCCTGGTCAACGCGTTGGCCCAGGCCGTAGAGTATGCCCAATTCCGCCTGGGCATGCATGATTCCCTGCTCGGCCGCTTGGGTGAGCTGGGCAATCGTCATCCGGGCAATCAGATTATCGCGGGCACCAGCATATTTCGCAGCGGTTGCTTTGGCGGCATTGAACGAATCACGGTCGCCCTTATAAACAGCCAGCTTGGCCGCACTATCGGCCGCCTGGTTGATCAGGAGCAAGGCCTGGACGTCATCTCGCTCAATGCCCTTACCCGATGAGTACAGAATGCCCAGGTCATACTGGGCCGTCACATGGCCCTGCTCGGCGGCTTGGCGATACCACGCTATCGATGTGTCCATATCCGCTGCCACGCCCAGACCGTTGGCGTACATGACCCCCAAGTTCCACTGGGCCGTCGCGTGGCCCTGCTCGGCGGCTTGGCGATACCACACCCCGGCTTCGGTGTAATCCTGTGCGACGCCGTAGCCATTATCGTACAGGAAGGCGAGGTCGTACTGCGCCTCAACGTCACCGGCCTCGGCCCGCGCGCGCAGTTCAGCAGTTCTGTCTGTTTGCGCCAAGGTTACGCCGCAAATACATACCCCAACACTCACGAGTATCCAGCGTGCTATTGTCTGCATAATAATTTTCCTACCGTACTCCTTCTCAAATGAGAAGAGCGGGCGGTGTCTCCCCATCTTCCTGCTCGGAGGGTGCGTTATTTGACGAGAGCAAGCCGAGCCGTGCTGGGTGGATCGCCGATTCCAGACAGCGGGTGACTACCGGTCTTTCCGTATTGCGGTGAACTGGCGACACCCGCACAGACTGATGCGACAGCGGCCGGTCCAGGCGTGTTCATGTACCAGAGCCGGGTGGCCACAGGAACACCGGGAGAGACCCGTAATTGTCGGGCGTGGCGTGCCTTCAAGTTTCGCCCACTGCCGCTCCAAATCCTGCCGAATCTCTTCATCCCGCGTCATTATTGGGCGCTCGCTTTCTGGCTTGCGTCAAGACTCTCCGACCGGACTGGCTGCTCAGTATACCGTTTTTGCCCACTGTGAGAGATATAGAAGGATTCGTATCACGTGTGCAGCGCATCTATCCAGTCGGGCAAGGGTTGATCCGGCACGTCAGCGCTCTCGGGTAAGAGTTCAAGCACGTCGAGCGACATGCGGTAGCGAATGCGTCCGTGCCACAAATATGGTGTTCTCACCGAATTGCTCACCATGCCGCCGTGGAGGGCCGGGTGAGTGCCCTGAGGGGGAGTGGCCTCCACCCATAATTCGGCCCCGCGATGCTGACGAACCCAGGCGTGCGAGTCCGGGTGGATACGGTCCCAACTCTCCGGCTCCACAATCCGGGCTTTTTGACAATACATCATTCTTCCCCGTCTCCTTGTACCTCAAGAGGTATGCGTGAGAAAAGATTGCCCAGCGTCCTTGATTGGACGCACACGTTCAGGTTACCCAGAGTGTCGTCGGACATCTCTTCGAGGGCGCAGGAAAAACACCGCGGGAGGAAGCGATATGGACACTTTTCAATATGAAACCGTTCTGAGCACGCTCGGCAACAGCGGGGTCCGCACCATAGCTCTGAACCGGCCCGAGCGCCTGAACGCCATGAACGGGCAGCTCATGGTCGATATCGCGCGCGCATTTGACGAAGCCAATGCCGACCCGGAGACCCGGGCCATCATTTTTACCGGCCAGGGCCGAGCCTTTTGTGCTGGCGATGACCGCAAGGCACATCGCCAGCCTGAAAACGAAGGAGAGGCCAGAGATGCCGTGGACGCGGTCCAGCGGGCGACCCTGGCGATTGTCTTTGGCGGGAAGCCGGTTGTGGGCGCCATTAACGGCTGGGCAGTCGGGGGTGGGTTTGAGTTGGCCATCAATTGTGATTTCCCGATCTGGGCGGAAAGCGCCCGAGGATTTTTCCCTGAAGTATCGCTCAACGCTTTTGTGACTGGCGCCGTCTCATCGCTCCTGCCAGCCCTGGTTGGGCTGAACAAAGCCCGGGAAATGCTGTTTCTGGGCGAACAGTACGACGCCCGCACCCTGCTGGACCTGGGCGTGGCCTGGCGCGTCGTTGCCGATGCTCGTCTGCTCGCCGAGGCGCACAGTGTGGCGGAGAAACTGAGTAGCCTGCCGCCGCTAGCCGTCCGAGCGATGAAGCGTGTGCTCAATCAGTGCGCAGCCAGCGATATCCACACCGCCCTTCGACTGGAGACAGAGGCGACCGTTGCCAGTTTTCTCGACCCGGAAACAACCGAACGACTCTCGAATTTTTAGCCTGAGAGGTCGCAACAGCCATCCGCCGGCTACGGATGACAGTTCGGCTATCCCTAGTCCTTCCCCCTCTCAGGGTTGGGCACCATCTTGCCGTGACCGGGGATAATCCAGTCGGCGAGCTGTAAAACCTTCTCCCGACTCGCATTGAGGGCCTCCTGGTTCCAGGTCAGTGGGGCGTCTCCGGGCGTGATGTCCGGGAATGCCCAGGTATGGGTCAGGACATAGGTCCCCTGGGCTGTCTCGACGACCAGCGAGGCGTCTTCTTCGGTATGTCCTGGGGTTTGTATCACACGGATGCCGGGCGCAATGGCATACTCATCGCCATGATCTTCCCACAGATCGCCGCTATACGTCGCCCAGAAATCGACCAGTCGGGCATTGGGGAAGAGGGCGATATTCACGGTATGGTCGGGATGGTGATGGCTGATAAAGACATGGGTAACATCCTCAGCTGAGACGCCTTCTTTTTTCAGCGCGTCAAGGATGAGCGAGCGCTCTGCAACCATGCCGGGGTCGGCGACCAGCGTGACACCCTCGCCTCGGACCAGGGCCACCGTACCCGCCACATGTCTGGCCCCGTCATCAGCCACACCGGGCATGGGCTGTCGTCCTTCTATCGGCTTGACATAGCCTTCAAGCAGCACGGTGACGGTGGGCGCTTCTTGTCCCTGTACTCCGAGGGGCGTACAAACAAACACCGTCCCCATGAGTCCAGCCAGAACAACGAATCTACATCTTTGTGTGTGTCATATCTCCCTCCTGTCTGATCCCTGACATAGCATTCCGGTCTGTGGGAGACCAGTTGTCTCGTTCCTCGCTTTTTTTGTTCGGTATGGCTATTATCACTGGCATCCGAACGATGATGAAGGTAGCGCGACGAGTGGAAACAGAAGAATACAGGAGACGCATATGAGCGACCTCTCCTCTGCCGAGATTTTACGCCTGACTCGGGAGTACGGCCTGTACGAATGGGCGGCGCAGAAGGCGGTGAAGCCTCTTAGCGTTGACCATGCGCAGGGCGTCTACTTCTGGACGGTCGACGGTAAACGCTTTCTCGACTTCAACTCGCAACTGATGTGCGTCAATATCGGCCACGGCGATGAGCGTGTTCTGGCCGCCATTCGGGAGCAATCCGAGAAGCTGACCTATGTGATGCCGCATCTCGTGACCGCGCCGCGGGCCAGGCTGCACCAACTCCTGGCCGAGGTCAGCCCCGGTGCCCTCAAACGATCTTTCTTGACGTTGAGCGGAGCGGAGGCGAATGAGCACGCCGTGCGGATCGCTCGCCTGGCCACGCGGCGACAGAAAATTCTTGTCCGCTATCGTTCCTACCACGGCGCGACAGCCGGGGCCGTCAGCCTGACCGGAGAGCCGCGCCGCTGGGGAGCTGAACCCGGTATCCCCGGCGTTGTGCGGGCCATGGACCCCTACCGCTATCGGTGCCGCTGGTGTCAGGAGCAGTCAGCCTGCAACCTCGACTGCTTGAATCATATCGAAGATGTCATCCAGTTTGAGGGGGCGCACACGATTGCGGCCGTACTGATTGAGACCGTGACCGGCACGAACGGTATCATCATTCCACCCGATGGCTATCTGCAGGGGCTGCGCACCCTGTGTGACAAATATGGCATCCTCCTGATCGCCGATGAGGTCATGAGCGGCTTTGGCCGGACGGGGGAGTGGTTCGCGGTCGATCACTGGGATGTCGTGCCCGATATTATGACAGTGGCAAAGGGCTTAACCAGCGCCTACCTGCCGCTCGGGGCCATTATGGTGAACGACGAGATCGCGGCCCATTTTGAAGACAACTTCCTGTATTCCGGGTTGACCTATGGGGCGCATCCGGTCGCCTGTGCCGCGGCGGTTGCCACCATCAAGGTCTACCAGGAAGACGGCCTGATCGAACATGCCAAAAAGATGGGGGCCGTGCTGGCGCGCGAGATGGAACGCTTACGAAATAAGCATCCCTCGGTTGGAGAGGCCCGCTCCATCGGCCTGTTTGGCCTGTTCGAGCTGGTCAAAAACCGCCAGACGCGTGAGCCCCTGGCCCCCTTTAAC
Source organism: uncultured Binatia bacterium (SeqCode) (assembly GCA_965232605.1). Taxonomy (GTDB): domain Bacteria; phylum Desulfobacterota; class Binatia; order Bin18; family Bin18; genus Bin18. The sequence goes on along the minus strand of CBDDQA010000005.1, from coordinate 566,356 downwards.
GCCACACCCGCCGAGATGGGGCCCATGACGCAGCTCGGCGCGTTTTTTCGAGAGAACGGGCTTTTCACCCTCGTTCGTTGGAACACTTTTTTTGTGAATCCGCCGCTGTGCATTAGCGAAGAACAACTCCGCGAGGGATTGGCGATTATTGACCGGGCGCTCGACATGACCGACGCGGCCGTCTCGGCTTGACGGCTCTTCTTGAGAGCGGGCACGCATGAGCGCCAAATCCTCTGTACCAATTGCCGGCTGAGCGAAAAACGAGGATGCCATGAGAACAATAACAAGGAGAGCGCTCCTCCGTTCCGGTCTTGCCTGGTGCGCGGCGACCCCCTGGTTGAAGCCGCTGAGGGCGGTCGCTGACGCAGACGCCGGTCAGGCTGCCCCGCAAATGGTACCTGGCGTGACCGACACCGAGATTGTTCTGGGCATGTCTGCGGCCTTCTCGGGACCCTCCCGGGGTTTGGGGATCGAACTGTATCGTGGCGCGACTGCCTACTTCGACCATGTGAATGAGCAGGGAGGAATCGCCGGTCGCAACGTGATACTCAAGACGTATGACGATGGCTACCAACCCGCCCCTTCTGTGAGGAATACCCTGAAGCTGATGCTGCAAGACCAGGTGTTTCTGCTCTTCGGTTATGTTGGCACCCCAACGGTCACGCGTGTCCTGCCCATGCTCAAGAAGTTCCAGGACAGAGATATCCTTTTGTTTTTTCCCTTCACTGGCGCCCAGCCGCAGCGGGAACCTCCCTATGGCGACTTTGCGTTCAATCTGCGCTCCTCCTATCGCCAGGAAACCGCTGGTCTGGTTGATAATTTCGTGCGCATCAACCGAAAACGCATCGCCGTGTTTTATCAAGCCGATGCCTATGGGCGCAGCGGCTGGGCCGGTGTCAGACGCGCCCTGAAGCGCCATGGAAGACAGATTGCGGGTGAGGCGACCTACCGGCGCGGCACAAAGTTCACCGCCAGCCTGCGTAGGCAGGTTGAAATCCTCAAGGCGTCACAGCCCGAAGCAGTCATCTGTATCGGTTCTTACGCGGCTTGTGCGGCCTTTGTCCGCGATGCCGTCAACCTCGGCCTGCAAGTCCCGATTGCCAACCTGTCCTTTGTTGGCAGCGAGAATCTCTTGAAACTCCTCACGCACTGGGCGCTGACTGAGGCGCGTGGTGACAGCGAGCAGTACACGCGCCTGCTCGTCAACTCCCAAGTGGTTCCGAGTTACGAAGATGCCTCCATGCCTGCCATTCAAGAGTATCGCGACTTGATGCGACGCCATAACCCGCAGCCGCCCCTGGCACTGTTAAAAGAACCCTACCTGCCCTCCGAGCATAGCTTCGTCAGCCTCGAAGGATTTATCGACGCCAAGTTGATGGTTGAAATCCTGCGCCGGCTTGGCGACAAGCCGGAACGGAGTCAACTTGAACAGGCCGTCTTCACCGTTCGGGATTTCGATTTGGGCATTGACGAGCGGGCCTCCTTCGGCCCCGACCGTCGTCAGGGGCTCCAGCAAGTCTACTACACCGTTGTTGACGAGGGCCGTTTTGTCATGCTGGACAACTGGGAAGATAGGTTTGCCTGACATGAGAATCCAAAAGCTCTTTCAGAAAACATTGTTCGGCGTTTTCTCTCTGTTTGGTCTGATCAGCCTGTCCACCTCTGTGCTGTGTATTTATACCGTCGATACGCACTTATCCGAGGAATACGAGAGCAACAGCAAGGACATTGCCAAGACCATTGCCGATTCCAGTGTCGATATTCTCTTGAATCGTGACCTGTCGGCGCTGCAATCGCTCATCGATCAATTTGTCGAAATTCAGAGCATCCGCTATATCTATATCACGGACGAAGAGGGCGAGTTTGTCGCCCATACGTTTGTTCCCGGTGTGCCCGAAGAAATTCGAACCGGGGACCGGAATAATACGGCAACTGTGGAGCGCAGCCTGCCGGGGATGGGTGATTTTGTGGAAGTGGGTAGTCCGATTCTGGCCGGCGTTGCCGGCACTGTTCATGTCGGCATGGACACCGATCTGATTGCGCTCAAGATTCAGAGAGCCATCGGTCGTCAAGTCTACCTCATCTCCATTATCCTTGTTGTTGGTGTGCTGGCCGCCCTCTGGTTCGTCAACCTGGCGGCGAAGCCCCTGGGCGACCTGCTCGCCTATGCGGTTACCCTCGCGCGCGCCCCGGACAGCGGAGCGGACGACACGCTGCTGGCGCGGGACGATGAGGTTGGCCAACTCGCCCGCCTCTTCCTCTATTTTTCAGAGGGCGCGCCGGCCGAGGGGGAGCAGCCCGTAGCGTCCGGAAACGATGGCGGTGGTTGAGGATTTTTGGCAATGGCGCAACAAAAACATATCCCGCGGGCGCTGATTGCCCTGTTGTGTATGCTCCTGCAGACCTGCTTCGGGACCATCTATGCGTGGAGTTTCTTTCAGACCCTGCTGGTCAGGCAGCTTGGCTGGTCGTTCACCGAAACGGCCTGGGCCTTCAGCCTGGCGATTTTTTCCCTGGGCATTGCGGCAGCCTGGGCCGGCACCATGCTGCCGCGGTTTGGCCCGCGTAAATTGGCTGTGGCCGGCAGCCTCATGTTTTCGGGCGGCTATGTGCTCGCCAGCCTCGCCCTGCACCTGAATATGATTGAGCTCTTTTATCTCGGCTACGGGGTGATCGGTGGCGCGGGCATCGGGTTCGGCTACGTCACGCCGGTCGCCACCGTGGCAAAATGGTTCCCGGACCACAAGGGTTTAATGACCGGGATTGTTGTCATGGGGTTTGGTGTGGGCGCGTTTCTTTTGAGCAAGGTGCTGGCCCCGCTGCTCGTGCTGCAAGCGGAGGGGGACCTGACGCTCGTTTTCTTGTGGCTGGGAGTGGTTTTTGCCTGTATCCTGTTGCCTTCCAGCCTTGCCCTGAGAGACCCCCCGACCGCCATGGCCACGGTGGTCGGGGGGTCGCGGAGCGACGATCCCGACTCTGCCGCCCCTTACCTGCGCTCTTCGACGTTCATCTTCATGTGGGTTGTCTTTTTCTTCAATATCGCCGCCGGCATCTCCGTTATCAGCTTTCAGTCGGAACTCATACAGGAAGTGTGGGGCTTTGCCGACCCGTCCCTGGAGCCGGCCATCCTGGTCGAATACGGGGCGACCCTGATCGCCGTCAGCTCGTTGTGTAACGGGGTCGGGCGGCTGTTCTGGGGGCTCCTCTCGGACCGCCTCGGGCGCGTCCGGGTTTTCCGGATTCTGCTCGCCAGTCAGATGATCGTCTTCGGCATCCTGATGACCGAACGGAATCCTTGGGTCTTTGCGGCCCTGGTGTGCTACGTCCTCTTATGCTTCGGGGGCGGCTTTGCCACCATGCCTTCTTTCGTGCTCGACGTTTTCGGGACGAGAAAGATGTCCACGATCTACGGAACCATTCTGACCGCATGGGCCGCGGCAGGGATCTGCGGCCCTCTCTATGTGGGACATTTGAAAGATCAATATCCAGACCGGGCCGTCATGTATTGCTTTTTGATCGGAATTTTCATGCTGGGTCTTGGCTATGTCTTCTCGTATTTGCTCAATGATGATCGTATTCGCCTGCAGCGTCCGACCCTGGAAGGGACGCTCCGGCAGTATGGTATTGCGTACCCCCGGCGCGCGTAGAGCCCGCTCCCCATATAGTGGACAGCGCTGCCACTCGTCCCGTAGACTGGACGTATGGAGTATGCGTGTTCGCCTGACGACGGTTTCGAAGATGAGGATGATGAGGACGAACGCTGTCCGTGCGTTGTCCTCATTCGATGGCCACGGCCACCCGGAGTGAAGCCCTTCCATCTCAAATAATCGAGGACCCGGGCGGCCTGATCCTGATAACCAGGTCACGCGCCCGGCTTGCCTTCCGGGTCTGTTCTCTCTATCCTGCTCTCTCGATACAAGGGCGAGGAAGAGAACCCGCGCGGTCAGGGACCTGCCGGCGTAAATCATTAAAGGAGAGATGCTATGGCTGAATTTGATGTTCATATTAAAGGGGGAACGGTTGTTGATGGGACACGCGTCCCGCGCTTTCAGGCTGATGTCTGGATTAAGGATGAAAAAATCGCCCAAATTGGCGGTCGGGCGACCGGTGGGGCGAAAAAAGTCATTGATGCCGACGGACTGATTGTTGCCCCCGGGTTTGTTGACCTGCATACCCATTATGACGCGCAGATTCGCTGGGACCCCTGGTGCACGATTTCCGGCTGGCACGGCGTGACCTCAGTGGTTCTGGGTAACTGCGGCTTTGGCTTTGCCCCGGTCAAACCCGAGTTTCAGGAACGCTCCATGCTCACCATGACGCGGACGGAAGCCATCCCGTACGATTCCATGAAAGAAGGCATGACCTGGGAGTGGGAGACCATTCCTGAGTATCTGGACTCGCTGGACCGCTCGGCCAAAGGCGTCAACTGTATTCAGTACATGCCCACCGCGTCGCTGATGACCTATGTGATGGGACTGGAGGCCGCCAAGTCCCGCGCGGCCACCTCCGCCGAAAAGAAAGAGATGCAGCGATTGCTGCACGAAGGCATGGATGCCGGGCTGTGCGGCTTCTCCATTCAGCGGCTCGGCCCCGACTCAACCCAAGCCGATTATGACGGCTCACCGATGGTGACGGACATCATGGCGGACGAGGATATTCTGAACCTGGCCGCAGTCCTGCGGGAGCGAGACGAGGGATTTATCCAAATCACCCAATCCACCGGACATATCAAGGCCGACTTGGCCTTTCTGGAAAAGCTGGCGGAAACCGCCTGCCGACCCATTCTGCATAACGTCATTGTTGCGGCCCGCAAGGACCCGAAAGTCCACCGCCGGAGCCTGGACTGGCTGGAGCGCTGTCGGGAGAGAAACCTGCCGATCTATGGCCAGACCGGAACGCATCGGACGGGTTTTGCGTTCACGCTGGAACACTGGAATCTGTACGATGCCAGCCCGGCCTGGCGGGAACTGACGACCGGAACCAAAACCGACAAGCTGGCCAAGATGAAAAACCCGGCCCTGCGGGCCGCGGTCAAGCGCGAGACCGAAGAAGCGGACCGGAAGCTGCAAGTCATTCAGGCCGGGGTGGGCGGTCCGATTCCCAGACTGGTCGTCCAGACGGCGAATGATCAAGCCGAGTTGGAACCCTATGTGGGGAAATCCGTTGGTCAGATTGCTGAAGAAGAGGGGAAAGATCCTATCGACGTTATGCTCGACCTGTCGGTTGCCGGTGATCTGAACGTTGAATTTCTGGGACCGGACCGTGGTTTTAACGCCGAGCATACGGCGGAGATGATCAACGACTCGTATTTCACCGTTCCGGGAGCCTCGGACGGTGGTGCGCATACCAAGTTCTTCACGGGCGGCGCTTTTACGACCGACTTCCTGCGCTGGCTCGTCCGGGAGGAACAACTGATCAGTCTGGAAGAGGCCCATTACCGGCTCTCCGCCCTGCCGGCGCATGCGGCCGGTTTCCGTGACCGCGGGGTGTTACGCGAGGGCGCGGCAGCCGATGTGGTGGTCTATAACCTGGACGAGTTGGACATTGAGCCGAATTGGATCGGCGAGATTGTGCACGACTTCCCTGGGAATGAATGGCGCCGGATTCAGCGGGCTAAAGGCTATCACGCCATTCTGGTGAACGGGGTCCAGACGTTCGAAGACGGCGAGTGCACCGGGGAAACGCCAGGTCAGTTGCTCCGCAACGGGCGAGGCTAAGTCCATCTCCTGGTAGTGGTTCAGTTTGTTTTTTCCCCCTCACCCCCGCATCAAGTGCGGGGCAGGCTCCAGCCCTCTCCCTCCAGGGGAGAGGGAGTCAAAAATTCCCTTCCCCCTGGAGGGGGTTAGGGAGGGGGGCCCTCCGCCGGTAGAGGGAGGGGGCGATGTGAAACTGAACCGCCACCCGTTTCCTAGCTGAGTCGACAAGGGCGACCATTCGGTCGCCCTTTTTATTGCCGCCAGCCATCCAGGCTGGCCTGACTCCCCGGTATCGGAAAGCCCTCTCAAGAGAGGGCGGGAGGAGTCGTCCTGAGCTGACTCTGTTCAGTCAGTTCCCTGCCTGGTATACTGAAAATGCTTCAAAAATACAGGCATGAGAAGGACGTGGAGAGCATACAGAGGTCGCGCGATGAGTCAGCTTCCCACAGAGGTCCGACCGACGGCTGCGCATCTGCCCCCCGCATCCTCCGACCTCCTGTGTCCAGCCTGTTTCTGGAGCGGTCGGCCGCAGCCCCCCAGGCGCGGCTCTCACATCATCGAAAGCCTCCTGTGGGCACTCGGCGCGACGAGTATGGGCCTGCTGCTCTTGGTCGGACCGCTCGTTCATCTCCTCGTTGCGCTCTTGTGTCTGCCCGGTCTGGGCTACTCGGTCTGGAGACGGTATCGCCGTTCTGCCGTCTGCCCTCAGTGCGGCAGCGGACCGCTGCTCCCTGAGGATGCCGTGTATCCCCCAGCCTGCTCCCATTTTCTTTTCAGTACGGAGCCGAGGCGTGCGTCGGATGAAAACCGCGGGTGGTCGGCCGCCGGCAAAGGCCCGGCCCACCGGCCAACGCCGCTTCTTGAGTCAGCACCAAAGAACAGACGGGTGCCATGACAAGAGTCAGCGTCATGCGCCCAGGGAAGGTAAGCCGCCACTCCAAAAGGGAACATACCGTGCGCACCGTCCGGCGTTCGGGAGAGCGGAGCATACGGGAACCCCATTGCTGGGTCTGATCTCTGCTCCCTCCCTCAACGAAAAGAGGCTCTTATGTGGACCAACGTGACTCACGCAACGAAGGACGTGACCGATTATCAGTTCCGCCGGCTCAGCGTCGATCTCGGACACGAGCACATTCAGCAGGAGGTCGTTCCCTGCCGCGATCTGGACGACTTCCTGGGCGGTATGGGGCGCGCGTTTCGCGTGCTCGAACACTATGACGTTGAGGACGCCTATGCCCCGGACGCGCCGCTGGTGATGAACCTGGGGGTGTTCTCCGGTACGCCGTTGATGACGGGCTTGCGCGTGTTCTTCTCCGCCTACAGTCCGCTTAAAGTCGCCAATAACGGCAAGCCCTTTGCCATGTGGGCGACGGCGTCCGGAAAATTCGCCACAAAAGTTCTGGCTGCCAGTGTTGACGAAGTCATTTTTCTGGGACGGGCGACGCGTCCAGTATTGCTGTTGATACGCCATACCAACGACGCGGGTCTGTCCCTCTCGCTCGAAGATGCGCGGAGCATCACCGGCCTGACCACCCATGATAAAATTCTCTCCCTGACCGATCGGTACCAGGATGCGCACGTTGCCGTCATTGGACCCGCCGGAGAACAGTGGCAACAGAACTGCTACGCGTCTATTGCCTGCAGTACGGTGAATCAAATCCACTCCCGTGAATGTAAGCCGCGATTTGCCGGTCGAGGTGGCATGGGCAGTATCATGGGCTCTAAAAACCTGCTCGCGGTTGTCGCCCAGGCTCCAGACCGGACACGCGGTAAGCTCTCTCCCGCCCTGCTCGCGGCGAATAAAGAGATCAGTCGAGGCCTGGGATCGATCAACTATCGCGATGCCAGGAAGGGCGGTAACGGGGGAACCTGGCGTAATGTCGCTGGCCTGCATCCGGTCGGAGCGTTACCCGAGAAGAATTTTTGGCCACAAGGCACCGAACGGCCTGTGCCCCTGTACCGGGACTCGATGGAAGACGCCTACTGTATTAAAGACGAGTCGTGTTTTCAGTGCGGCATTGCCTGTCATAAAAATATTTACTCCGTGCACGAAGAGAACGGACGGCGTAAGCCTGGAAAATTTTATACCAAGTTTGATTATGAGCCCCTGGACCTGCTGACGGTGAACCTCGGCATATACGACCCGGAGCAGTCTCTCGAACTTGTCGAGCTGGTCGATCAGGTTGGCTTTGATGCGATCAGTCTGGGCGTCACCTTAGGGTATATTATGGACTATAACGCCCGTCATCCTGAGCAGCCGATTGTGGGTGGCCTATCGTTTGGCGATTTCGCAGCCACACGGCAGGTGATCGTTCAGGCCGCCGCTGGTGGGGTGCCTGAGATCGGACGCGGAGTGAAACGCCTGTCCGAGCGGCTGGGCGAACCTGCCTATGCCATGCACTGCAAGGGCCTGGAGCTGCCGGCCTACCTGCCAGAAACAAACCCGGGCTATCCGTTCGCTATTGCGGGCGGCCATATGGGGATGCGGACCTTCCTCCTGCTCGTGACCGAAGGGAAGACCGACCTTGATTACTGGGTCGATGCCATTGTGAGGCGGGGCATTTATTACACCCGGGATGATGTCATTGGACTGTGTAAATTTGCCGGAACGCCAGATGAGACAATTGAACCCGTTTTCCAGGAGCTGTACGGAGTGACGGTCACGCGTGAGGATATGCAGCATGCAACCCAGCGTGCCTATCTTCGGGGGCTCTTATTGGAACGGCAGCAGGGCGCAACTCTGGACGATTATGTGTTGCCCGCTCGGGTCTATGAGCAGAATCCGCACGTCCAGTTGCCACATTTTCTGACGCCAGACTTTTGGGACCAATTACGCGCGCGCGTTCTCCAGGCGTTTGATGAACAAATTGTCTCCTATGGTCTGCGCCCGGCCGCCTGAATATGACGTTGTGACGCACTTTATCCGGCTGTCCAAGCCGCCTACGGACCGTCGTCTTGTGCGGGCTCTTGCCTTTGACCTCGACAGCACGCTCACGCGACCCTATCTGGACTTCACCCGTCTCAGAGCCCAACTCGGCCTGCCCGAGGGCGATATCCTCCACTGGGCCAACTCTCTCCCGCCTCGCCAACGGGCTGAAGCCTTTGCCACTATTGAGGCCTTTGAACAGGACGGGGTCGATCATGTCGCCTGGAACGACGGGGCGCAGGAGACCTTGGCGACGCTCCAGGCGCGCGGCCTGCCGGTCGCCATTATTACCCGGAATAGTCGGACTTCACTCACCGCCGTCTGTGCGCACCTGGACATCCGCGTCGACGTCCTGATTGCCCGGGAGGACGCAACTCCCAAGCCGGACCCGGCCTGCGTCCGGCTGGCAAGCGCCCGCCTGGGGGTTCAGGTGGAGACCCTGCTCATGGTAGGAGACTTTCGGCACGATACCGAGGCCGGACGGGCGGCCGGCGCCATGACGGTCCTCCTGACCAACGGCAAAACGCCGACCTGGAGGGTTGAGGCCGACCTGGTTATTCACCGCCTGCCCGAACTCTTGGCCTATGTGGAAAAAGAGTAAACGTGTCCGCCGGTAGACATGCGGATGTTGACACGTTTACTCTTTTCTGGACTCTCAACATAATGCAGGAGGACACCCATGGAGTTTGCCATTGCCTACCCGGCTCAACCAGATGCGTGGAAAGATATTGTTGTGGCTGAAGACCACGGTTTCAGCCATGCCTGGCTGTACGACTCCCAGATGCTCTATAGCGATGTGTATGCGTGCATGGCGCTTGCCGCGGAGCACACCACCACGATTGTCCTGGGGACTGGCGTCGCCATCCCGAGCAATCGTATCGCTCCGGTGACCGCCCACTCCATTGCTACCATCAATCAACTCGCGCCCGGTCGGGTCATCCTCGGGCTGGGAACCGGATTCACCGGACGCAATACCATGGGCCTCCCGCCGGTCTCGCTCAAAGGCATACGCCACTATATCGAGCAGTGCCGCAGCCTGCTCAAGGGAGAAGATGTCCTCTTTCAGGACAACCAAGGCGATGGGTCTCGCCAGCGCTGGATTCGCTTCCTGCACCAAGACCACGGCTATATCAATCTGAAAGACCCGATTCCGATTCATTTTGCGGCCAACGGGCCGAAAGCCCTGGAACTGACCGGAGAGATTGCAGACGGCTGGATTACGACTATCTCCTCCCCGGACACCTTGCGCAAAAACCTGGCGGTGGTCGAAAAGGGCGCGGCCCGGGTCGGACGGTCAGCCCACGACCTGCCCAATGTCGCCCTGACCACCGCCTGTGTGCTGCAACCGGGTGAGTCGGCAACGGCACAGCGCGTCATGGACCGCGTGGGTCCGTTTGCCATTGTGGCCCTCCACGCCCTGTGGGAGCAGTCCGCGGTCACGGCCAATATGCCGCCGGCTATGGAGCCGCTCTATCAGGGCTTTGCCGACTATGTTGCGCAGATGCGCACACCAGAAGACCGGCGTTATCTCGAAGTCCACGAGGGCCATTTGATCTACCTCAAGCCGGGGGAGGAACGCTACTGTAATGAAGACCTGATTCGCGGCATGACGTTGACGGGGACGGGCGAAGAACTCATTGCCCGGCTCAAGGCGCTCGAAGCGGCCGGTCTCAGGCAGGTGGCCATTCAGGTGGTGAACAATGGGCGCGCAATGATCGAAGAATTCAGCCGCGAGGTCATTGCGAAATACTAGGTGGACTATGACACGAGACTCCATCACGCTCGGTATCGCCATTTCTTTGAGTGGCCGCTACGCCCTGCTCGGGCGCCAGGTCCTTGAGGGACTGGAATGCTATATCCGCGATGTGAACGCCACCGGTGGGATGCGGCTCGGGGCTGAAAATCGCAACCTCCCCGTCTCTCTGATTGTCGAAGACGACGAAAGCGACGAGACGAAAGTCCGCAGCCTGACCGAGCAGTTGATCGCCGACGATAAGGTTGATCTGCTGATGGGCCCCTACGGCAGCGGGCTGACCCTGGCCGCCGCTGAGACGGCCGAGGCCGCCCGGCAGGTGCTGTGGAATCATAGCGGGTCGGCCGACGAAATTTTCGAGTGTAACCTCTCCTGGGTCGTGGGTCTGTTGAGTCCGGCGTCCCAATACCTGTGCGCCATTCTCGAACTGCTGACAACGCTTGACCCTGAGGCAAAACGGGTGGCCTTACTGAGCGCCAAAACCGGCTTTGCTACCGATATGGCCAGCGGCGCGCTGGCCTGGATTCAAGAGCACGGACTGACGCTGACCAGCCATCAACTGTACCGGTCCGGTCTGGACGATTTCAGCCCGTTGCTCAAGCCGCTCAAGGACGACCCGCCGGACTGGCTGCTCAGCGTTGGCCGCGTCGAGGACGACCTGCGGCTGGGCCGGCAGTTGTGTGAGCTGCGGCCCCGACTCAAAGCCGCCGGGCTGGTCGTTGCCGCCATCAGCCGCTTTAAGGCCGAGCTCGGCGAGCGGGCCGACGGGTTTCTGGCGCCGAGCCAGTGGGAGCCGCAAGTGGAGTACGGGGTGGACTGTGGCCCGTCAGAAAGTGAATTTCTGACCCATTACCTCAAAGGCGCAACCGTGCCCATCGACTATCCGGCCGCCCAGGGGTATGCCGCCGGCGTCATTGCTCAGCGCTGCGTTGAGGAAGTCGGCAGTGTGGACCAGGACGCCCTGCGCACGGCTGCGAGTCGTCTGCGGTGTACGACCTTCTACGGCCCGTACGCCATTGAAGCGCAGACTGGCCGCCAGACCGCTCACCCCATGCTGGTCACCCAGTGGCAGCAGGGCCGCAAGGAAATCGTGTGGCCGCGCACGGTAGCCGAGGCCCGGCCGGTCTATCCGGGACCGTTGTGGGAGTAGATGGATGAGAGCAACGCTCTGGGCTGTGAACCCGCCTCATCATTGCACTTGCTCTCCACCCTGGTTACACTCCCGTAGAGGTAGGACAGGGAGAGAATATAACTATCAGTTACTTATTTCAACAAGAATCCCTTGAAGAAAGGAGAACGTCAAATGAGTCTCATCAGAGCCGAGTATATCTGGATAGACGGCAACAAACCGACCGCCACACTGCGCTCAAAAACGAAAATACTTGATGGCCCCGTCAGCCGCCTTGAAGACGTTCCTCTGTGGGGGTTCGACGGTTCAAGCACGATGCAGGCTGAAGGGCATGACAGCGATCGCCTGCTGCGCCCCATTTACTATGCGCCTGACCCCATCCGCCGGGGCGACAATATCCTGGTCATGAACGAGGTGCGGCTCCCGGATGGCTCCGTGCATGAGTCCAACACGCGCGCCCACCTGGTGAAGCTGCAAGACAAGTATCAAGCGCACGAACCCTGGTTCGGCATTGAACAGGAGTATACGTTTTTCCGAGGCCGCTCGCCCCTGGGCTGGCCGGAGGGTGGCTATCCCGCGCCTCAGGGACCGTTCTATTGCGGTGTTGGGGCCGATGAGGTCTTTGGCCGAGACATTGTTGAGGCCCACATGAATGCCTGTCTGGAAGCCGGGCTGGCCCTGTCCGGCATCAATGCCGAGGTCATGCCCGGACAGTGGGAATTTCAGATCGGTCCCCTGGGCATTCCCGAGGCGGCGGATCAATTGTGGCTCGCCCGCTGGCTGCTGTATCGCATTGCCGAAGATTATGGCGTCAATGCCACGCTGCACCCCAAACCGGTCAAAGGCGATTGGAACGGCGCCGGTGCCCACACGAATTTCAGCACCAAAGCCATGCGTGAGGATGGGGGCTTACGGGTGGTGAGAGCCGCCTGCGAGGCCCTGGAAAAACGGCACGAGGAACACATTGCCGTGTACGGTGCCCACAACGAAGAGCGTCTCACCGGCCTGCATGAGACGTGCAGCATCCACGAATTCCGCTACGGCATCAGTGACCGGGGAGCCTCGGTTCGTATTCCAATGGCTACGGCCAACGAGGGACGCGGCTATTTGGAAGATCGTCGCCCGGCGGCCAATATGGATCCCTATCAGGTCTGTGCCGCGCTGCTTGAAACCACATGCGGCTGAGTCCGGCGCGTATCGCCTCTCGCTCGGAGGATCGCTATGCTATGCACGCCAATCTGCCAGGACCTTGGAATCACCTATCCAATTTTTTCCGTGGGTATGGGCGGTGGGATGGCCGGACCGCAGCTCACGGCCGCGGTGTCCAAGGCCGGTGGATGCGGCGTCCTGGGCATGGGCGGTTTGCCCGCGCCCTATATCCGGGAACAAATCCAGCGGGTCCGGGCGCTGACCAATCAGCCCTTTGGCGTCAATATCATTCTCCCCCTGCTGCAAGAGGGGCAGATTGAAACCTGCTTCGCCGAAGCCGTTCCCCTGCTCGTCCTCTTCTGGGGTGACCCCGAACCCTACGTCAAAGAGGCCCATCGCGTCGGGACCAAGGTCTTCCTCCAGGTTGGCTCGGTTGAAGAAGCTGTGACTGCGGCGAACGCCGGGGTTGACGGTATTATCGCCCAGGGGATTGAAGCGGGCGGGCATGTCAAAAGCACAACCTCGCTGTCAACCATTGTCCCGGCTGTGGTCGAGGCGGTTGAACCCGTGCCGGTCATTGCCGCGGGCGGTATTGCTACCGGACGCGGGGTTGCGGCGGCCTTGATCCTGGGTGCCCAGGCCGTGTCCCTGGGCACGCGCTTTGTGGCCAGTGAAGAAACCCAGGTCATTCAGGCATACAAACAGCGCATTGTTGACAGCACAGCCGAAGACACGGTCTACACCACCCTCTTTGATGTGGGCTGGCCAGACGCCGCTCACCGGGTGTTGCGCACCGCGGCGATGGACGAATGGGAAGCTGCGGGTCGTCCGGCCAGCGGCCAGCGGCCCGGAGAAGGCCGCGTCATCGGCACGATGCCCATGGCCGGCACGCCCATAGCGCTGCCCAAATACGGCATCTTCCCGCCCATGCCCGGCTTTGCCGGCGACCTGGAACAAACCGCCCTGTACGCGGGCGAATCGTGTCGGTTGATTCATGACATCCAGCCGGCCGCTCACATCGTGCGTGACCTCGTGTCCGAAGCCGAAGCGACACTCAAACACCTGCACGCCTGAGCACCGCCTCTCACCCCGGCGGCGCCGGTCTGCGGCCCGCATCATTGACGAGCGATAGACAGCACGCTAGTGGAAACGGGATGAAAGAGTCGTTTATCCTCCTGCTGTGGTGGGTGCTGTTCGGTGGCTCACACATGTTCATGTCCGCGCCCGCTTGGCGACCGAAACTGGTTGCCCGGCTCGGCGAGCGGGGCTTCTTAGGCGTGTATTCCTTGATTACCCTCCTCACCCTCGTACCGCTGTGCATATACTACGGCGCGCACAAGCACACCGGTCCGCAGCTCTGGGTCACGCTGCTTCCCTACCTGATCGCGCGTGATGTGAATGTCCTGCTCATGGGGCTGGCCTTTGTCCTCCTCGTCAGCGGCCTGGCGGCCCTGAGGCCCAGCTCCATACTGGCCAGCACAGCGCCCCAGGCGTATGGCATCACTCGGATTACCCGCCACCCGGTGTTTGCCTCGTTCTTTTTGTTTGGTGTGGCGCACTGCCTCGTGAATGGTGCCCTGAGCGACCTCGTCTTCTTTGGCGGCTTTGTCGTCTACTCCTGGCTTGGCGCGTGGCGTCAGGATCAACGCAAAACCGACGAGCTGCCCGGCTATACGGAATTCCGGCTGTCCACCTCCTTCCTGCCCTTCGGAGCCATTGTCAGCCAACGCCAGCCGTTTCCTCTTGGAGAGCTGCGTTGGGGGGCAATCATCCTGGGCGTGGTCGTATTCTACCTGGTGCGGACCTTTCACCCTAATATATTTGGCGGAATTTTGATGACGCTCTAGGATATTCACACCATGCTCCCAGAGATGTTTACCGAGACCTGGGACTGGCTCCTCGGCCTGTCCAAGGTCCAACTGATTCTTTTGGGCGGCGCTATCGCCCTGCTCGTTGCGCTCAGCAAAGTGCTCCGCTTGCTGTTCCTGATGATGGTCCTCCTCTTCTTTCTGGTCGTGGTTCTGCCGCAGTTGCTGACGCGGTATGCCGAGTATCCGCTCCCAGAACTCGCGCCGGGCGAGCGCGCTTTTCCTCAAGACTGAAGTACGAAAGGAGACGCTAATGGAAGCTGAAAAGAAACTCGAAGAACTCGGGCTGACCCTGCCGCCCATTCCCACTCCAGTGGCCAACTATCTGCCCCTGGTGCGAACCGGCAACCTCCTGTTTGTCTCTGGCCACGGGCCCGGCATCCTCAAGGACGGCAGCCTGTCGTTCATCCAGGGTAAGTTGGGCAAAGACCTGGACGTTGAGCAGGGCTATGATGCCGCCAAACAGGTCATGCTCAATATCCTGCAATCCCTGAAGCAGGAACTGGGGGATTTGGACAAGGTCCGCAAAGTGGTCAAGCTGCTCGGCTTTGTCAACTGCACGCCCGATTTTCCCGACCAGCCCAGAGTCATCAACGGCGCGTCCGACCTGCTCGTCGCCCTGTTTGGCGACCGCGGCCGTCACGCCCGCTCGGCCGTGGGCATGAACCAGCTTCCGTTCGGCATCGCCGTTGAGATTGAGATGGTCGTGGAAGTCGAGGACTAACGCAATTTACGATTCCGTACAGCCCGCCGTTCCTTTCCGTAGGGTGCATCCCATGCACCAGCTTCCTGGTGCGCAGGGCGCACCCTACGAGAGCCCGGGCCAAGCGCATACGGGCAGCGCTACAACCTATCGTACAGTGCTCTAACGCAATGTCCGACTCCGTTCACCCTGAGCGTAGCGGAGCGAAGTCGAAGGGCGCTTGACCGGGTGCTTCGACTTCGCCCCTCTGGGGGCCGTCGGTCCTGAGCTTGTCGAAGGACGCTCAGCACGAACGGCGATGGGCCGGATGGCGACATATAATGGTGAAATGCGCTAGACCGCGGCAAACTGGGCCACCAGCGCGGCGTTGGATTCCGCTTTCTCAAAGGCCGCCAGTACTGCCTGGGTTGCCTCCACGGTCGGCAGCGCGGCAACTTGACGGCGCAGCAAGCGGGCCATTTTGAGCGTATCGGGGTCGAGCAGTTGTTCCTCTTTGCGGGTGCCTGAGGCCGCAATATCAATGGCCGGGAACAGCCGCCGGTCGGCTAGGCGGCGGTCAAGCAGCAGCTCCATATTGCCCGTGCCCTTGAACTCCTGGGCAATGACCTCATCCATGCGACTGCCCGTGTCAACCAGGCAGGTCGCCACGATGGTCAGTGAGCCGCCTTCTTCAAGCTGCCGGGCGGCACCAAACAAGCGTTTGGGGATTTCCAGCGCATTGGCGTCAATACCGCCGCTCATCGTCCGTCCGGTGACCGTATTGAGATTGTGAGCCCGGCCCAGGCGGGTCAGCGAGTCCAGGACAACGATCACATCCTTATCCTGCAAGGCGCTTTCAACCGCCTGCTCCAGACACGTCGCGGCGGTCTCCAGATGTTCTTCCAGCGAACGATCATTCGAGGACGCAAACACCTCAGCCGGAACGGCCCGGCGAAAGTCGGTCACCTCCTCGGGCCGCTCGTCAACCAGCAGGCTGTACAAGAGTGCTTGCGGAGCCCCGGCCGCCGCCGCTACGCACAAGTCTTTCAGGAAGGTCGTCTTTCCGGTTTTGGGCGGCGCCAGGATAATGGCCCGCTGGCCAAATCCAATCGGACAGAACACATCCAGTATCCGAATCGTCAGGGGCGTATCCGGCCCAACCAGTTCAATTTTCCGGTTGGGCGCTATGGGAATCCGACTCTGAAATTCTTGCAGCGCGGCTGACGGCCCGGGCGGACCGTTCCGCCGTCCCCGCTGCCTCTTATGGGCCTGATGATTCCGTCCCCCGGACTGTGCTCTCCCGCCTCTGCCCCACCGTCGGTTCTTACGCATGATGTGTCCATTGTTCCTGATCTCCGCACCGTCTACAAGCTCAACTGCCCGAGTCCCCTGTGAGGGCGAGGCCGGCTCGCGCAGTTTTCATTCTGCTGCAGCGAGGTGCTCTCCCGAGGAGCGCCGCCCCCGGGCCCCCTCACCCCCGCATCAAGTGCGGGGCAGGCTCTGGCCCTCTCTCCAGGGGAGAGGGAATGAGCCCGGTAGGGGCAACCCCCGTGGTTGCCCGCTCGTTACACGACGGTGTAAACCGCTCTCGCACAGATGAGGCTGTTGTGCAGCCGCCCGTCATTCCTGCGCAAGCAGGAATCCAGCCCCGCCGTTCGTCCTGAGCGTAGCAAAGCGAAGTCGAAGGACTGGCTGCCGGACCGCCGCCCGCCCCGGATACGAGCCGGGGTCCGGCATGACGAAAAAGCGTACTGGCACGGCTACAATTTATCGTAAACCGCTCTCGCGCCCTCCCGTCCGCCGACGCAGCCACTCCACGCTCAGCATGAACAGCAGGGAGAAGACGCTCAGCAGAGTCGCAACAGCCAGAATCGCCGGACTGATCTGCTCACGGATACCGGTCCACATCTGGCGCGGTACGGTACGCTGCTCCAGACCGCCCATGAACAGCACCGTCACCACTTCGTCGAACGAGGTGGCAAACGCAAACAAGGCCCCGGAAATCACGCCTGGGGCGATCAGCGGCAGCACGACGCGCCGGAACGTCCGCAGCGGCCCGGCACCCAGACTGGCCGCTGCGCGGTACAGATTCGGGTCGAAACCGGACAGCGTTGCGGTCACCGTGATAACGACAAACGGTGTGCCCAGCGTGGCGTGGGCCAGAATAAGCCCCAGGTGGGTCTGAGTCAGACCCAGGTTCGAGTAGAAGAAGAACATCCCCGCGGCCGAGATAATCACCGGGGTAATCATCGGCGAGATCAACAGACCCATGATGGCCGAGCGGCCCGGCAGGGCGGGATGCGTCAGTCCCAGGGCCGCCAGCGTACCCAGCGTGGTCGCCAGCGCGGTGGCCGCCAGACCGATGAACAGGCTGTTGAGCAGGGCGTGTCTCCACTCCGGGTCGCCCATCACATTCTGGTACCAGCGGAGCGAATAGGCGGAGGACTCCAGACGCAGCATCCCTTCGGTAAAGGTAAAATAGGGTTCGGCGTTAAAACTGAGCGGGACGATGACCACAATCGGCGCGATCAGAAACACGAACACCGCAGCACAGAAGGCCAGATAGGCCGTCCGTCCGGCCCGTTCCCAGGCTCCTCTCGGTGGCATTTCAACCCAACCTCATCCGCTCGATGCCCACCAGGCGGTCGTACACCAGATACAGCACCAGGACGAAGGCCAGCAGCAGACCGCCGATTGCCGCGGCCAGTCCCCAGTTCAAGGAAGTCTGCATATGGTAGGCAATCATATTGGAAATGAGCTGGCCGCTCTGGCCGCCGACCAGGGCCGGCGTGATGTAATAGCCAACCGCCAGGATAAAAACCAGCAGTGAGCCGGCGCCAACACCAGGCAGTGTCTGCGGCCAATAGACCCGCCAAAATGCCTGGACCGCACTCGCGCCCAGCGAAGCTGCCGCGCTCATATGCAGCCGGGGGATGGTGCGCATGACCGCGTACAGCGGCAACACCATGAAAGGCAGCAGGACGTGGGTCATGGCGACCATGGTGCCGGTCATATTGTAGATCATGGCGAGGCGGCTATTGTCGGCGATCAGGCCGAGTGCGACCAGCGTGCTGTTGATCACTCCCTGGGTCTGGAGCAGGACGATCCAGGCGGTCGTGCGCACCAGCAAGGAGGTCCAGAACGGCACCAGCACCAATAGCAGCAGGAGATTCGCCCGTTGCGGCGGGGCGTGGGCGATCAGATAGGCGATCGGATACCCGAGCAGCAGGCACAGCCCGGTCAAACTCAGGCTCACGACCAGGGTCCGCCACAGCAGCGGCAGATAGACGCGATACTCGTCCGGTCGCGGAGCGATGTGGCCATCGCCGCGGCGTTCCAGGTCCAGGGCGTGTAAATAGTGGCGTGCAGTGAAGCGCTCGCCGGCGTAACGAATCGCGTGCCAGGTTTGCACCTCGTCCCAGGCCGCGTGGATGCCGATCAGCGTGTTACGCCACGATAGACCTTCCGCTTCGCGCACGCGTCGCGCCGTGCGGGTGATGACGCTCCGCAGGCCACCACGCACGCGGTTGATACGGGTGGCGACCCGCCCCAGGCTGCGCTCCTGACGCGCTCTGTGCAGCTCGCGGGCGACCGTCTCGAACACCGGCTCAGGCGGAACGGATACGCCATCCCAATCCTGCAATAGGCCCAAGGTTTCGGGCAGCGCATCAGCCACTACCGGGTCATACACGCTGCGCGACAGCATGGTCGCCAGCGGTGCCACGAAGGTCAGCCCGATAAAGGCGACCAGCGGCAGGACCAGCCCTATGGCGCGCAACTGTGGACTGATTAGCGGGCCAGCCATGCGCTGAAGCGCTCGTTCATCTCGTCGCCGCGGTCTCTCCACCAGCGCCAGTCGTGGCGCAGGGCGTGGGCGACGTTTGCGGGGCTGTTTGGCATATGCGGCTGCATGTCCACCCCGGTTTCGAGATGGGCGCCAATCAGGGCCGCTCCCGACTTCCGGGCCGGGCTATAGGCAATATAGCGTCCGACCGCGGCCAGGGACTCGGTCCGCGTGGCAAAGGTGAGGAACTTCCGAGCCGCTTCCAGCTTGGGCGTACCGGCAACAATACCGAGGAGGCCGTGGTCCAGCACCTGGCCGTCCCAGACAATCACAAAGGGCTGGTTTTCCAGGACCTGGGCATTAAAGATGCGACCGTTATAGGCTGTGCTCATCACGACCTCGCCGTCGGCCAGCATCTGCGGCGGCTGGGCCCCGGCTTCCCACCAGACAATGTGTTCCTTGATCGTGTCGAGCTTGCGAAAGGCTTGGTCCACACCCTCCGGCGTAGCCAGCGTCGCATACACCTGATCCACGGGTACGCCGTCGGCCATCAGCGCGAACTCCAGATTGACCAGCGGACTGCGGCGCATACCGCGCCGGCCGGGGAATGTCTCCAGATCGAAAAAGTCCCGGATCGTCGTCGGTTTGGGGCCGGGCAGGTGGGTCGGGTTATAGGCGTACACCGTGGAGTAGAACAGCATGCCGACACCGCATTCGGTGAGCATATCGGGGAAGAAATCGTCCACCGCAGGGGTCCCGTCCGGCGCCGGGGGCAGGTCGGCGGCGACGACCGGTTCGAGCAGCCCCTCGTCACAGCCCCGCGCCGCGTCGGCCATCTCCAGGTCAACCAGGTCCCAGTAGACCTTGCCGGTCTCCACCTGAGCGCGGATTTGGGCCAGGCCGCCGTTATAGGATTCCAGACGAACCGCAATGCCCGTTTCCGTGGTAAAGGGCTCGTTATAGGCCTTTTGGCAGGCGCGGGCGTAGGAGCCTCCCCAGGAGACCAGGGTGAGCGCTTCGCTGCCAGCGGCCGGACGGCTCCAACTCAGGCTGGCCAGCAAAACGACTATCGTGGCGTGAATCGCCGGGCGGTTGCGATATGGACGGAATGTCATCTACTCCTCCTCGTCCGGTATCAAGGCCCGGCAATCGATCGGTGTCCAGCCGACCTGGACCCGGTCGCCCTCCAGCACCGCGCCGTGACCGACGATATTCGGAATCTTGATGATAAAATCCGGGCTGCCACACACGGCCACCCGCAGGCGCAGGTGGTCGCCCAGAAAGGTAATGTCCCGAATCTCGGCCTCAAACCGATTGCTGTACAGCTCCGGCTTGGGCGCGAGGCAGACCCGCTCCGGACGGATGGCCAGGGTGACCGGATCACCCGGTTTGCACGGCCCGACCTGGAAGGCTTGGACGACCTGGCCGCCGGCCTCTACCCGTGAAATATCGTGCTCAACGCTGAGGACCCGCCCGTGCAGCAGGTTGTTTTCGCCAATGAAGCTGGCAACGAACGGGCGTTCCGGTTCTTCGTACAGCGTTTCCGGCAGGGCGACCTGCTCGATACGGCCGCGGCGAAAGACGGCGACCCGGTCCGACAGCACCATCGCCTCCTGCTGGTCATGGGTGACGTAGACGACCGTGACGCCCAGACTGCGCTGGATACGCCGAATCTCATACTGCATTTCTTCGCGCAGACGACGGTCAAGGGCGCCGAGCGGCTCGTCCATCAGCACCAGGCCGGGCTCAAACACCAGCGCCCGGGCAATGGCCACACGCTGTTGCTGGCCGCCGGACAGCTCGGTGGGCCGCCGGTCCTCAAGGCCCTCCAGGCGGACGAGTTGCAGCGCCCGTCGGACGCGCTCCCGACGTTGCTGCGGGTCAATCCCGCGCACTTCGAGTGGAAACGCCAGATTGCCGCCAACCGTCATATGCGGAAACAGCGCATAGTTCTGAAAAACCACGCCAATCCCGCGCTTGCGCGGCGGCAGGTCGTGGACCGAGCGCCCACGGATACGAATGGTCCCCGAAGTGGGCGCTTCAAAGCCGGCCAGCATCATCAGGCAGGTGGTCTTGCCCGAGCCGGAGGCCCCCAGCAGGGTCAGAAACTCCCCTTCGTGTACGCTCAGGTCCAGGTCGCGCACGACCTGGACCCGGCCGTCATAGCTCTTACACACGCGCTCGAATTCGACGTGGGCCTGAGGGGTTGAAGCCATGTTGATCCTGTGCGGCTGTCCGGGCCTGCGGATACGGACGACCCGTCCCTTCCAAATGGCAGGTATCCTGACGTATTCGAGCGAGTGGTGTCAAGTTCGGTCCACGGCGGTGTTGCGGTCCGCCTGCCGGCCCGTTCTGATGCCGCGTTGTTCGTTCACCGTGAGCAGCAGCAAGCCGCCAAGAACGAAAAATCCGACCACCGTGGCCACGCCCAGGCGTTGGCTGCCCGTTGCCTGGGTCACGATGCCCAGCAGCAGAGGGCCGGCAAAGGTCGTAATCTTGCCGGAAAAGGCGAACAGGCCGAAAAAGGCGGCAGCGTGCTGCTCTGGTACGAAGCGGGACATCAACGTGCGGCTGGCCGACTGATTCGGTCCCACAAACAGCCCCAGGCTCAGGCCGGCCAGCCACAGCCAGCCAACGCTGGGCGCCCAGACCGCCAACAGACTGAACACCGTCAGCGCTACCAGCGTCACCAGGATGGTGCGCTTACCGCCCAGCCGGTCGTCCACAACGCCGAACACGCCGGCGCCGATGCCGGCCGCGACGTTGAGGGCAATACCGAACTGGATAACCTCCGGCAGGCTCATCCCGAACGTGCCGGCCGCATAGATGCCGCCAAAGGCGAAAATGGTGATCAGCCCGTCGTTATACAAGAGACGGGCGGCCAGCAGACGAGTGATGTCCGGATAATGACGCAACTGCCCGAACGTGCGCCTCAACTCGCGGTAGGCTCCGGTACGGGGAGAGGCCGAACCGCTCCCGGACGGCTGGCGCGGGGCGAACACGAACAGCGGCAGGCTGAACAGCGCGAACCAGCCGGCCGCCAGCAGGCAGACCGCCCGATAATTGAAGCCTGCCTCGGTACTGATGCCGAACAAGGGTTGCTCGCGCGCCAGCACGACCAGAGCCAGGACCAAGCTCAGCAGGCCACCGGCATAGCCCAACCCCCAGGCCCAGCCCGACAGACGGCCGACCCGCTCGGCCGGGACCAACTCGGGCAGAAAGGCGTTGTAGAATACGGTGCTCAGCTCGAAGGCGACATTGGCGACCACGAACAGAGACAGGGCTATCAACCCGGCCCAGACCCAGTCCGGGTGCACGCCGGTCAGCCCCGCGCTGGCCACGCAGCACACCAGGGTACACATCCCCAGACAGGCCAGCCGCCGGCCGCTCCGGTCGGCCAACGCGCCGAGCGGCGGGGCCAGGACTGCCACCATCAGGCCGCTCAGGCCGACCGCGCGCGACCACTGGGCCGTACCCGTCACCTCGTCCGCGGCAATCGCGGTCGTGAAATAGGTGGCATACACAAACGTCACCACCAGGGTGGCGAACGCCGAGTTGGCCCAGTCAAACATGGCCCAGGCGGCCAATGTCCTGCGGGGCTGAGCGCGGGCGGCTTGCATGACCGGTCACATAGCAGGGAGCCGACGCTGTGACGAGAGTCTGCTATGGAGGCTCACAGTTTCAGTCCTTACCCGCTTGGTAAGGCCGGCGCTTCCGAGATATTCTTGGGAGAGGCTTTAATAGATTTACGACGTGTAACGAAACGTTATACGTCTATTGCAACCAGACGGAATAGTCCATTTCCCCCATTGTCGTCGATAAATTTGCGATGGCAATTGCTTGGCCAACACTTGTAAGTGTGGCCATACCATTCTTGTGGTTTTCATCAAAGACGTCCAATAGAGTTTTAGATGAAGGTGAAAAAGTAGCTCAATCACTCTTAAATTTTTTTAGATCAGTATATCCCATGTGTTTGTACTTCTGCTTCATCCAAGCATCGTAAATATCCATACTCAGCATAAAAGCTATCGAACCGGCCGTTACGGCTAGGGATGTCGTGGACCGCGAGACCTTGAAGGCCTTTGTTACGCAAGCAGGGGAGTACATTCTCGCACTCGCACGGCAGCAGAACGGCGATATTTTGAAAGCAAAGAACGCCCTGCAGGATCCGAACGGGCCCTGGAGACACGGTCCCGTGTACCTCAGCATCTTGAATCGTGCCACCAATCTCATCCTGTTTCACGGCGGGTTTCCGGATCGGTTCGAGCTGCGACGCGGAGGGATTTCTCGCGACATCGCGACCGGAGAGCTCATCGTAGATCAGCTCATCGCCGCGGCGAACAGTGGCCCGGAAGGCGGCTTCTGGGAGTATTACTTTGACAACCCCGCCGACGATGCCGACAGCGCCGAAGTCCCCAAGGTGGGCTACGCCCGCGTGTTCACCGGTTCATTCCGGAGAAGAAGTGACGGAACCGAATTCCCAATTAACTTCATCATCAATTCAGGTTTTTATCTGAGCCCAGGGGGCGCAGGGGATCTGATGGGGCGGCTGGAGAATCCGAGCCCGGACTCGTTTCAGAGTGGGGTGAGCGCGCTGTGGGGCTGGGTGTGTGACGCCGCGATGGTGGAGATCGAGACCGAGACCGCGCAGGGGGAGGTCGAGCCGTACCTGGCGGCGTATGGCATGGAGCGGTTGGATACGCTGGATATCTGTGGGGACACGGATAATGGGTTTGTGTTGTTATTCAACTGGAACCGGTTGGGGGATGGTAACCACATGGTCACCGCCTTGGTCGATGGGCTCGAGTTGGGTCGGGCGCTGGTGCGGGTGACGACGGTGGGTGAGGGGGCTCAGCATGAGTTTCTGGAAGGGGCCATGGGGGAATGTGTGGCGGAGAACTGCCCGCACATGGGGCAGAGTGCCCGGTTGGAGTGGCAGCAGAATAGTCAGAACTTCGTCATTACGGAGGTGGAATAAGGGGGCGTACTTATTCAAACCAGGTCACGAGCGACCGCTGTATTGTTTTATTGGTAGAAGCGTAGATAGTATGACCCAGTGCGGGAACAGACTCATGGGCGATCCGAGCCGAAGCCTAGTGTGAACAGCCCAGTGGTCATTATTGGCGCGGGCCCGGCAGGGTTGACCGCCGCGTATGAGCTGAACAAGCCTGGCTCTGGGGCCGTTATTATCGAAGCGGACCAGCAGGTCGGTGGCCTCGCCCGGACGGTCAATACCGAAATCGCCTATCGCGAGGACGGTCGCCACCCGGACGCGCAGGCTGGAGACCGCTCTATTCCGCTCCGTCACACAGCCGGTTCGCTGTCTCCGGATTCGTAGGCGGTGAGCCCATGTCTGCATACAGGTTCGGCCATATTCCAGGCTCTCCGGTCGGCTCTCATTTCGTTTCTCGCCAGGGGCTCTCCAGAGCCGGAGTACACCGACCCCGTATTGCCGGTATTGCCGGCAGCGGGCGATCGGGTGCCGATTCGGTGGTTCTGGCTGGTGGCTATGAAGATGGGGAGGATTACGGGGAGGTGATCTTCTATACCGGCCACGGCGGGCGTGATCCCCAGACCCACGAGCAGATAGGCCATCAGGTCCTCCTGCGTGGGAATCTGGCGCTGGCTCAGAACCGATTGCACGGCCTGCCCGTCCGCGTTATCCGTGGGGCCGGGTTCCGTTCTCCCTATGCGCCCGATTCCGGCTATCGGTACGACGGCTTGTACACGGTTGCCGACTACTGGCGGGGCGTCGGACGAGCGGGATTTTTTATCTGGCGTTTTCGGTTGGTCAAAATGGATGAAGACCTACAGCGGCAGGGACGAGTCGTCCAGGAACGCCTGCACGCCCAGGAGCTCAAGCAGCTCTACCACTATCGCTGTCAGATGTGTCGCGTCCAACTCCGAGGCACCGCCGGGCCATATGCCGAAGTGGTGCATCTCCGGCCCCTCGAAGCTCCGCACGATGGCCCTGATACCCCCGAGAACATGCTGTGTCTGTGTCCGAACTGCCATATCCTGCTGAGCATCGGCGGGATTGGCATTGCCGACGATTTTACGTTGATCGGCAGACCGGGGAGTTTATACGTCGATTTCCGGCACCGGATCAATGTTGAGCATATACGTTATCGGCGACAACATTATCCGGTTGATCCCGAGATGTGAGGAGGGCATTTTTAGCCTGTAAAAAATCCCCTCCTTGGAGGGGTGGCGCATCAGCGCCGGGGTGGGTTTCCTCAGGCAGGAAAAAAGGAGAGATCGACGATGCAGGGCAACCTACGTAAGATGAAAACGCAGCCGGGTCCACCCGTGGAGTATCGCTTGCCAATCGGCGAGCAGGAGGTCGTCGTAAACTCCCTGCTGGGCAAAACCGTGCGCCTTATATTCTGCGGGGAGATTCACTGTGTTGCCTGCGGGCGTAAGACCAAGAAGAGTTTCAATCAGGGTTATTGTTATCCCTGTTTTCAGAGTCTTGCCCAGTGCGACCTCTGCATCGTGAAACCCGAACTGTGTCATTACGAGCAGGGCACCTGCCGTGAGCCGGCCTGGGGTGAGGCCCACTGTATGCAGCCTCACTATGTCTATATCGCCAATTCATCGAGCCTGAAAGTCGGCATTACGCGCGGGAGCCAGATTCCTACCCGCTGGATGGATCAAGGCGCGGTACAGGCCCTGCCGATTTTTCGGGTGCAGAGCCGTTATCAGGCCGGGCTGCTTGAGGTCATGTTCAAAGAGAATCTGACCGACCGCACCAACTGGCAACGTATGCTCAAGGGCGAGCCCGAATGCGCGGATTTGACAGCCAAACGGGACGAGTTGCTCGGGCTGTGTCAGGCGGAACTGAACGACCACAGGCGGGTCGCCGGGGCAGGCGTTCTCACGCTGCTTGAGGAGGCAGCCAGCCATTCTTTTACCTACCCCGTGCTGGAATATCCCACTAAGGTCAGGTCGCGCAATTTTGAGAAGACACCCGAGATCGGAGGCACGCTGCTGGGCATCAAGGGGCAGTATCTCATGTTTGATACCGGCGTGCTGAACGTGCGCAAGTTTGGCGGGTATGCGGTGCGGTTCGAGTCTCCAGACTCTCCCGCCTGAAAGACGAGGGGCTTTGCAAGTGAGGCCCGGTACGGCGGCAGACCTCAGGAAACCGGTACGCTGTTTCGACGGCCCACGGGTCGGGTAGGCCGAGCGTAACCGACACCGCGGAGCTGAGCCGTCCGTCCGGCGGGTTATTCTCCCAAGACCTGGACCCCGGCCTCGGCGCAGGAGATATCTTGTTCGACCGTCCCGCCCCCGACGCCAATTCCTCCAACGACTTCGCCGTCGATTATAATGGGCAGCCCGCCACCAACCACGGTTGCCCCCTCAAAATGGGACAATCCCACTAACAGGGCCGGATCGTCTTTGATGGCGTTATAAAAATCGGCCGTGCCAAATCCGAATAGCGCGGTATACGCCTTGCGTTGACTGCCTTCGATGCCGAGGAGTGGAGCACCGTCCATACGGGCGAAAGCTTTCAGATGCCCGCCGTCATCAACGACCGCCACATTTTGCTTGACGCCAAGTTCCTTGGCGCGGGCGATCGCCGCTTCGACCATCCGTGCCGCCAGGGCATGGGTAATCGTTTTTTTGGTATAGGTTGTCTGCGTGCTCTGTTTTGCGTCTTCAGCGCTGCCGACCGTAGGCGTCAGCGCGATAGAGGCAGAAACGGCAACACATAAGAGCAGAAAAAACCCTTCGGAAAAGACATGCCTGAGTTGAGTCATGGGGTGTCCCACCTTTCTCGTCGCACGGCGCGTCGCGCACCAGCTCCGTATCTGACCATTATGAGCGAACCTCCCTAGCGCGTCCAGGCCAGCCACCTGGTGAAGAGCGATTTGACCCGTGGGGTCAGCCGGGTACGATTATAGGTGTCCGCGGCGCGTTTTATGGCTTCGGCCTGGGTGGGGTAGGTGTGAATGGTCCTGGCCAGGGTGCCGAGTCCCAGGCCGCCGACCATGGCCAGGGTCAGCTCCGAGATCATCTCGCCGGCGTGGCGGGCCACAATCGTTGCGCCCAGAATGGTATCCTTGCCGGCCTTGGTGTGGATTTTCACAAAACCGTCGGTATCGCCTTCGAGCACGGCCCGGTCGACCTGCCCCATCTCCTGGTGAAAGGTCTGGATGGCAATACCCTGTTTTTCCGCTTCGTGTGCATACAGACCGACATGCGCGATTTCAGGATCGGTATAGGTACACCACGGCACGGTTAAGGCGCTCGCTTTGGCCCGTCCAACAAACAGGGTGTTCTGGATCACAACGCGGGCCAGGGCATCCGCCATATGGGTAAATTTATACGGCGAGCAAATATCGCCCGCGGCATAAATACGCGGGTTGGTCGTCTGAAGTCGATCATCGACCTTTACGCCCTGTTTGGTATCAAACTCCACGTCGACAGCCTCCAGGTTCAGCCCCTCGACGTTAGGGGCGCGACCCACTCCGAGCAGGATGGCATCCACGCGGATCTCCTCTTGCTGTTCATCTTTTTCTACCCGAAGCACTTTGTCCTGGCCGTCCCGCTCCACCCCGGTGATCTGACAGCCGAGGACGAGGGAGACCCCGTCCCGAATCAGGGCGGCCTGGATGAGGGCTGCGGCGTCCTTGTCCTCGCGGATGAGGATCTGAGGCATCACTTCCAGGAGGGTGACCTGCGACCCGAAGCGGGCAAACGCTTGAGCCATTTCACAGCCGATCGGACCGGCACCGATGATGGCCAGCCGTTTGGGCAGTTCGGTAAGGGAAAAGACGGTTTCGTTGGTCAGATAACCCGCTTCCGCCAGACCGGGAATCGGCAGGGGCATGGCCCGGGCACCCGTGGCGACGACCGCCCGACGGAAACGCAGGCGCCGCCCGGCGGCCTCCACGCTGTCCGATTCAACAAAACGCCCCTCACCCAAAAAGACATCCACGCCCAGTTCGTCCCGGTAGCGCTGCGCCGAGTCATGCGGGCTGATTTCCGAGCGGAGCCGGCGCATCCGTTCCATGACCGCCGGGAAATTCACTTGGGTTCCCGGCGGCACCTCGACTCCGTACTGGTCTGCGTCCCGGACATCCGCAACGGCCCGGGCTGCTCGGAGCAGAGCTTTGGACGGCACGCAGCCGACGTTCAGGCAATCGCCGCCCAAATGTTGCCGTTCCACCAGGGCAACCTTCGCCCCAAGACCGGCCGCGCCGGCGGCGGTAATCAGGCCGGCCGTGCCGCCGCCCAGGACGACCAGGTTGTAACTCGACGCGGGCTCCGGGTTCGTCCAGTCACGGGGGTGGACGTTGGCAACAAGGGTCTGGTTATACGCGTCTTCAGGCAGTGCGATGGTAGACATGCGGGTCCTCCTGCTGTGTTCCGAGCTCCTAAGAACAGGGTACGCGGGAGAGGACGCTTTACAAGGAGGGGAGGGCAGCGAAAGGGCTACACTCGACTCTGACCTTCCCTCCCGGAAGGGGATATGGGCAGGCTGCCCCGCCGTGTCTGAGCCGGTTTCTACTTGGCCCAGCCGTCTTTGAGCGGCACAAAATAATAGGCGTTGAATTTTCGTGAGCGGAACTTCCAGACTCCGTCGACTTTGGCATACACGTCATCGTAATGCCCGGCGGCAATCACACTCTGGCCATCCTGCGTGGCGCGCAGCTCCAGATAGCACGTTCCCGTGGCCCGGTCGCCCTCCAGGTCGATGACGTGGTTATGGATAAAAGGACGTGGATCAAGAGCGGCCAGCCCCTGCTCATAGGCTGCCAATAACGCCTCGGTCCCCTTTGCCGTAGGCTGTGCTCCACCGGCATCAAACTCACCATCTGGGGTAAAGAGGCTGACCACGGCAGGTACGTCCTGCTGCCACACATAGTGGCAGTACCGCTGTGGAAGGTCTCGAATCGCCTCTCGGTCCAACATCTCCTGCACCTGTGTTTCTAGACTTTTGTCGGCCATTGCTCTCTCCTTTTTCGGTTCGTTGTGTGGCCGTCTTACCAAAAGTCAGGCGCTCGGGATATGGCAAGATAGAGCTGGGCAGGGCCAAGGGCGTGGGTTGCGCGCAGACGAGCCGAGCTTATAGGATGAGCGGGCGCTCAGGAGGGAAATATGGCCCACACTGCGGATATCGTGATTATCGGTGCGGGTGTGACGGGAGCGAGCATTGCGTTCAATCTCGCCACCCGGGGTATCACCAATGTCGTCGTCCTGGAGAAAAACTTTATCGCCTCTGGGGCGACCGGCAAAAGCTCGGCCTGCATTCGCCAACACTATTCAACCGAGGTGACCGCGCGCATGGTGCGGCGCAGCCTGGACGTGTTTGAAAACTTCGGCGATGCGGTCGGCGGGTCGTCCGGTTTCAGGCGAACGGGCTATCTGATGGGTGTGCCCGAGCAGGACCTCGACGCGCTCAAAAAAGTGGTCGCCATGCAGCGCCGCGTCGGGATCAACACCCGCTTTATCTCTCCCGAAGAAATCCGCGAAATCGAACCGCGCACGCGCGTGGAAGACCTGGCCGGCGGGGCCTGGGAGCCGGACTCCGGCTACGCCGACCCGTCCGATACCACCTCGTCCTTTATCCGACGGGCGCGCGAGCTGGGCGTGCAGGTTCATCAGGGAACCGAAGTGACCGGCATTCAACTGGTGGGCGGGGCGGTGGCCGAGGTGGTCACCAATCAGGGCCGCTTTTCCACCCCCACGGTCATTGACGCGGCCGGCGCCTGGGGCGACCGCGTTGCGGCCATGGTGGAAGTGGCGATTCCCCTGACCGTGTGCCGCCACAATATCTGTTTTGTCAAACGGCCAGACGAGGCCGCGGACCGGCACCCCCTGTTTTACGACTTCGTCAGTCAGGTCTACACGCGGCCCGAGGGCGCGGACCTGACCCTGGTCGGCTCGCTCGACCCGATTGAACTCAACGACCGGGTCGATCCCGACCACTACGACCACGGCGTCAGCTATGACACAACGGTTGAGATGACGGGCCATGTCACCCATCGTTTCCCCCGCTTTGAGACCGGCTATTTTCACAGCGGCTACTCGGGCTTTTTTGATGTCATGCCCGACTGGCATCCCATTCTGGACGCCGTACCGGGGATAGGCGGCATGTATATGGCCGTCGGTTTCAGCGGCCACGGCTTCAAGCTGGCCCCGGCGGTCGGCGAGATGATGGCCGAGCTGATTCTGAACGGCAAGCAGCCGGGCGCGGATATCGACGCCTTTCGCTTTACCCGTTTTGCGGAGAAACAACCCATTCGGGGCATGTACGATGAGGGCCTGATGGGCTAAGGGAGACACAGGAGGGAAGCATGACACAATTACCCCCTGAAGCCGCCCGGACACGGCAGCCGCTGTCCCAGGCGCGGCATATGCCGGCCCATTTTTACACCTCGCCCGAGATTTATGAACGCGAGAAAGAACGCATCTTTCAAAAAGAATGGCTGTGCATGGGCCGGGTCGAAGAACTGGACCAGCCGGGCAGCTATCTGACCTTTCGGGTGGCCGGCGAGCCGATTGTTATCTGTAAGGATCGCCAGGGAGAGGTTCGGGCCTTTTCCAATGTGTGTCGCCACCGGGGGACGCAGGTGGCGTTCGGCGAGCCCGACAACGGCACCCCGTTTGGCAAAGGTTGTGACAAGGCCCTGTCGTGTCCCTACCACGGCTGGACGTATGACATGGACGGCCGGTTGCTCAACGCACCCCACTCCGCGGAAATGGAGGGCTTTGACACCAGGGATTTCGGCCTGATTCCCCTGCGGGTCGATACCTGGGCGGGCTTTCTGTTTATCAATTTCGACCCGGCGGCGCGGAGCTTGATGGACGTCCTGAACGAGATGGACTTTCCCCGGACCTATCAGCCCTACCGCTATGAGGACTTCCGCCTGGCGAGCAAGTTTTCGTTTGAGCTGGACTGCAACTGGAAGTTCGTGAACGAAAACCTGACCGATATCTACCATATCGCCGTGCTCCACGTGAACACCTTTGGGCCCTGGCAGCCGCTGGAGTCCTACGAGTTCCGGCCGGTGCGGGGCGGCTATCACGGCTATTTCAAGGGCAAGACCCTGGCCCCGAACGGCGGCTCCCTGTTCGGGACGATTCCCTGGATTTCGGGCAAGCTGGCCGAGGGCGGTTATTCCAGCCATCTACGGCCGAACATCCCCTGGTTTCCGCGGCATGACTTTCTGTGCTTTATGTCGGTCTGGCCAGGCGAGAGCGTCGATAAAACGGTCGGTGTCTCGTATCAGCTCTTTCCCAAGCAGCATTTTGAGCTGCCCGATTTTCAGGACAAGGTGCGCATCTATGACGACTTTCTCAAGGAGTTCCTGGCCGAAGACATCTTGATGATCAAGTCGCTCCAGCAGGGTATGGACTCCAAGTATTTCAAACCCGGACCCATGTCCCGTTTTGAGGTCGCCATTCACAGTATCGCCAACTACTACCTCGAACGCCTGGAGGCTGAGTAGGTATACTACGGTACGGGCCAGACACAGGAGGGTAGCAGCGTGATGACCAATCTCGGACCGGAACTCACCCAAGCCGCGGACGCGATGATCCGTGATGTCCTGCTGGTACAGTCGGGCGAGACTGTGCTGATCACCGCCGACACGGCTTCGGATATGCAGACGGTTGAGGCCATCCAGAACGCGGCCCGCAGTCTGGATACGCCGGTGGCCCTGCTCATTGCTCCGCAACTCCCCTTTCAGGGCGCGCTGGGCGATCCCTATATTTCCGACCCGGTCCGGGCCGCGGTGACGAACTGCGATGTCTGGATAGACCTGGCCTTCCCCTATATGGCCGGCTCGAATGCGTTTGACGCAGCCATGCAGAACAAACGCACCCGCTATTATCTGGCCGCGGGTCTAAACGCCGAGTCCACGGTCCGGCTCTTTGGCAAGGTCAACCTCGATACCCTGTTCGCCGTCACCAAAGCCTTTGACGCCTTGCTGGTCGAGAAAAAAGGCGCTCAGGGCCGGATTACCAATCCGGTCGGCACGGATGTCAGCTTCACCGTTGGTGAGCCCATGGCCATGGGCACGGGTCGGGCCAACGGACCGGGCGCTCTGTTTGTCCCCGGCACGGTCATGATCATGCCCAAGGAAGACTCGGTCCAAGGCGTGGTGAAGTTCGACACCGTCTTCCACGAGTATTATACCCCGCTGGAAGAGCCGATCAGCCTGACCATAGACGGCACCGTGCAGGACGTGTCGGGCGGCGTGGCCGAGGGCACCGTGCTGGAACGCTCGTTGCGGCGGGCCAGCGGCGAGGGGCTGGGCTATATCATTCACTTCACCTGCGGCATCCATCCGGCCGCGCGCTACACGGGCAACTGTTTTCTTGAGGACCAGCGCGTCCTGGGCTATAACGCGGTCGGCCTGGGCCTGCCGTTCTGGATGCCCGGCGGCGGCGAGAACCATCCCGACGCCGTGCTGTCAAAGCAATCGCTGTGGCTCGACGGCGAACAGATCGTCAAAGACGGCCTCATTGTCGGCCCCCCCAAGCTGGCGGAACTCGCCCAGGAGTTGCAGCCGTTGTACCGCTAAACTTCCCCTCCTCGGAGGGAAAGAGGAAACGTATCCTCCAGTCAAACAAAACAGCTGGACACGTTTCCTCTTTGTGCCGCGTAGCGGCGGGGTGGATACCACTCAGACGGGCTCATAGCGCTGAACGCTGATCTCATGCGCTCGGGCACGCATCCGCGACGCGTCATACCAGGCCTGCATCCGTAGGAGCAGGTCCATGCTCACGCCAAATGCCTGCTCGACACGCAATGCCATCTCCGGCGATAAGGCGGCCTTGGCGTTCAAGACTGCCGAAAGTGTTGCTCGTCGTACACCGAGAATTGCGGCGGCTTTTGTGATGCTCAGCCCCAACTCTTCAATGACCTCGGCGCGGATGAAGTCGCCCGGGTGCGAAGGGATCATGTTCACTGTGATGCCGTTGGTCTCCATCAGTGGTAATCCTCCAAGTTCAAATGGTTAATAGTGCCGTCCTCTTCTTCAAACGTGATTCGCCAATTGCCGGATACTGAAACGCTCCATTCATTCTGCCGGTCACCTGAGAGTCGGTGGACACGCCAGCCGCGAGGGGCATTATCAATAAAGCTGTCCAAATCGTCAGCCAGAATGAGCACCGTCAAAATCCTGCGAATCCGATTAGCCAAGTCGTGTCTCAAAAACCGTGGGTCGTTGTTCTCAATAAGCCGACGTAAACCCCTGTGTCGGATAGAGCGTACAGTCACATCTCCAAGCGTACGGTTTTAGCGTACACCCTTCAAGGTCCTTACCTTTGGCTCTATTATTGGCGTGGGCTGGATGATTGTGGTCGGGGACTGGCTCCAGAGTGCCGAACCGTCCTGCTGCAAGGCAAGCTGGACCATATGGCTTAACGCCTTTTTCCCTTGACCGGGTTCGGCCGGGCGCGCTAACGTCCATCCAGGCGCTTTCCAAGCTCACGCCGAATAACAGGGGAGGCGGATGCAATACGGAATACATGTCAATAGTGGGGCGTCCGTGACCGACCCCGCCGTGCTGCGGGATATGGCCCAGCTTGCGGAAGAACTGGGCTGCGAGTCTCTCTTGATTGGCGACCACGTCCTGCCGCCGCAAAAAATTCAGACCCCCTTCCCGGTGAAGATGGACAATCCGCCGTGGCATGTGTACCAGGAGCAGGATTGGCCAGACTGTTTCACCACTCTGGCGTTCCTGGCCGCCATCACGACGCGGGTCCGGTTGGGGGTGAGCGTGATTATCCTGCCCTATCGCCATCCCGCGGCCGTTACCAAGATGATAACAACCCTGGACCGCTTGTCGGGCGGCCGTATCATCTGTGGTGTTGGCATTGGCTGGCTGAAGGACGAGTTTGCGTTTCTTGGAGTCCCGTTCGAAGAGCGTGCGGCCTTGAGCGAGGACTGTCTCAAGCTGA
Organism: uncultured Binatia bacterium (SeqCode); assembly: GCA_965232605.1. Classification (GTDB taxonomy): domain Bacteria; phylum Desulfobacterota; class Binatia; order Bin18; family Bin18; genus Bin18. Next base: position 532,447 of record CBDDQA010000005.1, on the reverse strand, counting down.
TGAAAACCTTGTGGACGGACCCGCATCCACGCCTCAGCACAGCCTACGGCAGGATTGATGTCGATGTGAATTTTGGGCCGCAGCCCGTTCAGCGTCCGCACCCGCCCATTTGGATCGGTGGCAACACCATGCCCGCCCTGCGCCGCGTGGTGCGGTGGGGGGACGGCTGGCAGCCGGTTTTTCTCTCGCCCGAGACAATTCAGCAGAAGACCGAGACCTTACACGCCCTGATGCAGGAGGCCGGGCGCGATGCCGCCCAGTTGGAGATTACCACCCTGGTCGGATCGAATGTTTCCGTCGCCCAGGCGCAGGCTTACCAGGCGGCAGGAGTGCAATCTTTATACATGCTGACCACAACGGATCGGCCGGAGGAGCTCTTTGCACAGATGAAACAGTTTGTGGCGACCATGCGAGAAGGCGGAAACGGTTAGAAAAGGAGAGACGCCATGACGCGTATTATTGATGCGGACAGTCACTTTATGGAACCGCTCGACCTGTGGGAGCAGCATATCGATCCCCAGTACCGCTCGCGCTGCTTGCGGTTTGAACAGGACCCTAAAAGCAGCCGGTATGCGGTTGCGGTTGAAGAGGTGCGGATTGATCACTCCGGTGATCTCAGCATCGAGGAACTCATGGGCGTCGCCGTCGGCTATGGCCAAAAAGAATCGGGCCAGGGGCTCAAGTCCTTTGATTGGACTCAGGCGTTCAGTCACTCGCTTGAGGACATGGAGCAACGTATCCACTTCCTCGATGTCGAAGGCATAGCAGGCCAGTTTATCTACCCCACCCTGGGATTGCTGTGGGAGGACCTGGTTGAAGACCCGGAACTCGCCGCCGCTCATTGCCGAGCTTATAACCGTTGGGCGGTTGAAACCTGCCAGGGGCGTCTGGATCGTCTCTATCCCCTGGGCCATATTTCGTTGCGCCACCCTACCGCCGCGGTTGAGGAGATTAAGCGGTTGGCCAAAGCCGGCGTGCACGGGGTCTTTGTTGGTGCCCTGCCCATCGATGGCAAAAGCTTTGGCCATCCGGACTTTGATCCCGTCTGGGCCACGGCCCAAGAGTGCGACATTGCCGTCGGACTCCACCTGGTGGTCCATGCAAAATACATTGGCAACGAATGGTATAGCGACCGTGATCCCGGCTTTATGTTTCTCAGCATGAACGTCATTCAAGACCCGCGCATGGCTCTCACGACCATGATCTATGATGGCGTGTTTGAACGTTTCCCGCGCCTGCGGGTCGCCACGATTGAATCGGCCAGCGGCTGGGTGGCCGAGTGGCTCGACCGTCTGGACTATCGGTTCAGCTATATGGGTCATACCTGCCAGATGAAGCGTCCGGCCAGTGAGTACTTTGCGCGAAACATCTGGATTTCCGCCGACCCGAGCGAACGGACCCTGCCGCATATGGTTGAGCTGGTTGGAGACGACAAGTTTTTTGTTGGCTCGGACTATCCGCACGCCGAAGGCTTTACCGAGCCGGTCAAGAAAACGCGCGAATCGCTGGCCCGTCTGCCCGAAGCCTCGGTCAACAAAATCCTGGGGGAGAATGCGGCTACCTTCTTTGGCCTGTAGTCCGCACGAGCCTGATTCCAGCCAGAGCAGTGTTATGAGGCCAGCCGCATGAAACCGCACGCCGCAGCCGATATGCCGTCTTCCGACCGCGTCCGCCGGTGGGACCTGTACGACCTGGATATGCTTGAGCGTATCCAGCGACGGGTGCTGTGGCTCTCAACTTATATTGTGCACTATGCGAACTTTGTGCGTCCCAACCCGGACGGCCTCAAAGTGGGCGGGCATGAGGCCAGCTCCGCCTCTGTGGTGACGCTGCTGACCGCGCTGTATTTTTATTTTCTGCGGCCGGGTGACCGCGTGTCCATCAAGCCGCACGCCTCCCCGGTGTTTCATGCGATTCAGTTCTTACGCGGCGTGCTGCCCCAAGAAAAGCTCAAGGCCTTCCGTCAGTACGGCGGCCTGCAAGCCTATCCGTCCCGCACCAAAGACCCGGACCAGGTTGATTTCTCAACCGGGTCGGTCGGCCTGGGTGCGGTGACGCCGCTCTTTGGTGCCCTGGTCCGTGACTATCTGGAGGACCACGCCGACGGCGCGGACCGGGAAGCCGCTCCACCCCCGGACGGAGCGTCCTCGGGCTGGCATATTGCCCTGGTCGGTGATGCCGAGCTGGACGAGGGCAATATCTGGGAGGCGCTGGGTGAAGCCTATACCCAGCGCATGTCGCGGGTGCTGTGGGTCGTGGACCTGAACCGCCAGAGCCTCGACCGTGTCGTCCCGGACGGCCGCGCCCAGCAGTTGCGGGAAATGTTTGCCGCCAACGGCTGGCATATCATCGACCTCAAATACGGCCACCAACTCGAAAACGTTTTCCGCAAACCCTACGGGCTCAAACTCAGAGCCCGGATTGATGAGATGAGCAATGAGGAGTACCAGAGCCTGTTGCTCCAGGACGGCGTCACTATCCGTGACCGTTTCGTTCAGTCCAACGGGAAAAAAGATGCGGCTATGGCCGAACTGCTGGCCGGCTATGAGCCGGATGAGGTGAAAGAGCTGCTGGCCAATCTCGGCGGGCACGACCTGGAGCGGGTGCTCGAAGCCTTTGCCGAGGCGTTCGCTATCGAGACCCAGCCGATTGTGATTTTTGCCTATACGATCAAAGGCTGGAGCCTGCCGCTGGCCGGCAATCCCGCCAATCACGCGCGGCTGCTCAAGCCTGGGGAGATTGAAGCCGTCCGCCAGCGGCTGGGCGTGGCCGAGGGCGAGGAGTTTGCCGCCTTTCCCCCGGACAGCGAAGAGGCGCGCTATATTGCCGCACTGCTGGAAGAGGGGGAGGAGTCGGCCGAGAAAGCCCAGCGTTCTACTCCATCTGAAGGGGCTGCGGGAACAGCCATCGAGATTCCAGCCGGCTTGGGCGGAACGTATCGCGGCGTCCTGTCGACGCAGGCCATACTGGGCCGCATTTTCCTGGCCCTGAGCCGTCAGCCCGAGATTGCGCCCCATCTGGTCACGATTTCGCCCGATGTTGCCATGTCAACCAATCTGGGCGGCTGGATTCACAAGGTCGGCGTATACTCGCGGCGGCAGATGAAGAATTATTTCGGCGAGTCGGACATCTCTCTGCTGATCGACTGGCGCGAGAACCCGACCGGCAAACACATCGAACTCGGCATCTCCGAGAATAATCTGTTTCTGGCTCTGGGGGCTTTTGGCCTGGCCGCTGAGCTGTATGGGCAGTCCCTGCTCCCGATTGGCACGGTCTACGATCCGTTTGTGTGTCGGGCGCTCGACGCCTTTATTTACGCGGCCTACTCGCAGGCCAAATTCATCGTCATCGGCACGCCCTCGGGGATCAGTCTCAGCCCTGAAGGCGGGGCGCACCAGTCGCTCATTACGCCGGGTATCGGGGTCCAACTGCCTGGGGTCACGTATTACGAACCGGCCTATGCGCTTGAGCTGGAATGGATCCTCCTGGCCGCGCTGGCCGAACTCCAGGACCGGGACAGCGGCAAGAGCGCCTATTTGCGGCTCTCGACCAAGCCGCTGGACCAGGCCGTCTTCAATATGGCGCTGGAACGAGACGGGGAAGAGGACCTGCGGCAGCAGGTGCTTCAGGGGGGCTATCGGCTGCTGGACTGGCAGTCCGAGGACGCCTACCAGCCCGGCGTGAATGTCGTTCACGTGTTTGTGACGGGCGCCATGCTGCCGGAAGCGGTTGAGGCCGCTCAACAGCTCAAACAGCACGGAGTTTTTGCCAACGTATTCAACGTGACCAGCGCGGATGTGTTGTTCCACGATTATATGGCAACCCAGCAGCAGAATATGCAGGGCCAACGATACGAAAGCTGGGTGGAAGCCCTGGTGCCGGTTACGGAGCGGGGCGCTCCGGTCGTGACCCTCCACGACGCGCACCCACATACCCTGTCGTTTATTGGTGGGGCGCTGGCCACGCGGATGACCTGTCTCGGGGTGACCGAGTTCGGACAGTCCGGCACCCAGGCCGACCTGTACCGGCGCTACGGGATTGCGCCCGAGAATATTGTCGCGGCGGCCCGCTGGATCGTGGGGCCGGCAGACCAGGCATGCCCGTAGCGAGGTGGGTTCCGATAGTCCTCTCTCCCGCCTCAATCCTATAAATCACCCCGTTACCTTCTGTCTTTATTGAAGCCATTATTGTCTCGTACCAATCAGGCAGCGAACCCGCTGAGTCGGGTCGCCTGCTTAATATAAGAGCCACATGAGGTGTAGGAGTAGCTACCTCCGCCGTGGCGAATACGTAGGACATCATTCCACTCGTTTTCTCACGTGAATATTGGATAGATGATGGCTGGTATGTCGGAGGGCTGAAAGAGATTCCCGGAATTTTCAGCCAAGGGGAGACGCTCGAAGAGTTGGAAGAGAATATACGGGATGCCTATAAAATGATGATCGAAGATGAAGTCTCGCCCCAGCACTTTGGAAGCGGCCGGCCGTAAGCGGACAATTCCAGTTGCCCGTACCTGTCAGCGGGTAAGATTGTATATCATTCCCCTTTCTCTCGCTTGTCGCTATAACGTTACAACGTTAGGATGACTCCATGCGGACTGAGACAAAAAGAGTCACCATCTATTTCGATCCTGATATTCATCGTGCCTTACGATTGAAAGCGGCTGCGACAGAACGATCGGTTTCTGACATGGTGAACGAAGCCGTAAAGTTAGCACTGGCTGAAGATGTGGAAGATATCCAGGCTTTTGAGGAACGAGTGAGTGAGCCGAACTTGGATTTTGACCAATTCGTGAAAATGTTGAAACGCCGTGGCCAAATATAAAATCCTCATCAAGCCATCGGCGACGAAAGAGATAGAATCCATCCAGAATAAAAAGGACCGCCAGCGGATTGTTCGCCGCATCCAAATTTTGGCTGAATCTCCCCGTTCGCCCGGCTGTGAAAAGCTCTCCGGCTATCAGAATCGCTATCGTATTCGTCAAGGCGTGTATCGGATTGTCTATGCGATAGAAGATGGCGCTCTCGTCGTGTATGTAGTCAAAGTGGGGCATCGAAAGGAAGTCTATCGAAAAGGGGCCCTCTGAGGCTACTGCTCCCTCGCCCTCTCTACGCTGAGAAGATGAGAGGCCCGTGGAAAGAAAGACATGCGTATCGGTCTCGTTACGGACACTCACCTGCCGAGTACGATCCGCGAGCTCTGGGACGAAGTCCGCGTCGCCTTTAGCGGCGCGGACCTCATCCTCCACGCCGGGGATATCGTCTCTCCTCGTGTGCTGGACTGGCTGGAATCAATCGCGCCGACGCTGGCGGCCCGGGGCAATAATGACAGCGGCTGGGACGACCCACGGGTGGAGGACGTGCAGCGGCTGTATCTCGAAGGCTGGCGGATTGCCATGGTTCACGACATGGAGCCTGAAGAGCGACCGATTGCCGACTTAACCCAACAGTATCTGCGCGGTGAGCCGGCCGACATTATCATCACCGGGCATACCCATTTTGAGCGCCTGGATTATCGAGAGGGGGTCTTGCAGATTAACTCGGGCAGCGCCACTCATCCCCACCTGTGGTCCACCCGGCTCGGAACGGTTGGCGTGCTCGATATTGCGCCCGGAAACATTACCGCCCGGATTCTCCGGCTGGGCGAGAGCCCTGAGCTGAAGAATCCGGGCCGGGAATTATTCTTTGACCTGGAAGCCTGTCAGCGGAGTCCGACCGCTCCGTAGGCACTATTTCCCCAGCGCCTGCAACATTTCGAGCGACGGAGCAAAAAAGTGCGCGCCTGACACGGCCTGGGTGTAGTCCATGAGGTGATCGTGCAGCCCGTCGCCGCTGGCGCCCAGCATACGCCGCAGCATCTTGTCGGTAATAGCAAGGTCTTTGGTATAGGCAATGAAGAACAGACCCGCCTCCGAGGTCGTCCCATAGGGGAAACTGTGGCGCAGGATTTCCAACTCTTCACCGTTTTCCTGTATGACCACCCGGCTGATATGGGCGGTCGGGGGTTTGACCTCGTCGGATAGTTCTTCGCTATCCGTCTTGCGCCGGCCGACGGCGCCTTCCTGCTCGTCTTGCAGGGTGGCGTTCCACTTGGGGAAATCATGCACATAGCGTTGGGTGAAGACGTAACTGCCGCTGGCGAAGTCGGGGTCTTCGTCACCGACCAGAGCCACCGCTGCCCGCTCCCCATCGCCGCTGGGGTTTTCCGTGCCGTCAATAAACCCGGTCAGGTCGCGTGAGTCCAGGTAGCGAAAGCCGTGGACCTCGTCCAACACGTCTATCGTGTCTCCAAGCTGACCCCGGATCTGTTTGGCCAACTCGAAATTGAGGTCCAGCCGTTTTGAGATGAGGTGAAACAGGATGTCGCCGCCGGTGCTCGGCGCGCTCTTGCCGGGCAGGTCAATGGCGGTGAAGGGGCGCAGCCCCTTGGGCCGCCGGCCTGGGGAGAGCACGTCCCAGAAGCCCGGCCCGAAACTGACCGTACACACCAAGCCGGCCTCCGGGTCGTGCCGGCCAACCGTCGTCACCAGTTCGGGAATACCGGCGACCACCCGGGCGACCGTTTCGCGGGTGGTGGTTGGATTGTTGACTGTAGTGACTAGAAAGAGGGCATGTTGATTCGGTTCCGGAATAATGCCGGCCTGCGGAGTCAGTGCTGTCATTTCTCCCTCCTGACGTAGGCTGGATTGCGCCTCCGGTGCTCTTTCACTGTAGTTGAGGGATGGGGTCCACACCAGTTAGGTTGTGGTCCGCAACGAGAAAAAGACGCCCGTTCGGCGCTCTAACCCAACTCGTCGAGGGTGAGGCGGAAACTCGGGACAAAGGTCTCCAGAAAATAACGCACCTCCGGCAGGTCAATCTGCTCAACCGTCTCCTTGAGCGTGTGTTCTGCCTGGGAAAAATCCTGATTGCCGACACTGACCTCTTCCAGGCATTTGAGATATGCGCACAGCTTGTCCGCGGCTTTGACCAGCTCGTGGTGGCCGCGGTCCGCGTCAGCCGGCTCAAAGAACGGCCGGTAGTCGTCTTTGAGTTCTTCGGGCAGCATGCTGAAAAGCTTATGCACCGCGGTCTGCTCAATGGTCTGATAGGCGGTTTTGATCTCGGGATTAAAATACTTGACGGGTGTGGGCAGGTCGCCAATCAAGACCTCGCCAACATCGTGGTAGAGGGCCAGAGTTGCGGCCCGCTCCGGGCTCACACCACCGGAGAAGAGACGATTCCGAATAACGGCCAACATATGGGCCACCAGCGCGACGTGCAGGCTGTGCTCCTGGACGTTCTCTGGATAGGTGCTGTGCATCAAACTCCAGCGCCGAATAAATTTCATCCGAGAAAGATAGGCAAACAAGTGGCTCATATGAGACTCCGCAGGCGTTCCGCTTCGGTCGGGGGTGAGGCCGGGTCAGGTTGGGATCATTCCAAACACGCGGAAGAATTGAAAGACACCTAAGCCCGTTACAATAATCACGACCGCACCGCCCGCCATATGTGGGCTCAGCCGAGAAGCGCGGCAATTTGGCGGGCGCTAGTAGCGCGCCATGACCTGCTCGGCGAAATCCTTGAACACCGTGCGCGCCGCGGCCATGGGCGGCAGGAGCGTCACTTCTTTCAGACCGGCCTTCTCGACCGCCCGGAGCTGATCGATGATTTCCGCGGGCTCACCGATCAGACACGTCGCCTGGATGGCTTCAGGGGTGACAAAGCGGCGCTCTTCGGGCACGAGAAAGGTGCAGTGGCCGTTGTGAAGCTGGAGGTAACGCTTGTCCGCCGGCGTTTCCATCCGCTCGACGTGGGCGCAGTATTCATCCCAGATGCCTCTATAGCCGGCGGGGATGACCTCCTCGCGGCCGGTTTGTTGATAGATTTCGTAGATAAAGTGAATGATGGCGGCGACCTGAGAACCGCACATCTCAATGACCCGATCCGAGGTCAGCGGCTCTCCGGGTTGTAGGACGACGGCCGTGGTAAAGGCCGCGGTATGGAAGCTGTCGGGCAAGGTCCGACCGGCCTGTTCCGCCCCGGCCTGGACCTGTTGCCAGTCGCCGAGAAAGGCTTCCGGTCCGGGTTTCACTCCGGCGACCCAGCCATCCCCGAACTCGCCTGCAGTTTTCAGCGCCCGCGGACCATTGGCGGCGACAATCATCGGAATCGGGTCGTCCAGGTTCAGGAAGTGTAAATCCTGATGCAGAAAACGGATCGTCCGCGTGGTGTCGTTATAGGTGTATGCAACTTCTTCCCCCCGCAGGAGCGTTTTGACCACCCGGAGATACTCTCGGAAGTCTCGAATACGCATCGGCTGCATACCCATGACCCGCATAGCCGTATGTCCGGTACCGATACCCAAAAAGACTCGGCCCGGCGCGAGGCGATTAATGGACGCAATGGAGTGGGCGGTGACCGGGGCGATTCTCGTCCCAGGTATGGCAACTCCCGTCCCAATCTGGATACGCGACGTGTGCTGGGCGGCCAGGGCTAAGGTGGCGTAACAGTCCGACCAGATCATCTGCGAGTCGGGAATCCAGGCTCGGTCATAGCCCAGCTCTTCGGCATATTGGATCAACTGCCAGTCGTCGATCTTCGTAGCAACACAGATCCCGAACTGCACGGTCCGTCCTCCTTCTAGTCAGGTGTCCCTGCTGAGTTCCTCGCCCGTTCAATACACGCCAACACCCGCTCCGGGGTGAGCGGGATTTCGCTCACCCGGACTCCGAACGGGGAGAGCGCATCGGCAACTGCGTTCGCAATCGCTGCCGGCGGCGCAATGGCCCCCCCTTCGCCTATACCTTTGATGCCTCCCTTGCTGAAAGGTGAGGGCGATTCAATATGTCCAATCTCGACGTGCGGGACGTCTACCGCTGTAGGGACGAGATAATCCATGAGCGTACCGGTCAAGAACTGTCCATTCTCGTCGTAGATGGCATGTTCATACATGGCCGTGCCGATACCCTGGGCGACCCCGCCCTGAATTTGCCCATCGACAATGATGGGGTTAATAATCCTGCCGCAATCCTCAACAACGATATAGCGCAGCAGGCTGATCTGCCCGGTTTCAACATCCACCTCGACCGTTGCCAGATGCGTCGCATTGGAATGCGTTGCCGGCGGGGGCTCATAATTTGTGGTTGCCTCCAAACCGGGCTCGTCTTCCGGGGCTAAATTGCTGGGTGCGACGATGGCGTGGTAGGCGATCGTCTTAATCGGCATGAGCGTGGTCCCGTCCTGTTTGCGGACCACCATGCCGTCCGCCAATTCGAGGTCGTCTGGAGGGATTTCGCTGAGCCGTGAGGCCGTACGCAGAATCTTCTCCCGGATTTTCGTCGCTGCTCCGATAATAGCCCCACCACTGGTCACCGCCGTTCGGCTGCCCCAGGTTCCCCAGCCGTATGGAACAAGAGCGGTGTCGCTTTGCACGACTTTCACATCGGCTACGGCAACGCCTAATTCGTCGGCTGCAACTTGGGCGAGGGTGGTTTGATGACCCTGACCATGTGAAGAAGAGCCGGTCAAAACCGTGACTTTTCCATTGACATCCATCCGGACGGTGGCCGACTCATAGCCGCCAACCTGTATGCCCATGAGGTTAAAAAACGAAGAACCGGGGGCCGTACCTTCTATGTAACAGCCCAGGCCCACGCCAAGATAGCGGCCGGCTTTTCGACCTTGTTCCTGCTCCGCTCGGAAGTTGTCATACCCCAACATATCGAGCGCCTTGTGTAAGGACTCCTGATGGCTCCCGCTTTCGATCTTTGCTCCAGCAATCGTGGTGTAGGGATGATCTTCCTGGCGGATCATATTCCGCAGGCGGATCTCTGCCGGATCAAGCCCCAGCCGCTGCGCGCCAAGGTTCAGCAAGCGTTCCATAACCAGGATGGCAATCGGCAGGCCCACGCCGCGGTAGGCGCCCAAGGTGACCTTATTGGTGACAATGGAGACGGCCTCGTAGTGATAGGCCGGAAGCTTATAGGGACCGGGTAGCCCTGAGGCTGCATGCCCGGCTTCCAGGGCAGAACTAAACGGAAAGCAGGAATACGCCCCCACGTCGTTCAGAAAGCGCGCTTTCACACCGAGGATGGTCCCGTCGTTCTTCAGGGCGAGTTTGGCCTCGACAATTTGATGCTTGGCGTGCATGGCGGCTGCCAGATTTTCCCGTCGATCTTCAATCCACTTGATCGGGCAGCCAAAACGACGGGCGAAGAAGGCCGTCAGGATTTCCTCGGGAAACACATGTGCCTTGGGTCCAAAACCGCCGCCGACGTCTGGGGCGATGGCTCGGATATGGTGTTCGGGAAAGTCTAATAAGAGCGCCAGGTTTGAACGCAGGACATGCGGTATTTGGGTCGAGGACCAGATCGTCAGCGAGTCCGTCACCGGATCAAAAGTTGCCAGACAGCCACGCGTCTCCATGGGCAGGGACATGTGACGACCGGTTGTAAAACGTTCAGCTACCACACAGTCAGCCGCCTGAAACGCGGTATCGACCTCACCCATGCTTGCTTCCAGGGTCTGCATGACGTTGTCGCCCCAGTCTTCATGTGCCAGGGGGGCGTCCGGCTCCAGCGCCTGTTCCATGTCCCAGAGAGCGTCGAGCGGATCGTACTCGACCTCGACCAGCGCGGCGGCATCCTCGGCGACATAGCGATCGGTGGCAATAACGGCGGCCACCATCTCACCCACAAAGCGGACTTTTCCCCGAGCCAGGACCGGCCAATCGCAGGACTTGTGCGTGGGCGCATTTGTTGGGTCAAACTCGACCCGCAGCGGCTGTATGGCATCTGCGACATCCTCGCCGGTGACCACCGCCTGGACGCCAGGGTGGGCTGCAGCGGCGCTGGTATCAATGTTGAGGAGACGCGCGTGGGCATACGGGCTGCGGACAAAGGCGACCGCCCGTGTATCGGGCAGATGGATATCGTCTACATACTGACTTTTACCCAGGAGCATCCGTGGGTCTTCCACCCGCTTGACCTCAGCGCCGACCATTTTTCCCGTACCAGCAAGACTGGTTGCCATAGTGTGTTCCTTACATCATTTCCCTTTCTCCGCCGGCTCCGTTGGAGAGAGGGTCAGGGCAGGGGGAGAAATCGCTACGGCGTGAGTCTGGCAGTGTGGGAAAAAGGTGTCAAGACTTTTGCTTGACAGACCGTAAGAGAACGGTATACGCCCATCATAAGATAGCGGACCATCGGTCCGCTGGTGCGAATTTTCCAAAGGAGCGATGCCATGTCACTCTCAATCAGCCAGACCAATACGATGGTGAGTCTGTTTCGGCAGGAGCTTGAACTGTGTAAGGTCAAGCCGGGAGAAACCGTTGCGGTTCTGTCAGAGGCGGAACAAGCGGTTGAGTACGCCTCGGCGTTTATGATCGCGGCACGTGAGCTGGGGGTGGATGTGTTCAACGTCAACCTGCCGGCGCGTGGCGCGGGTGGGGCGCAAAACGTGGCCGGTGATGTGGGTCAGAACGCCCTGGCCGGGAACGGGCCGGCCATTGAGGCCCTCAAAAGCGCGGACCTTGTCGTCGATCTCATTTTTCTGCTGTTCTCAAAAGAACAGCTGGAGATTCAGGCCGCGGACACCCGCATCCTGCTGGTGGTGGAACCCTTTGAGGTTTTGTCGCGCCTCTTTCCCACCCAGGGTCTGCGTGAGCGGGTCGAGGCCGCGGAAGCGCGTTTGGCCAAGGCCCAGAACCTCCGCTTTACCAACCCGGCCGGAACGGACGTACAGTACGAGTTGGGGCAATTCCCGATTCTGACCGAATACGGCTTTACGGACACTCCCGGTCGCTGGGACCACTGGCCGGGCGGATTTCTGGCGACCCAGGGCAGTGAGACCGGGGTCAACGGTACGGTCGTCATGGACCGCGGCGACATTCTGTTTCCGTTTAATAAATACGTCCAGGAGCCGATCACCTTCACCATTCGAGACGGTATGATCGTCGATATCGGCGGCGGCTTTGATGCCATGCTGGTGAAGAACTATATGGACGGCTTCCACGACCCCCGGGCGTTTGCCATCTCGCATATTGGCTGGGGTCTCAACGATCTCGCGCGCTGGGATTACCTCGCCACCGGCGCCCCCACGGTTGGCATGGACGGGCGGGCCTTCTACGGCAACGTCCTGTTCTCAACCGGTCCCAATACCGAACTCGGTGGCAGCAACGACACGGCCTGCCATATGGACCTGCCCATGAAAGGCTGTACGCTGTATCTTGATGACGAACTCATTGTGCAGGACGGTGACGTGATCCCCACAGAGATGCGGGCCAGATAAGAAGGAGACAGTTGCATGCGGACCGTCATTGCGGATAAACGCTGGGCGGAGAAATACCCGGAGATCGGCACCGGCCCGGTTGCGGCCGAACCGCTGATTTCAGCGGAGCATTTTGAGCTCGAACGGGAGAAAATTTTTCGCCGGACCTGGCTGAATATCGGCCGGGTCGAGGAGATTCCGAATCCCGGCGATTATATTGCCAAAGACCTGACCATGTGTCGCGCCTCGGTTCTGATCATTCGGGGCAGGGACGGCGAGGTCCGGGGCTTTCATAACGTGTGCTCCCACCGCGGCAATAAGCTCGTCTGGGACGAGAAGGGCACGTGTAAAGGCACGCTGACCTGCGGCTTTCACGCCTGGGCGTATAACACCAAGGGCGAACTGACCTGGGTGGCGGATGAAGACAACTTTTTTGATCTGCCCAACAAGTGCGATCTGGGTCTGACCCCGATCCACACCGAGGTGTTCGAAGGCTTTATCTTTATTCATCTGGCCGAACGTCCACCCGAGAGTCTCCGGGAATATCTGGGCGGGGTGGCCGACCAGCTTGAGGGCGGCGGCTTTGGTGAACTGGCGCTGGCCAAGCGGTATAGAGTGGACGAGCATGCCAACTGGAAAATTGCCCTTGACGCCCAGAACGAGCTGTATCATTTGCCGTTTCAACACCGCCGGACCATTCCCGAGTTCTGCGTGATGAAAGACGGACAATTCACGCGCCTGCTCGACGTCCGTCTGTTCAATCACCATAGCGTGTATTCGTCAGACCCGCCCGAGGATCGCGTTGGCCCGGCCACCGAAAAGCTGGCCGCCCAGTTCAGCGTGGCCGAGACCGAATCTCGCCTGCCCCGTATCGGCTCCTTTGATTTTTATACGATCTTTCCCAATACGGCGCTGCTGCTCTTCCGCGGCGTCTCGCACGACTTCTATATGACGTATAATTTCTGGCCACAGACGGTCGACCGGACCGACTGGGACATCAAGATCTATTTTCGTCCGGCGGAAAACGCCGGCCAGCGTGTCGGCCAGGAGTACTTCACCTGCCTGCTCCGGGACCTGCTGCAAGAGGACGCCACCGCCCACGAACAGATTCATATCGGGCTGGCCTCGCGGGCAAAGAAGGAGTTGTATTTCCAGGACGAAGAAATGCAGATTCGGTACTTCCACACCGTACTCGAACGCTTTTACGCCGAGGCCTAGCCCCCTTCCCTTGGGGGGACGACCGAGCGGAGCCAGGGAGAGGGGGGTAGAACAGACCGTGAGCGCACAGACACTGCCCGCTGAGTTTGCCGACCTTGAGCCTTTTATCGACTGGGCGCTCGCCACGGAAAAGGAGCGGACCAGCAAGCGCCTGGCCAGTAGCATGGAAGAGATCCAGGCATTCTACGACCATATGTCTACGCGTGTGGAAGCCGCCGCGGCATATCTGAACGCCTTTCCGCTCGCCGCCCTGCCGCCCGAGGCGGAGCGGCTGTTCCAGATGAGTCTGTCCCTAATGGAAGTAGCCAACGCCGTGGAGATGTTTCAAAACCCAGCCGTGATCAATGGCTTTGATGTCAAGCGCTTTGCGCCAGTGGAGGATGTATGAAATCCGAGTGCCCGATTCAATTTCACGGTATCGATCATGTCGTGCTGCAAGTCACGGATGTCGAAAATACTTTGCACTTCTATACGACGGTCCTGGGCCTGAGCGTCGAGCGGGTCATCGAGGACATGGGGTTATACCAGGTCCGGTGCGGTCGTAATCTGATCGACCTGCGGGTTCTGCCGGAAGGGAGCACGCTGGCGGAGAAAGACCAGCGTGGGGTCGATCATGTCTGCCTGCATATGCACGGTGATTTTGACGCCATTGTCCAGCATCTAAAGGACAACGCTGTGCCGATCACCTTCGGACCCGTCGAACTGTACGGCGCAACCGGCTATGGCACCTCGGTCTACGTCACCGACCCGAACGGCCATACCCTTGAGCTGAAGGCCGACTATTCCCAGTACCCGCTCAAGACGACCGTCAAAGGTGCGATGGCTGGGGTATCGCGACCGGCCGCCAACTAGAGCGCGCAAAGACTTGGCGCAGAGCGTGCCCCGAGGAGGGCCGGCCGTATGTTGCAACCCAACCCGACGTTGACTGCCTTGTTTGCCCAGGAGTTTGCCTGGTGCCGGGTGCAGTCCGGCCAGACCGCGGCGATTCTGACCGAACCGGACTCGTCCGCGCAGTATCTGGCGGCGAGTTTGACGAGCCTGAGCGCCTGCGGGGCGCGGCCGTTTCAGCTCATGCTGCCCGTTGACCCGACGCAGCAAAACGACACTGCGGTGAACCGGGGCAATGCCTGCTCCACGCTCCTGCAAGGATTTCCCGAGGTGGTTGAGATGCTGAAGCAGGTTGACTTCATCGTTGACCTCTCGGTCGAGGGGCTGATCCACTCCGAGGAGCGTGGCGAGATTCTGAAGCACGGCCCGCGTATGCTCTACATCCGAGAACCCGCGGACGCGCTCGCCCGTCTGCTGCCAACCGCGGAGCGGACACAGCGTATTGACCGTGCGGTTGCGCGCGCCAAAACCGCAAAAACAATGACGGTGACCTCGCCGGCGGGTACGGACCTGCGTGTTGATCTGACAGATAGCCTGGTGACGGGCTCTCGCGGGTTTTGCGCCGAGCCGGGCAGTTGGGCCAACTGGGGGCAAGGGCTGATCGCCGTCTTTCCGGCTTCACTCGATGTGAATGGGTTGGCGGTACTGACTCCCGGCGATATTGTCTTCCCCTTTTATCAATACGTCGCAAGCCCGGTCCATCTGTACTTCACCGACGGGTTTGTGACCGGGGTGGAAGGCAGCGGCGTCGATGCGGCGTTGATCCGTGATTATCTGGACCGCTGGGAAGACCGGGCCGCCCGCGGCATTTCTCACGTGGGCTGGGGGATGCACGAGAAGGCGTTGTGGCATGCCCTCAGTCTGTACAGCAAGGATGAAGCGATCGGCGTTGACGGCCGCGCGTTTGCGGGCAATTTCCTCTTGTCCACGGGCCCGAACCCGGCGGCGGGCCGGCATACGCTGTGTCATTTCGATATCCCGATGCGAAACTGTAGCGTGTTTCTTGACGGGCAACCGGTAGTGGAAAACGGCGCTATCGTCGAGCCGACGCTCAAGCCGAACGCCTGAGCCATACCGGCCGGCGGAGCGGTGACGGCGCGCCCGACAGGAGGGGAAGAGCATGGACTTCTCGTTTTTTATTATCAACCAGACGCCAGACGGCTCTTCCATGAAACAGATATACGACGAGGGTCTGGAGCAGATCGAATGGGGCGACCGGCTCGGCTATAGTACCGTCTTTTTGGCTGAGCACGCCTTTTATCATCACGGCAAACCTTCCCCGCACGTACTGCTGGGCAATATCGCGGCGCGGACCAAACGCATTCGCCTGGGCACGGCGGTCAGCGTTCTGCCGTGGCACAACCCGATTGAGGTCGCTCAGGATTACGCCACGGTCGATCTGCTGTCCGACGGACGGCTGGACTTTGGCGTGGGCCGAGGCTTGTTCAAGGGCGAGTTCGACGGCTATGGCGTCCCCTGGGGAGAGGCCGAGGAGCGGTTTAACGAGAGTCTGGATATCATTCTCAAGGCCTGGACCGGCGAGCCCTTTTCGTACGAGGGCCAGTTTTTCAGCATCCCGGAAGTGACCGTGATGCCCACACCGCTCCAGGAACCGCACCCCCCTCTGTGGCAGCCCTGTCTGAGTCCCTCGACCATGGAAAAAGCTCTGCGGCGGGGGATTACGCCTATTCTGGGGGCCTCACTCACCCCCCTGGCCGACCTCAAGCAACTGTTCGGGCGACTTGACGCGGCCATGCAAAAGACTGGCCGGACCGACCTGCCGCGGGTCGGCCACCCCTTTGTCTACGTGAGCGATACGACCAAAAAGGCTCAGGAAGAAGCCCGTCAGGGCATGCAGTGGTTTCTGGACGACTTTGCCATGATGTTTACCCTGCCCGAGGGAGAGAGCTGGCCGGAGACGTATCAGTTCTTCGAGCCGTGGGCCAAGTATATTCGCTCGCTGAGCTATGACAAAGTGATTGACGAGGATTTGGTCTGGTTTGGCGACCCCGAAACGGTCCGCGCCAGAATCCGCTGGCTCCGCGACGAATGCAAAGTCTCCCACGTACTGTTGTTCATGCACTTTGGCGGTATGGAGCACGAGAAGGTCATGAAGTCGATGGAGCTGTTCGCGACCAAGGTCATGCCCGAGTTTCAATAGTCAGAGGATATGGCGGGCGGCTCACGCGCCGCCAACCCGCTCTGCAGGACTCACGTCAGATTATACAGCCGGGCCACATTGTCCCCGAGTATGCACTGCTGGGCTGCTGGCGAGAGCGCCGCAATGGCCTCTTTTGTCTCGCCCAGCGCGTCAAGGCTGCCGTCCCAGTGCGGAAAGTCCGAGGCCCACACAAAGCGCTCGGCGCCATAGCGCTCGGCCATATAGGGAATCGTGGTTTCATCCGGGTCAAACGAAATCCAGCACTGCCGGGCGAAGTACTCACTCGGCAGATGCTTGAGGCCGGTCTTATAGCCGATTTTCTGGTATTTGGAGTCCCAGCGGTCCAAGGCGTGCGGAATCCAACCGGCGCCGACCTCCAGGAGATTCACTTTCAGGCTGGGAAACCGATCAAAGACTGCGCCCTGAAAGAGTGCGGCAAAGGCTGCCTGGACGTCAGCCACGAGCGGCAGACACTGGAAATACACGAACGATGAGTCCATGAAATCGGTGTTTTCCTGGGCAATCCACTGATGGCCGAGAAAGTCTTTATGAACCGCGGTGTGGAAACCGATGGACAAATCATACTCCTGCAACACCGCCCACAGTGGATCGTAGACCCGGTCCCAAAAGGCGCGCTTATTGGCCGGAGCGGCACACACGAACACGCCTTTATGCCCACGCTTTGCTACCCGTTTCACTTCTGTGATTGCCGTGTCAATGTCCAACAGCACGATGTGGGCAACCGGGATGAGTCGAGTCGGGTCGGCGGAACAAAAATCAAGAATCCAGTTGTTATAGGCGCGGCAGTAGGCGGACGAAAGTTCGACATCGCTGATGCCGGGTTCCCAGATAAGGCCGAGGGTGGGAAAGAGCACCGAGATATCGATGCCATCCGCATCCATGCGTTGCAAGCGCGCTTGCGCATCATAGGCTCCCGCAGGCCCATCACGGTAGCCAAAACGGCCCGGCTCAAAAATCGCCCGCAGGGGCTGTCCGATGCCGGCCGCGGTCGGGCCGATGCCGCGGGTAATGGGCAGCGGTTTATTCTCAACCACGAGGTACTCAACGCCATCATCGCCGGTGTCCATCCGAATGGCGCGATCCTTGAACCTGGCCTCCAGGTAGTTCTGCCACAGATCAACAGGTTCCAGTATGTGTCCGTCCGCATCAATGATTTTTCCGTGCAGCATGCTCCCTCCTTGCCCCTCGCATGTAGCGGATTTTTGCGAGTTGCGCACTGGCCCTGCTGTCAGATGGGGCGCGCTCACGACCTGAAGAGAAGAGATAAGGGGTCTGTATTTGACAGAATACGTTTGAATAAGTCATAATCAGTCAGTTTTTTCTCAGAGAAAACCATGCCCGAAACCCTGCTCAGCACGCGCGAAGTGGCCGCCTACCTGCATATCAACGAAAAGCAGGTCTACCGTTTGATTCAAAACGGCACGATTCCGTGTACGCGCGTCACCGGTAAATGGCTGTTCCCACAAAGCCTGGTGGAGGATTGGGTCAAGCAGAACTCCTTGGCACAAACCACGCCATCGCACGCCTCGTCCTCAGGAGGGGGCCAGTCTGAACCCGAACGGGGGCTCTTAATCGCGGGCAGCAACGACCTCTTGCTTGATAGCTTGATTGACTTGGCCGGACAGCGTTTCCCCGAACACCTTTTTTACACTACCAACCTGGGCAGTTTTGGTGGGCTTGAAGCGCTGAAGCAAGCGAAGACCCATGTGGCCCTGGCCCATCTGCTGGACCCCGAGACCGGCGAGTACAATGCGCCGTTTGTGTCGCAAGCCGGACGCTCCGACCTGGTGGCCGTGACCCTCTGGCATCGTCGGCTCGGCTTGATTGCCCGGCCCGGCAGCCGGCCGGTCCGCTCGCTGGCCGAACTGGCGCGGAAGAAGAAACGCCTGGTGAACCGTCAGGCCGGGTCTGGGGTGCGCTGGTTCATCGACCAGCAACTCCGGCAGGCCCGGGTCAAACCGGAACGGATCACGGGCTACGAGGTCGAAGCCCGGACCCACTGGGAGGTTGGCTTGCACGTGCTTCAGGGGCGAGCGGATGTCGGGGTGGCCGTTCAGTCGGTGGCCGAGCTTTTGGACCTCTCGTTTACCGAGATGGTTGAGGAGCGGTTTGATCTGCTGGTTTCTAAAGAGCTGTATTTTTCCAAACCGGTCCAAGCCCTGCTGGACGTCGTGACCTCACCTGAATTAAAGGAACGCGCGGCTGCACTCGGAGGCTATGAGGTTCGCGAGACCGGCAAAGTGGCGTTCGCTCTATAGCAGTCCCATGCAGGATTTTGGACAAGCCTTTGCCTTGGCCTTTCAACTCATCGTTTCCGCCGATCCCACGCTGAGTGAGATTATATTCCTCTCTTTGAGGGTCAGTCTCGGTGCGGTCATCATCGCCAGCGTGATTGGACTCAGTATTGGAGCAACAGTCGGTATTGTGCGTTTCCCCGGACGTGGTGCGGTCATTATCTTCTTAAACGCCCTGATGGGGCTGCCCCCGGTGGTGGTGGGCCTGTTGGTCTATATGGCGCTGTCTCACGCCGGCCCATTCGGCTGGCTCCACCTTTTGTATTCTCCAACCGCGATGATCGTTGCCCAGACCATCCTGGTCACGCCCATTATCGCCAGCCTGTCACGACAGGTGATAGCGGACCTCTACATCGAATACCGGGAGCAGTTCGTATCGCTGGGGGTTCCGCCCAAGACGGCCGTTGCCGCTCTGTTGTGGGACGCTCGGTACAGCCTCCTGACCGTCGCCCTGGCCGGCTTTGGGCGCGCCATCGCTGAAGTGGGGGCGGTCATTATCGTGGGTGGAAATATCAAGCACGTGACGCGGGTGATGACCACGGCCATTGCCCTGGAGACCTCGAAAGGGGACTTGGCGCTTGCCCTGGCGCTGGGGCTGATTCTCATGTTGATTGCGCTGAGCGTCAATGCCACCGTGTCGCTCCTGCGCCTCAATGCGTCCAACAGCGCCTATGCCTAGTGCCGTAGAGACCCTGCAACCCGAGCGAGTATCGACCGATATCGCCCAGTCCCTGTTCCCGCTCACCGTTCGTCAACTCGTGTATAGCGTGGGCGAACAACGCCTCATTGCCGGGATCGATCTGACTATCGAGCCGGGTAGCCGCACCATCATCATGGGTCCGAACGGAGCGGGTAAGAGTCTGCTGCTGCGACTGCTGCACGGCTTGCTGACCCCAACCGAGGGGGAAATCTGCTGGGGAGAAATCCCACGGATAGACCGGGCCCGGCAGCGCCAGGCGCTCGTGTTTCAGCGCCCGGTTTTACTGCGGCGTTCCGTGGGAGCTAATCTGCGCTTCGCGCTCAAGCTGCGCCGGTACACACGAGCCGAAAGAGAGGAGCGCCTGCGGCACATCCTGGAACGCGCCAGCCTCTCTCACCTCGTGGACCGTCCGGCCCGAGTGCTCTCCCAAGGCGAGCAACAACGCGTCGCCCTGGCGCGCGCCCTGGTCCTTGAACCGGAGGTACTGCTGCTTGACGAACCGACCGTCAGTCTGGACCCGGTCTCCGTCGAGGCGATTGAAGAGCTGATTCTTGCTGCGCACAGGCGTGGGACGAAAATTATCCTGGTGACCCACGATATGGCTCAGGCCCGTCGCCTGGCAGATGAAGTTGTTTTGCTTGAACAGGGGCGGGTCGTTGAACATGCCCCCGCGCTCCAGTTTTTTCAGCAGCCCAACGCGGCGGCAGCCCGCATTTATGGCGGCAGCGTTGTGTAGGGAGGAAAATGCGCAGCCCAAGGCCTCGATTGTGGTGTGCATGTGCCGCCCTCAGCCTGATGCTGGGGCTGCTCTTGAGTCGAATCAGTCAGGCCGAGGAGCGCTTTATTATTCTCCAATCGACGACCTCAACCCAGAACTCCGGCTTGTTTGACGCCATCCTGCCCCGTTTTCGGGCCAGGACGGGAATCGAGGTGCGCGTGGTCGCGGTCGGGACGGGTCAGGCGCTCAAGAACGCCCGCAACGGCGATGGCGATGTGCTGCTCGTACATGCCAGGCCCGATGAGGAGGCCTTTGTCGCTGCGGGCTGGGGGGTGAAACGCTACAATGTCATGTACAACGACTTTGTGATTGTGGGGCCGGCGAACGATCCGGCAGGCATTGCTGGCCTGCGGCAGGCCGGTACGGCGCTCAGAAGAATTGCCCAAACTCAGGCCGCCTTTATATCGCGCGGAGATGAAAGCGGCACCCATAAAAAAGAGCGGGCATTGTGGAAAATCGCCGCGGTTGATCCGCTGGAGGCGAGTGGGAGGTGGTATCGGGAGGCCGGGACCGGCATGGGGGCAACCTTGAACACTACGGTCGGAATGCGAGCCTACACGCTGACCGACCGCGGTACCTGGTTGAGTTTTCGGAACAAGGCTGACTACACTGTCCTGGTGGAAGGCGACCCGCAGCTTTTCAACCAATACGGGGTGATCCTGGTGAATCCGGCCAGACACCCGCATGTGAAGGCCGACTTGGGGCAGCAGTTCATCGACTGGCTGGTCGGGCCGGAAGGCCAGAGTCTGGTTGCCGGCTATACTATCGCCGGCCAGCCGCTCTTTTTTCCCAACGCTCCAGGAGGATAGTCAACCGGAGGAGTAGATATGGTCACAGGAAGCTGTCACTGCCAGACTGTTCGATTTGAAATCACCGAGGAGATTCGCGGCTTCATGCACTGCCATTGCCAGACGTGCCGCAAGATCAATGGCACGGTGTATGGGTCGAGTGCACTGGTGACGAAGGCGGGCTTCACCATTATTACCGGCCAGGACGCGCTGACCGCCTATGAGTCGTCGCCCGGAAAAAAGCGCTGTTTCTGTGCTCGATGCGGCTCGCACGTGTATGCGTATTTTGACCGTGATCCACAGACCATACTCCTGCGTATTGGAACCTTGGACGGCGATCCGGGAGTCCGCTCCCAGGGCCATATATGGGTGAGTCACAAAGCGCCCTGGTATGAGATTCAGGATGACCTGCCCCGCTTTGACGAGGGTCCTGACAAACGCTGAGCATACACAGTCTTTCCGTTCACTGCAGGGCCGGCTGCTTCTCCCTCTTCAGCCCTCACCCTCTTCAGCCCTCACCCCCGGCGTGATATAGGCGGCGCAGAGCAAAAAACAGGAGGTGTTCACATGTCACAGATTGTTGGTGGCTGTTTATGTGGGAATATTCGTTATACCTGTGAGGCCGAGCCGATGATGATGGCGATCTGCCACTGCAAGAATTGTCAAAAGCAAACCAGTACGACCTTCTCCATAATAGTTGCTGTGCCCAAAGGCTCGCTGAACATTGAGGGGAAGCTGTCAGCGTATAACGATCAGGGGTCGAGTGGCCAGGCGGTGATTCGTAAATTCTGCGGCAAGTGTGGCTCACCGATTCTGTCTGATGTGGCAGCCTTGCCAACCATGGATTTTCTCAAGGCCGGCACGCTTGACGATACCTCCTGGCTCAAGCCCGAAGCCCAGCTCTGGTGTGACAGCGCCCAGCCCTGGCTCAAGCTGGACGGCGACATTGCGCAAATAGCCCAGAATCCACCGCTGGACTAGGGCGATTTCCGGTGCGGCGTAGCCGTCCGGCATTCCTGCGGGGCTATGCCCGGCACGAACGGATACGGGGCCGGCTGGGGAAAAAGCGTGGGACGGGAGTGACCGACGTGGCAGAGGATATTGAGCGTATCCTGTTCACAGAGACGGATATTCGAGCCGGCCTGAGCCGCGTCGCCCAGGAAGTCGCGGCCTATTACCAGGATGCGCCCTGTACGGTTGTGTCGGTGCTCAAGGGCGGCTGCCTCTTTACGGCCGATATCATCCGCCGGCTTTCCTTTCCGCTGCGTCTGAGCTTTGCCGCGATATCGAGCTATGGAGACGGGACAACGAGTGGCCGGTTCAGCCTGGACTATTTCCCGACCGACCACGAAATCCGGGCGCAGCGGATTCTCCTGGTCGACGACATCCTGGATACGGGCCGGACGCTCGCGTTTCTCCGCACAGCACTCTTGCAACACGGGGCCTGCGAGGTCAAAACCTGTGTCCTGCTCGACAAGCCCGCCCGGCGGAGAGTCGAGTACGAGGCCGACTTTCGCGCTTTTGCGATCGAAGACGTGTTTGTGGTGGGCTATGGGCTCGACTTTGCCGGTCGCTATCGTAACCTGCCGTATATTGCCGTCTTACGGCCCGAGGTCTATGCCGGGTGAGAAGGGCCGACATTCATGAAGGAGAAGAGAGCATGGGTCTCACCTATGTCCGGGTCACGGTGGCCAGACCCAGCGGACGAGGCCGTTCGGTAAATATTCGCTTTCTGATTGATACCGGAGCGGTGTATACCGTGCTGCCTCTCCATATCTGGCGTGCCCTGAAACTGAGGCCCCAACGGAGGGTCGAATTCACCCTTGCCGATGGAACAACGATTACTCGGGGGGTGTCCGAGTGTCGTTTTACTCTTGAGGGACAACGCGCGACTTCTCCGGTGGTGCTTGGAGAAGCCGACGATGGTCCGCTGCTAGGGGCGGTCACGCTTGAGACGGTTGGCTTAATGGTCAATCCCCTGAGCCGGACACTCTCCCCGATGCGCTTGATGCTCGCCCAAGTGGGCCAAACGAAAGAATAAACGTCTTTTCCCGAATCCTCGGATATTAAGAAGGGGGACAGGCCATACGGCTTGTCCCCCTTCTGACACGAAAATCTGGACAATGTTTACGACAGCGCGGCGTCGAGCGTTTCCACCGACGGAGCGAAGTAGAACGAGCCGGAGGCCGGGTTGCTGTACGAGGTGAGCCGGTCGCGTTCCTGACCGTCCATGCCATACATGGCCCGCATCCGCTCGCGAAGCGGGGCCTGGCTCTTACAGAAGGCCATGAAATACAGGCCAACCGTGCCATCGTGGAAGGCGTACGGGGTCGAACGGCGCGAAATCTCATCCCGTTTGGGAGTGCTGTCGTCGCCGGTTCTGCCCTCTCTCAGCTCGACGTGCGAGAGGTGGGAGGGAGAAGGTTGGGGGGACAGGCGGGTCGAGTCGGCCTTGGTCCGGCCAAAGACCTTTTCCTGCTCTTCAACGGGCAGGAGGTTGAAGGCTTCCAGATCGTGAATCCAGCGCTGGGCAATGATGAAGCTCCCGCCTGCGCCCGGCTCGCCATCCGGGACGACCGCGACTTCAATATCCCGCTCGGGCTCGGGGTTGCCGGTGCCATCTTTGAAGCCGGACAGGTCGAGCGAGTCGCCAAAGATGAAGGTCATGGTTTCGCGGGCTACCCGCATATGCCCCTTGAGGGCTTCCCGGGCGTCCCACTGGGCTTTCCAGACTTCGTCCTTTTTCTCGCTGTTCAGCCAGAACAGGAGTTCTTCCTGGGTGCCCTTGGCTTCCTTGCCACTGCCATCAATCGACCGGAAGGTTTCGTAGGGCTGAAAATCGTTGGGCACGTCGTCCGTGAGGTCCGAGAGGAGTGATGGTCCGAGGCCGATGGTCAGATTGATGCCTTTGTCGGCACAGTCTTGACGCAACTGCTGGACCGCAGATTTGATCACACCCATATCAGCGCCATCGAGGCGACTGAGATGGACATACCACTGATGCTGGCCCATGTTTCTATTGAGAACTGCTGGTTGGGGTGTTGCCATAAGGCCCTCCTTGCCTCCAGATTATTGAGAATAAATATGCAGCCGTCTTATCTGAGAGCACTCAGGGCTGTCAAGAGATCAGACCTTTCTCAAGCCTGTGCCTCAGGCCGGCCTCTTGCGTGTGAGGCGGCGAGTCTTTACAAGAAAATGAACATTCACTCAGGAGAGGAGGGCCGCATGCGAATAAGAAACCGGAGCATTCTTTTTCTCACCGGCGTACTGAGCCTGGTAGGGCTGTTATCAGCAGGCGTATATGCCCAGGACGGAGACCAGCAACTGCTGGACGGCTTTCTGCCGTACCGCAATGGCAGCCCGCAGATTGACGGCATAACACCTGGCATGACGCTGACCAAAGAGAATGTGCAGGTTGCCGAAAAAGTGTTGCCGCCGGAGATTGTCCGCGTGGTCCAAGCTGGAGATTTTGAGATTCCCGTCCAGGCGACAACGGATTTTCCTATCCTTGAGGCCTATATGCAGGCGTCGATCAACCATGCCGGCCAAGTCCAACTCGGCGCGGATGGCGAGCTCCAGAACTACACGCTTGGCCAGCCTTTTCCCCTGATTGATCCGGCCGACCCGCAGGCCGGGCTTAAGGCCGCCTGGAATTACCGCATGCGCTATATGGGCGATACCATGACAACCCAAGGTGTCCTGCGTACGGTCAACAGTAGCGGCAATACCGAACGTGCGGTGGACACCCGTTATTCACGCAGGTACGGCATGTTCCGTCCGAATCCAGAATTCAACGTAGCGAAGTGGGAAAAGGAAGGCACTTGGTGGCGAGAGCACTCGATTGTCATGAGCCCCCAGGACCTTGAGGGAGCCCAGAGTCTCACTTTTCACTATGCGGCGGACACGACCAACCAGAAGGGTTGGGCCTACGACCCGCAGAGTCGCCGCACGCGGAGCATCGTCGTCAACCATCATGCGGCCTCATTCGAGGCAAGTTTTCTCATCGAAGATCATGCCGGTTTTCAGGGCTATCTTCACAACTATACCTGGAAGTATCTGGGCGAGCAGGTGATGCTGATGCCGGGCTTCGTTGGCGGAACGCCCCCGGAGTATGGCGGCAAAGGCGGCTGGTATCCCCAGTCTCCGTGGGAGTTGCGCCAGGTCGTGGTTCTTGAAGCCACCTCCAACGATTCTGGCCACCCGTATGGCAAGCGTCGTTTTTATATTGATCGACAGATTTATTCGGTTTTTTGCGTCTTTGTGTATGACCATGAAGGAAATCATTGGCGGACCTTGTTTCACACCTTTGGTGACCCGGCCGACGATCCGGACAATGCCGAGGTAAAGGGCACACATCTCCACTTGGGCAATGTGTGGATAGACTATAAAAGTAATAGCGCCGCCCTGTGGACCGCCGACGAGGTCTTGATCAACAAACCCCTCAAACCCAGAAAGTTCACAGTCAAAGAGATGGTCCGTTTGGGGAAGTGAAGCCTAGCTCCCAGTTATGAGGCACAGCGTGCAGGGTCGACAAGCAGCGACGAATAAGCGCACTTCACCGCGCCTGAGACAGGTCGGGCTGTTGTGCGTTCGTAGCCTGGTCGTTGGTCTCGTGCTCTGGCCGGCCCTGCTGTACGCCCGCTTTCTGGACGAGTCCCAAACGCTACGCTTTAACGGCCGGGTGTATAACCGGACGGCCATGGCCGTGGAGAACGCGGGTGGAAATACCCGCCTCCAGACGCCGTATAACTCTTTCAATATGCTCCAGAACCGCTCCTTCATCCAAGTCGAATTACGACACGATCTGGTGGACCTGGTTGAGGGCAGCTATGAGGGCCATCTCAGCGCGCTGGCGCCGCTGCTCAAGCCGCTTCAGTGGCTCCAGCTTGAAGACATCAGTTATTTCATCACCTATCGGGGGGAGTACGACGGCGTCTGGGATTATGGACCCGACGTGTTCAGCGAGCGTTTTCCCCTGCACTCCAACTGTGGTCAGCCCAGCAAACAAAAGCGGACCAGTCCGCGTCAGTTTGCCGGCTGCTCGCGCGTCAACTCGCGCCGCAGCTTGCGCATGCGTCATCGGCTGTTTGAAGCCTATGTTGACCTGTCGTGGGAGTTTCTCTTTTTACGCATTGGACGCCAAAACCTGTCCTGGGGAGAGACCGACGCCTTTCGACTCCTGGATCAGATCAATCCGCTCGATGCCAGCTTTGGCGGCTTCCTCGTCTCCCTGGATGACCGGCGCGTGCCCCTGGACATGGTGCGGGCCGTCTACAGCTTTGAGGATGTCGGCCCCTTTTCCGAGCTCAACATCGAGGGCTACGGGGCCTTTGACAAGAATATCTCCAGCCCGGTGCCGGTCGGCTCACCCTGGTCAACCCCGAACCCGCCGGGGATACGCAGTGTCGTCAAAAAGCCGGCCCAGAATTTCAAGGACACCCGGGGCGGCTTTCGCGTCACCGCCAGAGTCGGCGAGCTGACGCTCTCTGCGGCGCATTACTACACGTTTCTGGATGCGCCCGAGGTGCGCATTGTCACGCCCAGGACGCGTCCCCCGCTCAGCCTGGCGGCGTTTGAGCAGGCGGTCAACGCGGGGCTGGCCCCTCAATTTATCGTCGATCACTTCCAGGCCAATGTGCGGTATCCGAAAATTGCGATCTCGGGTCTGACCGCTTCTTTCCCCGTGCCGAAGTGGTATGCGATCATCCGCAGCGAGGCGGCCGTTTTCTGGGATGAGCCGTTCTTTAAGAACTCCGGTGCTACCCACCTCCTCGGACCGGTCCTCTCCGGCGGCCAGATCACACCCGGCTATCGCCAGGTCGGGATCGATCCCACTACCGGCTCGCCGCTGCTGGCGTATGAGAACGATATTGCCCACTCACATGTTGTGCGCTGGGTGCTGGGGATCGATATCAACCGCTATATTCGCGCCCTCAATCCTCAGCAGTCTTTTATTATCAGCGGGCAGATGTTCGGCACGCATATCGTCGATTTTAACGACACCTCGCTGGCATCAGCCGGGCCATACGGCTTTGGTCATTTTGCGATTCCGGTGAGCGAGCCGAGCCGCCAGAACCGATCCCTGGTCAATATCGACCAACATCAGTTTGTAAATACCCTGAGCATCTCGACCTCCTTCCGCTCCGGGGTGATCAAACCCCAGCTGGTCTTCTTCTACGACTGGCAGGGCTCCTGGCTCGTCCAGCCGGGAGTCACCCTGACGCGCGACCCGTTTCGACTGACGCTCCAGTACAACTACCTCGATGGCCAGTACAACGGCATCGGCCTGCTGCGGGATAGGGACAATCTGATTACGCAGTTGGAGGTGGTGTTCTAGGCCGGAGCGCGGTGATGATCTCGTCTTCAGCCAGCGCTTGCTGCTCTCCGGTCGCCAGGTTCTTCAAGGTATAGCGCTGGCGTTCAAGCTCGTCCGGGCCAAGAATGAGCGCATAGGGAATCTGCTGAGTGTCGGCGGCTGAGAGCTGGCGCTTGAGCTTGCTCTGTTCCGGATAGACCTCGACCGTAAGGCCGGCCTGACGCAGGCGCGAGGCCAGTCCGACCGCCGGGGGCAGCGGGGTATCGGGCAGGATGCAGACCATCACCTGGG
The DNA here is from genome assembly GCA_965232605.1 of uncultured Binatia bacterium (SeqCode). Classification (GTDB taxonomy): domain Bacteria; phylum Desulfobacterota; class Binatia; order Bin18; family Bin18; genus Bin18. The sequence goes on along the minus strand of CBDDQA010000005.1, from coordinate 504,744 downwards.
CGGTCAATTGCAGGGCCGGAAACATCTGCCGCTCTTCCATTAAGAGCAGGACCCGTTCCAGACCGAGGGAAAAGCCGACCGCCGGAACCTGTTTGTTGCTGAACATGCCAACCAGGTTGTCGTAGCGTCCACCACCGCCTAGGGAGCCGCTGAAGTCGGTCGAGACGACCTCGAAGATAGGACCGGTATAATAGCTCAGACCCCGTGCCAGCGCCGGGGCCAGACGGATATGCGGACCTGCCGGGGCATCCATGGTTAAGGCCACAAGCGTTTCAAGCTCGTTGAGCGCCTGCTGCGCCTCGGGCTGCAATAACTGTCCGCGTAAAGCGTCTAACACGGCGTGGTTGCTCATTTCCGGGGCGCTCGTTGTCATGGCGAGCAGACGGTGGGCCGATTCCTGAGCAATGCCGCGTTGGGTGAGTTCTGCCTGCACGCCGTCAACACCGATTTTGTCCAGCTTATCAATGGCGACCAGAGCGGAACCCTCAAGGCTGGGGTCAATGCCGGCCGCCCCGATCATGCTGCGCAGAATCACCCGGTGGTTGAGCGCGATGGAGAAGGTGGAAAAGCCGAGCTCAAGCAGCGCGCCGCTGACCGCGTTCATCACCTCGGCTTCGGCCAGCAGAGACGTGGTGCCGGTCAGGTCAACGTCGCACTGATAAAACTCCCGAAAGCGGCCTTTGGCCGGCCGGTCGGCCCGCCAGACAGGCTGAATCTGGTAGCGTTTGAACACCCTGGGGAGGCTGTTGCCGTACTGGGCCACGACACGAGCCAGCGGAACGGTGAGATCATAGCGCAGCCCAAGCTCGGCCAGGTCTCCGGCTTCGGGGGTCGGTTTTTCCAGGGCGCGCGCGAGTTTGTCGCCCCGGTGGAGGAGACGGAAGAGGAGCTGGTCGCCCTCCTCGCCATATTTGCCTAACAGCGTGCTCAGATTCTCGATGGCCGGCGTTTCAAGGGGCAGAAAACCGTAGCGCTGAAAGACGTTCTCAATCTTCGCCACAACGTAGCGTCGTTTTGCCACGGTCTCAGGTAAGTAATCTCGCGTGCCGCTCGGCGGCTTGGTACTCGGCATACAGTAACCTCGAACAGGAGTGATCCCGGAGTGTATCCGTTCCGCAGAGAACTGTCAGGGCCGGAGGCCGAATGAGCGGAGCCCTTAGCCCTGATCCGCCGCCTGGAGGGCTGCGCGACCCGTATCGGACAAGACGAGACGCCGCTCCCATATACCGTGACTGCGCACCTGGCCGAGTCGTTCCAAGCGGCTGACGACCACGCCGAGCGTCGAGGCGTTTGCCTCAATCGCTCGGCCCAAGGTCCGCAGAGTCTGCGGACCGCTCGCAATCTGCCTGAGGATTTGGCGCTCAATGGTGGGAAGCGAAGAACGGGGCGGTATAACCGTTCCGGGTTCTTCAGTCTCCTCCCGGTATTGCGCTCCCTGGGAAGTGAGCCCGAGGGTAAAAAAGTCCGGCCCCGATTGCGCCTGCCGCCGGACCAAGCCCGCGGCTATCAGTTCCTCGATTAAGCGATTCCCGCGCGCGGTGTCTATACCGAGAAAATCGGTCAGCTCAACCATCTGTCCATAGCCGTGGTGCAGCAGGTCCAGAAGCTGCGTATGCTCGATGGTGAGGACGAAGGGCTTCTGGCCGACCCCGGAATGCCCGTCCTGCTGGCCTGTCGGCGGTGAGGTTGCCAGCGAGATCAGAACGATCAAGGGCAGGGTGGTCAGGGTTCCGATAAGAACCGTATGCGTTGACCACGCGGTCACGCCGGTCAGCTGTAATCCTTCGTAGACCAGCATGACGACCATCCCGATGAGCGTCCCCCAAAACGCTCCGGTTGCGCTGATCCGCGACCAGCGATGCCCGAGCAAAAAAATCAGTGCCGCCGGGCCCAACATCGCGCAGCTAATGGCCAGCAAAAAATAGGGGCCGCCGGGATAAAAACTGAGCAGCCAGATGCCGCCCCCGGTGACGACGGTGAGAACCCGGCTGATACGCAAGACCTGCTCGCGTGTGGCCTCCGGATGCAGAAAGCGTTGATACAGGTCGCGCACCAGGGTCGAGGTAATCCCCAGGTGGGCGTTGCTGGTGGTTGAGATGGTCGCCGCCAGGGCCGCCACCAGGCCGAAGAGCGCCACCCCTGAGGGGAGGTCGCGCATCAGCATGCCATACGCGCTCATGGGGTTGGCCTCACCCAGAAAGTCCTGGCGATACACGCTCCCCGCGTACAGTCCGAGCAGGCCCAACGCTCCGTGGACAACTACGACGACCACGACTCCGCCAATCAGATATTGCCAGCGGGCGACAAACTCGGTCCGGGCGGCCGCGGCGCGCAGCCAGTAGTAGTTGCCGCCCCACTGAATGAACATGCCGACCACCAGGGAGACGGTGATAATGCTGGGATAGCTCAGGCGCAACCACGGAAACGTTCCTGCCGTTCCCTGGGTCAACGGCGCCGGCGACACGAACTGGGCTTGAATCATATCCCAACCACCAAATGTCCACGCACAGTAGCCGACCAGTGCCGGCAGCAGGATAAAGCCCAGAATGACCTGGACGACATCGGTCAGGGTCAACGCCCACAGACCGCCGAGGAGGAGAAACATGACGTGGCCGCCGAGAATCAGTGTCACCATCAGCCACAGCGGAGCCTCAAGAAAGCCGGTCATAATCAGCGCCATGGCAATGACATTCATGGCGACCAGGCCGGTCACACCGAGGACGGTGGCAATGCTGACGACCAGGCGGGTGCGCGCATCAAAGCGCATCTCCAGCCACTCCGGCAGGGTGTAGGCCCCGGAGCGACGGACATACGGACAGGCCAGCAGACCGTATATCCAATAGCCGATGACCGCCGGCAGACTAATGCCCCACACCCAGCCAAAAAAGCCGTACTGGATGGTCAGGCCCGGAATAATGCTGGTTACGCTGCCGGCAAACGCGATCCCGCAGATCCCGGCAATGCCGGGGAGCAGGCTGACCTGGCGGCCGGCCAGCAAATAATCGGCATCGGTCGAAACCCAGCGTTTGGCATACCAGCCCAGAGACCAGAGCAGGGCGATCAAGATGAGAACGGACAGGACGGATATCAGCACGGACTCCCTCCTTTGCCTGTCCTGATAGCCTAACAAAGCCAATGGAGACAAGGCAGGTGTAACCGTTCAGTCTTGAAGATTGTGTGGATTGGGTTGAATATTTGCCCCTGACCCAATAATGAGACGTGAGCGCGAAAAAGAAGGGAGAAAACCATGGCTCAGTATGTCTACGCTGGGGCGTCGCAGTTTTCCACCAACGGACAGACCGCCCCAAGCAGTGGTTTGTGTCGTCAAGAAGTCGGAGAAACGGAGTGGCAGATTTTGAGCCAGGGCCTCCCGGAGCGGGCCGAGATTCGGGCCATTCTTATCCATCCTGACAATCCGCATCTCTTATACGTCGGCACCCAGCACGGACCGTACCGCAGTACGGACGGCGGGGCGCACTGGGAGGAACTGGATTTTCCGGATAGCGGGATGGCGGTCTGGTCGTTGTTGTTTCGCCCGAACGACCCCCAGGTCGTGTATTGCGGTACTGCACCGGCGGCCATCTATCGGAGCGAGAATGGCGGCGACAGCTGGAAACGCCTGACCCTTGCCCAGCCGTCCGGCATGGTTGAAATGGGTTTTCCGTGCCGCATTATCGGCCTGGCGGCCGACCCGCATGATCCGAATGCGGTGTATGCCGGCCTGGAGGTTGGCGGAATCATCCGCAGTAAAGACGGCGGCGACACCTGGGAAGACTGTAGTCAGACGTTGCTCCAGTTTGCCGAGCAGGATTATTTGAAGAGTCGGATTCTGAGCAACACCGACGCCGAGGGCATGATGGACGCGCACGCTCTGGTGCTGAGTGCCGCGCAGCCGGGCAAGGTCTTTCTGGCCACGCGCATGGGCCTGTTCCAAAGCCCGGATCAGGGTCAGACCTGGGCGGATATGGAAATCTGGCGTTCTTCGCCGTTGGCCTACGCGCGCGATATCCAGGTCGCCCCCGGTGACCCCAATACGCTCTACGCCGCGCTGAGTCCGGGAGCGCTCAGCCTGAACGGCTCCGTCTATCGCAGCCCGGACCTGGGTCAGACCTGGCAGCGTTTTGATCATGGCATCTCCCCCAGGAGTACCATGATGACCGTTGCTCTCAGCCGTCAGGACCCGCAGCTCGTATACTGTGGCACGCGAGAGGGCCAGGTGTTCGGCACCCAGGACGGCGGTACGGCCTGGAGCGAGTCCGCGCTGCCGGACGGATGTCAGAACGTCTATACCTTGGCGTGCGGATAACAGCCGTCGCGTATTGATGGAAACCTGCCGCTACGCTCCTCTTGAATGGGGTGAAGCGTAGCGGCGGAGTGGTTTTTGTCAGGTCGAGAAGCGGGAATCCTTTCTGGTCTACAGCCCCCCCCTCCACACAGGAGATGAGGTATGGACCGGTCGGGACAAGAGCCCCAAAACCCTTGCCCGAGTGAACCGTGTAGGCTAGAAAGGATGCTTTCACGTTCCAGTTCACAACACGTAAAAACGGAGGGAATGCAGAATGGCCGCAAATGGAAAGTTTCCCTATAGCGGGGCGGTTGATGCCGACGGACACATCCTTGAGCCACCTGATACCTGGGAGAAATATATTCATCCAAGATATAAGGACCGGGCAATCCGTCTGCATACCAATGAAGACGGGCTTGAGGTCCTGGAGCTGGATGGACGACCCGCAAAGTATTCCCAGCCGGGACAATTAGCCCAGTTCGGAGCGATGGGAAAAAAATCGGAAGAAGAAACCGCGCCCCATCCGGACCGGACCTATGTGAGTGAGGCGCCCTTTGGTTCGATGTATCCCAAGGAGCGGCTGGCCCGTATGGATCAGGAGGGCTTGGAAAAAGCCATTATCTACCCGAGTCTGGGTCTCTTATGGGAAACCGAAGAGGTTGAAGGCCTCGATCTCCAGGCGGCCTACGCCGAGGCGTATAACCGCTGGGTGGTTGATTTCTGCTCCGACTCCGATGGCCGGTTGATCCCGATTGCTCATATCTCAATGGGGGACGGGAATGTGGCGGCCCAGGAACTGGAACGGGCGGTGCGCGCCGGGGCCAAAGGCGCGTTCTTCGTGCCGTTTACGCCAACCAATAAATCCCACGCCCATCCGGACTACGACCCGTTCTGGGCCAAGGCCCAGGAGTTGGACGTCCCGGTCGGTATTCACCCGAGCGGTGAACCGCCCTCCAAGCGGGTGCACCAGCGCTTCAAGGACATGCAGAAATGGGCGTTGTGGCACTACAATGTGCACGGTGCTCAGGGGCCGCTTCAGGCCTTTACGGCGATGTTCCAGTACGGCCTGTTTGAGCGTTTCCCCAAGATCAAAATTGTGGTGCTGGAATCGGGGGCGGGCTGGGCCGGCTATCTGCTCAACCGTATGGATGCGGTGTTTGACAGCCCCTTGGGCGACACTGTCAAGCTCAAAGAAAAACCCAGCTATTATTTTTACCGCAACTGCTGGATTTCCGGCGACCCGGACGAAAAAGCCTTTGGTCATGTGGTGGACTTCGTAGGCGCAGACAAATTCTTCTGGGCCTCGGACTTTCCGCATCCCGACCATCCGGACAACTATATGGACGAGTTGGTCGAACTGCTTGAGCCCATGTCCGAGGCAACGCGGCAGAAGGTCGTCGGCCGGAACGCGGCCCAGGTCTACGGGCTGTAGAGGGAAGGCGATGAAACTCGAATATCTGTGTGATTACACTGCCACTTTCATTACTCCGATCAGCGTCGGCAAAGGGCCGCTCGGCGAGCGTATTGTGGCCGACCTGACCGGCGGACACTTCGAGGGCCCGCGGATGCAGGGCAAGGTCCGGGCCAGTGGGGCCGACTGGGCTCTGGTCGGCCCGGACGGCAACCTGCGTCTCGACGTGCGGGCGGTCTTTGAGAGCGATGATGGGGCGGCGATCTATGTCACCTACCGGGCGCGTATGGAAGCCACCGAGGGGATTCGGGAGGCGCTTGCGGGCGGCGGCTCGACCAATTTCGGGGATAATTATTTTATCTCACAGATACAGTTTGAGACCGGCGACGAGCGGTATGCCTGGCTCAACAACTTGATGGCCGTGGGTGAGGGCAAACTCAAGCCCAACGAGGTGACCTATCGGGTGTATGCCGTCGTGCCGGATTAACTTTTCATTCACATGCCGCCTGTCTCAGATGTTCTCTGAGCGTCTGGCCGGTATACTCGGTGCGGTGCCGGCCGCGTTGCTGTAACACCGGGACGACCGTATCAACAAATTCCGTCATTGAGCCGGGCATGGTCGTGGGAGTGATATTAAACCCGTGGCCGCCGGTCTCATCCAGAATGGCTTCCATCTGATCGGCAACCTGTTCTGGCGTGCCGACAAGTTGCGGACAGCCAATGGTTGCGCCGTAAATTTTCCCGACCTCACGCATGGTGAGTCGGTCGCGGCCCAGGTCGCCCGCTTGATACATCTTGGTGAATATCTCAAACAGCCCGCGTATGCCTTCCATCTCAATATCTTCAACCGGCTGGTCCAGGTCATACTGGGACAGGTCGTGGTTGGTGTGACCCGACAGCAGGGCCAATCCGCCTTCGACCGGAACGCGCTCGTTCATGTCCCGCTGTTTCCGGCGCGCCTCTTCCTCCGTTCCGCCGACAATGGCCTGAATACCCCAGATAAATTTGAGACTGGCAGGAGTTCTGCCGAGGTGTTTCACCCGGGCGCGCATATCGTCCGCATAGGCTTTCATTGCCCGCGTCGTGAGTTGCACCCCGAACGCCGCTTCGGCATGTTTGGCGCAGAAATCGCGCCCTGCGCCCGAGGCGCCGGCCTGAAAAAGAACTGGATAACCCTGGGGCGAAGGGGAAACGGGCGAGATGCCTGGACAGGAGAACCACTTGCCCTTGTGATTGATAGGATGGACTTTGCTGGGGTCAACATACACCCCGGACGTTTTATCCGCCACGACCGCGTCAGGCTCCCAACTCTGCCACAGTTTGTGACAGACCTGCATGTATTCGTCGGCGCGCTCATAGCGCGCATCGTGCGCAAGCATGTTCTCCCAGCCCATATTGTGCGCCTCTCCAATATGAACGGAGGTGACGATATTCCACCCGATCCGTCCCCTGGTCAGATGATCGAGCGTCGAAAGTTTGCGGACCGCCATATACGGCGGGTAATAGGTGGCGGACAGGGTCACGGCAAAGCCGAGCCGGTCGGTGACCGCGGCCAGCATGGGCACAAGCAGGGTCGGATCATGAACCGGAAACTGAACGGCATGGAGGAGGGCTTCATCGGTGCGGGCGCGGTAGTTGCCATAGGTGGCAAACTGGTCCGCAAAAAATATGGCGTCAAACTTGCCCCGCTCCAGCGTTCTGGCCATGTCCTGCCATATATCGGGTTGAGCAAAAGAGGAGCCGACCGCACTGTCCGGATGGGTCCACGACCCGACCGTATGATTCATGGGGCTGTGAATCAGAAAAGCATTCAGGTGCATGATGTCTTTCATGGTGCGACTCCCCCTGCGTTTTTATGCGCCCAGCATCTCTTGGGCCAAGCCCTCTAACTCTGGAATGACCTCCTCTTCCTGCAACTTGTTGAGCCAGATAATGGCGTGTTCCGCGCCGGCCGCTTCCAATGCCTGGACCTGATCGCGGTTGTGCAACTGTCCCGGCTGCCCAAAGGCGATAACGGAGATAGACTGAGGATCACGCCCGGCTTGGGCGGCCAGCTCGTTCAGGGTCTCGCGTCCGTGTCGAATCTCGTCGGGCGAGGTGGAAACCGGCATCCAGCCGTCTCCCCACTCCACCGTCCGTTTGAACACATTCTTGGCCGAGCCACCCAGAATAACGGGCGGATGCGGCTTTTGGGCCGGCTTGGGAAAGCACTTGACCGCGGGAAAGTCATAATACCTGCCGTGATATTCGGACTCGTCCGTGGTCCACAGTTCTTTCATGGCCAGAACCGAATCCCGGGTCTGGGTCCAGCGGTGCGGAAAGTCTCCGCCCATGATCTCACACTCTTCTTTTTGCCAGCCGGCCCCGATGCCAAACAGAAAACGCCCGCCCGAATAGTGATCCAGGGTGGATATCTCTTTGGCCAGCAACAACGGGTTGCGCTCCGGCACGAGACAAATCCCCGTGCCCAGTTTGATCTTGGTGGTCGTGGCCGAGGCCCGAGCCAGCGACACAAACGGGTCGGAAATAATCCCGATTGTTCTCGGAATCGGCTGATCCGGGGCCATGGGATAGCCCACGGTGGTATGCACCGGCAGAACCGGGTGTTCCGGAACCCAAAACGAGGCAAAGCCCAGTTCCTCGGCCTTTTTCGCCACCACCGCAGGGTCCGCCGACTCGCCGGACGTGAAACAGAAGACGCCAATGTCCATAGGTGCTCCTCCTTATTCTGAAATGGTCACTCTTGTGTATCTGTCTTATTCCATAGCCCGCAAGATGTTGGGCCGCCTCTTCTACGGGAATACCGGGCCGTATTGTGTCATACCCGCGAAAGCAGGTATCCAGGCTGCGGAGATACGACGAAGCCTGGAAGGGGCAGACTGAGTTCAGTTCCAATCTATTTGAGATCAACCCGGCTGATCTTCACCAAGCGATGCCCCAGCAGATCAACAGCGGCTTGGGCTTGCTCAAGGGGGATATAGCCAATCAAGGGCTCATATTGCCCATCCGCCGGTTCCATCTCAATGAATAACACCTCGGTCAGGACTGGTCGGAAATGTTCCATGCGGAGGAGAACCGGACCGCAAATGTCTCCGCTGATAACGGTTTGGGTTGCCGTTTCTACCTCCACTGTATCAAGTTTGGTCAACTGTCCTAAACGGGTCTGCCACGCTTTAGGTAAGGTCAGGTACGCCGCTCCCGTATCAACCAAGGCGTCACAGTGGATGCGGCCGGTCGCGTCAGTGCCATTTTCTATCTGTACTTCAACAACAATCCGTCCCATGAAGACGCTCCTGTCAGGTACGGTGTCGAACCGAGCAGCTCGGCTATGAGAGAAACGGCAGTCTAGCAAATATACCGGTGCTGAACAGGGCAGCCTTTTATCGCTGAATGAGATTATCGGCGGATAGCAGAGGGCATACTTGAAACGCTGCTTTGCGTGATTATTTTGTGTGATTACTTCGATTCCCCTGCGGTGGCCCCTTCGTTATTTAATTTTTGGTCGGTAAAATTTAATAACAAGAGATGGTGTTAAAAAAACTTTCACTAAAAGTTGAAGGAGCGACCGGTTCTGTCCCTGTCTGAGATCGGCAACCGCACAACGCTCTCCTTTCCCGCCGCTTCCTCGGCGATGGGACGACTTGTTGAATACGGGATTGCGCGCGAGATCACCGGCAAACGCTGCGGCCGGGTGTTCGTGTATGACAGATATCTTTCCATTCTCAACGAAGGGCTAGAGGCAGCGTGAAGCCGACGCCACCTCTGGTCAGGATAGATATGTGGTCAAGAATGTGTGATTTTAATACACATTCTTATGGGGAGGCTGGAGATACGTCATGGCCAGAGTCCAATTGATAATACCCGATGAAGACCGTGACCGTTTCGTCTCCCAGGCTCGCAGAGAGGGCTTGACATTGAGCGCCTGGCTGAGGGCTGCCGCCCGTGAACGGCTTGAGGCCCGGCAACGCTCCGAGCTTTTCGAGTCACCCGCGGCCTTGGAAGGATTTTTCAGGGCGTGCGATGCCCTGCCAGGTCCCGAGACCGAACCGGAATGGGACGAGCACCTGAGCGCAATCGCCGAGTCGCGACGGCGGAACGTAGCGAGCACATGATATTCGTCGATACGAATGTCTTCATGTACGCGGTAGGTCGGCCACATCCGCTACAAGCTCCTGCCCGAGAGTTCTTTGCCGAGTCCAACCGGCGTGGCACGCCTCTTGGCACTTCGGCAGAGGTCTTGCAGGAGCTGGTACATGCCTACCTGCCGGTCGGCCGACTCCAGACGTTCGATGCGGCCCGGGCGTTGGTGGTCGGAGCCGGTGTCGAAGTGTGGCCGCTGGAAGAAGCGGATGTGACGCTGGCGAGGCAACTCCATGAAAAGTATCCCACGCTGGGGGCCAGAGACCTTTGCCAGCTCGCGAGTTGCCGACGGCGCGGCGTGAAGCACATCATGACCTTTGACCAAGCCCTGAGCGCCGCTGGACCGAAGCCGGCACGGTCATAAAGGCAAAGTCGTCAACTCTGCCAGGTGATATCCCATGCCCCCGACCCTCAAACCCTCCGGCATTGAATGGCTAGGAGAGGTGCCTTTGAAAGGGTCAAGGTCGAGCCCGTAGCCTCGCCCTATTGTCAATGACTGCGAGGTGTTCAATATAGATTCATGGAAAGTGAACGACGCAAACAAGGAGGGACGACATGGACCCCCATCAGTATATCGTAGGGCCCTCAACCCTAGCGTGGAAAACCTTAGCCCTTGAGGGCGGAGGGGAAGCCCAGCTTCAAATGTATTTGAAAGGCAGAGACGGCGGACCCGAAGCCATACGGGCGCAAATCTCGGCAGACTATACGGTGGAGCCGCATTTTCATTATGCGGCCCAATTCCAAGTTCTGCTTGAAGGTTCAATGGCCTTCCCGCTGGTCCGGCTGGATGCGCCGGCCGTGCACTATACGGAACACAACACGCCCTACGGTCCGTTCACGGTCAGCGGCGGGCACGATATGCTCGTGCTGCACGCCAAGCCGGGCGGCCTGGCTGTCATGCGTGACAAAAAACGACGCTGGCAGGCCAACGTCCGTGGCCGCGAGCTAACGCGCTGCGCCCATGAAGTCGAGTGGCAGCCCATGCCCGGCTGTCCACACGCGCGACGCAAGCTGCTCATCCCACCGAGCTTCGGCCCCACGGCCGAGCTGGTCGCATTTCCGGCGGGCGCCGAGTTCACTCCCCCGGTTCCGGAGTATGGCCGGTATGAGGTGGTCTATGCCGGTTCGGCCTCTCTGCTTGGCGGGCGACTGGGGCCGAAAGCGCTCCGTTTCATTCCGGGTGGAGAACAGGCCACGCCGTTCACCGCCGGTCCTGAAGGGGTGAGTATGATTTTCGTGAGCTTTGACCAGGACGCCAACTATAGTGACGCGGGCAGTACGCAAGATGCGCTGGACCGCATGGAGCAGTGAACAACAAGTAAGGAGATGACCATGAAAGCAGAAGAACTCCGCGCCCTCCAGGCACCCCTCAAGGATGTCTATAAAGACGCACCCGAAAAGGCGGTGGTGACGCTGAATGCAGAAGGCCGGATTGGCGAGGGCATTACCTGCCGCGTTGAAACGGGCAAGGCATTGGTCGAAGCCGGACTGCACCCGGCGACTGGCGGGGACGGGCTGGCGGCCTGCTCCGGCGATATGCTGCTGGAGGCGCTTGTGGCGTGTGCCGGCGTGACTCTGCAAGCCGTGTCTACGGCGATTGGGGTGGAGCTTCGAGACGGCAGGGTCATCGCGGAGGGCGATCTGGATTTCAGGGGGACCCTCGGAGTTTCAAAAGAAGCTCCGGTCGGCTTTCGTGACATTCGCCTCCGATTTGATCTGGACACGGATGCCGATGCGGAACATCTGGCAACCCTGATTCGTTTGACCGAACGCTACTGTGTCGTCTTTCAGACCATCCAGAACACACCTGATCTCAAGGTCTCGTATAGCGTTGTATGAGGGGGGTAGACGGCCAGCTTGCTAACGGAATGGATACCGTCCGCTATCACGTGGCTCTCCTCACGCTGGTGACCTGTATTCCAGGTATCCTGTTCTGGCCGTTTGCTCACGGTCTGGTTCATAGCTGGCGACAACTTGGACTCGCGCTCTCATACTCCGTGCTGGGGGCGATTCTTATTGCCATCGGCGCTGGCGTCTTTCTGCTGCGCCATCCGCTTCTGGCCGTAGAGTTCGGTTCTCCCGGATGGTTAGGTTTGCCTGCCTTGCTGTGCTTTGTGGCAGCTCTGACGATTGAGGTGCAGTGTCGAAAACATCTGAGCTTAGGCACTCTGGTCGGCATTCCCGAACTGTCGCCCACGCCGACCAGTCAGCCGCTCTTGGACCAGGGCATCTATGCACGCCTGCGGCACCCCCGCTATGTCGGCGTGATCCTGAGTGTAGGCGCTATTGCGCTTTTTACGAACTATCTGGCCGTATACCTCCTCTGTCCTCTTGCCTGCCTCGCGCTGTATGGCATTACGCTGATGGAAGAACGAGAACTGGTCGAGCGTTTTGGGGAGGCATACGAACAGTATCAACGCCGGGTGCCACGTTTTGTCCCCAGGATGCTCAAGCGATAAAGGGAGGAGTATGGAAAAGTCGGTTCAATTCTACAGTGAAAGTGTTCCTATGGCGGGCGTCCTTTTTCTGCCTGAGAACAGCTCTTCCGATAGACCAAGACCCGGTGTTGTCATATGCCACGGCTTTACCGCGGTGAAAGAAGTCATGTTGCCCGATATTGCCCGGCGCGTGGCTCAGGCCGGATATATTGTTCTGACGTTTGACTACCGTTTCCTGGGTGCGAGTGGCGGAGAACCCCGTCGCCAGATCATCCCTATGCGGCAGATCGAAGATATCCACAATGCGGTCACATTCATGCAGCAGCAGCCCGAGGTCGCCCCGGACCGGATTGGACTGCTCGGCGTCAGTCTGGGTGGGGCCAACGTCAGTTACGCTGCCGGAGTAGAAGAGCGGGTCAAAGCCACGGTGAGCGTCTGCGGCATCGGCGACTGTGGGCGTTGGACGCGTGACGCCTGTCATTTCTGGGAATGGCGGGCATTACTCCGACGCCTGGAAGAGAATCGACGCGAGCGTGTCCTGACCGGGCAGGAGCAGTATGTGCAAGCCAGCGAGATTGTGCCTGAGCCGGAGAGTACGGCCGCCCTGTTTGCTCAGATTCTCGACCAGTATCCGCAGTGGAGCCGGGAGATTACGCTGACCTCGGGTGAAGCGTTGATTGCGTATCGACCCGAGTCCGTCGTGCATCAGATATCACCCCGGGCGATACTCTGGCTGCACGGTGACGCAGATGAACGCGTATCCATGGAAGAGTCACAGTCCATGTATGAAAAGGCCGGAGAGCCCAAGAAGATCGTGATCCTGCCCGGTCTTGGCCATAGTGACATTCTCTCTGGCCCTGGGCTTGACCAGAGTCTGCCGCTCATCAAAGAATGGTTTGAAACCCATCTCTAACGAGGAAACCGTATGCGCCCAGCCAGACGAGGTCTCGTACTCTCTCTCATGCTCGGCTTTTGCCTGGTGTGCTCAGCACAGGTGTCGTCTCAGGAATGGGGGAAGGTTTTTAATCCGTATACGGGCCAGTGGGAAGACTTGAACCCGCCAGCTCCCGCCCCATCAACGCCTCAGTCTGAGACGGCCCCCGTGGACGTACTGAAACGCTCCCCCGCCCCAGCGAGAGCACCAGCGGAAGCGCTGCCGCCGGAACCGGATTATACGACTGAGGAAGCGGCCCTGCAAATACTGCACCACGAAACCGCTGAGGCCACCAAGTGGGTGTATGAACGACCGGACTGTCCGAGCATGCATTACCACAAGCCCCTTCACGGAAAAGATGTGTGCTCAAATCCCTTCGGAGACGATGTCGCGGTCAGTTGCCCCGCTGGAGCGAAACTTATGACCGACTATCATGCGGCTGGCAGCGACGCCTGTCGCAGTGAGCGGTCTTTTTGAGGCGCGGTCCGTTACCCCTGCTGCGCACTGGTAGCGACGGCAGTGCGGAGGGCCTGTAAGGCGCTGTGAGAGAAGAGCTTGCCACCGACAACCACTGCCGCAATTTTCCGGGTGTTGGTGATATCCTCCAAGGGATTCGCTTCGAGAAGGACGAGATCGGCAATCTTGCCCACCTCGATGGTGCCAAGCCGGTCTTGTTGGTCAAGGTACAGGGCAGGATTGCGGGTCGCGGTCTGCAAGGCCTCCATGGGTGTCAGGCCGGCCTCGACCAGTAGGGCCAATTCCTCGTGTAACGATGAACCGGGGAAGATATACGGGGCTGGTGTATCGGTTCCGGCCAGGAAGGGTACGCCTGCTCTGTGCGCTGTTTTGATCAAATCAAACAGCGTCCGGAAATACTGCTTGCCGGCTGCAATATCCTCGGCAGAGCGGCCCGCGAGCAGGCGCTCTTCCTTCGTCACGCGCCACGCCGCAACCCACGAGGCGGGAATATAGTCCAGTCGCGGGTCGGCCGGAAATGTGTTTTCGTCAATATGCGATAAGCCTCGCATCCACACGATCGTTGGGCACTGCCACATGCTCTTCTGGGCGAGGCGTGCAAACAGCGCTTCTTCTTTCTCTTTACTCTGGGTGCCGAGCAGGCGTTGAACGGGTTCCTTTTTTTGGAACAGATCAAAAATCGATACCGTTTGGAGCAGTTCCTGCTCCACTGTTGAGCTGCTTTTGAGCCAGCCAATGAAGTGCTCCATACTGTGTTGCCCGGCCTCGGACGCTTCCGTGGCGGTGATCTGATCCGGCAGATGGCCGGCAACTCGCAAGCCGTGCTGTCGGGCCTCCCGCATGACGGCGAAATAGGCGTCGCGCGGAATGAGCGACTGGACTTTGATAAAGTCTGCCCCTTGCTGCTTGAGATCTAACACGGTCTGGCGTCCTTCGGTTGCATTGTGCACACTGACCGATTGGGGGAAGGGCGGATTGGGACCATCCAGCATGGGACCGGAGGCGATAATGCGGGGGCCGATCCGCTTGCCTGCCGTAATCTCCTCACGCCACTGGGTGAGGGCCGCCAGGTCGCCGCCCATATCGCGAATGCCCGTGACTCCGTGGGCGATGAGAAGCGGCAGAAAAATATCCCCGCTTCTCGGATACGTCTCAACGTCGGCGATATGGGTATGCATGTCCCACAGGCCGGGTATGAGAAAGTGATCCGCGGCATCGAAAACGTGGGCACCTGAGGGGATAGCGACCGTCCCGGTTTTCTCCAGGGCGCTAATACGATCCTGAGTGAGCACGACGGTCATGTCGGGCCGGGCCGGCGCCCCAGTCGCATCTATCACCGTGACGTTGGTAAAGACGACCGGAGCGAGGGGGGAGGGGTCGCCCTGCTTCGCTTGAAGAGCGTGTATACTCACCACCAACAGGAATGGGACGAGTGCCAGTGCGCGTTTCATTATCGCCTCCTCCAAACTCTTTCATCTGTGGTGACTCTTTTCTCTTTACCCCTACACTTCTTTCCTTCTATACTCCAGCGAAAACACCACAAGGAGGACGTATGGCCCAGACCTTTGAAAAGCAGAGTGTGACAGACGAACTCGCGCAACAGATGGTAGCCGCGGCTGTTGCCAAAGCAAAGGAACTTGGGGTGCCCCAAGTTGTAGCCGTGCTGGACGAGAGTGGGCTGCTCAAGGCGTTTTGCCGGATGGATGGAACACCGTTAGTCAGTATCGAGGTGTCTCAGAACAAAGCCTATACTGCCCTTTTTGGGATGCCGTCGCACGAGTTTTTTAACTTTATCAAGGATGACCCGGCACTCTTGGCAGGGGTGCCGCATATTCCGCGCATCGTGACCTTTGGCGGCGGTTTGCCGATCCGCATTGGGGATAGAGTGGTCGGAGCAATCGGTGTCAGTGGCGGTTCGGTTGAACAAGATATCGAATGCGCCCAAGCCGGACTCGACGTGCTTGCGTAGCAGTCATATGCGGTAACTCTTGCAATTGCAGCGCATTCCGTTGCAGGATGAAGAGACCCGTCAACGTGTTGTACCAAAGGCCTGAACCGGGTGGCTCCGGGGAGGATGAAATATAACCGCAACCGGCTTGTGTGAGCCAAAGGAGGGATTATATGGCAGAGTACGATCTGCTTATCAAGAACGGCACAATCATCGACGGATTGCAGGTGCCCCGCTATCGGGGCGATATTGCAATTCGTGACGGCAGGATCGTTGCCATGGGGAATATCCAGGACACGGCCACGCGGGTGCTGGATGCGACCGGCATGATCGTCGCGCCAGGGTTTATGGACATCCATACCCATTACGATGCGGCACTCAGCGGCGGCACGGCCTGGGACCCGTATGCCACGCTCTCCGGCTGGCACGGCGTAACCACGGTGGCGATCGGAAACTGTGGCTTTGGTTTTGCGCCGGTGCGTCCGGAAGACCGCGACCGGGCGATGCGTCGTATGGAGCGAACCGAATCCATTCCGTTGTCCTGTATGCAGGCCGGCATGCGCTGGGACTGGGAGACCTTCCCCGAATATCTGGACAGTCTGGACCGGGGTGGACTGGGCATCAATGCCGCTTCCCTCGTCCCGTACTCTCCGCTGCGCGCCTGGGTATTGGGCAACGATGCGGCACGGGACCCGGACTATACGACCACCCCGGATCAGATTGCAGAGCTGAAACATCTGCTGCGAGAAGGCTTGCAGGCCGGCGGCTTCGGCTTTTCCGCCAGCTTTAGCATGGCGAATCGCGACTATGACGGCGGCTATCTCCCGACCCATGTGGCACCGCGTGAAGAGTTTCTCGAAATGGCGTCCGTCATGCGCGAGTTCAACCGCGGCTCTATCGAGTGGACCATGGGCCATGCCTTGCAAGGACTGGGTATGGACTTCTTATTGGAGTTGGCCAAGACGAGCGGCCGGCCGGTGAACTGGAACGCGATTATCCACGATCCGTCCTCACCCAATACCTGGCGCGAGCAATTGGCCTGGACCGAGCGGGCAAACAGGGAAGCGCCGGTCCTGCCGGTCAACATCTGCATGCCGATTGAGTTTGAGTTCACGCTGGAGACCATGGGCTTGTTTGACCAGCTGCCGGCCTGGAACGAGGCCACGGTCGGCACCCTGGAAGAGCGACGGATGAAGTTGGCCGACCCAGGTCGGCGGGCGGCCCTCAAAGCCGATATGGAAAAGGCTCCGACCGTCATGCCGGGCGAGAATCCCGACGGGGAGCAGGGCCAACTCCGGATGTTCCGCTGGGATGAGACCTTTATCGATGATGTCCACCTGGAAAAGAACGCTCATCTCAAGGGCCGCACCGTTGCAGAACTGGCCCAAGAGCAGGGCAAACACCCGATCGACGCATTGCTCGACCTGTCGGTGGAAGAAGAACTCAAGACCGAGTTTGCCATGCAGGGCTTCATCAATAACGATGAAGAAGCCCTGAGCACCATTCTCAAACACCCGCTCTGCCTGGTCGGAGCCTCGGATGGTGGCGCGCATACCAAATTCCTGACCCTGGGCCGCTATCCGACCCACTTCCTGACCCACTGGGTGCGCGACAAGCAGATCATGACCCTGGAAGAGGCGCACTGGCGGCTGTCGACCATGGTGGGCTGGGCGATTGGCATCCGAGACCGAGGCTGGCTGCGTGAGGGGATGCCGGCGGACATCGTGGTGTACGACCTGGAAAAGCTGGCCGTGCGACCGATGGAGACGATCACAGACCTGCCCGACGGCGACTGGCGGCGAGTCCAAAAGGCCGACGGTTATCGGTATTCGATCATCAATGGTCAGATTACGTTTGAAGACGGTCAGTGCAGCGGGGCCCTGCCGGGTAAGATGCTGCGCAGTTATGATATGGCCGCCGGCTAACGCAGAACGACTCCTATTCGATTTTCACCGCGGACAAAACGCCGGGTTTCGACCCGGCGTTTTGGTATGTGGCGAGTCTTCCGCTACGGTGTCTCTCAAGGAGGATTGCGGAGCATGACGGCTTCGGAACAACGAGTGATTGACGCGCTTGAAGCACTCGGGCTGCCCTTTGAGCGAATAACCATAGACCCGGCCCATGCCGATACGACCGTGTTTTGCGCCCACTACGGCTATCCGCCGGAAACGTCCGGCAACACGATCGTTGTGGCGTCCAAGAAAGAGCCCAAGCAGTTTGTGGCCTGCGTGGTCCTGGCCACCACCCAGCTTGATGTGAACAAACGGGTGCGCAAGCTCATGGGGGTGTCCAAGGCGTCGTTTGCCTCGGCCGAGGAGATGCACGCGCTAACGGGCATGGAAGTCGGTGGCGTGACGCCGTTTTCGCTGCCGGCGGATATGCCCCTATACGTTGATAGCCGGGTAATGGAGTTGGAAACCGTTATCCTGGGTGGCGGGGGGCGCAGTCTCAAGATTGGGATTTCGCCAGCAGTCTTTCACAAGCTGGGGGCCGAGGTTGTCGCGGATTTAGGCATTCGGCGACCTGTGATAGAGACCACAGCCTGAGACGGGCAGATTGGACCTCGAAAGGAGATGGGTTGTGCAGGCAAAACGGATTTCTCCGGTGTTCGTGCTCTCTACTGGCCGTTGCGGCTCCACGATGTTGTCGGATGTCATGAACCGGCATCCGAAAGTCCTCAGTCTGTCAGAACTCTTCTCGTTTATCGGCCTGCGGGCTTTCGCGCGCGCCCGCCTCGACGGCGAGGCGCTGTGGAAGCTGCTCAGTCGGTCGGGACCGGGGCTGCAAGCGATGCTGAATCGCGACCAGAGGATCAGTGAGATCATCTATCCTTTCGAGTCGCCCCAGGCGCGTTTCTCGCCCCAGGATGTCCCGGCCATTTCCGTTGCCACGCTCCCTCATCTGACCAGGGATTTCGACCGCCTGTACGACGAATTGGAGCCTGTCATCCGGGCGCGACCCAGAGCGCCGGTGGCAGACCAGTATCGCTTCCTGTTCGGCTGGCTGTGCGACCGCTTTGGCCGGGAGCTGTGGATAGAACGGTCGGGCGGTTCCCTGCTCTTCGGACATCGCTTGCTCCAACTGTTCCCGGAAGCGCGGGTGGTCCATATCTATCGGGACGGACGGGACACGGCCCTGTCCATGCACCAGCATCACGCCTTCAAAATGATGCTGGTCACGGTGCGTCGCATGCAGCGTTGGGGCAGAGACCCGTTCCAGAGCGAGGCCATTGACCTCACGGCCCCTCCCCGCCCCTCGAGTGTCGGGCGATTCGTGATGTTCCTGATCTCTCATTTTGCCAATTTCGATAAAATGATAGACCAGGAGTTCGACCTTGCGGCCTATGGAGAGTTGTGGAGCCGCATGATTCTCTTCGGGCAGGCCTATCTGTCGTCCCTGCCCTCCGAGCGTTTGTTCGCCGTGAGCTATGAAGAGATACTGGAGCGCCCCCGTGAGAAGTTGACGGAACTGCTCGCCTTTATCGAGCCAAACCTGTCCAGCCCGGCCTGGCTCGATGAGGCGGTCGCTATCCCTCGCCCGAATCCGCCGAAATACCCGTCCCTCCCCCCAGAGGCGCGCTTGCGGCTCAGCCGGGCCTGTGCCCCAGGGTTGGCGGCCTTGGGCTACGCGCTCTGAGGCGGGGGTGCCATTCTCTTATACCATTCTCTACAGACGAGGAGAGCGCGATGCTGACGATCACCGAAGATATTGTGTTGCTGTCGCTGAATGAACAACTCGGGGATGTGGTCCCGATCCCCAGATGGTCCCTGGCGTGTACGATGGCCGGCGCCACACTCATGGACTTGGCCGAGGCAAACCGCATCGACACGGATCTCGAACACCTCATGGTGATGGATGCGACCCCGGTGGGCAACGACATCCTCGACCCCGTGCTGGCCGAGGTCGCTCAGGCCGACGAACCGCATGATACCCGCTTCTGGATCACGCGCCTCGCCGCGCAGGGTGAAGAGATTCGCAACAAGACCTTGGCCCGCCTCATGGCGGGTGGCATTCTCGAAGTCGAAGAGAGCGGTCTTGTCTCCTTCGCGCCCGGCGTAGCGCAGGCGCGTCGGTATCCCCGGTCCGATACGCGCGGGCGAGAGGAAGTGCGGCTCCGGGTGATGCGGGTGCTGTTCGACGCCGACATCCCCGACCCGCACGACGGCCAGGTGATCTCTCTGGCGCAGGCGTGTCACATCTTTGAGCACCTGCTGTCCCCTGAGGAATTCAAGACGATCAGCAGTCGCTTGGCCACGGTCAGCCAACTGGACCTGATTGGCAGAGCGGTTGCCGAGGCTGTACAGCAGGGGGAGCCGGCTCCAGACACGCGTCCCCGCCCGCCTCAAGACATTCCGGTGGCTCCTCTGCCGCTGACTCTCAAACGCTCGAAATTATTCAGGTACTGGTTTGCTCAACAATACGAAAAACTCGGCCCTATTTTCAGGATCACCTTGGGCAAGTGGGCCCTCGTCGTCATGGTCGGGCCAGAGGCCAATCGGTTCTTTACGAAGCATGACCGCACGCATTTCCGCTCCCAGGAGTTCTGGTCGGGGGTTGGGAACGCATTGGGGATGTCACACACGACGCTCGGTATGGTGGGCGAAGATCATACGCGTATGCGCCGGGTGAAAAGACATGGCTACTCGTGCGCTATGGGCGAAATGCAGATTCCCGACATCGTTGCCGTCGTCCGCCGGGAAATCGACTCGTGGTCGCCGGGCCGCCCGTTTCCCGGCACGACGGCAAGCAAGCGCCTCGTCTATAATTTAACCTCCCGCATCGTCGCCGGCATTGACGCCCCCGAGTATTTTGAGGACCTGACCTATTGGTTTGACCAGACCATGAAATTTGCGGTGCTCAGGAGAGACGGATGGTACGCCAAAAGGAAACTGAAAAAAGCGCGCTACGCAACGACCAGAAAGCGTCTGGACGAGTTGGCCGCCAAGATCATTGAGGCCCACGACCCGGAAAAACGCCGGAATCGCCCGCCCGACCTCATTGACGACCTGCTTGCCGACCACCACTCCGACCCCGTGTTTCTGTCCGAGGTGGATTTGAAAGCCGAGGTGCTTGAGCCGCTGTGGATTCCCATCGATACCACAGGTCACGTCATGGCGTTCCTGCTCTACATCCTGCTGAAACATCAGGATTTGCAGCAACGGGTCAGGGCCGAAGCCGACGAGCTTTTCGCCAATGGGCTGCCAACAGTGGAGGGGATACGCCGACTCGACGTCACGCGACGTGTGATGCTGGAGACGATGCGCCTGTATATGCCTATCTCCGGGCACTCTCGCACGGTGACGAATTCCTTTGAATTCGACGGGCGCAAGGTTCCCGCCGGCACGCAGGTGCTCATAGCCGGCGGCGCTTCACATTTCCTGCCGGAATGTTTCCCCGAACCGCATCGGTTCGATATTGAGCGGTTCGCGCCGCCGCGCAATGAGCACCAGCAAAGTGGGGCCTTCTGTCCTTACGGGTTGGGAACGCATCGCTGTCTTGGGGCCGCTTTGGCCGAATTTTTGATGATGACGGCGATGGCAACGATTTTCCACGATGTGGAGCTGAGGCTTGAGCCGCCCACGTACACCTTGACCCAGCGGAAGATAGACCGCTCGGTCAGCCCCCGTCCAAAGAAATCGTTCAAGTTTCGTCTGGTCCGCAAGCGGGCACTCGGCAGCTCGTGATGGCCTTGACCCCGCGGAAGATAGAATGCGCCCGGAGGTATCGCCCGCCATGGAACCTGACCACACGCTGCGCATCTTTGACGGCGCGGTGGCTATTGTGACCGGTGGGGCCTCGGGTATCGGGCGCGCGCTGAGCGAGGCGCTGGGCCGACGTGGGGCAAGTGTGGTCTTAGCTGATCGTCAGACCGAGCTGGCCCAAGAGGTCGCGGCTGGCATCCAGGAAAAGGGCGGCAAGGCGTCCGCGGTTGAACTGGACGTCACAGACTTCCCCGCGGTAGACCGGCTCGTCCGGGCGACGGCCCAGGCGCAAGGCCGGCTGGACTATATGTTCAACAACGCCGGCATCGCGATTGGGGGAGAGGTCCGGGTGTGTCAGATTGCGGACTGGGAGTCTGTCCTGAACGTCAATTTGCACGGCGTGGTCAACGGGGTGCAGGCGGCGTACCCGGTTATGCTCGACCAGGGCTACGGCCATATTGTCAATACCGCTTCCATGGCCGGCCTGCTGCCCATGCCCACGGCCGTCAGTTATGCGGCAAGCAAACATGCGGTTGTCGGCCTGTCGAAGTCACTCCGGGTCGAAGCCGCGTCGTATGGTGTCCGTGTCAGCGTGCTTTGTCCTGGGTTTATTCGGACGCCCATCCTGCACGGCGGGAAATACGGCAAGAACTTGCAGCCCGTACCGCCAGAAGTCCAGGAAGAATTCATACGAAAATACCGACCCATGGACCCGGCTCGGTTTGCTGAAAAAGTGCTGGACGCGCTTGCCCGGAACACCGCGTTGATCATCGTGCCGGGCTGGTGGAGGCTCTTTTGGTGGCTGAGTCGCCTCTCACCAGCCTTGGAATTCGCTCTTGCCCGACGCAGCTATCGGTCGGTGCGCAAGGCGATGCAGTCTGAGACAGGCGCGTAGCGTAGGCTAGAGAAAATAACGAGGCCGTGTAGCCATTCGTCATTCCTGCGAAAGCAGGAATCCAGGTCTCCAGCCCCATCGACTTCTGGATGCCGGATCAAAGCCTGCCCCGGACACGATTCGGGGTCCGGCATGACGAGAACGCACTGGCACCGCGACAACTCATCGTGAAATGCGCTAGAGGCCCGAGTCAGGCGACCTGCTCAGCCCCGTTGGTATATGCCTCCGACAGCGGACACACGCCGCCTTTCTCCAGGCCGAGCGCGCGAATAAAACGTCCATAGCCCACAAAAGCCGTAATCCGAAACCCGAGGTCTATGATCTCCGGCTCGGTGAAGTACTGGCGCAGTTCGTCAAACAGTGCTGGTGAGGCTTGGGTATGATCTCCGGCCAACACGTCGGCATAGCGGACGGCGGCCTTTTCACGCGGGGTGAGAATTGTGCTGTCGGCATAGATTGACAGCTCGCCGATTTGTTCTTCCGTCAGACCTTGTTGCTTTGCCAAAGCAACACGACCGTTCATTCAAAGGGCGCAGTCGTTGCGTTGCGCAACCTTCAACCGCACCATCTCGGTCAGCTTCATATCGATGCTGCCACGGGTCTCAAAGATGAGCGGGAAGTAATAGTTGACGAAAGACTTGAAGACCTCAGGCGCATGGGCGAAGGCCTGCAAGAACGCCGAGCCGCCATACTCCTTGTCATAGGTCTGCATGATCTGCTGAACCTCAGGGTCGATCTGCTCAAATGGAACCGGACTGACATGCGCCATAACACTCCCTCCTTCTCAGCGTGTGTACCTCTTCCGGGGGTGAGGAGGCAAGGGGAGATCGTGCTCTATTCAGAAATTGGAATCGCGTCGATTGGAAAAGGCGGTTGAGGTGTTGGACAATCACCTCAAAGATCGGGACTATTTGCTCGCCAGTGGATTTTCCGCCGCCGATGTGAACGTCGGCTATAGTATCTACCTGGGAGATCAGTTCCTCAGCTTTGACGCCTTCCCCACGGCGATGCAGTATTACGACCGGCTGAGAGAACGCCCAGCCTTTCAGGCCTCGGCTCCAAAAAAGGAAGAATAAAGCAGGGGCGGGCCAGAGCGACCCGACCCTGCGCGTTGGTTTACTCCGCGCCCGGAATAATGGACATGACGAAATTGGCAGTGTTCGCACGCACCTCGCGGGCGGCGGTATACTCCGGAGAATTGAAGAAGTCCTTCGCGACTTCGACCGACTCAAACTCGATAATGAGGGCGAGTGGGGCAGCCCATTGGCCCTCGACTGTGTCCGGTGCTCCCCGACCGAGAATCTTACCCTTGTATTTCTGCACGGCAGGGAGAGCAAGTTTTTGGTATTCGGGAAACTTCTCGGGATTCGTAATCTCTGCCTGAACGATCATGTATGCTGACATGTGATATCTCCTGTATTCCGAATTGCTTTACCCTGTATGTCTCAATTCTACAGCGGTGGCAAGAGCCGGGCGTCTTGGAAGCGTTTGAAGCACGCCCGGAAATTGTCTTCCGTATCCAGGCATTCGTGAAAGCCGGCTTGCCGCAGTTTGATGGTACTCACCAGCATGGGCGGTGGAGACTGGTCTCTGCTGCCATAGCCGAATGTAAAATCAGCCAGAATAAAGGACTGGCCCACAAATTCTTTCAAGCTGGTGGGAGCGCGGAGGTCGTACTTCCTGACAATGGCCGCCCACTCGGCTTCATGCTTGGGCATCTCTTCCGCCAGGGAGCACGGCTCTGGTGGGCCCACCTCCATGCCCAGTGCATCGGCAATGGCGGGCCACACATTTTGCCACACAAAGACATCACCGTTCGTGATATTAAAAATTTCGTTCCGGGCGTTTTCTGACGTCCCTGCCCACTCGCACGCTCGGGCAATCATGCCGGCATCAATTGCTTCGAGAACAAAAGATGGGCCACCGGGGAAGGACAAGGGTAGCCCGGCCTCCTTGCGCAAGGCCGCATACACGCCCAGAGCAGGAATGACGTTCATATTGCTGCCCAGCGATTGTCCCAGGATGAGTTGAGGTCGCCAGACTGTCCAGTGCCAGTTTTTGCCGGGCTGTCGCTCGCGCAAATAATCTTCTTGCAGAAAATAAAAGTTCTCGTGTTGGTGGCGCGGCCAGCGTTCGCGGGCCGGAACGGGAAAGGGTTCAATATGCACGCCATACGCCTTTGTGCCTTGGAGCAGGGACACGTGCTGAAGGTCCCGTGCGACGGCTTCGAGCGGGGAGAAAAAATTATCCAGCATGGCCAGATTGGTTTCCATTTGGTCTTTCTGAAACCAGCCTTCAACCAGCCCCGGCTTTTCGTACAGCGCCGCATAGATCAGATGGGTCACGTCCGACATGCGACCAAAGACTTCCGCACAGCGGGCCGTATCCGTCAGATCGACCGAGATGAGCTCAGCGCCTGCGAGTCCGTCAGGGATACGGCGCGAAACCCCCACCACCTCCCAGTCGGCCTGCTGCGCAAAGTGCTCGACCGCAGCGTAGCCAACCAAACCGGACGCACCCGCCACCAGCATCTTTTTCTTGGCCATCGTGCTTCCTCCTGAAAAGAGGACACTCTACCCCGGTGCGGCTCTATGCCGCAAGCGGAGTTTTTTCTCCTCAAGTTTTCTGCCATGGTAGTAATCGATGAAAGATCGCAAAGCTGCACATTCTTCTACGATGAAAAACGGAGTACCAGGGAAACGGCTATCCAGGAGGCAATGGCCGGGACTGCTTGCCCTCAGCCTGCTGCTCTGCCCGCCCGTTCTCGCTCTCGCCGAAGAAACGCCGCGTGAGCAGATCGGTACGGTGCTGGGACAGCCTGTGTATAGAGACCAACTCTCGGCCAAAGGGGACGTGGCGCTCTCGAACGAATTGCACAATCTGTTCAGTCACCCGGTGATGCAGCAGTATCGTGCGGCCCACAGCAAGGAGCTTCAACCCACGGAGCGCGAGGTCTCGAATGCGACCGCGCATTTTGATGGCTGGCATAACGAACGCCTCAAGGCCCAGGGCCACCCACTCAAAGACCGCCGGGCGGAGATTGAACAAGCGCTTGCCAAGCCAGGGCTGGCGGCGGAGGAGAAACAGCGGCTTGAGGACGAACGGCAAGCGATTGATATCCAGCTCAGACCACCGGGACGACGTTTTGCCGGCTGGATGGTCGCCAACTGGAAACTCCAGCGTCATTTATACAAGGAATACGGTGGTGGGCAGGTCTTATGGCAACAAGCCGGGCTTGAAGCCTTTGATGCCATGCACGCCTGGCTGAAACAGCGCGAGAAAGCGGGAGACTTTGCTATCTCCGACCCGCTCCTGCACACTCAGTTCTACGCCTACTGGACAACGGTGGACCACGGCGAGTCGCTGAGCGACGATCCTCTTTTTATTGAGGAGGAATTTCTCAATCCATATTGGTTGCGACCGTTTATCGGCGATTCGCTGCAGAAGAACCTGGAGGCGGACCAGCGCTGAAGACACCGCCCCATCTGCACTATACCAGCACCTCGTTCTGAACGATCTGCTCCAGCGTTTGCCGCCTGCGGATGAGCACGGGCTCTTGCTCCGGCCCGCGGTAGAGCACCTCCGGCGCTTCCGGAAACGAATTGTAGTTTTTGGAGCTCATGCCGGAGCAATACGCGCCTGAGCCTTCAATCACCAGGTAGTCGCCAATTCCGGCATCACGGAGCGCGCGGGGTTCCAGCGCTTCCGGGTCGCCGGCCGAAGGCGTGAGAATATCCCCGGATTCACAGCAGTGGCCGGCAACAATAGCGTCGCTGGTCGGTCGTTGCTCCTGTTCGGCTGCCTCCGTTGCCGGGACAACAACGAGCGGATGCTGCGCGCCATACATGCTGGGACGCAGCACCTCGGTCATACCGCTGTCGATCTTGAGAAAATCATAGCCGTCTTTCCCGGTGCGGGTCCGGTCCTGGATCGTGGTAATCACGCAGCCGGCATTGGCGACCAGATACGTCCCCGGCTCGACTTCCAGTCGGATTCTTCTTCCCGTTGCTTCCCCAAAAGCCATAAAAGTCTGGACCACAGGTTGGCCGACCTCTTGCAGGTCGGTTGAGGTTTCGTGGCTCATCCGGCCCACCTTATACCCCCCGCCAAGGTTGAGCGTGTGCGCCTCCGGAAAATGTTCCAACAGGCCAATACTCATACCCGCTACATGCTGCCACACCTCGGGGTCTGAGCCTGAGCCAATATGGGTATGAATGCGGATGACCCTGAGCCCATGCTGTTGCACAATGGCCTGAACCGTTGCTCTGTCCTCGTGCCAAATACCAAAACTGGCCGCCGGGCCACCCACATTGGTTCGGTTCGTCCCGCCGGAGCCGAGGCCGGGGTTGAAACGGAGGCCGAGTTCCTGGCCCGGAAAATGCTCGCCAAAATAGCGCAACTGATCGAGCGAACAGGCGTTGAACGCCATGCCGGCGGCGTGCAAAGCCTGGAAATCCTGGGGGAGTTCCTGGGCGGTCAGGGCGATCTTCCGGGCGGCGATACCGGCCTTCATGGCCCGTTCGACCTCAAAGCCGGAGCTGGCGTCAAAATGAAGGCCCAAACGGTCAAACAAACGGAGAATAGTGCCGTTGGGCAGGGCCTTCATGGCGTAGCGCGCGGTCAGGCCGAAGGCGTTTGGAAAGTGCAAAACCTCTTGGGCTGCCTGAGTGAGTCGTGCCTCGTCGTAGACATACACTGGTGTCCCGAATTGCTGTGCGATTCGCCGCACTGCGCTGTGAGAAAGAAAACGGGTGGTCTCGATGGCTGGCGTTGACATTGTACTCCTCGTCTGTGTCCCGAACGGAGAAATCGGCGTCCCGGATGATGGCCGGAATAGTATGGGTTTTTCCTGACAGTCAAAAGAGGGGCTGTGGCTGGTCGCTCGCTGCAAGGTTTGGTAGGGTGACGGCTGCCGGGTGGATAGGCAAGGACCCGGAAAAAGGAGGTCGTCTTATGAGCAATCCCCAACCTGTTCGCGTTCACGTGATTACCGGTGGGTTTCCGGTGGGTTCTCCGGCCGGGCACGATATGGACTATGCCCGGCTACGGCTTCTTCAGCTTATACACGAGCGGCCCGATGTCACGGCCTCGGTCAGCGGTGACTTCACCGACATCGACAAATGGTTGCCTGGGTGTCATTTGCTAGTGACCTATGTCGCCGGCCCGTTCCCCAACGAAACGCAAAACAGCTTCCTCCGACAGTGGCTCGAAGACGGCGGGCGTTGGCTGGGGCTGCACGGGACGAGTGGCGGAAAGGCAGCACCGGTGGACAACGACCGACGCGTACGGAAAATGGTCAAGGCCGACCACCACGCGACCCTGGGCGGTTTCTTTCTGAATCACCCGCCGCTGCGGAAGTTCCAGGTTGATGTGGTCAATCGGCAGCATGTCTTGACCAAGGAACTGCCCGCTTCGTTTGAGGTCATGGACGAGCTGTATCTGATTGAACTCCAGGAACCAGAGGCTTCAGAGATTCTGTTGACCACCGAACTGGCAAAAGACCCGTCCCCTTCGGGGTTTGGCTTTGTGTACGATGAAGACACCGCCCTGCAACCGGATGGAAAAACCCGGGTGCTGGGCTTTACCCGAGTATTGGGCAGGGGAGGGGTCGCCTATATTGCGCTGGGTCACTGCCATTCAACAACCAGTAATATGCAGCCGTTTGTTGATGAGAGTGTCGATGGTGCCGGAACAACGCCTCGGGTCTTTCGCGGCTCGTGGGACACTCAGCCATTTGAACAATTGCTCCGCAATGGAATCGAGTGGGGCTGTAGTCATAGTGTCTGATGCCGACGGTCGTGATACCAGCAGCATTTTCACTTGAGGGAAAAATTGCGCTGATTACCGGTGGGGGACGCGGGCTGGGTCTGGAAATCGGCCGGGCCTTTGGGCGGCATGGGGCTCTGGTGCTCGTCAACGGCCGCCGCCGGAACCAGCTTGAGCGGGCTCTGGCCGCCATTACCGACGAGGGGGGCAGGGCCGAGGCGCTGGTATGCGATATTGCCGACGAAGGGGCCGTGTCTGCCGCCTTCCAACACATTCGAGCCACCTATGGTCGGCTCGATATTCTGGTGAACAACGTGGGTCGGCGCGACCGTCGAAAACTCTTTGAATTCGAGCTGAATACGGTTCGCCAACTCATCGACGTGAACCTGCTTGCGCCGTTTAATGTGAGCCGGGAAGCGGGCCGCCTGATGATTGAGCATGGCGGCGGGCGGATTATTAATATCACCTCAATCGCCGGTCCGATTGCCAATAGCGGGGACGCCGCGTATACCGCGACAAAAGGTGGTCTCGAAGCGTTGACGCGGGCCTTGGCGGCCGAATTGGGTCCGTCCGGTATTACCGTCAACGCCATCGCGCCGGGATTTTTTGCCACCGAGACAAACAGCGACCTCGTCGCGAACCGAAAAATTGCCAACATGCTGAAACGGCGGACTGCGCTCGAACGGTGGGGCGAGCCCGCAGAAATCGCGGGGGCGGCGGTCTTTCTGGCCTCACCGGCGGCCTCGTATATCACCGGACAAGTGCTGGCAGTTGACGGCGGCTATCTGGCCCATTTCTGATGGTTGATTTTTTTCTCACCCGCCTGGCATAAAGAGAAGACGGACTCAGGAACTGCGGCCAACCGGTCTGGCAATATAGGAGGAAGAGCGATGACGCTTGATATTCGGCCATTAAGTGATGCCCTCGGAGCTGAGGTGGCAGGTGTCGATTGGACGCAGCTAATCAGTGATACGACTGTCTCGGCCATTAAGGACGCTTTTTTGACGTATCACCTCGTGTGTTTGCGCTCAGCACCGCTGACGCCGGCGGCCTTTGCCCGAGTCAGCCGGTATTTTGGTGAACCACAGATCCAACTGTTGCGAAATATGCGGGTTGAGGAAGTCCCGGAAGTCTCGGTCTTTAACAGCACGTATAAAAAAGTGGAAGACAAACCGGCCGACCTGATCCTCGACCGGCGCTCGGGTTGGCATACGGATGACTCCTATTTTGCGGCGCCGGCCAAAGTGACGCTCCTGCAGGCCCTGGAAATTCCTGGACATGGTGGGGAAACTCGTTTTTGCAATGCGCGTGCGGCCTACGAAGATTTATCCGCAGAGATGAAAGTCCGTCTCGACGGCCTGCGGGCCGTTCACAGCTATGACACCCTGCGTGCCCCGGCCCGAGCGATGAAGCGCACCAAGGAAGAAGCGGCGGAAACGCCGGATGTCGTGCATCCCTTGATTCGCACTCACGATGAGACAGGCCAAAAAGCGATTTATTTTAACTCGAACCGGACTGACCGCATCCTGGAGATGGGACGGGAAGCCAGTGACGCACTGCTCGATCAAATCCATACCCATATGACGCAGTCGCAATATCAGTATCATCATGCCTGGCGGGTCGGGGACGTACTCATGTGGGATAACCGGAGCGTGACGCACTCGGTCAATATGGACTTTCCCCCGGGCCACCGCCGTGTCCACCAGCGTATTCTGCTCAAGGGCTCGGTGCCAGCGTAGGGAGACGTGTAACCGCGCTATGTTCTTTCTTTCTGTTCTACTCTTGCCTTGGAGGGTGGGTCTGTCGGACCCACCTTTTTTTTGTGTGGGCATATGGGGTAGGGTGACGCTGCGAAAGGCTGGAGTACAAACAGTATGAAATTTCACGCGATTGCCTATGGTACGGTCGGAACCCGAAAAGAGCTCGAACGGGGCATGGCCGGCAAGCGGCCCGAGCTCTACCAGCGTATGCTCAAAGACCTCAAAGAGTACGTCACGGTTTGTGACCAAGCCGGTTTTGAAGGCTTTGGCCACCCCGAGCATCATCTTCAGATCGAGGGCATGGAAGCCACCGGCAGCCCCGGTTTGCTGAGCATGTTTATTGGCCAGCACTCCACGCGCTTAAAGGTTGACGTGCTGGGCTATGTGCTCAACACCCACAACCCCCTGCGCGTGGCCGAAGATGTGGCGATGATGGATCATATGCTGGAGGGTCGTCTGAACGTTGCCTTCGTGCGGGGCTACCAGGCGCGCTGGGTCCAGAATTACGGCAGCCTGCCCGGTGTCGAAGCCGTTGGCCACTGGAATAAAAAGCAAGCGTCCGATCTCAAGAACCGCAGAGCGTTCGAGGAGTCGGTCGCGGTCATCAAGAAAGCCTGGAGCACCGATACGTTTTCTCATCGTGGCGAGTTCTGGCAGTTTCCGCCCGAAGGCGCAAAAAATCCACATCCCATGGAGGCGTATACGCAGTTCGGCGCCGGGGTGAAGGATGATATGAGCATAGAGGAGATCGGCATCGCGCCGCGTCCCTACCAGAAGCCCCACCCGCCGCTGTATGCCGGCTTTACCCATAATACGGAATCCATTCGCTATTGGGGCCGGGAAGGCGGGAAGCCGATTATCATTCTGCTGCACGAGGAGTTATGTGCCCGCCTGCAAAGTATCTATCGGGAAGAGGCGGAAAAGGCGGGCCGGACGGTCCCACCCGGCACCGAACTGGCCTTGGGCGGTCAGCTTGTCCTTACGGAAAACCCCTCGGAAACGTCGCAGATCCTGGCGGATACCCGCTGGTTCTGGGAAAAGTGGGGGATTCCGTTTGGACTGGGGGTTGCCGAGCCGTTGATCGGGGACCCGGACAGCGTGTCGCGCAAGATCGAGTTGGCCCAGAAGATCGGGACGGACGAAATGTTCTTCCTGCTGGGTGATGGGCTCCTGCCGCGGGATACCATTCTGCGCAGCTTCGAGCTCTTTGCCACGAAAGTGATGCCGCGCTTTGCCTGACGGTGGCGAAGAGGAAGCCGGATGCGTCAGCCTGATCGAGCCGGAGAACCAGACGAATTGCGTTCGGCGTTTCCGCGTATTTACGAGATTGCCCGGCAAATTCCCTACGGACGGGTGGCAACCTACGGCCAAATCGCCCAAGTCATAGGACCGCCGGTAACCGCCCGGGACGTTGGGGACGCCATGGCCGCCCTGCGGGACGGACAGCCGGACCCGCCCGTGCCGTGGCAGCGGGTCATTAACGCCCAAGGCAGAGTGAGTACCGGACAACGTCAGCAGGCTTTACTCGAACAGGAAGGCGTGGTCTTTACGGTCAAAGGTGTGACCGACCTTGGACGCTTCGGCTGGCAGGGACCCGACCCGGGCTGGGCTGAAGCGCATGGGTTCCATCCCCCGAAAAACTCCAGTGAGGAGAAGAAACAGCTCGACCTGTTCTGAGGATTACAAGAGGAGAATGATGAGCACATTCAACGTCGATTTGCTCCGCGAGTCGTCCGACGACGGCCCGGTCACCATGATCAACCTGATCAAGTATCGAACGCACTCGCTTGACGGTGATGGAACGGGCCGGGAAGCCTACGCCCGGTACACCAAACCGGTCCAGAAGCTCGTTGAGGCGCGAGGCGGACGGGTGCTGTGGGCCGGGCCGGTAGCCGAAGCAGCTCTGCAGGAGGGTGGCGATGTGGACTGGGACTGGGCGATACTTGTCTACTATCCAAGTCGAGCCGCCTTTATTGATATGGTGGAAAGCAAGGAATTTTTAGAAGCGAACGAACATCGGCGGAACGGGGTCGAAAAGCATGTCATCATGGCGGCCCGGACCCTGCTGTTGGAAGACCTGCCGGAGCAGTAAGTCTCAGTGTGTAAGACAGTCAACCGAAGGACAAGGAGGACAGTATGAGTGAGGTCAAAATACCGGATAGTCTGCCAGGCTGGATTGCTGACCATTTGCAGCGCTACCTCGATACGGATGGCGCTGACGGGCATATGTGGGATTCCGCGCCGGTTGGCGGCCCAGGGCTCCTCCCGACACTGTTGCTGACCACAAGGGGTCGTCGGTCAGGCAAGACAGGTATCATGCCCTTAATCTACGGCGAGGCTGATGGGAATTATATTGTAGTCGCCTCCAAAGGCGGCGCCCCCAAACATCCCGGCTGGTATCTGAATCTGGCCGCCAACGCGGACGTTGAGGTGC
The DNA here is from genome assembly GCA_965232605.1 of uncultured Binatia bacterium (SeqCode). Taxonomy (GTDB): domain Bacteria; phylum Desulfobacterota; class Binatia; order Bin18; family Bin18; genus Bin18. The sequence goes on along the minus strand of CBDDQA010000005.1, from coordinate 472,554 downwards.
AGGTGGAGGCCAGGCGTTTTCAGGCCAAGGCACGAACCACCAGCGGAGAAGAGCGGGCTGCGCTGTGGAAAAAAATGGCGGAAATTTATCCGCCCTATATTGACTATCAGGCCAAGACCGAGCGCGAGATCCCGGTGGTGGTGCTGGAGCCGGTAGCGTAATACGAACCCTCGCTGAATTCTAGCGAGGGGATACAAGCGTTCTACCAACCATCGCGTATAAGGAGGCAAGCCAATGAGTGACGAAATGCGTCGGGTTGTGGACGAGGCCGCCATCCGTCGGGTGATTGATCGCTACTGTCATGCGGTCGATCGTGGCAGCGCGGATGATGTGGCCGATCTCTTTCATCCCAACGGACGGTTGGTGGTCAGCATTGAAGAGAACGATGGCTATAACGGTCGTGAGGCCGTGCGCGAGTGGTATGCGAACTACCATAAATACTTCCGGGCGAAACTGACCCACCTCCGCCACAAGATCTCCAATATTCAGATTGATCTGAACGGAGACGAGGCGCGGGTGGTGTCCTATATGGACGCCGACCTCATTGCCAAAGATGAGACCACACCTCGCCAGGCAATTGGCCGATATGATGATCGCTTTGTCCGCGATGGTGGAGAATGGTATTTCGCCGAACGGGCGATTGTCGTGTATTACGCCGATGAACGGCTGGCCGAACTGTTAAGTGCCGATTCGTAGGCGTTAAAAGGAGGATGGGTCTCCGGACCCATCCTGTTCTTGCTGAAAGCCCCTCAGATCAAGTCTCCCCTAAGCCATACAAGCGTACGCAAGTCTCCGCGACAATCGGTCGGGCCTCATCCGCGGGGACGGCGGCCAGATGTTTCTCCAAGAAGCGCCGGGATTCGGGCCAACTGCTGTCGAGGTGGGGAAAGTCTGACGACCACATAATACGATCCACACCGATAAACTCGCGCAGCATGACACCGGGCAGGTCATCAATAAACGTCAGATAACAGTGCTCGTGCCAATACTCGCTGGGTAAGCGCTGACACCTGACCATGGGGTCTTTCGCCATGGTGCGGCGATGATAGCCCCAATCCAGGCGACCCAGAAAATTGGCGGCCCATGACAGCTCGTTCTCAGCGGAAATCAGCTTTAAGCCCGGATGGCGGTCGAACACGCCCTCCAGGATAAACGTGCCAAACGCCCGCGCCATGCGGACCGGCAGGACCGCATAACCGACTGCCGCGCTTTCTTCGCCCGTCTCATCCCGTGTCCAATTGGTGTTGGCATGGCCAGAGGCAATAATATGAAGACTGAGCGGCATGTCGAGTTCGGCCAGCGTCGCCCACAACGGGTCCCATTGGGCTGCCGAATAGCGTGAGCCATCGGGCGCATCTTGCGGCAACAGCACCCCAACTAGCCCCTTCTCCTTGGCGCGACGGCATTCCCGTATGGCCCAGTCCACATCAAAGACCGGTATCACGGCAATGCCGAACAACTCCTGTGGATGGGTGCTGCAAAAATCACTCAGCCAGTCATTATACGCCTGGCAGACGGCCTGCTGCAGGTCTGGGGCGGGGATGCCAAAGGCCCGCATGACGTAATTCGGATACAGCACCTCGGCATCCACCCCGTCCTGACGCATATATTCCACCCGGGCATCCGGGTTCCAATCGTTCGCGTCCGTGGCGTAGCGTTGCTCGCCTGCTGCGGCCGCGGCGTAGGCTTTCTCTTTATTTTTCGCCACCGCACCCATCGGACGTTTTGCGATATGCGACGGCGTACCCTCGCACACCCATATATCTCCCGTAGATTCCGAAATGACACGCGGTCCCCGGTCTTTATAGGCTTGGGGCAGATAGCGTTGCCACAGGTCAGGGGGTTCGATGGCGTGCGAGTCGGCCGATATGACGCGATACTGTTTCATCGTCCATTCCTTCCTTCGCCTGGAAAATGGGGGATTCCCGATCTATTGAGGGCCACTCTACCCCATTGCCGTATGCCCATGTCAAGCGTTCGGCCTGCTCGGAGCCGTGTGGAGCTTGAAAAGGGCGCCGGAAGTTTCTATCTTCCGGTAAAAAAGAGAAGGGAAGCAGATATGCCGATATTCGAACGTGGCGAGACCAAGTTGTATTATGAAGAGCAGGGCACAGGATTTCCGCTCTTACTCATCGCACCGGGAGGGATGCGTTCCTCCGTACCCTTTTGGCAGCAAACCCCCTGGAATCCCATCGATCAGCTTGCGCCCAGCTATCGCGTGATCGCCATGGACCAGCGCAACGCTGGCCAATCAACCGCCCCGATCAGTGCTGCGGATAGCTGGCATACCTACACGGAAGATCAACTGGCGTTGATGGATCATTTGGGAGTTGAGACCTTCCATGTGGCCGGTATGTGCATTGGCGGACCCTACTGCATGGGGCTCATCCAGGCCGCGTCGCGACGGGTTGCGTCGGCTATCCTCTTTCAGACGATTGGGCTGTCCGATAACCGCCAGGCGTTTTTCGACATGTTTGACGGTTGGGCTGCCGAGCTGAAACCTGGGCGGCCTGAGGTGGGGGACGAGGCGTGGGAGTCGTTCAAAACGAATATGTACAGCGGCGACTTTCTCTTCAACGTCTCCAAAGAATTTGTCTCCCAGTGTCAGACGCCGCTCCTGGTCCTCCTGGGAAACGATCTCTATCATCCGCAGGAGACCTCACGAGAGATTGCCGCACTCGCCCCAAACGCAACCCTGGTTGAGCACTGGAAAGAGCCCGAGCATCATCCGGCTGCCAAGCAGGCGGTCGAGCGTTTTCTGGCGGAGCATACCCCGAGGTAATATCCCTTGGAGCACCGCCTACCTTTTGCAGGCGGAAAGGGTTACCGCTAACTTGCCCCGTGCCGCGGCGGAGGCACGCCGTTCAGCCAGTAGTTCCCAATGGCGTGATATTTCCAGCGCACGGGATCGTGCAGGGTATGGGTACGCGCGTTGCGCCAGTGACGGTTCAGGTTGTATTCCTCCAGGGTTGAGCGGGTTCCGGCCAACTCAAACAACTTGTTTGTTGTCAGCACAGAAACTTCCGTGGACATGGCTTTTGCCTCAGCCACGGCAATCGAGGCTTGAGAGACGTTCTCTTCGGTTGGTGATGCGACCGCTGCATCCACAAAACGGCCCGCCCGTTCGAGCAAGGCGTCCGAGGCGTGCACCCGGACTTCAAGCTCGCCAATTTGATGAATCGTGTACGGGTCCTCGTAGCCGTGCTCCTGGCCGCTATCGATCCACGGTCGCGTATACTGACGGACAAAGGCGATCGTCTCGGCCAGGGCTGCGCGGGCGATGCCAGCATCGACTGCGGTGTGAAAAATTTGAGCAACGGCACCCATCGGGGTGGGCCGATCAAACGCGGCCTGATGGTCGATAATGTGAAAAGGCTCGACCGCCACATTCTCGAACACCGCGGTCCCGCTGGCCGTGGTCCGCTGGCCGAAGCCTGACCAGTCGTCGATGATGGTGACCCCCGGCGCATCCCGCCTGACAAAGACGATAACAATCCGCCCCTGGTCGTCCTTGGCGACAGCCGGTACCCAGTGGGCAAACACCGCCCCCGTGGAATAGAACTTTCTGCCGTTCAGGAGGAAGCTGTCACCGGCGGACGTGAGACGTGTCTCAAAGTCAAAGACGGTTTTTGTGCCGCGCTCGACAAAGGCATTCCCAAAACGGTCGCCCTCCAACACCCGTTTGAAGAAGAATCGCTTTTGTTCCTCGGTGCCATCCAGTCGGACGGCTTCGATCATATAGTAATGGTTCTGGGGAATCTGGCCCAAGGACGAATCTGCGCCCGAGATGATGGCTGTGACTTCGGCCGCGGTGGAGAACGACACTTCCGCCCCGCCGTAGGCTTTCGGCATCGTGATGCCCCATAAGCCGCTCTGCGAGAATTCGTCCAATTCTTTATGTGGCAGGCGGCGCTCGCGGTCGCGCTCGGCCGACTCCTGCTGAAAGCGCTCGGCGAGACGGTGGGCAACGGCCAGGGCTTCCTGATCGTCACGAATAATGTGGGCAGGAGCCTCAACCCGCGCCATTGGCGCGGCGACCCGAATGCCTTGATCCGGTGGAGCGGTAGCTTGCGAGGACGCTTGGCTCATATATTCTCCCTGGCCTGTTCTTCTATATCCACGCGTGGCGTGGCGGCTTGATATTATTCAGATAGTAATTGCCGATGGCCTGGAACTTCCACCGGACGGGATCGTGCAGTGTATGCGTGCGGGCATTTCGCCAGTGGCGATCCAGATTGTACTCTTCGAGTGTGGAACGAGTGCCGGCGAGCTCAAACAATTTATTGGTCGCCTGAATGGCGATTTCCGTGGTCAAAACCTTTGCTTCAGCCACAGCAATAGACGCCGCGGCCACACTGTCTTCATTCGGATTGGCCATTGCCGCATCGACCGTGCGACCAGCCCGGTCCAGGATGGCCTCTGCCGCGTGTAGGCGCATTTTGAGGTCTCCTATTTGAGCGATCGAGTACATATCCTCATAGCCATGCTCCTGACCGCTATCGATCCACGGACGGGTATAGCGGCGGACAAAGTGAATGGTTTCATCAATCGCGGCCTGGGCAATACCGAGGTCCACACCGGCGTGAATAATCTGAGCGACCGGTCCATTCGCGGTTGGGACATCGTAGGCGAGATGGGCCGGGATGACATGGCTGGCCGGGACAAGCGCATCCTCCAGGAGAACCGTCCCGCTGGCCGTGGTGCGTTGGCCGAAACTCGACCAGTCGTCAATAATGCGGAGTCCCCGATTGTCCCGCTCAATAAAGGCGATCAGGGTTTTCTCGTGCTCATCTGTCGCGGAGACCGGCACCAGGTGGGAGAGCAGCGCGCCGCTGGAGTAAAATTTCTGCCCGTTGACCACATAGCCCTCTCCCTGGGAACGGATCTGTGTCTCGAAATGACCGGCGGTTTTACTCCCCCGTTCGGAAAAGGCATTGCCAAGGCGCAGGCCCTTCAGGACTTCGCCGAAGAAGAAACGTTTCTGCTCTTCGCTGGCAGACAGCCGAATCATATCGAGGACGGCCAGATGGTTTTGCGGAATCTGTCCGAGCGACGGGTCGGCCGCGGAGATAATGGTAATCACCTCGCCCACCGTGACATACGAGACCTCGGCGCCGCCATAGACTTTGGGTACGGTCATGCCCCACAAGCCGCTCTGCGAGAAGGCGTCCAGTTCGGCAAGCGGCAGTCGGCGTTCCCGGTCACGCAGCGCCGCTTCCTGCGCAAAGCTCTTTGCTAAACGGTGGGCGATATCGATCGCTTCCTGGTCGTCCCGGATAATATGGGCGGGTGTGGTGGGACGCGGCGGGCCGAAGGCCTCCAGGTCTTCGACCCGATAGGGGCCGTTCGTTGCTGAAGGGTCTGTTCGTCTTGTACGCTCTTCCCCGCTCATGGCCGCTCTCCTTTGTCTCACTCTGAAAGAGAACGCCGTAATCTATCGCTCCCCCTCCTGAGCGTCAACGCGCTTTGCCGGCGTGTTGCTTGACTTTGACCGGGCAGGGTGTCATGACAGGCGCACAGTGCCAACGTCTAAAGGAGGGTCAGATGAAACTCGGTATTGAGATGTTTGCTACGGATTATTCTCTCCGGCCGGATGAGCTGGCCGTTGCCTGCGAAGAACGCGGCTTTGAGTCCGTGTGGTACCCGGAACACACGCATATTCCGGCCAGCCGCCGTACGCCCTTTCCCCTTGGGGGCGATTTGCCCAAGGAGTACTGGCATACGCACGACTTGTTTGTGACGCTCACAGCCGCAGCCGCCGTCACCACCAACATCAAAATCGGGAGTGGGATTTGTCTCGCCATGGAGCGCGACCCGATTACGATGGCCAACGAGGTCGCCTCGGTTGATCAGATCTCCAACGGGCGTCTGCTCTTTGGTATCGGCGGTGGGTGGAACGCCGAAGAGATGGAGAACCACGGGACGCCGTTCAAACGGCGCTGGAAGGTCTTACGTGAGAAAATTGAGGCGATGAAAGCCATTTGGACCGAAGAGGAAGCGGAGTATCACGGCGAGTTCGTCAATTTTGACCCGATCTGGTCCTACCCGAAGCCCGTGCAGAAACCCCACCCGCCCATTATCCTGGGTTCACACACCCCAAACGGACTCGATCGGGTGGTGCGCTATTGCGATGGCTGGTTTCCCAATGCCCAGGCCTATAAAGACTTGCCCGCAGTCGTGAACGACCTCCGGACCCGGGCCGAAAAGGCCGGCCGTCAACCGGATGACATCTCGATCTCTTTCCTGGGCGCTCCCGAAGATGAGGCGGTCCTGCAACAATACCGCGATTTGGGAGCTGAGCGAGCGGTATTTTTTGTGCCGTCCGAAGGGAAAGAGGCGATCTTCCCGCTGTTGGACACATATGCCGCGTTTATCCCCAAGGTTGCTTAAGGACACGGAAACGCCGCCGGAGGCCTACTATGCCATTTGCTGCTGTCCGTGACATTCAGATGTATTACGAGATGCGCGGGACCGGACCGCGCCTGCTCTACATCAGCGGGACGGGTGGGGATCTGCGGCGTTCACCGAATGCGTTTGATTCTCCGCTGACAGAACATTTTGAGGTCCTGGCCTATGACCAGCGTGGCTTGGGTCAAACGGACAAACCCAACGTAGCCTACACCATGGCGGACTATGCAGCCGACGCGGATGGGCTGCTCCACGCGCTCGGCTGGGACGAATGCCTGGTCATGGGCATCTCCTTCGGCGGCATGGTCGCGCAGGAATTTGCCCTGCGCTATCCGAACCGAGTGCAGCGCTTAGTGCTCGGCTGTACCAGTAGCGGCGGGGAGGGCGGGGCCTCGTATCCCCTGCATGAGCTCGCCCCTCTCTCTCCACAGGACTGGGCTCGGCGGGTTGTCGAACTGAGCGATATGCGACGGGACGCGGCCTGGCAGGCGGCCAACGGCCAGGAGTTCCAGACCTTGATCGCTGAGATGCTGGCCATTCGAGCGGGGAGTGCGGCCGAGCCTGGCGCGGCCATTGGGGCGCGCCGCCAAATCGAGGCCCGCCAAAAACACGATACCTACAGCCGCCTGTCTCAGCTCGGGATGCCGGTGCTGATCTGCGGGGGGCGGTATGACGGGGTCGCCCCGGTCGCCAATCAGGAAGCGCTGCACCGACAGATTGCGACTTCCCGGATGGCCCTCTTTGAAGGCGGCCACCTGTTCTTTGCGCAGGACCCCCGAGCGTTCGAGGATATTATCGTTTTCCTGAATGACGGTAATGTCCTCAGGGGGACGGAGGCCTGACACGGGTTACGGTGGAGCGCTCCTTTTTTTCAACCAGGACTGCCATATCTTCAGCCGCCTTGGCGACCGTAGCAGTCCGGGTGCACATATCGGTTTTCAAATCGCCCTGCGGACTGCGGTAGGCATACACGACGTATTCTTTCCCGGTCTGAAACGGAATGCCGCACTGTTCCTGTGAGGCCAGCGTTTCGAGAATCAGTGGAGACTCATCAGCTGCCTTAAGCGGGGTTGTGACCTCCAGCGTCACCCGTAGGGTTTCAAACTCGTACAGCTGCTCCGAGCCCATCATCTGCTTGAAGGTGCCGTACAACCAGCCATCCGCTTCTATCGTTTCCACGTCGGTCGCTTTGCCGACAAAGACGACGTCTGACTTTTCCAGCCCAAAATTCGGCGACGGAGGCGGCAGACAGCGGCACGCCAGGGCAGCCGCAGGCAGCAGCCAAGAAAGGGCTATTCCTGCAACGAGTATGGGTAGCATCCTTCTTGAAACAGACATCAGGCTCTCCTTTTGTACTGGCCGAAACCGTACGTTTCAAATGACCCAGACCACCTTCCAGCAGTGCACACCGAAGAAAAACAAAAGGGTCAGGGAAGACTCCCCGACCCTTTCCGTTTTACACGAATCAGTGGCCCTGACTAGTCCAGGTCCATCCGGTACGCCTTGATCGCATTCTCAAAGACGATCTTGCGAGTGATCTCCTCCGGCACGCCGTTGAAGTCCTTCTTGATCCACTGACGGGATTCCGGCCAGGTTGAGTCGGTATGCGGGAAGTCGGACGCCCACATGTAATTGTCCTCGCCAAAAATCTTATAGGTCGCCGGACCAACCGGATCATCCTGGAACGTCGCCCAGACCTGCCGCCGGACGTATTCGCTCGGCTTCATCGGCAGGGGCTCTTTTTCCATGGCGTGGAATTTATCGTAGGCATGGTCCATCCGATACATGAAGTGCGGGAACCAGCCCGTGTCATTTTCGGCGGAAACAATTTTCAGTTCGGGAAAACGCTCCAACACACCACCAAAAACGAGCGTGGACAGGGACCGTTGCACTTCGTGGATCACGTTCATATAGAACAGGCTGATCTGCGAAAAATCGACCCTGCTCTCTTTACTCTTGCCGGTAATCACGTGGAGTGAGAGCGGCATGTGGAGTTCCGAGGCCGCCTGCCAAAAGGGATCGTACTCGCGGCTGCTATACGGCTTGTCCTCTGGCGGCGAACCCCAAATCATGGCTCCGCGCATCCCCTGCTTATGCGTCCGCTCCAGTTCTTTGACCCCGGCATCAATATCTTCGAGAGAGATCAGGCTGATGCCGTACAGGCGTTTGGGACTATGCGAACAGAACTCTGAGACCCAGTCGTTATAGGAGCGAAAGCAGGCCCGTTGCAGGTCGGCATTGGGCAGCCCGAAGAGCGGCATGCCGAGTGTGGTGTAGAGCACCTCCGCTTCGACCCCATCGATCTCCTGGTCTTTGATGCGTTCGACCGGGTCCCATCCGCTCGGACGGGCGGCTTCGTAGCCTTTGTCCATATGGTCTTTGAGCTCTTCCCCGGACCGTCCGGCCCCGAACCCGCCGGCGACGGGAAAGGGCTCAATGCCGTCCGCCACAAAGATGAAGCCCGGCTTCTTCGGGTTTTCGACCACTTTCGGCGCTTGGTCACGGAATTTGTTGTCCAGACGTTGCTGCCACAAATCGGCCGGCTCCATCATGTGCGAGTCTGCCGAGATCACGCGTAACTTTGCCATATTACCCTCCTCTTCAAAGAAAGCCGTGCTTCCTTAATGATGGTGTATGTACGAATGCTTTATCTGTGACATACTCCAAAACGGTCTGTCAAGCGGTAGGGCCAGATAGGTTGAGTGAGCGTTCAGTTCTTTATCCGTCCGTCTGGATTGAGGCCGGGAGTGGTCCTCGTTGCCACAGCAGGAAATCACCCCGTATAATACAGCTCACAGCAAGAAGGCGAGAACCATGCTCCCGAAAGTCTATATCGACGGTCATGTTGGCACGACCGGACTGCGTATCCGGGAATGGCTAGCGGGACGAAACGACATCGAATTACTGACCGTATCCGAAGCGCAGCGCAAGAGTGATGCCGCGCGGCGGGCGGTGTTGGACGAAGCCGACGTGGCCATTCTGTGTCTGCCCGATGCCGCGTCACGCGAGGCTGCGGAGTGGGCTGCGCACACGAACACCCGGCTGATTGACGCGAGTACGGCGCATCGCATCGAGGACGGTTGGGTGTATGGTCTGCCGGAACTCCAGCCCGACCAGCGCGAGGCCATTCGGCAGGCAAAATATGTTGCCAATCCCGGCTGCTATCCCTCGGCCTTTCTGCTGCTGGTCCGGCCCTTGCTCGAGGCCGGCCTGCTCGAAAAACAGACGCCGATTTCCATTCACGCGCTGTCCGGCTATTCGGGCGGCGGACGGCCGCTGATTGAGAAATGGGAGGCCGCCGAGTTGGGCTTGGGCTCATTGGTGTACGAAGCGCCCTATGCCCTGGAGCGGGTGCATAAGCACGTTCCGGAAATGACGAAGTACAGTCTGCTCGACTATGCACCCCACTTCGTCCCGGCGGTCGGTCCGTTCCGCTGCGGCATGCGGGTCCAGGTACCGATTCATACCGGTCTGCTGCAAGGTGGAGCGGGCGATACGATCCGGGAAGTCTTATGGGAGCGCTATCGGCATGAACCGTTTGTGCGGGTACTGCCCAACGAGCAGCCCCTGGAAACCAACGAACACAGCTTCGACCCGCAGGCCTGTAACGACACCAATCGCATCGACCTCCACGTCGCACCCCATCCCGCCGGCCATGTCCTGCTGATAGCGATTCTCGATAATCTGGGAAAGGGCGCCTGCGGCGTCGCCATTCAGAATTTGAATGTGATGTTAGGCCTGCCCGAGACAACCGGACTGACGGTGTAGGAGAACCCCCCTCTAAAGCCGACCAGAGCCTGAACGCATTTTGCGTCCACACTCTCGAAAAAGAGATCAATCACTAACGTTTTCCTCTAAGCCGGCCTGCCGAAAGGCGGCCAGGATATGTTCGAGGTCGGCGGGGTCTTTATACGGAAGCGCCTGGGTCATGGTTGTGAACGAGAAGTTGGGGCTGAGGCGGAGAATCTCCGTTGCCAGCGCTCGGGCTTCTTCAAGACGGCCCAAATCAACCGAGGCCAGAAGCAGATTGTAATAGGCCGGCAGAAAATCCGGGTTGTGGGCGAGCGCGCGCTTTAAGACGGCTATGGACTCTTCGGTCTGACCGAGCACGCGGTAGGTATGCCCCAGGAAGTGCAGATAGATAAACGGATAGCGGGGGTTGAGGCGGATGGCTTGTTGGATGAGTCGCAGGGCCTCCTGTGGTCGCCCGACGAAAGTCAGCGCGCTTCCGAACCAGGCATAATTGTCCGCATCGTTCGGGTCGAGAGCCACCGCCCGCTCAAGCTCGCTGATCGCCCGCTCATGCTGCTTCTCGAACAGATAGATATAGCCCAATAAGCGATGCGCGACAGACAAGGAGTCGTCCAGGGCCACGGCCCGCTGCACGAGTGCATGCGCGCGCTGTGGGACCTGAGGGTCTTGCTCCCACTGCATGATAAAGCCGAAGAAATCTGCCCAGCCCAGCCAGGCATAGGCCACGGCATACTGCGCGTCCAGGGCGATGGCCTGCTCAAACAGGTGTCGGGCCTGGACCAGCGATTCCTGCGTTGTACGCCAGAGATAGCTTTCCCCGCGCAAAACGAAATCGTAGGCTTGGAGGTTATCGGTCGATCTTTGGACCAAACGGGTTTGCTCGTCCGCGGTCAGGGTGATTTGAAGGGCCTGGACAATTTGCTGCGTGACCTGGTCCTGGAGGGCAAAGATATCCCGCATTTCGCCGTCATAGCGCTCCGCCCAGACATGACCGCCGGTGGTGGCGTCCAATAACTGGGCGTTAATACGAACTCGGTCATTGGCCCGGCGTACACTCCCCTCCAGAACGTAGCGGACGCCCAGGTCGTGCCCGACCTGCTCAATATCGACCGCTCGACCCTTATAGGTAAACGAAGAATTGCGGGCGATGACAAACAGGCCCGAGATTTTTGAGAGGTCGGTAATAATGTCTTCGGTGATGCCGTCGCTGAAATACTCCTGCTCCGGCTCGCCGCTCATATTCGTAAAGGGCAGTACGGCAAGTGAGGGTTTGTCGGGCAGCGGCAGGCGCGGCGGATTCCAGAAGGCCGGTGATGACAAGAGCGGATACCAGTCTTTGAGGGCAAAAGCACCAAGGCCGAGAATTACGAGGACGACCAGACCGAGGGTAATCAGCGATCCGGGTCCCGGGGGTTTTGGTCCCAGGGTGTGGAGGTCGCTGTCGAGTGTGGGCGGCGCGAGGTCTGCGGCCTCCCAGCGCACCTGATAAACCTGAATGGGCTTGGCGATGTTCTTCACCCGCTGCTCGCCATGATAGGTGAACACCAAGTCAAGCTTGTTTGCGACCTGTTCATGCACGGCGCCCGAGATACAGATACCCCCGCCTTCAGCCAGGCTTTCCAGACGGGCCGCGATGTTGACCCCATCTCCGTAAATACGCTCATCCTCAACCACCACGTCGCCGACGTTGATACCCATGCGGTAGTGCATCTGTCGATCTGCCGGAAGCTCGGCGTTCCGCACGGCAAGCTCCGTCTGCACCTCAACCGCGCATTGCACCGCGTCAACCACGCTCGAAAACTCGGCCAGCAGATTATCGCCGGGAGAATCGACCACCCGGCCGGCGTGTTGCTGAATGGTTCGCGCCATCAGCTCCCGATACGCGGTCAGCGTCCGAATCGTGGCGACTTCATCATCGCCCATGAGGCGACTATAGCCTTGAACATCGGCGCTCAGGATGGCGGCGAGTTTGCGCCTGACGGCGGACGGGTCTCTCTCTGGCATAAGCGGTGGTTACGTCCCGGGGTGAACTGCTCGTGCTGATCTGGCAAGACTACAAATAGAGAAAAGTGCGGCCAGTGCTCCCCACATCATCAATGAAGACCTGTCGCCCTTGCCGCGGGCGTTATCCAAACGTCGCGGACACGCTGCCAAACGAGGAAAAGGTCGTTTCCCAGATATCGCCCTTTTCAATAGGTGTCGGCTTGGTCATCGAGCCGGTCATAATGCACTGGCCCGCCTCCAAAGCCAGGTCGAATTGCGCCAGATGGTTCGCCAGCCAGGCGACCGTCTGCAGCTGATCGTCAATGGCGTCCTTGCCCTGCACACTGGCCACGACCTCGCCGTTGCGCCTGGTCTCCGCGGTCATGGCTCCGAGGTCCACCTCCGCCGGGTAGGGCCTGACCTCAGGGCCGGTCACAAACCCCCACTGCGCCACTCCATCGGCAACACCGAGCGGAAGGTCCGCGCCGATATTGAGCCGCATGTCCACCAATTCCAGCGCTGGAGCGGCGCCGGCCACGGCGGCCACAGCCTGTTCGCGGGTCACGCCAGGACCTTTCAATTCCTGCCCCATGATGATGCACAGCTCGGATTCGATAATCGGCTTGCGAAAGTCGGCGCAGTCAAAGCGGCCTCCGCTCTGGAACCGGCGGCTGGCCAGCAGATAGGCACTGATCGGGGCATCGAGACCAAACATCTGCCGGGTGGCATCGGACGAGAGACCGACCTTCCAGCCGGCGAGTTGTTCGCCCGCGCTCAGATGCCGTTCCAGAATCGCCAGTTGAATCCGATAGGCGTCCTCAAAATTCAATGCCTTTTCCAAACCGGGAGGCGGATACTGCCCGCTCTGTATGGTGTGCCACAGGGTTTCCAGCGCTTCGTTGATAGTCATCGGCCGCTCCTTTTTTTGGAAAGTCGTTGAGACCCGGCATACAGGTTACGTAATAAACTCGGCTGACGGATGCGCGCGCGGGTAGTCACGTAAGTACTGGAAGAATTTACTCAGAGCTTTATCGCTCTTTGTCAGTGTGCCAGGCTGAAAATGAATGGTTTGCATAATAGGCACATCTTCCCCCACAACCTTTTTTTCGAGATGCATGGCGAATTGGAGGAAGGCGTCGGTTGAGTCGGCGTCGCTGTCCGACTTGCGAGCAACGACAATCATGTATGTTGTTGTCTGACCCGGACGGGGCAGACCAAAGGGGGCTAGAAAGCCAAACCAGCGTCCATCAAAGATACTGCTCTGATAGAAGATACTGGTTCCATGAATCCCAACCCGATACTCAATCGGCTCGCCGTTGGCGTGGCGGCCTTTGAAATCGTACAACATGGAGTGGGGTGTCCACTCGATATCCTCATCCGGGTCTTCCTGATCAAATGTGACGCCGTGCAGGGCTTTGATATGCTGCATGTCCGGCGTGTTACAGCACAAGACCCACGGGTCGACCGGGAGAACCGCCTCAAACGCCTCAACCCGCATGGCGAGTTCCTCCTCGGGATACGGGAAGTCCGGCAGCGCAAAGAGTGGTGTTTCGCCGTTAAAGGCCCAGATCAGACCATATTTTTCGGCTGTGGGAAAGCGAAACAAACAGGCGCCGGGTGGTGGCGGGTCGCCAATCCCCGTTTTGACGCACACGCCGCGTTGATTGTACTGCCAGTGATGAAAAGCGCAACGAATGGTATTGCCCTGTACATCGCCCACGGAGAGGTCCGCGCCAACGTGTGGACAGTAGGCGCTCAGCACCTGTGCCCTACCGTTCTCCCCACGGAAAATAACGACCCGTCCGTCAAGAAAATCCGCGCCCCGAACCTGACCCTTGGCCACTTGGCTTGAGAGACACAGTGGAAACCAGGATTGCGTGAATAGTCCGTTTGCGCCCTCGGCCGGTATGGAACGGCCAAGAAACCGCCGGCGCGGTGCAAGCGGCGCACCGATAGAAGCAGTAGCCATGATGCGCTCCTTGTTTTATGCCGGTCCGCCAAAGAGGGGATGCAGCAGGACCGGTGTCACCTCAAACTCCAGATAGCGCGCCAGGGGCAGGCCGGAGAAAATCTGGTGGACCTCTTCGTTTGAGTCCGCATCGACAATAAAGAACGAGCCCCCACCGCCCAGCCGGCGGTAGGCCGCCAGGATTTTCTTTTGCTCAATAAATTGGCGCGCGTGGGCCATTTCTTTTTGGACGAGTTCGGCGGCCTGATCTTCGGGAATCTGCGACCGAAGAATTTTGGTTGTGACAACATAGAGCATGGTCTGTCTCCTTTCCTGTGAAGTCTGAAAAACTGCTGCGGCTCCTTAGCGGAATGTCGCCATGATGTCCTGGGCAAAATGACGCAAGAGCCGAGGCTCGGTTGACGGGGAGACCGAGAAGACAATATGAGTTACGCCCACGGCAAGATAGCCTTCAATCAGCTTGCGCATATTATGATCGGAGGAGAAGGTCGTCGAGATCAAGACGGACTTCTCAATCTCGTCCGGGTCCCGGTCGATATGCGAGCAGTGGTCGGCCAGGACCTCGATTTTATGCCGGAAGGTCTCCGGCGTGCCGAAGCTGTTCCACATGTCCGCGTGACGCGCCACAATACCCAAAGCGACCTTTTCCCCACCGGCCCCAACCAGGATCGGCGGGTGCGGCTGCTGGATCGGTTTTGGCTCAAAGGGCGCATCGTGTAAATGGTGATGGCGCCCCGTAAAATTCGCTCGCTCCCGCGTCCAGAGGTGCTTAATCAGGGTGATGGACTCGTCCAGGCTGATCAGCCGCTCCCCGGTGGTGGGAAAGGGAATATCATAGGCCTCGTGCTCCAGCGCAAACCAGCCGCTGCCAATCCCGAAAATCAGCCGTCCGTTGCTAATGATGTCCACCGTTGTCGCCATCTTGGCCAGGACAGCCGGGTGGCGATAGGTATTGCCCGTCACCATGACGCCCAGGCGTACCCGCTGGGTTGCCATAGCCAGAGCCGATAAGGCGGTCCAGCCTTCCAGGCACGGGCCGGTTGGATCGGAAAAAATCGGTAGAAAGTGATCGAAGACCCAGGCTGTATCAAATCCCAGACTGTCTGCTTCTTGCCACAGCCTGAGCATATCGTTCCAGTCCCCGTTTTGTTGTGGAACCTGAATGCCGAAGCGGACTGGGTGTGACATGCGGGGGCCCTTTCTTAGAATTCCTTGAGGGCGCGGATCGTGTCTTCATCGTACATGGCTATCCCGAAGGCGGTTTTGCCGAGGAGTTCCAGGGTCTCGTCGCTGTCGAAAGGGTGGAATAGGCCAGCCCGCACATCACGATAATAGCGTTCTAAGGGCAAGCGCTTAAAATACGAAGCACCTCCCACAGCCCGCATGGCGAGGTCAACCACGCGAGCGGAGTTCTCCATGGCGACCATCCTGGCAGCCACACTTTTGCGCAGCCAGGTCCGGGGCGCTTCCCGGTCGGCCTCGGCCGCGGCTTTCCACAGGCCGGCCCGGGCCGCTTCCAGCAGCATGTCCATCTCGCCGACCTTGGTGTAGACGCTCGGTAGATGGCTCATTGGTTCGTTGAGCGGGAAACGCGGCCGATCGCGCATAAACTCCACCACGAAATCACGGGCCGCAGTGGCAATGCCGATATACACGCTGCCGATGGTAAACGGCGCGCGCGGGAACAGATTGGTTATCCCGCCGCGCGTGACGACCGGACGCTCCAAGAAGACCGCGGATTCCGGAATAAAGGCGTCCTTGAGTTCGGTGCTTCTCGACTCGGTTGAGCGCATGCCCATGGTATGCCAGTCGTCTTTGATGATGAAACCCGGTGTGTCGCGCGGAATCAGAAAGGTAATAATCGTCCCGGTCTGCTGTCCGTCGTGGACGCCTTCCTTCCAGGTCGCTTCGGCAAAATATCGATCGAGAGCAATGGACTGGGTGCTGAAGATCTTGCGTCCGCTCACCCGCCAGCCACCGTCCACCCGTTCTGCCGTAGTCCGCGGACGAAGAATGGAAACTGCGTTGTCCGGCTCGGAACCCGAGCCGCCGATAATGAGCTGCTCAGCCGCGATCTGACGCAGCATGGCTTCGACGGCAGCCGGGCGCTGCCGTTGCCAGAGGTTAATGAGAAGGCTCAGCACATTGAAGTGCATATTGATGGCCAGCGCCGTCGGACCGCAGCCCTGGGCCAGCCGTTCCTGCGCTTTGATCCGCTCCAACAGGCTGGCGCCCATGCCGCCCAACTCTTCGGGTATGGTCAGCACACTATAGCCGGTCTCTTTCAGCCGCTCGTAGTTCTCATACGGAAACGAGCCCTCTTCATCGTGCTGGGCCGCGCGGGTGGCAAAGTCGTCGGCCAGGGTGGCCGCGAGGTCTATGAAGCGCTGTTCCCGCTCGGTGTGGAACTGCTGCATGCATCCCCTCCTGTGTTCCTGGCTCTCAGCCTTATCATTCCGGGCGGGGTGGGGTAAGCCGGGGGCCGGCATTGACAGTCCGTATGGGCGTATCATACCAAGGCTCGAACAGGAGGCAGCATGTCCATATTTGTCCTGGTTCATGGCTCATGGCATGACGGCTCTGCCTGGGAGCCGGTACGGGCGCACCTGGAGGAGAAAGGTCATCAGGCCTTCAGCCCGACCATAGCCGGCCACGGCAAGGGCGTTGATAAAAACGTCACTCACGCCCAGTGCACGCAGTCGATTATCGACTTCATCCTTGAAAAAGACCTGCGCGATATTGTCCTGCTCGGCCATAGCTTTGGCGGGACGATTCTCTCCCAGGTCGCTCCGGCGCTGCCCGAGCGGATGCGCCGGCTGATCTTTTGGAACGCGTTTGTATGCGAGGACGGCAATAGTCTGCTGGATGAGATTCCAGGTCACTATCGCGCTCTGTTTGCCGAGTTGGTGGCGCAGTCGAGCGATTCTACCGTGACCCTGCCGTTCCCGATTTGGCGCGAGGCGTTTATCAACGACGCCGACCTGGAACTGGCCCAGGCGGCCTATGCCCGGCTCTCGCCCGAACCGTACCAACCGTTTTGCGATACGCTCGACATGCAGCCGTTTCACGCCCTGGACATCCCCAAGAGTTTCCTGAACTGTACGGAAGACATCGCTCTGCCGCCGGGGGAATGGGGCTGGCATCCGCGCATGTCAAGCCGTCTGGGGCTGTATCGACTGGTACAAATGCCGGGCAGCCACGAGGTGATCTTCACCAATCCGGTTGGCCTGGCGGAGAAGATCATCGAGGCCGGGCGGGATTAGGAGGGGTGAGCCAACCACCGAGATAGGCTCAGTCTGGTCTCACGCGTTGCTCAGGTGCGTGATAAACTCCACTTAGGAACCAAGTCAGAGAATCCCCCAATGGCCGCGAACGATCAGTTGAGTTTGTTTGATACTGAAGCGGGTTCTGCTTTCCTCCTATCCTCGGACGTGGAAAAGACGCTGAACGAGCTTGCCCGAGTTGATGGAACTGAATCACGGGGGGCGGTCTTTACTCGGGTTGAGGTGGTGGAGTTCATGCTCGATGTGGTGGGGTATGTTGCGGACGCATCCCTTCACCAGAAGACCATGCTCGAACCTGCGTGCGGCGGTGGGGACTTTCTGTTGCCGATGATTGACCGTCTCTTTGCATCTTGGCAAAACACACAGCCCGAGAAAGACGATGTTGTAGGTGATCTGGGCGAGGCCCTGCGGGCCGTGGAACTCCACCTGGCAACATTTACCGCTACTCGACACAAAGTGATCGAACACCTCGCCGATAAAGGTATTGACCCCGCTCCGGCAGAAGCGCTTGCCTCACGGTGGCTGCGGCAGGGAGACTTTCTGCTTGAACCCTTTACGCAGCATTTTGACTTCGTTGTCGGCAATCCTCCATATGTCCGTCAGGAGTATATTCCGGCGCCGTTATTGGCGACGTACAAACGGCATTACGCTACGCTCTACGACCGAGCCGACCTCTATATCCCGTTTATCGAACGGGCTTTGACGCTGCTGAGCCAAGACGGAACCCTGGGGTTTATCTGTCCCGACCGTTGGATGAAGAATCGCTATGGGGGGCCGTTGCGGGCACTGGTTGCCCGCGATTACCATTTGCGTATCCATATCGATATGGTTGGAACCAACGCCTTCCGCGCCGAGGTCAGCGCGTATCCCGCGATTGCGGTCTTTGAGCGTTCGCAATCAGGGTCCCACTCCCCATCTCACCTGACCCGCCTCGTCCGTAAACCGAAAATAGACAGGGAGTCGCTCAATACACTGGTGCGAGAACTACGCTCCAAGCACGTTGCGAAAGATTCCGAAGTCCAAGAGACCACAATCCAAACCAACGGGATGTCGCCCTGGATACTGGAATCGAATGGCCGGATCGCCCTGCTCAGACGGATTGAACGAGAGTATCCGACCCTTGAGGAAGCCGGCTGTAAGGTCGGAATTGGTGTGGCCACTGGCGCGGATAAAGCCTTTATCGGGCGATACGACGCTCTCGACGTTGAGGCCGACCGAAAGCTCCCGCTCGTGATGACCAAGGATATTCAAAGCGGAGAAGTCCAATGGCGAGGGAACGGCATCATCAATCCTTTTGCAGATGATGGCAAGTTGGTTGACCTCGATGGCTATCCCAAACTGAGAGGTTATCTGGAACAAAGAAAAGACCGTATTGCCGGGCGGCATTGCGCACGGAAGAATCCCGCAAACTGGTATCGCACAATTGACAGAATATGGCCCTCGCTTGCGAAGCGGCCCAAGCTGCTCATCCCCGACATCAAGGGCGAGGCGCATATTGTGTATGAACCAGGACACTTCTATCCGCACCACAATCTGTATTACGTTGTTTCCGATGAGTGGGATCTGCGCGCGTTACAGGCGGTCCTCCTGTCGAGTATCACCAATCTGTTCATTGCTACCTATTCTACCCATATGCGGGGCGGCTATCTGCGATTTCAGGCGCAATACCTGAGACGGCTCCGCCTGCCGAAATGGGCCGACGTGAATCGGAAGCTCCGCACCCGCCTCGTGGAAGCCGGACGCGCAAGAGCGATAGCTCCCTGCAACCGAGCCGCTTTCGATCTGTACGAAATTTCAGGTAGCGAGCGTCACGTCGTTGGAATGGGCGGCGCGTAGATATGGCACTGGACCTGGCCGACTACGAGCGAAAAGCGCGGGAAGCCGTCAGGGCGTTCTGGAGAAACAGAGCCACCGCTCGGCTCAAACAACAGGAGTCGGGGAAAACCGACCTTGGTGAACGTGCCGGTGTGACGGCGGGGAAGAATATGGATGGCTTCATCGATCTAATCGTCGATGTTGTTCGAGCGAACGGGCTTGAAGACGCGGAGATTCATCAGGCCCGTGCCGTGCTCACCTTGCCGGGGTTCTTTCGTCCAACAAAACTGTGGGACCTGCTGGTCCTGTACAAAAACGAACTCGTTGCGGCCGTTGAACTCAAAAGCCAAATAGGTCCGTCGTTTGGCAATAATTTTAACAACAGGGCCGAGGAGGCTATTGGGACGGCCCATGATTTCTGGACAGCGCATCGCGAGGGCGCTTTTGGGAATCAGACCCGGCCCTTCGTCGGCTGGCTGATATTGGTCGAAGACGCGGACAAGTCGAGAACACCCATAAGGACGGACTCGCCGCACTTTGCGGTTTTCGACGACTTTGTCGGTGCGTCGTATGTAGAACGCTATGACCTGCTCTGTCGGAAGCTGGTCAGGGAGCGGCTTTACACCACCGCGTCAGTAATCGCCTCGCCACGTAGCGCGCTAGAAACCGGTGACTATACGGACATCTCGCCGCTGACCGGTTTGAAAACGTTGGTCACAACCCTGGCCGGACACGTTGCTGCGGAAACGGCTCGGCTCTCTTAGGGGCAGTATGAAAATCGGCGTTGGAACGCTTGTAGGCTCGGGCATCGAGGCCGGGCGGGATTAGGGTCTCAGGTGGGTGAGTGTCATGCGGTCTTCGTGAGCCCCGGGTTTCGCTCGCTCAGGGAATCTTGAGAATATCCAGCATGTTCTCAATCATGCGCTGGGTCGCGCCCCAGATTTTATAGCCCTGGTAGCGATAGGTCTGAATGGGAATGGTTGCGTCGTCGTACCGCCAGGTTTCCGCGTTCAGATTGTTGCGGTCGGCGAGAAACGTGAACGGCACGGAGAAAATCTCGGCCACTTCCCAGGCGTTGGGTTGAAAATCGTACGGGTGGGGAATCAGCCCCACATGGGGTGTGACCACATAGTTGCTGGCCATGGTGCGCAGGTCGTCCAAGGGGCCAATCAACTGGACGTCCGACGGGCGCAAGCCCAACTCTTCTTCGGATTCTCGCAGGGCGGTGTCCCGGAGCGAGGAATCCTTTTTGTCCGCTCGTCCGCCTGGAAAAGAAACATCGCCCTTATGGGTCGGCAGGTTGGACGTGCGGAGCGTAAACAGGAGATGGTAGTCGCCCTCACGCTCGAAGAAGGGGACTAGCACTGCGGCGCGTTTGGCGGTCGTATCCGCGTCAACGAACCGGGTTCGACTCTGAAGATGGGTTCTCAGGGTAGCGAGCAGGTTGGTATGCACCGCTGACAGCCCATCACATCCCTGCTGGTGAGGCAAGGAAGCGTATCCGGTTGGCTTGTGAGGCCCATTCTCAGTTGCTACTTCAGGATCGGTGCGAGATGGACCGGGCGCTCGAAGGAGACCGGTATGGTCCTTCTCTATAAGCAGTGTCTCAGGAATCCGAGAGGCATAACCAGGTTAAGAGGTGGGACAATATGGAAAACCCGTCAAGCGATAAAATGCGCCTGGGCTTCTGGACGCCAGTGTATGGCAATTGGATCATCTCAAAAGACCCAGACACGATGGATGCCTCCTTTGAATATACCAAGCGCCTGACACTGCTAGCCGAAGAGCTGGGTTTTGTCACCGTGTTGCTGGCCGAGCATACGTTTAATCCGTTTGGCCCCGAGCTGAATCAGCAGGACGCTTGGACGACCAGTGCGGCCTTGGCCGCGATGACCAAGAACATCGAACTCATGCCGGCCGTGCGTCCGGCCTTTAAGCATCCGGCAATAGTGGCCAAGATGGCCTGTAGTATTGACGAGATTAGTGGTGGCCGCGCCGCGATTAACCTGGTGACTGGCTGGTGGCAACGTGAATGGGAGGCGATGGGATTACCACCCATGCCGCACGATGATCGCTATGTCCGCTCCGAAGAATTTCTCACCATTCTCAAAGGACTGTGGACCCGGCCGCATTTCAGTTTTGAAGGGCGCTATTATCAGATCGACGATATTACCCTGACGCCGCCTCCCATTCGTAAACCACATCCGACCATTTACTTTGGTGGAGAGTCTGACGTGGCTCAGCGTGTGGCGGCAAGACTCGCTGATGTGTATCTCATAAACGGACGTCCAGTAGATGAAACAAAGACAGTGGTCGATCAGGTTCGTGCCGCTGCAGCAGAGCAGGGCCGTGAGGTGCAGTTTGGCCTGAGCGCGTTCGTGATCTGCCGTGACTCAACGACAGCAGCGCAAGAAGAACACGCCCGGCTGCATAGCCTGCGCTACGAAGAACCGATCGCCGGCGTTGACCGGAAAGCGGTCATGACTCGGACGTACGGATACGCAGTCGGCCATATTGGTACAAACGGCGGAACAGCCGCCGGCATGGTGGGGACTCCCCAACAGGTCGCCGATCAGTTCTGTGCCTTTCAAGACATTGGCGTGACCACTTTTCTCCTCCAGTTTCATCCCATGTTGGAAGAGATGGAGCGCTTTGGGGAATACGTTATTCCACGTCTCCGTGGGTAACGGAACGCTGCTCTCTCGTTTCATTCTCCCGGCTCTGCTCGAATCGGCAGCGCCAGCGGCCGGATCGGCGAGCCGGTTGCGCCGCGTATTTTGATCGGCGCGGCGATAAAGGCGAATTCATACACCTGGTCCTTGGCCAAATCCTCCAGCCACAGCAACTCAAGCAGACACACCCCCCGTTCCGCAAACAGGTAGACGTGCACATTGTCTTTTGCCATCGGGAATTTCTCGACTCCCATATTATCCGCCCCAAGAATGACCGCGCCGTTATCGACCAGCCAGGCGGCACTTTCTTTGGTAATCCCCGGATCGTTATGCACGAACTTTTTGGGGTCGGGCCAGACCGTCATGCGTCCGGTGCGGATTAAAACGGCATCATTCTTGTGTAGACGGATGCCTTGTTGCTTCATCACGCGTTGCAGGTCTTCGACCGTAATCTCATACGAGGCAGGCAACATGTCCACGCCCTGCTCTCCCGCCACATCAATCAGAATCCCACGGGTGATAATGGGCGGGATGGCATCCGCCCCGGCCTTGGTCCAGCCCTTGTCGCTCAGATAGGTCGAGGCGTCATAGCCATTAAAAATTTTCTCACCCCGTCCGAGATGATTCAACGCATCAATATGGGTGCCCGTGTGAGCGGACAGGGTATAGGCGTCATCGTATAAGGCGAGGTTGGGCGGACCGCCGGCCGGGGCCAACTGCTCGACCCGCATCCCGCGCGGCGTATGCGTCATCCACATATGAAACGGCGGGTCGCCCATCCCGAGGTCGGCCAGGCCGGGCATGCCCACGAAGTTTGCAACGCTGAGGTCATACGTTTTGCCGCTACTGACACGCTGCAAGACGGCCAGGGTATTCGCCTCGGTTAATTCGTTCAGCACGCCAATTTCGTCGTCAGGACCATACGGACTCTTGGCGACATCGTCGGCTTGAGCGAGAGACCAGGTGAGGAAGAGGATAAACACGCTCGATAAAAATCTGGCTTGAAGGCAGGCCCACCATATCTTTTCTGCGCCCATTTTTGCCCTCCTTTTGCTTCAGAGCGATGGGTCATCAGAGCGTATGGGAGTTCGGACACGCCGACAACCAACGTTTTCCTTGACACTCAACACACGACAGAGCTAGGGTCCGGCTCAGGGAACACCCATCCGAGTCGAAAGGAGGACCTTATGCCTGGTGTGATAACTGGCGATGATCTGAGGGCGTGCGCGTCGGTCCAGCGCGGATTGGCCTCGCGTATGGCGCAGCCCGGACGCTACTGTCACCTCGAAGAATGTATCCATCAACTGGCGCAATACGTTATGGATAAAGTCCTGGACACACGAGTCTGAAACCGACGCAGGAAGAAGGAGAAGATATGGCCACAAAGGACATCAAGCTTGCCTATGGAATTGACGTGGACGCGGTCGGCGGCTGGCTGGGATCGTACGGTGGCGAAGACTCACCGGACGATATTTCGCGCGGTTTGTTTGCCGGCGAAATTGGCGTGCCGCGTTTGCTCAAGCTGTTTGAGAAGTACGGCATGAAGACGAGTTGGTTTATTCCCGGTCATTCGATCGAGACGTTTCCCGAGCAGACCCACATGATAGTCGAGGCCGGACACGAGGTTGGCGCGCACGGCTACTCCCACGAAAATCCGATTGCCATGACACCCCAGCAGGAGGAAGACGTGCTGCTCAAAACCATCGGCCTGATCGAGGAAAAGTCGGGCAACCGTCCGTCCGGCTATGTGGCCCCGTGGTGGGAGTTCTCGAACGTGACTAACGAACTCCTGCTCAAACACGGCTTCCGCTATGATCACAGTCTGATGCATAACGACTTCCATCCCTATTACGTCCGGGTCGGCGATACCTGGACCAATATCGACTATTCCAAGCCGGCGGCAGAGTGGATGAAGCCGCTCATGCGCGGTGAAGAAACCGATCTGGTCGAGATTCCGGCCAATTGGTATCTCGACGACCTGCCGCCCATGATGTTCATCAAAAAATCGCCTAATAGCCACGGCTTTGTGAATCCCCGCGACATCGAACAAATGTGGCGTGATCAGTTCGACTGGATCTACCGCGAGTACGAGTATGCCGTGTTCACCATGACCATCCATCCGGACGTGAGCGGCCGCCCGCAGGTGTTGATGATGCACGAGCGCCTGATTGAATATTTCAACAGTCACGCCGGGGTGAGCTGGGCCACGTTTTCGGAGATCGCAGCGGACTTCGCCCACCGGCAACCGCGTCACTAGTGCATTGGAGGAAATATGGAATTTGCAAAGCTTGGCAACACTGGAATGACCGTGTCGCGGCTGTGTCTCGGCTGTATGAGCTATGGCGGCGGTCCGCAGCCCGACTGGGCGATGCCGCGCGACTGGGCCCTGGATCAGGACGACGCGCGCGAGCATTTCGTCGTGTCCCTGGAAGCCGGCATCAACTTCTTCGATACCGCCGATGTCTACTCGATCGGCCTGAGTGAGGAAATCACCGGACACTGGCTGGGGGAGATGGCCTCCCGCGATGACATTGTCGTTGCCACCAAAGTCTGGGGCAAGATGGGACCCGGGCCAAACCGTGGCGGGCTGAGCCGGAAGCATATTATTGAGGCCTGCGAGCATTCTCTGCGTCGTCTCAAGATGGATTATATCGACCTGTATCAGATCCACCGCTGGGATTTTTCCACTCCGATTGAAGAAACCCTGGAAGCCCTGGATAGCCTCGTGCGCAGCGGCAAGGTGCGCTATTTGGGCGCGAGTAGCATGGCGGCCTGGCAGTTTTCCAAGGCGCTCTATGAGGCCAAGGAACAGGGCTGGCACCGTTTCGTGACCATGCAGAACCACTACAATCTGATCTATCGGGAGGAAGAGCGGGAGATGAATCCGTTGTGTATCGACCAGGGTGTGGCACTCATTCCGTGGAGTCCGCTGGCCCGAGGCTTCTTCGCCGGCAACCGTCAGCCCGAGGGCGGCACGGCACTGACCAAGCGTGCAGAAACCGATGCGTTTGCCCACAGGAATTATTTTCGCGAGAACGATTTCGTCGTTGCCGCGACCGTGGAAAAGGTCGCCGAACAGCGGGGTGTCACCCCGACCCAGATTGCCTGTGCCTGGGTACTCCAGGCGCCGGGTGTCACCGCGCCCATCATCGGCGCCACGCAGATTCATCATCTGGAAGAACTCTTTGCCGCTGCTGACATGGAACTGAGCGCTGAGGAAGTCGCGACGCTCGAAGCGCCGTATCAGCCCCACCCCATCCTGGGGCATGAGCAGCCCAGCCCGGCCAAGATGGTGTAAGGAGGTGGCCCGTGCAACTTGTCGATAAAGATGTGCCTGGTCCGAAGCGTGACTTCGTCGGCTATGGCCGACGGCCGCCGCAGGCGGTCTGGCCGCATAATGCCAGGGTGGCCGTCAATCTGGTGGTGAATTATGAAGAGGGCTCCGAGTATGCAAAACCGGCTGGCGACGAGCGCAACGAAGGGCTGGCCGAGATCAACTATGCCCTTGATAAGAAATATCGGGACCTCGCGACCGAGTCCGTCTACGAATACGGCAGCCGGGCCGGAATCTGGCGGCTCCTGCGTCTCTTTGACGAATATAAAATTCAGGTGACGTTTTTTGCCTGCGCGGTCGCCCTGGAGCGGAATCCCGAAGTGGGCGAATGGATCGCCGAGAGTGGCCACGAGCCGTGCTCTCACGGCTGGCGCTGGAGTGAGCACTGGCGCCTGAGTCGGGAAGAAGAGCAGCGGCACATGCAGTGGGCTATCGAGTCGATTCAGCAGACGTGCGGCGAGCGCCCGCTGGGCTGGTACTGCCGTTACGGGCCGAGCGTCCATACCCGAGAACTCATCGTCGCCGAAGGCGGCTTTGTGTATGACGCGGACGCCTATAACGACGACCTGCCGTACTTCACCCAAGTCGGAGACACCCAACATCTGATTGTGCCGTACTCCTTCACCTATAACGACGCGCGCTATGTTCTGCCCCAGGGCTATGGCAGCCCGGCGGATTTCTTTGAGTCGTGTAAGCGCGGCCTGGACGAACTCTGGGCCGAGGGCGAGGCCGGCTATCCCAAGATGATGTCCATCGGACTTCACCCGCGTATCGCCGGTCAGGCCGGTCGGACGTCGGGACTGCGCGAGTTTATCGAATACGCCCTGGCCAAAGGCGGGGTGTGGATGACGCGGCGCATCGACATTGCCCGCTGGTGGCTGGCCCATCACCAGGAATTCCAACGCGAACGCACCCCACTCCAGTAAAGGAGGGAGCGGATGGACAACCAATGGATGGAAAAACTGGCGATCCAGGAACTCTTTGCCCGCTATGCCCACGCTATTGATGATCTCAATCCTGAGGCCTGGGTCGAATGCTTTACGCCGGATGGGATTTTTCAGGTTGGCACGCGCGCCATGCGTGGTCAGACTGCCCTGCGCGGCTATGCCGATGTCCACGTCCGGGACATTCGCTGCCGGCATATGATGGCCAACTTTCTGTATGCGGTGAACGGAGACGAAGCCACCGGCCAGTGCAGTATGCTGGCAACCCTGGCAACGGCCAGCGGATACAAGATATTCGCCCAGGGCCGTTATGTTGACCGCCTGGTCAAACACGCGGGCGCATGGCGTATTGCACATAGAAAAGTCGAGACCGACCAGCTTGCTTCCAATCCTACCGGGATTACAAGCATTGCCGACCCCGACGTTGCCGCATTGGTTCGAGCGCTGGTGGACGCAGCCCGAAAGCTGGGAGACCGAGTACAGGTGTAAACACCATCTTCAAAGGAGGGCGGTATGGATCTCGTGATTCGGAACGGCACGGTTGTGACGGCGAGTGATATTGCACAGGCCGATGTGGGCGTTGAAGGCGGTCAGATCAAACACATCGGTCAAGGGTTAGGACCGGCAGCAAAGGAAATTGATGCAAGCGGGAAATACCTCTTTCCCGGCGGTGTTGATGTCCACACCCATGTGGATATCGAACTCATGGGCTACCGCTCGGTTGATGATTTTTACTCCGGGAGCGTGGCCGCGGCGTGTGGCGGTGTGACCACCATCGTCGACTATGCCTTGCCCGAACCTGGCCAGTCGATTCAGGGCAGCGTCGAAGCCTGGGAAGAGAAAGCCGGGGATAAATCCATTATCGACTACGGCATCCACCCGGTCATCCTGGAGCCGACCCCGCAGATTATTGATGAAATGGCCGACGCGATTGCTGAAGGCCATACCAGCTTCAAGCTGTTTATGATCGGCATGGCCCGTTTCGACGAACTGGCGGCCGACTACCTCAAGGTTATGGCCCAGGCCGGTAAGCATGGGGCGCTTACGAATGTTCATGCCGAAGATCAATGTTTAATCGGCTATCTGTGCGAACAAATGACGGCCGAAGGCAAGCTGGGACCCAAGCATTTCCCCGACTCGCGGCCGCGCGAGGCCGAGGGCCTGGCGGTGCAGCGCGCCATCAGTATGGCCAAATACGCGGAAGCCCCCATCTATCTGGTCCATCTGTCGTGTGAGGAAGCCCTGGCTCCGATTCGTCAGGCCCGCGCCCACGGGCAGATCATCTACGGCGAAACCCGACCGCTGTATCTGCACCTCTCGCGCGAACGCTTTGAAGAGCCGGACGCCGAACGCTACGTTGGCTGGCCACCTCTCCGAGAGGCGTCCCAAATGCAGGTCATGTGGGACGGTTTGCGCAACGATAATCTGCAAACCGTAGCCACCGACCACTGCGGCTGGAATCTGGCCCAGAAGAAAGCGGGCAAGACCGTAGACGAACTGCTGCCCGGCATGTCCAACCTCGAAACCCTGCTCCCCATGCTCTACTCCGAGGGCGTCGGCCAGGGGAAACTGTCGCTCAACCGCTTCGTCGAAGTGAGCGCCACCAACCCGGCCAAGCTGTTCGGGCTCTATCCCCAAAAGGGCACGATCGCGGTCGGGTCGGACGCCGACATTATGATCTTTGATACAAAGAAAGACGTCACCATTCGTCATCGCAATATGCACTCGCGGGCCGACTATGAGCTGTATGAAGGCTTTCAGGTGACGGGCTGGCCGACGCATACGCTCTCGCGGGGAGAGGTGATTGTGGAAAACGGGACGGTATTAGGCAACGCGGGCAGGGGGCAACTGCTGAAAAGGAAACGCTTTACGCCGTTGTAGGAGGGGCGCGCCTAGCTGCTAACGCCAGAGAGAGCAGGGGACGCCGCGCAACCGCGAGAGCTTCGTGCTGCGTGACCCGCCTCCAGAGCGTATGCTGTTTCAGCTTCCATCCGCTAGATTGCAAAGCCAATCCCTGATCTGCTCAAAGGCGGGAGAATTCCAATTCCATACACCTGCCTCGGCGGATTCACCGAGGCGGAGCCCAGGATTTCCTCTCACTGGGGATTCTTCAGCTTGATCACTACCTCCCCTCGGAACGGGTCCGGCCGCCAAGTACGTATACAATCTCGCCTTCTCCAACTGTTCGTTAGCGATGGAGGGACCTGTACGGGCGACACAATCAACATAGGCATCAATACACGATAGTTCCTCCTCTTCGAGCGAGCGGAGGCACAGTGCTTCCAGATTCCAGCAAGAATCCATGTCAGGTAGGATAGCCACACCGACATGCAGATCTCCCTCCTGCCTGATCTCCCAAGCCCGCGCTGGTGCTGGCAGGTTAGCATTGCTGAGGGCGCCACAGAGACTATTAAATGCTGATTGGGCGCTTTTGTCAGCGTCTCGTATGAGGCCGAGCCGACGCAGCCGGTAGAAATTCTCGGCTCGCGTGAGTGTCCTGGTCAGGAAATGGTCGAATCGGGTTCTTCCACCTACTTGAGCGATTTGGACAGCATCAGTTCTTCCGAGCCATGTCAAAAGAGCCTCGAAGAACCGAGCGTCATCAATACCCTCCACTAGCAATACAACATCACGTTTCACATCGTTAAAAATGAATCGGTCTCCCTCGTGCATCAGCGAATCTCCGCCCCATAGCCAAGAGTGAAATCGAAATCGTCAAATGGGTATGTCGTGACCGTAATCTGATCGTCCCGCCACCCCAAACGGTGGTAGAGGACCGCGTCTTTTCCTATGCCATCGGCCGCGAAGGCGTCACGTGCCGCAACGAGACATTCGCGGCTATGAGTAGTGACGAAGACCTGTACGTTGAATCTTTGCGAGAGATCGTAAAGGTTCTTCCAAACACCTTTCAGAACGCTGTGGTGTAAACCGTTTTCCATTTCGTCAATGAGAATTATTCCATGACGAGCCTCGTAGAACGCTAGGGTCATTGACAGGAATCGGCAGAGACCGTCACCTAAAAAACCCATGGGAACGAGACGACTCAACCCAACGTCGGCGTATATCATAGGGGTTTGAATAGACAGGCTTTTCAGTTCTTTAATGCTCTGATCGATTGTCCTCAGACAATCCGTGATGCTGTTGATGTGCCCCTCCAACTCCACTTCTCCAAAGCGCTTTACATCTTCTCCCAGGCTGGCCTGATGTCGGGCACTCATAAACACAGCAGTAGGGCGAGGAGGCATCTTGGCCACTTGTGAGACGAAACCGCTACCTTCTCCCGCCATCTGTAAGTTTGGACCTATCACGACTGCCGGGGTTTCCGACCGTGCCCAGTAACCCGAAGAGGTATAAGGCTTCCCGGCTTCGTCAGTGTATTCAAAGACGATTTTAGAACTCGAAACGGCCGCAACGTCGGGCTCTTGGGAGCCTCGCGGCGGCAGGGAGGACCCATTGGCGGCTTGCGCTGTCATCATAGCGAGGTCCAGGGGCTGGGATGTAACCTTGAGTATACGTGGCTGATTGTTCCAGTCACCTCCTGCGGAGAGAAGTATTGTTTGAGATGCATCAAAATCGTGGAACAGATCGTCCAACAGGCGTTTCGGATCTGGATCGGCAACGCCCCGAAATCGAGCGAGGCGGTAGCCAAGCTCTGGCAGGTTTGGCCCAGAGTGTAGCCATAACGCTTCTAATAATGCCGTCTTGCCTACATTATTTCGTCCCGCTACGAGATTGACCTGCGCCATTTTTTCAATCGTCATATCCGCGATGCAGCGAAAGTTTTTGATGCTAAACGATGTGTACATGCTGATCCCCTCTAAGTATGAATCTACTCAATCTTATCAAGGGACAACTATTTGTTCACGCGAATGATAGAGTTGGGTGGTCCAAGTTGAAGCACGACCCGCAAGGCGAGACCGCCGTCCCCAGGGTGCTGCGCGGGCGTTTTGACGGGATTCACGATCTGTTTTAGTCTTCGGACAGCTTTCGCCTGGTTGCAGGTCTGATTGAGGATATTGACCTTGAAGGCCCTCCCGCCGCTTCCACGTGCCCTGCCCCCTGAAGAGCCTTGGGATACTGCCCCGCGATACGAGCCGGGAGCAGGGCGTGCGGGTCGAGACGAACCGCCACTCCGGTGTCTACAGGCAGAGAAGCAGTCATCGATTACTTCGCGATCTGACTCTCGGTCTGACCGTTCACGCTGACCTCGGCACCCTCCTGGGCCAAGACCGCGGCGGCAGTATCTTCCACTGCCGTGCCTTTGAAAAAGTCCGGATTTGTTCCACCCAAGAACCGAATCGGGTTATCGCAGGTGAAATCGCGGAAGTTCCCCGCCGTCATCAGTCCGTCTTCAACGAACTCATAGGTTTCGGGCAGGACGTGGGCCATATTCGGAACATCAAAATGGCCGATGTCGGAACCGAACAGGGCGTGTAACTGGGCGTCAAACGGATTGCTCTTGCGGTTGAACGCCATGACATTCATCCGGTCGTCCGCCTCGCAGCCAAAATAGAAGTTCTTGGTAAACAAATCTTTGATCTCCTCGGCCTTGGTGATGCCGCAGGCCGAGTAGTCGTCGAGGTCTTCAATCCCGCCGGTATCGACCGAACCCTTGGGCGGCATGGCGGTATCAAGGGCGGCTTCCCGCCGGCGCAGCGCCTCGACAATGGTGGTGTTGCCGTACTGCTCGGCGAGTTCACGAAACAGTGTATGGTCGAGGTTGGCCGGATCAACTTCGGCCAGGGCATCGAGATTGCGCTTTTCCCAGTGCTCGATCAGATCGACGTAGAGCTGACACGCCCAGCCGACCCCGCCTTCGAGAAAGGCGAACTTGAGGTCCGGGAAGCGTCGCGTCACGCCACCCAGGAACAGCGCCTTGCACACCGCCTCGTTGGCGGCCGCGAAATGACCAATGTGGTTATAGGTGAAATTGCTCGGCGACATACGCATGGCAAAACCGCGTCCACCGGAATGAAAAGACGGGGCGACTTTGAGCTCAACGCATTTGGCCCAGACCGGGTCGTAGTTATAGTCGCTGTCCAGACCCAGGACGTCCCGATACGCAACGAATTTCGCCGCGTCGGGGTGAACCTCAAGCGCGGCCGGAACATCGCGCCGAATCAGACTGCCTAACATGACGACCTTCAAGCCGAGCTGCTTGACCGCGTACTCCAGCTCGGCAACCGCCTCGTCCGGGGTGTGCATGGGAATCACCCCCGCGGGTGTCAGCCGGTCCGCGTATTTGCCAAAATACTCGGCGCTAAAGGTATTGAACGCGCGACAGGCCGCTTGACGCTGCTCTGCATCAGGAATCAGCGGCAGGCCGAGGCCGGCCGTGGGATACATCACGCTGAAGTCGAAGCCAAATTCGTCCAGCCGTTCGTACAAGAGCTGTGGCATGACCGCAGTGGCCCGGTCGCGCGTGTTCTTGGTCGGCAGCGCCCAGAACGCTTGCTGGCCGACCCCATTGGCCCGACGTTCGGCCACGGACATGGCCAGTTCCTTTTGCACCAGTTTGGGGAAAAAGGAGAATCCTTCGACGGCTTTATCGCCCCCGATTTTTCGCATTTCCTCTCTGACCAATGGCCCGAATTCCAGCCAGTGTCCATCCGCGTCGATGATCGGATGATTCAACCGGGCGCGTACCTCTGACGTTGTTGCATGTCCGTTACTGCTCATTTTTCCCTCCTTCGCTGACTTTGTGCTCTCTGACAGACCGCCGGACGGTTGTCCGACTGGGTACGAAGACAATAAGAAGTTTCTTGATGCTTTTCAATGCAGAGTTTGTGCGTCTTTTCCTAGCGCCTCAGCCACCAGAGACATACTCGTCAACGACCTTATGCGAGTGCCGTACCAGTACTTCCTCATCGTTCAAATTGAGGTGTGTTCTGATTCCAGTCGCGAGCATAGACTGTGTTGCCTCAAGTGTGCTGCCATCCTCTAAGAGGGTGTCACGCAATACACATCTGCTGACTTCCTGGCTGAAGCGCTGTCCGGCCCGTGTTGTGGGCGGGCAGTATAAACAGGCTTCCCAGAGGGTACGGTTGGCCGTGAGCGGCCAGAAATGATGGGTGACATACGTTCCGGCAGAGACATCGACCGAAAAGTTGGGAAAGATCACATTCAGATCAAACGCCCACTGCGGGCTGCGGGTCGGATTGACACCGAGCGGGAGCTGGTCTTCCGCAATACGGCCTTGGGTGACGACCGAGCCAAAGCGATAGGCAAGGGATTCGACGGGCGAGGGCTGATGGCTGGGGTTGCCATACAGAGACATCATCCGATGGCGAGGATAGATTTTGATGGTCAAAGCGTGACTGAACGGATTATCCGGCCCGGAAAAGGTATCGCCGATGGTTCGCCGGTGGAGGACCGGAACGTGGTAGATCTCCTGAAATGCATCCAGGGCGACTTTCCAGTTGCAGTTGACTTGAGTGGCGTACCGATAGCAGGTTGACATGTAATGAAAGGGGTAGCCTCGCAGTTGCCGGCCAAACTCGCCCAGAAATTCGTCCAGCGTTTCGCGTGGATGCGGATCAATGTGGACGAAGAGAAACCCTTCCCAGATATCGAGTGCCACTGGCGTGAGACCCAGCCGATCTTTATCAAGATCAAAAAATCTGTCCTCGTCCGGCACAAATCTGAGCTGTCCATCCAGACCGTAGGACCAGCCGTGGAACTTGCAGGTCAGCATCCGGCAGGTGCCTTGAGTGTCCCAGGCAAGCTTATTGCCGCGATGGGAACACATATTGTGAAAGGCGCGAATCCGGTCGTCTGTGCTCCGTACGACAAGGACAGATGTCTGACAAACAGCCAGCTCTTTGACAAAATAATCGCCAGCGTTGGGGATGTCCTCTACGCGCCCAATATTCAGCCACACCCGACGAAACAAGTGTGCCCGCTCTTGCTCGAAATAGGTTGGTGAGACACACGGCTCGATCGGAACGGGTCGCGTGCCGAGGGTGGCCGGCGTGTGTCGGGCGTGCTGCCCCTGCATATAGAACCTCTCTAGGCCGGAGCACCAGAAATGAGCGTATCGACTTGTGTTAATTCTTCTGCTGAAAGCTTCCAATTTGTCGCAGCCGCATTCGCCCGCACCTGCGCCGGCGTCGTTGCTCCAGCAATTACCGAGGTGACGCACGGCTGAGCGGCGAGCCATGACATGGCGAGTTCAAGCAGGGTGTGGCCGTGCTGTCCGGCAAAGTCTTGCAGAATCTCAACCTTGGTAAAATTCTCATTAGAGGCCATACGCTGCGAGAATGGGAGAATAGCCATCCGCGTTCCGGGCGCAAAATCCTCACCGCGTCGATATTTGCCGGTCAGCATGCCACTGGCTAGAGGAAAGTAGGGCAACTGGCCGAGTCCATGCCGCTCACAGGCCGGGATCGCATCTGCCTCAACCGCACGATTCAACAGGCTCCAATCATTTTGCGCAGTAACAAAGTGAGCGCAATCGTGCGCGGTGGATTGTTGGACCGCTTCATCAATCTGCTCAGCAGAAAAATTGGAATGTCCGATCGCGCGCACTTTGCCCTGTCGGACCAGTGTGTCCAGCGTCTCAAGGGTCTCTTCAATCGGCGTGTTCGGGTCGGGATAGTGCATTTGATACAGGTCAATCCAGTCTGTTTGTAAGCGGCGCAGGCTGTCCTCGACACGGAGCCGAATATACTCGCCCGCTCCCCATCGTTCTCCTGATTTGGCCATCTTGGCGACACCGCCGAATTTTGTGGCCAGAACGATATCCTTGCGACGCGGACCCAACACTTTACCCAGGAACTCCTCAGACTGGCCTTTGCCGTACATATCTGCGGTATCAAAGCAGGTAATGCCGACCTCCAGAGCCGTGTCGATCACCGCACGGCTGGCTTCCAAATCAATCTTCATCCCAAAGTTGTTACACCCAAGACCCACCAGACTGGCCTGGATTTCCGATGCACCAAGCGAACGTGTTTCCATAGACGGTTTCTCCTCAGAGCGAACTGGTTCTCCTTACATAGAAGGGGAGAGCAGGCTATCCCAATCCACCGCACGCTGATACGCCGCCGCGACCCTGAGCAACTGGTCCTCACGGAAATGCGGGGCGACCAGCATCAGGCCGATTGGCAGGCCGTCGACCTTGCCGCAGGGCACGCTGAGGGCAGGATGGCCGGTCAGGTTAAACGGTCCCATATTACGGATGACCAGACCGAGGTCTAAGCCTAGTTGTCCGCCGAAAAGCGTCTGCTCAATCGCTTCCTCGTAATGCTCGGGCTCACGATACCGCGGCGCCTTGATCGGTACTGTGGGCATGGCCAGGACATCGACCTGAGCAAAGGTCTGGTTATACTGTTTGATAAAAGTGGGTCGGACATTATGCGCCTTGGCGTGCAGCCGTCCGTGCGTAAAGCGAGCCAGGTAGGTGCCGAGGATCAAATGGAGTTTGTAGTTCAGGGGGAGTTCGTGGCCGTGGCTGCGCTTGAAGCGGCCAAAGGTGGAGATGAATGAGCTCGGATAATAGGTCTTTGTCCCAGCGCCACCCAGATTGGTGTCGAACATATGCTTGCCACCTTCAAAATAGATAGGCAGCAGGGCCAAAGTGGCCTTGTCGTGTAGCGGAATAGACACGCGCTCAAGCTGTGCACCGGCTTGCTCCAGGGTGGTGAGCGCGTCTAAGACGGTCTGGTCAACCTCGGGTTCGCTGCCGGGAAAACCAAAGCCCTCAGAGACAATACCGATCCGGACGCCCGCGATATCCTGTGCCAATGCCTGGGTATAGCTCGGTAGTTGGACCGGCAGAGCAGCCTGCCGGGGATCATAGCCGTCCGCACCCGCTACGCACTCCAGGATAAGCGCGATATCTTCGACCGTTCGGGCGAGTGGGCCCACGTAATCGATCGTTGGGTCCAAGCCAAACACTCCAGTATGGGGGACCAGCCCGTGTGTGGGCATCAGGCCCACAGTCCCCGACCACGCCGCCGGCAGTCGGACCGAGCCGCCTTGGTCTCCACCAAAGGCCACGTCAACGAGACCTGCGGCAACTGCCGCACCAGACCCCGAAGAAGAGCCGCCCGTGACATGAGCCGTATTATGCGGGTTCAGTGGCCGTCCAAAGTCACCAACGCCGCTGAGCCCTGGGCCGCCAAAAGAGAAGTCTTCCATGTTCATTTTGCCCACGATGGTGGCTCCGGCGTCGAGCAGCCGTGTGACCAGCGGCGCGTCAAAGTCTGGGGTATAGCCGTCCATGAAATGACAGCCGAGCGTGAGGGGCACACCAGCCACACTGATGTGGTCTTTCAGACCGATGGTCTTGCCGGCGAGCGGTCCGTCTTTTGCGCCCTCGATCCGGCATTTCCGAATAAAAACGTTCAGTGGGTCTTCTTCCGCCGTTGGCCGATAGCCGGGGTCACGGTCGGTATAGCGGAGGGGCAGACGCTGCTCCTCGATTCTCAGCTCCTGAAAGGTCTCGAAGGTTGCGATGTGCTCAAGCAGGCGAGAATGCATGCTCTGCATCTCAGCCGGGGTGAGTTCCAAGCCGAGTTCCTGACTGTATTGGGCAAGGTCTTGGATACCGAGTCGGGGCAGCATGATTAACCCTCCTGTGCTGCAAAATGAGGCATGACCTCTTCGGCAAACAAACGCATGGAATGCTCCGCCCGGCGGGGATCAATACCGCCTATTTGCATCCACATGACCAGATGGGTCACGCCGGCTTCCTGCTGCGAGCGCGTAATCTCTTGAATTGCATCCTCGGGTGTTCCGATGATGGGCGGTGCGCCAAAGAAATGGAGTCCCTGGGCCGTGCCAAGCTCTTCGGCGGACGGTAAGGGATCGACGCCAAAATAGCCACCGGGGATTTGAAAATCTCCGGCCTCGTCGAGCTTTTGGGTATAGACGGCCATACGATGCCGCACGTGCGGGGCGCATTCTTCCCAGGCACGCGCCTGCGTGTCGGACAGGTAGACCAATCGTAGCGCGGCTTTATGAAAATTCTTCGGATCATGGCCGTGGCGGCGCAGACTGTCTTCGTACAGCCGCGTGGTATGGGCACTGCCCGCGCCCGCAAAATGACAGCCGTAGCGGGCCACCCGGTCTATCGATTTCGGCGTCAGCCCGGCAACCCATAGGGGAGGAGTGGTTTGCACCGGTCGGGGGCGAAGAGAAATGGGTCCGAGCGTAAAATGCTTGCCGGTATAGGCAAACTCCTCCTGGGTCCACAGCCCGGTAATAATCGCCAGGCCGTCTTCCATCCGCGCCGGGCGCTGGGAGCGAGGGATGTTATAGGCGGCGTACTCGTCCACTACATAGCCCTGGCCCAGACCCAAGTCGAAACGGCCATCCGAGAGGGCATCGAGCGTTGCCGCTTCTTCTGCAACCTGAAGCGGATGGTAGAGTGGCAGGATGACGATATAGGTTCCGAGCCGAATGCGGCTGGTCTGGGTCGCCAGTGCGGCCAGCAGCGGAAACTGGGCCGGGAAGTAATCGTCGGTGCCGTGGTGCTCTGCCGTCCAAATATGGTCGTAACCCAACTCTTCGGCCAGCACCGCCTGTCTGACCATACTCCGACAGAGTTGGGCCGATGAAACCTGCCAGGGTCGTGGGTTCTCAAACGCGAACAGCAGTCCGAAATCCATCTCTCCTCCCTTATATGACGCATGGGGAGGGTGCCCGTGCGTCCGAACCTTGTCCTCCCAAATCGGGCGTGGTTTAACCAAAGGCAGAAGGGAGGCTGTTATGGCAACATTCGACGAGTACCGCAATCAGTATAAGCATGTTCAGATGGAGCGGCGCAACGGAATTCTGCAACTCACGCTCCACACGGACGGGAAAACCCTGCGCTGGGGAGAGAGCCCGCACTCAGAGTTGGGAAAATGTTTCTACGATGTTGGCAGCGACCCGGAGAACAGAGCCGTCATTATTACCGGTACTGAGGATAAGTTCATTGCCCGTTACGCCCGAGAGGGCCAATGGGAGGTCACGCCCCAGTTATGGGATCATATCTACTGGGATGCCAAAAAGCTCCTCATGAATCACCTGGACATTGAGGTGCCCATGATTGCCGCGGTCAACGGTCCGGCCACCATTCACGCCGAGCTGGCGGTGCTGTGCGATATCGTGTTGGCCTCAGACGACGCGGTCTTCCAGGATGCGCCGCATTTCCCCAACGGGATCGTGCCGGGCGACGGCGTCCATATCGTCTGGCCGCTCCTTTTGGGTGCGAATCGAGGGCGCTACTTCCTGCTCACCGGTCAGAAACTCTCGGCGCAAGAGGCGCTGACGCTCGGGGTGGTCAACGAGGTCATGCCGCGTGAGAAACTGCTTGAGCGGGCCTGGGAGCTGGCGGAGATTGTCTCCAAACAACCGCCGCTGACCGTTCGTTATGCCCGCGTCGCGCTGACCCAGCAACTCAAGAAGCTGATGCTCGACAATCTTGGCTACGGCTTGGCGCTCGAAGGGCTGGGCGCGCAGGAATACTGGCCGGGGGGAAAGAAGAGGTGAGCAGGTGCGCAGGGCGCACCCTACGAGAGGATGTAAGGCCGTAGTACCGGGTCCAGGCTAAAAGGGTGCACAAGAAGAGGCCGGTTGCCCCCTCCGTTCAGTCTGAGCGTAGCGCCAGCGAAGTCGAAGACCTGCACGGGGAGCGCCCTTCGACTTTGCCGCTCACGCGGCGACGCTCAGGACGAACGAGAGCACGATGCATCATTTTAAGGTAGACACGGTAGTAGTACCGGGTCCAGGCTAAAAGGGTGCACAAGAAGAGGCCGGTTGCCCCCTCCGTTCAGTCTGAGCGTAGCGCCAGCGAAGTCGAAGACCTGCACGGGGAGCGCCCTTCGACTTTGCCGCTCACGCGGCGACGCTCAGGACGAACGAGAGCACGATGCATCATTTTAAGGTAGACACGGTAGTAGGGTGCGCCCTGCGCACCAGCCCATAAAACATGTCGAATTACCGCTATCAGGAAACGCAACGCTACTTTGCCCAAGTAGCGGATGATATCAAGGACATTGCCGAGCAAGAACTCCATACGCTCGGAGCCCGAGAGACCAGTCCGACCTACCGTGGAATTTATTTTACCGCCTCACCAAAGGTGCTCTATACCGTTAATTTTTACACCCGCCTGATTACCCGTGTGCTCGCTCCGCTCACGTCGTTCAGGTGTCACTCCGACCGCTATCTGTACAAAAAGGCGCGGGAGATCGAATGGCAGGATTTTCTCGATCCGTCGCAAACCTTTGCCGTTTTTGCCACCGTGGCCAACAGTCGCCTGCGGCACTCGAAATTTGCCGCCCTCCGCCTGAAAGACGCCGTAGTTGACTCTTTTCGAGCCGCCACTGGTGCGCGTCCGTCCATCGATACCAGACAGCCGGCCGTCTGGATTAATCTGTACATCCATAATGATGAGGCCACGATCAGCCTGGATACGTCCGGAGGCTCGCTCCATCGCCGCGGCTATCGAAAAAAAAGCGTTCAGGCACCCCTGGTCGAGACCTTGGCCGCGGCCATTATTCAGCATACTGAATGGGATAAACGCCGGCCGCTGTACGATCCGTTCTGCGGCTCCGGAACCCTACTGTGTGAGGCCTATATGTCGGCTGCACGGATGCCGGCGGGGCTGTTTCGTCAGCGATTTGGTTTCCAGTCCCTGCCCGACTTCGACACGAGACTCTGGCGGCAAGTGCAAGAAGACGGGCGGGCTGCGCTGCGTCCTCCGCCTCAGGGTCTCATCTCCGGTAGCGATATTGATCCTGAAGCCGTTCACGCCGCGCGGGTCAACTGCGCCGCCTTGCCCGCCGGTAGTGCCATCTCGGTCAAGCAACGCGATGCTTTTCAGATTCGTCGGATCGACGACGCGGTCATTGTGTGCAATCCGCCGTATGGCCTCCGCATGGGC
Organism: uncultured Binatia bacterium (SeqCode); assembly: GCA_965232605.1. Classification (GTDB taxonomy): domain Bacteria; phylum Desulfobacterota; class Binatia; order Bin18; family Bin18; genus Bin18. Next base: position 433,524 of record CBDDQA010000005.1, on the reverse strand, counting down.
AAACAGGCCAATCTGGACACTTTCTACGCCCGCCTGGGCGATTTCCTCAAACAGCGCTGTCAAGGCTCGACGGCTTTCATCTACTGTGGGGACCGTCAGTACCTGAAGCGTATTGGCCTCAAACCGGCGTGGAAAAAACCGCTCGTCAACGGCGGCCTGGACGGACGCCTGGCAAAATATGAACTGTATTAACTCCTCTCCGGTACGATCCCTGAGCTGATGCGTGGACGATTTCGAGTCCGACGTGGTAGAGTAAACGCTACTCAACGAAGGAGGGTATAACGATGCTGTCCCTGAGTGAATATGCAAAGTATGATGGCCTTGGACTGGCTGACTTAGTTGCGCGCAAAGAAGTCAGCGCCGAAGAACTGGTGGCGACTGCCGTCCAGGCTATTGAAAAGGTCAACCCGCAACTCAACGCCGTACTCCAGGTGCTGTCCGACCAGGCACAAGCCGAGATTCGGGCAGGGCTGCCGCCAGGCCCCTTCAGTGGCGTGCCGTTTCTGATCAAGGAACTCGTCCTGCACGCCAAGGGCGTCCGCCTCGATATGGGCTCACGGCTGGCTCAGGGCTATGTTGCCTCCGAGGATTCCGAGCTCATGGCGCGCTTTCGACGGGCCGGGTTCGTGCTGACCGGCACAACCCAAACGCCAGAGTTGGGCTATAACCCGACAACGGAGACTGTCCTGTTCGGGCCGGTCCACAACCCGTGGAAGGCTGGCCATAGCGCCGGCGGTTCGAGCGGTGGGTCCGGCGCGTCAGTCGCCGCCGGCATTGTCCCGGTTGCCCATGCCAACGACGGCGGCGGCTCCATTCGTATTCCGGCTTCGTGCAACGGTCTGGTTGGTCTCAAGCCCTCGCGCGACCTGGTGCCGACCGGGCCTGACTATTCCGATCCGCTGTGTGGCCTGGCGTGTGAGTTTGTGGTCTCGCGCAGCGTCCGCGACTCCGCGACCCTGCTCGACATTGTGGCCGGGGCCGACGCCGGTGCGCCTGGCATCCCGGTCCCGCCGGCCCGCCCCTACCGCGAGGAGGTGAACGCCGCGCCGGGGAAGCTGCGCATTGCCTGGACCACAACGCCCGCTTCGGGCGAAAAGGTTGACCCGGAATGCGAGCAAGCAGTCCATGACACCGTGCGGCTGCTGGAGGAACTCGGCCATACGGTGTACGAAGGCCGACCGGAGTATGACTGGGAGGAGTTCCTGAAAGAGGTTCATGTGATCTGGACGGCCTATAACGCCATGGCGGTTGAAGACCTGGCCGCGGAAATGGGACGTTCGCCGAGCCCGGATACGCTGGAAGCCGTGACGCTGGCCTGCTGGGAAGACGGCAAGAAATATAGTGCGGTTGATCTGCTGAAATCCCTGGACTACGGGGGGCGGCTGTCCCGTGTCGTCGGGCGCTTCTTCGAGAACCTGGATGTTTTTGTGACGCCGACTATTGCCAAGCCGCCCGCGCCGCACGGAGAAGTGAACCAGAACCGGGCCGGTATGACGGCTATGGAGTGGACCCGCCAGGTGTTCTCCTACGTCCCCTTTACGCCGCTCTTTAATACGACCGGGCAGCCGGCGATTTCCCTGCCGTTGCACTGGAGCGCCGCCGGCCTGCCGGTCGGGGTCCAGTTTGTCGGGCATTTCGGGGACGAAGCCGGGCTGCTGCGCCTGGCCGCTCAGTTGGAAGCGGCCAAGCCGTGGGCGGACAAGCGTCCGCCGGTGCACGTGGCTGCCTAGTCCTGCTCGGGAGTGAGACGAGGCCATAACCGCGCACCGGCGAGGAGTACGCGCATGACCGATACGCACCCATCCCCCCACCTCATCCTGTGGGGCGCAGGAACAACCCGCACTATTCGGCCGCACTGGGTGCTGCACGAACTCGGTCTGGAGTATGAAAAACACCTGATTGGCTCGCGAACGGGAGAAACTCAGACCGCCGAGTTTCGTGCCCTCAACCCGCGCGGTAAGATTCCCGTGCTCCAGGATGGCAAACTGGTTTTGGCCGAGAGTGCCGCGATTATCAATTATCTGGTTGAAAACTACGGGCCGGAATCCGGGCTGGTCCCCCGTCCGGGCACCCCGCAGAGGGGACTGTACGATCAGTGGTGTTTTTTCATTATGACCGAGCTTGACGCCCACACCTTATACATTCTGCGGCGGCACGCTGACCTGGCCTATCTGTATGGGGCGGCTCCGAATGCGGTGCAAGCCGCAAAAGAAGGTTTTGCGCGGCAGATTGCCGTGGTGACGCAGGCCCTGCGTTCCGGTGGACCGTATCTGCTGGGCGAGACCTTTACCTGTGCCGATGTCCTGCTGACCACCTGTTTGACCTGGGCCCGCTACTGTAAAATCCCTTTAGCCAATGCGCTGCTCGATTACACGCAGCGTCTGACAGCCCGCCCGGCCTACCGTCAGGCAGCGGCAATTAACGGCGGACCTATGGTTGGACTGACATGAAAAACCCTGCTCGGCTTGCGGGCCGCCGACTCGCACCCCCCTCACCAATGGTAGCTGACTCATGACACAACCGGTTCCGACAAAACACCTGCTGCTTTTTCGACATGCCAAGTCTGATTGGGGCGCGGCGGCTGAGAGTGACCATGCCCGCCCGCTGACAAAACGGGGGATCGCCGCGGCCCAGGCAATGGGGCGGATTCTGGCGGCTTCCGGCCAAATGCCGGACCGTGTCGTGACCTCGTCCGCGGTCCGGGCAAAAACGACGCTGGAGGTGGCCCGGGCGGCCGGCAAATGGAAGTGTCCGACCGACATAAGCGATGCCCTGTATGCTACCGACGCAAGTGCGGTGCTGGAAGAAATTCGCGGCCTGCCCAAGAGCGCGACCACGGTCCTGTTCGTTGGTCATGAACCAACCTGGTCGGAGCTGGCGAGCTTTCTGATTGGCGGCGGGAATCTCCGTTTTCCAACCGCGGCGCTGGCCCGCATCGACCTGGTCGTCCCCGGCTGGCACGCGGTGACCTTTGGCCGGGGCGAACTCGTCTGGCTCCTCCAGCCCAAGTTTTTCACCAAGGGGAAATTTCTGTGAAATCCGCCGAAAACGGCAAATGAGTACGTTTGACCCGAGAGTGGAGAAGGGGAGGCGAACGACACTCCAGAAGGAGGGATAAGCATGATAAAAGGCATTCACCACACCGCTATTTCAACTGGGGATATCGAACGGGCGCTGCGCTTCTACAAGGACCTGCTCGGTTTTGAAGAACTCTTTGCGTCTGAGTGGAAAGCGGGCTCGCAGTCGGTCGATCAAATTGTGGGACTCAAGGACTCTTCCTCAAAAGTCGTCATGCTCAAGGCCGGGAACGCCTGCGTGGAGCTGTTCCAGTACGCCACACCAGAGCCCAAGCCCGGCGACCCCAATCGTCCGGTGTGCGACCACGGGATTACCCACCTGTGTCTGCAAGTGGAAGATATTGACGGCGAATACGAACGGCTCAAAGCCGCGGGCATGACGTTCCACTGCGCGCCGCAGAAAGCTGGCAAGGGGCTGTGGGCGACATACGGACGTGATCCCGACGGCAATGTTGTCGAGCTGTTGGAAGTGGAAAACTCGGACGATAAGCTCTCAGTGGCGGCGTAGCCAGAGCACGGCATACCCATATTTCTCAGGAGAGGCATATGACACAGCAAACCTCTGACTCGAAAGAGCCGTATGTTGGCAAAGAGCTTGGCAGGGTCTCCTTCGCTGTCACCGAAGCCGTCCTGAACGATTACTATGATGGTCTGAACCTCTCGCGGACCGCTGCTGTCCCTTCCATGATTGCCAGTGGACCGGACAACGCCTATTTCGCCCAGTCGTCGTTCAGCAATCATTTTGGTCATCTCTGGATGCGCCAGGAGTGGGAATTGTTCGCGCCGCTGACACTGGGCCGAACGTATACGGCAAGCGCACAGATCACGGATATCTATCCCAAGCGCAATCGCTCGGTGGTGCGCTACGAGGTCGAGTTGCGCGCCGACTCGGGAGAACTGGCCCTGCGCACGCGCCACCACCAGAGCTATCTGCTCGATCAGCACGACGGGCCGCTCGTCTTTCGCGATCCCAAAGCCAAACAGGGCGCGCGGCGCTTCGTTGTCCCGGAGGGTGAATCGTTTGGGCCGCTCGAACGCGTCATCAGTCTGGAGATGTGCGACCGGTTTTTTCACGGCGACGCCAACTACCACACTAACCGTGAGGAATCAAAAAAGCTCGGTTTCGGCGATGTTGTCATCGGTGGGCGGATGACCATGGCCTATGCGGCCCATATTCTCGAAGAACGCTTTGGCGCTGCCTGGTGGACGAGTGGCCGGCTGGATACGAAGTTCACAAACCCGGTGTGGCCCAATGAGACCGTTATTGCCCGTGGCGTCATGACCGGCCCACTCAAAGAGGAACCGGAACGGACCGGTGCTTTCGTGTGGCTGGCAAAACCGGACGAGACCGTCGTGCTGGTGGCAAACGCGAGCGTCGGATCAATAGAGGAAGAACGCAAACGGGATCGCTGAGTCTCATGGCAAACCCCCGCAAGGCCGCGCAATTTTTTACGCCGCCCGACAGCCCGTTTCAGGTGCCGGGCGACGGAACCTTCCTGGTAAAGGACGCGCCGACCGGCCCTGGGAAGAACGCACCCGGTACTGCCGAGTGTCGCAAGCAGCTTGCGCAGTTGACCGCCCGCCTCGACGAGCGGCAGCGCGTTTTATACGCCCAGACCCAGTATGCCGTCCTGTGCATCTTCCAGGCCATGGATGCCGCGGGCAAGGACTCAACGATTCGGGCGGTCATGCGGGGCTTGAACCCGGCCGGGTTTCAGGTCTTCTCGTTCCAGGCTCCGTCAGTAGAAGAATACGCCCACGATTTCTTGTGGCGGGCGACGCTCCGCCTGCCTGAGCGTGGTCGAATCGGCATCTTTAACCGCAGCTATTACGAAGAGGTGCTGATCGCGCGGGTCCATCCCGAATTCCTGACCCGCCAGCGCCTGCCCTGGCCCAAGGATCACGACCGCCTCTGGGCGTATCGCTTTGAGTCCATCCGGGACTATGAGAAGCACTTGGTTCGGAACGGCACGATAGTGCTCAAGTTCTGGCTCAATGTCTCCAAGGCAGAACAACGGCGGCGCTTCCTGGACCGCCTGAAGAAACAGGAAAAACACTGGAAGTTCTCGGAGGCCGACACGGCCGAGCGGGCCTATTGGGACACCTATATGCACGCCTACGAAGACTGTCTGAATCAGACCTCCACGCCGTGGGCTCCGTGGTATGCGGTTCCTGCGGACAACAAGCCCTATATGCGTCTGGCCGTGGCCCAGGTTCTGGCGCAGACTCTTGAGCAACTGGACCTGCACTACCCGACCTTGACACCGGAACAGAAGGCCGGTCTTGCCGCCAGCCGCCAGCGTCTCAAAAAGGAAAGGTAGCGCGGTTTACGCCGGGCTGTAGCCCTACGCGCTCGTCATGCCGGCAGCCCCCCAGGCGCGCCCCTACAAAAAACATTCCCTCTCCCCTGGAGGGAGAGGGCTAGAGCCTGCCCCGCACGTGATGCGGGGGAGAGGGGGCCAGCCCCCCACCTGATGCGGGGCCGGGGGTCCTACGGGCAGCCACCCCCCAGGGCGCGCCCCTACAATCAGCATTCCCTCTCCCCTGGAGGGAGAGCCTGTCCTGAGCGTAGCGTCAGCGCAGTCGAAGGGGGCGAGAGCCTTCCCCCTCACGGAGACCTTTGCATAAGGGGGTGGTCTGCGGCAAGCTAGGGGATCACGAACAGGCGAGAGGCAAGGAGGCGAGTATGCACCGGCAGATGGGCGCGGGGAGCGAGTGGGAGGCGGGCTTAGCGGCGGGGGTGGGGCGCAACGCGCGCCTGGAGCGGATCGCGGCGCTGGTGGATTGGGAGCCGCTGGCGGCGCTGGTGGCGGGGGTGTATGCGAAGCGGACGGGCCGGCCGAGCTATCCCCCGCTGCTGATGGTGAAAGTGCTGTTGTTGCAGCAATGGTATAATGCCTCGGACCCCGAGATGGAGGCAGCCTTGGGGGACCGGCTCTCCTTCCGGCAGTTTGTGGGCTTAGGCTTGCAGGACCCGACGCCGGACCATTCGACCATTAGTCGGTTTCGGGCGGAGGTGACGCGCCGGGGCGTGGCCGAGCGGTTATTCCGGGCAGTGGGCCGCCAGTTAGAAGCGCGGGGCTTGGTGGTGAAGCAGGGGACATTGCTGGATGCGACCCTGGTGGCGGCGCAGGTGCGGCAGCCGCCGCCCTCGGCGGGGCTGGGGGCGGGCAATCCGCGGGACCCAGAGGCCACGTGGACGCGCGGGGGACGGGGGCGGCGGGGGCACTTTGGCTACAAGGTGCATGTGGGGGTGGATGCGGACTCAGGGCTGATCCGGCGGGCGTGGCTGACGACGGCCCGGGTGTACGAGAGCGAAGTCGCCGACCGCTTGGTGAGTGGGGATGAGGGGGCGGTGTATGCGGATCGGGCGTATGAATCGCAGCGGCGCCGGCAGGGGCTCAAGGCCCAGGGGATTAAGGACCGCATTATGCATCGCTCCCATAAACATCAAGCCCGGTTGCCGGTGTGGCAGCAGCGGCGCAATGCGTTGATCGCGCCCCGGCGGGCGGCCGTGGAGAAAGTCTTTGGAACCCTCAAGCGAAGCTATCACTACACGCGGGTGCGCTACCGGGGGCTGGCGCGCAATGCGACCGAACTCTGGTGCAAGTGTATCGCCTATAATCTCCGGCGGGCGGAGACGTTAATGGCAACGGCGGACGCCTAGGGGCAGCGGGGGCGGCTCGGGGCGCCGCCCCGCCTGGGGCGCGAGGGCGGCTGAGGTCCCGGGGCCACAGCGGGGCGACTGCCGCCCCCGCCTCCCACGCCCGCAGGCACTTATGCAAAGGTCTCCTCACGGGGGGAAGGAAGGGAAAGGCCCCTACCGCACCTCGGTAATCCCAAAGTTCTGCCGGCTCTCCTGCCACTCCAGCGTGACACTCTCGCTCGCACTCGGAAACCCCTCCGCCGTGCAACTGCCGGCCACCTCTCGCACGAACTCCGCCCCCAGGGTCGTCACCCGCACCCGCGTCCGCCCGAACACCGCGCCGTCGGCCAGCGCTTCCACCTCATGCTCGCCGTCGCCGAGCAGGTTCCAGTTGAATAACAAGCCAAAGCCGTTGTCCGTGTCCCCGCACGCCTCGGCCGTGTCCGCCCGCGCGGTGCCGTAGGCCGCGGTGAGGGTCTGCCCGTTGAGCCGCACTGCGACGCGCTCAGCGTCGCACACCCACCCCGAGATCAAGCCGATACCGCTCTGATACGAATTGGCGCTTGGGTTCTCCAACCGCCCCTCGCCTTCGGTCCCGGCCTGCGTCGTCCCGGTCGGGCGCTCCCCTGCCGCAATCACAAAGTTCTGCTGCGCTTCCTGCCACACCAGGCGGGTCGTGTCGCCCGGCTCGGGAAAGTCCGGCACCGTGCATTCCCCTTCCGCCCCCCGCACGAACTCCTCGCCCAGCGTGGTCACGGTCACGGTCGCCCGGCCAAACTCTTCCCCGTCGGCCTGGGCCACAATAGTATGCGGGCCGTCACCGAGCAGGTTCCAGTTGAACAATAAGCCAAAGCCGTTGTTGGTGTCGCCACACACCGTCTCTGTATCGGCCCGGTCGGTGCCATAGGCGGCTTCCAGGGTTTGGGCCTCGTCCGTACCCGGATTGAGGACGAGGTTCACTTGGTCGGCCTCACACGCCCAGCCGGACAGGAGGCCGACGCCGCTCTGAAACGAGGTGACGCTCGGGTTCTCCAGGCGGCCCACCGGGTCGTGCGCGGCCGGCGTGGCCTCGGGCGACGAGGCGGGTGGGGCGGGCGGGGCTGAGGCCGCTCCCAGACCCAGCGTCCGCGACGGGGAGTTGCCGGCGCTCACGCCCCCGGAGAACGGAACGTCGCTGTACTTGTCGGCATCCTGGCCGACCCACCATTTCCAGGACCAGGTCCCCGCTCGTCTCACGACTGTGAAGCCGCTCTTCGCGTTGATGGCGTTGACCAGGTCATCCGGATGATTGCCAGTCAGTCTGATCCGAAGCTCCTTCGCCGAGTCGTCAGCCGTAACCAGCAGCCCCTGCGTGCTGTCAGTCTGCTGGACCGGCACAAGGGTCCAGGCGTTGCCAGCTGCTCCAAAGGCCTTGGAGCTGTCGATTTGCACTGTGACGTATTGAGAGTTAGAGGGATCGTCGGCGTTGTAGAGGGTCGCGGTTGCTTGCGCGGATCCCCCAACCGTTACCGTGAAGCTGTCGGTCACGAAGGCATTGCTGGCGTCGATCGCTCGCACGCTGATGGTTGCCGTGCCGGCCTTGACGCCGGTGACTCTGACTCGGGACGAATTCACCTGCACCGTGGCCACTGAGCGGTCGCTGGACCAGGCGGCGTGGGCCAGCCCCTCGCCGTCGGCGTCGCTGAAGACGCCGGCCAGCGGCACATCCACATACCCGCCCACGGCCACCGTCTGATCGGCGATGGCATTCGCAATCGTCGGTGCGGTGTTGGTGGTGGTGGATGGGAGCACGAGCCGGTTATTCTCGACGTTGAGCCGCTGGAGTACGGTGCCGCCCTGCACCCCGCCGTTCACGCTCCAGTACCTGTCCTTCACCAGCAAGTTGAGCGTCCGCGCGCCCGTTGGCACAGTTGGCGAGATTGTTGCCACGGTGCCACTGATAGTCGCGGTGAAGGTCACAGCGTCGCCAGCCTCCGTGTCATTGTCATCCGCCGAGCCAACAACCAGTTCAAACACATCGTCAATAGTTGTGCTGGTGAAGGCTGTGACCGTGCCGGAGCAGTACGCCTCAGTCGCCTTGGTACAGGCGCCCACCGCCTTGCTGAAGGTTACCGTGATAGCGTTGTCACCGCCGCTAATGGTCGCAGTGGGCGGCACATCGCCGAAGACCTTGAAGGTCTTGCTGGTGTAGCCCGTCGCCGAGAGCGTAACGGTCACGCCTCCGTCGGCCACGGAGCCGCTGCCGACGGTGATGGTCAGTGCCTGAGCGACGTCCCAATTCTGTGATGTGAACGTCGCGCTGCTGTTCGAGCCAAACTTGGCAGTGACGTTGCCCGAGGACGGCGACGCGGACACCGACACGTTTCCTGTCGGCGCGAACGGCAGCCGCACATACGCGGTCACCGTCCCTTGGCCGGAGGTGACGCTGCTCAGCGCCTTGTCATTCCGCGTGACGACGATTCCGTCATCCTTTGAGTTGTCGGTCACAGTAATGGGTATGGAGCGGCTGAGACCGGAGAACGGCCCGTCCTGTGAGGCCGTCACGCGGACCGTGCCGGTCTCGTTGGCGGCGTCCTTGTCCACGACGCCGGTGATGGTGACGGTCTGGGCGGTGTTGTAGGTGCTGGATGTGAAGGTCAGTTTGTTCTTGTCGGCGGTGGCGATGCGCTTGCCGTTGGCGCCGTGGACGCCGATAGCGACGGTCACGTCCTGGCCGGCAGCCGGGGCCGTGGCCAGCTTCACCGTAAATGTGTCGGTGTTGCCCGTGCTCGATTCGTTGAGGGAAAGCGAGGTCTCGGAGACGGTCAGGTCGGATGTCGTGTCGGCGTCGTCAACCGTGACCGCGACGGTCGCCCCCCGCGTGGTCGTATCGTCGTCCGAACCGGAGGGCGTCAGCCGCAGGTAATACGTTTCGTCCACCGTGTTCGGGTCCGAGCCAGCGGTAATCGTGACGGTCTGCGCGGTGGTGCCGGCTGTGGTGGAGAAGCTGAGCGAGGTGGGGCTGACCGAGACCGCCGCATTGCTGCTCGTGAGTGCTACCGTCACGGCGGAGGCGGGGTTGGCCGAGAGCGCCACGGTAAACGTGCTGGTGCTCGTGCCCTCATCGACTTCAATGCCGCCATCCGTCAGTCCCGTGAACACCAGCGTGTTCTTGTCGTCGTCATAGATGGTGACGGAGACGGTGGCGGCCTCCGTGCTGCTGTAGCCGCTACCCGTGCCCGAGGGCGTCAGCGTCAGCGTGAGGCTCTCGTTGGTCTGGTCGGTGTCGGTTTGGCCGGTCAGTTCAATCGACTGGTGGGTGTCCCAGTTCTGGGTCGTGAACGTCAGGGACGTGTTGGACTTGGTCCCGCCTTTGGGCGAATCAATACACAGCTTGTGGGTGCCGGAGCAGGTGACGCCGGTGCCGTTGGCGTCGGTGCCGCCGCTCAAGGCGACGGTCACGTTGGCCGTGGGCTGGGTGCCGAGTCGGATGAGGAGGGTTTCGCTCGTGCCGCCCTCATTGAGTCCCAGCGAGGTGTGGAGCACGACGAGGCCCTTGGTGCCGACGCTGACCTGGGCCTGGGCAGCGAGGGGCAGCAGCAGCAGGCTCAGAACGGCGAGGACGGCGAGGAAACCGCGGGGTGATTGAACCGAGCGTGTGCGGGGGGGGGGGGGGGGAGATCAAGGCGGGGGCTAGAGACCAGTCAGTGACGGTGAACATAAGCGTTCCTCCTTGGGGGGATGGTGGGCGGTTACATGGCGACAGTATGCTTCTTGCCGGTCTGGCTTGTCAATGACGGGCCACTGGAAAAAAAGGAAGAAGGTAAAAGGAAGAAGGGACATTGCAGGCGCAGCCCCCTTCCCGGACGGGTGAGGCAGGGGGGCTGCGCGCCTCGGGAGCGCGCCTCGCTACAGCAGAATGAAAACCGCTCTAGCGTGAAGCGCTCCCGCGCGGCTTGGACGGACGAGTCACTCTGGGTCTATCGCACCGTGTTGCCATATCTCTCTCAGCCGCCAGCGCGTAGGGCTGCCCGCAGGGCTGTGGTGGCCGCTTCGTCAACTGTCCTCGTTACGATATCCACAACAACGCCATAGACGCTGCGCGCCTTCTCCACAGAGATATACTCGTCCAGCGTATCGTCGAGGACCTCTTGTACCGGACGGTCGAGCGGGTTACCCCAGCCACCGCCGCCGGTGGTTTCAAACCAGAAAGTGTCGCCATAGGAGAGCTTGTGGCCGCGCAGCAGAGGGGTTGAGCCAGCGACTTGTCCTCGGTCAGACCGCCGACAATGTTTTGCGTGCCATCCGCACGGAGGTGCCACAGCCGTTGGGGCGCACTCCGCTGTCCGCCGTTCACGCCTGGGGTGCCCTCGCGCGTGCGGGCCGTTTCCACGCTCAGCGCGCCTTCGCAGAGAAAACGGATTTTGAGATGGGACCCAACCCCGCCCCGATGGTGGCCGTCCCCGGCCGAGTCTTGCCGAATATCAAAGGCTTCATACGCAATCGGGAACATCAGCTCCGCGGTCTCCGCTTCCATATTCATGCAGTTGCCCAGCGGGTCCATGGTGACATTCATGCCGTCATTAAACGGGGTCCCGCCCCAGCCGCCGGCCGGCAGGTCTGAGAAGACGTCGGTTTTCCCGTCCGAATCACGCACGCCGCACACAAACCAGTTGCAGTCGCCACACGCGGAGCCGACCGCGCGGTCGGGCAGGGCGTTGGCAATCGCCTGCCAGACCGCGCTGGCAACCTTCGGGGCGGCCAGCACCGTACAGCCGATGGTCGGGGCCGGCCATTTGGGGTTCAGCCAGCAGTCGTCGGGTAAGACCACGCTGATCGGGTTGAACATGCCCTCGTTTTGCGGCGCGCTGGGTTCCAGGAAAAACTGGAGGGAGTAAAAGACCGCGGAATGGGTATTGGCCTTGGGCGAGTTGATGGCGCCGAGACACTGGGGGTCGGAGCCGGTCAGGTCTACGGTGATATCCGAGTCTTTGACTGTCAGGGTCACTTTGACCTTGACAGGATCATCGCTCTGGCCGTCGGTATCGGCATAATCCTCGCCGGTATATACCCCGTCCGGGATACTCTCGATTTTCTTGCGGACAATCCGCTCGGTATAGGCAATCAGCTCGGCCATGGCGGCCTTGATCGTCTCCAGACCGTACCGCTCGGCCGCGGACTGCATTTCTTCTTCTGCGGCTTTAAGACAGCCGACATGGGCCTGGAGGTCACCCTGGATAAAATGCGGGGTGCGCGTATTGGCCAGCAGAATCTTGAGGATTTCCGGTTTAATCTCATTGTTTTCAAATGCCTTGATGGGCGGGATACGGAGCCCTTCTTCCGCGATATGCGTGCCCCACGACTGGCCGCCCGGCGCCCCGCCGCCAAAGTCCATCCAGTGACCCCGGCTGACGGCAAAGCCCAGCAACTCCGTGTCTTTGTAAAAAATCGGCTTAATCCAGGAGATGTCGTTAATATGGGTGCCGCCCCGGTACGGGTCGTTGACCACATAGATGTCGCCGTCCTTCATATTCTCGATGCCGAACTCGTCCCGCACGGCATGGGCCGAAAACTTCATGGCCGCCAGATGGACGGGGACGTTGGCGGCCTGGCTCAGCAACCGCATCTCCGGGTCGTAAATCGCGTTTGAGAAATCAACCATATCGGACAGAATGGGCGAGAACGACGCCCGTTGGAGCACCGCCGTCATTCGATCACAGGTATATTCAAACAGATTCCGCAGGACCTCGAAGGTAATATGATCGAGTCCTGCCCGGTTTTTAATGCTGTCGCCCGTTTTTTCGAGTGCGCTGGATTGCATGACCATCCTCCTGCAAATGAAACTCTGACTCTGCTCGATTATCGTCCTACCTGTATAATAAGATTGCCTTGGGTATCAACTGTTGCCTGCGCGCCGGGCGGCAGCACGGCTACGGAATCCAGGTATTCCAGAATCGCCGGTCCCTGAAGCTCGGCGCCGGGCTGGAGAATCTGGCCGTTGTAAATCGGACAGTCGATCCATTCGCCGGAAAAATACACCGAGCGCGCGCTTTTCATGGCCACGACATTTTCCGTGGCGACACTCTTATAGGGAGGCAGGGCCGCGGTTGGCGCTGTCGCGGCGAGACTCAGCGAGACAAAGGCCGGGTCGAAGATATCCGAACTGACGCCATGCTCCTGCTTGTGTACGGCGTGAAAGGTCTCGGCAATAGTGACCAGGGCCTCCTTGGTGAGCGCGCCGTCCGGAATGGGGGTTTCAATTTCATACGTCTGGCCCACATAGCGCATCTGGGCAGTACGGTTGAGCAGCACATTTTCCGCCGAGACATTATCGCGGGCGAGCAGGGTGCGGGCGGTTTGTTCGAGTTCGGCATACGCGCTATTCAGCCGGTCCAGGTCAACCTCCCCAATCGGGGCGTACATGAATTGCTCGACGTCCTGGCGGACATCCATGACGGTGGCGCCAAAGGCCGAGGCTACCCCGGCGGCCGCCGGGACGATGACGTTCGGGATATTCATGGCCCGGGCAACAAAGCAGGCGTGCATGGGCCCGGCTCCGCCAAAACTGGTCAGCACAAAATCGCGCGGGTCCCGGCCCCTGTTGATAATGACCTTTTTGACGGCCTGAGCCATAATCTCACAGCTGATCTGGATCATGGCATCCGCAGTCTCGACCGCCGACAGGCCCAGTTGCTCAGCAACAGTACTCACTGCCTGTTCAGCCGCCGGCCGGTCCAGATTGATCTTCCCCCCCAGGGTCGGCTCCAGGCGACCGAGCAGCAGGTTGGCGTCGGTGATCGTCGGTTCGGTCCCGCCGTTGCCATAACAGGCCGGCCCTGGTTGCGAACCGGCGCTGCGCGGCCCCACCCGGAGTGAACCACCGCTATCCACCCAGCCGACCGAGCCCCCGCCGGCCCCCACGCTGTGGATGTCGAGCATGGGCAGGATGATCGGCAGCTCAAATTCGAGTTCATACTCGCGGGTCACGAGGCCCTTGCCGTCTTCGACTATCGAGGCGTCAAAACTCGTGCCGCCCATGTCCGCGCAAATAATGCTGGGCTCGTGTATGGCATCGGCCAGATAGCCGGCATAGGCCACCCCGCCGGCCGGTCCGGACTCCAGTAGCTCTTCCGGATGTTCCTTGGCCAGATCAACGCCCATGACGCCGCCGCTGCTTTTGAGAATCAGCAGGGAGCCGTCAAAGCCCTGTTGGCTGAGGCGTTCCAGCAGATGATCGAAATAGGCCCCCATCACCGGCTTGAGCGCGGCGCTCACCGCGGTGGTGACAAAGCGGCCGTGCTCGCGAAACAGGGGCCGCGTCTCGCCCGACAGCATGATGTGCGCATCAGGAATGTGTGCGAGCAGGATGTCGCGCATCTGCCGCTCATGGTCGGCGTTGACATAGGAATTGATGAAACACACGGCAATGGAGCGGATTCCCTCCACCTTGATTGTTTCAGCCACCTGCTGCGCGGCCACTGTATCGAGTGGGCGTTCTTCTTCGCCCTTGACGTTTATGCGTTGCGGGACCGTGTAGCGATGGCGCCGCCGGATGAGCGGTTTGGGTTTAACCTGATAGGGGTCGTACAAGTCTTTCCGATGCTGACGCCCGATTTCGATGGTATCCCGAAACCCCTGGGTGGTGACCAGGGCCGGGGCCGGGTATGAGCGCTCAATCAGGGCATTGGTTGCGGTGGTCGTGCCATGGACCAGGCAGGAAATCTGGTCAAACGGAATACCCGATTGCTCGACCGCTTCAAGAGAATCCCGGGCGGCCTTTTTGACGGCCTCGATGACACCAACGGAGCGATCCCAGGGGGTAGTCAGCACCTTGGCCGTGACGCGCTCACCGGTCGTTTCTTCCCAGCCAAACAGGTCGGTAAATGTTCCGCCAACATCGACGCCTACCCGCCACATGTGCGCTCCTCATTCGGGATGATGCAATAAAGCTCCTGCTTATGGGGGAGAGAAAAGAGTGTCAAGAGTGAAAGGGGTAGCGCGCCTGGAAGTCCTCGCCGGAGGCGGTCGGCGAGGCCGTTTGGCTTCAACCCACCCCGCTAGAGGGCAGAGTAACATATATCCCCTCCTTGGAGGGGTGCCGCGTAGCGGCGGGGTGGGTTCCCCTTCTTCAACCTAGCGCGTCTTCCATCTTAGTCTTGAAATCGCGCATGACCTGACAGACGGCCTCGGGCTTGGGCGCGGCACTGGTAACGTGCAGCCCGTGCAGACCCGCGTCGCGGTAGGCGCGAATCTCGGCCGCGGTGATGCCGGGGTCAACCATTGAGGTGATTTCCAACTCGGCATACTCCCGTCCGCCGGCTTCCATAAGCTGGCGCAATTCATCAAAACGGTGCTGCACATCACTCAGGGGCAGCGGACCGATATGCCAGCCCTGACCGAATTCAACCACCCGCTTCAGGGCCGGGGTGGATTCGCCTCCGACCCAGATGGGCGGGTGCGGTTTTTGGGTCGGCTTGGGCGCAAAATGCAGGTCGCGATTGATCTGGACGAACTTGCCATCAAAACGGGGCGTTTCGTTTGTCCAGACCTCTTTCATGACGGCAATATACTCCCGCGTGCGGGGGGCGCGTTCTTTATACGGCACACCGAGCAACGCGAACTCATCCGCCATCCAGCCCACGCCGGCCCCAAAGATCACCCGTCCGCCCGAGGCCACATCGAGCGAGGCCACCACCCGCGCCATTTCCAACGGATGACGGTAGGGAACAATCGTCACGCTGGTCCCCAGCCTGACTGTTCTGGTGACCGGAATGAGCAGGGCCAGGACGGTGAAGGCGTCCATCCATTCCATCGAGGTAAACACGGAATAGGGGTCCTGGCCGCGCGCCTGGGCCGCATCAACATAGGGATAGGTCGAGTCGATCTTCTTTGGAATAGTAATATGGTCGCCGGTGACAATACTGTCATAGCCGAGTTCTTCCGCGGTTTCGCCGATCTTGCGTGCCCCGTCGACCTCGCGCAACGCCGCCCCGCCACCCACGTGCAGTCCGCAATACATCGCCATAAAAAATCCCTCCTGTTGTGTCGGATGCGGCTACTGCGCCACAATCCCGCCGTCAACGGCCATGGCGTGGCCGGTCACGAACGAGGCCGCGTCGGAACACAGCCAGACCGCGGTTTCGGCGATTTCTTCCGGCTGACCCATACGGCCGATGGGCTCACCGGCTTCAATCTTCTCGAACATTCTGGGCCGGCGTTCTTTGAGCCGGCCGACCATGGACGTATCAATAATGCCCGGACAGACGGCATTCACCCGGATGCCGGCTTTGGCGTATTCCAGGGCCGCGGTTTTGGTCAGACCGACCACCCCGTGCTTGCTGGCCACATAGGCCGGCATTCGCGGCGCTCCAAGCAGCCCGGCGGCTGAGGACGTGTTGACAATAGCCCCGCCGCCGTTTTTGAGCATCTGCGGAATCTCGTACTTCATGCACAACCATACGCCGGTCAGATTGATCGCAATCACCGGGGCCCAGTCCGCCTCGGTGTAATCTGCGGTCGAGGCCAGCGCGCCCTCAATGCCGGCGTTGTTATAGGCGCAGTCCAGCCGGCCGTAGGTCTCGACCACCGCGCCCACCATGGCCTCGACTTCCGCGGCCTTGGACACATCGGCCTGAAGGCAGAACGCTTCGCCGCCGGCGCCCTGAATCATTTTCACGGTTTCCTCGGCTCCGGCCACATTGACATCGGCCACTGCGACCTTGGCGCCTTCGCGGGCAAATATCTGGGCCGCGGCCCGCCCGATACCCGAACTGGCCCCGGTGACCAGGGCGACTTTACCGCTAGTCAGCGTTCCCATGCTGTCCTCCTCCTTTGTTCTTGCTTTCATAGGGGATTGATATACGTGACCGTTCTCCTCAATGCTAGAAGCAGAGCAGGTCCCTGTTTTCTGGTGTTTGCTCAAGAGGTCCGTGTGAGGTATGGGAAAATAAGAGGAAGAGATGACCGAATATGAAACAGCCATGATTGCCTTGCGAGAAACGGGGAATCTGATTGCCCTGGGGGTGGGGGTGCTCCAAGCTGCCCTGATCGCCGGCGGGTTGCTGGTCATGCGCAGAGCCGCCAGTCAACGGGATCAGATGCACGAGGAAGTAATGGCGGCCTTCAAAGAGCAACGCCAGGACACGACCGAGCAACACCGCGCAACCATGCGGGGGTTAGAGGCCCTGGTAGCCAACCTCAAGGAGCAACGCCAGGACACGACCGAGCAACACCGCGCAACCATGCGGGGGTTAGAGGCCCTGGTAGCCAACCTCAAGGAGCAACGCCAGGACGCG
Organism: uncultured Binatia bacterium (SeqCode); assembly: GCA_965232605.1. Lineage (GTDB taxonomy): Bacteria > Desulfobacterota > Binatia > Bin18 > Bin18 > Bin18. Next base: position 416,527 of record CBDDQA010000005.1, on the reverse strand, counting down.
ACCGAGCAACACCGCGCAACCATGCGGGGGTTAGAGGCATTGATAGAGCGAACCGCCCGGCCCGCGTCCTAGCCCGTCTTATTGGGCCACCAGGCCGCCATCCACGGACATGGCGTGGCCGGTGACGAAGGAGGCCGCGTCCGAACACAGCCACACCACCGATTCGGCGATCTCCTGGGGGCTGCCCATGCGGCCGACCGGTTCAAAAGAGGCCATCTTTGCGGCCCGGTGGGGACGGTGGTCGGTCAGCCGGCCCATCATGGGCGTATCAATCGCGCCGGGACAGACGGCATTCACCCGGATACCGGATTTGGCGTATTCCAGGGCCGCGGTTTTGGTCAGGCCGAGCACGCCGTGCTTGCTGGCCACATAGGCCGAGCCTCTGCGGAAACCGAGCAGCCCGGCGGCTGAAGACGTATTGACGATCGCGCCCCCGCCCTGGGTAAGCATCTGCGGAACCTCATACTTCATGCACAACCACACGCCGGTCAGATTGATCGCAATCACCTGGTCCCAATCTGCTTCCGTATAGTCGGTTGTCAGCATTGAGCTGCCCTCAACCCCCGCGTTGTTATGGGCCGCGTCCAGCCGCCCGTAGGTCTCGATCGTCTTGGCAACCAGGGCTTCGACCTGTGCGGCCTGGGACACATCCGCGCTGACAAAGAGCGCCTCACCACCGGCCTCCCGTATGAGGCTGGCCGTTTCTTGTCCGCCTTCAATCGCCACATCGGACACCACGACCTTGGCCCCTTCCCGGGCGAAGGTCAGCGCGGTCGCGCGGCCAATACCCGAGCTGGCTCCAGTCACCAGGGCGACCTTGTCCTGCATCAAGTCTGTCATGGAGCTCCTCCTTTGTTGGGGGTTAGGGGTTAGGGATTAGGGGTTGGGGGTTGGGGCATTTCCTCGCCCGGCATCAAGGTTTGTCCTGCTGTATCAGGCATGGGTCGGTGTGTAAAAGGGAAGCCGGGCCACCACAGGTGGAGGCCCCTACGAGACCCCTTTCTTCTCCCCTGGAAGGTGTGAGGCGTATTCCTTGAAAAGAGCCAACCCTCCGTCCCTCCAGCGCCCGGGGAAGCGACCCGCGGCTCGCCTCGTCGCCCCGCTCTGGACTCCCGCTTGCGCGGGAGTGACGTATAAGGGTCGCGGATCCCTCTTTGGTTGGGGCTGGACTCCCGCTTGCGCGGGAGTGACGTGGGGGGCGGTTCCTCATCCAGCCCGCGCTCATCTGCACTACCCGTCTGGAAGGAGAGCCTGTCCTGAGCGGAGCGTCAGCGAGGGCGAAGGGGGCAGGAGAGGTGCCGGCTCTACTCGTCTCGGCCGACTCCTGCTAAGACCACACGCAAGGAGGGAAACACCCATGCCGAAATGGAACTATACCAAAGGACTCCACGACTTGGGGAATGGCCTGTATGCCTATCTCCTGCCCGACGGTTCGTGGGGCTGGAGCAACGCCGGGCTGGTCGTGGATGGAGAGCAGTCTTTGCTGGTTGATACGCTCTTTGACCTTGCGCTCACGCGGGAGATGCTGACGACCATGCAGGACGCGACCGCCGCGGCGCAGTCGATCGACACGCTGGTGAATACCCACGCCAACGGCGACCACTGGTTCGGCAATCAACTCGTGCACGACGCGCAAATCATTGCCTCCAAGGCGTGCGCCCAAGAGATGGAAGAACTCCCGCCCAGCCGTCTCGCCGATATGATGACAGCCGCCCCCAATATGGGTGAGCTGGGCGAATATCTCACCCGGATTCTCGGTGCGTTTCGCTTTGACGATATTATCCCCACCCATCCCTCGCGCACGTTTGAGAAACGACTCGATCTCAAGGTGGGAGACAAAGACGTCCAGCTTATTGAGGTCGGCCCGGCCCATACCCTGGGTGATGTCCTGGTCTATGTGCCCGACGAGCGAACGATCTTCACCGGAGACATTCTCTTTATTGACGGGACGCCCCTGATGTGGAACGGGCCGGTCGCCAACTGGATCAAGGCGTGTGAGCTGATGCTTGCCCTTGACGTTGACACCGTGGTGCCGGGGCATGGCCCGATCACCGACAAGCGGGGTGTCGAGTCGGTCAGGGGCTATCTGCAATATATCGAAAAGGAAACCCGTAAGCGCTTTGACGCCGGCCTGTCTGCCATCGAAGCGGCCAATGATATCGCGCTGCACGATTACGCCGCCTGGGGCGATGCCGAGCGCATTGTCGTGAACGTCAACACGCTCTATCGCGAGTTCAGCGGCGAAACCGCGGCGCCGAGCTTTGCCGACCTGTTCGGAGGCATGGCTACTTGGGCGAAGAGTCGGCCGCTCGCCCCGTAGTTCCTCCCCTATACAGGGTTACGCTGCGACCGCCCCGCCATCCACGGCCATGGCGTGGCCGGTGACAAACGAGGCCGCGTCCGAGCACAACCACACCACGGCCTCGGCGATTTCTTCCGGCTGTCCTGAACGGCCTATGGGTTCCGCGGCAATCATTTTATCGAGGATGTCCGGTCGGTTGCCTGAGACTCGGTCGACCATGGCTGTCTTGATGACCCCAGGACAGACCGCGTTGATCCGGATACCGGATTTGGCGTATTCAAGCGCAGCGGTTTTCGTCAGCCCGACTACGCCGTGCTTGCTGGCCACATAGGCAGCCATGCGCTTCACGCCGATGAGGCCCGCACCGGAGGCCGTATTGACAATGGCGCCACCCCCTTGCTGGAGCATCTGCGGGATCTCATACTTCATGCACAGCCAGACACCCGTCAGATTAATCTGAATGACCGGTGCCCAGTCCTCTTCGGCCTGCTCGGCTGTTCTTTTGAGTACGCCTTCGATGCCGGCGTTATTATGGGCGTAGTCGAGCCTGCCGTAGGTCTCAACGGTCTTTTCGACCATGGCGGCCACGGAGGCCGCCTCGCCCATATCGGCCTCAATGAAACACGCTTCACCATCAGCCCCTGTGATGAGGGATACCGTTTCTTGTCCGCCAACGATGTTGAGATCGGCAACCGCGACTCTGGCGCCGTCACGGGCGAAGGCGAGGGCGGTTGCCCGACCAATGCCCGAACTGCCTCCGGTAACGAGGGCGACCTTACCTGTCATGTCTGTCATGCTGTGCACTCCTTGTCTTTGCTGGCGAGATTATCCTGTGAAACGACAGGCGTGTCAAAGCGTCCCGTGGAAGGCCAGGCGTAACTTGACACGGCTTTCGGTTACGCTAGGGTGCGGCTGAAGTTGACGCGGCGTCGTGTCTGAAAAAGGAGGGGGACCATGCGCAAGGGTCATCGTCTCATTGATAGTGACTCCCATATTCTGGAGCCGCCGGATCTGTTTGAAAAATATCTCGAACCCAAGTTTCGCAAGATCATGTGGGATAACGCGCTCAAACTGTATCCGATTCAGCCGGAGTAGGGAGGGGGGCACACAGTGGGACTCTATCGCCTGTACACCGGGGACGACGGCCAATCGCATTTCGAAGACCAGAGCCTGGCCTCGCATCCAGCCCTGACCGAACCGCAGGCTACGTCACATATCTCTTTTGTCGAAGTGCCGGTCGGGACCTTTATGGACTGGCATCCCGCGCCGCGCCGGCAGTACGTGATTATTGTCTCCGGCCAACTGGAAATCGGCTTAGGCGACGGCACCGCCCGGCGCTTTGGCCCCGGCGACGCCCGCCTGGTCGAAGACACGACCGGTCAGGGCCATACCACCCGAGTGGTGAGTGACGAACCGGTGGTGATGGGCATTATCCCGCTGGCCGGGTAAATTATTTGACCGGAGGGGGAATTCATGAACTCCCCCTACCGATAGTTGGGACGGGTGAAATCAGGAGCCCGCTCGCCCCGTGACTTTTTCAACCATCTGACCGAACACGGCCTCGGCCCGCCCGTGGACTTCCTCCGGCGTGAGCGGCTGGATGGGATGCTCCACCAGGATGACCGTGAAGTCCGGCATGCCGAGCGCCTTGGCCTGCGCAAGCGCGGCATTGGAAAACTCGGTCGTGGCAAACACCGCAGAGGGGATACCGGCTTTTTCAAAAAAGATGCCGTCGTGCACACTGCACGTTGTACACGACCCTCAATCGGCCAGGGCTTCAATCAGAAAATCGCACTTCTGAGCCAGTTCCTGACGGATGTCTTCCGGTGCCGGACGGGCGAAGGTGGGCTTCATGCGCCGGACGATGGCGCGCGGCTGACAGTGCGCGGTCAACATGGCTTCCACGCGATCCAGGAAAAAATTGCCTTTGGCCTTGCTGATGTCGAGCAGGCCAACGGTCTTGTCGCGCAAGTCCGGTAAACGGGCCGCGAGCGCCGCGGCGGCCTGCTTCGGGGCCACGGTCGGGTCATAGAGTTTTGGCATATGTCTGTCTCCTCTTGCGCTTTCCGATTATTCCGTCAGCTATTGCCGCCAGGTCTGACCCTTCGACTTCGCTGGCGCTACGCTCAGGGCGAACGGAATGGCCGCTCGTGCTGAGCGTAGCCCCGGAGGGGCGAAGTCGAAGTACGCTCTTCGGCTCAGGCTCAGAGCGAACGATTATGGGTGTGCTTCCCAATGCAATTTGCTCTCTGATGTCATTTACGTCTCTATGGGGACGGTCACCAGGTCGCTCCGCCCGGCGCCGCCCCCCCAGCCGCACATATGCACGGAAAAGCGTCCGGCCGTCCCACCGGCCACGACAAGAATAATGCCGTCCGGCGAGGCCACTTTCGGGATCAGGCTGAAGTCGTCTGCGGCGTTCAGCCAGCCGGGCAGCTTGGCTCGATTCAGGCCTTCGCTGCCGTCCGGTCCGGGCAGGAGTTCGTGCAACGGCCGCCGGACGTTCTCGTACAGATAGCGCTTGACGGCCTGTTTGCTCATGCCGTCCGCGGCAAGGCTGTTGGCGTGTTCGGGACCGAGCACGACCATATAGTTGCCGGCCAGATAGGTCTTATCGCTCCAGCCGACGGCCATGCTGGCCCCGAGGGTGTCCAGAATGCCGCCGGCGGTGCGGCTGCCGTGGTTGCTCACACACTGCGGCGCGTCGCAGCAATAGACGCTGATGGCGCTCTGCTCCGGCTCGTAGCCGCGCTCGACGTGGAGGGGTTCCCACGGGTTCTGTTCTTCGTACTCGCCGATGCAATAGGTGTATTTGCCGGGATGGCCCATGGTTGACTTATCGATCTCGCCCGGATGCGCCCCGCCGATATTAATCATGATCAGGCGCAGCGCCCGGCCAATGGTTGCATTGGCCCGCCAGCCCGAACCAAACACGCCGGCCGCACAATTGATATCGAGCTGCTGGCGGATCGGGCCGTTGATGATAAACAGCGGCGTGGCCGTGTGGGTGGTGCCCTGCACGCCGTGCAGATTGGCCCGTTCGTCGCACATGGCCCGCACGCCGGCAATCACGACCGGCAGAAACGCCGGCTTGCAACCGGCCATGACCGCATTCACGGCGATCTTCTCGACCGAGGCCTCACCAAAATTGGGCGGCACCAGCGCCACCACTTCGTCCGCGGTCTGGGAGGTGGCAGCCAGCATGGTCTGCATGCGTTCTTCCGTTGGGGGGACAACCGGCAGCCCGTCGGTAACGCCCTGCTCGAAGTAGTATTCGATGGCGTCGAGTTCCGCGTTCAGGCCCTCTATGGATACGTCGTGTGCCATGCTGCTCTTTATTTCTTTTGGGCTTTATTTCTCTTGGGCTTTCCGTCCGAATCAGCTATACCCCAAGCAGACGGCCGATTCAAACAGCACCCGCTCAGCAGACAAGGAGACGCAGCATGGCCAGCGTATTCAACGACTACTACTCGCACGAGAACCACGGTCCCTTTGAGCTGTTCGAGCTCGGCAATTTTTCCCTGGAAGAAGGCGGCACCCTGCACGACGGCAAGCTCGCCTATACCACCCAGGGAACGCTGAGCGCCCAAAAGGACAATGCCATCCTCATGCCGACCTGGTACTCGGGAACCAGCAAGATCATGGCTGACGTCCACGTGGGCACAGGCCGGGCCATCGACCCGGACAAATACTTCGTCATCATCGCCAACCAACTCGGCAACGGTCTGTCCAGTGCGCCGTCCAATACGCCCGCGCCGTTTAATATGGCGCGTTTCCCGCGCATTCGGATCGGCGACGACGTCCGCGCCCAGCATAAGCTGGTGACCGAACAGTTTGGCCTTGAACGTCTGGAACTGGTGTGTGGCGGCTCCATGGGCGCGCAGCAGACCTATGAGTGGGCGGTGCGCTATCCCGATATGGTCAAGCGCGCGGCCCCGCTGGCCGGCACGGCCAGGAATACGCCGCACGACTTTCTGTACGTTGAGACCCTGAACGAGGCCATCACCTCGGACCCGGCCTGGAATAAGGGCTGGTATACCGACCCGCACGCGGTCCAGGTCGGCCTGCGCCGCCAGGCCCGCCTGTGGTCGGTGATGGGCTTCTGTACCGAGCTGTTCAAGCAGGAAGCCTGGCGGGAGCTGGGCTTCTCTTCCACCGAAGACTTTGTGGTCGGTTTCGTAGAGAACTATTTTCTGCCTATGGACCCGAACAACCTGTTGTGCATGGCCTGGAAATGGCAGCGGGGGGATGTCAGTCGGCATACCGGCGGTGATCTCAAGCAGGCGCTTGAGCGGATTCGGGCAAAAGTATTTGTCATGCCGATTGACGAAGACATGTTTTTCCCGCCGCGCGACTGTGAGGCCGAGCAGCGACTCATTCCGAACAGCGAGTTCCGGGTGCTGCACAGCATCTACGGCCACCTCGGGCTGTTTGGCATCGAGCCGGACTATCTGAAACAGATCGACCGGCACCTGAGCGAACTGCTGGCGATACCGGTATAGGATGTTACTTACCCAGATTCAGAAACGCCTTGACTCGCTCCGTACACCGCGCGGTGTCGAAATCTCGATGCAGGCTGGCCGTAATCAGGCTGGGGTCGCCGGCGTAGAACATTTCGTACAGCTCGTGCCGTGAGCCAAAATCGGAGCCAACCAGGTCCCAGGCCAGCTTAAAGAGCCGGACCTTGTCCTGGGCCGGGATGCGAGCGCCGCGATAGTATTTTTCCAGGTCCGGGCCGGTCGGCCCGTCAAAGGCCGAAAATGTCGCCGGCAGCTGCATCAGCCCGCCCGCGCCAATCCGACGCAGCATGGCCATCAGCCGCGGGTAGATGCGCGGCCCCCAGACCCGTCCGACCTGGAGGGGTTCCAGAGCCGGATAGATGGCCCCGTTGGACGGGTCAATTTCGGCCTCGTGCTCTGCCGCCAGCAGGATGGACTTGATGATTTCCACGTAGCTGGCGGCCTCGCCCAGGGTTTCCTGGACAACCGGCTTGTCCTGGACCCCGATGGCTTCCGCCATGAGGCTGAGCGTGCCGTAGACAAACTCGAGCTTGGACAGTAGCCGCGTATTGGTCTGGTGGGCCGTCCACTCGCGAATGCGGGTGCCGGTATACATCTGGCCGACCAGGTTGACGTCGCTGTGCAAAAACACGCGCTGCCAGGGGACAAGCACCTCATCAAAAACCGCCACCGCGTCCATCTCGTCAAACCGGGCGCTCAGCGGATGATCTTCGACCGCACCCGGTCGGGTAAAGGACTCCCGACACAGAATTTTCAGCCCCGGCGAGGCCACCGGGATAATAAAGACCAGGGCATAGGCGGACTCTGCCGCGGTCAGGGTTGGCGGAAAGGGCCAGGCCAGAATCTCATCAGCGAACGGCGCAGCCGTGGCAATCATTTTCGCGCCTCGAATCACCAGCCCCTCGGCGGTCTCGTCTACAATCCCGAGACACTGATAGGGGTCGTCCTGCTCGGCCCGGTTCCTGGAGCGGTCCACCTGCGGATCAATCAGGGTATGGGTGAGAAACAGGTCGCGCTCGCGGCAGTGCTCATAATAGTCCAGGACGCGTTCCCGGCACTCCGGGCTCTGCTGGGCAAAATAGTCGGCCTTGGCCGCCCAGGCCGTGAGCATGGCATTGAGAAAGTCCGCACTGCGGCCCATCATGCCGCAGGTCGCGTCCGCCCAGACCTTGCTCATGGTCCGCCGCCGCACGAGATCGTCCCGCGTGCGCGGGATCAGAAACGACAGACCGACCGGATCGCCGCTTGTCGGCGAGGGATAGCACAGCGTGTCCTGGCAGGCCGGGTCGTGCTGCATGTCATATAAACGCGCCACGCTCTCGACCGCGGCGCGAAAGGCCGGATGGGTGGTCACATCTTCGACGCGCTCGTTGCCCAGCCAGACCTCACGCTGGTCGCGCAGGCCGGCGATAAACTCTGCTCCGGTACGTGCTCCCATAATCGCTATCCTTTATCCCCGCTCCTCTATAGATCAGTCCGGGCTCGTCAGACAAGCCGCGCTATGCCTTTCGCGCTCGCCCGGTCCACTCGCCTATGATGCGGAACAGCAGCCCGCAGCCTGCGCCAAAAGCTGTCCAGCCTGGGTTGCCGCGAAAAGAAATACAGATGGGCCGGACAGGCGCAGTCGGATGCGCCAAAGCCGGGAAGAGGAATCGATGCACCCGGCAGATGCGCAAAAATATCAGCCCACGTATGTTCCCGGCGGACGGAATCGCAGGCATACCAGACGTGTCGAAGCACGGCAGCCCGGCGGAGATAATCAATATGCCAATGCGGTCGGGTCGCCAGCCGGACGTGATGACCGACCCGCGCCCGCACCCCTCCCGGTCCCAGGGCGCTACCGACGTAGACGTAGCAGCCCGGCTCAACAGCGAGTCGGCCCAATCGTCCAATCTGGATGATTCGGGCTTGGTCCGCCTGCAAAATGAGGGCATAGGTGCCGGGGTGCGCATCCATTTTCGGGGCCACCTTTATTCGTCCTCACAGGTCTCTATACTACAAGGGATGCGCGGGAACATGTCTCATAACAGAGCAGAGCCGGGCATGAGTATGCGAACCCGCTACACCTTGCCAGGGGGCACGGCCCAGGGCCACCTCCTCGGCCAGTTGCAAACGCGGTTTCCCGTCGAGCTCACCTCTCTGGGAACCCAGACGCGGCACTATTTCGACACGTTTGACTGGCGTCTGTTCCGGCGTGGGCTGGCCTTGTGTCAGGCGCGCGATACGGTTGCGCTCTGGTCGCTGGACAACCGTCCGGTCAGCGAGCGCACGTCCTGCTCGGCGCTCCCGCCCTGGGTCAGTGAATGGGCGGAGAGTCCCCTCAAAGCCCAACTCCTGCCGCTGGTCTCAATCCGGGCGCTTCTGGAACGGGCGGTCGTACACGCCGCGTATTTTACGCTGGCGGAGCAGACGGCCCCCCGCCGCCCGGTGGCGCATATTGTTTTTGAAGAGGGTGCCGCCACAGACTACGGACGAATCGTCCCGCTGCCGACCCAGGTCGAGGTTACGGCCTATGCCGGGTCGGCCGTGGCCGGTGAACTGCGAGCGTGGCTGGACTCCTTGGATTCGACAACGGTTTCCCCGAGCGGTCCTGCGGCAACCCTGTACACCGTCCAGCAGGCCAGGGCGTATTCCGCAAAACTTGCGTTCACCTTCGAGCCCGATATGCGGGCTGAGGATGCGGTGCGCACGATTCTGGCCTTTCTGCTCGATATCGTCAGACAGAACCGGCCGGGTATCCTCCACGATATTGATACCGAGTTTTTGCACGACTTCCGGGTGGCCGTTCGGCGCGCCCGGTCCCTGCTCGGCCAACTGCCCACGGTGCTTCCGGTTGGCTTGACCCAACACCTGCGTGCGGACCTGTCCTTTTTGGGTAGCCTGACCAACCACCTGCGCGACCTGGACGTATTGCTGCTCCAGCAAGCCGACTATCTGGCTGTTCTCCCGACGGAACTGCGCCCGGATATGGAGCCGCTCTTTCGCGCCGTTCAGCATGAACGTTACGCCGCCCAGCACCGCTTGGTGGAAGCGCTGAACACCCCGCAGGCTGAGGCCATTCTTCAGCGCTGGGAAAGTGCGACAACAGAGACGAAAGCCCAGGGGCCGCAGGCAAAACGCAGGTTGGAAAAGCTCGTCCGCAAATCCATCCGTCGCCAGTGTCGGCGCGTGCTTACTTTCGCATCGCCCGACACGCTCAAGGACAGCGCCCCCGAGCAACTGCATCGACTGCGCATCGCCTGTAAGAAGCTGCGGTATATGTTCGAGTTTTTTGCCAGTGCGTTTCCCCAGGAAATGACGGCGGGGCCGGTTCGACGGCTACGCGTTCTCCAGGATGTGCTGGGGCAACTCAACGATCTCGATGTCCAGCAACAGATGCTGCGACAACTCGCCCGTGCAGTGCCGGGCCGGGCCGGCCAGCATCACCGCACCGAGCGCGCGGTTCATCTTCTGACGCAGACCTTTGAAACGCGGCAGGAGCAACTGCGCGTGCAAGTCCATACGACCTTGAGGGACTTTATCGCCGAGGTCGCTCCGTGGTCATAGCATGAGGCGGCTGGGGCGTTTTCCGCTACGTTGTCGCCCGGTGTTCCGTTCGCGTCATGCCGGACCCCGGAGCGTGTCCGGGGGGGGGGGGGGGCTGGATGCCCGCTTGCGCGGGCATGACGGGGGGGAGTGGGCATGACGGGGGGGTATTGCCCTGCACTGTCTCTGGTGCTCATGGGAGGGTTTGACGAGGCCTGACGAAATCCTTGAGGAATTGTGGCAAATCAAAGACCGCATGGCGCAGGAATATGGGTACGATATCGACATGTTCGTTGCTCATCTTCAGAGCCAGAGCCAGAGCCAGAGTCAGGCGGCAGGCCGACAAGTTGTCGATCTGCGCGCTCTAAAAGAGGCCGCCGGAGGAGGAGGGAACGATGAAAATCGCGTATGATCGTGAGGTGGATGCGTTGTACATCTGTTTCAAGGAAACAACGGTCACAACGAAATATCTCGATGACGGGATTGCGCTGGATTATGATGAGGCAAACCGCCTCGCCGGTATCGAAATTCTCGACGCGATGAAGCGCCTGGATAATCCAGAAACGCTCAAGCAGGTTGTCTTCGAAGACCGCGCCTCATGAAACTGCATGTCGATAAGGAAGCCGATGCGCTCTACCTGCGCCTGGATGTCTCGGCTATCGCCGAATCCGAAGAAGTCTCGTCGGGGGTGGTGCTTGACGACAACGAATCGAATGAAGGAGTAGGTGTGGAAATACTTCATCTCTCAAAACGCTCCTCTAGCCTGAATCTTTCTACCCTGGAATTTGAGACCGCTTAACCGGACGTGAAGGATTGAAGATCAAACGCTATGAACCGGGAGCGCCGGAGACGCCGGCAGCGTTGCGATGTTGTGCTGACGCGGGCGGTTCATCTGCGGTCGCGTTACAGGGCAACCCCGACCTCGTTTCATCCCTGATATCCTCGGCTGTCCCCTCTACCCACTCCATCGCCTCGGCTTCTCGTTCGGTATCTGCTGCCATCTGACGGTAGCCTTCCTGAATGTCGCCATATATGACGTAGGGCCTGACCGATGACTCGATAAACCGACTGATCTTCCGTCTCCCTACGACTTGGTACAGACCTGCGTCTACGTCTTCGTCTATGGTAATTGTCAGTTTCTTTTGCATATCCACTCCTGACACGTGTACTACACGTACATTACTATAAAGAGTTCCTGTCGTCCGTTGTCCACCCGGCACGAGGGCTCGGCACACTCTCACCTTGTTTCCGCCTCTCCGGCTGTATACATTCCTGGGCCATGTATCCGTTTGACCATCCGGCTGTGGACCGGCTGATTCGTCTCGCGCTGGAAGAGGACCTTGGCCGGGGCGATGCAACTACACGGGCGACGATTCCTGCCAATCAGGCCGCGCATGGAAAAATTACGGCCAAGGCCGACATAGTGCTGGCAGGACTGCCACTCATTGGAATGGTGCTGGCGCAGACGGATAAAACGGCTGGGGTACGTCTGCTCGCGCAAGAGGGGAGTCAGGCTCCGGGCGGAACGGTTGTTGCGGAGGTGTGGGGACAGGCTGCCGGCCTGCTCACCGCGGAGCGGACCGTGCTCAATTTTCTGCAACACCTCTCGGGTGTGGCAACCCTGACCCGAAAATTTGTTGAGGCCGTGGCCGGGACCCGCTGTACCATTATTGATACCCGCAAGACCCTGCCCGGCCTGCGCCTGCTGGATAAATATGCGGTTGTCCAGGGTGGGGGCAGCAATCATCGGCTCGGGCTGGACGACGGGGTGTTGATTAAGGACAACCACATTGCCGTCTGTGGTGGGGTGGGGGCTGCGGTCCGCCAGGCGCGGAATCAGGCGTCAACATGGCTGCGTATCGAAGTAGAGTGTACAACTCTGGCCGAGGTCCAAGAAGCGCTCGACGCCCAGGCCGATATCATTCTGCTCGACAATATGACCACCGCCCGGATGACCGAAGCCGTGCAATTGATACACGGGCGGGCTCTGGTTGAAGCCTCGGGCAATATCTCACTGGCGCGCGTGCGGGAAGTGGCGGAAACGGGGGTGGATTTTATCTCGGTCGGTGTCCTGACCCATTCAACTCCGGCCGCAGACCTGAGTATGTCCGTGACCTGTGAGTCAGGAGCGTAGGGTCTGGAGCGCGCTGATGGACGACCTGCCTGACCGCAGCTTTGAGACGGCCCTTATGTCCCAGTTGTCCCAACCGGCGACGCGGCTGCTTGGTCGCCCGCTGCATTTTTTTGACACTATCGATTCCACCAATACGTTGGCTGCCAGACTGGCCCGCGAGGATGCCGCCGAGGGAACGGTGGTGATTGCTGATGCGCAGACCGGCGGCAAGGGCCGCTTGGGGCGGAATTGGGTTTCGCCGCCCGGAGTCAACCTCTATCTGTCAGTAATTCTTCGTCCCCGAAAACCTGCCTCAGCCGCACCGCAATTAAGCCTGCTGGCCTCCGTGGCAGTGGCCGAAGCCATCGTCCAACAGACGCAGTTGTCTCCCGCCATAAAATGGCCCAACGATGTCCTGGTCTCAGGAAAAAAAGTGTGTGGCATCCTGACGGAGATGCAGGCAAACGGCTCGCATCTCAGGTTCGTCATTGTCGGTATCGGCGTCAATATCAATGCTCCGCTCTCTTCATTTCCTGAGGAGTTGCAGGATAGGGCCTCTTCGCTCTTCCTGATGCGTGGGGAGCCGATTGACCGGGCCGCGTTTGCTGTCAGTCTACTGACCCATCTTGAGAAATTATACGTTCTGTGGCTAGAAAAAGGATTCCCGGTCGTGGGTGCAGCCTGGGAAGGCTATGCGTCCGAGTTGCTGGGAAAATCGATCACGGTGACAGCGCCTGAAGGGATAATCTCAGGGACGGTGCGTGGCATTGATCGGGACGGTGCACTCTTGGTTGAAACAGTCTCCCCGGAAGGGCAGGAGAGGTCGTCCTCTCGCGTCCAGCGTATTCTGGCCGGAGATGTAACCGTGGTTGATGGCTATCGAAAGACGGACACGGTGAACTGACCGCAGTGAACAGCCATGATACTCGCCGTTGATGTGGGGAATACGCATACGGTCGCCGGTCTCTACAACACGCAAGACCTCGCCTACCACTGGCGCTTCGTGACCGAGGCGGAGCGAACGGCAGACGAGTACGGAGTCTTGCTGCAAAGCCTGTTTACCGCTCGTGGACTCAGCCTCTCTTGTGTGACTGGCATTATTGCGTCGAGCGTCGTGCCGGCAATGGTAAAAACGCTCGAAGATCTCGCTCAGACGTATTTTCAGCGGACTCCCCTCATTGTCGGCCCAGGCATCAAGACCGGGATGCCGATCCTGTATGATAACCCCCGAGAGGTTGGGGCCGACCGGATCGTGAATGCGGTGGCCGCCTATGAACGCTACCGGACCGCCACGATTATTGTCGATTTTGGGACCGCCACAACCTTTGACTATGTGACGCAAGCCGGAGAATATCTGGGGGGGGCTATTGTCCCAGGGGTGGGGATTTCCCTGGATGCGCTTTTTCACAAAACGGCCAAACTCTACCGGGTGGAACTGGTCAAGCCGCCCAAGATCGTGGGCCGCAATACCGTCAACGCTATCCAATCTGGTATCTATTATGGCTACACGGCCCTGGTTGACGGGATGGTGGAGCGTATTCAGCATGAAAATGGCGCGCCGGCGCGTGTGATCGCTACGGGTGGATTTGCCCAGCTGATCGCGGCAGAATCACGAACCATTGAAGAAGTCGATGAGTTCGTGACCCTGGAGGGCCTGCGGATTCTGTATGAACGAAATCATTAAGAGCGGAGACGCGATATGCAAACGACTGTGACGCAACGCAGTAACGCAGATCGTGCCACGCTTCCATGAAGGAGGGAAATATGGCTGCTGATGATATCCATCACATCCGAACCATTGGACTACTCGCTGAAGGTGGGGCCGGGAAGACGACCCTGGGGGAAGCGCTCTTGTACGCCGCTGGCGAGACCACCCGTCAGGGACGGGTGGAGGATGAAAGCTCGGTGTTTGACTTTGAGCCTGAGGAAATGCGCCGAAAAACCACCCTCTCCACGGCTTTTCATACGTTGCACTGGAAGAAGTACGACATCTGTTTGGTTGACCCGCCTGGATATGCGAACTTTTTACCGGACACACGCTATGCCATGGAGGCGATGAGCGGAGCCCTCTTCATCGCCGGCCCAGCCGGCCAACTCAAGGTCGAGACTGAACGGCTGTGGAATTGGGCCAAAGACCTGCAGCTTCCTCGCCTCGTCTGTCTGTCCCGGATGGACCGCGAGGAGGGGGAATTCGGCGCGGCTATCGAGGCCCTGAATAGTACGCTTGAGACCACCCTGACCCCGATTCACCTGCCGATTGGCTCTCAGGCCGGCTTCCGAGGGGTGGTTGACCTGCTGTCCATGCAAGCCCTGATGTTTCAAGGCGATAAGGGCGAAATCACGGCTGAGGCCATTCCCGATGATCTCCAAGGGCAAGCGGCTGACTATCGTGAAAAATTGATTGAGGCGGTTGCCGAAACAGACGATGACCTCCTGACCCGCTATCTTGAGGGCGAGGAGTTGAGCGCGGAAGACATTACTCAGGGATTGAGCGCAGGGGTGGCGGCCGCTCAGATTTTTCCCGTGCTGTGTCTCTCCGGGGGCCAGACTCTGGGCATCCAGCCGGTGTTGGACGCCGTGGTTGCCCTGCTGCCGTCCCCGGCCGCCCGTCCGAGTGTAACCGCGACCGACCCGAAAACCCATGAGGAAGTCGAGCGCAACCCCGACCCGACCGCGCCGTTTACCGCCCGGGTGTTCAAGACGGTTGACTCACAGGCGGGCAAACTGGCCCTCTTCCATGTGATTTCTGGAAAAGTGGAGAGTGACTCGGTCGTGTATAATGCGACCCGTGAGGCCAAGGAACGTCTCGGCCAGTTGTTTCACCTGAAAGGCAAAAAACAGGAACCCGTGACCACGGCCTTGCCGGGCGATATCATCGGGGTGGCCAAGCTCAAAGAGACGCATACCGGCGATACGCTGTGTGACGACAAGAATCCGGCTCTCCTGCCCCCGCTGGTCGAATTCAATCCGGCCATCTCGTTCGCCCTGGGGCTCAAGTCTCGCGGCGACGAAGAAAAAATCATGACCTCGCTGGACCGGCTCAATGAGGAGGACCCGGCCCTCAAGGTGGACCGGGACCAACAGTCCAACGAGATCCTTATTTCCGGTGCTGGCCAACTTCATATTGAAGTGGTGGTCGAAAAACTGAAGCGGAAATACGGCGTTGACGTGGAGCTGAAAGCGCCCAAGGTGCCGTATCGTGAAACCATTACCGGCAGAACCGAGGCCCAGGGCCGCTTGAAGAAACAATCGGGTGGGCGAGGCCAGTTTGGCGATACCTGGCTGCGAGTCGGACCGCTCACCCGTGGTACGGGTTTTGAATTCGTTAACGAAATAAAAGGTGGCGCGATTCCGCGTCAGTATATTCCATCAGTAGAAAAAGGGGTGGTCGATGCCTTGGGCAAAGGGTTTCTGGCCGGCTATCCCATCGTGGATGTCCAGGTGGTGCTGTATGACGGCTCCTATCACGAGGTGGACTCCTCGGACATGGCGTTTCAGATTGCCGGGTCTATTGGTATCCAAAACGCGCTGGAAAAGGCGAAGCCGGTGTTGCTGGAGCCCATTATGCACCTCGATATCACCGTGCCAGAGGAGTATATGGGCGATATCAGTGGTGATATTAATCGGCGCCGGGGCAGACTCGTGAGTGTCGACGCCAAGGGCAATAACCAGATCATTAAGGCCTCCGTTCCCATGGCTGAGGTATTAAGCTATGCGCCTGATCTCCGGTCTATGACAAGTGGACGCGGCACCTTTGAGGTTGGTTTTTCGCACTACGAAGAAGTGCCGCATCATTTAACGGAAAAAATCATTCAGGAGAGCAAGCAGGCGAAAGAGGAAGCCGGTCACTAAACATATGCAAGCCCCTGCGGAGAGCCTCCCCCTGTCCGCCGGGCAGGAGATGAGACATTGACAAGCTCACGCGGGCTGTACTAGAGTTCTCTTTCATTTTCAGGAGGGTTCCCTATGGATGTCAAAGAAGAAGAGTTGATCCGTTCCCTGCTCGATACCGACCCCGAACTGCGCCGCCACTATGAGGAACACGCTCAACTCAAACAGCGCCTGCAAGAACTCAGAGCCAAACCCTTCCTGACTGAAGAAGAAGAGGTCGAAGAAAAAACGATTCAAAAACAAAAACTGGCGGGTAAAGATCGCATCATGGAAATCCTCGCCCGCCACAAACGACAAGCCGCATAACCGAGGATCGCTGCGTTCACGGTTGCGACTCGCCTGGGAGCACCTCAAGCCCGTTCGGGGCCCGCCCGGTTCAGTGTCTCCTTACTCAGACGCCCCTTGAGCAACAAGACCTATGCGCCATACCATCTCTATCCTAGTTGAGAATGAATTCGGTGTTCTCGCGCGGGTCGCCGGCCTTTTCAGCGGCCGTGGCTTCAATATTGACAGCCTGAGCGTGGCAAAGACCCTGGACCCCTCATTGTCCCGTATTACGCTCGTCACAGAAGGTGACGATCAGATTGTCGAACAGATTACGAAACAGCTCAATAAATTGATCTGCGTCATCAAGGTCAGCGATTTCCAGGACACCCCGCACGTGGAACGGGAGATGGCGCTCATCAAGGTTGCGGCAGACGAACGCACCCGCGGCGAAATCCTGAATATCATCGATATCTTCCGCGCCAAAGTGATCGATGCCGGGCCGCGCTCCTTTGTGATTGAAGTGACCGGCGATGAGGGGAAGATTACTGCCATCCTGGATTTGCTCAAGCCGCTGGGCATAAAGGAGATCGTGCGAACCGGAAAAGTCGCTGTTCAGCGCGGGCTTCAGACCCTCTCAGCAACGACTGCGGACAACACACTAGAGCAGCAGCGGAAGGTACGTCGGCTGCGCTAGGAGAATCCAGAGGCTCTTCGTCACGAGTGCAGACGAGAGAGTTCAGGAGGAAAAGACAAAAGGAGTCAGTAGCATGAGCATGAATATTTATTATGACAACGATGCCGACCTGTCCCTGCTCACGGGAAAGAAAATCGTCATTGTCGGATACGGCAGCCAGGGCCACGCCCACGCCCTCAACCTGCGTGACTCCGGGATGGACGTCCGGATTGGGCTGCGGAAAGACAGTGGCTCCTGGAAAAAGGCCGAGGAGGCCGGCTTTGTGGTCCAGGAGGTTGGAGCCGCCTCGGCTGACGCCGATATCATCATGATCCTGACACCCGACGAGGTCGCCAGCGAGATGTATGAATCTGACATCAAAGCCGGTCTCAAAGCCGGGAAATACCTCGCTTGTGCCCACGGATTTAATATCCACTTCAAGAAAATCGTTCCACCCGAGGCGGTGAACGTTTTCATGGTCGCCCCCAAAGGTCCGGGTCATCTTGTGCGGAGTGAATTTGAGAAGGGGAGAGGAGTGCCCTGCCTGATCGCGATCGCGCAAGACCCGTCCGGGGATACCAAGGCGGTGTCGATGGCCTATGCCTCGGCCATCGGTGGCGGACGCGCGGCGATTTTGGAGACCTCGTTCAAGGAAGAGACCGAGACCGACCTGTTTGGGGAGCAGACCGTTCTGTGCGGTGGCGTGACCGAACTCATGCGAGCCGGTTTTGAGACCCTGGTCGATGCCGGCTATGCGCCGGAGATGGCGTATTTCGAGTGCCTGCACGAAATGAAGCTGATCGTGGACCTCATCTACGAAGGGGGGATCACGAATATGCGCTATTCCATCAGCAATACGGCCGAGTTCGGGGATATGACCCGGGGCAAACGGGTCATTGGAAACGAAACCCGTGAAGCGATGAAGAATATCCTGGCTGATATTCAGTCCGGGAAATTCGCCGACGAATGGATGAATGAGTATCGGTCCGGCTTGCCGCGCTTTAACGCCCTGCGCAAAGAGGGCGCGAGTCATAGGGCTGAAGTTGTTGGCGACAATCTGCGCGGCATGATGCCTTGGCTTCAGCAAGACCGGCTGGTCGATAAGGCGAAAAATTGACCGGGATTCTCGGGATTCTCAGGATTCCCTTTTGTTTGGATGATACATTTTGCGCGTGAGGGCTATCCTTGGATCTTCGGGCTGGGCTCCCTCTCTCTCGTATTTGGCCTGCTCGGCTTTTCCTTGTCCGGCTGTCTGCTTCTGGGGCTGACCCTCTTTGTCGCCTTTTTCTTTCGTGACCCTGAGCGCGAGATTCCTGACGACACCGACGGGATTGTTGCTCCCGCCGACGGGCGTGTTGTCACGCTTGAGCCGCTGGCGCGGGGTCAATACGCCTCAGAGCAGCCTGCTTCTCGGGTCGGTATTTTCCTGTCTCCGCTCAATGTGCATGTCAACCGCGTACCGGTGGCCGGAACGGTCACTCGGATTCACTATCAGCCGGGAAAATTCAGGGCCGCGTTTGCCGCCGATGCCGCCGAGGTCAACGAGCAGAATGCGGTCAGTATTCAGGACACCCACGGTCGCCGGGTTGTCCTGGTCCAGATTGCCGGTATGCTGGCCCGGCGTATCGTCTGTCGTCTGACGGACGGAGAGCAGGTCCAACGAGGTGACCGATACGGTATGATCATGTTAGGCTCGCGGGTAGATGTGTATTGTCCGGCGGAGGTAGAGTTGAAAATAGCCGTCGGACAACGAGTCAAGGCTGGAGAGACGGTGATCGGTAAATACCGCACTAGTACGGAAACATAACAGGGAGTTTGCCCGTGGCTATGCAGACCCGCGAAAAAGTCCGACGGCTGCCGACCCGCAAAAAAATCCGCCCCCCCCTGCGTAAGGGCGTCTATCTGCTGCCCAATCTTTTTACAACGGGCGGACTGTTCTGCGGGTTTTACGCCAGCGTGACCACCCTGCAGGGAGAGTTCCGGGTTGCGGCCACCGCGGTTCTGATTGCACTGATCTTCGATTCCCTCGACGGCCGTATTGCCCGGATGACGAAAACCTCCAGCCGTTTTGGCGCGGAATACGACTCTCTGTCCGACCTGGTCGCCTTTGGTGTGGCTCCCGGTTTGCTGGCCTATCGCTGGGCATTGGAGCCGTGGGGCGCGTGGGGGTGGTTGGCGGCAGCCTTATACGTGGTGTGCGGCGCCCTCCGCCTGGCCCGCTTTAATGTCCAAAGCGGAGTGGTGGATAAAGAGAGTTTTGTGGGGCTGCCGATCCCGGCCGCGGCGACCGTCATCGCGACGACGATTTGGGTGTATGACTACCTGGGTGGTGAAGGGACGACAAGCAAGCATATCACCCTCCTCCTGTTGGTGTATGCGCTGGCCGGTCTGATGATCAGTACGATTCGCTATGCGAGCTTTAAGGATCTGAATCTGCGCGACCGTCAACCCTTTGGCCTGCTGGTTGCGGGTATCATTCTCTTACAGCTGACCATCGCCGAGCCACAGATTATGTTATTTGCCATGACCTGCGTGTATGCCTTGTCCGGCCCGGTCGGTATGGTGGTGCGGCTGTGGAAAAAGAGGCGGCCAGAGGAAGCCGGGCCTGACGTTGCCCTCATCCAACCAAAACAGGCCCGTGAACCCTCCGAGCAGCAGCCCCGTTCACTTGACAATGAGAAAAAGGGTTCGGTATAAGGGAAAGTACATGACCAACACGACTCACACGTTAGGTCTCCTACTCGGCCTCCTGCTTAGCATCCCGTCTGAGGGATCCGAGGGAGGTGCATAGGTCACACCAGACTCTTGGAGGCCACGGGCGGAAATTCTGATCCGTGGCCTCTTGTTTGAGAGGGCTGCGGGTATCTCGCAGCCCTTTTTTTATACGGACAATACGCAGGAGGACGTTATGGAACGCGAATTTGTAAAAATTTTTGATACTACGTTGCGCGACGGTGAGCAGTCGCCCGGCGCGACCATGAATATTGAAGAAAAGGTGATGGTCGCCGGACAGCTCGAAAAGCTCAATGTGGATGTGATTGAGGCCGGCTTCGCCGCGTCGTCAGAGGGAGACTTCGAATCGGTCCGGCGAGTTGCCGACCTCGTCTCAACGCCTATTGTCCTGAGTCTGTCGCGCACCAAGGAAGACGATATTCGGCGCGCCATTCGGGCCGTTGAGAAGGCCAAGCAGCCTGGGGTGCATATTTTCATCGCTACCTCCGACATCCATCTCAAACATAAACTCATGATGAGTCGTCAGGAGTGCGTTGACGCCGCAGTCTGGGCGGTCGAGTACGCGAAAAAATACCTGGACTATATCGAGTTTTCAGCCGAAGATGCCTCTCGTACGGATCGCGACTTTCTGGTCCAGATTTTCGGTGAGGTCATTCGGGCCGGAGCCGTGACCATTAATGTCCCGGATACTACCGGTTATGCTATCCCCCACCAGTTTGGGGCCCTGTTTCAGTATCTGCGGGAAACGGTTCCCGGCGGCGGAGCCGTGACCTGGAGTGCGCATTGCCACAACGATTTGGGCCTGGCCGTCGCGAACTCCTTGGCGGCCATTGAGAACGGCGCTCGCCAGGTGGAGTGCACAATTAACGGCATCGGCGAACGCGCGGGGAATACGTCCATGGAAGAAGTCGTCATGGCACTCAGAACGCGCGAGGATGTGTTTGCCCATGTCGCCACCCAGGTCGTGACCGAGCAGATTTACCCCTCCAGTCAACTCCTGTCTCAAATTACCGGCATTATCGTTCCCATCAATAAGCCGGTGGTCGGTGATAATGCCTTTGCCCACGAGGCCGGCATTCACCAGGACGGCGTCCTGAAATACAAGCTGACCTATGAGATCATGCAGCCCCAGACGATAGGCCTGGACAGCAATAGACTCGTCCTGGGGAAACACTCGGGTCGGCACGCCTTTATTGAACGGCTGAAATTCCTGGGTATTGATTACACGGGGACCGATATGAATAAGGCCTTCATGCGTTTTAAGGCCCTGGCCGACAAGAAAAAGAGCGTCTACGACGAAGACCTGATGGCGATTGTGATGGAGGAGACGGCCCGTATCCCCGAGAAGTATGAGTTGATGTATATGAATGTCACCTCGTCCAGCATGGCGGTTCCGCATGCCACGGTGAAGATGAAGGTGAACGGCGAGGAATTGGTTGAGAACGCCTCCGGCGACGGTATGGTTGACGCCTGCTACAAGGCAATTGCTCAAATCGCGCAAATGGACCTCAAGTTAGAGCGCTACTCGGTCAAATCCATCACCGGCGGGACCGATGCCCAGGGCGAGGTCTCCTGCCTCCTGCGTAAAAACGGCACCTCCGTGAACGGCCAGGGCTCCCATACCGACATTATTATGGCCAGTGCCTTGGCCTTCACCAATGCGCTCAATAAGTTCGCGCAAATGGAACGCTATGGAGACCGGTCCGGCGTCCATCGCGAGGGGCCATAAAGCCTCGTCCGCGTAACGGCAGGTGAATATCAAGGGGGCGGCCAGACGGCCGCCCCTATTTGCTTGTGACCCCGTTTGTGATGGATTTGACCGGCGAAAAGGAGCCGGCGAAAAGGAGCCGGCGAAAAGGAGATAGCATGGCGCAGAATATTGCAGTATTTGGCGGTGACGGCATTGGCCCCGAGGTCATGGGCGAGGCAATCAAGGTCCTTGAGATTGTTGGCTCACGATTTGATATTGCGTTTTCTTTTGAGTTGGCCTTGGCCGGCGGCTGCTCGATTGACGAACACGGCGTGGCCCTGACGGACTCGGCCCTGCGGCTCGCCAAAGAAAGCGATGCCGTCCTGCTCGGTGCCGTCGGCGGGCCGAAATGGGACGATCCGAAGGCCTCGGTCCGACCCGAGCAAGCCATTCTCGGGCTGCGCAAAGAGCTTGCACTTTTCGCCAACCTGCGACCGGTCCAGGTCAACCGTCATCTGCTGCACGCCTCGACCCTGAAACCCGAAGTCCTGGAAGGTGTCGATCTCATGGTCGTCCGAGAGCTGACCGGGGGGGTCTATTACGGCCGGCCGAGCGAACGCCGGACCGGGCCGGCCGGGCGGGAGGCGGTCGATACGATTTTCTATACCGAGGGTGAGGTCGAGCGACTCATGCGGGCCTCATTCGACCTGGCGCGGAAGCGGCGTAAGAAGCTGACCTCGGTCGATAAGGCCAACATCATGGCGTCCTCACGCATGTGGCGCGAAGTCGCCAATGAAGTCGCCCAAGAGTATCCCGATGTCGAGTATGAAGACGTGTTGGTGGATGCCATGTCGATGCACCTGATCCGGCGACCCGCCGACTTTGACGTGATTGCCGCGGAAAACATGTTTGGCGATATTTTAACGGACGAGGCCTCAATGCTGGCCGGCTCCATGGGACTGCTGCCTTCTGCGTCGCTTGGCGAGGGCAGCCGCGGTCTGTTTGAGCCCATCCATGGCACGGCGCCGGACATTGCGGGCCAGGACAAGGCCAATCCACTGGCCATGATTCTGTCCACCGCGCTCATGCTGCGCCTCTCCTTTGGCCAGGACGAGGCCGCCCTGGCGATTGAAGAAGCGGTTGATCAGGTGCTGGGCAATGGCTACCGGACGCCGGATATTGCTCAGCCCGAGTGCCGCGTGGTTGGCTGTCAGGAGATGGGCCGGCTGGTGCGAGAAAAGCTGGACGGGGAAAGCTGAAAGAGGGGCTATTCAGGTCCACGCCTGAGCAGGTCATGCCAGTGGAACGCCACGACTACCAGCGCGTGGGTAATCTGTCCCTGGCGAATGAGGTCAGAACAGGAGGTCGGGTGACGCCCGCGGCTGACCCGATTTGCGAGACAACGCTGCGCTTGCGAGTCTGTTCGATCACATGGACCTGACAATCAGCCAGGCAAGCCCGCCGATCATAACAAAAGTCAAGACACCACCAATGATCGCAATAGTCTCGTAGCTCATGCTGTTTCCTCCAGTTTTGTAATAAGAGCTTCGATCCTTTTATGAGCGAGAAAGATCACAAACACAAATGCCCCTTCAAGCAGTAGCCCGCTTACAAATAAGGCTATCTTCACGCGACCGTCCAGGGCAAGAGTCAGGCCAATAAGCCCACTGGCATTAAGGAGTGTACCTGCCCACAGGAGACGCACCCAGTCCAGATAGTAGCGAATCCGCTCTTTTGTGCCCTCAACTGAAATACTCTTTCTCCTCTCTCTCCTCTTTTTATACCCGATTTTTCACATTCTCAAATCAGTTTGAGGAGAGTGAGACAGGGGAAAGGAACAGGCCGCTATTTGGACAGCAGGTCGTACCAGTGGAACGCAACCACAACCAGCGCGTGGGTAATATGTCCCTGGCGGATGAGGTCGGGAATATCGGCGAGCGGGGCGAGTATGACCTCGGTTTCCTCGGTGGTATCGAAGCTGGGATCAAAACGTTTTTCAACATTACGGGCCAGAAAGCTGTGACAGCGGTTGCCCTGAATGGCCGGGTTGGGGTGGATTGCACCCAGCGGAATAATGTCCTCCGAGTCGTAGCCGGTCTCTTCTTGCATTTCCCGACGGGCGGCGTGCAGCGCTGAGGGGTCTTCCCGGTCTACCATGCCCCCCGGAATTTCGAGGGTCATATCGTTCGTCCCGTGTCGATATTGCCGGATCAGCACAACGCACCCATCGGCTGTCACGGGTATGATATTGACCCAATCACCGCTGTCGAGCACGAAGAAGTCATGCGCTTCGTTTGTCCGGGGCGAACGAGAGCGGTGCTTTTGCAGCGAAAAGATGCGACACGAATAGACGGTTTCAGAGTCGAGCCGCTGCCAGGGCTTGAGCTTGCCAGGGTTTATTTTATTTGAGGACGAATCGGACATAACGCAACGCTAAAACAGCCGCCGGTATTCAATAGCCGGGCAGCGATCCATAATGACGGTGAGCCCTGCCTCGTGCGCCCGTTGTGCCGCAGCCGGGTCAATGACGCCTAATTGCAGCCACAGTATGGACGCGCCTGCGGCTATGGATTCCTCGGCAACCTGACCGACGAACTGCGAGCGCCGGAACACGTCAACCATCTCTATGTGAGTCGGCACGGAGCGCAGGCTCGGAAAACATTGCTCACCCAGCACTTCCTGACAGTGCGGGTTCACCGGGATAATGGTGTGACCCTTGGCTTTGAGCAGGGCTGCGATTTGATGGCTGTCCCGACTCGGGTCAGGCGAACAACCGACAACGGCAATGGTCCGTGGGGTTGCCAGAATATCCCGGATCGTAGCGTCGGCCGGATTGGTAAAACCGGCCCAGGATGACGAATGCGACATGATGGTCACGCGGCCCGTTGCAGCAGGTCGTCAAACGAATGCTCAAGACAGCGTTTGATTTCGACCATGCGCGCCCGAAATGCCTCTTCGCCCTGCATGGCCGGGTCTTCGATATCTCCCTGCTCTCCGGCAAACTCCTTGAGCGTAAAGGCCGCTTTGCCGTCTGCTTCGGGATAGGCGTCGAGCATGGATTTTTGCTCATGCGTCATCGTCAGGATGAGGTCGGCCTCGGCAATAAGCTCTCGATGCCGTTTGAGGTCGGTTGAAACGAACTCGTCGCGATTAATCTGAATTCCGTGCTCCTGCAAGATGAAATAGGCGTCAAGGGACGCGATCATGCCATCCCTGGCGTAAATGGCTATGCCGCCGGAGCGCACGTCAATATGCCGGACATCGCGGTCTACCAACATCTTTTCCAAGAGGACATGGGCCATCACGCTCCGGCTGGTGTTCGCGTGACACACAATAAGAATATTATAGGCAGATGGCTGGCTCATGTCCGGGTGCTG
The DNA here is from genome assembly GCA_965232605.1 of uncultured Binatia bacterium (SeqCode). GTDB lineage: Bacteria > Desulfobacterota > Binatia > Bin18 > Bin18 > Bin18. The sequence goes on along the minus strand of CBDDQA010000005.1, from coordinate 391,436 downwards.
AATGGTCCTGGAGTAAAATAGCGAGACGCAAGGGGGCTCCCCTGCGTCTCTGGACTGTCTGGTATCAGTGCCTCAGTCCTGTTTGAGGGACTTGAAGACTGATCCCAGGTCTTCTTTGGCCGTGTTCCCCTTGGCCAGTTCGCCTTTGAGCTGCTCGCCCAACTCGGTTGCGTCCCACCTGCCTTTTTTCCTGACAGTCCCGACGGAATGCCAGCCCTGCATCAGCCACACACATCCGCCGCCAACACGAAAGACTTCGCCGTGGACATCTGCCGCATCTTCACTCGCCAGCCAGGCGACCAACGGCGCAATATGACCTGGATCAAAATAGTCATGCTCGCCTTCTTTGTCCGGTCCCGCCATCAGACCGGCGGTTTGCGGCGTCGCATCCACGGTCATCCGCGTGCGCGCGAGCGGGGCGATGGCATTGCCGGTGACCCCATATTTCTGCATCTCCCGGTCAATGATGATGGCCATGGTGGCCAGCGCCGCCTTTGCCGGGCCATAGTTCGGTTGACCGGGGCTGCCGAGCAGACCGGCGTCCGAGGAGGTGTTAATCACCCGGCCGTTCAAAAGATTGCCTTGCTTATGCTGTTCGCGCCAGTATTCGCAGGCGTGGCGGGAACAGTTGAAAGAGCCTTTCAGGTGGACGTTCAGGACCGCGTCCCACTCGTCTTCGGACATATTGAAGATCATCCGGTCGCGCAGGATACCGGCGTTGTTGACGAGAATATTGAGCTTGCCAAAGGAATCGAGCGCACATTCGACAATCCGTTTGGCGCCGGCGAAGTCGGTGACGCTCTCGAAATTCGCCACCGCCTCCCCGCCCGCGGCTGTAATCTCGTCGACCACCTGCTGGGCCGGGCTGTCATCCGAGCCCGTACCATCGAAACTGCCACCCAGGTCGTTGACCACAACCTTGGCTCCGTTTTTTGCGAGGAGCAGGGCTTCTTCTCGTCCGATTCCACGTCCGGCCCCTGTCACGATAGCGACTCTTCCATCGAGCAGCATAGATTCTTCTCCTTGTTTGGCTGGTCTGATTTTTTCAGTAAACCAGAGTGTTTACGCCACCCTTGTCTGCCTGAGACGCCTGGCTTTGTCAAGGCGGCGAGGCGTCTTGCACAAGAAAAAAGCCCTGGAAGATGGAGTCTTCCAGGGCTTTATAGCAAGGCGAAATCGCCCGCTTTAGGCGTCGTAATACAGCGCAAATTCATAGGGATGGGGACGCAGACGAAGTTCGTCAATCTCCTGGGTCCGTTTGTATTCGATCCACGTCTCTACCACATCCTGGGTAAACACATCGCCCTTCAGCAGGAAGTCGTGGTCCTTTTCCAGGGCGGCCAGGGCTTCCGGCAATGAGCCGGGTACGGACGGGACATTGGCCAACTCTTCGGGGGTCAGAGCATAGATGTCTTTATCCAGCGGGTCGCCTGGGTTCAGCTTCCGCTCAACCCCGTCGAGACCAGCCATCAGCATCGCCGAAAAGGCCAGATAGCCATTGCTGGTTGCATCCGGGAAGCGGACCTCGATGCGCTTCGCCTTGGGACTCATGGAATACATGGGAATACGCACTGCTGCCGAACGGTTACGGGAAGAGTAGGCCAGGTTGACCGGCGCTTCAAATCCCGGAACCAGGCGACGATAGGAATTGGCCGTTGGGGCGGCAAAGGCACAAATGGCCGGTGCGTGGGCCAGGATGCCGGCAATATAGTGCATGGCAAATTCGCTCATGCCGCCATAGCCGTCACCGGCGAAGATCGGATTGCCGTCCTTCCAGACCGACTGGTGGGTATGCATGCCCGAGCCGTTGTCACCAAAGACGGGCTTGGGCATAAACGTGGCGGTTTTCCCATGCTTCTTGGCTACGTTTTTGACAATATATTTATACCATTGCAGCGCGTCGGCCATTTGGACCAGGGGCAGGAAGCGCAGGTCAATCTCTGCCTGGCCAGCGGTGGCCACCTCGTGGTGGTGCTTCTCCACTCGAATCCCAACCCGCTCCATCATCTGCACCATCTCAGTCCGGACGTCTTGATACGAGTCGAGAGGCGATACCGGGAAGTAGCCTTCTTTGTGCCGGGGCTTATAGCCAAGATTGGGGCCTTCTTCCCGACCGGAGTTCCAGACGCCTTCAATCGAATTGACGTGATAATAGCCTTCGTACGCATTCTGATCGAAACGGACTTCGTCGAGAATGAAGAATTCCGGCTCAGGCCCGAAATACGCCACTTCGCCGAACCCGCCGGACTGGACGTAGGCTTCGGCCTTCTTGGCGATGCCGCGCGGGTCGCGCGAGTATGGCTCACGCGTGATCGGGTCCACGATATTGCAGAGCAGGCTGAGCGTCGGGCGTTCGTAGAACGGGTCCATGACCGCTGTGCTGGGGTCGGGCATGACCAGCATGTCCGAGGCGTTAATCGGCTGCCAGCCGCGAATCGAAGAGCCGTCAAAACCGGAACCGTCCTCGAACAGGTCTTCGTTATATTCACTCAGCGGTATGGTGAAATGTTGCCAGGTACCGATCAGGTCCATGAACTTGAGGTCGACTAACTCAGCACCCGTTTCCTTTGCCAGAGCGATCGCTTCTTGTGGCGTCATAGTGACTCTTTTCCTCCTTACACGAGCAATGATGTTCCGGGCAGATGCGCGCGGTCGACATTACAGTGCGTCTTCCCCGCGTTCACCTGTCCGTATACGAATGACTTCTGCAACTGAATTCACAAAAATTTTGCCGTCTCCGATACGGCCTGTTTTGGCCGCCTCCTGAATGGTCTCGACAACCGTGGCCACCTGCTCCTCTGTGACGACGATTTCCAGCTTGACCTTGGGCAGGAAGTCAACCACGTATTCGGCGCCCCGGTAGAGTTCGGTATGCCCCTTTTGGCGACCAAAGCCCTTGACCTCGCTCACGGTGAGCCCGGATAAGCCGACCGCATTCAGGCCCTCTTTCACCTCATCCAGCTTGAACGGCTTAATAATCGCTTCAACCTTTTTCAGTGTGCCCATGTTACTACCCTCTCTAGGCCCTCTCTAAAATAAAATATGCAACATGTAAAGCGGACAGGCGCACTGCGGAGGGCGTAATCCACCTTACGGCACTCTCATGAATATGAGCAAGACAAATGCCAGTCTGCACAGACCTCAGGAGGGGGAAATTCCTTAAGAAACAGCATGGATACAGGAGGCTCATGCTGCCTAGTTCCCAGGCAACGCACTTTTTTTAGGCAGAAGGGGCAGATTTTCCTGCCCGAAACTTTTGCTCCTCACCTTTCAGCAGACGCCCGATATTTTCGTGATGGCGGACAATAATCAGCCCGGCGATCACGATGCCCGCAAGAAGAACGGGCCGCGGATAGGCGAAAAAGAAGATGAAGCAGGGTGTGAGCGCTGCCGCCACGAGAGACGCCAGCGAGACAATGCGGAACACCACAAACGCCAGGACAAAACCGAGCAGTGCCGTCAGGATGGCTATCGGTGCGAGGCCCAGGAAAACGCCCAGCCCGGTGGCAACCCCCTTGCCACCCACAAAACGGAGAAAGACAGGAAAAAGGTGGCCCAGGGTTGCCATCACGGCAGCACTGGCCTGCACAACCTCGTTGAATCCCAGCCAACGGATAATGAGAACGGGGAAGAGACCTTTGAGGATATCCCCTATGAGGGTCAGGATGCCGGCCTTTTTCCCGGCCGTGCGGGCAACATTTGTTGCCCCTATATTACCACTCCCGGCCTCCTGGACAGCGATGCCTTGTCGCTTGGCAATAAGCGCGCCAGTTGGAATGGAGCCACACAGATAGGCCGCAACACTGGAAAGGATCAGAACACCCAGGTCGAGGTCTGAGAGCATGATGTCCGAGTCTGTCTCACCCGTCAGTATAATTGGCGGATATGTCCGGGTTTCTGGAAAGTGAGAGAGCAGTGGTCGGGGTGACTGGATTTGAACCAGCGACCCCACGGTCCCGAACCGTGTGCTCTACCAGGCTGAGCCACACCCCGACACGTTGTCCTATCTGCTTCCTAATAGCTCGGGCCGGGTTCCAGGGTCAAGTAGGGGACTGGTGTCCGGCGTAGTGTTGCCCACCCGCCTGACCCCTATTCCAGGGGGTATGACCAGAACTCTCCGGTCTGTTGAAAGCCATTCTCCCTGAAAAAGGTGGGGGTAAGCTGCGCGGTTGATAGGCCCGAGCCTGGCAGCCAGACCACGCTGGGACACGCCCGCTTGTGGGCGCGCTCCTTTGCGAGATCGAGTAACGCTTGCCCGACCTGCGCCGACGCAGAGGGTAAGACTGCGATATCGACAACCGCCAGCCAACCGGAATGGCGGAGGCGACGCATATAGTTGACGAGGATCATCCCCTGGAGCACGCCGTTATGCTGGGCAACGTAGAAGTCGAGTGCCGGGTCCCGGGCGAGCCGCCGCCAGTGACGAACTTCCGCTTTGCGCCACTCGTCGTCAGCGGTGTCCGGGAAGAGCATCGTCTGGCAGGCGGCGAGGTCGGTTCGTTTGCCGCGCCGGATGGTGAGCATGGCTTGTCTCCTACCACATATTGACATAAGCCAGGAATACCAGTTGCTCGCAGTCTGTGGGTGAGTGGCCGTCCGATAAAGAAAAAGCCCAGATTAAAGGTCGTATGCCCTCGGTTCCCATCCCGCTCACCATTGACCGGCTGTCCTACGGCCCGGCGGGCATTGGGCGGGTGAATGGCAAAGATGGGGGGAAGGTCGTTTTTGTCCCGGGCACGGCCCCTGGAGACCGGGTGGACGTTGTCCTGACCGAAGAAAAAAAACGGTACGCACACGGCCACCTTGTCGCTGTCCGGCAACCCGGCCCGGCCCGGCGGATACCGCCGTGTCGCTATGTGCCGCGCTGCGGTGGTTGCCCGTGGCAGCATGTGACCTATGCGGAACAACTCAGAGCCAAGGAAGCGCTCGTCCGAGAGCAGATGCGGCGTATTGGCGGCGTGGAGGACCCGCCCGTCCTCCCGATTCTTCCCAGCCCGCAGGAGTGGCGCTATCGTCATCGTATCCGCCTGCGGACCGAACCGCCCGCCCGGCTCGGCTTTTATCAGTCGCAGTCGCACGAGTTGGTCGAGCTCGCGGACTGCCTCATTGCCGGGGAGGACTGTGCCACGCATCTGGCGCACGCCCGCGCCTGGCTGACCCGGTTGCGGACCACGGTACGACGCCTCGAGTTGATCACGAGTGACCCGCTCCGGGCGGCGACCGGCGGGGTGGTTCTGGTCGGGAATGCGCACGGGCGTTTTCAGGCCGCTGATGAGGCAGAATGCGCGGCCTTTGTCGCCAGACACGACGAGGTGGCCGGATTGATACTCTTTGGCCGCGGCTGGCGCCGTGTGTGGGGCGAGACCCGTATTGTGCTGGACCTGGGCGTTGACGACCTGGTTCTGGAGGTGAAGCGGGGCGGGTTTACGCAGGTCAATCCCGCGGGCAACCAAGTGCTGATTAACGCCCTTCTTCGACTGGGCGATTTTCAAAAATCACAAAAGGTGATTGAATGCCATGTCGGCGCCGGCAATCTGAGCCTGCCGATTGCCAGGCGGGTCAGCGCGCTCATCGGCATCGAACAGGACCCGCATGCGCTTGCCGACGCCCGCGAGAACGTTGCCCGGACGGGGTTGGACAATGTGACCTTCGTTCACGCCTCGGCCCGGGTCGGGCTGCAAACCCTGGTCCAGCGCGAGGAAGAGGCGGAGGTGCTGGTCCTGGACCCGCCTCGGGCGGGAGCCGCCGACAGCCTCGACGCTATCCCTCGACTGAGGATTCAAAAGGTGGCCTATGTCTCGTGTGACCCTACGACACTCGCCCGTGATCTGCACCGTCTGGGTCAGCTGGGATACCGGCTTGAGTGCCTCCAGCCCGTCGACCTTTTCCCCCATACCTACCACGTTGAAACAATCGCGGTTGCTGTATTGACTTGATGAAAACAGCCTCCTATGCTGCCCGCAACATCCCCGTACCGCACCGCGCTTCGGCGGAGATAGAACATGCCATCAAACACACAAGAAAAGCCCCACTCTTCAAAAGTCACGCTGATCCCTGCCAAAGGGGTCTCACAGACCATCAATTACCTGCTGGAAGATCGCGATGAGCTCGAATGGCTGGTGGCGATCGGGCGCAATAAGCGCGGCGAGATTTTCTTCTATGATACCGGCGGCGATATCATCGAAGACCTGGGCAGCCTGGACTATCTCAAACAACGCCTGCTGCGCGCCCACTTCGGTGACGAGTGGGAATAAGGGCTGCGTGCGGGCGCCCCCAGCTCCTGACGGCTTGACGAATCAGTCCACCACCTCGTCTTCAAGCGGCTGACCGGCCAGAATCCGGTCGCCGTCTATGGTCAGCGGCACGCGGACTAAAAATTTTCCGCACGGCGGACCAAACACGCACTCTCCCGTATCCGGCTCAAAGGCGGCCCCATGCGTTGCGCACAGGATATAGCGCCCGTCCTCGGTCAGGAACTGGTTATCGATCCAGTCCATGGTCATGGGCACATGGGCACAGCGGTTGATGTACGCAAAGTACTGGCCGTCGTGGTGCACCACAAAACACTCGGTTTCTCGTCCCTCGACTGACAGTATAAACTTTTTGGTCTTTCCCGGCTCGATCTCACCCAACTGGGCGATCGTGACTGAAGGGGGCGTCTCAGACGGTGGCACTCCTACCTCCTGTAGTATCCGCGCACATTTCAACATAGTCTAGCATCGAGACATGAAGAGAGAAATCGGCCCACGGATACCCGGCGTCGTGAAAAATCGGAAACTCTGGAGGCCGGCCGGCTGCCTCCTCGGCGCCGGCTGGGTACTGACCGTCGGTTTCGGTTGGGCTGATGACGGCGTGCCAGTACCCCCGCTTGACGCCGGTCTCATCGTCTTGCTGCATCCCGTGTGTGTGCATTTTGCCATTGGCCTGATTGTTTTTGGCGCGCTGCTTGACTGTGGCGGCAGCCTTGGCGGAAGGCGAGATTGGCAGCAGGCCGGCAAAATCGGTTTCTGTGCTGGTGTTGGTGCGGTGGGTCTGGCTGTCCTGAGTGGCTGGCTCGAACAGCAGCTCCCACAGCCCGGCAGTGTTTTTGATCCCCAAGTCGGGGAACTGCTCTTCTACCACGAATATGGCGGGTATGTGCTGCTCGGATTCTTTATCATCCTGCTTGTGGCGCGCTTGCAAATTCGCGGGCAATTGCCACTCCTGTATATCATCCTGGCCGGCATGGGATTGATCGGTCTGACGTTCCAGGGGTATTGGGGTGGGGAAATGGTCTATCGCTACGGGGCCGGCGTGCGGGCGGTTCAGGTGCTCAGCGAAGCGGCCATGGAATCGTCCGGGAAGACAATCCAATCGGACAACCCAGAGTAAGGACAAAGCGCCCAGGAACGGTGGGCGCTTTGCTGAAACTGCTGAGAGCAGCCTATTCGGCCGTTTCTTCGGCCTTAAAGCCGGCGTCGGTATGGGTGCCGTCACAGAACGGCTTGTTGGCCGACTGGCCGCAGCGACACAGATAAATGGCGTCGTCTTCAACCGTATACGGGTTGCGCTTCTGGTCCGTGAGCGTGACGGTGCCTTTGACCTCATACGGCCCGTTCTTGAGCACGCGAATTTTCACCTCGTCCATATGATTTCCTCCCTCTGGAATATGACTTTCCCTCTCGCCTGAATGGGGCGGATTATCGCATACTGCTCTGAGCGTGGCAATGCGACACGGGTTTCAGTCCGCCTCATCGGGTGATTCGTCCGGACCCGCTGGTGGCAGGGGTTCCCTGGGCAGGGCGAAGGGAGTCAGGTCCAGTGAGGGTTGGTCCGTTGTGATCAGTTCGTAAATCAATTGGCCGGTAATAGGGGCCAGGACAATGCCGTTACGATGGTGACCGGTAGCCAGAACAACATTGTCGAGGTCGGGCGCCCGGCACAGAATAGGCCGACGCGTCGGTGAATAGGGCCGTAACCCGGCCCAGAACCGACTGAGCGGGGCCTTGCTGATCCCCGGCACAAGCGCTTCTGAACGGTCAATAAAAGCCTGAACCGTGTCCAGCGTGACGTCTTTTGTATGCCCGACATACTCGACGCTTGAGCCCATAATGACCTCGCCGTTCTGGCGTGGGACCAGGTAATGTTCATCGCACGAGATGACGTGGTTGAGCTGAGAGGCGCGGACGGCCAGCATCTGACCCTTGGCCGGCTCAACGGGAACCGCGATTCCAAACAGCTCCCCGACCTGACGCGACCAGGAGCCCGTGGCAATCACCACCGTCCCGGCCTCAACCCACTCGTCGCCAATGCGGACAGATTGAACGCGTTCCCCTGTCCGGCGGAGCTCGGTCGCCGTCATGCCAGTTCTCAGTTGCGCGCCACATTTTTCCGCGGCCAGCGCCCAGGCGGCGGCCAGCTTGCCGTTATGCAGATGATGATCGCTCGAAAAATGGACGGCTCCGCGCAGATTCGGGGTCAGGGCCGGTTCAGCCTGCCGGAGCGTCTCGGCTGACAGCCAGGTGACCGGATGGCCCTGTTCTTGTCTGAGATCATACAGCTGACGATATTTTTTTTCGTCGGCGTCGTTGCGGATGAGGCACAAGACGCCGACGGTTTGATATTCAACGTCCATGCCGGTGGCCTGCTGAATCTCTTGAATCAGCCCAGGATAGAGCGCCTGGCTGGCCTTCTTGAGTTGATACATCGGGCCACGCTTCGAGCGCCCGCTGGCAACGGCCAGAATCCCGGCCGCGGCCGCGGACGCTTCCTGGCCCGGCTGTTGTTTATCGACCAGGATGGTCTTGTAGTGGTGTCGGGCGAAGGTGTGGGCAATGGAACTGCCGATTACGCCAGCCCCAAGAACGACGACATCTGCGCTTGTCATGGCCCGCTATTGTAATGATCACCCGCGGAAAAGAAAGAGCGAGTGACGCAGCTGGCCCTCACTTCTGCCGAAAGGCCGGGGCGCGTCCGTTCAGCAGACTGCCGAGTTCCGCGGCCGGAAAACGCAGCCCGAGATAGAACGACCCAAAAAGCCCATATACGGCGCTGGCCTCATCAAAGCGCATCTCATAGACCAGTTTTTTGAACACCAGGGGATCGTCGGCAAAAAGGTCCACACCCCACTCCCAGTCGTCGAAGCCAATTGAGCCCGAAATGATCTGGGTCACCTGACCGGCATAGCGCCGGCCGATCATGCCGTGCGCGCGCATCATCTGCTGCCGGGCGGTGATGGAAAGCTGATACCAGTTTTTGTCCTCGCCGCGCCTTTTGTCCATGGGATAAAAGCTGAGATAGCGGCGGGCCGGAATGGACGGCCAGACCCGACCGGCCATGGCCTCGCGCTTTTGTACAAGTTCTTTCTCTACGGCTGCGCGCCATTCGGCCGTGCCCGGCTGAAGGCCCTGTTCGGCCAGGCTGCGGTATAGATTGATCGAGGCTTCGTACAGCCCAAGCTCGACCACCGAGACGTATGACGTCGTGGGCTCAAGAAAATCGCTCAGCCCGAGCCTGGCGACCTGCAACTCTGCCTCGTTGACGGCATCAAATGTGCGCCGAAAATGGACAAGCATGAGGTCGCCTTTATGCCCCAGGAGGGAAAAGAGCCCGGTTTGTTCGGAGCCTTCCGCTTCCATGGCGCTCAAGGTTCGCACGGCGTCGTCCAGCATTTCAGTCTGAGCCCTGGCGGATACGGCCCTCCAGTCCGCCCAGCGCAGGCGAAACATCTGGTGGAGTATGGCCGAGCCTTCAAGGGCGAGCGGTACGGGAGGGATGACTGCGGGTTGCGCTTCCATGTTTCTATAACTCCCTGAGAAACTTACCGCCGGCTGAACGGTGCTGCGGCCTGGGTCGTAGTGTTGGCGATAAAGGGGCCGCGCCGAATCGAGTGGCCAGGAGTCTTACGGCTGATGGCCGGTGTGGAGGGACGAATTGAGGGATTGCGACGTTGAATCGTATGCGGCGGGCGGTACACCTCTCGCTCTCTGCGTTCCTGACGGGGGAAACGACGGAACCTGTGCGGACGATACGGGCGCAGGGCATGCACCACCACCGGCGTTTCAACGTAATAGGGCTCGCGGATGACTTCGATAACACGCGGGGGCTGTTCGACAATGACAAGGTCCGGCTCTGCCTGGGCTTCGGGTTCGGGTGGTGGCGGTGAGGGCGGAATAAAGTCAATCGCGGCCTGGCGGATAATGGCTTCGGCTCCATCGGCGGAAAGCGCCAGGCGCCGGGCTGTTGCCGCCCGTCGGACCGCGGCCACCAGCTGGTCTACACTGTCCGGGTCAAGAGCGCGGCTCACCTGCCAGCCTCCCGCCGGCTGGATGCCGACTCCGTTCAGCGGGCCCAAGGCGTCGATGCTGCCGTCTGTGATCAGGCCAAAGTCTACGGCAATTTTTTGGGCAAAGGCTCCCTGGCTGCGCGCGGCATACTCGCGGCTCGGAGTGATGAGGGCCGCTGCTGCTTCACCGTCCGAAGAGGAAGAACGATAGACTTGCACCTGCTCCTGATAGGTTTCGGGAATCTCCACGCTTTCATCCACCAGGTGAATAACCCCCCGCGCGTCGGTCCAGCGATAGAGGTCGGCCCCTGCCGCAGGCGGGTATCCAGGACCGCTCAAATAGAGGAAGCCGACAAAATACATCGGCCAAAGAAAGAGAGGTGACCGCATGGCCGGCCATTATAGTCGAGTGAAACCAGAAACCAAGCCGCTCTTGACCCAGGGCAAGTCACACTACACAGTGAGACAGAGCACACCAGGCAGTATGCCTGAGCGCGGACGTGCCTATGGACGAACTCATTCAAAAGGCCGATATCCTGCTGGAAGCCTTGCCGTTTATTCGTCGTTTCTCCGGCAAGACCATTGTTATCAAATATGGCGGGCACGCCATGCAGGACGAGGACCTCAAGCAACACTTTGCCGAGGACATCGTCCTCCTCAAATACGTGGGTATGCAGCCGGTGGTCGTCCACGGTGGTGGCCCGCAGATTGGGCAGTTGCTCAAGCGCCTGGATATTCCCTCTCACTTTGTCCGCGGCCTGCGCGTGACCGATGCCCCGACCATGCAAGTGGTCGAGATGGTGCTCAACCGGGTCAATAAGGAGATCGTGACCCTCATCAATCAACAGGGACACCCCGCGGTCGGGATCAGCGGCAAAGATGGCGAACTCGTTGTGGCGCGTCAAATGCTCATAGACACAGAAGAAGACGGGCGGACCGTGCAACGTGATATTGGTCAGGTGGGAGAGATTATCGGCGTGAATCCGCGCCTGATTCACGCCCTGACCGCCCAGGACTTTATTCCGGTGATCGCTCCGGTCGGCATTGGCCTGGATGGTGAAACGTATAATATCAACGCCGACCTGGTTGCCGGGAAAATAGCCGAAGCCCTCCAGGCCGAGAAGTTTATTGTACTGACCGATGTCGCGGGGATTCAGGATAAGGACGATACCCTTCTGCCGACACTGACCGCGGCTGAGGCCGAGGCGCTCATCGCCGAGGGCGTCATTCAGGCCGGGATGATTCCCAAGGTTGAGTGCTGTATTGCCGCGCTGCACGGCGGGGCACAAAAAGCCCATATTCTTGATGGCCGGGTGCGTCACGCCATTCTGCTGGAGATTCTGACCAAAGCCGGCATCGGGACCGAAGTCGTCCGACATACGCGGTAACGCTTCTCCACGCGCTCTTGGCAAAAACAGGGTGCCGGTGTATAGGGGTGAACTTCCGCCAGCAGCGCAGGCGGGCGGCAACGGTAAAAGCGGAGTTTTTCTGAAGCAGCCAGGGGGAAAAGCCTATGAACAGTCAGGAAATCATTGACCTGAATAATCAATATCTGTGTTCCACCTATGCCCGTTTTCCGGTTGCCTTTGTCCGGGGTGAAGGCTGTCGCCTGTGGGACGCGGAGGGGAAGTCCTATCTGGATTTTTTTGCCAGCCTGGCGGTGATGAACCTGGGGCAGTGTCACCCCGCGGTGGTCAAGGCCGTGCAGGAGCAGGTTGCGACGCTCACCCATATTTCCAATCTGCATTATATTATTCCGCAGGCGCGTCTGGCCGAACTGCTGTGTACGCATTCGTTTGCCGATAAGGTCTTCTTTTGCAACAGCGGGGCCGAGGCCAACGAGGCCTCGATTAAACTGGCGCGCAAATACGGGGTGGACAAGCGTGAGGGGCGCTACGAGATTCTGTCCGCGCTGGGTTCGTTCCACGGTCGGACCATGGCCACGATTGCCGCCACCGGTCAGGAAAAAGTCCGCCAGGGGTTCGGGCCGGTGCTGGAGGGGTTCCGCTATGTGCCGTTTGGGGACTTGGCGGCCATGGAAGCGGCTCTATCAGAGAAGACCGTCGCGATTCTGGTCGAGCCGATTCAGGGCGAAGGCGGGGTGGTCGTGCCGCCCGACGGCTACCTCAGAGGACTGCGCGAGTTGTGCGACCGCAACGGGCTGCTGCTCATTTTCGACGAAGTGCAAGTCGGTATCGGTCGGACGGGCAAACTTTTCGCCCATGAACACGAAGGGGTGACCCCGGATATTATGCCGCTCGCCAAGGCGCTGGGCGGGGGCGTGCCGATTGGGGCCATGCTGACAACAGCCGAGGTGGCGGAAAGCCTCAGCCTCGGTACGCACGGCTCAACGTTTGGCGGCAACGCGATTGCCTGTGCCGCCGGTATTGCGGTGGTTGAAACCCTGCTCAACGAGGGCGTGCTCGACAACTGTGCCGAGATGGGGGCCTATTTTCTGAGTCGGCTTCAGGCGCTGAAAGAAAAGTTTTCCTTTATTACCGATGTGCGCGGAAAAGGGCTGATTCTGGGAGCCGAACTCGACCGTGAAGGCGGAAAAATTGCGGACACCTGCCTGACCGAAGGGGTGATGATCAATTGCGCTGCGGGAAAGGTGCTACGGTTTATCCCACCGCTGATCATCACCAAGGATGAGATCGACGAAGGCCTGGACATCCTTGAAAAAGTACTGGCCCAACAATGAAACGCGACCTGATCAGTATCAGCGATTTGACCCCGGACGAGGTCGAGGCGCTCTTTTCGCTGGCGCGGCGGCTCAAGGCTGACCGCCAAAAGGGCTGGCCGCATCCGATCCTGGCAGGCAAAACGCTGGCGATGATTTTTGAGAAGCCCAGCTTGCGCACCCGGGTGACGTTCGAGGCCGGTATGGACCAACTGGGGGGCTATGCGATTTATCTCTCACCCCAGGATATCGGTCTGGGTACGCGGGAAACCGTCCCCGATGTTGCCAGGAACCTCTCGCGCTGGGTTGATCTCATCATGGCCCGGACCTTCTCGCATCAGGCGCTGACCGACCTCGCCCAGGCCGCCACGATTCCGGTCATCAACGGGCTGTCCGACCTGCTCCACCCCTGCCAGGTCCTGGCCGACTGTTTGACCCTGCTCGAACACCGGGGCGCTCTTGAGGGCCTGAAAATCGCCTTTGTCGGTGATGGCAATAACGTGGTGCACTCCTGGTTACATGCCGCGGTGAAGCTGCCGTTTCGTTTTGTGCTGGCCTGCCCACCCGGATATGAGCCAGACCGGGCTGTCCTGGAGCCGGCGCGTCAGGCCGGCGCGCGGGTGACGGTCACCCATACCGTGGCTGAGGCCGCGCGTGAGGCTGACGCGGTCTATACCGATGTATGGACCAGCATGGGCCAGGAGGAGGAAGGGGCGGTCCGCCGTCGGGCGTTCGCTGACTATCAGGTCAATGCCGAGGTAATGAGCCTGGCAAAACCGGACGCCCTGGTCATGCACTGTCTGCCGGCTCATCGGGGAGAGGAAATCAGCGCGGATGTGCTGGACGGCCCACAGTCGGTCGTTTTTGACCAATCCGAGAATCGTCTGCATATCCAAAAGGCCATTATGGTCTGGCTGCTCCAAGGCAGCCGTCCGGATTGAAAGGAAATCGCTTGTGACGGATGTGAAAAAAGTCGTGCTGGCCTATAGTGGCGGACTCGATACCTCAGTCATTCTGCGTTGGCTGATTGATACCTATGGCTGCGAGGTGGTTGCCTTTTGCGCCGACCTTGGCCAGGGCGAAGAACTCGCACCCGTCGAAGCAAACGCCAAGGCGGTCGGGGCCAGCACGGTCTACATCGAAGACCTGCGCGAGGAGTTTGTGCGCGAGTATGTGTTTCCCATGCTGCGCGCCAACACCTCCTACGAGGACGGTTATCTGCTGGGGACGTCCATTGCCCGGCCGTTGATCGCGAAGCGCCAGATTGAAATCGCCCGCCAGGAAGGTGCAGATGCGGTGTCGCACGGCGCGACAGGAAAGGGCAACGACCAGGTTCGCTTTGAGCTGACCTATTATGCCCTGGAGCCGCATATCACCGTGATTGCGCCCTGGCGGGAATGGGATATGCAGGGCCGTGCCGACCTCATCGCCTATGCCGAAGAACGTCAGATTCCCATTCCAGTCAGCCGGGAGAAGCCCTACAGCACGGACCGCAACCTGCTGCACCTGAGTTTTGAGGGCGGCATCCTGGAAGACCCCTGGCGGGAACCGTATGAAGATATGTTCGTGCTGTCGGTTGCACCGGAGAACGCCCCCGACCAGCCGGAATATATTGAAGTCGATTTTGTGGCCGGCGATCCCACGGCGCTGAACGGTGAAGCCCTGTCGCCGGCCCGCCTGCTGGCCAAAGCCAACGAGCTGGGCGGAAAACACGGCATCGGACGGTGCGACCTGGTCGAGAATCGCTACGTGGGCATGAAGGCGCGGGGTGTGTATGAAACGCCCGGCGGCACGATTCTGCACGCGGCGCACCGGGCACTGGAGACGCTGACCCTGGACCGCGAAGTCGTGCATCTGCGCGACTCGCTGATCCCGCGCTACGCGGAGATGATCTATTATGGCTATTGGTTTGCGCCTGAACGCGAGATGCTTCAGGCCGCTATTGACGAGTCGCAGAAAAACGTCACCGGCACAGTCCGGCTCAAGCTGTATAAAGGCAATGTGATGGTCGTGGGTCGCAAATCCGCTCGCACCTTGTACAATCCCGAGGTCGCCTCTTTTGACGAGAGCGGCGAGTATCAACAGGCCGACGCGGAAGGGTTCATCCGCCTCAATTCCCTGCGTTTGCGGATACGCCGGCTGGCCCAGCAGTAGGGACGAAGGTCTCCCGATGGGCAAGAATCGATGGGGTGGAGCCAACCGCGCGTTCCCGCCCAGTATGTCTTGATGAAATCAAAAAGCACAAAAGCCTGGGCTGGACGATTTGCTGCCGCGGCCGACCCGCGGATGGAAGCCTTCACGTCCTCGCTGGCCTTTGATCGACGCCTGGCCAGTTACGACGTCCAGGGCAGCGTGGCCCACTGTCGGATGCTGGTCAAACAGAAGCTGCTGAGTCGAGCCGAGGGACAGAAAATCCAGACCGGGCTCAAAAATATCGAGCGGGAGTTGGAGCAGGACCGTTTTCCCTTCCTGGCGTCGGATGAGGATATTCATATGGCCATCGAGCGGCGGCTCACGCAAAAAATCGGTCCGCTCGGCGGCAAGCTGCACACGGCCCGAAGCCGTAACGATCAGGTTCTGCTGGATGTCCGTCTCTTTGTGCGCGATGAGATCGCGGCGATTCACAAACTCCTCACCCGCTTGCAGAAACGGCTGGCCAGAGTGGCCAAGCGCCACCGGGCGGTTATCCTGCCCGGCTATACCCATCTCCAGCGTGCCCAGCCGGTGCTGCTGGCCCATCATCTGCTCGCCTACCACGAGATGTTCAGCCGCGATGCCGAGCGTTTGCAGCAGTGCGGCGAGCGGGTGAATGTCCTGCCCCTGGGAGCCGGGGCACTGGCCGGCACCACGCTGCCGATTGATCGCGCCTATGTTGCGCGCTTGCTCGGTTTTGCCCGGGTGAGTGAAAACAGTCTGGATACGGTGGCCGACCGGGACTTTGTGGTCGAGTTTCTGTCCGGCGGAGCGATTCTGGGCATGCATCTCAGCCGTTTGTCCGAAGAACTTGTGCTGTGGTCGAGCAGTGAATTCGGCTTTATTGATTTACCGGAGGCCTTTTCGACCGGCAGTTCCATGATGCCCCAAAAAAAGAATCCCGACGTGCCGGAAATTATTCGCGGCAAGACCGGCCGCCTGTACGGCAACCTGTTCGCCCTGCTGACCGTGCTCAAGGGCTTGCCGCTGACCTATAATCGCGACCTGCAAGAAGATAAGGAGCCGCTGTTTGATACGGTAGACACGCTCAAGGGTATTCTGACTGTTCTTGAGCCCATGCTGGGGCAGTTGCGTTTTCGTCCCGAGCGCCTGACCGAGGCGGCGCTGGGCGGATTCATGCTGGCCACCGATGTTGCCGACTATCTGGTTGAGAAGAAGCTGCCGTTTCGCCAGGCCCATAGCGTGGTCGGGGCCGTGGTTCAGTGGTGTGTGGCCGAGGGAAAAGAACTCCAGCAGTTGACGCTTCAGGACTGGCGGCAGTTCTCTCCCTTGTTCGAGGCCGACCTGCTGCCGCGCCTCAGCCTGGAAGCCGCGGTCGAGCGGCGTCAGTCCTATGGCGGTACGGCGCAAAAAAATGTCGAGCGTCAGTTGCGCTCGGCAGGAGTATGAGCGTGCTGAGGCAATACGCCCTGGCCGGCCTGCTTGGCGCGCTGCTCCTGCTGTTCTCTGCCTGCGGACATAAAACCGATATTCGTCCCCCTTCGCTCGTTGCACCCGAAGCGATTGGTGATTTAGCTCTGACCATAGAAGAGCGAGGTGTCATGCTGCGCTGGGGGCGTCCCCAACGCTACGCCGATGGCAGCCAGATGGACGACCTGGGCGGATTCGTGGTACTACGGGCGCAACGAGACGGGGCGGACAGGCAGCCCTTCGCCCGGCTGGCACTGATTCCGGTAGAAGACCGTGACCGCTTTCAACAAGAGAAAAGGTTCAGCTATACGGACGAGCCGCTGACGACCGGAACCTTGTACCGCTACCGCGTCCTGGCCGTCACCCTGGACGGCTATCTGGGCAATGTCTCGAATACGGTTGAGCTGGTCTGGCAGGAGCAGGCAGGCAGTGGAAGGTAGTACGCATGAAACTTCCGTTTACCAAGATGCACGGCATCAGCAACGACTATATCTATGTCAATGCGTTTGACACCCAGCTTGCCGACCCCGCCAGGGTCGCCCGGCAGCTGAGTCAGCGCCGGACGGGTATAGGTGGAGATGGGCTTATTCTGATCTGCCCGTCGGAGACGGCCCATGCCCGCATGGAGATGTATAACGCGGATGGCAGCCGCGGGGAGATGTGCGGCAACGGGATTCGCTGCGTCGGGAAGTATCTCTACGACCACGGCATTACGACCGACAACCCGCTCCGGGTGGACACCGACGCCGGGCTGAAGGTGCTCTTTCTCGAAGTTGACGACGGCAGCGTGGCCCGGGTGACGGTCGATATGGGCGAGCCTATCCTGGACGGACCGCAGATTCCTGTTGCTGCCCAAGGCCGAATTGTGAACCGGCCGCTGCGCGTTGACGGGCACGTATACGCCGTGACCTGCGTCTCCACGGGCAATCCGCACTGTGTCACCTTTGTCGATGATGTTGAGGCCATAGCGCTGGAAAAAATCGGCCCGCAATTTGAGAGCCACGCCTTCTTCCCCAACCGGGTCAACACCGAATTCATCCAGGTGGTCAGTCCGTCTGAGCTCAATATGCGGGTGTGGGAGCGCGGGTCCGGGGAAACCTGGGCGTGTGGCACGGGGGCCTGTGGGGCGGCCGTGGCCGCGGTCCTGAACGAGAAATCCGAGCGCCGGGTCACTGTCCACCTGCGTGGCGGCGACCTGGAGATCGAATGGCGGGCCGAAGATAATCACGTCTATATGACCGGCGCGGCAGAAGAAGTCTTTGAAGGAATTGTCGAAGTCGAGTAGGATGGGTGCTCCTCTTTGACCGCCAAAGAGAACAGGAGGGCAGCATGTTTTCAGGATCACTGGTCGCGCTGGTTACGCCGTTCAAGAACAATGCCGTCGATGAGCAAGGGCTGGCAGACCTGGTTGAATGGCATATTAAAAGCGGGACGCATGGGATCGTTCCGTGTGGGACAACGGGTGAGTCGGCGACGCTCTCTCACCAGGAACACACGCAGGTGATCAAACTGGTTGTCGAGGCCGCCGGGAAGCGTATTCCCGTGGTGGCCGGGACGGGCTCGAACTCAACCGCGGAAGCCATCCAGATGACGTGCGAAGCCCAAGAAATGGGGGCCGACGGCGCGCTCATGATCTCGCCGTATTACAACCGACCGCCGCAAGAAGGCATCTATCAGCATTACAAGGCGGTGGCCGCGGCAGCCCAGGGCTTCCCCATCGTCTTTTACAATATCCCGAGCCGAACGGGCTCGAATATCCTGCCCGAGACCATGGCCCGTCTGTCCCAGATCGAGAACATTGTCGGCGTCAAGGAAGCCTCCGGCTCAGTCGATCAGGTGATCGACATCCGGCTCGCCTGCGGTGACAACCTGGCCATTCTGTCGGGCGAAGATACGCTGACGTTTTCCATGATGGCGTTGGGCGGCGCCGGTGTGATCAGCACCGCAGCCAATGTTGCGCCCAGAGCCATGGCCGAGCTGGCAAATGCCGGGCTGAACCGGGAGTGGGACAAGGCGTCTGCCCTGCAACTCAGCCTCGTCCCGCTCATCCGTGCCCTGTTTATCGAGACCAACCCCATTCCGGCCAAGACCGCGTTGGCGCTGATGGGCAGGTGTGAAGCCGAGCTGCGTCAGCCGCTGGCCCCCATGGCCGAGGCCAATAGGGAAAAGCTGAAAGCCACGCTCAAGAAATACGCACTCATATAAGTCACATCCCCTCTTGAGACATATGCCGCCGTAGGGGCAATTTATGAATTGCCCCTACAGAGATGTATGATGCAAATTGGGAGAGAGCGGATGCCGTGCCGCCTGCGCCCCCGGCCTACCCGCCACGTCACTCCCGCGCAAGCGGGAGTCCAGGGCTGTGCGGAGAGCGACACCCCTTGGGAGAGAGCGGATGCCGTGCCGCCTGCGCCCCCGGCCTACCCGCCACGTCACTCCCGCGCAAGCGGGAGTCCAGGGTTGTGCGGAGAGCGACGCCCCGGCCCAGAGATGCGCGGAGAGGGCTGGATTCCGGGTCAAGCCCGGAATGACGTCCTGGGGGGTGTGAGACCGACGCTTTTCCAAGAATATCCATCATACGTACAGGGAGAGGAGGGGAAGAGATATGGAAACGAATATCGTCATTTGCGGTGCGGCCGGACGCATGGGAAAAATGCTGGTGCGTCTCATTCACGAACATCCCGATGCCCAGCTCGTTGGCGCAATCGAAGCGACCGGTCATTCCGCCCTTGGTTCGGACGCCGGCGAAACCGCCGGCATCGGATCCCTCGGGGTGCCGGTGACGAGTGATTATGCGGCGCTGGCTGGCCCGGACACGGTTGCCCTGGACTTTACCCTGGCCGATGCGGCAATGGACCATCTGCGGACGGCCGTCGCCAGCGGAGCCGGCATTGCTATCGGTACGACCGGTCTGTCCGCGGAGCAACGGGCCGAGGCGGACCGTATCGCTCCCCAGAGCCGGGTTCTGATTGCCCCCAATATGAGCGTTGGGGTGAATGTCTTAATGAAGGTCGTGGAGGACGTGGCCAGGATTGTCGGCAAAGACTTTGATCCCGAGGTGGTGGAAATGCACCACCGCTTCAAAATCGACGCGCCGAGCGGAACCGCGCTCGCTTTGGGCCGGATTATTGCCGAGGCGCAGGGCAAGGATTTTGATCAGAGCGCCACATATGGCCGTCAAGGCATTACGGGGCAGCGGACCGACGCAGAGATCGGCATGATGACCTTACGCGGCGGCGATACGGTGGGCGAGCACACCGTCCACTTTGCCGGTTTTGGCGAACGCCTGGAGCTGACCCACCGGGCCCTGAACCGTGAATGTCTGGCCCGTGGCGCGGTCCGGGCAGCCCTGTGGTTGGCGGATCAGCCCAAGGGGCTGTATTCGATGAAAGACGTCTTGGGGCTGTAGTTTGACCGCGGTCAGCAGCAGTTCGTCTCGCTTACTTTGCTTGTGTGTTTTCGTTTCGACCGGCGTCAGGAGGGTTCAATCTTGGACATTTCGGGCCGCCTGAAGGACGCATTCAGGCGCCGCTCCAGTCAAGCGGCGCTCGACGCCGCTCGGGAGTGGTTCGAGGACAACGTCGAGCGCCTCAATCAATTGGCTGGCAATGAGCATCTTCGGCGCTACATATTCGAGCCGTTCAACGAACTCCTCGACTCGTTCGGAGAGACGACGGAAGGCCAGGTGAAGGCGACGATCACCCAAGTCGCCCTAGCAAATGCGGTTCTTGCCGGGCTTCCGGGTAAGCTGGGAGTCGGCGTGGCTGTCAGTATGGGGCTTGAAGCCTGGATGGCCTACCGCATCGCCAGCCACGTAGGCCTGCGGATAGAAAAACCCGGCGATATCTTCAAATACTTCGGAATCGCGGTCGGGGTTGTCGGGTTTATCCTGTTTGGTTTCGTCCACCTCTTGCGTGGGTTCTTTAGCCTGTTATCCGCTCTGCCGGTCGATATCCCCGCTACAGTTGGTGCGGAACTGCTGGCAACGAATTTCTTTGGAGTATTGGTCTGGCTGGTTTTTGAAGCCGTGCAGCGCGGCAGCGCTCTTGATAAACGACTTCTGGTCAGGTTACTGCCCGAAGCATTCGGGAAGACCAGGACGCTCTTTACGTACCAGGGGCAAGCGCTCAAACAGACGTTAAGCCTGGACAATATCCGACTCGTCGGAGGGCGTCTGCGTGAGTTTCTATTTGGCCAGAAGTCAATACCGACTCCCGCCCGGCGCAGGGGTGAAATATTCGTATCCGCAGCCGTGGCCGCCCTCCTGCAAGGTCGGGTCGACGAACTTGACGGGCCGTTGGGCGAGGTATTCCTGCAAGCCGTGCGCGATCGCTGGGCAGACCTTGGACCTGATGCCTCACCGGGAGAGATCGCCGAATTCATGCAGAGACAAGCTTACAGCCACGAGCAGCTTGACGGGGTCGTGAATGTTATCAAGGGCAAGATGTTTGAACATTTGGTCGCCGTATATGAGAACGTGGACGGCGACGAATGGGCTGCTCGCCTCCACGACGATGAGAGCTTTCCGGGGTCCGATGTCACGCTGACCAATCTCGTTTCAGGACAGGAAATAGAAGTGTCGCTGAAAGCCACGGCCGACCCGGCGCTGATAGAAAACGCGTTGGTGCGCTATCCCGACATTCCCATCGTCACAACGAGCGAAATGGCAGACCGCTTCGCAGACGATGACCGGGTGTCGCCCAGCGATTGGAGCAACGAAGAGTTGGACCGGATCGCACGGGAGAATCTGGATTCTTTGGCCGCTGAGGCCGCCGACCGATTCGACGCTGTAGCGGGGCTTGCCGTTGGTACGGGCGGCCTGCGGGTCGTTCTGTTGTGGCCGATTATCGCCTCATACCTTCGCGGTCAGAGCGATTACGCCGCACTGAAGTCCCGGTTACGTGCCGAACTCGGCGATGCCGGCATGGTACTCGCCCGGCGTCTTGCGCTCGGTGCGGCCCTCGGTCCGGTCTATGTCTGGTATTTGCTCGCGCGTGGTGTCATGGAACTGACGCCCACTGTTTGCGAAGACGAGTCACGTGTGCTGAGACTCGAATATCTCGGAAACCCGCGCGGTGCGGGACAGAAAGACGATCTCAGTGGATTGCCGCACTGAAAACCATTGCATATCGATCTTCAGGTGAGCAGCCGAAAATCTTCTCGCAGCACCCCAAGAGCATCACTCCGCCGCCCACGGATTGACCAGCGCCACCCCCATGTCTTTGAAATCCCTGATATTGCGCGTGGCCAGGGTGAGGCCGTTCCGTAACGCCACTGCCGCGATCTGTGCGTCCGCCATAGGCTTTGGCCGACCGGTTCTGTCACCCTCGCCCATAATTGTCCCTCAGATCATCGCCGCCTCTTGGTCAAAGGGGAGAATACGGCCCTGAAACTGTGTGGCCAGATCGTGATTGATCCAGCAGGCGAGACGCTCCTGCTTCGCCCTGTCCTTCACACGACGGGCGCCGCGCACGAGCTCTCCGAGACTCATAGCCGCAAGGAACAGGTCGCTCGCCATCTGGCGACTGACCCATTCGCGCACTCGGGGAGCCGGGCGCGGACGGAAGGTCTCGCTGATAACGTTCGTGTCGAGCAGAAACGCCACTATTCAAAGTCCACTACGCGGCCCGGCGTTTGGTCGCGCTCGATTGTCAGGTCTTCTCCCACAAGCGGAGAGGCCCGTAGAAAGGCTAGCAATTCTGCGCCGGTTCGCGCCGGTTCAACTGCTGTCAGAGGGGCGAGAGCGTCGCGCACTCGCCGCGCCTCGTCGCCGCCCGTACGGAGCGCGCCAGCGACGGCCTTCACTAGGCCAACATCCTGGGCGGGTACCGTGACCTCAACGCGTCGCGCCCCCTGAGCGGCGACCTTTACACGGTGCCGAACAACCCGCTGCTTTGTTCCTTCACGGCCCGATTGCATGACACTATTCTCCTCGTCGGAAACGTTACCGGAGAATAGTAGATTCAAGGATACCGGGCAAGCAGTGGCATAGCCCGTGATATGATCCTCACCACTTCCCGCGCCGGGTCGGGAACTGCCGGGCCTCGGTGAGGCGCTGGAGAAAAACGCTGCGCGGAATTTCATACGCCCCGAGCCGTTGCAAATGTGGATTGGTGATCTGACAGTCGATCAATTGAAACTGCCATTGGTGGAGCTGCTGGGTTAAGCGGCAGAAGGCGACTTTTGAGGCATTGGTCACGCGCTTGAACATGGACTCGCCGAAAAACGCGCGGCCCAAACTCACCCCGTACATCCCCCCGACAAGCTCACCGTTGTCCCAGGCCTCAGCCGAGTGGGCAAAGCCGGCTGCGTGCAGAGCGCAGTACGCGGTCAGCATATCGGGGGTAATCCAGGTCCCTTCCCCGCTCCGAATCCGGGTTTCCGCGCAGGCGTAGACCACCTCTTCAAAGGCCCGGTCAAACGTGACCACAAAGCGCTCCTGCCGGAGCAGCCGGCGCAGGCTGCGGGAGATGTGAAACCCGTCCGGGTCGATGACGCAGCGTTGCGGCGGACTCCACCATAGAATCGGGGAATCGTCGCTATACCAGGGAAAAATGCCGAGTTGATAGGCCAGCAATAACCGTTTGAGACTCAGGTCGCCGCCCACTGCCAGCAGCCCCTTCGAGTTGGCCCATTCAGGATTGGGAAAGACGAGTTCCTCGGTCAGTTGGTAGACGGGCATGTCAGTCTCTTATGGTTCAGAAAACACAACTGCCTGTCAATGCGACAAAGAGGAAACGTGTCCTCCGACAGCCCGGAGATGCGGGACACGTTTCCTCTTTTCATCCGCGTGGCGGCCCGGCGCTTGCTTTTTTCTGAAAAATCGCGGAAGAGGAGAAATCTCGTGAAACCAGGAGGAGTGCTATGGACCGGGTGAGCAAGGTTCCCTTTGAGCAGGTTGACACCGAACTTCAGGCCATCATGCGCGAATACGACCAGGAACTCGGCGGGTCGGAGTTCGTGCAGATATTTGCCCACGCGCCCGAGGTGTTCAAGTCGTTTATTAATTTTTATTTTCCGCTGGTGTCGGGTGAACGGGGTAATGTTAATGTCAAACTGACCGAGTTGGCCCGCCTCAAAGTCGCCGAGCGCAATGACTGCAATTTATGAATGCACGCCCGGTTTGCCTTGGCAAGGCAACAAGGAGTGACGGAAGAACTGATTGCGGAGCTGCCCGAGTACGCAACCAGCGAACTCTTTACGCCGCGCGAGAAAGCGGCCATTCGCTTTGCGGATATCATAGCCGGAGATCACCGCCTGGCTTCACCCGCGCTGTTTGACAACCTCCGCGAGCATTTTACCGAACCGGAAATCCTGGAACTGGGCTGGCGGATTGTGACCTTTGTCGGCTACGGCCGCTTGATTCATGTGCTCGGTCTGGAGATTGGGCAGACCTGCCCGCTGCACCCTGCGGATTCCGCTCCAGGGCAGGAGACGCAGACCTCCGCTCAGTAACCTCCCTGGGTATTGATCCGCAGGGTCAATGCGCCGGGCGTAACCCCACCCGGATTACGCCCGGTCCAGAGATATGTTGAATCGGTTGAGCAGCTCTTCTGCCGAAACTGGCGGTGTCGGCGGCGGGGACGGTGGGGTCAGACTGAGTGGCTGAGGCGCAGGCGGCGGCAGGCGGCGTGCTGGTGTACACTGGCTCAAAACAAGACAGCAGATCAGCAGACAACCGAATCGTGCGAATCGTCCAAGAAGTGTCAGTGCGTTGTTCATGCGTTCCAATCCCCAAGCCCCAATTTCTAACCCCTCACCCCATGCGCGGTCTCAGCCAGGATGACGGCGCGGCGATCAAAATCGCTGAGTCGCTCATCCTTGAGTTGGCCGTTCTTGTACAACACAAAGAGCTGCATAGCCACGACGGCTGTCTTCCACAACGCGAAGGTCTCATAAAATCTGATATTGCCGACGTCACGGCCACTCCGCCGAGCATAGCGCTGAACGATTGCGTCTCGAGACAAGAACCCCGGGAAAACGGGCATCTGGGCAATCTCCCGTCGGTCCGGCGGGTCATCGTGCTGGGCCCAGTAATTGAGTAACAGGCCCAGATCGATGAGGGGGTCGCCGAGCGTGCACTGGTCCCAGTCAAAGAGGGCAATAATCCGGGTAATGTCTGTTGGATCGACCATCAGATTGTCGAGCTTATAGTCATTATGCAGCAGGGTCGGAGAAGGCGAGGGTGGCACATGGCCGGCCAGCCACCGCCCGAGTTCGTCCATAAGCGGCAGTTCTTCGACCTTGGCTGACTCCCAGCGCTTACGCCAGTTGCGGACTTGGCGTTCGACAAATCCTTGGGGCCGGCCCAAGGTTTCGAGTCCGACCGCCTGGTAATCTACTGCGTGGAAGTCAACCAAGATGTCCACAACGGCTTCACTCAGGCGGGTATACACGTCCGGCCGACCAAGCTGCTCCGTCGGCAGGTCTTTATGGATAACCAAGCCGCTTCTGCGCTCCATGACAAAAAACGGCGCGCCCAGGATGCTGGTGTCGTCACAAAAAAAATAGGGCTGCGAGGCCGGTGGAAAAACCGGCCACAGGGCGGACAGCGCCCGAAATTCCCGAGCCATATCATAGGCCCCTACGGCCAGTGGACCGCTAGGCGGCCGACGGAGAACGTATTCGTGAGCACCAAAACGCACCAGATAGGTCAGATTGGCATGTCCACCGGCAAATTGTACAACCGTCAGCCGGCCGTCGGCCTTGGGTAGACGCTCACGCACATAGGTATCCACCACGTTCAGGTCAAGCGTGGCTTCCGGACGAACGGCCACGGTTTCAGGTTCGGTCCAGCCTGGCGGAGTCTGTTCCATCGACCTTCCTTCTCTCCCGGGTACGACCTGTGGAACAGGTCTGTATCTTGCATAGGTAATGGAAGCCACGGGTGTTTACAATAATCTGCCAAGCCAGAAACCACCCAGAACAGCCAGCAGGCCAACCATCAGGCTGCCAACAATGTTCAACACACCGAGCAGAACGTTGCCGTTCTGAAACAACTGCATGGATTCATACGCGAACGTCGAGAAGGTCGTATAAGCGCCCAGAAACCCCACGACGAAAAAATGTCGCTGTGGGGTCTCCAGGAGCGCCCGGTCATGCAGAACGGCGAGGGTAACGCCCAGGAGAAAACTGCCGCTGATATTGGCCAGAAACGTCCCGTACGGAAAGTTGGCGCCCAGAAGCCGTGCCGCCCAACTCGAAACAAGAAAGCGCGCATTTGCCCCGAAAAAGCCGCCCAGTCCAATCAGAAGATATTGCACGCGATTTCCCCCTTTGCGCCCGAGCGCATGTGATGCTCGTTTCTTTCCTGAGCGAAGCGTTTTGCTCGGAGATAGTCCGTCCTTTATCACCTGTCAGGCTGTGCTGTCATTGACTGACGCTCCGCGACAGTCTTTAGTGGTGGTACGGGAGAAAGGCAAGAGAGACACGGAGGGAAGACGATGGACGATATTCTCCAAGCACTATTCCGCTGGATTCACCTATTGGCCGGTATCACCTGGATCGGACTGCTGTACTACTTCAATCTGATCAACGCCCACTTTCAGGGTGCGCTCGAAGCAGATGTCCGCAAACAGGTTGTCCCGCAAATCATGCCGCGCACGCTGTGGTGGTTTCGCTGGGGAGCCATGTTCACTTTTCTGTCCGGCCTGTTGATGATTCTCTGGAAATATTTCCTGCTGGGGAGCGGCTTTACCGGCGATGCCGGTCTGTTCGGATCGAGTGCAGGGCTGTGGATCAGCATGGGTGCGCTGTTCGGTACGATCATGTGGTTTAACGTCTGGTTCATTATCTGGCCGGCCCAGCAGCAGATCATTACCGCTACGGTCAAGGGCGAGGCGCCGGACCCGGCCCTGCCCAAGCGGGCCTTGCTCGCCTCTCGCACAAACACCTTTCTGTCCGTCCCCATGCTGTTCGGCATGATCACCGGCTCCGGGCATTATCCGTCGATTACCTTTGGGCCGCTGTGGCTGATTATTGTTCTGGTGCTCGGCTTCGGTCTGGCCTATCATCTGGTTTTCCAGATCAGCGGAAAAGTCGCCAAGGATTGGCCGGTAGAGGAGTGACGAGCTACTTCTGATGCGCGTCTGATTGAAATGTCAGCACGACCTTTGCCTCTCCCTTTTCAGGCAGAGCAATCTTCTGTGAGAGCGTGCCAAACCGCTCATGCCAGACCGCGAGGGTGTACTCACCCGGCGGGACGTTGGGGAGTCTGAAAGCTCCGTCCTGAGCGCTCAGGGCAAAATACGGGTGGTCGAACACACCCAGATAACTGCGCATCCAGCCGTGGATGTCACACTTGACCTCAATGCCGACTTCCTCCGCATCCACAGTTATGCTTCGTGACGTGCCCTTGAGCCCCAGACTGAAATTCCAGTGTGACGAATTGTGGGGCAGGCCGTGGACATTATGGGCCATGGGGTCGCTATTGAGATAGCGAATCGGTTGATCGACCCGAGTCGCCATAATACGCGGTAGAAAGACACAGCCCTTTTGGTCGTTCTCAACCGGTTCTTCGGGAACGGCAAAAACCCGCTCGCCCAGACCGTCCTTGATATACACCAGAGCGTTTTGCAGCCGGCCGTTGGTGACCAGTACATCGCCGGCGTAGACTGTCCCCTCGTGTTGGGCGGCACATTCCGACCAGCCGCCGAGTTGCAGCACGCTTTGCTCCGGTACGGGACCCTCGAAATGGACGCTTCCGGAAATTGTGCCCACTGTAGACAGGTCGAGCGGGGTAGGTTGACGGGGCGGCTTGGACGGCGTCGGGCTGTTGCAGGCTAGGAGCAGACAGAGCAGGGCTCCGGTGGCAAGGATAGAGCGAACGAAACGCATGAAGGGGTTATTTGGCTTGAACTTCCGCCAGATTGACACAGTTGATGGGCGGTTCGCCGGCGCGCAGGCGGTTGACATTGGCGGCCAGGCCGCGCGCGATATCGTTATACGATAAGTCGGTCACGCCCGCGGTATGGGGTGTGGCAATCACATTGTATTGAAACAGTGGGTCGGCCGGGTCGGTCGGCTCGTCCCAAAAAACGTCCAGGGCCGCTCCGGCAATATCTTTATTGGCCAGGGCCGTTACCAGGGCGTCGTGGTCGATAACCGGGCCACGCCCGACGTTAATGAGATAGGCCGTATTCTTCATGCTGGCGAGGGCCGGCGCATTGATGACCTCCCGCGTATGCGGTGTGACCGGAAGGGCCAGGACAACGAAGTCGGCTTCTGCCAGGACGTGACTCAGGTCGTGCGGCCCACCAAGGAAGTCAAATCCGTACTCTTCCTTGACGCGCTCGGACGGATGTTGCTTCAGACCCAGCAGCCGCACCTCAAAATGGCGCAGGCGGCTGGCCAGTTCCGTTCCGATACTTCCGACGCCGAGAATGGCGACCGTCTTATCCAGCAGTCCCTTGCCCATGGGCGAGCCAAAGACACCGCTCCGCACGTTTTCAGCCGCCTGGGGAAATTTTCGGGCCAGGGCGAGCATGAGAAAAATAGCGTGCTCCGAGACTGAGGCGGCGTTGCCGGCCCCTTCCTGGCCGGGGACATTGGCCACATAGATACCCTGTTCGGTCGCAACCGGAATATCCACGCCTTCGAGCCCAACGCCGAACTGGTGGATCATGCCGGCCGAGGTGGCTCGAATAATTTCCGCATCCACGCGGTGCATGGTCGGCACAACCACATCGGCGTCACGGGTCGCACTCAGCACCTCTTCTGCCGGGCAGGCAATGATGGTGTCATCCGGCAGATGGTGTCGGAGCGTCTCGGAACAATGGGGGAAATGGGTGGAGCACAGAACGATTTTCATGCGGCAGACTCAACAGACCCAACAGACTCCCTACTGCCGGGCGGCGTCCATGACCTTTTCAATATCCAGCACGCGCGGGCCATCCCACGAGAGTTCAATCTCCCACCGGTCGTCTGCATTCACAACCAACTCACGCTCACCGTCGAGCGCGATAATCGAGGGCGTAAAAGTGACAGGCAGCCGAGTGCCGAGCTCCATCAGGCCATGCTGCTGGATAGAGACAGGGACCACCATTCCGGGGGCAATGGGCGCGTTAATCGAGCGGGTATTACCACCGAAGCGAACATACAGACCGGTGTCGTCAGTCGGACGGACAGGGTGCAGGCTGCCGCCGATTGAGGCCAAGCCGATATTCGTGGGTTGGCCCTGGGTGAGAAAGAGTTCCTTGAGACGCTCGGCCTCCCACACGGCCCTGGCGCCAACAAACTGATAGTCACACACGGCCGCATCAACCAGGGCAATGTCTTCGAGCGTCCCGTTGCGGTACAGGTTAAGCCGCTTGGTCGGGCGGGTACACGTTTCCGGGGAGAAGTGTCGGACCGCGTAATAGCCGGCGGCCAGGCCCGCCAGAGTGGACTCCAAAAACTGGGGAAAGGCGTTATTCGTTCCGGTTGAAAGCGGAACGAGCGGCATGTTGCCGCTGCCTTTGGTGACCACCCGATTGGTGCCGTCGCCGCCAATGACGATGACACAGGCCACCTCCTGCTCGCGCATAAGCTGCGCCGCCCGGGTCGAGTCGCTGGCCTCATCGAAGATCGACATTTCAAGAAAACGAGTGCTGAGACGCAGCTCGTTCTCAATCCCGGACAGCGCTTTGGTAAAGATATTGGCCGGGTCGGGAAAGAGGACCACTTCGTTCGCCCCGGCGCCCTGAATGCCGAGAATGGCCCGCCGGACGATATAGACTTTTTCCTGGGTATCGAGGATGGACCCATGCGCTACAAGGCGGCGGATGTCCTTGCCGGCGCGCGGGTTTGCAATAATACCGACGGATGACATGGGGAATGAGAGGGATTAGGGATGAGGGGTTAGGGGTTAGGGGCCAACCCCCAATCCCCAATCCCCAATCCCCAACCCCTGTCCTTAAAACAATCCTGAAGCGGCCTCGCTGATCTTCTGCGGGTTGGGCAGATAGTGATCTTCCAGGGGCGGGCTGAACGGCACCGGGGTGTGCGGGGCCGACACCATTTTTATGGGCGCGTTCAAATAATCAAACCCCTTGTCCGCGACCATGGCCGCGATATCGGTTGCCACGTTGCAGCGCGGGTGCGATTCGTCGGCAATCACCAAGCGCCCCGTCTTTTCGACCGATGACAGTACCGTTTCTTCGTCAAAGGGCGAGAGGGTGCGAGGGTCGATCACCTCCGCGCTTTTGCCCTGCTTTTCTAGCTCCGTGGCTGCGGCCAGGGAATGATGGACCATTTTGCCGATAGCCACGATTGTGACATCCTCGCCGGTCCGCTTGATGTCGGCCTTGCCAAACGGAATGCTGTAGTCTTCCTCCGGTACGCTGCCCTTGATGCCGCCGAAGGTGATGTCCTCAAAGAAGATCACCAGGTCGTCGTCCCGAATGGCCGAAATCAGGAGCCCTTTGGCGTCATACGGCGTCGAGGGGACGACCGTTTTGAGACCGGGGATATGGGTAAAGAGGGAATGCAACACCTGAGAGTGCTGGGCCGCGGCGCGGTAGCCGCCCCCGCAGATGGTCCGAATCACCAGGGGGACTTTGGCTTTGCCGCCGAACATATAGCGGAGTTTTGCGCCCTGGTTCAGGAGCTGATCAAAACACACGCCCATGAACCCGACGAACATCATCTCGGCAATGGGTCGCAGGCCGGTGGCCGCGGCGCCAACCGCCGCGCCAATAAAACCGGACTCGCTGATAGGCGTATCGATCACCCGCTCCCGGCCAAACTCCTTGACCAGGCCTTTGGTCACGCCCAGGACACCGCCCCAGGCTTCATCGCCTTCGAGGTGATCGACATCGGCCCCACCGGCAACGTCCTCGCCCATAAGCACCACTTTCGGGTCGCGCTGCATTTCCTGACGCATGGCTTCATTCAGCGCCTCGCCAAAATTCAATTCTCGCTCTGCCATAATGTTTCTCCATGTAAAGAAGGGATTGGGTTTTGGGGATTGGGGAAACCAACCCCTAACCCCTAACCCCTAACCCCCAACCCCCAATCCCTAATAACTCACATATACATCGGTGAAGGTTTCCTGGACCTCGGGGAAGGGACTGTCCTCCGCGAATGTGACGGCTTCGTCAATCGCGTCATTAACCCGTTGATCGATTGTCGCCAACTCGTCTTCGGATATAAGGCCACGGGGCAGGACGGCGTCTTTGAAGCGCTTGATCGGATCGAGTTCGGTACGGTATTTTTCGTTTTCTTCCGCGATTTTATAGGTCTGCGCATCGCCTTCAAAATGGCCGTGGTGACGATAGGTCTTGCACTCCAGCAGGCTCGGGCCCTGTCCGGCCCGGGCGCGCGCAACGGCCTCATGCGCCGATTCATACACGGCAAACAGGTCGTTCCCGTCTATGGTGACCCCCGGCATATTATACGCCGCGGCGCGGTCAGCGATATTCTCGACGCTGCAATGATAATGCGCCGGCGTGGACTCGGCATAGCCGTTATTCTCGGCCACAAAAATAATCGGCAGCTTCCAGATTGCGGCCAGGTTGAGGCTCTCGTGCAAGGTGCCTTGCTCTGAGGCCCCATCGCCAAAGAAGCAGATCGTCACCTGGTCGGTGCCATTGGTTTTGGCGGTCAGGCCGGACCCGCAGGCCAGCGGCGGACCCCCGCCGACAATGCCGTTGGCCCCCAGCATACCTTTGTCCATATCGGCAATGTGCATGGAGCCGCCCTTGCCCTTGCAAATCCCGGTGGCTTTGCCGAACAGTTCGGCCATCATACCCCGCACGTCCACCCCTTTTGCCACACAGTGGCCGTGTCCGCGATGGGTCGAAGTCATATAGTCGGCGTCCGTGAGATGGGCACAAATCCCGACCGCGACCGCTTCTTCCCCGGCATACAGATGCACAAAGCCCGGAATTTTCCCCCTCCCGAACTCGGTACTGACCCTGGTTTCAAACACCCGGATGAGCTGCATGCGCTCATAAATCCAGAGGAGTTTGTCTTTGGGAATATCCATACGACCCTCCTTAATTGCAAGCGTTGTGTACCGGCTTCATAACACGAAACGCGGAGGGGGGAAACAGAATGGGGGTTGGGGATTGGGGGTTGGGGATTAGATGGGGAGGCGCGTACAGGGGTGAGATGTCTGGAGATGGATAACATCCTCGGCTTGGCCAAGTGTTGATTATGCGTCCTCAGCCGGCAGCCGGTAGGCCGTGCCGTCAACGAGGCGTTTGGCGTCGTAGTTCCAGTGGGTCATCCACTCTTCAATTACGCGATAGGCCGGACACTGGCCCGTGTCGATCTCATCACGCAGCCGCTCAAGATAGATGGTCTCGTTTGCTCCGGCCGCGTTGCAGTCGTTCTGTCGCTCCAGGCCCTCCCAGGCAATCGCGACCAGCTCTTTGGCCAGGTCGAGCAGGCGGATGCCCCGTACACGCGCGCCCAGGGCTTGGCGGTGGGCCTGATGATAGGCTTCGAGGCGTTCGTCCCAGCTCCATTTTTTCACCAGGTCCCAGGCGGCAAGTAGCGGGTCGGTATCAAAAAAGATGCCCTTGGTGAGGGCCGGGACGGCCAGCATGTATTCAAACGGCTGGTTGTCGAAGCAGCGGATCTCCAGGTATTTTTTGATCCGCACTTCGGGAAAGAGGGTTGTCAGGTGAATGCTCCAGTCTTCCAGGGTGGGGCGTTCGCCTTCATGTCCGTCCTCCAGGAATTGGCGAAAGGACAGATGGGTCATATTGATCCACTGGCCCTTCCGCACGATGAAATACATGGGGATATTCAGCGCGTATTCGGCATAGTCTTCAAATGTCGGCGCGTCGGCAAAGGCAAAGGGCAGCAGGCCACAGCGGCGTTTGTCCGTCTCGGTCCAGACATGACCGCGCATGGTCATAAACCCGTTCAGACTGCCGTCTGAAATCGGGGAGTTGGCAAACATGGCGGACAGGATGGGCACGAGGCCCATACCGGTCTTGAACTTGAGCATGGCGTCGGCTTCGTCGCTGAAGTCAAAATTGACCTGAATGGAAGCGGTTTGCTTCATCATGCGATGCCCCAGCGTGCCGACCCTTTCCATATACGGGGCCATGATCTGATAGCGTGTTTTGGGAATCCACTGGATATCGTCGAGCCGGCTGACCGGCTGGACGCCCAGGTTCACGAAATCAATGTCCAATTCGTCCGCAATGGGCAGCAGGTGCCTGAGATGGCGACGAAGTTCTTTGTCCGCACAATGGACGGTCTCGCACTGTTCGCCGGAGAGTTCGAGTTGTGCGCCGGGTTCAAGCGCGATATTGGCGCGCTCCCCTTGAAGGGCGATAATGCGGCCGGCTTCTTCCTGGGGTTCCCATTCCAGAGAATCGGCCAGACGGCTCAGGATATGCTCAATGCCGCGCCGACCGGAGTAGCGCGCGGCGCGGCCACTCCGACGCGACACGCCGAGCAGTTCGTACTCGGTGCCAATACGCCAGTCTGCTCGGGGCTTTGCGGCGTCAAAGAAGTATTCGATGAGTTGGGCATGGTCTTCAACAATCAGACCTGCGTCTGGTCCTTCGACGTACTGCGACATCCGGTGACATCCTTCCCCTGGGTGCGGACCCCTCCTGACAAGACGGCCTCAACGTAACCAGACGCAGAGGCCAAGGCAAGGGGATTTTGGAACGGGCGGAGCGAACGAAGCCTCTCTCAGGGAGAGTGGATGCGAACTCGCTACGCTCTAACCTTTGGATGGCTCCTGCATCTTTGGACCGGTTCATATGTATAATTCGTACTGAGATATAGCACCTTACCTGATAACGGTGGTTGACGATGGCATTGTGTAATCCATAGTTTGCATATGACCGAAGTTCGTCAAACCGAGATATTTGCAAACTGGTTCGAGAGTTTAAGAGACCGGAGGGCGAAAGCCCGTGTACAGATGCGTATCGACCGTCTGGAAATGGGGAATTGGGGCGATGTCGCTCCAGTAGGAGAGAGCGTAAGAGAACTGCGTATTCATTACGGCCCTGGCTACCGGGTGTACTTTGTGCAACGGGGCTCAGTTGTTGTATTGCTTACCGGGGGCGATAAAAGCTCCCAAAATTCGGATATTCCAAAGGCCAAAGAGCTCGCTCGACAATTGGAGGATTGAATCATGGCTCTTCGCACGACTCGCTGGGATTCAGCAGAATACCTCAAAACAGAAGAAGACATCCAATTATATCTGGAAGCCTGCCTTGAAGAATCTGATGATGATCCTGCGTTGATTGTTCATGCCCTTGGCGTCATCGCTCGGGCTAGAAACATGAGTCAGTTGGCAAGAGATGCTGGCTTGAGCAGAGAAGGGTTAGATAAAGCTTTCTCTCCTGAAGGTAATCCGACATTTGACACGGTAGCAAAAGTGGCAAAAGCGCTCGGCTTTAAGCTGACCGTTCAATCCGCGGCTTAGCGAATGCCCGGGCTCGGAGTCGTAATCTCCCGCCGTCATCATGACTGAGCAACAGATTATTTTGGCCGATGCCCTTGATGCACTCCCGAGGATCAAGGCGGAGTCCATTGACCTTGTTATCGCTGATCCCCCCTACAACTTGGGTAAGGACTACGGAAACAACCACGATATCAAAGGGTTTGATGAATACCTGGATTTTTCGCGGACTTGGCTGAACCATGCTCATCGCATTCTCAAGCCTCATGGCACACTTTATGTGTTCATGGGCTTCCGATTCATTTCGTATCTCTACGATATTCTCGACCGTGAGCTTGGCATGTTCTTCAACAGTTGGATTGTGTGGCATTACACGCAGGGAATGGGCAAGACCAGGGGATTTTCTCCTCGACACGACGATATTTTAATGTTTACGAAATCAAAAAAGTTCATTTTCAATTTAGATGCTATTCGCGTTCCACAGAAGTATTACCGTGAACGCAACAATATGCGTGGCGCTAACCCGGGGGATGTCTGGCAATTCTCCCACGTCCACTACTGTAATGAGAATCGCCAGAACCATCCAACACAGAAACCGGAAGGGTTGATTGAGAGAATGGTGCTGGCTTCCAGTAGAGAAGGGGCTTCCGTGTTGGACCCTTTTGTTGGGAGCGGGACGACGCTGCGCGTTTGTCAGCAGTTGAACCGCAAGGGCTGCGGCATTGAGATCAATCCTGCATACGTTGAGGCTTGCAAAGCTCGGTTAGCCGGAGAATTTAATGGCTTTGATAGTGTAGACCCCAGGATGGAACGAGTCCCACGCGACCTGCGGAAACCTGAAGTACGGGAACCATATTTAGAGAATCATAGACAGTGGTTCCTGAAAAACCATGAAAATGCCTTAGGGGATTTCGAGCAGGCCGTAGAGCGGCAATATCCATCCGAGTCGCAAGGCCAGGATCAACTGAGATTATTGGAACGGACGGCGAAATACGAGGCTCGTACATCCAGGTCTTGAACTAACTATAGAGTGGGACGTAGTTTCTCACCGCGATAACGCTCAGATAGAGAGAAAATCAATGGCATACAAAAACTTAATGAGGCGCTACCGCAACCAGCCCTGTAACGAGACATTTGCACATTTCGGCTATCAGGGAACCGAAGGCGAAACATGGGAGACTCCGTACCAACGGCTCGCAACACTTGCCAAACCTGAGGATTGGAATTTCCACCGTTCAGAATTCAAACGCCCAGATCGGAACTTTCCAATTCTCGTTAACTACC
Organism: uncultured Binatia bacterium (SeqCode); assembly: GCA_965232605.1. GTDB lineage: Bacteria > Desulfobacterota > Binatia > Bin18 > Bin18 > Bin18. The sequence continues at coordinate 356,231 of CBDDQA010000005.1, read as the reverse complement.
TGAACTACACGTTTCTCCGGTGCCAAGAACAGGACAAGGTCGTCTATTCCGATGACGATAACCGAGCGTGTTTCAACACGAGTCTCCAGACTCATAATGAAAAAGATATTTACGCAACATTCTTTCGCAACAGGAGTGCTGAGGAACGTGGTCAACCCGATTGGAACTTCTATGGATTCTTTGACTCATATTCAAGAAGACTGTCTGACTTTCATCCGTTGCCCACAATCGCAACGTACATCGACAACGCAAGCAATTTAGTATTTGACACGTCTTGCGAAATTGATGTGAATTACGACCACTTATTCAGCGAAAACCGTGAACGTCTACCTGACCCTCTCCAAGGCAACAAAACTCTAGCGATATCTGCAATTCAAGGGTCTATTGAGCTGCTCAAGGAGAAGGTAATACGTAACTACAAGATCGCGATCCCACACTGGTATCATGGCCGTATACAGTTGTTACTCCCACTCAATCTTACCAGCGAACATGAGGCTGACCTTGCGTTGGTGGCCGAAAGGGACCAAAACGGCAAGCTCTACCGGATCAAAACGGTCCTCACAATGGATATGGCGTATGTAGATGCCCGTCTCATCACACGTCCCGACCGTGAATGGCTCAATCCATAATTGTGGTGTATAGGCGGATTGGGCAACACTCCTGGGCTTTTACTCTTATTGCGTCTCCTTGAGTTGGCCGGTCACAAATTTGTGGAGGGTACTGACAATGAGAGTCTGGTATGGTATCCCTTCGGCGACGGCCCGCTTTTTAATCTTTCCCAAAGTCAATGTCAACTTTGAATTGCCGTTTTCGGAGTGAGCGCCCCTGCCTCATTTTCCAACTCCTCCCGGTCGTGCCAGGGGGTCTTTTCGCCCACACTTGGGGCAGATGGCAACTTGACTATTCTGCAACCCAAAGCCGCACAGGAAACAGGTACCGGCGATCTGTGCCGCCGGTTTCGACTCTGACCTGACCCTCACGACGAGCGTTTCTACGATATGGTCGTGAAGCCCTTGTTTTCTTTTTGTCCATCCAACTACCATAACCCCGATTACCGGAATCAAGACGCCGAAGAGGATGACAAACGTAGCGATATGCGAGGCAACAGGGACGGCAGCCCCCATCCTCGCCCCTATTGCGAAAATTAACAGGGGGAGAAAGAGGACCATTTCACGACCGACTGCTCTCCCAAAAGAGATTCTCTCCCCGAAGTAATCTACGACCTTCATCCCAAGCATCTTTTTTCCTATTGTAGCTTGCCAAGAGGAGGCATGGAGGAAAGCTGCATACATGATGCTAATCAATAACCACCTGCTGAATGCGGAGTACTCAACTTCGGAGAAAGCATCTGGAAAAGCAATCCGTAACATGCCAACCAGAATTGATGATGCTATGAGGAGCACGACCCCATCTATCACGTGCGCTCCAACCCGAATCCAAAACCCTCCATATTCTGCGTTTACGTCAAGTTCCATATGAACTGAGCCTCCTTGAAAATGCCTTAGGAGATTTCGAGCAGACCGTAGAGCAGCAATATCCATCCGTACCACAGCGTCAGGGGCAACTGAGATTATTGGAGCCGGCGGCAAAATATAAGACCCAATAAGACGTGTGATACCAATGCCCTTCTTATTATCATACCTCAAGACGACCCCGGAGCGCTTCCTGAGCGGTGAGATAGGCGGCAAAAGGACAGTGCGGGCCGCAGCCATGCTTCCCTGTCAGGGCGAGGGCGCGGCGGAGAGCGGCCTCCAGGGCCGTAAACCAGCCGGCTTGAGCCGGAAAAAGATTCGCCGGTCCAATCTGTGTGGCGATACCGGTTTTTTCAAATAGCTGTATGGCCTCGGGACGCAGACCCAGGATGAGGAGGGTTTTGCCGGCGCTTTCCCATTGACGTTGGCTGGATTCGAGCAGGCTGGCGATGGTGATGTCCAAGCCCTGTGTCTGACGGATACGGAGAATAACGACGCGGACCTGGGGCTCGGCATTCATGCGCTCAAGCGCGGCCTGGAGCTCGCCGGAGGCCGCAAAAAACAAGGGGCCCGTCAGGTTGAGGATACGAATGGCGGAGCAGTGCTGCCTCCGCTCTTCCTGCTCAGGGTCAATCTCTCGAAAGCGGCCCTTCTCACCGATCGTCATTTCCCGGACCGTGAGCAGCCGGGCGCGCCGTAAAAAGAGGAAAATGCTGATCCCGACGCCAATATAAATGGCCTGGTCGAGCGGCATGAGCCACGTCCCGACGAGCGTGGCGAGAAATGCCAGCCGGTCGCCTCGGGTGCCGCGCAGTATCATCCGAATACGCTCCCGGTCGATGAGGTCGGAGGCCAGGATGAACAACAGACCGGCCAGACTGGCAATCGGGGTCTGATTGACCACCGGTCCGAGAAAAAGCAGCACGGCCAGCATCAACAGTCCGCAAAACAGCGCTGACAGACGACTCTGGGCACCGGCTTGCTGATTCAAGGTCGAACGGGCCAGGCTGCCGCTGACCGGGTAGCCGCCCGAGAAGGCCGCGGCGATGTTGGCCAAGCCCTGGCCCGAAAATTCGGCGGCCATATCAAGCCGCTGCCCCGACTTGGCCGCAAGCGTGCGAGCCACAGAACTGGACTCAACCAGAGACAGGACCGCGCAGGCAATTGCCATCGGGAGCAGGCCGGCCCACTGGTCCAGGTGAGGGAGGGTGAACGGCGGCAGACCGGCCGGCAGAGGGGCGAGGTCGGCAACCAGCTGGAGCCCGGCGTCAGACAACTGAAAGACACGGGCCACGACGATGCTGAGCCCCAGGGCGATAATCGCGGCTGGCAGGCGGGGATAAAAGTGACGCAGAGACAGGACGCAAACAATTGTGCCGAGGGTGAAAAGGACGGCGAGCAGCTGGACTTCCGAGAGCGAAGACAGCCAGCCGCCGATCATCTGGACGGGATTGCCGACAACGCGAACCGTGCCGGTGGCATTGGGAAGCTGACCGACCATAATCAGGACCGCGGCCCCTGAGATATACCCCCGGACAACCGGCTGTGAGATATAATCGGCGAGCGCGTCGAGTCGCAGCACCCCGGCGAGAAATTGAACCACCCCGACCATAAAGGCCAGAGTCACGCCGACGGTTAGGGGACTCGCGCCACCGTGTGCCACCTCGGCGGCGACGGCAGTGCCAACCAGCAGACTCACGGCGTTCGTGGGGCCAGTCACAACATGGCGGGAGCTGCGGAACAGAGCGCCCACTATGGCCGGCAGGGCTGCCGCATACAGGCCCATGGCCGGGGGAAGACCGGCGATCATGGCATAGGCCACGCCTTGGGGAATGTCGAGAAAGGTCACGCTCGGGCTGGCGAGCAGGTCCCGAGGGAGATGACGAAGCTGGTAGGCCCGGAGGTCGAGAAACGGGAGAAAGCGCAGCATCAGTCCCCAGGCGGTCGCTCCGTCTCAGGCAGTTGATAGTGCTCTCGACCCGGTTTGAGCGGGCGCAGCATCCAGTAGGGCCGGCGTGTGCCGTCGGGCGAGACCTGACTGGCAGGGCGGGTCAGGTCTCGCCATTTCTTATAGGCGGCATGGGCCTTGTCCGTATCGACCTGGATATCCCCATACTGATCGTCCTTGTGGGCAGGACGAACGCGAACGGCCTGGTGCCAGCAGTGCATCCCGGAGATCGGGTCGGGGTGGACCGGAAAGGTGAGATTCTGATGCACGCCGGTATCCGTCCACCAGATGCGGGCGCTGTCGGCGTCTTCGCTCGAATAGCCGTGGACTGCCTGTTTGCGAGACAAACGCCACTGGCTGCCGTTGCGGTCGAGTCCGACCGTGGCCATCATCTGACGCTGACCGGCCTGGTCGAGCTTCCAGCGGCCCATGTGGTGGCTACAGCCCACGACGCCGGGTCGAATGCCCTCCGTCACCCAGGCTTTGAGCACAAAATAGCCAATCTCGGTCTCGACCCGGACGAGGTCTCCCGTGCCTACACCCAGGCGCTTGGCATCACCGGGATGCAGCCAGAGCGGGTTGGTGTGGGCAATCTCGTCCAGCCATTTGGCATTGGCGCTCCGGGTGTGAATCTGGACCGGCAGGCGAAAGGTCGGGATTAAGACCATTTGGTCGTCCGTGAGACGGTCGGGATGGATATGGCTCTGGCTATACGTGGGGAGGGCGTATTCCGGCCAACCCCAGTCTTTGAGGGTCTTTGAATAAAACTCCAGGCGTCCGCTTGGGGTTGGAAAGCCGCGATATATGGGGGTCTTTTGGGTCTGTGGGGTTTCTTGGGTTTCTTGGGTTTCTTGGGTCGGTGGGGTCGTTAGTTGGACGCCGACACGGCGGCGGCCCTCGGTATCCCCGTCGGGCGAGGGCAGGGGGACGATATTCGGACCGGCCGGCTTGGGGCTTGCGGTGAAGACGCGGCCCAGACGGTCAACCTGGATATTGTCCAGCTCAGCCGGAGGGACGGTTTGCGTATGAACCGCTCCGATGTTCTTCTGGATTTCAAACGCGCCGTAGCGACGCATATAGGCCAGCGGCGAGAGTCCCTGGGCCGCGGCCTGTTCCGGCAGTCCGGGGACGGACTGCTCAAAAATAAACCCGTAATACTCGTCAAGGCTGAGTTTCTGGCCTGGGTGGGCCTTGGATTCAAAATACTGGCGTATCCCCAGCGCGCCGTCCGGGTCAACCTGCCAGGAGAGCTCGATCCAGAACTCGTTCTCTTCCCAGACTTCGCCTGGGTTTGCCTGGCGCGTATCTGTCACCGGCTGACCGAGGCGTTCTCTGGCGGCTCGCAGGACGGGCTGACGGAAGCCGATCCACTGGGCGTCGTGCGTTTCGTAGGAATGCGTGTCGTGGCGCTCGCTGCCCACGCCCATGGGTAGAATGTAATCGGCGAAATAGGCACTCTCGTTCCAGGTTGGGGTCAGGGCGATGTGCAGGCCGATTTTCTGTTCATCGCTGAGGGTTTCAATCCACGAAAACCCATCGGGGTTGGTCCAGACCGGGTTATACACACGGGTGAAATAGACATCGAGTCTGGCGCGCTCTTCTTTCAGAAAATGCGGCAACAGAAAAGACAGTTCGTGAATGGCCAGCGGGTATTCGGCCGGCCAGGACAGCGTATTCCACATGGCTGGATGGGGTGGGGTATGGATGGGCCGCGGCACAAACTTGTTCCAGGCGTTGGGATATGTCCCGCCCGGTGTTGCCACTGCGCCCGTGAGGGCGTTGAGGAAAAACAGCGCCCGCGCGACCTGCCAGCCGCCGAGATTCCCGGCCGCCGCGCTCCGCCAGGTGTGGGTCGCCAGGCGCGTTCCAGCCGAGGCAACCAGTGTGGCAATGGCCTCAATAGTCTGCGGGCTGACTCCGGATTCCTGGGCGGCAAAGGCGAAGCTGTACTGCGTGTAGAGCTGTTTCAGCACGGCTTCAAAGTTTTCAAACGTGGGCTCCAGGTCAGGCCGTTCTTCCTGGAGATATTCCTGCCAGTTCCACCAGTCATGCACAAAAGTGCGGTTGTACTGTCCGGTCTGAATAAGGTGGTTGGCGATAGCGAGCAGGATGGCGGCCTCACTGCCCGGATAGGGTGCAACCCAATGGTCGGCGTGGGTGGCGCTATTGGACAGGCGGACGTCAAAGACGATGAGCTTGGCCCCACGCCGCTTGGCATCCATAATGCGCTGGGCGTGCGGATTAAAATAATGGCCCGATTCCAGGTGGGCGCTGATGAGCAGGATGACCTCGGCATGTTCGTGGTCGGGGCTGGGGCGGTCCGCCCCCATCCAAAAATGATATCCGGCGCGAGCCCCGGACGAACAGATATTGGTATGGGAGTTGTGGCCATCGACACCCCAGGCGGCCAGGACGCGCTCGGTGTAGCCATCCTCGCCAGGGCGGCCAACGTGGTACATGATCTCGTTGCGACGGCCTGCCTGGAGCGCCCGCCGGAGGCGGCCGGCAATATCACCGAGCGCCTCGTCCCAGGAGACCTGTTGCCACTTTCCCTCGCCACGTTTTCCCGCCCGTTTCAGGGGGTAGAGAATGCGGTCAGGATCGTTGATCTGATTGAGCGTGGCCGGGCCTTTGGCGCAGTTCCGGCCGCGTGAGGCCGGATGTTCGGGATTACCCTCGAATTTTCTGATGCTGAGCGTCTCCGGATCAACATAGGCCAGCAGGCCACAGGCCGACTCGCAGTTAAAACACGTGGTGGGAAAAAGCATCGAGTGGCGTTCAACGCGCTGCGGCCAGGCGCGGGCGTCCAACTCAACCCAATCGTCCCAGCGCTCCTTGGGAGGAAACGACGCGAGGTGGTTGCGACTCGGTCCTGGATAAAACGTCTCCCCGCGCGCCTCCGTATCCTGACGAGCGGCAGACACGCGTGTATTGGGTCGCTCAGTACTCATGGTCATACCCCCTAGGCGAGCGGCACGCTCTGCCCGGCCTGCACATAGGCGTGTTCATAGGCCAGCAATCCAAGGAGGGCCGCGCATCCTGCCGGGATGCCGGCCCACGGGGCGAGCAGGCCGAGAGAGACGAGGAGTACGCCACCCCAGAAATACAGCCGGTATTGACCCTGCGTCATCTCGGCGGCGGCGAGATGGGCATGGACGGTCGGATGATGCAGGGTCAGTTCCCCGCTCACCAGGAGGAGATGCAGCCCGCACGCGATTCCCAGGAGCGTGGCGACCGGGGAAACCACGGCGGGCGCCCACCAGACCGCGCAGGGGAGGAGCGCGGCGGCTCCGGCGATAAGCGTTTGGACCAGAAAATGGGCGGGAAGAAGCGGGTTTTGCCACAGGTCACGGGCCGTCGATTGGGCAAAGAGATAGGCGGTATACACGCTGGTCAGTACGCCCAGTGGAATACCGAGCAGCATCAGGCCCAACTGCCAGACGGTTGCGCTTGTAAAGAGACTCGCAAAAAAGTGGAGGATCAGAACACTGCCAAAACCCAGGATGATAAAGGCGCCCCGGACCAGCCAACTCTTCCACTGCGGGCGGGTAAAGATCAGCATAAAGCGTTCGGGGTGATCCAAATCGGCAATGAGGATCAGACCGGTGAGGGCGAGAAAGATCCCGCTCAGAATCGGGGCCAGCCATTGCCAGAGCAGATGCTCAGGACTCAGCATTCCAAACAGCACCAGAAAAGCCGGAATCAGATAGGCTCCCGCGGCCAGCCCTTTGGTCCAGGTATACAGGCTCAGCCGCCAGTCCCACGGGGCCCGGTGCGGGACATCATAGGCCAGTACGGCCTGGGCCGAGCTATTATGCCGGGTCGGATGGCCTGAGGTCACCTGCTGTGCTCCCCGGCCCTGCTCACTCCACAGGAAAAGGCCGCCTTCGGGCCGTGTGGCTGCCAACGGATCAAGCGTGGCTTGGTGGGCGCCGGTATAGAACAGTTTGGGGTGAGTTTCCTTTTCAGGCCGACGGACGGCAACGGGCTCCCGGCCCACGATGGCCGCCAGGCGTGAATCGGGGTCATTCAGGTCGCCGACCATGATCGCTTCTGTCGGGCAGACCACAACGCAGGCCGGCTCCAGGTTCATATCGATCCGGTGCGCACAGAAATTGCACTTCTCGGCCGAATGGTCTTCAGGGTTGATAAAGATCGCGTCGTACGGACAGGCCGCAATACAGGCTTTGCAGCCAATACAGATGGACTTGTCGAAATCCACAATGCCGTCAGACCGGGCGTACATGGCTGCGGTCGGACAGGCCTGGGTGCAGGGCGCGTCCTGACACTGATTGCAGCGGGTGACCTGAAAAGCTCGCCGGGCGTTGGGGAAGGTGCCCACGTCGGTGTATTTCACATAGGTGCGATTGACCGAGACCGGGACATGGTTCTCTGATTTGCAGGCCGTGCTGCACGCATGACAGCCGATACATCTGGTGTGATCAATGACCTTGGCCCATCGCACTTCGGGTGCTGCTGGGGACGCTTCAGTGGCTGTTTCCATGCGGTCTGCTCCTTCCCGCGGTGCGCGTCGGATCTCAGGTGAGCCGCCACGCTCTCCCAACTAGCGCGCGATGGGTAACTGTTGTTCGTTCCAGTCCAGCATCCCCCCTTTGAGATTTGAGACGCGCTCGAATCCAAGACCGGTAAGAATGGCCGCGGCCGTTGTGCTGCGGACTCCGGCCCGACAGACAACAATGATGTTACCGTCTTTATGGTGCTCAATTTCTCCCGCCCGCGCCGGCACCTCTTTAAGGGGGATGAGGATGCTGCCCGGTATATGGCCAAGGTCATCGCTGTACTCGTCTGGCTCACGAACATCAAGCAGGAGCGGGGAGGGCGTATTCTCCCGCTGGGCCTGGACTTCCTGGGCGGAAAGCTGCCGCACCCCGTTCAGCGCAGAGAGGCTCGGAAACTGGATGGATTGGTCTTCAATGGCGGACTGGTTCGGTTGGAGCACCTCCTGAATTTTATCCGGTAGCGAGAGGTGGAGGTTGTTCATCAAATCGACATATTCCTCGCGACTGCGACCGGCGACGCGTGGATTTGTCTGTTTTTCTTCGCCGATAGTGGATTGTGCATGCCCGCGGTAATCATGACCGGGAAAGACAAGGGTGCTGTCGGGCAGCGGAAACAGCTTATGATAGATGCTGTCGTACTGAGCGCCGGGGTCGCCACCGGGAAAATCGGTCCGGCCGGTGCCGTGGATGAACAGGGTATCGCCGGTGAACACCCGCTCCATGGTGTGCAGGCACATGCTGTCGGGCGTATGGCCTGGGGTGGCGAGCACGTGTAGGGTGAGCGTGCCGACTCGGATGATCTGTCCGTCTCCGACGTGTATATCCACATGCGGGGCCGGGGCACGCTTGTGCATGATCACCGGCGCATCGGTCAGAGCCCGTAATTCCCAGCTCCCCGTCAGGTGGTCGGCATGGGTGTGCGTATCGATAATGCTGCTGAGCGTATACCCATAATAGGCGAGCAGGGCGAGATAGCGGTCGGTTTTTTCCAGGACGGGATCAATGAGGGCGACTTCCTGTGTTTTTTCGCACCCGATCAGATAGGTCTTGGTGGCGCTGCGGTTGAGTTCGCGGAACAGCATGATGGGAGTGCTTTATCTGAGTGAGACCGACAGCCTGAAGTCTACCACAGCTTTGGAAAATGGGGAAATAATGTCAAGACGCCAGGATGATCCATGAATCGCCTCCTCAGCGCCTTTCTCCTCGGAGCGCTCTGCCTGTCTTGCGAAGGCGTGGGCGCTCCTGGTGCGAGGCAGCAAACCGAGACCGACAGAGCTGCCCTCGGACTGCGGGGGCCCATCAGATCATTATCCATCTTTCGGGCCGACATAGAGAGACAGGGTGACAGCTGGGAGTCGCAGGAAGAGCTGCCGGTCCGTACTGATCGGTTTGATCGGCGGGGCCATCTCACCGAGCGTCTGTCCTATGACACCGAAGGAACGCTCCGCGAGCGCGCGGTCTTTTTGTACGATGCGAGTGCCAATGAAAGAGAAGTGCAACGTTACGGGCCGGAGAACAGCCTGTCGGGGCGCGCTGTATCAGCCTATGCTGAGCATGGCGTCCTGGCTGAGTCGCGTTCCTATGCGGCCGGGGATGTACTGACGGAACGGGTGGTCTTTCAGCATGACGAAAACGGAAGAGAAATTGGGTCCCATATCTATCAGCCGAACGGGGAACTGAAAAACCGCACGGCTTCACGTTACGATGTCCGGGGAAATATCGAAGAGCAGTTGTGGTACGACGCGGCAGAGCGGCTTGTGAAGAAGGTCGTCTACCACCGCGATTTTCGGGGCACCCTGGTGACCCGGGTCTCTTTTGTCTATGCGACGAACTCCCGGCTGAGCGAGCGAACGGACGTTCACTTTAATAATAACGGTGATCCGACCGAGCGCATTGTGTACGTGGATGATGGTCGGCAGCGCCACACCGAGATGTTTACCTACCGCTACGACGCCTTTGGCAATTGGACGACCCAAACGGTCAAGCGCCAGGTCGTCAATAAGAACGCCTCCTATTTTCGGCCGACGCGGATTATCTTTCGTGTTTTTGAGTACTACGAAAGAGGGGGGGCGTAATCCGGCCCCGATCTCTATAGCCGTTTCGCCCGTCCGCTGCGATGGAGTCTGTCCTGAGAGGGGTTGAGACTGCTAGGCCCGCCGTGTGAGGATACAGCCCAACTCGTGCAGTCCGGCCGGATGCGGAATGGAGAGCGGCTCAGCGTCCTGCCATTCCCAGCGAGCGTCCTGAAAAAGCTGGTGCATGGTATCGAGATCGCACGGAAACGGTGGACCAGCCGGGTTTGTTGCCTGCATAAAGAGCGCAAACAGTTGTCCGCTCGGCCTGAGCCACGAGAAGAGTTGGCGTTCGTAGTCCTGGCGGGTTGAGGGGTCGAGGGCACACAGGCAGGTCTGGTCGTAGACTGCATCGAAGCGGACCGGGGCATCCCAGTCGAGGAAGTCGGCTTGAATGACTTCCGCGGTCACGCCGGCATTCTCAATCAGCTGTCGGGCGCCCTGGATTGCTGACGGAGCGAGATCAACGGCGGTGACCTCGAACCCCTGCTGGGCTAGAGTGACCACCTCATGACAACGCCCACAGCCGGGAATAAGTATACGACACGGGTGCAGCAGTCCTTGCGCCAGCCAGGTGAGAAGGGCCGGGTTGGCCGCTTCCCGTTGCCAAGCGGTGTGGCCGGTGTGATAGCGAGTTTCCCACTCCGCTCGCCGAGTCGCCGTATCGCTCACGCTCGTCTCCTGACCTCGAACGGAGACCTCTCAGCGCTGATGCGCTGAGAGGTTAGTCTCAAAGGGGCTCGAATCCAGACCGTCTGAAGAGCTGGGGTCGGACCCGACGCTATTTGAAGGTGTGGCGCGGAAAGGTCTGGGTGTCACCAGAGATAAAGGTGAAGGGGAGAGGCCCGTGCACATTGGAGTTGGGATCCCCTCTATATTCAATTTCCCCATTCACCGACCCGCAATCCTCTGGAATCGTGAGCCTCACCTTGGTAACGATGATTTCGCCGACGCTCATAGCTACGGGAATTGTGGCCTCTCCATTGACGACTTTTTCTGTTGCTCCTGCGTCCTGGGGGACATACACGGGCGGCTGCTGTGCCGACTGGACCTCGGCGCGAAAGCACTCGAAGTCATCGATCCCGGTTACTACCATCTTGCTGCCGGAAATGGCTTCGACGTTGACTTCTGAATCTCCGGCTCCCAATTCGCATCCCGTCCATGTCAAGGCGGCTCCGAGCATCGCTACAGCTAGAAACATATTCGTATGCATTGCTCATCTCTCCTTTCTTTATACCTGTGTCCCTGCTGAGAAATTTTTTGCCCTGATTTGTCCATCTAGCGTTTCAGAAATCGCACCATATTGCCACCATATATTCCCCGCCTTTCTTCTTTGGAGAGTGGCAGGGTTTCCAAAGAAGAAGTAGTCCAGCCCGCCGGTTAGCCATTTACCATGAGAGAATCAGAGGCATATACCAAATAGTCAAAACCGACAAGCTCACAAGCACGATCAAAAGATATCGGTAGGGGCTAGCGTGCAACTGCCCGCAGTGCCTCGGCCAGCGCCATAACATCTTCCTTTGTATTGTAGACATGGGGCGACACGCGAATAGAGGCGCCGCGCTGCGAGACGTACACGTCGCGCTGACGTAAGGCTTCGAGAATAGCGGGGATCTGCTCGACGTCGGCAATCCGAACACCAAATAAGTGGGTTGCGCGCTCGTGTGGCGGCGCGACCGTGTAGGGAGTCCCGGCGAGGGCCTGACCAAGTTCTTCGCTCAGCCGGGCGCAGTACGTCTGGATATTGTCCACCCCCCATTCGTCGATCTGCTTGAGGGCTGCGAGGAGCATGGGGATCATGATGAAATTCGAGCGCTCCCCGGTATCAAAACGGCGCGCCCCCGGTTGATATGTGGACTGATAGTTGATCAAGGCGCTGAAATTCTGGCTGTCTTTGCGGTTAATCCAGTTGTGCTCAAACGGTTCCCCGTTCAGCAAACGATCACCGACAGCCGCGAAGCTGTACTGGTAGGGGCCGAGCAGCCATTTATAGCCGGCGCAGACCACAAGGTCGGGCTGAACCCGCTCGAAATCAAACGGCAGCGCGCCGACCGACTGGGTGCCGTCCACAATAAACAGGGCGCCCACATCGCGGGCCCGCTGTCCAATCTGTTCCAGGTCAAAGAGCGTGCCGTCCGTCCAGTGCACACTACTCAGGGCGACGACGGCAGTATGGGTATCGATGGCTTCGAGAAATCTTGTGTTCCAGACCCTTCCCGGCGCGTGCGCTTCTCGGGGCCGGTCAACCCTGCGCAAGGTTGCGCGCATGCGCTGGCACTGCTCCAGCCAGGGATAGACATTGCTCGGGAACTCCTCGCCGGGAATCACGACGTTCTGGTCCGGTCTGAGCGGGAGGTTATAGGTCGCGATACCCATGCCATAGCTGACTGCCGGGATGAGGGCGACCCGCTCGGGCGAGGTGTGTATGAGCCGGGCGAACGCCAGGCGCAGTTCTTCTGCCGGGTCAAAGAAGTCGGCCGTCCCAATCTCGGCAGGCACGGCTTTGCGTCGCAGGCCGTTGATACCGGCCGTTTCAACCGCTTTTAACAACGGCGACATATAGGCACAGTTGAGGTAATGTTGACCGTCGGGCAAAGAAAATAGATCGCGCTGGCATTGCATTGAGGTCCTCGTTTCTCGGCTGGGCTCTCTCCTGAACGGCTGGCCTGAGACCCTCCGAGCAAACTGCATGGTTTCCAGCCTTCTTCTATGTTAGCCTAGCACTATGGGTCGAGTTTACCAGCGGTGTTGTGTCACCTTTCTTTTCCTGGTGGTACTCCTGCATTGCACACAGATGTGCTTTGCCGCCGGTCATACCCGGACGACCAGTGTCTCTCCTCCTGAGGCAGCGCACAGCGTTCAGACAACTCCGTGTCATACACCGGACAGAGAATCGCCTGCCCCTCCCGAACAATGCCCGGATTGCGGAGAGCATTTCTTTCTCAAGCCGCTGTTAGGGGTCGGTGCAGAACTGTCTGCAAGCTCATCTGCGGCGCGCGCTCTTGCGTTCCTGGACACGGCGGTTCGTCTTTCCCCTCAGCCCTTATCCGTTGATCTTCGACTCTCAGAAGGACGGGCCCAACAGTCTGTCCCACGGTATCTGTCCTTTTCCATTTTCCGTCTCTAAGCCCCGCTCTATCACCTCGCAGGTGAGAGCTGCCCATTTCTGCGTCGCGGCGGCACATTGCCGCCGAACCGCTCTCTGTGCGTCTTCCGAAGACGGATGCTCATACCAGTAGTGAGAAAGTAGACTCTGATGATGAACAGTCTCGCGTGGAGATTTTTTATTGTAGCACTTGTCGTCATACCTCCTCTGCCGTCGGGGTGTACGACGGCTCCCAGCTTCACGGCACGTCCCGGCGGCGGGTCATCTCCCCTGCCTCAGCGCAATGCTTTCCGGCCTGTTCTGGGAGAAAATACGCCTGGCCCGGACAGCACCCCAGGAGGACAAGCAAAGTCGCCTACCTCCACGATAGAGCGATTTCCTAAGACCCTCCATGGCTATGTCCGCTCTGCGCTCGAAAACAGCGCCAAGCTACGGGGGAGTTTTGCGGCCTATCAGGCGGCCCTCAAGAAACGACCGCAAGTCACGGCTCTTGCCGACCCCCGACTGACCTACGGATATTTCTTGCGTTCGGTTGAGACGCGGGTCGGAGCGCAGCAGCAGCGGCTCGGCCTGAGCCAGGCGTTTCCGTGGTTCGGAACGCTGGCGCTGCGTGGTGATGAGGCGGATTTCGAGGCGCGGGCGGCCTTTTCTCGTTTTCTGAGTCTCAAGAACGAACTCGTTTTTGAGGTGGCCAGGACGTATGCCGAACTGGTCTATCTGCACGCCACGGTCCGCATTGCCGAGGAGACGCTCCAACTCGTTCAATCCTGGGAAAAAGTCCTCCAGGTCCGTTTCCGCTCTGGTATTGGCACCCATAGCGATCTGGTTCGCGTACAGACCGAACTGGGGCAATTAGAGGACCGCCTCGCGGAATTTCGCGAGGTCATCCAGCCAACCCAGGTAGCGTTTAATGCGCTGTTGAATCGGCCCGCGAGGGCAGCCATTCATATTTCTCCCAGCCTGCTTCTGGACCCGGCTCTGGATGTGGAAGCGCGCGCGGCCCAGCAACTGACCGAAGATACTATCCTCACAGGTAATCCAGAGTTGGTGCGTTTCGATGCCCTCATTCAGGCGAGGCGGGTGGGGGTCGAACTGGCCGGGAAAACGGCTTATCCCGATTTTACTCTCGGCCTTGATTATATCGTGACAGATAAGCGTCCGGGACCAACCGACAGTGGCAAAGACGCCCTGATGCCGACGCTCTCAATGACCCTGCCGCTCTATGGGCAGAAGAATCGGGCCGTGGTCGAGGAAGCGGTGTGGCGACAATACAGCCTCGAAGCGCAGCGTCAGGATAGCGCCGCAGGGCTGGCCTCAGACTTTGCCAGAGCGCGGTTTGCCCTCCGCGATGCCGAACGCAAAATTGCCCTCTTTACCCATACGCTGCTGCCCAAAGCAGAAGAGTCTATTGAAGCCAGCTTTACGGCCTATGAGAGTGGCGAGGCAGGCTTCCTGGACGTGCTCGACTCAGGCAGGAGGTTGCTGGATTTCGAGTTGTCGTTGAGCCGGGCGCGAACGGACCGCGCCATCGCTATCGCCAGGCTTTTTATGCTGAGCGGCGGGTATAGCGATTTCCTCTCTGGTGGAGAGAAGGGAAGGGAAATCCAATGAGAAATATCAATTTCTTGGCGACGAGAGGCTTGCTCCTGTGTCTGACGATATTGACCGGAGTCGGGAAGAGTATCGCTCAGCACGCCGGCCATGACACGCACAGACACGCCTCGCCTGCCGCGGCCGTGCCGGGCGGAGAAGCTGAGGCCTCCGGTCAGGAGATGCTGCTCAGCGACACTGCCAGGCGCTTGATCCAGCTTGAGACTGCACTGGTGGAGCGGAAATGGGTCGCCCGGGAGGTGCGGCTGGTCGGGAAGATTGATTATGACGAAACGCGGCTCAAGCATATTACGGCTTGGGTATCCGGGCGGGTGGACCGCTTGTATGTGAACTATACCGGGATTCGCGTCAACCAGGGCGACCATATGGTGTCTCTCTACAGCCCGGAGCTCCTGTCTGCTCAGGAAGAGCTGATTCAGGCGGCCCGTTCACTCGACCGACTCCGCGGGAGCACCAGTCCCATCGTGAAACGCTCGTCGGAGCGCTCGGTACAAGCCGCCCGAGATAAACTGCGCCTGCTGGGGCTGACGAGTACACAGGTAGGTCAGATTGAGAAACGGGGGCAGGCCGATGAGCAGGTCACTATCTACGCCCCTATCGGCGGGATTGTGGTGGAGAAACAGATCAACGAGGGCATGTATGTGGACACGGGTGCCGAGATTTATACGATTGCCGATCTGTCACGCCTGTGGTTGTATCTGGACGCCTATGAGTCTGATCTGCCCTGGCTTCGCTACGGGCAACAGGTGGCCTTTCAGGCCGAAGCCTTCCCCGGAGAAGAATTCCACGGAGTCGTCTCCTTCGTGCAACCCTTCCTGGACGAGAGCACCCGCACGGTCCGGGTGCGGGTGAACGTGGAAAATTCCGACCTCAGGCTGAAGCCCGGACTATTCGTCACCGCAACGGTCCGGGCTCAGATTTCGGACCAGGGGAGCGTCGTCGGGCCTTCTTATACCGGCCGGTATCTCTGCCCCATGCACCCGGAGGTGGTACGCGAGGCCGCGGACAGTTGTCCCATTTGCGGCATGACCCTGGTCCTGGCCGACAGTCTTCCTCTGCTGGGCCACAGTCATGAACACCAGGCCGGGCCACCGCTGGTCATTCCTGCGTCCGCGCCGCTCATTACGGGCAAGCGCGCCATTGTATACGTGCAGAAGCCGGACACTGGGGCATACACGGGCCGAACCGTGACGCTCGGCCCGCGTGCGGGGGACTATTACGTGGTCAAAGCCGGCGTCCGTGAGGGGGAGCGGGTCGTTTCCAGCGGCGCGTTCAAAATTGATGCAGACCTCCAGATTCAGGGCAAACGCAGCATGATGAATCCCCACGGCGGGCGGGCAGGCGGTGCGCATGCCCACTGACACCCACAAACAGATGGGAACTCCGCATGAATACCGCTATCCGCTTTTGTCTTGAAAACAAGCTGGTCGTTGCCCTCTTCATTATCTTCGTGACTGCGTGGGGCGTCATGGCTGCCCCGTTTGATTGGCAGCTCGATTTTCTCCCTCGGAATCCGGTCACGGTCGATGCCATCCCGGACATTAGCGAGAATCAGCAGATTGTCTTTACGAAATGGCCGGGACGCTCCCCGCGTGATGTGGAGGATCAAATCAGCTATCCGCTGACGGTCTCCCTGCTGGGGATACCCGGTGTCAAAACCATCCGGAGCTTTTCGTATTTTGGATACTCCTCCATCTACGTCATTTTTAAGGATGAGGTGGACTTCTACTGGTCCCGTTCCCGGGTGCTGGAGAAACTCTCCAGCCTCCCCCAGGGCATGTTGCCGGGCGGTGTCTCGCCCGCTCTCGGGCCGGACGCGACCGCTCTGGGACAGATCTTCTGGTATACGCTCGAAGGCCGTGATCCTGCTGATAATCCAACCGGGGGCTGGAATCTGGACGAGATTCGTAGCGTCCAGGACTGGTACGTCCGCTATGCGCTGCAAGGGGCGGACGGCGTTGCTGAGGTGGCCTCTATCGGCGGATTTGTCAAAGAATACCAAATCGACATCAACCCCGATGCGCTGCGGGCGTATGATGTCAGCCTGGCCCAGATCATCAACGCGGTTCGGAACTCCAATCTCGATGTCGGGGCGCGCACTATCGAGGTGAACCGGGTGGAATATATCGTCCGTGGCGTGGGCTTTATCCAGACGCTCCAGGACATCGAGGATATCGCCATCACCGTTCGGGAGAATAATATCCCGGTTCAGGTCAAAGATGTCGCGCAGGTGCGTCTCGGTCCGGCCCTGCGACGTGGGGCGCTTGATAAAGACGGGGCGGAGGTCGTGGGGGGAGTCGTGGTCGTCCGCTATGGTGAGAACCCGCTCACGACCATCCAGAACGTTCGGGCGAAGATTGACGAAATCTCTCCCGGCCTGCCGGAAAAGACGCTCGCTGACGGCACAGTGTCAAAACTCACGATCGTGCCCTTCTATGACCGGACCGGATTGATTCTTGAGACGCTCGGGACGCTCAGGGCCGCGCTTACAGAAGAAATCCTCGTGACCGTCATCGTGGTGGTCGTGATGGTCTTCCACTTGATGAGCGCCTTCCTGATTGCTCTGGTGCTTCCCCTGGCTATCCTGATTGCTTTTGGCCTGATGCAGTCGTTTCAAGTGCCGGCCAATATTGTGGCGCTCTCCGGTATTGCGATTGCCATTGGCACGATGGTCGATATGGGTATTGTCCTGTGTGAAAATATCCTCTTCCACCTCAACGCCGCTTCGCCCGGTAAGAGCCGTCTGGAGATAGTCTATGAAGCAACCGTCGAGGTTGCCGGGGCGGTGCGCACCGCAGTCCTGACGACGGTTGTGAGTTTTCTGCCCGTGTTTGCCCTCCAGGCCGCGGAAGGAAAACTGTTTACGCCGCTGGCCTACACCAAGACATTTGCTCTTCTGGGGGCGCTGTTTGTTTCGCTCGTTGTGGTCCCACCAGCGGCGTATCTCCTTTTTCGGGATTGGGCGGGGCGAACCGGACTGAGGCGAGGACTCTACCTCGCCGAGAGCGTCGCTGGCCTCTTGCTGATGTGGACCTCCCTCTTGCCTGGCCTCGTCCTGATGCTGCTGGGTGTCTCGAACTTGGCGCGCGAGACGTTTCTCTCTCGTCATGTGTGGCTTTCCCGTTACCTCGCTCTGGCTGGCATTATCGCCATCACCCTGTTCTTTCTGGCCCGGTCTTGGCTCCCCATTGGAGTGGAAACAGGGACCCCCATCAACATGGTCTTTGTGGGAGGACTGATTGCCCTGGTTTTGACCGGCTTCAAGTTTTTTCAGGACGTGTACCCACGACTCCTCGGCTGGTGCCTCCAACACAAACTCCTCTTCGCAGTCATTCCTCTCAGCGTGGTCGTAGCGGGCGGGGCGATCTGGTCCCGTATGGGCGAGGAATTCATGCCGCCACTCGACGAGGGGTCATTTCTGTATATGCCGACGACCATGCCGCATGCCTCTATTGGAGAAGCGCTGGAGGTAGTGAAGAATCTTGATAGGGCTGTTGCTGCGATTCCTGAGGTTGACGTGAGCGTGGGAAAACTCGGACGAGTCGATTCTTCACTCGACCCGGCTCCTGTTTCCATGTTTGAGAACGTTATTAACTACAAGTCGGAGTACATCGTCGATGCCAATGGGTATCCGGCCTCTTTTCGTTATGACCCAGCCGCTGACGAATTTGTCCGCGACGCGCAGGGGCAGCTTACTCCAGACCCGGACGGGCGGCCGTATCGGCAATGGCGAGCCCACATTCGGACTCCCGATGATATCTGGAATGAAATTGTCCGGGTCACCACAATGCCAGGCGTCACGTCCGCGCCCAAGCTCCAACCCATCGCCGCTCGTATCGTCATGCTGCAATCCGGCATGCGTGCGCCCATGGGAGTCAAAGTGAAAGGGCCAACCCTGGAAACGATTGATACGGTTGGGCAACAGCTTGAAACTTTGCTGAAAGCGGTGCCGTCTATCGAACCGGCCACCGTGGTCGCGGACCGCGTCATTGGCAAGCCGTATCTGGAGATTCGCATCAACCGCGCCCAGATTGCCCGCTACGGGCTGACGATCAAGGATGTCCAGGACATTATCGAAGTCGCCGTCGGCGGCAAGCCGCTGACCCTGACGGTTGAAGGACGGGAGCGGTATCCGGTACGAATTCGATATCTCCGGGAACTCCGAAACGACCTGGAAACTCTGGGTGGGATTCTCATTCCCACGCCCCTCGGCCAGCATATCCCGCTCCGTGAACTCGCAGATATTTCGTTTGAACGCCGCGCGCAAGTGATCAAGAGTGAGGATACCTTCCTGACGAGCTATGTGGTCTTTGACAAAAAGCCTGGCCATGCCGAAGTGGAAGTGGTCGAGGAAGCACAGGTGTATCTGCAAGACAAACTTGCGAGCGGTGAATGGCAACTGCCGGCCGGGGTCAGCTATACCTTTGCCGGGAGCTATGAGAATCAGCTCCGGGCAAAGCAGCGACTCGGCATTGTCATTCCGCTTACCCTCTTTGTGATTTTTCTTATTCTGTATTTGCAATTCCGCTCAGCCACAACGACCTTTTTTATCTTCTCGGGTATCTTTGTCGCGTGGGCCGGCGGGTTTCTCATGTTGTGGCTGTATGCTCAGGACTGGTTTTTGAACGTCGGTCTGGGCGAGATCAACCTGCGTGAGCTGTTCCAGGTTCGCCCCTTTAATTTGAGCGTTGCGGTGTGGGTTGGCTTTATTGCGCTGTTTGGGATTGCGACGGATAACGGCGTCCTGATGGCAACCTATCTCAAACAGCGATTTGAGAAAAATGGCCCCGGAACGAGAGAGGACATTCGGGCTACGGTTCTTGAGGCGGCTCAACGACGTATCCGGCCGGCGCTGATGACGACCGCAACGACGCTCCTCGCTCTCTTGCCCGTCCTCACTTCACGGGGGCGGGGGGCCGATATTATGGTGCCCATGGCCATCCCGTCTTTTGGCGGCATGGCTATTGCGCTGCTGACGGTATTTGTCGTGCCGGTTCTGTACTGCGGGGTTGCGGAGTTTCGAGCTCAAAGACGGGTTGAGGGCTGAGGCCGCGGGGAGGGCTGCTAGGTCTACGCTGCCCCGTAAAGGCTGTGTGGAATAATATGGGGAACAGGAGAAATCAGCCGGCAGGCGGCTGGAAAAGAGCATTCGATAAGTCAAACTAGAGCGTCAGGTACACAGTCCCAGCCTCGATTTTTGTCCGGTACGTCGTGGCCTGGGCTGGCCGGCGACTCTGGCCAGTCCGGAGATCAAATCGCCAGCCGTGCATCGGACATTTGATGCCGCCTTCGCTGTCTGTATAACCGCGAATCAAGGGGCCCTTGCGGTGAGGACAGCGGTTGTTGATAGCAAAGACTGCTCCGTCGATATTGAAAAGCGCAATCTCAACGCCGTTGAGTGTGACGAGCTTCCGTTCTCCTGGGGGAAGTTGGTCGGCCTGACAGACTCCCCGCCAGACAGTTTTTGCTGGAGCGTGAGACGGCATACAGCAGGCGTAACGGATGTCTAGGGCAGATACCCCCAGAGTTTGACCACCTCGTGCGTGTTGCTGTTCCGGTAGGCTTGATATTTCAGCAGGCTGTCGATGCCGTCACAGGTGCGTTCCAGATTTGTCTCCATGCCTGGAAAGTCACCCCAGCCGCGGTCGTTCTTGTTGTCCAGAATCCACTGGAGGCCACGCAGAATAGTCTCACGCTTGTGGGGGTCTTGCAGAATATGGGTCACCAGCATGAGCGAGCGTGTACAGTCCATGGTGTGGTCAACATTCTCCTCGTCCCACGAGCCGGTCTGAGCCTGCCAGTCACACAACCGGGCGGCCCCTTTGGCGCATGCCTCGCGGACTCCGCTGATCTGTCGGTCAATAACGAGGTCGGCGACCAGCGCGTCTTGGATTAAATGGGCAGTAATCTCTACGCCGGACGGATGAAATTCATCATCATACCAGCCGCCATCCGGGCTCTGGTTGTCGATGATAAAGCGCATACCCTGCTGCCAGGCGTGCCGGACCTCTTGTTGCCTGTGGGTTTCGCCCAGGGCCATGACCACATTAAAAAAACTGACCGGATGGCTGGTCGTATCCAGGTCGGCCCAGGCCGGGTCAACCCACCGGCCGTCCTGGTGCTGGGTATCGAGAAAATAGTCGATAGCCTGCCGGACCGCCTGGGTCAGTTGAGCGTGCCGCAGAAAACGGTTGCCACGAATAAGCATGAGGCCGCAGAACGCCGACACCCAGACGGTACTCTCGGGATCGGAAGAGAGCGGACTCCAGCCGCCGTCCCCATTCTGGCAGGCCACGAGCGCGCGATAGTCGTCCAGGAAATCTGGAGTCGTGCGTGTGTGCAAGAGAACGCGGAGCGCGTGGGCGACGAGTTCCAGGTCCTGCGGCCCGGCGGTCAGGCTCCAGTTGTTTCGTGCGCGCAGAAAAAACGCGTATTCGTCTTTAATCAGTGTATCAATGTTCTGTCCGTCCATAGGTCATCCTGCCCGAGACTGTGCAGCACGCTGGGACGTCCATGCCAGCCGCCTTGGAGCTAGTGGATTTTTGCCCAGGCACGTCGGTAGTCTTCGAAGGTATCGATTTCCAGCCAGCCTTTGTAAATATCCACGCCGGCAATGTCGTGGTTGCGATCGATGAGTTCCTGGAGCATATCGGTGAAGGCTGCGGTTTCCAGGCTGCTCGCTTCATGGAAGCGCTGTGTCGCATTACACGTCTGAAGCGCTTGATAGGTCGTCCGCAAGACTTGTGCTCCCGAGGCGGAAAACATGGCGAGGCCAATAAATTCACCATCGGCATCCTGTGGCGCAATATGTTGACCAATCTGCGTCAACGTCGTGGTCTCGGCGGTCGGGAGGTAGCGATAGCCTGTTTCGGGCGGTCGATGGGTAACCACCAAGTCCGGCTTCTTCCTCCGTCCCTCTGCCGGTCCCGGTTCGTGATCGTTCCAGGCCCGGTCAACCACGATGCTGATATCAGCTGGAGACTTGAGCAATTTTTCGAGAATGGAGGGATCGAGAAGAATGTCCGAATACAGAAAGAGGAAGCGACCCGTCATCTCCACCTCGGCCAGAAAGAGGGAGGCGAGTTCGCCGGTCTCACGAAAGCGGTCGTTATCATAATAGCGGATATTCGGCAGATTGATCTGCTCTTTATGATAGCCCCGGACCACGACGATATCTTTGACCCCGCACTCGTTCAATACCTGAATCTGGCGCTCCAGAATGGTCTTGCCCTTGATTTCAAGCATGGCTTTCGGGCGGTCCTCAATCAGGGGTAAGAGGTCCTGCTCAAAACCGGCCGCAATAATGATCGCGGTTACCTTATGGCCGCCGGGGACGAGAAATTTCTTTTCGTTGGCCTGAAGGTCGGGCACCCCAACGAGGTCGTAGATTTCGGGTAATGTCACAATCTGTTCGTCAACCGCCGCCGGCCGGCCCTCCCGTTTGAGCGTCGCCAGCGCGCTGCGCATCCCGGTGACGGCGGCGCGCAGGGTCTGGTTGGCAAAAATGACGAACTGAAAACCGGCGGCGGCAAGGTCGTGAGCGGTGATTTCGGCATAGGTCGTTGGGACGGATACGAGCGGACAGGGCATATCCCAGCTTGCCGCAAAATCTCTCAGTTCTTCATCAAACGTTGCAGCTTTGGAATGGATCAGGATGGCATCGGCGCCGGCCTCAACATAGGCCCGGGCTCGACGCAGCGCCTCATCTTTCCCCCAGCCGGCGATAAAAGCCTCTGTGCGGGCAATAATAACAAAGTCGGCGTTCTGGCGTGCGGCCGTCGCGGCCTGGATTTTCCGGGCGTGCTCGTCAATCGGAACGAGCTCGCGCTGGACTCCGGCGTAAAAACTGCACCGTTTGGGAAAGATATTATCCTCGATACACAGGCCGGCTGCCCCAGCCTGCTCGTACTCGGTCACCGTGCGCATGACGTTAATGGCGTTGCCAAAGCCGTTATCGCAGTCGGCAATCACCGGAATACTCACCGCGGCGCTCATCCGCCGCACCGCTTCCAGGGTCTCGCTCATGGTGAGTATATTGGCATCCGGCAGGGCATTGGTGGCCGAGATGCCAAAACCGCTGGCCCAGATGGCATCAAATCCGGCCTGCTGGGCCAGTCTGGCGGAGAGAGCATCGTGTGCCCCCAGAACTAAAGCTGGACCGGGCTGCTTGAGTAATTCCTGCAGGCGTGCCGTTGCGGTCATGGTGGACAAACTATAGGGGGCGGTTCGGCGGGTCGCAAGTCCCTGAAGATCTTCGTACTCTCCGCTGAATCTCACGCCAACGCAATCCGCTGGAGGTCGCTCAGGGCTGTTTGCAACTCGTCCAGTTGGTTGCCGAGTGTCGACGGGGCGCTAATCGAAAAAACGGCGCTCTGCGCTTGCTCCGGGTTCCGCAACCAAGCAGAGAGAATCACACTGGCGTCAATTTCGTGAGGCCGCAAAGGGACATCACGGTCGGTATCAAAATGTTTCTCCGCGAGGGCCGCCAGATATTCCAGGTCGCCCAGGCTGGAGACGGTGCGGTTGTCGATCAGACGGCCGTTGAGGACAAGATACGCCTGGGCCGTTCCGGTTTGGCGGCTGGGCAATAAGAGCAAGGCATTCGCCCGCGTCACAATCCAATGAAAGCGCTGATGCAGACGGAGAATATGGTCAAGCAACTCGATATCCTGCTGCAGGCGGGCGGCCCCTTCGTATTGTAAATCCGCGGCAAGACGGTCACGTTTTGCTATTAAGGTCTCTTGCAGCATTGGGGCTTCACCACTGAGTGCCGCGCTGAAACGCTGCACTTGCTCCCGGTAGGTCTCGCGTGAGACCCACCCTGCGCACGGCGCAGTACAAGCACCAATTTGACCGCTCACGCACGGCGACGCCTCGGGAGCCGGTGAGAGGTTGCCCGGACAGGTTCTGAGGCCAAAAAGTCGAGCCAGGAGTCGCTGGGCTCGTTCGGCGAAGTCACGATTGCGGAACGGGCCGATATACAGGGCGCGGTCACTGCCCGGTTTTGCCGTGACCGACAGGCGAGGATAGGCATTTCTGACGCTGAGCTTGAGAAATGCGACTCGGGGAAGGTGCTTGGAAAGTTGATTATACGGCGGTTTGAGGGTGTGAATCAGGCCAGCCTCGCGTAACGACGCTTCAAGCTCCGAGCCGGTTTGTTCGTAGACAACGTCGCGTACGTGGCGGACCAAATCGAGGACCTTGTCGCTATGTCCCGAAGAATTGGTGAAATAAGAATTGACCCGACGATGCAGATTCTTGGCTTTGCCGATATAGAGCAGCTTCCCCGCGGCGTCGAGCATCCGATACACTCCGGGACTTGCCGGGATATTTGCCAGAGTCGAACGGGGGACAAAACAGGCAAAACGGCGGCCATCGCGGGCGCTCTGTTGAAACTCGAGGAGCTGGCCGAGCGTGGTGACCCCTTGTTGGGTAAGGCGTTCCAGGAAAATACAAAAAATTTCTGCCGTCACCCGCGCATCGGCCAAGGCGCGATGTTGGGTCGGGTACGAGACGCCAAGATGGGCAGCGACCGAGTCGAGCGAACGAGACCGAATGCCAGATAAGAGTCGTCGGGCCAGCTTCAGGGTGCAGACTGAGGAGTTTCGTAAAGGGGCAGCGGAGAGACGTTGCGCGTCAAAGTTGAGGAAGCCAAGGTCAAAGCTGGCGTTGTGGGCAACGATGACTGCCTGACCGAGAAAACGTTGTAACTGGGGAAAGACTTCTTCAATCCGCGGCTGGTCCTTGAGCATGGCATTGGTGATACCGGTCAAACGGGTTACCCCGGCTGGCACATGCTGGCCCGGATTGAGGAGGGTATGAAACTCCTCGCCAAGCTGCCCGTGGCCGACTCGCACTGCGGCGACTTCAGTCATGGCCGCTTTCCCGGGCTTGAGGCCAGTTGTTTCGAGGTCAAGAACGACAAACTGGGTAGCGTGGAGTAGGCGGTTGAGGTCGGCATGGAGGGTGAGCGTCCAGCGGTCTGTTTTCGCATCGTAGGAACAGCGTTGATCGGAACCAAGGGCCGCCTGGATGAGGCGCGCGCTTAGCTCCGGGTCACGCTGAGAAGGGAAGGGGGCAATCGCGCCTGAGACGAAAATCTCATGGAGCAACTCGGTCGAGCTTGCCCCGCCTGGTCGGTCGGCGAGATAGTCGTAGAGTTTCTGTCGCACGCGGAGCGTCGCCTCGCGTCTTCCCACGTCTTCGGCAAAAGGACGGTTAGGTGCCGGCAATCGTCATGCGGGCAATTTTCACTGTTGGTGCGGAGATCGTCCCGCGCCGTTCTAAGTCGTTGCCTATGACCTCAATGTTTTTGAACATATCGAGCAGATTACCGGCGATAGTGATCTCCTCCACCGGATAGGCGACCTCTCCGCCTTCGATCCACAGCCCAACCGCTCCCCGCGAATAGTCGCCCGTTACGGGATTGACACCGAAGCCGGCCAGCTCGGTGACATATAAGCCGGACCGAACCGAACGGATAATATCCTCGGGCGGGGTCGTGCCGGGCCGCAAGAAGAAATTCGTTGTGCTGGCCGTCGGAGTATCAGCAAAAGAACGGCTGGCGTTGCCCGTAGATTGGAGTCCGAGTTTACGGGCAGAATAGGTATCCAGGAGATAGCTGGTGAGCACTCCGTCCTCAACGACAATATTCTGGCGGGTCGGCAGCCCTTCTCCATCAAAAGGCTTTGAGCCTAAAGCGGAGGGGAGGCGGGCGTGGTCTTCGACAAAAATTCCCTCTGCCGCGATCTTCTCGCCGATTTTCTCCAGCAGGAAAGAAGTCTTCCGATATAAAGCCGAGCCAGAAATCGCGCCGGCCAGGTGACGGAGTAAACTGGCCGCCATCTCCGGTTCAAAGACAACCGGCGCTTCTTGCGTCTGGACTTGTTTTGCCCCAAGCCGCCGGACCGTCCGCTCTGCGGCTTTTTGGCCGACCGCTTTTGCCGCTTCAAGATCCTTGAGTTTCCGTTGCGATGAATACCAGTAATCTCGCTGCATCCCTCCGTCTTGGGAAGCGACGGGAACAACACTCAGCGAGAAACTCGTGGTGTGGTAGCTGCCACAAAATCCCAGGGAGTTTGCATAGACCATTTCACGAGATGCGTTCGCAAACTCAGCCCCCTCGGAATTCGTAATTCTCGAATCGCTGGCAAATGCCGCTTCCTCCGCCTCCTGGGCTCGCGCAAGTTTCTCTTCCAGTGTGAGGGATATGCTGGTGTCGGTGAGATCGAGGTCCGGAACGTCCTGGGCCAAATCTGACGGGTCGGGGAGGCCGGAGAATGGGTCAGCCGCGGTCGCTTTGGCAAGAGCGAGGGTTTCTGTCACAAAAGCCTGGAGTGCCGCATGCGTAAAATTTGCGGTTGAGGTCAGAGCGCTACTCTGACCCGCAAAGAGACGCAGCCCCATCCGTTTCTCTTGGGAGTTTTGAATTTTCTCGACTTTTCCCAGGCGAATACCCGCAGAAAAGGATTCCCCGCTCGCAATCACCAAATCTCCTGCGGTTGCACCCTGCCGGCGGGCTTGATCGAGAACATCTACGGCAAGTGCTGTCAGGTCCATATCTGTCCTTTAATGTGACGGAGAAGACTCCACAGCATACGGCGCGCTACGCTTCCTATGCCTGAGTTCCGCCAACAGTCAGTCCATCGACTCGGATAGTGGGAAGGCCGACGCCAACAGGGACGGACTGGCCTTCTTTGCCGCAGGTGCCAATGCCTTCGTCAAGTTTGAGATCGTTGCCGACCATGGAAATACGCGTCAGGACATCCGGCCCGTTCCCAATCAGCGTAGCACCTTTGACGGGTCGCGTGACTTTCCCATCTTCAATCAGATATGCCTCACTTGCTGAGAAAACGAATTTTCCACTTGTAATGTCAACTTGGCCACCTCCAAAAGAAACGGCGTACAGGCCGTTCGGAACCGAACGAATAATATCTTCCGGCGTTGATTCGCCAGGCAGCATGAAGGTATTCGTCATGCGTGGCATGGGCATGTGCGCAAAACTTTCCCGTCGTCCGTTCCCGGTCGGTTGCATATTCATCAATTTTGCGTTGAGGCGGTCCTGTAGATAGCCAGTGAGAGTGCCGTTCTCTATGAGGACTGTGCGACCTGTGGGGGTGCCTTCATCATCGCAGTTTAAGGACCCGCGGCGGTTCGGGAGGGTGCCGTCATCAACGACAGTACAGAATTCGGACGCGACTCGTTGACCTAGGCGATCGCTAAAGGCAGATACTTTCTTGCGGTTGAAATCGCCCTCAAGGCCGTGGCCAATCGCCTCATGCAGAAGAATGCCCGGCCAGCCAGACCCCAGCACGACCGAAAGAGACCCCGCAGGAGCATCAATCGCCTCAAGCCCGAGAATCGCTTGGCGGGCCGCTTCTTTTGTAAAGGTTCTCCAGCGAGCGTCATCATAGACAAAATCAAACTCGACGCGTCCACCACCACCATAGCTCCCCTGTTGTCGTGTTGTGCCATCCTCGGCAATACAGGTCACTTGGAGGCGCAGGAGCGGGCGGGTGTCTGCGGCCAGGCTGCCGTCCGATGAGAGGATCAGAACGTTTTTCTGCTCAACCGCAATGGAGGCGAGAACGTTGGTAATCCGAGAGTCATACGCCCGTGCTTCTTCATCGATTTGTTGGAGGAGCTGGATCTTGTCCTGGAGAGGAACTGCAATAGGGGGAGTAGCAAGAGGATAGAGGTCTCTGTGTGGCTGAGTGCTCTGGAGAGGAACGACTTGGGTCTGCGTTGTATCCTGGGCAATGGCTCTCGCTGTTCGCGCGGCGACTTGGAGTGTTTCCAGCGTAATTTCGTCAGAATGGGCGTAGCCTGTTTTATCGCCGGCAAGGACGCGGACGCCGGCACCCTGAGAGACTGAGCGGGAAGCTTTTTTAACAATACCTTCCTCGAGGGAAAGTGCTTCTGCCGTTCGGGACTCAAAGTAAATGTCCGCATAATCTGCTCGACGCTCAACCGCGGTCTCGAGAACCTGCTCTAGTTGTCGAGCGGTCAGGTCGTATTGGTCGAGAAATTGTGATTGAGAATCGACTGGAGAACTTTTCATAGGATGACACCCTTGGAATTAACCCGAGGCGGGAGATCCTGCCACGTTATATCTATACTGGTTGAGGAGTTGACTTCGCTTGTCAGTAAAGATACAAGACCTCCTCGCCGAGCTCAAGGGAGAAGGCAAGTTCTCATAAAGAACTCTTGGTCCTTTCGGGTCGAGCAGTACGAAAACTTTCGTCCCGCTTGACAAGGATGAAGCGAGTCTCTATAACTGGGGATTCGCGGAAAGCTCTTTGAAAGCTAAACAGTAGTCATAACTTCCTCCACCAGGAGGAAGTGCCAGTATGCAGAATACATGCCTAAGCCTAATATTAAGGAAACTCGTTTTCCTTACTCCATTTAAGTGGAGAGTTTGATCCTGGCTCAGAGCGAACGCTGGCGGCGTGCTTAACACATGCAAGTCGAGCGAGAAAGGGAACTTCGGTTCCTGAGTACAGCGGCGAACGGGTGAGTAAGACGTGGGTGATCTACCCCTAGGGTGGGAATAACCCGGGGAAACTCGGGCTAATACCGAATAAGACCACAGGAGGCAACTCCAGGGGTCAAAGGGAGCTTCGGCCCCCCCCAAGGGATGAGCCCGCGGCCTATCAGCTTGTTGGTGGGGTAAAAGCCCACCAAGGCGAAGACGGGTAGCTGGTCTGAGAGGATGACCAGTCACACGGGGACTGAGACACGGCCCCGACTCCTACGGGAGGCAGCAGTGGGGAATATTGGACAATGGGGGAAACCCTGATCCAGCGACGCCGTGTGGGTGATGAAGGCCTTCGGGTCGTAAAGCCCTGTCAGGAGGAAAGAACGCTCCTATAGCGAATACCTATAGGAAGTGACGGTACCTCCAAAGGAAGCACCGGCCAACTCCGTGCCAGCAGCCGCGGTAAGACGGAGGGTGCGAGCGTTGCTCGGAATCACTGGGCGTAAAGGGTGCGTAGGCGGTCTT